>NZ_RKQQ01000001.1 GCF_003814815.1 Salisediminibacterium halotolerans
GACTTGTCTTGCTAAATTGACGGGATATCTTCTTACTATATCCCACTTTACGCTTGGCTTTTGTTTAGTTTTCAAAGGGCAGCTGAATCGCTTTGTCGCTTTACGGCGACTTTTATATAATATCACTTCAACAATGCCGTTGTCAACATTCGATTGAAATGAATTTGCGGCGAATAAATTGCTTCGTCCGCAACAAGGATTACTATATCAAAAAAGTGATTCGCGAGCAAGGCAAAATTTAATTTTTTAATTTTGCATAAGCAACTTGCCTTTTTTCGTTGACGTAGAACATTATAATCTCGTTTATTTGCATCCGTCAATATAAAATATTTATGAAATTATTGACCTCCTCCCTCGATATCCGCTAACCTTATTGTTAACCTTAAGAAATACAGGTTAACAAATTTGCGAGAGGAGATCATTTTATTGGCACAACAACATCAAGTTCACATGTTAACGAAAAGTGCGCTATTCATTGCACTCATGGCCGTTTCAGCTAATTTGACAGCCTTTATAACAGTTGGAGCTGTCCCGCTTACCTTCCAGACTGTTATCGCTGCCTTAGCCGGAATCATTCTCGGGAAACGAAATGGCGCACTCGCAATCTTCGGATACGTACTTCTTGGGATATTCGGGGCGCCGGTTTTTGCCGGCTTTTCGGGAGGGCTTCAAAGTTTGCTATCACCGACTTTCGGATTTCTCATTTCTTTTGCGGGGGTAGCTTTCATAACCGGCAAGCTGACAGAATCACTGGCAAACTTGACAAAACAATCTTCTTTTTTCGCTGTTTTCACCGGACTTGCACTGAACTATTTATTCGGGGTTCCTTATCTTGTGCTGTACACCGGCTATCTTTCTGCGATGAATCAAGAAGCGATGACGGCGGCCGCTTTATCTATGATCCCCTTTTTTATTAAAGATGTTGTTTTCGCTTTTATCACGGCTGGGCTTGCATACAAGTTGCGCCGTTACCGCTTCATTCAAAATTCATTTAAAAAAGAGAGCCGGCTTATATCTTGAAGGGGAGTGACGAGTAACAGCAGGAGCAAAAGACTAAACGCCGGCGGCATTTGGCCGCCGGCGTTTACATGATATCAGCAGATATATGCGAAACTCCCCCCTGCTCATCGATACCGCCAATCAAGCTCGCCTTTTCTCCCTTTGACAAAATGCCAATTTCATCTGATATAAGCAAAGAAAAAACATAAAACATTAAATATTTTCGGCAATATAACGAATATTAGCGGTTAATGCATAAAAGTCATCCAAAAAATCACGGTTAATCATCTTTTCTGAACTTGGCGCCCCCGCTGCTTTTGAAAACGTATGGACCCATGGGATTTGTTCTTTTTCAACAAGAGCAGCAACGCGCTCCAACCCATGAAACGAAGCGCCCAAAGCCGTTTCGGGTTCGGTCATAACCGGTAAAAAAGGCTCGTTTAAATCCAGCGGAATTTGTCGGCCGAATTGCGCCTTGGAATAAAAGGCTGGCCGATAATCGCCGCAATCCGTCTCGGCTCCAACCTCTTTTTCACTTAACACAGTCAGGATCCCCTTAGGAGCAAACGAAAAACTGTAATAAACAGCCTCTGACATTAAATAAAAAAACTGATTTACATTCAATTGATTATCAGTCAATTGCTCTGTTATAAGCCGATATGTCCTGCTTTGAATTATTTTGCTCTGGTCGCCCCTAATAAGTAAAACGGTTAACGGATGAGGGAAATTAAATGCTGTTAAATATTCAAACACGAGCGGCAGGATCCGGGCTAAAGTTCCTCTCTTTGCAGATCCTGCTGTTACAACAAGGGGAGCTCCTTCAAACCCGGCCGGCTCATAAGTCATTTCGAACAACTCGGGATCCTTCGCAAAGAGTTCGTGCACACTGCCGAAACCTAAGCCATGAAGGTCATCTTCAGTCAACCTTTTGATAGATATGTTCGAAGGCAAGCGTTCAAAGTCTAGTCGTTCCAAAGCGTCATGTGTGTTTGTATATTGCAACAGCCAAGTAAGTTCGCTTAAATCTGCCGGAATATAAGCCCTCTCTTCACTGCTGATAAAAACAGAATAGGCTTTCGGCAGCCAGCGCGTTATAATGAGGTTGTTCTCAAACAACCCGCGAATCAGCTCATGGAATAAAGCGATTTCTGAAGAAGAAAAAGTTTCTTCTATAATTATGACTGTATCCGCTTTGTGCAGATCGGCTTTCTCCGCCGCTTCTCGCGCCCGGGTGCGCATTTCGTATCCGCTCATTTTCGCCCTTGTGCGGAGACCGACAACAGCAGCATTTTGCTCAGCCAGATAAAAAAAGTTGAAAACCTCTCGCGGATTTACTGGGCCTTGTAACGGTTCCCCGAACAGCTGTTTCAGTTTCGACAACGTTCTCCGGGAAATGCTGCCGTCGTCGTGAAGTGCCGCAACATAAACTGTGCTAAATGCCTTCATCAATTTATCCTCCTCTGATCTGGCACAACCAATGATACAATAATTTCACTTGTGTTATAATGAATGCCTCACAAAGTAAGCGATCTTTTGGACGGATCGCAAGAAAGGAACATCACCGGATTATGGAGATATTTTCTAATTTCCCGTTATGGGCGGCTCTTATATCAATTGGATTTGCGCAATTTATTAAAGTCCCTTTATTTTTTATTGCAACACGAACGTTTGACTGGAGCCTGCTGACGAGCACCGGCGGCATGCCAAGCTCACATTCCGGTGCGGTGACAGCCTTGGCAACTGCTATCGCGATTGATTTCGGAGCGGATTCCCCTTATTTTGCGATCGCCGCTGTTTTCGGTATAATCGTTATGTTCGACGCAACCGGTGTCAGGCGGCACGCGGGCGAACAAGCTACCGTCGTTAATCAGCTCGTGACTGATTTTAATAAAATTGTATCAGAGTTTAAACAATGGCCGGACAAAAAAGAGCAGGAGAAGCGTAAAGAATTGAAAGAACTTCTCGGCCACCAGCCGATCGAAGTCTTTTTCGGCGGCTTGCTCGGTATTGTCATCGCTGTAACGCTCCACTTCACTTATTTCGGAATATAAAAAGAAGCCGGGACAAAAGGTTTCTTGTAAAAGATAAAAAATGGCTCTCACATCAGTGAGGGCCATTCTTATTTACCGGGTTTTGTCTCAGCTTCTTTTTGTTTTAGAACATTTGATATCCGCGATCGCGCAGCATTTTGTTGGCAATCCCGGATAACACCGCACCGATAAACCCGGCCGTTAAAATAATTGCATCTGCCGCCGCTAAAGAAACAAGGCTCTCGCCAAGATCAGTAAATGACGCCCCCGGGTTTGTGAAGTAACTGAAAAATCCGGCATTCCCGACAATAAACATAATCACAATCGGATAAATAATCGCCATTGTCCAAGTAGAACGAAGCAGCATATTTAAAATAAAGCCAATCCCAAAAAACAGAACAAAGTAAAGCAAGATCGCAATGATCATTTGCGGTATATTAAGCATTATCTTTCACCCCCATCAGGTCAAAGTTTAGTTTACTGAATAGAGCCGTTTGCGTCAACGAACAAAGTTTACAAAAAAAGACTCCGGCTAAATAGCCGAAGCACTAAAAAAGCATCATTATCCTGTCTTTTCAGTTTTATCACTTCCGGAACCGGCGCATTGATAGCACGTTTCAGTTCCGCCGAGCAATGGCTGATGGTATCCTTTTCCTTTGCAATACGGACACTCTCCTTGCTTAACTTTTTGCTTCGGCAGCGGCACAGCCTCTCCCCCTCTTATAATATTCAGATATTTCTGACAATATACCATCATCCCGTATATTTGAAAAGAAAAAACTCTTCCGCGCATTTTGAATTGCCGCCCCGCACCTGATTTGTTTCGCTTTTCATAAAAAAACCGGCTGCAGATGCAGCCGGTTAAATCTCTCTAAAATAAATTCAGTTTTCCTTTTTTCAGAACGAGGGGCATTCCGCCGAGCAAGTACAGATAACGATTATCGATCAGTTTTTTGACTGTTGATGCTGACGTGCCATACAACTTGCGATCACCGACAACTCCGATTGCTTCTTTCCCGCCAAGCGAAGCTACCGTTCCTTTTATATCAGGCTGAAATTCTTCCAGTTCCTCTTCTGTGCCTTTAATGAGCGCTTTAATGTTGTTTGCACACGTATAAGACTGTTGAATAGCAATTTGCGCTGTCGGCGGGTACGGCCGATTGATTTCTTCGTTAATAATCAGCGCACAGTCGCCGATAATGAAGACATCTTCGTGACCCGGTGCGCGCAAGTTCGCATCCACTTTGACACGGCCGCGCATCGCTTCAAAACCGGCTTCTTCTACAATACTGTTTCCGCGCACACCGGTCGTCCAGACGATGGTCTGTGAATCAATAACTTCGCCGTCGTCCAGCAAAACCTTTCCGTCCTGAACTTCTTTAATCGGGGTATTAATTTTGAAATTAACCCCGCGGCTTTCAAGCAAATTCATCGCATATTCAACGAGTTCTTCATCGAATCCGGGCAGCGCAGTCGGAGCAGCTTCAATGGAGTACATGGAGACATTCTCACGGGCAATATCGTACTCTTCACACAATTCGGGAATTCGTTCAGACAATTCACCGACAAACTCAATTCCTGTAAATCCTGCTCCGGCAACGACAAAGGTCAACAAAGAATCATCTTTTTCATCCTGCTTATTGTAACTAGCGAACATATATTCAATATGCTCACGAATCAGCCGGACGGAATTCACGCTCCGAATTGAAAAAGCATGGTCGTAAACACCCGGAATACCGAATGTTTCAGGCTGAGAACCAAGCCCGATAACCAAATAATCGTAATCCAATTCTTCTTTATCCAACTTCACTTTTTTATTTTCTTTATCAATACTGACGACACTGTCTTTAATGAAATTTACTTTATGGGTATCAATAATATCAGTGATCTTCATTCTTGTCCGATCGTGATGAAGTGTTCCTGCCGCAGGTTCATGAAGCCAAGTCGTCTGATAGTGATAATCATGCTTATTCACCAGCGTGATTTCTGCGTCTTGATGAAAATTCCCTTTTTGTAAACGAGAAGCTGTCATCATCCCGCCATATCCTGCACCGAGAATTAAAATTTTGGGCTTTCGATTCATTTTACTCACTCCCAATTAATCTTATTGATTACGCTGCCTGTTGAACATTTGCTTTCAACCTGATTTATCGTCAAGTTTGTGATACTGTTCACGTACCAAGGCGAAAAAAATACGTTAAATTGTTCCGGTCCCTCGAGGTTTAAGCTCGTATTTTATCCTTTTTCATCATAGTGTCTACACACATATTTTTCAACAGTAAATTGACGATTTATTGAACATTTTATTAACAAAAAACGAATTTTTCCTTCTACAGAGACTTTACCCCTATTTAAATAGTTTTAATCTATCAATGTTTTTATTCAAACCGCTGGTGAAGCAATTTCTTTGTAATATGAAATAATATCCGCAAGCCCTTTCTTTCAACTTCGAGAAACATTATAATTAAACTGAAGCAACTGTTAATATAGGTGGAGGTGGGAGTTATGTCCGAAGAAAAAGAGGTCTACGATATCACGATTATCGGGGGAGGTCCTGTCGGGATTTTTACGGCATTTTACGCCGGGCTGAGACAGGCAAAAGTGAAACTGATCGAAGCTATGCCGCAATTGGGAGGGCAGCTGTCAGCATTGTACCCGGAAAAGTACATATACGACATCGCCGGCTTCCCGAAAGTAAGAGCTCAAGAACTCGTTGACAACTTAACGGAACAAACGGCGCAGTTTGAACCGACGTATGCATTGGAAGAGTCTGTTGAAAGTGTGGAAAAAGGCGCGGATAACGTCTTTACGCTCAGAACAGATAAAGGGGTTCATTATTCCAAAACGGTTATCATTACCGCCGGAGTCGGCGCGTTTAAACCGCGGCGCCTGGACATTGAAGGCGCAGAACAATTCGAAGGAAAAAATCTGCACTATTTTGTCAATGACCTGAATCAGTTTTCCGGCGATCGCGTCGTATTAGCCGGAGGCGGTGACTCAGCTGTCGATTGGACGTTAATGCTCGAAGAGATTGCTGAGGAAATAACGATTGTGCACCGCCGTAATAAATTCCGTGCTCACGAGCACAGTGTCGAGCAGCTGATGAATTCCGAAAAAATTAATGTTGTCACCCCTTATGTCGTGCATGAACTGCACCATGACGGAGACAAAATCACAGCCGTTACGCTAAAGGAAAAAGACGGCGAGAATACAAAACGAATTGACATCGATACATTGATTGTCAACTACGGCTTTATTTCAAACCTTGGTCCGATCAAAAATTGGGGCTTGGAAATCGAAAAAAATTCAATTGTTGTGAATTCGAACCAAGAAACTAATATTGCAGGCATTTATGCGTGCGGGGATATTTGTACGTATGAAGGAAAAGCAAAACTTATTGCTTCGGGCTTTGGCGAAGCGCCGACTGCCGTTAATAAAGCAAAAGTATACATCGATCCGACAGCCAGCGCCACAGCCGGTCACAGTTCCAGTATCATGTCTTAATCCTGTCCAACCGCTTCGATACATTTGTCTATGTAAAAAGCTCCCTCGTCATTAAACGAGGGAGCTTTTTTTAGCGTTACCGGTTTGTAATCAGCAATCTTCCGGTGTGCCCGCATTTGTCGCCGTACGAAAAGACGAGCCGCAGCCGCAGTTGGCGATCGCATTCGGATTGTCGATCGTAAAACCGCCGCCCATCATATTTTCTTTAAAATCAATCGTCGTGCCTTTGATCATTGAAGCACTTTCATTATCGACTAAAACGTTTAAACCTTCAACTTCGATTAACGTGTCATCTTCATGTTTTTCCGTATCAAATCCCATGCCGTATGAAAGACCGCTGCAACCGCCGCCTTGAACACCGACACGAAGATAAGCTGCCCCCTCTTCTTCCTCCATCATCGCTTTGACCTGATTCGCTGCTGCTTCCGTAATCGTCAGCATATCGTGAGCCTCCTCTATCTTTCAGCGTAGCTTCATTATAAAGCTTTCCCTGCTTCTCAGCAAGGGACAGGAAAGTTGTGAACGTTTAAACGGATTTATTGCCTCGATTAACAAGATGATGATAAGATTAAGTCAGTTTCGAGTTTCGAACATTTTGCAGTATGTTTGGCAGGAACATTTGTTGATACAAGAACAATGCAATTGAATTGAACGTCAGGGGGATTCAAATGAACACGGTGTTACTCGACCCGAATTTGCAAGATATTCAAGAAAAAGTCATGAACGGTGAACGTCTGACTATTGAAGACGGTTTACGGCTATATGAAACAACTGATTTACTCAGTGTCGCTCAACTTGCGAACCAAGTTAACGAGAACAAAAACGGAAAAAATGTTTATTTCATTGAAAATATGTACATCAATCCGACGAATGTTTGTGAAGCCAACTGCACGTTTTGCGGCTTTAAACGCAAACCCGGTGAAGAAGGCGCGTATACGATGCATGAAGAAGAGCTGCTCGAGTATGTAGAAAAGCGGTGGAATGATAATATCCGTGAATTTCATATCGTCGGTGGTCATAATACTGAGGTTCCGTTCGAATACTATTTGAACACGATCCGCACGTTAAAAAAACACTACCCGCAATGTTCGATCAAAGCCTATACCGGGGCAGAAATTGAATTTTTTGCCCGCAATTACGGTTACACGATGCGCGAAGTGCTGGAAATGCTCGTAGAAGCCGGCCTGGACACCCTTCCCGGGGGAGGCGCTGAAATTTTGACCGAACGTTACCGGGAAAAAATGAGTCCGGAAAAAGCAACGACATATGAATGGCTTGAAGCTCATGAAATTGCTCACGAACTCGGCATGAAAACTCACGCAACGATGCTGTACGGTTCGATCGAATCGAAAGAAGAGCGGCTTATTCATATGGACCGTCTTCGTCAGCTTCAAGATAAAACAAACGGCTTCATGGTTTTTATACCGTTGGCGATGCAGCCAAAAAGCGTCAATGCCAGCTTGAAACGTCGAACGACCGCTTACGATGATATGCGTACGATTGCTATCAGCCGTTTGATGCTTGATAATTTTGATCATATTAAGGCTTATTGGATCAATATCGGCCCGCAGCTGACACAAATGGCCTTGACTTACGGCAGCTCGGATATTCACGGCACATTGATCGAAGAGCGCATTTCGCATTCGGCCGGGGCACTGACATCGCAAGGCATCACGCGCGAAGAGTTGATTTATATGATTAAAGGCGCCGATAAAAAGCCTGTTGAACGGGACACATTCTACAATGTCATAAAAGAATATTAATAAAAAACGTCTGTCCTTTCTCAGGACAGACGTTTTATCGTAAAGGTTTAGACGTCCAAAAGTAGTCATCATCGGCTTCTAACACTGTGATCGTCTCTAAACAGCACGGCATGTGAACATTGGCTTTAATACCTTCTTTCGCCCGGGCCAGCCCTTCGGCTGACAAATTTGTCCGAACCTGATCTTCACCGCAAAACGGACAGGACGGCACATATATATCCCCTATTTGTATGTCATAAGGCCACGTGTGGCTAAACGGGATTGGTCTCATTTCGGCTTCTCACTCCCTCTGATTTCCTTGTCAAAGCTTTACCGGGCTCTTTTGCTGCCAATAAGCTCTAAACATTTTAAACCGGTGCTCTGCACCGGTTTAAAACATTGGATTTTCTTCGAGGAATTGATAGACATTTTCAACCAATTCATCGTTTGTCTGACCGGTAACCATCTCTCCGTTTACGAGAGCAAATTTCATTCGCGCGCACTGACCGCAAAAACTTAAACACCCATACTCAATCACATCTAAATCCGGATCATTATCCAGTTTTTCAAATGCATCTTTTGATCCGCTCGCGATGTTGCTCATACAAAATTCTATAATAGGTTTCAAAACCATTCACCTCAATTGCTTCTCCGAATTCACCGTACATGCTATCGCCTGCTTTTCAAAAAGTCAATCATTCTGCACACATTCACTATGTTTATATATTAAACCGTTTTCATTTATTGTTGTCGGATCAAAAAAAAGCTGATATATTTAAACTGTCACTAAATTGTCAAATACTATCGGAGTTTACGCGATCGCTTTTGAGGCTAAGACGGTCTGCTCCATGGTGATCCTTAGGAGGTATGTGCCGTGAAAAAGCTTGTCATCCTTGGAGGAGGGTACGGGGGACTTCGTGCCATTCACAAACTGCTGGATGAAAAAAATATTAAAGAAGTTTCCGTGTTATTAATCGAAAAAGAACCTTATCACAGCCTGAAAACTGAATTTTATGCACTGGCTGCCGGAACGGTGTCTGACCAGGAGTTAAGAATCCAGTTTCCCAATGACATCCGGCTCGAATTAATGTTTGAAACGGTCACCGGCATTGATCTCGAATCTCAGGAGGTGAGCCTCTCCAACGGAGAAGCTGTTTTTTATGATGATTTAATCATCGGTCTCGGCTGCGAAGATAAATATCACGGCGTCCCGGGAGCGGACGAACATACCTTGAGCATTCAAAGCATGAGACGGGCGCGGAAAACATATCAAGTTTTGCAAGGCGTGCGCCCAAACGGCCGGGTAACGATTGTCGGCGCCGGCTTGAGCGGTGTTGAACTCGCCAGTGAACTGCGGGAAAGCCGGCCGGATTTAGAAATTATTCTGTTTGACCGCGGGGAAACGATTCTTTCCATGTTTCCGAAAAAATTGATTAATTATGTAACCGAGTGGTTTGATAACAATGAGGTGCAAATTGTTAATCACGCCAATATTACAAAAGTTGAACGCAACAAAATCTTCAACCACGATGAACCGCTCGAAACAGATGCCGTTATTTGGACGGCCGGGATCCAAGCAAACAAACTTGTCCGGGAGCTCGATGTCCCGCAAGATGCTATCGGACGCCTTAAAGTGACTGAGTATCACCATCTCCCTGATTATAACAATGTGTTTGTCGTCGGTGATTGCGCAACGTCAGAACACGCACCAAGCGCGCAGCTTGCAGAAGCCCAAGCAGAACGGGTCGTCTCGCTGCTCGCAAAAAAATGGAACGGAGAACCGTATCCTGAAGAAATGCCGAAAATTAAGCTGAAAGGGGTGCTCGGTTCGCTCGGAAAAAAGCACGGCTTTGGATATATGGGAGAACGGCCGATGACCGGCCGTGTTCCGCGTGTGTTAAAATCAGGGGTGCTTTGGATGTATAAACATCACTCCGGTTCGTAAAAAAAGCCCTGACAGCGTCAGGGCCCGATCCGGTTACTCCGCCGCAACGTCGGCAAGTGCGGCAACTTCCTTTGCTATATCAGGCAAGTGCGGATCACCTTCCGCTACGACACGTCCGTTTAAAACGACTAACGGATAAAAATACTCGTCAGCTTGAATTTTTCTCGCATAATAACGATCTTCTTCCGTTTGCGGAAATTGAATATCACAGTAGCGGTACTCAATCGCAGCATCCGGAAATTTCCTGTTCAAAGCAGCTTCCAGCCATTCTTTCGTTTCGATTGCGCTTGGAAGATGGATGCAGCTCGCACATTTTTCCTCGGCACCGTATACAGAAATGACAGTTCTCATCTGAACAGCCTCCTTTTGTCTCGCTTGATTGTATTTTATCATACAATCAAGCGGCTGCACGAAAAACGGCGTTCGCAACATTGGAATCGTGTTTACCTGAATTTAAAAGCGAAAAATATAGATTTTTTTCTTCCTCCATACTATAATGGAGTGTAAAGAAAGGAGTGTTCATTAATGGCAACAGAAACAATGGAAAATCAAGTACAGGAAGTCCTCGATAAATTGCGTCCTTTTTTACTTCGTGACGGCGGTGATGTTGAACTCGTCGATATTGAGGACGGTGTCGTAAAAGTTCGGCTCATGGGAGCCTGCGGGTCATGCCCAAGTTCAACGATTACATTGAAAGCCGGGATCGAACGTGCGCTGCTCGAGGAAGTTCCTGGCGTAACGGAACTCGAACAAGTATTTTAATAAGTAATTCTAAAAACGCCGGGGATCCGCTCCCCGGCGTTTTTTTATAAAACTTCTTCGTTAACGATCGCTTCCGGGCTGTTTCCTTCCAATACATTGCGAATGTTCCGGCTGACGAGCGCAGTCATTTCTTTGCGTGTTTCAACACTGGCGCTGCCAATATGCGGAAGGGCTACGACATTCGAATGTTTTAAAAGCGGATGGTCGGCTCCAATCGGTTCATGCCGAAAAACATCCAACCCGGCTGCGGCAATCTCTTTATTTGCAAGCGCCTTTTCCAAATCATTTTCCACCACAACTGAACCTCGCGAAGCATTGATAAAGATTGCCGAGGATTTCATTTTTTCAAAGACCTCATATGTAAACAGATCTTCTGTATCGTTGGTTGCCGGAGCCATGCAGACCACAAAATCCGACGTTTCGATGAGTTCATCAAACGAGACGTAGGAAGCACCGAGTTCGTTTTCCGCTTCCGTTTTTCGGCTGCGGTTGTGATAAAGAATGTTCATATCAAAACCGGTTGCACGCTTAGCTACAGTTTGACCGATTCGGCCCATTCCGACAATCCCGATCGTCTTATGGTGAACGTCATGGCCTGCCATCAATAACGGCGCCCAATTTTGCCATTCACCGTTCTTTACATAATCAACCGCTTCCGGAAGGCGTCTCGCGGTTGCCATCAGCAAGGCAAAGGTTAAATCAGCCGTTGTATCAGTTAATACTTCCGGTGTATTGCAGACGGCAATCTTTTTTTCAGTCGCGTGCGGCACGTCGATATTATCAAAACCGACCGCCAAATTAGCGACGACTTTTAAATTTTCTGCACTGTCAAGCACTTCCGCATCGATTTTGTCTGAGAGCATGGTAAAAAGTGCATCAGATGTTTTCGCCTTTTCTAACAAAACTTCCCGCGGCACCGGGGTTTCTTTATGCGGCCACATTTCGACTTCGGCAACATCCCGGAGAGGTTCTAAACTTTCAGCCGGGACATTTCTCGTAATATAAACGTACGGTTTACTCATCATATTTCACTCCTTCAAATAAGCGTCTGTTTCATTATACATCAGATGATCAGCTGATAAACAGAGTGAAATATTATCGCCTACTCAATCTTCCATTCATCGAGAGACGTTCGAACGTAAGTAGGCTGTACAGCTTTTTCCTGCAGTTCCCGGGGGGATGTCACCCCTGTATGGACTAAAAGTGTATCCATCTCTGCGTTGATTCCCGCCATAATGTCCGTATCGTAATTATCTCCGACCATGAGCGTCTCGGAGCGGTCAGTACCCAACACATCCAGCGCTTGGTCGACAATAACTGATTCCGGTTTGCCGATAAACTGAGGCGAGCGGCCGGTCGACACACTTACTACTGATGTAATAGAACCATTGCCCGGCAGAAGCCCTTCCTCACTAGGGATCGCAACATCAGCATTGGTCGATATAAAAGCGGCTCCTGCCCGGACAGCTAGGCAGGCGTTTGACAGTTTTTCGTAATTAATCGCGCGGTCAATACCGATTACGACTGCTTTCGGCTGTGTTGTCGACAACTTCATACCTTTATCCTTCAAAGCTTGGCTCAGCCCTTCTTCACCGATCATGTACACAGAAGCCGTTCCGAATTGATCGTAAATGTAATTCGCTGTCGCCATGCTGGTTGTAAAAACATCTTTTGCTGTTGCGGGGATATTCATCGCGGAAAGTTTTTCAGCCACTTGTTCCGGAGTGCGCGATGAATTATTCGTCACGAACAAATGCGGAATGTTTTTCTCGTTCAACCGCTCGACAAACTTGGCCGCAGCGTCAATTGTTTCTTCGCCGCGGTACATTGTGCCGTCTAAATCAATTAAATAGCCTTGATAATTTTTCGTCATTTTTATCCTCCCTTTCCAAAAAGAAGCGCCGCTCAACTGAGCGGCGTTAGTTATGAGCTTGACTGTTTACGATTTTATAATAACAATGATCTCCCTGTCCAGTTGCCATGCACAATTCACACGTAACGCCATCCGTTTCTAACAAATCCTTAAACAATGACTTCTGCGCTTCGCAAATAACCGGGAATTCTCTCGCAACTTCTGCAATCGGGCAGTTAAATTCTTTTAACAAATAACCGCCTGTTTCATCTTCACACACTTCAGCCATATAACCGAGCTCACTTTGAATCGCTGCCAGTTCTTTAACCCGTTCATCGAACCCTTTCATAAACATGCGCTTTTCATATGTTCTCTTTAAACGGTCCTTGCGGCGCTCAAACAGTTCTTCAATTTTCGTCATCCCGTCTGTTTCTTGAATAATCTTCAACAATTCGATCGACAGTTCACCGTAAGAACGGGGAAACAGCTCTTGACCTTCGTTGGAGAGTTCATACACGTTCGTAGGCCGTCCCATCGCTTGACGCTGTAAAGTCGTTACCACGACATGATCACGTTCGAGCGTGTTTAAATGGCGCCGAACGGCCATCTCGGTTATATTTAACTCTGCAGCGATAGCTGATACCGTCATTTGTTCCCGCCGTTTTAACAATTCGATAATCTGTTCGCGTGTCGAGGTGGTTTTCATTGTCGTCATATGCTCACCTTCCTTCTCCTTTCATTCTAGCCGAGGATGAGGGCGGTGTAAATTTGCTGTTATGAAAGTTTGCAAAATTGACGCATTGTGTTCTTAATTTGTTCACTATTTCACATTATTCTTTTTGCGGCAAGAAAGCAGAGACGGGTCCCTCTTCCTCTGCAATATAGGTCCGAACGTTGGCCGGAAAACGCATAAAGCTGTCAAATTCCTGGATAAGCGCTGAAAAAAGCGCTTCATGGTCGATTTCTGTATACTCTTGCATCAGCGTATTCCGCCAAGGGATCACACGCTGCACGGCATCTCTGTCGTTATCGGAGATGACTTTTTCGTCGGCAAGGATCGTCAAGATGTCATGATATCCGCCTGGGTCGCGCATAATAAAGCCGTCGATCATTTGATTGCCGACATCGATAATGATTTCAATCAGCAGATGAGCTGTTCGCTCAACCGCTAATTTTTCCGGCATCGATTCGGGAACTTCAAGGTTCGCGCATTCAGCCGCCAGCAGTTCAAAGTATGCTAAGCGGTTTTCCAGCAAATTTTTGTCAACAAAGTACAAAGCCTTAACTCCCCTTTAATAATGATTATTGTGTGCAAAAACACCCTCCCGTGATAAACTGATGTCAAAAGACTGCATTGATGAGAGGATGACGGGAATGTCTGAACGATTTTTTCTGTACGATGAAAATGAACCGACTGACACACGGTACGTAAGTTTCATGGGAGAAGCGCAGCGATTTGATTTAGCGATTGTGCAAACAAACCGGTATTATGGGAAAAAGCTCGTTTTAGATATGCAGTCGAGCCGTTACGGCATTATCGGTCAAGACGATTTGGAAGAAGAAGGTTACCTGGAGCAAGCTTTTCGGCTCGACGACGACGATGCCGAAGAACTTCGCGATTTTCTTAAAGAAGTGATTTGACCTAAACGCACAGCTGCCCGGTCACTCGGGAAGCTGTGCGTTTTATTTGTCTTTTGTATCAACAGCTGAATCGTCTTTTTTCTCGGCAGCCGGCACCTTTTTCAGCACGAAATAAGCGCAGCCGAAATTGCAATATTCATAGAGGTATTCAGGTAAGAACGTAATTTTTGACTCAAATGCTGCTTTTTTCTGGTCTTCACTATAAAACCCTTTTAAGCGAAGTTTCTCGTAACCCCAATCGCCGACGACGTAATCGTATTTATTTAACACATCGCTGTAGCGTTCGACAAACGCTTCTTCAACGAATCCTTCTTTGACATTTTCAACAATTTCATATGTAATGCCTTGGATTTCAATCATTAAAACCACCTGCCTTCTCTACCTATCTTGCCTTATTCTAAAAGGAATTTCAATACAAAAAGCCTCTGCAGCCGTTCAGCTGCAGAGGCTTTAACCCGATTATCCGAAAAGGTTTTGCCATAGTATCCAGAGGATGCCGATCGGCGCTATCAAGCGAATGAACCAGATCCAAACATTGCCGATCGCTGTCTCTGTTAAGCCGGTTTCCTGCAGGGCATCCACTTTGTTCCAACCCCAGCCGACAAATAGAGCAATGACTAATCCGCCAAGAGGCAAGGTATATTGGTCAGTCAGTGTGTCTACAGCATCCAAAAACGGCAACCCGGCAATCGTAAACTCTGTTAACGGGCCGCCTTGGCTCAATGCAGACGGAATGCCCAACAACGTGACGGCAATACCGGCCATTAGAGTTGCTCTGTGACGGGAAACTTCCAGTTTGCGCATCACATAAGAAACGGAAACCTCCAAAAGCGAAATCGCGGATGAGAGAGCCGCAATGGCAACAAGAAAGAAAAAGAAAATCGCAAAAATTGTTCCTGCCGTGCCCATTTCATTAAATACTTCCGGCAAAACAACAAAGATTAAGCCCGGGCCGTCTGCCGGATCAACGGCATACGTGAAAACAGCCGGGAAGATCATAATGCCGGCAACAATCGCAAACAACGTATCTAAAACAACGACGCCTCCGGCCGCACTTGGCAGGCGGGTTTCTTTCGGCAGATAACTGCTGTATGTGATCATCGCGCCCATGCCGAGCGACAAGGTGAAAAAGGCCTGACCTACTGCGGAAGCATAGATCGCCGGATCAGCAAACGCCGTCCAATCGGGGGCGAATAAAAAGCTTAAGCCTTCACCCGCACCTTCCAACGTCAGACTGTATCCCGCAAGCATAATTAAAATAATCGCAAGCAGGGGCATAAAGATACGGTTGGCCAATTCGATCCCTTTTTTCACACCAAAATAAACAATTGAGACAACAAAGGCCATAAAAAGAATTTGCCAAAATACCGGTCCGATCGTTCCGCCAATAAATTCGCCAAAAAACCCTTCGTATGTGCCCGGTTCTAAACCGACTGCCGCTCCAGTTAAAAAGCTGTATAAGAAATACAATACCCAGCCGGCAATTACACCGTAAAACGATAATATTAAAAACGATGTCACAACACCGAGCACACCGCCGATTACCCACGGCTTGCCGGGCGCAAGATTATGAAATGAACCGACGACGTCCGCTTGACCTTTACGGCCGATCGAAAATTCAGCAAGCAAAACCGGCAGTCCGATTAAAAAAATACATAATAAATAGATAAGTAAAAACGCTGCACCGCCGCTTTCCCCTGCTACATAAGAAAAACGCCAAATGTTTCCGAGACCGACTGCGGAACCAACTGCCGCTAAAATAAAACCTAATTTCGTTGCCCATTGTTCTCTTCCGTTAGCCATGACTCCAACCCCTTTCGTTTTCTGCATCTAAGCAATCAATACTAGATATTTGCCAGACTCTTTGTACCTCCCCTCCAAATGAACGACCTTTTTCCCCACTTGTTATTTCATTATAGTTATCAGACAATTTAATGTAAAGTATTTTCCGAATATTCATAAAAAAACACATTCCCTGTCATGCCTTGACAAGGAATGTGTCCGTTATTAAGCCGTCCGTCCAGCTGTAAATAACCGCAAAATAATGACGATAAGAATAAACAGCACGGCTCCCAAAGCTAATCCTGCGAGCACACTGCCGGTAAAACCCAGCGCTAAAAATCCGGCAATACTGATCACACCGACTAATAATGCGTACGGAAGCTGTGTCAGTACGTGATCGATATGGTGACTGCCTGCCCCCGTTGAAGAAAGAATCGTCGTATCCGATATCGGTGAACAGTGATCGCCGAAAATCGAGCCGGCAAGCACAGCTGCTAATACCGGGAGGATCATAGAGATATCAGTTGCGGCAGCGATATCCCCTGCAATCGGAAGCATAATCCCGAATGTACCCCAAGACGTGCCTGTACTGAATGCCATCACACCTGCAATCAGAAATAAAAGCGCCGGCAGCAAACCGAGATGGATATGTTCATTAACGAGTCCCGCTAAATACTCCCCGGTCCCTAATTCATCAATGATTTCAATAATCGTCCAGGCAAAAATCAAAATGTAAATTGCCGGAAGCATTGATTGAATGCCTGCATACACACCCGTGCCGAACTGTCGGAATGACAGCCGGCGGATAAAAGCAAGGATAACGGTTATGACAAGACTGATTAACCCGCCGTAAAGCAAAGACGCGGCAACATCAGTGTTTTCAAATGCGGACAATACAGTCGCTTCACCTTCAGTACCTTGAATCCCGGTGAATACCATAAAGAAAACAGTCGCGACAATCAGCGTGACGATCGGCCAAATGAGATCGCCGACTTTCCCGGTTACAACCGGTTTGGCCGCCTCGCTCTCTCCGGGGACAGCTCCTTTTTCCGGGTCTACAAGCTGCGCTGAACTCATCGCCCGGTCTTCGTGCAGTTTCATTAAGCCGAAATCCAGTTTATAATAAGCGACCGCAAAGACAAGCAATATTGCAAAAATCGCGTAGAAATTCATCGGCGCGATCATAATAAAGGCTTGAAGCGCCTCATATTGTGTTACCCCGTGACTGACTAAAATGCCGCCGATAATTGTGATGATATAGGCGCCCCAGCTCGACACAGGCGAGATGACACAAATCGGAGCAGCCGTCGAATCAACGACGTACGCCAGCTTAGCCCGGGATATTTTATGACGGTCCGTAAACGGGCGGCTGATATTTCCGACTGTCAAACTGTTGAAGTAGTCGTCAATAAAGATTAAGATCCCGAGAAAGCCTGATGTGAACTGAGCGCCGGTGCGGGTCTTCACTTTTTTCAACGCCCACTCACCGAACGCGCGGCTCCCCCCGGTCAACGTAATAAATGAGGCGATCATACCGAGCGTTAATAAAAACAATAAAATGTAAAATTCCCACGTATTCACTCCGCCGTCAACGTAAAATATATCGGTCACGATTGACAATACTTGCATCATCGCTTCGTTGACGAACATTTCTTCTCCTTGATTCACCATCAGCGCTCCGACAATAATTCCAATTCCGAGCGAAAGCAGCACTTTTTTTGTCAAAATGACCATTAAAAGCGCCAACAGAGGCGGCACAAGCGATAGTACTCCATGGTCCATTGATACGTTTCCTCCTTAACTGATCTTATAAAAAACGTCAAAAAAAAGCACAGGGGCATCACCTGTGCTTTTAAATCATGTCGAATCAAAGCAATCGAACGTCCCCATCCTTAACATTGTCAGTAGTCCTCCACAGCAAGTTGGTGCTGTGACAGTGCACCGCCTGTTCGGCGGCACCCCAGCCTGCAAGCGGCGGGACCGCTGCAAACTTCGGCAAATACTCCTTTTCGGCTTTTTCATCACTTCCCCGCAGTTCAAAAGCCGTACTGATCGCATTTGCGCCTCTACCTCACCTGCAAACGATGAGGTTTTCTGTTATCTGCTTTTTACAACGATCACTATGTTAACAAATCAAATTCAGAGAATCAAGTGTTAATACGTTTATATACCCGAAAAACATGCGGATACGGATTCTTTTCGTCCTCGCTCCCGCGTTGTTCCCATGTGAGTTCCCACTCTTGCAAAGAAAAATCAGGAAAATAGGTATCGCCCGCAAATGTTTCTTCAATTACGGTGATATACAATTCATCCGCATGCGCGATGGCGTGCTGATAGATTTCTGCGCCGCCGATGACAAACCCGTCCTGTTCATCAATTAGCTGCAGCGCTTGATCGAGATCATGATGCACGGCAACGCCTTCTGCAGAAAATTGCCGGTTCGACGTTACGACAATGTTTTCCCGTTTCGGGAGCGGGCGCCCGATCGAAAGAAATGTTTTTCTTCCCATCAATATCGGCTTGCCTTCTGTTGTTTCTTTGAAAAATTTCAAATCGTTCGGCAAATGCCAAGGCATCGCCCCGTTGCTGCCGATTATTCCGCATTGATCCATCGCTGCGATCAGCCGAATCATATCGAGATTTCTCCTTTAATCGCCGGATGATGCTCATAGCCGATCAGCTCAAAATCATCGATCGTAAAGTCTTCAATCTTGGTCCGATCCGGATTGAGCTTCATTTCCGGGCGGGGAAACGGCTCTCTTGTCAGCTGCTCTTTTACTTGCTGCACATGATTGTTATATATGTGAACATCACCAAACGTATGGATGAAATCGCCCGGTTTTAGCCCGCATTCTTGTGCAACCATCATCGTCAAAAGCGCGTAAGAAGCAATATTAAACGGAACACCGAGAAACAAATCGGCGCTTCGCTGATAAAGCTGGCATGAGAGCTTACCGTCAGCGACATAAAATTGGAACAGACAGTGACAAGGCGCAAGCGCCATGTCATCGAGCTCGCCGACGTTCCATGCGTTGACTACGTGGCGGCGTGAATCTGGATTATGTTTGATTTGTTCGATCACGTCCCGGAGCTGATCGACAGATTCCCCGTTCGGAGCCGGCCAGCTTCGCCATTGGCGTCCGTATACCGGACCGAGATCGCCGTTTTCATCCGCCCATTCATTCCAAATGCGCACATTATTGTCTTGCAGATACTGCACATTTGTGTCTCCTTGAATAAACCATAACAGCTCATGGATGATTGCCCGCAGCGCCATCTTCTTCGTCGTGACGACGGGAAATCCCTCCGCAAGATCAAAGCGCATTTGATAACCAAACGTGCTGATCGTTCCTGTTCCTGTGCGGTCATCTTTTTCCGTTCCTCTTTCCAGCACATGCCGGCATAAGTTTAAATAAGCGTACAAAAAGCATCCCTCATTTGTTTCGGATTTAATAATCGCTGAGTTGTTCGGTTAACGTCTCACAAGTTACGATCGTGATATTTAAGGTTTCACTCATATCGAGATCATACGGTTCGACTTTGCTGCCGTCTTGTTCGTGCGTAACTCTGACAAGCGGCCGTTCCGGAAGCTCTTTTGTCGATTTGATCACGACAGCCGACCGTCCGTCACTCAATTGCACCGTCGCACCGACCGGATAGATCGCCACCGTTTTTGAAAAAGCTTCAACGATATCGCAGTCATAAAGCTGGCCGGCACCCGCTTGAATAATAGCCAACCCTTCGTGCGGAAGCATGGCATCCCGGTAAATCCGGTCCGATGTCACAGCGTCAAACACATCTGCTACTGCCAGTATTTTCGCGTAATAGTGAATCGCGCCGTCTTTCAGCTCACGCGGATATCCTGAACCGTCAAGGCGTTCGTGATGCTGAAAAGCGCAGTGAGCTGCCAGTAAAGGAATCGTATTCGTTTTTCGCAGCAAGTCAAAACCGGCTTCGGTATGTTCTTTAACAACGGCAAATTCTTCCTCCGTTAATTTCCCTTTTTTATTCAAAACCGATGCCGGCAACGACATTTTTCCGACATCGTGTAAAATCGCACCCATGCCGAGCTCATGCAGTTCTTTCGCATTTAAACCGAGCGCTTGTCCCGTAGCCAATGCATAGACCGTCACGTTCAGTGAATGGTGAAAAATATACGAATCGTAACTAATCACATCAGACAGCATCAACACAGCCTCATTGTGGTTTCGGACACTGTCCAAAATTGAATTGACAATCTCTGAGAATTGACCGGACATTTTTTCCATTTCAACAACTTTTCCCATTGCCATTTGCCTGGAGATCTCTGAGAAATTCTCGTGAATTTGTTTCATTGATTTGCGCCGGACGCTGTCGTTCAGCACATCGTCTACGTAAACATCAGCAGTGAGCGCGTCTTCAACATACACAAATTGAATCCCTTTATGAACGAGGCGGGAAATCATCGACACTGTTAAACTGACGCCGCTGTTAAGCAAAATTTGCCCTTCATCATTGTAGATCGGCTTAGCGAGTGTATCGTTTTCTTGTAAGCTGTGAATCGTTTTTAATTTCATAATGTCCGCCCTTTGTCAGCATTGATCATCTCACGAGTTTTTTCGGCTGAGCGATCCGTTTAATTGTATGAGTTTCCATGCAAGCAAATCCCGTAAAAATTCAGGCATAAAATAATTTTTTTTCGCCGCAGAACCGAGCGGCGGGTAGAGTCTCCCCAGCGTAAACATATCCAGCGTCGCCAGCGTGTATGTCTTTTTACGTTCAATCGGCACACCATTAATACGGACGTGCTGATCGGAAATATACGATGTGGACTGATTGATTTGCAGGCCGGCAAAAGCCATGTGACCGAGCACTTTCCCGCGAAAACCGAAGCCTTTCAGTTTATACGCGGTCATTTCTGACGAACGCGCTTGTCGGATCGTCTCTAATAACTGATCACCGGAAATCGCAACGGTAACGGGATTGATCGGATGAGGACAAAGCGTATGCACATCTCCGCGCGTCACAGTCCCGGGGCCGAGGCTGTCAAGCAACACTCCGGCGTTAACCATCGAAATTTCCGCATCGCACCATTCTTTAACGGTATCCGCCATCAAAGCAGTAAAAAAGCTCGGCTCGTACCAATTCACTTCAAGTTTTGATTTTAACACAGTCAGCGGTTCAGCCAATATACGATTTGCACGATTTTGCAACAACTCCAAATAAGCTTCTGTTTGCGGATCAGATATTGCTTTATCCACCGGTACAGAGCGGATTTCTTTGACCGTCACACGGAAAGATCCCTCCGCTGTTTGCTGTATCGACAGTTGCACCTCGCCGATATAATTTCCGCTGCGCCCGGATTGGCTGATCCAGGTGTCTCTCACTTTAACGCCGCTCTCAATGAGGTGATGCGTATGCGATCCGAAGATTAAATCCAGATCCGGGTTGTTCTCAGCCAACGTTTCATCTTCGTGATAACCAAGGTGAGACAGGCAAATGATGAAATCACACTCTTGTTTCAGTTTTTCCGTTTCAGCTTTGACAGAAGCAGCCGGGTCAGCAATGTGCCAGCCTAACGGTTCGTAAAATTGACGAAATGGAACCGTCGCCCCTGTCAGACCGATTTTCGCCCCTTCATCTGTCGTCATCACGAGCGAGGGAACGGCCCATTCCGGGCGCGAACCGTCTTCATGAAAAAGGTTATTTAAGATCACCGGAAATTGCGCATCCGCATATAACGCCATTAAATCCTCTTTTGAAAAGGTGATTCCTTCATTATTGCCGATCGTAACGGCATCATAGGCCATGTCATTTAACAGTTCGACATTGCCTTGCCCCTTCAAAGCTTCTGTCATCGCATGGACCCGATCGCAATGATCGCCGATGTCAAAAAGCCAAACTTCTTCCCCTTTATTAACAGCCTCATCTCGTTTATGTTTTAACAGCGCCGTTACATTCGGCCAGCTTTCAAGCGCGCTGTGAAGATCATTCGTCGCCAATATGTTCAACGTCGTCACGGTTATCACACCCTACCCAGTTAATCATGAACTTATTTATTTTACAGCATCATCCAGCCATCCCAGATAAACTTTCCTGCCATGACAAGTAAAAAAAGACGAAACAGTACGATCAGTTTGCCGCTCGTGAGACGCTGGTTTAAAAAAGCCCCGGCTTTCCCGCCGAGGTATGCCCCGGGAATGAGAGCGGAGGCGTAAAGCCAAGCGACGTTCCCTAAAGCAATGTGGGCGGCCGAACCGATCAATGATGAAAGTACGATCATAAACATTGATGTTGCCACAGCAACATGTGCCGGAAAAGCAAACAGCATAATCATTGCCGGAACCATAAGCGCTCCGCCGCCGACACCGAAAAGTCCGGATATCATCCCGATGACAAAAGAAAGCGGAATCGCTGATGCCGGCTGAAAACCGTATTCAGTCCGTTGCCCGTCTGCAGCTGTCCACGTTCTGTGAATCCCGGTCTCCGCGCGTTTCAACGGCTTCACTTTATGCCGGATCATCAGCACAAAAGAAATCATGATCATAAACAGGCCGAAGAGAATAAAAAACGGCCCTGACGTCACAAGCTGATTTAAAGCCACTCCGGTCAACGCGCCGGGGCCGCTCCCAATAAAGAATATCAGCCCGCTTTTAATATCGGCGGTGCCTTTTTTTATATACGACGACGTTGACGATAAACCGGTGAATATCATGATCAATATCGACGTCCCGACAGCCGTTTGCGGCGTTATCCCGCTCACCGGCGGAATTTCTTCTTGCAGGAAAAACAAGCCGGGAACAACGATAACACCGCCGCCTAAGCCGAGCATGCTGCCGAAAACAGCAGCGATGACACCGGTAATAAATAATAACATCCACTCCATTGTCGATTCGGCTCCGATCTTTAAACAATTTAGTTACTTAAAACTCTAAGCGATCGCCGGCCATTTTTCAACTCGTTCATTTATCAGCCGAAAAAAAGATCGATCTGCTTCGGAGCGAGCCCGGTGTATTGCAGCTGAAGTTTAGAGATCATATCCAGCGCATTGGCTGCGGCATGACCGCCTGAATTGTTGTTAAAAAGAACGTAAAGCGTGCTTGATTGATCATTCAGCGCGGTTAAATCAGCAGAAAGCTGATCAAGTTCCGCCGAACTGTAATCATATAAATAGCGGACTGCCCGCCAATCCTCGCCGCTTGCCGGACTGTTCCATCCGGCAATATTGCGGCCGTGCAACCTGACGACGGTTTTATTTTCATCCGTCGCGACGGGAACAAACGGCACTGATTTTTCGCCGGCTTGCGGTTCATCACAAATGCTGTGAATCCATTGATCGCGAATCATATAATCGAGCGTCTTCTCGCGGTATTGATCGGTAAACCATGACTGATGCCGGAATTCAAGCGCCGTATCAAAGGCAGACAGCTCCGCTCTGGCGGCACGCAAATAATCGATATGTTCTTTTCTCACATCAAACCACGGCGGAAACTGACAAAGAACTGCGCCCAGTTTCCCGGCTTCCTGCAAAGGCTTAAACGCCGCTTCAAAAGCCGTGAACATTTCTTTTTTTGTCGTATAGGGTATTTCCCCGCGCTGATGACCGGTGATCCCTTGATAAGCCTTGACAATGAATTGAAAGGATGCCGGCGTATCAGCAATCCACTTTTCTACCGTTTTTTGCGCCGGAATCGCATAAAAAGATGCATCCAGTTCGACAACCGGGAAATACCCGGCATACGTATGTAATTTTCGGTTTGTTTCATGAGGAGTTTCGTATAAGGAATAATGATCTCCCCAGCCGGTAAGTCCGATGCGGATATCTCTGTCACTCAAAGCGATCACCTTTTTTCATGAGTAAAAAAGGCGAATCCGCGGACGGATTCGCCTTTTGTTGGTTTTAACCGATCGAACCTTCCATCTCGAATTTGATTAGACGGTTCATTTCTACAGCATATTCCATCGGCAATTCTTTCGTAAACGGCTCGATAAAGCCCATGACGATCATTTCGGTTGCTTCTTGTTCCGAAACACCGCGGCTCATGAGATAAAAGAGCTGCTCTTCCGAAACTTTTGATACGGTCGCTTCGTGTTCAAGCGAAATATTGTTGTTCATGATCTCATTGTACGGAATCGTATCCGATGTGGATTGATTATCCATAATGAGTGTGTCACACTCAATATTTGATTTTGAACGCTCCGCTTTTCTGCCGAAGTTGACAATTCCGCGGTACGTGACTTTTCCGCCTTGTTTTGAAATCGATTTGGATACAATCGACGATGAACAATCCGGCGCAAGGTGATGCATTTTCGCACCGGCATCTTGATGCTGGCCTTTACCGGCAATCGCGATCGAAAGCACGTTTCCGCGGGCTCCACGCCCTTTCATAATGACGGAAGGGTACTTCATCGTCAGCTTCGAGCCGATGTTGCCGTCCACCCATTCCATCGTTGCGTTCTCATCACAGACGGTACGCTTCGTCACGAGGTTAAAGACGTTCGGCGCCCAGTTTTGGATGGTTGTATAACGGCAGTACGCATCTTTTTTAACAATGATTTCGACAACCGCGCTGTGCAGGGAATTCGTCGTATATACAGGTGCTGTACAGCCTTCAACGTAATGAACAGAACTGTCTTCGTCAGCAATAATCAGCGTTCGCTCAAATTGACCCATGTTTTCCGAGTTAATCCGGAAGTACGCTTGAAGCGGACTTTCTGTTTTAACCCCTTTAGGGACATAAATAAACGAGCCCCCGGACCATACAGCAGAGTTGAGTGCAGCGAACTTGTTGTCTGACGGCGGAACAACCGTTCCGAAGTTTTCTTTAAAAAGCTCTTCATTTTCTTTCAACGCTGTATCGGTATCTTTAAAGATAATCCCGAGTTCTTCAAGATCTTCTTGCATATTGTGATAAACGACTTCAGATTCATACTGCGCCGACACACCGGCAAGATACTTTTGTTCTGCTTCTGGTATGCCGAGCTTATCAAACGTATTTTTAATTTCCTCCGGCACTTCATCCCAAGAGCGCTCTGATTTTTCCGACGGTTTAACGTAATACGTAATGTCGTCAAAATCCAACTCGTTTAAATCGCCGCCCCACTGCGGCATCGGCATTTTATAAAACTGTTCGAGCGCTTTAAGACGAAAGTCCAGCATCCATTGCGGTTCTTCTTTCATGCGGGAAATTTCTTCAACGATCTCAGTTGTTAACCCTTTTCCCGAACGGAAAATTGATACGTCTTTATCATGAAAGCCGTATTGATACTCACTGATTTCCGGCATTTCTTTTGCCATGTTAACCCCTCCTTGTACAATCTGCGGCAGCGGCTGCTGCCTGTCGTGCATATTCAACGTAACCAACGGCAGGTCGACTGTAAACTTTTTCGTACACCCCAGCGAATAGCGATGACAAGGAGTGTTGCCTCCTATTTTACACTACATCGGCAGTGAAAACCAACCCGCTTGCACAGATCAGTCGTCATCATCTTCATCTTCACCGTCGGAAAGCCCTTGTTCCATTGCCTTCCAAGCGAGCGTTGCACACTTAATTCGCGCCGGAAATTTCGATACGCCTTGGAGCGCTTCGATATCGCCTAAATCGAACTTGCTGTCATCCACTTCTTCCCCAAGCATCATCTTGGAAAAAATATCAGACATTTGCAGCGCTTCGTCAACGTCCAAGCCTTTGATCGCCTGCGTCATCATCGATGCCGAGGAAAGACTGATCGAACACCCTTCGCCGATAAACTTTGCTTCAGCAATCTTGCCGTCTTCCACCTTCATTTGGAGCTGAATACGGTCTCCGCATGTCGGGTTATTCATATTGATTTTTAACGTGTCTCCGTCTTGGAGTTCACCTTTGTTGCGCGGATTTTTATAATGATCCATAATGACTTGCCGGTAAAGTGTATCTAACTGATCAGATGAAGACATCACCAAAATACTCCTTTGCTTTTTTTAATGCTTCTACAAAAACATCGACTTCTTCTTCTGTATTATACAGATAAAAGCTCGCTCTTGCAGTAGCTGTGACATCAAGCCACTTCATCAAAGGCTGGGCACAGTGGTGACCGGCACGCACAGCAACACCTTTCGAATCAAGAACCGTTGCCAGGTCATGCGGGTGAACACCCTCGCAATTAAACGTCACCAGGCCGGCCCGTTTTTCAGGACCGTATACATTGACACCTTCGATTTCATTCATTCGCGAGACAGCATAGGTAACGAGCCGCTGTTCATGAGCTTCTATCTCCTCAAGTCCGATCGATTGCAAATAATCAATCGCCGCCGCCATTCCGATCGCCCCGGAAATAATCGGTGTACCGCCTTCAAATTTCCAGGGAAGTTCTTTCCATGTCGAATCATACAAATCAACAAAATCAATCATTTCTCCACCGAACTCGACCGGCTCCATATTTTTCAGCCATTTCTTCTTTCCGTATAACGCGCCGATCCCAGTCGGACCGCACATTTTATGGCCGCTGATCGCATAAAAATCAACGTTCATTTCCTGAACATCAACGCTCATATGCGGGACCGCCTGGGCGCCGTCGACCACGATCACGGCGCCGTTTTCATGGGCGAGTTCAGCGATCTCTTTAACCGGGTTCACCGTTCCGAGCACATTCGATACATGTGTGACCGCAACAATCTTCGTCTTTTCCGTAACCGTGCTGCGAATGTCTTCGATCGACATTGTTCCGTCCGGCTGGAGCGGAATATATTTTAACTGCGCCCCCGTCGCCTTAGCCGCTTGCTGCCACGGGATGATATTGCTGTGGTGTTCCATCGGCGTAATCACAATTTCGTCCGCATCCGTTAAGTTCGCCCGTCCGTAGCTCGAGGCAACGAGGTTGAGAGCAGCCGTTGTTCCGCGCGTAAACACGATTTCTTCTGTTCGCTTAGCGCCGAGAAAACGTTTAACCGTCTCACGCGCTCCTTCATACCCGTCTGTCGCCAGCGACCCGAGGGTATGCACACCCCGGTGGACATTCGAATTGTAGCGGCGATAATAATCATCGATCGCGTCAATCACTTGTGCCGGAGTTTGTGATGTTGCCGCGCTGTCCAAGTATACGAGCGGATGATTGTTTACCTCTTGATGAAGGATCGGAAAATCACGGCGGACATCCTCGACATTCATGTTAATACACTTTCCTTTCGATCACATGAAACACTTGGTTTTTAACGGTTTCAATCGCGAGCGCGTCGACAACCGGCGCTAAGAAACCGTGAATAATCAGGCGTTCTGCTTCTGTTCGGTTCATTCCGCGGCTCATGAGATAAAACATCTGCAGCGGATCAATGTTGCCGACCGATGCAGCGTGTCCTGCCGTCACGTCGTCTTCATCGATTAATAAAATCGGGTTCGCGTCACCGCGGGCTTTATCGCTGAGCATCAACACACGTTCTGTCTGCTCGCCGTTCGCCTTTGTTGCGCCGTTAATGATTTTAGTTACACCGTTAAAAATAGATGTTGCCCGGTCTTTCATGACACCGTGTTTTAAAATTTGCCCGTCACTGTTTTTTCCGTAATGGACAATATTAGTCGTGAAGTTTTGTGACTGCTGTCCGCGGCCGATCGATACGGTTTTCGCATCACCGTAAGATCCTTCTCCCATCAAATAGGTCGTATTTTCCGAGACAGTATTGCCGTCATTCATTTGTCCGAGCGACCAGTACAGCTGAGCATCGCGGCCGTTCACTTGTCCGCGGCGGTTCGTGTAGGTCGTGACCGTTTCGGCCAAGTTATCCACCGCACCGAAGCTGACTTTCGCACCTTCATCGAGGTACACTTCGGCGACGAGATTGGCAACCGCCTCACTGCCTGACCCTTCAGAAATATAGTTTTCAACATACGTCAGTTTGCTGTTCGCTTCAGCAACGATCAACACGTGATTAAACAGGCCGAAGTCTCCTTCATGGGCATAAACCGCCTGCAACGGGGCTTCAATTTCCACATCTTTCGGCACATAAATGAACGTGCCCCCATTAACAAGCGCTGCATGGAGTGCAGTTAAACGGTGTTCATTCGCAGAAACCGCGTCTTGCATATAGAACTTTTTCACGAGTTCTTCATGGTCGTTAAGCGCTGTCGCAATATCCGTGAAAATGACACCTTTGCTAGTTAAATCCTCGTTAACTGCTTGATAAATCGTTTGACCGTTTTTTTGCGCGAGCAGGTTTTGCACGTCTTTTTCTTCGCCGACGAGTGTCTTGACACTGTCTGAAAGCGAATCGAACGATGTTCCTGCCGCCGTATTCGCATTGATGCCAAAGGACGTAAAGTTCCACTTGCTGATATTTGTCTTATCTGGTTTTGGCATCTCTAAATTCACAGCTTGCTCTAATGATGAAAGGCGGAAATCCGTAAACCATTTCGGCTCATGACGGTCATTAGAGAAGCTTTCAAGCTGCTGTTTATTGATAGGGAATGTGACTTCTGCTGTCATCTGTATACCTCCTCGTAATCACCGTTATTATTCTTTGCCGACTGTTTCGTCTTCGATACCGATTTCTTCTTTGATCCAATCATATCCGTGTTCTTCAAGTTTCTGCGCCAGTTCAGGTCCGCCGGATTTCACGATGCGTCCTTGCATCATCACGTGCACGTAATCCGGTGTGATATAGTTCAACAGGCGCTGATAATGGGTAATAATCAAGCAGCCGAAATCCTCGCTGCGCAGGCTGTTCACACCTTTAGCAACGACTTTCAATGCATCAATATCAAGACCGGAGTCGATTTCATCCAAAATGGCCATGCGCGGTTGCAGCATCATCAGCTGCAGGATTTCATTGCGTTTTTTCTCGCCGCCAGAGAAGCCTTCGTTTAAATAACGGTGTTGAAACGATTGATCAATCTCGAGCATGTCCATTTTTTCATCCATTTGGCGAATGAATTTCATCAGTGACACTTCGTCACCTTCTTCGCGCTGCGCGTTCATCGCAGACCGAATGAAATCAGAATTTGTCACACCGGAAATCTCGCTTGGATACTGCATCGCTAAGAACAAACCGGCTTGAGCCCGCTCGTCCACTTCCATATCAAAAAGGTTGTTGTTATCGAGATACGCCTCCCCTTTTTCAATTTCAAAACTCGGGTGCCCCATTAAAGCGGATGCCAGCGTCGATTTGCCCGTTCCGTTCGGGCCCATGACAGCATGAATTTCTCCGCCGTTCACTTCGATATTCAACCCTTTAAGAATTTCTTTTTCTTCGATTGATACGTGAAGATCTTTCACTGAGAGATTTGGCTTGGTCATAATAAATACCTCCATTTATTTTGAAAATCTATTTGAAAACTGCTAGGATAAGACTTGAAAATGCCCGAAGCATTCTCAATCTATTCTCATTACAATCTTATATCATTTGCAATATCAGTTCAAGAAAAAGTCACAAATTCTTTTATTTCTTTGTTTTTTCACTCATCGCCAATGTTCAAACAGCGTATCAACCCTTGACAGCGACGCTTCCCCTTGTCTTCCCCGGTCAATTTGAGTTGTTTCCCGCCTGCCAAGCCTTCTCCCATTCTCAATAAATGCCCCTTTCACCTCACCTAATTGAGAATAGCTATTAATTAGCGCGCTTTTCCCGGCTTTACTTGCAGCGTCAACACATAAAAAAGGGCCCGCACACATGTGTGTACAGACCGCTTTTGTTTACTTACGATATTCATCCGTGAACTTGACGTTGTAGTTGATCAATCAGCTGCAAACTCTCGCGGTGATTTTTTTCGCGATCTTCCTCGACCTGCAGACGGGTATGCAGGCATTGATTGTACTCCGCATAACCGATGCCGTGATTTTGGTGCATCGCTTTTTCCATATCACCTGTGTGTTTTGCATCAATCTGATAGATAGTAAATCACATTCCTTTCCGCTTTGTCTCATTTTTTGTAAATGAATTCGACTATGTGATTACTTTAACATTGAAACTGAATGGAACCAATTCGGATAAAAGGATAAATTATCTGACAATATCCCGTCTCACTTTGTCACTTAATCTCACAAGATGGAGAGCGATTATTCGTCACATTTGCTCGGCAATACGCTTCATTGCTCAAAATTGTCTGACAATAACCTCGTCTCACCTGTCGTTTTCGATGATTATTCTTCTACCGGTACAACCGCGTTGTCGTACTCTTCAATAATGAAGTCACGCACTTCTTCGGAGCGAAGCACCTCGACGAGCGTCTCAATTCGTTCGTCGTCGACATCACCGGACTGGGCTGCAATCACATTGGCATACGGATTGTCAGCATCAGCCGATTCTGTTGCGATTGCGTCATCAAGCGGATTTAATCCGGCATCGAGCGCGTAGTTGGAATTGATTAATACAGCGTCGCCTTCCCCTTCTTCATATGCGGTCGGAAGCAAGGCAGCTTCAACGTTCGCAGTAAATGTCAGATCATTTGGATTGTCTTCGATATCAGCAATTTCGGCATTAACGCCGGCATCTTCATCCAAAGTAATCAAACCTTCTTCTTCAAGCATTATTAAAATTCTTCCGTGATCGGCAACCGAGTCACTCATAATAATTTCTGCGCCTTCCGGCAATTCGTCGATGCTGCCGTAATCTTGCGAATACAGCCCGATCGGCTCAATATGAATGCCTCCGGCGTGGGCAAAATCATATCCGTGTTCTTCGATTTGACTGTCCAGGTAAGGCTCGTGCTGAAAATAATTGGCATCGAGCTCTCCTTCATCGAGCGCTTCATTCGGAAGCACATAGTCTTGAAACGACTCGATCTCAATGTTAACCCCTTCATCTTCTATAAGCGGCTCGGCAAACTCCAGAATTTCCGCATGGGGAACGTTCGAAGCACCGACAACAAGCGTCTCCTCATCATCGCCGCAAGCTGCTAATACACTGACTGACAGCAATCCTAGTCCTGTTACTTTCACTGTGTTTTTCATTAAAAATCCCTCCTGGTTAATTTGTTAAGCTGTTAGCGTTTATCTATTTTTCTCGTGAGAAAATCGCCGATATATTGGAAAATAAACACAATAATTAAGACGATAAATGTCGCTACAAGTGTAATGTCCGTATTGCTGCGCTGAAATCCGTCACGGTAAGCTAAATCACCGAGACCGCCTGCGCCGATGACACCTGCCATCGCTGTGTAACTGATCAGCGCGATCGATGTCACTGTAATACCGGAAATAAGAGCAGGCATCGATTCCGGGAGCAAAACCTTCGTAATAATTTGCCGGTTATTTGCCCCCATCGACTTTGCCGCTTCAATCACCCCTTTATCAATCTCTCTTAGCGCGATCTCGACAAGTCTTGCATAAAACGGCGCCGCGCCGATAATCAATGCCGGCAACGCTGCTGAGGGGCCGAGCATTGTGCCCATAATCGTCCGCGTAAACGGTATTAACAGCACGATCAAAATAATAAAGGGAATCGATCGGAATATATTCACATAAGCTGCCGTAATCGCGTTCACGGTTTTATTTTCCCAAAGCTGACCGCGGTCTGACAGAAATAAAAGCAACCCGAGCAGTATCCCGAACAGAAACGTAAAAGTCAGCGCAATAACGGACATATAAAGTGTTTCAAGCGTTGCTTCCCACATATTCTCCCAATTAACGTTTTGCATCATCCATGCGGAACCGACTAAACGATCAGTCATGGCTGATCACCTCCACATCGACTTCATGCCGGCGAATATAAGCGAGCACTTCCTCAATCGCCGGCGGCTCGCCTTGCATCTGAATAAACAGCGTCCCGTATGTTCCGTGCCGGGTTTGGGACAGTTTCCCTTGCAAAATATTGACCGTGACATCATATGAGCGGATCACATCATTAATCAGCGTCCGCTTAGCGTCGTTTCCGGTGAAGGTAAGTCTGCACAAATGCCCTTGATGCGCACCGTCAAATAAATGCTGCAGCGCTTCCTCAGTATCATCCGGTTCGGTCACTTGTTTGACAAATTCTTTTGTCATCGCTTCTTTCGGGTGTTTGAATACATTTAACACATCGCCCTGCTCGACAAAGCGCCCCTCTTCCATCACGGCCACGCTGTGACAGATTTTGCGGATCACGTGCATCTCGTGAGTAATTAATACAATCGTTAACCCGAGTTTCTGATTAATATCGGTCAACAAATCGAGAATCGAATCGGTCGTTTTCGGATCTAATGCCGATGTCGCTTCATCGCAAAGCAGCACTTTCGGATTGTTTGCCAGCGCGCGGGCAATACCGACACGCTGCTTTTGACCTCCGCTCAATTGTGAAGGGTAAGCCTCACCGCGGCCTGTCAACCCGACAAGGTCGATCAGCTCATTGATGCGCTGCTCCTTTTTCTCCTTATCTTCCCCTTTAATCTCGAGCGGAAAGGCAATATTTTCAGCGACAGTCCGGGACCAAAGCAGATTGAAATGCTGAAAAATCATCCCTATTTCCTGACGGGCAAAACGGAGTTCTTGTTTAGACAGCTTGCTGATCGTCTTACCGTCAACACTCACTTCGCCCGATGTCGGCTCTTCAAGCTGATTCAACAAACGGATCAGCGTGCTTTTCCCCGCACCGCTGTATCCAATCACACCAAAAATCTCTCCCGCCGGGATCGTCAAATTAATATCATCCACGGCTGTAATCGGTTCTTGAGCTGAAGGAAAGATTTTCGTTAATTTTGTCAATGAAATCATTGCGCGCCTCCTTTCTGAACATCCTGTTCAATTTACTGTCCTAACTTAACTAATCCTATCTGTTCACTCTGATTAACGCAAGAAAGAAAGAGGACATTAAAAAAACCTTTCTGTCTATCCATTCACAACAGATAAACAGAAAGGTTCTGCGTATAATTCAGACACCTTTCTCCTCATCTTTCAAACATGTAAATCCATGCTCTGTTGGAATTGGCACCTTCCGAATGTTCAGTGGTTGCCGGGCTTCATCGGGCCAGTCCCTCCGCCTCTCTGGATAAGAAGAATGTATTTATATTTATGAAGAGTATCTTACTATGCTCCGAAAGTAATGTCAACCAACGAGATTTGCAAATGAAAAACGCGCTATATTTCTTCAGCGTCGGGGATCCGTTTTCGAAAAACGAGATAGAAATAAAAGGTGCCGAGCAAATAAAGCCCGCCCGTAATCGAAAAAACGATCGCATAGCCTTCGTAGGCGCCGTAGACGAGAACAATTGTTGTCGAGACCGGTCCCATAACGGCCCAGCCTAATTGAAATACGGCTTGCCCGACAGAATGAGCCAAGCCTTTTATTGAATCGTCAACGCTTCTCATCATTAATGACATTTGGATCGGATTGCCGGCATTCATCAGCGCCTGACGGAATAAAAATCCGAACACAGCGAGCCAAAGCATTTCTGTAAACGCCGTGATTAATAAGAACGGGATCGAGGCGAGCTGTAAAATTACGACCGCCCTGACTTCGCCGGCTTTTCGCACAACAGCCGGACCGATCATCATCGCTACCGCAGTCATTGCCTGACCGGATGAGAGAATAATTCCGACCATCGTATGCGTTGTTTCAAACCGGTCAACAAAATACAAATTTAAATAAGGAATCACCAGCCCTGAGCCAAAACCGATAATCATTTGCGCTACCGCAAAAAGCAAAATGATTTTTAATCCCTCTTTATTTGTTCGGAAGAGCTTTTTAAACGACCGGTCTTCCACCGTCTGTTTCGTTATTTTCTGCGCCTCTTTAATTTTTAAAATCGGAATGAGCGATGATAAAAAAATCACGCCGCCCAACAAAAGTGTTAATCGAATACTCCAAAGCTGAGAGAACCCCGCTAACAAATGAAAACCGTCGCTTAAAGAACCGCCGGCCAAATTGCCGATAACTTGAGCGCCCATCATAATCGCAAAATTCAAGCTGAACAAATGCACTCTTTGCTGCTGCGTTGAATTTTCTGCTAAGAGCGGAATCGATGACACTTGAATAAAGGCCATGAACATGCCGGTCATAAAAGCGCCGGCAAGCAAGAGCAGTTCCGGCGAAATCGAAGCCCGCAAAAGCAGACTCGCTCCGCCGAGCAAGGCACCGATCAAAAGAATCCTCTTCCGTCCTGTCCGGTCGCTCATGATCCCGGCCGGCAAAAGAAAAAGCGCGGTAGCCGTTGACTGCATCGCGATCACAGAGCCGTTCGTTTGATCGTCGTAACCGAGCTCTCTGATGTAATAATTGTAAATAATCATAAAAATGCCCATCCCGATATGAACAAGGACAGAACTGAGTAAAAATAATTTGACGTTTCGGTTGTAACGGCGGAATTGATCCCGCCATTCTCCGATAATCTTTCCCATTTGAACACTCCAGCAATTTATTTCGATGCTCTAAATATACGCGACTTCACCGCAAAAGAAAAGCCTCTCCATAAAAAACAGCTGACAAAATGTCAGCTGCCAAAGTGTTGACAAAGTCATGACATCATTAAATGTCATGTTAAAAGGAACGGATGACGACGCATCGTCCGGCTTCTTTCACCTGAAGGTATCACTGCGACATCGGCTCAAAAAGACTTCGCCGTGTCTTACTAGTCCGCGGGCGAGCACCGAGCCGATTCGGGCTGATGCCCTGCAGGGTCTCGTCTGTCCCGCTATCCCGCAGGAGAAAGCCGGGATGCTGGGTCACCCTCTTTTTTGAAGCGAGTGTATTCATAAAAAAGAAGCCATGCATCCACTCCTCCGACGCCTCCGGGAAAGCAAGAGACGAAGATCCGGATTCGGCGGCCTCAGACCGCCGAATCCTAGCTGAGTCCTTGCCCGGGGCAAGCGGAGGATAGTGGATTCATGGCTGACATAAAAATATAGTTTGTCTACAGTCTAACAGCTGACAAAATGTCAGCTGCTTGCTTGATCACGAATACAGTTTTAGTCTTCGCTAATCATCTGTTTGTAAGTATCTGCATCCATTAATGCATCCAGCTGCGATGCGTCGCTCAATTCAACTACGACCATCCAAGCCTTTTCGTACGGAGATTCATTGACAAACTCCGGCGAATCTTCCAACTCACCGTTTACGTCGAGAACTTCGCCGCTCACAGGAGCATAAAGTTCCGAGACCGTTTTGACCGATTCGACACTGCCGAACGGTTCATCGACAGTCAGTTGATCACCTTTTTCCGGCAGCTCGACAAAAACGATATCGCCAAGTTCATCCTGCGCATGCTCAGTTATACCGATAACAACCTTGTTTCCGTCAACCTTGACCCATTCGTGCTCTTTCGAATACTTCAGCTCTTGCGGTAAATTCATCGCTATCTGCTCCTTCAAGTTAGTTTTTCCACGTTTGTTCAAAAGTTTCTTCTTTGAAGCCGACCGTCACATGATTGCCGTCGGTTACAAGCGGCCGCTTAATCAGCATGCCGTCCGAAGCAAGAAGTTCAAGCAGTTCATCTTCAGTTGCGCTTGTCATCTTATCTTTCACGCCGAGTTCCCGGTACTTCTTCCCGCTCGTGTTAAAGAATTTCTTCAGCTCTAATCCGCTGTTGTCATACATTTTTTTCAAATCGTCTTTTGACGGCGGATTATTCACGAGATGAATCTCTTCATAATTTATTTCCTGGCTGTCCAGCCAGTTTTTTGCCTTGCGGCACGTGCCTCATTGCGGATAATGATACAGTGTAAGCGCCAATAAACTCACTCCTTTTCAGCGATTTGCTTTGATCTTACCATATTCCGGTATTTTCTGCGACAGTGAATCGTTTCTTTCAACATAACGCAAGGGCTCTGTTGTTTTAACAGAGCCCCTGCGTTGAGAGAGGAAAATGCCCCCTTTTGATGAAAGGAGTCTATTTTTTTAGGGCAGGGGAAGTGCCCCAAAGTGAATAACGGTGATTATCTGCTGTATCCGTTACAGCACGTACTTCTCTTCTTTAATAATCTTTTCTGCTAATTCCCGCTTCTTCTGGATAAGATCAAGCGGCGTATGACGAGTCAGCTTTTTCAAAATCGACAGCATTGTCCGCAAGTTATCGCCGTCTTCCAGCGTTACAAGTGACTCTCTTGCGATCGATTCAATATGATTGAATGCTTCCTGCGAGTAAATTTGCGTCATTAACAGTTTTTGATGTTCTTTTTCTTCGCCGTTTTTCTGCATCGCTTTTTCTGTGCGCAAAATCATCGATTCGATATTGAAAACTTCGTTGACGAGATCAGCAACATTCGCGAGCATTTCTTGCTCTTTTTGCAAGTCTTCGCCGTATTTTTGCGCTGCTGTTCCGGCAATCATCAGGAAGATTTTTTTCGCATTTTGCAGCAAATACTTTTCTTGCTCGAGCGTTTCATCACCGACTTCTTCCGGCATCATCATCATCAGTTCTTCTTGCAGGCCGTTCGCTTTTTCTAACAGCGGAAGTTCGCCTTTCATCGCTTTGCGCATAATTGTTGCCGGGACGAGCATGCGGTTCACTTCGTTTGTTCCTTCAAAAATCCGGTTGATTCGCGAATTGCGATACATGTTTTCCACTTCATACTCGGTCATAAAACCGTAACCGCCGTGAATTTGTACTGCTTCATCGACGACAAAATCAAGCACCTCAGAGCCGAAAAATTTGTTTAGTGAACACTCTACTGCGTATTCTGCAATGGCTTTGCCGACAGCCTTGCCGTCTTTTTGCTCGTCTTCTGAGAGACTTCCGAAAGCTTCTTCAATCGAACCGGCTGTACGGTAAATCGTACTTTCCATTGCGTACGTTTTCGCAGCCATTTCAGCCAATTTCTTTTGAATGATCGTAAACTGCGCGATCGGTGTTTTGAACTGCTTGCGTTCATTGGCGTATTTGGCGGACAGTTCGATCGCGCGCTTGGCGCCGCCGATACAGCCCACCCCGAGCTTAAACCGCCCAAGATTTAAAATATTAAACGCGATGACATGGCCTTTGCCGATTTCGCCAAGAACATTTTCTTGCGGCACTTTTGCATCTTGCAAGAGCAGTGTTCTTGTCGACGAGCCTTTAATGCCCATTTTTTTCTCTTCCGGTCCGACTGAAACGCCTTCATGGCCGCGCTCGACGATAAAAGCGCTGAATTGTTCGCCGTCTACTTTTGCATAAACTACGAACACATCCGCGAAACCCGCGTTTGTGATCCATTGCTTTTCGCCATTTAAAATATAATGGGTACCTGCATCATTTAATTTTGCCGTCGCTTTTGCCCCGAGAGCATCAGAACCTGAACTTGGCTCCGTCAAAGCATAGGCTGCGATTTTTTCCCCTGTCGCCAAATCAGGCAAATATTGCTTCTTCTGTTCTTCTGTCCCAAAATATACAATCGGCAGCGTGCCGATCCCGACATGGGCGCCGTGGGTTAAGGAAAACGATCCGCCGAGCGCGAATTTTTCGGTAATCAGCGTTGAGCTGATTTTATCCAAACCGATTCCGCCGTATTCTTCGGGGACGTCGGCGCCGAGAAGTCCCAATTCTCCCGCTTGTTTCATCAGGCGCACGGAACGGTCAAATTCATGCTGTTCGATATACTCTATTTCCGGAACAACTTTTTCTTTAACGAAATCTTCGGTCGTCTTCGCAATCATTTCATGTTCATCAGTGAAATCTTCCGGGGTAAAAATATCCTCCGGCGTTGCGGTTTCGAGCAAAAAGCTGCTGCCCCGAAGCGTCTTGTTTTCTGTTGTCATAATCAACTGCCTCCTTTTTTAGTCTTCCATTTTGCTTACCGGCACGAACGGTGTCTTCTGTCCGTTTGAAACGCTCAGATAAGTTCAAATACCCCTGCTGCTCCCATGCCGCCGCCGATGCACATCGTGACAACACCGTATTTAACGTTTCTGCGTTTCATTTCATGAACCAGACTGAGCGTCAGCTTTGTACCGGTGCATCCAAGCGGATGACCGAGTGCGATCGCTCCGCCGTTAACATTGACGATCTCGTGGTCGAGTCCCAATTCGCGGATCACTTGCAGCGACTGTGAGGCAAACGCTTCGTTTAATTCAAACAGGCCAATGTCTTCGATTGTTAATCCGGCCTGTTCAACAGCTTTCGGGATCGCTTTTACCGGGCCGATTCCCATGACCTCCGGTGCCACACCGGCAACAGCGAACGAATGGTATTTCGCTAACGGAGTCAAGCCTTCTTTTTCAGCCGCTTCCCGTTCCATGACGAGAACGGAGGCTGCTCCGTCGCTCATTTGCGATGCATTACCTGCGGTGACGGAACCGTTCACTTGATTGAAAGCCGGCTTCAGCTTTGCTAATCCTTCCAGCGACGTGTCTTCGCGGACACCTTCATCTTGATCAAGTGTGACTTCCTTTTCAATAAGCTGGTGATTTTCATCGACAGAACGCAATGTTACCGGAACAGAAACCGTTTCGTCTGCAAACTTTCCTTCTTTCAACGCGTTGGCAGCTCTGCGGTGACTTTCGACCGCAAAAGCATCTTGGTCCTCGCGGCTGATTTGAAATTGCTTCGCGACCTCTTCAGCCGTGTTGCCCATGTTCATATAATATTCCGGGGCATTTTCGACTAACGACGGATTCGGCGAAATGACGTGACCGCCCATCGGGATCGCAGACATCGATTCCGAACCGCCGGCAATAATCGCTTCGGACTGACCGAGCATAATTCGTTCAGCCCCGTAGGCAATACTTTGCAGCCCTGAAGAACAGTAGCGGTTGATCGTGATCGCCGGAACACTGTCAGGCAATCCGGCTAATGCCGAAATACTGCGGGCCATATTCATGCCTTGTTCAGCTTCCGGCATCGCGCACCCGATGATGACATCATCAATTCGCTCAGGATCAAAATGATTCGCGCGTTTCAGCGTCTCGCGAATCGTCAGCGCGCCGAGGTCGTCCGGCCTTACCGAAGCCAACGTGCCTTTGTTCGCTTTCCCGACAGGGGTTCGAGCCCCTGATACAATAACAGCTTCTTTCAAAACAGTCCCCTCCTTCGTTCAGATCAGTTGCGCAGCGGTTTTCCTTTTGACAGCATATGCTGCATACGCTGCTGTGTTTTCTGTTCGCCGACTAAACTTAAAAATGCTTCCCGTTCGAGATCGAGTAAATACTGCTCATCAACCCGCGAGTTTTTCGGCACGCGTCCGCCTGCTAATACAAATGCGAGCTTGTCGGCAATTTTTAAATCATGGTCTGTGATGTAGTTGCTGAACTTCATTGACTTCGCGCCAAGAAGCATCGTCGCGTACCCATTTTCACCGACAACCGGGATCTTCTCCCGTTTCGGCGGATGGTAACCGCTTTCAAATAAATGCAGCGCTTCCTGTTTTGCATCGTGCAATAAATGGTCGCCATTGATGCTTATGCTGTCTTGCGGACGGATAAACCCGAGTTCTTCCGCTTCCTGGGCGCTTTTCGATACTTTCGCCATTGCAATCGTTTCAAACACTTGATTGGCGACAGCCTGGTAATCAATTTTCGCTCCGTCCGGGAGGCGCTCAATTTGCCGCAAGTAAAGCTCTTTGTTTCCCCCGCCGCCGGGGATTAGACCGACACCTGCTTCAACTAAGCCCATGTAAGTTTCCATCGAAGCTTGAATTTTCGCTGCCGGCATACAAGCTTCGGCACCGCCGCCGAGTGTCATTGAAAACGGAGCTGCCACGACCGGTTTAGCGGAATAACGGACTTTCGCCATGTTGTTTTGAAACTGCCGGATTACGAGGTCAAGTTCCGGAAAATTCATGTCTTGCGCTTCCATTAAAATCATCATCAAATTTGCCCCGACACAGAAGTTTTTCCCTTGGTTGTTAATGACAAGCCCTTTGTAATTCGTCTCAACTTCATCCACTGACTTTCCGATCATTTGTAATACATCGAGACCGATCGAGTTATTCGGCGATGTAAATTCAAGCACGGCAATGTCATCGCCCGCATCAATCAGCGAAGCGCCGTTGTTTTTCATAATGACGTTCTCATCTTCTTTTAACGTTTTAATGTTGATCACTTTTTCGTTAATATCGGCTTTAACATATTCACCGTGATGATAAAACTCATCTCTTGTTCGATAGAACGAGGTAAATCCGCCGGAAAGCATATCTTCAACCCATTGCGGAATCGCTTCGCCTTCTTCTTTCATTTTTTCGATTGATTTTTCTAATCCGAGCGCATCCCACGTTTCAAACGGTCCGAGTTCCCAGCCGAATCCCCATTTCATTGCTTGATCAATGTCGCGAATGTTATCGGCAACTTCAGAGCATTTTTCAGCGGCGTATAAAAGCGTCGGTTTTAATACGTTCCAAACAAGTTCGCCTGCACGGTCGTCGGCGTATGCGAGTGTTTTTATTTTTGCCGCCTTTCCTTTCGCCTGCTTGCTTTGCTCAACTGAAGGCGCTTTCAATTTCTTGCTTGGAACGTACTCCATCGCTGAATAATCGAGCTCTAATATTTCGCTTCCGTTTTCACCTTTTTTCTTGTAATAAAAACCTTGGCCTGTTTTGCTGCCGAGCATGTTGTTTTCTGCCATCTTTTTCATAAAAGCCGGCGGGTCAAAAATTTCTTTTTCTGTCCCTTCTACTTGATCGTAAACGTTTGAGGCAACGTGCATGAAGGTATCCAGACCGACCACATCCAGGGTTCTAAACGTTGCGCTTTTCGGACGGCCGATCGCCGGTCCGGTAACCGAATCGACTTCGCCGATTGAGAAACCGCGTTCAATCATTTCTTTGACGGTGACAAGCAGGCCGTAAGTCCCGATACGGTTGCCGATAAAGTTCGGCGTGTCTTTCGCTTCCACCACTCCTTTTCCGAGAACATCTTCGCCGAACCGGCGCATAAACGAAGTGACTTCAGGTGAAGTGTCGTTTGTCGGAATAATTTCAAGCAGTTTTAAGTAGCGCGGCGGATTGAAAAAATGCGTGCCGAGAAAATGGTTCCGAAAATCTTCCGAACGTCCGTCAGCCATAGCTTCAATTGAAATCCCTGATGTGTTCGAGCTGACAATCGAACCCGGGTTCCGGTGTTGATCAACTTGGGCAAAAACCGTCTGCTTAATATCGAGCCGTTCAACGACGACTTCAATAATCCAATCTGCTTCTGCAAGCCGGTGCATATCATCTTCCATATTCCCGACCTCAATAAGATCAGCGTTGTCATTTTTCGCGAGCGGAGCTGGATTTTGTTTCTTCAATTTCGCCACCGCTTCTGAAGCGAGCCGGTTCCGGACAGCTTTATCTTCAAGCGTCAGCCCCTTCTGTTTTTCGCGGTCAGTTAATTCATGCGGCACAATGTCTAACAGCAACGAAGGAATGCCGATGTTAGCCAAGTGTGCTGCAATGCCGGATCCCATAATTCCTGAACCCAGGACAACTGCTTTACCGATACGGTTAATCATGAAGTACCTCCTTCTTCCTTTTGAATGAACACTCATTCATTTTTCGGATAAAAAATTTTGCTAAAAAATACATGAAACTGTCACAAAGTCTTTGCAATTACTATATTAAAGAAAAAAATGACAATGTGCAAGTGGTACAACGAGAAAAATTTTCCGTTAAAAATAAAACCTGCCCGGCTATTAAGCTTCGGGCAGGTTTGAAGACGTATCAGCGGCGCATAAATCCTGTATATTTCCGGTCGATCATTTGGCTTTCGATCCGCTTCATCGTATCGAGCGCGACCCCGACGACGATCAGGAGACCGGTACCGCCGATTTGAATCGCTTGCGGCAGTCCGGCAAAGCGGGTGAAGAGCACAGGTAATACGGAAACTGTGGCAAGAAACAAAGCGCCGACGAAGGTTAAACGATACAGTGTTCTCGTAATGAACGCTTCTGTCGTTTTCCCGGGACGGATACCGGGAATAAAACCGTTTTGCTTTTTCAGATTTTCCGCCATCTGTTCTGGATTCATTTGCACAAACGTGTAAAAGTACGTAAACCCGATAATCAGCAAGGCATAAACCATCATGCCGATTGAATTCGTGTAATCAAACGTCTGCACAACCCATTGTGCAAGCGCTCCTTCCGCTCCGGTGAAATTCGCAATTGTCGGCGGGAAAATAAACAGCGACATCGCGAAGATGACCGGGATAACACCGGCCGAGTTTACTTTCAGCGGTAAGTGAGACGATTGCGCACCGCGCGACTGCCCTGTTGCTCCGAGGCGTTTCGCGTACTGCACCGGCACCTTGCGGATCGCTTGCTGCACGAAGATAACGCCGATCGTAATCGCCAAAAATGCGAGTGCAATCAACGCGACAATGACTAAATTCACAAACAGTTCCTCGCCGGCATCTTGAATATAAATCGTGTAAATTTGTGCGACGCCGCCAGGAATCGCTGAAGCAATCCCGGCAAAGATCATTAAAGAAATACCGTTGCCGACGCCTTTAGCAGTGATCGTTTCACCGAGCCATAATAAAAATGCTGTTCCGGCCGTTAATGTCAAAGCAATCATTAAATAAGTCAGCAAGGTAGGATCCGGCACAAGCCCCGGCATAATATTGTTAAAACCAAACGACATCCCGATCGCCTGGACAAATGCGATTAATACTGTCCCGTAGCGCGTAACCTGCGCAAGTTTTTTTCGGCCCTGATCACCTTCACGGGACCATTCAGCGAACTTAGGAACAACGTCCATCCTTAAAAGCTGAACGATAATCGAAGCAGTTATGTACGGCATGATTCCGGTGGCAAAAATCGAGAAGTTTTCCAGCGCACCGCCGCCGAAAGCATTCAGCAAGCCGATCGCCGCCAAGTCTTCGAAATCCAAGACATCCGCATTGACTCCCGGAGCCGGTATATGTGCGCCGATTCGGAACACAAATAAAATCGCTAATGTAAAAAAGATCTTATTTCGCAAATCACCGATCGAAAAGATCGTTTTAATTGTTCGAAACATATCGAGCACCTCTGTTCATAATCTATAATCATCCGAATATACTTCTACAGAATATCATATTATACTGGATAACGTAGAGGATTTTTGAAAAATTTCTCGAAAAATCAGAGCTTGATTTTCTTTATTTCACATAAACTTTTCATTTTTGCTGTAAAATTAAAAGGTACGGCACAGTTTTTGGAGGGGTACTTTTGCCAGGCATTCGTTTTTATTTATCAGTCCCTTTGCTTTTTACAGCGGCCTTGTTAAACGGCTGTCAATCAGAACAAAATAACATTGATATACCGAGCAGCTACGAGGAACTTCTCGCTGTTTCGCATCAGGAGCTTGCGCTTTTGACTTGGATTGACCCGGGCACAGGCGAGGTGATTACCGAAAGCGAGCTTCCGTTCCCGGCTGCCGATATGGTTTATATTGCTTCGTTAGATGAGATCATTTTATCATCTCAAGAGGACAGTTCACTGTATATTCTCGAGCCGGATTCCGGTGAGATTGAACCGGCTTTCGATGCTGCCAACGGAAGCATCAGCGAATTGTATTACGCTGAAGAAATTAACCGCCTCTTCACGGCTGATACAGAAAGAGACACACTTACAATGTTTGAATTAGACCGTTCGCTGCACACATCCGATCATCAAACGATTGCTGCCGGCGCACATCCGAATTCGTTAACGTATGCTGAAGAAACCGACCGTCTTTACCTATTGAACGTATACGATAATGAAATGCAGTCGTTTTCGCTGGACCCTTTTGAATCGGCCGCTTCCGCTGAGGTAAATCAGCGCCCGGAAGGTTTAACTGCGGTTGAAAATCATCTATACATCGGCGGTCACGGCGCCGGCGAACAATTAAACGAGCACATTTATATCCATTCGCTCGGCTCAAACGAACAAATTAAAGAAATTCCTGCCGGGTTGATGCCGGTAGACTTTTCGTATCACCCCGGTTTTGAGAGCATTTTTATTTTAAGCCATGGTTCGCACGAACTTTATCAATTGAACAGCTCAACATTCGAGATAGAAAAATCAGCCGACTTGCCGTTTAATCCCTACTACAGTCTGATGACTGAAGATACCTTGTTTATCAGCACACTTGACGGCAACCAGGTGATTTTTCTCGATCCAGAAAGCGTGACGGTCGAACAGGCTGTTGATGTACCAGCTCAGCCGTATGCGATGATCTATTTGGAGGGAACTAACTAATGAAAAAACAAAACATTTTAATCGTCGATGATGAGGAACAAATGCGTGAACTCGTCTCGAGCATGTTAACTGACGCCGGTTACAGCGCGTTTACTGCGGCCGACGGAGACGCTGCTTTGGACCTGCTCAACAGTCAAGCGATTGATTTTATTATTTTGGATATCCTGATGCCCGGCATGGATGGTTATGAAACATGTAAAACCATCCGGCAAACATCGTCTGTGCCGATCATGATGCTGACAGCAAAAACGGAAGAAGAAGACAAAGTCGCCGGGTTAAAGCTCGGTGCAGACGATTATCTCGTCAAACCTTTCGGCAAAGATGAACTGATTGCCAGAATGGAAGCGGTTCTCCGCCGTGTCGGCATTGAACAGACGGCTGAACTAAACGGTCCCGACACGCTCACTTTCCACAACATTTCGCTGAATCGCACCTCGAAAAAGGCGTATGTGAAAAATGAACTCATTACCTTGACGAAAAAAGAGTTTGAACTGCTCGAACTTTTTTTGCAGCATCCGGAACAAGTGTTTTCGCGCGAGCGGATTTTAGAACTGATTTGGGGGATGGATTATTTGAACGCGACGTCCCGCACAGTCGATACACACGTTAAAACGCTCCGCTTAAAACTGAAATCGGAGGCTTCCTGTATCCAAACGGTGTGGGGAATGGGCTATAAACTAGAGGTGCCGGGACATTGAAAAAGTACCTATCCGTTAAGGCGAAAGCGTGGATCTTATTCGCAGCCATTGCCCTTTTTTCGGCCGGACTCGTTGCCTCTGTCTCGTTTTATTTTTATGAAAGTCTCTACTTAGAAAGCCAAGCCGAAATTCTTGAAGATCAAGCTTCCGGTTTAAAAGACGCTTATTTGCACGAACCGGAAGCTGTATTTGAAGAGCGCCTCGATTGGACCCTTTCATCGGCAAACCTTTACGGCGTTGTCAGTTCCGATCCGATGGCGCTCGGTTCCGCGGTGCCGCTCGAACAGCCGGAAAATGAACTCGTGATTAACAGCCTTGAGCGGAGTCAGCTCCAAAACGGCGAAACCGTTATCATTTCAAGGATGCACGAAGCGCTTGATACGCGTATTCTCGGCGCCGCCGTGCCTGTTGTGATCGATGACGGTTATTTAGACACCGTCATCCTGTTGTACCGGCCCGTTGCGGAAATTAACGAAGCGTTTTATGGTATTATACCTGCGGTTGCTTTGATCGGCGGCATTTTTTTGTTTATCTTATTTATTTTGATTAAACGGGTCGAACAGGAATTTATTCATCCGATCTTAGAACTTGAACGCCATGCCGAAGAGCTTGCCAAAGGGCGTTATGAACGAAGGCTGCACATCGATGTTGAAAATGAAATTGCCGGGCTGGCCGATTCGTTTCGGTTCCTGGCAGCAAACCTCGCTGATGAAGATGAAAAAAAACGCGCCTTTATTCAAAATATTTCGCACGAACTGCGGACGCCTCTCAGTTATATTCGCGGATACAGCGAGCTGCTTGCCGGGATGAAAGATGCCCCGGATACCGGGCGATGCAGTGAATATTCTGCGATTATTTATCATGAGGCATCACGAATGAACAGACTTGTCGATCAGCTCATTACATTGACGCAACTTGAAAAAGCCGACGACAAACAAACGGGCTTCAGCCCGCTCGTCCTTTCCGAGCTGTTAGAAGAAGCTGTCCGCAACACGCAATTAAAACGCGCTGATAAAGAGCAATCGATGTCAACCGAGTACAATGATGAGCTGATTATTTTCGGCGACGAAGACCGGCTGTTGCAAGTGTTCATCAATCTGCTCGACAATGCATCGCGCTATACGCCGCAACACGGACATATCAGTGCGGAGATAAAAGCGGACGCAGGCAGCGCCCTGATTGAAATCAGCGACAACGGTGAAGGGATCGCGCCGGAAAAGATTCCTTATTTGACAGACCGGTTTTACAGAGCCGATAAATCGCGTTCCCGTGAGCGCGGCGGAGTCGGCATCGGTCTGTCAATCGTAAAACAAATTGTCGAAACCCACAGCGGTGAATTAACCTTTTCATCTGAGCCTGGGAAAGGCACTGCCGTAACAGTTCACCTGCCGCTGTATGATGCTGACGGTTCCGAAGGTATTGGGTAACTTATGCTTCACGGAAAGAAGCTAAACTGTCACTGATGGATGCTCGGATGATGTAACATCAAACGAACCCGGAATATACTTGTTTGTATACACGCGGACGACATCTTCAACAATTGAACTCGCTGTCGGCCACTTGCCGGCTCCCGGTCCCTGAAAAGTCAGCGGCCCCATTAAATCACTTTCGATATACACGCCGTTCATAACGCCCTGCACAGAAGCAAGCGGATGATCTAAAGGAAGTTCCCGGACAGAAACGGTGATCTGGACAGATTTCCCCTGCTTTTCCAGCGTCACTGCCGGTTTCAAACATTTCCCTTGTTTGCGTGTTTGCCGCAATTCCTCAGCTTGAATACCCCGAATCCCTTCAGGATCGTACACGTCAATCGGGGTATTCTGGCCGTAAATCCACCTTGCCAACACAATCGCTTTATACCAAGCGTCCCAGCCGTCAACGTCTTTATCCGGCACCGCTTCAGCATAGCCGAGATCTTGCGCTTCAGACAAAGCTTCAGCAAACGAAATTCCGCGGTTTTCCATCTCGGTAAGCATAAAATGACTCGTCCCGTTCAAAATCGCTTCGACCCGGGTGATCTTATTTACACGCAGCGTCTCACGAATCGAAGTCAGCACCGGAATCCCCGCAGCAACGGCGGCTTCATACAGAAAAGAAGCGCCTGTCCGATCGGCCGTTTCGTGCAGCTTCGTCCCGTACATCATGACCAGTTCTTTATTCGCTGTCACGACTGATATCCCCCGCTCCAAACTCTCTTTTACGAGCGGGTAAGCTGTTTTGGCATCAGGCGTCACTTCGACAACCGTATCTAAATCAGGATTGGCCAAAATTTCAGCCGGGTTGTCTGTGACAACCGTTCCTGCTGCAACATTACGCTCTTTTTCCACGTTTTGCACAAGTACCGCACAAATATGCAATTCTGTCCCGGTGACCGCTTTTATCTCAGCAGCTTTTTCCTGTATCGATGAATAAACACCTTCACCGACGGTGCCGAATCCGAAAATTGCCAAATCTTTTGTTGAACCGGCTGCACTGGTTTTCGTCATCTCAATCGCCTCCACTTATTATATGTGCCGATGAAAAACTCCCTCACCGATTACGGCAGGGAGTGAATGAAGATCTTGATAGATGCATCGACTCATCTCCCAAAACAGCCGTACCGCTGTTTTGCAGGAATTAGCACCTAGTCAGCCGTGTTGACGGTCTGACCGGTTGCCGGGCTTCACAGGGCCTGTCCCTCCGCCGCTCTCGATAAGTGTATTGATTTTATTTGTGTAACTGTAGCACGGACGCTTGCTGATGTCAAAATTTTGTCACGATATTTTCGCCTGAACCGTTTCGTCTGTTTTAAACGCTGATACAGCCTGATGAAGATTCTCTGCCATCGTCGCCATTTCTTCAGTGCTCGCGGAGATCGATTCAATCATTTCATTCGTTGAATCTGCTGAAGCGAGTACATTCGAGGCTTTCGATTCCGTATCTTCAATGAAGGTCGCCAGCTGGTCAATAAGCGCGACGATTTTCTCCGACGTCGCGACTTCTTCGTTCGTAATATCTTTAATTTCTTCCATATCCTTGACACTTTGATCGACAGCACTGAAAATTTCCGTCATCGATTCGCTGATTTTCTGCACGTCTTCCGCTCCGGCAGCAATGCTCGCGTCACTCCGTTCAATCTCTCGGACAGTCTCGTTTGTCGTCGCAGTCATTTTTTCAATCAGGCCGGTTACATTTTCCGCCTCGCGCGACGTTTGTTCTGCGAGTTTCCGGACTTCATCAGCGACAACAGCAAAACCTTTTCCTGCTTCACCGGCACGGGCTGCTTCGATGGCGGCATTCAGCGCAAGCAGATTCGTCTGTTCAGAAATTTGTGTAATCGTATCGACGATCGTATGAATATCTTTCGAATAATGTTCTAACGACTGAACTTGGCTGATTGTTTGCCGGGATTCAGCTTTCATTCGCCCCATCTTGCCGACAACATCTTCAAGCCTGTTCTTGCCGGTTTGTGTGATCTCCATCGTTGAAGCTGATTGGCCGCTGGCCGAAATCGCCTTATCTTTTGCGATTTGAATCAGTGAAGACAGCTCCAGTAACGACTGCGACACTTCTTTGATTGCCTCATTGCCTGATTTCGCCTGTTCATGCAAGTCGTCCACATTCGATTTGACATCACTTGAGCTGACGGACATATCTTGAATCGAGCGTGCGTTTTCTTCACTGGCCGATGATACGTCTTCTGCCGATAAGCTGACAGAGCGGATCAATCCAGACAGTTCTCCGTTTAATTCATTAAACGCTCGGCCGAGCTTTCCTAATTCATCATTCGTTTTTACGCTTGTTTTCTTCGTTAAGTCAATCGTCTTTCCTTGCATGCTGTCGATCGTTTCATTCATATGCTGGACCGGACGCAAGACGACAAACCGCAACGCAACAAATATAAACGTCACCATAATTATCAGGTTCATAATCGTCGTGAAATACGTCTGCAGCAAGTTTGTCAGCCCTTCACCCATGACCGCTGTCAATACTTCCAGGTCAAAAACAAGCAGCTGTATGTAGGCAATCGGCGCGCTCATAATCAGCGTAAAAAGAATCGCCGCAGCCGCCACAAGCGTCAATTTTTTTCGGATCGTTACGGTCTTTTTCGACTTCCCGGTTTGTTTTTTCATGAAGATAAATCCCCCAGTTATATTGATATCAGCTTACATAACATGATTATTTATAAACTATATCTTATTAAGTCCTTAGTCTCAATAAAAGAATCATAATTCGACATTTTTCCTGTTTTCAGCCGCATTTATAGCGGAAAAGCGTTTATTCCGCAACGGAAGAGGGGATATAAATCTTAGTTCTAAGTTCTCAAACACACCTGGGAGGAGTTTTACTATGGTAAGCGACACCGTTATTCACGAACAGCAAGTCACTGTCTACTTAAGCGGAGAGTTGACGGTTCAGGACGCTGGTGATTTACGAAAACACCTTTACGACAAAATCGATGCCGGCTTCCGCTCGTTTATTATTGATATGAATGAATTACATTATATTGACAGCGCCGGGCTGGGCATTCTCGTTTCCGTATTAAAAAAGACACGGGAAAAGCAAGGAACGATCCTTATACGCGGTGCAAAAGACGGCGTCAAAAAGGTGTTTGAATTAACGCGCCTGACTGCTGTATTCGACTTTGACTAAAACCATCAGCGAGGAGCAAAGTTATGCGCGAAGGAGAAAAAAATTCATTACCGATGCCTACGGTCCCTGCCGTGGAAGACTGGCTGCAAATTGAAACGATGTACAAACAATTCCCTCTCGGAATCGCCTTAATTGAAGCCCAATCCAACGATCGGCACATCCTGTTTGTCAACACCCGTTTTAAGGAAAGAACCGGTTACAGCGCTGAGGATTTAAACGGGGCGCTTAACGATTGGCTTGAAATCCTCTTTCCGTTCACTTGGAACACAACGAAAGTCATTTCATTAACGGAGCATTTTTTTGCCAACGTACAAGCAGATTTGTATCTCACGATCCGCCGAAAACAAGGAGATTTTTTTACCGGCCACATCCAGATTGAACCGATTTTCTCCGGTAACGATACAACGGAGCATCCTTGTTTTTACATGATGATGTTCATGAAAGAAAGAGCAGGCAGCAGCACTCCGGGCCGCCAGTCTTTGCCTGCGGTGAACGAAGCCTGGATTGAATCCGTTCCCGGTGCATGCTATGTATTCAACCTGCATAATCAGCTCGTTTACCACAACGAAGAAGCGAACACGTTCTTTTCTGATGCTCCCTCCAGTTTTGGTTATGAATCGATTGAAGCGGTTTTGCCCATGACAGCCGAGGACTGGAAAGCGTTTCGCAGCGAAATCTCCAACCACCGGGAAATCGCTTTTTGTACAATTAACGATCCGTTCTCCGGTCAATACAAGGCGGCCGAATGGAGTTTTTTCCCGAGATACGACGAAACCTTTACATTGATCGGCTTTTTCGGAATCGGCCAGGATGTTTCGCGGTATGCGAGGATTCACCAAGAGTTAAGCCGTGCAGTCCAGTCACAAAAAGACTCATTACCGCTCAACATCACGGGGAAAAAATTCGATTTCACCTCGTTTTACTATCCGCATTTTTATTTAAGCGGCGATACATACGGATACTATTTCGATCAAAAAAATAACAAACTGATCATCTACCTTGTCGATATTATGGGGCATGGTATTTATACAGCGATGCAAACGTCAGCTCTCAACACGCTCTTTCAAACCTCTGTCAAACGGCAGCGCATCAGCGCTGAAGGACAGATGAAACAAATGAACGAACATTGCTGCCTGCACTTGCCGGACGATTCTTTTGCCGCGGCAATGATCGCCGAAATTGATTTTAACCGTTTAAGCTGCCATATCGTCTCTGCCGGCATTCCGCATCTTCTTCATATCACGAATGAACATACGGAACGGAAATCATTCGCCGGCACACCGCTCGGCATGTTTGAACAGTCGATGTTTCGCCGCCGGTCTTTCCCGCTGACGCGCGAATCACGATTAATCTTCGGTACCGACGGGTTTTTCGAAACGCTGGATACATTCCAAGATGCAAACACTGTGACATGCGAAGGACTCTATTCGTTCGTTCAGCGCGCCGCACTGGCAGGACGTTCTCAAGATGACACGAGCGCGATTATTTTAAAACTGAAATAAAAGGGGTAAAACGATGATTTTTCATTGCCAGCATTACTACACACCGCATTCGTTCCGGGAAAACATCAAAGAGTTTGACGCTGCCTTTCACGATTGGTTCGGCAGCGAATCGCTGCTCGTTCACATTGCCTTGACCGAGTGTTTTAACAATGCCTGGGAGCACGGCAACCTCATGGATGAAAGTAAACCGGTCATTGTGTATATTAAAGAAGGACGGACGAGGGTGTATTTGCGCATCGAAGATAAAGGCGCGGGTTATTGTTTCAAGGATGCCGTATTACCGGCAGATTCCGACTCACTATTGGAAAAAGAACGCGGCCGCGGGCTGTTCATTATTCAAAATACCGTCGACTGGGCGCTTACTGATCAAGCCGGAACAACCACGCTGATGATTAAGCGCAAAGTCACAAAATAAACCGAGCAGGCTTTCGCCCCCCGCTCGGTTTATTGATTTGCGCTTATTCTAAATTGCCGTCCGTGATTGCACCTTTAGCGGAAGAAGATACGAGTTTGGCGTATTTGCCGAGCACACCGTAAGGCTGCTTCATCGGCGGCTGCTTCCATAACGCGAGGCGCTCTTCTAATTCGCCTGCAGACACGTTCAGGGTAATTTCTTGTGTTTCACTGTCGATGATGACTTCGTCGCCGTTTTGAACGAGCGCGATCGGTCCGCCTGCGGCCGCTTCCGGAGCAATATGGCCGATGACAAAACCGTGTGAACCGCCGGAGAAACGCCCGTCAGTCATTAAAGCCACTTTGCCGCCGAGACCTCGTCCGACAATCATCGCCGTAATCGAAAGCATCTCCGGCATGCCCGGTCCGCCTTTAGGACCGACATAGCGGACAACGACGACATCCCCTTCAACAATTTCGCCTGCTTCAATCGCAGCTGTCGTTTCGTCTTCACTGTCAAAGACTTTAACAGTCCCTTCAAAACGGGTGATCGTTTGCCCGGTCATCTTCGCAACCGCTCCTTCTGGAGCAAGGTTTCCGCGTAAGACAATCAGCGGTCCGCTCTCTGTTTTAGCCTGATCAAACGGATAAATGACTTCTTGACCTTCGGATAAACCTTTCGCTTCAGCGAGGTTTTCTGCCATCGTTTTGCCGGTAACCGTCAGGCAATCACCGTGAATCAGCCCGTGCTCATGCAAAAGTTTCATAACCGCCGGCACACCGCCTACTTGAAATAAATCATCAAAGACGTATTGCCCGCTCGGTTTTAAATCGGCAATATGCGGAACATTTTGCCGGACGCGTTCAAAATCGTCATACGTTAAGTCGACATCTGCACTTCGGGCAATCGCCAACAAATGGAGAAAGGCATTTGTTGAACCGCCGAGAGCCATTACGACTGTGATTGCATTTTCAAAAGCTTCTTTTGTCATAATGTCGCGCGGGTAAATATCGTTTTTCAACAAGTCGGTGATCAATTCGCCGGCTTGTCTGCATTCTTCGTTTTTATACGCATCTACAGCGGGAGTAGATGATGAGCCGGGAATACTCATTCCAAGCGCTTCAGCTGCTGCAGCCATCGTATTCGCTGTGTACATCCCCCCGCACGAACCGGGTCCCGGGCAGGCGCTGCATTCGACCTTATGAAGCTGCTCACTGTCGATTTCCCCTTGCTGATATTGGCCGACCGCTTCAAACGAGTTAACGATATCAATATCTTTGCCGTCAAGCTTGCCGGGCTTGATTGACCCGCCGTATACATAGACACTCGGCAGATTCAAACGCCCGATCGACATCAGACACCCGGGCGTCGTTTTATCGCAGCCGCCGATCGCGACAATACCGTCCAAGGCTTCTGCACCGACAACCGTTTCAATCGAATCGGCAATCACTTCACGGCTCGGCAGCGAATAGCTCATGCCGTTGTGTCCCATCGCGATACCGTCCGCGACCATGATCGTATTAAAAATCATCGGAGCGCCGCCGCCGTTTTCCGCTCCGCTTTTCGCATCACGGGCAAGCTGGTCAATATGCACGTTGCACGGCGTCACTTCGCTCCAGGTGCTCGCGACACCGATCATCGGTTTTTGGAAATCCTCATCATTAAAACCGACGGCCCGAAGCATCGACCGGTTCGGCACCCGGTTGGCTCCTTCACTGATCACGCGGCTTTTAATCCGCAAATCTTTTTCTTCACTCACATTTCTCATCCTTTCCGCACTGCACATCTTCACATATTCACGAGTCGCCTGAATATGCATGTATAATTTTCATCATACTCATTTTAGCACGTTGATGCAATAAGTTTTCAGAAAAATCACTTTGCTGTCACCGTATTCATCATCGCTAAAAGCACGAAAATGTGGCAAAATTACAATGGAACGTCAAAGGAGGGAACATTGTATGTCAGAAGCTGTTATTAAATATTTACACGATAACCGTGATGCGCTGTTGGATAAACTGAAAGATTTTTTAGCGATTCAAAGCATCAGCACATCACAGGAACATCAAAGCGACGTCCGTAAAGCAGGCGAGTTTGTTGCTGATTATTTAACAGAGATCGGCTTTGCCAACGTGCAAATTGAAGAAACCGGGGGGCATCCGCTCGTATACGCAGAATGGCTGGAGCATGAACAAGCTCCGACGGGGTTGTTTTACGGCCATTACGATGTGCAGCCCGCTGAACCGCTTGAACTGTGGAACAGCGATCCGTTTCAAGCCTCTATTCGCGAAGGCCGCCTGTATGCGCGCGGTGCGTCGGATGACAAAGGTCAAGTATTGATGCATTTAGCCGTATTTGAAGCGTATATGAAAACAGAAGGGCAGCTTCCCGTTAATATGAAAGTCTGCATTGAAGGCGAAGAAGAAATCGGCAGCGCGAACCTTCTTCCTTACCTCGAGGCGAACCGCGAAGCTTATCAGGCCGATTTCGCCGTGATTTCCGACTCCGGGATGGTGTCTGCCGGTCAGCCGACGATGCTTTACGGATTAAAAGGATTTACCGGTCTGGAAGTGACACTGCACGGTCCAAATCGCGATGTGCACAGCGGCCTGTACGGAGGAGCGGTGAAAAATCCCGCTGTCGCACTCAGTCAGCTCCTCGCTAAAATGAAAAATGAACACGAACAAGTGACGGTTCCGGGGTTTTATGACGACTGTGAAGAACTTACTGATCACGAACGGAATTTAATGAATGCGGCGCCCTCAGAGGATTATACCGCTTCACTCGGTGTTGTTGAAACGGTTCCGGAAGCAGGATACACGGTCAATGAACATTTGATGGCCCGCCCTACCCTGGAAGTCAATGGCATGTACAGCGGTTATCAAGAAGAAGGGATTAAAACGATCATTCCTTCCGAAGCAACCGCGAAACTGACCTGCCGGCTCGTCCCCGGTCAAGATCCGCAAACGATTCAAGATGCAATCGTCCGCTTTATTGAAGAGGAGACCCCAAAAGGTGTCCGGGCTGAGATTAAACGCGAATCGCTGTCTGCCAAAGCTTACAAGGTCGATCCTGACTTGCCGCTGATCCAAAAAGCGGCGACAAGTTTAACGGATGCATTCGGAAAAGAAACGGTTTTTGTCCGGCTGGGGGGGTCGATTCCAGTTGTTGAATGGATTGATTCGTTATGGACGATGCCTGTCATTCTGCTTGGTTTCGGCACGCCTGACGATAATCTCCATGCTCCGAATGAAAGCTTGCTGCTCGATCATTTCGACAAAGGCATGCGTGTTCTTGCTGACTTTTACAAAAAATGCGCACAGTAAAAAAAGGCTGTTCCGTCAAATCGCGGAGCAGCCTTTTTACGCGCCGTTTAAATAGCTTTCTGTTTCGATATATGCGATCGGCACATCCGTTGACTTCAATGTCATGATACAGGCTTCAGAGCTGAAGTTTTCTTTTTCTTCGATATATAATTCCCGGTCGTTACGGAATAATGAAATCCCTCGATAAAATCCGACAAGCTGGCGGATTCGTTCTTGCTCTAATTCAGTCAGCCGGCGGTCAAAAATCACCTTCATAGTCGCCCCTCCTTTTAAACATCTCGTTAAGTTTCGCACATTCATTATATCATGTTTACAAACATTTGTAGAATAATGTCGACAGAATTTGTGACAATAAAAAAACCGCCTCTGTTGAGACGATATTTTCAAAAATGCTGCCGGATTTGTTACCAAAACAATCTATATCCCACCATATCAGCGTTTATAAGCAATTGGTGGAGACGGCGGGAATTGAACCCGCGTCCAGAGATAACGCAACTTAAACGTCTACGAGCGTAGTCAGTTTATTCGTGTTTCGCCTCGACTTCAGCCAACTGACAGGCTTCCGTGAGGCTAGTCTGATTGATCTCTTCCTCGCCCCCTCAGACGGCGGGGTTGAGGCGTAGCCCACTTAGAGTGAGTCCCTTAATCCTTCACATGGGCGATGAAGGCAGGAACCGCTAGCAGGGTTGTTACGCCGCTGCTAAAGCGAAATCGTTGTTTTCTTTGCCAGCTATTGGCGATGAGCGTTTTTACGAGGACACTCAGCTCGGCTCGCAGTTTAAGCACGACCTATCCCTGTCGAATCCAGAACGTCCCCGTGTCAGTAAGGAAACGTCAAGGAGGACTGAATAGATCCCTATTCAATTGGACCTTAACTTTTCTATTTAATTATAACATAATTTTCTCGGCCGTCAAAGGGCCTGGGCCGGTTATGAACGTCCGATTTGACGGTCTTTAAATTCTCTTTCAACTTCGCGTTTCATCGCTTTTTGTTTCAGATCTTCTCGTTTGTCATATTTTTTCTTCCCTTTGCCGATACCGATCAATACTTTCGCTACACCGTTTTTAATATACATTTTTAACGGGACAAGCGTGTAGCCTTTTTCTTTTGTCATACCGGCAAGTTTGTTAATTTCTTTTTTATGCAAAAGCAGCTTCCGCGCGCGAACAGGATCGTGATTGAATCGGTTTCCTTGTTCATACGGGCTGATATGCATATTATGAATCCAGACCTCGCCGTTTTTAACTCGGGCGAAGGAGTCTTTAAAATTGACGCGGCGGTTTCGTACCGACTTAATTTCCGTCCCGGTTAACACGATCCCGCATTCAAACGTTTCTTCAATGTGAAAATCGTGGCGCGCTTTTCGATTTTGAGCAATATCGCGTCCTTCAGTAGCCATTCAACTGCATCCTTTCTTTGTTTCATGCACGCATTTATCTTATCAAATATCCGCTTCTGCCGCTACGGAAAGAGAAAAATCGGAGCCTGAAACTGCCGCGCGGACAGTTTCAGGCCCATTAAATGCTATTTTTTCTTTTTTGCTTTATTTTTCGGAGCGGCGTTATAAAACGGCTGCTTCTTTTTCTTCTTGCCGTTTTTCCCGGCTTTACCGCCGTCTTTTTTTGCTTTATCCGCTGCAACCGTCTTCGCTGCCGGTTTCCCTTTGCTTTTGCGCGGTTTCATTCCGACCACTTCAAAATCGACCGATCTCTCGTCGACATCCACTTTCACGACGCGGACGTCAATTTCATCTCCGAGCCGGAATGTATTGCCGGTCCGTTCGCCGATCATGACAAACTGTTTTTGATCAAAATGATAAAAATCGTCGGTTAAATAGCTGACATGTACGAGACCTTCGATCGTGTTATGAAGTTCCACAAACAGCCCGAAGTTCGTCACACCGCTGATAATCCCGGTATATTCTTCACCGACTTTATCTTGCATAAACTGAACCTTTTTCAGATCGTCCGTTTCCCGTTCCGCTTCTTCGGCCCGGCGCTCCATATCTGAGGAATGTGCGGTAATTTCCGGCAGTTCATTTTGCCATTTCGAAATCGTTTTTTGATCCGATTTGCCCTCGATCAAATACGTGCGGATTAAACGGTGGACAATCAGGTCCGGATACCGGCGTATCGGCGAGGTGAAATGCGTATAATAATCCGAAGCCAAACCGAAATGCCCTAAGTTTGACGGCTCATAGCGCGCCTGCTGCATCGAGCGCAGCATCACGCGGCTGATGACAGTTTCTTCCGGTTCGCCGCGCACCTCTTCAAGCAGCTCCTGCAGCGCCCCCGGGTGAATACTGTTTCCTTTTCCTTTGACCGAATAGCCGAAGTTCGTAACAAATTCTAAAAACTGCTGGAGTTTTTCTTCGTCCGGATTTTCGTGGATTCGATAAACGAACGGCAGTTTGAGCCAGTAAAAATGTTCGGCAACAGTCTCGTTTGCAGCCAGCATAAATTCCTCAATTAAACGTTCGGCAACGCTGCGCTCGCGTAAAACGACGTCGGTCGGGGTGCCGTCTTCGTCAACTTCAACACCGGCTTCTTTAAAATCAAAATCGATAGCACCGCGGGCAAACCGTTTTTTGCGCAGCTTTTCCGCGAGTGTTTCCATGTCTTTGAACATCGGAACGAGCGATTGATAACGTTCTTTCGTCTTTTCATCGTCATCGACTAATATTTTGCGCACATCATCGTATGTCATCCGCTCGTTCGTACGGATCACACTTGGATAAATTTCGTGCGAAACGACTTGACCGTCATTGTTAATTTCCATCGTGCACGATAACGTTAAGCGGTCGACCTGCGGGTTCAGTGAACAAATTCCGTTTGAGAGCCGGTGCGGAATCATCGGAATCACGCGATCGGTTAAATAACTGCTCGTCCCGCGCTCGTAAGCTTCTTTATCAATCGGCGAGCCTTCTGTGACATAGTTGGTTACGTCGGCAATATGAACACCGAGCTGCATATTGCCGTTCTCGAGCGTTTTTACTTCAACGGCATCATCAAGATCTTTCGCATCTGCCCCGTCGATCGTAACAATCGTTTCCGTTCTTAAATCGCGCCGTCCTTCATAATCTTCTTCTTCAATCTCATCGGGCACGTTGTTTGCATGCGTGATGGCCTCTTCAGGAAACTCGCCGGGCAGTCCGTGTTTATGAATAATCGAGAGAATGTCAACACCCGGATCGTTTTTATGGCCGAGCACTTTTTTTACATGGCCTTCGGCGAGCTTGCGCCCTTCCGGATACTTCGTAATTTCTACCAATACTTTATGACCGTCAACAGCACCGAGTTCGTTTCCTTTCGGGATAAAAATATCAGCCGGTATTCGTTTGTCGTCTGAGACAACAAAACCGTAGTTCTTTTCATCGATGTATTTTCCGACCGTTTGCGTGACCGATCGTTTTACGATCCGGATAACCGACCCTTCCGGACGGGCGCCCTCTTTTCGGTCATTCAACCGGACTAATACTGTATCGCCGTTCATCGCTGTGCTCATTTCTTCCGGTGAAATGTATACATCGTCCATTTCTTCGGCCGTTTTTATAAAAGCAAAGCCGCGCGGATTCATAATCACTTCGCCGCGGACGAGGTCCATTTTTTCCGGCACACCGTAGCGGTTTGTTCGTGTCCGGACGGCATAACCGCCGTCTTCTAATTCATTTAACGCTTGAATAAGCTTTTTAGATTCTTCTGCACCTTCAATATTGAATGCTTCTTCTAAATCTTTCACCGACTGAGGCTTTTCCGCCTCTGATCGTAAATAATTGAGGATGTCTTCTGTTAATGTCTGTGACATTGTTAATTACTCCTTTCGACTGCATGGCGCAATAACGATCAGACATCATCCCAGTTCAGGCTTTCAAGAAATTCGTACACATCTTCGTGCAGCTGGTCTTTCTCTTTATCGAGCGTAATGACATGGCTTGACTCTTCGTACCATTTAAGGTGTTTATCATCACACTCGACGCCTTCATAAATGATCTCTGCGCTTTTCGGCTCGATCATTTGATCATGTCTTGCCTGTACAACAAATGTCGGTGTGTAAATCATATCGATATTGCTGCGCACGTCGTTTAATAATGTTTGTAAAGCTTTGATGGTCGTTCGGGGGGCATCGCCGAGTGCCGAAATTTCTTCGTCGATCACGGCGGATGATTTCCCTTCGTATTCTTTGAATTCTTGCGTGTAACGGATGACACCTTCGTGCATAATATCTTCCCCGCGAATTTCCATTGGAGCGCACATGGGAATGATTCCCTTTACAGGATAGGTATACCCGAGTTTTAAGGAAAACACACCTCCGAGTGATAAACCGCCGACAGCGATTTTTTCGTAACCGAGCGACTGCAAATGCTCATAACCCGCGACGACATCTCGCCACCAATCTTTCGGGGAAGCTGCAAATAATTCTTCCGGCGGTACTCCGTGTCCTTGCATATGCGGCGCGTGCGATGTGTAGCCGCGCTTTTCCAAATAACGGCCGAGCATCCGGACATCAGCCGAATTGCCGGTAAAGCCGTGTAAAAGGAGAACTGCCCGGTCTCCGCCGCCTTCAAATGTAAATGGTTGAGGGATGTTTACTTTTACCATCACGTCATCTTCCTTCCGTCAGTTACTGTTTATCGTGCAAAAATTGATCGATTCGTTTGAGCAAACTTTCCTTTTCCCCGCTGTGCCAAATGTAATGTTTAGCTTCCGGGAAGAAATAAATTTCTTTATCCTCCGAACGTATTTCGTTGTAAATATACTCAGCGCTTTTCACAGGCACGAGGCCGTCCTTTTCGCCTTGGATGATTAACGTCGGCACGCTGATTTCGCTAAAGTGAGGGCGGATTTTCCGAACCATCTTGGCAAACTCAATCGTCGCTTTCACCGGAGTATTTTGCAATTTGTCGCGGTAAAGCAAATAGTACTCGTCTTCAGACAGTTCACCGCGGAGGCCTTCCACCGCCCAGCCCGTTAAATCGCTGGCCAGCTGCTTCGGGTTAAGATAAAAGGCGGCCGCACTGATTAAAACTAACCGGTCAACCCGGTAATGTACGGATAAATAACTGGCAATAACACCGCCCATCGAAAAACCGATCAGATAGACGGTATCACAGCGTTCAAGCAGCTCTTCCAACGCGTATTTCGCCTTTAAGAGCCAATGCTTGTAAGTTACTGCCTTTAAACTGTCCTTCGTTCCGTCATGCCCGGGGAGATCAGGAACATAAACGAGCCAGTTTGTTTTTTCCGTAAAATGCGTTTCAATCTCTTGAATATCTTCGCGCGAGCCGGCAAACCCGTGCAGAATTAAACAGCCGATCACTTTCACCACCTCCTTTTGGAGCCCGATTAACATGACTATATCGTTGTTTGCCGCTCGTTAAATCAAAAAAAAGCAGACCGGTTCCGGCCTGCTGCTTCATGGTACACGGTTACATATAATACCCTAAAACCAACGTCAGCAAAAAGAAGAGAATGCCGAGGACAACGGTTGCACGGCCTAACACCGCTTCCATCCCTCTGGCTTTTTGTTTCCCGACAAGCTGTTCGGCGCCGCCGGAAATCGCTCCCGACAGGCCGGCACTTCTTCCTGATTGCAGTAAAACGGCGGTAATCAGTAAAATTGATACAATAACAAGTAAAACCGAAACGATCGCTTCCACTTCTGTACACCTCCATAACGCACATCTAAGCCTTAATAGATCATATCACGAGCCAAACGCATACGCAATACCTTCACGGGAGCGGGGGCTATGTCCGTTTAACACGTTACAGCGCGGTTCTTTTCTGCTGATTCATAAAGGGCATCGAGAATTTTTTGAATATAACGCCCCTCGTGCGGCTGGATGATCGGCTTTGATTTGCCGTCAATCACATTCAAAAAATGCGTGATCTGCGCTTGGTAAGGATCATCCGGACCGGTCTGTTCGATAAAGCGGGGAATCCGGTCGAATAATGCGCCGTACTCTTCTTTATAAAGAGCGAAAGGGTGAAAGTCCGCCCCGCCCTTGTCCCCCAGCAACGAGACATTTAAATGCTCGTCTGTTTCAATATTCGCCGCGTAGGACGTTTCCAGCACAAGCGAGGCCCCGTTTTCAAAACGAATCATGCCGCTGGCAAGATCTTCGACGCTGAACGTATGAGGATCCCACTCGCCAAACAGACCGACTCCCGGCTTTTTGCCCAACCGCTGGTGCGTAACAGCCGATGCTTCAACGGGTTCAGGAAAACCGCTTAAATTTATCGCTAAATCAAGCATATGCACGCCGACATCGATAAGCGGCCCGCCTCCCTGCAAGTTTTTATCTGTGAAGACGCCCCAGCCCGGAATGCCTCTGCGCCGCATCGCCTGCACGTTCATATGATAAATTTCGCCCAGTTCTCCGGCATCAATCGCCCGCTTTAATACCGTTGTTTCGCAGCGGTGGCGGAAATGAAACCCGTACAGCAAGTGTTTGCCTGCCTCTTTCGCTGCCTGTTCCATTCTAAGCGCTTCGGCTTCATTCATTGCCGGCGGTTTTTCACAAAGCACATGGCAGCCTGCCTGCAACGCACGTATCACATGGTCGGCATGCAAAGCGTTAGGGGAGCAAACGCTGACAACATCCAAATTTTCCTTCGCGAGCATCTCTTCTGCGCTTGTATAAACGTGCGCGATTCCGAATTTATCGGCTGCTCGCTGCGCTGTTTCAGCTGTCCGCGATGATACGGCGCGCAACTGTGTGCGCGGATCGTTATCATACCAAGGCATATGCGCATCTTGCGCAATCTTTCCTGCGCTGATGATCCCGACTTGCAAAGGTTTCATGATCCAATCACCCTTTCTCTTTAATTTTACTGTATCGAAAAATCCCCCGGTTTTCAAAGAAAACCGGGGGATGACTGTGCTTATTTGTTTTGCAGGTTGTAAAATGCTGTTTTTCCGGCATAGTTGCCGACATATTGAAGCTCATCTTCAATGCGCAGAAGCTGATTATACTTCGCAACGCGGTCCGTACGGGACGGCGCACCGGTTTTAATTTGACCGGCATTTGTCGCGACAGCGATGTCAGAAATTGTGCTGTCTTCCGTTTCACCGGAGCGGTGCGAGATGACGTTCGTGTATCCGGCACGCTTCGCCAGTTCAATCGCGTTGAACGTCTCCGTCAATGTACCGATTTGGTTCACTTTAATGAGAATTGAGTTGGAAATTCCTTCTTCGATTCCGCGTGTCAGTTTTTCTGTGTTTGTGACAAACAAGTCGTCACCGACAAGCTGCACTTTGTCGCCGAGACGGTCCGTCAGCTTTTTGAAGCCGTCCCAATCGTTCTCATCCAATCCGTCTTCAATGGAGACAATCGGATATTTTGAAACGAGGTCTTCATAAAAGTCAACCATTTCGTCAGCTGTTTTTACAACACCTTCGCCTTTCAGGTTGTACTTGCCGTCTTCGTAAATTTCAGAGGCTGCAACGTCCATCGCCAGCTGAATTTGTTCACCCGGCTTATATCCGGCTTTTTCAACCGCTTCGATAATCGTAGCAAGCGCCTCTTCATTGGACTTCAAGTTCGGTGCAAAACCGCCTTCGTCACCGACAGCGGTGTTATGACCTTTAGAGCTGAGAACTTTTTTCAAGTTGTGGAAAATTTCTGCGCCCATTTGCAGCGCTTCTGTGAATGACTCTGCACCGACAGGCATAATCATAAACTCTTGAATATCGACACTGTTGTCAGCGTGCTCGCCGCCGTTAAGAATGTTCATCATCGGTGTCGGCAGTGTTTTCGCACTGAATCCGCCAAGATATACATAAAGCGGAAGTCCGAGCGCGTCAGCAGCTGCGCGCGCAGCCGCAATCGATACACCAAGAATAGCATTTGCACCGAGTTTTTCTTTATTCGGTGTTCCGTCTAAATCAATCATCAGCTGATCCAAACCAAGCTGGTCTGTTGCATCAAAACCGACGATTTCAGGGGCAATCACTTCGTTTACGTTTTCGACTGCTTTGGAAACACCTTTGCCCATCCAGCTGTCGCCGCCGTCGCGCAGTTCAACTGCTTCGTGTTCGCCGGTAGAAGCGCCGCTTGGCACAATAGCGCGTCCAAAGCCGTTTTCTGTTGTCAGTTCCACTTCGACCGTCGGGTTCCCGCGGGAATCCAATACTTGACGTGCATATACATCGGTAATCATTGTCATATGAAACACTCCTTCATGAGTAAGTTATTTTTTAATTAAAGACGTTCCTGTCATTTGTTCAGGTTTTTCGATTTTTAGCAGCTCGACCATCGTCGGCGCTAAATCACCGAGAATCCCGTCTTCACGCAGTTCGACGTTCTTATCTGTCACGATCACCGGAACCGGATTTGTCGTGTGGGCGGTCATCGGACTGCCGTCTTCCATCGTGAGCTGATCAGCATTACCGTGATCGGCTGTAATAATCGACTTTCCGCCTTTTTCCTCGATTAAATCAACGATTTTGCCAAGGCATTCGTCGACTGCTTCAACTGCTTGGATCGTCGGCTCGAGCATACCGGAATGACCGACCATATCCGGATTGGCAAAGTTGAGGATGATCATATCATGCTTATCGGCATTAATTTCCTTCAGCAATGCATCCGTCACTTCATAGGCGCTCATTTCCGGTTTCAGATCATACGTTGCCACTTTCGGAGAATCAATCAGCACCCGTGTTTCACCGTCGAACTCTTCCTCGCGGCCGCCGCTGAAAAAGAACGTTACGTGCGGATACTTTTCGGTTTCGGCGATGCGCAATTGCTTAAGCCCGTTGTTCGCGACAACTTCCCCGAGAACGTTCTCTAAATCTTCCGGCGGATACGCCACTTCTGCATTCACCGAATCGCTGTAATGAGTAAGCGTTGTAAAGTAGAGGTTTTTCGGAAACTTCGGCCCAAGATCAAACCCGTCAAACGAATCGTTCGTGAATAAGTTCGACATTTGGATCGCCCGATCCGGACGGAAATTGTAAAAGATTACGCCGTCCTCATCTTGGATCGTTGCAACCGGTGTTTCGCCGTCTGCTTTCGTCATCACTGTCGGGACAACGAACTCATCGTGAATGTCACGGCTGTAGGATTCATCCAGCGCATCAGCTGCTGATACGAACTTCTGGCCTTCACCGTAAACCATCGCGCGATAGCTCTTTTCAACTCGGTCCCAGCGATTATCGCGGTCCATCGCGTAATAGCGTCCTTGCAGCGTTGCGATTTGACCGACACCGAGTTCGTTCATTTTTTCTTCCAGCTGTTCAATGTACGTTTTCCCGGTCGTCGGTCCGACGTCGCGTCCATCGAGAAACGCATGAACATAAACTTTGTCGACCGCTTGTTTTTTCGCCATTTCTAAAAGAGCAAACAAATGCTTAATGTGGCTGTGCACACCTCCGTCAGACAAGAGTCCGAACAAATGAAGCGACGACCCTTTTTCTTTTACATGGCTGATCGTTTTTTGGAAAACCTCATTATCGAAAAAGGTCCCGTCCTCGATCGCTAAGTTGGCTTTTGTCAAGCTTTGATAAACGACGCGGCCGGCGCCGATGTTCATATGGCCGACTTCCGAGTTGCCCATTTGACCTTCCGGCAAGCCGACAGCTAAACCGCTCGCTTTCAGCATCGCATGCGGATACGTGCTCCAGTAACGGTCAAAATTCGGCGTGTTCGCCTGTGCTACAGCATTTCCTTCTTCTGTATCCCGGCAGGCAAAGCCGTCGAGAATAATCAGTGCATTAGGCTTTTTACTCATTTCCTGCCTCCGCGAGCTGCAAGAAAGCTTCTGCTTCGAGACTGGCTCCGCCGACAAGTGCCCCGTCAATGTCAGACTGCTCGAGAAGTTCTTTAATGTTTGCAGGCTTTACACTGCCCCCGTACTGAATGCGGACGGCTTCAGCTGCATCGGCTGAGAAAGCGTCTTTTACGGCTGCACGGACAACACCGCATGTTTCATTCGCGTCTTTTGATGTCGCCGTTTTGCCTGTACCAATCGCCCAAATCGGCTCATATGCGATGACCGTCTGTTTTACTTGATCTTCGCTCAGTCCTTTCAGACCGCCGTTCACTTGTTTCGTGACGACATCGTTCGTTTGATCACTCTCACGCTGTTCGAGCGATTCACCGACGCAGACGATCGGCGTCAAACCGAATTTAAACGCGGCATGAACTTTTTGATTAACGCTTTCGTCCGTTTCACCAAACATCTCACGGCGTTCGGAGTGACCGATAACCACGTATTGAACACCGAGGTCGCTGAGAGCGGCCGGGCTGACTTCACCGGTAAATGCGCCGTTTTCTTCAAAGTGCATGTTTTGCGCGCCGATTTTTACATCGGAACCGACGGACTCTTGCACGAGCGCATCGAGAAATAGATGCGGCGAACAAACTACCGACTCCACTTTCTCTTGCGAAGGAACGGCCCCTTTGACAGCTTGGATAAAGTCCAGCGCTTCATTTTTCGTTTTATTCATTTTCCAGTTACCTGCAATAATTGGTTTACGCATGAAATTGCCTCCTTCTTTTCGATCGCTTACTTATCGTTCAATGCTACAACGCCCGGCAGATCTTTTCCTTCGATAAACTCCAGCGAAGCTCCGCCGCCGGTGGAGATGTGATCCATTTTTTCCGCAAAGCCGAATTGTTCAACGGCTGCTGCCGAATCACCGCCGCCGATTACTGTGTAAGCTTTTTCTGCATCAGCAAGCGCTTTGGCTACACCGATCGTGCCTTTTGCGAATTTCTCCAATTCGAATACACCCATCGGTCCGTTCCAAATAACAAGCTGAGAATCCGCAACAATATCACGGAATTGTGCCAGTGTTTTCGGGCCGATATCAAGCGCTTCCCAGTCGTTTGGAATGCTGTCAATATCGACTTCCTGCGTGTTGGCATCTTCACCGAATTTATCCGCAACAACGGCATCAATCGGCATATGAAGCTTCACGCCGTTCTTTTCAGCTTTTTCCATAAACGATTTAGCTAAATCAATTTTATCTTCTTCAAGGAGCGAATTTCCGATTTCATAGCCTTGGGCTTTAATAAACGTATACGCCAAGCCGCCGCCGATAATCAGATGATCAACTTTATCAAGCAGGTTGTCGATGACGTTAATTTTGTCTTTTACTTTCGCACCGCCGATGATCGCTGTAAACGGCCGTTTCGGATTGAGCATCGCTTCGCCGAGGACATCCAGTTCTTTTTCCATCAACAGTCCGGAAACTGCCGGAACGTGACGGGCAATACCTTCTGTTGACGCATGAGCGCGGTGCGCCGCGCCAAAGGCATCATTGACATAAACATCAGCAAGTTTAGCCATCTTTTCGGCCAACTCAGCATCATTTTTCTCTTCGCCGGCTTCAAAGCGAACGTTCTCTAATAAAACAATGTCGCCTTCTTCAAGGCCGTTTACTGCCTTTTCTGCATCTTCGCCGACGACCTGGTCAACTTTATAAACTTCTTGCTGCAAAAGATCTGACAAACGCTTTGCAACCGGATCGAGACGGAGTTCATCCGACGCTTCACCTTTCGGTCGCCCTAAGTGGCTTGCAAGAATAACTTTTGCCCCTTTAGCAATCAGCATTTGGATTGTCGGAAGAGCGGCGCGGATACGAGTATCATCCGTCACTTCCCCTTCGTTCATCGGTACGTTGAAATCAACACGGCAAAAGACGCGTTTCCCTTTTACATCAATATCGCGAATCGATTGTTTGTTCATTCTAGACGGCCTCCTTTATGAATCTCAAGTAAAAAAGGAGACAGGACACGAGCCCGCCTCCTTTGTTTTCACAAACGGATAATTACTGTTTCGTGCGGCTTACAGACCTTTTTTAGCCATATGAGCTGCTAAGTCGACACAACGGGCAGAGTAGCCTGTTTCGTTGTCGTACCAAGAGATCACTTTAACCATGTTTCCTTCCATCACGAGCGTTGACTGTGCGTCAATTGTGGAAGAATAGTTATTGCCGTTATAGTCGCTCGATACAAGCTCTTCGTCGCTGTATCCGAGGATGCCTTTCATTTCACCTTCGCTTGCTTCTTTAAGCGCTGCATTTACCTCATCAGCTGTTACTTCTTTACCGAGTTCTGCAACAAGGTCGACAAGCGAAACGTTTGGTGTTGGAACGCGCATAGCACCGCCGGTTAATTTTCCTTCAAGTTCAGGAAGAACAAGGGAAACAGCTTTCGCAGCGCCTGTTGTTGTCGGAATGATCGACTCTGCTGCTGCACGCGCACGGCGATAGTCTTTATGAGGAGCGTCAAGAACGGCTTGGTCGTTTGTGTATGAGTGTACTGTCGTCATCATACCGCGCTTCAGACCGAATTTATCTTGCAACACTTTTGCAAATGGAGCCAGGCAGTTCGTTGTGCACGAAGCATTGGAAACAACGTCGTGTTTCGCAGGATCATAGTCGTTTTCATTGACACCCATAACAATTGTTTTATCTTCTTGCTTAGCTGGAGCTGAGATGATAACTTTTTTCGCGCCTGCTTCCAGGTGTTTCGCCGCTGCATCGCGCTGAACGAAAATGCCTGTGGATTCAATTACGACCTCTGCGCCGTACTCGCCCCACTTAAGGTTGGCAGGATCTTTTTCAGAAGTTACTGCGATTTCTTTCCCGTCTACAACGAGGTTGTCGCCTTTCGCTTCTACTTTTGCATTCAGCTTACCGTGAACGGAGTCATATTGAAGCAAGTGAGCTAACATATCTGCATCTGTCAAATCGTTAACTGCAACAACTTCTACTTCCGGATTGTTCATTGCCTCGCGAAATACGACTCGACCAATACGTCCAAATCCGTTAATACCAATCTTTGTTGCCATGAAAAATTCCTCCTTTAAAATAGTGAACCTATTATATCTTCAAAGAGCGCGCGCTGTTCTGCAAATGATTACACAACAAAACAGGCAATGCTCTTGAATGCACATTTATCCTTACTAATTTCACTTATACTGATTTTTAAACTTACAATTTCATTAAGATTTCTTTCGCTGCCCCTTCATCTGTGATCAATATACGATTAGGGCTTTGTTTCATGTACGCCGTGATCGCTTCGGATTTCGAAGCACCGCCGGCAACGGCGATAACCGTCGGGATACGCTCTAAATCTTCCAGCTGCAGACCGATCGTCAGCACCTTATGGACAATTTCACCTGAACGGTCAAAATAATAACCGAAAGCTTCAGCAACTGCTTCGTTTTTCGTCAGTTTTTCCATGACGCTTTCCTCGGCATTCCTGCGTTCAGCCATCGTCATTGCTTCGCCGATGCCGTGAACAACCATCGTCGCAGCTCGGATCTGCTCGAGAATGCTCTTAATCGCCGGATCATGAATCAACGACGCGTAAGCTTCTTTGCTTAACTGATCCGGTACATGCAAGAGGCGGTAATTGCCTTGGGCTTTGCGGGCCATCGTTGCACAAATCGTGTTCGCCTGATTCTCAACTTGTTCTCCCAGCCCTCCGCGCGCCGGCACAAACAGTGTTTCTTTTAAACTCGCGTCAGGGATCAGCATGTCGGCTACATTGGCGATCGAACGTCCGCCGGTGACGGCAATGACGTTATTTTCCGGCAATAAATTGTTTTTCATGACCTGAAAAGCAGCTCGCCCCATTTCTTTTTGTACCCAGGGGGTTTCATCGCTGTCGCCGGGACAAATATGAACTTCTCTCACACCGAGCTTTTCGACTAAATCTTCTTCCAGCGAACGGATATCAAAGACTTCCTTCATCACGATCTCGAGCTGTTCAAGAACACTTTGACCTTCCGCACTGAGGATCATCCCGGTTTGCTGGAATTCAACAAGCCCTTGTTTTTTTAAAAAGGTAACTTCGCTGCGGAGAACACGCTCGGACATATCCAAGTTGATCGAGAGCGCACGGCGGCCGATCGGCTGCATAAGCCGGATGAACCGTAAAATCCGATAACGCGTTTCCATCACTTCCATTAAGTCCGGCAACAATTTTTTTTGCACATCCAATACCATGTTCATGTGTGATGCTCCTTTGTGCACGGGCTTAAACGGGTCAATAAGCGTCCCTCTTAGGCACTTTCCGTCCCGCCAAACGAAAAAAAAGAACCTGCCGATGTAAAATCTCGGGGGAAGTGTGCGAACCTTCATTTCCTATAATAGCAAGGAAACTGCCAACAATCAATTAAAAATATGTGAACATTTTGTCAGGAAGAGAGCGACGCGGCAATTTCCCCGTAGCTTACCGCGCCCTCCGCCAGTACGATTCCGTCATTTGCTGCAACAACCGGAATTCTCAGCTGAAATCTCTCAATCAGCTCATCACTCTCCCCGATGTCAATACGGTGAACACGGGTTATCAGCTGCTCTGACTGCAGCATGTTCAAAACTGTTTCGGCTTGTTCGCATAGTGAACAATTTTCCTTTGTATAAAAGTGAACCTCCATTTTTTCCTCCTTAGCTGTAGCGCTTTCGTTTCGATGAGGACGGGATATGCATCTCTTCCCGGTACTTCGCGACCGTCCGGCGGGAAACATCGATGGCATGCGCGTCTTTTAACAGTTCGGCAATTTTTTGATCTGACAGCGGTTTTTGTTTTTCTTCCTGTTCAATCATTTTTTTAACGTAGATTTTTACCCGCTCCGATGCGTTGGCGCCGGATTGGCGATCGCCGACCGATGAATTGAAAAAATACTTTAATTCAAACAGTCCGCGCGGCGTTTGCACATATTTATTCGTTGTCGCCCGCGAAACGGTCGATTCATGCACTTCAGTCTCTTCCGCGATTGCTTTTAATGTCAGCGGGTTTAAGCGTTCCGGGCCGTACAGAAAAAAATCGTATTGATGCCGGACAATCGCTTCGGTCACCTTGATAATCGTTTGCCGGCGCTGTTCGATACTGTTTTGGATCCATAAAAACTGCTCGTACTTTTTCTTCATATATGCTTCGACAGCGCCGTTATCATACTTTAAAAGCTTTTCGTAATCCCGGTTCATATACATCTTCGGAATATTGTCATCGGTCATTTTGACATGAAACTCATCGCCGACGCGAATAACATGGACGTCCGGCACGACGTAACGGGCCGTATTTTGCTGAAAAACGGCTCCCGGTTTCGGGTAGAGGGTGGCGATAAAGTCGGCAAGAGCCTGGACCTCTTCGGTTCGGATCGCTTCTTCTTTAGCGATTCGTTTATATTGCTTCGCAGCGAGAAGTTCGAAATGGTGAGAAACGATCCGTTCTGCTAACGGATCCCGCGTTCCCATCATTTCCAGCTGAATCAAAAGGCATTCTTGCAGGGAGCGGGCGCCTACTCCATGCGGCTCTAAAGATTGCAAAAGCTCTAAAGCGGATGACACAACAGAAACGTCTTCGTTCAATTCGGCAGCCAATTCTTCGTCCGATTGAGTAAGATAGCCGTTTTCATCGGTCGACAAGACGATATAACTGATGACCTTGCGGATATCCTCCGAAACATGAAGCAGCCGTATTTGGTTTAACAGCGCATCCTGCAAGGTTTCCTGCTGATCGCCGATTTGATCAAATTCAGCTTCGTCCCCTTCTGCATTTGTCCGGATCTGCCGATCATAAAATGGTTCCTCGCGGTTGACGGATTCGCGGACAAGCTCTTCGGACTCGTCGCGTTCTGCCAATTCAATGAGCGGGTTTTCTAATTGCTGCTCATGTAAATATTGTTCCAAATCCAAAGCAGAATATTGTAAAATCGTAATCGCTTGACGCAGCTCATTTGTCATCACAAGCTTCATCGACTGCTGCTGATATAAACCGAAATCCATGTTCATCGGTGAAGCCTCCTATCGGTTTCAGGTCGTCGATTTCGTTAATTTTATTATACATCACCTGCATGAGGTTTTGTCGAGAAGAGATTGTTTTGCAAATGACGTTTAAAAGCTTGGGCGCCCGGAAATAGGGTCACAGCATCAGCTGTAAAACGTTATGAATGTTCGCAAACCAATTTATTTGACCTTCATTGACCTTTGAGGTTATCATTAGACCTGTACGGAAGATAAGCAAGTAGTATATACTTAACAGAAAATGAAGGAGGAATAAACAAATGAACCTAATCCCTACGGTCATTGAACAAACGAACCAAGGTGAAAGAGCTTATGACATTTATTCAAGGCTTTTGAAAGACCGCATTATTATGCTCGGCACGCCGATTGATGACAACGTCGCCAATTCGATCGTTGCTCAATTGCTTTTCTTGGCTGCGGACGATCCGGATAAAGATATTTCTTTATACATTAACTCACCGGGTGGATCGATTTCAGCCGGCATGGCTATTTACGATACGATGCAGTTTATTAAGCCTGAAGTGCAAACAATTTGTACCGGCATGGCCGCATCGATGGGAGCATTCTTATTGACCGCCGGCAAACAAGGCAAGCGCTATGCCTTGCCGAACAGCGAAGTGATGATTCACCAACCGCTCGGCGGCGCCCAGGGACAAGCGTCCGATATTGAAATTCACGCGAAACGGATCGTTGAAATGAAAGAAAAACTTAACCAGATTCTCGCTGAGCGCACCGGCCAGGATATTGAGAAGGTCCGCATCGACACAGACCGCGACAATTTCATGAGCGCTGCAGATGCGAAAGAATACGGCATTATTGACGAAGTGATGACAAAAAACAGCTAAAATGTCGGCACGGACGAAAAACGCCCGGTATCATAACGATACCGGGCGTTTCAGACTGTAGACAAACTATATTTTGATGTCAGCCATGAATCCACTAACCTCCGCTTGCCCCGGGCAAGGACTCAGCTAGTATTCGGCGGCCTGAGACCGCCGAATACGGATCTTCGTCTCTTGCTTTCCCGGAGGCGTCGGAGGAGTGAATGCATGGCTTCTTTTTTTATAAATACACTCTATTCAAAAAAGGAGGATGACCCAGCATCCCGGCTTTCTCCTGCGGGATAGCGAGACAGGCGAGACCCTGCAGGGCGTCTGCCCGAAGCGGCTCGGCGCTCGCCCGCGGAAAGAAGCCGAACGATGCGTCGTCATCCGTTCCTTTTAACATGACATCTAACGATGTCATGACTTTGTTAACACTCTAAAACGCCCGGTATCATAACGATACCAGGCGTTTTCTTATTCATCCCGTTCGACAAATGCTGTCAGTGCGGCAAGAGCTTCTTCTGCGTCTGCACCGTCTGCTTTTAATGTTATTTCTTTATCAGCGCTCACCGCCAAGCTCATTAACCCCATAATACTTTTCGCATTTACATTTTTGCCGTCCATAGCAATAAAAATATCTGCGTTGAATTTGTTCGCTTCTTGAACAAACAGAGCTGCGGGCCTCGCCTGCAAACCTGATTTGCGTTTGACGGTTACTTTTTTTTCGATCATTGCTTCCTGCCTCCTCCTCTAGACTGCTTTCTAAACGCTTACATAACTTTTTGTAAAAAGGGCAGGGTTAAACGTTTTTCCCTGCGCGCAATTTTTCGGCAAATTCTTCGATTTTCCTCATCCGGTGATTAATACCTGATTTACTTACTTTCTCTTCCATCATATCGCCTAGTTCTTTCAATGTCACGTCTTGATGTTCAATTCGTAATTTCGCCATTTCCTGTAAGCGTTCCGGTAAAGCATCCAGACCTGCCTCATTTTGAATCAAACGAATATTTTCAACTTGCCGCATCGCAGCGCCGACGGTTTTATTCAAATTTGCCGTTTCGCAGTTCACAAGCCGATTTACAGAGTTTCTCATATCTTTCATGATCCGGACATCTTCAAATTTAAACAGCGCTTGATGGGCCCCGATGATGTTCAAAAATTCGCTGATTTTTTCGCCTTCTTTTAAATAAAGAATAAACCCTTTCTTCCGTTCGATCATTTTCGCGCCAAGCTCGAATTCATTCATCAAACGCTGCAGCGACTGATTGTGCTCTTGATAAAACGAAAAAATTTCCAAGTGGTACGAGGAAGTCTCCGGATGATTGAGCGATCCGCCGGCCAAGAAGGCCCCGCGCAAATAGGCGCGTTTACAGCAATCTTTTTCGATCAAGGAAGCATCAATTTCCCGTGTGAACGCAAACGTATCGGTGACGATTTTTAACGGCACTAACACTTCGCGTGCTTGATTTGTCAAACGGACGACATAAACATTATTTTTTTTCAGGCGCATTTTCTTCCGGACTAATAACTCAACGTGGACGTCAAACAACGATTTCAACAGTGTATAGATTCGCCGGGCAATCGCAGCGTTCTCCGTTTGCACATCTAAAGACAGCTTCATGTTGTTGAGGTTAACCGACCCGTTCATGCGGATTAGGGCTGCTAATTCTGCCTTCGCACAGCACTCTTCGTTCTCGAGCTGGGTCAATTCTTTTTTTGTCATCGATGCAAACGACACCTGTCTCACCTCCAAGCCTTGATATTATGACAGATGACTGCTGCTGTTACAATAAAGTTAACAAGCGCTCCGACAATTTCTTCGCATCATGGCGGAGAACTTCATTTGAAAAAAGAAGCAATTCATCCTCAATGAGGTCAATATTCATATCGCGCAATTTGGCCGCATCCGGTGTGACCGGCTTTGCTCCTTCATGCTCATAACGTTCTTTATAAGACAGCGGGATCGTTTGTGTGTTCATGATAACCGCATCGACAAGCCGGTATTGTGCGTGTTCATTGATCGCGCTGATGTGATCTGAAACACAATACCCGTCGGTCTCACCGGGCTGGGTCATGACATTGCAAATATACACACGATTCGCCGCCGTTTGTTTAAGCGCATCGCCGATTCCCGGAACGAGCAGGTTCGGAATCACGCTCGTATATAAACTTCCCGGTCCGAGAATAACTAAATCCGCTTCTTTGATCGCTTCCAGTGCTTCCGGCATCGCTTCGCAATCTTCAGGTTCTAAAAAAACCCTCTTAATCGGTTTACCGGCCCGCGGTATCATCGATTCACCTTTCCCGTAAGAACCGTCCTTGTATTCCGCGTGGAGCGTCAAGTGGTGATTTGATGCCGGAATCACGCGGCCTTTTACGTTTAACACCCGGCTGACTTCTTTCACACCGCGGGAAAAATCGCCCATGACCGAACTCATTCCGGCGAGCAGCAAGTTCCCGAGTGAGTGGCCGCTTAGACCTGTGCCGTTTTCAAAACGGTGCTGAAACAGCTCTTCGACGAGCGGTTCGACTTCAGACAAAGCAACAAGGACGTTGCGAATGTCGCCCGGCGGCGGTATATCCAATTCTTCACGCAAACGCCCGGAACTTCCACCGTCGTCTGCGACGGTCACGATCGCCGAAATATCAACGGGAAAATGTTTCAGTCCTTTTAATAAAACGGATAACCCCGTTCCGCCGCCGATTACGGTTATTTTCGCTCGTCTCATGGGTTGGAACGCCCCTTTTCAATATCGCGGTGAGTAACATATGCCGGATAATTCAACTCATCGATTTTTAAGCGGAAATATTCTGCCAAGGTGACCGAGCGGTGTTTTCCGCCTGTGCAGCCGATCGCAATCACGAGCTGCTGTTTACCTTCGCGTTCGTAATGCGGCAGCATATACGCGAGGAGATCGAACAGTTTATCGTTGAATTGCTGCGTTTCATTCCATTTTAAAACATAGTGATAAACCTCTTCATCAAGGCCGGTTTTCGGCCGCATCTCATCGATATAATGCGGGTTCGGCAAAAATCTGACATCAAAAACAAGATCCGCATCGATCGGAATGCCGTGTTTGAAACCAAAAGACAGCAGCTGAACGGAAAACACATCCCGCGTTTCCCGGGTGAATTCCGTTAATATCCGTTCGCGAAGCTGGAGCGGTTTCAAATCGGTCGTATCAATAATCGTCTGCGCCTGCCCTTTCATATGATTTAACATATCCCTCTCGGCCTGAATGCCGTCGAGCGGACCGGACCCTTCTGCCAGCGGATGATTGCGGCGCGTTTCTTTATACCTTTTTACGAGCGTTGCATCACTCGCATCTAAAAATAAAATTCTCGGCGTAACAAGCGTTTGACCGGATAATAAATCAATCGCGTCAAACAGCTGATCAAAAAACTCCCGCGCCCGCAAATCAATGACAAGCGCAACTTTATTCATTTTTCCGGCTGACCCTTCAACCAAATCAATAAATTTCGGAATCAGCGCCGGCGGCAGATTATCGATACAAAAATACCCCATGTCTTCAAAACTTTGTACGGCGACGGTCTTGCCTGCGCCGGACATGCCGGTAATTATGACTAGTTCAAGCGGCTGAGCCGTGTTCGATTCTTCGTTCATTCCGATGTCCCCTTTCATGATGCAAATGAATGCCGGGTATGATTGTAAATTTAATTATACTATATCTCAGCTTCAGCGACTATCCATCCCTGATGGAGCACGATCCAAAAAAAAGAACGCAGGCAATCGCCTGCGTCACACATCAAATTGATATACATACATAAGGGGGTCAATCCTTAACTTCATCCTAACGTATCTCTGTTTCAATGACGTTACAAAGGCGTTAAACAGCGGTTAAAAACACTTTTCAAATCATTAAGTTTGTTTAGCCGCTTCCTTCATTTCTTCTTTCAGCTCTTCAACATAATGGTAAGCGTTTTGTGCTGCCACACTGCCGTCCCCTGTCGCTGTGACGATCTGCCGCAAATGTTTTTCCCGAATATCGCCTGCAGCAAAAATTCCCGGGATCGACGTCTTCATCTCTTCATCCGTTTCAATATAACCGTCCTCATTCGTAATACCGAGATTCAAAAACGGTTCACTGATCGGAAGCATGCCGATATAAATGAATGCCCCGTCTGTTGCAAACTCGCTTCGGGATCCGTCTCTTGTACTTTCTACAGTAACACTGCCGACTTTTCCGTCTTTCTCGTTAATCTCGGTGACGACATGGCTCCACATAAATTCGATTTTGTCGTTGTCAAATGCGCGGTCTTGCAGGATTCGCTGTGCGCGCAGCTCATCACGCCGGTGGATGATCGTGACTTTCGAAGCGAACTTTGTCAAGTAACCGGCTTCTTCAACAGCCGAATCGCCGCCGCCGATTACAACAAGTTCTTTGTCTTTGAAAAAGGCGCCGTCACAAATAGCGCAATAGGATACCCCTTTACCGCCCAGTTCTTTCTCACCCGGAACTCCGAGTTCTTTATACTTCGCGCCGGTTGTTATAATGACAGACCGGGCTTTTAACTCGCCGCTTCCGGTAACAATGGTTTTATATTCTTTGCCGTCAATAATTTCTTTCACATCGCCGTACTTATACTCGGCCCCGAATTTGCGGGCGTGATCAAACATTTTTTGTGAGAGATCCGGACCGAGAATGCTGTCATACCCCGGGTAGTTCTCAACGTCTTCTGTGTTCGCCATCTGACCGCCGGGCATGCCGCGCTCCAGCATCACCGTCGACATGTTCGCGCGCGATGTGTACACAGCTGCCGTCATCCCGGCAGGGCCTGCGCCAATAATGACAACATCATAAATGGTTTCTTCACTCATCATTTTTCACTCCTCTAATTCTTCAATCATCGTTTTGAATTGAACCTACCGTCATCATAACGGGCTGATCCGCGAATGTCTATAACGTTGCCTGTACGTCATGGTGACTCGTTTTAATTAACTGCCAACACTATATTTCATCGCGGTCACTATACCCATACCCGTATATTAACGCACGAAAACGTGTTTGTCAAAAGCGCGGTTTTTCTTAAGCATACGGAAGCACCCGCTCAATATCAGCCGGGAATTCCCTCTTTTGAACCTGCGTCAGCATCTCTCGAACGACCGGGGGATACTCACGGTCATTCTGCTGAATCCATTGCCAAATTTCTTCAGCCTCTTCGGCCGATCGATTACGCCATACCAACAACGCCAGTTCGTGGTAAAAAGAGAAATCCTTCACGGCTTTCCGTGAAATTTTAACGTGCATGTAAACTTTAAATGCGAGCTCGAACAGATCGAAGCGCAAAAGCATTCTTCCCCAGTAATAATAATCACCGCGATGCAACGGGTGAATTTTGCTGAGAAGCGCAGCCGCTTCCTCGCGCGTCACTTTATTTTGCTCAAATAACAACCGCGCAAGCAAACAATGAAACTGCGGTCCGTAAGAGAAGGGCATCCATTCAGTAACAATTTCTTCAGCTTCTGCCAGCCGCTTTTGCTCGATAAGCGCCTCGGCTAAATAAGCATAATGACACGATTGTTGCGGATCTTTCTCCAGCTGTTTTCTCGCTGTTTCTTCTGCCGCTTGATAATCACCGCAGACAAGCAAACGAAGAGCGTTATCAGACTGCACTTCTGCTGACGCAGCTGTTTCGTTTTCCGCTTGCTCGTGTTCGTGCAGCAGCGCCAAATACGCTTTTGCGTCCTCAACATACTGACCGTTTGGATCATTCTGAATATAGAGTGTTAATTCAAACCCAGCTTCTTCAAACCGATTCATCGCGATAAAATTATTTGCCCGGAAAAAAAAGGATTCATTATTCGTTGAATCAAGCTTTTCGTAAATATAATACAACAATTCATTTGATTCTTCGTATCGCCCTGTTTCTGAAAGCAGGATAGCGGTTTGACAAGCGTATGCCGGATGATTTGGATTGGCAGCCATTGCCCGCTGCATGAAACGAAGCGCACGTTCCGGCTGGTTGTTTTCTAATAGTTCGTTCCCTTTGTTAAAAAAAAATTCAGCGTCGCGCGCGATCGGAATAATCGGCGCTTTTTTTTCATCATTATCTCTTGATCGTGACATATTTTTTTATCTCCGTTTCATTACATAATTAGTTCAACTATACCATGTCACTTATTTGGCTACAAACAGCAATTCGTGTTCGCCAAATGAAAAGAAGAGTGTTACATTTCCTAAAAAAGGGTATCAATATAAAAGCATGTACAGGTTGTATAATTTTTGTTAAACGAAGGGAGATCAGCCCGACTATGACGATCAGCGATTGGATCATCACCGCCTTTGCCGTCCTTTGGATCGGCGAATTCCTTTTTTTTCGCAGCCGCAAAAGCAACGCTTCTGCGAATGAGGAAAGTTCGAAAAGCTTCCCGACGATCTTCCTGGCTGTTCTTCTGGCAATCGTCATTTCTTTACTGTCGAGAGAAAGCGGAGTCGCCTCGTTTCCGTTTCCGGGGTCTGCTCTTGCCGGAGCTGTTCTTTTTGCTATGGGCATTCTTTTGCGTTATTGGGGAATCCGTGAACTCGGGAAACAATTCACCAGGGGGCTCCACGTTCAAGACGGCGACAAAGTCGTCAGCAGCGGCCCATTCCGTTACCTGCGTCATCCTTTATATACCGGGCTGTTCACGGCTGTTTTCGGCTTTGTTCTCTATACAGCAAGTTTAGCCGGGTTCTTTATTGCCGCGGCCGGATTTCTCCCGCTTTTATTAAAACGCATCCGCTCGGAAGAAACTCTACTGACTGACACGTTCGGCGCCGAATACCAAAACTGGGCTAAACAGCGATACAGGCTGTTTCCATATATTTATTAAACGCGACACATCGGATGACTAAAATTCTCGGAGGTGCTTTTGAATGAATCGACAAAAAGAAAATGCAGTCGTTATCGGCGGAGGGCTCGGCGGTCTATCAGCTGCGATCAGCTTAGCCGGCGAAGGGTACCAAGTAACGGTTCTCGAAAAAAATGACGCAATCGGCGGAAAGCTGAACCGCCGATCAGGCAATGGATTTCAGTTTGATACCGGGCCGTCGATTTTAACGATGCCGTGGGTGCTTGAACAGCTGTTTGAGCGCGTCAACCGAAAGCTGGACGACTATATCGAGGTACAGCGGATTGAACCGCAGTGGCGCACCTTTTTTCCCGACGGCACATCCATAGATGTCACAGCGGATCTGCCGGACATGATCAGCGAAATGAGCAAAGTTTCTGAGCGTCCCGGCTCACAGCTGTCTGATTTTTTATCATATTCCGAAGATATGTACGATCTTTGCATGAAAAGCTTTTATAAAACGAGCATTTCCGGATTAAATGAGTTCCGCAAGCTTCACACAATGAAAGAGCTAATGGCAATGGACCCGTTTCATTCCGTTGCCGACAGCACAAAGAAGTATTTCAATAACCCGTACTTGGAACAGCTGTTTAACTTTTTCGTGATGTACGTCGGTTCCAATCCTTATCAGTCACCAGCCATTTTAAACCAGCTGATTTACGTCCAGCTCGGGCTCGGCATTCATTACGTAAAAGGCGGCATGTACAATATTGCTAAAGGGATGGAAGCTTTATTAGAAGAACTTCGGGTCGATATCCTTACCGCCTCTCCGGTTTCACACCTCGCTCTTGACGGCGAAACTGTTACCGGCGCAGTTACTGCTGACGGCGACTATTACGCAGCAGATGTTGTCGTATCAAATCTCGAAGCGATTCCTGCCTACCAAACGCTCGCACCGAAAAACGGAAAAACGAAAAAAGAAGTCAAACAGCTTTCGAAAACGTATGAACCGACGGTTTCCGGACTTGTGCTTTTGCTTGGCACGAACCGGACATTTGACGCATTGAATCACCATAACTTCTTCTTTTCGGAGGATCCTGAACTTGAGTTCAAACAAATTTACGAAAAAGGGATACCTGCCGAGGATCCGACTGTATACATCGGTATCTCAGCAAAATCGGACGCGAGCCAAGCCCCTGACGGAAAAGAAAATTTATTCGTATTAACGCACGTTCCGCCGAAAACGCTCGCAAAAAAGAAGACTGACTGGAGCGATTACCGCGAAACAGTGCTGAACAAACTTGAAAATATGGGCATGGAAGGGCTGCGCGAGAGCATTGAATTTGAATATCAATTTACGCCGGATACGATTGAAGAGCTCTATGGATCGAATGGCGGCTCGATCTACGGCATTGCTTCGAATAAAAACACGAACGGCGGTTTCAAAATCCCGGCACGAAGCCGGATTTATGATAACCTTTATTTCACCGGCGGAGCTACCCACCCGGGCGGCGGTGTACCGATGGTGACCTTGTCGGGGCAGCTGACGACCGACCTGATCATCCGCGACCGTACAGAAGAAAATTAACGAACTGAAACACGCCCCCGTTCATTTTGAACGCGGGCGTTTCGCATACGATTTTGCCTATATTTTCGTGCATCATGCATTATTGCTGGCCGTGGCGTTCCTTTAAACGTGCCAGCACATCATCGAGCGGGAGCTTCTGCTCGCGCAACAGCACGAGCCAATGATACAGCAGATCAGCGCTTTCCCAGGTCAGCTCTTCTTTATCGCGGTTTTTTGCCGCAATAATAACTTCGGAAGCTTCTTCGCCGACTTTTTTAAGTATTTTATCAACGCCCTCAGCAAATAAATAGGTCGTATACGATCCTTCCGGACGTTCAGCTTCTCTTGTCGCAAGAAGCGTTTCGAGCTCTTCAATGATCTCGTAACGGTTCGTCTGTTCCGCTTCAGCGGATTCAGACTCCGTTTGCAGCAACGATTCAGTAAAACAGCTGTATGTTCCACGGTGACAAGCAGGACCGTTCGGTTCCACTAATACGAGCAGAGCGTCCTGATCACAATCAAACCGGATATCTTTCACACGCTGCTTATTGCCGGACGTTGCCCCTTTATGCCAGAGTTCATTTCGTGAGCGGCTGAAAAACCACGTTTCACCCGTTTCGATCGTTTTTGTCAGCGATTCCCTGTTCATATAAGCGAGGGTTAAAACCTCTTTCGATGCGGCATCTTGGACGATTGCAGCAAGCAATCCTTGTTCATCAAATGTGAGTTCATCAATGTTCATCGAATGTCCAACCCTTTCTCTTTAAGATAGCTTTTCACTTGCGCGACCGATGTTTCTTTGTAATGAAAAATCGACGCGGCCAAAGCCGCATCAGCTTCTCCATCAGTAAATACTTCGTAAAAATCTTCTTTTTTCCCGGCGCCGCCCGAGGCAATAACCGGAACATCTACATGCTGGCTGACGGTTCGTGTTAAATTCACATCAAAGCCGCTTTTCTCCCCGTCTTGATCCATGCTCGTTAACAGCAGTTCGCCTGCACCGAGAGAGACGACATGAGCGGCCCAATCCTTCACTTCCCACGCCGATGCATTGCGGCCCCCGTGGGTATACACACGCCATGATCGCAGCGATTCATCCCACTTCGCATCAATCGCCACAACAATGCACTGCGTCCCGAAGAAATCAGCGCCTTCGCGGACGAGTTCCGGGCGGTTCACTGCCGCGGTGTTCAATGACACTTTATCCGCTCCGGCCCGGAGGATTCGTTTCATATCATCCAATGAATTGATTCCGCCTCCGACAGTAAACGGAATCGCTAACGTTCCGGCAACTTCTTCGACGACATCTACCATCGTCTCGCGCCCTTCATGCGAAGCCGAAATATCTAAAAATACGAGCTCATCCGCCCATTCACGATCATAAAAAGACGCCAATTCGACCGGATCGCCGGCATCGCGAAGATTGACAAACTGCACACCTTTGACGACACGGCCTTCTTTCACATCCAAACAAGGAATGATCCGTTTAGTCAGCACGGGCCGTCCACCTCCTGCACTGCTTCAGCAACATCAATTTTGTTCGTATAAATTGCTTTGCCGACAATCGCGCCGACAATTCCTTCTCCGCAGCGCTGCCGCAATTGGCGCAAGTCGTCCATCGAACTGACGCCTCCGGAGGCAATTACTTTCTTTCCCGTCACTTTCGCAAGCCAGGCAATCGCTCCGACGTTCGCACCTTCCATCATGCCGTCGCGGGAGATATCCGTCATAATAAACGTTTCCGCGCCGACAGAAGCCAGTTCTTTCGCGAGTTCTTCTGCTTTCACTTCGGACGTTTCAAGCCAGCCGTGGGTTGCGACGTAACCGTCACGCGCATCGATTCCGATCGCGACTCGGTCACCGCCGTATTCCGCAAGCATATTTTTTACGAACACAGGATCGGAAATAGCTGAACTGCCGAGAATGACCCGGTCCACGCCTGCTTCCATATACGTATGGACATCTTGTTCCGTGCGGATCCCGCCGCCGACCTCGATTTTCGCTTCTAAGTTGCGCGCCGCTTCAACAATCGGTGTCACATTCACCGGCTTGCCTGCTTTCGCACCGTCAAGATCAACGATATGAATCCATTTTGCCCCTTGTGCTGCGAAGCGGGCTGCCATGTCATACGGAGAATCGCCGTAAATCGTTTCCCGGTCATAATCTCCTTGGATCAAACGCACACATTTTCCGTCCCGGATATCAACAGCCGGGTAAATATGAAAATCAGTCACGGGATGGTCCTCCTTTATGGTGCAAAAAATTTTTAAGTATAGCCATGCCGACGACGCTGCTTTTTTCCGGGTGAAACTGCGTGCCCCATACATCTCCCTTTGCAACAACCGCCGGTACGGTCATTCCGGCATAATACGTATGCGCAACATCGGCAGCCGCGTCGCCGAGTTCGACGACATAGGAATGCACAAAGTACACATGACCGCCGTCAACCCCAAACATTGCTGGATGATCAGGCTTTGAGACCGTCAGTTGATTCCAGCCCATATGAGGGACTTTCCAGTTTCCCGCCGGAAACAGCCGGACACGTCCGGGAAGAAATGCCAGCCCGGCTGTTTCACCGCGTTCTTCACTCGCTTCAAACAAAAGCTGCATTCCAAGACATATGCCGAGAAGCGGACGGCCGTCTTTTTTCCAGCTGGTCAAAAAGGTATCGAGCTTGCGCGTTTTCAGTTCCTGCATCCCGTCGCGAAATGATCCGACACCGGGCAGGATCAGCTTATCTGCTTTTTGCAGCTCCGCTGGATCGCCGGATAAAAACGCTTCGCTGCCAAGCCGTTCCAACGCTTTCATCACACTGTGCAAATTGCCCATGCCGTAATCGACGACGCCGATCATGATAAACTTCCCTTCGTCGACGGCACATCTGTTACGCGCGGGTCAAACTGCGTCGCCTCATCGAGCGCTCTTCCTAACGCTTTAAAAATCGCTTCGATAATATGATGAACATTCGTGCCCGCTTGAATGACAACGTGCAGGTTCATCCGCGATTCCACGGCAAATTTCCATAAGTACTCTTCGATCAGTTCCGTATCAAACGTGCCGACTTTCACAGCCGGGATTTCTCCGTGCAGGACAAAGTGCGGCCGGTTGCTTAAATCGACGACAACTTGAACGAGCGCATCATCCATCGGCACCGTCACGTTGCCGTAACGTTTGATCCCTTTTTTATCAACTGACGCTTCATGAAAGGCAGCGCCTAAAACGATCCCGATATCTTCGGTTGTATGGTGATCGTCGATTTCCGTATCTCCGTGAGCGCTCAACTGCAGATCAAATAAACCGTGACGCGTAAACAAATCAAGCATATGGCTCATAAACGGCACGTTGGTATCAAGTTCAGAACGGCCTTGTCCGTCAATCGCAAACGTGAGAGAAATATCTGTTTCATTCGTTTTCCGTGTTTTCGTTGCTGTCCGTTTTTCCATTAGAATCCTCCATTCTGATCTCAACAGCACGCGCGTGTGCTTCCAATGCTTCCAGCCGGGCGAAACCGGCTATTTTAGCGCCGTTTTCTTCCAGCGCTTGACGGCTGTAGGAGATAATACTCGATTTTTTTGTGAAATCTTCAACATTCAACGGACTCGAAAACCGCGCTGTTCCGTTTGTCGGAAGCACATGATTCGGGCCTGCAAAGTAGTCGCCGACCGGTTCAGAACTGTTTTCTCCGAGAAAAATGGCACCGGCATGGCGGATCTTCGGCAGCACCGCCCATGGATCACGGACGTGCAGTTCTAAATGTTCTCCGGCAAGTCTGTTAATCGCGTCAATCGCTTCTGCTTCCGAAGCTGCTGTATAAATCGCGCCGTGATCTCTGATTGAGGCCGCGGCAATCTCTTCTTTCGGGAGGGTCTCTAATTGCCGGCTCACTTCTGACGATACTTGTTCAGCTAAATCCTTATCTGTCGTAACGAGGATCGCTGAAGACATCGGATCATGTTCAGCCTGGCTTAATAAATCCGCGGCAATATAGTCCGGCTTCCCTGTTTCATCCGCTAAGATAACGATTTCGCTCGGACCTGCGATCATATCAATATCAACCGTTCCAAACACAAGCTGTTTGGCCAGGGCGACAAAAATGTTTCCCGGTCCGGTAATTTTATCGACCGCAGGAAGAGTCTCGGTCCCGTAAGCCAAAGCTGCAACGGCTTGCGCGCCGCCGATCTTGCGAATATCTGTGACGCCGAGTTCATTCGCCGTTACGAGCACGATATCCGGAAGCGAACCATCTTCAAGCGGAGGAGAAACCATTACGATTCGTTCGACTCCGGCCGCTAACGCGGGCACAACATTCATAATGATCGATGACGGATACGCAGCTCGTCCGCCCGGGACATACACACCGGCTGCATCGAGAGGAATGACCTTTTGACCGAGTATTGTCCCGTTCTCCTCGCTTGCGAACCAGGACTGTTGAATTTGCCGCTTGTGAAACGCATCGACGTTGGCAATCGCCTCGCGGATCACTTCGATCGTTTCTTGATCGATCCGTTCGTATGCCGCTGCGATTTCCTCTGCTTTTACAGCCGGTTCAGACAGATCGACGCCGTCAAATTCTGCGGTATAGTGACGGACGGCTTGATCGCCGCCGGTTTTGACTCCTTCTAAAATCCGTTCTACCGATTTTCGCTGATTCTCTGTTCCTTGATCAATCGCTCGTTTTAACGATACCGTTTCATCCAGGCTGATAATCTTCATACGTGACCAGCTCCTTTTTGCAACACAGCCGCCAATCTGTCCACTATATCGTCGATCATCGCAGCTTTCGTCCGGTAGCTGACTGGATTAACAATAAAGCGTGACGTGATCGGCATCATCGTTTCAATTTCTTCCAATCCGTTCTCACGGAGGGTCGCACCGCTCGAAACAATGTCGACAATCCGATCGGCCAAGCCAACAATCGGGGCAAGCTCAATCGATCCGTTCAGTTTTATCATTTCAACTTGCTCGCCTTTTTGGCGGAAATATTCGTTTGCTAAATTCGGATACTTCGTCGCAATTTTCGGCGAAATTTCCGCTTCTGCTTTATACGACGGCAGCGCAGCAACAGCCATGTAACAAGCGCTGATTTTTAAATCGAGCACTTCATAGACATCGCGCTTCTCTTCAATCATCACGTCTTTACCGGCAACGCCGACATCGGCAACGCCGTGCTCGACATACGTCGGCACATCCATCGGTTTCGCGAGGATAAACTGCATCGATGCTTCCGGAACGTCGATGATTAATTTACGCGAATCTTCAAATTCGGGCGGAAGCGGGTAACCGGCCTTTCGCAGCAGATCGACAGCATCGTCAAAAATCCGCCCTTTCGGCATCGCGACCGTTAAACGTTCTTCATTCATGTTCGACTCCTCCGTTTCCTTGGCTTCCGACATAATAAACGACGTCAGCAAACTGCTTTGAGTAAGCGTCGACATCAGCGATTCCGGTGATTTCCTGCATTACAACCTGGTTTCCGGCAGCGCGCATCTCTTTTGCTTTTGCCATCGCTTCTTTTCTTCGCTCTTGACTGAAGATTAAACAAGTATCCTTCCCGAGTGCTTTTTTCTCTTTGCCGAGCGCTTCTGTCAGACGATCGAGCCGAAGACCGAAACCGGTCGCCGGTTCGTGATAGTCAAATTGCTCGAGCAGTTTATCGTAACGTCCGCCGCTGCCGATTGGAAAACCGATCTCTTCGCTGTAGGCTTCGAAAACTGTCCCCGTGTAATAGCTCATATGCATGACAATATTTAAATCGATCATAAAATGATTTTTGACTCCGTAATCGTCCAAAATGCCGATCAGTTTTTCCAGCTGATCCAGCGCTTCATTAGCTTCGCGCGATTCAGCAATACGCCGGGCGTCGTTTAATACATCCGGCGAACCTTTCAAACGAAGCAGCCCTTGCAGCCGTTTGCGGTCGATCGAGGAGAGCGGGAGCTTTTCGGCTGCATGCTGAAAACCGACATAATTTTTCTCATATAAGTAACGGCGGAATTCTGCCGCGCGTGTTTCGTTGCCGAGCACTTCCTGCAAGAAAGCATTGACAAAACCGATGTGTCCGATCGCGACTTGATAAGACGGCAAATCGAGACGCTCAAGTGCAGATGTTACAAGTGAAATCACTTCTGCATCCGCACTCTCTGAATCATCGCCGATCAATTCCACGCCGATCTGTTCAAATTCTGCATTGCGTCCGCCTTCACGTTCTTGAGCTCGAAAGACCGGCGCGTCATACGTCAAACGCAGCGGGCGTTCGGCGTCTTTTAATGTCGATGCGGCAATCCGGGCAATCGGCGCTGTCATATCAGGGCGAAGCACTAATGTGTTCCCTTGTTGGTCGAGCAGTTTAAACAGCTGCTGATCGAGGATGGCCGAAGCTTGTCCGACGGTTTCATGAAACTCCAACGTCGGTGTTTCAATCGTTTCGTATCCCCAGAGGCTGACCTCTTTTTGAATCGTTTCTTTTACTGAGCGTTTAAGTTCAAACAGTTCCGGCAGCGTATCGCGCATGCCGAGCGGTTTTTCAAACATATACAGCTTGGTCATTTGCAGACTCCTCTCTTTTAAGACAACGCCCTCCACTTTTACTTTAGTTTGCTAATGTGATAGAGCGATAAAGATGTTAAATAGTAGTTTACCTGTTCCATCCAGCCCCGTCAACAGACAGTGAGAAATCCCCGGCCGAAATGCAAATAAAACCACCGGGTCAATCATCCCGCTGGTTTCGTTTTGAATCAGATGCAGAACCGCCCGGACGGATCACTGTCATCGGGTTTCCGCCGACAAACGCCCCAGGCGGAACATCTTTATGCACGAGTGTCGCTGCCGATACAATCGCGCCGTCGCCGATCGTCACGCCGGGGAGAATGGTTGTATTCGCTCCGATCATGACGTTGTCACCGATCGTCACATCACCGATTCGATATTCATCTATTAAATACTCATGCGCCAAAATCGTCGTATTAAAGCCGATAACGCTGTTCTTCCCGACGGAAATTCGTTCAGGAAACATCACATCCGGGAAAACCATCAGCGCAAAAGCGGTCTTGTCGCCGACTTCCATGCGTAAAAACGTTCGGTACAGCCGGATTTTCAGCGGCAAAAACGGGGTATAGCGGGCAGCTTGAATGACGGCGAAATTTTTTACCACTTTCCAAAACGATACGGTTTTATATATATGCCAAAGTGAATTGTCTTTTCTGACCGGATACCGCTCTGTATTCCGTCCCAATTGAAACCCCCCGCAACCTGTTTCCGGCTGATCAGCCGTTATTGATATAGTCGAGCAAATCCGGCATCTTTTCGAGCATAATATTCGGTCTGTAAGCCGCGAGATGTTCCCGGCCCTTAATGCTCCAAGCGACACCGGCTGTCAGCATGCCGGCGTTTTGACCCGAGAGAATATCATGTTCGCTGTCCCCGACCATCATCGCGCTGCTGCGTTCGGCATCCAGCTGCTCAAGCGCAATATCAAGCGGCTCTGGGTCAGGTTTGTGCTTAGTCACTTCATCAAGGCTGACGATCACCGGGAAAAACCGCGTCAAGTCCATCAGTTCAAGCCCTTTAATGGCAGTATCCCGCCGTTTTGACGTAACGATCGCCATTTTCCGGCCCTCGGCGTGCAATTGTTCCAGCGTCTCTGTCACGCCTTCGTATGGGGTGACAAGCCGGTCGTGATTCGCATGATTGAATTTTCGATATTCCGTGATCATCTCTTCTTCTTTGCCGGGATTAAGGCGGCCGAATGTCTCGGATAATGGCGGTCCGATAAACGTTTGCACCTCTTCCCGCGTATAATGCCGGTCGGGAAAATAAATTTCCAGCGTATGCAAAAACGAGAGCGTAATTAAATCCATCGTATTGATCAGCGTCCCGTCTAAATCAAACAAGACGGTTTCGATCTTGTTGTTTTTTGCTTCCATCAGTTTCTCAGCTTCCTTTCTATCCGTTATCTTTCGCTGGTCCCCAAGCAGATTGGTGTTCCGTTTCTGCGTCAGATTCCAGACGGTTCCATACAAAGGCAACAGCCATCGTAAGCAGCACTGCCGTGATCAGCCTGACAGCGAGAAGGGGCCAAACAGGTATGCCGAGCGGTATGAAAATCAACGTGTCTTCAATAACCGCGTGACACGCGACGAGAAAAATAAACACAAGGTAAAGATCTTTCTTTTTCACCCCGTCTTCTTTTACCGCCTGAATCATCACCCCCGCTCCGTAGGCAAGTCCGAATGCCATTCCGGCAGCGAGCGTCGTTGACGTGTTCCGTTCAATGCCTAACATCCGTGTAAACGGCGCCATCCATTTCGAGAAATACGGCAGCCAGGCGAGATCCTTCATAATTTGAATCCCGATCATGATCGGGATCACAATCATAGAGAGCTGAATAATCCCGAACACGGCGCTTTCAATTCCGTGCAGCATAATCGGCCACATCCCGTTGACTTCTTCCTGCGCCGCTCCGGAAGCAAAACCGTATTGCGCCTGTTCACTTCCGCCCTGCCAAAAAAGATGAATCAGCCAGCCGGATACGGCAGCCAGACTGATGCGGACAACAAGCACGACGGAAATTTTCAGCCCCAATTGCTTCACTACCGCCGATTCGACAAATAAGTTGTGCGAAAACGACAGCATCACGGCGATAATAAAAACTTGTTTTACCGTTAAATCCATCGTCAGCATTGCGCCGATCGCCGCATACAAATTCAGAACATTCCCTAATACGAGAGCAAGCGCCGACTCGCCTGTCAAACCGAACGTGCTCATTAACGGCCGCAAAATCTCCGTCAGCCACGTCATCACCGCCGTTTGACTGAGCATCGTCACAATCAGGGTGATCGGGAAAATGATTTTCCCCAGTTTCCATGATGTTTCAAGCCCGGCGCGCAAGCCTTTTTTCAGCGTCAAGATCATCGTTACGTTTCTCCTTATGATTTTGACTTCTTTACGTTTGTTTTCTGTGGCTCAGCATCTAAGTAACGCCTGTTGGACATTCCTGTTTTCCGCCGGTAAACGAGCAGAGCCATCCCCCCTGCAATCGCCACGAGCGAAATCAGCTGCGCGACTTGAATAACATCGAAGAGCATCAATGAATCGGTCCGCAAACCTTCGATAAAAAAGCGCCCGAACGAATACCAAATCATATACGTAATAAACAGTTCACCTTGCCGCATATTGACTTTGCGCAAATACAATAACAGCGCTACACCGGCAAGATTCCAAAGCGATTCGTATAAAAACGTCGGATGATGATAGGCACCGTTAATAAACATTTGTTCAATAATAAATTCCGGCAGGAACAAACTTTCAAGAAATCCGCGTGAAACTTCGCCTCCGTAAGCTTCCTGATTGATAAAATTACCCCAGCGGCCGACAGCCTGGCCCAGCAAGATGCTCGGAGCAGTAATATCAGCAATTTTCCAGAAAGATAACCCTTTTTTTCGCGCAAACACGATCGCTGTAATCGCCGAGGCAATTAACCCGCCGTGAATCGCCAGCCCGCCTTCCCATATATAAAGGGCGCGCACAGGTTGATCGGCATAATTTTCCCACGAGAATATCACGTAATAAAGACGCGCTCCTAAAATCGCCAGCGGCAAAGCGAACAGTAAAAGATCCGCCAATGTATCTTCAGGCAAGCCGCGTTTTTTCGCTTCCGATTGAGCAAGAAGATAACCGAGGACAGCGCCGATGCCGATGATCAGGCCGTACCAATGAACGGTCAGCGGTCCGAGTTCAAATGCGATTGGATTGAGTGGTTGAGCTGTTGCTGTAATCATTGTTTCACCTCGAAATTATTTTTAACTGATTTTCAGTCTTCAGATGCTCCTTCGTCGATCACACTGGACAGACGTTCAGAAAATTGCTCTGCTGCATTGATTCCCATGCGCTTCAGCCTGAAGTTCATCGCCGCTACCTCGATGATTACTGCCAAGTTGCGCCCAGGCCGAACAGGGATTTCAATTTTCGGGACTTCGGTGTCGAAGATCTTTACTGAATCTTCATCGAGCCCTAAGCGGTCATACTGTTTTTTGTTGTCCCAAATCTCCAAGTCGATCGCCAAACCGATACGCTTGAAATTCCTCACCGATCCGGCTCCAAACAGCGTCATGACATTGATGATTCCGAGACCGCGGATTTCAAGCAAATGCTTGATCAATTCCGGCGAACGACCGACGAGAATACCGTCATGTTCTTGACGTATTTCGACAGAATCGTCAGCGACAAGCCGATGCCCGCGGCGCACAAGGTCCAGTGCTGTTTCGCTTTTCCCGACGCCGCTTGATCCCGTAATTAAAACGCCGATTCCGTAAATATCAATTAGCACACCGTGCATCGCCGTCATCGGCGCTAAGCGGCTTTCTAAAAACGTCGTCAGCATACTGCTCATTCTTGTCGTTGTTTTTTCACTCGACAATAACGGAACCCCGACCGCATTTGCAGCGGCAATTAAAAATTCCGGCGCTTCGATGCCGCGCGAAATGATAATCGCCGGTGTATCGTATGTACATAGACGGTACATTCGGTCTTCCTTATCACTTTCAGAAAGTTCTTCATAAAATGAGAGCTCCGTTTTACCGAGCAGCTGAATCCGTTTGGCCGGGTAATATGTAAAATAACCGGCCATCTCCATGCCGGGCCGAGAAATATCGCTGGTCGTGACCGGCCTGAAAACTGTTTGTTCTTCATTATTAATAAGTTCTAAATTAAATTCCTCAATCAAGTCTTTTGCTGTAACTTCCGCCATACAAAAATTCCTCCTTAGGCTGACCATATAAGGCGGCCGCGCTAAATAATACTTTTATTTTAGCACACCCAAAGCCGATTGACAGAAAGGAAATTCATAAAAGAACGGAAGGAGCGGGACCTCCTTCCGTTTAGACGCATTTATCGTTTTGTCAGCGGATCGATAATAAATGAGTGGATTAACGAACTCAAGATCGCAAAGATCACCGCTGCCACGACAGCCATCCCGAAACTGTCAATCGAAAAGTTGTCGCCCATAACAGCAGAAGTTAACAACAGTGTGATCGCATTGATCACAAACAAAAACAAACCGAGTGTTAAAACTGTCACCGGGAGCGTCAAGATCACGAGAATCGGCTTAACAATCATATTGACGATCCCGAGAATAATACTGGCTAAAATCGCCGCGCCAAACCCTGATAATGTTACCGAAGCGAAAAAGTGCGCAATGATCATCAAGGTCACGGCATTTACTAAAATATGAACGAGCCAGACCATTAGGACGCCACTTCCGATTCATCGGGAATCACGAGCATCATCAAAATATAACCGAGAATCATCATAATATTGGCCGGGATAATCAAGATCAAAAAGACGATCCGGATAATTGTCGGATCGATATTGAAATAATCGCCGAGACCTCCGCAAATGCCTGCTATTTTACGATCGCTTTCAGACTTGTATAATCGTTTCAATCTCATCACGCCCTTCTCGATTTTTTCGGCAGTTCGTTTTTTCATTTGGGGGAACCGATAATAAGGGGCGGATTAGTGTTCTGATTGCACATAGATCGATCCGGTTGTCGCTTCGACCTCCAAGTAAAGCTGCCGGTCACCGTTTTTATTCGATATAAACGACACGCGCTTGCTTGCAAAGTCCCGCTTCTCATCAATAATTGTCATTCTCGGAAGATCGCAGTCAATGTTTCCAATCGTCGATTTCAGAACCCCTTCTGTTTTCATTCTTGACGGCACCGCTACATGGACGCTGCCTGTCGTTGTTTTCAAATAAGCACGGGAGAACGTCGGATCGGTTAAACTGAAATGGATGGTGCCGTTCAATGTTTCAGCTTCTGTATCCCCGCGGGCGCTCTTAATCGTCACGGTTCCATTTACAGTTTTAATATCGGCTTTTTCCGCGTCCAAATGATTCACGCTGACAGTCCCGTTGACGGTTTCTAACTTCAATTTATCTGCGTGCAGATGATCGAATTGAATCCGCCCGTTTACGGTCTGCATTTCTGCCTTATCTGCCGATACACGTTCCCCGGTTATCTTGCCGTTAAACGCATAGATTTTCACTTCTTCCAATTTAGCCCGGGGAACACGGACAACCGTATGGACTTTCATCGTTTTTTTCTTTGACTCGAGTTTGACTTTATCGTCAGAAACTTCAAAGACGACATTGTTTAAAAATGTGCGGCGAGCCTCTTCGGCATCCTCCACTTTGTATACTTTGACATTGCACTCCACGCGGACATCATCTCCGTCCCACGGAAGGAACTCGACATTGCCGTTTTCAATATGCACGCGCGCTTCTTCTACATGCGCTCCGGAATGATGAAATATATGCTGAACTTCAACTGAATTGCCGAAATTGAAATCCAAATCGGACTCTTTGATTTTATAAATCGCATCTTCAATAAAATCTGTGAACCGGCCGGCGAAGGTCTGTACTTTCTCTTCTGCCCGCCGAAAGCCGCCTTCCGCGTCCCAATTGACATCTTTTGATATATAGCCGTCTTCCGGTTTTGCTTCATGGCCCGCGGCTTTTTTGTCGGTCGTTTGCGATGCTTCTTGCGCGTCTTCCGCATCCTTCACTTTCGAAATATCTTCTTTCACTTGGCCGGAAGAATCCTCTTTCAGAGCTTCCAACAGCTGCGAGCCTTCTTCCGCAGTGATTTTCCCGTCTTCAATCATTTTCAGCACCATTTTGCGTTCTTCTGACATTTCAACCCCTCCTTAAAATGTTCATACGCACAGTCACCTTATATAATTCCCTTTTTCATAAATTTTTACTCGTCTTGGATTACGAAAAGCCGGCTTAAAAGTTTCAACAAAAAAATGCCGTAAGAATACGGCATTCCATGTCAGTTCGGCGACTCTGCCGCCGCCCTTTCTTTTTCTTTTAAGCGTTCTTTCATACGGGCGCGCTCGCGTTCAAGGATCGGCTGCAAGTATCTCCCCGTATGCGAGTCAGCGATTGCTGCGACTTCCTCCGGTGTGCCAGAGGCGACAAGCTTCCCGCCTTTATCTCCGCCTTCCGGACCGAGATCGATGACGTGATCCATTGTTTTAATCACATCAAGGTTATGCTCAATGATTAATACCGTATCGCCGTTATCAACAAGGCGCTGCAGCACGTTCAGCAAACGGCCGATATCGTGGACGTGCAGCCCTGTTGTCGGTTCGTCAAGAATATAAAGCGACTTGCCGTTTGTTCGCCGGTGCAGCTGCGAAGCCAGTTTCACGCGCTGTGCTTCGCCCCCTGATAGCGTCGTCGCCTGCTGTCCAAGCGTCATATATCCGAGTCCGACATCAAACAGCGTCTGAATTTTTCTTTTTATCCGCGGAATGTTCTCAAAGAATTCCAGCGCATCTTCAACTGTCATCGCGAGCACGTCGGCAATACTTTTTCCTTTATATTTCACTTCCAGCGTCTCGCGATTGTACCGTTTTCCGTCGCATTCTTCACACGGCACGTAGACATCCGGCAGAAAATGCATCTCAATTTTAATAATCCCGTCGCCGCGGCACGCTTCACAGCGGCCGCCTTTGACGTTAAAACTAAAGCGTCCTTTTTTGTAGCCGCGCACTTTCGCTTCGTTCGTCATCGCAAACACGTCGCGAATGTCGTCAAATACACCCGTATAAGTAGCCGGATTTGACCGCGGTGTCCGGCCGATCGGCGATTGATCGATTTCAACAACCTTCTCTAAATGTTCAGTGCCGGCCACTTCTTTCACTTTTCCCGGTTTTTCTTTTGCTGTCGTCAGTTTCTGCGCCAGCGATTTGTACAAAATATCATTAATAAGCGTACTTTTGCCCGACCCGGAAACTCCTGTCACCGCCACGAGCATGCCGAGCGGGATATCTACATTCGTTTTTTGCAAATTATTTTCTTCTGCTTCTGTGATCGACAGCTTGCGGCCGTCCGGTTGCCGGCGTTCAGCCGGAAGCGGAATAAATTTCTTCCCGGACAAGTATTCCCCGGTTAACGATGCGGAGTTGGCTTTCACTTCTTCCGGTGTTCCTTCAGCCGTGATCCATCCGCCATGCGCACCGGCCCCGGGGCCGACATCAATGATGTGATCGGCTGCGAGCATCGTATCTTCATCGTGCTCGACAACAATGAGCGTATTGCCGAGATCGCGCATCCGCTCCAGCGTCGTAATCAAACGGTGATTATCGCGCTGGTGGAGGCCGATCGACGGTTCGTCAAGAATATAGAGAACGCCCATTAGAGAAGAGCCGATTTGCGTTGCCAGTCTGATCCGCTGCGCTTCCCCGCCGGAAAGGGTTCCCGCTGAACGGGAAAGCGTCAAATATTCCAAGCCGACGTTCATTAAAAATCCGAGCCGTTCATCGATTTCGCGGATGATCATCCGCGCGATCGTCATCTCTTTATCTGACAGCGTCAATTCTTCGAAAAAACCCTTGCCGGTTTTAACAGACATATCAGTCAATTCGCCGATATGATACCCCGCTATTTTAACCGCAAGCGATTCTTTTGTCAGACGGTTTCCGCTGCAGGTCGGACAGGTCGTCTCTGTCATGTATGAAGCCATTTGCTCGCGAATATAATCAGAACCGGTCTCCCGGTAGCGCCGGGAAATATTTGTCAAAACGCCTTCAAAGGTCATGTCTTTTTCGCGTGTGCGTCCGAACTCATTTTCAAACCGAAAGCTGATGATTTCCGAACCGCCTCCGTATAAAACGATATTCTGCTGATCCTCCGGCAGATTTTTAAACGGCGTATCCATATCGATACCGAAATGATCACAAACACTCGCGAGCAGTTCCGGGTAATAATGGGAACTGACCGGCTTCCACGCTTGGATCGCGTGATCCCGAAGCGAAAGCGATGGATCGGGAATGACAAGGTCTTGATCGACTTCTAATTTGTGCCCGATTCCGTCGCACGTAGGACACGCCCCGAACGGACTGTTAAACGAAAACATTCGCGGTTCCAATTCACCGATCGAAAAACCGCAATGCGGACAGGCGTGTTTTTGGCTGAATGTCAATTCTTGCTCGCCGATAACATCGACGAGCACCTTGCCGTCCGCAAGGTTAGCTGCTGTTTCGACAGAATCGGCTAATCTCGCTTCAATTCCTTCCTTAATGACAATCCGGTCGATCACGACTTCAATGTTATGTTTTTTGTTTTTATTTAACTCTAATTGATCCGCTTCGGCCGCTTCATGCATCTCTCCGTCGACACGCACGCGGACAAAGCCTTGCTTTTTGATATCGGTCAGTACATTTTGATGCGTTCCTTTTCGGCCGGCAACGATCGGAGCGAGAATTTGCATTTTCGTCCGTTCTTCATAGCCGAGGAGCTGATCGACGATTTGCTGTACGGTTTGCGATGAAATTTCAATCCCGTGTGTCGGACAAACCGGACGGCCGACGCGCGCAAACAGCAAGCGCAAATAATCATAAATTTCCGTCACGGTGCCGACTGTCGAACGCGGATTGCGGCTGGTCGTTTTTTGATCGATCGAGATCGCCGGTGAAAGGCCTTCAATCGAATCGACATCCGGTTTATCCATTTGACCGAGAAATTGACGCGCATACGCCGAAAGCGATTCAACGTAACGGCGCTGGCCTTCAGCATAAATCGTATCAAAAGCGAGCGAAGACTTGCCGGACCCGGACAGCCCGGTCATAACAATCAGTTTATCGCGCGGAATCGTCACATCAATATCTTTTAAATTGTGCGACCGCGCTCCCTTAACAGTAAGGTTTTCCAATGGCATCTTTTGTCACCCTTCCGATTTAAGCTCCAAAATCACATCGCGCAGCTCGGCAGCCCGTTCGAAATCTAAATCTTTCGCCGCCTGCTTCATTTCCGTCTCCATTCGTTCAATTACCTTTTCACGGTCTTTTTTACTGAGCTGTTCTTGCGGCGCCTTCGTAAACGCTTCGTACGCTTCTTCCTCTTCGGCGGCATACGTCGCCTGAATCAGCTCCGGAATCGGTTTGCTGATCGTTGTCGGCGTAATCCCGTGCTCCTCATTATACGCCTTTTGTTTCGTGCGGCGCCGTTTCGTTTCTTCGATCGCAATATCCATTGACTTCGTTATTTTATCTGCATACATAATGACATGGCCGTTCGCGTTTCTGGCGGCACGGCCCATCGTTTGAATCAACGAGCGTTCTGCGCGCAAAAATCCTTCTTTGTCTGCATCTAAAATGGTAACGAGCGATACTTCCGGCATATCGAGTCCTTCACGCAGCAAATTGATCCCGATCAGTACATCGAATTCGCCTTTACGCAAGTCACGGATAATCTGAATGCGCTCGAGCGTTTTAATATCTGAGTGCAAATATTTGACGCGAATACCGATTTCTTTTAAATAGTCGGTCAAATCTTCCGACATTTTTTTCGTCAATGTCGTCACCAACACCCGTTCATTGCGTTCGCGCCGGATGCGGATTTCTTCGATTAAGTCATCAATTTGCCCTTCGATCGGGCGGACATCAATCGATGGGTCTAACAGACCTGTCGGACGAATAATCTGTTCGACAAGTTCCGGGGTCTTCTCCAGTTCATAAGGGCCGGGCGTAGCCGAGACAAACAGCGCCTGATGAATATGCTCTTCAAACTCCGCAAATGTCAGCGGCCGGTTGTCCTTTGCTGACGGAAGACGAAAACCGTGATCGACGAGTACTGATTTACGCGCCTGGTCGCCGTTGTACATTCCCCGCACTTGCGGAAGCGTCACGTGCGACTCATCGACAATCATTAAGAAATCATTCGGGAAAAAATCAAGCAGGGTATACGGCGTTGCTCCCGCTTCTCGAAACGTTAAATGCCGGGAGTAGTTCTCGATGCCGGAACAATACCCCATTTCCTGCATCATTTCGATATCGTAGCGGGTCCGCTGTTCGAGCCGCTGTGCTTCCAACAGTTTATCTTGGCTGTTCAGCTCGGCGAGCCGTTCTTCCAGTTCTTTTTCAATGTTTTCGATCGCCCGCTTTAATTTTTCCTCGCGAGTCACAAAGTGCGAAGCGGGAAAAATCGCAGCGTGATTGCGTTCGCCGAGAATTTCACCGGTCAGAGCATCAACCTCGGTAATCCGGTCGATCTCATCACCGAAAAATTCAATACGCAAGCAGTGTTCATCACGCGAAGCAGGAAAAATTTCAACTACATCGCCGCGTACGCGAAACGTTCCGCGCGTAAAATTTATATCGTTGCGTTCGTATTGCACATCGACGAGCTGACGCAGTAAATTGTTCCGCTCGCGCTCCATGCCTTTTCGCAGGCTGACAACAAGATCGCGGTATTCTTCCGGGGAACCGAGACCGTATATGCATGAAACACTGGCCACGATGATGACATCATTGCGTTCAAACAGAGCGCTTGTCGCGGAGTGCCGTAATTTATCAATTTCATCATTAATGCTTGCATCTTTTTCGATATATGTGTCCGACTGCGGAATATACGCTTCCGGCTGATAATAATCGTAATAACTGACAAAGTACTCTACCCGGTTGTTCGGAAACAGCTCTTTAAACTCACTGTAGAGCTGACCTGCGAGCGTTTTATTGTGGGCAATGACAAGCGTCGGTTTATTGACTTGCTGAATCACGTTTGACGCGGTAAACGTCTTGCCCGTTCCTGTCGCCCCGAGCAGAGTTTGAAACTGCTTCCCATTGTATATACCATTAACGAGATGCTCAATTGCCTGCGGTTGGTCGCCTTGCGGCTCGTAAGCCGATTCCAGTTGAAATGTTTCGCTCTCCTGCAAGGTCATTGATCGCCCTCCCCTTCATTTCCTGCCGTTTATCTTGTTTGAGCGTAACGATTCTATCATGTGAAAGCAACTGTTTTGACTGGCAGGCACCGATTATATCATACAGACTGCGAACGTGCATTCGGTCAAAATCATACGAAAAAACCGCCTAAGCAGGCGGTTAACCGTTTAAACATTCTTATCATAGTCTTCATCTGCATCCGTCGGCCGTTGGTAATCACGCTTGGGGCGCGTATCGCGAAATTCATCGTAAAAAGCAGATAAACCGGAAGCTTGTCCGTAAGCTTCGTCCGGCAGATCATCTTGCTGTTCCAAAAGCGGTTCCGGCTCTTCTTCTGCATCGGTTCTTTCCTCTTCTTCGGGGTTCTCTTCCTCTGCTGAGCTTTCCGAGAATCGCTCATGAACGTTATCTCCGCTGTCATCATTTACCGCCTGTGAGTCTGCCTCATTCTCCGGCGTTTCAGCCGTTATATCTTCGTCGAACCCCGCAGCTGTTTCTTCCGCGTGAAAAGCAGCCGAGTCTTCCTCAGAGCGTTCCCGGGCAATATCCGCCCGGTCGCTTTGGATAACTGCCGATGAACGGAGCGCCCGTGAGGATAAATTCCCGTATTCGTCGTCAGGTACAAAGAGGCAGCCGATTTGATAGTGATCCTTTTCGTATACTGACGCCTGCGCAATGCGCGGTTCACCGTTTCGATCCTTTATTTCCAATTTACAAAAGGCCGGGTTTTGCTGCAGGGCGTCGTAAAATTCTCGCTGGGAAAGAACTTCACGCCCGTTTACTTTTGTAATGATTTCTCCGATTAGAATTTCCAGTTTTTCCGCTGTTGTATCAGGAAGGACACCGAGCACTTTCATTCCCTGCTCTAGGCGCGGGAACTGACTGATGCGTTTTTGGTCGCCGGCTTGATAGACAAAAAATATTCCTGCGCGGCCCAAAAGCATAAGAGCCGGAACCGCCCAAATTAACGGTTCATACCAGTAAGCACCGGCAGCAGCACCCGCTGTTAAAAGAGCGAGCAGCGTTAAACGAAATCCGACTTTTCGGACGCCGTCGGCCGGCATATCACTGTGAATGCGCAGCTGCAAACCGAGCAGAAAAGGGACAGCGATAAACCCGAGTCCGCCTGTTACGGCTAATTCGGGAAGCAGCGGCCAATAAGCCGAGCCGGAAACTGCTCCGGCCGGAAAAAGAAAAACGACCGGCAATAACCAAATCCGGCGCGCCCGGTGCTCTCCGACCATTTTCCCCCGCGGGCTGCGCACAACCGTCGGCGACGTTTGCGCGGCGCCGTCTTTACGGATTAGCACCGCTTCGGCTAAAGCCATGACAGCCAAAAGAATCACAAAGTTGTACACATTCCATTCTGATATTTCGGCGAGACGCTGATTCACGAGCGGCCAATCCGTCCCGCCGGCAGGAAGCCAAGGGAGAATTAACAGCGTTAACGGACCGGCGACCGTAAAACTCATCCACCGTCCGTTGCGCGTAAGCAGCAACGGAAGCCAAACCGCGCCTAAGAGCATAAGCACTCCTGCGGGCAATTCAACTCCTATCAGCAGAATAACCGCCGTGACAGCTGCAGCCGCTATGAAAGATACCGCAGCCGGAGAGATCAGCTGATCACCGATACTGTGCACTCTCGTATGAAAATCCCGGCGCTGCCGTTTAACAACAGCCGCCGCGGCCCACCATGAAACAATTAAAAAAATATATGTAAGAGGGTTCATCAACAGCCTGACGATCGCCCACAATATTTCTGTACCGATTTCCATTGAAACAATGCCTCCTCCACACGATAAATAACTGAGCTTCTCTCCCTTTCATTTTAAAGGATTCCATTAAAAAGAAAAGGAATTTTTCGCAAATTCTTTCAAAAGAGAAAACCGCGGGCGATAATTTGCACCGCGGTTTGATTATGAACATGATTATTCGCCGTCTGTGAGAAGTTCGATCGCTTTTTCACGCTGGAGGTCTTCATCTGGATCTTGAATTAAATCAATCAGAAGCTCCTGCATACGATCAGCCGTGTCTTCATCAATTTGGCCGCTTGTTTCTAAACCTTCCTCTTCTTGCAGGGACCGGACTGCTTCTTCGGTAGACTCATCGAAATAGCCGTCTTCCCGTCCCGGATCATATCCCATCGCGCCGAGCATAACTTGCGCTGTTTCAACGTCGTCATTGGACATATCGTATTCCAACGGCTCGTCATTTTCCAGCGGTGATAAATAAAAGTAGTCCGGCTGGGAAACTTCATGAGTCGGCTCGACCCCGTTTTCGTCAATATCATTTCCGGCAGAGGTCAACCAGCGGAACATCGAGAGCTTCAATTCACTTCCATCTTCAAACGGCAGTGTCTGTTGGACTGTACCCTTGCCGAATGTCGTTTCGCCGACAACATCTTGATCGGCGGCTTCTTTTAATGCAGCTGCCAATATTTCTGATGCCGATGCACTGCCTTCATTAATCAAAGTGACAATCGGGTAGTCTTTATCTTCTTCGAGATTGGAAATTTCCCGGACAACTTCGCCGTTCGGATCTTCCATCTGCACAATCGGTTCACCGCCGGGTACAATCAAGTCGCCGATCTGCTCAACACTCTGCAAATAACCTCCCGGATTGCCGCGTACATCGAGGATCAAACCGTCGATACCTTCATCTTCTAACGCCATCAGTTCTTCCTCAAACTGTTCGGCGGTGTTTTCCGAAAATGAGCGGATTTCTAATTCACCGATCGTCTGTCCGTCTTTTTCAACAACTTCTGAAGAAACGGTCTCGACAGGAATTTCGTCACGCTCGACGTCGATCTCCATTAAATCGCTGGAACCCGGGCGGTCAATCGTTAACGTCACCGTCGTTCCTTTCTCACCGCGAATTTCCATCACCGCTTCATTTAACGATAAATCTTCGATGTTTTCGCCGTCAATTTCGATCAGCTGATCATTCGGACGCAACCCGGCCTCTTCAGCCGGTGTATCCGGAATCGGCGCAACAATCGTCACTTGCCCGTCGGTCATATTCACTTCCGCGCCGATCCCTTCGAACGAGGAATCGAGCGACTCCATAAACTCTCCGGCCGTTTCTTCGTCCATGTAAACAGAATAAGGATCATCAAGCGTTTCCAGCATGCCGGAAATCGCTCCATCTACCAATTCCGTCTCGTCAACATCATCAATGTACTGTGATGAGACGATGTTAAACGTTTCTTCGATTTTTTCCAGCTCAGAAGCAAGGTCAGCGCCGTCTTCTTCTTCGCTAACTTCTTCATTCAATAGAGCTTCTTCGTTTACGCTTTCCTCTTGAGAGTCTTCCGTATCGGTTAAGTCCATCGCCGCATACATACCGCCAGCGCCCGCAGCTAATGAAAACACGACAGCCACGGGGAGGACTGCATTTTTTTTGTTCATTTCGACACCTCATTCGAATTATTTATCGCAACGCATTTTTTAATCATTCATTACCGTTATGATATCAGACTGTCAGCTCGTTCGAAAATAATTCGCTGAATATTTACCCGCAAAATAAAGAAAACCCGCGCATGCTTAACAAAACATACGCGGGTTTTTCAGCTTCGGTGTTTAAGATTAATTCAGCCATTCAGCCGGAGGAACAGCTGACGAGCCGCCGGAATAACCGCCAGGGTGAACTTCAAAATGCAAGTGTACGCCGGTTGACGTTCCGGTTGTCCCCATCGTAGCAATCCGTTCTCCGCGCGAAACACGGTCTCCCGCCGAGACACTTGATGAAGCCAAATGAGCATACATCGTCGTCACGGCCTGGCCGTCAATGTTATGCGAAATCATCACTGTATTTCCGTATCCGCCCATGCGGCTGGAGGAAATAACCGTTCCGTCTTCAGCTGCATATATATCTGTGCCGCCGTCACGCCCGAAATCTTTTCCTGTATGCGGGCGCACATCGCCGTGAACCGGGTGCTTGCGATTCGGGTCAAAACCGGATGTGACACGGCCGTTTGCCGGACGCGCCAGCGTTCCGCCGCTGGAAGAGCTCTCAGCTTCGGCTGACGTGTTATTACTGCCCGAACTGTTGCTTGAGCCGCTGTTGTCGCTTCCGGAAGATGTCGATGATTCCTGTTCTTCCGCCTCAGCTTCTTCTTGAGCGCGGCGTTCCTCTTCTTCCTGCTGCTGACGCTCACGTTCTTCTCGGCGCTGACGCTCAAGCTCTTTTTGCCGTTGGCGCTCTTTTTCTTCTTCAATCCGCTCTTTTTCCTCTTCCCAAGCTTGCAGTTCCTGCTCTGCGGCTGCTTCCTGCTGTTCAAGGAATTCTTGTTCATCCTCAAGCGACATTAAATCATTTTCAAGATCATAACCCTCTTCTTCCAGCTCTTCGAGGAAAGCGTCTTTTTCTTCCATCTGAGCATCTAAATCAGCTTCCAGACTTTCAAGTTCCGCTACTTGTTCTTCTAAAGCGGCAAGTTCTTCTTCAAGCGCCGCTTTTGCTTCTTCTAAACTTTTCATATCTGCAATGTGCTCTTCTAAAATATCGCGATCTTGCTCATGCACTGTGTTCAGCGTTGAGATCCGCTCGATTAGGTCACCGAAATTTTGCGCTCCGAGCACGACTTCAAGATAGCTGACATCACCGCCGTTTTGGTGCATCGAACGGACTCGGTCTTTTAAAATATCGTCACGCTCAGCAATGCGTTCTTCTAGTTCTTCAATGTCAGCGTGCAAGTCACTGATTCGCGACTCCGTTGCAGCTTTTTCCTCTTCTTTATCATCAATTTCCATCTGCGTCTCCGCCATTTGCTCATCCAATTCGGCGAGTTCCGCTTCCACTTCATCCATTTCTTCTTCAATTTCTTCTAACTCTTCTTCCGTTAAATCCGACTCTTCCGCTGCTTCATCCTGTTCTGCGCGGAATTCTTCGATCTGTTCTTCCAGGTCTTCCCCTTTGTCTTCATTAAATTCTGCCGAAACAGATGAATATGTATTTACAGCTGCGTCCGTTAACAAAAATAACGGGATTGTCAGTAAACCGATCATCGTCTTTTTCACTGCGCTTGCTCCTTTCCTTACGTTTTGCAATATGTAAGCCTATTTCCCGGGAAATAGGCGTCGTTCTTTGAAACGAACAATGATCGGTCAGCCAAACTGTTCGGTTCCGGCTGACTGGCGATCATTATTCCGTTAATAAATCCGGCTATACTTTCAAGAATTTCCTAACACTCATTAAGCTTCCCCATACACCGACGACTGCACCTGTAACAACCAGCAGGACAGAAATTTGCAAAAGCATCGGGTAAGGCGGCAAGAATTCAAAGAAATCCAAACCGGTCCGTTCGCCGATCGCATGATAAAGCTGGTCATAGCCATAGGTCAGGGCAGCGATCGGCAGAATCGACCCGAGGATTCCGAGCAGCAGTCCCTCAATAAAGAACGGCCAGCGAATAAAACTGTTTGTCGCACCGACAAGTTTCATAATGCCGATTTCGGTTTTTCGGGCAATGATTGTCAATTTAATTGTATTCGCAATCAAGAATATCGCTGTGAACAGCAGCCCGGCGATCAAGACAATTCCGGCAATCCGGATGAAATCAGTCGCGGAGAACAGCTGTTCAAAAATATCTTGGCCGTATTCAAGGTTTTCAACATGATCCATGCCTTCAATGTCGGCAGCCAAACGATCCGTTTGCTCAGGATTTTCGGCATTCACGACAAACACGTCGTTTAACGGGTTCTCCTCGCGGAGCGACTCGAAATAATCCCCTTCATCACCCAAACTGTCAATAAAGTCTTCCAAACCTTCGTCGCGGGGGATATAATCAATCGTGTCGACGCCCGAGAGCGTGTCGATATTTTCTTCCAAGTTATCCTGTTCCGATGTTTCCGCATCGCGGTCGATAAAAACGCGAATTTCGACATCTTCTTCCAGCGAGTCGGCAAAATGATTTATGTTCATGATCACGGCAAGAAAAGCGCCGACGACAAGCAGCATCACCGTCACGGCGCTAATTGAAGCAAACGTCATCCAGCCGTTGCGTACGAGATTTTTGCTGCCCTCTTTAAAGTGGCGGCCGTATGTCCTAACTTTCATTGTTGTACGTCCCCCTAACTTCATCCCGCGCAATGCGGCCTCCTTCAATAGCAATTACCCGTTTGCGCATACTGTTGACGATTTCGCGGTTGTGTGTCGCCATCAACACGGTTGTACCGCGGTCATTGATCTCTTCTAAAATATGCATGATTTCCCAAGACGTATCCGGGTCAAGGTTTCCTGTCGGTTCATCAGCGATCAATACCGACGGATTGTTGACAATCGCACGGGCAATCGCAACGCGCTGCTGTTCACCGCCGGAAAGTTCGTGCGGATAAAAACGCGCTTTATTTTTTAACCGGACAATATCTAACACTTGCATCACGCGACGTTTAATTTCATCTTTTTTCTCTTCAATAACTTCCAGAGCAAAAGCGATGTTTTCAAACACGGTTAAACCGGGTAACAGTTTAAAGTCTTGGAATACAACACCCATATTCCGGCGCAAATAAGGAATATGCCGCTCCTTATAATCAGCAAGTTTTTTGTCATCGATGAAGATTTCTCCGCGCGTCGGCTTTTCTTCTCGGTAGAGCATTTTAATAAAACTCGATTTGCCGGCGCCGCTGGACCCGACAATATACACGAATTCTCCGCTGTCGATATGGATGGTCATCCCGTTAATCGCCATGACACCGTTTGGATAAGTTTTCCAAACATCCTGCATTTGAATCAAACTGATCACTTCCTATGTATATTTAGTCGTGTGTATAATTGATTATTCTTGATAATAAGCCGCAATTCTTGACAATACCTATCACATTATATCATCAATTTTCGACAAGAACAGTTAAAGTTTTTTACAATTAGATTTCAATCTGACTACAAAAATAAAAAAGCCCTTTCCATAACGCTGTCATGGAAAGAGCTGGAAGTTGCTATTATTCCGCTATTGTAACTCCGGACAATTACTGATCCGCAACCCACGCGGCAACGTCTTCCGCGTCATCACCTTCGACAATATCTGCCTGCATGCTTCCTGGGCCTTCTTGGATAGCCGTTAAGACCTCGTCATGCGAAAGCCCCTCAAGCCCGGGACCTGAACCGCCTTCTAAATCTCCGCCGTGACAAGAGGCACAATTGCCGTTATACATTTCTTCCCCGTTCGCTAGATCATACTCACCGCTGTCAGCAGCATTTTCATTTGCATTATTCTCTTCCGCGGCATTATTATTCTCTGCAGGATCTGCGTCATTGTTTTCTTCAGCATTTCCGCATGCACCGAGAATAATGACGGCGCTCGCCAGCATGGCTGTCAATTTCTTCATCTCTTTCATCCCCCTCGTTTTAATCTTCACACATTTCAATTATAACCGAATTACACTTTTTTGAAACCCTCACCGAGCACTTCGGAGGTGTCATTTACAATCATAAACGCCCCGGAATCAATTTCTTGCACGACACGCTTTAATTTTGTCACTTCATTTCGGCCGACCACACACATTAACACCGGTCTTTCATCATCTGTGTACCCGCCGAAGGCGTTCAGTTTGGTTACACCCCGATCAACTTTCGTTAAAAGCGCGTTTTTCACCGCTTCTTCCTTTTCCGAAATAATCAGCACTTGCTTCGAATAGCCAAAACCGATCTGGACGATATCGATCGTTTTCCCCGTCGTGAACAAGGCGATCAGTGCATACAACGCAAATTCAAAACCGAACACTGCGGCACTTGTCGCGACAATCAGCCCGTCCATAACAAAAACGGATACCCCGAGTGAAATACCGGTATATTTATTGAAAATTTGCGCCGCAAGGTCGGTGCCGCCGGTCGATGCGTGCGTCCGAAAAACCGTTCCTAAACCGAGCCCGACCCCGATACCGCCAAAAATGGCCGCCAAAAGCGGATCGGTTGTCGCCGGCTCCAATTCGCGGGTTAAGTAAACGACATACGGCAAGAAGAGTGTTCCGGCCAGCGTCTTCATCCCGTACATGACGCTCCCAAGCAAACTCCCTCCGAGCAGCAGGATCCCCGCTATAAACAAAGGAATATTTAACGCCCATTGCGCATAGGCCGGTTCGATGCCGAAGACGTTATATGTAATGGTCGAAATCCCGGAAACTCCGCCTGAAGCAATTTGGTTAGGCAACAAAAACAAATTGAATGATACCGCAACGAGCGCGGACCCAAGCAGTACAAACATAAACTCGGCAACCGTCTGCTGAGCCGGCGAGAGCAGCGGTTGATGCCGATTGCGATTTAATTCTTTCATCATAAAAGTCTTCACCGCTTTCGCATTAAAATCCTTCAGTAGTATATCACCGGCTGCAAAGCCTGTAAACGCGAACCCGCTAACGCTTTAGAATAAAAAAGCACCGCTTTTTTTTAAGCGGTGCTCAGAGTGTTGACAAAGTCATGACATCATTAGTTGTCATGTTAAAAGGAACGGATGACGACGCATCGTCCGGCTTCTTTCACCTGAAGGTATCACTGCGACATCGGCTCAAAAAGACTTCGCCGTGTCTTACTAGTCCGCGGGCGAGCGCCGAGCCGCTTCGGGCTGATGCCCTGCAGGGTCTCGTCTGTCTCGCTATCCCGCAGGAGAAAGCCGGGATGCTGGGTCATCCTATTTTTTGAAGTGAGTGTATTTATAAAAAAAGAAGCCATGCATCCACTCCTCCGACGCCTCCGGGAAAGCAAGCGACGAAGATCCGGATTCGGCGGCCCGAGGCCGCCGAATACTAGCTGAGTCCTTGCCCGGGGCAAGCGGAGGGTAGTGGATTCATGGCTGACATCAAAATATAGTTTGTCTACAGTCTGAGCACCGCTTCTTAAGCGGTGCTTCTTGTTATTCGATTTGTTTGCGCAAGTAAGCGTCGATGAACGGCATCAATTTCCCGTCCATCACCGCTTCTGTATTGCCGACTTCATAGTTTGTCCGGTGATCTTTCACCATATTATACGGGTGAAAAACGTACGAGCGAATTTGACTGCCCCAGCCGATATCAGACTGTTCGCCCCGGATTTCATCCGCTTCTTCCTGCTGTTTTTGCAGTTCGAGCTGATGAAGCTTCGACCGGAGCGCTTTCATCGCTTTTTCCCGGTTTTTAAGCTGTGAACGCTCCGACTGACAGCTGACCACGGTATTTGTCGGCAAATGGGTGATTCTTACTGCCGAATCGGTCGTGTTGACGTGCTGACCGCCTGCACCGCTGGAACGAAATGTATCAATACGCAAGTCATCGCTGTTGATCGTCACTTCAACATTATCATCTAACTCCGGCATGACTTCGCAGGAAGCAAACGACGTGTGACGCCGTCCGGAAGAATCAAACGGGCTGATGCGAACGAGACGGTGAACACCCTTTTCCGCTTTCAAATAACCGTAGGCATTCGGCCCGCTAATTTGCAAGACAACACTCTTCACACCCGCTTCATCCCCGGGCAAATAATCCAACGTGTCAACTTGGAAATTCATTGATTCCGCAAAGCGGGTATACATGCGCAAGAGCATGCTCGCCCAGTCTTGTGATTCCGTGCCGCCCGCGCCCGGATGAATTTCTAAGATTGCATTGTTTTTATCGTACGGTCCGCTTAAAAGCAGCTGCAGTTCAAACGCATTTACTTCTTTAATGAGCGTTTTTAACTGCGCTTCCATCTCCGCGGCTAATTCCTCATCGCCTTCTTCCTCAACAAGCTGAAAAGAGATTTCCAGGTTTTCAAGCTCTTCTTCCAGCTTTCTGTACGTTTGGGTCATTTCTTTTAGCGCATTTGTTTCACCGATGACTTTTTGCGCTTCCGTTTGGTCATCCCAAAAAGACGGGGTGGCCATGCGCTCTTCCAATTCCTCTATGCGGGTCTCTTTTTCAGTGACGTCAAAGAGACCCCCTGAATTCCGCTAATCGGTTAGCCATATTTTGCAATTCATGTCGAATTTCCGCTTTATCCATCTCTGATCAACCTTTCGTAAATACTGCTGTTCCAATCCTATCGGCCAATTTCTCTCAGCAAAAGAATGCGCAAATGCGGCAAACTTATTGCAATCGTCCGTGGCAGTTTTTGTATTTTTTGCCGGAACCGCAAGGACACGGTTCATTCCGGCCGGTTTCATCTTCAGCATTCTTTTGGTACGGCTTGTTTGACTGCTTCTCTTTAGCCGCTTTCTCCGGGTCTGATGAAGATTGATGCACCGCTTCATTTTCTTCGGCAACTTGCTTTCTTTCCATGTTCCCTTTAATTTGCGATTTCATAATATAGCGTGACACTTCTTCTTCAATACTCTCGACCATTTCCTCGAACATTTCAAAGCCTTCGAATTTATAGTCACGCAATGGGTCGCCCTGACCGTATGCACGCAAGTGAATGCCTTGACGAAGCTGTTCCATTTGATCAATATGATTCGTCCACTTTTGATCGACAGACCGAAGCAGGATTACACGCTCAAATTCGCGCATTTCCGCTGAACCGAAGTAATCTTCGCGCGCTTGGTACTCGTCGTTGACGCGTTCAAAGATCAGCTCGTGCATCTCTTCCGGTTCAAGGCCTTTCAATTCCGTCTCCTCAATTTGCTTATCTGTCAATAAATACGTGTTGACGTAATCGAGAATGCCTTGCAGGTTCCAGTCTTCCGGCACGTCCTCTTCCGGCGTATACAGTTCAACCGTCCGCTTCACCACGTTGCTGAGCATATCTTCAATCACCGGGCGCAAATTATCAGATTCAAGCACTTCCATGCGCTGCTTATAAATCACATCGCGCTGTTCACGCATAACATCGTCATAGGAGAGAATCTGTTTCCGTGCGTCGAAGTTGTTTCCTTCCACACGTTTTTGCGCCTGTTCAACTGCCCGTGAAACGAGCCGGCTTTCAATCGGCTGATCTTCTTCCATCCCGAGCCGCTCCATCATCTTGCTCATGTTTTCCGAGCCGAACCGGCGCATAAGCGGGTCTTCCAAAGACAAATAAAACTGCGAAACACCGGGATCGCCTTGCCGGCCGGAACGTCCGCGGAGCTGGTTATCAATTCTGCGCGATTCATGGCGCTCCGTGCCGAGGACAAACAGCCCGCCGAGTTCAGCGACGCCGTCGCCGAGTTTGATGTCGGTACCGCGTCCGGCCATATTCGTTGCAATCGTAACCGCGCCTTTTGTACCCGCATTTGCAATAATTTCCGCTTCTTTCGCATGATTTTTTGCGTTTAAGACATTGTGCGGAATCTTTCGTTTCTTCAACAGTTTCGATACAAGCTCGGAAGAATCGACATTTACTGTACCGACAAGCACAGGCTGCCCTGTTTTGTACAGCTCTTCGATATGGTTTACGATTGCGCGGTGTTTCGCATCGAGCGTTTTATAAATTAAGTCCGACCGGTCTTCGCGGACCATCGGTTCATTAGTCGGCACAGCAAAGACGTTCATATTGTAAATATTCCGGAGCTCTTCTTCTTCTGTTTTCGCTGTCCCGGTCATCCCCGAGAGTTTCTCATACATCCGGAAGAAGTTCTGGAACGTAATCGACGCAAGCGTCATGCTCTCACGCTTAATCTCAAGCCCTTCCTTCGCTTCAATCGCCTGGTGCAGCCCGTCGCTGAAACGCCGGCCTGTCATCAGACGTCCGGTGAACTGGTCGACAATGACCACTTGGCCGTCTTGCACGACGTAGTCTTCATCGCGCGTCATCGACAAGTGCGCTTTCAATGCTTGAGTAATATTGTGATTCAGCTGGACGTGTTCGGAATCAAACAAATTGTTAATATTAAATACCCGTTCAGCTTTGTTGACCCCTTCTTCTGTCAATTGAGCGTTTTTCGTCTGTTCATCGAACGTATAATCACGGTCTTCCTTTAACATCCGCACGAAGGAATTCGCGGCGGTGTATAGTTCACTCGTGCGGTTCGCCGATCCTGAAATGATTAGCGGCGTCCGTGCTTCGTCAATCAAAATCGAATCGACTTCGTCCACGATCGCAAAATGAAGCGGACGCTGGACCATTTGCTCTTTGTACGTCACCATGTTATCGCGCAAATAATCAAAACCAAACTCGTTATTCGTGCCGTAAGTGACATCTGCGAGGTAGGCTTCCCGCTTTTCTTCTTTTTTCATCCCGCTGACATTGAGTCCTACGCTCAAGCCGAGAAATTCATAAATCTCCCCCATATCACGGGCGTCACGCCGGGCAAGATATTCGTTAACAGTGACGACGTGTGCTCCTTTTCCGGTGATCGCGTTCAAATAAACCGGGAGCGTAGCAACAAGCGTCTTCCCTTCTCCGGTTTTCATCTCGGCGATATCTCCGTAATGCAGCACAATTCCGCCTAAAAGCTGGACGTCAAAATGCGTCATTCCCGTCACCCGCTTCGATGCTTCGCGAACAGTCGCAAAAGCCTCAGGAAGCATATCATCAAGTTTTTCCCCGTCTTCATAACGTGCTTTAAACTCATTCGTTTTTTGACGCAAGTCACTGTCGCTTAAAAGCTTCAGTTCATCACTGTATTGATTAATTTGATCTACCGTTTTTTGCAGTTTCTTCAGATGGCGCGCATCCGAATCGCCGATCACTTTCTTTAACATTCCTAACATCGGACATGGCTCCCTTTTCGATTTTTCACGCCGTTTGGCTCAAGAAGATAAACCACCCGAGCAAAACCTCATAAAACGCTACTGTACATTTTATCAGTTTGCCGAAAGCCTTACAAGCAGTCCCGCCCTTCGAGATAATTGTCGAATATTGTTGAATAGTTGACGATTATTCTTTATACTTGGCGTCAGTTTGAAATTACCGGGGGGATCCGCCCATGCTGAAAGTAAAAAAAACCTTGAATAACAACGTTGTCGTCGCGGAACACCCTGACCACGAGGAAGTCATCTTAATCGGAAAAGGGCTCGGTTTCAACCGCTCAGCCGGCGATCCGATTGCTGATGAACAGGCGGAAAAGTTTTTCGTGCTAAAAGACAGGCAGGAACAGGATCAGTATGTGAAACTGCTCGATTTTGTCGATGAAACATTCGTCGGGATTATGAATGAATTTGTCGAAAAACTGGAAGACCGCTTCCAAGCAAGAGTAAATGAACACATTCACGTCGGATTAACCGACCACTTGTATTTTACGATTCGCCGTATTGAACAAGGGCACGGGATTAAAAATCCGTTTCTTAAAGAGACCGAACTTGCCTACCCAAAAGAATTTTCCGTCGCTTCAGAACTGACGGAATGGCTGAACGGTCAACTCGACATCCGTTTCCCGGAAGGTGAAATCGGCTTTATCGCCCTGCATATTCACAGTGCTGTCACAAATCGCAATTTAAACGAAATCAATCAGCATACCCAACTCGTTTCTGAACTGATCGGGATGATCGAGACGCACCTTGATATCAAAATCGACCGGCAAGACGCAAACTATTTACGGCTCGTCCGTCACCTTCATCACGCGGTTGAACGGATCCGAAACGAAAATTACGTTGAAAATCACGATTCTTTGAAAACGGTATTGCAATCGGAATATCCCGTATGCTATAGTTTAGCCTGGAAGTTGATGAAAGTGATGCAACAGCGCTTAAAGACAGCTGTTCCCGAGTCCGAAGCCGTTTATTTAACGTTGCACTTGCAGCGGCTCGAGGACAATGTGCGCACATCATTATAAAATTATAACTTATTACGCTGATCTTTTTCCGTGTTACTGATAAAGCAGGCATGAGAGAAAAGGACTTTGCAGCTTGGCCGTGAGGAGAAGTCTATCTTCTTGCTGCGGTTTCAACCTGCGTTCCTTTTCCCTCATGCTTTTTTTTATGGCAAAAAACGGCCGTTTTGCCCGCAGTAATGACGACCGGCGCGCTGCTCTCTTTCACTTCTAAAAAAATCAGGAGGTTCTGACAATGTTTAAAAATTCATTCGGTGTTCTGCAAAAAGTAGGACGCTCACTGATGCTGCCAGTTGCTTTGCTCCCGGCAGCCGGAATATTGCTCGCTTTCGGCGATGCCATGCAAAACCCGGACATGATTGCCCGCTTCGCTTTTCTCGATACGCCGACAGTCGCTTTAATTGCTGAAATGATGCAAGAAGCCGGCGATATTGTTTTCGCTAATTTAGCTTTGCTCTTTGCTGTCGGTGTGGCAATCGGCTTATCTGACGGTGACGGCGTTGCCGGCCTTGCCGCGATCATCGGTTACTTAATTATGAACGTAACGATGAGCGTCATCAGCGGAATCGATGCCGGCATGGTCGAGGGAAGCCCCGACCTTGCGATGGTTCTAGGGATACCGACCTTGCAAACCGGCGTCTTCGGCGGAATTATCGCCGGTCTGTTAGGCGCTTACATGTACAATCGATTCTATACTATTGAATTGCCGTCTTACTTAGGCTTTTTTGCCGGCAAACGATTCGTGCCGATTATTACCGCTGCCTCAGCGATTTTGCTCGGTGTCGCGCTTAACTTCTTATGGCCTTTTGCTCAAGACGGGCTTAACAACTTGGCTTATATTATGACCGAATCAAACCGTACTATCTCAACATTCGTCTTTGGTGTGATTGAGCGCGCGCTCATCCCGTTTGGTCTGCACCATATTTTTTATTCGCCGTTTTGGTTTGAATTCGGCCAGTACACGAACGCCGCCGGGGAAATCATTCGCGGCGATCAGCAAATCTTTTTTGCGCAAATCCGTGACGGGGCCGAAATTACCGCTGGAGCATTCATGACCGGGAAGTTTCCGTTTATGATGTTCGGCCTGCCGGCTGCGGCGTTGGCGATTTATCACTGCGCCCGCCCGGAAAATAAAGCGGTTGTCGCCGGAATTATGGGCTCAGCTGCCTTGACATCTTTTCTTACCGGTATTACTGAACCGATTGAATTCAGCTTTTTGTTTGTCGCTCCGATTTTGTTCGCAGTACACACAATATTTGCCGGTCTCTCGTTTATGACAATGCACATTCTTGATGTGCAAATCGGCATGACCTTTTCCGGCGGTGTGATCGACTATTTCTTATACGGAATTTTGCCGAACCGAACAGATTGGTGGCTCGTTGTCCCTGTCGGTCTGGCGTTCTCGCTGATTTATTATTTCGGCTTCCGTTTTGCGATTCAAAAATTCAACTTAATGACGCCTGGACGTGAAGCAAATAACGGCGACAGCAGTGAAACGAAAACATCGAACGACGATTTGCCGCACGAAGTCATCGCTGCCTTCGGCGGGCAAGAAAACTTGACGTACCTAGATGCTTGTATTACACGCCTGCGTATTTCCGTCGCTGATACCGAAAAAGTCGACAAAGAACGCTTGAAAGAGCTCGGCGCATCCGGCGTGATGCAAATCGATAAAAATGTCCAAGCCATTTTTGGACCGCGCTCGGAAACGATTAAAGGACAAATGCAAGACATCATAAGCGGTAAGACGCCGCGCCGGGAAGAAAATCCCGCTGCTGCTGAGTCAGCTGCTGCAGTTGAAAGTTCCGTAGAAGTAGCTATGCCGCTCGAAGGAGAAATCAAACCGCTCGCTGATGTGCCGGACGATATGTTTGCGCAAAAAATGATGGGCGACGGTTTTGCGATTGAACCGGCAAACGGAAACGTCGTTTCGCCAGTCGATGCGACGGTCGTCAACCTGTTCCCGACAAACCACGCGATCGGGCTGCAGACAGAAGACGGTACAGAAATTCTCATCCACGTCGGTGTCGATACCGTCAACCTGAAAGGCGAAGGATTCTCTGCACACGTACAGCAAGGCGATACCGTCAAAACCGGTGACCTTTTGCTTGAATTTGATTTAAACTATGTATATGAACATGCAAAATCGGCAATCACACCGGTGATTTTCACAAATCTTCACGAAAGCCAGAGCGTAACAATTGCCGAAGCCGGCAGCACGCTTGCGGGTGAGAACGACCGCATCCGGCTTTCATCATAACAATAGACACACTGAAAGCCGCCGTTCTGTGAACGGCGGCTTTGTATTCGTTATTCGTTTAAGCTTCCGGCTCAATCAGCCCGTATTTGCCGTCGCGGCGCTTATACACAACGCTTGTCGATCCGCTGGCTGCATCGGCGAAAACAAAGAAATTGTGCCCGAGCATGTCCATTTGCAGGACCGCTTCTTCGGCGTCCATCGGTTTTAAATCAAACCGCTTCGTCCGAACGATTTGCACATCTTCGTCATCTGCCGGAATTTCTTCTTCTGCAAGCGGCTCCAGCTCGTTTTTAAACATATACTTCAAGCTGTCGTCCGTGCGGAATTTTTTATTTACTTTCGTTTTATGCTTACGAATTTGACGTTCAAGTTTTTCAATTACAAGATCAATCGCTGCGTACATATCCGTGTGTTTTTCTTCAGCACGGAGCAACAGACGCGGCATTGGTATTGTAATTTCTACCTTTTGCTCTTTATTCAAAACACTCATTTTAACGTGGACATCGGAGGATGGTGCTGTATCAAAATACTTTTCTAGCTTGCCCACCTTTTTCTCGACGTAATCTCTTAATGATGATGTAACTTCCAGGTTTTCGCCACGAATATTAAAATTCATAAGCAAACTCCTCCTTTCGGGTATGTATATATAATTCTCTCTTCCCCTTATGAATTCCTGCTTAAACCGGAATAAATTTCACGGAATTTTCAGTTACTTGATTATGGAAAAAAACCCGCTTTCTTCAGCTTAAAGAAAACGGGGCACCTTTCAGTCGTTCGATATGTTTGTCTGTCTCATGTATACGCTTCGTTACACTTTTTGTACGTTTGCGGCTTGCGGACCTCGTGTGCCTTCAACAATTTCAAATTCTACGTCTTGTCCTTCATCCAATGTTTTGAATCCTTCTTGGTCGATAGCAGAATAGTGTACGAATACATCGTCACCGCCATCCCGTTCGATAAAACCAAAACCTTTTTCTGCATTAAACCATTTTACTTTTCCTTGCATGTTCGCAACACAATCCCTTCGTAAAAAAGTTCTGTGGACGATTCCACACTTTTATATTATCAATTGCAAACGCTTTCGTCAAACACTTTACGAATTTTTCCATTCAAAAGCTCCCTTTTTGAACAAATTGTGAACACGAAAATATAGGTATAAAGCCACGTGTTTTAATCCTTACAATCCGCTACTATTAATTTGTCATCTAATCCGTTTTGTGGAATTGATGCCATTCATTCTCTGAAACGGATTACACCACGCTTACGACCTCGCTTGTGTCCTCTATCACCGTCAATATTCCCCACCAGCTTTCTGATACAGACAATACATATCCCCCTTTAACATCTTCAGTGCAGCTGCGGCGATTAGTCAATGCAGGTAGGCGACAATCCGGACGGGCTGTAAGCGCTTATGCCGGAACACTCTTACGAAGGGAGCAGAAGGAGAAACAGCCAATCATATTTAGGAGGGATAAACATGAATCAATTTACATTTATCGGACGCCTGACAAGAGACCCGGAAATCCAAACAACGAAAGACGGCGTCAGTTACACACGCTTCACCGTTGCTGTGCGCCGACCGTTTAAAAACAGTAAAGGGCAGTACGATACCGACTTTATTCCGATGGTATCTTGGAAACGGCTCGCCGAACTTGTCGCCGATTATTGCACAAAAGGATCGCTCATTTCTGTCAACGGGCGGGTAGTTATGCGACATTTGCAAAAAGAAGAAGATGAACGCATCTCTGTCCCGGATATGATCGCCGAAAACGTCGGATTTCTGCAGTTAAAACGCAACCATGATAACAACGGCGAGATCCCCGTCCCGCAAGAAACCGCGCTCGACACCGCTTTGCCGCAAGACAATCTTCCTTTTTGATAAACCCATTTAAAAAGATTAAAGGAGAACAAAAACGATGACTGACTCAGAACTGACGAAAGTAATGATGCACAAGCTCGCCAAAATCGATAACCAGCTCGCCTCACTTGAAATCGTCGATGATCTAATCGATACCGTCAACGAACAGAACGATCAAATTGAGCGAATGACGCAAATACTGCAAGCGATGCACATTCAAATGAACATGCACCATCAAGAAAACATTAATTCAGACGATGTATTGCTGCGCGCACTGATTGAGAACCCGTCCAATCAGCACGCGAACCAATCAAGCGGATAAATGTGCCGTTTCAGTTGAACAAATCAGCGTCATCTCGCCTGCGAGAAAATAGTGTGAAACCGTTGCCGGCACGAGAAAATGATCACCTTTTTCCAGCCCATACGTACGTTCTCCGATCGTTATCTCACCGCCTCCGTTGATAACTGTCATCAGCTCATACGTATCCGGTTCGATGCGAACACTTCCGTTTTTCTCCTGCAAAGTCAGGCGTTTCACCGTGAAATAATTTTCCGCAATTAAACGCTCTGTTAAAAGCCCGCCGTGTTCTGAGACCGGCCGCTTCAATAACGGCTCCTCGTGCGGAACGTTTGTGCATGCAATCGAATCTTCAATATGCAAATCGCGAAGTTCACCGTGTTGGTCCGGCCGGTCATAATCATAAAAACGATACGTAATATCCGAGCTTTGCTGAATTTCTAAAAGGACGATCCCCGCGCCGATCGCATGCACCGTCCCGCTTGGAACATAAATGAAATCCCCGTTTTGCACCGGCACGCGGCGAAACAGTTTATCCCATTCGCCGTTATACACCCATGAGCTCAGTTCTTCTTTTGTCGCTGCGTGATGGCCGAGGATCAGCTCCGCTCCGGGATCGGCATCTAAAATATACCAGCATTCCGTCTTGCCGTACGCATACCCTTCCTGTTCTTTCGCATACGTATCATCAGGGTGAACCTGGACAGACAGATCGTCGCGCGCATCAATCATTTTTACGAGCAGCGGGAATTCCTCTTCTGCAGTAGAGGCGCGGCCGAACAGTTCCGGGTTCGCAAACCATACATCGCGAAGCGTTTTATTGTGATACAGTCCATTAATGACCTTATTTGTGCCGCTTTGATGACCGGAAATGCCCCAGCATTCCCCCGTTCGATCTGACGGAATCGAATAGCCGAATATTTTCTGCAGTTTCGTCCCGCCCCAAACTTTTTCTTTGCATACCGGTTCAAATTTCAAAATATCGTTCATCATTTCCGCTCCTTTACATATCAACTGATTTTTTTTGCAACTGTTTTAGCTTGAATGGACACGCTTTCACAACCGTGCTATACTTGTGAACAAATGCTTATCGGGAAGTTTAAACGTCCGTTTGCGCAAACGATTGCATTAGTTCCGTTTCGCAACTCGCATTGAACGCCCGATGAATCCAAAGGAGGATGTTTATGCTGCTGGAAGCGATCTATCACCAGCCAAAATCGCAATACGCTTACGCTTATGATGAAGAAACGCTTCATATCCGGGTCCGCACGAAACGCGGAGATATGGACCGCGTCGCTGTCATCTGGGGAGACAAGTACAATTTTAATGATGAGACCATTACCGAGACACCGATGGAAGTCTTTGCCCAAGACTCTTTGTTTGACTACTATCACGCCGAAGTGAAACCGCCGCACCTTCGTTTTGCCTACGCGTTTAAATTTGAACAGGGCAAATCGGTTGTCTATTACAACGAAGTCGGCTTCAGCGAAGGAAAAATGCAGTCATCAGGCGTCGGCATGCTCTGGTCCCCTTCCGGCATGTTCGAATTTCCGTTTCTCAATCCGATCGATGTCAATAAACCGCCGGAGTGGGTTAAACAAGCCGTTTTTTATCAAATCTTTCCGGAGCGGTTCGCAAACGGCGATCCATCTTTAAACCCGCCGGAAACAGAATCCTGGACAGCTGATGCCGAACCGACACGGACGAATTTTTTCGGCGGCGATTTGCAAGGTGTCATCGATCATCTCGATTATTTAAAAAATCTCGGCATTACCTGTATTTATTTTACGCCGTTTTTCGAAGCTTACTCAAACCACAAATACGATACGATTGATTACTTAAAAGTCGATCCGCAGTTCGGCACGAATGAAAAGGCGAAAGAACTGGTCGACGAAGCGCATAAACGCGGGATTCGCGTGATGCTCGATGCCGTCTTTAATCATTCCGGATATTATTTCCCGCCGTTTCAAGACGTTTTGCAAAACGGAGAAAATTCACCGTATAAAGACTGGTTCCACATAAAAGAGTTCCCGGTCCAAACGAATCCGCCGAATTACCATGCGTTTGCATTCGAACCGCATATGCCGAAACTGAACACCGAAAATCCGGAACTGAAAGAGTACTTGCTCGAAGTTGCCCGGTACTGGGTTGAAGATATCGGCATTGACGGCTGGCGGCTCGACGTCGCTAACGAAGTCGACCACCGTTTTTGGCGCGATTTTCGCGCGACCGTTAAACGAGCAAATCCGGAAGCCTATATCCTCGGCGAAATCTGGCACAATTCGCTCGCTTGGCTCGGCGGCGATCAATTTGACGCGGTGATGAACTATCCAGTCACTAACAGCATCATCGATTTCTTCGTCAAAAATGAGATTGACGCTGAATCATTTATGGGCCGGCTCGATCAATTAAAAATCGCCTATCCGATGCAGGCGAACGAAGTTGCGTTTAACCTGCTCGATTCACACGACACCCCGCGGCTGTTAACAATTGCCGACGGCAATAAGGCCCGGATGAAACTGGCTGCCGCCTTTAAACTGACGTATTTCGGAGCGCCGTGCATCTATTACGGCGATGAAATCGGCATGGACGGCGGGGCTGATCCCGGCTGCCGCAAGCCGATGATTTGGGAAGAAGACAAACAGGATCACGAATTGTTTGCCTTTTACCAGCGCTTGATCGAGCTCAGAAAAAATCACCCGGCGCTGCAAAACGGCACATTCCGCTTTCTCTCCGCGGAGAAGAACAAAGGGTATGTCGCATTTGAACGCACGGACAGTCAAGACCGCTTCGTGATCATGATGAACAGCAGCGATAAAAAAGCGAAAATCCGCACAAGCGGGTTCGGCAAAGCCGCGTTTCGCGACACGGCAACGAACAAAAAATATAAAACTAAGCGCGGCCAATTAAACGTTGCACTTCCGCCATTAAGCTTTGTGATTTTAAAAGAACAGTAAAACTTCTCCAACCGGCAGAAAAATCCGCCGCTCTCGCGTCTGTTGCTTCAGCTCAGCTGTGCAGCAGACAGAGAGCGGTTTTTTTATGTTTGCGGGAGGTTCTCAGCGCTCAAAAAACGACACAAGCGCAGCGGCCCCGAAAAGACCAAGGTCTTCCCCGTACACCGTTTTTCGAAACATCACATCTTCTTTCATACCGGCCATCATCCGGTTTCGCGCCTGCTCAACCGCCGGCTGCCAAAACCAATCGCCGGCCGACATGACGCCGCCGCCAAGAATTAAAACTTGCGGGTTGTAAGCATGAACAGCGTTCGAAATCGCAATGCTCAGATCCTCTTGGACATCTGTCACGACTTGAGAGGCCAGTGCATCGCCGTTTTTCGCGGCGATCAGCACATCTGAAGAAGTAACGTCCGCCTTTAGAAGCGCGTTTAATTCCGTGTCCCCTCCATCCTTTTCAAGCGCTGCGCGCATCCGTTTAACGATGCCCGTGCCGGAAATTTGCGCCTCGATGCATCCTTGCTGGCCGCAACCGCACTCAACCCCGTCAGGGCGAATCACCGTGTGGCCAAATTCCGCTGCTCCGCCGGAGTGCCCGAGAAGGAGCCGGCCGTCGCAGACAACGCCGGTTCCGACCCCGGTACTGATTGTCATATAAACAATATTTTCCGCGCGGCGGCTCGCATACGATTGCATCGACACGTATTCGGCAACGGCGGCTGCATTCGCATCATTATGAACATAAACCGGAACATCGAAGCCGTCTTCGAGCCATGATTTTAACGGCACCCCGCGCCATCCATGCAAATTGGGCGGTGAAATGATTAAGCCCCGAAACGGATCAAGCGGGCCCGGTGCACCAACGCCGATTCCGGTCAGCTCCGTCTCTGACGCTTGTGACAGCGCGCGAATTTCGTTTTTTATATAGGCGACCGCCTCGGCCGGCGTCGCAAAGGAACGCGTGTTTTCTGCGCGTTTCGCTGTCAGCTGATTGTTTTCAAACCAGCCGATGCGAACGTTCGTTCCGCCAATATCGACCCCAATAACCCCCATCTGTTCACCCCTTCGCGTTAATTTCCGCTAAATAACGGTCAACGACCTTTCCCCAGGCAGCTAAACGCGGCAACAGCACTTCATGCGTAAAGTGCATCCGCTCCCCTTCTCCGGCGTGCACTTCGTCAACGTTTAAAGCTTCAGACGCCGCTTCTTGAAACTCGCCTAAAACCTGAACTGCTTCAGCATCGCTGCTGAAGATCGAATCCATCGTCATATTTTCGATATTATAAGCCGCCAGACTTTCGATGACGCTTTTTAACAGCCGATCGCCGATATCGTAATCTTCTTTGATATAGCACTCGCTGACGTAAGCGACTGAGCGCTCCACTTCACTGAGCATGTCGCGGTAATGCGTTAAAAACGTCTGCTGCGCTTCGGTTAATTGCTGTGTCATTCGCTGCCCCCTTTTGTTGAATCACTATTTCTTATTTTATCACTGCCTGAGCTGAAGGTACAAATTACGTCCGGGCAACAAATAAGAAAAAACCGCTGCCAAGTTCACCGGCAGCGGCCCTTCATCAACCTGTATCTGTTTTTTTAACCGCGAAAATTCGTGCGCCCGCTTCCGGCGGCGGCAGACGCCTGCTTCGCTTGCGTGTATGGATTGTTCGGCACAGACGCCGGTTTTTCGCCGGACTGAGCTGCCGACGCTTGTCCCGATGCCTGCGGAGCAGTCGTCTCCCGGCTTCCGAACCGGTTTTTCCGGTCCTCTTTTATCACGTCTTTCCACGTATCGCGAAACTGTGTCACGAATTTTTCCGCCTCGTCCAGCGCCTCGACGCTGTTGTTCATGTTCGCTTCGACGAGCTTGGCGTGGATAAAATCATACATCGTCAGCATCTCTTCACTCACACCGGCGTCCATATCGAGTGTTACCATTAACTCGCGGATAATTTTTTGCGCTTTTTGCAAATTCGTATTCTTCACGTCATACTTTTTCTCCGCCATCGCCTCTTTGCCTAAACGGATAAATTTCAAGCAGCCTTCGTATAACATCAACGTCAGTTCACCGGGAGACTTCGTCTCTATTGATGATTGCTGATACTTCGCGTACGGATTATTGACAGCCATTGTCACAACACCCTTTCCTTCTCGTCCATCTTCCGCCGGTTTTAGGCGGAACGATTCATGCTCACATACGTAATATCGGCAGATAACAGCCAATCTTTAGCAAAAAAACATCAGAACCCGTTTTTTTACATCGCAAGTTCCTTTTCCTGCTTTTGCTTAAGCCTTCTCATCGACAATCAGGCCGGCAAATTCAAGCATATGCGAAATCATGTCGAGAAATTTTTCCGGCGGGATTTCACGGATCACTTCTTCAGAATCACGGTCGACAACCCTGACCATCGTGCGATCGAGCGTTTCGTGTTTTTCATACTGCATTTGCGTATGCTGAATTTCATGCAGTTCATTCATCGCCGTTAAGGCGTCGTCGAGTTCCGCGGCCGGCCAAGCCTGTCCCCCGTTTCGAGCAATCTCTGCTGCTTGTTTCACTGCTGCGTCTGCACGTCCTTGTGCCGGAGCTTTTGCTTGCTGCCCTTCTGTCTGCACCTGCCGCCGATCTTCCCGTTCTCTTTGCTGGGATAAAAAATCGTGTGCCGGCGAGGATCCGATTGATTTCACGTCCATGTGCACCAACTCCTCTTTATATAGGTCCTGTATCTTATATCGGCTTGATTCGCCGATTGTGAACTATTTTTTCGAATCGAAAAAAACGCCGTCTTGCGTGCGGTTCGAATAAGGATTTTCGTAACTTTTTCCGGTTTGCCGCTTTTTTCGGACCGTTGATAAATCTTGCCCGATTTCTTTTTGCAGCGCCGCCAATCGATCGTTGACCTGTTTATTCATCGTGATCACCGTCTGGCCGATCCGGCGGTCGTGATCTGTTTCCGGTCTCCCGAGCTTGGCCAAAAGTTCTCCCCGCTTCGTTAAAAAACGGTCGATTTGCTGAAAATAATCGTCCCGCTCGGCATCGCTCTTAGGAAGAGGCATTTCAACATGGTCAAGAAACCGCTTCGTCCACTTGAGCATTTCAGTATAATACGACATGGTTTGCCTCCGTTCTTTCCGTTAAACTTCGTTAATAGATAAAAGAAAACAGCGTATCCGCTTGCTGATTCGCCCGGTTCACCGCAGCTTCCATCGCATTGAACTGCGACCAATAACGGTCTTCCACTTGCTCCATCCGGCGCTCAAAATTGGAAATCCGGTTATCCATTCGTTCAATTCCCCGCCCGAGTGTGAACTGGTGGTTCATATTGCGTCCGCGCATTCCCCCTGCCTGAATAGAAATCGATTCAATCATTTGATCAGCAGAATCCCGCAGCCGTCTGGCAATGCCTTTTTCCCCGTAATTGTCTCCATCAGCAGTAAAAAGATGAAATATCGCTTCCGAATCTTCGTCGATCGCTGCTTTTAACGCTTCTTCGTCGACCTCAAGCTTGCCGCCTTGCGTATAATCATTCGTCGTCGCGATGCCGATTTGCGCCAAATGCGTGAATCCCTCGGCATTCTCCGCAGCAATCGGCGTGTAGAAATCCGTGCGCATCGAAGTCATCCCGTTTCGCAGCGTACGGTCGCCGCGAAGCAGCCCGCTTTCAGAACGCTCTTCCCACAGGTCGATTTCCCGCTCGGTCATGTCGGCGCGCTGATCATCGGTCAGCGGCGCATAATCGCGGTAATAGTCTTCGCCGAGTTTATCGTTGACGTGCTCGACAATCTCATTGTATTCAGCGACGAAATCCATAATCGTTTCAAAGACACCGTCGGTATTGACGGTTGTCCCGACCGTCACCGAACCGGCATCGAACGTTTCATGAAGCGTCATCGTCACGTCATTGATCGTGAATTCATTCGACGTCCGGTACGTCTCAAGTCCGTTGACGGTGAAGGCAGCATTCGATCCGCTCGCACCGGAATCCGTTAAGTGAAACGCACTGCCGAACAGTCCGGCTCCGCCGATCCCGGTATCAAACGTCAGTTCCGGCTCCCCGTCTTCTCCGTTAAAACGGCCGGTTTCATCGCGCTGCACGGAGATGCGGCTCGACTGCTCATCGAAAAAGACATTGACGCCCGTTTCCGAACGGTTCAACGCATCGACGGCATCGGCAATCGTTTCTTCCCCGGAAAAAATAAACGTATCCGTCACTGCGCCCGTTTCATGCGCGGCTGTCAGATCTGAAACAAAAAAAGTATCTCCTCCGGTCTCATCGGTGACAGCGGAGGTTATTTCGACCGAGGCCGTGCTTGAAAAAGCCTCATGAAACAACAGCTCCGTTCCATCTTCAGACAAAGTAAAGTCTTCGCCGAATTGGACAGCTTGCCCGTCGACGACAACCCGCAGCGCGGCGGCATCGGTATCGAGCGTTCCGTCGGCTGTCGGCAAAGCCGTGTTCAGCCTGACAGCATTGTCGCCGGAGCTTGCTTGATGCTCTTCCGCTGTCAGCGTTCCACGCCGCAGGCCTTCTTCTTCCCCGAATAAATCAGCCAAAGATGCATTCTGATCGGCTTTCGCGCCGTCGGCATCGACAATCGCTGTTTCGCTTGCCGCCGTCGCAGCCGACGCGAGCCGGGTGACTTCGTCAATTGTAAACGAGCCGGTCTGACTGCTCGATTGCGCTGAAGCAGTTACGAGCGACTCATTCGTGCTCGAAGCCTCGCGTTGAAGCATGTTCGAACGCCGGTAAATCCCGTCAAACGTATTTTGCCGGAATTGGTCGAGCTTGCGGTTCACTTCGCGGAATTCGTCCATCTTCCGCTCCATTTCAATCTTATCCTGTTCCATCCGCTGCACCGGCATCCGCTCGGCTTGCATGAGATCTTTTACCATTTGATTAATATCCATTCCTGTGGCAAAGCCCGTCATCCGCATCACTTTGAACCACCCTTCCCTTATTCTGATGTCAAAGCAAGTTTCTATCTATATGTATTATCGGTGAAACGGGGCCGGATATTTAGCAAAATAACAAAAATAACTTGCCGATGTTTTCACAAATCATTCATACCCAGGCCTATTAGAATACGGTATAATTGAACTGACATATCAAAAGTCTATATCAGTCTCCGAGTCACTGATACCTGCGGCCTTTCGGCTATGGTACGTTGACCTGAGCAGAATGTCACGATGTTTCTTTCTGTTCACGGGGTCCTGTGTGGAAACACCCGGACCTTCCCTTTTTTGTAAAGGAGGCGTTTCATTGGTGCAGTTGATCAAGAGGCGCGGTTTCTTTGCCGCGCCTTTTTTTGTACATATTTTTCTTGGAGGTTTGCCGTATGAAAAAACGAATCGCAGCCGGTGCAATTATCTTAGCGATAAGCTCTGGATGCGCCGCTGAAAGTGGTCAAGAGGAGGCAGCGGAAACAGCCGAAGTGTCGATTGCAGCCGCATCAGACTTAAACCCGGCTTTTCAGGCGCTAAAAGATGAATTTGAAGCTGAAACCGGGGTTGAGTTGACCTTTTCGTTCGGGTCAACCGGGCAGCTGGCTGATCAAATTGAAAACGGCGCGCCGTTTGACGTATTTGCCTCGGCCAATGTATCGTTTATCGATCATTTAATCGAAACCGACGATATTATTGAGGAGTCGGCACAGCCTTATGCGTTTGGGCGCATCGGTTTAATGATGAAGGAAGAAAATACCGGCGCAGCTGAAAATATCGCTGATCTCACTTCTGCTGAGATTGAACAGCTGTCTATCGCTAATCCGGCCCATGCACCTTACGGAATGGCGGCAGAAGAAGCGCTCAAAGCAAGCGGACTTTATGCAGACGTCGAGAACAAACTGGTATACGGACGCAATATCACCGATGCGTTCACGCACATTGAGACCGGCAATGCAGACGCGGGGATTATTGCATATTCACTCGGAATCGCCAACGAAGACGGGTATGACTTTATACTATTAGACGAGGAGCTTCATGAGCCGATTGAACAGGTCATCGGCGTGACTAGTCAGGCCGATCATCCAGAAGAAGCACAGTTATTTATCGATTATATCACCGACGGTTCGGGGAAAGAGACGATGGAGGCGTATGGATTTATCGTTCCTGAGGAGGAGTCGTAATGGCCGATATCTCGCTGTTCCCCCTTTTTCTCTCATTAAGGGTCGCATTAACGGCAACAGGTTTGGCAATTTTGATCGGGATTCCGATCGCTTATTATCTTCATAAAGCCGACTCGCGTCTCGGCACCCTGATTGATACATTGATCACGCTGCCGATTGTCCTGCCGCCGACCGTGCTCGGGTACTATTTGCTCGTACTGTTGGGGCGAAACAGTGCGATCGGGACGTTTCTCGAGGACACATTCGGGGTCACGCTCGTCTTCACCCCTGCGGCTGCCGTCGTCGCCGCGCTTGTCGTGTCGATCCCGTTTATGATTAAATCCGCCAAAACGGCGTTTGCGTCGGTCGGGGAAGATTTGCTTTATTCTGCAGAGATTCTCGGCCGATCGAAAATCAATATTTTCCTCACACTGACCATCCCGCTTGCCTGGCGGGGGATCGTCGCCGGAATCACCATGACATTTGCCCGCGCGCTCGGTGATTTCGGCGCGACGCTGATGGTAGCGGGGAGCATCCCGAATGAAACGATGACAATGCCGATTGCGATCTATGATGCACTGTTAGCAGGCGACCGGGAAATGGCGAACGTGCTTGTCGCGATCATGACCGTAGTCGCGCTTACGATCTTATACACGATTAACCGTTTAGAAAAACGGGTCATTCAAGGGTGATGACGATGCTCGAAGCCGATATTCAAAAACAGTATCCCGATTTCAGTCTTGATATTTCTTTCACCGCCGCCGCCGGCTTAACCGGTATTCTCGGTCCGTCCGGGTGCGGAAAAAGTTTGACGCTGCAGACGATCGCCGGCATTTTATCCCCCGATCACGGACGGATTGTTATGGACGGCAGCGTCTGGTTTGACAGTGAAACGAACATTAACGTCCGGCCGCAGCTGCGAAAATCCGGCTATGTTTTCCAAAGCTATGCGCTCTTTCCGCACCTGACCGTCGCCGATAATATCGCGTACGGTCTGAAAGGCCGGCCAAAAGAAGAAATCCGCGCTAAAGTCGCGGACTGGCTCAGACTAATTCAGCTGCAAGATTTCGGCAGACGTTATCCGGGGCAATTGTCCGGCGGGCAAAAACAGCGCGTGGCGCTTGCGCGCTCGATGATTACCGAACCGAGGCTGCTTTTGTTAGACGAACCTTTCTCCGCTCTGGATCAGCATATTCGCAGACAGCTGGAAGTCGATATGCTCCGGCTGATCGGTGAACACTATCACGGGGTCGCGCTTCTTGTCACCCACAACATCGAAGAAGCTTACCGGCTCAGTGAAGAAGGAATGCTCTTTCACGATGGGCGCGTACTGCAAAAAGGCGCGCGTGCAGACGTATTAACCCGCCCTGAATCTATTGCTGCCGCGGAAATACTCGGTATTGAAAATATTTTTCAAGGCCGGGCATTCGCTGTTGACGAAGACGGCGTTTTGATGATTGGCAAGGAACGATTTCACAAGGTCAGCGCACCGTTGAGCGGCGTTGCTGTTCACGGGCACACCATCGGGATCGTTTCTTCAGACAAAACAAATGACCCCGGTATCAAAACCGGGGTCATTGAACGGGTCGTTCCGGGTGTTAAAGACGGCACGATCCTGATAAATATCGGCGGCCTCACTTGGCGGGTGTCAGTCCGGAATACAGACAGCTATCAAATCGGCCAGACCGTTCACGTATCCATTCCCGCCGAAGCAATTATGCCGCTGTATCATTGAGCTGACTGCATACGTTCACACACCTACCACGGAAGCGAATTGTCCTTCAATTCGTTTTCCCACATTTGCTGCAGCTGCTTAACGGTCTCGCTATCCATGGAACTTCCGGCGGCGGAAAAATTCTCCTCTAATTGTGCAACACTTTTCGCCCCGGGAATCACCGTTGAGACTTGCTCATAGGCTAAAATAAACGCCATCGCTTGTTTGACGAGGCTTTCATTCTGATTAAGATATTTTTTCGTTTCTTCCAGCATATTCGTGCGCATCTTGATGATTTCCGGTGTCCAACGGCTGCGAATGTCCGCAAACGTGCTCTCTGCATTATATTTACCGGAGAGCCAGCCGGAATCAAGCGGGACTTTAACGATCAGGCCGATTCCTTTTTCATAAGCGGCCTGGAAAGCGTTCGCCGGATCTTGATGAAAAATATTGAACATCACTTCAATCACTTGGCTGTTCGTCTGATTCATCGCTGCAAACATCTCTTCACTCGTATCAACAGAAACGCCGTAAGCATCGATTTTTCCCGCCTGCTTCAGTTTCTCCAGTTCGGCAAAGTGTTCAGTTTCGCCGTTTAAGTATTCAAACGGCGGGTTATGGAGCAAAACACAATCCAAGTAATTCGTCTTTAGACGCCCGAGACTGTCATCCACAGACGGAGCAATCGTCGCCGGGTCAAAGTCAATCTCGCCGTTGGCATGATGACCGAACTTGCTGCTGATAATCACCTCATCGCGCTTGCCGTCCAAAGCTTTGCCGAGAATCCGCTCGCTCTTTCCGAGCGCGTAGTTCGGCGCCGTATCGAAGAAGTTGCAGCCCGATTCCAGCGCTTGTTCAACGATTTCGATCCCTTCACGTTCGGTCATCGTCCCCCCGTTTTTTGTGTTCCCGAGCTGCCATGCTCCCAGACCGATTTCTGACACAAACTTTCCGGTGTTTCCTAACGGCCGCTTTTTCATTATTTTTCCCCCTCGCAGTCATTTACGCAATTCACGAAACCGCTTTCGTGAATCCGGTAAAAAAATCAAGGTGCACTGTTTTCACCTTGATCTTCAGTTTAACAAAAATCATTCTGTTTTAACAGACAATTCGGAACGCTTTACTGCCGAGACAGACGGACAACCGTCAATTTTCAGCCGGCATTTTTCGCTGCCTCCTGATTTTTAAACAGATAAATCGCTGCACTCATCATTATGAATATCAATCCGGCCGTCACAATCACACCGAGCCAAAAACCGTCTTCAGGTTCTCCCGCATAAAGATACTGCTCGCTGTACACGGTCAGCATTCCCGGCGAACCTTTAACAAGGTCCGGTGCGTAGATGCTGGCAATGCTTAAAATCAGCGCCGTTGCCAAAGTTGCAAAAGCCGCTAAGCCGCTGCTGTTTAAGAGCGCGCTCAAACAAACGGCAAGCGTCATAACAAAACAGAGCCATAAACAATAAACCAAGGCGCTAATTACAACTTGAGAAAAAGAAATGGACCCGATTAATAAAATCGTGTAATAAACGGCTGCTGCGTACCCTAACAAAAAGGAACTGACCGCCAAAACTAACACGTGCACCCACTTCGCGGTGAGATAATTAAAGTGAGCAACAGGTTTCGCTAACACCATGATCAGCGTTCCGTCATTTTTTTCTGCTGCGACCGTCCCCATAAACGCTAATACAAGCACTAACAATCCGATTTGGTTAAACTGCCCTAACGTACCAGCCAGCACTTCTGCGCTCGTCGGCGGAGGAATATCTACGATTGCTCCTTCCGGCAAAGCGCCGAACTGTTCAATGATGTCGGCAAAGTAATAGGACGTCAGCGGCTGTGTGATCCCTAATAATACGAACACAACCGGGATCCAGAGCCACTTGTAATTCCTTAACGACTCTTTTAGTTCCTTCCTAAAAAGAACCTTCCATTGCTGCATCAGTTCATCACCTGCATAAATAAATCCTCTAATGACGTTTTCATCACTTCGAATTTAACGATATTCAATTGCTGGAGCGAAGCGTCGTTTAACAGCTCTGTTCGCGCGTTCTCAATGTTTTCTACCGTTAAGGTGGCTTTGGTTTCCTCTGTTTTCATATGCCGCAGCCACGCTTTGTCTTCGATCAATTGTGCCCAATCTGCCAGATTTCGTTCCGTTTCAATCACAATCGCCGGCTGCCGGTACTTCTCTTGAAGGGAAACTAAGCTGCCTTCTGCAACAACTTCGCCTTTTTTCATAATATAAATATCGTCTGAGACTTCTTCCGCATCGTGTAAGACATGGGTCGAAAACAGAATCGATGTCCGTTTCTTCAGCTCTTTCATCAATTCAAGAATCTCTCTTCGGCCGATCGGATCGAGCGCGGATACCGGTTCATCCAGCATAATCATTTTCGGGCTGTGTACGAGCGCCTGAGCAATGCCGAGCCGCTGTTTCATCCCGCCCGAGTAGCCCGCCGTCTTCTTGGCCCGATTATCCGTCAACCCGACCAAATCGAGCATCTCTTTGGCGCGCGCAATCGCCTCTTCTTTTTCTAAGCCGGCCAATTGCGCAGCAAAGGTGACATACTCCAGACCCGACATCCAGCCGAAAAACTTCGGATGCTGCGGCAAATACCCAAGATACTCTCTTCTGTCACCGGGGTAGTTCGCATGGAAATGAATCGTTCCTTGTGTCGGTTTCATTAACCCCGTCAGCATATTCAAAGCTGTCGTCTTTCCGGCTCCGTTCGGACCGAGCAGCGCTGTACATGCTCCTTCACGGACCGATAAATTTAAATCCTTCACAGCGGCGGTTTCGTTAAATTGTTTCGCGAGTCCTTTCGTTTCGATTAAATTCATTCATTGTTCCTCCTGCCAAACAAAAAATACACAATCGGGCCGAAAAAATTGATAAACACGATAACCAAAATCCAAAGTATTTTCGGTCCGTTCGTCTGTCCGCGTTTAAGACAGTCGACTAACGCGGTGATCATTAAGATAAGAGACAATAAAAATAGCGGCGCAATCAGCGGCCAGTTCACTTCTTGAAGCGATGCGATCAGTTCATTCATGCGAGCGGTTCCTCCTTGAAAAAATCTGCTGCTCTCCTGCGGTAACGTGTTCGTTTATCTCGTTAATATCGTTCGATTTGAATATCGGCAATGGTTAACTTATACCAAGTGAACGGGCCGTCTGCGAGCATCCACGTGATTGTTGCTTCACGCGGAATCTGCAGCCCTTCGATTGACGAGTATGCGGTAATTTCTGCAATACAAGGAATTCTTTCAGCTTGTTCATCACTGCCGTGATAACGCAGCGCTTCCTGCCGGATCAGATTACCTGATTGATCGAAAAAGAAGTCCGCTTCTGCCGTTATACCCTTATAAGTCAGGATCCCTCTTGCGGTTTGAGCATCGATTTCTTTCCACACAATGTAATCTGCCAACGCCGCGGTCGGATAGAAAGGAAGTTCCAATAAAAACCGGTGCAAGGACGATTCATTCAGTTTACGGTTATTTTTTTCGTTAACAACCGGAATAAGTGAACCGATACGAATCTCCATCGCAGCCTCTCCTTCATAAAACAAATCGCGTCCTTTCGTATTGAGAAGCGGCATCATCCGTACGTCCACCTGCCATAAATAACCCGGTTCATCGGCGCGGATGTATTGACGTGCCTAAGATTTAAACCACGTTATTTGTTCCGGATTCAGCCGCATTTGACCGCTTTGGGTCAGCGTTACAGCTCGAATCTTTTCTTGACCGATCACACCGATAGATTGCAGCCAGTTTTGCACGGGGGCGGGAAGGCTCATTAGATTATCTATCGTAATCGGCGAGGATTCATCTTCCTCGTTTATCGCCGGAAGCGCCAGCAGCTTCTCCTTTTCCTTGGCAATTTTTCTATTCATCTGCAAGCGACCGAGCAAAAACGGGGCTGAAATAAAAATCAGCGTACCCGGCAGGACGATTCGCAAGTATTTAGTAAACAAGCTCTTCATTTTTATCCTCTTATCCTACTGTCATTCGTCGGCATAAAGAATATTGCCGCTCTTCGTTTCCATTGACTGCCTTAAGTTTAATCGTTTCATTATTATATCTGGAAAAATTTTTATATAATACTTATATCATACCATATGGGGACAGTAATAAATATCAACCGCCAATAAAAGCAACGGCCGCAAATAATTTTTAAGAAAGGACCACTTATGAAACAATCAGGTGATTACCGCAGCGAATCTTTTTCCTCAAGCCGGCTGGCAACAATTGATATTGGCGCAGCAAGTAAAATGAAACACCATGTTTATGCCTTCATTGAACTGGATGTCACTGATGCGCGGCATATTTTGCAAGACAAAAAGCAGCAAGGAGAGATTATCTCCTTTAACGCTTGGTTCATCAAGTGTATTAGTAAAACCGTCGAAAGCTGCGACAGTTTGCACGGGATTCGAAAAGGCAAAAAAAACATCATTGTTTTCGCGGATATTGATATTTCGATAATGATTGAAAGGGAATTGAATGGAGTAAACGTTCCTTTGCCTTATGTACTGCGGAAAACAAATGACAAAGGAATAGCGGAGATTCAAGCGGAAATCAGAAGCGGACAAACAGCGGCGATCAATGATGAAGGGGATTACGTGTTAGGAGAGACGAAGAACGCATTTTTCATGAAAGTCTATTATGCGCTGCCCGGATGTTGTCGCCGGATCCTGTGGAAAAATATCATCAAACGCCCTTTTTTAACTAAAAAGCTTATGGGGACAGTGATGGTTTCTTCTGTCGGCATGATCGGCAAAATTAACGGCTGGGTTCTCCCGGTCAGCGTTCACCCGCTCTCTTTCACCGTCGGTTCGATTATTCAAAAACCCGGGGTGAAAGATGGAAACATTGAACTGCGGGATTTCCTCTTTCTGACCGTCGCCATTGACCATAATGTCATTGACGGCGCAACTGCCGTCAGGGCGCTCACGAAGCTTGTTGAGGATGGGGACGGGTTATAGAAACATTATCTGTTTTATGACAGGTTCGTTCTCAAGCCGAAGGCGATCGGGAGATATCACTTCGATGGTTTCACGCTGAGAACCGTGACCGTCCCCAAAATAACGGCCATGCCGAGCACTTGCATCAGTGTCATGTGATCGCCGAGCAAGAGCACCCCGAATAACGACGCCGTCACCGGTTCTAACATCGCGACCATCGAAGCCGTCGTCGGCGGCGTCCAGCGCAAGCCGATCACGTAAAAGATAAACGACAGCCCCGCTCCGACAATGCCAAGGAGAAGAAACCAGCCTGTATCGCTTGAAGTTACTGCTGCCGCCACTTCACTTGCGTCAGCAAAGACAAACAAGATCAAGCAGAAAAAGAAAAAAGCGACTGTTAACGAAGCTTGCGGATTTCCGACAGAGGAAGCGTTTTTGAAACCAAAAATAAATACCGCATAGGAAATCCCCGATGCAAGACCCGCGACCGTACCAAGCGGGCTGACACTGACGGAACTAGGGTCGTACGCGCCGGTCAGCATGACAATGCCAAGCAGCACCGTCGTAATGCATACCCATTTAAACAAAGTCGAGCGTTCGATTTTTAATAAGAAAGAGACTAAAAACACGAAAACCGGCGCAGTATACATTAACGTCGCCGCAACGGCTACGCTCGCTGCCTCGATACTCAAAAAATAAAACGTAAAATTGCCGGCAACACCGACGCCGGCGAACGCGGACCAGAGAAATAAATATTTCGAGATGACTAAATTTTGCCGGAAGCGGAAGAGAAACCAAAAAACAAAAAACAGTAACCCGACAGCCCCGCGATAGAAGGAGATGACAACAGGGTCCCAGCCTTTGCTCATTAATATATCGGCAATGCCGCCGCTGATCCCCCAGGATACAGCAGCGAGTAAAATTAAGCTTAACCCTGCAAGTTTCATCTTGGCCTCCTAAAAATCTGACATGTTTAATAAAAGCCTTTTGCTCAAATTCCTTTATTTTCTTTAAAATAAACGTAAAAAAGCGAATGATAAAAAAATAACAATGATATCATGAGCTTTCAAGCTATTTTTTTCAGCACAAACGATAACATTAACATGGAGGGGATTATGAAAATTGTCAAAATCAGCGCCATCACATTAGCGATCCTGATTATCGTGTTATTTGGCGGCTTTTGGATTTGGTCGCAAATGACGTATGAGGCGTCCGATGAACTGAACCGATTTGTCGGCGATGACGAACTCATTCGCGAAGACGGCGTGCGTTTTTTTCCGGACAGTTCGAATGGAACCGGGGTGATCATCTATCCCGGAGCAAGGGTTGATCCGGAGGCGTACAGCTTGATCGGCGCTTCTCTTGCTGAAGAAGGTTTTACCGTTTTCATACCGGAAATGCGCTTTAACCTAGCTTTTTTTGAGATCGGCAAAGCGGATGCGCTGATCGAAGAGTTTGCCGAGCTCGAGCAATGGGTGATCGGCGGCCATTCTTTAGGCGGGGTCGCAGCTGCTTCTTACGCTTACGATAAAGATGTCGACGGATTGTTTTTCTATGCCTCGTATCCGCAGGACAGCAACGACTTCTCGGAGCAAAATCTGCCGATGTTATCGATTTATGCCGAGCGCGACGGTCTGACGACGCTGGAAGACATCGATGAGACATCCCAGCTGTTTTCCGACGAAGCGGTCTTTAAAGAAATCGAAGGCGGCAACCATGCGCAGTTCGGCGTTTACGGCGACCAAAGCGGCGATCGGCCCGCAACGATCAGTGTTAAAGAGCAGCAAGAGGAAATCATTGCCGCGACGGTTCGGTGGCTGGAAGAGGACGTGCAATAAAACGCACCCGAGAACATCTCTCGGGTGCGTTAGACTGATGACAAACCCGTATTTTTACGTAAGTCGCGCAGCCGCTAACATCCGCTTGCCCCGGGCAAGGACTCAGCTAGCCTTCGGCGGTCTTGGACCGCCGAAGCCGGATCTTCGTCTCTTGCTTTCGAGGCTGCTGAAAAAGTACTGGATAAACAAATTCGGTGTTTATTTATGAGCCGCACAGAATAAAGAATATTATGAGCCCTCCGCAAACTCGCTTGCCGCGGGCAACGCCTCAGCCTCCTCAGAAGCGAAACCGCTTCTTGTGGGGTCTTCGGAAGTTGCTTTTCCCGCAGGCGTCGAGTTTGCTCCGGTCTCATAAAACTTCTCGCTTTATAAGGAAGAGTAAATATGCAGGCATCCAATTGATCATCTACTTTTTCAGCAGCCTCCTTGCTTTCCCGGAGGCGTCGGAGGTGGAGCTGCGCGTCTTTCTTACTTCGCAGAACAATATAAAACCACGCGGTTTGAAGCGGCTCGGCGCTCGCCCGCAGGACATAAGCCGGACGATGCGTCGTCATCCAGCCTTTAAACAAGTTGATATCTGACGATGTCATGACCTTGTCAATAATCTAACGCACCCGAGAACGTCTCTCGGGTGCGTTAGACTGTAGACTTTTAGTTTTCCGCGTGCTCTTTTACCGGGAACCAGCCGGGGCGGTTTACGATTGCGTTCCAGAGCGATTCGGGCACGACGAGCTGTTCGCGGTCGTCGACCGACAGTTCGGTGCGAATTTCATCAATCCGTCCGCTCGCGGCTTTTTCGACCCACTGCGGTTCAACGACCAGCTCGCGGCCTAAAGCGATCAGAGGCACTCCGCCTTCCATCGCCTGCTCTACATCATCCGGGGTTTGCAAAGAGCCGACACCGACGACGGGAATCTTCGCGCCGACTTCGTCTTGAATCAACTGCACGCGTGAGCGCTTGTCAGAGGAGTCGCGCATCGAACCGGCGAAGAAATCTTGCACGGAGATGTGCAGGTAATCGAGCTCCTCGTTTGCTAATTCGTTGACGAACTTGAGCGTGTCTTCCATTGTGATCCCCGGTTCTTCGCGTTCTTCCGGGGAAATCCGGTACCCGATGATAAACTGCTCATCCGCTTCTTCCGCTGCTTTCAGGACTTCTCTGACAACTGCGAGCGGAAAACGCATCCGTTTTTCGACCGAGCCGCCCCACTGATCGTCGCGCCGGTTGGAATGGGGCGAGAAAAACTGCTGAATTAAATACGTATTCGCGCCGTGAATCTCCACCCCGTCAAACCCGGCCTGAATCGCCCGGCGGGTTGCATCGCCGAACGCTTTAATGATCTCCTCAATCTCTGCTTCGGTCAGCTCGCGCGGGGTTGTTGCCCCTTCGCGTTCCGGCGCGACGGCGGAAGCGCTCACTGTTTGCCGGTCGGGCAGCAAGTCCGGCGGCGCCATCCGTCCGGCGTGGAATATTTGCACAATCGCTTTGGCGCCTTCAGCTTGAATCGTCGTTGCAAGCTTGCTTAAACTGCCGACAAGTTCGTCGCGATCAATCCCGATTTCGCCGGGAAAACCTTTCCCGCCGGGCGTGACGTTCGCGACAGCGGTCACGACTGTGCCTGCGCCGCGCGAACGCTCGCGGTAATAAGCGAGTTCCTCGTCTGTCACTTCACCGTTTTCCGCTGAAGCAAAATTCGTCATCGGCGCGAGCATAATCCGGTTTCTGACTGTTGCACCGTTTGCAAATGTATAGGGGTTCAAAAATGTGTACATCGTATCCCTCCTCGCAATCTTCTGTACTGACTTACCTTTAACAGTTTACAAAAAGTAAGCAGCAAGGGCGAATGATTTGCTCAAGATTGGTTTGGCTGTTCAAGTAAGTTCGAACTTATCAATGACGCTTAACAAGAGGAATCGTCTTTATTTCATGAGCATCAATAAGTCTGTTTTTTTGATAATTTTTTGAAAATTCTATATAATTTAACCATGAAAGGAGGGGATCAGAATCAAAAGCAATGCAATGTCAATCATACGCAATGTACGTTCATTTGCTTACAACGTTCTTTGACCCTCACCATTTCAATCTTAGTTCTTTCATCAAGCTTCACAGATCTGATCCGTAATACGCTCAAACAAACCGCTGGAAACTGAGCCGGAAAAGAAATCGGCATTTACTTTTCCCGCGGCAGCCTCTCTCTCTCATTATGCAGCTGATTTGTTCTCATTTCCTTATCGATCTGCCAATTATCTTCTCTAGATGATCATCGCAGCTTGTAACATTTCTGTATTTCAGCAGCCGAGATGTTCTGCCACCTTATTAATCAATGAATTTTGTTTACAATATTCCAGTTATGAGGAGGAGAATCACATGGAAGAGATGAGCTTTTTAGTCCTCGCTACTCAGTATATGTTTTGGGTTGGATTTGTCGGAATGGCTGCCGGCACACTGTTTTTCTTAGTCGAACGCAACAGTCTCAATCCGGAATACCGTTCGACCGCGACGGTTGCTGCGCTCGTTACGTTTGTTGCCGCCGTGCACTACTTTTTCATGAAAGATGCCGTCGGAACATCAGGATTGATTTCAGAAATTCAGGGGTTCCCGACAGAGATCCGCTATATTGACTGGCTGATTACAACACCGTTATTGCTCGTCAAATTCCCGCTTTTATTAAGCCTGAAAGGAAAATTAGGAAATATCCTGCTGACAAAGCTCCTCGGTGCCGATGTCATTATGATTGTATCCGGTTATATCGGTGAAACGTCGATTAACGCAGCCGGAGGATTTACACAGTTAGGATTGTGGAGTTTTGTGATCGGAACGTTGGCGTGGATTTATATCATCTTCCTTTTGTATACGAATGTGACAGAAGCAGCGAACAAAAAACCAGCCCCGATCAAAAAAGCGCTCCTCAACATGCGCCTGTTTATTCTGATCGGCTGGGCGATTTATCCGATCGGCTATGTTGTCACGCTTGTCTCGCCGGGAATAGAAGTGTTGGTTGTCCGCGAGCTTATTTACAACTTCGCTGACTTAATTAATAAAGTCGGCTTCGGATTGATTGCCTTCTTCGCTGTCAAGACGATGTCGACGTTGTCAAAATCAGAAGAGCATACAAAATCTTAGCAGCTTAATTCAGATAGAGAAAAATAGTAAAAACGCTTCCAGCCTGTAAAACGGCCGGAAGCGTCTTTTTATGAGATGGATCGATTGAGTGACTCTTAAAGAGAGGAAAAAGCTGCACGCCGAAGCGCCGCTTCCAATTGCTCAGTCGTCTCTTTCGGCGCGTGTGTGCAGATGAACGACGTCGGCTGCAAGTGCCGGTAAAGAGCCGTCGATTCCGTCAGCGTCGGGTGAACGTGATACGGCAGCTTAATTAACGGCATATTTTCCTCTTCAACATACCGCTTTAAAACCGGCGATACCGGTCCGGTTGTCAACATTGCTTCTTTTCCCTGCGTCCGGACAGCCCCGTTTAACAACGTAAAATCCGTCAATAAAGTGATTTTCGGCTCGGTCTCGCCGCTTTCCATGATACCGGCCTGTACATTGAGAAACTTACTGAAGTCACGGAAGATGCCGCTTTTAAAAAGATCTTCGTGCATCAGTTTTTCCAATTCTTGCATTAAAAACGGCTCCGCTTCCATCCGAAGGTCACGCTGTTTGCAAAACGACAGCAGCAAATACAGCCAATCCTGGCTCTTCCCTGCGAGCGGCACATGAAACAGTACACCGTTGTGCGGCACATGCTCATCGAGCTGCGATAAAACGTCAGCAATACAGTCTGCTTGCTTCGACCTGCAAACTCCGTTTGCCCCGTCAAGGACTGCGAAATCAACGGATGTTGCCGGCGGCCAGTCGAAGGGGAAGACAGCTGAAGACATCGTGTAGTCGCCGGAAAAAAATACGCTCTCTTCTGATGCCCGGTCGTAAAACAAATACCAGAGCGAGCCGGGGGCATGGCCGTTGGCTCCGGCGATGTATTCAATCTCATCAAACAGCAGCGTCCATTCTCCCGCGGCCGCCATGTCGATCGGCCGAAAATCGATCTGCTCCTCCGCTTCTTTATGATAAGGAATCAGCAGTCTTTCGAGAGCTGCTGTCTTCTCCCACAGCTGAAAATAGGCGCGCGTCTGCGCAATTGTTTCTGCGCTGGCAAAAACGGGGGCGTTTAGACCGAGCGACACCGCATAAGGCAAAGCAAGTGTATGATCTTCGTGAGAGTGGGTAATAAATACAGCATCGATCCGCTGCACATCTGCTTCTGAAAAGTCCGGATAGCGCTCACGGACCGTTTCGGCAGATTTAGAAATCCCGCAATCCACCAAGATCCGCCTTCCGCTGATCTCGATTAAAAAGCAGGAGCGTCCGTATTCGTTGACGCCGCCGTAGGATGTGAATTGCATCGCAGCTTCCTCCTCTTTATCAGCTAGCCCGGTAGCTTTGCGCTTTATCTTTATAATGTTCGACAACGATTAAGACAATCGTCGTCAGTCCGACAGACACGAGTGCCATCGCCATTCCGAGCGATTGCGACCCTTGTTCAAACTGCGAATAAATAAACGTCGCGGACGTATCCATATTCGGCGGACGTAAGATCAGCGATCCGACAAGTTCGCGCATCGAGATCGTAAACGTCATGATCCAGCCGGCGAGGACGCCGGGAACAATAAGCGGCAATAAAATTTTTCGCAGCATATAAAACGAACTCGCCCCGCTCATGCGCGACGCTTGAAAGAGACTGTCGCCGAGCTGCCCGTAGATCGCCTTAATATTTTGCACCGTAAACGGCAAATAAAGAATAACATACGTCAAGACAAGCATCATCCACGTATTATAAACACCGATCGGATTCCAAAAAGCATTCCAAAAGAAAATCAACCCGACAACAACGACGATTCCCGGCACGGTGTTCGGCGCTAAACTGAGAAAATCCATCGTTTTTTCCGGCGCCCGGTTTCGTTTCATAATTAAAATCGCAAACCAAACCCCCAGCGCCACGCTGATCGTTGCCGCAAGCGCTGCCAGCCAAAGGCTGTTGAAGAGCGCCTCGCGGCCGCTGCCGGCAAACAATTCAATAAAGTTACTGAACGTCAAATTGGACAGGGCAAGACCGTCGCCGGTAATATCCATAAACGCGGTCGAAGCGACGGAAAAATACGGCACGCCGATCGCCAGAAATAAGACACCGGCCAAATAAGCCCAGGCAAAAACTTGATATTTACCGAGCGGATTGTACGCGCGCGTTTGACCTTTTCCGGATACGACCTTTGTATGCTTACGGCTGACAAACCACTGCTGAATGTACCAGACCGTCATGCTGACACCGAGAAGAACCGTCGATAAAATCGCCGCCGTCCCGAAGTCAAGCGGCCAAATCGACGTGTACGTATGAATCTGTGACGTCATCACGTAAAAACCGATCCTGTTGCCGAGGGTGACCAGGGTGCCGAATTCTCCGATCGTTTTTACAAACACGAGCAACGCGCCCATGCTGTAGCCGGAAAAAAACAGCGGCGTGACGATCCGGCGCAAACGGTAGAAAAAACCGCCGCCGTGAATAAGCCCGGCCTCTTCCAAGCGTCCGCCGATATTTTCCAGCGTGTTGCGCATAATCAAATAAATGAACGGAAACAAGTGCAGACTCATGACAAGCACCATCCCGAAATACGTGAAGAAATACGGCGTAATTCCGGCTAAAAACGGAAAGAGTTGCTCCGCGTAACCGCCCGACTGCATCGAAAGAATCCAGCCCATCGCGCCGATATAAGGCGGGGTCATAAACGGGATGATCAAAACGATGTCGATCCAGCGGTGCCGGCGCAGTTCTGTACGCGCCATAAAATAAGCGAGCGGCGCGGCGAGAATCGAAGCGCCGATGACAACGCCGATCCCTAAAAGCATCGAATTGATGAAAATCTGAATATAACGGTCTTCGGCGAGGACACTAAACGCCTCAAGGCCAAGCCACTCGCCGTCGGGGGCAACCCCGTTATAAAGCACCATCAAGAGCGGAAAAAGAACGAGCACTGCCAACGCCAGCAGTGCCGCTCCTTTATTTACGCGATGGATCATCCGTTCTGAAAGAAACTGCATCATTATCTCACAACCTCTAGAAATTCTTCGAGAATGTCTTGACCGTTTTCATCAAGAAACTCCCAGTCAAAATCAAGCATTTCAATGTCTTCCGGCTGAGCACGGTCTTCGTGAGCGGGGATATCTTCACGGCCGGGCATCAAGTAAGCATCAGCAACGATTTCTTGCCCTTCATCGGAGAGAATAAAATCGATGTAAGCTTCCGCTTCCGGTTTATTTTCGGAACTTTCGAGAATAAACGCCGGGCGCGGGGTTATTGTCGTGCCGCTTTCCGGAAAGGCAATATCAACCGGTTCGCCGTCTTCAATATTGTTGTAGACCATGTAGTCGACGCCAGCCATGACAAACGTATTCGCCCCGCTGATGACACTTTCAAGCGCCGGCGTGTTCGCACCTTCCATTTGCAAACCGTTCGCTGTTAAGTCTTCAAACAGTTCCCAGCCGTCATCGCCTTCTTGCTGAATAAAGGCGCTGACAAAGTCGCGGGCTGTGCCGGACTCTTGCGGATCGGGAATCGCAATCTGATCCTCATATTCGCTGTCAAGGAGCCCATCCCAATCCGCCGGCGCTTCATCGACCATATCGGTGTTGTAACTGAGCCCTAAGGCAGCTGCGCTGAAACCGTAAAAATGGTGGTCTTCATCGTACCAGTCTTCCCGCATGCTGCCGGCATATTCTGATTCATACTTATACGTTAACCCTTCTTGTTTGTATTCCATCGCCGGCGGCATACTAGCAAGCGCTACGACGTCAGCGATCGGGTTCGATGCTTCTCCTTCCAAGCGTCCGAGCACATCTCCAGTCGTACTTTGGAACAAGTCGACTTCAATCCCGCTTTCTTCTTCAAACGCTTCGGCGAGCTCTTCGGCCATGCCTCCCGGACCGGAGCTGTAAATCGTCAACTCTCCGGACTGTTCATTACTTTCTTCCTGACCGTCATTTCCATTGGCTTCTTGACCGTTTTCTTCCTCGCCTTCACCGCCGCAGGCTGTGAGTGCAACAAGCGCCGCCAACCCTGTAATTCCTTTAAGCTGTTTCAACATAGTTCATCCCGTCCTTTTCGATAATGTGAATACTTTTCGTATCGATATTAAAATAGACCTGATCGCCGGGGGCCATCCGTTCTTTGGCATTGGCAAACAGCAGTTCATCGGATCCGTCAACCGTGAAACTGACTTCATACTTTTCTCCGAGAAAACTGACGGTTTTAACAGTGCCGGCAAGCAATGTTTCTGCCGGGGCTTTCGTGAGATTTATTTGTTCCGGGCGAATCACGACCGTAAGCATCGTTCCATCGGCAAAATCTACGTGCTCTTTTTGCGGCAGCGGCAGGCGCGTTTGATGGTTCAGCTGCAAATAGTCGATCCCGTCGGCTTGCCTGTGCATGCCTTCAAGCACCGCACCTTTGCCGACAAAGCGCGCGACCGTCTCGTTTTCCGGTTCGCGGTACACGTCTTCCGGGCTTCCTTGCTGCATGATGTTGCCGTCATTCATCACGACAATCTGGTCGGCCATCGTCATCGCTTCGTGCTGGTCGTGCGTAACATAAATGGCGGTCATGCCGAGTTTTTTCACCAGCGATTGCAAAAGAATCCGCATTTCGTCGCGCAGTGTTGCATCCAACGCGCTGAGCGGTTCATCCATTAAAATGATTTCCGGATCATTCGCAATCGCTCTGGCAATCGCCACCCGCTGCTGCTGGCCGCCGGAAAGCTGATGCGGATAACGCTTCGCATGTTCAGCGAGCTGGACGTTTGCGAGCGCCTCGCTGACTTTATCTTTCACTTCCGCTTTTCGCCCCTGTGCTCTTAAGCCGTAAGCAACATTTTCAAATACAGTCATATGCGGCCACAGTGCAAAATCTTGAAAGACCATTCCGATTTTGCGCTTTTGCGGCTGAACATTGATTTTTTTCGCTTGATCAAAAATGAGCCGATCGGAAAATTGAATGCGTCCCTCGTCGGCATTTTCCAGACCGCCGATTATTCGCAACAGTGTCGTCTTGCCGCAGCCGGAAGGGCCGAGCAAACAAACAAAATCGCCGTTGTTAATGTGCAGATCAATCGGTTTAAGAGCCTGAAGCTTACCGAATGATTTCTCAATACCGTGTAACGCGATATCCATTGAATCTGCTCCTCTCTGCTGATTCGTTTTACAGTTACAACTGTACTAAGAAATAAGCGTGAAGTGGTTAACTTGACGTAAAAGAATGATAAACTTATATCAGTAAAAACAAATGTTCATATAGATTAAATCTATATACCTTCAAAAAGGAGGATTCAACATGACGAAGCAGCAGCTGGTAATTTTTATCCGCTTAGCCGAAACCGGCAGCGTCTCGCAAATCGCTCGGGAAATGGGGATCAGTCAGCCGACGGTTACCTTTCACCTGAAAAAATTAACCGATGAAACGGGCGTGAAACTGTATGAACGGCGCGGGGAGCAAATCGACTTTACAACGGCAGGTAAAATGATGCTTCGCTACGCCAAAAACATTACAAGTTTATACGACGAAGCGGACCGCGTCATGCGGGAATTCCGCGAAGATAAGCGGGGAGAAATTCTTGTCGGCGCGAGCCATGTTCCGGCGAATTATCTGCTTCCGCCTGTATTTCAGCGCTTTATGGAGGAAAACAGTACATCAAAACTGTCGGTCAGTGTCAAATCCGCTCCGGAGATCATCGAAGATGTCCGGCAAAAAAAGCTTGACTTGGCGGTTATCTCGACAACACCGGTGTTTGATCATGACCTCTTTTCACGCGTCGTGACCGGCGACCCGGTTGAATTGGTTATGCCTCTCGATCATGATTTAGCAAAGAAAGAACACCTTTTTGCTGAAGATCTCGGTCAATTTCCGTTTATTCTGCAGCCTAAAGGCGCAACCCGCGCCGAGATCATCAACTGGGAAGCAAAAAACGGCCTCAGCTTAAATGTAGCGATGGAACTGTCGAATATCGATGCTGTTCTGAAAATGGTCGCGTTAGGCTCCGGATTATCGATATTGTCGAAACGCGCTGCCGTGCAAGCCGTAGCTGACGGTATTTTGACGACCCGCCCGCTGCCGCATTTCGACAACACCCGGTCGATCACGATCATCTACCGTAAAGACCGAACGATCTCTGAGCGGATGCAAACATTGATCACGCTTATCTTTCAAGAAAAGATGAGCGCAGCAAATTGAGTGAAAATACACCCCTATTTTTTATAAGGTTTGTATGCAAAAAAGATCACGACGGCTGACAGTATAAACGCTGTTGCTGCTCCCATGCCGGGACGTATTTCTTATCTATTTAACAATTTTGTGCGATAATGACATCGGTTAGAAAAAAAGGCGGCAGATTGATGTTATCAGCGGCCGTCGAGCTGGAGATATTTTACCGCGAGAGGGTGTTTCAGATGAAGTTTGCAAAAGCAATCGCTTTTCTTGGTATCTTTGCAATGACAGCGGCAATTGGAAATGGATTTATAAATGGGGATTTTGCCGCAGACGGCGGCGAGCTTCTTGCCAATCCTTGGGGAATTGTGTCATTGGTTGATTTGTACGTTGGCTTTATCCTCTTCTCTGTTTGGATCGGTTTTCGGGAACAATCAAAGACCGCCGCAACCGTATGGATCATTTTGATGATGACACTGGGATTTTTTACAGCAAGTTTGTATGTATTAATGAAACTGTATGAGAGTAAAGGCGATTGGCTGAGCTTTTTCCTCGGCGCGCAAAAAGAAGTTTTACTGACGGGGAGAGGAGCGCAAGATCATGTCTAAAGCACGAGAACTTCTAGAAGAGATTAAATCAGTTGTGTCTGGAAAAACAGTCGACGCCGTATTCCCGCCGTTTTTATTTGTGTTCAGCAACAGCTTTTTCGGCTTGAACACGGCTGTTGGCATCGCACTCGTCAGTGCGCTCATTTTAGGGGTGCTGCGCTTATTTCGCAAAGAAAATTGGTTCTACGCTTTGGGGGGCTTTCTTGGGGTTGTCTTCGCCTCCGGTTTTGCTTACTTAACAGATAACGCTGCAAATTACTTCATACCGACAGTCATTAGCAGCGCAGCAATTGTTTTAGCAGCATTAACGACTTTAGTTATCGGGAAACCGCTGGCAGCTTGGGTCAGTCATTTAACGCGCGGATGGCCGTTGGAATGGTTTTGGCGTCAAGATATCAAACCGGCTTACACGGAAGTCACGTGGCTTTGGCTCTTGTTTTTTCTCTTCCGGTTAATTATTCATGTTGTCTTGCTCGTCGACGGAGATGCGCTTACATTAGTCTGGGTGAATACCATCCTCGGTTGGCCCGGTATTATTACGCTGCTCATTATCAGCTATATTTATGGAATTGCGCGGCTGAAAAAATTAAAAGGTCCCGGTGTCGAAGAATTCATTGCGGGCAAAGAAGCCCCTTGGAAAGGACAGACGAGAGGATTCTGATCTGAACAAATCCGGTAATATAAAAAGGTATCCTGATGTCCTATCAGGATACCTTTTTGTCGGAAACGATTCTTTTTACATCATGCCGCCCATGCCGCCGCCCATTTGCGACTGCAGCTGCTGCATTTGCGCGTTCGCTTCGTTCATCGCGCGTTCCATTTCGTTGAACTCGCTCCAGTAGCGGTCTTCGACTTGCTGCATGCGCCGTTCGAAATTGATAATCCGGTCGTTTTGGTTGCTGATCTCGCGGCCGAGCGTCGAGTTTTCCGTCACCGGCATGTCCGGATTGCCGGCCCGCTCGGCAATCGAATTCATCGTATTGTCGACCGAGTCGCGTACGCGCCGGGCAATGCCGCGTTCCTCGCCTTCACCGTTGGCGGCAAACAAGTTATACACCGACTCGGAATCTTCTTCAATCGCGGCGCGCAATTCGTCTTCGTCCACTTGCAGTTCGCCGCGGTTTTCCCAATCACCCGTCGTGATGCCGATATCCGGGAGCATGTTAAACGCCTGATTCTCATCGTCAGGGGTAAACTCGCCGTACATATCGCTGCGCATCGACGTGAGACCGCGTCCGATCACATCATCGTTACGAAGCAGACCGCTTTCCGCCTGTTCATTCCACATTTCGATTTCCCGCTCGTCCATCTCCTGCATTTGTTCTTCCGTCAGCGGTTTATAGTCGCGGTGATATTCTTCGTTCGTTTTATCGTCGAGCTCATTGATCAGCTCATTGTAGTCCTCGACAAACGACATGATATTGTCAAAAATATCCTCTGTGTCGGTGCCGACCTCAACGGCGACTTGCTGGTTTTCGAACCCGTCGTTTAGCGACACTGTCATGCCGTCGATTTCAAACGAATTATCCCGGCGCGTCGTTTCCATCCCGTTCATCGTAAATGACGCATCCCGGGCTTCATTAGCGTTGGCTTCGTCCATGTTTAGGACATCGGTCATGAAGTTTCCTTCGCCAAACAGCACTTCCGCCCCGCCATCCGGATTGCGCACGCCCGTTTCTTCGCGGGTCACGGAAAGCTGGCCGCTGTTTTGATCAAAAAACGCTTGCGCGCCGATTTCTGAAGCATTGATGTCTTCAAGCACGTCGTTCATCGAGGTCGTCGCCGCATCGTACGATTCGGCAAATTCGACCGCTTCGCCGTCATCATTAAACGTTGTCAGTTCCACGTCAAACGTTTCGCCGACCTCGCCCGTCAAATGCTCGGCCATTTCGCTGAGCGGCGCATGGAGATCGAAATCATCGCTTCCGGAACCTTCAGCGTAAACCGGGGCAGCGCTCACGTTCGTTTCTGAACTTGCAAGTTCAACATCTTCAAACGTATACGTCCCTTCCGCCGCGCTCGATGACGCCTCGGCGCTGACGAGCGATTCGTTCGAACTCTGGACTTCTTTTGCCGTCATCGCCGACGGCATTAAAATATTTTCAAACATATCGTCGTGAAATTTCATCAAGTCGCGATTCACTTCGCGGTATTCATCCATCTTTAATTCCGTCTCTTTTTGCTCTTGCTGCATATCTACAAGCGGCTGGCGTTCGGCCTGCATGAGGTCCCGCACCGTTCCTTCAATATCCATTCCCGAAGCCATGCCGGTTATTCGCATTGTATCCATGATTAAAACTCCTTTACGCACGCATTCATCCTATTACTTTTCATATCGGCGGCTCACCGCAAACGTTTAACATTCTTGAAAAATCAGGACTTCTGTCTTGCCCACTTCACTAAAAATCCGCGGAAGACGACGCTTCCGCGGATCATTGTTACGCTGAAAAATCAACGTTGCCGCCTAAGTGAGGCTGTGCCTCATGTTCCACTTTTTGCGTGTTGACAGCATCGTTCATCATTTTTTCCAGCGCCTCGCCTTCCTGCTGCGCATACTCCATCGTTTGCTGCTGAAGCTGAACAGACGTTTGCTGTTTCACTTGCGCATGGCTGGCGAGTGTAGACATCGTAGCGATATCCATATGAATGCCTCCTTTCGAAGCCTTCATAGGTATTATCGGCGCTGTGAACGGACGTATAAAGTCTTCAAGGAAATTTTTCTGAATTTTGCTTGTAATTCTCATTTCGTGCGTTATAATGAACGTAATAAGTTCTTTATTTCGAATGCGAGGTGCTTATATGGACACGAATTATGAACGATTTCGCTATCAGCCGCCGATCCGTTATGAGTTGGACACCCCGTTTTTAACCGGAACCGCTGCGCGCAAAATGATGCAGCACATCCCGGCCGGAACAGACGTTGTCGTCATCTGCATCGGTACTGACCGTTCAACGGGAGATTCGCTCGGTCCATTGAGCGGAACGCTGATGAAAGAACGATTTTTAAAACATATTCACGTCTACGGTACGCTCGACGATCCGATTCACGGAACCAATCTCGCCGAGAAACTGCTGCAAATTCAAACGAAGCATCCGCATGCGTTCATCATTGCGATCGATGCTTGTTTAGGGCACGCCAAACATATCGGCACCCTGTTAATCGGCGAAGGCGCGCTGAAACCCGGTGCGGCGATGCAAAAAGACTTGCCCCCGACCGGGGATCTTTTCATTGCCGGGATCGTCAACGTCGGCGGGATGATGGAATTTGCCGTCTTGCAAAGCACCCGGCTGAACCTTGTCATGCATCTGGCAAAACAAATTTCCAATATTATTAAACGCGTCGACTTTCGCATCGACAAGGAGCGCATCGAGTCCGGCGAGAAAAGTTCAAACGTCATTATTTTGAACACCCGCGAGCCGCTGAACCGGCCGAAAAATCTCCAGTAAAAATAACACATGAAGTTTTTCCTCAAAACATAAATGTCAAGGCGGCATCCGCGGATGCCGCCTTGACTTCGCTTACGATCACCGTGCGGTGTAACCCCCGTCGACAAGGAGATTTTCACCGGTAATAAAGCTTGCTTCATCAGACGCGAGAAACAGCACCGCATTCGCGATTTCTTCTGCTTCGCCGAGCCTGTTGACGGGATGAAGCGAAATCAGATACTGGAGCATATCGTCATCCAGCTGCTCTAAAAGCGGTGTGCGCGTATAACCCGGGCAGACAGCGTTAACGCGGATTTTTTCCTGCGCATACTCGACTGCGAGCGCACGGGTGAAATTGGCGACGCCGCCTTTAGACGCGCTGTAAGGGCCGGTTTGCGCTTGGCCGACATGGCCGAGAATCGACGCGGTATTAATGATGCTTCCGCCCCCGGCACGTTTCATCGCTTTAATCGCATGTTTCGCACAGAGAAACACGCCGTCCATATTAATCGCCATGATTTTGCGCCAATCCTCCAAACTCAGCTCATCCGTCGCATTGAGACTGCCGATTCCGGCATTGTTAAATAAAATATCGAGCTTGCCGTACGTCGTTTCCGCTTTTGCGACCATCGCTTCGACTTCCGTTTCATCGGTCACGTCGACGTGCTGGTAGACGACGCTGTCGCCGATTTCGGCCACGAGTTCGGCCCCTTTATGGTCGTTAATATCGGCGATCACAACCTTGGCCCCTTCGCTGACAAACCGGCGCACCGCTGCCTCGCCGATCCCGCTCGCTCCGCCGGTGACAACGGCAACCTTCCCGCTCAAGCGCATATAAACCCCTCCATTCGTTAAAGTTACTAATATTTTAACACATTTTGTAAACGTTTACAGATTTATTTTCTTTTGCAGTTAGCGATTCAAGCACTCAAGCACAGGAAAAGATGGTGAGTGCGGATTTTGAGCCGAATTTTTGCACTCGACTATCCGAATATCGTCTGAGTGCTGATTTTTGCCGGAATTTTTGCACTCGGCTGCGCGGAACATGCCTGAGTGCTGATTTTGAGCCGAATTTTTGCACTCAAGCGTTATTCTCGCTTATGAGTGCGGATCAGCTTAACAAATCCACAACTGAATTCCTATAAATGGAAGAAAATCATGCTCCGTGCGCATAAAAAAGAACCCGCTGTTTGCCAGCGGGTTCGGCGATGGTGTGCGTCAGTAAAACATCATTCGTTACAGTTTTTTCAGTGCGTCTGCCGGCGCATCTTCGCCGGTAATCAGGTCGAAACCTTTACGGTATGCGTTCGAATCGTTCAGCGCGGCTACGATAACGTCAGCAACATCTTCGCGCGGGATCGAAGCGCGCTCGAGGTTTTCGCCGACTTTCACGCGTCCGCGGCCTTCTTCGTTCAACAAACCGCCAGGACGGAGAATCGTGTAATTCAAGCCGCTTCGCATCAGTTCGCGGTCAGCGTAATGCTTCGCTGCGAAGTAATGCTTAATCTTTTCGTTCCAGTTGTCGCGGTTGTGCGCTTGAATCGCGCTCACCATGAGAAAGCGGTCGATGCCGGCTTTTTCTGCCGCTTCCATCGCCTTGACCGCGCCATCGAGATCAACGAGCAAGGTTTTGTCTGCGCCGGTGCTTCCGCCGGATCCGGCGGTGAAGACGATCGCATCACAGCCTTTCGCCGCTTCGGCAAGCTCGTCGACCGATCCTTCCAGATCGGCAACGACGGCTTCCGCGCCTTCTGTGCGAAGCTGCTTCGCCTGTTCCTCTTTGCGCACCATCGCGCGCACTTCATGATCGGCGTGTTCTTTTAATTTCAATACGGTATGCTGGCCGATTTGGCCGTTAGCTCCAACGACTAATACTTTCATCTATCGCTCACTCCTTTAGTTTAGCGTGAATGATCACGTTACAAAAATACCCATTCCCGGAGATTGGCATATAAAAACATCCGACAAACGAAAAACCCGAACCGCCCTGCGGTCCGGGTTTTTCGTTTATTTTTGCGCGTACGGTCCAATCACATCGTGCACTTTGGCGCGCCACGTTTTCACCCGCGGCTTGAGCGTAAATTGAATGATCTCGAGCACTTTTCCTACTTGCTCTTCTTCGTAAGCATTGACGACGTAATCGAACCCTTGCTGCACGGCCATCGCTTCCGATTTCAGCACTGTCGTGTCAATCTCGCCGCGAACTTTGGCGATTTCCTGGTTCGCGCTCATAAACCGTTTAATCACGCTCTCAATCATCGCCGATGAGACTTTTAAATTGTTATCATTCAGCTGCTTGTGCAGCTGGGCCAACTCTTCTTCTAACAGATCCGCCAAACGCAACACTTCTTGGCAAACCTCGCGATCCTTTCGTTTCATCGAAACACGTCCTTTTCCCATCGTAGTGTACGTTTCCCTCACCTATTTTACCACATAACAACGCTGACGTAAGACCTTATGATCAATTCCCGGCGCTTAAAGGGAAAACTTGTGAATGAACGTTTCACATTTTTAGTCAGCGGGCAAGGGTGCAGTACGCAATGATCATCAATAAAAATCACGAAAGGTGCTGAACACACATGTTTTGGACAATTATTGCCGTACTGCTTGTACTTTGGCTCCTCGGCTTCTCCTTTGAAATTGCCGGCGGGCTCATTCACATTCTGCTCGTCGTCGCGCTCGTCGTCTTTATCATTAATCAAATTACCGGCAGGAGATAGATCAAACGGCCCGTATTCCTCGATGAGGAACAGCGGGCCGTTTATATAACGTTTAAATTTTTTATGCCGTATTGAATAAGTTCACTTTTGTTCGACAATTCCAGCTTATTCATGATGTTCGTCTTGTGCGTTTCAACTGTTTTCGGGCTGATCACAAGCCGTTCGGCAATCTGTTTATTCGTATACCCGAGCACCGTCAAATGAACAATTTCCTTTTCGCGCATGGAGAGGACAGAAAAGTGCTTGCCGCTGTTTTGAAACAGCCGCGCCAGCTGATCGTCCGACAGACCGACTTTATAGTATTTTTTCCCGCTCAATACCTGCTTTATCGCCTCGTACATATCGCTTCGATCGCTTTTTTTCAAAATAAAGCCTTCCGCCTGGAGCTCAGCCGCTTTTTTGACATACACTTCCTCATCATGCATCGAGAGAAAAATGATTTTTTTATCGGGAAACTCTTTTTTAATCCGCTCTGCGGCGGTTAAGCCGTCCAGCCCTTCAGGCATCGAAATATCGAGCAGGATCACATCCGGATGATTGGCAGCGGTAAGGTACATCGCTTCCTCGCCGTCGCTTGCTTCACCGACGACGGCAATATCATCATACGCTTCCAAAAGCATGACGATCCCCCGGCGTATTAAGGCGTGATCATCGACAACCAACACGTTTATCATTCTTCTTCGCCCTCCTCTTGCACCGATACGTAAACGAGGACAGACGTCCCTTCGCCTGGTTCTGACAGCAGAGTGAATGTCCCGCCAAGCTGAGCGACGCGTTCTTCCATATGTTTCATCCCCAGCCCTTGATGTTTTCTTTCCTCTGTGTCAAACCCTCGGCCGTTATCATGAATATTTAAATACACGCCTGTGTCCGTTTCTTCAAGCAATACGCGCACGCTTGAGGCCTCGGCGTACTTATTGACATTGTGGAGCGCTTCTTGCAGAACACGGTAAAGGTTAATCTCGATATGATTCGGCAGACGCGAGGAGATGTTATGACAAAAATGAAAGATTGTTTCCGCATGCGTTTTTTGCTGCGTTTGCAGCAGTTCCTCCGCTGCCGCCACCAGCCCTAAGCGATCGAGACTTTTCGGCCGAAGCTGTGAAGAGTAAGACTTCACGTCTGCCATCACTTGATTCAATTCATTGCGCACCTCATGCACGTATTGGTGCACGCGCTCATCTTCAACGAACGACTCAATCGTCTGCAAGGCGATCGAAATCGAATACAACGATTGACCGACGCCGTCATGCAGTTCCTGCGCGAGGCGCTGATGTTCCGTTTCTTTCGCTTCAATCAGCTTTTGAATCATCCACTTTGACATGCGGATTTCTTCTTCATGCTTTTTTTGCCGCTGATCGCGCAACACGAGCAAATACTCTTTCGCCCCGGAATCCGCTTCTTCATAAATCAACGCGGTGCTCATTTCGACATCGACTTTCACCCCGTGATACGTCGGCATTTGCGATTTAAAATAAGGAACTTCTTCTTGTTCAATCAAATAACAGCGGTTCTCTCCGGCAGCGACCTCGCGTTCTTGGCAAAACTTGCAGTACGGAACTTGCTCTGCCAAGCCCCAGCCGGTCAGATGCCGGGCGGCCGGATTCATCATTAAAATGTTGCGCTCGTGATCCATGATCAAGACGCCGTCTTGAATATTTTCGAAAATTTGCTTTAAATAGCGGTCTTCCAGCTGTAAAGATTTCATCTATGATCACTCCGTCGGTTATTATCCGTCACTTTTATTGTACCGGATAACAACTGAAAAAAGAAACGTCAGCCGCTGCTAACGCGACAGCGAAGAGCGGCTGATCCGTTTCCGGTTATGATGAACTTGCAGCTGTCTGCGGGCGGACTCTTTCGGCCCAGGCATTGTAGCCGCCGGCGAGATTGACAACATCTTTAATACCGTTTGCCTGCAATACGCTGCAGGCAATCGCCGAGCGCAGACCGGAACCGCAATGAACGAGAATCGTTTGTCCAGTCGGGACTTCATTGAGCCGCTCCGGCAAGGTGCCGAGCATGAGATGCTGCGCCCCGGCGATATTTGCTTCATTGTATTCCGATAGATTGCGGACATCGAGCACAGCGACATGATCTTTTTTCATCTCTTCAGCCGCTTGTTCCGGCTCGATCTCAGGAAAGCTTTCGTTTTCGGCGGATTGCGCGAGCGCCGTTTCTGCTTGCATTACCGCTTCAGCGGTATCGATTCCGACCGATTGAAGCGCGGTGATAATCTCCTGTAACGATTGCCCTTCGCCGACGAGCAATACGAGCGGGCGGTCATAATCGACGAGCCAGCCGGCCCAATTCGGAAACGATCCGCCGAACGGAATATTGATCGTCCCGGGAAGATGCCCGGCGGCAAACTGCGTATAATCACGCGTATCAATCACTTGCATGCCTTTGTCGATGCTTGCTTTCACTTCAGCAGCGTCTGTCAGTTCCTCGGGCGGAGCAAGTTCCTTTACAAGCGCCGGGCCGACTTTGTTGACGTGCTTCATGACAGCAAAATACGAAGGCGGTTCCGGCTGACCGTCGATCAAATCGCGGGCAAACTGTTCTTTATCCGCGTATTGCAGCGCCCAGTTAAAGCGCTTTTCATAACCGGTTGTCGATGACGGCACCGCGCCGAGCGATTTGCCGCAGGCGCTCCCGGCGCCGTGAGCCGGCCAAACTTGCAAGAAATCCGGCAGCAGTTTAAACCGTTCTAATGAATCGAACATTTCATAAGCGCCCGCTAACGAGGTGCCTTCAATCCCGGCTGCTTTTTCCAGCAGATCAGGCCGGCCGATATCTCCGGCGAAAACAAAATCGCCGGTGAAAATGCCGATCGGCTCATCCGCCTGCGCGCCGCCGTCGGTTAATAAAAAGGAAATGCTCTCCGGCGTATGCCCCGGCGTGTGCATCACTTCAAACGTCAAATTCCCGAGAGTAAAGCTGTCGCCGTCTTTTACCAGCTGATGCGGCAGGCCGTCCAAATACCCGTATTTCCAGTTTTCGTCCCCTTCATCTGATAAATACAGCGTCGCGTTAAGACGCTCCGCCATCTCCCGCACCCCCGACACATAATCGGCATGAATATGCGTTTCCAGCGCACCGACAATCTCAAGCCCTTCCGCTTCAGCCGCTTCGAGGTAAGGCGCGATATCCCGCGCCGGATCGACAATCACCGCTTCCCCTTTCGCCTGACAGCCGACCATATACGACGCTTGCGCCAACTTTTTATCGTAAAAATATTTCAGCAACATCTGTAAAACCCCTTTGTGCAAAAATTAAAATTCCAACCGTTTAGAAAAAACCTCGTCCGCTTCTGCTTACTTTTGATTCATTACTTGTAAAGCCGCTTTCGTGTACCGCAGCCCTTGCTGTACAGACGGGTCTTTGATCCATTTCATCACCGTAAAGATCGAAATCTGCTCGTTTTTGTTTTCCTCAGCAATCTCCTGAATCTGATCTGCTTTGTTCCAGAGCTCTTTGCCTTTTTTCATCACGGTGCTTTCTTCTGCGACGTCGGCGATGTAGGCGAGCGACTCCTGATCGTTCATGACGCTTTCCGCAAACGTTGCCGCCTGTTCAACCTGCTCTGTGAGTTTCAGCAGGACCGGCATCTTCCCGATCAGCTGCCCAAGCGCCTCGATACTTTCCTGGTCAATCGACGAGAGGCTGAGCTGATCTTCGACGTGATCCATCGATGTCCGGTCTTGAAAGGTTTGCTGGCCGAATTGGACGAATTGATCGATCGATTCGACAGCCGCTTCGATTTCCGGAAGCTTGCGCAATAAATACGCCATCGACGCCTGCACCTCTTCGTCCTGAAGCGGTTCCGCCCAGCGCGGTTCGTTTCGTGCTGCATGGCTTGCCATTGCAATCACTCCTTTAGTGAGTAGTCAGTGCCGGGTTCTTTATATGACGCCCTTTAGCATGCCGTTCCAATAAATAATCGGCAGAAAATCTTTTTTCATGTGATACATGCTTCGGCGCTCTACCGCCTGATTAAACGGCATCGATTCTTTCGGTTCTTTGAAATAATCGAATTCTGCCAAAATGAGCGAGCGGTATCCGGTGACGATCGGACACGAACTGTAACCGTCGTAGAACGCATCCATCGGGCCGTTTTTCAACAGCGCTAAAATATTTTCCGCGACGACCGGGGCCTGCTTGCGAATCGCTGCCCCGGTTTTGGACGTCGGCAGATTGCTCGCATCACCGAGGCCGAAAACATTTTCATATTTTGTATGCTGCAGGGTGTGCTTGTGCACATCGACCCAGCCGCCTTCACCGGCGAGCGGACTTTCCGCCAAAAAGGCCGGGGCGCGCATCGGCGGCGTGACGTGGAGCATGTCAAACGAGGTCGTAAACGTTTCGCCCGTATCGAGATTTTCAAAGACCGCTTCTTTTTCTTCTCCGCGCACTTCGATCAAGTTCGTGCGGAAATTCGCCTGGATTTGTTTTCGGTCGATCACTTTTTCGAGCGCTTGTTTATATTCTTCGACGTCAAAAATCCCCGGATTCGCAGAATTAAACGTGATCTCTGTTTGACCGCGCACGCCGCGGTGACTGAACGCTTCATCGGCTAAATACATGATCTTTTGCGGCGCGCCGCCGCATTTTACCGGGGAATTCGGGTGCGTAAACACCGCTTTGCCGCCGCTGAAATTGCGAATCGTCTGCCACGTATAATCGACGGTTTCATACGAATAGTTGCTGCAGACGCCGTTTTTGCCGAGCGTCTCTTGCAGTCCTTTAATTCCTTGCCAATCAATGTCAATGCCGGGCGCAACAACGAGGTAGTCGTAACTGATCGTCTGGCCTTGCGCGGTATGGACTTGGTTTTGTTCCGGGTCAAACGAACTGACTGCATCTTGAATGTGGTGCGTGCCAAACGGGATGACCGCTTCCATGTCGCGTTTTGAGAATTCCTTCTTCGCCGCACCGCCGCCGACCAGCGTCCAGAGCGGCTGATAAAAATGATGCTCGGCCGGGTCGATTAACGCAATGTCGTGGCGAAACGCGCTCGACTGGCGAAGAAGCCGCGAGGCAACACTGATTCCGGCGCTTCCTGCACCGATAATTAAAATTCTGAAATGAGGGTTCATAACAGATCCTCCTCCAATGTATAGTCTTGAATCGCTTTCCACTGTTAACAACTTGTTAATGTTTATATGGTTATAATAATGGCAATTTTGTGAACAGACCATCCGGAAAAACCCTTAGCTTTGAGAGCGTTTTCATTTTTCGGACAAGAAAAACCGCGCTCGCAGTCCTGTCAGACGCAGAGCGCGGTTTTTTAAAGTGAAAAATGAAGCGGTTTTTCGGTTACTGATTTGTTTCCAGCGCGGTCAGCGCTTGTTCGATCGAGGCAAAGTCGTAAGCCTGTCGCCGTTTTTGCTCCCAGGAAGCGTGGTTCAGTTTTTTGCGCACCGTTTCTTTCATATTCGCAATCGCGACTGCAACATCGGCCGCTTCGTAGTCTGCGATGATCTCTTCTAAGCTTTGCAGCGCAGTCGCATCGATGTAGTTGACGCCCCTGAAATCAAGAATCACCCGCTTGACATCAGTGAGATCCGCGCGCATGCCGGCGAATTTTTCTTCTAAATACGGCGCGTTCGCGAAATACAGCGATGCATCAATGCGAATAATCACGGTGCCGGGATATTTTTCCGCCTGCGGATCGACGCGAATATCTTTGTAGTCAGCGCTGTCTTTTGAAAATCCGAGCTCGGCCAGATACGGAAACGAACTTTTCACAATTAAAATAAGCAGCGAAGCCGCAACGCCGAGCAAGATGCCTTCTTCGATCCCGAGAATTAATGTTCCGCTAAATGTCGTCAGCCACACGGCGCCGTCGATCCGGCTTATGCTGAACAAGTGTTTCATCTCTTTGAAGTCAATTAAATTGTAAACGGCGACGAGAATGATCGCCGCTAGTACTGCGTTCGGCAAAAAATAAAACCACTCGGTAAAAAACAGCAGCGTCAAAATGATGATCACAGCGCTGATGAGACTGGCAAGCGGAGTTTTCGCCCCGGACTGATAATTGACCGCCGAGCGGGAAAAGCCGCCGGTCACGGGGTATGCGGAAAAAAATGAGCCGCCGATGTTCGCCGTTCCTAACGCAATCAGTTCTTTGTTCGGCGTGATTTTATACTTTTCTTTCGCCGCAATCATTTTTGCCATGGCAATGGATTCCATAAAACCGATCAGCGCAATCGTCACTGCGAGCGGCAATAACGTCCCTATCAGCTCAAAGCTCAGTTCCGGCACGGAAAACGACGGGAGCCCCGCCGGCACGTTGCCGACGATATCGACACCGGTGTGATGCAAGTTGAGGCTGTTAACGAACAGAATCATCACAAAGACGACGATTAACGGCGCGGGAATTTTCGGCGATTGTTTTTTCAGCAAAATGATCAGGAGGATACTGACAGCGCCGATAAAAAAACTGATGAGATGAATATCACCGATTCGCTGCACCGTTTCCACTAAGCGGAGAAAAACGTTGTCGCTCCCGGCAAATTCGAAGCCGAATAAATGATCGAATTGGCTCACGCCGATAATAATCGCCGCCGCGGACGTGAAGCCGCTGATCACGGCATGCGAAATAAAATTGACAATAAACCCTAACTTACAAAGCCCCATCACGAGCTGAATGATACCGATCATCAGCATGAGCAAAAGCACTAAACTGATGTATTCGTCTGTTCCCGGCTCAGCGATCGTTGAGACACCGGCGAGAACAAGAAGCGAGACCATCGCCACCGGTCCGACCGACAGCTGGCGGGAAGTGCCTAACAAAGCATAAAGAATTAACGGAATCGTCGAGGCATACAGCCCGACAACTGGCGGAAGGCCGGCAAGCATCGCGTAAGCCATGCCTTGCGGGATTAACATGATCGCAACAATTAAACCGGCTTGCAAATCGCCGGAGAGATCGTCGCGCTTATAATTCGGCAGCCACTCCGCTGCAGGTAGAAAACGTTTCAGCATTTTTTTCTAAGCCCCTTTACCTTTCGTCCGTGTAGAAACTGTCTCAACAGCATTCCCTGTTGATCTTATACGACCTGCTGAACGAATGAACATCGGGCGTCCCCCGTAATTTTATTTCAGCGCGAGCTGATCTGTGCTGAATACAAGCAAACTCGACGGTTTCGCCCGGGCAGGCCTTTTCTATTTTATTTCGTACAACGAAAGTTTGACGAAACGTCCGCGTCTGCATTCCTTTCTAAGTCATGTAACGCAATTTTCCGTAAAACGTTCCAAAAATTTTCTGAAAAATGTAAAATTTGATGTGTTGGACGCTTGGCGTCTGATCAAACGAACGACAGGGGGAATGGTTTCATGAAACGAACGTTACGCACGCCGCTCATGTATGGATTGATTGCGGGATTGGCGTTAGCGCCGGTTTCGGCAGCGCTTGCCGACGACACCGGCCCGATCGCGGACGATCCGGCGGAATTGCAAGTCAATCTTGATGAGCTGGAAGATGAAGAAGCGACCGTGATCGTCGAGCTGGAAGCAGACGCGATCCGCGCCGCGGAGCAGCAAGGCGCTTCGCAGTCGCGCGAGGCGCTCGAGCAAGAACGCAATGAGGTCATCGCTGAGTTAGAAGAGAGCGTCGACACGTTCGAGGTGACGCGTGAATACGATTACTTATTCTCCGGGTTTGCTGTCGAGCTGAACTCGGCTGACCTTGAACACGTCCTCGACGTCGCGGGGATCGACGCGGTGTATCCGAACCAGGAATATGAGGTGACGCCGGAAGTCGAAGCGGAGCCGCTCGACGACGAGGTGTACTCGCCGGAAATGATGGACAGCGCGCCGTTTATCGGCGCAAATGACGCCTGGGACGCCGGCTACACCGGCGACGATGTAACAGTCGCGGTGATTGATACCGGGGTTGATTACACGCACCCGGATCTTGAACATGCCTTTAATGAAGACATGCTCGGCTATGATTTCGTCGATGACAACGCCGATCCGCAAGAAACGACGCCCGATCAAGGCGATCCGACAAATCACGGCACGCACGTCGCCGGCACTGTTGCCGGCAACGGCTTGATTCAAGGCACCGCGCCCGATGCGTCGCTCCTTGCTTACCGCGTACTCGGCCCCGGTGGCTCCGGCACAACCGAAGACGTGCTCGCCGGGATCGAACAAGCCGTAGAAGACGGCGCTGATGTCTTGAACCTCTCGCTTGGCGCGCCGGTGAACGATGCCGATTACGCGACGAGCATCGCGCTCGATGTCGCGATGGCCGATAACGTCGTCGCTGTAAGCTCCGCCGGCAACAGCGGACCGGACAACTGGACGGTCGGCTCGCCGGGCACATCGCGCGACGCGATTTCTGTCGGTGCGACGCAGCTGCCGTACGACACGTACACAGCAGAACTGACGACCAATGGCGATGCCGCCTATCCGTCCGCGGAAGTAATGGGCTTTCCGTCTGAAGAGGAGCTGCTTGCGTTAAATGACGGCGACTACACGTTCAAAGACGCCGGCCTCGGTTTTGCCGAAGACTTTGAGGACCGCGATTTTGACGGAAAGATCGCGCTCATTTCGCGCGGGGAAATTCCGTTTGTCGATAAAGCGGCGAGCGCGCGCGACGCCGGTGCTGTCGGCGCGGTGATTTACAACAATACCGACGGCGAGCAGCCCGATGTGCCGGGAATGCCGCTCCCGACAGTGAAGATGTCGCAAGCGGACGGAGCGGAGATGCTCGCGGAACTTGAAGCGGGCAACGATACCGTCAACTTTGATTTCGCCTTTGACGGCACGGTCGATGAAACGGTCGCCGATTTTGCTTCGCGCGGACCGGTAATGGATACGTGGATGATTAAACCGGACGTGAGTGCGCCAGGGGTTGATATCGTCAGCACGATTCCGACCCACGATGCCGATAACCCGCACGGCTATGCGTCGCTGCAAGGAACGAGCATGTCCGCCCCGCACGTTGCCGGTGCGGCCGCGGTGATTTTGCAGGCGAATCCGGATTGGAGTGAAGAAGACGTCAAAGCGGCGCTGATGAATACCGCACAAACGGTCTACGACCCGGAAGGCGAACGGTATCCGCACAATACGCAGGGCGCCGGAAGCATCCGCCTGCCGGACGCACTGGAAACCGAAACGCTCGTAACGCCGGGGAGCCACTCGTTCGGCACGTTCACAAAAGAGCAAGGGCGCGAAGTCGAACGGCAATCGTTTGAACTGAAAAATACGAGCGACGAGCGCCAGCGCTACGAGCTCGAATTCGACGGGCCGGACGGAATTAAAGTGCAGACGAGCAACAACTTGAACGTCCAGCCGGGCGGCACGCAAGACGTCAATTTCGGCGTCCAGGTCGATGCCAACGGGCTTGAATCCGGCTATTACAGCGGCACGTTCACACTGTCAAATAACGACGAGAGCGTCGAAGTGCCGACGATCCTGTTCGTCGACGAGCCTGACTATCCGTTGATGAATAACTACAATTTTGACATCGTCGGCAGCGAGTATTTAGGGCTTGTCGAGCTGCCGATCGGCGCCGACGAGTTCAGCCTGCGCGTCCGTGACGCCGAGAGCGGCGAACTGATCAGTGAAGAAGCCGAAGCGGAAAATCTTGACGCGGGCCGCCACGAATTCCTTTGGGACTTCACCGTTGACGGCGAAGCGCTCGAACCCGGGAGCTACGCGCTTAACGTCTACGCGGCCAAAGACGACCGCGAAACCGAACTGCCCGGACCGGTATTGACATTGGAGTGATTTTGGATTGATCGAGTGATAAAGAAGCCCGCTTTCCCTTTGTTGGGAAAGCGGGTTTTTAGCTATTATGTTGAGGTTAGCCATACAGCCACTAACCTCCGCTTTCCCCGGGTTAGAACTGTTGAAAAAATACTGGATAATCAGAGTCAGTTTTGATTAATAGGTTGTATAGAATAAGGGAGGCTATGAGCCCTGCTCAAACTCGCTTGCCGCGGGCAACGCCTCAGCCTCCTCAGAAGCGAAACCGCTTCTTGTGGGGTCTTCGGCAGTTGCTTTTCCCGCAGGCGTCGAGTTTGCTCCGGTCTCATAAAACCTCTCACTCAAGTTAAGAGAATAATACGAACGTTTTATTGATCATCTGCTTTTACAACAGCCTTCTTGTTTTCCTAAAGGCGTCGGAGGAGTGGATGCATGGCTTCTTTTTATCGGTGTCACAATCGAGCATGAATTCAAGAAAATTTTTCTTACTCACCTGTTTCGTTGGCAAAGTAATAAATCCAGCCTTCTTCTTTTACATCTTCTTTGTGATCCTCAGGAGGACCTTGCAGTTTTGGCAGCAGTAAGCCGTTCGTGCCAAAAGAAATGGCGTATAAAGCACAGATACAGGCATCATAAGCATCTGTTCCTGGCGCTACATTTGATGGGAAGAATTCAGCTAAATCCTCGTAAACCTCTTTAAACTTTTTCTCTTTTAGCAAAGCCGGGTACACTTCAATAATAACTCTGCGATCGGCCGAGTTTGGGTCGGTAAACGGATAAATCTGAAAGTATTCTTCTTCCTGCCAAAGTTTCGTATGCAGCATTGCAGCCGTTGCATTGTTTCCGATGCGATCAAAAGCGGCTGATAACGGTTTTTTGCCAAAAACTCTCTGAATCTCCCGGTCTGTGTATCTGTAAGCGAGAGGATTGTCTATTTCTCTTTTCGGTTTGACCATCTCCGGCCTCCCGCCATTGAGAAGTTCAGTGAAAGCTGCGGGAAATCCAAGGGGAGCGTCTACCCCGAGCACAATTAACGTATGTTCATCGACAGATGATAGATTAAAACTCGGATCCACTTGTTGAATAAAGTGTTTCAATGAGAGTAAATTGTTCTCCGGGATCGATACTTCGGCCGGGCTCCCGAGCCAGCTTATACGATTTGTCTCCCGTTTCCATTCACATATCGCCGCCCCGTGATTGTTGCCCATCCAGCCGCCGACATCCCAGCCAATTCCGATCACTCGATTGAAATCCATTGTCATGAGCTCCTTTTTATCCTTAAATCTCATTGAATAAGGCATTCTAGAACGAATATTTCACTTAGTTCAGTATAAATATTTCTGAGCGCAAGTAAAACCGTTAATCTTTTTCAATTAATAATGCTTTTTCTTTTTCAAAAGGAATGAGGATATGGAGTCTCTCTTATTTATTATTAACCCTCAAATTCAACATGTTTTCTGCAAGTTGTAATGAGCCATTTATTGAAACACTCTAAACCGAACGAGAGCTGCTTTAATCAGAACTCATCAGGATTTGATCGGACTGCTTAGAAACGTTTACGTTTCTGTTCGTCTAGTCCTTTTATCTTTTTACTTATTTTTAAAACTTAAGACTCAACACAATTCATCTATATGGTAATATATATACTGATTATATACATATCGGAGGGTTTTGATGAATATTTATGGGAAAAAAGTTTTGGTTGCCGGAAGTCTGCTTTTACTAGCAGCTTGCGGCAATGATGAAAATGAGGAGCTCGCAGCCGAAAATGAGGCTGATGAGAATAATCGCGGTATTTTGTCGGATGATAATGAAAATCTGGCTGACGACAATAATGAACAAACTGAAAACAGCGACTCGAAAGAAAACGCCCCCGAGCCTGACCCTGAGGAAAACATCGGCAATTTCAACGGCAACCTCGCCCAAGGAGGGCGTCAAGCTTATCATGAAGATGTCTTTTACGTTTCGGCAGCATTGGACGAAGAACACGGCATTTACGCTGTACCTCTGGAAACGAACGAATACGAGCAATTAACCGACGGTAAAGCTCAGGACATGCACGTTACAAATGACGGGATTTATTACTTAACTGACCCCGGCTATGATAACGACGGTGACGAGATCAAATTGATTCATTACGCTTTTGATACCGACGAAAAGAACACATTGGACGAAGGAAACCTTCGAAACTTGCAAATGAATCACGATGGTCTCTGGTACTTAAAAGCCGGTGACGATGCTGGGATGAACTTATATAATATGGACTTGACAACAAAGGAAAAAGATAACCATGGCTGGGGACAAAAAGGTATTGTCATTGATGGCGACGACGCGATTGCGATATCAGAAACGTTTGTTTTTGATATCGACGGACCGAAAGAACAAGAACTTGGCGATCCAGTCATCGATCAAGCATTTCCACCCGTTATCTTAGAAGATGGAGTCGTTTACTATAACGGTGGAAACGGTATTGAAGCTTATGACCTCGACAACGGTCAAACGATCAAAATCACAAGCGAAAGCGTGCGCGATTTTAACGTGCGCAACGGGACTGTTTATTTTACACCTGATTTTGAGGCAGAAGCTTCCCGAGAAAGCTACCGCGTGGACACTGACGGCACAAACGAAGAAAATTTGGAAGGAATTTCGTATACTTACTATATGTTCGATGACTTTGCCGTCCATTCTTCAGGCCGTCATGGAGTTATTTTATATTCAAAAATAACTTATGATAGTGAAGAAAGCGAAAAGATTTATTACACCAATCCAGGGATGGAAGACTGAATAAAAACGCCGGAAAAGCCCGATCAAGACTTTTTCCGGCGTTTTCAACTATCTTTCTCATATTTTTTCGTCTCACTTACGGCAGATAAAATTTCCTCTGTCAATTCACCGAAAATAGGTTTCTCCGTTACCATTTGTTGCAACCAGTTCGCTCCCCAAAAATTCATTTCTAGGAATACTGGATAACCTTGAGGCGAAACAGCAATATCCCAAGTAATAAAATTATGGTGCAATATATATTCATGCAGTTCTGTTACAAATAATTTGAACTCTTCATAATTCGGAACTTGAACGTTATTTTCTTCAAAAGAATAACCGGTAGTTGGATGTTTCTTATAAAAATTTGCCTCTTTATCAATCGCAAAATTTTTGAAAAAACCTTCCTCTGTAACTCCTGCCGAAATTCCACCTTTGCCGCCATTATCTTGTATACTTTTATCCTTGCCAAATCTGCTATATGTAAGAAGATGATGAATTTCACCCTTCCAGCGAAGCGTTACCATACGAAGTGTATTTAATGAATGAGGGTGAGGTGCAGACATGATTTCATGCTGTTGGATCACCGTCTGAATTAGATAGTTTTCACCCCAAATAGATTCGATGTTTTTTAAATTCACTTTGTTTTTCCCTAACAAATATTGACCAGATCGATAAACTATCTTTGCAATTCCTTTACCATCATCACTTTGACTCGCTTTCACAATCAAATCCATCTGTTGCCGCATAATCCGGTTAGCTGCTTCAGACCGAGTCAGAAATATATTTCGACCATCGAAATACTGACCATTTACTCTTTTTAAGATCGTATTTGCTGTACGATCAGAAGGGATTAATCTATCATACATATTTTTATCTTTGTACATTCCTAATTGATTTTTATCATTTAAGAAAGGGATAATTTCAAATCTCATTTGCTCCTGCGGAATTATTCGAGGTTCATAGTTTCCAGTCAATGAATAAAAGGCTGTCGGTAAAACAGTATCAACGTTTTTATAATAATGTTCTTCCCAGTAATTTCGAACCTCGCTTAAACTATCAGCATGGCATGTTTCCAAATAGTGATGTTTTCGAAAGTTCTCAAAGTATTTCGAATAAATATTCATACCAAGTTTTTCGTGATAATCGCGATAACGTAAATAGTAGCGCAAATCTTGAAACTTCGTACGAACCGATTTGGTTAAAACCTCGTTCAGTTCTTCCCAAGACGAATCTTCAAAAAGTTTAACAGCATTCTCATGTTCGTTTTGTAATTGTTCGATTTTTTCTGGCAACAGTTTATAGACAGGGTCAGCTGTTACCGTGCTCTTTTTTAACGCCTCAAATGCTTTTAAAACCGTATTATATAGAGTGATCGCAGAATGGTATTCTTTCGCATCGAGCGCTTCGATGGATTGATCAAGCGCGTCTGTCGATCGGTCTATTAATTTAATTTCTAATGCCTCTAAACTTGTCAAGTGCGTCAACCTCTTTTCTTTCATGATGTCATCGAGCGAGGGATTTCCATAAAGATAAACCGTATCTTCCTTCTAATATTTTTCTTTTATTTATATCGGCTGCACATGAATTTTTTAACATGATTTGTAAAAATCTGCTCACAATCATGAGGAAATATCTGAACATAAGAAATAGATGCCGACATTTAACTTTTCGGCATCCATAGGTATTAACATTTATAACTTATGTCACACTGCCGCTCCCCCACAGCTCGGTCCCGCCGGAGTGCGCGGTCTGTGCGTGGGTCTTTTCATCGACCAGCTGCATCTTTCCGGGTTGTTCATGGTGGTGCCAAACCATCCCGTCCGGTGTTTCGCCGTTGGACACTTGTTCGAGCTGCTCGGCCGATAAGCCCATTTGTGAAGCGAGCATCGGATCGGACGAGAGCGCCGAGTGCAGCTGTTCATTGGCGATCGCATTGTGCACCGCGCCGTCTTCAGTATACACCTCTGCCGGCACCGCCGCTGTGAAACTCGAATCGAACACCGGATAAACCCCGCTGACTTCGGAGCCGTCGCTTAACGTGATGGTTTGCTGTTCGAACGGCACACCGGTATCCGGATGGACCGAGCCCTGCACACCCATGTTTCTCGTGTTCAGCTCTTCCGACTCTTCGCCGGAAACGATATCGACCCCGGCAAACTCGAGCGCCCCTATACCCATAAACGCGACAGCACCGATCTTCGCAACATCGCGCATCGCGGCATGTCCTTTCGCATAATCACCTTGAGAATACCCTGTCACAGCATTGTACGCCGATTTCCCGGTAAAACTCACGCTGTTTTTCAACCCCTTGCCAATGCGTACCGACGATTCATGCAAATCCGCGCAGGCCGTCTCTTTATGATACGGGTTGCTCTTCATAGCGCCGTAGCCGCCGCGAACCGCCCCGTCAATGAATTGACCGGTATTTTCCAGCGAATGTTTCGACGCATGATAAATCCCGTCGCCGACTTCACCGAACCACTCGCCGGTACGGGGAAGCTCCTTCCCGATCGCCTAGCCGGAAAGTTTCACTCCCCCGCCAATGACACCGCCCCCGACGGTCCCAGACAACTTGCCGACATTCTTCCCCCATCCCATCGAACCGCCTCCCATTAAACCCTGAGCAGATTATAAGTATTTTCTATATTAGTAAGTATTTGTGCTCAGTAATTTCATGATAACACACTTATGTTTCACTGGAAGGATAATCTCCATATAAATACCCGGCCAAAAAGTTAATTGATAATATCTATCAAATTTCATAAATACAAACCATTGACAATTTAATAGATATCTCCCGCTCGAAGTTTTTCCGCCACTCTTTTTTGTTCTTTCTCATCTGTGCTCAATGCTAAAACACGTTGTCCTTTCACATAAATTCGACCTTTACCGATACCTTTTAGATCAGATTGCTCGTAGGCAACTTCGTTGGCTGGTGAACCTTTATTAAGATCAAAAGATTTCCCGCGTCGAAAAGACGCTTTTTCTTTATCATAATTCAGGTATATCAACTGTTTTTCGACAGCTATCTGCTCTTTTTTAGCAAGTCTTTTAAAACGATTCATAAAATATGTATGAAACGATAAATCGGAATATAATTCATTAAATCTTAAATTGATTTCATCTTTTTTAAACATTTCCTCCTGTGCTGAAAGAGAATCTCCAAACTCTTGAGATTTAAGGTTTCTTATCTCAGTCAGTTTTTCTTTTTTATCATCTTCAAGTGCTTTCGTTTCAGCCCTCAGCTCTGAAATTTTCCGATTATACATATTGCTATGTTTCTTTTCAGCTTCATATTTTGCATTTAATTCCTTATTCTCAGCATCAATTGCATCGATTAATTTCTTAGATTCATTTATTTCTCTTTCCTTTTTAGCAATATACATATTTAACTTTTCAAATTTTTCTGCGGTACTAGTAAGTTCATGTTCTGACTGTTCTAATTCTGTTTGTTTTTCTTTTCTCTCGTTCTCGTAATTTTCGACAGTTTCAATCAGACGGTCCAGTTTTTTTACATTCTCATTGTAATCTTCCTCAATGATTTTTTTATCATCTTTTAATTTTTGAATTTTCGTTTCATAACTGCTCACTTCATTATCTTTCTGACCTATCTCTTCGTTTAGTTCGGCAATTTTCTTTTCTAGGTCTTCCCGAGTCGTATCAAGACTATTATATGATTCAATGTAATTATTTAACTTATTTTCTAAAAGTTCCTCTTGATTTGCTTTAGAATTTATTTCAGCTTGCATTTTATGTAACTCGTCTTCTTTTAGTTTCTGATAACTCTCATAATCATTTTGTAATTGCGCATTTTTCTGTTCAAATTCTTGATATTTCAGCTCATAATGTTTCACACCTTCATTCTTTTCATCGATCAATGTCTGAATTTCATTTATTCGTTTCTGTTTCTCCGTCAATTCTTCTTGCTGTTCCTTCGAGAGTTTTTTAAGTTGCTTTTGTAACTCATCGACGTCTTCTGTTAATTGATTTTTTTCTTCCCAATAAGAGTTATTCAGATTTTCAGCTTCATGAAGTTTCTCTGAAATTTCATGATAATTTAGTTCAATAGTTGCTTTTTCTGTTGAGATATTTTCTAGCTCCAGCTCAAATTTCTCTTTTTCTGCTTGGTAATTTTTCTTCAATTCTTCATTTTTTTTCTGTACTGCAGCCAGATCTTTCTCATACTTCGTTTTTGTATTTTTCGTTTCATTTAATTCCTTTGTGATGCTGTCAATTTCTTCACGGCTCATTTTTTTCTCATTCGCTAAACGGTGTTTCTCTTTATTTAATGCTTCAATTTCTTTGTGCCGATCTTTCAGTGTTTTCGATAATCGCTTCCTTTCCGATTCCAAATAACTTTTTTTCTGTTGCTCTTCCGTTAACTGTTCTTCCGCTTTTTCTAATCCTTCTTTTACACTGTGACTTTCTATTATTAATTCTTCCGTCTTCCTTTTTTGTTCGTCTAATTTTATGTTTTGAATATTCAACTGCTGTTCTAATGACTCTTTGTCTTTTAATAATTTCATTCGTTTATAAACTAAATCACTCTTTTCTTTTTCACCTTTCTCAATGGTTTCTTTTAACTCGGTGATGTATTGATAATCTTTGCTGTTTTGCAATTTCTCTTGCATTGTATGTATTTCTGACTCTTTATCCGTGATATTATTTTCCAATTCTTCTTTCTCACTCAGCATTTCTTGCATTCTTAATTCGTTTTGCATCATCGCTAATTCCGTTTCATCATCGAATTCTGGGTAATTTAGCTTTTGTCTGGCATTAAAACTTTTCTTCTCTTCTTCCGAAAGTCTAGCTGTTAAAATTTTACTTTTTACTAACGGAGTTGATTCCTCACCCGTTTCAGTCAGTATCGTAATAAGGAAAAGCTGCACTATGAACAAACCGGTTATCGTTATGAATGTTATCGGGATCAAAAGAAGCAGAAAACTGCTTAAAAGCACAAAACTTCCTTCTTTCGTTTTTTGCATAACAGGTTTGTTATCCCACTTAATCAGCTTTTGGTGTTTCAACACCAGTAACAGCCCAGATAACATCACAGCCCATATGAAATTATTAAGCATTGGCGCCTCGACATAATTGTGTACAGCTGCCATGCTGATGGCTAATAACAATATTATCGGTATTATTGACTTATTCTTTGCCAAAATTTTATAAAAAATTATATTTTTTCGCATGTATATCATCCTTTTTTATCTTATAATAACTGCGAGGAGGTTTTTTTAATGGTTAACATCCAGACAATCAAAGAACAGGCTGTGTACTTTACCAAACGCTTAATTTTCATCTCTCTTATTCTGTTTTCATTGCATCTTTTTACAAATGAAATGATACCAATTATGGACGGTTACAAAATAGAAATTATTAACATAGCGGACTTTATCATGAATCATGCAGCGATTTTTATAATCACAATGTTCATAGCGATCGTTTTGTTTTATACCATAAAAAGCATCGGTAAAAAAATTCGCTTCTTATTCAGCGAAGAAACAACTGTTAAAGATATTTATGAAGAAAGTCTCGATGCCTGGAAAGCAAAAAATTATGACTCTGTTTATGAAAATATGAACTATATTTACCAGATGTCACAAAAAGAAAATATACATAATGTTTATACTGAAACTGCTAAAGCTACAATCATGTTTCAAAGAACTGATTTCTCCGCAGAAACTCTTACAAAAGAAGATGCAGTGCCGGTTATTGATGCCCTAATAAGCACCTACAACTATAAAGAATTAAACTTAAACACGATTCATTTGTCGTATTCCTTTTTGCATCTAATAAAAATGGAAGAGGACATTAGCAAAAAAGCGGTTTTACATTTAATCGTTTCCTTCTTGTTCAGCCGAGCAGATCCAGTGAATTTCGACAATCGTGTGAAAATGGAAGCGCGCATTTTTCAATCATACTTCGAACAAAATACAGACTCTATCCTTAATCTTATTTCAAATGAAACCTTTCAAACGATGACCCATAATTCAGCGTTAAGTGAGGAAGAGTTCAGAACACAAATCATTCCGTTTCTAGCAGAACAAACTTAACATCAGCGGTAGTGAATGACTAAAAATCGAATCTTTCGGTACCGTCAATAAGTTTTTAAAACCCTCTAGGTTAACCTTAGTCATTAGTTAACTTATTCTGCTGTTATTCCATACATTAAATCCGTTACGTCCATCGAACATTATGTGAAGTTCAGAACCCATTTCCTTTAAGTCTCGAAGTTTGCGTGCTGCTCACTTTTTATTACATTCGTCTGAAATTAGATAGATTATCTTTCCACGGCTTCTTTAGAAGGGAGGCTGTTCATCTTTTTTAAAAACTATTCAAATTCGTTCGAGGATATCCTAATCTTCAAGAATTTTTACAAAAAATATTGAATGTCATCAAAAATGCTGTTAGATAACTAGACGCCCGAAAAGCACCCATACGGTTACCATAACTGAACCATCGCAATTGACCTAGATTTAAACTAGCGTCCTAATTTCTCTCGTTGGTTTATGTAGCGGTCATATGCTTGTTGAATTTGCTCTTTTTCAACGAGTGCTTTTTCTGCAAGTGAACGAAAGGAGTCTTGTGTTCCTTGTCTCATTTTTTCCTTTGCTTGGAGCAAATGCAGGTAGAAATCCTTTTTCATACGATCTCGTGTTTTTTCTACTTTATCAGTCTCATAAACGACACTTGCTAAAACATCATCTAGATGTTCAGACACCACCGAATAATCGCGGAAAAAGGTGATCGCCTCGGCATACTGTTGTTGTATTTTTTGATGCGACTTTTCTTCACTTAAAGCCTTTGAAAACTTCTTTAATCCTTGGTCGATAATAACATAGCGTTGTTTAAACCATGATTTAAGTTTTCGATAAGCTACATCATCATAGGAAGGGTTCAACCAACGCTTGAGGACAAATGAAGGCTCGTAATTTTCAGCAAGCCCTTTTTCAAACTCTTGAAGTTCTTCCTTTATCGATTGCAATATTTTCGGAACTTCATTTAAAAACGCTTTTTGTTTTTCTACTACATCATCTTTCTTTTCATCAAATTGCTTTTGATAACTTGCCTCGATGGTTGATTTAGCTGAATTTAAGTCAGTATTCACCTTTTCAACCATCGCAGTAATTGCTAACCGTTCTTTTTCCTGGTCGTGTTCGATCGCTTGTTGAACCCGCTTGACTGTATTTTCATAATCGTAAAAAGCTTCTTTCATCGACTTTTCTTTCACGATATTGGTCCCCACTTTGCCTCCGACTGCACCGACAATACCTACGACAACACCGCCAACGACTGCACCTGCCGGACCACCGACAGCTCCTATCACAGCGCCTGTTTGAGCACCAGCATAACCACCTCCTCCCACTCCTGCTGCGTCTAGACCAACGTTTTTCATTGACGAGCCAAAATCAGTTTTATTCTGGCTATGTAACTTCACTTCTCTATAGGAGGACATAATTAAACTGACAACTGGGATACCAGCCCCCATAGTCGAATCAATTTGATCTATTGACGTTAAACTATCATGTGCCATCTCATGAATTTTCTCTGCTGATATATCATCCAAAACCATGACATTATCATATCCTTCATAAGCTGTTCCTAAATCTTCGTTGGTTATCACTGGAATGTCAGGGTATGTCTCGAAGTGATTGGCGATCACCTGAGGGGTTTCACCCCCTTTAATCTGCCAAGGTTCACCATCCAACAATACATCCCAACCTTCTTGATTCGATGCATCTGGCAATTCAACATCATAGCCCATCTCTTCTAGTACATCAGCAGAGTGCATTTCCATCACATAGCCTTCAAACCTTGTCATCCATCCATCTGCCGAATCAGTATTTAACACATCCAGATATTTATCACTGACATAATCGGTTAGATTGTTAAAGTTACTTAAATCATCGGCAAAAGCAAAGTCCAACGAGTCAATTACCTTTGGATCCACTTTGCTTAAGTAATACATCGAAGGGATTCCACCAACAGCACCAACTCCTCCTGCCTCTCTCCATCTTGAAGCAAAGCGAGGATTACGTGTTCTTATTTTCACTCCATTCAGCTTATCCTCAGGGTTTTCCCATTGCAATTTCTCTTCAGAAGGAAGTACGTGAGCCAGCCTCTCAGTATATACGCTTTCTTTACGATACCTCCATACGACATATACCCCCGTACTTAAAAGTATTCCCAAAATTATAGCCTCAAACATCTGCAACACACCCTATACTATAAGAAGTTATTATGAAAATTATACACACAGGTATTTTTTACTAGATAAATAATAACATAAAATCTGGAATGGATTGTTACTTTTTTCAATCGATCATAAAGACTTGGCACTTTACACAACTTCTATTGACTAGGGAATTTCCCCGGAATAATTCTTTGTTTAGGTGATATCCTGACCATTAAACCTGCTTTAATCTTGCAAGACAGGAGCTTAGTTGCAGATTATCCATTCTCAGAAGAATGCCTCAGCTTAGACATTGTGTACTTTATATGATTTTGTGTCACACTTGAATCACGGAATTGACATGAAACGGGTTCAATTGCATCGTTAATCTCGGTAACAATTGATTTCCCCGATTGATTTCCCCGCATGAAAGAAAATATCAATTCCAGCAACTGAAACAGTTTGACCCTCTAAATTATTTAACTTCGAATTAGACGCGTCTTCAGTTTATACATCTACTCGCTCTTCATTTTCAAAAGCACTTGTACCAATCTGCGTAACGATCACTTCATTCACAGAAATGAATAATGTTTCATTTTCACCTACAAACATGATCATTAGTTGCCGCGGACTGCAATAACGAGATTTATTACCTCTTTATTTTTAAGATAGTTTCCAGCTAGCGTTAAATTCCGTACCGTTTAATAATATGTACTCATCTTCCCCTCCCTATTTCGTAGCAAAAGATAAACAATTAGCTATTTTAAACATTTTTATCAAATTCTCTATATTTATCTTCACTCATGAAAAAATCCTCCGGAATAACCTCCGGAGGATCGTAAATGAACCGATTCTTATTGCAGCAGCTGCAATACGTTTTGCGGCTGCTGGTTGGCTTGCGCGAGCATCGACTGTGACGCTTGGCCTAGAATGTTCGCACGCGTCTGCTCCATCATTTCCGCAGCCATGTCTGTATCACGGATACGGGATTCTGCAGCGGAGAGGTTCTCCGAAGCGTTATCCAAGTTGGAGATTGTGTGCTCTAAGCGGTTTTGCACTGAACCGAGGTCCGAACGCTGTTCAGAAACATTTGTAATAGCATCATTAATAGTTTCAATAGCAGCATCAGCAGCAGTTTGGCTAGAAACATCAATAGTATCATCAAGGTCTGTATTTGCACTTCCATCTAAATCAGCTGCCGCCGTTAACTCTCCTTCAAAAATTCCATCTGCTCCACTCGCGCTCATATCATCAATGTTCAATTCTATACTTTGACCCGTATTTGCGCCAATCTGAAAAGTAAGAGCTTCCGTCTCATCTGCAAGATCTCCATTTAAAAGCTCTTGTGTATTAAATTCCGTATTATCAGAAATACGATCAATTTCTTCAACGAGTTGATCGACTTCTGCTTGTATTGCTTCGCGGTCGCCTTCATCTACATTCGTATCGTTTGCGGACTGAACGGAGAGCTCACGCATACGCTGCAGGATGTCGTGCGTTTCATCTAAAGCGCCTTCGGCTGTCTGGATCAAAGAGATACCGTCTTGTGCGTTGCTACTTGCTTGATCCAAGCCGTTAATTTGCGCGCGCATTTTTTCCGAGATGTTCAAACCGGCAGCGTCGTCGCCAGCGCGGTTGATTTGCATGCCGGAAGACAGTTTCTCCATCGACTCCTGCTGGGCGTTGTTGTTCATTTCCAGTTGACGATGCGTGTTCATCGCCGGGATGTTGTTGTTAATAATCATAAGTAATTCCTCCTTGAATTTTTCCTTCGATCACATCCTTGTGAGTGAAGGGTCTGGATTAAGGTGAAAGGAAAGACCGTCGGCCGCCGACCTTCGTAATTCACCCTTCCCTATCTATATCGGAACTTAATATAAATTGTTTAGATATTTTAATTGTTTTTTCAAATTTCATGTATGTATCTTCAGCATTAACGAAAAAGATCCTCCGGAATAACCTCCGGAGGATCGTAAAATGAACCGATTCTTATTGCAGCAGTTGCAAGACGTTTTGCGGTTGCTGATTAGCTTGCGCGAGCATCGACTGTGACGCTTGACCAAGAATGTTCGCACGAGTTTGCTCCATCATTTCCGCAGCCATGTCAGTGTCGCGAATACGTGACTCCGCAGCAGAGAGGTTCTCTGAAGCGTTATCCAAGTTGGAGATCGTGTGCTCTAAGCGGTTTTGAACGGAACCAAGATCGGATCGTTGCTCAGAAACATTTGTAATAGCGTCATTGATGTTTTCAATAGCTGTATTAGCCTGATCTTGAGTGGAAACATCAATTGTCTGATCGAGGTCAGTAGTAGCATCAGCATTATCCAACGTATCGGTTAAAGCATCTGCAGCAAAAATACCATCACCTAGAGCATCAGTACCAGTGGCGCTCATATCTCCAATTTCTAATTCAATGTTTTGGTCTTCATTGGCACCAATATGGAAAGTCCCATTAAAATCTCCATCTAATAACTCTTGAGTGTTAAATTCTGTATTATCGGAAATACGATCAATTTCTTCAACGAGCTGATCTACTTCTGCTTGAATGGCTTCACGGTCGCCTTCGTCAACGTTCGTGTCGTTCGCTGACTGTACAGAAAGCTCACGCATGCGTTGCAGGATGTCATGTGTTTCGTCAAGCGCACCTTCGGCTGTTTGAATAAGCGAGATGCTGTCTTGCGCGTTGCTGCTTGCTTGGTCCAAGCCGTTAATTTGCGCGCGCATCTTTTCGGAGATGTTCAGTCCTGCTGCATCATCACCTGCACGGTTGATTTGCATGCCGGAAGACAGTTTCTCCATCGACTCCTGCTGTGCTTGGTTGTTCGTTTCCATTTGGCGATGCGTATTCATCGCCGGGATGTTGTTGTTAATAATCATAAGTAATTCCTCCTTGAATTTTTCCTTCGGTCACATCCTTGTGAGTGAAGGGTCTGGATTAAAGTGAAAGGGAAGACCGTCGGCCGCCGGTCTTCCGTATTCACCTTTCCCTCCCTATATCGGAGCTGTTTTAATAATGTTTAGGGATTTTTATAATTTTTTCTAATAAAATTTTATTGCATACAAAAACCGCCCCCGTGGTTTTTCGCAAGGGCGGTTCAGATGGTTTAGCGCAGGGCGTCGACCCAGCCGCGGCGGATGATTTTGACCATCGCGTCGGTGCGGTCGTTGGCGTCGAGTTTTTTCAGCAGGTGGCTGATCACGGTGCTCACCGTCGATGGTGCGAGGTAGAGCTCTTCGGCAATTTGCCGGTTGTTGAAGCCGTCGAGGATGTGCTGCAACACGCGGATTTCGTTGGCCGTAAGCAGGTGCTCGACGTCCGGTTTGCGGATTTGCAGCTTGTTGATCGGGCGGTCGCGCATTTTCTGCGCATGAATCTCTTCGACGAACGCTTTATGTACCGATTGTTCTAAGTAAATGTTGTACTTGTCGAGCGTTTGCAAGACCGCTTTTGTTTCATCGATGAACTTCGTCAGTGAAACGATGCCGTGCAGCTCGTAATTTAAGTATGGAAACAAGTTCCGGCTTGGCGTGCCGTCAGTAATAATCATTTTCTTTACGTGTCCGGGAGCCGGGACGGACAGTTCAGCTTCGAGCCACTTCATCGTTTCGTAGCGGTCTTCGCGGATGAAGTAAAAAATGTAGGTGATGTTTTCGAGATCGTCCATCGGTTCTTTATCGACGATAACTTCCTGGTCATGAAGATTATTCACGAGCGCAGAGTGTTTGTCACGAGTCAGGGTGTGTTCGCGATCGATAAAGAGAACCTTCTCATTCGCCACCGAGTCTTGCGTTTTTTCAAAGGTAGGCATAGGTGGTTCCCCTTTCTTAAAAAACAGTCTACCTCAAGGCTACGGCTTGACCCGTTAAACGACAAGTTTCGATAGTCTTGAAAACGATCGGACTTTTCTTGTTTCATTTGCGCCAAACCGTTCAATTTTTTCCACGAGAGCTTATTATTAGAAATTTTCTCCTGCGTCCTGTGGAGGTCACTCGTTTGAGTGTCCGTCCTCGTTGACAGCTTGATGCAATTGCTTGAGCAAATCGAGCGAACCGGTATCGGCTGCTTGGGCGTTTTCTTCTTGAATCGCGAGGTAGACTTCTTTGCGGTGAATGTCGATGTTTTTCGGGGCATTGATGCCGAGTTTGACTTGATCGCCGTCAACGGACACGACCGTCAGCTCAATATCGTCGCCGATTTGAATCGATTCGTTTTCTTTACGGGTCAGTACGAGCATCGTTTATTCCCCTTTCTTCCCGGCCGGCTGCGCCGCTTTCAGCGGATGGCGGGTATGATATTCCGTCTCGGTCAAGGCAATCTGCTTCGCTTCGCGCGTGCGCGTATTAACGACGATCGGCCCGCGCAGATTCGCCGTTGATGCCTGAAGCGTGTCTTTCAGCGTCAAAATCACCAACAGCTGCACTTCCGCCGGATCCGCAATCGCTAAGTCCTCAACGGTCTGATCCGACAATTTCGCCTCATAGTCCGGGAAAAAGGTAAACGGCGTCATCACGACAAACGCGAGCCCCGGTTCATTCGTTGATTGTAAAATATAAAACGGCGTCGCCTCTTCGCCAAACGGCAATAAGGCAAACGTCTTCTCCTCTTCAAAACTCGGAATCCCGTTGTTAAAGTGCAGGCACTGCTCATCCGTCACCGTCACTTTACCGTGGTATTTCGTCTCAATGTACATGAAAATCCCTCCGTAAATCGTCGTTCATTACGTCCTATTGTAACGGATTGCCAATCGAAATGATACAAACACCAAAGCTCAGATCATTTCGTGATGACCTCCATTTAAACCGTTTTGATTCGACTTTGCGAATTCTTACTTTCTCTCATAAGATACGGTCTTTTTCCCGATCAGTTCTTTATCTATTCTATTATCCTTCTTTGAACCCAACACATTTATTAGGGAAGTTATGAAGCCACTCCTTCGACTCCTGCGGGAAAACAGATGATCTATTGAGCACCTGCATGTTTATTCTTTCTCGATAGAGAGGAATTATGAGACCGGAGCAAACTCGACGCCTGCGGGAAAAGCAACTGTCGAAGACCCCGCAAGAAGCGGTCTCGCTTCTGAGGAGGCTGAGGCGTTGCCCGCGGCAAGCGAGTTTGTGCAGGGCTCATAACCTCCTGTATTCTATATATCTCGAAAAGAAAGAGCTGAGGCGTTGCCCGCGGCAAGCGAAGGATAGCGGCTTCATAACTGACGAACCTAAAACTTCATGCAGAAGCTCAGCCATTAGATCTAAGCTCTGATTTAGATAAATCAAATTAGCAGCCGCGGCTGCTTTTCTGTTACAGCTGCCGGTTCACGTGCGAACCGGCAACACTGATATGAAGCTGATTCTTTTGTTCAACGTACGTATTCGTCTCCCAGCGCGGAATGCGCAATTCGACATCGTGCGTTTCGACATCAAACTGCGCCTCAGCGCGCTCAATATGAAAGTTGACGCCGCCCGGCGCAAAATCAATCTGCACTTTCTCGGTTCCCGTCGGCACTTGCGCGTAATTGACGTCTTTCGGCGCACGCGTCCCTTTTTCCCGGGCAATTTCCGGAATCGCTTCGACACCGTCTTCAATTCGCTTGAGCATCTCCCCGTGCCGCGCCGTTTCCGCGACGTACTGCAAAGCAGACTGCTGGGCGCGCGCCGCGTGTTCCGCCGTCCGCTGCAGCGGTCCCTTTAAATCGGCATCGGCAAACGCGGCGGACTGATCAATCGAGAGCTGCGGGTCGTAGTGCTCGAGATGAAACGCGCCGTGCAAATCGGTTGATATGCGCACGTCCGCATCGCGCTGCGCCATTTCCAGCGGCGGCTCGTGCGTCTCTAGTCCGAGTTTCACCGGCGTGCTGTCGATTTGTAAACGCGGCATCTCCATCGAAGCTCCTCCTCATCCCTTCAAGCTATCAGCCTAAAAAGTCCATCAATGTCGGCTGAATGATCCGCCCGCTCGCTGACAGCGCGGCGCGGTGAACGTTTTCCTGTTCGAGCAGTTCGGTAATCACTTCTTCCATCTGCGCGTCTTCGTTATCCGACATAATCCGCTCGGCGGTGATCGACTGATCGGCAATCCGGTCTTCGATCATTTCCACCCGGTTCATCCGCGCGCCGAGTTCCGCGCGCTCATCCACGATGTTGTTGATCTGCCCGTCGAGTCCGTCCAAGCGGCCGGTCAATTCCTCGCCGCTTGCTTCCGGGTCGCGAAGCGCGTCTTCTAATTGATGCAATTCAGCAAACAATTCTTCCGAGTAGACGTTATCCGGATCGATATTGACCGGCACGTTGACGCCTTTTAACAGCTCGATCTCAACGTCTTGCTCGTTTGTCGAGGTCGCGTTTTCGTTCATCAGCGTCACCTCACGCGCAAGCACTTCCTCGCCGTCTGGCGCCGTGATCGTCTCGACGTCACCGGCGCCATCCAATGCGACCTCGATCGATTCGCCGCCGCCATTTGTAAACACGTACGTGTCGCCCGCGCTCTCCTCGGCATCAAACGCATAGCTTTCCCCGTTATGGACGAGCCGCTGCTCCGCCAGCTCCTCGTCGTCCATCTCTTCCAGCGCGGCCAAATCGGTGTTCATTTCCTCCGGATCAACCGGCGCATTCGTCGTGTCTGTCCCGTTAAAGACGTACTTGCCGTTGTTTTGCGTATTCGCCATCGATTCGATGTGTTCGCGGAGCTGGCCGACTTCCGCGGCGATATTGGCGCGTTCATCGGCGTCGTACGAGTCGTTCGCCGCCTGCACCGTCAATTCGCGGATCCGTGTCATCGCATCGGTCGTCTGCCCGAGCGTATCATCAGCCGTATCCATCCAGTTGTGCACTTCCGACGTGTTGCGCTCAAACTGCTCCATCTCGCCGACTTGCGAGCGGTAGCGCATCCCGTTCATCGCGACCACCGGATCATCCGACGCCCGGGTAATCTTTTTCCCCGTCGAAAGCTGATCCTGCAGCCCCTGCATCTTTTGATAATTGTTGCTGAGGTGATTCAACGTCCCGCTTGCCAGCATTGATTGTGTTACCCGCATCTATTCACACCTGCTTTCTCGTAACTTCTAATAAATACAGCTGCCTGCCTCGATTGACGATAAGCGGCTGAAATAGTTCGTCATTGGAAGAAGAAGTTGATGAGCCTGGAGCAAACTCGACACCTGCGGGAAAAGCAACAGTCGAAGACCCCGCAGGAAGCAGTTTGTGCTTCCAAGAAGGCTGAGGCGTTGCGCGCGGCAAGCGAGTTTGTGCAAGGCTCATCATTCCTTATATAAAAACATACCAGCTTTTCAGCCGTCTTCCGTTATCTGCCGACAATGCCCATTTGATTAATAATCCGATCGAGCATCTCGTCCACCGCGGTGATGCTTCGCGCCGCGGCGTTGTAGGCGTGCTGAAACTGAATCATATCGGTCATCTCTTCGTCGAGCGACACGCTCGACACCGAGTCGCGGTTTTGTTTTACCGATTCGAGCAAAGAGCCGGTATTGTCTTTCATCCGCTCCGCTTCATTCGTCTTCACCGCCATCTCGCCGATCACGCCTTGATAATAGCTTTGCACATCGGTCGTGTCGCCGTCGAAATCCAGTTCGGCATCTTTCACGTTCGCCAAGGCGAGCGCATTCGACCCGTCGCCGGCAAACGCTTCCTCGGCTGCTTCGCCGTCGTCGGCTGCCGCTGAAGCAGCGATGTTATCGGTGCTGTCACGGACCGCGTCTGACACGCGTACGTTTTGCGCCGCATTAGCGCCGTCAGCAAAGGTGAAAAACGGAATGCCGTCGCCGCCGTTTGCTTTTTCGCCGTCGGCAATTTCCGCCAGCGACCAGCCCGATTCGTGCACTTCGTTAAACTCAGCAGCAAAGGTTGTAATCATTTCGTCAAGCTTCGCCATCATTTCGGGAAAATCGCCTTGCACATTCGCCAGGTCAGGATTTTCCGCGCCGCCTTCCGCGTAACCGTACGCTTCAATCTTCGCGGCCAACGAGCCGCTCGACTGGAAGAAATCCTCGATTGCCATCGCCTCGCGGCTTTCCCCGTCCGCGTTTGTCAGTTCGTCGGTGTCGTAATCGGTATTAACAAGCGCTTCGTTCGTAAACGACACTCCTGTGACCGGCGGGTTTTGCGCGTCGACCGCACCGTCATCGGCGTATTCGAGCGCAATCTGGTTGTAATCGAGGTTTTCGCCGTCGATCAGCTCAATCCCGGTTTCCTCACCGTCGTTATCGACCATATGAATCGTGTAGGCGCCTTCCGCGCTGTCTTTCGCGTTGCCGCCGCTTTCGTTTCGTTCAACGGAGATGTTGATGTGCCCGGACAGTTCGTCGACGAGCAAGTCGCGCTGGTCGTAAAGATCATTCGGCAAATCGCCGTGCGGTTCGACTTCAGCAATTTGCGTATTCACCGCGTCCAGACGGTACAAAATCGAGTTGATATCGTCTTCGTTGACGCTCAGTTCGTTGCCGTAGTCGGACTGAATCTGCTCGAGCGAATCGGATTTGTAGTTAAACGTCTCCGCCAGCGCCTCGCCGCGCTGGCGCACTACTGAGCGCGCACCGGAATCTTCCGGGTCGGACGATAAATCCTGGAGCGCATTCCAGAACTCATCCATCGTGTTCGTCAGTCCGTCGTCGGTCGGCTCGTTCATGACATCTTCCATTTTATACAGCGCCTCGTGTTTCGCGTCCCAATACCCGTGGTCATTGTTCTCCGCCCGGTACTGCACGTCGAGAAAAGCCTCGCGCACGCGCTGGACGTCGTTCGCTTGAACGCCGGTGCCCATTTGGCCGGGAATGCCGGGGCGGTTAAACGCGGCGTTCGGAAAGCCGTCGGACGCGGTCATATTCGTGCGCTGGCGCGAATAGCCTTCGGTGTTGGCGTTTGATATGTTGTGGCCGGTCGTATGTAAGCCTGCCTGCTGGGTGCTGAGCCCCCGTTTAGCCGTTTCCAGGCCGTGAAAGGTTGAAAGCATCGGTTTCTCTCCTTTATGTGTTAAAAAATCGGCCGCGACAAACCGGTCAGCCCGCTACGCTTTCGAATCGAACAGCGAGCGGACCGGGCCGGCATCGGCTTCCGCATCATCGGCCGCTTCGCCGGTGCCGGAATAGCCGGCGTACGTTTCGTTGCCGACGGTCATTAAATCGAGCGACATGTTGACGAATTTGAGCGAATCGTTAATCAGCAGCTGGTTGCGCTCGTTTTGCACCTGCAAAGCGCGCACTTCGCTGACGAGCTGATCGGACCAATAGGAAAGCTCGCTGCGCACACTTTCCGGAAAGTGCGGCAGGAGCTCATCCATCGTCGCATCTTCTTTAAAGATCCCGTTCGCCTCTTTCCAATTCTTAACGAGGTGAAGCCGGGTGTTTTCCAGCTTGCGAAGCTGCTGAATCAAGGGCGACTCCGCTTTCATCACGTCTTCAAGCTCGGCCATATCACCTTGAATAATCGCCTGTTCTTTTCGTTTCGCCTGCTGATTCAACTGCTGATGCACTTTTGTCAGCGCCTGCATCACTTGTACGAGCTGCTTTGTCACACTTGTCCCTCCCGGCTGTTAGCGGCTGTCAACGTCAGCTTGTCTTTAATTCCAAAACTCATAAAACTTCCGCGCCGTCTCTTGCGCGTTCACTTCGTACGTGCCGTTTTTCACCTGTTCTTTTATCTCGTTAATCCGCTCCTGCTTCTCAGCTGAACGGTTCTCCTGCGATTCCGCAAGCTCTTTTGCTTCCTTTGAAATCTCGACTTGATCCGACCGCGTCTGTTTATCATGCGCCTGCTGTTTTTGCGCTTCCTGCAGCTTCTGATACGCATTGACCGATTGCATCGGATTAATTTTCATCGTTTGGCACCTCCATCGTCCGCACTTTTATGCCGCGCGGGCGTTACTACTCTTATTATCGGCGATTTTCTTCAACAGTTTAAGCATTGCGCCGAAAAATCGCAAAAAATGCGACGAAAGACCGCCCCCTGCCGTCAGCGGCGGCGGCGGTTGACTCTATCCTCAAGCGTCGAATACGTCTGCACTTTCGCCCGTTCCTGCTCATCTTTCCGCTCTTGAAACGACTTCTCCCGCTCCGATGCGGCAATCCCGTCGTTAATCTCCTTGCGGCACGCTGCGCAAATCCGCCCCTCGCGAATATCCGCGCCGCATTTCTCACACGGAAACGCCAAATTCGGAAACTGCGACAGCCGAAGCCGCCCTTCGCGCAGAAACTGAATAATCACATCTTTGTCGACCCCGGTATGCGCATGCACATCCTCCAGCGACGCCTGCCGGTTCTCGCGCTTACGCATATAACCGCTCACGAGCTCAAACTGCTCTTCCCGCTTGCGCGCACACTCCTCACAAACCGGCCGCATCGCCTTCACAAACAACTTGCCGCACTCCGGACAATTACTTAAATCCGCCATCGCCGACCCCTCCGTTTCATTTCCCCGTTTCCCCTTATATCGGCCGCACACACCCCTCTTTCCAGTCCAAAATCGACACAATTAACTGTCAATATCTGCTACATCGCCCGCCCGCGCCAATGTCAGCGCCCGGACATCTTTCACCCCTTTTTGATAAAAAACCTCGCCGATGCTTTGCAACGTTGCCCCCGTTGTATACAGATCATCGACTAACACAATCTTGAGCTCGCCCCAGCTGACGGTCTCCTCGCCGGGGGCTTGCGCCTTGGCCGCAAAACACCCCGCCACTGACGCGAGACGCGCATTGCGCCCCCGCTTGCTCTGCTTCCCCGCCGTCGTTCCCGTACGCACGAGCAAATCCTCCCGCGGCCTCAACCCCGCGGCCAAGAGCGCCGCCTGGTTGAATCCGCGCTCGAGCAGCCGGTCCGGCGCCAGCGGCACCGGCACCGCCGTATATCCGCGCGCAAAGCTGCGCCCGAGCCGCGCCAGCTCCGGCGCAAACACCTCAGCCAGGGCGGCGTCGCCGCGGTACTTATACTGCGCCAACACCTCCTGCATGAAGCCGTTGTAGCGGTACAGCGAACGGTTCTGCACCCGTTTTTCTCCCCCGGACGGGGCGCGCTCCCAGCGAACGCAGTCGCGGCAGCGCCCCCCTTCCGCCCGCTCTGCATCCGCCGGGCGGCCGCAGAGCGTACAGCCGACCGCACCGATCGGCGCGAGGCGCCCGCGGCAGTCGGCGCAAAACGCCGCCCCCGCCTGCACCCCGCAAAAGCCGAACAGCCCGGCCCACGACAACTCCGCTTCGATCCGCGCGTCACAATACAAACAATGCGTATTCATCAGTCGAGGTCGATCTCGGCGAGGACGGCGGGCGCGGCGCCGAGATCGTAAACGGTATCTTTGCCGCGTTCCAATTTCACCGCGCCAACCGCCTGCACGAGACGTCTCGCTGCCAATTGATCGGGCACGCCGAGAAACACGGATGCGTCCGCGGCGGAAATATAGCGGCTGTATAAAAACATGTAATCGACAAGCGCCCGCGTGTGTGCCGCCGGCGCGAACGTTTTACAAGCCGGACAGTGCCACGTTTTCGGCAGCCTTGTCATAACACGCAGGCACGCCGGGCACTGCACGCCCGTTTGAATGTCGCCGCGGCCGAGGCCGAGGCGTTCGGCGGCAGGCATCGCGTACGTATCGGGGATGTGCCAGGCGTTGATTTGCTGCGCGAGAGCTTCTAGCCGATCAGGCGTGTATGCGGTTTTTCCGCTTCGGTATTTGCGGCGCAGGTTGTCGATCTTGCGGATGAGCTGGGCGCTTTTGCAATGGGGGCCGGCGAGGTTTTGGGTGTTGGTGAGTTGGAGTTTGTCGTTGGCGAAGAAGACGGTGTAATCGACGGGGAGGTCGCAGCCGGCGCGGTCTTTCAGCAGCTGTTCGAGTTTTTCTTTGCGCAGGCGGGCTTGAGCGTCCGGGTTCGGCTCGACCTTCTCATCTCCGTCGCTGCGGCGGAAATCGCCGTTCGGCTGAATGGTGTACGTGCCGCTCCAGCATTTCGTTTCGATCAGAAAGATCATTTCCGGAAAAAGAAGCAGGCTGTCGATCTGGAAGGGGGCGGCTTTGTGCGGGAGTTTGAGCGCTTGAAAAATGTAAGTATCGCGGTCGTCATAAAGGCGGGTATAATAGTCGGTTTTTTCTTCGCCGAGATACCCCCATTTGCGGTGCCGGCAGAGCGTTTCGAGTTCGGCTTTTTTCGGGTGGCTGTCGGCAATCCGCCGGAGCAGGCATTTTAAGTGCATGTATTCTTGCGGAACTGTCCGTTCTTTAATAATCACTGGCAATCGCTCCTTTAATCGAGGTGGGTATTCATTTCGACCGTTTCTGCGTTCATCGCTTTAATATGCCGGACGGCGCACGCCATTTCTGCGGTGCGGCCGTGATGAAAGAAGATGACGTCGCCGGCGGGGTCGGCCGGGTTGCGCCCGGCCCGGCCGGCGATTTGCACGAGCGCGGATTCGGTGAAGATGGCGTCTTCCGCGCCGAGGACGGCGACTTGCACGCCGGGGACGGTGACGCCGCGTTCTAAGATCGTCGTCGTGAGAAGCAGGCGGATGGCGCCGCTGCGAAAGCGGGCGACCTTGTCCGTGCGGCCGGGATCGGCGGCATGGACGTGGTCGAACGCGTCCGGGGACGGGAGGTCGGCGGCGAGGGCGCGGACGAGGGCGGCCGCGGCGTCGTCTAATAGCGCAACGCGCGGGAGAAAGAGAAAGACGGGGCGGCCGGCCGCGAGCTGGGTGCGGAGCCAGCGCAAGAGCGGCGGCGGAACGCGGCCGCGGGCGCGGAGCCGTTTGTGCCAGTCGCCGGCCCAGCATAGCGTCGGCACGGGCAGGTCGTGGCCGTGGTAGCGGCGCGGGATGCGGATATGCGGGAGGCGGCCGCTGGCGGCGGCCTGCTGCATATCCCGCGGGGGCGTTGCGGTTACGTAGACGGTGAGCGCGTCCGCGGTTGCGGCTTCTGAAACGGCATGCGTCAGTTTTTCATCAGCGGAAAACGGGAAGGCATCGACTTCATCAATGATGCAGACGGGAAAATGACGCCGGTAGCGCATCGCCTGATGAGTCGTACAGATCACAAGTTCGGCTTGCGGAAAACGCTCGTCCGCGCCGCCGTATAACGCTGCCGTAACGGTATCCGGAAACGCCGCGGCAAAACGGGGCGCAAGTTCTAACACGACGTCCGTCCGCGGCGTGGCAATCATCACCGGAAAGCCCGACGCAAGCGCCTCGCGCACCGCTTGAAAGAGCATTTCCGTCTTGCCCGCGCCGCAGACAGCCCAAACGAGAAACTCGCCGCCGCCCGCACCGGAAGCGAGCCTCTCAACCTGCGCAGCCAATTTTCGCGCGGCCTGAGCCTGGGCCGCTGTCAACGTTCCCTCCCAAGCGAGCAGGACCGTGCGCGGCTGATAAACACTCTCCGGAATCCAGCCAACAAATTGCGCGCATTCGCTGACCCGCCCCATCATGATGCATGCCCGGCAGTAGGGGCACTCCTTGCCGCAATGGGCACACGGGTACGACCCGAACAGCCGCGCTTCCTCGTTGCCGCAGCGGCCGCAGATCCGTTTTCCGGCTGCGTTTCGTTCAAATGCCGGAGATACTTGCACAAAACCGGCGTCAATATGCGCATTCAGCTCTTCACGCGTCACCTTTCGGCAAACTTCCGCATCGAGGAGCTTGCGTCCGGTCAACAGACGCTGCAGGGCCGAATCGGGCGTAAAGACAGACGTATCCCTTGTCATCAGATCACAGCCTTTTTATGAGATTGTTCAGTCGTTAAAGAGTAAGGGAAAAATAAAGCGCGGACGATCCGGCAAATTACCGGACCGCGGCTTTTAGAATAAATGCGGGGATTACACGGTTAAGCGGGCTTCCGTCCAGCCGATGCCGAGGCTGCCTTCTCCGATATGCGTTCCGATCACCGGACCGAAATGACTGACGGTGACGTTGCACGCAGGGTGTTGGCCGCGAATCTCAGCGGCAATTTCTTCCGCTTTGTCCGGACGGTTCGCGTGAATAACGGCAATTTCGAGCGCTTCGCCGCCCGCGGCATCTTCATCCAAGAGTGCGCGGATTTTCGCAAGCGCTTTTTTCTCCGTGCGGACCTTTTCGTACGGCACGATCACTTTATTTTCAAAATGAAGCACCGGCTTAATTTGCAACATGCTTCCGACGATCAATTGCGCTCCGTTGAGACGGCCGCCGCGGTGCAGATGGCTCAAGTCGTCGGCCATAAAATACGCGCGCGTACGGGTTTTCATGTCGTACAGATGATCCATTATTTCTTTGACGCTTTTACCTTTTTCGGCCAGTTTCGCTGCGGTTAACACAAAAAAACCTTGCACGTAACAGCTGATTTCGGAATCAAATACGTGCACGCGGGCATTTTCGGTCACGTTTGCCGCTGTCAGCGCCGTCTGATGCGCGCCGCTGATCCCGCTCGAGAGAGTCACGACGATAATGTCGTCATACGTTTTTGCCAGTTCCGAAAACGTCTCTTCAAACAGACCGACCGGCGGCTGCGACGTTGTCGGCAGCTGCTCGGCCGACTTCATTTTTTCATAAAATTGCTCCGCGGTAATATCCGTTTCTTCTTGAAACGTCTCGTCGCCGAATATAACATTTAGCGGCACCATCGTGATCCCGTATTCGCTTCGCTCTGCTGCCGATAAATAAGCGGTGCTGTCTGTGACAATCGCGATTTCACTCATAGAACGTCCACTTCTTTCCGTGATATTTTCAAGATCCGGTAACAACCGGAAAACCTGTCTCTTATCTTATCAACAGGCTGATCCCTTTGTCTATTCCGGAACGCTCAGCTCAGCACAAAGACGCCGAACCTTTTAGCGGTCCGGCGCTTAGTGCAACAAGATCAGTTTACCTGCACCCAGCCGTTTTTAATCGCTTCAACTACCGCTTGCGTCCGGTCGTTCATGTTCATCTTTTGCAAAATATTGCTTACGTGGTTTTTCACCGTTTTCTCCGAAATGTACAGCGTCTCGCCGATCGCACGGTTGCTCTTGCCGTCGGTCATCAGCTGGAGCACTTCACATTCGCGGCGCGTCAACAAGTGCAGCGGCCGGCGGTACTCCACTTCCCGAAAACCGACTTCGGAACGTCCGCCGCCGTCGCTCGCGAGGCGCCGGTACTCGCTGATCAAGTTGTGGGTAACCTTCGGATGAATATACGCGCCGCCGTTGCCGACAACCCGAACCGCTTCAATTAACGCCTCGGTATCCATCTCTTTTAACAAGTACCCGCTTGCACCGGTTTTCAGTACGTGTGTAACGTACGATTCATCATCATGAATGGAAAGAATCAGCACGTTGACATTCGGGAATGTTTCAACGAGCGTCTTCGTCGCTTCCATGCCGTTCACTCCCGGCATATTGATATCCATCAAGACAACGTGCGGTTTATTCTGCCGCACCAAGTCGAGCACCTCGTCGCCATCGTTTCCTTCCGCGACGACTTCCATCCCCGGTTCCATCGATAAAATCCGTTTGACCCCCTCGCGAAACAATTGGTGGTCGTCAATCAGTATAATACGAAGCTGTTCTTCAGTTGACATGACAATTCCTCCTTCATGGTAAATTAATGGCAATGATTTGTTTTGATTATTGGCTTAATTCGTCTGTCATCCATCTTTTAGCATCGTGCAAATGGTTTAACTTGTATATCCGTCCAGCAACGAAATTTTATAGGACTCTTTTTTGTTTCAGCTGTCAGAATGCTCTGCTGCCGGCTCACTCGCATCTATTGGTATATGCATCATAATCAGTGTTCCTTTGCGCGGCTTCGAGTCGATCGTCAATTCGCCTTCCAGCATGTTGACTCGTTCTTTCATGCCGACGAGTCCAAAACTGTCCTCGGACGCCTCTTCAGTCAGAAAGCCTTTGCCGTCGTCGCGGACGAGCGCCGTCGCCCGGTCTTTTTTCAAATCAAGTTTCACTTCAATTTGATCCGGTTCTGCGTGCTTTAGCGCATTTTGCACGCCTTCTTGAATAAAGCGGAAAATCGCGATTTCTATATGCGAAGGCAGGCGCCGGTCATCGCCGACGTTTTTGAAACGGATCGTCACAGCGTCATGATGATCGTCGACTGTCCGTAAATATTTCGCGAGCGTCGGTGCTAAACCGAGATCATCGAGTGTCATCGGGCGCAGATCATAAATGATCCGCCTCACTTCGCTCAAAGTCGACTGAACCATTGCCCGGAGATCGCGGATTTCTTCCCGCGCTTTCGCGACGCTCTCTTGATCGAGCACTTTTTCGACAAGCTCTGAACGAAGCATGACGTTCGCCATCGACTGCGCCGGGCCGTCATGAATTTCCCGCGACAGTTTTTTCCGCTCTTCTTCCTGCGCTTGGATAATCCGCACACCGAATTTTTGCATCTCTTCAGCGTCGTGGACAAAGTCCGACACAGCTTGCAAATCGCCGCTTAAATAGTGCAGAACCGCATTGATTTGATTAATCAGCTGGTCAGCCCGTTCAATCGTATCGCGCAATTTCAGCAGCCTGCGCTCAATTTGATCCCGCCGTTCCCGGAGCTGCGTTTCTTCTTGCTGTAAAACAGCGAGCTGAATTTGATAATCTTTCGCTTGTTCGTACGCTTCTTTTACTTCTTCATCAGTATACGAACCGAAATGCTTGCTCACTTCCGCAAGGCGATTCCGGGCAAAACGTGAATGCAGTTCAGTCCTTTCGGAACGCTCGATCACATCCACGACTTTTTGCTGAATGTCTTTTAATTCCTTGTTTAACTGCTCATATTCCGAGCGGGAATCTTCGCCGATTTCAAAAATTTCTTCTTTGCTTTTGGCGACCATATCCATCATATTATCCAAGATTTGGTCAATTGATGAAGCTGAATTCATGCGACCCCCTCTTTCCAGATGCACTGCATGTTGTGATAATCTTGACTGAGGAGCGCCGTTCACTGGAATAAGTCGCGTCCCTTCGACGATTTATGGGGGTACCCGTAAAAAATCGGGGGAAATCGTCATGTTTAATTCTTCATAGAACGGGAGTCCTCCCCTTTCATCATATGCGAAAATATCGCATTTGTCTAAGAAAGTTGTTAAACTGTCAGAAAGAAAATTCACACAGCATGACGGGAGTATAAGCCTTTTGGACAAGGCCTATACACACTATACCCGATATTTGTGAATTATCCCCCCGGATTACACAACTTTTTAACTTTTTTTAATCCGACTGAAATGAGGAGAAAGCAGATGTTACCTTCGTATTACACAGTGAAAGGGTACGGCGAATATGAATATGTCATCCAAAAATCGCGCTTTATTACATACGTTGACCGGGTCGCCTCAGAAGAGGAAGCGCACGCGTTTATTGAGCAAATCAAAAAAAGGCATCATGACGCAGCCCACAACTGTTCCGCTTATATGATCGGCGAGAACAACCTGATTCAAAAAGCCAACGATGACGGTGAACCTTCCGGCACGGCCGGCGTCCCGATGCTTGATGTGTTAAAAAAACGCGACTTAAAAGACACTGTCGTCGTCGTCACCCGCTACTTCGGCGGTATTAAGCTCGGCGCAGGCGGTTTGATCCGTGCGTACGGAACAGCGGTGAGCGAAGGGGTCAAAGCAGCCGGCATCGTCGAACGCCGGTTAGCCGGCGTTTATTCGGCAGCCTTTTCGTACAGTTATCTCGGCAAAGTCGAAAACGATATCCGCTCGTCCCGCTTTTTGTTAAAGGAAATGGCTTATCTCGAACAGCCGACCTTGTATGCTTACGTCGTATCCGGTGAAGAAGAAACTTTTAAAAATTGGATCGCCGATATTACCAACGGCACGGCAACGGTCAACCACGAAGAAGATACCTACCTCGAATACCCGGTCGAAACCGGCTAAACGCAAGAAACCCGGATGACAAGACTGTCATCCGGGTTTCTTAAGTATGTTCGGTTAAACTTTAATCCGCTCGCGCATTAAATCGAGCCGTTTTTCACCGACGCCCTGAATCTTAAGCAAATCGTCGACCGATTGAAACCCCTTCACGCGGCGCCGTTCATTTATAATCCGGTGAGCAAAATCTGTCCCGACGCCGGGAATATACAGGAGCTGATCGAAATCAGCCCGGTTCAAATCGATCCGGCCATCTTCCGCCGCTTCTTCCGTTTGCTCGGGCAAATCGGTTTTATCGGCCGGCTTTACTGCTTCATCAACGCGTAAACTGTTTGTGCATTGATTTTTAACTGGTTTTAATTCTTTGAAAAACGGCAGCAGCCAGCCGATCGTCACAATCGCCGCTAACACGACGAGCACACGCTTTAACATGACTCTCTCTCCCTTGCCTTAAGATAATACATCGTGATCGACGTAGCGTTCCCCGTTCATCGCGCTGACGACATTAATCGCCACTTCAGCACCGTGCCCCGCTGTCACGATCGTATGAACACTCACGCCTGCGCACGTGCCTGCCGCCCAGACGCCCGGCATCGTCGTCCGTCCGTCGCGGCCGGCATCCACAATTTTTTTAATTTTCGGCTCCGTTCCTTCTTTAACCGCGATGCCGGATGCTTCGGCGACTGCCGGCGCTACGCCTGTGGCCAAAATTACTTGCGCCGCTTCGTACACACCGCTGTCCGCTGACACACGCACCCCGCCGTCGATCGCTTCAACGTTGTCAACTTTTGCCCGAGCCGTTTCTGTCCCGAAGCGTTTCGCCTGTTCAATTCCTGTTTCGACAAGCTCCGGCCCGGTAATCTCTTTCACGCCGTAATGATTTTTCACCCACGCCTTTTTTGTAATGCTCGTATCATTATCAAGCATCAACGTGGATTTTCCCGCCTTTGCCGCAATTAACGCGGCACTCGCTCCGGCAGGGCCGGCTCCGACAACAATGATATCATACATGGTTGCATCGCTCCTTTTTAATTAATGATCGTTTCTCTCTATTTAACCGTTTTCCTCCGCGAAGAAAATTCAAACCTTCACTTCTGGAAAAACAAAGGAATTATTTCCTGCAAAGACGGAGCTGCGGTTTTTCCGCAAGCAGATCGGTGTTTTCCCGATGCTTAAATCGGTTATCCTAACAGTAGAGATTCTAGTAAGGAGGCATTCGCATGTCAGATGAGAAACAGGAATTAAAAGAACGGATTATGGCCGAACTGGAAAATGTGATAGATCCGGAACTCGGAATCGATATCGTTAACCTCGGTTTAGTGTATGAGATTCATCTCGACGACAGCGATAATGTTGAAGTGGAGATGACGCTGACAGCAATGGGTTGTCCGCTTGCCGGCACGATCGTCAGCGAAGTGAAAAACGCGCTGAGCGATTTGCAGGAAATTCGTGAAATCGGCGAAGTTGACGTTAACATTGTATGGAGTCCGCCGTGGGACAAGTCAATGATGTCCCGTTATGCGAAAATCGCCCTCGGCGTCGCCGAGTAAGCGGAAGTTTTGTCCCGAACAAATATGTTCGGGACAATTTTTTGTTACGGGAGCACGCGGTAGCCGACACCCCAAACCGTCTCGATCACCTTTTCATGATAACCGGATTCTTTCAGTTTATCGCGGATATTTTTCACGTGCGAATCAATCGTCCGGCTGTCCCCCTCACCGGGGTCATCCCATTCAAGCTCGAGCAATTCTTCCCGGCTGTAAACCCGGCCGGCATTTTTCGCCATCCGGTAAAACAGCATAAACTGCTTTTGCGTCAATACGATCAAGTGATTTTCGTAGCGCAATTCATAATATGCCGGATAAAACGACAGCCCGTGGATCGTCCATTCGCCGTGTTCATTTTTATCGGCTCCGGTTTTGCGCTGCAAAAGCCATTTTAAGCGGAGGACCAGCTCTTTCGATTCAAACGGTTTAATTAAAAATTCATCGCTGCCTTCTTCCATCGCTTCATCGGCGAGCATAATATCCTCCGCTTTCACGAGGGTCAAAACTGGTATCAAACCGTTCTGTTTCCGACTGTGACGCTGCAGCAATTCGTAGCGGTCTTTTCTTAATAAGTTTATATCAACGATGATTGCCATCACCGATTCAGACTGTAATATCGTTTTTGCCTGCGGCATGTGCTCCGCTTCAGCTGTTTCATAGCCTTGATCCGCTAAAATAAACCGGACCCAGACCCGGGTTTCTTCATCATCTTCGATAATTAATATCCGCTCCGTCACATGTCTCCTCCCCCTCTCGTTATTCTGCGTAAAGATTGACGGCACAAGCCGTATATCACATTTTACTCTTATACAGCCAATATTTGAAGGAATAAGAGTTTTTTTCATCGTCATGACATACGAATGTTACGAACGTAACCTGATTGTTACCTGAATAGATGAATTGTAATTACATTTACAAACTTTCTTGATATTTTCATTCTATACTTGCCCCTGTAGAAAAAATTAAGGGAGTGGATGGCAGAATGAAAAAAATGGTTGTAGGTTTAGCCTTTACATTTGGGTTAATGGCCGCACCGAATCTTGGTGAAGCGTCATTATCCGCAGATACGATTTTAAATACTGGTGCGACAGGGGACGATGTCCGCACCGTACAAGAAGAAATGAGCGATGCAACATCGCATTCCTTAGCGATCGATGGCATTTACGGACCGAACACCCGTGAAGCTGTACTTACGTTCCAACGAGACAACGGTTTGCAAGTGGACGGCATTGTCGGCCCGGAAACCATCAGTGCGATGAGCGGGACAAGCAGCTCTTCTGACAGCAGCTCCAGTCAAACATCAAGCTCCGGGTCGACGTCCGGCAGCTGGGACGGATCCGTGCTTAGAAGCGGCGACCGCGGCGGCGCCGTAAGCGATCTTCAATCGGAATTGAACAGCGCTACGTCGCACTCATTAACAGTTGACGGCGTCTACGGACCGAAGACGCGCGCAGCGGTTACAGCGTTTCAACAAAGCGCCGGCATCGGCGTTGACGGCATCGCCGGACCGAATACTTACAGCGCGATGACCGGTTCATCATCGTCCAGCGATTCATCCGGAAGCAGCAGCTCGAATGATTCAGCAACATCCGCTAGCGGCGGCGGCTTCGTCGAAAGCTTGATCTCTGAAGCGGAAAGCCACATGGGCACACCGTATTCTTGGGGCGGCGCACAGCCGGGAGCGATGGACTCGAGCGGCTTTATCGTTTACTCGTTCAGCCAAGTCGGCATTGACTTGCCGCGTACGCACGCAGACTACTACCCGCTCGGTACAGACGTTTCAAGCCCGCAGCGCGGCGACGTTGTGTTCTTTGAAACGTACAAATCCGGACCGTCACACGCCGGTATTTACCTTGGCAACAATCAGTTTATCCATTCCAGCTCGTCACAAGGTGTTACCGTCGACAGCATGAGCAACTCATACTGGGAGCCGCGTTACATCGGCGCGAAGCGATTCCACTAAAACGAACCGCCAAAAGAACCTCGGGCCGCTGTCCGGGGTTCTTTTTATTACCTTAATGGTCTGTACGGAATTTTTGCACCGTCGGCTGCAATTCGTTCGCTTCTAAACGGAAACGGGACTTGACGAACCAATCTGTATATTACATTTTAATCTTCCTTTGACAATATTTGAATGAATAAGAGATTTTTTCATCGTTCTGACATCTGAATGTCACGAACGTAACTTGATTGTTACTTAACTCAACGATTTGTAATTACATTCACAAACTTTCTTGATAATTTCGTTCTATACTAACGCTTGTAGTAAAAAATGAGGGAGTGAATGAACGATGAAAAAAATGGTTGTAGGTTTAGCTTTTACGTTTGGCTTAATGGCCGCACCGAACCTTGGTGAAGCAGCATTATCAGCAGACACGATTTTAAACACTGGTGCGACAGGGGACGATGTCCGCACCGTACAAGAAGAGATGAGTGACGCAACGTCGCATTCCTTAACGATCGATGGCATTTACGGTCCGAAAACCCGTGAAGCTGTACTTACGTTTCAACGCGATAACGGTTTGCAAGTAGACGGCATTGTCGGCCCGGAAACCATCAGTGCAATGAGCGGGACAAGCAGCTCGTCTTCTAACAGCAGCTCCAGTCAAGCGTCAAGCTCCGGTTCGACGTCCGGCAGCTGGGACGGCTCTGTGCTTAGAAGCGGTGACCGCGGCGGCGCCGTAAGCGACTTGCAATCGGAATTGAACAGCGCTACGTCGCACTCATTGACAGTTGACGGCATCTACGGACCGAAGACGCGTGCAGCGGTTACAGCGTTTCAACAAAGCGCCGGCATCGGCGTTGACGGCATCGCCGGACCGAATACTTACAGTGCAATCACCGGCTCAAGCTCTTCCGCTTCAGACTCCTCCGGAAGCAGCAGCTCAAGTGATTCAGCTACCTCAGCAAGCGGCGGCGGTCTCGTGGGAAGCTTAATCTCCGAAGCAGAAAATCACACGGGAACACCTTATGCTTGGGGCGGCACAACACCGTCCGGCTTTGACTGCAGCGGGTTCATTCAATACGTCTTTAATCAAAACGGGATCAACCTCCCGCGGACGGCATCTCAGCAATGGAATGCCGGAACGTCGGTATCTTCACCTCAAGTCGGCGATGTGGTCTTTTTTGAAACGTACACATCCGGCCCTTCGCATAACGGGATTTATCTCGGCAACAATCAATTTATTCATGCCGGTTCATCAACCGGTGTGACAGTGTCCGATATGAACTCAAGCTATTGGTCTTCCAGATATCTCGGCGCAAAACGTTTGCACTAAAACAACGCCAAATGTACAAAAAAGTCCCGAGCAGCTTTGGCTGCTCGGGACTTTTTCTGTTAATGATCGGTACGGAATTTCTGCACCGTCGACTGCAATTCGTCCGCTAAGCGGGCCAATTCCTCACTCGAACTGGCTATCTCTTCCATCGATGCCGTTTGTTCTTCAATCGCTGAGGACATTTCTTCGGTGCTCGCGGCATTCTCCTGCGAAATGGCCGAGAGGTTTTCAATCACTTGAACGATTTCTTCTTTCTTCCGCTGCATCGATGCCCCGGACTGATTCAAATCGCCGATCGTCGAATGCATCCGTTCGATCGCCCCGGCGACACCCTCCAACTTTTCTGAGGTTGAATGAACGCTTTCCGACTGGACATCGGCTGTTTGTTTGGACGTTTCCATCCGCTCGACAGCTTCAGTTGTTTTTTCACCGAGCTTATCGATGATTTGATTAATTTCTTCCGAAAATTTATTTGACTGTTCCGCGAGTTTGCGGATTTCATCGGCGACGACGGAAAACCCTTTGCCTGCTTCTCCGGCCCGGGCCGCTTCAATCGAAGCGTTGAGTGCGAGCAGATTCGTCTGCTCAGAGATGTTTTTGATCATTCCGCTCGCGTTTTCGATCTTTTCCGTATTTGCGTTCGTTTCTTGAATAATCCCTTGGACAGCAACAATTTCTGCATGATTTGATTTTGTTTTTTCGATCAACTCTTGTACGAGTTTCATCCCGTCATCTTTTAAATCGGTCACGTCATCAGCAATATCGTTTAACTTCGCGACGTATTCTTGCTCGTGTTCAATGTATTCGCCAAGCTCGGCAACTTCGTGTGAGCCTTTTTCCGTATCCTTCGCTTGATCAGCCGCCCCTTTGGCGATGTCTTCAATCGTATTTGCCACTTCTTCAGCAGCTTTCGATGATTCAGCGCTTGTTGCCGTCAATTCTTCTGAAGAAGCGGACAAACGCTGGGAAGCATCGCCGACGTCATCGAGCACAGAGCGAAGATTCGCTTTCATTTGCTCAAAATGACGGCTGATTTCGCCCAGCTCATCATTTGTCGCCAGCCGTTCGTTTTCGGTTAAATCCCCGGCTCCAGCTTCTTTCATGCTTGAAATCAACGAGGTCATCCGCTTGCGGACGCTGCGCATAAACAAGAGGGCAAACACACCGACAAGCGCAATCACCCCAGCTGCCACCCCGACAGACTGCCACAGAATCGCTCCCATCGTCTCATTAATCGTTTCTTGCGACGCTCCGGTAAACCACATGCCGATTATGTCATCATTTCCGTCAAAAATCGGCCGGTATGCCGTCTGCATGTCGACACCTAAAATATCGGCCTCGCCAAAATAACGCTCGCCGTTTTCGAGTACGCGCTGCGAAACGTCTCCTTCCGCTTCAGCCGAAAGCGCCCGTTCATCATCGATGATTAAGTTTGTCGTTACCGGCATCGTGTCTTGGAAAATCGTCACCAGACCGCCGGTTATCTCACCGATTTCGTCGGCAAGGCCGTAATCACCGGAAATTTGATGATCGCCTTTGTACAATTCGCCGTTTTCGAGCGCCCATTCCCCTTCATATCTGTCATCTACCATTTGGTAAGCGAGATCAAGATCCGACTGTGCTTTTTCGGATGCAAAACTCTCGATGCCGTCCTCCACTTGAAAATATGTAAGCCCGACGATCGCTCCCGCCACGATGATGACTAAGCTGATCATCAAGACGTTCACTTTTGTTAAAATATTCATTTTTTTGCCACTCCTTCTATGTTTTTCAACTCGATATGTTTTAAGATATCATACCTACAAATTGAACCATAGAACTTTTTGTCAGCTGTCACAAATAAAACAAAAGTCGCACGCCTGTTTTTAAGGTGTGCGACTTAGCTTGTTATCTATTTGTCCGGCGCCGGCCGTGCATTTCTTCAAGACGCTGCTGATTTTCATAATCCAATTGAACGCGGCTTGCTGTCGCATCGTCTTGATCTAAATACTTTCCTTCATACGGTTCGGCTTCTCTGTCGACTTCAGCCAGCACGAGTTGACAAATCCGCCGGTCGACATCCAGCTCAATCGGCAAACGGTTTGCATTGTACAATTCCAGCGTAATCCGCCCGCGAAAACCCGGGTCAACCCAGCCGGCATTTTGGATAAATAAACCGAGCCGTCCGATCGAACTGCGCCCTTCGACAAAGGCTGTCAACGAGGACGGCAAAGCAATCGTTTCTTTCGTCGTCGCCAAGAGAAATGATTGCGGCGGAATGACAATCGAACCTCGTTCGCCGACATCAATTTCACGGTACGCCGCTTCGGAAGTGAGCGACAATTTCGTGCTTAAATGATCGTCGATCACAAGAAAATGATGACCGAGCCGCAAATCGATCGAGGCGGGCTGAATTTGTTCCTGCTCAGTTGATCTCGGCTCTATTTGCAATTCACCGCTGTTTAATTTCTCCTGAATTGTCTTGCCGCTTAAAATCATAACCATCCCTCCAAAAACATCGTTTTCATCCATTTTATCTCGATCAATCAAAAAAGAAAACCTGCCGGCGGGCAGGTTTTTAGAGTGTTGACAAAGTCATGACATCGATCGATGTCCTATTAAAAGGAACGGATGACGACGCATCGTCCGGCTTCTTTCACCTGAAGGTATCACTGCGACATCGGCTCAAAAAGACTTCGCCGTGTCTTACTAGTCCGCGGGCGAGCGCCGAGCCGCTTCGGGCTGATGCCCTGCAGGGTCTCGTCTGTCTAGCTATCCCGCCGGAAAAAGCCGGGATGCTTGGTCATCCTCTTTCTTTGAATCGAGTGTTTTCATAATAAAGGAAGCCGCGCATCCACTCCTCCGACGCCTCCGGGAAAGCAAGAGACGAAGATCCGGATTCGGCGGTCTAAGACCGCCGAATACTAGCTGAGTCCTTGCCCGGGGCAAGCGGAGGTTAGTGGCTGCGTGGCTTACGTCAAAATAATAATATGTCTACAAGCTGAAAACCTGCCGGCGGGCAGGTTTTCTTGGCAGTTTTATTTTAGTGCAGCTTAATGCAATCGCCCTTTTCACAGAAATCGAGCGTTTTATTTTCGAATAACCATAGGTCATCTTCTTTAATAAAGAAATGAACCCCGTTTACAACAACAGTCCAATCGCCTTGTTCGGAATGATCGCGATCAACTCCGAGGAAAAATCCTTCCGCTCCGCGAACGAACAAACGCACTTCATCATCTGAAGTCAGTTCCATATCATCCTTATACATCTCTGCTGCGCGCTCAGTAATTTGTAACATTGAGCATTCCTCCTTCATAATGGTAAGCCATTCACAAAAACGGATCGACGACGCTGTGGAGTAAACAAAAACAAGGTTAACAACATAACCGCAGTGTTTTGTGAATCATTTCACTAACTTGATATATATAATATATAAGATTATTTACTTAAACGCAATGACTTTCACTAAACGTTCATATCTCTTTAACTCAAACTGTTCACAAAAAAAGCCTGTCCCCTACGGACAGGCTTCAGAGTGTTGACAAAGTCATGACATCGTTAGATGCCATCTTAAAAGGAACGGATGACGACGCATCGCCCGGCTTCTTTCACCTGAAGGTATCACTGCGACATCGGCTCAATAAGACTTCGCCGTGTCTTACTAGTCCGCGGGATTAAGCCGGGATGCTGGGTCATCCTCCTTTTTTGAATAGAGTGTATTCATAAAAAAAGAAGCCATGCATCCACTCCTCCGACGCCTCCGGGAAAGCAAGAGACGAAGATCCGGATTCGGCGGTCTCAAGCCGCCGAATACTAACTGAGTCCTTGCCCGGGGCAAGCGGAGGGCAGTGGCTGCGTGGCTTACGTCAAAATAATAATTTGTCTACAATGAACCTGCTCCCTACGGGCAGGCTTTTTAAGCAGAGGATTTCAACGGAAGTTCGAGCACGAAACAGGTGCCTTCTGGAGAAGTCTCATACAATCGGAGATCGCCGCCATGGTTTTGTAAAATGCGCTGGGCGATCGGCAGACCGAGTCCGGTTCCGTTTGCTTTTGACGTTTCAAACGGATAGAACAAATTTTTTCGGATATCTTCAGGAATCCCCAGACCGTCATCGCAAATAAACAGCTGATAAACTGTCGGGCTGACATCTGAATAAATCCTTACCGTTCCGGCCCCTTCCAGTGCTTCCCCGGCATTAACAAGAAGATTATAGATCACTTGCTTCAGCTGTTCCGCGTCGGTTTGAACACCGACCGTATCGACATCTACCTTAAAGGCAACACCGCGGAATATTTCTGATTTCGTGATCAGCGGCATAATCTCAGCAACAATGTCTTGGATATTTACGTCGCTGATTTTCGGCGAACTCGGTTTGGCGAGCATCAGCATTTCTTCGATAATCGCATCGATTCGCGCCAGTTCTTTGTGAAGCAAAGGGAGGTGAAACTCGCTTTTTTCTTCATCAGGAAGCGTCTGGTCGATTAAGGAAATGAAACCGTCAATCACCGCCAATGGATTGCGGATTTCATGCGCAGCTCCGGCTGCCAGAGCACCGACCGCGGCAAGCTTTTCAGTTTGCTTCATTCTTTGTTCCAGTTCATCCGTTTCTGTAATATCAACAAAATAGTAGATGTAGCCGAACACGCTGTCATGATCGGACAGTGCAGCTTTAGATACAAGCAAACTGCGGGTTTCTCCATCTTTTTGAAAGAGAATTTTCTCATTGGAAAAAAGCTCTTCCGAACTGATCTTTTGCCAAAAAGCCGTGTTGTCTTGATCGTGCCCTTTTTTACACAAGATTTGCTCTTTGACTGTCTGTTCATCTTCTTTTAAATAATCAATCGCAGCTGAGTTCAGCGTAAAATCGTTATCGCGCTGATTGTAGGTGATCACACCGACTGGCAGCGAATCAAGAATTTGTTCCCGGTATTTTTTGTCATGGACAATCTGCTGAAACGATTCTTGCAAGGTTAAAGACATCTCGTTAATCGAACGGGTAAGCGAGGATAACTCGATTTGATCGTTTTCCTCTAATGTTTCCCCGTAATGGCCGCGTGCGATCGATGCTAATTTTTCTTCCATCTCTTCAATCGGCTGCGTAAGACTGGCACTTAATCTGTACGATACCGAAAATGCGATGCAAATTGCAACGGATGTCAAAACGAGCAGAGCAATGACTGACTGCGTTATAATCGCTGACAAGTCTTCGCTGTAAGTGCTCATAGACCGGGTTAACCGCTCCTGATAAGCTTGCAAATCTCTGTTGATTTCCTCCAGCTGCGGGTTGTACTCTTCTTCAACAAACGTCTCGGCTGCAGTTGGTCCGCTAAAACGAATCAATCCGCGGATATGGTTTAAAATAAGAAAGTCGAGCGCCTCAATCTGGTGCTCGATCGTCTCAATCGTCTCCGGTTTCTCCGGCATATTATCACGGAGATCGTCAGCAGACTGATCAATATAGTTCTCGTATGTATCGGCAAAATCACAGCAGAAAAAATTATCTTTCGCGTGACTCACCATGTACTCACGGACATTTAACTGTTCCTCGTAATGATAGACCCAAATCAGTTCCGGGACGTCTTCTTCGGCAATTTGGTTGCCGGTTTGATTCATCTGATCAATCCCGCGGATAAGAAAAACCGAAAACGTCATCAGTAAAACGGTCAATGCCAAAAAAATAATTAATATTTTACTTCGAAACGTCATCTGTTGAAGCAACAATTTCATAATTAATCCTTTCTATCTTCACGGCTTAACTGGCAGCTCGCCGTCGTGCATGTGTTGATATTCTTTTTGAAACTGCTCTCGCTCGTCAGCAGAAAACATCGGTCCCAGTTCAGCCAAGTCATAAATGTCATCTTCGAAAGTCAAGGTGTGGGTGCCCGATTGAATGCCTTCAGAACTGTAATGATCTTCCATAATTCGATTATACGCCAACGGGATTCGTTTGACTACACTTGTAAGGACCGAATTTTCCGCCATATACGCTTGGTCTTCGATATAACCGATGACATAAACATCATGCTCAGCCGCATATTCGATCACATGCTGGTTATACGCATTGCCTTTCGAGTAGATGACATCGACACCTTTCGCAGTCAACTCATCCAATTTTGACACTGCCGCTTCCCCGTTGTTACGCCCGGGAATAAATTCTGTAAATAATTCCACTTCAGGACCATAATGATCGATTCCTTTAGCAAAGTAACGTTCCCTTTCTTGTTCAACTTCAGGTTCGAGAAAACCAATCCGGCCTGTCTCTGACTTTTGCACAGCGGCATAGGCCGCAAGAAATTCCGCCGGGCCTTCATCTAATGTGTATGCAGCCGTGTTTTCACCGGACGCGTGCCCTTGAATCGTGACAAAGTGCTTGTCTTGATACCGTTCAGCGACATACCCAAACGGATCGGAAAATTCTTTGCCGTGGCCGATCACAAGCTCCGGCTCTTCTTCATCGATTATTTCGTGGACTTTGTTGATTTTATCTATTTCTCCTGAGATTTCTGTATGCAAAGTGACGGTCGCATTGAACGATTCTTCGATTTGCAGCTTGCCTTTGTAGGCTAAGCTTCCCCAGCTTTGATCGGCAATCACATCGGACGTCAGTACACTGACACGCGTCGGATGATTTTCTTCTTGAGCCGCATTTTCTGATACGGTTTCTGTCAAAAGCGGATATGCCCGTTGTAGAAGAGTCGCCATCAGACCTGCCGCAACAATGATTGAAACAATCAGTATAATTCTCGGCTGACGTTTTTTTTCCTCCAATCACGACCCTCCTTCTCGTGCTCTTGCCGTTTTCGAACTGAACGTTGTGTTGACTTAATGATACCTAAAAATAGTCCTAGGGTCTATGAGCATAATTAAAGTTGCTTTAAAGCGTTAAACGAATTAATCGCTTAAAACAAGCAAAAAGAGCCAGGTATAAAGACTGGCTCTTTTGCTATCTTTACTCTTTGCCCTTCGCCATAGCGCGGGCTTTTTCGAATGTGTCCAACACCGCTTTTTCCGGCGGTTTGCTGAGCAAACTGAACACGACAATCATAATCGATGACACGACAAAGCCGACGACGAGTTCATAAAGCGAGAAGAAACCGGCATCTGTTTGCAAAAACGTCACCCAAATCCATACGGTCAACGCGCCGGAGATCAGTCCGGCTAGGGCTCCGCCCCGGGTCATCCGCTTCCAGAATAAACTGAACACGACCACCGGTCCAAATGTCGCACCGAGTCCGGCCCAAGCGTAGCTGACGAGCTCAAGCACCGTGCTGTCCGGGTCCTGTGCGAGGATTAATGCGATCACAGCGATTGTCAGCACCCCTAAACGCCCGACAAGGACAAGTTCTTTTTGGTCAGCGTTTTTACGGATGAATCCTTTGTAAATATCTTCAGCTAACGCCGAAGATGATACAAGCAGCTGTGAGTCAATCGTGCTCATAATCGCAGCTAAAACGGCCGCCAGCAAGATCCCGGCAATGACAGGGTGAAAGAGCGCTTGCGTAAACATAAGAAAGACCGTCTCATGGTTATCAAGCGGTGCATCGGCAAAGTAAGCAATCCCGACCAGACCGGTCATAACAGCACCGGTCATCGATAAAATTACCCAAGTGATCCCGATGCCTTGCGCTTTTGGCAGCTCTTTCATCGATTTAATCGACATAAATCGGACGATGATATGCGGCTGGCCGAAATAACCGAGTCCCCAGCCGAGAAGTGAAATAATCCCGATCGCGCCGACCCCGCCAAACAGTTCTAAGTTTTGCGGGTCAACCGCACGCACTTGATCGAACGTCGGGCCGATCCCGCCCAACTCCATAATCGCCCAAATAGGAATGATGATTAAAGCTAAAAACATTAAAATCCCTTGGACAAAGTCCGTCCAGCTGACGGCTAAAAAACCGCCCAAAAATGTGTATCCGATAATAATCAGCGCACCGATATAAAGCGCGAGCTGCTGATCGATGCCAAAGGTGCTTTCAAACAGCACCGCTCCGCCGACAAGACCGGAAGAAGTATAAAATGTGAAGAAGACGAGCAGGGCAAGCGCTGATACGATCCGCAACGAACGCGACGTATCATTAAACCGATTTTCGAAAAAATCCGGAAGGGTAATCGAATCATTCGCCACTTCCGTGTACGCACGCAGTCTCCCGGCGACAAGCATCCAGTTGATTACCGCACCGACCGCCAGTCCGATCGCAATCCAGGATTCAACGAGTCCGCTTAAATAAAGCGCACCCGGCAAACCGAGCAATAGCCAGCTGCTCATGTCCGAAGCTCCGGCCGACAACGCCGCTACCCCGGCTCCGAGCCGTCTGCCCCCGAGTACATAGTCTGAGAGTGTGTCCGTCATCCGATAAGCGATCAACCCAAGAACCATCATACCGATTAAATAAATAACAAATGTTGTTAAAATCGGCGTTAAGTTTTCGACCACAACGTTTCCCTCCTTTGAACAGACCGCTCAGTTTTCAAGCGAATCGTATTCGATTTGTATAGACGCTTCGTCCCTCCTCCTTTCGTACGTGATTAGCTTTATTATACTTCTTTTTCTGAATATTTTGAAGAGCGATTTTTGGCAAAAAAAGACGCCCCAAAACACGGAGCGTCTTTTTTATCAGCCTGTATTCAACAGTCCCGCTGCAACACCGCTGATCGTGAGCAGCACTTCTGTCATCAATTCATCGGAATGATCGCCGTTTTCTTCGCGCATCTTTTGAATCAAATCAACTTGCAAATAGTTAAGCGGATCGACGTACGGATTTCTTAAGTGAACCGAGTCTTGAATGTTCGGTGTATAGTCCAACAGCCGCTCACTCTTCGAAATTAACAGAAGCATCTCTTTTGTCCGTTCGAACTCATCTTGGATATCTGCGAAAATCCGCTGGCCGATTTCTTCATCTTTAACTAAATTCACGTACTCCTTGGCCGTAAACATATCTGCTTTCATAAGCGCCATTTGCAGATTGTTGATCGTCGATTGGAAAAACGGCCAGTTTTCATACATTTCCTGCAGCAGTTTGACATTTTCTTCGCCTTTTTCGGCAAAAGATGCCAAGCCTGTGCCTGCTGCATACCAAGCCGGGAGCATTTGCCGGCACTGTGTCCAGGCAAACACCCAAGGGATCGCCCGTAAGTCTTCAAACCGTTCGCTTCCTTTGCGGCTCATTGGGCGCGAGCCGATATTGAGTTCTTTTAATTCGTTTAGCGGTGTCGTCTGTTTAAAGTAGGTCAAGAAATCTTTGTCGCCAAAAACAAGTCCTTGATATTTTTTCAGCGACTGTTCAGAAATCTCTTCCATCGCTTCTTCCCAGACCGTTTGCCGCACGTCACAGCCTTCACCCGGGGTGGCATACACTCGTGCTGAAGAGCTCAGCAAAGCGGAAGCCGCTTGTTCTAAGTTGCGAAATGCAATATCTCCGAGCAAGTAACGGGATGACAGCACCTCGCCTTGCTCAGTAATTTTAACACCGTCGCCAAGCGTTTCACCGGGCTGCGAGGCAATCGCGCGATTCAGCGGACCGCCGCCGCGGCCGAGCGAGCCGCCGCGCCCGTGGAAAAACTTCAAGCGCACATCGTACTCGCGCGCCATATTATGAATTTCCAGCTGCGCGTTAAATAGCTTCCAGTTCGCTGTAAGCGTGCCGCCGTCTTTGCTTCCGTCTGAATAGCCGAGCATAATCTCTTGGTGATTGTTTCGCCGTGTCAAATGATCGCGGTATACGTCAAGTTCAAACAGACGTTTCATAATTTTCGGACCGGCGATTAAATCCTCGACCGTTTCCAACAGCGGCGCTACATTAAGGTTGCTTTCAACCGATCCGTCGGCATGCAAACGGTAAATGCCCGCTTCTTTAGCCAGCACGAGCACTTCAAGTAAATCGCTGGCCGACTGCGTCATACTGACAAGGTACACGTCAATCGAACGCGGCCCGAATTCATCATGAGCTGCTTTAATTGTTTTGAAGACATTAAAAATATTTTGCGTTTCTTTTGAATAGTCTTCATTTAACAGCATAAGCGGACGCGGGTCTTTCAACACGCCTTGGAGCATATCGATTTTTTCATCTTCAGACAGTGATGAGTAATCTTCTGTCATATGAACAACCCGGAGCATTTCCGTTAACGCCGTTTCATGTTCACCGCTGTGATTGCGAATATCCAATGTCGCCAAGTGAAACCCGAATAATTCAACTTGCCGGATCACCTTGTTTAATTTTTTCAGTTTTTGCCCAGACATCTGGTGCCTTAACACATGTTTGCGTAAAAACCGCAAATCTTCCAGCAATTCTTCCGGATCATCATAACCGATTTTACCTTTGCCGACTTGAGCAAGCCGCTTAAGCACCACTTGAAAATAACGCCGGTATACTTCCGCGCCGATCGGCCACGTATCATTTTTGCGCAAGTATTCTTTTTCATACTTTTCCATCGCTGAAATGAATTCCGGATCTACATCCACGCGGGTCGTCGATTGACTGAATCGTTTCATCAGTTCAGTCAGCGCTTCGTCGTATTTACGCAAGACGAGATCACGCTGCAAGTTCAGCGTCTGCCACGTCACATCCGTTGTGACAAAAGGGTTCCCGTCGCGGTCGCCGCCAATCCAGGAACCGAAATGAATAAAGTTCGGCACGGTAATTTCTTCATTCGGATAATATTCTTCGAACTGTTCTTCCAGCTCTTGATGAACAGCCGGCAAAACGTCAAACAGCGTCTGATCAAAATAGTACAAACCGTTTTTCACTTCATCAATCACCGTCGGCTTGCGGTGCCGCAGCTCATCCGTTTGCCAAAGCGCCGTTACTTCATTAACAAGACTTTCATCTAAGTCGTTCCACTCTTTTTCTGTCAAATACATATTGTCCTGCTGCTGTAAAATCGATGAAATGCGTTTTTGGATTTCTAAAATCGTCCGTTTAGTCGCTTCAGTCGGGTGAGCAGTAATGATCAATTCAATTGAAGAATCATCGAGAACTTTTTGCAAAATATCTTTTGAATAACCGGCTTCTTTCACCGATTTCACCGAAGCTTCAATCGAACTCGGCTGGACGTTTTCACCGCGTTTAAGACGGTAACTGCGCGAACGCCGGATCCGGTGATTCTGCTCTGCGATATTCACTAAATAAAAATAAATCGAGAAGGCGCGGATGACATCTTTACGCATCGGCGACTGCAAATGGTGAACCTTTTCTTTCAGTTTTTTATGGTCGGCATCATTGTGATTGCGGCGAAGTTCTTTCGTCATTTCCCGTATTTCTTCAACCTCATTAAATAGCTCCTCGCCGCCGTGCTCTTTTAACACTTGACCAAGGATAGTACCCAGTCTGTTGACATCCTTGCGCAGCATATAGTGATGTTCGTCTTGTCTTTTGATTTCCATCAAAAAAACCTCCTTATACGGCCGATCCTGTTCGCAGTCGAACCGTTAAAAATATACAGGACCCGTGTTCACAGCGGGGCATTTTAAGTCCCGCAACCTTTACGTATGTCCCGCTCGCGCTAAAAAAATCCCTCGATGAAAAGTTATATAATAATATGCTACCAAAAAGTCACCTTGCAAAGCAATTTTTTTCATACAATTTCGTCAATTACTCCAGATGATCGGCCTTGGCGAATATCCCCGTCAAGCATTAAAACAGTTTATTCAAACGAAAAATAGAAGTAATCGAATCGTTTGCTTTCTCGATTGCAAAGCTCTTTTTCCAGTTCGTCACAAATTGGACACGAACCCTTAACAACTTCTTCACTTTTATACCGTTCACAGCCCTTGTTGATGTTTTATACTTAAGTCAAGAAAGATAGTTAGTGACCACTAACAAACAAACGGCAAGTTTTTCACCGTGAAATCGCACTTATCATTCATTAGCAGCTGAAAACGATGTGGTCGCTGACAAAAAATAAAAATCATTCTTTAGGAGGAATGTAATCATGTTTATGGATTTCTTAAGAAACAACAGTATCGCCGCCGCTATTTTGACAGTCGTCCGGGTTTACTTAGGTTGGCAATGGCTCACCGCAGGCTGGGATAAAGCATTCGGAGCCGAACCGTTTGACGCAAGCGGATTTATCCAAGGTGCAATCGGAAGTGAAGAAGTTGCTGAAGGTTACCCGACGTATCACGCCTTTCTTGAAAACTTTGCCGCACCAAACGCAGAATTGTTCAGCTTCATGGTTGCTTGGGGCGAAGTACTCGTCGGACTCGGCTTAATCGTCGGTGTTCTCACAACAGCCGCTGCTTTCTTCGGCGTCACAATGAACTTTGCCTTCATGTTTGCAGGTACAGTTTCGTCGAACCCTTGGTTGCTGCTTCTCAGCTTCTTCATCTTGGCTGCAGGTTACAATGCCGGCAAATTCGGCGGCGACCGCTGGGTAATCCCTTACCTTCGCAGCAAAGTATTCAAAGGCAAAATGACACCAAAAGACCAGCAATCTGACAAATCAGCTGCATAATTTAAAAAACAGGCTTCCGGCATCCCGGGAGCTTGTTTTTTGTTTAGCGAAACGAATATCAGGGTAATAGAAGCAAGTTAATAATCAGACTGGCAGTTCGAAGGGCGGTATTGTGATGTCAACCCTGCACCTCAAGTTAAACTTATTTATCAGTTCGTATTCCCCTGTTTTTTATATTGCGCTCATTCGTCTCTATGAAGATCTTCAGCTTTCCTGGACGATGTTTGGAACACTGTTTATGATTCTCTCCTTGGTGGTTGTTTATACATTTTGGCGCAGTTATCAAGGATTGTTCGACCATGACAAAAATACAAAAAACCCGCACATTGACCGGACAATCTACAGTCCCCGGCCGATCAAAGACCGTTTGTTCACGTCGTATGTCGTCTCTTACTTGCTTCCGATCTTAAATGTTAATTTCACTTCAGCAGCCGAAACGATCACGTTCTTACTCATTATGGTTTTGTTGTTTGTATTGTCTTTACAAATCAATATGTATTACTTCAATCCGCTCTTACTGATTATCTTCGGTTACCAGGCGTATGAGGTGACTGTCGATGACGGCGGCAAACCTGCTGAATCCGGCCCGAAAGACGTTGTGATTCTGTCGCGCAACCAGCTCGAATTCTTTTACGGCACTCCGCGCACCGACCTCGTCAAAATTAAAGACGGCATTTACTACCACCGAAGCACGATCGAAGAATAAATAAGCTAACACTTGTGTTCGAAACCTATGAACACAAGTGTTTTTTATTTTCACAAAAATCGATCTGGTATAGACGACTATATTTAAAAGCGCTATAATATATTCAACGGAGACGTTACACTAAACTGGAGGTGCCTATGCTTACAAATTACATCAGCAGTGCTCAGGAAAAACTCGAGCGGTTAAAAAATGAACAGCCCGAAAATTTCAGCGGGCTTGGGGAAAAACTCGCGGATGCGATTGATAACGGCGGGATTATTCATATTTTCGGTGCCGGTCATTCGCATATCCTCGCCGAAGAAGTTTTCTACCGCGCAGGCGGCTTAGTGCCCGTGTCACCGATTTTGCATGAGCCGTTAATGCTTCATGAAGGCGCATTGCGTTCATCGGACTTCGAGCGTAAAAACGATTACGCAGACACATTTATGAAGGAGGCCGATATCCGTCCGGAAGATGTTCTGATCGTCAGTTCAACCTCAGGACGAAATCCCGTTCCTGTCGATGCCGCGCTATATGCTAAAAACAAAGGCGCTTACGTTGTCGGGATCACGTCGCTCGTCTATTCAGCAAGTCAGTCGTCGCGGCACCAAGACGGTTACAAGCTGACAGACGTTGTCGATACGGCGATTGATAATTACAGCGAAGCTGGAGACGCGGCACTCACGCACCCCGATGTTGATGTGCCGTTCGGACCGACATCAACATTAATCGGTGTTGCTATTATGCAGTCTTTAATGGCTGAAACGATTCGGGCATTGGCAGACAGAGGAGAAATAGCGCCGGTGTTAAAAAGCGGCAATATCGACGGCGCTGATGAACGAAACCGGCAGTTAATCGAAGCGTATAAGGAGCGAATTCCGCTCCTGCGCTGATTGCGCCCGGACCAATAATATAGTACCCTTCAACCAATACTGACTTGGGAGGGAAAATTATCGAGAGTTTGCTTCCAATCGTTGCTGTGATCATTTTAGCTGTCTCATCTGTTTCAGCCATCCGCTGGCTGATGGAATGGTCGAAAAACAACAAACAGCCTGTTAAAACCGCCAATGCTAAACTCATGTCAAAGCGCGAAGATACTAGACGCACCGGGCGATCGTCCGGAACGAGAAAGAGCAGCCTCTCACTCGGGCGCTCACAGCAAAAAACGTCTTATTTCCTCACGTTTGAATTCGAAGACGGCGAACGAAGCGAATTCAACGTGAACGGCCGCGAATACGGTGCGCACGCGGAAGGAGACGCCGGCGAACTGACATACCAAGGTACGCGGTTTCACTCATTCGAACGAATCACAACCGTTTAAGCAACCCTAAGAAAGCCGCTAATAAAGGCGGCTTTCTTTTCTGTTTGCAGGCGTAACCGATTATCTGTTGACACAGCGTGACAAATCCGTAAAATATGAAGTGGATTAGCACTCGGAAACCCCGAGTGCTAACGTATGAGATTAACGATGCGAAAAGGAGTGACTTGCTGTGGAAAAAAAGCAATTTCAAGCTGAATCCCAACGACTGCTCGAACTGATGGTCAATGCGATCTATTCGCAAAAAGAAGTCTTTTTGCGCGAACTGATTTCGAACGCCAGCGATGCGATCGATAAAATGTATTACAAAGCACTGACAGATGATTCGATTTCATTCAACGCTGATGAATTTTACATTAAAATCAGCCGTGATGAAGAAAACCGCACGCTCACAATCGCCGATACCGGCATCGGCATGACGAAAGAGGAGCTGGAAACGAACCTCGGCACGATCGCGGAGAGCGGCTCGCTGAACTTTAAAAATGCCAATGAGATTGAAGACGGTCATGATATTATCGGACAGTTTGGTGTCGGTTTTTATTCTGCGTTTATGGTTGCGAAAAAAGTGACCGTAGAAACGAAAGCGCACGGATCAAATGAAGCGTACCGCTGGGTATCCGACGGTGTCGACGGCTATACAATTGAACCGGCGGAAAAAGCCGAAACCGGAACAGTCCTGACGATTGAATTAAAGGACAACACCGAAGACGAAGACTATGATAACTTCCTAAACGAAGATACGCTGCGCACAATTATCAAAAAATATTCCGACTTCATCCGCTATCCGATCAAATTGGATGTGACGGTGCAGCAGAAAAAAGAAGATGCTGCTGAAGGCGAAGAAGAAATGATCGATACAATCGAAGAACAGACGATCAACAACATGATTCCAATCTGGAAGAAAGATAAAAACGACCTGAGCGAAGAAGATTATCATAACTTCTATACCGAAAAACGCTACGGGTTTGACACGCCGCTTCGTTACATGCATGTCAATGTCGAAGGTACGATCCGTTACGATGCAATTTTGTACGTTCCCGGCAGCGTCCCGTTCGACTTTTATTCAAAAGAATATGAAAAAGGGCTCGAACTGTATTCAAGCGGCGTCTTAATTATGGAGAAATGCCCGGATCTGCTTCCGGATTACTTTAGTTTCATCAAAGGCATGGTTGATTCGGAAGATCTGTCATTGAATATTTCCCGGGAAATGCTCCAGCATGACCGTCAGCTTCGCGCGATTGCCAAAAACGTCAAAAACAAAGTGCGCAATGAATTAAAATCGATGCTGAAAAACGATCGGGAAAACTATGAGAAATTCTTTGAACAATTCGGCCCGCAGCTAAAATACGGCGTCTACCAAGATTTCGGTCAAAATAAAGACGACTTGCAAGATCTGCTTCTCTTCTACTCGTCAAAAGAAGAAAAACTCGTCACCTTGGCGGAATATTTGGAACGCATGCCGGAAGACCAGCCGTACATTTACTACGCGACCGGCGAATCTGTCGACCGGATCGCAAAGCTTCCGCAAACAGAGCGCGTTGCCGATAAAGGCTACGAAATCCTCTTCTTAACCGAGCAAGTTGATGAATTCGCGATAAAAATGATGATGTCTTACGGGGAAAAAGAATTCCGCAACGTCGCAAGCGGCGATCTCGGTTTAGATGATGAGGAAGAAACAGAAGAAGATAAAGAACAGGCGGAAGAAAACAAAGAGCTTTTCGCTGTGATGCAAGAAGAACTCGGCGACAAAGTAAAAGACGTCCGCACATCGAAGCGGCTGAAGTCGCATCCGGTTTGCTTGACGGCCGAAGGCGAGATCTCGATCGAAATGGAAAAAACACTCGCGATGATGCCGGAAAACCAAGGCATCGAAGCCGACAAAGTGCTTGAAATCAACGCTAATCATGATGTGTTCACTAAACTGAAAAATGCCCACGACAGCGGCGACAAAGAAAAAGTCGCCCTGTACACGAACCTTCTGTACAATCAGGCCCGCTTGATCGAAGGTCTGTCCGTTGAAGATCCGGTTTCCTTCACAAATGACATCGCCAAATTATTTTAAGCAAACGAACTCGAGCCGCCTTTTCTATAAGGCGGCTCGCTTTTACGGATTATACGCTTCCCCGTTTATGAAAATTTCTCCATTTCCTCTAAGTTGAATATTAACAACATCGAAATCTTCTTCCTCACCAAAAAAGTCGAGTCTACCAGCATTGATATCGAGATTTTCTGCCGTCAAACTTCCTGCAACCGTCACTTGCACATTGTCTCCTCGAATCGTTAAATCTTCGAAAGAGGCATCACCGTTAATTGTGAGTTCTGACTGACCTGTGAATTTGTATTCTCCAGCAAAAGAAAAATCTCCTTCCAATACACAATCGACTCCGGGATGCGTTCCGCTCTCTTCTAACTCTTCGCATTCAGCTAAATCACCATTGCCGTTATCCTCGTCGTCCCCTGCGGCAAAAAGGTAAAAGGGGTACTCATCTTCCCGTTCATGAACAGACTCCGCATCCTCCTTTTCACCTCGGCTTACATACGAGACCGTCACCGCCGTTTGCTCTGAATTTGCACTGACATCCGTAACGTCCACATGATTTTCTAAGTTGTTCGCTTCAGTAAATGATTGGTCCGGGAGAAACGTCTTGTCACGAAACATTTCGCCTCCGGTAAACACTCCTTCAATGTCGGCAAACAAGTCTGTAAATATATCTTCTGGTTCTTCGCCCTCATCGAGACGTTCATCCCGTTCGGCCGACAATTCTTCTTGCAAATTCTCACTGAAATTGCGTACATAAACAACGCCGGCTTCCGACGCACGTTCAAGCTGGTGTTCTTCTGCGAGCCGCTCGTTTTGCTCAGCGCTGGAAAGTACCGCTGACATTAAAGGCGGCACGAGCAGACCAATTACCACAATGGCTGCCAACACTAAAAGCAGGGCATAGCCGGAGTCCTTTCGCATTATGCCCCCTCCTCTTCTTCTGTCAGACGAACGAGTCGGACATTCTCCGCCGAACGATTCTCTTCCTCATGAACAACACGCGCAATCACTGTCACGAGCCCCTCTTCATGCCGCTCATCCGTCCGATCCAGCACCACTTCAAGATCAAACCGCTCCCCGTTGCGGACAAGATAACGATCCTCTCCCTCCCCTTGCACATCAAGCCCAGGCAAACTATCCTCCGGTGCAAGCCACGTTTCCCGCTCTCCCAACGTGATGTCCGGCAGTTGTTCATCGTTTTCACCTGTCTGATTTAAGATCGATTCCGACAAATGAATCGCCGTTTGCCGATGACTGACTTCCTCGGAACTGAAAAGCGTTTGACCGAGCGTCTGAAAAAAAACGAGCGATATTATACTTAAAATGACCAGTGCAGCTAAAATTTCAATTAATGTAAAGCCATTCTGATTGCGACATTTTTTCTCGTTTTTTTTCTGCACAAGAACCACTCCGGTCTTTCATAAGATATACTGATACTAGGTGATATGTATGCGAATTAAAACATTCCTTAATGTAATTCATAACAGCCGCGGCACCACTCTCTTAGAACTTCTCGCGGCGCTTACAATTATGACAATCGTTATCGGTTTAATTTGGACGATCGTCTTCCAAGTGTCAACCCAATCTGAAACGACCGCTTATCATACACAGCTGAAACAAGAAGCTAACATTATTATCTCAGAGTTAAAAGAAAAACATCAAGCTGAAGAAGCGATTCTCTGCTACGAAGACGGACAGTTGCGTGACGGTGACGTCCCCCTTCATGATGAACGCTACAGTTTAGAGAACATTCGAATCGACACCGCCGGAATGACGCTTGAAAAAGAAGGAACATGTTTCGATGCAAAGTTCGATAGTGCTGAAGCAGTTGATATTTCCTTTACTCTTCGTTCTGACGACAGTGAACAAGGCTTAACATACGATGTCGATACGGCCTTATATCCGGACAACACCGCCGATGACATCACTCCGCCGGACGACCTGCCAGCGAAAAGCAGTTCTGGCGGCAACCCCGCATTCGGTAATAATCACTGAGTCTAAATGTCGGCAAGTTTCACAGACGGAGTGTAACGGGTAGATAAATTGAAGATAGCAAGGATAACCGGGAAACGGAGTGTACGCTGATGATAAAAACGACGCGCCTTAGACACGCCAACCGCTTCAGGCAGATTATTCATGCGCTTGTCCGCAACGGATTCGGCTTTTTTGTGCAGAAGATCGGTCTAATGGAAGAAGTGAAAGGCCCGCGCAAATGGTGGTCAAAAGAAAATAAACACGTCCGCACGTCGGAAGAGCGAATCCGCCATTTGCTCGAAGAACTCGGTCCGACGTTTGTCAAACTCGGGCAAATCGCCAGTACGCGTAACGATGTCTTCCCGCCGCGTTTAATCGCGGAATTGGAAAAGCTGCAAGATCATGTTTCGCCGTTCTCATACGAGGAAGTCGAAGACGTGTTCTATGCGGAGATGGAACAGTCGATTGACGACTATTTTGCCTCGTTTGACAGAGAGCCGCTCGCATCTGCGTCGATCGGACAAGTACATAAAGCGGTCACTCATGACGGCCGGGAAGTCGCTGTTAAAGTTCAGCGGCCAGGGATCGAACGGACGATTGAAGTCGATCTTGATATTTTATACGACTTAGCCCACCTCGCTGAACGGCAAATCGACGGCGCTTCCCGTTACCGGTTAACGAAGCTCGTCAAAGAGTTTACGAAAATGATTCGCCGTGAACTGGACTATACGATTGAGGGGCGCAACACTGACCGTATCCGGCAGCAAACGGCGGATAACCCGAACGTTTATATTCCGGAGATCGACTGGACGTGCACGACGAAAAAAGTCCTGACGATGGAACTGATCGACGGCAAAAATATTAATCAAATCGATACCTCGACGATGACAAAAGACCGGACCGAACATATTGCCGAAACGATCGCGCAGACCCTCACGCGGCAAATTTTTGTCGACGGGTTTTACCACGCCGATCCGCATCCGGGCAATGTGTTTATCTTGGAAGATGACAGCATCGCTTTTTTAGATTTCGGGATGATCGGACGGCTGACACCGGAGCTGCGTAATCATCTCGCTACCTTTGTGATGGGAATTGTCAAGCAGGATACAGACGATATAGTGAAAGCAGTCAGCCGGATCGGCAAAGTGCCGATGGATATCGACCGCGAATCAATGCGAAAAGACATCGATGAATTCCAAGATCTTTACTTCAGCGTCCCGCTTCATGAAATCGAATTCGGACGCGTCGTCAACGATTTGCTCGGGCTCGTCGGGAGCTACAACATCGAAATTCCGCAAGACGTAACGCTCGTGGCGAAATCGCTCGTTACGGCCGAATCGCTGATCAGCGACCTCGACCCGGATATCAGTATCATTGAAGTTGTTAAACCGCTCGGGAACGAGTTAAAGCGGGAACATTTCAGCGCGCAATATTTAAAACGGAAAATGAAAACCTATTCGATGGAATACGTCGATATTTTCAGCGAGCTGCCCGATACGCTGAAAAAAGCAGCGAACGTTATCGACCGCGGCCGGCTTCGGCACGATGTCCGCTTGCCTGAAGCGGAAATGATCAGCAACCGTTTCGCCCGGATCGGCAACCAGCTGACGCTGAGCATATTGCTCCTGGCCATCAGCCTGATTCTCGGCGCGCTTATTTTAGGGATCACCCTTGGCGACCCGGAAGCCGCCGGCTGGCTGCGGCTGCCTGTGCTCGAAGGAGCCTTTGTCCTTTTCGCACTCCTGTTCGGCTGGCTGATGATTTCTGTCTTACGGACGCGGAAAAAGTAAAACCCGCCCCTGAAGAAAGGGGCGGGTTGTAGACTGTAGACAAAGTCATGACATCGTTAGATGTCATATTAAAAGAAACGGATGACGACGCATCGTCCGGCTTCTTTCCGCGGGCGAGCGCCGAGCCGCTTCGGGCTTGGCCCTGCAGGGTCTCGCCTGTCTCGCTATCCCGCAGGAGAAAGCCGGGATGCTGGGTCATCCTCTTTTTTGAAGCGAGTGTATTCATAAAAAAGAAGCCATGCATCCACTCCTCCGACGCCTCCGGGAAAGCAAGAGACGAAGATCCGGATTCGGCGGCCTCAGCCGCCGAATACTAGCTGAGTCCTTGCCCGGGGCAAGCGGAGGGTAGTGGATTCATGGCTGACATCAAAATATAGTTTGTCTACAGTCTGAAACCCGCCCCTGAAGAAAGGGGCGGGTTGTTTTATTCTTCGTATACGAGCACGTGCGGATGTTCAAGCCGGCGGATCACAGCGTCTAAAAATTGTGCCGCCGGTTCCCCGTCGACGATTCTGTGATCAAACGTTAAACTGAGCGGCAATTTCAACGCTTCTTTATGCCGGCGTCCGTCGAAAACAGCCGTTTCTTCAATCGCACCGACACCGAGAATCCCTGTTTCCGGCGGATTCAAAATCGGTGTGAAAAATCCGACTTTCGACGCGCCTAAGTTCGTTACTGTAAACGTCGATCCTTTCAGCTCATCGGAACCGATCGAACCATCGGCAACTTTATCAGCCATCTGCCGGATCTTCGCCGAGAGTTCTCTTAACGAAAGCTGATCAGCATCAAATACGACCGGAACCATCAGTCCGCGTTTCATCGCGGCAGCAATTCCGAGATGAACATACGGATACTCATAAATCTTGTCTTCAATTAGAGCGCTGTTCATAAACGGATGTTCTTTCAGCGCGCTGACGGCTGCCCGGCAAACCATATCCGTCACGGTTGCTTTACCGGTCACTCCTGCGTCAGCCAGTTCGGTATTCAATTTTTTTCGAAACGCCATTAATTCGGTCACATCTGCATAACGCATAATAGTCAGCTGCGCGGATTGCTGGATACTTTCATGCATCCGTTCACCGATCACTTTGCGAATCCCGGAAAAGTCTTTTTCCACCGGCTGTTGCCGAACGGCTTTCAGCTGTTCAGGATCGGGAAGCGGGATGGCCGGCTGTTCTGTCTCTGTCTGTACACTGCCGGACGCAGCTTGAAGCACGTCGTCTTTTGTGATCCGTCCGTTCGGTCCGCTGCCGGTTACAGCAGACAAATCGACACCTTTAGACTTTGCCAGTTTCCGGGCTGCCGGCGACGCTTTATGCCGTCCGTTTCCGGCTGAACTGTCGTCTGCGGCAGGCGTTTGGACTGCGACAGATGTATCTTCTTTTTTAGGCTGCTCGTTTACAGTTTCAGCTTCTGAGCTTTCTGCACTTTTCGGCGCTTCCGCTTGCGGGGCTTGTTCTCCTGCTTCACCGACATATCCGATCGGCTCGCCGACCTTGACCACCGAGTCCACCGGTGCAGAAATGGAGATAAGCACCCCGTCAAACGGGGCTTCAACTTCATTCTCGATTTTTTCCGATGAAATCGACGCAATCGCTTCACCTTTATTCACCGTATCTCCTTCTTGCTTCAACCATTCGACGACCGTTCCTTCTTCCATACTCATGCCCATTTTCGGCATCACAACCGCTTTTGCCATCAAATCATCTCCCTTCCAGACTCCAAACAATCCAGCTTGACTGCTGAAAAACGCCAGAAAAAGAACCGCCGCCCGATCAAGCAACGGCTCTTTTTTCATGGTTATACGGTCATTGACGTATCATCACCGATCATTTCCGAAATGACGTTAATAATTTTTTCCGGCGTCGGCAAATAGATATCTTCTAATGCCGGTGAGAACGGCACTGGTGTATGCGGAGCTGTTACCCGTTTAACCGGTGCATCAAGGAAATCGAAGCCTTTGTCAGCCGCTAAAGCTGCAATATCTGTCGCTACGTTGCAGCGCGGATTCGCTTCGTCGACAATGACGAGATGATTCGTTTTCATCAGCGAATCGAGAATAATTTTTTCATCGAGCGGCGACGTGCTGCGCGGATCAATGACTTCGGCTTCCATCCCCTTCGCTGACAGTTGCTTCGCTGCTTCGAGAGCTGTATTGACTTGTTTGCCGATGCCGACGATCGTTACATCCGACCCCGGCCGTTTAACTTCGCCTTTGCCGAGCGGAACTGTGTAATACCCTTCCGGGACCTCTCCTTTTACATTGTAAAGCGTCTTATCTTCAAAAAAGATCACCGGATCATCGTCTTCAATTGCTGCCAAAAGCAGACCCTTGGCATCGTAAGGGGTGGAAGGGATAACAACTTTTATCCCCGGGATCGCAGTAAACATCCCGTACAAACTTTGCGAATGCTGTGCCGCGGCCCGAAAGCCAGCGCCGTGCATCGTCCGGATAACCATCGGCACTTTCGCTTTACCGCCAAACATATAGCGCAGTTTCGCTCCCTGGTTCATCACTTCGTCCAAGCAGCTGCCGATAAAATCGTTGAACATCAATTCTGCTACCGGACGCATGCCGGTTGCAGCCGTTGTTACAGCGGCGCCGATATAACCAGCTTCAGAAATCGGCGTATCCAATACACGGTCGCGCCCGAACTCTTGTACGAGATTTGAGGTGACCCCCATAACGCCGCCCCAGGCTTCTTCATCACCTAAATGATCCACTTCTGCTCCGCCCGCGACGTCTTCTCCCATTAAAATGACATTATCATCTTTTCTCATTGCCAGCTGCATCGCTTCCCGAACCGCTTCCGAAAACGTTATCTGTCGTGTCATGCCAAACTGCCTCCTTTTATTCGAATTATTCAGCGTGATAGCGCACGTACACGTCTTTTAACAAATCCTCCGCATGCGGATCTTCGCTGCTTTCCGCAAATGAAACCGCCTCATCAACCGCCTGCTTAACCGAGCTTTCGATCTCATCAAGATCGGTTTCATTAAGCAATTTATTTTCAATAACGAAGCTGCGGAATTTCACAATCGCATCATCTTCCCCGAGGTGACGTTCTTTGTCTTCTTGTGTTTTATACTTTTGCGCATCCCCTTCGAAGTGGCCGTAATTGCGGTACGTTTTGCACTCAATTAACGACGGTCCTTCGCCGGCTCTTGCGCGCTCAATTGCCCGCTGCGCCGCTTCAAACACTGCGACAACATCTTTGCCGTCAACAATTTCGCCCGGAATCCCGTAACCAGCAGCACGGTCGGCAATATTTTCGCACGAAGATGCATACTCAAACGGAGTAGCCTCTGCATAACCGTTGTTTTCCGCAACAAAAAGCGCCGGCAAATTCCAAATCGCTGCTAGATTAATCCCTTCGTGAAACGTGCCGTGATTTCCGGCTCCGTCGCCGAAAAAGCACGCCGAAACGCCGCCGTTTTTCTTCAGTTTCGCCGTTAATGCAGCACCCGCTGCCATTGGAAAACCGCCGCCGACGATCCCGTTTGCCCCGAGCATTCCTTTATCGACATCCGCAATGTGCATCGAACCGCCTTTGCCGTTGCAAAGACCCGTTTTCTTTCCGTAAAGTTCCGCCATCATTCCGTCCAATTCACAGCCTTTTGCAATGCAATGCCCGTGTCCCCGGTGTGTGCTTGTAATCGTATCGGTTTCATCTAAATGCGCACACACGCCGACAGCGACTGCCTCTTCGCCGGCATACAAGTGTACAAACCCCGGCAATTTCCCTTGCCCGAACAACTCATGAACACGATCCTCAAACATCCGGATCTCACACATTTTCTGATACATCCACCGCGCCCGTTCCGACGTAATCCCGCGAACAGCATGCTCTGTAACCTTCATCCGTACATACCTCCCTGTGATGATTTTTCGAAACAGCGAATCAACTTTCGGCGGCAATAGTATACGCCTCCACCCTTTTTATAATGCAAAAATCGTGCCAATTTTGTAAACGCAATCATAATTGCTCTAAACACTGTCTCTCCGGGATATTTCAGACGAAAGCAGGTGGTTCCGGATCGTAAAAAACGGTACAGATTGAGACATCGTCCCAATCTGTACCGCTCATTCCCAAATTGTATCAATCCAGCCCGTATTTTTTTATTTTTCGATAAAATGTGCTCCGCGGCATCCCGACGAGCTTCATCGCCGCCTGCACCCGCCCTCCAGATGCTGCCAGCGCTTGCTTCAGATCATCGCGTTCCAACTGCTCCCGGTACGTCAGGCTCTTGGAGGCCGTTTCCGCTCCTGCCCCCCGGCAAACACGCTGTTCCTGACGCGGATCAAGCTCGCGAATCTGCCCGCGAAGCGTCTTGGCAGGCGGAAGCGTTTGCGGATGAAAGATGCGCAGCCGCTCGAGGGTATGAAGAAGCTGCCGGACATTTCCCGGCCAATCGTAGCCCGTCATCTCCGCAAGGTGTTCATCCGTCCAGACAGCGTTCCAATCGTGCTCATCTTTATACCAGGCAATAAGCGCCCAGATATCTTCACGGCGATCCCGAAGCGGCGGCAAAAATAACGGGCTGACATACAGTCTGTAATACAAATCCGCTCGCAAACAACCTAACTGCACAAGAGTGCGTAAATCTTGATTCGTCGCTGTAACAATCCGGACATCACAGGCGACGTCTTGATCAGCGCCGACCGGCAAAAACCGTCCGTGATCGAGCACTTTTAAGAGCGCTTTTTGCATCGCTTCCGGCATTTCACCGATCTCATCTAAGAACAGCGTCCCGCCGTCGGCTGCGGCAAATTTTCCTTTCGCCCCGGCCTTGCCCGCCCCCGTAAACGCGCCGGGAACATAGCCGAACAGTTCGCTTGCGAGCAAATTTTCCGGAAGCGCACCGCAATTCACTTCTACATACGGCCTGTTGCGGCGCGGACTGTTCAAATGGATCGCTTTTGCCAGCAAATCTTTTCCTGTTCCTGTCTCACCGGTTAAATGAACCGGCAAACCCGATGGCGCCAATACTGCTGCCTGCCGCAGCACATTCCGAAATGCTATGCTTTCCCCTGTCACTCCAGGGAAATGAAACGGGTACAGCGTCTCTGAAGACACATGCGCACGCGTCTCACGCTTGCTTTGTTCAAGCTCTTGCATGAAAATCCCGCCTTTCGCCAAGATCATTCCACGCATGACGATTCTCTGCTGACAAAACGGCGTTCACACGTTAGAGATACTCATCTGATGAGAACGCTTTCTCGTTCTTATTATAGCACATTTACCGGGCGATCAGACGCCAAAAAATATTAAATTTACAGCCGAGAGCGCGACAACGGCCGCTGCCAGCTTTTTAATTTTATCCTGCGGAATATAGGAGAAACAGCGGACCCCGAGTCTTGAACCAAAGACAACGCTCATGATCCCGACAAGAAAGAACACAACGAGCATCAGCGAATAATCGCCGCTTGCACCGTGCAACGCGACCGACGTTGCATTTGTAAACAAAAACGTCACTTGCAAATTCGCGCTGTAGGCATACTTATTATCAGAGAATTTCAGCATCATATAAAAGACAAAAAACGGTCCGCCGACGGCAAAAATCCCGCCGACAAATCCGCCGCCGAAACCGGCCGCCATCGGAAGCCATTTCCCGCTGACAATTCTGTCCGGATCGGGTTTTTTACTGAAAAACAAATAAAACACCACGAGGATCAAAAATATCCCGAGAAACACGCGTAATATATCGAGCTCTCCGTATGTATGCAGAATATGATAACCGCCGAGACGCCCGACAAATGCCGCCCCCAAAAGCACAAACAGCGCGCGCCATTGAATATGCTTATACATTTGCAAAATCATGCTGCTGGCCAGCACAAGCGACAATGACAAAACGAGCAAAGCGCTCTCTTGGACCGTATAAATTAACGGCAAAAAGCTCATCGCAATTAAACCGAAGCCAAATCCGCTGACTCCTTGAACAAATGCACCGCCAAATAAGACGACGACAATAAATAAGACTTCCCAAATCATCCGTTTACCCGCCTTTTTTGCTTTACTCAAAATAAACGCGCCGGCTGTTAAACGGCCGGCGCATTGTTCGTTATTATATTTTAGCAAATTATTCTTGCAGCTGCTTAAAAATTTTTTACTTTCCTTGCTGATCCTTTGCACAGAGCAAGAATTTTTCGCCCGGCTGAAGCAAGTCCAACAGCGGCAAGTCGCTTTCTGTAATTTGTCCGATCGTATTTACGCGCGGATCGTCATTCAAAGGTGTTTTGACAAGCTGCAGTTCTCCTTGATAGCGCCCGTAATTTTCATTATCAATCGTCACATCGCCGCGTCTTCGCGCAGATACTGAGCGCGGCAACACATGCAGGTTGTGTTTTTTCGCCTCTGAACGCGACGGCTCAGAGCGGACGACGTCGCGGGCAGGGTCAGGACGCTGCTTATGTTTTAAGCCGGCAATGGTCCGCTCCGCCTCTGACAGTTCTGTTTCGAACTCTGCCCGAAATCTCGCTTCGTCTGACTGAAACGACGAAATGCTGTGTTCTGTTAAGCCGGGATCGCCGACCATCACTAAGTCGGTCGCCAGTTCGTCAGTCAAGTCGCGCGCTGCCGCGTAGGGTGCCCAGCTGCGGTGATCTTCTGCCGACGGCAAACCTGCTTTAACCGGCCCGCGCAAATCTTTATCTCCGGGAACAAACGCCGCCGTCTTAAAGCCCATTGCCCGAAACCGTTCGTTGCGCCGCTTCACTTCATCGCGGCTCAGCCCGGTTTCCGGGCGCGGATAATAGTTATGCCACACTTCAATTTTTGCCGGATCAACCCCGGCATTTTGCAAATCGGCTGCAAACGTCTCGGTCATTGTGCTCGCATTAAACGCAATTCGGTAACAGCGCGCGAGTTCAGTCATTTCTTTTATGGAAAAACCGTGATCGAGTCTCAGCGCAGTCGGTTTAGCCCGCAGCGACTGAATCACGCTCAGCGCATCGGGAGCCACGTCGATCACAACCTCGAGTCTCCATTTAGCTGCTTTTTCCATCATTCCCTTTAAAACCGCTTCACGCTCGCCGCCGTTTTCTTCCGGAATGTGCAGCGATGTAAACATCACAGTAAACCCCGCTTCGCTCATCGTCTGCATGTACGTGTACTGATCTTCGCGAAAGCCGCTCGCACCAAGATACAGTGAAAATCCTTTTTCCATCGTTTCAACCTCCGTCATTTATCCGATATTTTTCGCCATCTCTTCTTTAAAGCCGAACAAGTAAGTGAAGATAAACCCAAACGTATAAGCGATCACGAGACCAAGGAAATACCATACGTAATCATTGTCGGCAATCAGCGGAATTAAGGAGAGACCGGACACTCCGATCCCGAGCGCCGCTGTCGACATAACTGCTTGAAACGCGCCGGCAACCGCTGAACCGAGACAAGCTGTTAAAAACGGCCGTCCGAGCGGCAGGGTAACCCCGTATAAGAGCGGTTCGCCAATCCCGAGAAACCCGACCGGAAGCGCACCTTTAATATTGTTTTTCAACTTTTTGTTGTTCGTTTTCACAAATACGGCCATCGCCGCACCGACTTGACCGCCTCCGGCCATCGCCAAAATCGTCAGGAGCGGTGTTGCCCCTTGCGATTCAATAAATTCAAGGTGAATCGGCGTCAACCCGTGATGCATCCCGACCATCACAAGCGGCAGGAACGTCCCGGCTAATATCGCCCCGGCAATCGCCCCGCCGACATCGAGCACGCCGTTAATCGCTAGCGTGACGCCTTCAGCAATGAATCCGCCGATCGGCTGGAGCACAATAATTGTTCCGACCCCGACCGTCAAGACGGTGATAAACGGTGTGACGATAATATCAACCGCTTCCGGCACAAACTTGCGCACCGCTTGTTCAACGACGGCCATAACATACCCGGCCAAGAGCACCGCAAATAACCCGCCTTGCCCGGGGACGAGCTGCTCACCGAACAAAGTAATATCTTCAAGCGCCGGGTTAATAATCAAAATTCCCGCTATCGCGCCCAGAGCCGGTGTCCCGCCGAATTCTTTCGCGGTGTTCCAGCCGACGAGAATACCTAAGTATGTAAAAAATCCGCTTCCGATCACAAGTAAAATCGCAAGCCAGGTCGTTTCCGGATCAACCCCGGCATTTTGAGCAAAACTCGCGCCCCCGTTAATTAAGCCTGAAGCGACCAGTGCAGGAATAAGCGGGATAAAAATACTGCCGATTCGTTTTAAAAAGTTTTTAATCGGCGTGCGCGTCTTTTGATCGACCGCTGCTTTCGTGTCCGCGGCAACGTGTTCGCCGCCCTTCGTTTCACCGAGCGTCAATCCTGTCAGCCGGCAAAGTTCTGCAGCTACTTTGTTCACGGTTCCCGGACCGATGATGATTTGCAGCGTCTCGTCTTCGACCACACCCATGACACCGTCGGTTTGTTTTAATTTTTCGATATCTACTTTATCATACGAATCAAACTGCATCCGCAGACGCGTCATACAATGAGAAATCGATTGAACATTTTCTTTGCCGCCGACGTTTTCTAAAATGTCCCGGGTGATCTGTTCTTCTTTTTTCATACTGTCCCTCCTTTAATCTTTCGGCGCAAGTCCTTTTCTGCAGCCACCCGGCTGTCAGTTGTCAGACTGAAGTTCTTCAATCGCGCGTTTGACAAATCCGTTCTGCTCGGTCAAAGCCGCCCCTGCCTTTTTTGCATCATCTGTACCGCCGAGAAGCATGACGATCGCGGTTTTTACATGTCCGGATGCTTTTTCCAGTGTATCACGCGCCGTTTTTTCATCTGCCCCTGTTGTTTCACAAATCATTGTGACGGAACGTTGCCTTAGTTTTTCGTTCGTCGGAATTACATCAACCATTAAATTTTGATACACTTTGCCGAGTCCAACCATCGATGCGGTTGAAATCATATTTAAAATCAGCTTCTGCGCTGTTCCGGCTTTCAAACGGGTCGACCCTGTCAGAATTTCGCTTCCTGTCTCCACTTCAATCGGATAATCCGCCTCCGCTGACATTGGCGCATTTTTATTGCAGGCGATGCTTCCGGTAAGCGCCCCGATCGAGTTGGCGTAACGGAGACCGCCGATGACGTAAGGCGTGCTTCCGCTTGCAGCAATGCCGACCACAACATCATTGGCCGTTAACTGTTCACGCTGAAGATCCTCCGCAGCGAGTGTGAGGGAGTCCTCGGCGCCTTCCACTGCTTCGATAATCGCTTTTTCACCCCCGGCAATCAAACCTCGCACCATTTCCGGAGTGACCCCGAACGTCGGCGGACATTCCGCAGCATCCAATACCCCGAGCCGCCCGCTTGTTCCGGCGCCTAAATAAAACAACCGCCCCCCAGCCTGCAAGCGCTGAATCACTGCATTCGTCAATGCCGTAATCGCGGGGATTTCCTCCCCGACCGCTTGCGGCACTAAAGCATCTTCCGCATTCATCCATTGCACGACTTGCTCTGTATCCGCTTCATCGAGTGCAGACGTCCGAGCATTCCGTTTTTCTGTTCTGCGTTCCTGCATCATTGTATTCCTCCCGTATTGCAAACTGTACAGCTTTTGAATCCGTTTTCATTGTATAACGGTTTGAAATTAAAAATCAATATAAAATCTAAATAAACTGAAATTATATTTCAGTTTATTTATGCAAAGAAACCCGGATTATTCCGGGTTTCGCTCGCCGCGGGCAATGCCGCGGGCTTGGTTGAACGAGGTCAACAAGTTATCGCCGATTTGATGAAAGATCGACACATACAAAGCATCGATCATATTCAGCTGACTCGTCCGCGACGCGATGCTGCCGATGCGCTGTTCAACTTCCACATTCGGCAAAAGCAGCGTATAATCCGCCAGTTTTTGCAATTTTGATGTTCCCCCGGCCGTTAATGCGATGATTTGTACCCCTTGTTTTTTAGCATACTCAGCGAGTTCAACCACTTCTTTCGTCTTGCCGGAATTGCTCACACATACAACGGCGTCACCCGGGCGCATCATCGTCAAAAACGGAATCACTTGATGAAAATCCGCGGAGGCTAAACTGTTATAGCCAAGCCTCATAAACTTGTACTGGCCGTCAATACAAGATGTATACGAACCGCCAACACCGAAGAACACGACTTTCTCCGCTGCGGCAAGCGATGCGGCCGCTGCTTCAAACACTTTGCTGTTTAACGTTTTCGTCCCCATATTCAGCGTCATTTCATTTAATGACGATACTTTTTGAAACAGCATGTACGATGAATCGTCCCACTCGAGCAGAGAAGCGCTGTTAATATACGTATCCTTTTGCGTTAATTCCTGTGCAAGCGTCAGCTTGAGCTTTGGAAAACTTTCAATCCCGAGACGTTTACAGAAACGGACAATGCTGGCTTGCGAAGCATTGGCCCGCGCGGCGAGATCTTTTGTCGTCATTGTTGAAATAAATTCCGGCTGTTCCAATACGTAATCGGCGACTTTTTTCTCCGCCGAAGTGAATTGATTGTACTGTTCTTCCATGCGCGTCAAGAGCATTGTCTTTGCCATTGCGATCACACCGTTTCTAGTCATTTGCTTGCTTTTATATTATTTTAACAAAGGCCAGGCAAAAGCACACATTTAAACACATCAATCTGAGAACCGCATCGTTTTCAGCTGTCAGAGGGGTCGACAGCTCTCCTTTCCCTCTTCCACTGAGGAACGTTCCCTTTGTGCAAACGCTTGCACGAAACGTTTAAATGAAGCACATGCCTGCGTAAGCATGTGCATAGTACTATAAGCATATCGAATCAAATTTCTTTTTTCAAGCGCAAACGTGCTAATCCTCACAAGCGTTTGCGCGATTGTTGCAAAATGCTTTGCAATTTCGTTTGGTACGTTGACGAGAGCTGTTCGGCTCCTTCGGTAATCAGCCCGGCATAATACGCTGACGGCGCTAATTCAACCGGCTCTTTATCTTTAATCATGTACGTCGCCGCTGTCAGCTCCTCGTCTGTCGCGAGAAGCGAAACGTTCACAGCGGTTCGAACATAAAGGTTCGGAGCCCCTTCGCGTTTATCCAGTTCAATAAAATCGGGAACAGCAAAAACCATTCCTTCCACAAAATCTCCGGATGCTTCTACAATGTCGGCGACGCCGCCTTCTCTTGAGGCAGCGTATTTCGTAAACGCAAGCCGGTAGCCGTCAAGCACAGCCGGACCGATTGTTTCTGCTTCAACGGTTCGGGCGATATCGGCTTGATGCATACAGCTTCCGAAAGCAAAATAATAGTGCATCTTGTAAACCTCTCTTAACCGTTATTTATACGAACGGACATATCCCGCCCGAATCATTTCCACGACCAGCTGTGTACGGTCTTCAAGCTGAAACTTTTTTATCAGCGACGATATTTGCGAATTAATTGTCGATTTGGAGTAATGGCGATTTTTCGCAATCGCGTCGGTGTCGTTGCCGTTCACAAGTTCTTCCAGCGTCTTCATTTCATCTTTCGTTACCGTCTTCGGCAGTTTTTCCTCAATCACTTCAAAGCGCGAAACCTTCCGCAGCTGCACTTGTCTGTCTGAAACGTGCCGGGCCACGGTGTAATTGGCTTCCGGTTCGACGACAAACGGCGTGATATCCATATCGCGCAAGATGTCTGCTCCTTTTTCGATTAAGTACGATGATCGAATCAGACCGCGGATCTCCTGTTCTGCAAGGTGCAATATCTCATCGGTCACTTCACCTTTTATCACAATAATGATAGGAAAAACCGAACTGAAATCTTTTAAAAAGGCGTCTCCGTCAACCGGGTCATAAACGTAAAAAACAATATCCCATGCGTCGTCTTTTGAAATACCGGAACGGATATCAATTTGCCAAGGCTCACATTGAACGTCGCGGCACGTTTCAAATTCAGTATGATCTTTCGCAACGATGACAGCATGTCGCTCGCTCGTCTGCTCAGCCATGATCAACCCTCCTTAACCTCATTTATTTTTCTTATGCATTTATTGTACATTTTATCTATAGGTATCTTTCTCAAGTTATCGTACATGAACCGTCACCGCTTGTCACCCTTTTCACATGAAATGCCGTGGTTCGAAATTAAATTAAGGCTTTAGCCTCTATTTTCGTCAAGAAAAAAAGGCTGCCAAAAAGGCAGCCTTTCCCCATGTTATTCCGGTTCAGTCAGTACTTCTTTCACCCGCCCGACGGTGCCGTCCGTCAAACGGACTTTAATACCGTGCGGATGCGTCGCTGATTTTGTCAGCAGCTGACTGACGGTTCCTTCCGTCAGCTGCCCTGAGCGTTGGTGCTGCTTTTGCACAACACGTACTTTTACGCCCGGACGGATGTCCGCCCGCTTGCTTCCTGTCATCTGTCATCTCTCCTCCCTGCTTTTGCTGCAGGTTTAGTCAACATAATCAATGACGCCGTCCGCCATAGAACCCGCGACGCCTTCCGGATTATTCTCCATCTCATTTAAATCGCTTTGGTTCGTCATAAAACCTGCTTCAACCAGGACAGCCGGCATATCGTTTTGACGAAGAACTTCAAACGATTGATTAAGCGTTCCGCGGTTCGCAAAACCGCTTCCTTGCGTCAAACCTGTCAGCAAAGCGTCTGCCAACTCACTGCTTTCAGATCCGTAGGCATTACTATCGTAATACACTTCTGTTCCGCTCACAGAGCTGGACGAAAAGGAATTGGCATGCACGCTGACAAACAGATCAGCTCCTGAATACGAAGCATCTGTTACACGCTGCGAGTTAGCGACATACGAGTCGTCCGTCCGGCTCATCTCCACATCCGCGCCGGCCGCTTCCAATTCGGCTTGAAATGATCGGCTGATTTCCAGCACTAAGTCGCTTTCCGTAATACTTGACGCTTCTGTTGTGCCCGGATCGATCCCGCCGTGGCCAGGATCAACATATACTTTGTAACCATCTAACGGTCCTGATGCCGACGCTTCATCTCCGCCGCCAGTGCTGACTGCCGTATCAATAAATGAGCCGTGTACATACGCTTCGGTGCCGGCATAATCAATTTCATACCAAGAACCGTTCTCCCCTTCGATCGAGACCGTTTCACCATTTGACAAACCGCCGATGATTGATGCGGTATTACCGCTGTCAGCGCGAACATTCAAACTTGTTGCTGTGACTTCACCTTCACTGCCGCTTTCCGGTGCACTGCTGCTTTCTTCGCCGCTCGTTCCGTCCGTTTCAACGTACGATTCACCTATGTAGCCTGTTGTACCGTTATACTCAATCTCATACCACGAACCGCTTGACCCTTCAATCGCTACTTCGTCCCCTTCGTTCAATACGCCGATAATCGCATGACTCATTCCGGCGTTCTCCCGAACATTTAAATACGCGGCTGTGATTGTTCCGCTCCCGTCCGCTGACTCGCCGGCTTCCGTATCTCCGGCGGACTGAGTTACATCTATGTAATCGCCGTGCGAGTAACCTGTTGTACCGTTATACTCAATCTCATACCAGTCGCCGTCCGTTGCTGTAATATCAACACCATCGCCATTTGACACACCGCCGATAATTTCACCGGATAATGACGGGGAGTCCCTGACGAACAATGAACCTGCCGATACTTCACCTTTTTCCGCTTCGCCTTGCCCGCTGACTTGCATAGCTGCACCGGTTACAAATACAGCCGACAACCCGGCTGCAGCCGTCCATTTCATTTTTTTCATAGAAGCACCTCCGCATAAGCAGTTTTATTTGTATTTGTTTTTCAAAATGAACAATTATTGTTTTCCCAGTCTAATACAGATTGATCCCCCATACAACCTGCTCTCATTCAGACTTTTCGAGGCGGATTAAAAAAAGAAGGAGGTATATCCTCCTTCAATTCAGTATTCAACTAATGTTATAGATGAATTATAGGTATTTCGACTTCGTTAAAAATGAACCGATTATTGCTCCGCATAACGCACAATGCCGCTCGCCAGACGAGCAACGATATCCTCTTGCCCGTTTTTAAGTTTTTCAAGATCTTCACCATTTGTCATATAACCGATCTCAACTAAAACAGACGGCATATGCGGATGTTCAATTACATTCAGCTCCTCGGCACGAATGCCCCGATTTGCAAAACCGCTGTCTTCTGTCAGAGTATGCTGAATATCGGCAGCCAGCTGTTCACTTTGCTCCGGATAGGCATCTCGATTAAAGTATACTTCTGTGCCGTGAACAGAAGAGCTGCCGTATGTGTTCGCGTGCAGACTGATAAACACATCTGCATTGACTTTTTTCGAATCAGCGACCCGATCATCGTTATCGACAAACGAATCATCTCGACGGCTCAACTTTGTAAATGCACCTTCATCTATTAACCATTCCTCCAGGCGTAAACCGATATCGAGCATCAACTCGCTTTCATGAATATCTCCATTAACAATCGCACCAGGATCAGCTCCGCCGTGACCGGGGTCAACATAGATAGTCATACCGTTCAAAGCCCCGTCGACAAAAGGCGAAGCTTCTTGCATCGCGATGTCAGCATAGGATCCGAGAATAGTTGTTGTTTCCCCTTGCATAGCCACCTCATAAAAAGCGCCTTGATCATTCACTACCGAAATATCTTTTCCCCTTGCCATCGCGCCGAGCATAAATGACTGCATGTCAGGCCCCGCGGCAAATTCCGGCGCTACACTTGCTTCTGCATCTCTAGAACCTTGATGATCATTAAAACTGTATGCCAAAGATAAAATGAATAAGCCGACAACGATTGCACTGATAAATAGCATTTTTACATGACGGAACAACGAATCACCCGCTTTCATTTCCAATATCATCCTTGTCAGTTTAATATAACTTCCATAAAATAGCAAGTTTGATTGGAAATAATATACGTTCAAGTGATTACATGACAACTGAATAACGAAACCCAACTCAATTTCACTCTTATTTCAGCAATCTTACGACAAAAAAAGATCTCTTTCTGGCATACCAGAAAGAGATCTGCGAGTCTTCTTACCAATCATGAACTTCTTCGTCGTAAGCATTGTTGTCCTCTTCAGCGGGGGCTTGTTCGTTGTGCTGATTCAACCCGCCATTCTCCGCCGGCTGTTGTTCTTGTCCGCCTGGCTGCTGTTCGCTATTTGACTGCGGCGCTTCTTCCGTTTCCGCTCCGCCGTCATAATTCTCTTCATACCCGTCATTTTGCCCGCCGGCATTATTCCATTGTTCTTGTTCTTCATTTTCTTCCCATTCCGAGTTGGGTTCTTGCTCCACAGGTTCTTCTTCAACAGGCGCTTCTTCCGGAACCTGCTCATGTTCAGCCGGCGCTTGTTCTGGGGCGTATTCTTCCGCTTCATCGATCATTTCCAAGTGCAATTTTAAGCGCTGCCTCGTGTCATGAAGCGACTCTTCATCAAGCTGATAATAATAAATATCATCGCGCATCATTCCGGATCCATCGAGGTTCAATGACTCAATTTCTGCCAGTCTGTCAGCATAATGATGAAGCGACATCATCGTATCGAAATCGATATTCATTTCCGTATTTCTTTCCACCGTATCCAAAAGCGGCTGAAAACTGGTCAAATTACTGACATTTGCCGTTTCGTGAATTAACGATTCAATAATTTCTTTTTGCCGCTTCCCGCGGCCGATATCCCCTTCAGGATCGTGTTTGCGCATCCGGGCGTAAGCAAGCGCTTCTTCGCCGTCAAGCGTCTGTTCGCCTTTCGGGATGACGATTTCACCGTACGTGGCGTTATCCGTATCTCTGACTTCCATCGGCGCGTCGACATCAATCCCGCCGACTTCATCAACCACTTCCATAAAGGCATCAAAATTGACAGATACGAAATAATCGACCGGCACATCTAAAAGTCCTTCCACCGTATCCAGCGTTAAATCGATGCCGCCAAAAGCATGGGCATGGTTGATTTTATCTGTCTGCGCCCGCCCCGGAATGTCAACGAGCGAATCCCGCGGTATATTGAGCATCTTCACACTTTCATCATCGGGATTGAACGTCACGAGAATCATGGCATCCGTCAAACCGCTTAAATCTCCATCCCGCGTATCCAGTCCGAGAAATAAAACAGAAACCGGATCTTCGCGCGGATCAACGTCCACATCGCGGTACTCCGAACGCTCTCCTCTCTCGAGCTCTTGCTGGGTGCTTTCAGCTACTGACGACACTTGATTCATGACGTAAGCAAGTCCGGCGCCGGCGACAGCAAACACAAGCAAAAATGCCAGCAATGCAATTTTCCAAATTCGTTTCTTCCGCGGCTTCGTTGTTTTTTTATCATTATAACGGGACATTCCCATATAAAGCGTGCTCCTTTTAAGTCGGTTTTATCTTTACATATTCAGACAAATTATAGGCAGTCTCAACTGTACATTTTAGCGAATTCCCAGTACCGGGTAAAGCAGTTTTTTCTATTTATCAAATCTTCGATATTCATGCCCAACAGTTTGACGAAATAAGGTAAAATATAAGACATAATGTCAGAAAACAAAGGGGATTCATTATGTCTGAAGTGAAAAAAGCCATCATCCCTGCTGCCGGTCTCGGCACAAGATTTTTGCCGGCCACAAAAGCCCAGCCGAAAGAAATGCTCCCGATTGTCGACAAACCTGCGATCCAATACATTGTTGAAGAAGCTGTCGCTTCCGGCATCGAAGATATCATCATTATCAGCGGCCGCGGCAAACGGGCGATTGAAGACCATTTTGACGTGTCGTATGAATTAGAAGAAACCTTGCGCAGAAAAGACAAACACAGTCTTCTTCAAGAAGTGCAGTCGATTTCTAATATGGCCAATATCCATTACATCCGGCAAAAAGAACCGAAAGGCCTCGGTCACGCAATCAGCTGCGCGGAACATTTCATCGGCGACGAGCCTTTCGCTGTTTTGCTCGGCGATGATATTGTTCATCCGGAAAAAACACCTTGTTTAAAACAGCTGATCGATGTCTTTGACCGCTACCACTCTTCTGTCGTCGGGGTGCAGCAAGTTCCCGCTGACGAGACTCATAAATACGGCATCATCGCCCCGAAAGGCGCGGAAATAGATCCGGGCATTATTCATGTCGATGACTTGATTGAAAAACCGCCGCGAAACACAGCTCCTTCAAACTATGCGATCATGGGGCGTTACATTCTCAGACCGGAAGTGTTTTCAATCTTAAACGATTTGCCTCCCGGTGCCGGTAATGAGATTCAGCTGACAGATGCCATCAAAGTGCTGAATGAATCGCAAATCGTCCTCGCCTGCGAGTTCAGCGGACAGCGTTATGATGTCGGCGATAAACTCGGTTTCATCAAAGCAACGGTTGATTTTGCGCTTAGGCGCAAAGATTTATCAGCGGACGTGCGCGCTTATATCGAAAAACTCGCGAAAAAATAATCGCGCTTGCCTATATAGACGTGAAACCTTCTTTGACGTTTCACGTCTATATGTAAGAATTCATTGCTACCTTTATGGAGGGGACACTATGACCGAAAACTATTCACGCAGCGAACGGCGGGAACGTCCGCGCCGGAAAAGCAAATGGAAACTGGCCCTGTTGGCATTTATCGGTTTCATACTATTAGCAGGATCGGGGATTGCTTACATTGGCTTTTCACTCCAGCAAGTGACATCCGATAACCAAACTGAGTTAAACCGCGGAAATCAATCCGATTTGCGCGAAATGAGCATCAACCCTTCCGATGATCCGGTATCTGTATTGTTTCTCGGCCTCGATTCGCGTGACGGCGATTTAAGCGGCCGCACCGATGCGATGGTGCTTGCATCCTTTAATCCGGAAGACGATTCAGTTCAGATGCTGAATATTCCGCGCGATTCACGTGTACCGATCCCCGGATACGGCGAAGATAAAATCAACCATGCTCATGCTTACGGCGGGGTCGACTTAACGATCGAAACGGTTGAATCATACCTCGACATCCCGATCGATTACGTGATTTCCTTGAATTTCGATGCCTTTATGGATATTATCGATACGATGGGCGGCGTCACTGTGGACGTGCCGATGGATATTGCCGATACAGACAACGCAACGTACGGAACGGTCGAAATCGCTGAAGGCAGACAAACGTTGGACGGTGAAGAAGCGCTCGCGTATGTGCGGATGCGAAAAGATGATCCGCGGGGCGACCTCGGCCGCGGCGACCGGCAAAAAGATGTCCTTGAAGCGTTAATGCATGAAGTCTCCTCGCTGCAGACGCTGACCCGGTTTAATTCCTTCGTCGATGCGCTCGATGACAACTTAAGCACGAACTTGCGCTTCAGCCAGATTATCAGCATGCACGGTTACGCCGGCGAACTGAATAACATTGACCAATTCAGCTTCGACGGGGAGGATACGACGATAAACGGTGTCTATTATTACCAAATCTACGAATCATCCCGCGAGGAAGTTTCAGACAAATTTAAACAACACTTACAGTTAACCGGTGCTTCCTATGCCGCAGAGTAACAAAACGCCTGAATGCTGAGCATTCAGGCGTTTTTATTATAATAGGCAATCGTTTTGCGAATTCCGTCTTCGAGATCCGTTAGCGGTTCCCATGCCAATTCCTCGATCATTTTACTGTTATCAAGCCGGCTGAAAGGAATATCGCCGCTTCTTGCTCGCCGATACGAAGGGACTGAAGAGGTCGCCAACACGCGGTCGATCACACTGATCATTTCATTGATCGACGTCTCAGTGTTCGTGCCGAGATTATATACCGAGTGTATTGTTTCTGTGTTTTTTTTAGCCTGATTAAGAAATGCCGTTAGACCGGAAACGAGATCATCGACGTAAATAAAGTCTCTCGTCTGTTCACCGTCGCCGTACACAACAGGTGTTTCGCCGTTCATCAGTTTATGAATGAAAATCGATATGACACCGGATTCCGGAGCTGCGCTTTGCCGGGGGCCGAAAACATTCGAAAAACGAAAGCAGCCGGTACTCATTCCGTAAAGGCGGCCGGTTGCCTCAACGTAATGCTCAGCAGACAATTTTGACACGCCGTAGGGCGAGGTCGGTGTTTTTTCTGCATTTTCAGCGATCGGAAGCTCATTTTTCAAGCCGTAAACCGCAGCCGAAGAAGCGTAAACGAACGCTTTCACATCATGACGCCGCGCTTCTTCAAGCAAATGAATCGTACCGATAATGTTTGTTTCCGCATCATCTGACGGATTCGCCAGCGACACACTGACATTGCTTTGGGCGGCAAAATGAATCACTTGTTCGATGTCCGGATGGTGGCCGAATGTTTCGCGAACGCTCATCGGATCGCGGATATCCGCGACAACAAGCATTAAATTCTCATTTTTCGGCAAATAGGAGCGTTTCCCGGTCGATAAATCGTCCAACACGACAACTTGATGACCGGCATCCAATAAAGCGGCCGTCATGTGTGAACCGATAAACCCCGCACCGCCGCTGATTAATACTTTATCCATAGGATCAGAGCCCCTTCCGCTTAGAAATCCGTTAATAATTCATCGATGACCGGTCTTCTTCCGAAGAGCCTTCTTCATCTTCGGCCGACGTGCCTTCAGATTTTGACTTTTCGAAAATCACTAAGAAGGTTTTCAACAAAATTACCACGTCAAGCCATAAACTGTAATTGCGGATGTAGTATAAGTCGAAGCGCAGCTTGTCTTCCACTTCGGTCGAATATTTGCCCATCACTTGTGCGTACCCGGTGACACCGGGTTTTACGCGGTTGCGGTAGCCGTAATGATAATACTTTTGCGCCAGCTGCCTCGTGAAAAACTCGCGTTCCGGGCGCGGCCCGACCAGCGACATATCGCCTTTTAACACGTTGATCAGCTGCGGCAGCTCATCGAGACGCGTCGAGCGGATGAAATGGCCGACTTTCGTAATTCGGTCGTCATCCGCGGAAGCGAGCACAGGGCCGGTTTGATTTTCCGCCCCGGAGATCATCGAACGAAACTTGTACATCATAAACGGCTTGTCGTTTTTCCCGAGCCGTTCTTGTTTGAAAATAATCTCGCTTTTGCGGTCTTCTAACTTCACGATCACCGCAACAAATGCAAACACAGGTGAAGCGAGCAAAATGAGCAGCCCGGAGCCGATAATATCCAATACCCGTTTAACAAACACTTTATCCCACGTCAGGCCGAACGGTTTGACGCCCATGACCATCGTATCTTCGAGCGGCGAGGTTGCTGCCCGCTGCAGGAGCAATTCATAGAGCGTCGGAATAACGTAAACATTTTTATTGCGTTCCATCGCGTGGTAAATAATTTGCGATTTCGTTTCTTTGGAGATGTCCGTGCACAGCACCGCATAATCGGATCGCTGCAACAGATGATCGATTTTATCGATCGCATCCGTTCCGTGCGCATGAATTACTTTCGTGCCGCGAAGCATCGGGTGCTTAATTTTGTTCGTCATTTTTTTGAGGTTGTGCTCATTTCCGATTAACAAGACACGCCCGACAACTTTCCCGCGGGTGATTTTCAAATACAATGTCTTAAATACAACAATCAAGACGACAGAAAACACGCTGGCGATTAAAACAACCGAACGCGGCATCGCGAATTCGCGGAACAAATACGACGCAGCCATCGTTAAAAATGTCATCATCGCTACCGCAACGATCGTCTTGCGCATGATATCGCTGATTTGATGCTTTTGATCCAATGAGTACAGTTCATAAACGGCAATAAAAAACAGCGCAATTAATAAGATCCACGGAAGCAACGAGATAAACGCATCCCAGTTGCGGCCGGGAAAATCAAAATAGCGCACGTAAAAAGCACTGATATAAGCAATCAATACGAGCAGCAAGTCCGCCGTAATTAAAAACAGCCGGTGGTTTCTTGACTCCCCCATATTTGTCATCTGCGACCCAACCTCTCTAAAATTCCCTTTTTATGTCTGAAAGCACACATAGCTGATGTTATTATATCATGCTCGAAGGAGGTTGGTAATGAAAAAAATGACCTGCTTTTCAGCAGGCCATTCAAACATTTAATTTGCAACATTCAGCATTTGCACATTCGAACTCTCAACATAAACATCATCGTAATCTTTATGATCTGAGCTGATGCGATACCAGCTAGAACCGTTGTCACCGGACACCTCTTCTTTAATAGCAACCGGTATTTCAGAACTGTTCAGCGTGTAAGCTACATTGGCTGATGAACTTGGTTCCTCATAAATGGAGACTCCGCTTGTATTTGTCTCTGCCAACTCGTATTGACCGAGGTCTTTTTGTCCGAGCTGACGGTCGGCTCGATACATATGACCGGCAATCTTTTGACCCCAATAAGAATCCGATGCATATCGTATATTAAATCCAAGGCCTTTATTACCCAGCACGGAACCGCTGAATCTCCAATCATCTACATGCGCATAGCCATCATAAATATAATTTTTCGCAAAATCCATGATATTATCTTCAACGGAGTAATAACTATTTGCATTTCCATAAGGATTTTCATCTGAAGCGTTAATGCCAAATAAATTGTAATGATCTTGAGCAATTTCGCTGTATCCCCAACCGCTCTCGTGAATAGCTGTACCTAGGATAAACAGGGCATTGATCCCCGTCTCTTCCTGCGCTTCAACAAAATACTCTCCGGTATTTTCTAATACACTACCTGATTCTCTGAGATTATTCTTAATAAATTCGTCAAGTTCTTCCGCAGAATAATTCGATTCTGTCCGAACATGAAGCATATTAAAATACTGCTCAGCTTCGCCGACTGTATCACCGTATGAATCAGTAAATTCGCTGCCATCTTCACTGTAGTACTCGTCCTCTTCATTTAAAAACGATGGCGCCTTTCCGTATTGATAACTTCCATGGTATTGATTTAATCCTTCATAAATCCGATGATAAAGAAGACCTTCTTGTGCTTGATAATAATTTCTTTGGCCTGCAGCTATTGATTCCGGAAGAACGGTAAATTCTCCGACAGAAACGTATCCTGTCGTGCCAGCGTAACTGACTTCAATATAGTCTTCTGTCATACTTACCAAGTTCAACTCACTGCCAAAGTCAGCATTCGATGTGATGTAAGTCTGTGCGTTCCCTAGAGATGAGTCACTATAAATATTCAGCGTCCCTTCCCTGCTCTCAGAGTTTCTTGGCCTTACAACTGCCCCTTCTTCAACATTCAAGATCATATCCATACGTTCACGTGTAGGTTCGTCTGCGATTCCGTTGACCACTAGTCCTTGATCTTGTTGGAAATTCTCTACCGCACTTGTTGTTTGAGGACCGTAATATGTCGTTCCGCTAAACGAACCATACCCTATCATCTCTAATTTATTTTTTAAATTAACTACTCCTTCATAATCAGCATCTCCAAGACTGTATGGTGAAGTTAACAACTCAGTGATTTTTTCTCTAGTTGCCCGATTAATTTCACCGGACGCTTCCAAGCCGTAGTATTCTTGCAGATCCATCACGGCGCTCTCTGTCGAGTCATCAAACGTTACACCTTCAGAGGAGTCTCTAAAACCTAACTGATTTAAATCATTATTTAGTTCTTCAACCGCCTCACCGGAGTCACCTCTTTCCAGTTCGACGTCACCCATTTCCTCAAGTAATTCTTTCGTAGCCTCATTGACCTCGCCGTTTACGTCTAAGTCATAAAGCTCTTGGAATTCTGTAACAGCTGCTGCTGTCTGCGGACCATAGTAAGTCGTACCGCTAAAGGAACCTAACCCAATGTTTGTCAACAGTTCCTTGACTTCGACTGCGTCATCACGATACATTCCTTCTCGAAGCGGTCCCTGGGCCAGTTCTTCTAACAAATCTTGCGTTGCTTGATCAGCTACGCCTGTCTCATTAAGACTGTCTTCAGCAGCTTGGAATTTTTTGACAGCTTTTGTTGTTTGGGGACCGTAATATGTTGTTCCGCCAAATGAACCAAAACCGAGAATCTCGAGATTTTCTTTGACATTTACCGCTCTATCATCGCGATCACCATCGCTCAATGCTGCTTCAGCACGGTTTTTCATTTCTTTCAGCATATTTTCATCAACCGTCCCGCTGACTTCAAGACCATAATGTTCCTGATATCTTTCAACAGCAGAAGCAGTTTGCGGACCGTAGTAATCCGTTCCGCTAAACGAGCCGAAACCGAGTTTTTCTAAATACTCCTTTACTTCTACCGCATCGTCACGATATAAACCTTCACGCAATGGACCTTCAGCCAGCTCTTTTGCTCGTTGTAACAATTGTTCATCCGCAACTCCAGTCGCTTCAACGCCGGTTAAGTCCTCTTGGAAACGCTCCACAGCCGCCGTTGTCTGCGGACCGTAATACGTCGTCCCGCTGAACGAGCCGTAGCCGAGAATTTCCAAGTGTTCTTTTAGGTCTACCGCCCGCTCATCACGGTCGCCGTCGCGAATCGCCGCTTCTGCACGTTCATTCATGTTTGCGATGCCCGATTCTGTCATTTCACCGGTTACATCTTCGCCGTAATAGTCCTGATATGCTTCGACCGCTGCCGTTGTTTGCGGGCCGTAATACGTCGTTCCGCTGAACGAACCAAAACCGAGTTTTTCCAACAGCTCTTTCACTTCTACCGCATCTTCACGGTACATCCCGTCACGAAGCGGCCTTTGCGCAAGCTCTTGTAAACGGTCCTGGGTTTTCTGATCGGCGACCCCGGTTTCTTCTAACCCTTCCTGGTCAGCCTGAAAACTTGCTACCGCTGCCGTCGTCTGCGGACCGTAATACGTCGTCCCGCCGAACGAGCCGTAGCCGAGAATTTCCAAGTGTTCTTTCACAACGATCGCTTGATCATCGCGGTCGCCGTCGCGAATCACCGCTTCTGCACGTTCATTCATGTTTGCGATGCCCGATTCTGTCATTTCACCGGTTACATCTTCGCCGTAATAGTTCTGATACGCTTCGACCGCTGCCGTTGTTTGCGGGCCGTAATACGTCGTTCCGCTGAACGAACCAAAACCGAGTTTTTCCAGCAACTCTTTCACTTCTACCGCATCCTCACGGTACATCCCGTCACGAAGCGGACTTTGCGCAAGTTCTTTTAAACGGTCCTGGGTTTTCTGATCGGCGACACCGGTTTCTTCTAACTCTTCCTGGTCAGCCTGAAAGCTCGCTACCGCCGCCGTTGTCTGCGGACCGTAATACGTCGTCCCGCTGAACGAGCCGTAGCCGAGAATTTCCAAGTGTTCTTTCACAACGATCGCTTGATCATCGCGGTCGCCGTCCTGAAGACCGTCGATGTCTTCCTCTTCATCATCCTCGTCTTCCGTGTCTTCGTTCTGCACACCGAACATCATGACCTCATTTTCGCTGTCATCATCCGCCGCTTCTTCGCCATTGTTTTCGGCCGTTTCTTCCTCAGCTGCTTCTTCATCTTCTTCCAATTCTTCATCGTCATTTACGTTGTTGTCCGCATCGTCCGTTTCATCCGCTGATTCGTCCTCGGCAGATTCGTCAGTATCGTCATTATTTTCCGTATCGTTTTCATGATCGTCATGCTCATCGGTCTCATTTTCTTCATTCGCTTCATCTTCAAACTCAGCTTCGACCTCGGCCGCTAACGTTTCCGCGAGGTTCAGTGTAGCTTGTCCCGCTTCTCCCGTGGGTTCCAATTCTTCTTTATCTTCCTGAAATGTATAAACCGCTTCTTCCGTCGCCTCGTCATAAAGCTTCGAATCGTCCAAGTTTCCGTATTCAAGCGCCGTCAAGTTCGCTTTTAATTCAGCAATCTCCTCCGCTTCGTCCCCTTGGACGAATACAGCTTCTTGCGCAAGCTCTTCGGCAAGCTTCACTGTCTCTTCATCCGCTTCACCGGTCACTTCCAGCTCTTCGTCTTCCTGAAAAGCTGCCACCGCTTCTTTCGTCTCTTCATCGTATTCATCTGTTTCTTCGAGTGGTCCGTAATCAAGCGTTTGTAAGTCTTCTTTCAGCGCTGAGACCTGTTCATCTTCATCGCCGAGTTCGAAGGCTTGTTCGCCTTCCTCTTCCTCCTCATAGTTTTCTGATGTTGTTTCCTCTTGGTTTTGATCGTTATTTGATCCGTCCTCTGCTTGAACCGCTGTCCCTGCAACACCTGAGGCCACAGTCAACACGATCGTGCTTGATAATACCTTATGTAACTTTGGGTTCATAATCGCTCTCCTTTAATTAGTTATTCTAATACCTAATATCTATTATCTATTTTTATCCAGCTGAAATCAACCGAACATTAAAAAAAACCTTCAAGCAGTTGTTCCGCTTGAAGGTTTTTTTATAACTACTGAAAATAATTTAATACACCGTTCGTTATGGCCTCTGCTGATTTATCGCGATATTTGCTTGATCTTAATTTTTCTGCATCACCGGCATGATCCATAAAACCAAGTTCCAATAGTGCGCTTGGAATTTCATTCTGTTCCACAACTGTAATGGTTCTACTATGTTCAAAAACGCGACGATAATTAGTATTCAGTGCTGAAACAGTTGCATCTTGCAAGTTATGCGCAAGACGCTCGCTATTAGAACTTTCATGGCCTGAGTGCCAGATCGTTTCTGTCCCGTTAGCTTCACCGTTAAAGATATTCGCATGAACACTTACGAAAATATCCGCTTCTGAATTGTTCGATTGAAAAGCCCGTTGACCAGGAGTCAGATAAAAATCTGACCGCCTCGCCATAACTACATTGGCCCCAGCCTCTCTCAGCGCTTGTTCAGCGCGAAGACTCACATCCAAAGCAATTTCTTTTTCTAACAATCCATTAGCTGTACCACCTGGATCAGGCCCGCCATGACCGGCATCTAAATATACTGTTTTCCCTGCTAAAGGGCCGCCAGCTACACCTTCACCTGTATCTAAATGAATGTAGCCCGCATTGGCATACCCTAATTGACCATTTCCATACCTGATCTGATGCCAAGTTTGAGAACCGACATTTTCTATCGTTTCAATGATTTCAACATCTGTTCCTGAGCTGAGACTGTCTATGATCGTATTTGAATTACCGCTTCGCGGCTCTGAACGAATGTTCAATCTGGAGTTTACGACAACCTGCCCCGTATTCATGCCCTCGATTTCAATATATTCCTCAATGAAATTTCCAGATACGTAACCTTCCTCATCGTCAAACCTGATGCGGTGCCAGCCATTATCTTCTGTACTCAGAATTTCGACAACTGTATCTCGAGGGAGTTGGTTAATGACCTTGCCGGATGTATTCGGAGCTGTACGCATATTTAATGCTGAAGAGGCAGTAACAATACCTAAACTAACATCTTCTTCTGCTTCCGCGAGCGTTTCCAACAATTCAACAGTTGTTGGATTAGCGATCCCGTTGACATAAAGATCATTGTCTGACTGAAATTCTTTTATTGCTGCAGTTGTTCGCGGACCGTAATACGTCGTTCCGCTAAATGAACCATATCCAAGAATTTCTAAATGCTCTTTTACTTTCACTGCCAAGTCTGCACGGTCACCGTTGGACAAAGTATTAACATATTCCTCATTCAAATGAACTAATGTTTCTTCAGAAACTTCACCATCAATCGTGTAACCATAATGATTTTGGAAGTTTTGCACAGCCGCTTCCGTTTGCGGTCCAAAGTATGACGTACCGCTAAACAAGCCAAACCCTAACTCTTGTAAAAGATCTTTCACTTCGACCGCATCTTCGCGGTACATGCCATTACGTAACGGCCCTTCAGCCAACGCTTTCAGCCGTTCTTGTGTTCGTTCGTTCGCCATACCTGTTGCTGCAATCCCGTCTTCTGACTCTTGGAATGCTTTGACTGCTGCAGTAGTTTGCGGGCCGTAATACGTCGTCCCGCTGAATGAACCGTAACCGAGAATTTCTAAATGCGATTTTACGGGGATTGCTGATTCATGACGATCGCCGTTACTTAAAATTGATTCAGCTCGTTCTTGCATACCCGCCAACGCTTCCTTAGATACTGATCCTGTGACTTCAAGCTCATAATGTTCTTGATACCTTTTAACAGCTGAAGCAGTTTGCGGGCCGTAATAATCTGTCCCGTTAAAGGAGCCAAAACCGAGCTGCTCCAAGTAATTTTTCACTTCTATCGCATCTTCCCTGTACATCGAGTTATTTAATGGGCCTTCAGCCATATTTTTCAAGCGTTCAATTGTTTTGCGATCTGCATTTCCTGTTTCCGTTAAACCTTCTTCGGATGCTTGAAAACGTGCCACTGCCGCTGATGTCTGCGGACCGTAATACGTTGTTCCGGCAAATGAACCGTAACCCAAGACCTCCAAGTGTTCTTTTAAAGAAACAGCGCGGTCGTCATAATCACCATCTTGAAGTATACTCTCGCTCCGATTGGCCATTTCCGTGAGCGTTGAGGATGTCACCTCACCGGTGACGTTCTCGCCGTAATGCTCTTGATACGCTTTGACCGCTGCCGTTGTTTGCGGGCCATAATACGTCGTTCCGCTGAACGAACCAAAACCGAGTTTTTCCAACAACTCTTTCACTTCTACCGCATCTTCACGGTACATCCCGTCACGAAGCGGACTTTGCGCAAGCTCTTGTAAACGGTCCTGGGTTTTCTGATCGGCGACCCCGGTTTCTTCTAACCCTTCCTGGTCAGCCTGAAAACTCGCTACCGCCGCCGTCGTCTGCGGACCGTAATATGTCGTCCCGCTAAACGAACCGTAGCCGAGAATTTCCAAATGGTCTTTTAAGTCCACCGCCCGGTCATCACGGTCGCCGTCTCGAATCACGCTCTTCGCACGATCAGCCATGTCTGCCATGGTCGTTGACGTGACTTCACCTGTCACGTTCTCACCGTAATGCTCTTGATAAGCTTTGACCGCTGCCGTTGTTTGTGGGCCGTAATACGTCGTTCCGCTGAAAGAACCAAAACCAAGTTCTTCCAATAGCTCCTTCACTTCTACTGCATCTTCACGGTACATCCCGTCACGAAGCGGACTTTCCGCAAGCTCTTTTAAACGATCCTGGGTTTTCTGATCGGCGACCCCGGTTTCTTCTAACCCTTCCTGGTCAGCCTGAAAACTCGCTACCGCCGACGTCGTTTGCGGACCGTAATACGTCGTTCCGCTGAATGAGCCGTAGCCGAGGATTTCCAAGTGTTCTTTCACAACAATCGCTTGATCATCGTGGTCGCCGTCTTGAAGACCGTCGATGTCTTCCTCTTCATCCTTCTCTTTTTTCGTGTCGTTGTTCTGCACACCGAACATCGTGACCTCATTTTCGCCGTTGTCTTCAGCCGTTTCTTCGTCAGCTGCTTCTTCATCTTCTTCCAATTCTTCATTGTCAATTTCTTCTGCTTCTTCGTCATCATTTACATCATTATCTGCATCGTCTGTTTCATCCGCTGATTCGTCCTCGGCAGATTCGTCAGTATCCTCATTATTTTCCGTATCGTTTTCATGGTCTTCATGCTCATTGCTCTCATTTTCTTCGTTCTCTTCCGCTTCAACCTCGACCGCTAACGTTTCCGCGAGGTTCAGTGTAGCTTCTCCAGCTGCTCCCGTAGCTTCCAGTTCGTCTTCGTCTGCCTGCAAGCTATAAACTCCTTCTTCGGTCGCCTCATCATAAAGCTTCGAATCATCTAAATCGCCGTATTCAAGCGCTGTTAAATTGGCTTTTAATTCGGCAATCTCTTCTGCTTCATCCCCTTGGACGAATACAGCTTCTTCCGCAAGCTCTTCGGCAAGCGTTACTGTCTCTTCGTCCGCTTCACCGGTCACTTCCAGCTCGTGATCTTCCTGAAAGGAAGTCACAGCTTCTTCTGTCTCTTCATCGTATACATCTGTTTCTTCGAATGGTCCGTAATCAAGCGTTTGTAAGTCTTCTTTCAGCTCTGAGATCTGTTCATCTTCATCGCCGAGTTCGAAGACTTGTTCGTCCTCCGACGCCTCGTTTTCTGATGAAGTCTCTTCTTGGTTTTGGTCGTTATTTGATCCGTCCTCTGCTTGAACCGCTGTCCCTGCAACACCTGAGGCCACAGTCAACACGATCGTGCTTGATAATACTTTATGTAATTTTGGGTTCATAAGCCTTCTCCCTTTACACTTTTTCATGTTTTTTTATTTGACATTCACAATTGTCATTATCTGTTTATTTCAATAAAAAATCAAGGAGAAATAGAAAAAAGGTTCAATTAGTCTATTAAACCCTTTTGCGACGTAATATTAAAACTAATTTGCTTTGTTAATAGTAAACATTGCTTAAACCAATAGTTCAAGCAATGTTTACCAAATTCTTGTCTATAAACTTGTCTCAGATAATGATCAGTTTATCATTTAATTTTTTTGACTAAAGATTTTATTGGACGAGGTAGTGTTCGTAAAATATAACTGACTTTCGTTTTATTCGTTTTATTATTTACATTTTGTTGAGTAATCTTTGAACTTTTTTGTTTGCTTTTGTTTTTATTGGTTTTTACTTTTTCCGGACCATCATATTCAACAGGAAAATAACCATCCTTAGTTTTGTCAATTTTATCTAATTTTTTAATATGCTCAGGTGTATCACTAGAGGAATGCTTCGGCTCCTTATAATCAATATGAAACCCTGCAATAATCGGCTTGTTCCAATCGTAAGATTTAAATGTTACTTCTGGAAACCGCTGACGCAGTGATTCACCAAAGTTATCCAACCTCTTTTTATTACCTATTCCTACTATGGAAATTTCTCCATTTTGTAATGTTTTTATATAACCATGAATTTTATTGTTCAGAGCCACAGTTTTTATTCGGTTATAATCTGATTTTTTTAGCTTGTTTGTTAAACGATACCGCACTCCTGATACCGTTCCGCCGGGATAATCAGGAAGAGTGAAGTATTTACAAGTCCCTTGTGTAAATAAGTTGTGAACAGAACCGAAATCGTAATATACATTAGGTCCTGTAAGATTATAATTCTGCGATGTTTCAGGAAAATAGTAGTCGATAATTTCTTTAGGAATATCTCGAGATTTCCCTCTCATCGGATATAAATGGGCTGTAATATGCGGTCGTGAGTTAACCTCTAGCACGACACCCGTATCTTCTTGATAGTTGATAATCATATCAACGCCACAATGAACCAGATCAGGTATTGCTTTCGCAGCATTAACCGCAATATTTTTCATTTTTTCTGACACTTCATCTGTCACATCAATTGGATCGCCACCTGAAGACACATTGTTCTTTGTTTTTAAATAAACAAACTCGCCTTCAGATGGAATCGTATCTAACGTGTAGCCTTTGCTCTTTAAAATAGTATCTGTTTCTTTATCCAGCTCAATCGGCCGGTTACTCATAGCAGGCGTTGAGGTACGAAGTTCATTTTTTGCTTTAACTAATTTTTTTATTGAATCTTTGCCGTTTCCGATTACATTTGCCGGTTCTTTTTTAAAGGCACCGATGACACGGCCATTCATCACGTACAGACGATGGTCTTCTCCATCATGAAATTTTTCAACAATAAGTTTACTGAAACCTAAATCATGCGTCACGTAATGATACGCATCATTAAATTCTTCAATTGTTTTTATATTTGCAATAACTCCAGCACCACCTGTGCCGTCAGAAGGCTTTAATACAATCGGAAAATCAATCTCATTCAAATAGAGATGAATATCATCGAGAGTTTCATTATTTTCAAATATCTTACCTTTAGGGATTTCTACACCATATTCATCTAAAGTTTTCTTTGTTTTATCTTTATGAATGCATGTCTGAATTGCTTCTTTTGAAACACTTGGCCCCCGTGCTACTGTAAACCAATATTCTTTATCATGATCTGAAATAATATATTCAGTTTCGGATTTTCTCCGGTTATTGTTTACAAATGTAACTTGAAGCCCTCTTCTCCAAGCTTCTAAAGTAACACTGTACATACTTAACGTGTAACCATTTGCGCTTAAAGGCACTGAGCCTTCCAGTTGTGGAAGTAAGGTTTTCTCATTCATAATTCACATCACCTTTTCTTCTTAGCTATTTAATTTTATCTAACTTCAATATCTGGTTCGCTTGAAGTTAAATGCTTAATTAGTTCATCATAAACTTCCCTTGTTGCAAAAGTTCCGTCAGGTGTTTTTATGTTGTCTAATTTTGTCACAACATTTTCTAACAACTCTAACTTATAATCTTTGTTATCATAAGGGTCGACCATAGTTAATTGGAGTTTAGGATTTGTTATTACCACATTGGGCTCTTCTTGTTTTTTTACAATGTCTAAATTCATAAAAGCACCGATCTTCCGGTATAAACCTTCTTGTCCCGTAAAAAAGTTGCCTAAAGAATACATTACAAACGTCTTCTTGCCCTTTGAATTCGTTATATACTCAGGGGGTTGAAGAACATGAGGATGATGTCCAATAATAACGTCCGCCCCCGCGTCAGAGAGGGTTGCTGAAATCTCTTTTTGATCAGAGGTCGGGTAACGGTGATATTCTTTACCAAAATGAATAGATATAATAAATACATCTGCAACATTATCTTTCTTCAATTTTCTTAAAAATTTTGCCGGCTTCAAAACATCGTTCTCTTCAAAGTAATCCAGCATATATTCTTTTCCCGGCGGGACCTTCATACCTGCCATTCTTTTTGTCAATGACAGAAAACATATCCTCAATCCATTCTTTTGAAAAATCCGCATCGTATTTTTATCTTTTGCCGACTTGTACGCTCCAATGTAAGGTAAGTTTAACTTATCCAAATTCTCTAACGACTTATTTAGGCCTTTTTCTCCTTTATCAAGCACATGGTTATTCGCCAAGTTTATTAAGTCAACGTTGTATTCTTTTAATAACTCAGCAATTTCGACAGGACTGTTGAATTTTGGAAAACTCGAAAGACCGATTTCAGAACCTGCAACTAATGATTCTTGATTGACAACAGTTAAGTCACTTGATTGAAATAAAGGTTCAGCAGCCTCAAGCTGCTTTCGAAAATCAAATCCATTTGCTGATGTTTTGGCTTGATTATAAAGCCTGGAATGAAGCAATATATCTCCTGTTGCTCCTAACTTGACTCTCTTTTCACTCATAACTTAAGGCAACCCCTTTCAAAAATACAGCTATCCTTCTTTCCTCAAAAACCTGCTAGCTTTCCAAGACGTACTTGTCTGTATGCGCAAATTATCCTTTTTAAGACGTTCAATTTCTTTTCGTAACTTTTTGTGTTCGCGGTTGATGCGTTTTAACGCTTGATTAACACTGCCGCGCTTCCGGGCATTGTAATCCTCGTTGATTTCGAAACCGATTTTAACCGGCTCTTTCCATTGATCATCATGGATTTTCTTAATTTTAGCTTTCTTCGTCAAGGAATACATGAATTTTTTCAACTCACCAATTTGTTCCTGTGACTCAGCAGCAACGATTAATTCAAGATGACCGTCGTAATTGTTCGTCATTTCCCCATGGATCCGGTTTCGCTGTGCATAAAGACTAATCGCATGCATAAAACTAGGGCGGTTCACATCCCCTTCGAGTGTCAACTTTCTCGCAAACAATTCCCCTTTAGGGGCAGGGTTCACTTCTATCTCAAGCGATGAACGATTTTCCAGCGGTTCCATAACTGTCGGTAAATCAAAATAAATCTTTGATTTTGACGTGTCGATTCCTTTTGTTTCCGGAAAATAATAATCTATAATCGCTTTCGGAATATCCCTTGCTTTGCCGCGGAGCGGATAAAGGATCCCACCGATCTGCGCGGTCGGATTCAATTCTATCACTGCAGCCGATTTTTCCTTTGGCTTTGATTGATCAACAATAATATCGACCCCGCCGTGGTGAAGACCTTCGACGGCTTGAATCGCATCAATTGCAATTTGTTTATAATAATCATCCATTTCATCCGTCACATCGATCGGATCCCCGCCGGAAGAAACATTCGTTTTCTCACGAAGGTAAATCTGCTCTCCTTTTGGCGGCACATCATCAAAGCTGTAACCCGCGTCGTTTAAAAAATCAAAGATCTCTTCGTCACTCTCAATCAGACAACTGTGCAAGCGGGCATTTTTTTTCCGTTCAATATTTTTCAAGCGAATCAATTCATCAATTGTATGCTCTCCGTCCCCTTCAATATTCGCAGGGACACGGTTATAAACAGCTATTACTTGATCTTCAATCACATAAAATCGGTATTCTTCACCTTTTACGTGCTGTTCAATAACGACTTCTGGATATTCCAGCTTATAACGCACATATTGTATCGCTTTACGCAGCTGTTTTTCGTCTTTAATATTCGTTAATACCCCATTGCCAAGACTTCCGTTTGTCGGTTTGATCACTAAAGGATAGCCTAAGGCATTTGCTTCTTGGACAATCGCTTCATCAGAGTCTTCGGCTGTAAAACCGACACCGTCCGGAACAGCGACATTTTTCTTTCGTAAATATTCCTTTGTTAAATCTTTTTCCGAACCGATTTCAACAGCTTCATTGCTGACTTTATCACCGCGGGTCCGGAAGAAATAATGCGTCCGCTCGCCATTGCTCAACGAATAGAGCCTTCCCGGCGGATTAACACCAAAAATCACCATATCTTGAAAATGTTCTGAATCTGCGGTATACCAAGTTAAATTTAAACCGCGGCGCCAGCCTTCCAACGCGACAGAAAAAGCACACAGCCTTGTTTTCCTCGCATTGACGACCATTTCATTTGTCAGTTGCGGAAGGGTGATTGCATCGTTTTTCATCATAAACCTCCGTTATTTCTTCCGTTTAAACACTTTTGATACATCCCCAGCCAGTCTGATCGGATAAGAAACCCGCCAAGACCAGCTGTTTCGAAGTTTTTGATTTAACTTCGATTCTTTTTTATACTCTTGTTCCATCTGCTCAATTTCAATACGCAGTGTGTCCAGCTCCTGCAGTTGCATTTTCATATCTGATTTTGTTTCAAACCCGATTTTAATCGGTCCGTTGTAATCAGTGACTTCAACATATTCAACTTCCGAACGTTCGGGATCTTCCCACAACGCTTGTTCATAATCCAGCACCGCTGTCTCATCGGAGCCGATCACAACAACTTCGATTGCCCCGTCTTCAAGATTCATTACAAATCCGCTTAATCCCCGCTCGAATGCTTGTTTTCTCAATCCGCGGTGATAATCAATTTCTTGTACGTCTCCGTAGACGGTATATTGTTTCGCTGTTAATTCACCAGTATAAGCGTGAGCGACAGTAGATGACCTGGCTGTATGCGACTTGAGTGGATAAAGAACATCCGCAAAGTCAAAATAAAGCCGTTCGCGCTCGATTACACAATCTGCAGTCTCCGGAAAATATTCATCAATGATCGCTTTAGGAATGTCATGGGCAACCCCTGACATCGGAAAGACGAGAGAACCGATTTGCGCTGTCGGATTCATTTCCAAAACAGCTAAGTTGCCGGATTCTTCATCCCAAATGACGTCTACTGCACCGTTTATAAGTCCTTCAAAGGCTCGCATTGCTCCCTCAGCAGCAGTTGCCACAGCGGTCATTTCCTCAACTTCTATACCCTCTGGATCGCCGCCTAAAGAAATGTTGCTCTTTTTCGTTAACTGAATCATTGCATCATTTTCAGGAACGCTCGTTAATGAATGACCTTGAAGATCCAGATGGCGTTTGACATCATTATTGATAATAATCGGACAGCTGAAAAGCCTTGGATTTGCTTCACGCAAAGTATTTTTTTCCTCAATTAATTGTTCAATCGTTTGTTTGCCGTCCCCGGTAACATTCGCCGGATCGCGCCGCATAATACCAACCGTTCGGCCCTGAACAACATAAACACGATATTCATCACCTTCAACATGCGATTCGAGAAGGTACTCTTTTGTAGCTGATTCTTCTCTGACCTCATTCCAACAGCGGATAAGGGAGTCCTGATCCCGAAGATCTGTATAGACTCCGCGGCCGAAACTGCCGTCTACAGGTTTTAACACAACAGGAAAACCGATTTTTTCTGCAGTAACAATAAGGTCCTCTGCCGTTAAATCCGTTTTTACCCGCTCACCAGCCGGGGTCGGAACATCGTTTGCAGAAAGTTTTGTTTTAGCCGTTTCTTTATCCATACATTCTTTGACCGCTTGTTCAGAAACACGGTCTCCGCGTGTCCGAAAAAAACGATGCGTCTTTTCGCCATCCGACAAAGAAAATAATTTGCCTGGATGATCAACATTCCATATATTCATCCCTGAGAACTCTGCTGCATCTTTTGTATACCACTTCAAAGTAAGCCCTCGACGCCATCCTTCAAGAGCTACCAGGTAAGCGTCAAATTCATATCCTCTTGCATCCATTACGACTTCTTCAGGTAAATGGGCAAGGAAGTGAGGGTTTTGATTATCCGACATGTATATCCACCTCTGTATTTATTTGGACTCATTCACTGCCGCATGAAAAGCTTTAAAAGTTTTTCCGGACAAAAAATCTTCCGTAAGCTTAGCTTCAGCTTCCAGGTAAGCCAGTCCCAGCCAATAATCTGTTTCACTATTCATTTCATGATAATTTCCCGGTTTCGGTGTGAACTCGCCAAGGACAAGTTTATTCTTGGTTTTAAGAAAATCAATTCTCATAAATGGCGCGGGGATTTCTTTGCTTAATCCTTCAGCGGTTAACAAATCCTCTGCTGAGAAGCCGCGTCCGGCAAAGCGCTCATCTTCGTATTTTCCTGTAATCACTTTCTTGCCGTTCACATCCCACCAGCAAAACTCCGTCCGTTCAGAACGGTTGACTTCTAAAATTAATTTTACCTCACCGTAAAAACAATAGAATTTCAAATCACGCGCCGGTTCTCCGTTTTCCTCTACGATATGCTCTTCGAGGTACCATTTATCTTCATGCACATCACCGGAAAGAAGATCTTCTGTCATAGCCTCGCGCCATTCGTTTTCAGAATTTAAAAACTGACCGTCCCTTATCCGCTGAATTTGATTGGCTGAAAAAACTCGGTAAACTCCTCTTGATCCCGCAGCATCAACCGGTTTCACAACGGAAGCAGATGTAAGCGGAACAGCTGCTGCCGAAGTATACACTTCAGAAATACCGGGGCGTACAATATTCAATTCATCGGCCAGCCGGTAAGCTGTTAAACGGTCATCCAATGCATTCTCCGCACTGTCATCTTCCATAAGCCTTTTGGCCGTTTGAAAAGCAAGGCTCGCGTTGAAAGAAGCTGGCCAGGGGCAACTGTTTGAAGACGTTTCTAAAATGATCCGTGAATATTTCTCCGACAACGTGCGCAGATCGAAGCTTTTATATAGCTGTTCAAAAATCATCTGCTTAACATCTGCATCTTGATGATGAACATAACGATCGGCGACCGCTTGTAAAAATTCTGTATCAGCTTCTTTTCTTTCCTGTATTTCATTTAATTTTATCATGATCGTGCGTAAACTTGGGTCATGATTTTCCATTTCTTTAACAAGCGCTCTCGAATCTTTTGCGCGCTCGTCTTCGATAGAACGGGTAAGAAAAGCTGCCTTTTTTTCAGCTGCCTCCAGCTTCTCTTGCAAACGCCGGTTTTGTTCAACAAGAAATGCGTTCTCCCGTTTTTCATTTTGCAATTCCTGTTTTAGCTTGGGAAACAAAGCCTGCATCCCTTTTATCGGCTTCACAACCAGTTTCCCAGCACGATATCGATTACTTTTTACAATTTGATCGGACCGCTTTATCAATCGTTTCTTTTCATTGGAGCGCCTTTTCATGCCGGCCTGATCATTCAATTTATTATGAATCGCTTCATAATCTTTTGTCATGATTTATCTCTCCAATAAGCCGTTTAATGTGGTGTTCGTAACCGAAATTTTCCTTGGCAAATTGCCTCGCCGCACATGTTGCGGACTGATAGGTTTTCTCATCTGCTATTAGCTCTTGTATTGCTGGTTTCACTTCTTCCGGCTTCGCATACACGGCCCCTGAACCGAATAGTTCTTTGTACTTCGGATCTAATATGACCGGAACACCCGCGGCCATGGCTTCTAATACGGATCGCCCAAATGCTTCCACCCACTCCGAATGGGTATAATATACATACACATCTATTTCTTGCAAAAACTCATGCGGCTTAACCGAACCAAATGGATAAACTATCCAATTACCAGGGATTGCACCGAGAATCTTTTCTGCTGCCGAAGCGCCGCCAAGGACACGGACCTGATAGGTTTCATCTTTCGGGTAAATCAAATTCATTAACTCCGCTGTTTCCGGCCACTTCACATATTGATCTCGAGAATGACGGCCGATTCGGACTTGATTGACATTTGGTTGATGAGCAGGCCGATGCCACTCTTCAACATTAATGATATTTACCCAATCATCTGCGGACAGCGGGATTTTGGTTATTTCTTCGCTGTGCTGCTCTGCTAAAATTTTTCTTACTTGCGGTCCAATCGGATGCCATATTCCGGAATGACCAAAGTATGAACGCAGATGCGCCATGGTGTTTTGAAAATCGTACAGTCGATTCTCAGAACCGGTATAATCTCTCATCGGCGGCTGATTAATAATGACATACACATCTTCTGCGTATATTTCAGGAACATACCTTTGCCATTCCTGTAAAATTGGCGGGTGCCTCACAATAAGCTTGTCGCAAGTCACTTGTTCGCCATAAGTAACCACCTCAACATCTAAACCATTGACTTGCTCACGCACTAACGGATTCCACTCTTCACGAGAATCCAGATCATAACGATAAAGCTGGACTAACCCTGTCTTCATGCCAAACGTTCGCTGGGCTTTAATTTCTTCGATGTTGCTCATATTTGTCCCGCCCAACAGCCGGAAATCCGAAGCAATAATGACATCAAAATGTCTGATGGCTTCTTTTTTACGTTCAGGCTTTAACGGTTCCGGGATCGGAAAAGGACGTTCAGTCATCGGAAACGAGTACTTCAAACTTGTCGCTTGATTATGAAAATGTCGATAGGATTGCACATACTCCTTACGGATACCGTAAAAGTAACCTTGATACCCAAAGGAAGTACTGCCGGTTAACGAACGGCTGCTTTGACGGAGAAAGGAGTAAACGCCTGCTTTTAAATCCGCGACGGCCTCTTTTCCAAACACCTCTTTCAACCGCTGCTTAAATTCACCATCAGCTCCGAATCGAACGGAGTCCCAATAGCCTAAATGTTCTTGAACCGGTTTCTTGCGAAACATTAACGAAGACATATTCGGATAAATATAATAGCCTGCCTTTAATCTTCGCGTTACATGAAAGTCTTCCGTTACACGTACTTGACTCGATGTATTTGCGATAACATCCGGGTTCTCTAGAAGGTGATTAACTTGATAAGCAATTTTTTCCGGATGCGTCCAATCATCAGCATCTTGGACGGTAACAAACTCTCCTGAAGCTTCGTTCAGCCCTGTATTACGAGCTGCATAAGGACCGCTGTTACTAGCCAGCTTTTTGAGGCGAATTCTCGGGTCCGCTTCCATCCAAGCCCTTACTTCCTCAATAGTGCCGTCATCACTTTGATCATCAATGACAATGATTTCAAGGTTTCTCCATGTTTGCTTTACGATGCTTCGAAGACTGGTCCCGATCGTTTTTTCTGCATTATAAACCGGAACGAGAACGGTAACGAGCGGGCCGTCGTCAATATACGAAGATTGAGAGCTGTCTAATTGATCGTAATAGCAGTCTGAAGCAATGTTCGTGTTTAAAAATACCGGTTCCTGACCGTTTGTTCTTAACAAAAGATTTAATAAGTTTATTTTTGTTTCGATTGAGTCTGTTAAGTTCATGCTCTCTAACAGATAATCGTTATGAGGCTCTTTTTTCATCGCATCAGTAATCAATGCATAAGCCCGTTTATGATCATGTAAACTGCGTAACAGCTCGGATTTCAGCAAATTCACATTTCTTTTCGACACATTAGGCTTTGGTTTGGTTTCTGCTAGTTCGAACCAGTCCATTGCTTTACGCTTTTCATTCAAACCATCTTGATTCGCATGCCACACAGCTAGTTCCCAAGAAGCCAGTCCTAACAAATAAGGATTATCCGACCAAGAAACTATCGATTTCAGTTCATTGATCACTGCCGTTTCAAATCCGTGCTCATATAACTTTTTTTTCAATTGATTTATTTGTTTTTTTGCTTTTTGTTTCCGCTGGCGTTTACTGAAGACGTCACGAAAAGCTCTTTTCCCTTTGGCAATTTTAACGATTTGTCTTGTTAAGTGTTTAGCCTTCGCCGCTTTATCAAAAAGTAATCCGGGAAAACCGTTTTCAATTTCTGCGAAACTTACCTCAAGTTCACGAAGGTTTTTACGTTGCCGATCAATTTCTTCGTTTGCTGCTATGTTTAAATCAGTCTCGAATCGTTTCATGGTTTCCCCCTTTCAAGCGGGAAATGTGTTTTGTATAGCCGAAATGCTCTTCAACATAATTGAATGCTTTTTCGACTTGGTTTTGATAAAATTCAGGATTATCCATAAGTTCACGAACAGTCTGTTCCACATTTTCAGGTTCGGCATATAATGCCGCTTCCCCGAACAAAACCTTGTATTTAGGTTCAATAATCACCGGTACACCGGTTGCCATCGCTTCGATGATGACTCGTCCAAACGCCTCTACCCATCCGGAATGCGTATAATAAACATATACATCTAACTCATGTAAAAATTCCTTTGGAGTCAATTCATCGAACTGATATACAGTCCAATTCTTAGGAAGAGAGCCATTCATGATAGTCTTTGCTGTTTTTGCGCCGCCTAAAACGCGAATCTCAAAATCGGCGGATTCTGGATACACTTGCTTTAATATTTCTTCATCTTCCGGCCATTTCACCATTTGATCTCTTGAATGACGGCCTATTCGTATCGATTTTTCCCTGGTATAGTCTGACGGCCGCCGCCACTCATCAATATTTATGATATTTAACCAATCTTTCTCAGCCAAAGGAATATCATGAAGTTCCTCTTTGTGCTCGGTCAATAAAATTTCTCGAATCCGGGGACCGATTGGATACCACGTTCCCTTCTTGCCGAAATAGGACTCTAAATTACGAAGGTTCTTATCAAAAGAGTACAAACGATGTTTTTCTTCTTCGTAATCGCGCAGCGGGGTTTGATTTATAATGACATGAATATTTTTCGCCTCGATGTTCGGGACATAGCGCTGCCATTCTTCCAGCGCAGGCGGATGGCGTACAATTAATATGTCACAAGTGACATGTTCGCCGTAGACAATTTTTTCAACCCATTCGCCATCAATCCATTCCCGCACATGGGGATTCATACTCTCTGCTTTATTTAAATCGTACCTGGATAACTGTACAAGTCCCGTTTTGAGACCGTTTGATTTTTGCGCTTTTATCTCTTCAATGTTTGTCATATTTGTTCCGCCTGTCAAACGAAATTCAGAAGCAATAATAACGTCAAAATGGCGGATTGCCTCTTTTGATCGTCCAGGTTTCATCGGTTCAGGAACGGGAAAAGGGCGATCTTGTTGCGGAAAGTCATAAAACAGCGATCCGCCTTGCTCCCGGTAAAATGTATGGGCTTCATCGTACTCCTGCCTTGCTCCCATAAAGAAACCCGGGAAACCAAAAACGGAGTTTCCCGTTAATGATTCCTCAGTAGACCGTAATAACGACAACGGAGGCCCTTCAAGATAAGCCAAACTTTTTTCACCAAAGCTAGCTTTAAGTCGAGCTACAAATTCTGAATCGCCGGCAAATCGAACAGAATCCCAATAGCCGAGCTGTTCAAGCACTTTATCTTTGCGAAACATCAGCGACGAAAAGTTAGGAAAAACATAAATTCCAAATTTCCCTCTGCGTGAAAAAGAAAGATCATTTGAAACACGGGCATGATTACTGAAGTTGCCGATAATCCGCTTATTTTTCTCTAAATGCCTCACTTGCACTTCGATTTTTTCCGGATGGCTCCAATCGTCCGAATCATTAATTGTTATGTAATCACCTTCTGCTACTTTCAAAGCAATATTGCGCGCTGCATAAGGGCCGCTGTTTCTATCCGTTTGCAGCAGCGTGATTCGCGAATCTTTTTCCACCCAACTCTGTACGGTTTCTTTTGTTCGATCCGTACTGCAGTCATCGACGACGAGCAACTCAATATTTCGCCATGTTTGTTTCATAATTGACCGTATCGCGGTATTGATGTACGTTTCTGCATTATAGGCAGGCATGATGATCGATACTTTAGGTCCGTAAGAATATGGAGTGACCTTCTCAGAAGGTACTGATGCATCAAGTTGATCATAAAGGGGGAATTTTACGTAATCTCTGTTAAAAAACACAGGTGCATAATTAGATGATATATATTCTTCATTGATGAAATTCAATTTGCCGTGTGAAGTTTGTTCGAGGTTCGCCTTGGCATACCGCACATCTATATGCTTATCCTGATCGTACAGCTTTTGCAGTGTGCGAGCTGCAGTATCGCGTTCATCTAAAGACAGTAAAGATTCTGATACCATGATGATTAGCCGGCGCAATTGCGGCTTATCTTTTTCCAGCTTTAAAAGACATTCACCGATTTCCAGAGAACGTAAACGGGAAGCTCTATCGCCAGAATTCTCATACCACTGCATCAACTCATAACCAGCCAACCGAGACAACTCGATATCCTCAGCTTGAGAAAAAGTGTCTTCCAAGTCGGCCACCGCTTTTTCCTCAAACCCAAGCGTCGTCAATTTATAGTTCAGTCTTTTTATTTTTTCCATCCGTTTACGCTGTTCACCTGAACCTAATAACCGACGGATACGCTGTTTTTGATTTTCTGAAAGGTAAGCAGACATTTTTGCCTTTTGGTCTGATGATACCCATTGAAAAATAGATTTCTCAATCATACGAACAGCTGTCTGTTTTAGATTGATCATTTCATTTCCTCCAATTTTCGTTGCGCCTTTAATTCTTCAACGCGGGCCTGGTATTTTTCGACCGCCTCATCAGGATCACCGTCGTACATGATTCTGCCTTGTTCCATCCAAATGACCCGGTTGCACATTTTTCGGGCAACACCCATGCTGTGTGTAACAATGAGTACCGCTTTTGATTGTCCCATGATCTCCTGGATTTTTTCGCTTGCTTTTTGTTTAAAAGCCATGTCACCTGTTGATAAGGCTTCATCAATAATAAAGACATCCGGTTTTAAAATCGCCGCAATACTGAAACCGAGACGTGCCCGCATACCGCTTGAATACGTTTTGACTGCGCGGTCAATGTGTTTTTCCAGTTCGGCGAATGCAACGATTTCATCATGCATCGCTTCGATCCGTTCTTTGGAAATCCCTAAGAGCATTCCATTTAAATAAATGTTATCTGTCCCGGACAGTTGTTCATTAAAACCTGCGCCGTAACTTAACAATGATGTCGTTTCTCCTTCTACTGTCAAACTTCCCTCATCAGGGACCAAAATATTTGTTAAAGCTCGGCATAACGTCGTTTTCCCTGCGCCGTTATGACCGATAATGCCGACAACTTGACCTTCCTTCACTTTAAAATTCAAATCTCTTAATGCCCAAAAATCATCTTTATTAATTTTAAAATGTACGCCCAGGTTGTCCGCTTCAATAACGGTTCTATTTTTCACTGTGGTTTCAATTTTTTCCAATTCAATTTTTGTTGATTTTCTCGCCCTTTTAGGTACTGTTTTTTTATATTCACGAATCATTTCAGCTGGATCGCCGGCACCGCGAACTTCACCTTTTTCCAGCCACAACAGCCGGTCACAATTCTTCTTCGCATAGTTCAAACTGTGGGTGACGATAATGACCATTTTGGCTTTTCCGACAAGTTCACGCATTTTCTCTGCTGCTTTTTCGCCAAAGCGGCGATCACCGGTATTTAACGCCTCGTCTAAAATTAATATTTCTGGCTCTAAATGCGATGCGACACTGAAACCAAGGCGCGCCTTCATTCCGCTGGAATAATACTTCATCGGACGTTCAAAGAATTCATCGAGCTCGGAAAACTCTTTTATAATCTCGATATATTCACGAATAAACTTTTTCTCGACTCCGAGCATCATACCGTTTAAATACACATTCTCCCGGCCGGTTAATTCTTTGTTAAAACCCATTCCCATGGAAAATAGTGATGAGACTTTGCCGTCTATGGAAAGCTCGCCTTGATCCGGTTTAATAATCCCGGTTAACAATTTACACAATGTCGTTTTTCCTGAGCCGTTCGAGCCGATAATTCCGAGGATCTCGCCTTCATATCCAGTGAAATCGATATCTTTGAGCGGCCAAAAAACTTCTTTACCTTTTGATTTTTTGTCAGCAGAAAAAAGATCCATCATTCTCGATTTATAATCATCTGTCGATCCTGTATTAAAATAAAGCCCGAGGTTTTTGGCCTCAATAACTTTATTAGCTTCTTCCTTTAGAGTATTCATCTACATACCCCTCTTTATAATGCTTTAATAATTTTATGCTCATTATTGCTGTAATATTTCAGCATCCCGAATAAAACAAGAGCAGATACAACCGTAATTACGAAAAGTCCTGTGAAATTCGGCATTTGTTGATACATGAGGATATCGCGGTACGACTCTATAATAATCGCTACCGGATTAATCTCTACGACCCATTGGTATTCATCCGGCAAGCGTCCGCCTTCCCAAATGATTGGCGAAGAATAAAAGAACACCCGGGTCACATGAGAAAGCAAATGCTCCATATCTCTTATGAAAATCGTTACATAAGCCAAAATAAATGACACGGCGATCAGCAAAATCAGCTGTACGATTATGATTAACGGAAGAAAGATCACTTCCCATCCTGGCATAATGCCGTACACAACTAGAAAGATCGCCACGACAATAATTCCAAACCCAAAGTTAAATAGTTGTGTGAACGTGAACGCTAACGGAAACATTGATTTCGGCATATATACTTGATTAATAATTGAACTGTATTTCAAAATCGATTTAGAAGATGTATTAATCGTTGTACTGATCCAGCGCCATGCAACCAGTCCAATAACAAGAAAAACAGCAAAATTTTCCCCGCCGCGACCTAAGATCGTCGACACTAAAAAGTAGTAAATTACAACATTTAACAAGGGGTCTAAGAGCCACCAAAAATACCCTAAGAAACTATTTCTATGTTCGGCTTTTAAACCTGAACGAACCAGATAAAAAAGTAAATCTTTTCGCTTAAAAATTTCCAATAAATACGTCCGCATTTTGATTCCGACACCGCCTAACTTGTTCTTCTCTGTTTTTAACTGCTGTACTTCGTCAGCTTATTTACTGCAAAATGACTGAAATAATAAAGGCTTTTTATCAACGAAAGCTCTTCAACTTCTCGATATACCCGCCAGTTCAATTTTGCCATTTCTAACTTGTTGCTCGAAAGAGACTTCGTCAACTCCCTGTATTTAGCAAGCGGACGATTGATTCCGTAGGCGGGGAAACCGCTTTTCGCTAATTCGAGCCAAAGGACATAATCCTGCCTGGCTTTGATCGGTTTCATATACCGCTCTCCTGTTTGCTGCTGATCAATCATCACTGTTAAGCAGCCAATATCATTATGCTTCAACATATCAGCATAAGACAACTGCTTAGGTGCTTGAATCGTTCTGTCAATATCATTGCCGTTTTCATCAACTGTTATATAAGAGGTGAACGAAAACGCCCAGCTCCGCCTCAGCATTTCATATAATTGTATTTCAAGCTTTTCCGGAAACCACATATCATCGCTGTCAAGAAAAGCAATAAAACGTCCTCGTGCCTGCTGTAAAGATATATTTCTCGCATGAGCGGCTCCGTGATTCGTTTCTAAAGCAACTAATTTAATACGGGAATCGTCCTCTTCATATTTTTTAATAATATTGATTGTGCCGTCCTTAGAAGCGTCATCTGTAATGATCATCTCCCAATTCGAATACGTTTGCGCTAAAACTGAGTCTATTGTTTGTCCGATAAACCGTTCTGCAAAATATGTCGGCGTAATGACAGATACTAAAGGCGAATCAGAAGCTGTATTCATCATTTCACTTATCCAGTTCCTTTCTTCCTGTTTTCGTATAAGGCTATTAACTTCTCTGCCTGAACTCGCCAGTTCAACGTTTCAAGCACCGCTGTAAAGCCATTTTCACCCATTTCTCGAGCTTCTTCCGGATTGTCACGCAAGTAATTGACTGCTTCTTTAATCTGCTCAGGAGAATCTGGATCGACTGTTAACCCGCAATTATACTTGTGCATAAATGCTTTCCACTCCGGGAAATTGGAGCAGACGACAGGCAAACCGTGATACATATATTCAAAAAACTTGGTCAGTTCTTTTCGGCGGTAATGATCTGAATCGGGAAACAGAGCTACACCGGCGATCCAACGGTCTGCTAAATAGTACTCATCGATCTCACCTTTAGGGATGAAGCGGTCCACACCTACTACGGTTAAATGATCCGAAAATGACCCGGCTGCGTCTTTCATTGCCTTATATAAATGAGCCGGGCACTTGCCAACCATCGTTACATCAATCCCTTCAAGGTGGATCGGCAGCAGAGCATGCTGAAAAGCCCCTCGATCCTCGGTTATGTTCCCAGTATATAATAGTTCATGGTTGTTCGCGAAATCTCTTGGGGTTCGAGGGCTGTCTGCATTTTCAATTCGAGGATAATTCAAAATTTGCGTACCGTCAGGATATTTTTCTTGATAATATTTTTCTGCAAGGACGATCTCCATCCCTTTAACAGCCCAATTTTCTATTCGTTTATATAAAAAACTCATCATCTTGCGAATCGGATAAGTAAAATATTCTCGCGTTACAATACCTGTTTCATAATCTTCATGAATGTCATAGACCACTTTATTGCTTGGCTTTTTTAAAAATTTAGCAAAAGGCAGAAATTCCGGATCATGAAAATGATAAATATCCGCCTTCATTTTTTTCGCTGTTAAGTAAGCTTGTATGGGTGTCAGAAACATACTGATGAATCTTCTCTTAGCACTCCTAAGCCCTATGTAATTCACACCAGAAACATTATTCGGTACATCATTATACTTTTTCGCAATCAACGTCACATCATAACCCGCATCAGCCAAGGACTGACATTCTTTTAGCATGATTCTCGGATCGAGCGGATGGTGGACGGTGGTAATGTGCACAATTTTTTTTGCTGTCATCTATTGATCACCCTTGTCCTTTCGATCCGGTCAATACTTTTTGAAATACTTGTTCATACTCTTTGACAATCTTATCAGCTCTAAATTGGTTAGCTCGGGTTACCCCCGCGGAAATATCTTTCTGTTGCTCTGTATCTGTTTTTTTCAACTGTTTAATCATCGCCGCAGCCATTTGCTGATCGTCACCGACCGGACATAGATAACCGTATTTCCCATCGGCTAATACTTCAGCAGGCCCGGATTTGCAGTTTGCAGATACAACGGGTGTTCCTGCTGCTAAAGACTCTGCTAAGACGTGGCTAAATCCTTCATGTTTTGAACTTAAAACAAACAAATCCGCTCGAGCAAAATAGTTATACGGGTTATGTTGAAAACCGATAAAATGAACGGATTTATCAACGCCAAATTCTCTCGCCTGTTCTTCCAGTTCCGCCTGCAAATGCCCCTCTCCTAAAATTACCAGTCTTGCCGGCAGTTCTTTTTTCACTGCTGCAAAAGCCCGCAACAATGTCGCATGATCTTTTTGTTCAACCAACCTTCCGGCGGTAATGATCACTTTTTCTTCTGTTTCGTAGATCTCATAATGATCATCTGGCAAATTTTCCGCTGCAAGCGTTTGGATTGCGGCAACGTCCACAGGATTATAGACGACTTCAATATCTTTGGGTTTCAATTTATATTTTTTAGCTAAATTGTTTTTCACGCCTTGTGATAATGAAACTACTTGATCACTGAACCGATAAACTATGCCGTAGATAGGCAGCGTTATGTCGACTTTCCATGTCCCGCCTAAATTATCAGCTTCTCGGACAATGTTTTTTGCTTTGGAAAAAGACAGGAGTTTTGCAATCGTTGCGATCGCATTCACTCGATGTATGGTGCTGAAAACGATATCGACATCATGCTTTCTAATCAGCTTCGCCAATTTAAAAACCGTACGGCTCAAGCGTTTCGTCGGCAGTTTGATCAGCGGAATATCACTGTCAATCAAATGTTCGTAAGAACCGTTTACATTTAATGTCACAACCATTGGCTCATACTCATCTCGATTAAGATTATTCATAATATTAAGTAACGTCCGGGCAGCCCCCCCGGCACCCATTTCATATATGAAAAAAACAATTTTTGTCCGCTTCATCGATCGATCCGCCTTTCTGTGATTCCATCTGCAACAATTAATGATATCATATTTTTATGCGGACTTCCGCGATACTTCCTGTTCATTTTATTCAGAGGTGATAGTTTATGTCCAGCACATCCCGTACTATTACTGTTATCGGCCTCAAGTATGCAGACCTTCCATCAAAGAAAACGTAGCCGATCCATGAGATTTAAAAGGAATCGATATTATCCGAGCATTAAAAATTACATTATTAAAATAGCGTATTGATATATCTAATTATTTCAAAAAAACTGACAGATTTCTCTGTCAGTCTTAGACTGTAGACAAACTATATTTTGATGTCAGCCATGAATCCACTACCCTCCGCTTGCCCCGGGCAAGGACTCAGCTAGTATTCGGCGGTCTAAGACCGCCGAATACGGATCTTCGTCTCTTGCTTTCCCGGAGGTGTCGGAGGAGTGGATGCATGGCTTCTTTTTTATGAATACACTCGATTCAAAAAAGAGGATGACCCAGCATCCCGGCTTTCTCCTGCGGGATAGCGAGACAGGCGAGACACTGCAGGGCATCAGCCCGAAGCGGCTCGGCGCTCGTCCGCGGACTAGTAAGACACGGCGAAGTCTTATTGAGCCGATGTCGCAGTGATACCTTCAGGTGAAAGAAGCCGGACGATGCGTAGTCATCCGTTCCTTTTAATATGACTTCGATCGATGTCATGACTTTGTCAACACTCTGAAACTGACAGATTTCTCTGTCAGTCTTTCTTGTGACTCTTCACTCCATCTCCGCCCAAATTTCATTCGCCAAATCGACGGCATAGCCGCTGCCGCCGTGATCTTCTGCATTTTGCACCATCACCGTCATAATGTAGTCATTGTTACCGGCATCGGCGCTGACATACCAGCCGATCTGTTCGCCGTCTTCAGCGCTGTCCGATTTTAATTCCGCTGTTCCTGTTTTGCCGATCAGTTCGCGGTCGTGCCCGTTTTCATCGCGATAAGCGGTGCCGTCCTCAGCTTGCACGACACTCGCTAATGACTCTTTCACCGTCGAAGCGGTTGCTTCACTGATGACACTCTCATTCACTTCTCCTTCCTCTGTAAGGCCGGGAAGCTGCCAATCGCCGCCATTTGTAAAAAGCGAATACAGCGACGTCATATGAACCGGGGAAATCAAAATTTCACCTTGTCCGTACCCGGTATCAGCCAACAAAACATCGCGGTCGAGCTCGTCGCTGACAAGCTGTGATGTATACAGCGGATAATCCGTCGCCAAATTTTCTCCGAAACCGAAGTCTTCCGCCCAGGCCGTCATCGTCTCCTCGCCGTATTCACGCGCGAGCTGGGCAAAATAAATATTGTCCGACAGTTTCATCGCCGTATCCAGATCGATTTCAGTTTCCGAATCATTGACGCGCCGCACTTCGTAATCGCCCCAGCCGGCATCTTCCGGCTGCCACGTCTCGCCTTCGATCGTAACGGCTTCATTTGCATCCAACAAGTCCTCTTCTAAGCCGATCGCCGCCGTCAGCGGTTTGAACACCGATCCGGGCGAGTACACGTTTTGAAACCGGTTTTCAAAGAGCAAATCTGTCTCTTCATACTCTTCCGCCTGTTCATCCGGAAGCCCCAAATACCGAAGCGACGAATCGTAAGAAGGCTGACTGACAAGCGTACGCAGTTCGCCTGTCGACTGCTCCATGACAACGACAGCCGCTGAGTCTTCGCCGACCTTATCGGTGACCATCGTTTGCATCGCCGAATCAATCGTTAAATCGAAGTCCTCTCCGGCTTCTGCTTCTTCACTGCCGAGTTCTTCCCGGACTTCATCGTTTTCTGTCATAATCGACAGCGTCCCCCCCCGTTCACCGCGGAGATCTTCTTCGAAATGCGCTTCCAAACCGCTGCGGCCGATAGCAGATTCGGCGTCATAATAACCCTCTTCGTCTTCTTCGAGATCTTCTGCCGTCACATTCCCGATATAGCCGATCAAATGCGCAGCGTCACGGCTGAGCGGATACTCCCTTCCCTCTGCAGACTCAAGCAAGACACCGTCAACCTCAAGCAGCTCATCTGTCCGTTCATCTTCCGCGCCGATCATTTGCACAGGCGCAGCCCATTCCGGTTCATCCGGATACGCATTCGCTGCTTCCACTGCTCTCTCGTCATCGATATTCAAAATTTCGGCGACCTCTTCCGCACTTGCGTCCGTATCGTCCGTGCTGTCAGGCACAATACTGACTTGATACACTTCTCCGTTGATCGCAAGCGGATCGCCTTCGCTGCCGTAAATTTCGCCGCGTTCAGGCGACTCGGTCGCATACGAGACAGTATCCGTCACCGCTTCCATGCCGGGCATGAAATGATCCGGCTCCCATGCGATCCGCCAGGAAATCACCTCACCGTCTTCCGTTTCTTCTGTCTGCCGCTGCATATTGACCGCGAGTGTATACGTGATCTCGCCGACGATCGTATCCATCGCGACCTCCACGGGAATGTCAAATGACTCCGTTTCTTCCGCATCAATCTCGTGTTCTTCAAAAAAGCCTTCATCAAACGACAGCTCTGTCATTTCGATCAAAAGCTCATCATAAACTTCCTCGTAACGCTCGGCAAAATCCCATTCTGCACCATCAACCGTTTCTTGCGACGCTTCTGTCATCTGTTCATACATTTGCGCGCCGTCTTGAGCTTCCCAGCTGTCTAAATACGCTTGCAACGCATCTTCAGGATGTTCCGGCTCCTCCGAAGAACAACCCGCCAACATAACTGCCGCTGCTAAAAACCACATGATTCTTTTTATCATTTATGTATTCCCCCTCCAACTTGCCACTGTACTTTTATAGGCATTATTTACCACTCTACCACAGCAGTAAAAATAAAGAAAATCCCGCTGCTCACAATCTGTAAGCAGCGGGATTGGCTTAATGAAGGCGCTTAGCACCAAGATATCTTGAAGACCAGTAGCTTGAATTCATGTTTGCGACTGTCACACCGGTCGACGAGCCGGCATGGATAAATTGGTTGTTGCCGATATAAATGCCGTTATGCGATGGTCCGGAGCGGTACGTTTCAAAGAAGACAACATCGCCGACTCTCGGCGACGACACCGTCGTCCCTGCATTCCACTGCTGCGCAGCCGTGCGCGGCAAGTCGACGCCGTTTTGATTAAAAACGTATTGAATGAAACCGCTGCAGTCAAAGCCAGACGGCGTTGTACCTCCCCATTTGTAAGGAACGCCTAAATGCTCGGAAGCATCGGCGATTAAATTCGTCGCATTAAAGCTTCCGGACGAGGAACCGGACGAACTCGTCGATTCACTCATATGCACAGCCGATACTTCTTCCAGTTTCTCAACCGTGCGCTGCGTCGCAATACCATCCGATGTCATATCCCACTGATTTTGGAATTTACTGACGGCCGATTTTGTCAGCGGACCAAAGATCCCGTCGACACCTGATGAATAATGCCCCGTCGCCCGCAGCATTTCTTGCAGCTCGCGGACATCTGCTCCGCGGCTGCCTACTTTAAGCACGTCACCGCTGGACGATCCGCTCGATGCCGAAGAATCGGATGATGAATTGTTCGAAGAGGATCCGCCTGATGAAGACGGCGCTCCGCTCAGCTCACCGTACGTTTGCGGGCCGAATATTCCGTCGACAGAAATCCCCGTTGCGCGCTGCAAACCGCGGACAGCCGAGGCTGTCATCGGCCCGTAAATACCGTCAATCGAACCGGTATAATAGCCCAAATCTTTCAGCTCATCTTGCAGTGTACGCACGTTATCACCGCGCGCGCCTTGACGCAGCACGACTCCCGACAGCGACGAATTTCCGCTTGAACTTGAAGCTGATGAATCATTCGAAGAGGACGAATTAGAATTGCCGCCGCTCGTATTGCCGAGCTTCGAGAACGTTTGCGGACCGAAAATCCCGTCGACCGTAATGTTCGTCTCACGCTGCAAATCGCGTACGGCAGATGCGGTAAGCGGTCCGTAGATGCCGTCAACAGTGCTTGTGTAATGACCGAGTTCTTTCAGTTCTTCTTGCAGGGATTCAACTTTACTGCCGCGGTCTCCTTGGCGCAGAACAGAACCTTCGAGCGATGAACGCGACATGCTCGTGGCCTGATCAACATTGCTGCCGATTTCTTGATTCATTTGTCCAAGCGTCTCCGGCCCGGCCAAACCGTCTGTTTTTAACTCTCTGGCTTGCTGAAACTGGCGGACCGCTTCCTTCGTCATGTTGCCATAAATTCCGGTCACTTCTGGATGATCATAAAAACCGGCTTTTTGCAAATACTGCTGCAGCGATTCAACATCGCTCGACCGCACACCTTTTCGGAGCACTTGCGATTCATCACTGATCGGAGTAATCGATACTGAAACAGATTCCGAAGCATATGTATCTTCTGCTTCTTCCGTCGCCAGCGATTCTTCCGGCAGAGTGTTCAGTATAGAGAACGTTTTCGCCCCGGCAACTCCGTCAGGCAAGAGCATGTGGTTTGCTTGAAATTGCTGGACAGCTGATCGGGTTACTTCACCAAATACCCCCGGTGTGTCAAAACCGCCAAAAAAACCTTCTTTTTGGAGCAAATTTTGCAGCGTCTTCACGTGTTCCCCCTGCATCCCGAACGAAAGGTCTTCTTCACCGAACGAAGCTTCTGTAACTTGCGGAGCAGCCACGACTCCGGCAGCAGCCGCGGATATCACAACAGCCGAACGAATTGATTTCCCCGTTTTTGCCATCCAATCACCTCTTCATTTATTTTTGTAGACACTGCCCTATTTATACGCTAACACTGAAATATTTTACCAAAGAGTAGTCAAAACCATCAGTGCCTTAAGTACCATTTTCACATTTTTTTGAAAATAACAGGCATTTTTGATACATAATGATTCTTTTTTAAATTAATGTTTATTCGCTGCAAAACCGGGGTAAACAAAAATTAAGAGCTGAAACCACCACTTTCATCTCTCCCCCCTATCATTTATATATCATGCCCGTGCACAGTTGCGGGCGAAGCGGTCGCCCTCGTCCCAGGGCCGACCGCTTTTTTCTTTACCCCGGTTAAAAAATGCCGCTTGGCAATCCAAATGCCAAGCGGTTTTTCACTCTATTGCTGCCGACTTTTTAATAATTCGGACGGATCACGTGGCCGTTGTAGTTGTTTGCCCAATAGCCGCTGCTCATATCGGCTACCGCGACGCCCGTTGATGATTGCGCCCCGAGAAACGTGCCGTTCCCGAGATAAATCCCCGCGTGCCCATTCGTTTTGTACGTATCAAAAAAGACAATATCTCCGCGCCGCTTCTCACTTGATGAAACGCGTGTACCAGCAGAAGCTAACCCGTCTGTCGAAGCAGGCATATTCATGCCGATTGAACTGAAGGCCCAGCTGAGAAACCCAGAACAATCGAAACGGCCGGCATTAATGTCAGACTGCGAGCGGCCGCCGCCGAAAACGTACGTGGAATTGCCGATGTATTCTTTGCCGTTGCTGATTAAGCTTTCCGCACCGCTTCCGCCGGAAGGAGCACTGCTGCCGGAAGACGAGGCATTGTTTGTGTTTGCATTGCTGCTTGGTTGATTGCTCGCCGATGCGTTATTTCCGCTGTCTTCTGTATTTTCGCTGTCTTCTGAACCGCTCTCGTTTGAAGGTGCAACGTTTTCGTCAGATGCTGCTGAAGCAGCCTCTGCTTCCGCTTCTTGGCGTTCGCGTTCTTCTTCAATACGATTTAACAAATCGGCTTCTTCAGAAGCGAGCTCGTCATCCTCTGCGGCCAGTTCGGCAATTAAATCTTCTTGCTCGTCTTCATTGGCCGCTACATCATCTTTCATCTTTTCCGTTTGTTCTTTTTGCTCTTGGAGATAATCTGCCATCCCTTCAAGCTCCGTCATTTGTTCATCGAGTTCAGCTAATGTTTCCTCATGTTTTTCTTGTTTCTTAGAGAGCTCGTCTTCGAGTGCTTTTAATTCATCAATAAATTCTTGATCCGCTTCCGCTATTCGCGATACATTCGCGACTCGGCTGATAAAATCCGCAAAACCTTCAGCCCCTAAAATGACTTCTATGTAGCTGACATCGCTGCTGCCGTTTTGCTGATAAGAACTTGCACGGCTTTTCAGCAAATTGAACCGCTCATCAATGTCCGCTTCTAACACATCAATTTCCTCTTCAATTTCAGTCACTTTTTCTTCGTTTGCAGCAATATTTTCTTCTGTATCGACGATCTTCGCTTCATTTTCCTCGATCGTCTCGTTCATTTCTGTCAGTTCTTCTTCCAGCTCTTCCTTCTCATCAATTAAGTCCGCCAGTTCTTGTTCCGCCTCGGACAATTCCGATTGCACTTCACTGCGTTCTTCATCTATTTGATTCTGCTCATTTTCAAGATTTTCCGTCGCTGTTGCTTCGTTATGCCCTCCGAATACTGCACTTATACCTAAGACCGTTGCTAAAATTAGTGCTTTCCTCACCAGTTCATCCCCCATATCGACACGTTTCGTTATTTTTTTCTCACAATGAACAGTCTATCAGTCCTATGTGACATGTATGTAATCATAAGATTACGATTATATTTCAATCGTGTAACAAAATACGCCTTTTTTAATGTTTTTCTTATAAATGGACGGACAAACTGACTATATTTCCGCTTTTCTGTTCTTTCAAGTTGCATATTATGGTATATATTTAAGAGGTATGAAGACTACCGAAAGGGAGGTGCCTAAATGATCAGTGATATATTGCTTATTTCCGCTATCGTTTTATTTATCCTGTCTTTTTTCATCAATAACAAAAAAGACGATGTTACTGACCGGATTGATCAGCAAGCAATCGAAACATCCAAAAAATTAATTCAAACCGAAGACCGGATGCATAAACTTGAGCAGCGGGTTTTTTATTTGGAAAATCATGAAAAAAGCAACATAAATGATTAAAATAGTTTAAAATAAAGGAGATTCATAATGATGTCCAAAACCGGTATCCGGAATTTTGCCTTCGGTCTGCTTGTTGCCACAATCATTCTTTCGCCCCCGGCGTTTTTTCCGTTTGATTTCGCCGCAAGTGAAGAAAATCCGTCGACAGATGAAACAAATTCGGCGGATACCTCGTCCAATACAAATGACGGCGACGTCGAACAAGCAGACGAAGCAGCTCTTAAAGCAGAGATTTCATCACTGGAAGAAGAGCTGGAAACAGCTAAAGAGGACCAAGAGCAGTTAGCTGATGAATTAGAAGAACAAGAGACAAGCGAGAATAACCAGCACAGCGAAGACGGCGAAAATAGCGACGATGAAACAGTCCGCCTTTACCTAGGCGTTTCATCCGGTATGACTGCCGGAGAAATCGCCGCTATTCTGGAAGAGTCAGAAATCATTGACGACCGTTCAGACTTTACTGCATACATCGAGGATAATGACATGATGATGGATGTCCGTTCAGGGGAATATGAACTCACAAATGAGCTGAGTATACCTGAAATAGCTGAGATGATTACATCGTAATGTACGCCGTTCAGACAAGGGGGAGGAAAGATTGCTAAAGACAAACAGCTGCACTGTATTCACAGTGCTGTTCACCGGTTTTACAGCGGGAGCGGTTTTGATTTCCGGCTGCGCCGCGAAAACGATTCAAGAATCAAGCAGTTTCACAGATGTTGAACGAGAAACACCTGTCTTGTCTGAACGTTCAAACCTCGAGTTTTCCGCTGAAGAGTATGCCTGGGTTGATAAGCGGGAAAATCCGCTCGATTATCTTGGCTGGGAAGAAAGCCTTGACTATATGAACGATGCGGTCGTTGACGTTGAAACACCCTCACAGTACGGGCAAGGTTTTTACATAGAAGAGGATAAACTGCTGACAAACGCGCACGTCATTTTAAACGATTTAAACGCCGATATTGTTAATCAACATGACGAGACGGTCACAGCTGAGGTGATCGGCGTTTCTATCGATGAGGATATTGCCCTTTTAGAAGTGGACGACACCGAGCACGTTGAAACCAGCATCCCCCTTCGCACGGACAGCGAGCTTGCTGAGGACGATGAAATCATCCGGCTCGATACGAACGCTGACTTTGATGAAAATCACTATTACGGAACTTTGCTTGAAAAAAGCCGATCGATTTATGCATCCTTAAACCTGCAAGAACACCTTTACTACCTCGACTTGGCGATTCACGGCGGCGACAGCGGCTCACCGATCGTTACTGAAGACGCAAAAGGAGCTGTCGGTGTCATTACCGCGAGAAGTGATACCGTCGACGGGGCAAGTTACGCGATCCCGGTCAATAATTTCCATGATTATATAGATGAGTGGTTCGAAACCCCTATGTCTGAAGAGCAAATTTTAGACGAATTTTCGAACATCTGATAAGTTTGATTGATTTTTGTTCATTTTTCCCTTATGATAATCCGTGGAGAGAGCAGTACGTTCGTAAAAAATCGGGATGAGTGTGGTGGTTGAATGTTATTCAAGGCAGCGCGCCGAAAAAAGGTGATCAATGCCTCGCATGTGGAATGTCCGAATTGTACAAATGTGCATTCCGCAGAAACTTGGAATGATTGGGCTCAGCAAACATACGGAAATCAAGCGCCCGACATTCGAAAAGCCGGAGCAGATAAGAACAATTCGTTTCCGTTTCAGTGTCCGTCATGTTATAAAGCTTTCTCTGCTTATAGAATGGATTTTCATAAACAGACAAAGGATACGGATGCAAAAGACGAATACTCTGCTAATTGGCGTACAAGTGAATCATGATCGTACAAAACACCCTCTATGCTGTACAAGGACAACTGCTGCATAGAGGGTGTTTTTATCGTTATTTTTAACTTGTCGCTATTCAGCTTACTCCCCGCCGAGCATCTGTCCAAGTGCTTCTCCCCAAAGAGCATGCCCTTCTTCTGTCGGCAGACGGTCTTCTTCACCGACATAATCAAGCAGTTCAGTATCAAAAAGATCCGGCCATGCGCTCCAATGATCAAGGTAAATTATGCCGCTTTCTTCAGCATAATCTTCCAAGGCTTCGATCTGCGCCGGGTAATTTACGGTCTGAAAAGCCGGTTGAGACGGTGTCAAAGCCAATGCTTCTGTCTGTTCTTCAAACTCTGCTATCATCGTTGTGATATGCTCCAGCGACTGGTCTTGGCCGACAACCCCGTTGTCGTTCCAAAGCAGCGGCTCAAAAATGACTAAATCCGTCCCCTCATCAACGGCACCTTCATACGCATTCTCCTGCACCATTTCGAGTGTTGTTTGCTCACCGAATGTCTCAGCTGTGACTGAAAATGCTGCATTATCATACGTTTCTTCCAAATACGATTCCAATACTGCCGGCCATGCATCTCCTTCTTCACTTTCGGCTGATTCGGAGGCAACGACAGTCACGGAAATCTCTTCCCCGTTTTCAATCGAATTGATAAAAGCGTCGGAAATATCTTCCGGCAAATTCATCGCTCGGTCCATATCCGCCTCAGAAACATCGACATCGCTGTCGTCATTCTCATCCGCGCTTTCTTCTTCGTTTGCTTCTTCAGCGTTTTCATCATTGACTGTTGCCGTCTCCGATTCTTCAGCTTCCATATATGTATCTAAAGCCTGCTGCTGTGCCGCCGTCGCAATATCATTCAATTTTTCCGTATAGTACCAGCGCCCGAACAAAATCACAGCCACCGATAGGATCACACCGGTGATAACCACCCATCTTTTCATCGTCAGTCTCCTTTTCAATCGATAATCTACCGTTATTATACAAGAAAAGCAGCCTCATTCACATGCCTTCTTTATTGCACTGTTACATTTACTTTATCTTCCACATCCATACCTTCAATGCGGAGACGAATATCTGCTTCCAACGAAAAATCCGTATCCAAGTCAGTCATTTCAAAGTAGTGATAGCGGTCAATATGCACTGACGCCACCCGTTGATGATTAATTAACAAAACAATTTCTTCCCCTGCCGCATCTTCTGCTGTATTCACAAGACCGGTCAAGGCAAAAACGCGGCTGCCCTCAGCTTGTTCACATATTGTAAACGTTTGTTCTTCGGTCGTCATTACGCTCATCCTTTACTTCAATCTTAATCTAATATTGTCGCCGATATATGTTACCACATATTTCAAATCTTTCATAGACAATCTGTCGTTTTATTATCTCATTTTTAGTGCTATTCCGCAGAAAAAGCCAGCGGCTGTTCGCCGCTGGCTTTTTCATCCTATTCATACGTTGCCTTCGATTGGTTTATTTGTTTTTTTAATTGATCCTGTATGTAATTCAGCAATTCAGCTTCATTGATTTCTTCGTCTGTCGAACCGCGTTTCTTCACTTCGAGCAACAATGCTTTGAAACGCTCTGAATCCATTATCTCCCCCCCCTTTGCAGAAATGTACCATTACTGTAGCACATATTTTCCGCAAAGTATGTCGAAAAATGGAAATAATCCCAATTAACTAGATTCCAAATTTTTTCGTATAACCATCTCAGTTATAATATTCTGGCACTCTGCTCTTTAACGCCGGCACCTGTTCTCTCACTTCTGAGACATAATTCAGATCCAAGACTTCTGCCAACACTTCTTCTTGATCTATTGAGCCTTCCGCCAAGACATCCCCCCATGGATTAATAATCATTGAACGTCCGGCAAATCCAGTGCCGTCATAACTGCCAACTCGATTTGAAGAAATCACATACATTTGATTTTCAATCGCCCGCGCCCGGCTGAGTACATCCCAATGAAGTGTCCGGGACGCCGGCCATTCTGCCGGAATAAAGAGCGCTTTGGCGCCTTGAAGAGCGAGACTGCGAATAATTTCCGGAAACCTGAGATCAAAACAAATAATGATGCCCATTTTTATTCCATCCAACTCGAATGTTTCTACGGCTTTTTCCCCCGGTGACAAATAGGCCGGTTCATTCAGCATCGGCACTAAATGAAGTTTGTCGTACGTATAAATCAGTTCGCCCTGACGGTTAATCACGAGCGCCCGGTTGAACACTTTGGCATTTTTCTTCACTGCAATCGATCCGCCGATAATGTTTGTATTGTAAGCGACGGCTAATTCTTGCAGCAGTTTCGTTGATTCATTCTCCTCCACCGGTTCTGCAATCGTATTTAACTCCGGCAAAGTATACGCCGTCGTCCACATCTCCGGCAAAACAACCAGGTCAACGGGCGGTCCATTTTGAATGGCTTCTGTTTCAAACCAATTTCTCACTCGTTCTCGGTTCGCTTCCGGGTCGCCAGGGATGATGTCCATTTGAAATACCTTCGTATGCATAAACAACTACTCCCTTCATTAAATCATTAACGAACAATCACCTTTACCTTCATTGTACTATAAATGCCCGCTGCTTTTTCGGATTGATCCAAATAGGTTAATAACTTTTCCCAGTTTCACGTTTCTTTGATATGGTAAAATAACCATTAAGACGATGAAGGAGGGCGATGGACGATGGAACAGCTACTGCGACATATTTTGCAGCGAATTAACGGTGAGAAGGCTGAGTTGCCCGAGATTGATGCTCCATATGCCTATAGCGATGAAAACGGACATCAACACGTATACATATCCGCCGCCTATAATGGCGAGCGTGCTCAAGTTCGCGGGGGAAAAGGAGCATCGCTTTCCGAAGCAGCGGAATCTGCCCTGAGTCAAATGCCGGTGATCAAGACCGAGGACGTAAAATTCGACGTCGTAACAGAAATCAATACCGTAAAACAGACGATGAGCTGGATGAATGTCCTGAACGAAAAAATTTCGTACACACCGAGAGAAGACGGTATTATTTTAGATAAAGAAGGATTTTTGTCATTTTTGCCGGAAGAAGTCGAGATGTACGGCATGATCCGTTCCGGAAAATTACAACGCGAACATATGTATCGCGCCCTGCGCAAACATGGCCTGCTCGGTACGCCGGCAGAAAAAATGCTGACAGCGGAAGAATGGTTTGATGTGTTTACATTTAAAACAGCAAGCTATTATTTAAATGACGAAGGACTGCATGTATTGTTTCGCGGCCACCGCGATACACAGAATGAACCGCTGACCAGAGAAAAATTGGAACAGGCTGTTGCTTTAACGAAAAACCACTACTTCATGCAGGTGTTAAACCGGCAAGGCAAATTCGTTTATTCGTACGATCCGCGCGATCAGTTTGCTGCAAACCGGTACAATATTCTACGCCATGCCGGTACGGTGTACGCAATGCTTGAAGCATACGAACTCACGCAGGACACCGACCTGCTAAAAACAGCTGAAAAGGCGCTTCGCTATTTACTGAAAAGAATCGAGTTTTTTCAATTGGAAGGCAGAGAAGTTGCCGCCGTTGTGGAAAACGACGCCATAAAACTCGGCGGAAATGGATTGGCTTTAATTGCCCTTAGTAAATACACAGAACAGTCCAACGACAAACAATACCTTGCCTATATGACCGGGCTCGCTGCTTGGATGCAAGCAACACAGGACGAGACAGGCAAATTCGCCGTTCATAAACAAACGTTTTCGACCGGCGAAGTGACCCATTTTAATTCGTCGTATTATCCGGGTGAAGCGATCCTCGGTCTCGTTCGGTTGTATCAATTGGACGGTAATGAAACATGGCTTGTTACGGCGGAAAACGAAGCGGATTTTCTTATCAACCGCCGTGACGCCGAAGCCCAGCAGGACAGCATCGAACACGATCACTGGCTTCTTTATGCCTTAAATGAACTGCACCGGGAACGGCCGAAAGAGCTGTACGTCCGTCACAGCTATTTCATTGCTGAAGCCATGTTTGCTTCTCAGCGAACAGATGCTACAGCTTATGATCACGAATGGCTCGGTTCTTATGAAATGAAAGGAATCCCGCGTTCGACGCCGACAGCCTGCCGAAGCGAAGGGCTCGGTGCCGTCTATCAAATGGCCCTGCGCATTAACGATCACAACATGGCGGAAAAAGCTAGAGAAGCGATCTTTGCCGGCATTCGCTTTCAGCTTCAGCTGCAATACCGTCTGGAGTCCGTCATGTATTTAACAAACAAAACGCTCTGTCTCGGAGCTTTGCATGAAAGCCTCGACAGTTATGACATTCGCAATGATTACACACAGCACAGCTTATCCAGTTTCATTCAAGCGATAAAAATCATCACAACATCATCTTAAACACGGCATAAAAAAGGCATTTCCCGATACAAACGGGAAATGCCTTTTCATTTAACTCTCACACGCAAATTAATCGTTCAAGTTGTCGTCATCGTCGTCATCGTTAAGCATGTCATCATCGTCGTCGTCATCGTCATCGTTGAGCATATCATCGTCGTCATCATCATCGTCGTTCATCATATCGTCATCGTCATCATCATCGTCATCGTTAAGCATATCATCGTCGTCATCGTCGTCATTATAGCCGTCGTTGTCTGCATCGTTTTCAACATTGTTATTCATTCCGTCGTTGTTGTTCATTCCATCATTATTGTCAACATCGTCTCCGCACCCTGCTAACACACCGAGTGCAAGCACGCTTGACATGACAGAAATTCCTAGTGATTTTTTCATTATATGAATCCTCCTTCATTATATCGTGTTACGGTACAGTCTATTTCACGTATTTTCTACACCAAAACGTTCATAAACTTTTTTTGACATTTTCACATATTATGAATGACGGTTTCATATCCAGGTTATAAATCTTGCTCTATTTTTTCCGTGTAATGACGAAACAACGTTTCAACAGCAATATAAAACGGAACAAACGAGACAATTTCCGCTCCTTGTTTCGACTGTGCCGGGGTGCTGGCAGCGTAAAGCGTATACGGCGACATTTGCGCTAAATGATTGTTTTTTAAGTTCGTAATCGAGATAAACGGAATCCCGCGCGCATTAAGCTGCTTGGCTTGCGGCAACAGAGCCGGGGTATCACCAGAAAGCGAGAGAATAATGACGACATCTTCCGCATCGATTGCCGGAAATATCGTTTCAAATTCGACGCTGTCGTGAATCACCGTCACAAACGTATGGACGATCGCAAACAAACGCTGCGCCTCTTTCGCACAGGACAGCTGTGCTGTCCCGCTGGCATAAATGAATATGCGTTTGGCATCCGCCAACTGCTGGACAATCGGCTTAAAATCGACGGTCGCTAAATGTTTGATCGTTGCCGCCGTATCGGATTCCAGCCGTTGAATATGACCTGGTTCGACCTTTCCCTGTGTTTCTTCCCATTTAAGAAAAACCCGAAATTCGCTGTAACCGGAAAATCCGAGTTTTTTCGTTAAGCGGTGAACCGACGACCTCGACGCATGGCAGGCTTCAGCTAATTCGTTTATCCCCATATGACCGCTGCGCTCTTTATTGTTAAGGACGTACTTTAACACGTGCATATCATTTTCATTCAACCGATCGTAATATTCGTTAATCAATTCCTCCAGTTTCACATCGACCACCCCTTTAACGTTTAAGCTCACTGTTGTTCATTGTATCACGAATGTTCGGAAATTTTCCCGCGAATTGAAACAATATCCGGATGTTTCCACCTCTTCCCTCAGTGCTCTCAAGCCATTGTATCCGCTTTCTTTTAAAGATATAGTTACAAGTGTAAACAGTAAACGCATACAAAAATTCTAACTATGAAAGTGGTGAGTGTTCATGAATTCGATTCGCAGGTTCGGCAGTGCGATGATTGTTCCGGTTTTATTATTTCCTTTCTTCGGTATCGTCGTCGGACTCGCTACACTATTTAAAAATGAACAAATCATGGGCGGCTTGGCCGACCCGGACAGTCTTTGGTATCAAGTATGGACGTTGATTGAAAACACCGGTTGGACTGTTTTCACGCATATGGAATTGGTCTTCTTAATTGGACTGCCGATTTCCTTAGCGAAGAAAGCTTCCGGCCGTGCGGTTCTCTCCGCAGTGATGGCTTACTTGATGTTTAACACGTACATCAACTCGATTATGGAGATGTGGGGACCGGCATTTAACATTGATGCTGATGCAGAACTCGATGCCGGAACCGGCTTAACGGCGATTGCCGGAATCGAGACGCTCGACACTAATATTTTAGGCGCGATTGTCATCTCCGGAATAACGATTTGGCTGCACAATCGTTACTATGATAAGAAACTTCCCGATTCGTTAGGGATTTTCCAAGGCGGCCCGTTTGTCGTTATGCTTTCCTTCTTTGTCATGCTGCCGCTGGCCTTTTTCACCGCTTGGTTCTGGCCGATGGTGCAAGACGGCATTGCTGCTTTGCAAGGATTTATGATCGCATCAGGTTCGCTCGGTGTATGGCTTTTCCACTTCCTTGAGAGAATCTTGATCCCGACCGGGTTGCATCACTTTATTTACACACCGTTCCAATTCGGTCCGGCAGTGGTCAATGACGGCATCACCGCCACATGGGTCAGTCAACTCGGCGAATTAGCTGCAACCGACGGTTCCATGGCAGATGAATGGGACGGCGGCGGTTTCCTCCTGCAAGGAAACATTAAGATGTTCGGTTCGATCGGAATTGCGTTAGCAATGTACAGCTGTGCGAAACCAGAAAAGAAGAAAACAGTCGGCGCACTGTTGCTCGCTGCTACCTTAACAGCTGTCGTAGCCGGCATCACAGAGCCGCTTGAATTCACGTTCTTGTTCATTGCTCCGGCACTCTTTGCACTCCACGCTGCACTCGGTGCAACAATGGTAACGATTCAAAACGCATTCGGCCTCGTCGGTAACCAAGGCGGCGGTTTGATCGAAATCGCGACAACGAACTGGATTCCGCTTGGCGCGGCCCATTGGGAAGTGTATTTGGCTCAAATTGTCGTTGGTGTTCTTTTCACCGTCATATACTTCTATCTCTTCCGCTTCTTGATCTTGAAATTCGATTTTGCCCTGCCAGGGCGTGAAAAAGATGATAACGGCGGAGAAACAAAGCTTTACACGAAAGAAGATTATAAAGCAAGCAAGCAGGGAAGTGCTTCCGGACAAGCAGCCCAACAATACGACAGCGAATACGACCAGCGCGGATCGGCCTTTTTAGAAGGACTCGGCGGCGCCGGCAACATCCAAGATATCACCAACTGTGCGACGCGTTTGCGCGTCACCGTGCACGATCCGGAAAAAGTCCAAGATGATGCGTACTTCAAAGAGCACGGACAGGCACACGGACTCGTGAAAAACGGTCAAAGCATTCAAGTCATTGTCGGCTTATCTGTTCCGCAAGTGCGGGATTCCATCGAAGGCTTTATCGATGACTACGAAAACAATCAAAAATAATTATAATTAGGAGGCGTTATTATGAAAAAATTCTCAATTACGATTGCCGGCGGAGGGTCTACCTTCACGCCGGGGATCGTCCTCATGCTGTTAGACAACCTGGACAAGTTCCCGATCGGTGAAATCAAATTTTTCGACAACGATGAAGACCGGCAGGCAACAATTGCCGGCGCAACGGAAGTGATTTTGCAGGAAAAAGCGCCGGATATTTCGTTCACAGCAACAACAGACCCGAAAACAGCCTTTTCCAACACAGACTTTGTCATGGCGCACATCCGCAGCGGCAAGTACGCAATGCGCGAAAAAGACGAAAAAATTCCATTGAAACACGGCTGTGTCGGCCAGGAAACGTGCGGACCGGGCGGAATTGCTTACGGCATGCGCTCGATCGGCGATGTCCTGGAATTGATTGACTTCATGGACGAGTATTCACCGGACGCTTGGTTCCTGAACTACTCGAATCCGGCCGCAATCGTTGCTGAAGCGACACGCAAACTCCGTCCGAATTCGAACATCTTGAACATTTGCGACATGCCGATCGGCATCGAAGAGCTGATGGCCAATGCGATCGGACTGAATTCCCGTAAAGAAATGGAAGTCCGTTACTACGGCTTGAACCACTTCGGCTGGTGGACAGACATTCGCGATAAAGAAGGCAACGATCTCCTGCCGCAAATTCGCGAGCACGTGTCGAAATTCGGTTATGTGACAAAAGACGAGTCGCTCCAGCACTCGGATGCGAGCTGGAACAGCACCTTTGCAAAAGCGAAAGATGTGCAGGCGCTCGATCCGGAAACGGTTCCGAACACGTACTTGAAGTATTACTTCTATCCTGACTACGAAGTGGCTAAATCCAATCCTGATTACACCCGCGCCAACGAGGTCATGGACGGACGCGAAAAATTCGTCTTCGGCGAGTGTCAAAAAATCATCGATGAAGGCACGGCGAAAAACAGCGAACTGCACATCGATGAACATGCGTCCTATATCGTTGACTTGGCCCGCGCGATCGCCTACAACACGAAAGAGCGCATGCTCTTGATTGTCGAAAACAACGGCGCGATCAGCAACTTTGAACCGACTGCGATGGTCGAAGTGCCGTGCCTCGTCGGAAGTCAAGGACCGGAGCCGCTTACTCAAGGCGAAATCCCGCGCTTCCAAAAAGGCTTAATGGAACAGCAAGTCGCCGTTGAAAAACTTGTTGTCGAAGCGTTTGAAGAAGAATCTTATCAAAAGCTTTGGCAAGCATTAACGCTCTCAAAAATCGTCCCAAGCGCACAAGTCGCCAAAGACTTGCTCGAAGATTTAATTGAAGCGAACAAAGACTACTGGCCAGAACTGAAATAAATTCGTTACCAAACCGTCCCGGTGATCCCTCTGATCCGGGACGGTTTTTTGCTTCGATCAAACAGACAAAAACAAACCGTCAGGCATAGCTCTGACGGTTTCAGAGTGTTGACAAAGTCATGACATCGATCGATGTCATATTAAAAGGAACGGATGACTACGCATCGTCCTTCTTTGAATCGAGTGTATTCATAATAAAGGAAGCCGTCTATCCACTCCTCCGACGCCTCCGGGAAAGCAAGAGACGAAGATCCGGATTCCGCGGACTCAGGCCGCCGAATACTAGCTGAGTCCTTGCCCGGGGCAAGCGGAGGTTAGTGGATGCCTGGCTTACGTCAAAATAATAATTTGTCTACAAGCTGAGACCGTCAGGCATAACCCTGACGGTCTCAGCTTGTCATTTATTTATGATTTAACCGGGAGATCTTCCGGAATGATATGCACGCGGTCAGGAAAACCCAGTCCTACCTTATCACCGCGCCGGTGAATCTTTGCACTGAGAGGGTTGAGCGCATCAATATAGAGCGGTTCACCAAACAGATCTACGTGATAGCGGACACTGTTTCCATGATAAACAGCTTTTTTAACTTCTGCTTGATAAGGACTATCTTCATCCACGGTGATCATTTCCGGACGCAAGAGCACCGTCCCTTTTTTTCCCTTCCAATCTCCGCCGATATTTAACGGAAATGTCAGTTCAGGGCTTACATCTGATTGAAACACAATCCCATCTTCCTTGCCGGTAAAAGATCCTTCAATCAAATTGGCGTGCCCGACAAACTCAGCGACGAATTCATTTTCCGGATGCTGGTAGACGGCTGGAGGGGCATCGAGCTGTTGAACTTCTCCGTCTTTTAAAACGAGAACACGGTCGGAAATACTTAGCGCTTCCTCCTGATCATGGGTGACAAAAACGATTGTTAAATTCAATTCCTCTTTTAAACGCCGGATTTCATCGCGCATTATCAGACGAAGATTAGCATCCAAGTTTGAAAGGGGTTCATCAAGCAAAAGCACTTTCGGCTTTAATACAAGACAACGGGCGATCGCAACTCGTTGCTGCTGTCCGCCGCTCAATTCACTCGGCTTTCTCGCTTCATATCCGTCAAGCTGCACTTGTTTCAATGCGTCTTTAATTAAACTGTCCCGTTCTTCGGCGGGCACATCTTTTTTTAATTTCAGCCCGTAAGCGACATTGTCATATACACTCATGTGCGGAAATAGGGCGTAGTTTTGAAATACCATCCCTGTTGTCCGTTTTTCCGGCGGAAGCTGATCGATGGTTTCTCCATCAAGGATCACCGCTCCTTCTGTCTGTTCGTGGAACCCTCCGATCACGCGTAAAAGCGTCGTTTTTCCGCTTCCGCTCGGGCCGATAAATGTAATCAACTCCCCTTCTTCGACATCCAGTGAAATATTTTTCAACACATGCTCTTCACCGAAAAACTTCTCTATCCCCTGCAAACGCAGAATTGCTTGCTCGCTCAAAGATGACGCCTCCTTTTTACAACTTAGAGTTAATACTCCATTTTCGCTCCATCAATTTCAATAAGCCCATACAGCAGATAACAATAACGATCAGAATAAACGACATGGCCGAAGCGCGGCCGACAGCTGCTTGATCGGCTAAATTTAAAATATACGGGGCCGCCAGATTCGTTCCCGGCGAAATAATGAAAATAACGGAACTGACTGAAACCATCGCTGTCATAAACGTATACACAAATCCGGCCATAAATGCCGGTGTTAACAGCGGCACGACTATACGTCCGAATGTTTTATACGGTCCTGCTCCGAGATCTTGTGATGCTTGTTCAAGCGAAGGATCGATTTGCTGCATTTTACTGATCCCCGCTTCAAGACCGACCCCGACTTTTCGAAATGCCATATTCATGACAAGCAAAAAGATCGTACCTGTTAAATAAAACGGCGCCCCGTTAAAAATCAGGACGTAACCGATCCCCATCACCGTTCCCGGGACGGCGAGCCCGAATAGAGCGGTAAATTCCATCAGTTTTTTCATCGGCACATTTTTACGCGCCGTCATATACCCTTGTAAAATCCCGATGCCTGAAGCAATTAACGCCGCAAAAAATGACACAACGACACTGTTCCACAGAAAGTCAAAACCGGACTGATCGGCGAAGTGATCGAGGGTAAAGGTGTTATTAACACCGATAATCTGCACAAATGCGCTAAGGACAACCATAATAAACATCACGACGATAAATAAAGCGACAAGCGTGCTGATTCCAAACATCAGTCTTTTCATCCGCGGATTCAGCGGGTTGTTTGCTCCGCCCGATTGACTCGTAGCCGTGTCATGCCCTTTCAGCAAATACGTTTGAAATAAAAAGACCAGCAAACTCGGAATAATTAAAAATACGCCGAGGACGGCCGCCATCTCCAAGTTTTGCTGACCGGTTACAAGTAAAAACGCATCCGAAGCCAAGAAGTTTTCGCCGCCGCCGATAATCAGCGGGTTAGAAAAGTCAGCAAGCGCCATCACAAAAACGATCAATCCTGCTTTTAAAATCGCTGTTCCTGCCAGCGGCAGCGTAATTTTACCAAGCGTCCGCCCTTGGCCGGCACCAAGATCTTGCGAGGCTTGTTCAACACTGGGATTGATATTGCGCATTGAACTTTCAATCATCATATAAGCGACTGGAAAATAACCGAGAACCTGCGCAATAACTACACCCCAGAACCCGTAAATACTGATCTCGAGACCTGTCACATCATTAAACACCTGTGTCACAACCCCGCGCCGACCGAATAAGATAATCAGTGACAACGAGAAAATAAACGGCGGTGCAACGAGAGGCAATAAACCGATCCCGCGATACACCGAGGAAAGCCATGTTGACGTCCGTGTCACATAAAGAGCAAACGGGATACTCAAACAGACGATCACAAATGTTGAAATACTTGCAGCAGCGATACTGTTAAACAATGACTGCAAATAGTTTGCATGTGTGAAAAACCGTTCATAATGCTCCAGGGTGAATGCTCCCGCGCCGATACCAAAACTCTGCAGTAAAACAGCAAGCACAGGCGCTAAAATAAATAGAAATAGGAGGGCGGCAATCCCCCAGGTTGCCGCCAAAAATCCTTTTTCAACTCGTTCTTTCTTTTTTGCGGGGGAGTTCACAGAACCCGCTGTGTTATCACTCATGATTGCCACCTGCTTTCTTTACATACATCTGCTTAGTCAAAACGCTCCTGCCATTCATCCATAATCCGCTCGCGGTTTTCCGAAGCCCACACGGCATCATAATCGATCAAATTCGGCTCAAAATCGATCGTTCCGTCAACATCAGGTTTTGTAACCATCGAACGGTGCTCAGCAGCTAACTCCATCCCTGCGTCACTGCCGATATAATCAATAACGGTTTCAGCAGCTTCTTGATTTTCTGCCCCTTCAAAAATCCAAGCTACATCCAAGTCATAGCCGACGCCTTCTTCAGGAATAACGATATCGATTGGGTAACCTTCATCTATCCGATCAAAGATCGCTTGATCCCATGTGATGCCGATGGCGTATTCACCTTGTGCCGCCATTTGCGCCGGCGCTGAACCGGACTGCGAATATTGACCGACGTTGTCGTCAAGTTCATCCAAATACTCCCACGCTTCTTCTTCACCCATTTCTTGCATCAAGGTCGATACGAAGAGAAATGCTGTTCCTGACGTTCCTGGGTCCGGCAGGGCGATTTCCCCTTCGTACTGCGGATCCAACAGATCATCCCATGATTCCGGAACATCCATATCGTTTTCTTCCAATAATTCTTCATTTACAGCCAAAGCGTTAAACCAGTACGACCACCCGTACCAGCGTCCTTCCGGATCAACAAACTCATCCGGGACATCTTCCCATTCCGGCGAATCGTACGATGCGAGCATATCCTCTTCATTCTCGGCAACGAGCGCAAAGCTGTGGAGCATTCCCCACATCATGTCTGCATTAACATCAGGATGCTCGGCATCAATCCGGCTCCAAGCTTCTTCACTCGACATCCGCAGCACTTCGGTTTCCACACCGGTCGCCTCTTCTACTCCGGACGCAAACGCCTGCATTTCATCTTCATCGTTATGTGTGTACATCGTGACAGTTTCATTTTCTCCCCCGCATGCCGTTAAAACGGCAGCTGCGGAAACAGCTGTTAAACTTAAGATTGATTTTTTCATTTGTATTTACCCCTTTCATGATTTACAAGTTAATTCGTGATAAGAAGAAACGGTAAAATCCGCTTCTGTTAAATGCGCCGCTGAATCAGCATATGTAACGATCCCGACGGTTGAGCACATCCTCCCTCTTCGGCCGACGATCATATCTGAATTGGTGTCGCCGATCATCATCGTCTCTTCCAAACGAACATCTAAACGTTCAGCCGCAAGTTTCACCATATCCGGGTACGGCTTCGTGCGCTTCACCTCATCAGCTCCGATAACCGTGTCAAAGCAGCGATCGATGCCAAGTTTTTGTAAATGAGCTGCAGCTGTTTTCGAATCATCCGCAGTAACGACAGCCGTTTTAACACCGGAATTTTTTAATGAGCGCAAAAATTCATGCGCTCCCTCGACCGGCTGCAAATTTCGAAGGTGATCAGCCGTTTCATCGAGATGATCCATTCGTTCGATCACTTCATGAAAAGCGCGGTGCCAAGGTTTGCCGTGAACATAAAGCACATTCGCCAAAATAGAACGGACATCTTGCATGCTCCCGATTGCCAGCGGGCCTTCCGGGTCGACCGTGCCGTTCGCCAGCGAGATGCCGAGCGATTTCTCCGCATCGTTCCCGCTCATTTGATCAGGGAAGACCGTCATTAAATGTTGAGCCCACGGAAGCCATATCGATGAAAAATCGATCAGTGTCCCGTCTTTATCAAAAAAGACGGCCTGCACCGGGATCCTCCTGCCATTAATCTGAACCGTTGCCATTGATACCCTCCTTTTCCGCATCGTGTTAAGTAAATATAAAATATAAAAAATTTATTTAACAACAACGAACATTCTATTCATTTCCCGCGGGAAAGTAAAACCGCACAAGCGGCTTTCACACGTGAACAAATGCTCTGACAGAATACTAGCTGTTTATATCTTCCTAACTAACGGCAAGTTCTTTGCTATATCTCGCCCATTCACAAAATCGAAACATTTTTGAGATTTTTTCATATTCCCTTTCATGCTTTTTGGTGAAGGATAGACTCATTTTTCTTTTAACATCTGCTCAACCGCTTATCAGACAAGTTTATCTTCGCTCTTCCCCCTAAGAAAAATTTTCAAAAATAAGGCTAAAATCTTATACATTTTCTCATATTCCATTTATTGTTGATTATTCTGTTGATTTTATTGAACTTCGTTCGTTTAAACAGCGTTATTTCATGAAACGTCCTAAATCTTTTGTTCGATATTGATCACGGGCGCTAGTCTTTTAGGTTGACAGTCGTCTGACTTGTCTGACAACGGGAATTGTTTTCTTTGATCAAGAACGTTAAAATGAAACCGCTCGCAATAATTGCGGCTGAAACATATACTTAAGGAGGCCATGATGAAATGAGATTTTACCGAACATTGACAGGCATGTTGACAATCGGATTGATCGCTTCAGCCACGACAGCTGCAGCCAACAACGGTCAAAGCCAAGGACCGCCGGGGAATGGAAATGACGCTCCAGGAAACAGCGGCAATACGCCGAACGGGCCGGATCGAACTGTCGAGAGCGTGAATACGTTAGATCCATCCAGTTTCACCGTCTCGTTTGACAAAACGTTTCCTGCCGGGCTCGATCTGGAACGGGTCACCGACATTGAAGCAAAAGATGACGACGGTAATGCGATTGATATTGGCGAGACAGATGTTGAAGTGCATGAAGACGACCGCTCTGAAATCACCGTTACGCACGATGATTTGACCGATGAAAGCGGAACATTGACTGTCGGCGGTGAGTCATCTGATTTTAATTATGGCTCATTTGATATGAATATTTTCCACACGAACGATCTCCACGGCCGAGTCGACATGTATCCGCAAATGATCACGACATTAAATGAAGCGCGTGACACATACGGCGACGGGCTGACGCTCGAAGCAGGCGACATTTTCTCCGGTACGCTTTATTTCAATGAATTCCGCGGTCAGGCGGCATTATCATTTATGAATCTAATGGATTATGACGCTTTTGTTCCGGGCAACCATGAATTCGATCTCGGCGATCCTGATGAAGGTCATCCAGAATTCGCCGAATTTGTAGAAAATGCTGAATTCCCGGTTGTCGGCGCGAACATGAACTTTGATAATGACCCTTCTCTTTCCGGACTGGCAGAAGGCGGAATCAGCTATGAAGCAGAAAACGGCGTCATTTATGACGGCATCGTTGAAGAACATGACGGCGAAGAAATCGGGATCTTCGGCTTAAATACAGAAGATACCGAAAATATCTCCAGTCCGATGGATGTAACGTTCTCTGATTATGCTGAAGCTGCTGAAGAGATGGTTGCTCAGTTTGAAGATGAAGGCATCAATAAAATTGTCGCCCTCACCCACCTTGGCTACGACAGCGATCCAAGTGTCGGCAACGACCTTCGCCTCGCTGAACAAGTCGAAGGGATCGATGTCATTGTCGGCGGACATAGCCATACAGAGGTAGAGCCTCCGACCCTTGTGGAAGAAAATGCCGACGGCGACGCGATTGAACCGACCGTTGTTGCTCAAGCCGGTGAATACGGTCAACACGTCGGTGTAATTGACCTGACGTTCGATTACAGCGGATCGGTTGAACGTGTGGACGGCGAACTGCTCGCAACCGACGAACGCGAAGCCGATCCGGACGCAGCCGATCAGCTTGAGCCGTATACAGAACAAATTGAAGAAGTGCAAAATGAGCCGGCAGGGTCCTACGTCGTTAACGAATTGCCGAACCCGCGTCTCGGGGACGGCAGCGACGTCAGCGTTCGCGCGAATGAAACAGCACTCGGAAACTTAATTACAGATGGACAGCTTGACGCAGCACTCGATACAAATGATGAAATCATTATGGCCGTGCAAAACGGCGGCGGCATCCGCGCGCCAATTGCCCAAGGCGAAGTGACAGTCGGCGAACTGATCGAAGTACAGCCGTTCGGCAACCGGCTCGCTACATTAGATTTGACCGGTGAAGAGTTGTATGAAGCCTTCGAGACAAGCGTTGCTGATGCTCCGAATGAGAACGGCGGCTTCTTGCAAGTCTCTGACGGCACGCAGCTGACGTATGACAGCGACAATGAACCGGGCGAGCGCGTTGAAGCGATTGAAGTCGATCTCAACGGCAATGGCGAATACGAAGAGATTGCCCGCGATGACGAGATGCATACGATCGCAACCAATAACTTCACCGCCACCGGCGGCGACGGATATGATACTTTCGCTGAAGCTTATGATGAAGGACGCGGAACGATTGTCGGCTTTACCGACTGGGAGATGCTCCGCGATTACATGGCAGAACTCGGCGATGTGGACTATGAAGTCGAAGGCCGGATTAACGATCTTGCTGCCAGCGACGAATAAAACAGACGAATAAAAATTAAAAAGCCCGGTCTCTTTGAGTGAGCACCGGGCTTTTTATACAAACAGATCGGTATTCTTCTTTATAGATAATGAATTTTTACACAGGGGGACAAGATTGATGTCAATTAACCGATATTTTTCCTTAACGATGACAGCTGTAATGCTCGGATCGATGTTTGCACCGGCAGCCGGCGCACAAGCAAGTCCCGGCGGCGGTCCGCCCGACCATGCGAATTCACAAGGACCTGACCGCACCGTCGAAGGCGTGAATGTGCTTGATTCGACGACATTTGAAGTCGAATTCGATAAAACTTACCCCGCCGGTATCGACATCAGCCGAATGATCGAACCGTCCGTCGCGCTTGAAGACGGAACGACCGTCGAACCGGAACTGACGGATTATGAGGTCAACGAGGACGACCGGAGCACGGTGACCGTCGAACATACTGATGATGATTTAGCAGAGCTTGCCGGCACCTTGCTCGTCGGGGACGAAGAAGATACGTTTGATTTCACGCCTGACGATGAATTTGACGGCTCAACCATTCAGGAAGTGCGCGATCAGCCGGATGAAGAACATACGATTCAAGGAACGGTCACCGCTGCGTTTGAAGAAGGCGGCGCCACAAACATGTACATCGAGGACGATACAGCCGCCATCGTCATCCGCGGCGAAAACCTCGGTAATCTGTATGACCGCGGCGATCTTGTTGAAGCAACTGGAACTGGTGATGATTATTACGGCATGCTTCAGTTTCCAACAGACGAAGAAAATACTGAATTGATCGAAGAAGACGCCGGCTTGGTTGAACCTGAAATGATAACGTCAGAGAAACTGCGCGAAAGCGGCGAAGATTACCATGCGCAGCTCGTTGAAATGACCGATGTTGATGTCGCGGACAATTTTGATTTTGACGATTACAATGCATCAGACTCCGCCGGAGAGTTCGTTATGCTCGGCAATCATGCAAACATTAGCGAAGAGACGAACTACGACAGTGTTACCGGGGTCATCAATTATAATTTTGGTGTTGATAAGCTGATGCCGCGCGATAACGCTGATCTTGTTGAAGATGCTGATCGTGTTCAGCCTGTTGAAGCCTCACCGGAAAGTACGAATGTCGCTGAAGGCACAGAAGTCGAGCTGAACACCGCGACGGAAGATGCAACAATTTACTATACGCTCGACGGAACGGATCCAACTGAGGACAGTCAAGTATATGACAGCCCGATCGAATTAACTGAAGACACTGAAATCCGGGCGATCGCCGTTGCAGATGAGCTTGAAAACAGTGCAATTGCTTCGTTCGAATACACGATCAGGCCGGAAGCCGGCGAGCTTGAAATTTATGATATTCAAGGTGCCGCGCACACATCCCCGTATGAAGGAACGCAAGTAACTGAGGTTCCGGGAATCGTTACGCATGTGGAAAACAACGGCTATTACATGCAAAGTGAAGAATCCGACGGCGATAACAATACATCTGAAGGGATTTATGTCTACCATTACGGGCACGACGTCTCCGAAGGCGATCTCGTGCATACGAGCGGCGAAGTCGTTGAATACGAAGAAGACGGTTTTGACGGCAACAATGACTTAACAACAACACAAATCGCTGCTGATGAGTCGGCTGTCCAATCTTCAGGCAACGAGCTGCCAGACGCGGTCGTAATCGGCGAGGACCGGCAGATTCCTGAACAGACGGTCGCCGACCCGGACACATACGATCCAGAAGATCCATCGACATTTGATGCTGACGTGAATGCGATCGATTTTTACGAGAGCTTGGAAGGAATGAAACTGGAAATTCCTGAGCAGGTGACCGTTACCGGTCCGCAATCATACGGAGAATTGACCGTTGTCTCGGAACAGTGGGACATTGATAACCGAACGCCTGAAGGCGGGGTCTATTTAACAGAAGACGAAGACAACCCGGAAATTATGTTTGTCAATGTACCACGAGATACTGTCGCGAAAACCGGCGACTATTTTGATGAATCGGTCACCGGTGTTTTGACGTATGATTTCAGCAATTTTAAACTCGAGCCTGTTGACGGCGGCCTCCCGGAGCTTCAAGAAGGCGATGCGGAACGCCGGGAAAATACGACGATTGAATTTGACGAAGATCAATTGACCGTTGCGACCTACAATGTGGAGAACTTCCATCCGGACGCCGATGATACGCGGCGCGAACGGTTAGCTCATTCAATGGCGAATGAACTCGATGCACCGGATGTGATTGCTTTAGTCGAAGTGATGTCCAACAGCGGGGACACCGATGACGGCACCGTTGAAGCGGACGAAAGTTATCAGACGCTGATTGATGAAATTGCTGCTCAAGGCGGCCCCGATTATGATTACATCGATATCCCGCCAAAAGACGGCGTTGACGGCGGGATCCCCGGCGGCAATATCCGTGTCGGTTACATTTACCGCACAGACCGGGTTGAAATCCCTGACGGCGAGATCGGCGGTTCAACGGACGCGCTCGAGTTCGATGAAGACGGTGAACTGAACTACGTCACCGGCCGAATTGATCCGGAAAACGACGCATTTGAAAGTTCACGCGTTCCGCTAATGACAGAATTCAACTTCAAAGGTGAATCAGTTTATGTCATCGGCAACCACTGGAACTCAAAACGCGGAGATGAAGCGCCGATGAGCATGGACGCGCCGGCCGAACAAAACAGCCGCGAGCAGCGCGATCAAATCGCTACCGTCGTGCGTGATTTCGTCCGCGAATTGGAAGAAAATAAAGAGCAGCCGAACGTTGTTGTCGGCGGTGATTTTAACGAATTCCCGTGGGCTTCGCCGGTACAAATTCTTGAAGACGACGGCATGCTCTACAACGCTATTTATGAACTGCCGCGCGAAAACCAATTTACGTACAACTATGAAGGCAATGCCCAATCACTCGACTCCATTCTTGTATCTGATCATTTACAGGACGGACTCGATGTCGATGTGATGAACATTAACTCGAAGTTTATGGAAGAACACGGACGCGCCAGTGACCACGATCCAATGGTTGTTCAGCTGGACGTTCCCGACATCGATCCGGACTATGATTACGGCGATACTACAGCGCCGGAAATTACATTTGAAGATGCTGCGCTTAATGACGATCCTTCGATGACGCTCGAAGTCGGCGAAGAATTTGCAGTTCCGGCTGTCACAGCCGAAGATGAAACCGATGGGGATTTAACCGATGAAGTCAACATTGAAAACAACGTTGACACATCTGAATCCGGTGACTACGAAGTCGTCTACAGCGTCACAGATGAAGCCGGAAACAAAGGAACTTTAACGCTCGAAGTCCGCGTCTTGACAGATGCTGACGGACTCGAAGACTTAGCCAACGGCGATTTTTCTGACTGGACAGACGGTATGCCTGACGCTTGGAACGGAGAGGCAACCAATTTCCCGGACAGCCGCGTAAGTCAAAGTGACGAGGCTGTTACCGGCGACTACAGCCTCGCACTTGAAAACACGACGGCGAGTCACAACCGTTTCACAACAGAAAGCTACGCGATCGCTGACGGGACAACGTATGAAGTTTCCTACGAAGTAAAAGGATCCGGCAACATCCGTAATGCGATGTACGCGCCTGATTATCACGGCAACGGCTACAGCGGTTACTCGGATTATACAGAAATCAGGTCAGATGATGACTGGGAGACAATTACCTGGGAATATGAAGCACCGGGAGACGGCGAAGCTGAACTGATCTTCTCTGCTTCTGATGCGGAAAATCTCGTGATCGATAACGTTGAAGTTGAAGTTGCTGAATAAGTACTCTGATTCTCCTGCCTTTCGAGGCGGGAGAATTTGTGATTGCTGGGGTTTTTCCTGTATACTGTATAAATCACCTTGTACAGGAGGAACTTTTATGAACGTCACACCAAACACGAAAACATGCCGCGAATCAAAAGTAATCAAAACCGGCCGCGTCTTCCCTGAAGATACGAACAATCACAATACAATGTTTGGCGGCAAACTGATGCGCGACATTGATGATGTTGCTTCCATATCGGCAGCGCGGCATTGCCGCTGTGAATGCGTCACAGCTTCAACAGACAGCGTCGACTTTTTAGAACCGATCCGAAAAACCGATTCCGTCTGCCTTGAATCGCACGTTACCTGGACAGGACGAAGTTCGATGGAAGTATTTGTCAAGGTCGTCGCTGAAGATTTGCGCACAGGAACCCGGCGCGTTGCGGCGCACAGTTTTTTAACATTCGTCGGCTTAAAAGATGACGGTACACCAGCGGAAGTGCCTGATGTCGTACCGGAATCAGACGAAGAATTATACTTGCATAATTCCGCGCCGGCGCGGATCCAAATCCGCCAAGAACGGCGGGCGCACAGTAAAGAACTGGCGAAGATACTTGATGAAAACAAACCGTGGGATAACTGAATTAAACGCAAAAAAACCGAAGGGCTTTCCGCCCTTCGGTTTTTATTTCGCAACAGCCGGCTGTTTGCAATTCAGCTGCTCAATCTCAAGGTTGATGGCTTCGATCGGATCCATTGCATGCTTATTCAGGCATTTTATTGCCCACTCATAATGGATTCCTTGGATAAACACCGGGATCTCGCGGATATTCAGTGTTCGCGCTGCAGCAAGTCGGTGTTTGCCGCAATCGACAACTTTGAGAAAATTACCATGCCGGTCAATCACAACTTTAATCTCATCCACTTCTTTAAAATCATGATACACCGGTTTGGCATTTAATTGTTTTTGGCTTAAATAACCGTATTTTTTGATGCGGTCATAAACTTTTAGATAACGTTCCGTACGCAGATTTTTTTCATTATAGATGTACGGAAAGATTTTCGCTTTATGCTGGTCCCAATCGCCGTCTTCAACAAACCGTTCTTTAAACAGATCACGGCCCGCGGGGGTTACATATGAAAGACCTAAATCACGTGCATAATGGGTTAAATCTTCCATCGGAATATAAATCGAACGATGAATGTTCATATAATGAGAAATATTGTATAAGGCCTCTTCATCACTGCTTTTTTTCGTTCGCTTTTCATACTCTCTGAGCGAACGCTTAACCGCTTGCTGATGCTGGTATTGTTCAAATGACTCTTCTCCGGTACTGAAACGGACGATCAAATTTTTTACACGTTTTTGGTATTTATCAAGCATTGTATCTCTCCTCTCTACAATGTGATCTCACCCTACTCTCGTGGCAATCGTCAAAGAACATGTTAATTTACTAAAATTATACATTAATACGGTTGCTATTAAAAGGGTATATGTCAGAAATTTTAAAAATATTTCAACTTTATGACAACAGAAGATAAAAATGCCGTGTGCAGAACACACGGCAAGTCGGGATTAAACCCTAGAGTTTGCGCCTTGTTCAGTTAAGCCGAGCACGACCCATCCTTCTTCCGGCCGCCATGACGTATGGTTATATGAAAACAGCGGATAAAGCTGAGATTTTATATAAATCGAAGCGGAAATTTGTTCCCAGCCGCCCGGATCGGCTTCTTCTGTTGCTTCAAGCATCATGACAGTTTCAAAGATTGTCACCATTTTTTTCGCCGCCGGTTTGATTTTACGCGTTTGTTCGTAATCGCTAAGGGCGGTGATTTCGTCTAATTCATCCGCCAATTGCGCAATCATCGAGCGTACATTTGCGAGCAGCTTCGGATCTGTTACATAACATCTCGCGGCTTTTTCTTCCATACGGCGAATAAATTCTTGATGAATCGCGTACTTATTCATCAGCCGCAACACTTCTAAGCCGAGAATATTACTCGTTCCCTCCCAAACGGTCAATACTTGGGCGTCTCTTAACATCCGCGGAGTGACAAAGTCTTCAATATAACCGTTTCCGCCGTGCATCTCAATCGCTTCGTGAGCAAATGAAATCGACTGATCCGCTGTTTCCGCTTTGATTAAAGCGATCAACAGCCGCAAATAGGCTGTTTCGCTGCCGCTTGTTTTCCCTTCGTAATAAAAAGAAAGATCGTACTCTTCAATCAAATGAAAAACACTGTACAATTCTGCATCGAGTTTAATCTTCATTTTTGTCAGCGTATCTTGAATCATCGGATAGTCAATCAGCGGTTTAGCAAATGCTTGGCGCGTCTCTGCGTACGTGTATGATTCAAGGTACGACCGTCGCATAATCCCGAGCGATGCCACTGCATTACTGATGCGGGATAAATTGAGCGCTTCCATCATATAATAAAAACCATCTTCCGCTTTGCCGACAAGATATCCTTTTGCCCCGTCCAATTCCACTTCTGCTGAAGGGACAGCCTTCACCCCGAGCTTGTCTTTCAGACGGCGAATCGAAAGGCGGTTGCGCGTTCCGTCTTCGTGTTGCCAAGGAACAAGAAAGAGGGACAGCCCTTTTGTTCCCGGCTTCGATCCGGCAATCCGTGCGAGCACCATCGCGACTTCTGCGCGACCGGCGTTTGATGCAAAATATTTTTCACCGTAAAGACGGTAGGAGCCGTCTTCAGCTTCCAGCGCTTCCGTTTCATTCGCGCCGACATCAGAACCCCCTTGCCGTTCCGTTAAAAAGGTTCCCCCTTCATACATTTCTTTTTCTCCGGTTGATAATATATGCGGGAGGAATCGTCTTTTCAGTTCGTCATCACCGTAAGAATCCAGTAAATACGCCGTTGCCATCGTCAACGTCACCGGGCAGTAAAATCCCGGTTCGGCTTGCGAAAGAAGGTATCCTTGTGCGAAGGAATAAAAGTAGTTGCCTTTTCGGCCCAGCTCGGGTATTTCCCGGTGCGGATAGGCAACAATCCCGCGGCGGTAGATATCATCAGCCGTTTGCCGATACCCTTCATTCACCCAAACGTACGATTGATCTTCACCAAATCGGTCATATTTCACTAACTTCGGCTCACCGTCATTGTCTGTATGCGCCGCCCGCTCATCAATCCGTCCCGCCGCTGCACTTCCCAAGTCTGACAACTCACCTTCCGCCCAGTTAAACAGTTCGGGGTCCATCATCCGCTTCAGCATTGCGCAAAACGTACGGTCTTCTGTGAAAAAATTCATTCGCCGACCCTCCATTTTTAAGATAAACAGGCAAAGAAATCGTTTACATATATTTACCACTTTTTCAGTTTTGGCAAACTGATTTATCTAACCAGCAAAAAAATCCGGTCCTGGTCAGATTACAAAAAATCCCTCCAATGCATATTTTTATGCACTGGAGGGATTTCTTCTTATTCTGCAGCGGCTGCTTCTTCGAGCGCATTGACGCGATCAGCTGTTTCACCTTCATACTCGCTGTAATGTTCTTTAAGCGCAGCAATAATTTCCGATGTTCGTTTAAAATCATGAAGTTCATCATTTAATTCGAAGAACGCCCAGAAGTCAATCAGAGCTTCAGCCGGAATTTCTCCTTGCCAAGGATCTTCGCCGCTTTCCGCTTCCAAAATATCTGATGCTGCCAATACTAAGGAGGGATAATCAAGCTCGAGCATGTAAGGCATGCTGTTGAACGTCGTCTCGAGCGCCGCTTCATAAGCTTCGTTCATGCTGTCTTCACCGTCGGTTGATTCCTCAATCCCTGCAAGCAGAATCCGGCTGAACATGACCGGGAAATGATGATACTCTTGACCGCTGCCTGCATTCTCTGTCAACGGATTTTCCGCCTCTTCATAATATTCTTCTGCCGCATCCGTTTCGTCAACCTCATCGGTTGATTCCTCAATCACTGCCTCCTCTTGCAAGGATTCGTCCAGCCCTTCTTCCAGCACTGTTTCCGAAGCAGGATCAGATTCTGCGCTGTCTTCGCCTAACAATTCCTCAACGAGCTGTTCTTCAAGTGCTTCTTGATCGCTCTCGGCCGACCCTTCACCTGACAAGTCTGATTCTTGCCTGCTCATGCCCGGCGCTAAAGCATCTTCTTCTGTCTCGGGCACCCCGCCGGCATTCGGTTCACTTCTTGGAACATCTCCAGCATCCGTCGTTTCCCCGCCAATAAAACCATTGCCGCTTTCTGTATGAGAACGGTTTGTACGGTTAGCTCCGTTTTCCCCGTTCATTCTGCTGTCCCGGTTCATATCCCGATCCGCAGAAGAATCATCGGAAAACGCCCCCCACTGCTGATCGAATCGTTTATTATGACCGAAACCGTCATCAGTTGCTTCAACACTATTCGTCAGCGGTGTGAAAAGCAGCCCGATTGCCGCCGTCATACCGGCTAAGCTGAAATACATGTTTACTTTCTTCATTTAAAACAACCCCGCAAATAAATTTCCGATCGATGAAAAGAACGAGCGAATCGTGCCTAAAAAACCGGTCCCGCCTGAACCGTCGGCAATCGCGTCTTCGAGTTTTTCAGACAGCTCGGCCGCCTCATCGTGCAGATGGTCGTAATGCGTTTCGAGCACGGCAAAAACAAGATCGCTTTGTCCGTAATCTTGCAGGTCCTCCGATGCTAAGAAAAACGCCCATAGCTCTGCTAATTCCTCTTCATCTGCAGAACCGTTCCACGGATCATCGCCCGGTTCTGCCTCTAAAATATCTCGAGCTGCAAGCAAGATCGCTTGATAATCGGTCGTGATCGCTCCGTTGACATTCTCATACTCTGTTTCGATCGCGGAACCGAATCCGGGCCGAAACGTCTCGTCTCCTTCCAGTTCGTCCACTTCGGAAGTTTCCTGAGCTAATGCGAGACGTTCAGCACGAAGGTCAAATAACGTGTCATCGTTGAGGAAAAAATAAGCACGCTTTTCTTCCTCATGCTCATCCGTTTCATTTTCCTCCGCATTGTCATTCGATTCATTTTGCTCGTTTTCTTCATTGTTGTCATTATCAGAATCGTTTTCATTATTCATTTCGCTATTCGCGTTTTCAGAAGCAGCGTTACCGTTCTCGGCTTCGTTGTCACCGTTTTCGCTCAGGGGAGTGTCGGTTTGTTCAGCAGAGCCGCTATTCCCCTGCGGCCCATCATTCGTCGACTGGCCGCCGGTACCGCCGTTTTCTGATGTGTTGCCGCCGTTCCATGTATTGTTAGTATTATTGCCGCTGTTTTGCTGATTTGGCTGCCAGTTCGTATTCCCGCCGGATGATCCGCCGCTTGTACCGCCGGTATTTTGATTTGTTCCGCTGTTTGTATTACCGGTGTCCGTTGTCCCGTTTGATTGATTTGTGCTGCCCGTATTATTCAATCCGCCGCTGTCAGACGTGTTCTGGCTGTTTGTATTCGAACTGTTTTCATTGGAGGAATTGCTGCCGGATGAGTTATTTCCGGATCCGCTGTTATTGGTTGAATTCGAGTTCCCGGAATCGGCTGAATTGTTTTCGCCGTCTGTATTATTGCCCGAATTGTTACCGGCCGGCTCATTGTTTGCCGCCGTATCGTCTTCATTTTCACTTCCGCCGTTGTTTTCCGGCGGTGTCCAATTCCAATTATCATTTTCAAAATTATACGAATTGCCGCTGTTATCGTTATTCGTCTCTTCTGCCGTTACAGCCGCCGCCCCGAAGGCGAACACGAGCGCTGCGAAACCAATCGATAATGAATATTTTTTCATCAGCAACCCCCTCCTTTTTCCCATCCTCTCATACTCGAGAACTACATTACTTCTATATTACCATAAATCCCCTGTATTTGAATCCCTATCGTCATAAATTTTGATCTGTCACAAATCTGTGCGAAGCGGGCGGCTTAAATCGAAGGATTTCCGGGTATGAGATAAGGCAGACGAGGTTTAAACAAAGGTGGGGTTGAAATGGCGACAGAAGAGTATTCACAGCGGATCACCCGGACAAAAGAGAAACTTTCAGTCACGATTCCGCCGGAGATTGCCGAATATTTAGCGGTTAATCAAGGCGATGAGGTATCGTTTCGGATTGAGAATAAGCAGGTGGTGATCCGTCCGGAGCGTTCGCTTGATCTGAGCGGGATGGACGATGCAGACGAAGATTTTATTGACGGGATGCGGCACGTGCTTGATCAGTATGATCAAACGTTTCGTACGCTTGCAGATCGGAGGGGCGGCTGATGCGGTATGTGCTCTTGCATGAATTGAAGTGGATTAATACGCTTGTGAACCGGATTTATTCGCCTGATCAGCCGTTCGGCGTTCGCGATGAAGAGGCACTGGTTGATGCGGCGGAACGTCCGATTCAAAGCCTATTCGGCGAGGAAGCTTTCCCGACGTTTTGGCTGAAGTGTGCTGCGCTGTACAGCACGGTTTTAAAAAACCGGCCGTTTTATTACGGCAACCGGCGCACTGCGTTTGCGGCGCTTGTATTGATGCTGTATTTAAACGGTTACCGGCTGACAGCAAGCGAAAACCGGGCCGAGGAGTACACCCGGCACGTTTGGGTGAATAAACCGTCGATCGGCGAAATTTCCGCTTGGATTGAGAAATATGCTGAACCGGTTAGAAATACAGAAGAATAAACGATAACTATAAACAAACCGCGAACGTGATTGAGTCAATCAGGGGTTCGCGGTTTTTTCGCTTCGAATCGTTTCTGCATAAGTTACACTTGCGACAACCCGAGTTTGCGCGCGAGCGGTCCGAGCGTAAAGCCGTGAATCGTCACGGTAATAAAGACGAGCGCGAGTGTGAGCGGAACGAAAATCTCCGCATCGGTAAAACCAGCGTCGACAAGAATCGTTTCAAAATAACTGCTCACCGTGAGTGCTACGATTCCGCGCGGTGCGATCCAGCCGACGATTGTTTTTTCCCGCGCCGGAATTCCTGTATTGGCAAGTCCGAGCCAGACGGAAAGCGGGCGGACAAGCAAAATCATCACCGCGACGAAGACGAGCAGGCGCCAATCCAGCATCGTCATCGCTTCTGCGCGCGTGACCGATGCCGTTAAAATAATAAACACAGCTGAAATAAGCAGCACTGATATGTTTTCTTTGAAATGACGGATATTTTCAAAAATATGCCGGTCGAGCCCCATGTTGGCCAGCGCCATGCCCATCGCCGTCACGGTCAGCAAGCCGCTTTCCGGCATTAACAGGTTGGACGCGCCGAACGCGAGCACGACAACGGCGAACATCATCGACGTCTGCATGAAATACGGCACCATCTTGCGCTCGAACATCCGCCCCATCGTATGACCGAGCAAATAACCGCCGACCGAAGCAATGATCGCTGAGCCGAAGAAGGCAGCAAGGGCAAAAATGTCCGTAGCGCCGGTTAAGACGAGGCCGATTTGAAACGCAAACAACGCATACAGCGGACCGATCGGATCAACAACGATTCCTTCCCAGCGTAACAGCGCCGACGGACGGTTTTGCAAATTGGCTTGACGAAGAAGCGGCATGATCACTGTCGGTCCCGTCACGACAAACAATCCGCCGATCACAAATGCAACCGTCCACGACAGTCCGATAATAAAATGCACCGCCAGCGCCGTCATTACCCATGATAACAGCGGCACAACCGTGATCATCCGCTGGACCGGCTTGCGAAAACCGAGAATTTCTTCCCTGTCCAAACTCATACTGCCTTCAAACAATATGATCGCAACTGCCAGTGACACGAGCGGCTTCATTAAATCGCCAAACACTTCTTCCGGATTTAACAGCCCAAGCCCCGGACCAAGAAGCATGCCCGCAACTGTCATCACAACAATCGCCGGCATCCCCCAGCGCCAAGAAACCCAGTGCGAAACCATCCCCGCAAATAAGAACAATCCCATCGTTACAACTGTCAATTCCATTTACAACACCTCCGCTCGGCTGAAAACCGCATAAATAATCTATGTAAAATTCGCCCTTTCACACACAGCCCGAACATTATAAACGCTATAAAGATCCTCATGCAATCGTAAACTGTCTATTAACAGTAAAAAATAAAGACCCCTGCATCAGCAGGGATCTTTATATCGATCATGACAGTTCAAGCTCTTTGATCCGGTCGATCTGCTCATTATGCTTCAAGGCGGAACGTTTTTTATCCGGACGGCTTTTCGCAAGTTCTTTGCGATAAATCTTCTCCGTTAAATACATGAAATACAGCGTCTTGCGCGAGTACTCATTGTAATAAAGACCGAACGCCCGGAACAGCTTGTCAAAATAAGGGTCAAAATCGCCGTGAAAATAGTCTATCAAGCCAATTTTATGCGGTTCGCTTCGTTCGTCGATTTTATCTTGAAACCAATGGAATAAATCGAAGCCGAGCAAATATTTCATTGACTGGTCCCAACCGGTAAAATAAATCTTATCGTCATCGTCACAGCAGATTAAAATATTGTCCGAATGCATATTGCCATGCTGGCGGATATGCGGAAACGGCGTGCGTTTCACGAGTTCCGGAATCGCCGTGTCCAACAGCGCGGCTGTTTCAACGAAAGCACGATCCGAACCGATTCTTGCGAGCTTCGCTTTAACGTTTCCGTAACTGACCGATATTTCCTCGCCGCACGTTTGCGCATACTCATAATAGTTACTGAACAGACGGGCTGTCACTTTATCATAATGAGCAAACGTCCAGTCTTTTTTTCGCATGAACGGAACAAACTGTTCAGAACAAATCCGGCGCTCCAAATCAATCGTGTTCACCTCAGTCAGCTGGAAGAAATCGCGAAAATACGTATCGTTTGCTGCGTATTTATACACATCATGGTCTCTTTCGAACAGGGTAAGCACTTCTTCCTCTTCAAACTTAAACACTTTTGCTTCGGCCTTCCCCGTCTCATCGGCTGATGTGATGACATAATAGACAGTTCCGCCGTCATCATCGGCTTTTTTTTCAATTTTGCACGTCGGATTGCCGAGATTCAAATATACGCGCCGGCCGTCAAATGAGACTGCGGCTCTTTCGTGCTCCAGGCCAAAATATTGGCTGACATAGCGGATCGTGTCTGCATCAACACGATAAATGAGTTTTAAATCGGGTGATAACGCGTACGTTCCCGGCTTCATGTTCGCTGCCCTTTCCTTAAAACGCTGTTTCAGTTTGGACGTTTCTCTCGTATGACGCACTAAATCAGCGATCACCATTGGTCACAGCCCTCCCCCTCATGGATTGATTGCGAATACACAGTTGAACCATCTATTTTAAATTATACTATATCAAGAACAATAAATGTTAAATATTTTCATTTATCTCCTCATATCATCCAAAAAAACGTCCGCAACCGAAGCTGCGGACGTTTTCCTTCACTGGGGGAGCTTATACTATTTTGTTACGCTTTGCCGCGATACGCTTGATTGTGCTGCTTTAACGTGTCATCGGAACCGAAAAGGAAGTGTTTTTGCATATCCGGCGAATAACGGGAATTGATCGCCTCAAGCCCGACTGCTTCGGTGACAGAGCGGATCATCGCCGGCGACGCGCCGCAGCACAGTCCGATATAGTTCACACCGGCTGCTTTCGCTTCTTTTGCCCATTCAGCTATTTCGTAACGGTTAACGTAGAGCGGGTCAAGCGATGTCGGAAACGTCGTCTCGGTCGGGATGCAGCACGTGCAGCCTTCATCCGGCAAATTGAAAAAGGTCGGATGCTCTTCTGTCGTGCGGTACGGAACCGGAAGCGCCCCTAAATGACCTTTGACCGTTTTGGCAATTTTTTCGATATACGGCTGCATTGTCGCCGGACCGCGGAAGCAGTTCATCCCGACTACAAGCGCGCCGGCATCTTCTAAAATTTTGCACGATTCCTCGACGGAATAACCGTCGCGCATTTGATTTTCGCCCATCATCGCGAGCATAATCGCTGCCGGCAAGTCGGCTGCCAAAATTTCCTCAAGGGCAATCATCGCCTCCTCATGGTAGTAAAATGTTTCACCGGCGATGAAATCGACGCCTTCTTCTTTACACCAGCCGATCATTTCACGGAACATCATGCGGACATCCTCTTTTGACTGCGGGTCTTCCGGATCGAAAATGTTCGTGTTCGAAATATTCCCGGCGACAAGCGCCTCTTCATTCGGATGTTCAGCGGCGACTTCTTTCGCGAGCCGAATCGCCTGACGGTTTAACGGCTCAAGCTGGTCTTCTTTGCCGATAATCCGCATTTTTTCACGGTGGGCGTTATATGTAAACGCCAATACTACATCGGAACCGGCATACATAAAATCACGGTACACCGACTTTAATACTTCCGGATTTTCCAGTGATACTTCCGGGACAAACGAACCCGCCTGCAAATAGCCGCGCCGTTCCAATTCAAATAAATATCCTTCTGCCACAATGACAGTGCCGTCGTTTAATCGCTCTGCTAAACTCCGCTTCGCCATCTTGATGACCTCCTTGTTTTCTTATATATTCACTTAACTTAACAGGAAACAGATGTCATTGTAAACGACTGAACAAGAAAAAGGCGAAAAATTTTGTTTTTTTATCGAAAAGACCGATAACGCGGCCGTAAAAAAGACTCAGCCACGGTAAAAGCGGCCGTTATGGCGCCGGTTTTCTAGGCTGTCGACAAACGATAATTTTGACGCAAGCCATGAATCCACTACCCTCCGCTTGCCCCGGGCAAGGACTCAGCTAGTATTCGTCTCTTGCTTTCCCGGAGGCGCCGGAGGAGTGGATGCACAGCTTCCTTTCTTGTGAATATACTCGATTCAAAGAGGGACGATGCGTCGTCATCCGGTCTTTAAACGAGTTGACGTCTGATGATGCTTTTACTTTGTCTGCAATCTAAAAGACTGCCCGCAGGCAGTCTTTTTATATCCGTAGAATTGATTACTCTGTTACCAATTCCAAATCAACGCCGACAAAATCCTCGACATCTTCACCGTTAAGGTAACTTACCGCTGCGTCCAGTGCTTCTTCTGCAATAAGACCCGGCTGCTGGGCAACTGTTCCGGAAAGACGTCCTTCTTCAACAGCATCGACCGCATCATCGGTCGCATCAAAACCGATAATTTCTAAGTCTTCGCGGTCAGCCCCTTCAGCGGCTTCGAGAGCTCCCAATGCCATCTCATCGTTATGCGCAAATACTCCTTCAATCCCTTCATTTCCTTGCAAAATATCTTCCATGACAGAAAGCCCTTCTGAGCGGTCAAAATCGCCTGCTTGAGAAGCTACAACATCCAGTTGATCGTCAGCAATATTGTTAAAGCCTTCACCGCGTTCCGTGGCCGCAGATGAACCAGGAATTCCTTCAATTTCGGCAACCTCTGCTCCTTCACCGACTAAGTCAACGAGAAGTTCCGCGGCCATTTCGCCGCCTTCAACGTTATCCGAAGCTACGTGTGTCACTACCTCGCCGCCTTCTGAGCCGCGGTCGACGGTAACAACGGGAATGTCTTCAGCATTAGCCAATTCAATCGAACTGACAACCGCATCAGAATCTGTCGGGTTGATCATTAATAAATCAATATCTTGCTGCATCAAATCTTCCACATCATTGATCTGCGTCGCATCATCATCTTGGGCATCAGCTGTGATCAATTCCACCCCTAATTCATCCGCATAATCAGACGCCGCTTCTTCTAACGACACAAAGAATGGATTATTTAATGTTGATACAGAAAACCCAATGGTATATTCTTCGTCTCCATCAGCCTCTGCATTGTTATTTCCTTCGTTTCCGCCTCCGTTATTATTCTCCTCGACGGGCGACTCGGTTGAACAAGCAGCTAACAGCATACCTCCGGTTAACAAAACGGACAACGCTTGAATTTTTTTCATGTTGTTTCTCCCCTTTTTCTTAAGATTTTTTTCGATCTACCATGACCGCGAATAAAATGACACTTCCTTTAACAACTTGCTGATAAAATGAGCTCACCCCCAACAAATTGAGACCATTATCAATAACTCCTATGATCAAGGCACCGATAAGCGTGCCGACGATCCAACCTCTTCCGCCTGTAAGGCTCGTTCCTCCGAGCACAACAGCAGCGATCGCATCGAGTTCATACATTTGTCCGGCTGTCGGCTGCGCGGAGTTCAAACGTGAAGTTAAAATCATTCCGGCTGTCGCCGCTAAAAAACCGGTTAAGGAATAAACATAAATCTTGATTCGGTCAGCTTTAATCCCTGATAACAAAGCCGCTTCTTCATTACCTCCGACAGCATAAACGCGGCGGCCGAACGTCGTTTTCTTCAATATCAAATAGAGAATAACGAATGATAATATCATTGTGATCGCAGGCACAGGCACCCCTAAAATGTAACCCCGGCCGTACATTTCAAATGCAACAGAATCACCCAGACCGGTTACAGGACGTCCGTCAGTCAACACAAGCGTCAAACCGCGGTATATCGTCATCGTTGCCAACGTTGCAATAAACGGCGCTACTTTTCCTTTCGCGATAAACACCCCGTTTAACGCCCCTAGAACGGCACCTGCTAAAAGAGCAAGAAGCATCGCCAAAATCGGATCGACTCCCGCTGCCATTAAGGAGGCTCCGACTGCAGATGACAGTGCCAATGTTGAGCCGACCGATAAATCGATCCCGCCTGTTAAAATAACGTATGTCATGCCAAAAGCGATCAACGCATTAACAGACACTTGACGTAATAGGTTAAACAAATTTGTCGGCGAGAGAAAACTCGGATTCAAAATCGAAACGATCGCTACAATCAAAAGCAAGCCTATTAGCGGGCCGATCGTCCGCAGCACTGTCGACAATTGTTTATTTTTCATGAAATGACTCTCCTCCCGTGGCATAGTGCATGATTCGCTCCTCTGTCAGTTCAGACCGCTCCAACACGGTCTGCATCTTGCCTTCAAACATGACACCGACCCGTGAACTCATGCCGATCACTTCCGGAAGCTCCGATGAGATCATAATGATAGCCACACCGTGTTTGGCAAGCTCATTCATAATCGAATAAATTTCTTTTTTCGCGCCGACATCCACGCCTCGCGTAGGTTCATCCAAAATCAATACACGCGGAGTTGTATAAAGCCACTTCGCGATCACCACTTTTTGCTGATTACCGCCGCTTAACGACTTGGCGGACTGTCCTGGCCCCGATGTCACAATGCCGAGTTTCTTGACCAGCTCATCGTACAGCTCACGTTCTTTGTTCGCAGATATCCACGTCCGCTTTGAGATCTCGTTCAAATTTGTCATGTTTAAATTGTCTTGAATCGAAAAATGAACGACGAGTCCTTTTGACTTCCGGTCTTCAGAAACAAACCCGAACCCTTTTACGATCGAATCGTGCGGATGTTTTAAGTTGATTTCTTCCCCGTCAAGAAATACTGCGCCGCTGTCTTTTTTTCGATAACCGAACAGTGTTTCAACAACCTCAGAGCGTCCGGCCCCCATCAGACCGGCGATACCGAAAATTTCTCCTTCACATACTGAAAACGAGACGTCTTCGAAAAGTCCTTTTTTCGCCAACTCTTTAACTGCGAGCTTTTCCGCTCCCGGCTGCAATTGATAATCGGGAAATTGATCACCTAAATCGCGCCCGACCATCATTTTAACGATCCCGTCGAAATCGGTCTCAGCGGTTTTTCGTGTGCCGATATACTCGCCATCGCGCAAAACTGTGATACGATCGCAAAGTGAAAAAATCTCCTCCATACGATGCGATATATACACAAACGAAACACCTTCAGCTTGTAAATCACGAATAATCTTAAAAAGCGTCTCTATTTCACGCCCCGTCAGCGCAGCCGTCGGTTCATCCATAATAATTAATTCCGCTTTTGTCTCCAGTGCTTTTGCGATTTCAATAATTTGCTGCTGCCCAACCGATAAGCTGCCTGCCCTCGTTGTCGGGCTGACGTTTAAGCCCAATTTCCCCATGACTTCAGCCGTTTTCCGGTTCATGTCTTTAGTTTTCAGCCACGGAGAACGTCCTGCTGTTTCTTCTTTTCCGAGGTAGAAGTTTTCGGCAACCGACAGCTCAGGCAAAATATTTAATTCTTGATGAATGACGGCAATCCCGTCACCTTCCGCTTCTTTCGGGTGACTGTATTCGATTTCCCTCTCCTTCACGCGAATGGTACCAGCGTCGCTCTCATGAATTCCGGTCAAGATTTTTATTAACGTCGATTTCCCCGCACCGTTTTCACCCATAAGCGCATGAATTTCTCCTGACGCGACATGAAAATCAACACTTTTCAGCACTTTATTTGCGCCGAACGATTTATCAATTCCTCGCATTTCAATCATTTGATCACCCCCCCTATTCGGCTTAGCCGAAAATGACCCCTGCCTGTAAAATCACATTTGCAAAAGGCGTATTCTCGCCAGTTCGAATCACCGCTTTGACGTTGGCACAATCTTTTTTCAACTGTTCATGCTTTACCCAAGTAACAGGCGGTTGATATGTTTCGGTAAAATGAAGATATAAACCTGGATTCGCCTCCTTCATCTCTTCGGCGGCAAGCAAATGCTCCACTTCCATTTCTGCCAGCACTACGTCCAAGACATCCGTAAACGAAGGGGTTCCCAGTTTCAAACTGAGGTCAATACATTTTACGCCGTCCGGGATCGGCAGACCGCAATCCGCCACAACGATTTGGTCCGTGTGACCAAGCTTTGCCAGCACTTCAGCAATATCACGATTCAAAATTCCATGCTTTTGCATACTCAGCCTTCCTCCTTCAACAGTTTTTCTACCGCTTCACGATCGGGCATCCCTTCTTGCGCACCGAAAACTCTTACTGAAAGCGATGCAGCAGCATTGGCAAACTTAACAGCATCATACATTTTTTGCTTTTCAGCCAGAGCTACGGTCAAGGCCCCGTTAAATGTGTCTCCCGCCCCTGTTGTGTCGACAACGTCAGCCGCAAACGCCGGAACAGTTATTTCCTGATCCGTTTGATAAAACAACGTGCCGCCCGCGCCTTTTGTAACGATCAATTTTCGCTCAAGCTCTTGAGTATCATCGCGCTGAAAAAGCTGCGCAAACTCCGTTTCATTCGGCGTGATCCAGGCGGCCTTCATCCAAGTTTGTTTGTCAAGCTCTGCTGCCGGGGCCGGGTTGACAATGACCGGGACTCCCCACTCGGCACATTTATTAACTAAATAAGCAATCGTATCCAGCGGGATTTCCATTTGGACGAGTACGGCGTCGCTCATTTTGAGACGCTCCTCGTTGCGGTCAATACTCCGGCGGTCGACTGTGCTGTTTGCCCCGGGTGTGACGATAATCCGGTTATCTCCGCCGGAAAGCAGGATCGTCGCAACGCCGGTCGAAACATCTGTAACCGGTTCCACACCATCCAAAAAAAGAGATTCCTTAGCTAAAGTATCCAGCAACGTCTTTCCAAATACATCGTTGCCGACCGCCCCAATTAAAGCTGTATCCGCTCCGAGTCTTGCGGCTGCGACCGCTTGATTGGCTCCCTTCCCGCCGGAAAATGTCGCAAATGTTCCGCCAATCAGCGTTTCGCCTTGGTCTGGAATCCGTTCTGTTTTGGTGACCATATCCAAATTAATGCTTCCTACAACCGTTACTTTAGGCCGTCTCATCTCTTTTCTCCTCCTTAAGTCGTCTCTCTGATAATCAACGAAACCGGAAAAATATGCTCGCAGCTCTCACTCTCACCGTGCTCAATCTGCTGGATTAAAAGCTGCGCCGCTTTCTCGCCCATTTGATAGATCGATTGCTGCACGGTAGTTAACGAAGGGACAAGCATATTACAGAGCGGGATACCGTCAAAACCGATCACTTTCACGTCTCCCGGAACGCTTCTCCCCGATTGCGCCAAAGCTTGCATCGCGCCGGCTGCGGTGACATCACTGGCTGCAAAGATCCCGTCAATATCGGGGTGATCGGCCAGCAGCTTCATTGTTTCTTTTTCTGCCTGTTTAATCGAGAAGTTTGTTTGAACAACCACGCTTCGAAGTCCTTTTTCCTCAATCACTTCTTCAAACCCGGCCGCTCGATCGTCTGCCGGGCGAACGCCGGCCGGGCCTTTTAAATGAGCGATAAATGAACAGCCGCGTTCGGCCAAGTGAATTGTTGCCTGCCGGGCGCCGTTTTTATTGTCTGACGCAACGGTCGGAATATGTTTGCCGATTACCCGGTCAAGCGCAACAATCGGCATATCCCATTGCGCATAATCACTCGCTGATTGACTGCTCGCTGTTAAAATAATCCCGTCAACATATTTTTGCTTCAGTGCGTCAAAATAACGTTTTTCTTTTGCTTCTTCTTCATCCGTATTACAAAATACCACTGTATACCCCGACTCAAGAGCAACATCTTCCACTGCCCGGGCCAATTCAGGGAAAAACGGGTTTGTGATATCCGGCATGAATAACCCGATCATACCGGATGTTTTATGATAAAGTGATCGCGCGACGGAATTCGGCTGATAATTCAATTTCTCGATCGCGTCGAGCACTCGCCGGCGCGCCTCTGCACTTGCATACCCTCTGTCATTCAATACTCTTGATACCGTCGCCACAGAAACCTCTGCGTATTTAGCTACGTCTTTAATCGTTGTCATAAAAAGTCCTCCGATCTGTAACCGGTTACACACATAGTAAACGCTTACATTTTTGTTGTCAACCTGTCTCCGATAATCAATTTATTTCAATATGCCTACGCCGTTGCGAGCAAGAAAAGAGTGCTGGTTCATCCTCCCAGTTTCAAACAGCGCAGTTTGAATATTATTGTGCAAAGTAAGAAAGCCGCGCATCCGCTTCTTCCGACGCCTCCGGGAAAGCAAGAGACGAAGATCCGGATTCGGCGGCCTGAGGCCGCCGAATCCTAGCTGAGTCCTTGCCCGGGGCAAGCGGAGGTTAGCGGCTGCGTGGCTTACGTCAAAATAATTGTTCATCTACAACTTAAAAGACTGCCCGCAGGCAGTCTTTTAAGCTTGCTTTTATTATTTTTTAGTAGTTCGGACGGATAACGTAACCGTTGTAGTTGTCCGCCCAGTAACCGCTCGACATATCTGCCACAGCAACGCCTGTCGACGACTGCGCGCCGAGGTATGTGCCGTTGCCGAGATAAATGCCCGCGTGGCCGTTCGTCTTGTACGTATCGAAAAAGACGATGTCGCCGCGCTGCTTTTCACTCGAGGAAACACGGGTGCCCGCTGTCGCGAGACCGTCCGTCGACGCAGGCATGCTCATGCCAATCGAACTGAACGCCCAGCTGAGAAAGCCGGAACAATCAAATCGCCCTGCGTTAATGTCGGATTGATTGCGTCCCGCGCCAAATACATACGTCGAATTGCCGATATATTCTCTGCCGTTTGAAATCAAATCTTCAATCCCGCTTCCGCCGGACGGCGCGCTGCTTGACGGAGATGAATTTGAACTTGAACTGTTTGAAGCATTCGAACTGCTTGCACTCTCGTTTGAGCTGTTGCTGTTTGTATTGTTTGAGCTGCTGTTATTATTGCTTGCGTTGTTTGAACTGTTATTGCTGTTATTATTACTTGAACTGCTGTTGTTTGAGCTTGTATTGCTGCTTGTACTATTCGTCGATTCACTGCTCGTATTATTTGAACTGTTGCTTGAATTGCTGCTGTTGTTTGAATTGTTGTTTGAACTGTTATTTGAGTTGTTATTTGCACTGTTATTGTTGCTTGCTGCAGAGTTCGGTGACTCGTTTGCTGCTGATGAACTGTTTTCTGCAGAATTTGTATTGTTTTCCTCAGACGAAGCATTTTCTTCAGCTGCCGCCTGCTCCGCACGCTCTGCTTCCGCTTCCTGTTCTGCTTGAGCTTCCGCCTCAGCCTGTTCTTCTGCAGCTTCTTCCGCTTCAGCAGCCGCCTCTTCTTCAGCGCGGCGCTCGGCTTCTGCCTGGCGTTCGCGTTCTGCTTCAATCCGCTCCATTAAGTCCGCTTCCGCCGCAGCCAAATCGGATTCTTCGGCGATCAGTTCATCGATCATCGCTTCTTGTTCCGCTTCGTTTTCGCTGACATCCTCTTTCAGCGCTTCTGTTTCTTCAATCTGCTCCGTCAAATGAGCGTCCATCCCTTCCATCTCAACGAATTGCTCATCGAGCTCATCGAGTGTGGACTGATGCTCATCTTGTGTGTCGCGGCGCTGGTCTTCAAGAGCTTTCAGTTCATCAATAAACTCTTCGTCCGCTTCAGCGATGCGCGAAACGTTCATAATCCGGCTGATGAAATCCGCAAACCCTTCCGCTCCGAGAATTACTTGTATGTAGCTGACATTGCTGCTTCCGTTTTGCTGGTACGAACTCGCGCGGCTTTTTAACAGGTCAAACCGCTCTTCCATATCCGCTTCAATCTCAGCAATTTCTGCTTCGAGCTCTTCCACCACGGCTTCATTTTCATCGATTTCGCCTTCCGTCTCATCCATCGCCGCTTCATTCGCTTCAATCGCCTCGTTCAATTCGGCAAGATCCGCTTCCAGTTCATCAAGATCATCCATCAGATCTACGAGTTCCTGTTCCGCAGAGGTGATCTCATCTTGAACATCCTCGCGCTCTTCCTCGACTTGATCCTGCTCATTTTCAAGATTTTCCGTCGCGGAAACATCGTTCACTTGACCGAACGCCGTTCCCAAACCGACAATTCCTGCCAACACCAGCGCTTTTTTCACACAACTCATCTCCTAATTTATGTAATCCCGCAAATAATCTCATTTTTAACCATAATTTCTCACATTGCCCACCTTAACAGCCGCACATCACAGCAATGTAATAATAAGATTACGATTGTGTAACAAAAATTAACGCTATATTAGCAAAAACCGCATCGATTGTCGCCGTACAAAGGATACACCCCGCCGTTCGCCGTTTTGAACAACCTAAATAAAAAACAGCCCGGTGGCTGTTTTTTTATCCTATGTCCGATCAGCTTGCAGCATCGTCTCGAGATGCTTCACGGTCGGTGTTAAATTCGCAAAGAAGTACGCTTCGCGCAAGCGCCGGTTGTCTGCGGCAGCGCGCATATACGCGGCCCCGCCGCTGTGAAGCATCGACGCATGCGTAGAATCAAGCCCGAGATACGCGGCATCGAGGCGCAGCCGGCAAATCGTTTCCCACTCCGGCCGGCCGTCTTTAACAGCTTCTTCAAAAGCCGAAGACAATTCAATCAATCGCGAGCGTAAGCTTACCGCCTGCACGGGAAGCGCACTGTTCGCCCCGTTTTGCTTGTTTGCGCATTTTTCGATTGCATCAATCGCACGTTCTGTAACGCCGAGAGCAAGCGGGATTTGATACGTGACAAACAGCGGACGAATATTCTGCACAAAACCGGCGGCATCTTCCGCGATTACCCGGCCGGCTGCAATATGCGCATCGGTAAATTTGCAGGCGTACGTCGCGCTGCCGTTTAAACCGATATAATCCGTCTTTTCTTTGTACGTCACCCCGGCTTGCGACCCGTGAACAAACAGCATCACGCACCGTCCCCCGCCGGCATCGGCGACAACGCCAAAGCCGTGGTCTTCAGCAATATTTGATACTGACGGCAAAACACCGTTCACGGTATAACCGCCGTCAGCTGACGGGGAAGCCGACAAGTTAAGCTTTTCCAAGCCCGCGTAATACTTCATCGGATTCGACAGACCAGTCGCCGCGAGCGTGCGCGCAGATTCAAGCGCATCGATCCACTCGTTATGAAGCGTTTGATTTTCCGTGTGACGAATATACGTCAGGCCGGCTGCGTGGCACCAAAGGTTAAACCCGGTCGTCATGCAGCGATACGACACATCCCGAATCAGACGCGCCTCCTCAGCGAGCGCTTGGCCGCGAAAATATCCGTCCGTCAAGACTTCCTGCATGAACGGTTTCGGGTAATAGGCATTTTGGTCAACATCTTTGGCAAGCCCGGCGAGTTTATCATCGAGCTCCGGGCGGAGCACTGCTTCTTTCACGGTCGTCACAGCCGATTCCTCCTTCAATCATCGTTCCTCTTCCAGGGTGATGTCTCTATTTATCCGCTGATTTATCCGACAGCTTCGTAATTTCATCAACCGGCGCCTTGACCGCTTCACGCGCACGCAATACCGAGTCATCGTCCGGGGCGTCGTAAAAGCAGAGACACTTCGACATATCTTCGCATACGTACGTGCGGGAGAAACTGACTTCCGGCACTTCCGCGTAATGAACGGAATTTTTCTTTTTCCGCTCCAAGTATTGATCCATCGTCAAGTCTTCCGGCAAGTTCCATTCAACTAAATAATTGATTTTTTCCCGCTCTTTCTTTGCTTCTTCCAGCTCCTGCCCGACAATGCGCACCTCTTTGACGAGTGAGGCCGGCAGTCCGGATGCGTTGAGCGCCTTTGTTACCGGTTCGGTCTCCTCCGTTTCAAAAATGAAAAAAGCGCGCTTCAAATCAGCAGCCACTTGCACCTCGATAAACGCTGCATCCGCGAGGTTTTTCTCGACGTCTTCCACAGCTTGTTCAAACGCTCCTTGTGTTTGTACGTCCGCTTGCACGTCCGTTTCGATTAAATAAAGTCCCATTTTTTATCCGCTCCTTCAAATAATTGTTAGTCGTTTATCTTTGCGGTTATTACCGCTCGACACCCCACTGCCGGCCGATCCAGCTTTCGCCCCAGCCGACGGCTTTATCGAGCAAAAGCCCGAGGATGCCGATCGTAAATATCCCCGCGAGCACATGATCGAGATCGAGCGCGTTGCGGGCATCGACGATTAAATAGCCGAGTCCGGACTGAGCACCGATCATTTCGCCGGCGACGAGGAAAATCCACGCTGTGCCAACGGCGATATGCAAGCCGTTCGCGATTCCCGGGAAAGCCGCCGGGAAGATAATCTTGAACATCCGCGACGTCCGTGAAACTTCCAGATTCGACGCTAATTTTAAATACGTTTTGTCGATTCGCCGCACAGCCGCGACCGTAGATAAAAGCACCGGGAAAAACGCCGCGATGAAGATAATCACGATCGCCGGCGCGCTGCCGATTCCAAACCAGAGAACGATAAACGGCGACCACGCCACCGGTGCGACCGGTCTGAGCACCTGGACGATCGGATCAATGACGCGCCAGACATGGACCGACTGCGCCAGAAGCAGTCCGAGAATCACCGCTGCGATCACTGCACTCGTATACCCCGCCGCAAAGCGGTATAAGCTGACGCCGATGTGCTCGGCCATCGTCCCGTCGCGCACCATTTCCATAAATCCCGCAAACGCCAGTGCCGGCGACGGCAAGAGCGCCTCAGGATAATCGCCGATCCAAACCGCTGACTGCCAAACGGTTAAAACCACGGCTGCCGCAGTAAAAATATAAACGGTTCGCTGCCACACTGTCATCGTGATTCACCATCCATGTCGCGGACGATCTCATCATTGACGAACTCGCTGTAATCCGGCGGTTCATCGATTAAGTCCATCTCCGTCAATTTATTTTGCAAATAATCGTATTCCGCTTCGCGAATCCGCAGGTCATCGTAGGAAATCCAGCCGAGCGACTGTTCGAGCACATTGTCGTCCACATCCAAGTACGCTTGATGTGTTTCAATCGCCTGTTCGGTCGGATCGCCCGCCTCTTTGCCGGCAGCGGAATAAGACTTAACAAACTTATCGGTAAACTCGGGATTTGCATCGGCAAAATCGTCCCGCAAGACGAGTGCGCAGCAAAGGCAATTGTCCGGGCAAAAATCTTGCGATTGGTATTCGACCTCGCCGACGCCGTTTTGCACGCCGAGCGCGCCGAACGGCTCAGCGACGATGTAGCTCGCGACCTGCCCTTCCCCGAGCGCTGCGGGCATTTCCGCCGGCGGCATTTCCACAACGTCAACGGCGTCGTAAGGAACGCCGGCACGTTCGAGCATTTCATCGAGCAGCAAGTGATGCGCCGAAAGCGTGTGCGGAATTGCAACCGATTCCCCTTTCAGTTCGGCCGGGTCGTCGATCTCGTTGCCGGTGATGACCGCATTGCCTTCCCGGTGCCCGAGCGCCGCCGCGTGGAGCCCGATCCCGCGTTCTTTTGCTTTCATCGCCAGTTCAAATAATACGGAAGCGCCGTCGATCCGGCCGGCGTTTAACGCGTCCATCAGCTCGATCCAGCTGGAAAAGCGGACGAGTTCGACTTCAGCGCCGCCTTCAAAGTAGTCGTCTTGATTGGCATCAAGAAAATAAAGCGGCGCCGCATGCGTAATCGGCAAGTGCCCGATCCGGATCACCTCGCGATCCGTTTCCGCCGAGGGCGGTGTTTGGCAAGCGGAGACGACAAAAGAGGAACAGAGCATCGAATAAATTGTCAGTTTTTTACGCCGGTTCATCGCATTTCCTCCTTGCCGTCGGTTAAATGTAATATTCGAGCTTCGGTTTTTCGAGACTGAATTGAAACTCATCGAGAATTTTCTTGCGGTACGCATGAAAATCGCGGCTGCTTCGGTCACGCGGATGCGGCAGTTCAATCGGAATACTTTTGCGCACGGTGCCGGGATGACTGTCCATCATTAAAATCCGGTCGGATAAATAGACGGCTTCATCAATATCATGCGTGACGAGAATCATGTTCGTCGCTTCCTGTTCGCGAATCCGCAGCAATTCATCTTGCAAGTAATAGCGCGTAAACGTATCGAGCGCGGCAAACGGCTCATCCATTAAGATCAGTTTCGGCTGAACCGCGAGCGCGCGGGCAATCGCAACCCGCTGTTTCATTCCGCCCGACAGCTGCGAAGGAAACTGGTGCATCTCCCGTTCTAAGCCGACAAGCTGCAAATACCTTTTCGCTCTCTCTTCGCGGGCGTCTTTTGACAGCCCCTCCGGTTCAAGCGCGATGTCAATATTTTTTAACGCCGACCGCCAAGGCAGCAGTGCATAATCTTGAAACAGCATAATCACATCGCGCGACGGACCGCTGATCGGTTTGCCGGCAAAACGCGCTTGACCGGATGTCGGGTGCTCAAAGCCGCCGACGATATTTAACAGCGTGCTTTTGCCGCAGCCGCTTTTGCCGAGCACGGTGACAACCTCGCCGTCGCGAACCTCGGCATCAATCCCGTCGAGCACTCGCTCGGCCCCGGCGTCTTTATAAAAATCCTTCGCTACCCCGTCTAACGTAACAAGCGCTTCCGCCATGCTTTCACCGCCTATGTTTATAATCCCTATTGGTTTACTTTGTTTTTAACATGATAATACAGTTTTCCGCCGTACACAACCCGTAAAATGAAAAAACCCGAATTTAAAACGTAACAGCCTTTCGAGCTTGTTTACCAAGTTTGTCCATTCATTATTTTTCAGCAATGTGCCTGCACATATAAAAAGACTATGTGAGAATAATCCCCTTCCCGTATACAACTGATTATATAGAACCAACCCTTATATGCTAATGGAGTCATTAATAGAAAATTATAGAAAAAACATTGTGTCTATTGCACCTGCAAGTTATAATTATTTTGAAAGCGTTGTCATCAGACATGTGATGTCAGACCTTTCGACAATAATATACATATTGGGGGATTTATTCGATGAAAAGACAGTGGTTTACAGCGGCCGGAGCTCTTGGTTTGAGCGCAGCTTTAATTGCCGGATGCAGCACAGAGACGGAAGACGAAGTTGAAGCCGGGAATGACAACGCTAACGACAGTGAAAATGAAGCATCTTCTGACGAAGAAAGCGACCAGCCGAAAAACGTCATTATGATGATCGGCGACGGTATGGGGATGGGCCAAATTGAAGTGACCCGACTCTTAGAACACGGCAAGGAAGGAATACTGAGCATGGAAGAAATGCCGCACTCTGCATTAATGCGTACATATTCCGCGAATAATTGGGTGACAGACTCTGCAGCTGCCGGCACGGGCATTGCCACCTCGGAAAAAACAGATAACGGCGTTCTCGGGATGTCTCCAGACGGCGAAGAACTTGACAGTGTTTTGAAACTATTCCAAGAACACGACCGCTCTGTCGGGGTTGTATCGAATAACACCGTTACCGATGCGACACCGGCTGCGTTTACGGCAAATGTAGAAGATCGCGGGGGACAAGATGAAATTGCCCGCCAAATGTATGAAGAAGAATACGATGTGATGCTCGGCGGCGGTGAGGATTACTGGCTTCCGGATGAGCAAGATGGTGACAATTTAATTGAAGAACTCGAAGAAAAGGGGTACGACACGCCGACAGACCGTGACGAGCTTCTGGATATCGATGATCCTGACCAGCTTCTTGGATTGTTTCACCCTTCCTTTATGACATATAAAAACGATTACGACCTGCGAGATTCCAACGAACCAAGTTTGGAAGAGATGACCGAAGTTGCACTCGAGTCGCTTTCTCAAGATGATAACGGATTCTTCGCGATGATTGAGGGCGCACGCATCGACCACGCTGCACATGCTGCCGACATTCCCGGTGTCTGGCAAGAAACGATTGAATTCGACCGCACTGTCGCTGATGTCCGAGAATGGGCGTCAGACCGCGATGACACCCTTGTCGTTGTGCTCGCCGACCACGAAACGATGGGCGTAACTGCATCTGAGACGATGGACAAAGAGGCGCTTCGCAACGTTGAAGGTTCACCGGAATACTACGTCGAAGAAAAATTTGACTTCGATGAAGATGAAGGTAAATTCACAACCGAATCCGTTCAGTCCGTCATGCAAGAATACGCAGGCGTTGAAATGTCGGACGAAGATGTCGCCGACTTAAATGAATACATTTATGACGAAGACGGTGAACTGAAGTTCCCTCACGAACAAGGCTGGGAAGTCGGAAGTTTCATCGCTGACTACCACGGTGCTGGCATTATGTCCCGTGAAGTTCGTGAAGGCAGCAGCACCGGCGGCCACTCTGCCGATATGGTTCCCGTGTTTGCTGAAGGTCTCGGAGCAGAAAACTTCGACGGCACGTATGACAATACGGATATTGTCCAGCTGATTGCTGAGCTATCAGGCCTAGGTTTTGAACCAGGCGAGATCATCGAAGAATAAGTTCCTTTCTGTAAAAACCTCGTTGCTGCTTAGGCAACGGGGTTTTTCTTCTCAATTATCAGTGAAGCGTAAAAAAACGTTGCGGGAGCCGATGACTGTCATCGATTCCCGCAACCGGTTGATAAGCCCCCCTGATCCGGGCGGCTTGGCAAGCATTATTCGTACTTTATATGCACCTCAATGCCTTGTTCATAGTTGCCGAATTTCTTGCCGAAGAGATTCATCCCGCCTTTATTTACGGCATCGTCTTTAATGCCGATTTTAAAAGCGATATAAGGAAGCTCGCTGAGATGCAAATCATCGATCGTCACATCCGATACTTTCTCATTGTCGATGAAGCTCCCCTCCTCATTGACTTTCCACTGCTTCAGCAAACCGTACTGGGTTAAATTCGTCCGCCACCAATCAGGTGTCAAACTTCCCCTCTCGCCGCCGAAATCCCCCGGCGACGTCCAGGTCCCCGTCTCTTGATCATTGATCGCGAGCGTAAGATCGGACGGCCAGTCTAATTTATAGTTCGGCGCTTCCGAGCAGAGTTCTGCGCTGAAGTGGATTTCTTTTGCTTTATGCCCGTAAGGAATCCGATTCGGCAGCTTGTATTCAATATACCCGTCTGCAAAATAAATCAGCTCGGCATATTTTCGTTCCGGTTCGAAAAATGCCCGCGGGTCATCTTGCGCGCCGATATAGGCGTCCTCCCCGACAATTCCGCAGTGAGGGACAGCGTAACAGTCGAGGAAATCACCGATATCCACATTCATCGTCAGCTCATACCCGCCATTCTGCTCTTCGTTATTGAACAAATCAATGACAATCCGGTCGTAATTGATCGCACTCACTTTTTGCGTCCCTCTTCCCGGAACAAGCTCAGTAATAATCAAATCGACCTCTTCCAGCTTATTGACGTGTGAGGCGGTCGTCGAAAAGGGAAGGCTGAGCTTTTCCGCCAGTTCATTGACGTTATGAGGTTTTTCGCTTAACAGGTGCAAGATTTCAATCCGTGTTTGATTCGCTAATGCTTTGTTAATCGGGAGCATATCTTTAAACGTTAAGGGTAATTTTTTCATCAGAGAAACCTCCGTTTACAACGTGTTTCTCCCAGTATAGCAAACTATTATTCGTCGACATATATGCTCCGGGCATCGGTTTGCCGTGATCGACTTTTTTACGTTTCCGTTTGAGCCTCTTCTTCTTGCCGTCTGTCGTAGAGCTTATCAAGAATTTCATTGTATTCTTTCTCCGTGTAGGAGTGGAAGTACATAATGATTAAACGTAAGAGCGAACCGACAGCAGGCAAGAGAGCAATGACAAAGAACAGCATATTGAGCGTGAAATCTGTTTGTGCCTGGTTGGGCTGATAGTTGATCGCTGTCAAAATCAAGCCCACAGCACCGCCGGACACAGCCACGGATAACTTCCCAGTAAACGTCTGTCCGGAAAAGACCACTGCTTCATTGCGCTTTCCTGTTTTCCATTCCGTGTATTCAATCGTTTCTGCCAACATCGCCGAAATAAGCGGCCCCGTACTCGTGTATAGCAGCATCGTGATCCCGATAAACGTAAGCGAGACTGCGGTGCTTGAGTAACCGAGAGAAAACCAAATGATTCTGACAATCACATCGACAGCGACAATCGTCATCAAAATGTGTTTTTTCTTAAAATAGACGGTCAATTTCGGAATCACAAAGAACCCGATAACGCTTGCAAAACTGAGAATACCAAAGATCGACATTAAGGCAGCGTTTCCAAGATTGTACGTGAAAAAGTAAATGATCATCGCTTGCGTAATATTCATAAATACGTTTAAGAAAAAGACAATCAGAATGGCGAACATCGGTTTATTCGCTCGGATCGCGCGAATACCATCGGAAAATTTCACCTTCGTCTTCGGCGGCTTCACACGTTCTTTTGTATTCTTAAAGCCGTTTAACATAATCGGTACCGCAACGAGCATCAATACGACGGTCGCGAGGAAATATCCTTGCCCCTCATCGCCCCCGCCTAACACTTCGGTCATCGGCACAAATACCGTCGGTGACAGCGCGATCCCGGTAAAAATCCCCATGTTCGCAAAGGTGATTAATTTTGTCCGCTGTTTCGATTCCTGGGTCATAACAGACGATAACGACCAATACGGTACGTCAGACAGCGTGTAAATCATCCCCCAAATAATATAGGCCGCCCCGGCATAAATCACTTTCGCCGTCATACTTAAATGATCAAGCGGCAAAAACAGGGATATTGTTGATAAAGCAATTAAAAACGGCATGAACTTGAGAAACGGTCGGAACTTTCCGTGTTTTGAATTCAGCGTATCAACAAACGATGCCATCAGCGGATCGTTAACCGCATCCCACGTTCTGGCGATCAAAAAAATGATACTTGCCGCCGCCGCGGAAATCCCTAAAATATCCGTATAGAAATACATAATATACGTCCCGACGAGCCCGAAACTGATACATTGGGCAAACCCGTAGCCAAAATAAGACGTAATCTCTTTCGTGCGGATATCTTGCTTCAAATCTTTTTCACGCAGCAACCTATCTTCATTCCTCTTTTTTTCTTGCTCAGCTGATTCCACTTTATTCTCCCCCTATCTGTTATTCAAACGTAAATCCGGCCGACTTGACATTCGCGACAATGTTAAAAATCTGCTTCGAATCAAACTTTTCTTCATGATCATGGTTAAGGAGGCCATTGACTTCTTGCTCGACATCAGTCAGCTGCGTATAGCAAAATCCTTGCAGCGAATCCGAATCGGCGACTGCTTCGATCAGCTGTTCAAACCGTTCTAACGCTTGCTCTTCCGTTTGCGGCCTCGTTCCGTAGCCCCACTCGTTGCCGGTTTCACAGGAGCTGTAGGCAATGCCGCCGAATTCGCTCATAATAATCGGCTCGCCGCTGTACCGGTAACCTTGGGCAAAGTTTTGCTTCCGACTCGTTTTTGACGGGCTTCCGTCGGCAAAATCGTCAGCTTGATAAGTTGCCGCAACCTGCGCTGGATTCGAATTGTAATCATGGATCGTGAGAATATCTGTCACCGTGTGCTCCCAGCCGTCATTGCCGACAACGAGCCGTGATGGATCCATTGCTTTTGTCTGATAATAGAGAGCGTTTACAAAATTCTGCTGATCGCTGCGGTGATAGATCTCATTTACGCCCCACGATTCATTCATGATCGTATAAATGATCACGGACGGATGGTTGCGGTGCTTTTTCACCATCTCGCGGCTTTCGTTCAGCATCGCTGCCATCGATTGATCGGTGAATGAGAAAAAGCTCGGCATCTCTGCCCACATAACCAGCCCGAGCTGATCGCACAAATACATGTAGCGCCGGTCGGCAATCGTTTGGTGGCGCCGTACACCGTTAAAGCCCATCTCTTTTACTTTTAATAAGTCTGCTTTCATCTCGTCGTACCCGGCTGTCATCAATGCATCCTTATAGTAGCCTTGATCAAGAATCAGCTTTTGATAAAATTCTTCCCGGTTCAATAAGATTTGTCCGTTGTTCACTTCAATGCTCCGCATGCCGAAGTAACTGTCTACCTGATCGGCAACGTCATCCGCAGCGGTTAACGTCAACGTGATGTCGTAAAGACGCGGGTTGTCCGGACTCCAATAAAAGACGCGGAAATCAGCTGACTCCGATTCAACATTGACCGTCATTTCAACGTTTTCCTGCCCTTTTTTCACCCAGGCTGCCGCCGAATTAATCCATTCGCCTTGGTAATAAACGTGCGCTTCCAAATATGCCGTTTGCTGATGGCCGGAAAGCTTCGATTCGATCCTCAGGTTGGATTCGGCAATATTCGGCATCAGCGTCAGATCGGCAATGTGCAGCGGCGAAACCTCTTCCATCCATACCGGCTGCCAAATCCCTGTCGTCCGTGTATACCAGCACAAAAAGTTCTCCGACTTCCACGTTTGTTTGCCAATCGGCTGTTCGACACTGTTCTTATCTTCCGCGCGAATCACAATCGTGTTTTCCCCGGACTGAACGGCAGCGCCGATCGGAAAGCTAAAAGGCGTATGCCCGCCGGTGTGCTCGCCGACAAATTCGCCGTTCACCCAAACTTTTGTGTAATAATCAACGGCTTCGAAATGAAGCAGCAACTCTTTTGTCTCGTTTTTTTCGTAATGAAAGGCTCGTCTATACCAGACAACCTCGTATTGTTCATCGGATTGAATACCGGATTTTTTGCTTTGGTACGCATAAGGAACTTCAATTTGCCGGGTAAAGAACTCACCTTGACCATCCCGGGCATACCATTTCTCCTTTTCACCAATGTCATCGTCGTCAAAAGCAAACGCCCACGTCCCGTTCAAGTCGTACCACGCGTCCCGTTTAAATTGCGGCCGCGGGTATTCCTCCGCGGAACTGTTCTTTTTTTCAGCTGCTGCCAGCGACTTCATCACCATAAAAATTGCTCCTTTTCTGAATTTAGTAAGGGCTTTCATTTCTACCGCTTATTATTACATATAAACACGTTTTATTACAATACAAATCGTAATAAAAATTTATTTTTCACATTTCACCGCTAAAACAGCAGCTAAAATCGAATGTAATTTCGCTGATATCTCAAGTTTCAATCGACGCTTTCGTTTCATTTCATGATCGTTGTCCCTTTTCTCATACTTGAGCCTTTTTACCATTGTTTTCAATTGTGAACAGATCTATACTGAAAGTAACCATCGTCCCTCTCTGCGCTGCATGACATATGAAGAGGTGGTGAGAATCATGAACTTGGCACCGTATTTGATCGTCGCGGGAATCATTTGCCTCATTGCACTCGTTGCCACGTTCGTCATCGGATTTCGACCTGAGGACAGCGAATATGAAGATCAGTCCGCCGTCGTCCGCCACTGGAGCTACGTCACGTTGATTTACATTCTCGCTTTTGTGCCGATGTTTTTTCTCATTTTCATTTTGTTTATGCTGTAGTCAGCAGTTACGGACATTCATAACGAACAAAAAACCTGCCGCGGCAGGTTTTTTTCTTTATACTTCCATTTACCTTCCAGAGTTATGCTACACTGGCGGTGACTGATTTTCCCTGAAAGGAGCCGGCCCATGCTGACGATCCAGCAGTATTATACGTTAACTGCCCGGACGCTCAACTGGATCGGCCTCGGTTTTTCCGCCGCAGCCGTGCTTCTCGCCAGTTACTACACGGTTTTCGGCTGGGAACGAATGCTGGACGCCAGTTTCACGCCATCGGCGGTAATTTTTTTAGCCGGTCCGGGGAACTTCATCCTTGCCGCCGCGAAAAAGCGCCGCGCCGAAAGCCTCCAGCTCGCCGTACCCGACCGCGCCCAACCGCTTGCCGGCCATCGGCGCCTGATGATCGTTCCGTTCGTCCACTGGCTCCGTGAATACGTTCTGTTTACGCTCGACGGCCAAGCCGTTGCCCGAATTCACGAGAACGTCTCCGGCTTTCGGCGGATCGCTTCGATTCCTTTGCACGTGATCGGTTTGCGCGCGTTCTTGAAAAAATCGTTACATATTTCTAATCAGAACGGCTTGTTATACCGGCTCGAAAAAAAGCGCGGCCTGAAACACCGCTCGCATCTGTACCACGCCGACGGCACACACCTCGGCTACTACGACATAAACGTCTGGAACCCGGCCCGCAGCTACACGACCATTTTCAACCCCGCCGGCGAGCAAATCGGTGAAAACCACGGCGGCTTCTCCGGCATGCAATTCGAAATCCGCAACCAAAGCGGCAACCCGGTGATTCAAATCAAATACGAAGGCATCCCGACAGAAGCGCTCGAAACATTCTCCGGCGTCCGCGGCGATATTATTGACTACACCGATGCACCCGAAGCCCGCGAGCCCCTGTTTTTGCTCGCGCCCGTCATCGTCCAGCTCCACTTCCTGCGCTGAGACAACCAAAGACATTTGATGAAAAAAAGGAGGTCATCGTATCGACATCGCAACTTACCTCGCTAATGATGCGACGGCTCTGATCCGCCGCGTAAACGAAAAGAGCATTACGAGTGCGGAACTGCTCAATCACAGCTTCACGCGTCTCGATCACGTCAATCCCGGCTTAAACGCGGTTGTCCGTGAGCGCCGCGCCGCAGCCGCTGCCGAAGCCGAAGCGATCAAGCCGGATACCGGCGCGCTCAGCGGACTGCCGATTTTGTTAAAAGACTTGTCGCAGCAAGTTACAGGCGAAACGATCAGCTCCGGTTCGCGGCTGTTAAAAAACGTCACCGCCGACGATGATGCCCACTTCGTCCGCCGCCTGCGCGCAGCCGGAGCGATTCCGACCGGGCACACGAACACGCCCGAATTCGGCGTAAAAAATATTACTGAACCGCTCTTACACGGGGCGGCGCGCAATCCATGGAACACGGAGCACTCGCCGGGCGGCTCGAGCGGCGGCGCAGCCGCGGCTGTGGCGGCCGGGATCGTGCCCGTTGCCGGCGCAAGCGACGGCGGCGGGTCGATCCGGATCCCCGCGTCATTTACCGGGCTTGTCGGCATGAAACCGACGCGCGGACGCACCCCCGTCGGCCCCGGTGCCGGCCGGCAATGGCAAGGCGCGGCCGTCGGGTTTGTGTTAAGCCGGACGGTGCGCGACAGCGCGCTGTTTATGGACGTCTTGCAAACGGTCGAACCGCACGCCGCCTTTCAGACACCGCTCCTGCCTGAGCGCTGCACGGCGGAAGCCGGGCGCCCGTTTGGCAAGCCGCTCCGCGCGGCTTTTTCCGTCGCATCGCCTGTCGGAACGTCTGTGTCAGAAGAGGCCGTGGCGGCGGTGAAAAACGCGGCCGTCTGGCTCGAAGCTGAGGGGCATGATGTTGAAGAAGCTGCGCCGGCCATTGACGGGAACGAGCTGATGAAGGGGTACTACTTGATGAACAGCGGCGAGATGTCCGGACTGCGGCAGCAGCTGGAGCGCGCGTTCGGACGCGAACTGACGGCGGCGGATATCGAATTGGAGCCGCGGCTGTTAAGCGAAGCGGGCCGGAAAATCGGCGCGGCGGATTATACGCTCAGCCTGCAGTCATGGGACGCAGCCGCGGAAACGATGGCCGCGTTTCACGAGACGTACGATCTGTATCTCACTCCGGCGACGGCGTGGACCGCGCCGCTTGTCGGCGAATTAACCGCCTCGGCCGAACGGGCGGCTGAGCTGGAAGCAGGCTTCAGTGAACTTTCGTCAGCTGCGCAGCTCGCACGGATCGAGGAGATGTTTCGCCCGAGTCTTACGTACACGCCGTTTACGCAGCTCGCCAATTTAACCGGCCAGCCGGCGGTGTCGCTCCCGCTGCATATCGCAGCCGACGGCCTGCCGCTCGGCGTGCAGATCATCGCCGCAAAAGGCCGCGAAGACCTGCTCTACCGCCTCGCCTTCCAATTCGAGCAAAGCCCGCTTTGGCAAGCGGCCGAACCAAGCGCGTTTTAACAAGCACCCGGAGCAAAAAGAAAAGCAGCCCGCGGGCTGCTTTTCAGACTGTCGACAAACGATTATTTTGACGTAAGCCACGCAGCCGCTAACCTCCGCTTGCCGCAGGCAAGGCTTCAGCTAATTAAAGACCGGTATTTGACCGGTCTTTAATGGATCTTCAGCTCTTGCTTTTCCTGCAGGCGTCGGAGGAAGTGGCTGCGTGGCTTTCTTACTTTGCAGAGCAATATTGACAACGCGCTGTTTGAAACAGGAAGGATGACCCAGCATCCCGGCTTTCTCCTGCGGGTTAGACGAGACCCTGCAGGGCATAAGCCCGAAGCGGCTCGACGCTCGCCCGCGGAGAGAAGTCGAACGATGCTTAGTCATCTGTTCCTTTCACCGTGATCTAAAATGAGGCTGTCCAGCCGCCGTCGACGGTCAAGACGACGCCGTTGACAAAGCTGGAGTCACTCGATGCGAGGAACAGCGCTGCCTGCGCGATTTCACTTGCTCCCCCGGTGCGCGGGCTGAGAGCGTGCGTTTTCCCGCAGCGGGCCATGCCGAATTCGCTGATATTGGTCATGCTCGTACCGATATTCGTGCTGACGGCGCCGGGAGCAATCGCGTTGCAGCGGATGCCCTCTTCCGCGTACATAAAGCCGGTGTTTTTCGTCATCCCGACGACAGCGTGTTTCGATGCGCCGTAGGCGACACCTGCATGCGCGCCGTTTTCCCCGCCGGTCGAGGCGATATTCATGATATTGCCCGCTCCTTTTTCGCGAAAAATCGGGATCGCTTCACGCATCGCCGCCATCACGCCTTTCGTATTAATATCAAAAATCCGATCCCATTTTTCATCGCTGATTTCGCCGACCGGCTCAAACCCGTCCATAACCCCGGCGTTATTCACAAGCACATCGAGCGTGCCGTACGTTTCAACCGCAAAGGCGATCAGTTTTTTCACTTCGTCAATCTTGCCGACGTTGACTGTAAACGAAGCGGCTTTCCCGCCGTTTTTCTCAATGTCGGCTAACCGACATGTCACGCTGCTAATGATGGAGAAAGGAGCAAAAACATGACGAACGAAGACCGCCGCGTCCGTAAATCGAAACACGCACTCAAACAAAGCCTCGTCACCTGTCTGAAAACGAAGCCGCTCGACCGCATCACCGTCAGCGAGCTTGTCCGCTCCGCCGATTTGAACCGCAGCACCTTTTATCAGCATTTTACGAACCTCGACGAATTGTACGACGAACTCGTCCGCGACACGATGAACGAACTGATCCGCTCCTACCGCGAACCGTATCTCGGCAACCGCCGGTTTGACATCAGCGAGCTGACTGCATCATCCGTACGGATATATGAACGAACAGCTGCTTATGATCATTCAATACCGTCCCGCAATCACCAACGTCACCTTGCCGGCTGAACGCAAGACTTGACTATACTCACCGGCGCAGCCGAATCCACACCCAGCAGAGCATAAGACCGAACAGCGCCCCGGCGCTGTCCAAGAGCACGTCGCTCACCTCGCCGCTCCGCCCCGGCACGAACAGCTGGTGCGTCTCATCAATCGCTGCGTACACCGTCGCAAGCACCCAAGCCCAAAGCCCCTTTCGCTGCGCAAAAACCGCAGGCGCGTCTGCGAAGTAAAGCGCGCGCAGAATCAATACAGCGAGAATCGCGTAGATCACAAAATGAGCCGCTTTGCGGATGAACAGGTGAAAGCCGTCCGCGTCGAGCTCGGCAAAAAAGACCGCGCTTTGCACAACGTCAAACACGAAGGCGACGACCCCGCCGCTCAAAGCACCCGACGTTTCGCCGGGCTGCGCCGAAAAGAAAAATATCACACCCATCCATAAGAAAACCGGCACCCAGGCCGACATGCGTCCTTTCATTTTGACCCCTCCAAGCAATAGCTTATAAACTGAACAAATGATTTATTAAACGTTCAGGCAGAAAATATGGTACGTTAATACTAACGAGCGTTACAAACTATTTTATCCAATCACGTTGATCGTTAAAAGCATAATGGCTGCGAGTTGTATAAAGGAGGCTTCACAGCGGTGACGAAGAAAACTATTCTCAAACTGACAGCCGTTGTGATTGTCATCGGCTTGCTTACCTGGGTCAATCAGCGTTATTTGAACATCCGTCCTGGCGAGATTCGCGCCTGGATCTTGAGTTTCGGCGTTTACGCGCCGGTGATTTACCTTGTCTTGTACGCGGCACGGCCGTTAATCCTCTTCCCCGCTTCGATTATGACGCTCGGCGGCGGTCTTGCCTTCGGTCCCTTTTGGGGCACGGTGTTAAGCGTCGCCGGCGCATCCGGTTCAGCAGCGGTCGCGTTTTTTGTTGCGCGTAAACTCGGCAAAAACGTGGCCGCAAAAGATTGGCAAGGCCGCGCCGAAAAAATACAGCAGCAGCTGGAAACTAACGGATTTTATTATGTCTTTTTGCTCCGCTTCATTCCGCTCCTGAACTTTGATTTGATCAGCTACTTGGCGGGTGTTTCGAAAGTGAAATTTGCTCCATTTATCTTCGGAACAGCTTCCGGGATGATTCCCGGTACCTTCGCCTATGTATTTTTAGGCTCGAGCCTTGTCGACCCGAGTGTTGAAGTTCTCATCCTTGCCGGCGCACTGTTTGTGTTGATTTCGGTGATCCCGTTTCTTTTAAGCAAGAAAATGAAACAGCGATTAGGCTTTAAATAGCTTCAAGCCTTCGATTTGATAACAAAGAAAGCGTTGACACTTCCTCGCATCAAGGATATTATTAAAGCATAAACCGCGGAAGGAAATTTTTCACAGTTTCCATTATAAAAATAGGATAAATCAAACTTGTGCACGCAAGTTTTTTATTTTGATTTTTACGAAACCGGTTTAGTTAAACTTCAAAAAGAGTACATAGGGGGAAAAATGATGAAAAAGTACTGGAAACTGTCAGCCATCACTTTAGCAGCCGCAGCATTGACTGCTTGCGGCGCCGACAACGAATCCGCAAACATCAATAATGCGAATGCCGATGATGGAAACGGAGCTGCGGAAGAGGAAGCAAACGCAGATACGGAAACGGTCGGCGAGGAGGACGCAGAAGTTGAACTCGATTTTTGGCTGTTTGGCGCGAACTATGATTTATTAGTCGAAGAATACATTGAAGAAAACCCGCATGTTTCCATTAATATTCAGCAGATTGACATGGAAGATCACCATAATAACTTATTTACTTCGCTGTCAGCCGGCAGCGGCGCACCCGATATCGCCGCGATCGAAGTCTCGGAAATCGAGCGCTATAAAAATGCGGAGGATCGCTTTTATAACCTTTACGACCTCGGGGCTGAAGAGATTGAAGAAGACTATTTAGATTGGGTTTGGGATCTCGGCACAAGTACGGAGGGGGATTTTTCATTCGGCGTTCCGACAGACATCGGCCCGACCGTGATGTACTACCGCACGGATGTATTTGAAGAGGCCGGGCTTCCGACTGATGCTGACGAAGTGAACGACTTAATCGAAACCTGGGACGACTACGAAGACATCGCCGCAACCATCTTGGAGGAAACCGGAAAACCGATGGCTGACAATCCTGAAACAGTATTTAACGCCAAGCGCGATCAATCCCCGGAGCAATATTTCAATGAAGATGACGAACTGATCATCGACTCTTCTCCTTATGTGCGCGAGGCTTATGATGACACAGCCGACTGGATTGAGTCCGATTATGTTGAGAACTTTGGCATGTGGTCGCCGGAGTGGGCAAACGGCATGGCCGAAGGAGAATACGCCACATTATTAGGACCGGCGTGGATGCGGGATACAATTAAAGAAAATGCGCCCGACGCAACAGAATGGCGCATTGCATCAATGCCGGAAGGCGCCGGCAACTGGGGCGGCTCTTGGATGACGATCCCGAAGGAAACCGATCACGCCGAAGAAGCCTATGATTTTCTGACGTGGCTGTTGGCTCCAGAGCAGCAGAAAGACTCCTTCGAAGAACGCGGAATGTTCCCGTCGACACCTGAAGTTTACGACGATCCTGAATTCACGGAAATCACCGATGATTACTACGGCGGCCAAAACGTTGCAGAAATCTTTGCCGAAGCCGCGTTAGAAGTGAATTACGTCTATAAAGGCGCAGATTTCGGTGAAGTAAATACGGAAATTCTTGATGGACTGGACAACGTCTATGACGGCACCGACCCTGATGAGGAATGGGAAAATATTCTTGACCGGACGGAGCAATTACTGAGCCGATAACAAGAAACGATACAGCGGGGAATCCGGTCTTCCCCCTCCGCAATCGTTGCAAATTAAGGAAAATGACAAAGGAGATGACCCGATTGAAAGAAGTCCAAATCATCCAAACAAGTAAGCTCGAAAATGAAAAATGGCAAACGAAAGACCCGCTCGTGTTGGAAAACGAAGCGGCAGTATCAAACGTGAAACCGTCCGTCACGATCGATCCGGCAACAGAATACCAAAAATGGATGGGATTCGGCGGCGCGTTCACCGAAGCGGCTGCGTATACCTTAGCGCAAGTGTCGGACGCGAACCGCGCCGAAGCGATCCATGCGTATTTTGATAAAACCGGCGGCCTCGCCTACAATTTAGGCCGAACGCATATTCACAGCTGTGATTTTGCCTTGGAAAATTATACGTACGTCGATGAACATGATGAATCACTTGCGTCTTTCTCGATTGAACGCGAGCATAAATATGTGATTCCGTTTATTCAAGATGCGGTTAAAAAAGCAGGCCACGACTTGACGATGCTGTCGTCACCATGGAGTCCGCCGGCGTGGATGAAAACGAACGGCGAGATGAATAACGGCGGACAGTTAAAAGCAGAACATCGGCAAACGTGGGCGAACTACTTTGTGAAGTATATTGACGAAATGGAGAACGCGGGCATTCCGATTTGGGGTGTATCTGTGCAAAATGAACCGGCCGCCGTGCAAACGTGGGATTCTTGCATTTATTCCGCAGAGGAAGAACGCGATTTTGTCAAAAATTATCTCGGTCCGACCTTGCACAATCAGGGTTTGGCGGAGAAAAACATCGTCATTTGGGATCACAACCGCGACTTGATCGTCGAGCGGGCGACGACCGTTTTAGAAGATCCGGAAGCGGCACAGTACGTGTGGGGCACGGGCAATCATTGGTACGTTTCCGAGGAGTTTGAAAATTTAAGTAAAGTCCACGAGGCTTTTCCCGACAAGCACTTGCTCTTTACCGAGGGATGCATCGAAGAGGGAGTGCATTTGGGCGAGTGGCACACCGGTGAGCGCTATGCGCGCAATATTATCGGCGATATGAACAATTGGCTGGAAGGATTTATCGATTGGAACCTTGTCCTTAATGAACACGGCGGTCCAAATCACGTCGGAAATTATTGCGACGCGCCGATCATCGCGGATACAAAAAACGATCAGCTCCACTACAACAGCACGTATTACTATATCGGCCACTTCAGTAAATTTATTGCGCCCGGAGCGAAGCGCATTGATGTTGCTTCGTCCGCTGATCAAGTCTCGATCGCAGCGTTCAAAAATTTGACGGATGAGGTTGTTGTTGTCATTCTTAATGAAACGGAAAACGACCAAGATCTCGTCTTAAATGTTGCCGGTGAGCAAGGAGAAATGGCGGTGCCAAAACGATCGATCACGACTTGTGTGATCAACTAAAAGACGGTATGCGGACTTGCTGAAAACCGGCGCTGACGTTTCGTTTCCGGATCTAAAGGAGGGCTTACCTTGAAGGGATACGATTTGATCGTAATTGGCGGCGGAGCCGGCGGCTTAACCGCCGCGGCCGGTGCATCCTCACTCGGAGCGGACGTCGCGCTCGTCGAAAAAGACGGCCGGCTCGGCGGCGACTGCCTCCATTACGGCTGCGTGCCGTCGAAAGCGCTGCTCAGCGCAGCTAATGACATTCACCGCGCCGGAAAGCTCACCGGCACCGGCTTCACCAGGCACGGGGCCGCTGATATGACGGTCATCAATGAGCGAGTCCAGCAGTCGATCGCCGCGATTCAAGCGCACGATTCACACGAACGGTTCGAAAACCTCGGCGTCGATATTTATACCGGGACCGCTTCGTTTCTTAGCGAGACCGAGATTGCCGTTGAGGGCCGCGAACCGATCCGCGGCAAACGCATCATCCTTGCGACCGGCTCGCGTCCGGCGGTGCCGCCGATTCCCGGCTTAAAAGAGAGCGGATTTTTGACGAACAAAACGATTTTCCAGCTCAAGTCCTTGCCCAAGCGCTTCGCCGTCATCGGCGGCGGCCCGATCGGCGTCGAAATGGCACAAGCTTTTTCCCGGCTCGGAAGCGACGTAACGATCATCGAACAGGCACCGCGCCTCTTCAATCAAGAAGACCGCGACATCAGCCGCGAAGCAGAGCGGCTGTTAGCCGAAGAAATCGGCGTCCGTGTAAACAGTGCCGTGACAAAGATTTCCGTTGAGAACGGCGAAAAGCGGCTCGAACTTAAGCATTCCGACGACTCAAAAGAAACGATCGCAGCCGACGAGATTTTACTCGCCGCCGGACGCCAAGCGAACAGCGACACGCTCGAGCTGGACAAAGCCGGGGTTGCAACGGATCAGCGCGGCGCGATTCCCGTCAACCGCCGGATGCAAACAAGCGTGCCGTCGATCTATGCGATCGGTGATGTCAACGGCGCGATGCCGTTTACCCACGTCGCCGGCGCTGAAGGCCAAATCGCCGTGCAAAACGCCGTATTCGGCTTGAAACGGAAGATCGATTACGCGAATATGCCGTGGGTGATTTACACCGACCCGGAAGTCTTTCACCTTGGTGAAACCGAAGAGGCGTTAAAACAGCGCGGCGCCGATTTTCGCATTTACAAAACCGCCTTAAAAGACGTCGACCGCTTTGTCGCCGAACACCGCACGGACGGCTTCGTGAAACTTCTGACCGACCCTAAAGGCGTAATTTTAGGCGCTCACGCCGTCGGCAACGGCGCCGGCGACTTTATGCAGGAAGCCGTGCTCGCCAAGCAGCAAAACATGAAGATCGGCGCGCTCGCGCAAATCATTCATCCGTACCCGAATCACGCGGCAGCGGTGCAGACGGCGGCGAATTTATACTGGCGCGAGAAACTGTTCGCCGGCCCGCTCCCAAAGCTCGTCAAACGCTATATTTCAATGTTTCGCTAATCAAAACGGACAGAAGCCGTAAAGGCTTCTGTCCGTTTTCTTATTAGCGCGCGCCCTACCCCGTCACTAGCAACGTGATCCCTGCAAGCGCGAAGGCAAATCCCGTGGTTTGGACCCGGGTAAGCTGTTCGTTATCGATCAGCCGCGCACACAGCACGGTGAACACGGGCGACATCGCGCCGGCGAGGGCGACGATCGACAAGAGGCCGATATTCACGCCGAGCACGAACGTGACGGCGCCGAGGCACTGGAGCACGCCGACGGGGATCATGAGCTTGATGAAGTTGGCGGTGGCCGGCGTATGATTGACGCGGCCGGATAGAAAAGCGGCAGTGAAAATAAACGAGCTCGTCATCGTGATCAGCACGCCCCACATGCCTTGTTCGGCGGCCGGGACGTTCAAAAAGACGAAGAACAAGCCGAACAGGAGCCCGCCGACGAGCGCTTTTTGCATTGCGCCGCGGCTTACGTCGGTGACGGAGGCCGGTTCTTTTTGCGAGATCAAGGCGACGGCGATGATCACGAGCACGATGCCGATGAGCGCGGCCATGCCGGGACGATCGCCGAGACCGAAGCCGATCACCACCGGCATGACGGCGGATGCGACGCCGGTGAGCGCGGAGGCGATGCCCATTTTCTCATCCGCGAGTGAGCGGAAGTAGAACATAAATGCCGCGCCGAGCGACACGCCGCTGAGTGCGCCCCAGAAGACGGTCGCTAATTCGAGCGGTACGCCGCCCGCGAGCACGATCGGCATCATCAGGAGCGCGCCGATCGCCTGCGCATACACGACGACGAGTATGACCGGCGCCTCCCTCGTCACCCGTCCGGCGAGGAAATCGCCGACCCCGAACATCATCGCTGTCATCAATCCGAATACTAATGCCATCTTGCTTCACCCCTTCTGCAATAAAAAACGGAAGACCCTGACATCAGGCATCTCCCGGGCTTTTCTCCCTCCGTGTCACAGCTTTTCAGCTGCGGGCTTTCTCTCGGACCAGCCCGCGGCACCCCGCACGGAACCCTAGAAAACCTCGTTTTTTCTATTATTACGCTGGCAATCTCTCTACAGGCATTATCGCGGATGAAGCCTCTGAATGCAAGGGAGAGGCTCACCAGTCACGAGACGATTAACGAAAAAATTCAGCCGAAGCTTCATAATTCAGGGCGTATCGTGCATTTTCAGGAAGATGTCCTTGGCTGCTGGCTGGAGGAGGCTTCGATACCAGCAAAGATTAATGATGAACCTTTATTCATGTAGGCATATTTAAGTTTCTTAACATGCCGCACGCCTTAACGTAAGTCTTCTTGCTCAGTTTTTTTTGCTTGAAGCTTCCGCTCGCCTGTAGACGTACGTACAACCTTAAAATAATTCCTGATTCATCCAAATAATAAGGCTAATCATTGATTTAACTGACAGTCACTGACACGTAGAAGTACGGACAACTGCCTGAAGATAAGAAACGGTTGCGCCGTTTCATGAGACTCGATCACAGCTCCTCGAGTTATCATTTTTTTCTGACATTTCAATCGTTTCTCACGGCAGACAATCGCTGTACAAGGAAAATTACTGGTTCTCATCTCCTGTGTATTAATGCTTGAATCGGGTCATCGCGGTTTTTCATAAGCTGTACAACGAGCGGTATTCATCCGTATACTGAAACCGTTGTTACCGGTTTCAAGCGGATAACAGTCAGGCAAAGATCCACTACTTGATGTTAGGGAGGAATTTGTATGAGGAAGTATCATTCGACGACGTATCGGAAACTATTTGGGGCAGCGATGACAGCGGTGCTGATGGCCGGGACAGCGGCGACAGTCAGTGCCAATCCTGGAAACGGACAAAACGGCGACAATCCGGGAAACAGCGGGAATGCCCCTGACGGTCCGAAACGGGATGTCGAAAGCGTGAATGCGTTGGATTCAACCAGCTTTGAGATCGATTTTGATAAAACGTACCCGAAAGGACTGGAGATTGACAGAGTTGTCGATGTGACGGTTGAAACGGCTGATGGCGAGCAGATCGAACCAGAAGTCACCGATTACCAAGTTTCTTCCGAGGATCGTTCGCACGTCACGGTCGAACATCAAAACGATGACCTCGAGGGGCTGCAAGGAACGTTAGCCGTAGACAGCGTTGAAACGGAGTTTGACTATGCTAAAAGCTTATCGTTAGATATCTCTCATACAAATGATATCCACTCAAAAATTGATAATTTTGGCAAAATATCTGCCTTTATTGATGAAAAAGAAGCAGAAGCGGAAAATCACCTTTTCTTAGACGGCGGCGACATTTTCAGCGGCAATGCGGTCGTTGACCTGGAAGACGGCGAACCGATTGTTGCGCTGCTCAATGAAATGGGCTTAGATGCAATGGCGATCGGCAACCATGAATTTGACTACGGTCAAGAAGCGTTTGCCGCGAGAGAAGAACAAGCAGAGTTTGATTGGCTGAGTGCCAATACGGAAGTCGTCGACCCGGATATCCCGATCAAACAGCCCGAACCATACACAATTAAAGAAATTGACGGCGTAGATGTCGGGATCTTCTCGTTAACGCAGAGTCCGCCTGCGACAAGCCCGTCCGGTATTGTCGGACTGGAGTTTCATGATTACGTTGAAACCGCGGAAGCCTACTCTTACTTAGAAGACGAATCCGATGTGTTGATTGCGTTGACGCATATTGGCAACAATGCGGATAAAAACCTTGCCGAAAACGTCGATTTCTTCGATGTGATTATCGGCGGTCACAGTCACACACGAGTGTTTGAAGAAAAAGTCGTTAACGGCACCCCTGTCGTGCAAGCAGGGAGCGATTCGTTGTTTGTCGGGCAATTTAACCTCGAATTTGACGGGTCCGACGTGACATTCAACGATTATTACTTGCAAGATGTTGAAGAACTGACCGAAGTGAACGAAGACGTGCAAGCAATGGTTGACGGCTACAATGAAGAAGCCGAAGAGCTGCTTGAAGAAGTCATCGGCTACACGAATACCGGCTTAAGCCGCGAAGCCCGTTATGAGAGAGATACGTCATTAGGAAACTTCATCACTGATGCGATGAAAGACGCTGTCGGCGGAGATATGGCTGTAACAAATAACGGCGGCATTCGCGCGAATATTGACGAAGGCGAGATTAAAGCTCAGGATATTTACACGGTTGAACCGTTCGGCAATGAACTGGCTGAATTGGAAATTACCGGTGAAGATATGCGCGACGTGATCGAATATTCTTACTCACGAAGCAACAGTATCGATCTGCAGGCTTCCGGGTTAAACTATACGGTGTATACTGATGAAGACGGCGAGTATGTCGATGCCGATCTGTACGTTGATGAGGAACCGATCGAAGACGATAAGACGTATACGCTGATTACCAATGACTTTATGGCTGAAGGCGGAAGCGGCTATGACTTCTCTGAAGCTGAGGTCGTGCAAGGAGCTGCCGGTTATATCACAAACGCGATGTTCCAATTGAATGACGAATTGATGGAAGAAGAAGGCGCTGTTGACTACGAAGACGGTGAAGGGCGTATTCAAATCGAAGAAGAATAAAAATCACCGTCGATTTTAGCGATCGACAGGTGAAAACGGACGCCCGGCATTGTCGGGCGTCCGTATTTTTAGAAAAAAGATTATTTTGACGTAAGCCACGCAGCCACTAACCTCCGCTTGCCGTAGGCAAGGCTTCAGCTAATCTAAGACCGGTATTTTACCGGTCTTAGATGGATCTTCAGCTCTTGCTTTCCTACAGGCGTCGGAGGAAGTGGTTGCGTGGCTTTCTTATTTTGCACAAGAACAGGGAAAGGTTAAATCTTGCAGGGCATCAACCCGAAATGCCGGGCGTTCGTTTGTTTTTATTCGTCTTTTTTAAAGCGGGAGCGGGCGCTTTTTTGGCGCAGGCGGGTCATTTTCGCCGATACGCGGGCGCGCGCGTCGGTTTCCGAGTCGGTGTTGATCTCCGCGCGGATCAGTTCATTGCCGGCGAGTGTCAGCGTCAAATGAGTGCCTTCGCCGGCGCCGTCCGGCAGCTCCGCTTTGTCGGCATGAATTTCGCTGTGTTCCGCTTCAAGCAGGATCACAGCGGTGCCGCCGTCAACGATCCGATCAATCACGCCGTGCGCTTTACGTTCAGTCGACACAGGCGAGTCCCTCCTCTTTGATCTCGTCCACGCGCGCTGGACCGATGCCGTCGATCGCGTCGAGGCCGCTGAGCGAATCAAACGGACGCAAATCTTTCAGCTCTTGGGCGCGCGCTTCGCCGATTTGGTGAATCTCCTCAAGCTCGTCGGCCGGCGCGCTGTTAATATCGATGCAACCGGCGGCAACGCCGTTATTATTATCGGCTAGAGCCGCGTCATTTTCGCTGTCATTTGTTCTGTGATTATTTGTGCTGCCGTTGTTTCCATTGCCTTCATTCGTATCTCCGCTGTCAGCCGCTCCTTCATCTCCAGGTGCAACCTCGCCGTCGTGTTCCGTCTCGACAATGTAACCATCGCCGTCCGATTCGACGCGGACGGTGCCGTGCGCGTCCGTGCCGTAGAGATCGATGCCGGCTTCTTTGACACGGTCAATCACTTCTGCGTGCGGATGGCCGTACGTGTTGCCCTCGCCTGCCGAGTAGATGGCTGTCGACGGATCAACGGCTTCGAGAAACGGCGCCGTTGTGGACGTCGCCGAGCCGTGGTGGCCGAGCTGCAAAATATCAGCGTCTGCCGCTTCACCTTTTTCCGCTATCCGCGCTTCGGCGGTGTCTTCGGCATCGCCGGTGAAGAGGAGCGAGACGTCGCCGTAATCGAAGCGGACGGCGAGCGAGCTCTCGTGCAAATCGCCGGTCAGTTGGTCAGGATTAATGATTTCTAGCTCAAGCGTGCCGAAGGTGAATTCGTCGCCGGTGCGGGGCTCGATCAGCTCAACGTCGTGCGTATCGGCGGCATCCAGCGCGCGTTCGAACGTGTCGGTGTCCGTTTCTTCGCCGGACATCCAAAGCTCGTCGACAGTGATGCCGGCGTCCATTATTTGATCAACGCCGCCGATGTGATCGGCGTGCGGGTGGCTGATGATGACCGCGTCGAGCTCGGTAATTCCTTCGGCTTCGAGGTAATCGAGCGCGTACGTCTGGTTCCAGTCGCCAGTGTCGTAAAGGATGCGCTGCGTGTCGCTGTCGGGGGCGGTGACTTCAACGAGCGCCGCGTCCGCCTGGGCAACATCGATGAAATGCACGTCGAGTTCGCCGTCGATGTCGGCTCCGCCGCTGTTGCTGTTATTGCTCTCTTCAGCGTTCGCGGCGCTATTTTCATTCTCTTCATCGTTTTCAGCCGCTGCGGCCGATTCGTTCTGATTGTCATCGTTATCATTGTCCTCAGCCGGTTCATTGCCGGTGTCCGAGTCTGCCGTGTCCTCATTATCGCCATTTTCGTCATTGTCCGCGCCGCTGTTTTCCTCGTTGTTTTCGGCCTCCTCGTTTCTCTCTTCTTCCGCGTCAGCTCCCTCGTTCACTTCCCCATTCGCGTCGTCCTCGTTCGCACAAGCCGCTCCTAATAGCAAAGCAGCCGACGCAACTGTCAGGCGCACACCCAGGCGGTGCATGACCGATTCCCCCTCTGAAAAAATGATCGTGATCTGTCGTTTTTTCTCGCCCTCATTTTACCATATGACTGGAATTGAACGAGGCGGAAAAACGCTGTTTATTCGTGATATAGTGAATACGGACAGAAAACGAGGAGGGACAGCTTATGCTTTCTCATGAAACCGCACAAGCGATTGTTACACGGACGATGGAAATTCTCCCTTACAACATTAACGTAATGGATGAACGGGGCATTATTATCGGATCAGGCGATCCCAATCGCATCGGATCTTTACATGGTGGGGCCCAACAAATTCAACGAGTCGCTGACAAACTCACGATAAGTGAACAGGATAATCATGTATGGCAAGGTGTCAAACCCGGAGTGAATATGCCAATTCACTTTCACGGTGAAACGATCGGGACCGTTGGGATCACGGGAGCTCCAGAGGAGGTGACACCTTTCGGACAGCTCGTAAAAATGACAGCAGAAATGATTCTCGAACAAACATATTTAATTGAACAAATTCAATTTGATGAACGGATTCAGCGCGAATTTGTTTTTCAATGGATCAATGAAGAACTGACTGGGAACGCCTTAAAAGAAAAAGCCGAGTCATTAGCAGTTGACTTGCACCGTCCGCGCCGAGTGCTGTTATTGGAAAGCCAGACACCATTAGATCCAGCTTCTAAGCGCCAAGATGCGAACCGTATTGAAAAAATGCTTAAACCCCAGCTCCAAGCGCATGATCTGATCGCGGTTTTTCATGACCAAGTGATTATTATCAAAGATTGCACACATTCAGACGTAACCCTTACTTTATCGCACTGGCAAAGAAATATTTTACCTGCAAGCGTACATATTGCAGCCGGAAATCAAGCAACGGAGCCAAGAGAGGTGCCGATTTCTTTTTATCAAGCCGGGCGAACGTTATCCGCTTCCTCAGATGAATGTAACGAGGATACAATTCATTATTACCAAGATTATATGATCGATGCTTTACTGCAATATACAACCGAGGATGAAAGATGCTATCGCTATTTTTCATTAAGCGAATTAAACCATTTACTCAAAGACCAGCCTGTGCTGAAAAAGACTCTTCGTGAATTCATCGCGCATAACGGTTTTATTGGTGATACGGCAGCAGCGTTATTTATCCATCGTAATACGTTGCAGTACCGGTTGAATAAAATTACGGAAGAAACGGGGAAGGATCCGCGCAATCTGCAAGATTTGCTTTACTTGTATGCTGCCCTAAAAATTTCCTCCGCTAAACCGAGAACGACTTGAACAAAAAACTTTCATGATAACGCTTTATATTTGGTCGACGGACCAATGACCGGGATAATATTAAGCGCTTACAATCAGGGTGTACAATAACTCTGAAAGGGATGTGAGAGTGATGCCCGTAAGTGCGTTTGGAGCCATGTTCGGTTTAGTGTTAGCTATTATACTTATTTTTCGAAGAGTGCCTCCTGTGTATGCGTTGATCACCGGAGCTGTTCTCGGCGGACTCGTCGGCGGCGCAGGGATTCAGGAAACGGTGGATTTAATGATGGAAGGCGCGGAAGGAATTATTCCGGCTGTACTTAGAATTCTCGCTGCCGGTATTTTAGCCGGGGTTTTAATTGAATCAGGAGCTGCGGTGACGATTGCGACAAGTGTTGTAAAGCGCCTCGGTGAAAAGAAAGCTTTGCTCGCCCTTGTGTTCGCAACGATGCTTTTGACAGCAGTCGGCGTTTTTGTCGACGTTGCTGTTATTACTGTTGCTTCGATTGCATTAGCGATTGCCCATAAGGCCGGACTGAGTAAAACAGCGATTTTGCTTGCGATGGTCGGCGGCGGTAAAGCCGGTAACATTATGTCGCCGAATCCGAACACGATCGCTGTTGCAGAAGCCTTTCAAGTACCGTTAACTTCCGTGATGGCTGCTGGTATTATTCCTGCCGTATTCGGGGTAATCGTCACATATATTCTTGCTAAGCGCCTCGCGGTGAAAGGAACATTCGTTGAAAATGAAGACTTAAAAGAATCAGAAAATGCAGAATTGCCTTCGCTTATAACCGCTATTATTGCACCGTTTGTCGCGATTTCGTTATTAGTGCTTCGTCCGCTGGCGGATATCGAAATCGATCCGATGATTGCGCTTCCGCTCGGCGGTTTGATCGGTGCAATTGCGATGGGAAAATTCCGCTCGATCAATTCCTTTATTTTGACCGGTCTCAGCAAAATGTCCGGCGTAGCCGTCCTTTTACTTGGTACCGGTACGATTGCAGGAATTATTACCAACTCGGATTTGCAGTATGTGTTAATTGACGGCATCGATGCGATCGGACTCCCAAGTTATGCGCTCGCCCCAGCGTCAGGAATTTTCATGGGTGGTGCAACGGCATCGACAACATCCGGAGCCGTTGTCGCCGGAGAAGTATTCAGTGGCACGCTGCTTGAACTCGGTATTTCCGGACTTGCCGGGGCCGCGATGGTTCACGCCGGTGCAACCGTGATTGACCATATGCCGCACGGAAGTTTCTTTCATGCGACTGCGGGAAGCGTATTGATGGGCTTTAAAGAACGACTGAAAATTATGCCGTACGAATCGCTCGTCGGGTTGACGCTTGCCTTGATTTCGACCTTGATCTTCGGTGTATTTCAACTATTTTAACGGAGGGATCCCTTAATGAACATACTGATCGCACCTGATTCGTTTAAAGAAACACTCACGGCCGGTGAAGCGGCAGATACGATCGCCAAAGGCCTCCGCCGCGGTTTTCCCGCCGCAAATCTTTCAACCTCCCCGATGGCCGACGGCGGCGAGGGGACCGTCGATGCACTTGTGGAGGCGACGAACGGCCGCTATGTTTCAGCTGACGTCGAGGATCCGCTCGGCCGCACGGTCACCGCGCGCTACGGACTGCTCGGCGACGGCGAAACGGCAGCAATTGAAATGGCAGAAGCCTCGGGGATTCACCTCGTCGCCGAGGATGAGCGCGATCCGAAAATCACCTCCACGTTCGGCACGGGCGAACTGATCCGCGACGCGCTCGATCACGGCGTCACAAACATGATCATCGGCATCGGCGGGAGCGCGACGAACGACGGCGGCGCCGGGATGGCGGAAGCGCTCGGGGCCCGCTTTCTCGACGCGAACAGGGAGCCGGTCGCGCGCGGCGGGAGCGCATTGAACGAGCTCGCCGTGATCGACACCGCGAACCTCGATCCTCGGCTCAAAAACGTCCGCTTCCGCATTGCCTGCGACGTCGACAATCCGCTCACCGGCGAACGGGGCGCCTCCGCGGTCTTCGGCCCGCAAAAAGGCGCGTCAGCGGACGACATTGCCCAGTTAGATGCTGCGCTCGCCCGTTACGCGGGATACCTTGCGCGTGACGTCAGCATCGACCCGTCCGCAATTCCCGGCTCGGGGGCCGCTGGAGGTCTTGGCGCGGGGATGGTCGCGTTTTTAGACGCGGAACTCGAAAGCGGTGCGACGATCGTCGCGGACGAAACGAACCTCGCCGCAGCGATCGCCCGCGCCGACCTCGTCATCACTGGCGAAGGCGGCATCAATCACCAAACCGTCTACGGCAAAACGCCGATCCACGTCGCGAAACTCGCCAAAACGCACAACCTGCCGGTGATCGCTCTCTGCGGCACGATCAGCCTCGGCTACGAAACCGTCTTTGACGCCGGCATCGACGCTGTTTTCAGCGCGGTCACCGGTCCTGTAACCTTCGACGAACTGAAAGCCGATCCGATCACCCCGGTTGCGACCGCTGCGGAAAACCTCGGACGGCTTCTCGCAATGAAACTTTCCAGCTAAACGAGATAAACGCTTCGCACTAGCGGAAAAACGGTTTCTCCAAAGGACGGTCCTTCTTTCATGGAAGGACCGTCCTTTTTCGTTGGAAGATTGGTTGTTTTTCAGCGAGGTTAACACTATATTGAGGACGATAACTTCATTATTGACGCGTTAAGACTCTTTATTGAAGGGGTGAGTCCGATTATTGAAGGGCTGAACCCGTTTATCGAAGCCGTAGAAGCGAATATTGACGCCGATATAAAAACAAAAAGCGTTCATGCCGCGAATCCGGCAGGAACGCTTTTCTGACAGTGGTCATTAAACTGCTTATTTCGCCGACATTCCCCCGTCGATCCGGTATTGCGAACCGCTAATAAACGCCGACTCGTCCGAAGCTAAAAACAGTACGAGGTTCGCGATATCTTCAGACTCGCCGTAACGGTGAAGCGGGATGTCCTGCTCGAGCTGGCTTTTAACCGCCTCGGCGTGATCCGGGCTGAAGCCTTTCTCCAAGGAGCGCATCATCCGCGTATTAACCGGCGACGGATGGATCGAATTCACCCGCACGTTTGACTCCGCCGCTTCGAGCGCGGCCGTTTTCGTCAACCCGATCACCGCATGCTTTGACGCCACGTACGGCGCAACGCCCGGCGAACCGATAAATCCGGCTACAGACGAATGGTTAATGATACTGCCGCTCTCCTGTTTTGCCATCACCGGCATCACATATTTCAAGCCGAGAAACACCCCGTCGACATTGACTGCCATCACAGTTTGAAACTCGTCGAGCGTTTGTTCCGGAAGCGGCTTTACTTTCCCTTCAATCCCGGCATTGTTAAAGAAAATATCAATTTTCCCGAACGCTTCGACGGTTTTCTCGACATACTGTTTGACGTCCGCTTCGTTCGTGACATTCGCCTGGAGCGCGATCACCTGTCCGTGTTTTTCCAGCTCGCTTTTCGTCTCATCGAGCGCTTTTTGATCCAAATCGACGATCGTTACGCTCGCGCCTTCCTCAAGAAAACGCTGCGCCGTCGCTTTCCCGATTCCGTTCGCGCCGCCGGTAATAATCGCCGTCTTCCCTGCCAGTCTCGCCATACAAACAGCACCCCTTTCGCCTAGAGTAATTTCCAATCTTATACACTTGTCTTATTCCCTTGACTAATAGGCGCAAACATCTTTAAAAAACTTCCATTTTTTCAGCGATACGAAAGGAAGAAGCTTCAGCAGCGGGAAAGACTGCCGTTCAGTCCTCCTGCTGTGAAGCGCCTTCGTTATTCCTTTTCTCTCCCCTTCATCAATGGCCACCAGCTGAGCCGGCCTAATAACGCGATCGATGCCGGGACAAAGAGGGGGAGGATCACCAGCGTATAAAAAAGCAGACCGGTAATCGTTAAAATACTGATTTGTAAGAGTGTCAACACTCCGGAAGGAATCATCGATGCAAACGTACCGCCAAGAATGAATGCGGCCGAGAGCACGGTTCCGCCTACGCGCTTCATCGAAAATAACAGTGCACGCTGGATCGCTGTAGCGTTTTGTTGAACGCTGATTTCATCCGTGCCGCCGCCTTTATAAACTTCCGTCATCCGCCCGAGCAAAAAGATCGAATAATCGACACCTAATGCTGTTAACAAGGCAAAACCAAAAAACGGCACTGCCCACATTAGTCCGTCCGCTCCGAAAAATGTTGTAAAAACATATTCAGTTATTGAAACTGCGCCAAAGTATGCAGCTACTAGAGAGATCAAAACGACTAACGGCATCACTAACGAACGAAACTGCACGACTAAGGCGGTGAAAATGCCGATCAGCATAATCGCCGCGGTGCGGATAAAGTCACTCGTAGAAACATCACGTAAATCGCGGTTATCACTCATGATTCCGTCAATAGCCATATCCGCCTCCTCAAACGGTGTATCATTTAAGGAAAACTCAGTAATGTATTCCATTTCGTAAAGCAAATCCATCGCCTCGTGACTGTATGGATCATATTCAAGCGTCGCTTCGATCAGCGCGACATTATGCTCGTCCGGCGTAACATACATGTCCCAAGCATCTTGAAAATCCTCTTCGTCCATCGCCTCTTCCGGAACAAAAAACCCTTCGAGCGGATTGGCCGGTTGATCGGCGATTTCATCAAGCAGCTCTCGGGCATCTTCCAAACCTTCGCTGATTTCATCGGCACCGTCTCGCGCTTCTTGCAAACCGGTTGTCAATTCATCGGCGGCCTCGCGAACCATTTGCAACCCTTCGAGCAGTTCCAGGTGGCCTTCTTGAATCTCTAACAGACCTGTTTCCAGTTCGTTCAGCCCGTCGACGGCTTCGTTCAGCGCCGAAACAGCCTCTGCCAGCCCATCAGCCAATTCATTGAGATCGTCTTCGGCACGATCTAATTCGCTGTAAATCGTCTGAAAAAGTTGATCCGGATCGGGCAAGTCGCCATCCGGGAAAAAGCTTTCCAACTCATCTTCTAATTCCAGCCCGGCAAAATCGTCCTCTAATTGACCGTAAGCCTCTTCGACATCGCTTACGAGCGCGCGCACATCAGCTTCAATCCGATTCATGTCATCGATAGCTTGTTCGAGCGCAGCCGCAAATTCACGCGGCGAAACGTCGGGAAAATCGTCAGCGACCGCGAGAAGCGTGGATTCTACCTCATCTAACCGATCGTAAATCTCTGCAAACACTGCATCGATTTCGTCGCGGCCCAAATCCGGCAGCCGTTCACTGATCTCTGTAAGCTCCTCTTCAGCACGGGAAAACTCATCCTCAAAGCCGCCGATAAAGTCTTCGATCTCTGTAAACAAATATTCTCTTACCGCTTCTTCCAATTGGTTGACCGTCTCGTCGACGAGCTCCAGTTCGGCAAACACCGCTTCCAGTTCTTCCTGCCACTCTTCTTCTTCCAGATCGGCGACACGACCGCGAACCTCGTCAACCGCTCCTTTCGCCTCATCGATTCGATCGTCGAATTCCTCCGCCAGCTCATCCGGAACTATCTCCGGTAAAGCCGCTAAAAACGCATCCACTTCATCCAGGTACGACAGCACCGCGCCGCGCAGTTCTTCTCCATCCACGCCGCTCTCTTCCGAAATTCCGGCGAGAATTTCCTCGATATCCAGCTCCGCGCCGTTTTCAAACAGATCACGCTCTTTCCATTCATCCCTTAATCGCTCGCGGACATCTTCTTGCCAATCTTCTACGTCCAAGCCGGTAAGCACTTCTTCCATTTGATCAAGCGACTGGTTGAGCTGCTCTTCCACTTCAGACAGCCGCGCCTCTAGATTGTCGAAGAAACTGTCCGCATCGGCAAAATCAAGATCTGCATCGATATCAAGCTCGGCCAATTCTTCAAGCGGAAGATCTTCAACATCAATCAACTCGCGCGCCCTGTCGAGACTTTCTTCAGCGTCAGTAATAATCGCTTCAGCCCTGTTTTGAAAACTCTCAGCTTCGCGTTGAATCTCGTCAATCCGCTCCTCGGCGTCAGCTGCCGCTTCCTCCGCCCGGGACCTTGCTTCTGCGATATCTTCTTCGATCTCTTCAACGTCTTCTTCCGCGGCTGCGACTTCCGCACGGTAAGCATCGATTTGATCTTCAGCTTCGCGGACTTCCGCTTCTGCCTCCGCAAGCTCCGCGGCAAGCTCGTTTAAGCCCGACCTTATTTCGCGGACACCTTCAAGCGCCTCATCAGTGCCGGCAATTAACTCATTGATCCCTTCTTCCGCTTCGTCGATATCCTCTTCGCTGTTTTCAACTTCCTCCTGCATTTCCTCTAAGCCGCTTTCCAGCTCTTCTAAGCCGTCAATTGCTTCGCTCAGCCCGTCAGAAAGCTCCGCAGCCTGATAAGGTACAGTGAACTCCTCTTGCGTCTCGCCTAAAGGACGGCTGACGGTCCGCGCGGAATCAACGCCATCAAGCTTGGCAATATTTTTCGCCGTCTGTTCTAAGTAAGGAGCATGTTCGGATTTTTTCCAGGAGTCATCGCTTTGTAAAACAACGGTAGCGAAAAACATTTCACCTTCACCGAATGCGTCATCGATGTAATCATACGCTTCAACCGATTCGAAATCGCCTTGAATCTCTTCAATCGAATCAAACGAACGCGCATTTTCATAAAAGAACAACAGCGGAATCATGATCAACACGACGACCAATAACGCCGTTTTCGGCCGGAAAATCGAAAAACGTCCGAGCGCGCCCCAAAAACGATTGTCGACCGCAACAGAAGTTACTTTTGCCGGCCAAAACATCAATCCGCCCATCAGCGCTAGTACAGCCGGCATCACAGCCCATAAGCCGATCATAAGAAAAATCATCCCGATCGCAACACCGACAGCAGAGCGGTATAACTCAAAATCTGCCAAGCCGATCGCAGAAAAGCCGATCCAGCCTGTAAAGGCGCTGTACAGCACTGTTTTTCGCGATCCGCTCATCGTTCGTTTCATCGCACTTTCCTTGCCGTCCCCGGCAGAAAGCTCCGCCTGAAACCGTTTCATGACAAGAATGCAATAGTCCGTTCCGACACCAAAAACGACGGTTAACACAAAAATTTGCGTAAAATTCGAAACCGGAAACCCTGCGTTGCCGATTAAATACGACACTGCACCAATCGACGAGACATACACACTCCCTAACAGCAGAAGCGGCACAATCGGTGCGACCGGAGACCGAAAAATAATCGCCAGAACCGTGAAAACAAGAATGACCGTGATATATGTAGACGTTTCAAGACCTTGTTCCGTGCTTACATTGACATCTTCATCAATGACGACAGCTCCGGTTAAATAATGGTCAACGCCGTCAGCTTCCGTCTTCTCGTTAATATCGTCACGGATAAACTGAAAGTCAGCAGAATCAACCTCTAATTCCAGCATCGCTAAGAGCACATCTTCGTCGTCGCTTAACAGCTGTTCTTCTTCCTCGCCGTCAAACGGCGTAATCACATCGTTAAGCGGCAAATCACCGGGAGACTCCTCCAGCTCTGCAAGCGTCTCTTTTATATTGAGCTGAACCTCTTCCCCGATGCCGTCCTCTTCTCTGTATACGACTATGACTTCTTCCCCGGCAAAACCGCCGTCGCTTTCAATCATCGGATCGACGAGAGTGGAAGGATAACCGTCCGGCGGACTTTCCTGGCCTTGTTCACGGACAAATTTTTCGATATCAGGAGAATATACGTAAGTAACCGCTGCCAAGATCAGCCAAATGATCGGAATTATGTATACAAGCGTCATCTTGTCAGGCCTCTTTGATTTTAAGTGACGCCATGTCTGCTTGCTGAACAGCCTGTGATTAAACTTCTCGTTCAAAATGAGCATCTCCTAAACATAAAAATAACGTGCCCCTTTTCGGAAGAGACACAATGACTGACAATCAGTCACTAACATCACTGACAACGAATCGCCCGCTCAACCATCATCGAACCTACGAATAACTACGATTCACCGCCAAAAGGGTTCCCAATTTACAAATATCCAGATAAAAAACCCCCTCCCGCTTTGGAAGGATGCTTCAGAGTGTAGATAAACGATTATTTTGACGTAAGCCATACAGTCACTAACCTCCGCTTGCCCCGGGCAAGGACTCAGCTAGCCTTCGGCGGTCTCAGACCGCCAAAGCCGGATCTTCGTCTCTTGCTTTCCCGGAGGCGTCGGAGGAAGTGGCTGTATGGCTTTCTTACTTAGCAACAGTCTAAAACATCCTTCACTTTAGAAGCGTGTTTTTCCAACCGCCGAATAAACGGTTACAAGTCGAGCCGGTAAATTTTTCGCGGGCGGCCGCGGCTGCCGGACTGTTCTTCGCCGACGATCGCGGCAAGCCCGGCGTCTTCAAGCTCCAGTAAAATCCGCCGGGCATTGCGCTCCGAACTCGCGAGCCACTGGGCGACTTCTTGCGAGGTGACCGCCTGCTTTTGATAATGCTTCACCGACGAAGCAAGTTTCGAAACGACGCCGGGACTTAAATTGCGCTCGCCGAGTTTCGCCTTCACATCCTCATTCAGCCGGCGCGAATCGTACGAGACCGGCTCGTCATCGGCAAACACCTCGGTAATCTGCTTCGTTTCATCGACAGAGATAATCGCCGAAGTTCCCGGTTTGCGCGCATGCTTTAAGGCAAGCCGGACGTGCTCTTCGGCCTCAAGCGCGGTCACCCCGTACCCGGCACCGAGCCGGACAGCCAGTTTCGCCTGCAGCTGCGCCGACTCCAGCAAATAAAACGGCGACGGATGCGACTCGATCTCCCCGCGCGTTGTATAAATGTAAAACAACCCGTCGCCCATTTGCACGAACGAGCCCTTCAGCTCTTCGGTATAATCGAGCAACAGCCGCTTTAATTCCAGCTCCTGGTGCTTTCGTTTATACGAATACTGCTGCGCTTCCGACTCCTGCTCCGCTTCAAAAATCTCCACGCCGACGATCGCCAATTGGCTTTTCCGGTACCAGTTCGCCTGCGCCCGCTCCTTCAAAAGCCGCAGGCTCACTTCAATCGTCGGTTTCGTCACCGTGATCCGGTAGACCGGAATCCCTTCGGCGGCCAGCGTCTGATACACCGAGCGGATCGTCGTAAAGGCGATCTCCGCCTCGCCGTTCCGGTATTTCTCACGATGAAAAGCGCTCAGCTCATCCGGCGGCATATACCCGCTGTACGGCAGCCCGTGCACCGTCAACGCCTGCAGCGAGTATGTCTCCCGCACGAAGGCGATCTCACTGTCATCGAGCGTATCGACGCTTACCGCCGCCATCTTCGCGCCGCTGTTATAACTCGCCTCCAACAGCGCGCCTAACAGACTCGACCCGTGATGCGGCGGAAACAACGCCGTTTCCTCAGAGATTAACCCTTCAGCCAGCGCCAAGGCATAAGGCGACTGCCCGGAAAACAGCCACTGGTCAATGTAATCGTTATGTTCGGCCACGATCGCCGGCGTTTCTTCCGTATGTTCGTAGGCAAAGCTGTACAGGATAAAATCCGGATACGCTTTCGCAATATTGATAATTTTATCGACCGAATCTTTCGGCCCCATCACCCCGAGACGTATTTGCACGATTAGTCCCCCGCTTTATTTTTCACATACGCTGTCAGCACTTTCACGCCGTTTTCCAAATCGGCAAGCGACGCATGTTCATCCGGATGATGGCTCAGCCCGTCGCGGCACGGAATAAACAACAGCCCCGCCGGCCATCGATGCGCCATATTCATCACATCATGCCCCGCGCCGCTCTCGAGCGTGTAATTCGTCAACCCCGCCGAACCGGCCGCACGGACAAGCGCTTCATGCACCGACGGATCAAGCTGGACGGACGGATTGTTCACTAACGTCGCAATCTCCAGCGTAACACGAAAGCGCGCCATAATCTCCGCCGATTTCTCACGAATATCCGCCGCCAATTCCTCTTTCAGCACATCCGACACACTGCGGATATCGATCCCGAGCTGCACCCGGTCGGGAATCACATTCATCACATTCGGCTCACAAGACACCGTGCTCGCCGTCGCAACAATCGGCATGCCGCCGCGCTCATTTAACGCCTGCGCCCGCTCATAAACATACGTAATCAGCTCCGCCGCCATCACGAGCGCATCCTGACGCCGATCCATCGGCGTCGTGCCCGTATGACCCGCCTTGCCCTGCACATCCACCTGGAGCCGAATCGGACAGGCAATCGCCGTCACCGCCCCGACATCAGCCCCGGCTTGTTCAACCCGCGTGCCCTGTTCAATATGCAGTTCAATAAATTCCTCCAGCTCGGCTTCGCTCCGCGCTGCGGAAGGGGTGTCGTCATACACGAGGCCGCGTTCTTCGACAGCTTCTTTGATCGTCACGCCGTCTTGATCCGCGACATCAGCGAGCGCGTCTTTATCCAACAGACCGCTCATCGCTTTACTTCCGATCGTCGAGACGCCAAAGCGGGCCGATTCTTCCGAAGCAAAGCAAATGACTTCCAGCGGCTTCGCCGGCACGAAACCGTCTTGTTGGAGCTGATAGACGGTCGCCAGCGCGCACAGCACACCGGCGACACCGTCGTAGCCGCCGCCGTTCGTCACGGTATCGACGTGCGAGCCGAACGCAATCGCCGGCGCGTCGTCCGGTACGGACGGCGGGTTCCAGCGGGCGATGACGTTTCCGGCTGCATCTTCACGGACAGCGAGCCCGAGTTCTTCAGCCAATTCAATAAAATTCGCGCGCGCCGCCCATTCTTCGGCGCTGTAAGACAGGCGGGAAAAGCCGTCCGGCTTTTCCATCGTCTCGGTGAGATTTAATTTTAGTAAGCGTTCTTCCAGCCATTGCTGCATCGCTCGTTCCTCCTCCAGCTTCATTGTCCGGCTTTTTCTTGCCGCGGCGTTGCTTCCAAGAGCGTCCGCACGAGCGTCTCAACGGCAACGGAAAGCGTCGCTTCGGCAAAATCAAACTTCGGGTGGTGATGATTGTAGGACAGCGGCGTGCCGAACAAGAGATACGTCGCTGTGCCGCCGTTGTCCTGAACGCGCTTAATCATGTGTGTCACATCTTCCGACGCGCGGACCGGCAGCGCGTCAAGCACCTCAATCACGCGCTCGCTCGCTGCGGCCGCGCGTTTAACCTCTTCGATCCACGCTTGATCGCAATCAGCGGCAACCCCTTCGCCGACGAACTGAATCTCTTCAGTCACGCCGTGCATCTTCGCTGCGCCCGATAAAATATCGACTGCTTTATCAACCACGTACTGATTTAACGCGGTCGTCTCGCCGCGCGTTTCAATTTCCAGTTTCGCCTGATCGGCGATAATGTTGCGTCCGCTCCCGGCGTGTAACGTGCCGACATTCAGGCGGGTAATCCCGTCCGGGTGAGGCGGAATCGCCTGCAAATGCACAGCCGCCGCTGCGCCGGCTAAGAGGGCATCGCTGCCTTCGTGCGGATTCATCCCTGCGTGCGCGGACGTGCCTTTATACATGCAATCGATTTTTGTCGTCGCCAAAAACTGCGTCGCCGTCGCCGCGACTTGGCCGACTGCAAGCGGCTGGATGCCGATGTGTCCGCTTAAAAACTGATCGACACCGTCGAGCCAGCCGTTGTCGACAATCGATTTCGCGCCGCGGCTTCCTTCTTCTGCCGGCTGAAAAATCAGCGTGTACGTGCCGGCGAGCTCTTCTTTCAGCGCCTCGAGCACGTGGGCGACGCCGAGGCCGATCGTGATATGACCGTCGTGCGCGCACGCATGCATCGACCCTTCGTGCCGGGCGCGAAATCCGCCCGCGGCCGGGAGATGATCCGCATCGGTGCTTTCAGTGATCGGCAAGGCGTCGATATCAAAACGGAGCGCCGTATGCGGCCCCGGTTGACCCGTCTGCAACACCGCGACAACACCGGTGTGCCCGCCGCGGATCGATGCTAAAAACTCCGCCGGCACAGTTTTTGCCGCGGCTTGCAGATACGCTTCGTCGACGTCTGTTGCCGGCAGGCCCATCCGCGAATCGGCCTTCGCGACATCTTCGCCGGTATAAAGCTTAAACGACAGGGGCGCGAGCGCTTCGTAAATCGCATACGTCGTTTCGTATTCGCACCAGCCGATCTCGGCCCGTTCGTGAAACGCGCGCCGCCATGCCGGGAGCTTTTCTTCCGTGTTTTGTAAGGCAGCTCGAAGTTTTTCTTCAGCGCTCATTGATATCCTCCCCGGCGTTCAGCGTCATAAGCGCATTAACCGCGACTTGCGTCATCATTTCCGCGCCGATTGCCAACGCCTTTTCATCAATATCAAACTCCGGGTCGTGCAGCGGCTTTTGCACGTCGCGCGAGGCGATTGCGGTGCCGAGCCAAAAATACGCACCCGGATACTGGAGCAAGAATTTGCCGAAATCCTCGCCGCCCATGCTCGGTTCAATTTCCGGGGCGGCATCGTCGCCAAGCACCGTTTCGGCCGTATCTTTGACAACACCGCTCCAAAACGGATCGTTCATCGTCGCCGGATAGCCGTCGAGATAGTCGACTTCGGCCGATCCGCCCATCGATTGCGCGATCCCTTCGGCAAGATCGGTCATTTTACTTTTAATCAATGCGCGCATCGCTTCATCATACGTCCGCACCGTGCCTTCAAGCGTCACGTGTTCAGCGATCACGTTGTAACGCGAGCCGCCGTCGATTTTCCCGATCGTCACGACAGCTGATTTCAGCGGATCGGCATTACGGCTGACAATCGTTTGCAGCGCGGAAATCACTTGATTGGCGATCACGATCGCATCCGCCGTTTGGTGCGGCATGCTCGCGTGCCCGGAACGGCCGCGGATCGTAATCGTAAACCGGTCGGAGTTGCCCATCATCGCCCCCGGCCGCACGCCGATCTGCCCGACCGGCAAATCCGGCCAGCAGTGCTGCGCAAAAATCGCGTCGGGCGGATACTCGTCAAACACACCGTCCGCAATCATTTGATCGGCGCCGCCGACGGGGGCATTTTCTTCCGCCGGCTGAAAAACGAGAAGCACGGTACCTTCAAGCTCGGCCTTTTTTTCCGCCAAAACAGCGCCGGCGCCGAGAAGCATCGCCGTGTGCGCGTCGTGGCCGCAGGCGTGCATTTTACCCGGCACTTTCGAGACGTACGCGTGCTGATTTTTTTCCTCAATCGGCAGCGCGTCGATATCAGCCCGCAGCGCCACCGTCTTCCCTGGGTGCGCGCCTTCAATCACAGCGAGCACGCCGGTATCTGCAAACCCGGTCTGATACGAAATCCCCAGCCTGTCGAGTTCGGCTTGAATCCGCTTCGACGTTTCCGCTTCCTCTGTACTCACTTCCGGGTATTGATGAAATTCTCTGCGAAGAGCGATGATCCGGTCTTCATAAGCCAAAACGGCCTCTTTTACATTCATGATTGTTCACACCTTTTTATTCGTTCTCACAGGAAAAAGGGGGAGAGCAGTCGCTGCCCCCGGCCCCCACTTGCCTGCGCGTTTGATCACGTTTTATGACTTTTCTTTACTGCGGCGTCACACCCGGTCCGATCGGAATGCCGAGCAGCGTCCAAATGACGAACATGACGATCCATAAGGTCAAAAAGACCATCGCGTACGGCAGCATAATCGAAAAGAGTGTACCGAATCCGGCGCGGTTATCGTATTTTTTCATAAACGCCAGCACCATCGGCACGTACGGGTTCATCGGCGTTATGATGTTCGTCGACGAATCGGCAATCCGGTAAGCGAGCTGCACAAACGCCGGATTGTAATCCAAAATCATAAACATCGGAATGAAGATCGGCGCCATCAGCGCCCACTGCGCCGAACCGCTGAATATGAACAAGTTCAATACACCCGTTAACAAGATAAAGCCGACAATCACGCCCAAGCCGGTGAATTGCATATTTTGCAGGATATCAGCTCCGCTGACAGCGATAAAGATGCCGATGTTCGACCAGTCGAAGTAAGCAATAAACTGGGAAGCGGCAAAGATTAAAACGATAAAACCGGACATATCCTTCATCGCGCCGCCCATATATTCCGGCACATCGGATGACTGCTGAATCATTTTCGTCGTCACACCGTAACTGATCGCAACAGTCAAAAAGAGAAACAAGATAATCGGAATGATATTATCCAAAAACAGCGACGGAACGATCGTTCCTTCTTCGCCGCGCAAGATGCCGTTTTCCGGCACGATTGTCAGCGCGACAAGCGCAACGTAGAGAAACCCGGCAATCCCGGCCACTTTCAGCCCCTTTATTTCAAGCGCTGTCGGTTCGTCGACTTTTTGATCGACAGCATCCTGATCGGCATATTTCGTGTCAAACGTCCCTAAACGCGGTTCAACAACGCGTTCGGTAATCACTGTTCCGACAATCATAAGCATGATGACAGACGCGGACATGAAAAACCAGTTGTCGACCGGCGTGACGTTCGCAGTCGAATCAATCGTCCGCGCGACTTCGGTCGAAATTCCCGACAACAGCGCGTCCGTTCCGGCAACAATAACATTCGCGGTAAACCCGGCGCCGACCCCGGCGAAACCGGCTGCCATCCCCGCGAGCGGGTGGCGTCCGAGCGCGTAAAAGACCATCGCTGCCAAAGGCGGAATAATAACAAACGCCGCATCGGAGGCTAAGTTTCCGATAACCCCCGTGCCGATAATGACAAATGTAATCAACCGCTTCGGCGCATTCAAGATCGTCCGCTTCATAAAGGTTTCAATTAAGCCGACTTTCTGCGCTAACCCAATCCCGAACATCATCACCAATACCAGCCCGAGCGGAGCAAAACCGGTAAAATTCGTCAACATCGATGATAACATAAACTCTAACCCGTCAACGGAAATCATGTTGCGCACCGCTACTTGTTCTTCTTCTCCCGGGTGATAGACCGAGACGTTAAATAAACTGATCAGCCAGGAAAAAACGATGATTCCGAACGCTAAGTAAACAAAAATCATAAACGGGTGCGGAAGCTTATTTCCGACCTTCTCCACCACGTCGAGAAATTTCATGAAAATTCCGCGCTTATCGGTATACCCCTCTTTTTGTCCCATGTTTCTTCCTCCTCCACAATCATTTACGGACAATATCTTTATTTATTCCGTTAATGAGTAAAGTATCACATTTTGTCGAATCTGTCTGCCTGTGAGCAAAAATTTTCTGAATTTTCGTGTAAGGAAATTTGACATCCGCCGCCCGCTTCAGCTATAATATTTTGTGACTGACTGTCAGTCATTAAGTGCTCTACGATTCAACGAAGGACGTGAAACGATGAAAGCCCAAACCGAAGAAACGCTGATGACGCGCTCGCTGACAGCCGTCGGTGCATTTGCGCTCCTGTCCTTTCTTTTAGGCATCCTGCTCAACTCGCAAGTCATCCTGTTTGACGGGATCTTTTCCACGATCAGCATCGTCATGACCGGCGCGACGCTTCTCGTGCTGAAGTTCATCACGATCCGCGACCCGAAACGCTTTCCGTTCGGGAAATACACGCTCGAACCGTTAATGATCACAGTGAAATATTTAGCGCTGATCGCGCTCGTCTTCGCCTCGTTGATCGCTGCGGTGATCGCGCTCTTTTCCGGCGGCCGCGACGTCCTGATCGGCCCCGGTCTCGCCTATGCCGCGTTTGCCGCCGTCTACTGCTACGCGATCGCGCGCTATTTAAAAAAACAAAATCAGACGCTCAACTCGAACGCAATCCGCTCTGAAGTCAACGAATGGCATCTCGACTTTCTCGTCAGCACCGGCATTCTCGCCGGCTTTTTCATCGCCTACCTGATGACGCTGTCTGATGCGACGGCGCCCTTCGCCGTGTACGCCGACCCGGTCATGATGATTCTCATCTCGCTTTACTTTATGAAATGGCCGATCAGCGAAATCCGCCAATCGATGCGCGAAGTGCTCGACATGAAACCGGACGACAACGTAACCGCCCCGGTGGAAGCCGCAGTGGCCGAACTGAAACACGCCTGCGGCTTTGAGGAAACCTTCGTCCGTACAACGCTCGTCGCAAAGACCCTTTGGCTCGAAATCGACATCGTCGTCGGCGCGGCGAATAACGTGGAAACGATCGACAAGCAAGACGCGCTCCGCGAACAGCTGCTCGAAAAGCTGCCGGACAATGACGCCTACGACACCGTCTGGCTGACCATGTCCTTTACAAACGACCGCAAATGGGCAATCTAAAAGAGCCTTCTCCGTTTTGGAGAAGGCTCAACCTGTTAACAAAGTCATGACATCGATAGATGTCATATTAAAAGAAACGGATGACGAAGCATCATCCGGCTTCTTTCCGCGGGCGAGCGCCGAGCCGCTTCGGGCTTATGCCCTGCAGGGTCTCGTCTGTCTCGCTATCCCGCAGGAAAAAGCCGGGATGCTGGGTCATCCTCCTTCTTTGAATCGAGTGTATTCATAAAAAGAAGCCATGCATCCACTCCTCCGACGCCTCCGGGAAAGCAAGCGACGAAGATCCGGATTCGGCGGCCTCAGACCGCCGAATACTAGCTGAGTCCTTGCCCGGGGCAAGCGGAGGGTAGTGGATTCATGGCTGACATAAAAATATAGTTTGTCTACAGTCTAAACCTTCTCCGTTTTGGAGAAGGCTCTTGTCGTTATGAGACCTGCGCAAACTCGCTTGCCGCGGGCAACGCCCAGCCTCCTCAGAAGCGAAACCGCTTCTTGCGGGGTCTTCACCTGTTGCTTTTCCCGCAGGCGTCGAGTTTGCTCCGGTCTCATAAAGTTTAGTTTCAATCCGCGTTGACGGCGTCGGCGATGGCGTCATAATCGAAGGAATCTTCCATCAGTTCGCCGTCGACGAGGACGGCGGGCACCGTTTCAAACCCGTGCTCTTCGACGTAGGCGTTTGTGAATTCATCCGTATCAGGAACGGGCGCGCCCATCACGTCATCGTAATCGAGGCCGAATTCCTCTAGCACTTCTTCTTGGTAGGAAGGTTCGCCCCAACCGCTCACGGCGTCATCTTCCGCATCCGCATACAATCGTTCAGCGATCGCAAAATAGTCTTCAGGCGCGCTTTCTTTTACCGCTAAATCAAAAGCCGCGAGACGCTCGGAGTTTTCATCGACAAATGAGACCGGTGCGGAGCGAAATTGCGCGGCGCCTTCATCGACGAGATTAGCTTCAATCTCCGGCAAGATGTCCATATACCAGTCGACGCAATACGGACAGGAATAATCGGTCACAAGCAAGATTTCCGACTCGGCTTCCTCGTCGCCTTTGACGACGATCGGCTCGTCCTCGACCGGCGACGTCGCCGGTCGATCCTCATTTTGATTATCCGCTGCCTCGTTATCTTCCCCGCCGCAGGCTGTAACGAACACCGCCAGCAGCAAACTTACCATTAAGATCAACACATGCTTCATAAAAATTGCAAACTCCTCTCTGTTATAGAACGTACATTCTCATTATACACCGCTTCGAGAGAAAAAATTGTAAACAACTCGTGACATTTTTTATTCGCCCGCTGACTGAAGCACTTTTCGCAGGCGCCAGACCGAACCCGGCGAAAAAATACGCACTCAGGATCGTTCCGAGCAGCTGAGTGCGTATTTTCCGCTGATTTCTTGCACTCGGATCGTCGATTCCTCCGCGAGTGCAAGATTTCTCCCAATTTTGTGCACTCAGCTGTTCAAATTCTCCGCGAGTGCACAAATTCACCCCTATTTTTTGCACTCAGCCTTCCCGCACTGCCGCGAGTGCGCCTGCAGCCCTCGATTTCTTGCACTCAGAGCGCTATCAAAGGATTGAGTGCGCCACCCGCGCCGGCACACCGATCAAAAATCCACCCGATAACGAACGTCCGCCTTCAGCGGACGAAGCCATCGGACTCACTCCGCTCCGATCGCGCCTCTCTCCGCCCGGTCACCTCCGGGCGGTTCCTTCAAATCTATTTCTCATTCATATGTTCAATTTGATCCCTGATTTGTTCAAGCAGTTCATTTTGTTCTGTTAGTTTTTGCATTAAATTGGATGCAAAAATAATGAATACAATAAATAGAATAAGAACGAGAATATTCATGACAACATCTCCTTTACGCAAATCTTTCGCTGACGAAATAAACCATCATCAAAACCGCCAAAGCATATGGAAAAAAGCATTCTCCGCACTTAGAGAATGCTTTTTCTATTGAGTTCATTCGAGAGTGATTGCACGACCCTCAGCCCGAATTGCCGCCGACGACAACGCCCGCGGTCACGGCCGCCAGCATCGCGGTTTGCTGCGCTTCCTGCACGGTTTCGATCGTCGTGTACAGTGTCGTGCGCAGCGCCTCATCATCTTTCAGCCAGTCATGAATCGTCAGCTGCACCGCGTGCACAAGCGGCCAGTCTTGTTCCCAACGAAGCCCCTTATGTTTTTTCAGCTCAGCCTCGGCCGCCTTAATCTCCGCCGTCACATCCTCCGACCCAACCGCAAGCGCGAGCATCGCAAGCGACGGATAGTGCACCGGCTTGAGCCGCAGCTTCGCCTTCTTCCAGTGCTCCAGCTGCGCCGCCGCGTTCGCAAGCACCTCCGCATCATCATGCGCATCATCAAGCGACAGCAAATGGCTCATCATCTGCAGCTCATTCGACTTCTGCAGCCGCTCCTCCGCCATTCCCTTGTAAAAATATTCGATCCGCTCAATCACCGGCTCCGGCTCACCCCCGCGCATCGCCAGCATCGCCGCGAGCGGATAATCCGTCTCCCCCGTCAAAAACGGATGCTTCTCCTTCATCCCCCGGTGCAACGCCTGCGTCCTTTCCGCATGCTCCTCCAGCGGCGTATCACGATCCGCCTTTTTGTGCAACAGCATCGCCGTCACATACGTCGCCGTCCCCTGCTTGAACTTATAACGCCGCAACGCTTCATACAGACGAACCACCTCCGCAAGCGCCCGCTCCGGATCATCCGCCGACGTAGCCAAATTCGCCGCAAGCGAAAACCGAAACGACTGCTTTAGCGGCGAAAACCACGTACCCTTCTTTTTCACCGTATCTGCCAAAGCAAGAAACCGCTCCGCATCAAACGGTTCACCCCGCAGCTCGTACATCGACGCCGTCATCAGCATCACGCCTGTGCCGGGAAACTGCCAGCGCAACAGTTTTTTCACCTCATCGTATGTATCCAGTACCGGTTCGACTGCCACGGTCATTTGATCAACTCCCAACCGAGAATACTTTCCAGCACAAGTTTACCATATTTTGTCCCTTTCGCAGGCCGAAGCAGCGAAGTATTTTGCCAAAGTCAGCACTCCATGCCCTAACTTTTTCGTTAAGTTAACACTGTATTGAAGCCTAGAACTCAAATATCGAAGCCATCTACCTTTATATTGAAGCAGTTCTCTCGATTATTGACGCCGTTCACCTCGATATCGAAGCAGTCGCCCCCGATATTGAAGGAGTCCCCCCTATTTCAATGCCCCGAGTCAAAAAATTTCTACATACGCCAACGATCGCGCCTCTCTTCGCCCGGCTCCCGAACCGAAAAAAAGCGCCCGCGCCGGCAACCGGCGCGAACGCTTTCTGCATATTCATTGTAGATTAAAGAATATTTTCTCCGCCTTGTTCTTGCTTGACGAGCTTCGCGTCGTAAAATTTGATAAACGGGAACCAAATCATAAAGGCGACAAACACATTGATAAAGGCCATCAAGACAGCGACGAGGCTTCCGCCGGTGCTGATGAAGGCGCCGATGCCAAGCGGCGACGGCCAAGGCATTTGTGCGATAACCGGAGCCATCAGCTGCAGTTCGATCGCCCAATACGCGGTCGATGCAGTGACCATCGGGGCTAAGAAAAACGGAATTGCCAAGAACGGATTGTACACAATCGGCAAACCGAAAATGAGCGGTTCGTTAATGTTAAACACACCCGGCACAATCGAAGCTTTCCCGAGTACCCGCAGTTGCTGCGATTTTGCCAAAAAGGCAATGAAGAACACTAACCCGAGCGTCGCACCGGAACCGCCGATGATAACGAAGGCGTTGTTAAATTCACCCGCAAGCGGAATGTTCGCACCTTCCGCGTTCGCTTGCATATTCGAGAGAATGACCGGCGTTAAGAACCCGATCCAAATGACGTTGAATCCGTGAATACCGACAATCCAAAGCGCGTGGATTAAGAAGTAAATCACCAGTACACCCAGCCACGTATCGGTAATTTCTGTTACGAAGCCAAACGGAATCGCGACGAGCTGAAAGATATCTGTGCCGAGACCGACGAGCGTCCCGTTAATGATCAGGACAACAAACGCGACTAAAAACGCCGGGATTAATGCGGTAAACGAGCGGGAAACCCCGGACGGAACCGAATCAGGCATTTTGATAACTAAATTTTTCACTACACAAAAGCGGTATACTTGCACCGTGATGATTGCCATAATGATTGCCGTAAAGATGCCTGACGCGTCTAGGCGCCCGATCCCGCCGGCAATTTCCCAGCCGTTAATAATTGTTGCACCGTTCGATTCATTTACAAGCGACATTTCACCGTCGCCCGTTGTTAATTGCGGCACCGTCATAAACAGCGCAAACATCGTTAACAGCGCGCCGTTTAACGGGTTCATGTTCGTTCCGTCTTCATCGGCATGAATTTTTGTATACTCATAGCCGACGACAAGTCCAAAGTAAAGCGCCAACATGCCCATCGTTGCCGTATTCGCTAACATGTACAAGTCACTGACGCGGTAAAACGTGTTATCAAAGAAACCTTGTAAAACCGGGAACGTATCCGGCAAGACGTTTAACACTAAAAACATCGAACCGACGATAACAAACGGAATCGACGCCATCCCGGCCGCCATAATCGCACGGACAAAACGCCAAGCGGCAATTTTACTCATCGGTCCCATCAGGTATTTTTCCATAAGATTGAATATTTTACTTTCTGATGCCATCCTATGACCTCGCTTTCAATTAATTTAATACTTCTTCGTACTGTTTGATCCGCTGGTAATGCTTATCTTCGTTTGTGCGGATTTTCGTTAAGCGACGAAGGACGAGCGCACTGATCGCGATCCCTGCCGTTAATATCACAAAAATCGCCGCTTGCGCCTGCGTCTCACTCGAGAGAAACGGATACAGCTGTGTAAACGATGATAAAAACGCAACCGGCGTTAACAAGAGCAGATTCGTGATCAGCTGCGCACGAAAAGCCAAGCGCGTGTACTTCGCATCATTCGTATGCCGGCTGTATATCTTCACCTGTTCCGCCATGCTGGCGATATAGATAAGCATCAGCCCGGCCGGCACGATCAGCCAGACCGATTGGCTCAAAACCATCGCCGCAAGCCAATACAGATTGGTAAAGAAAAACAATGCCGTTGCATACCGGACGATTAAATAGCGATTAAAGTACATCGACTTTAAGCTTAATGCCTGTTTATTTTTTTCCGCCGTTTGCCTGTCGTTTTTCATCGTTAGACCCTCACTTGTTGTCGACTTTTTCGTGCAGGTGAATCATTTCTTCCGCCATGTCTTTTAACGTCATCACATTCATCAAATGGTCTTGCGCGTGCACCATGATGATCTCGACCGTGATCGTTTCGCCGTGCGAATACTTTTGCAACAATTCCGTCTGCGATTTATGCGCTGCGACGATCTCCTCGTTCGCTTCTTCCAGTTTCTTTTCTGCTTCGCGGTACTCGCCGTTTCGCATCTGTGTAAACGCTTCTTGAATCGACGTGCGCGCCGATCCGCTGTGCAAAATAATCTGAAACGCCACCGTTTGAAGTTCCTCTTGTTCCATTGTTAAATCCCTCCGCTTCTTTGCTGTCTGTCGTGTCGGTTACCTGCTGCGAAAACGCATGCAAAAAGGGCTAAAACACAAGGTTCAGCCCTTGTCTGCCTCAGGGGCAGCTTACGCTTCCGGCAGCTCTTCTAAAATCAAGTTCGCGAGCTTTTCAACGCCCATCGGAATTGGTACATACGCTTGCGAAGGAATATTGATCACCGGCTTGCCGACGCGGTCGCCGCTTTGCTTCATCTTGTCGTAGTACATTTTCGTTTGCGGGCTGATCAAAAACAAGTCGAAATCGCTGTCTTCGATCAAGTTGCTTCCCTCGCCGGTCGAAACCGCTTCGACTTTAATGTCGTGGCCTTTGCTTTCAAAATGTTCCGTTGTTTTGCTTGCCATCATTGATGAGGACATTCCTGCTGCACAAATAATTAACGCTTTTCTCATGATTGATTCCTCCAGTAGTTTAGTTTTGACTCTTGCCGGACGAAGCGTTGCCGCTCTTTTAAAAAGGGAACCGCTTCCAAATTTCAATAACGTCGCCGGCGTTTCGATATCTCTAAGGTACTAGTTACGAAACCGGTTTTGTAGAGGGCCTTTTTCCGTTGACAGCGGAAAAGTACTAAAACGAACATAAAAAAGCAGACGGAGAGAACCTCCATCTGCCCTTCTGCAGACAACCTGCTATTTCGGCGCAAGCCGCGCAGCCGCTAACCTCCGCTTGCCGCGGGCAAGGACTCAGCTAGCCTTCGGCGGTCTCGGACCGCCGAAGCCGGATCTTCGTCTCTTGCTTTCCCGCAGGCGTCGGAGGAAGTGGCTTGCTCGGCTTTCTTACTTTGCAGGGCTGATCGCGTGCCTTAGTTGCTCGAACGTTTTGCATTGCAAGAGGCTGTTCACTTTCGTATGATCATCAAACAGCTCGAGCAGCGCGTTATACATCGGCTTTAAGTTGCCTTGATTTTCGCGCGCGATGTTGAGGAGCACGACGAACTGCACCGGCTTGTCGATCCAATAAACCGGTTTCGTTAACGTCAAAACGGACCAGAACGTCTCGTCTGTCTGCGGCTCCAACGGATGCGGAATCGCTACGAGGTTGCCGAAGCTCGTCGGAGAAAAATTCTCCCGCTCCAACACCGACTCCCGGTACGACGCATCAACCTTGCCCGCGGCAAAAAGCTCGTCACACATAAACGTGATCACGTCCTGATAACTTGCAAAATCGTGCTGTAAATACGTAAACGGTTTACACAAATATTGATCGACCGCAAACGTCTCTTCGTAAACGAATTTCTCAATCCCCGTTACATCGCTGTCGCTTAAAATCGTGCTGACCGTTTTCACCGGCACCGGCAAGCTTTCCTGAATTGGAATCGTACTGATGATGAAATCGATGTTATCCAGCGGCTGATCTGCTAAATTATGGTACTCGGTCGTGCCGGCAATCTGCAGCTTTTCACCGAACGTCGAATGGAGTTTATACTTTAACAGCTGCGCGCTCCCGAGCCCTGAGGCACAAACGATTAAGCAGCGCGGCGCCCGGCCTTGGCTCCGCTTTTTCCGCTCCTGAGCCGCTTCAATATGAAGCGCCATATAGCCGACTTCATTCTCATCGATTTGCACGTCGAGCCGTTCTGCTAACACATCTTTACCGATTAAGGCTGCGGCAAAGGACAGCGGGTAACCCGCTTTAATCTCTTCTAACATCGGGTTGCGGATGTTCATATTGTATTTGTAGCGGTTGATCGCCGGCTTTAAATGCAAGCTCAGTTCAGCAAGCAAATTCTCATCGTCTTGAAGCTGCAGGTTTAAGCGCTGGTCGATGCGCGCGAGCATTTCCGTTACGACGGCGGTGACATCGTCATAAATGAGCGCGGTTACGTCATCGCTGTTAATCGCCGAATTCGCCAGTTTCGTTCCTTGCAAATGCATCGTAATGTACGCCGTCTCATACTTGGAAAACGTCACGTGCAGCTCGTTTTCAATCTCTCTGACGATCTCTTCAGCGACTCGGTACTTTTCCTTGGTTTCCAATTCCGCCATTTCAGCATGAATCATCTCAATCGCATGATTTTCCCGGATCCGCTTGCAGGCGATCGCAATATGGGTAATTAAATTTTGCAAACTCACATCCGAGATGATCGTTTTATGCTCGCGCAGCTTCGCAAGCGTCACTTGCTGAATCGCCGTCAGCTCCTCTTGCGGCAAAATTTGCAGCCAATCTTCCGAGCTGCCGGTAAAATTCGAGGTTTGATTAAAAATGTATTCCGAGATGCAAAAACGGATTTGCACTTCATTGCCGACGACCCGTATCCCGTAGTGCGGTTTTTGCTCCAACGCTAAATCGTATTTGTGTAAAATCCCGCGGATCGTCTTTAACTCCTGCTGCAACGTCGACCGGCTGATAAAGAGCGCGTCGGCTAAATCGTCGGCTTTAATATAATCGGACGTAAACAAGAGCCGCTCCATTAAATAACGGACCCGCTCATCGGATGACGACGGCATGTCTTCGCGGCCGTGCTCCCCTTCGTTGGCCAAAAACGCCTCGACCGCTGTTATATTTTCCGCCCTCAGCTGATAGCCCTTGCCGCGGTACGACTCGATCCGGGCGTTCAGCGGGGCTAACGCTTCATTCAATACTTTAACATCATTACGAACCGTCTTCGAACTGACGTATAAGCGGACGGCGAGTTCTGAGCTCGTGACCGGTTCGCTCGCTTCCAACAGCTGCTTTAAAATCGTTTGTAATCGGCTATCCATCGATATCCTCCTCTAATGTTGTCCATGTCCCTGTGTTCCCCTTGCGCTTAGAGGCGTCCGCCGCCCGAACAGCGATCGCTGCTCGACCGTACGAAAGATATCTTTAACGAAGGAAGGCGTTTAAGCGCCGTTCCCTGTATATAAAAATCGTGACAGGCGCTTCGTTCAGGTTGATCGAAAAAACGTTCTCTTTTCCGTCTCAGCATGCGAACATGAAGAAACGGTTCCACATGGAGTATAGCAGATAAAAAATCCGCTGAACATCGCCCCGCTCACCGTTAACGGATCTGTCACAGCCGCTTTTAGACATCTTTTCCATTCATCCCCACAAGTTGAACCGCTGCTCATGACCCGCAGCGCGAAACAGCCCACCGATTCTTTCTCCCTAGGTACAGCGGAATGGTCTAACCTCAGATGTCATACAACCTTACTTCCCGGCAGTAACAAGCTTCCAGCGCTCCCTCCCTTTTCTCTCCCTGCTATAAGCCTTGTCACAACAGCGTTGAGACATTATCTCACCACCTGTCAGATAAGTGTGAGAAGATCGCCTCAAATCGTTCAAAGCCGCTAGGTCAATCCTATGCTTTTAGCGAATTATCAAAAAAATCGTGTAATTTTGTGATACGATGTGGCTGTACTCGCTTTACAAACGAGTCAAATTCTTCTTTTCAACAGCTCGAAAGGGGGACATCACACGTACATACGAACCGCGACAACGAATGATGTAAGCGGATTCAAAACAGCAGTATGTATTTCGTTTTTTCTACCAAACAATATGGAGGGATTGGATGTTTAAAACAAACCGGTTTAACACGCTCTTTGGCAAGACCGCTTTCACGGCCTCACTGTTTGCCTTCCTCATTCCGGCAACCGCGATGGCTGAAGAGGACGGCCAAACAGATGAGACAGATACAGATAGTGACGGCGATACACACGAATTAATGATCATGTCGACAACAGACGTGCACTCGTACTTAATGCCGTACGATTATATGAATGCCGAAAGCGTTGACGATTACGGCTACGCGAAAACCGTCAGCCTGATCGACCAAATCCGCGCCGAGCACGAAGACGCGCTGTTATTTGATAACGGGGACATTATTCAAGGCAGCCTACTCGGCGAATTGGAAGCGACCGTCGAACCGCTGGAAGAAGGAGAAACCCAAGCGATCATCAAAGCGTTTAACGATATGGACTACGACGCTTCAACGCTAGGAAACCACGAGTTCAACTTCGGGCTCGATTTCCTCGACAATCAAATCGAGCAAGCCGACTTCCCGATGCTGCTCGCAAACGTCTATGAAGCCGGCACGGACAAAGAAGAACATAAATATCAGCCGTACGAAATCATCGAACACGAAGTCGACGGCAAAGAGATCGATGTCGGCGTCATCGGCTTCACCCCGCCGCAAATCATGCAGTGGGACGCCCTTCACCTTGAAGGCGAAGTCGAAGTCCGCGACATCGTCGAATCCGCCCAGCGTTACGTGCCGGAACTTGCGGAACAAACAGATATCGTCGTCTCGCTCGCCCACACCGGTGTTAACACGGGCGACCGCGGCACCGAGCACGCGGCGACAAGCCTCGCGGAAGAAGTCGACGGCATTGACGCGCTCGTGATGGGACACGCGCACCAGACGTTCCCGGACAATAACGAAAGCTACGACAACGTCGACGGCGTTGACGACGAAGCCGGCACGATCCACGGCGTACCCGCGGTGATGGCGGGTTCGTGGGGAAGCCACTTAGGCACGATCCAGCTTGACTTAACCGAAGAAGACGGCGAGTGGAGCGTTGAAAGCTCCCAGTCCGAAGTCACCGGCGTTGAAGAGTCCGGCGCCGAAGCCGATGAAGGCATGGTCGAACTGATCACCGACGTGCATGAGCGCACGATGGAGTATGTTGACAGCGTCGTCGGGCAAATGGGCGACAGCTTTAATACCTTCTTCTCGCGTGTGATGGATAACGAAGTCCTCCAGCTCGTGAACGACGCGCAGCTCTGGTTCACTGAAGACTTCCTTGAAGACACCGAACACGAAGACAAGCCGCTCTTATCGGCAGCTGCACCGTTCCAGGCAGGCTACCGCGGCGGTTATACGGAAGTTGATGAAGGCGACCTCCGAATTCGCGACCTAGCCGACATCTACATTTACGACAACACGCTCCAAGTCGTTGAAGTCGACCGCGACGGGCTGATCCAATGGATCGAACGCTCAGCGGAAAACTTCGAGCAAATCGACCCGAATGAAGCAGACGACCAGCAGCTGCTCGCAAGCTTCAGCGCCTTTAACTTCGACGTCATCGAAGGCGTCGAGTACGAAATCGACGTCACCCAGCCGGAAGGCGAGCGCGTCACGAACTTGACGTATGAAGGCGAAGAAGTCTCCGCAGACCAAGAATTCTTAGTCGCGACAAATAACTACCGTGCCGGCGGCGGCGGCGATCACCTTGAAGGTTTGGATGCCGAACTCGTGCAGGAACTGCGAGCTTTGAGCATCGAAAACCGCTACGTCATCTTAGACTACTTGGAAGAAAACCATGACGAGTACACGCCATACGCGTCGAACAACTGGCAGATCAAACCGGTCGATGTTGACGGCGACGTCGTCTTTAACAGCTCTGTTGACGGCGCCGAGCACATCGAAAAACTCGGCTTAGACGCCGTCAGCGCCACCGGCGAGACAGTCGAAGACTCCGACAGCGGCGCCGTTTACACGTACAACTTTACCGACATCATGGGCACAGGCGATGACGCGCCAGAAGCAACAATCGCAGACCTGAAAGCCGCCTTAGACGACTACATCGACGACGGCAAGGTCAGCGGACCGGCGGAAAACCAACTGAGCAACACACTGCGGCAAGCCCAGCACCATTACGACAACGACAACCAGCCGCAAGCCGTGAAGTTCGTTGAAGACAACTTCCTAAACCACCTGCACCGCAACCCGAACACCCGGCACATCGATGACGATGCCAAAGCCAAGCTCGACGACCTAGCAAACGAAACAATCAATTCCTTGGAAGAAAACTAAGCAGACGCTCCGTCTGCAAGTGAAACGAGAGGCTGCCCGGCAGCCTCTCGTTTTCCGCATATGAAATGCCGTCATTTCCTCCGGCTTTTTTCGGTGGCTGCTGAAAAAGTGCTAGAAAATCAGAGTCAATGTTTATTTATAAAGCATATAGGAGGTTATGAGCCCTACGCAAACTCGCTTGCCGCGGGCAACGCCTCAGCCTCCTCATAAGCAAAAACCGCTTCTTGCGGGGTCTTCAGCTGTTGCTTTTCCCGCAGGCGTCGAGTTTGCTACGGTCTCATAAAACCTCTCGCTCTATAAGAAAGAATAAACATGCAGGCGCTTAATTGATCATCTACTTTTTCAGCAGCCTCCTTCTTTCGGTGGTAAGATACATAGTAACGTTCACTCATCACGACCCGCGTCTTTGGCACGCGTTTAAAGGAGACATACATACGATGCCCAAAACAGCTGGCTTTTTCACACTCTTGATCGCGATCATGCTGCTCATCCCGGCTCAAGCACTCGCCGCCGGCCCGGGGATGGATCCGGCCGAACCGGTCCCCGAAACCGAGGATCGCAAATCCGAAACCGTCCGCGGCGAAATCGTCGAACTGATGACTGATACGCCGCAAGTTCAAGAAATGCGCGTCGAAATTACCCAAGGCGAATTTGAGGGTGAGATCGTCACAACCGAACACCGCCTGTCCGGCAATCCGGCCGAAGACTTCTATTTCGCTGAAGGCGAGCGCGTCCTCGTCTGGGTCGAAAGCGAAGACGGCGTGATCGAGCGCACGCTCGTGCGCGAACTGACGCGCGATCACTACTTAGGGTACTTGGCGGCGTTTTTCGTCTTCTCGCTCGTCTTAATCGGCGGGATTAAAGGCGTGAAAACGATTCTCTCGCTCGGACTGACAGCGTTTCTCGTCATTCAAGTGCTGATTCCGTTCATCTTGGCCGGCTTTCCGCCGATTACGATTACGATCATCGTCGCCTCGCTGATTACCACCTCGTCGGTGTTAATTATCAGCGGCTGGAACCGCAAGTCGGTCGCCGCGATCATCGGCACGATCGGCGGCGTCATCATCGCCGGGATTTTAGCCTGGACGATGACGCGCTTAACAAGGCTCACGGGGTTAAGCGGCGATGAGTCGCAAATGCTGATGTACATTCCGCAACAGATCGACTTTGACTACCAAGGCCTGTTATTTGCCGGCATGATCATCGGCGCCGTCGGTGCGGTGCTTGATATCGGCATGTCGATTGCCTCGGCGATTGACGAAGTGAAACAGAGCAACCCGGCGATCAAAACGAAAGAGCTCTTTAAGTCGGGCATGAATCTCGGCAAAGACATTATGGGCACGATGGCCAATACGCTCATCCTCGCCTACACGGGCGCCTCGATGTCACTGTTGCTCGTGCTTGTCGCGCACAACATTCCGTTTGAACGGGTCGTCAATATGGACGCGCTCTCCACCGAGATCGTGCGGATTTTAGCCGGCAGCATCGGACTCATCTACGCGATTCCGCTCACGGCGGTCGTCGCAGCGTTTATGTACAAAAATGTCGATGTCGAAGCCAACAATGCAAAAATCGAAGCGAAACGGGCCAAACGGCGGGAGAAGCTCGCGAAACTAAAAGGAAGCGTCATGCCAAAGCGCAGCAAATAATTAAGTCGGTTTCAAAGCTCATAAACAAGTAGAAGCATTCTCCTCATTTGGAGAATGCTTCAGACTGTAGACAAACGATTATTTTGCTGTCAGCCATGAATCCACTACCCTCCGCTTGCCGCGGGCAAGGACTCAGCTAGTATTCGTCTCTTGCTTTCGAGACTGCTGAAAAAGTGCTGGATAAACAAAGTAGATGTTTATTTAGGAGTCGCATAGAATACAGAATATTATGAGCCCTGCGCAAACTCGCTTGCCGCGGGCAACGCCTCAGCCTCCTCAGAAGCGAAACCGCTTCTTGTGGGGTCTTCGGCAGTTGCTTTTCCCGCAGGCGTCGAGTTTGCTCCAGTCTCATAAAACTTCTCAATCTATAAGTGGGAATAAATATGCAGGCAACCAATTGATCATCTACTTTTTCAGCAGCCTCCTTGCTTTCCCTGAGGCGTCGGAGGAGTGGATGCATGGCTTCTTTTTTATGAATACACTCGCTTCAAAAAAGAGGATGACCCAGAATCCCGGCTTTTTCCTGACGGCGATAGAAACACGGCGAGCAATTAATACGGATGATCCTTCATTAATTCGTAATAATGTTCATCCAAGTATCTGTGACCTTCAAAGAAATGATGCGCGGCCGTATCAATGCGTGCTTCATCATCGTTATCGAGGCCGGCAGTAAACTCCGCACACCCCGACTGATACTCATCCATCGCCGCTAAATAGATATCGTGAATCTCCGGGTCATCGCGCGGACGCGGCATCGCATACACTTCGTCGCGCATCTGCTCTAATTCGTCAAAGCGTAAGCGTATTTCATTCTCCCAATCAGCGTCGGTAAGATCTTCATCTTCGCTGATAACCTGTATATCTTCAAAAATGCGGCTCAGCTCTTCCATCTGCCGGTCGTATTCGGCGATATAATCCATCTTATCCTGCGTGTCCGCTGAATCAACAGCCTCTTCTTCGGCCCCGTCATTCTCTTCGAACGCATTGACATCATCCGCCGCTTCGAGCGAGCTATTGTTGTTTTCCTCATTATTGGTTTCATTTACATCCTGATTGTTTTCATTCACGTCAGCACTATCATTCGCTTCGTTGTTTTCATTATCATTTTCAATCGTTTCTTCAGCGATCGGTTCGTCCCGCTCATTGGCGACATCATCGCCGTTCAAGTTCAGTTCATTGATGACAAAATACGCGGCCAGTGCGAGAAAAGCGACAACAAACAGCGTCATAACGATCCGCTTGAACATGATGATCCTCCTCCCCGTACAAAACGAGCGCTCCAGCCAGCTCAGGAATCATCGTCGGACCAGCGATTGCTCTTTTCATCGCACCACCTCCTAATTCTATTATACAATCAAACCGAAATGATTACTCACAATTGAGGAAAATGATAGAAAATAACACAATTTAAATTCATATGGAAATACCATGGTTATCTATTTTTTCAACTGTTGTTCGCAGTTATTTTGAGGTTGCCAGTTTATAAAATCTGATCACATCGTTTTTATCATAAAAGTAAAGAAGCAAACTGTAGACAATCACGCCGATTGCTACTGAACCGATCAGCGTACCGAGTTCTCCGGCGACATCGGCGGAGACGGCTTGAAACAGCATAACAGCCCCAGCCATCCCTGCTGTAAAGAGAGATGCTTTTTTCATCGAACGGGCGTAAGGGACAAGCGGCATCTCCATCAATTTCATTGCCGAACCAGTTAATAATCCGGTTCGGATTAAGTTAAACAAAACGTAGGCCGTAATGACTGCAGCGATCCCCAGCGAGGAAAAGGCGATTAAAAGCGTAAAATAAAACACTGCCGCAGCCAAATCGATATAAAAGACTTTGTCTGGTTTATTCTGTGAATACAAATAGTTTACCGGAAGCGTCTCGGACAGGATTTTCACTATGAACAGCACCGCGAAAACTTGAATAACGATGACACTGCTTAACCAATGTTCGCCAAAGATAACAGGGACAAAACTTGAGGCTGTTAAAGCGATCCCGATAAAGACCGGGAAAAAGATTAACGATAAATAATTCGTTAATGTCGTATACACATTTTGCGTGCGGGCCGGTTCATATTTTAATTTCGAGAAGAGCGGAAATAAGACTTTCGCAAAAGCTTTATTCGACACCTGTCTGACTTGTTCGAGTAAATTTTTTCCGAAGTAATAGATACCAAGGATTTCTGTCCCGAGCAAGGCGCCGATAATCACTTCATCGCCTCGTTTCGTTGCAAAATTCAGCACATCTCTTCCCGATGTAAAAAGACCAAACCTCATGTAATGGCGGAGCTTTTGGAAACTGAAATAAACGGAGACAGCAACCGATTTATTCGCGGCATTAAAACCGAGATATAAAAGAAAAATCAGGACGTTGGAGGAGATTTGCGCATACACGAAGGCGCTGATCCCAAACCCGAATGCAAAAAGGAGCGTCATCAAGACAATTAATACTATATGGCTGGCGATTTCGATAATTGAGATTTCTTTGAAGAAAAAATGCTTTTCAAAAAACGCTCGAAAAAACATCGACACCCCATTGATTAAGACAATCAGACTCATCAGCTGCACGAACGGACCTAATACAGAACTGTTAAAAAAATTTGCAAGCACATCAGCGGAAATATAGAGCGCTCCAGCCATTAACGCGGAAGTGACGACGGTAAAAAGAAACAGCGTCGATGCTTCTTGCTTATCTACGTAATCCCGCTGAATTACTCCTTTAATAAATCCTTTTCCTTCAAACTTCTGCAAAAACCCGATAATCACTGACAAAATCGCAATATAGCCGAACTCTTCCGGCGTTAAAAACCTTGTTTTAATTAAGAGCAGCAATGGCGCTGAGATGACGAGGACCATCGAACTGACCGCCGTCCACTTCACTCCGCTGATGGTTTGCGAGCGCAATGATTTCACGATGACTCCTCCGTTCAAAACGCCGTTTTAGTCTGTCGGACATTTTTATTCCGCAAATCTGATCTTTATAACGAACAAATTGGACTGAAATATGGATGCAGACTGTTTAATTACCTCAGTTCGCATCCGTGTTGTTCTTTATCAAGATCATCATACCACAGGTTTACAGAAAAGACTAGTTTTTTCGAAAACGTGCAGTTCAGATTTCTTCTCGATTCAACTGATTTTCAAAGCTATCAAGCACTCGTTTACAATTTTGGTTATCATGAAATGCGAAGTACTTATTCTTTTGCGGTTTGAACTGTTCCACAACGGCTTGCCGGTTCGTGATTGTATCCTCTAAAACCGTTATTAATTCGTCTAAATCTTTCGCTTTCGGTCCAATAAGATCTGTATCCAAGTTGATATACGCGCCTCGTTCTTTTTCATATCTTTTTTGATCAAACTGATAAAAAATAACCGGTTTATCCAAATAAAAAAAGTCCCAGCAAACACTAGAATAATCAGTAATAAGAACGTCTGACTGAATCAGATGCTTCTGAACATCCTCATCAATATCCAGTACTTCAACAAAGCCGTTCTTTATGTTTAACGTATCAATATAGTTATGAAAATAAAAATGCAGATACACGTAAATTTTATAATTATGTTTTTTTAGAACAGCCATAATCTGTTCATTTTCCAACACGTCTGAGACAGACTGAAAAAAATCCGTCTGAATAAATTCCTCCTCAGACAAACCGTAATACCACTCTCTCCATGTCGGCATAAACAAAATGACATTCTCGCTGGAACTCGATGAGATATGCGAATGTAAAGAATCAAACCTTGGGAGGCCCGTAACAATAAGCTTATCGCGATCAACATCTAAACTTTCTGCTTTAATGGTTTTCTCAAAGTCGGATACACACAGGAAAAAATCTTCAATTCTGGCTTTTTTCTTGTCCCTCTCGTTATTGAATTTCATTTTCTTCAAGCCGAAAATGCCGTGTTCGAGATTGATCACGATCGCTTTAGGTTTAACATACTTGTGAATGATCGGTCCGACATCGGACCCGGAGTGCGAAAAGAACAAGCCGATACTTGAAAAGTAATATAAATAATTTTTGATGCTGCCACGCGTTATATAGTTTTTGATGTTTTGTTTATACCGATAATCCTTATTAATGACCCACCTGACATCATAATCCGTATAATGATACAGGTATTCAAACAAAGCTTTTCCATTATCCGTGTATTGCTTCCCGTCATGTCCGCCGATTAATATCACATTCGATTTTAATTTCCCTTTAAAGAAGGGAAGAATCATGATCGCGATCAGTATATTTTTTAAATAGACTATTTTTTGGAACATGCCTCCGCCTCCAGTTAAACACTTTATTTTATCGTGCATTTATCGATACCACGACATATTTTTCTTTAATACACGCCCGTTTGTAAATCGCTGACCTTACTCCCTCGCAAATTTTCGTTTTATCGTATGAACGATTACATCGACATCGTCGATCTTCATAAAATAGATTAAACTGCTGTATAGGATGATCCCCGCAAAAATAACTAAAAAAAGCGCAACAATGTCGTTTACAACTGTTATTAAATGTTCGTAACTCAGTTTCGTTATGACGCCCATTGTGAGCGCAGCAAACAATGTTTTCACAAACGTAGTCAGGAGTTGGTTGATTCCGAGAGCTCCGATTTTTTTCCGCAGACTGATAAACATCAACAGCGCGGTAACTATTGCGGCTATACTTGTCGCCAAAGCAATCCCAGCTATCCCCATATAATAAGCCAATATTACATTTAAGACGATATTCACTACCATGCCTATTGCACCGTTGATCATCGGTGTTTTCGTATCTTGCAAAGAATAAAAAGCCTTTGATAGAACTTCTCTTAAACCAAACCCGAACATTCCGACGGCGTAAAAAAATAATCCAGCCGAAGTCATCTCCAGAGCCCGCGCATCAAAAGCCCCCCGGCCAAATAAAAAACTGATCAGTTCTGCGGAAAAGAACATAAACCCGATCATCGCAGGAATAACCAATAAATTCATCGCATTCACGGCTTTTGCAATCGATGTTTTCATGCCTTCAAAATGATCATCAGCAGCCATTTTAGAGATCTTCGGGTAGATGACAGTGATAATCGATAACACGAAAACCGTTTCTATAAACCAAACTAATCTATCCGCATAATTCAGTGCTGAAATGCCGCCTTCAGCCACTTGTGAAGCAATTGTTCTATCGACGATTTTATTGATTTGATTGACGGAATTCCCGGCAATGATCGGCAATGCCAGGAGCATCATTTTATTAATATGTTTATCTTTCAAGTTCAACACAAACGTATGTTTGTAACCATTTTTCAGTGCAGATGGAAGCAAAAACAAAACTTGTACAGCAACAGCTAATACACTTCCATACGCCAAAATCTCAATCGCAAACACTGCGCTCATTACTATTGAGGAAATAATCACTAAGTTAAGCGGCAGGGCGATCAATCCTGTGATGACAAAAACGTCTCGAATATTCAAGTAACTTTTTAAAATGTTCACTAAAGCTGTGAAGTATATTCCAAAGATACTGATACGAGTGAATTGTACAGCAAGCTGCAGCGTTTCTCCTGAAAATCCCGAGGCAAATATCAAGACAATTTGTTCTGTAAATATAAATGTCAAAAAAACAATGAACGTGCAAAAAACCATAATTATATTTATCAAATTATTCGTATAATATTGACTGTAAGCCGCCCCATACTCTTTGTCAATCCTCGTGTGCATAGGAATGTATCCTGAAGAGATGGCACTGCCGATAAACGTAAAAATCACTCCCGGAATAGTCAAGGCAATCAGATATACGTCGCTGATACTTGACGCTCCGTAGAAATAAGAAAGTGTGATTTCTCTAAAAAATCCTATAATTGAACTGATTATTGATATGATCATAAGTAATAGGACTGTTTTTTTCACTTTTTACACACCCACTATTCTAATCCAACATCATACACAATGATCATAAAAGTTTTCTTGCCGACTTAATGTAAAAATTGCTCAAATATTCTCATGTGCGCTGCAGCCATATTCTCGATCGTATAATCTTGCATCTTTAAGAGGTTATTTTCCCCCATTTGTTTTTTTAATGGTTCATTATTTAAAATATACATGGTTTTCTCGGCCAGCGCAGCAGAATCATCAACTGGAACAATATATCCGTTCTGATCATCTGTGATCAGCTCTAAACCTGCCACACACTTATCAGTTGTAATGACAGGCAACCCTTGTGCCATTGCTTCATTAACCACCAATCCCCAGATATCTTCTCTCGTCGGGAGAACCATTACATCAGCACTTTGAAAATATTTAAGCACATCTTCTTTCTTTTGAAATCCGATGAAGTGCACGTTGGAAAGATTATTATCCTTTTGGATAGTTAAATATTCCTCTGTCGGGGTGCCGCCAATAATGTATACCCCTGTATTTATCTCAAAGCTGTTTGCCGCTGCTAATAAAACATCAAAGCCTTTTCTATGGATAAACTGCCCTACAGTAACGATGACGTTTTTTTCTTTAATATCGAAATCTTTTCTAACGGTTTCTTTTTCTAGTGTGTTGATTGGACGTACAGGCACATCTTCTTGTTTTACAGAAGTAAAAGGGTACGTATAGATCCTCTCCGAAGAAACGTTGAATTTTTTTAGATACTCTGCAGTGTAATCTCCTGAAACGAGAAACGACGAGCTTCCCATAAATAAAATTTTTTTTAAATAATTTTTCGCCTTTTTCCTGCTTGAATAAATAGCGCCGTCTAAATTTATAAAACACGGTATGTTCGCTTTATTCATATTATAAATTCCCCAGATTTGCGTCAGAGTGCTGTATCCTCCAAAAACAACAACGTTAAATTGATTATCTTTTATATATTTAGTCAGTGAAGGATACAGTCTTCTTTTGCCAACTTTTAGTGATTTTAAGTTGATGACGGAAAAATTATTATACTCGTTGCTGAACCATTCTGGATTTCTTTGCTTTGCATCAATAACGTCGCTTTCATCAAAGACAACCAACTCACAAAATTTTCCTAACTCATTTAAAAAATCTACCCGATAAGGAGATAACAGATTCGTTGTAAAAAGAACTTTCATCTCTACCCTCCTTAATGTCATTCAATTTATTTTTAGAGAATCTTTCGCTTCATCGCAGGTTTGTCTAACAAATTACCCGGATTTCCAAATTTTAAGTTCATGTCATTGTAATTAGCTCGATTCATTTTTTTCCTCTTCCGTTGGATGTAAATTAAAAAAATCATCAATACTGCATAAAAAACAAGTAAACGGATACCCCCTCTAGCCATAAAGGTTGAAAACCCGCCCCAGTAAAGATCGATAAGACCAACCATTAAAATCAGTAAAGTAACATGTTTAACGAAATCTATCCTTTTCCAATTGAAATTCACAGCTGCTTTAAGATACATCGAATCAATGACTTTCAAAAACAGACCCATCGACAAAATCGCCAGGACAATTCCTGGATAGCCAAAATTGAAAAACCACTCTGCATAAATCACGGAAGCTTCTGAGTGACCGTCTTCAATATATTCCGGCCGAAAAATAAACGTAATTTCGCGATTGAAATTCCATGGTTTATCGGCCCAAAATTCACGTGGTACCGGTGTGACGATCGCTGCCCAAATCGTTTTGCCCCAAAATAAATCCAATACCCCTTCATTGTACATTTGGATAAGTTCACCGAACCTGTAGTGCGGCGATATCATAGAACCCATGCCCCTTGTTTCACCCGAATTGCCGCCGGCACTAACATAAGAAGCCATCAGCATAGCCGGAAACGTGCCAATAACGATGATTTTTTTTAAATTTTTATTTAAAAATTTATGATTCATACTCAGGACAAGGACGAGCAATAACGTTGCGACATTGATCCTGCCGAAACCGCTGAAAAAGAATTGATAATAAACAAAAAACAGTGCAATGGTTATCACAAGCTTATGAACGCTTATTCCTCCGCCGCCGCTTCGCCATAATGCCACCAAAATAATGACCATGCTTACATAAACACTTGGCGTCAGAAACGATTCAAACCCATAATTTATCAGCGAAAATATCAATCCCATAACAGCCAAAAACAAACCTAACACATACGCCCAGGTGATTAATTTTTTCGGCAGAAATTGAGTTCTGCCCTCTTTTGTGCACTTTCTGATACTCTTTTGTTCACTGCCGAAAACATGATAGATCAAAACTTGTCCGGTAAAAACCGAATACGTCGCAATCCAATGTCCGAACACAATATCGTACGAACTGTCATGAATCATTAATATCGCCGGTATCCCGCCGATAACAACACTTACAAGCATGTATATCCCTGTCGGTGTTATAAAATCACCGCCATGCTTATAAAAAGAAAAGATCCCGTGAATGATAATTAAGACCGCTAAAAAAAAGATACTGATATAATAAGGTGATCCATTCACTTGGTTCATAAAAAAGACAGAACTTAATCCTAAGGAAAGCCATAACATCATTTTTGCTAAATTATTATAGTTCATCATCTATGAACCCTCCGCCTCATATGATCTATAAAAAAGAAGCTGGTCGACACCTTCCAAATTTATGCATAGAAACAATGATTAGCGGAAAGTTTTTACAAATACAATGTGATCAGTACCTTTTTTGATTTAGTACCCCTTTGTTCATAACATTTCCTGGCCGCTTAAGAGATCCATTTCCTCATAGAATGAAACAAAGTATGACTATCAAAAGCATCAAAATACCGGACATGTTTGTAGCCGGCTAAAACCTCTCTCGAATAAGGGCAGTCTGCAACTAATATCGGCGTATTATGCATTCTTGCTTCCAATAACGGCAAACCAAACGTTTCGATAAATGAAGGGAATACTAAAACGGCTTTCGTATAGTAATCAAATACTTCTTCTGAATTAAGCCTGCCGATAAACTCGATCGGCAATTTATTTTTTTGAACATCGCTGTATATTCTTTTGATGTTCTTTCCCTCATCACCGTTTAGCGTAAATACAACTCTGACATTTTCCATTTGGCGGTCGCTTAATTTTTTCACTGCATCCACAATAATCTTATGGTTTTTATACTCCATACTGTCTGCAGGATAAAAAAATACATTTTGGCCTTTGGCAGGTTTGCTGTACGTCTTCTTGGCGGTATTTTTCAGTTCGGGCTTAATAACGCTTATTTTACTTGGATCGATATCAAGTTTAGAGACACACGCTTCTTTCATCCAATTCGTTTGGACAATCACTTCATCTGCTTTTCTAATTGATTTGAAAATCATTCGGCCAATAACATTTTGATATATCCACAAGTTTTTATTTTCAAAAAATGAATACCGCTTTTCTGCGAACGGCAGCGATTGATGCAAGTACAAGCTCTGCTTAGCAGCATAACCATTGGATATCGTGATATTTTGCAGCGAGATAATTTCGTCTGCCCGGTTTTTTTTAACGATCTCAGGTGCGACAAATCGATCAAAATACAGCCTGTGAAACCAGCTTTTTTTAACCCAAGGATAATTGAGCACTTTTACGTTTTCCGTCTCGTCAAACCGAGGAGTACTTACGACGAAAACCCATTCATGGTCATGATCTTCAACTGCTTTGTCATAATATTGCTTTAAAATCGTTAATGCTCCCCCTCTTTCTGCGGGGACATCAAACACGATGATCTTCATAGCGATTTCCCCCAAACAACGCGGTTCACATAATCGGTATAAGAAAGCAAGATCCTTAACACTTTATCTGATACGTTGGGCATACTGTAATCATTAACCAGTTCGAGGGTGTCTTCTTCTTGTGTTTCCAATACTTCTAACGCTTGTAATATTCGCTCTTTTTCCAGACCTGCCATCATCACAGAAGCTTCTTCCATCGCTTCCGGACGTTCATGAGCTTGCCGTATGTTCACAGCTTTAAATCCAAGAATAGATGATTCCTCACTGATCGTGCCGCTGTCGCTTAAAACAGCTTTTGCCTCCAGCTGCAATTTGACATAATCGTTAAATCCGAGAGGTTTCATCGTTTTAATAAGCGGATTAAACTCGATGTTTTTTTCATTGAACATTTTCAGGGTTCTTGGATGTGTACTGATAATGACCGGAAGATTATATTTTTCCGCAATCGTATTTAAACTGTGAACCAAATTTGTGAAGTTTGTGTCCGAGTTGATGTTTTCTTCGCGATGAGCTGATACGACAAAATACTTGCCTTCTGCAAGATCTAATTTCTTTAATACTTCCGACCGTTGGATATCCGCTTTTCTCGATGCAAGCACTTCATACATCGGGCTCCCCGTCTTAATAATCCGATCGGCCGGCAACCCCTCTCTTAATAAATATTCACGGGCGATATCACTGTAAGTGAGATTCACATCCGCTGTATGATCGACAATTTTGCGATTTGATTCTTCCGGAACTCTTTGGTCAAAGCAGCGGTTTCCGGCCTCCATATGAAAGATGGGAATCTTTCTTCTTTTGGCAGCGATTGAGCATAAACAGCTATTCGTGTCTCCGAGTATCAAAAATGCTTCCGGCAAAACTTGTTCTAATATCGGATCAATCTTGATTAAGATATTCCCGATCGTTTCTGCTGGCGAACCTAACGCACTATTTAAGAAGTAATCAGGTTTACGCAAATGAAAATCATCAAAAAATACTTGGTTCAATTCATAATCATAGTTTTGTCCCGTATGAACTAAGGTATGTTCTATTGCTTTTGATTGATCCAACTTATTAATCACAGCAGAAAGCCTGATAATTTCGGGTCTCGTTCCTACTACCGTCATTACCTTGAGTTTCTTCATTTTCTATACCCCCAAAAAATACGTATCCGGATCGTTCGGATCAAACGTTTCGTTTGCCCACATCACCGTAACCATATCTGTTTGACCAAGGTTCTCAATATTATGTGTATAACCTGGCGGGATATCGACGACGTTTAAATCGCTTCCGTCAACATAATATTCAATGATTTCTTCAGAGTTTACAGGTCTGAACCGAATCACACCTTGACCGCTGACAACTAAAAATTTTTCATTTTTCGTATGATGCCAATGATTGCCTTTCGTTATCCCCGGTTTTGAGACATTGACCGAGACTTGACCTCGATCGTCAGACTTCAAAAACTCCGTGAAAGATCCCCGCGCATCAACATTCATCTTCAGCGGATACGAAAACGCCTCCGCAGGGAGAAAGCTTAAATACGTACTGTATAATTTCTTTGTAAGTTCATTTTGCATATCAGGGATAAAAAGATCTCGGCGGCTGTCGCGAAACGTTTGAATCGCTGCAGCCAATTCACCTAACGTTATGTTATACGTCACCGGAACTTTGTAGAAGCCGGCTGATTTGGGCCGTTCCATCAGCTCAATGAATCGATCGACAACATCATCAATATAGACTAATTCCAATTGTTTATCCGGATCATTGACCTGAATATCAATGTCTCTGGCAACATTGTGACAAAACGTCGCGACGACGGTGTTGTAATTCGGCAAAGACCACTTGCCAAACACATTCGGGAGCCGGAGAATATAGTGATGCTCTCTTTCCTGCACGGCACTTTCTGCTTCTAACTTCGTCTTTCCATACCGTGAGTCGTTTTCTGCTTGAGTGCTTGACGTAAACAACAGAGGCGCATGATTATTTCTCTTGATCAGTCCCGAGACGATGTACTTCGTTAAATCGGTATTCCCGCGATCGAATTCAATGTCGTCTTTTGGACGATTGACACCTGCTAAATGAAAGACAAAATCCGCCTGACTTAAATACGTTTCAAACTCACTGGTTGTCGTCTCTCTCGTAACTTGTAAAATGTTTTCATAACCGCGATTTTGCAATTCAGCAATCAAATTTTTTCCGATAAACCCGCGGGCTCCTGTCACTACTATATTCATTCTCTGCCTCCCATCATGCATTCAGGCCTTCTGCCAATTTTCTAATTCGTGCTTAATGTAATCCAGCTGCAATAATTTTGCTTTCACTTCTTCAGCATTGAGCAGGTAAGTGTTGTGAGAATTGTACTCCTCTGTCGTGGAGAGTTGTTTACTGCCGTCGAAAAAATATTTATCGTAATTTAAATCCCGCTGATCAGCCGGAACACGGAAAAAATCACCGGCATCGACAGCAACTACATATTCTTCTTTCGTCAAAAGCGTCTCATACAGCTTTTCCCCGTGACGGGTACCGATAATTTGAATCTCGTTGTCAACATTAAATAAGTCTCTCAACACCTCGGCCAATAGCCCGACTGTGCATGACGGAGACTTTTGCACCATAATATCTCCAGCCTCTGCATGTTCAAACGCAAACGCAACCAGCTCAACGGCATCTTCCAAACTCATTAAAAAGCGGGTCATGGTCGGATCCGTGACGGTTAACGGCTTCCCTTCTTTGATTTGTTTAATAAACAACGGGATCACCGAACCGCGCGAAGCCATCACATTGCCGTATCGGGTTCCGCAAATAAGCGTCCGTTCCGGTGAAACCGTTTTCGATTTCGCCACAAACACTTTTTCCATCATCGCTTTTGAAACACCCATCGCATTGATCGGATAGGCAGCTTTATCGGTCGATAAACAGATGACTTTTTTTACACCTGTTTCGATCGCCGCAGTCAGCACGTTGTCCGTGCCGATTATATTGGTATTCACAGCTTCCAACGGAAAAAACTCACAAGACGGCACTTGCTTTAAAGCTGCTGCGTGAAAAATAAAATCGACGTCATACATCGCATTTTTAATACTTTGTTTATCACGAACATCCCCGATATAAAATTTAACTTTTTCACTCCGGTACAGCCGGCGCATATCATCTTGTTTTTTCTCATCGCGGGAAAAAATGCGGATTTCTTTCACATCGGTTGTCAGAAAACGATCGAGCACAGCATGACCAAACGACCCTGTTCCGCCGGTGATTAATAACGTTTTATTCTCAAACATTTGTCGGCCTCCTGTCCTCGAGAAAGTTAAGAATTTTTTTGACCTCTTTGGAAATATTATAATGATTCTCTAAATATTCTCTGCCGTTCTTCCCCATTTCTTCTCTGAGTGCGGCATTGCTGCTGAGTTTATTCGCATAGCCAACAAAGGATGCTGTATCGCCATTTTCCAGCCAGAACCCTGCCCCGGACTCTTCTAACACATCTTTTAAATCCGTGCTCGTATCTGTGGCAGCAATAATCGGCAGCGACATATCCATATACGCAGTCAAACGGGACGGAAAATTCGGGATAGAAAAATTGGGATCGAGAAATATCAAGCCGACGTTCATTTTCCTCAGTAATTGGTCGTATTCATATTTAGGTATTCGGTTCAAAAGGGTGACATTCTTTTCAGCATAACTGTTAATGTGTCGGGATAATCTTTCATACTCCGTTCCATCGCCGATGATCACTAAGTGGCTGTCCGGTATTTTGTTTTCGGAAAAAGAATTAACCACGTCGATTAATCCGTCAATTCCTTGCGGCCGGCCTAAATTGCCTCCGTACACAAACAACGTTTTATCGTCAGGTAAATCATAGGCGGCAAGGATATTCTCTTGCACGGTGATTGACTGCGCATCCTCCGTCGGTTTAATCGCGTTCGGGAATATTTCCAGTTTATCTTTCGTTTCCGGATTATGCTTAATCATATAGTCGACATTCGCCTTCGACATACAACCGATCCGATCGGAAGTGTTGTATAAACGCTTTTCAACATGCCGGAAATAATGATAAATAGGATTCTTTTTTCCGAACATATTCATATCTACGGCGTTTTGCGGGAAAATATCTTTTAAAATAAGGTAACTTTTGCAGCGGTACGCGGTTCTTAAAGAAGCAATTAAGTTTGAGAATGTAATCGGCGGGGTGGAATATAAAATAAGATCGAACGCTGCATCTTGCAAATGAGTTTCGATCGCTTTTCGATAATGCTTTTCAATCAAAAGAGTTGATATTCCTTTTTCTATACTTTTCACTTCGGTGATGTTTCCTGTTTTTACTTTCAATTGATGAACATTGCCTTGCCGGGAATACTCTGTTGCCAATCCCGATCTTTTTTCTCGCGGAGATACGATATAAACGTTCGTAACATGAAGCTTTAACTCATTGATCAGATCATTATAAATGCCTCGTTGATGTAAATTTTCGATCGACCTCTCGATCGACAAGAATAGAACGTTCATAGCGCTCCTCCGTTCTTTCGTTTTTATATGTTTAGGCGCTTTGATAGGTTTACTCCGTTCGTTATTACGATCATAATACCACATTACTAGCATGAAAACTAGATTTTTATGGAAAAATAAATCTAAATTTTCCATCCAGAAGAATCTTTTAAGCGCTTGTCACGAAGGGAGTTGAACCTTCTGAATGGTTAAGACCGAAACAGTACTTGCGATTGAAAAAGAGCATCAGCATTTCGCCAACCGTTCTGTAAAACGATTGAATTGACCGCTCGAAACCCAACGATCTTGAGGAATATCAACCGGAGTCCTGTGCGATCACCGGGATATCTCGTTGCTTATCGACCGATACATCTTTACGGCTTAACTCGGTATTAATTGCAGACAGAACATCGCCGCCATGTTTTTCGAGACATTTTTCAGCCCATAAACAGTGGACGCCTTGTACATAAACAGGAATATACTTAACCTGTAAAATGTGTGCCATAGCAAGCCGATGCTTTCCGCTTTCTTGTACTTTTAAAAAACGCCCGTTTCGATCAATCACAACTTTCATTTCATCAACTTCGTTAACTTTGTCGGGATGAAAGCGGCGTTTCACCCCTAAATCTTTTTGGCTTTTATACCCGTTTTCTTTCATCGATTGAAACAGATTTTGCAGCTGATCAAATTTTCGTTCCAGCTGCTTTTGCGAATAGATCGTTTCAAAGCGTTCATAATCATCACTCTCATAGCGGGAGCGGCCTTCTTGAAACATCTGCATGATCGTGCGGTAGCTGATCGACTTATGATAAAAATTCGGAATGATCGGCTCTGTATAGGTATCCCACTCGCCGTCTTTAATATAGGTTTTATTAAACAACGTTCTGCCGCTCAGTGTTTCTCCTTCACTATTGGTAACAAAGGAACTCAAATCACTGCTTTTAATATAAACGATTTTTTCGATCGCTAAATGAGGGGAAAGGTGTTTTAAATGTTTGTCTGTCCGTTGCTTTGTGAAACGATAGAGAAGCCTAGCATAGATCGTTTTAAATAAGTCAGACGCTGCATAAAGCACTGCGATCAGCGCTTTCGCTGTTTCTATCAACATCGTTCGTTTCATTTCCTCTCCCTCCGATCTTAATAACGAACAAAAAGTCGTTAAAAGATGGATAACAAAGCCGATCCTTTATTATCCGTGTAAAATCGTTCGTTATTAAGATCATTATAGCATTCTTTGTCAGAAAAAACATCGGTTGCACATAAAAAATTTCAGACTTTTTACAAATTAAAAGTTTCATCTCAGCTAAGAGCCGCTCACCTCAAGTACAAAAAGCCCTCGCCGTTACGGCGAGGGCGTGAATCCATCGATTAATCCCGGCTGTACAGATCGCGGGTGTAGACTTTGTCTTTCACGTCGCGGATCGAATCATCCAAGCGGTTGGATACGATCACGTCGCTGATTTCTTTGAACTGGTCAAAGTCTTTAATCACGCGCGAGCCGTAAAACTCGTCGTCGTCTAAGACCGGTTCGTAAATCACGACTTCGATCCCTTTCGCTTTGATCCGCTTCATGATCCCTTGCACGCTCGAGGCGCGGAAGTTATCGGAATTCGTCTTCATCGTCAGGCGGTTAATCCCGACAATTTTCGGGTTGCGCTGCAAAATTTGCTCGGCGATATGGTCTTTTCTCGTTCGGTTCGCGTCGACGATCGCGCCGATAATGTTATTCGGCACATCTTCGTAGTTGGCGCGAAGCTGCTTCGTATCTTTCGGCAGGCAGTAGCCGCCGTAGCCGAAAGACGGATTGTTGTAATGATCGCCGATCCGCGGGTCTTTGCCGACGCCTTCGATGATTTGCTTGGAGTCAAGCCCGCGCACCTCGGCGTAGCTGTCGAGCTCGTTAAAGTACGCGACGCGCATCGCAAGGTACGTATTGGAAAAGAGCTTGATCGCTTCTGCTTCGGTGGCATCGGTAAAGAGAATGTCGATGTTCTCCTTTTCCGCGCAAGCTTCCAGCATCGCCGCGAACGCTTCCGCCCGTTCGCTCCGTTCGCCGACGACGATCCGCGACGGATACAGGTTATCGTAAAGCGCTTGGCCTTCGCGGAGAAACTCGGGCGAGAAGATAAGCTGCTCGGTGTTGTAATGCTTTTTCAGTTCTTCTGTGTAGCCGACGGGGATCGTCGACTTAATCACCATCACCGCGTCCGGGTTAAAGTGAAGCACGTCTTCAATCACCGATTCGACCGTCTTCGTATTAAAGTAGTTCTTTTCCGGGTCGTAATCGGTCGGCGTGGCGATAATGACGTAATCGGCGCCGTCGTAAGCGGCAGACTTATCCGTCACCGCGGTTAAGCTTAAGTCCTTCTCGCGTAAATACCGCTCGATTTCCGCGTCTTCAATCGGCGACTCGCCGGCATTGATTTTCGTTACTTTCTCACTGTCGATATCTAAGGCGGTCACGTCGTACTTTTGCGCTAACAAGACCGCATTGGACAGTCCGACGTAGCCGGTTCCTACTACTGTTACCTTCACTGTATTCCCTTCTTTCCGTTTGCAGTTTAGTTGTCGGTTGTTTTCACCGCTTCTTCGCGGTTGATCTCTTTTAAGTAGTCTTGGACATCATCACGCAAGTCGTCGCGCATCAAAGCAAAATCGATCGTCGCTTTGACAAAGCCGAGCTTGTCGCCGACGTCGTAACGATCACCCGTGAATTCATAGGCAAGTGTCACTTGGCTCGTATTCAATTCTTTAATCGCATCGGTGAGCTGAATTTCATTGCCGGAACCCGGTTCAAGGTTCTCGAGGATATCAAAGATCTCCGGGCGGAGCACGTAACGGCCCATAATCGCTTTGTTCGACGGGGCGTCGGCCTGTTTCGGCTTCTCGACGAGATCATCAACGTGAATCACGCCCGGCTCGATTTCCGTCGACTTCGGCGCGACGATCCCGTATTTCGAGACGTCTTCTTCCGGGATCGGCTGCACGCCGACGACAGACGAATTGTAACGCTCAAAAATCTCGATCAACTGCTTTAAGCACGGCTTGTCATCAGACTTGACGATATCGTCGCCCAACAAAACCGCAAACGGCTCATTGCCGATGAAGTGTTTCGCCACGGAGATCGCATGGCCTAAGCCGCGGGGCTCTTTTTGGCGGATGTAGTGAATGTTTGCCATGTTGGAAATATTTTGCATTTCTTCTAAAATCGCATGCTTTTCCTTCATACGAAGGGTTTCTTCCAATTCGTACGACTTGTCGAAGTGGTCTTCAATCGCGCGCTTGCCGCGGCCGCTGACAATGATGATGTCTTCGATCCCGGAAGCGATTGCTTCTTCGACGATGTATTGGATCGTCGGCTTATCGACAATCGGAAGCATTTCTTTTGGCTGCGCTTTGGTGGCCGGGAGAAAGCGGGTGCCTAAACCGGCAGCGGGGATAATCGCCTTTTTGACCTTCATGGTATCGTCGCTCCTTTATGTAGCTGATTTTTTTCGCGGTTCGTCGGTGTTGATTCCCTAATTATTGTAATACGTTTAGGGAGGAAATAAAAGGGTTGTGCGTCATAATCACAGAATGTTTCTGATGAACATCTGGCGATGTTTTTATCAGGACGTTGATGATCCTTACGCAAACTCGCTTTCCGCGGAGAAGTCGGCAAGCCGCTTCGAGCGTTGCTCTGCAGGGTCTCGCCTGACTTCTTTTTCCGCAGGAGTCGAGTTTGCTCCAGTCTCATCAACTTTTTAAAACTTTATAAATTTCTCCTAAACGAATCGTTTCGTTTTGGAAAACTTAGTGTTTCTGCTCTGGAAACGGGTTGTTTGTTCTAGGCAAACGGTGTTTTTCGTGATTCGCGCGGGCTGCTGTGCCGGGGTAAGCTGATCTTACCGCGGAATACGAAGCGGAAGCGCGCTTCCATTACAGGAGACTGTCGATGGAAACTTATGAAGAAACACTGGAACAATATATGCCGATGATTTACAAAACGATTAAGCGCTGGAATTTATGGCGCAATGAAGATCAGTACGTGCAAATCGGCCGAATTGCACTGTATGAAGCTTGGCAAAAGTACGATGAAGTGAAAGGCGACTTTGCGCCGTTGGCGCAAGTGTATATTCACGGGCGGATCCGTCAGGAACTGGAGCGCTCGGACCGTTGGACGTCGCGCAATGTCGCAGTTGAGCCGGTGACGATGACGGAAACGGCTCCGTCGGAAGAAGACCAAGCACTCGATGAACTGTTGATGACCGACTGGCTTCTAAGCACAAAGTTGAGCGCACGCGAACGGCTGTGGCTGACGGAATACGTGCTGTACAATTTAAAACCGAGTGAAATAGCGAAAAAACACAACGTCGGGACGGAAACAGTGAAATCCTGGCGCAAACAAGCATTAAAGAAATGCCGGGCAAACGTCCCGATCGAATTGATCAAGTAATTTTCACAATTACGCCATAAGTTACAGATAAATTCTAAATTATTGTAAGAAAGTTCTTTACAAATTTTGATAATCGTATAATATAAGTTATTGGGGGACGGCGAAACGCCGCAAACCGGTCTGTCACGTTGACAGGCAATCAAACTCTAAAAGGAGACGAGAACATGAACAGAAAGATTATTACTTTACCTTCGTATATTATCACGAGGAACACGGTTGCGCTATTTCCTGCCTATCATTCAGATTATGACACGCTCGTGTATGAATTGGACGGCATCTATGGCGTGAAAGAAACGATCGTAGCGATTATTGACAAAAGCTGCCGGAAGTACTGCAGCGACATGGAAAGCCGGCGAAAATACATATCGCACTTAACGCAAGTGCAGAAGAAAGTACCGCTGTTAATCGATGAAGCCAATGCCATCTTCACCTTTCCAACGCACTCCCAGCAAGATCCCCGCTGCGTCTGGCTTGCCTTCCATCACATCGATACCTATGAACCCCACGAGCATGACCCGAAACAAACCACATTCACTACCTATTCCAATCTCATCTTAACTGTCCCGATTTCAATCCATACGTTTAAAAAACAAATCACCCGCACCGGTTACGGGGTAGCCAAGTTCCAAAACCGCTTTATGTTTATGCCGAAAAAGGGGGATTCGCCCGATGACGAAACGGATGAAGACTGAGGATCTTGATAAACATGCCATTAACTGCGGATTTCAGATCGTGATCTTCGGCGAACGCTACACGAAACGCTCCTCGCCGTCGACGACGGTGTTCGTTGAGTACGTCTACCCGAGCAAGCGCTGGATCGGCTGGGAACAAGGATGGGATGACAACGGCCGGCTCAACGTCTCGCAAGTGTTCTCGCAGACGGTGACGTTAAATGAAACGCTTTTAAACGCGGGGAAGTATATGCACGAAACGAAACCTGTAACAACGTAAATAATCAGGACATGCAGCTACTAACCTCCGCTTGCCTTGGGCAAGGCTTCAGCTAACTGCCGTGAGATTACCGGCAGTGGATCTTCAGCCCTTGCTTTTCCCAAAGGCGTCGGAGGAAGTTGCTGCATTCATTTCTCAGTTTCGCCTTATACAGCTATTTTTTAGCGATAATCTTTTATCAATACATACTCATTAGTTCACGTTGTAGTACCACTTATACCATTCGACGAATTTGCCGAGGCCTTCGTCAATCGTTGTCGAGGGCTCAAAGCCGGTTGCGACCTTTAAGTCATCAATATCAGCATACGTCGCTTGCACGTCGCCCGGCTGCATCGGCAAGTATTCTTTGTTTGCTTCGACCCCGAGGTGCTTCTCAAGCGTGGAAATAAAGTCCATTAACCGGACCGGCTGATTGTTGCCGATGTTATAAAGACGGTACGGCGCATAACTGCGGCTCGGATCAGGCGTTGCCATCGAGAATTCCGGATCTTTTTGCGGGGGCTGATCGATAAGGCCGACGATCCCGTCGACAATATCATCAATATAGGTGAAGTCGCGCATCATGTCGCCGTTATTAAAGACGGAAATCGTCTCGCCGTTTAATATTTTCTCGGTGAAGGAGAAATACGCCATATCCGGACGTCCCCACGGTCCGTAAACGGTAAAGAAACGAAGGCCGGTTGTCGGAATATCGTACAAATGACTGTACGTATGGGCCATCAGTTCATTCGACTTCTTCGTGGCAGCATATAAACTAACCGGGTGATTCACTTCATCCGAAGTCGAAAACGGTATATTCACGTTTGCACCGTAAACTGAACTGGACGATGCATAAATCAAGTGCTTCACATTATGATGACGGCAGGCTTCTAATATATTTGTAAAGCCTTGAATATTCGAATCGATGTAGGCATGCGGATTCTCCAAACTGTAGCGTACTCCGGCTTGGGCAGCGAGGTTGATGACGACATCGATATCATTTTCAATAAAACATTTATTTACTTTTTCAAGATCTTCCAGTGGTTGCTCAAAGAAATTGAATAAATCAAATTTTTCTAGTAGATTAAGTCTGTTATATTTAAGATTAACTGCATAGTAATCATTTAAGTTATCATAACCTATAACATTATGACCTTTTTTTAATAACAACTGAGATAAGTGAAAACCCACAAAACCTGCGGCACCTGAAACAAATATATTCATAAAATAACTCCTTTAAAATAGTTAAACGAAAATAATCTTATTTTATTATAAAAACTTTCGTTTTTATTCAAAAGATAAGTCTCATTGCTCCCAATATTTTGATTTGACTGTCCATTTTGACCCTATACTGAAATCAAAAGTTATTGGATCAACAACAGCATTTCCACTCGTTGGATAGTTAGTAAACTCTCCAAAATAAATACTCCCATCATCTAAAGAATACAAGTCAACTCTTACATAATCAAATGGCATTGCTAATTTCTCTGAAAAAGCTATGAGATTATTTAAATTTTTTGGTGGATCAACATGTGACGCAGGCTTAAACTCCCAAAAAACATCATGCTTTTCCCAATTTCTTGTGAATAGAGTTAAGGTTCGATTATCTTTATCTTTGAAATCACCCTGATTTACTTGAATCATATAACATTTACCATGAAAAATATGAAATTTGTAATCATTAGGAATTCTACCCTCTCCATCTCGAAGTAGTTTTTCAATAACAATTTTTCTCTCAATTTCTTGATAGGCCCATTCGTGTTTAAGAGCACCATATGATGTTCCAAGCCAATTTTTACATGTATCTATTATTTGTTTTTCGTTAATAGATGAACTATCTTCAACGATAATATTTGTACCGGATCCATGATTAGCCTTAATTACATACTCTTTTGGAAGTTTATCAAATGGAATAGATTCAGGATCATCAGTTACATATAATTGAGGTATTAAAATTTTCTCAGCTTCTTCTTGACCTAAAGTATCTTTCAAATAATCTCTAACTTTATCTTTGTCTGCCACAACTGGTAATAAAGGGTTTCTATCATAAACTTTTTTCCAACAAACTTTTTGATTGAAACTTTCAGGAGTTTTTAAATTTAATCTATACCCCGTCCTTCGTTTGAAATCTCTTTTAAGACGAGGATATCCGAGTAATTTTTCTTTAAATTTAAAAAATTCCATCAACAACTTTCTATTTTCAATTACTCGCCTTATTGAATACAAATATTTTCTTGATATTAGTGGCATTTTCTAAACACACCTTCTCATCATCTTTGTGATATTATTGAAAATCTTCTCACTATAGTATAGACCGAAGATTAATTTTCTAAAATATCTTGAACATCCGGATGGTTATAGTATAAATTAATAAATTCAGTTTTGTCATTTTTATTATCTTTATATATTCTTTCCCTGATCTCTTGCCATTCCTTATGTCTAGAGTGAACAAGTACGGGTATTTTATCAATTTTTAATATCTTTGCGATTGCTAAACGATGATTACCATTATCACTGTAAATAAGTTCTCCATATCTATCTATATATATATATATTGGATCCACTTTATTATCTTCATTTGGATTTAAAAAGCCATTTTTTTTAATTTCGAAATATAATTTATCAATTTTCTCTTCATACCTTTCTTCTAATTGATCTATTGATTTACATCCTAAAACCTCCTCTTCATCTTTAAGTCTTTTTTCATAGTTTTTAAAAATATCAGTATCTGGCCATTCATAATCATATATAAAACGTTGTACTAACGATTTATATTTTAGTTCATACCTTAACTTTTTATCTAAATCCCAATCGCCATTCATAATATTTCCAAATGACCATTTTTTGTTTTTTTCATTATTTAAAATGTATTTAATTGTATTTGGTTCGACCCACAAAACTTTATTTTTTGGTGCTAATTTAGCAAATTTACATTTATAATAAAAATCAAAAATTTTATTCACTAAATAAGTAGTACTGAATCTTTTACTTATAACTCTTAAAATAGAAAAAACTTTTATTTGCATGATTAACACACCTGTCTTTAAATAATTCCCTTAATTTCGTTATAAAATTAATAATTAATATATAATTTTTGGATCTTCAAGACATTATTATTAACATGTAGATTATTAATTTTGCTATCAACACTGACTTGAAATGAAGCTTCAAAAGATACCATTATAAATACTACGAAAAAAGACTTTTATTAAATAATCAATTTTAAAGAACGCATTTATTGATTTTTAGTTGTGAGTTGAAATATTTTCTAGTTCGCATCTTTCGAAAAGTTAATAACAAGTTTAATTGTTATTACCACTAATATTAAACTAAAAATACCGGAAGATATTCCATATAGTGCAACAGAAATAACATCATTTTCATAAACAAAAGCTCCTAATAGTAGTAGAGCAGTGCTAACTATCGTCTTAATTATAGTGTAATATAAATGTAACCGCTGGGCTTTTATTACTGCCAATGATTTAACACTTGGATTAGCTACAAAAGAACAAAATGACAAAATACCAATCCATCTTGCATATTCCCCTGCAGTATACCATTCAGTTCCAAATATAAAACTAAAGATAATAGGTCCAAAAAATATAATCAATCCAAAAGGAATTATTCCAATTAGTAACAAACTTAAAGAGGCACTGATTAAAGGTTTTATAATATTATTATTGTTATTGGCGCCCTCTGCAATTTTTTGATAGAATACATTTCCTACTGCCTTCCCTAATAAATTGGAAGGCGTTTTCATAGCTGTTTTACTCAATGTAAAAAAACCTGCAGCAGCTGGACTAAATATACTAACTAAAACTATAATAGGAAGATTTTTAGATAGCTCACTTATTATTGTTTGAGGAGACCGATAAAATGGAAAATCTCTGTACTTTATAAAAGTACTCATGAAATCTGTTTTGTTTATAAATAATCCTTCACCAAAAGGACTTGAGCCCGATTTCACATATAATAACAAGCCTTTGATTGCTCTACCTAATGTTGTTAGTAAAACTAATACAAAAGCGAACGGAGCGAATAGCCCTCCGATCGTTTTACTAAGATTCAAAGATAGCGCATGAATTACTTCAATTTTGGATATAGTCTGAAATTCTTTGTTTCTAATTAACCATTGGTTCATAACTTGATAAAATGCTGTAAATAATAATATCAAGGGGATTAAAAATATGAACTCTCTAATTTCATTTATATTTAATACATCAACTATTTGATCATTAAATATTAAAAAAATGATTGTTATTATTGTTATTATAATAATTGCTATTTGTAAGGATAATTTAACAACTTTTTCAGAATTTTTTTTATCATTCGCCAAAACAATCGCATATGGAAAAGTGAGAGCAACTAAAGGTGTCATTATCATAACTGTAGAATTAAAGACCCCTAACACTCCATATATATCTGGTCCATATATTCTTGTAATTATTGGTAGGAAAAATATATTGATAATTTGTGCTAGCATAGTTCCAGAAGCAAGTACAGCCACATTTCTCACAAAATTTTTTTTCAACAAATTTTTAATCTTATTAATCATTACAGGGCCTCACTTGGAATAAAATAGATTCATCTTATTATTTATTGATGATCATGAAAATCTGTATTACGGCTGATTTTTTTGTTATGCATACTTTTATTTAGAAAGATACACACTCCAATTGAATTAAAATAAGCTAATGTTAAACCTTTTCCAACGGTACCAAACATACCTTCAGTAAAACTAAATAAAATAAAAGCTAATATAATACTAAAAGGTAGATAAGAGAATGATTCATCTTTTCGCTGTATAGCAAATTTCAAACTTAAATATATAGTAGTCACATACATCACAACTAATAATAATCCAGAAATTATACCAAATTCACCTATTATAGAAAAAATCGAACTATGGGGGCTAAATGGAGTTTCATCAAAATAGTCACTCCCATTACCAATCAAGTTGGCATCATTAATAATTTGAAGCCAAATTTCATCTCTAGTATTTAGTAGATCACCCTCTTCTCCAAGTCTATCGAACTTACTAATCACACCATCCATAAGTAAATCACGTAATTGCCAATAATATACACCAATAAATATTAATGCTGGTAAAAATAAATTCCGTAATTTAATGTTATTTTGTAACATAAAAATTAACATTGTTGAAAAACATGTCACCAAAAGGACTATGAATGATGTTCTACTATGAGATAAAAACACAAAAAAAGTTGAAAGGAGAAAAATCAAAATAAATAAATAAACTAGAATTTTTTTTCTGTTTTTAAAAGCATTTAAAAGTAAACAGAAAGCTGCAATACCTGTTTGAGTCGCTAAATAACCTAAACTATTAGAATTGTCAGTGATACCAAAATAGCTTCGGTCAAAATTTATTGGTTCAAATAAAAAAGAGAATATTAAAAATATACCACCTGATAATAATAGAGCCATTGCTATAATCTTGTTTGCTATTTCACTAATTGTCAAAGGGATCATTAAAAAAAACAACAGAGGTACAACGATTAAAAAATAAACCCCTTGAAATGGAAACTCTTGGTTTATCACTTGCGAAAAAAATATTCCACTTGAAAAAGTTAACCAAATTAACAAAACCCCAATATTAACATTTTTGTAGGGTACTATTAGTCTATTATTGTCTGTAGTAAATAGTTTTAAATAAATAAATACAAAAATAATTGAGATAATAACTACACCTATATATCGTATCCCCATAAATACTTCATAGTTAAATACATTTGTATTTAACATTATAAACGAAGGAAAAGTATACAAAAGAGATATCAAAATAAGGATAAATATTGATCGTATATTTTCTTTTCTAAAAAATAAATTATTTCTCACCTAATCACCCTGTAAATTATCTTTATTTAATTCTTTTAAAAATAATTCTTCATATAAAACTGTCACTTCTTGTGCCTTGAATTTATTCGCTCTTTCTAGTCCTTTATTTCTGTAATAATCATTTCTTGTCTCATCTTGAAGAAGTAAAGTCATCTCTTTTGCGAGAGATTTATAATCTGTTACTGGGACTAGCACACCATATTCATTATTTTTGATTATTTCTCTAGGGCCAGATTGGCAATCAGTTGATACTACCGGTATCCCTAGAGACATTGCTTCTACTATAACATGGCCAAAGCCTTCCCATTTAGAAGTTAATGTAAACAAATCTGCTTTTTTTATATATTTATATGGATTACTCTTAAAACCTTCGAAAATCACATTTTCTTCTATATTTAACGATTTACATAAATTTATTAACTCTACTTTTTGGGGACCTTTACCAAGAATAATCAATTTAGCATCTTCTTTTTCTAAAATTATTTTGAAAGCCCTTATCAATGTAAAAAAATCTTTTTGTTCTGTCAGTCTCCCTACACTTACAATTACTTTTTTATTATCAAAATCGAAATCAATTTTTTCTGAAGCTTTTTTTTGAATATACTCTATTTCAACAGGGTTATATATAACATTTAATTTCTCTTTGTCAATTTGAAAATTAGAAATTAAATCTTCTTTCACACCATTAGAAAGAGCAACAACTTGTGACGAAAATTTATTATAAAGAAATTTAGTGACAATTTTATTAATTATATTTACTCTACCGGAGGCACCTCTATTATTTGCTTCTCTTACAATCACAGGAATATCCTTAAAAGTAAGAACTTTAGATAACAGTAATATAATATTATTTTCATTAATTGTACTAAATAAGAGATCCGGTTCTTCATTTTTTATACTTTTTTTTAATTTCGGTATTGAGTTTCTTAGCCTTTTTACATATAAACATATAATTTTTATATCTTTTCTTAGTAGATTAATGTAATCATTGCCCTCATTAGTAGATATCACTAATATGACATCAAATTTATTAATATCAATGTTATTTATTATATTCACAATTGTCCTTTCTGCTCCCCCCCCTCCCAATCTATATATATAGAACATGATTTTCTTTCTCATAAAAATTCTCCTTTTTACATTTAATACTGTACAAAATAATTTATTTAAAATTCTTTCTATTAGCTATAAATATCTAAAACTCATAAAAAATTCAAAAAGTAATGATGACGTATCATAGTTTGTGTAAAAGCTTTTGAAGATAAAAAGAGAGGTAGGGTATCCTCACAGTTAATGACGAAATCAACCAGTGAAAGGAGATGCCCTACCTCATGTTACCAAGTATAGGACAAAACAACCTCGAAAATCAATTGGACGAAATGGTTCGTTCTTTCGTCCAGGAAAAGCTCGAAACAATCAAGAAAGAAGAAATGAACCAATTCTTCGAAGAGAATCCGGAATTAAAAAATTATAAAAATGGCAGTTATCACCGGCAACTGGATACGAAGTACGGACGGATCGAAGATCTTCAAGTACCGCGAGACCGAGAAAATGCGTTTCAGACAGAGATGTTTCAGCCGTACCAACGGTACGAACAGTGGCTCGGCGAAACGATTATTGCCATGTATCAAAAAGGCATGAGTACACGTGAAATCGGGAACTTTCTCGAGCGAATCCTTGGTCATACCTATGTCCCCGGCACCATCAGCCACATCACCAATGTGGTCATCGACGATATCCGAGCCTGGCAGGAACGCCCTCTTCAGAAACGATATACGGTGCTTTATCTCGACGGTACGTATCTGAAGCTGCGCCGGGATGATGTCGCCAATGAGGTCGTTTATGTCGTCATCGGTGTCACAGAAGACGGCTATCGCGAAATCCTCGGTTTCTATGTCGGTGGTCAGGAAAGTTCCCTTGGCTGGGAAGAAGTGTTACTCGGTATTTTTGATGGCCTTCCCGGTCTGGAAGAAGCCATGAAAACGATCTTCCCAAAAGCCGATGTGCAGCGCTGCGTCATTCATAAAGTGCGAAACACGCTGAATAAAGTCCGAAAAAAAGACCGTTTTGCCATCAGTGAGGATATGAGAGCGATCTATCAGTCCAACAGTGACGCGGAAGCGAAAGAGGAACTGACATCCTTCTGTGAAACATGGCAGACGAAGTATCCAGCTATAGCCAAGACTTGGCGGGAAGACATCCATGTCCTGACGACGTTTCTGAAATATCCTTGGTCCATTCGTCCGATGATCTACACGACCAATATGATTGAGCGGACGATGAAAGAGTTAAAAAAGCGTTTGAAAACTATGAACAGTCTTCCCTCCGAAGAAGCCGTGGAAAAGGTGATCTATGTGATTTCAGAGGAATGCAATGCCAAGTGGGCCACACGCAAACTCCGCGGTTTCAAGGAAGCGAGCTCTGAACTAAACACCATGTTCGAAGAACGTTACGGATTTTGAAATTCGATTTGGAAGGAATATGAATCCTCAGCTAAAGACAACCCTACGGGTTTACACAAACTTATTGACGGTACCAAAGTAATTCAATATATTAATATTTATTATCTAATAAGTATAAGAGGGCATTCTACTAAAATTGATTAAAGCTTCTAAATCATCTGATTTAAAAAATTAAGGTTAGTAATAACTCCCTTCAATTTTTTTTGCTTTTATTGATTTATGATAATAATACATGATTTTCTTTGGAATAAATGCTCCTATTAAAGGCTTGAGTAAGTATACATAATATCTGGCAGGAACCTTTAATCTTCTATAGCCTATAAACCTTGTTTTCATTCCTCTGCACCGCACTATAAAACTACGTTTATTATAATCTTTTAAGCTCTCATGATATTTACAAAGTGGCTCTTGAATATTATATCCTTTAAAGCCTTTGGAAAAAAACCTAAACCACAAATCAGTGTCTTGTCCTCTCTGGGTTCTTTTGGAAACAACATAACCCCCTAAGGCATCATATGTTTCTTTCCTCATCATTATTGTTGGATGTATAAATGATTTACCTTTTATGAGACTTTCCACACTAGGTCTTTCAATAGCTTTTCTTAGGACCTTTTCACCTTGATCATCATACAAAACCACTGAACTACCTACCACTTGATATTCTTTATTCTCATTAAGAAAATCAATTTGTTTTTGAAATCGTTCAGGATAGCTAATATCATCTGCATCTGTTCTTGCAATAAATTCACCTCTTGCCAGACTAAGGCATTTATTTAATGAATAAGCTAGTCCCATATTCTTCTCATTTTTTATTAAAACTATATTGTCGTAAAGACTTGCAAATTGCTCAGCTACAGCATACGTGTTATCTGTTGAACAATCATCACAGATAATCATTTCCCAATCAGGATACGTTTGTTGAATTACTGAATTTATACAATTTGGCAATATTTCAGAAGAATTGTATACCCCCATTATGACAGTTATATTTGCCATAACTAACCTCCTTCATCACGAATGTAATTCGATGTGATAAAATTTTAACTTCACCTGTGGTCCTATAGTAATCGAATTTCACTGAATTTTATGACAATCCTTTTTAGATATTCTATGATCTATAACATTAGTACCTTTAGAATACTTATAATTTAAATCAGCTATCAATTAATACTTTTTCATAAGAAGTGATTATGATATTTCTATCAAATTCTCTTTCGACTTTGGCTCTCCCTGATAATCCCATTTGTTTCTTAACTGTATAGTCTAAATTCAAAAAATTTTCAATCTGCTTCGATATTTCTGAAGCATTTAGCTCTTTAATTATAAAACCATTCACACCATCATCAACAATCTCTTTACAACCTGGTTTGTCAGAAGTGATAAGTGCCCTTCCACTAGCTGCACTTTCAAGCAAAACATTAGACATTCCTTCTGGATAATAACTTGGATGAACCGTGCAATGTACTTTCTTTAATGTAACTCTGATATCTTCTACTTTGCCATGATACGTTATAATACCTTTGTCATGATAAGTATTAATTTTGTTTTCATAATCTTCAGTACACCCTCCAACAACATGAAATTCGGTATTCGGATACCGTTGTTTAATAAACTTAGCCACTTCTAAGTAATAATCAATCCCTTTTTCTTTTATTATTCTACCAATAAAAACAAAGTGTATTGAATCAGTGTTTTTTGGATACTCTATAGGTTTAAAATGTTCTAAATTAACACCAGAACCAGGTATTAATTTATAATTATCATTCAATAATTTATTTTTTTGCATAAAGGTCAAATTATCTTCGTTCTGAAAAAAAACTGTCTTAGCCGACCTTGTTGATAACTTGTAAAGTTGTTTAATTATGAGCTTGATAACATAATTTTTATTCATTACATTACCTAAACCTGTAATATTTAAAATATAAGGGATTTTTAGCAATCGCGCTGCTATACCACCATATATATTGGGTTTTATTGTATAATTTAAGATGACGTCAGGCTTCTCATTTTTAAAAAACAATAAATATCTAAATAAAAGTTTTATATCTGCAATTGGTGTCACTTTATTAATTTCAAATATATTATTTTTAACTTCTGCCCCTATTGATTCAAAATAAGCTGACTTCTCATTTTGGGGACCTAAAATAACAATTCTGTGATTATCCTCTAATAACTTTTCAACCAGCTCTCGCCTAAAAGAATATAAACCGGCTATGGAATTTGTGTTCATTATTATTTTCATCAATTATCCCTCTAATAGTTATTTGTTCTTTTAGTTATCTACAGTAATTTTACTGTCATCATAGTGCACAATTTTCACTTCATTGTATTTCATCATTGCAGATCCTTCTGAATAGTTTTTCAATTCCTGCTTATTTGATGCCTTTTGTATATTGTTTAAAATATATTTAGGGAAGTTCAACCCTGACTCATATGCATGAGGATAGCCACCTCCGAAGCGCGGATTCACTTCAGAGATAAAATACTGATCATCAACTTCAAATAAATCTACATCCATAACTCCGGTAAATTGATAACTCTCAACAAATGATTTTATTAATTCTAGAATCTTATCATTCTTTAATGCGATTGATTTATCAGTTTCTCCCGCTCTCATTTTCACTTTTTCTTTAATGAACATAGACACCAATTCTTGAGAGACTAAATCTACATATACATCGATACCAAACTCTTTACCTTGCATATATTTTTGAATAACAATGTCATTGTCGGTATTTAAAATTGCATCCAAGTCTTCACTAGAATGGATCATTTGCATATTGACACTCGCACTTCCATCGCGAGGCTTAGCAAATAGAGGGTATTCAAAGTCGCCCAAGTCATTTTTAATTTGATCATAACTCGTGTTTAAGGCCGTCGGAACTACAGGAAAGCTATTTTTTTTAAGATCGTTATGAAATGCATACTTGTCTAAACAAAGATCCGTCAGTTCACTTCTAGACACCAAAACTTCCGTACCAAGATTATTAAAACGTTCTTTATGTTTTGCCAATACAGAGAGTTCCGGATCAATTAATGAAGTCACCATACTTACATTGTTGTCATGACATATTTGCAAAATAGTGTCCAAATAACCGTCTGAATCTATTGTTGGTACGATATAGTATTTATCCGCATCATAGATTGCTGGAGCCATCTCACTGCAATCTGTTGCAATAACTTCTCCGAAACCTTTAAATTCCTGCACGAAATACTGAACAATTTTATTTCTCGTCCCGCAGCTTAAAATAAGCATATTCATAATTTCACCAACTTCTTCTCCATTAATTATTTAAATTATCGTATTCGCTTTTTAACATCGAGAATAAAACTCTGTCTTTCCATTCGCCATTAGCTAACCTGTCACTCCTTAATACACCTTCTTTAGTAAAACCAAGTTTTTGATTTATATACACCATACCTTCATTTTCTGCCCAATTGAAAGAATACAGTTTATTTAAAGCCAAATTTTTGAATACATGTCTCATCAAAATTCGTTTAACATCAGTCCCATACCCCATTCCCCAATATGATTTTTCTCCGATGCATATATAAGTTTCTGCCTTAGAATTCTTGTAATCAATATTTACAACACTAGCAAAACCAATGGGGGTTTCTCTTTCCGATTCAAGAACTATGTAGTCTTCTCTTGTAGGATCAACAGATACTTGGTCTAACCACTTACTTGTCCCAACCTCTGAAATATTATCAAAAAACATAGTATTTCTAACCTCAGGGTCATTAACCCATTGAACTTTATTTATAATATGCTTTTTTTCCATTAAAACTAAGTGAATATTATTATGTTTTAACATTTATTACTCCTTCTTGTTAGCATCTTGAACTTCTTTATCATTTCTTCCTGAATATACACCTTCGGACAGCACTAACACTTTAATTGTTTTTAAAATTATTAATAAATCAATTTTTAATGAGACATTTCGCATATACCAAATATCTAAAGGGATTCTTTCTGCCCAAGTCAGAAAATTCCGTCCATTAACTTGTGACCACCCTGTGATCCCCGGTAAAATATCCAATCTTTGCATTTCATAGTGTGAGTACTCCTTTAAATGTTTTGCCGGAGCAGGTCTTGGACCTATAAAACTCATATCACCTTTCAAAATGTTAAAGAGTTGCGGTAATTCGTCAAGACTTGCTTTTCTCAATAGACTGCCAATCTTTGTGATCCTAGGGTCATTTTCCGCAGTTGTTAATCCGGTTCCCTGGTTTTCAGCATCATCACACATCGTGCGAAATTTCCAAACATTAAATACGTCACCTTTATAGCCCAATCTGCTCTGCTTAAAAATAACAGGTCCTCTTGAATCAATTTTTAACATCAACGCAACTATCACAAAGAGCGGAGCTAATAAAATAACAAAAAGTAAAGCGAACAAAAAATCTGCCATTCTCTTAAATTTTAAATACACATTATCCGGCCTTCCTTTATTTATTCTTACTTTTCAAGAATATTTCTAAAAAACATTAGTTTTTATTGCTATTTTCTTAAGCTTTAGAATTACTAATAAAAGATTCGTTTCAATACATCTGTGATTTTTAATAAATCTTCATTTTGTAATTTAGTATCACTTGGTAAACAAACCCCTTTTGCAAATAAACGTTCTGACGTTCTGTCACCCACAAAATGATACTGTTGAAATACCGGCTGTAAATGCATCGGTTTCCAAACCGGGCGTGATTCAATGTTTTCCTTTTCCAGTTCATCCATGATTATTGTTGGATTTATCCCGTTATTTATTGTCATCGCACTCAACCAAAAATTCGGATCGTCCCAGTCATTTTCCGGCATAAATGAAATACCTTCTAAATGACCGAGCTCTTGTTTGTAATGATGAAAGATATTTTTTTTCTGTTCAACCCTTTTATTTAACACTTTCAATTGGCCTCGTCCGATCCCGGCGACGACATTACTGATCCGGTAATTGTATCCGATTTCACTGTGCTGATAATGACGGGCTTGATCTCGCGATTGCGTTGCCCAATAGCGGGCTTTTTTAATTTTTTCTTCATTGTTTGATACTAGCATACCACCGCCGGAGGTAGTGATGATTTTATTGCCGTTAAAGGAAAAAATCCCGTAATCGCCGATCGTTCCGGTGTGTTGTCCTTTGTAGTACGTTCCAAGAGATTCAGCCGCATCTTCTATCACGGTCACGCCGTATTCTTTGCATATCTCCATTATCGGATCCATATCAGCAGACAGTCCGTAAAGATGAACAACAATCACTGCCTTGACATTCGGGTATTGTTCCAACGCTTGCTTTAAGTATGCCGGCGACATATTCCACGTCTTTTCATCACTGTCGATAAACACCGGTTCAGCATTTTGATAAAAAATCGGATTAATCGTTGCGGAAAACGTTAACGTCGGGCATAAAACAACATCGCCTTCGCCGACACCCGCTGCTTTTAACGCTAAGTGGATCGCTGCCGTCCCAGAACTAAGCGCTGCTGCGTGATCGATGCCGACTTTTTCTGCGAATTCTTCTTCGAATTTGTTCACGTTTTCGCCTAAAGGGGCAATCCAATTCGTATCAAACGCTTGTTGTACATAGTCCATTTCATAACCTTCATCGCTCATATGCGGTGAAGATAAAAAGATGCGCTCAGTCATAGATGAGAAACGTCCTTCCCTTTATCTAGATATTGATTTTCTGAATCTTATTCTGTCGTCCCGACCGCGCGCAGCTGCTTGACGCGAAAGTGCGCGATGTCGAGCACTTCGTTACGCAGTTCCTTTTTTTGACTGTCTTCGAATTTTTGCGCTAAGTCGTCGATCACTTGCATGTTGACGGGCGGGGTTTTCCCGCGATAAATCGACGGATAAATTTGCTCGTCGTGCACTTCGTCTTCGCCTAACAGCTCTTCAAACAGCTTCTCGCCCGGGCGCATGCCCGTGTATTGAATGTCGATTTCCTCTTCGCGAAAGCCGCTTAAGCGGATTAAGTTCTTCGCCAGATCGACAATTTTGACCGGTTCGCCCATATCGAGAACGAACGTCTCGCCACCTTTCGCGATCGCACCCGCTTGCAAAATGAGCCGCGACGCTTCCGGAATCGTCATGAAGTAGCGCGTCATTTCCGGATCGGTGACAGTGACGGGACCGCCGTTTTCAATCTGCTTTTTAAAGAGCGGAATCACGCTCCCGCGGCTTCCGAGCACGTTGCCAAAACGGACAGCGACGAATTTCGTCGCGCTAACGGTGTCCATGTGCTGCACGACCATCTCTGCGATCCGCTTCGTCGCCCCCATCACGCTCGTCGGGTTGACCGATTTGTCGGTTGAGACCATGACGAAGGCACCGACATTATGATTGGCTGCGGCTTCAGCGACGTTTTTCGTCCCGAGCACGTTATTTTTCACCGCTTCGTGCGGATTTTTCTCCATTAACGGCACGTGCTTATGCGCCGCTGCGTGATAAATCACATCCGGTTCTTGCTTATAGACGACGTCATCCATTTGCGCTTTGTCCTGCACGTCGGCAATGACCGGCGCAATTTCCATATTCGGGTACTGGTTGCGCAGTTCCATGTCAATTGCGTAAATGCTGTTTTCGCCGTGCCCGACTAAGACGAGCTTCGCCGGGTGAAACGCGGCCGCCTGCCGGCACACTTCCGAACCGATCGAGCCGCCCGCACCTGTGACCATGACGGCTTTGCCGGTGAGCTTTTTGCCGATTTTATCCGTGTCGAGTTCAACCGGCTCGCGGCCCAACAGGTCTTCGACTTGCACATCGCGGATTTCATTGACCGTGACGTTGCCGGCCATAATGTCTTCCACCGACGGCATGATTTGCGTTTTCACTTTCGCCTCGGCGCAGCGGGCGAAAATGTCGTTCAGTTCTTGTTTTGAGAGCGACGGGATCGCGATGATAATTTGCTCGACTTCTTTATGCTCGGCGACGTGTTCGATGTCTTCGAGCTGACCGAGCACCGGCACGCCCATTACTTCGAGCCCCTGTTTATTGTTGTCATCGTCAATAAACGCGACCGGGCGCAGCTCCGACTTCTCGCTATTAATCAGCTGCCGGGCGACAAGGTGGCCGCCGTTGCCGGCGCCGATGATTAACGCACGCTTTTTATTCCGGTCCGAGCTCATTTTGTAATCGCGGATAAAACGCCAAGAAAAGCGCGAGCCGCCGATCAGTAAAATGTGGAGCATCCATGTGATCGCAAGCGCGCGGTTGTACGTGACGCCGAGCGTGATCAGCTGCACGAGCGCGAGAAACGCGACCGATCCGGTGACAGCAAGAAAAATCCCCGTCAGTTCCTGCATGCTCGCGTACGACCACACCTTTTTATACAGCTTGAAGATGTACGCAAACACGTGGTGGGCAAAAAAGAGCGTCACCGAACTGATCAGCGTCGCTGTCGCCGTCATCCCGGCATTTTCCGTTAACATCCACGAGGCGATAAACACTGATGACATGACAATCAATGAATCGACTAAAATCAATAAGGATAACCGTAATTGATATTTCACTAAGTTTCCTCCTTCGTTCGTAGCGACAATTGTTCGACAAACATTTCAGTCCATTCGACAAAAATCGGTTTTGGGCATTAAAAAACACATCAAAGCCCGTTTGATGTGGCCAATCTGTTGACAAGGTGCAATTGTGATGCGTTCGTTCATTTTCATTTGGTTTATCTTACCATAGAGCGGAAGAAATTTGTAGGTCTAAATTTGGTTTTTTGTTAAAAATTACTTCAACAGTGAAAAATACGCTAAAAAAAGACGGCAATTTACAGCGCCGTCTTAAGAGTATAGACAAAGTCGTGACATCGACAGATGTCAGGTTGAACATACAGCCTGCTCCTTCGTCTCATAATTCGGTATGTCGAGCGCGTTTTCGATATATAACACCGCTGGCTCGATTTTTTGGGCTGCGGTTTGCTCGGCTTCTTCATAAACCATCCGCGTCAGCCACTTAAAGATCAAGATGTAGACAAAAAACACTCGTCGGATCAGATTCTCTTCTGTTTGATTTTCTATTGAACGGAGGTATGTGTCTTCAATTTCCTTAAAAGTGTAATTAAACTTAAAAAAATAATTTGCCAAATCAGCGTCGACGAAGTCGATACGATACTCCGCCCAATCAATAATATACGGGCGTGAATCATCGAAAATGAAATTCCCTGTATTATAGTCACCGTGACAAAATACGTAGTGGCTGTCGAGATCGATTTTCTCGTATAACTTTGAGCCGGACATCACATCTTCCAATCTTTTTACTGCATCCGCTAAATCTTGAAAGGAGTTATGTTCACGCACTTTTTTGTGCAAAATACTGAAGATTTCGCTGTGAGTCGATATTTTATGCAGATGCGCGCTCAAAGACAGATCATCCTTGGATACAGCATTCTCGATCTGCTTTTTTATCGCCTCCCCCTGGATTGATTTAATAACCGCATCAATCTCTAATACATGGTTGAGATCCGTTTTTTTCGACGGTCTTCCGTGAATTTTCGTTAAGGTCATAAAGTTCAGGTTTGTTCCATCGATCGCTCCCGAGCAAACCATATTGGGGGTTATCGCTTTTAATTGCGGATACTGCTCGCGAATGTCATTGTAAAAGAATACTTCTTTTAAAAACCGCTTATGTTCCTCACTGACATTGGTGGTAACTTTTGTGATCAGCTGCCTTGTTTCATCCCCCTGCGTATACTCATGTTCAATCAAACCGAGATTTCGCTTGCCGCCGTTAAATCTGTATGTTGAGATCAGGTTTTCGATCGCCGGCATTTGCTCCAAAATATTGAAGTCAATCTTCTGTATGACTTCTTCCATTTTGCAGTTCATTTCCATCTCAAATCCGGTTTTCATAATTGAATTTGCCGTTTCCCGCTCGCCGATTTTAAAATGGCAAACACCTAATTTATTTACAAACTCATAATTTTGATAAGTCCTTTTCTTAAAACCATATGCCAGTTCAATCGCTTCTTCCCATTTATCTTGCTCATATAGCTTATTAAAGCGCCGAAACTCTGGATTGAAATCGATGATTGCCAGTTTGTTGAAAAATTTTTCAATTAATTTCAAATACCCTTCTTCTTTCACGATCCGCTTAAATCGGTAAAAAATGAGCATGGCCTCCTCCTCTCATAGCGCATGGGTATACTGCTGTCTCTACTCGGTTATAAAATCTTCAATGTATTCGGAACCGTATTTTGATTAACTGGTTGCATCTTTTTCGCCGGCGTTCCGATATAAGTGCCTTTCTCGACAATATTTTTGATCACAAGCGAACCGGCTCCAATGACGCATTCGCCTGTGATTTGCACATTGTTTTTAACGGTGCTGCCGATGCCGATAAAAGTTTGTTGACCAATCTTGATACTTCCGGCGAGATGAACCCCTGGAGCTATATGAACATAATCCTCAATCACATTATCGTGATCGATCGACGCCCCCGTATTAACAATTACACCTTTGCCGATTGCCGTGCTGCTGTTGATAATCGCACCGGCCATCAGAATCGAACCAGCATTAATCTCCACTTCTGAACCTACGACAGCCGATGGATGAATAAGCACCGGAACGTTTGCACCGAATATTTCAATTCTTTCTTGAATGCTTCGTCTTACACGATTATCTCCGATCGCAACAAAGATATCCGCATCACGAATATACTTCCTTACATCTTTTACGGGGCCGATGACGTCGAGATTTAAAGACGACACGAACCCTTTCGCATCATCTAAAAAATAGATGTTTTTCCACATCTTCATTTTTAGGGCAACATCAGCCGCTACTTTGCCATGACCGCTCGCCCCGATAATAATCAGCTTCTCGTTCATGAAATTCTCCCTCCTTTTACACACCGAATGAAAAGAGTCGAATTCAGAAACAAACCTAGTGTTTTTTCTTTGTGTATAAACCGTTGTTCAAACGTTGATCGTCAAACCGTTTTTCTTGATCCCGCGAACATTCGAGATTGATTCCATCTTTTGCGAGAACTTTACGGATCGTCGCAGCGATGATCAAAATATCGCGTTTAAATGTAATGTTGTCGATATAGGCTATGTCTTGCGTGAAACGCGCCTCCCAACCGAGACCGTTGCGGCCGTTGATCTGTGCGAGACCTGTGAGTCCGGGGCGGACGTCGTGGCGTCGGAGTTCCTCGCTCGAGTAATGCGGCAAATACGCGGGGAGGAGCGGGCGCGGGCCGACAACAGACATCTCGCCTTTTACGATGTTGATTAATTCCGGAAGCTCATCAAGCGAGGTGGCACGCAGTTTCTTGCCGAATGGTGTGAGGCGAACACTGTCGTCGAGCAGTTCACCGTTAGATCCGCGTTCATCAGTCATCGTGCGGAATTTGTACATTTTGAACATCTGTTCGTCTTTGCCGGGGCGCTCCTGGGTAAACAGCACCGGCTTGCCGTGTTTGATCCTTACCGTGATTGCCAGTAAGGCTAGAACCGGACTGAGTACGACAAGTGCTGTCCCAGCTGCAAACAAATCAAACATCCGTTTACCTTGCCGTTCGTAAAAGCCGCGCGGGCGTTGGTTCACATCGGATCACCTCCAGATAGATCAAGAGTTATTCACACGCTCTATTCTATATAACGAACAAGAAAATTGAAAAGGAGGACGCCAAAGATAAATTCAGCGTCCGATAAGTCTGTTCGTTATTAAGATCATAATAGCACGGTTTTATCTGAAATACCAGTCTTTTTCTGAATTTTTGTTCGTTATTTTGAATTTATTTTTAGGTCGTTCTTTCTAAAAGACAATCATGAGGGATTGACTGGCGACAGCTTCAATAGTCGGGTTATGAGCTTCAATACAGTGTTAACCCCGGCTTTTCGAAGGACAAAAGTTTAATTTAAACGCAAAAAACCAGCCCGGAGGCTGGTTTTGTCGATCTTTATTGACGCATCAGGTTGTACACACGCACGGCGGCGGCGAGCAGGAAAGCGGCGCCCATCAGTTCAAGCGTCTCTTCGTAAACGCGGTCCATGAACATGAAGCCGACGTTGCCGACCGTGTCGCGCGCCTGTTCATAAAGGGCCTCGCTGTGAGCGCCGTTGACAAAGAGCAGCTCGACAGCGCGGTTGCCGATGGCGGTGTACAGCTGGGAGATATCCAGTACTGCGCCGAAGGCACTGCCGGCCCACGAAGAGGTGACGGCAACGGCGTAAAAGACAATGCCGCCGGCGAGCCAGATGACAGCGCGCCGATCTGCAATAAACGCGGCGCGATAGCGGACGATCGCAAACAGCATGACAGCGGCGAGCGCAGCGAAGTAGCCGAGCTCAAACAACGTTGCCGCGTAGCCGTAACGGCTCCCGCTGCCGGCACCGCCGGTGATCATATTCATCAAATCCGTGATGATATGGCGCACGTCACCGGCATCTTCCAACAGCATTAGTAACAGTCCGGCGGCGATCAACAAGCTGAAGCGGCGCACGATCGGCGGCGGACCGAGCGGCGATAAATCGGCACCGGCGCTGCGTTCGGAAGCGTTGCCGTAAATGATCCCGAACAGAAGCATCGCCGCAGCTAGCGCCGGCCATTGCAGCACTTCGACGGGGAATTCATACCAGTGGTACCAGACGTAGGCCGTTTCACCGTCTTGTGCGGCGAGGAGCCGCTCGCTCACACCGAAAACGTTCATGATGTCGACGGCGACGACGAGCAGAAGCGAAGCGAATAAAAACAGCGCGGCCGCGATGACAATGACAGTGTCTAAGTTACGGGAAGCTAACTTCATCGGATGCGCCGCCTAAAACAGCCCGAGAAACTTGCTGCGTTTTTTCCGGCGCTTTTTTGTCCGTTCAATCGATTGCGGCGGTTCCGGAATGACTTGGCGGCCGTCGACGAGGTCTTCGGCGTTCGCCTGAAACATTGCGGCGAGATCTGCGCCGCGCTCCGCTTCGATTGCGGCAAACGCGTCTTTCATCATGAAGCCGCGCGACACCGTGTTGTGGGCGTCTGATGCGATAATATGCGTCAGCTTATGGTCAATCAGCTGCCAGCTGAACGTCTCGATTGCGCTCCCGAAGCGCCCGGTCAATGAGGCCGCTGTCACTTGCGTCAACACGCCGGAGCGGACGAATTCGTACAGCTGCGACGGGTGCTTGATCAAGCCTTGATTACGCTCCGGGTGCACGATTACGGGCGTTAATCCTTCGACTTGCATGTCGTAAAACACCCGCGCGGCAAACGCCGGCACCTCGGCAGAAGGGAACTCGACAAAGACGTAATTCGAATCGTTGATCGTCTGGATCAGGCCGTTTTTCCAATCGGCAATCAATTCGCCGTAAAGGCGGACTTCTTGCCCCGGCAAGATCTTAAGATCACGGCCGTTTTTTTGCAAGTGCTCGTTCGCTTCTGTAACCAGCCGGCGAACGTCCGCTTTTTCGTTGATATACGGTCCGTTTTGGTGGTGCGGGGTTGCAGCGATTTCCGTAATGCCTTCCGCGATCGCAGCATCGGCCATCGCGAGCGTGTCGTCGAGCGTCTTCGCGCCGTCATCGATGCCCGGCAAAATGTGACTGTGCGTATCAATCATCAGGATCATCCTTTCGTCCCTATCGTAAAAAATTATCAATAAAGAAAGCCACGCAACCACTCCGCCGACGCCCTTGCCTGCGGACAGTAAGACACAGCGAGGTACTTTCGAGCTGATGTCGCACTGATGCTTTGCAAGTGCAAGCGGTGGTTAGTGGCTGCGTGGCTTACGTCAACATATACGTGCGTCGACATGTTGAACCGAGGGGCGTCAGTTCCCCTCGGTGTAGTAATAGTAGTAATTCGATTTTTCGACAGCGCGGTCGTTTAAGACCGTGCCGAGCAGGTGGGCTTCGACCTTCTTCAAGTTCGCCACCGCGTGCTGGGCGTCTTCAATCTCCGTGACCCCGCTTCGGATCACAAGCACGGTGCCGTCGGTTAAGCTCGCAATAATCTGCGGGTCGGTTACCGCGTTCACGGGCGGCGCGTCGAAAATCACGTAGTCGTAGGCATCGCTGACGCTCTTGACGAAGCGTTCGAACGCTTTGGACGCGAGCAATTCACTCGGATTCGGCGGCACCGGGCCGGACGGCAAGACGTCCAGCCGCGGGATCGAAGTCTCCAACGCGGCTTCGTCCAGTGTGCTTTGCCCGGTCACAACGTTCGAGAGACCGACGTGGTTCGGCACTTGAAACGTAAAGTGCACGGTCGGTTTGCGTAAATCCGTGTCGACAAGCAGCACGCGGTTGTGCTGCTGCGCCATCACAACAGCGAGGTTCGCAACCGTCGTCGATTTCCCTTCCCCCGGGTTCGAGGAGGTGACCATAATCGTTTTCAGTTTTCGGTCGATCGAGGAGAACTGAATATTTGTTCGAAGTGTTTTAAATTGTTCCGATACCGGCGAGCGCTGGTCAAACTCGGTGATCAGGCTGCGCTGCTTTTCCGACATATCGGGCTGATTCGTTTTATTTTTACGCGCCATGCTGGTTGCGCCCCCTTTTCACGGACCGGGATTCGTTGTTTTCTAGATCCTGGGTGTTGACACTTGTAGCGTCGATCGTCGAAATGCTCGCGAGAATCGGCACGCCTAAGTGCTTTTCGATATCTTCTTCGGTTCGGACCGTTTTGTCGAGGAAATCGAGCAAAAACGCGAGTCCGACAGCGGCCATTAAGCCGACGACAAAGGCGATTGCCATGTTAAGCGTCGGGTTCGGGCTCGCCGGCGACGGATCGTCGGACAGTTCCGCGGCCGAGAGAATCGAGACGTTGTCGACGTTCATAATCTCGACGACGTCCTCTTGAAACGTCGCGGCAAGCGTGTTCGCGATATTGACCGCATCGGCCGGGCTCTCGTCTTCCACTGTCACCGTCACAACTTGCGACTCGCCTTCGCCCTGAACAGTCACTTGATCGCGCAGCTGGCTGACCGATTGATCCATTCCGAGCTCTTCAAGAGTCGGTTCGAGAATCCGCGGCGACTGCATGATGACGTTGTACGTTTCGATTAAATCTTGGTTCGTCGTTATGTCGCTCGCTCGAACGATTTCACCTTCTTGCTGGCCTTCATTAATGAGGATTTGCGTCGATTGTTCATACATCGGCGTGAGGAAAAAATAACTAATGATTCCCGCCGCGGCAACGGCGCCGACGGTAATCAAAATAATCATGCCGATCCGCTTTTTCAGCGTCTCCATAATCTCGCTTAAACTGATGGTTTCTTCCATAAATTGTCCGTTCCTTTCTCATCTGTGCGAATTTGTATCTAAAATAGCCATTTTTACCCGGTAAAGAGGATTGCCAAACTCAGTATTTACCACTATACTAGATTTTAGCAAATATTTGTAGAGGGAGAAATGAAAAAATGAAAAAGTTTCTGGTTATTTTTGGTTCTTTACTGTTAGTCGCTGTGCTCGCTATCGGCGGTTACGGTTATTACTTGTATTCGAGCGCCCAAGATACGATTGATTCGCAAATGCACGAAAACATTGACCGCGAACAGTCCGATAAGCGCGATGTCGCAGCCGACCCGGACAAGGAAGACCCGCTTTCATTTCTTCTTCTCGGTACCGATGAGGATGACGCTGACAGCGGCCGAACCGATACGATGATGGTCGTCACCGTCAATCCGCAGGACGAATCGATGAAACTCGTCAGCATTCCGCGCGACACGATGGTGTCGATTCCCGGCCGCGGCGATGACAAGATTAACCACGCGTTCGCGTTCGGCGGCCCGCAGCTCGCAATGGAAACAGTGGAAAACTATTTAGACATCCCGGTTGATTATTATATCACGATTAATATGGACGGGTTTGAAGAAATGGTTGACGCCGTCGGCGGCGTCGAAGTCGACAATTCGTTTGCCTTCTCGCAAAGCGGTTATCAATTCCACGAAGGCCAACAGGAACTTGACGGCAGCCAGGCGCTCGCTTATTCGCGCATGCGCGGCGACGACCCGCAAGGCGACTTAGGCCGTAATGAACGGCAGCGCGAAATCGTCTTCGGCTTGATCGACGAAGGCGCGAGCTTTTCCTCGATCACCCGCGCCGGGCAAATTCTCGACTCGCTCGGCAACAACATGAAGACGAATTTGGATTTTGACACGCTCACCAAGGTCGGCGAGAAATACAACAGCGCCCGCCACAACCAGGAAACGCTCGAAATTAACGGCGACGGTACGATGATTGACGGCGTCTACTACTTGCAAGTGCCGGACCAGCTTCGCCAAGAGATTTCCAACGAATTGCGCGGCCACTTAAATATCGACTGACCGCACAGCATGCCTGCTGAAAAACGCCTCCTTTAGGGGGCGTTTTTTTATTCGAGGCGAACGATCATTTTGACGTAAGCCACGCATCCGCTAACCTCCGCTTGCCCCGGGCAAGGACTCAGCTAGTATTCGGCGGCCTGAAGCCGCCGAATCCGGATCTTCGTCTCTTGCTTTCCCGGAGGCGTCGGAGGAGTGGATGCGTGGCTTTCTTTTTGTTAATTCGCTCAAATCAAAGAACAAAAACGCCTGACCGGAAAGGTCAGGCGTTCAGTTGGTCAGCCGATTTGCGTCGGGATGCCGGTTAGATAAAACAGGTAGCGGCCGACAAACTCGCCGGCAATAACAAAGATGACAGCGGTATAAATTTGCGCGGGCACTTTGGTATAAATCCGCTCGGAATAGCGGAACAAGCTGTATAACAGCAGCACTCCTCCGGCAAGCGTCAGCCCCCAGCGGAGAACCATCGTCCACGTGTGACCGGCAAACAAGATATTTAACGTCGCGGTCCCGGCCGCGCCGCCGTCGGCTAAGCCGGTTAAATAGACCGGCAGCACGACCAGCTGCAGGATGACAGCCGCCGCGCCGGCAAAAGCCAATCTTTTCATCAGCCCGACTTGCTCGGGGCTTCCCGCTTCGTCACGGCGAAAGAGGATGAAGCAAAGTCCTGCGCCGAGCACGCCCAACACGAACATCGTGCCGAAGTGCGCGAAGTACGTATTAACGTGCGACCAGGCAGGGATGATCGTCGTTGCGTACACACTCGCCATCGCATACACGCAGGCGATTCCGACAGCTGAAGTAAGATAATGCAGCACCTTCATCGATCGTCCCGCGCGTTCGGTCAGCCAGACGGCGACGACCATTGCTAAAAACAGTCCGGCGAAGACGATTTCACGCGCGAGCCACGAGCTTCCGACATTGGCAATCATATAAAGCATATTGCTCCACGTGCCGATATGAAATGCTGACATCACGATCGCCAATACCATCACCCCGGCAATGCTGAGCGTGCTCTTTTGAAACCAGCTGCTGTGATCAGCTTTCGGTGCGTGTTTTTCCAGATACAGCCGGCCGGCGGTTAACAAGATAAACGTCCCGGCTGCCAGCTGGCCTAGCAAAGTGAAAAAAATGAGCGGCCATTCTTCGTAAAACATCGGTGTTTCCTCCTTTCGTAATCGAGCGTATCAGCGCGTTTTTTGATGAACGACGACATTCGGCTTGTTCTCGTCCCATTTCGGGAAATAGCGCTGCGGTTTTTCCGCGCCGTGCTTCGCTCTAAGGTCTTCGATCTCGCCCCATTCAATCGCGCGCATCGGGCACGATGACACGCAGGCCGGGTCTTCTCCCTGATCGATCAGGTCTGTACAGAAGTCGCACTTGCCGACTTGCCCTTCGTCTTTTAAATACGTCGGCGCTCCGTACGGGCACGACCATAAGCACATTTTACAGCCGGCGCACTTTTCTTGGTCGACGACGACGACGCCGTCTTCTTCGCGTTTATGCATCGCGCCGGTCGGGCAATTTTCCACGCATTTCGGCTGTTCACAATGATTGCAGCTGACCGTCACATGATCGATGTACGGTTTCGGATACGAGCCGCCCTCAAAGTCATACACTTCGCGAAACAGTTCATCGGTTTGCAAGTCGTTTTTGTCTTTGCATGACACCTGACACTTCTTACAGCCGATGCACTCTGCCAAGTTGTAATAAAATCCGAGCTGTCCCACACAGCATGCCTCCTTTCACCGCGGGTTAGAGGACGACCCGCGGCTCCCAATATTTGTCTTCTTTCAACGGCCCGCCGTCCCATTTTTCAAAGTCACAGACGGTCGAGTTCCAGCCGGAAATCCCTTGGCCGGTCGGGATCGCGCCGGTTAAGATGTTATCCGAGCCTGCGCGGTCCACTTCGTCGGCTGCATCTTTTTCAACCCAAGCGCCGTGCATCAGCCCGACAACGCCCGGCATGAGACGTTCTGTCACGTGCGCGGTGCGCAGCGTTTTGCCGTGCTTGCTCGTAATCAGCACCGGATCGCCGTCGGCAACGCCGCGCTTATCGGCGTCTTCGCGGCTTACGTAGACGTCGTTCGGCCATGCTTCGCGCAGCCACGGATTGTTGTCAAAAATCGTGTGCGCGCGCCGCAAATAATGGGGATTGACGACTTGCAGCGGGTAATCGCCTTTTTTGCCTGCGTCAAAATCTTTGTACGTCTCTTCGTATCCTTCAGTCGCCGGGTTGTACGTCGGAATCGGATCGATCGTTGTAAAACCGTTGCTGCGGACGTAATCTGCTAAAGCTTTCGAATGAATTTCCAGCTTGCCGCTCTCGGTGTCAAGCGGGTTGTTATCCGGATCTTTGCGGAATTCTTCCTGGGCGATGTAGCCTAAGTTATCGCCCGGGGAGCGCTTGACGGTATAGACGCCTTTTTCTTCTAATTCCGCAATCGTCATCCTTCCTTCTTGCGGTTCGCCGTCCACGCCCCATTCTTTGATGTCTTCTTCAGTGATTGTAACGAGCGGTTCGAATTCGCTCCCGTCTTCTTTCATCACTTCCGCGCCGGCGATTTGATTGAACAGCTCTTGTTCTTTTGATAAGTCGCCGTAAACTTCTTCTGCTGTGAATCCTAAGCGTTTGCCGATTTCTGTCGTGATCCACGCATCATCGCGCGCCTCGTACATCGGCTCGATCACGTTGCGGTAGTAAAACAGCGCGTCGCGGTTACCGACGTTAAAGCCGCCGAACCGCTCCCAATGCGTTGTTGCAGGCAGAACAATATCGGAATATTTCGCATTCGTCGTAATGAAATGGCCGTTTGTGACGACAAACTCCATTTCCCGGTGGGCATCGATGCCTTTCGTCTGCCCGTCACGCGTTTGCAGCGCGGCGTTGTTGCCGTGATAGATCATCTTAATATCAATATCGCGGACATCGTCTTCGCCGGCGGTGTATTTCCCTTGTAAAATCGCATCCCACATCTCGGCATGGGCGAGGCTGTCCTCCACCGGATTTTCCGCGCCGGCCGGTACGCCGCTCGCGCCGGCATAAACTAAGCGCGGGCCGCCGTTGCCTGTACCGAAGTGGCAGCTGACACCGGTCATTTTGCCGGGTTCAGCCATATTGCCAGTCATCGCGCCGAACGTCATAAACATTTGCGGCCACGAGTCGGAATTTTTAATCCGCGCCGGCGCCCAGCCGGTCAATAAGGCGACACGGTTCGTTGTCCCGATTTCGCGGGCAATTTCACGGATTTTGTCCGCGTCGACGCCGGAGATTTTGCTCGCCCATTCGGCGTCTTTTGCTTCGCCGTCATGTTCGCCGGTTAAATACGCTTTAAAGTTTTCCTTTTTATCGGCGTCTTCCGGCATCGTTTCTTCGTCAAAGCCGACGGTGCAGGATTGGAGGAACTCCCAATCGATCAGCGGATTCGTCTCGGGATCGTCTTCGTCAACGAGCGTATGAGCCATGCCGAGCATCAGCGCGTGATCGGTGCCGGGATGAACCGGAATCCACTCATCGCCCATCAGTTCCGCCGTCTCTGAATACATCGGATCAATCACGAGTACACGCGCGCCTTCTTTTTTCGCCTGCAAGAAATGATACGACGGCGATCCCGGTGAGCTCCACGCCGGGTTCATCCCCCAAAGGACGATCAGCTGTGAGTTGCGCAAATCCATCCGGTCGTTGATGCTGTGCTCAAAATAGCCTTCCTGCAAGCCGAAATATTCCGGTCCCCAGCGCCACGAGCCCCACGATGTCGTCCCCCACGTGGTCGTGTGGCCGCCGGCAAGGTTTAAGGCGCGGCCGACATCGCCGCCGGTAACCATAATCGAGCGGTTGCCGTAGTCGTTTTTAATCCGCTCAATTTCGCCGGCAATCGTATCCAGCGCTTCATCCCAGGAAATGCGTTCCCATTCGTCATGACCGCGCAAGGATTTATCCCCGCCGCCCGGCTGCCAATGTTTTCGTTTCATCGGGTATTTCAAGCGGTCAACGCCGTACACTTGCTGGCGCTGCGATTGGCCGCGGACGCACGAACGCTGCTGCGGGTTGTCGGCGGTATCTTCAACCGTATCATCGGTTTTTTGCCGTTTCACGACCCCGTCTTCGACATACGCCTTTAATAAACAGCGTCCGCCGCAGTTATGCCAGCACGCAGCCGGAATCCATTCGCCGTTTTGCTCTTTTTCTTCAGCCGCTTCGGCAGCGCTCAATCGGCGCAAGCCCGATTTTGCTGACGGCAGCAGCGCGCCGGCTGTCACCGCTGCACTGCTGCCGAGAAAGGCGCGGCGGCTGAACGTAAAGTTTTCCAGTTTGTCTAATAATTTAAACATGCTCCCCCTCCTTTGGATTCGTTGAGCTGAGATGAGCCGCAGCTGCTTTCGCATCCGCTAACAGCATTTCATCCAGATGAAGCGTCTGTTCCAGGACATCGGCGAGCCCTTGGTAAAATTCGGTCGCTGCCTGCTCCCGGAGATCGCCGGCAAACGCTGCGCTCCACGTTAATAGATGCTGGTGCAGAAAAAACGATTGGTCGCGAATCAATTCGGCAAATTCGCTCTTTTCATTACGCTTCCACGCATCTTTCGCGCGTACCGCGAGCCGGTACATAAAATCGAGCTCATAACCGATGTGATCTTCCGGTTCGCGGCTCGGGCGCCCGGTGCTCTCATCGCCGGCTTGATAGCGCGAGGATGCATAGCCGTATTTGCTGTAAGCTTTGCGGACTTGCACCGCCTCTTCTTGAAAGAGCATCCGCTCTTCGCTTTTATACGCCGAAGCCCACGGCGGCGCCGGCAGCTGAAACGGGCCGATAAACAGCCGGGTGAAATCCCAATGGAGCTGATTAAACAGCCGTTTGTCTTCATCCGGATGCGCAGCGAGCGTGTTCGTGATCAAATCCGCCCCCCGCTTTAAAAACGGCTCTTCGTCAGCAAACGGGACGTCGTTGAAATAGCCGCTTTTTCGCAGCAAATAGAGCCACTCCTCGGTCGGTTCGGCCAAAAGGGCCTGGCGCAAAAAGTCGTACTGTTGAACTCTGATATGAAGAAGCTCTTCCATCTTTTGAAGCTGATCCGCTGTCATCTTCATCTATCTCCCTCCCTTTTTCCACTGTCTCTGCCTCTATTGTACGCTCTGAAACAGCCGGCAGCTTTAGACGGGAAAAACAAAGGTTGCCGGCTGATTTGTCTTGTTTTACAAAAGATTATGACCAAAATGTGAAAACTGTGACGCGGCGGCTACGCGCACAAAAAAGCAGCCGCAATCACGGCTGCTTCAGAGTGGAGACAAAGTCATGACATCGGTCGATGTCATATTAAAAGGAACGGATGACTACGCATCGTCCGGCTTCTTTCCGCGGGCGAGCGCCGAGCCGCTTCGGGCTTATGCCCTGCAGGGTCTCGCCTGTCTCGCTATCCCGCAGTAGAAAGCCGGGATGCTGGGTCATCCTCTTTTTTGAAGCGAGTGTATTCATAAAAAAAGAAACCATGCATCCGCTCCTCCGACTCCTGCAGGAAAGGGGGCTGCTGAAAAAGTTGATGATCAATTGGATGCCTGCATGTTTATTTTTTCTTATAGATTAAGAGGTGTTATGAGACCGGAGCAAACTCGACGCCTGCGGGAAAAGCAACGGCCGAAGACCCCACAAGAAGCGGTTTCGCTTCTGAGGAGGCTGAGGCGTTGCCCGCGGCAAGCGAGGTTAGTGGCTGCCCGGCTTGCGTCAAATTAAGCGGCTGTTGTCTGCCGCCCAGTAACGTTCTTTCGCTTTGGGCACTTGAAAGCGCAGAGCCGGCTTGGTGAAATCCGGCGTGAACATCCCGTCTAAGCGCATCTCCCAGCGATCCAACCCCGGCGGCGTCCCGACCGGACCCCAATCGAGCGCCCCCGTGCAGCACGCCTCGACACAAGCCGGCGCACTTTCTTGCGGACGCGTCCTCAGGCAAAATTCACATTTCATCGCTTTATGCTCCTGCGTTTGCGGATTAAACACGAGCTGCACAGCCGCGTAAGGACACGCTTGCCGGCAATCGCCGCAGCCGTCGCAGCGATCCTCATCGATGACGATGATCCCGTCGCGGCGCTTTGAAAACGCGTTGCGCGGACAAACACGCATGCACTCCGGCGCTTCGCAGTGTCCGCACGACAACGAAACGGAGTGCTCATAACCGCTTGTCTCGACACGTCTGTACCCGGGCAGCCCGTGTTCACTGCGGCAGGCGCTGACACAGGCATAACAAGCTGCACAGCGGTCGGTCCGAAAGAAAAACCCTTTTTGCTCAATCATCGGGACCCCTCCTTGGCGCAGAGATCGCAGCGGATTTCAAAAAAATCCGAGCTCGTTCCCGCGGGAGCCGCTTCTTCGTCGGCTGTGTTAGCCAGCTGATTGACCGCGTCTTCTGTCCGTTGCGATGTGACAAGCACCCCGCGGATCAACGCAGCATTCAACGCCGCCGTCCGCTCAATCTCGCCGCTTGAATTGTACAAAAGCACTGTATCGCCGGCATTTACACCGTGATCAGCGGCATCCGCCGGGTGGATGTACACATATGCTCTCGCTTCCGCCAAATCACTCACCCCTTTAAGCCCGGCAAACTGCGAATGAATCCGCAAAAGTGATTGCGGCGACAACAGCCGGAAATTCCGGCTCCGATCCTGATTCGTGGTCCGGCTCGGCCGCTCAGCGAGAAAACTCCCGTTTTTGCCGCTGAAGTCAGGGCGGCGAAACAGCCGCTCACCGGCATGAGGTTCTTGGCGCTGCACCGGACCGCGGCGCAAGTCTTGCCACGACCGAATCCCGTAACACCGCTGCATCTCGGCGTCGATTTCTAATTCCAGCCAATCCGTTTCGCTCAAATCGTCGCGAAAACGTGAAAACCCCGGGCGCGCAGCATTTAAATATCGGCTGAACGATGCCGCCGTCGCCAGTTCGCTTCTGGCTTCTCCGCGCGGCGAAGCGGCCGTCTCGTTCAATGACAGCCAGTGGTTCCAGTAGCTGACATGCAAATCGTGATGCTCAAACATCGTTGTCGCGGGCAAAATAATATCGGAACAGGCGGCTGTTTCCGTCATCATCAAGTCGCTTGTCACAACTAAGTTTAACGAGCGGAGCCATTCTTTCCAGACTGTCCGGTCGCCGTCTTGCGCGAGCGGATTGCGGGAAAAGAGCCAGAGCATTTCAACCGGCGGATCAGCCAATGCAGCGGCTTCTTTGGCAAACGTGCGAAAGTCGATTTCGCGGACACCGTCAGCGAGCGGGTGGAGCGAGGCCGGCTGATTCGGGACGTTCAGCTGTTCCGGGTGAAAATAGTACACCGTCCCGCCCGGCATATGCCGGTGCCCGGTGACTACCGCGAGCGCATCAATCGCCCGGACAGCAAACGCGCCTGCCCGGCTTCGCTGCAGCCCGTAACCGATCCATGTCATCACCGGCTGTTCTGCGGGATGATACAGTTTGGCTAAATGAGCGATCGCGCCCGCTTCTGCGCCGGAACGGTGCATGAGCGTCTGCCAGCTCAGCGCGCGCAAATCGCGGACGAACTCGTCCCCGCCGTCAATCCCGGCTTCAATCGCCGCTTCGTCGACAGCGCCTTGTTCGATTAATAATTTAATTACCGCCGCCGCAGCCCAGCCGTCTCCGTCCGGAGCGAGCTGTACGTACACGTCGGCTGCTTTGGCGCTTTCGGTAAAGACCGGATCGATCACCGCCAACTCCCCGCCGCGATCGCGCGCGGCATGAATGAACTTCATTTGATGAATATTTGTCACCGCCGGATTCGCGCCCCAAATCACAACGGCACGCGCTTCGGCCATCCGTTCCGGCGGTTCGGTCACTTCGCCGCCCTGTTGCTTACGGAGCGCTTCGCGGCCGGTGCCAAGACACGGATTGCCCGTTACAGCCGTGTGCGCACCGAGCCCGCGGAACAATCCTTTTAAAGCATTGTTTTGTAAAATTCCTAAGTTGCCGGAAAACGCGTGATAAGCGGCCGCTTTATTCGTCCCCCAGCGGTCGAACGAAGCGAACAGTTGCGCCGCGATGTCGGCAAAAGCTTCCTCCCAGGTAATCCGGTGAAACCGCCCGCTGTGTCGCGGATACTGCCGCAATGGATACAACAGCCGGTTCTCATCCGCATCATAAGCCGGATAGGCGTACCCTTTCGCGCACAGCTTGCCGCGGTTAAAGCCGTGCCGCGGATCGCCTTTGACCCGGACCGGCCGGCCGTCTTTTACTTCTGTCAGCAGCGAACAAGTTGAAAAGCAGTTGCGCGGACAAACATTGCGTACCGTGTGTGTTGTGCTCATCGGTTCGCCTCTCCTTTCGTAAATAAACTACAGCCGGCCTTTCATTTTGTACAAGGACGCGATATCGAATGCGAGCGCGATGTCTTTTAAGTTGGAGAATTTGCCGAGGTTTCTTCCGAGAAGTTCTTCGGTCCGGTTAATTCGGTAGCGGACTGAATTTGGGTGCAGATACATCGTTTCTGCGGTCGTTCGGATGTCTAAGTCGCAATCGATATACGTCTTGAGCGTTTGCAGCACTTCTTTAGTCTGTTCTTCGGCTTCAAAGAGCGGCTTGAAAACGTCTTGATAAAACTCTGTCAGTTCGCGGACATCTAAGTTGTTCATAAGTTTGAGCACACCGACGTCTTTATAAAAAATGATTCGGCCGCTCGGCGAGGTATCGCCGAGCTCCCGGGCCATTTTTGCTTCTTGGTACGAACGGAAAAGTTCGGTGCAATTTTCGCGCGGACGCCCGGCGCCGATTAAAACTTTTTTATCCGGGAAGAGCTGGTCGGCTTTGGCCAACAGCCGCTCGCCTGTCCGGCGGATCGCTTCGTCGGCGGACGCTTCGTTTACCGCCGGATATTCTTCGCGTTTGAACCAAATGATTTCTGCGCCTTTGCGCAATAGCAGCGGCTGTTCGCGATGTTTAGCTAAATCGGCGGAAAACTTCCGGTAAAGACGGTCGACGTTTTCTTCGTCAGCTGTGTCGATGCACCCGCCTTCGATGTTGAGTGCGACGATCGTGTAGCGGGACGTTAACTGCAGGTTCCACAGTTCGCCTTGAGCGATCGCATCGCCGCTGTCTTTTACGTTGCCGTAGAGCAAATCAAACAAAAAGGCGTCTAAGTGACGGGAGCGTTCTTGATCGATCAGCTGTTGTTTTTGTTTTTCGGTCAGGACAGCCAAGGTAAACCGTTCGAGGTCGGCTTCAGACGGCGGGGTGTCTGTCAGGGCATCGATATACAGCGCGCCGACGGTTCTCCCCGCGCGGGTGAGCGCATACTTGTCCCCCATCCAGCAATATGCGCCCCGCTCTTCGGTCACTTCGGCATGATCGCCTAAATCGATCACCCCGGTAAGCTGCGGCGAGCCCATGTCCCGGCCGTTATCCGCTGATGCGAGCGTCAGGCCGATCTCATCGGTTAATACCATCCTTGTGCCGACATACCGGGAAAAAAGCTGCATCACGCCGCGATAGCCGCCGTTTTCGCTCAAACATTCCATCAGTTCCAGCTCGATCATCACACATTCCTCCGTATGTATTCTCTAGTTCGATTTTATCACTTTTTGATAGGTCATCTATCTTTTGTCCGTGAACGATCTGCGACAACATTTTAACTTTTTAGTCACATTTCGGCGTTTTGTTGTTGCTTCGGACAACCGTGCAAGCGGTGGTTTTGACATATTGGTTCGCAGCGGGTATGATGATGTCGTTCACTTACATACATGCAGGGGTATTTACGAGGTTTTTCCGAAAGGGGTGTTGGTTGTGATTGGTGTGGTGTTGTATTCGCTGGCGGCGCTGCTGCTTGCGGTCTCGGTTGTGCGCGACCGGGGCAAGACGGCGGCGGCGGTGAAAAAGGCGGGGATGATTTTTTGGAATTTATTGCCGGAGATTTTGGCGATTATGCTGTTTGTCGGCTTGTCGCTTGCGGTGCTGACGCCGGATGTGATTTCGGCTTTGATCGGTGAGGAATCGGGGGTCTTCGGTGTGCTCGCGGCGACGGTCGTCGGGGCGTTTGCGCTGATTCCAAGTTTCATCGTCTTTCCGTTAGGGGGCACGCTGATTGATGCGGGTGCGGGTTATCCGCAAGTGGCGGCGTTTGTTGCGAGTTTGATGAGTATCGGGCTGGCGTCGCTGCCGATGGAGAGCAAGGTGTTCGGCCGGCAGTTCGCGGTGAAGCGGAATTTGTATGCGGCGGCGTTTGCGCTCTTATTCGCCGCGGTGATTTGGGGGGTGTTTTAAATGCAGGGTTTGGTAAAACGCTACCGCTGGTTTGCTGTGATGCTGCTCGCGCTCGCTGTGCTGACGGCGGTGTCGCCGGCGCTCGGTGCGGATGCGGTCGCGATTACGGGCAACACGCTCGTCGATATGCTGATGCTTTTGCCGCCGATTCTCGTCTTTGTCGGCTTGCTTGACGTCTGGGTTCCGAAAGAGACGATGATCAAATATATGGGCGCGGGCTCCGGCGTTTTGGGCGTTGTGATTGCGTTTTTGCTCGGGGCGATCTCGGCCGGGCCGCTGTATTTGGCGTTTCCGATCGCGGCGATGCTCATTAAAAAAGGCGCGCTCATCCGCCACGTCGTCTTCTTTTTAGGTGTCTGGACGGTCGCGAAACTGCCGGTTTTGATTTACGAGCTCGCTGCGCTCGGCGCGCTGTTCACGGCGATTCACGTCGGCTTCGGACTCATCTTCTTTTACGTGCTCGGCCTTTGGTTCGAACGGCAGTTTGATGAAAAAACGCTGTTGAAGTACGATATAACAGCAGAAAGCGCCTGACCGGAGAAGGTCGGGCGCTTTCAAGGTGTAGACAAAATATTATTTTGACGCAAGCCACGCAACCACTACCCTCCGCTTGCCCCGGGCAAGGACTCAGCTAGTATTCGGCGGTCTAAGACCGCCGAATCCGGATCTTCGTCTCTTGCTTTCCCGGAGGCGTCGGAGGAGTGGATGCGTGGCTTCCTTTATTATGAAAACACTTGATTCAAAGAAGGAGGATGACCCAGCATCCCGGCTTTCTCCTGCGGGATAGCGAGACAGACGAGACCCTGCAGGGCATCAGGCCGAAGCGGCTCGACGCTCGCCCGCGGAAAGAAGCCGGACGATGCGTCATCATCCGTTCCTTTTAATAGGACATCGATCGATGTCATGACTTTGTCAACACTCTGAAAGCGCCTGACCGGAGAGGGTCAGGCGCTTTTTTTATCGCGGGCGCGCGGCGGTCTCTGTTTGGACGCCGGCGGATGTGCCGATAATGAGCGTGTCGATCCGGTTAATAAACAGCCCGGTTTCGACGACGCCGAGCGTTTGTTGCAGCTTCTCGTCGAGCTTTGCCGGGTCCTTAATCGGTTCGGTGAACGCGCAATCGAGAATGTAGTTGCCGTTATCGGTCACGTACGGTACGCTGCCGGAATCGACATCGGTATCGTTATAGCGCAGCCGGGCGGTCGAGCCGAGCGCTTCGATCAGCGCCGCGGTGTACTTCGGCGCGTAGGGAACGATTTCGATCGGGAGCGGATACGCGCCGAGCTCGCTGACGCGTTTCGTTTCGTCAATGATCGTGATCCGGTGTTTTGCCGCGTCGTTGACGAATTTTTCTCGTAACAGCGCGCCGCCGCCCCCTTTCGTCATCTGATAGGCCGCGTCGACTTCATCGGCGCCGTCAACGGAGATGTCGAGCTCGTCGAACTCGTCAAACGGCGCGGTCGCGATTCCGGCTTCCGCTGCCCAGGCAGCTGTCTGTTCGGACGAGGCGGCCGCCTTGATCGTCTGTCGCACCGCATCGTTTTCTGCGAGCGCTTCGATAAAGTAATACACCGTGCTCCCCGAACCGAGGCCGACGGTCATCCCTTCTGTTACGTACGCCGCGGCTTTTCTCGCCGCGGCCTGCTTGTGCGTGTCTTGATTCATCGTCATTCCTCCTCTGATGCAGGCCTATTCCCGAAAACGCGCGGGCAAAAACCGTCCGCTGACGGTTTTTATCGTTACGAAAAGGGCTGAACGCTTCAATAGTGGGGTTGATCGCTTCGATATTCATTGAGATAGCCTCAATAATAAGAGCGAACGCTTCGATACGAAGGCATAAGGCGTCAATAATTGCGTTTTAGGCTTCAATATAGTGTTTACCTGCACCCAAAAGCCAGAATCTTCCTCGTAAATGCGGAACAACAGTCCTTCTATTCGAGGAAATGTATCATTAATGCGGGACATATCGTCTGCATGCAGTGCTTTTTCCATTGTTCGCCGCGCGCGCTTACATTTTGTCACAAAATTGGCATTTATAATGGTCGTTTTTACTGCAATAAAGCTTAGTATAAAAGATGGAGGTGGCCATCATGATCAGGCTGGATTTTTATGAGCCGGCGGTAAACCGGTTTTTACATAGTATGACGCAGCGAATGCCGGCGTCGCACCCGCGCTATTCGGCGTTGGCTGATGAGTACGGCCGCCGTGCGTCGGGGTTTCGCGGTGAGCGGTCGCTCGCGTATGAGCTCCGTTATTTTCGCGAGGATGAATGTGTGATGCTGCACGGATTAGCGCTTGAGCTGCGCGGGATGCGGTTTCAAATTGATACGCTTTTGCTTCACCCGAAATTTACCGCGGTGATCGAGGTGAAGAACTGGGCCGGGGCGCTGCGAATCGGCGGTGCGGGTGAAATGGTTCGCGATGCAACGGCGCACGCCGAAGCGCGCGTATTTCCGGACCCTGTCCAGCAAGCGAAAAATCAGCTCCGCCTGCTCGTGGACTGGCTCGAGGAGCGCGGTGTGAAAGTTCGTTCCCCGGAGACGCTCGTCGTTCTCGCTAACTCCCAAGTGACACTTGAGCCGCCCGAACGGATTCCCGCCAATGTCGTTTGCCGGCCGGCGATGCTTGAACGCCTGCTCGAATGGCGCCGCCGCGCTTGCCCGGCGCCGGCAACAATTACTGAACTGAAAGCCGCGGCCGACCTGCTCGCCGAGGCGAACACTCCCCGCCTGCCCGCCTCTGGATTCGCACACGACTATCACATCTCCCGCGCAGACATCTCACCCGGCGTCATATGCCCAAACTGCGGCGCCCTCGCAATGAACCGCGGGCGCAAATATTGGCGCTGCCGCCGCTGCTGCCACGTATGCGCCGAAGCGCACCTGTCGGCCCTCACAGACTGGACCCGCGCATTCGGCCGCCGCATCACCGCCCGCGAAGCCCGCGATTTTCTAACACTTTCTGCAACCCAGCAAGCGAGACGACTTTTACATCGATCCGGCGCTGAAAAAATCGGGGCGGACCGTCAGACGCATTACGATCTCCTCGCTTCGGAAGCGATCCGTCTGTTGCTCTAGGACGGTTAATGTCTGCCAGAACGGAAGCTTCTGTATTAATAAAATCAAAATTCAGACCAGCAGCTTCTTTTTTTAAGCTGCTGGTCTTATCCGTGCTGACGCAATAAGCAAAAAACCGTCTGCCGACGGTTTTTATCGTTGCGAAAAGGGCTGAACGCTTCAATAATGGGATTGATCGCTTCGATATTTTGGAGGAGGGCTTCAATAATGAAGTCGATCGCTTCGATATTCAGGGAAATGGCGTCAATAATTAAGTTTTAGGCTTCAATATAGTGTTAACTCCCTCGGCTTAGAACGAAAAAAGAGGCCCGCGGGCCTCTTTTTACCGAACAAATCTTTAATCGTATTGTAGGCCGTGGCCGAAGTCATAGAGCGGGTTGCCGTCTGCGTCCGGAATTGTGACCGGCAGCGTGCCGCTCGGTTCGTTCGCGCCGAACAGTGTGTCGGCTGCGGCGGTGAAGCTGACGTTTTGGAAGCTGTACTGCGCAACGTAGGCATCGACCGCGTCGTCGTAGCCGGAAACGTCATACGGGTTGCGGATGCCGATGCCGATGACGTCGCCGTCGGTCGCGTCAGCCAAGTCGCGGACGAGCGCCATTTGCGGTGCAGTTTCAGCGCGCTGGCCGGCGTTGAACGTCGTTGTACCGACGATAACGCGGTCGGCTTCTTCGATCGTCGTCCACTCGCTGTCGCTGATCTCATCAGCCGAACCGGCATCAATGTGTTCAGCGTCCGGCGCGTGTTCGCGGACAGCGTCGGCGAGTGTGCTGCTGTAAGAACCGCCGACAACGGCAATCTCTTCATTGGCGTCAGCATCAAGAGGAAGCGCGTCGTCGTTTTTCACCACCGTTGTCGCTTGGTCGGCGACACTGCGTTCGAGCGCTTGATGTTCGTCCGATTCAATCACATCTTCCGCGTTGGCGATTTTTTCCTCAACTGGCGCAGGGTCTTCTTCTTTAATAATACCGCGGCGAATCTTCAGCGAGAGAATCCGTTCGGCCGACGCGTCGATGCGGCTTTCGCTGATATCGCCTTGCTCTACTGCGTCATAGAGCGCTTCGGCAGCGCCCGGCAAGTCTTCCGGCATGAGCGCGATGTCGGTCCCGGCTTCAACCGCGCGTACAACCGCATCCACCGGATCGAAGTGGTCGCTGATCGCTTGCATGTTCAGCGCGTCGGTGACGACGACGCCGTCATAGCCGAGCTCCTCGCGCATCAGTCCGGTGAGCGCTTCTTCCGACAGCGTGGCCGGCAGGGCGATTTCTTCGCCGGTTTTTTCGGAAATAACCGTCGTGTCGTCAATTTCCGGGAAGGTAACGTGCGCGGTCATAATCACGTCAATCCCTTCGTCAATCGCCTCTTGAAACGGCGCGAGTTCCACCTCGCGCAGGCGGTCGATATCATGCGGAACTTCCGGAAGACCTAAGTGCGAGTCGACATCGGTATCGCCGTGGCCCGGGAAGTGTTTCGCTGTTGCGGATACACCGGTGCTCTGCAAACCGGCGGTATAAGCCGCGCCGTGGTCGCCGACAAGCGACGGTTCTTCACCGAACGAACGTACGCCGATCACCGGATTGTCGGCGTTATTATTCACGTCAACGACGGGCGCGAAGTTCATGTTCAGCCCGAGCGAATTCAACTCGTTGCCGATCGCTTCGCCGACTTGATAGGTTAACTCCACGTCATCGGCTGCGCCGAGCGCCATATTTCCCGGGAAATCTGTTCCTTCATTCAGGCGCGTGACGATCCCGCCTTCCTGATCAATCGAAGTGAGCAAGCCGAATTTTTCCGCCGCTTCCTGGTATTCATGCATCAAAGCAGCCGTTTGCTCGGTCGACTGGGTATTTTCGGCAAATAAAATCACGCCGCCGAGATGATACTCTTCAATCTGCGCTTCGATTTCCGGGAGCATTTCCGTCACGTTCTTGCCGTCCCAATTGCGGTAATCCGGCATCAGCATCTGGCCGACTTTTTCTTCGACCGTTAAGTTCTCAAGTGCGTGGCCGACCATATCGTAACGCTCGCCGGATTCTTCACTGACCGTCAGCTCGGTATCCGGCGGTCCGCCGCCTTGATTGCCGCCGCTGTTATCCGGTCGGGCATCAATCGCGATCCGGTCTTCATGCTCGCCGTCGGTCACGCTGATAAACGTGCGCCCCGGCTGGCCTGTCGCTGTGACCGTCCCGTCATCCTCAACTTCGGCGACGTTCGTATTCGACGATTCCCACGTCAGACCGTCGTCCGCTGCCGCTGTAAAGTAACCGTCGCCGTAAACATTTAAAGCATTCAACGTTAATCCATCCGCGTCAACTTCTGCACTCGCTTCCGGGACATTCTCCAACAAAATCACATCGTCCAGATTGCCGCCTGCTCCGTCTTCCGCCTGCACCGGACTGAATCCGCCCGCTGAATACGGCACGGCCAGCGTCGCCGCAAGCGCGGTCAAGCCGATCCGTCTCATCTGTCTGTTTGTTGCTGTCATCTTCATCCCTCCTGGAAAAATTCGATGTTAAACGCTTTGTTCTGTTGGCCGGTCACCTCTTTCCGCGTCCAATCTCAACCACATTGTAACGGCTTTCAATCTAGAGGTCTATACCACAAAAGATTTATTCGTAGTTGTTTGATCTAGGTCTTTTCTTGAAAACGAAAAAAAGAGGCCCGCGGGCCTCTTTTTCATGCAACGACTTTTAACTTAGTAGTCGTTGTTATTTTCGTCTTCGTCTTCATCCATGTCGTTGTCCATGTCGTCGTTCATGTCGTCGTTCATGTCGTTCTCTTCGTCGTCCATGTCATCGTTCATGTCATTGTTCATCTCGTTGTTTTCTTCTTCCATGTTAAGATCGTTGTTCTCATCTTCCATGTCGTTGTTCATGTCGTCGTTCATGTTGTTTTCTTCATTTTCCATGTCGAGATCGTTGTTTTCTTCAACGTTGTTGTTCATGCCGTCGTTTTCGATGTTTGTTTCTTCTGCATCACCGCACGCTGCGAGCACGCCGAGTGCCATCACGCTTGAAAGTACTGTAAGTCCCATTTTCTTTTTCATTTAAAATTCCTCCTGTAAAATAAGTTCGCGCCTAGGAGCGCGTTTTGTTTAAAACTGGTTTGTTGATTGCTTTTGATCAACTGTTAATATCATAACCCGGCATACGCTGGTTTACAATAATATCCACGGATTTTATGCAGTATTTCACAGTTTCACATAATAATGACTTAAAAGAAAAATCCCTCCGGCTAAGAGCCGAAGGGAACAAAGGTCAACGCTTATAAGTCGTTGTCTTCCATGTTGTTTTCCATACCATCGTTCATACCGTCGTTCAATTCTTCGTTATCCACTTCGCCGCAGGCGCCGAGAAAGCCGACCGCGAGCACACTCGATAATACTGTAAGCATCATTTTCTTTTTCATTTTTAAACGCCTCCTCAAATTAATTTAATTAATGATTACACGTTCAACTTACAAGTCGTTGTCTTCCATGTTGTTTTCCATACCATCGTTCATACCGTCGTTCAGCTCTTCGTTATCCACTTCGCCGCACGCTCCGAGAAAGCCGATCGCGAGTACGCTCGACAGGAAAGTTAACATCAGTTTGTTTTTCATCTCCATCCCTCCTCTTTTGTGCTTGCTGATAGATTTATCTGACTCGGTGTTTCTATTTCACTTTTAACATACTTCAAAACCTTTTGTGGCCATTTCCGACAATCTACCACAATCCTCACACAGAATTTCAAAATTTCCTTTTATTGGAATCGGTCTGCGCGGATGTTCACAATTAAAAATGTGCATTTTTTTTCGCTGCTTCCTAGCTGGACTCCGGTTTATATCATGATATACTATATATAGCACAGACGAAACGTTAGGAAAAAGGAGTGGCCTTATGATTGGCGAACGCGTAAAAAAATACCGCAAAGAAGCAGGACTCACGATCACGCAGCTCGCTGAACGGGCCGGTGTTGCAAAATCGTATTTAAGCGCATTGGAACGCAACCTGCAGCAAAACCCGTCGATTGCCTTTTTGGAAAAACTCGCAGCCGAGCTGAACATTAAAGTCGACTATTTAATTAAAGAAAATCCTGATGATGTCACCGATGAAATGGGCGCATCGCTCGATCCGGAATGGGCGAACCTTGTGAAAGAAGCGATGCACTCCGGAGTTTCCAAAGATGAGTTTAAGGACTTTCTTGAGTATAATAAATGGAAGATGAAACAGTAAAACGAGGAACCGCTCACAAAGGAGTTCACCCGCCCGCGGGAAAGCTCCTTTTCTGTTTTACAAAAGCGTGATAATGGAAAATATGGAGGGGATTGACAATGGCTAAAACTGACAACGTTCGCGCTTTTCGCGAGCTGTATGAACTGATTTTATTTTATGCTGAACAGCGCGATCAGCCGGCGCCGGAAGGATTCGACTTTTACGCCGAGCTCCGCCGCTGTTGCGACGAACTGAACCTCGACGCCGACGACCTGATTGACGAATTCGACCTCGATTTTAAGTCTTCGTAATCAACGTTGACATCACACTTTTCAAAAGACCAGCGCTTGGATGAGCCCTCTGCAAACTCGCTTGCCGCGGGCAACGCCTCAGCCTCCTCAGAAGCGAAAACGCTTCTTGTGGGGTCTTCAGCCGTTGCTTTTCCCGCAGGCGTCGAGTTAGCTCCGGTCTCATCCAAGCGTTTTTTTCTTGATGTCATTTTCTTTAGCGAAATTAGCAAGCCGCGCATCCACTCCTCCGACGCCTCCGGGAAAGCAAGAGACGAAGATCCGGATTCGGCGGTCTGAGGCCGCCGAATACTAGCTGAGTCCTTGCCCGGGGCAAGCGGAGGTACGTGGCTGCGCGGCTTGCGTCATTATAATCGTCCGTCAACACAATAACGCGCGGCCGGATTCCGGCTGCGCGTTTTTTGCGGTCAGAGCAGAACCTCGCCGGTGCCGTCGGCGTGGACGGTGATCTCGGTGCCAAACGGCGCGGACAGCTCCTTGAGTTTTTCGACCGGCCCCGCGTCATGCGTCCGCTTCGGCCATCCGCGCTGTGAGCGCGGTTCGCCGTAGCCGAGCGCGATCGGGTAGAGGCGGATCGCCGTGACGGCGCCGGCGGTCATTTCCCACACCGGGATCACCGACTCCCATACGTCCGGGTTGTAAGCAAGGCCTTTGCCGCCGGTACTCCTCGCGTCAAACGCGGCAGAAACCGGCGTATCAACCGGCAGCCCGTACTGCTGGAAAAAATCCGCCGGCAAGTCCGGGACCGTCTCGTTTTGAAAAATAAAATTGCCGAGGCTGTAAAAGATCGGTTTGCCGGCGTACAGTTCGATCCCGCGCAAAATGTGCGGACCGTGGCCGATAACGGCATCAGCGCCGGCATCGATCACGGCGCGGGCGGCTTCTGTGAAAAAGTCGGCCGGCGCCGCTTTGTCTTCGCCGGCCATTTCGTGCGAGTGAATGCTTACGAGCACCGCATCCGCTTCGCCTTTCGCCCCGGCGACGAGCTTCTCCAGCCGCTCGCGGTCTTCAGGCAGGACGCGGCGGGCCGTGCCGGGGGTCTTTGCCGCTTCGAAGACGGCATCGCCGATGTAAATGCGTTCGCCCGGCCCGTCATCAGCGGCGATGAACCCTTCTTTTTTCAGCAGGTTGCGATCGGCGTTAATGTCGGTTTCGGCTGCGGCGTTGGCGAGATGCTCGGCGGTTTCCGGTGTGACGCGATGGACGGTTTGATAACGGAGCGGATGGACGCCGGGGCGCCCGGGCACCGTGGCGGTCGGATCGCCGGCGCGCCAGGACGGGTGAAAGGTCGAGGTGCAGGCGATCAGCGCGGTGCGTCCGCCGGCGCTTTCGTGAAAGACCGGGGCAGCGGCAGCGCGCAAATTTTCGCCGGCGCCGGTGTAGCGGATGGCGCGCGCCTTCATGTGGCGCTCGGTCGCGGCGAGGCCCGCGATTGAATAATCGAGGGTGTGATTCGTCGCGGCGTTAAACAAGTTAAAGCCGTAGCTCGTTAAATCGTCGAGCACGCCGGGTTCGCTCATCGCCCACGTCCCCCCGCTGTAGGCGGACGGTATGCCTTCGCGGTCGTGCACGGTCGTCTCAAGGTTGGCAAAACGGACGTCGGCGGTATTTAACAGCCGGGCGATTTCACGGACGCGCGGGTCTTTGTCCGGCAGACGCCGGGTGATAAAACAGTCGCCCGCGGCCGCGAAAGTGATGCGCTTGTCCATACGGCTCCTCCTTTGAGCGCAAGCCGCCGTAACACGTCGGCTTGCAGCGATTTATTTCAGGGCAAATCCTTGTTCCGTTAAAAAGGTTGTCACTTCCGGGCGGCGTACTTTCGCAAAATAATCGCTCATTTGCTTTGACCAGCTGATCTCTTTTTGGTTCGCGCTTCGCGTCTGATAATAATGCGCCATTTCTTCGTCGTAGTTTTTCCGCCCGTCAATAAACGGTTTTTCGCAATATGTGTTCGTATGCAAAATCATCTCGAGCGGCAGGCGCGGTTTTTGTTCCGGCACTTCAGCCGCATAACCGAGGCACAGACCCATGACGGGAAACGTGTAGCGCGGCAAGTCAAGGCAGTCGCGCACGTCGCGGGGATGATTGCGTATGCCGCCGATCATCACGCCGCCGAGGCCGAAGCTTTCTGCGGCCGTCAGCGCGTTTTGCGCCGCAAGTGCGGCGTCGACTGTGCCGACGAGGACATTTTCCGTTTCGTCGATCTGAAAATCGCTGTCTTCTTCAATGCAGACGTGCTCGTGCTTCCAAAAGTCGGCGACGAACACGAGGAAAACCGGCGCTTCGTTAACGTACTGCTGTCCGCCGGCGACGCGTGCGAGCGTTGCGCGTTTGTCCGGATCGGTGACATGGACGATGCTGTACGCCTGGACGTGATGCGAACTCGGCGCCCGCTGCGCGGCGAAAATTATTTCTCGAAACGTCGCGTCATCGACCGGCTGATCGGTAAACTGGCGGATCGAACGGTGATTTTTCATCAGCTGAACGGTTTGAGGTAATTCATGTGCCATAAATCTTTGCTCCTTTGTTTCCCGGCGTCACAAGCTCTCCTGTGCCGGTTTCTTTCAGTTCTCCGTCTTGCATAACGGTGTTGCCGCGGACGATCGTCATGACCGGCCAGCCTTTGACGTGAAACCCGTCGTAGGCGGTCACCTTGCTTTTGCTGTGCAAGTTTTTCCGCTGGATCGGCGCTTCTTTCAGCATATCGACGATCGTTATATCGGCATCTGTCCCCGGGACGAGCGTTCCTTTCCGGTCTTCAAAGCCGAACAGGCGCGCCGGATTTTCCGCCAGCAGCCGGGCGACATCGTTTAAGGATATCTTCCCTTCGCTCGCCGCATTTAACACGAGCGGCGCGAGCGTTTCCACCCCGCACATGCCGGCGGGAATTTCCCAGAGGCTCCCGTCTTTTTCCTCTTCGGTGTGCGGCGCGTGATCGGAACAAATGTGCGAAATCGTCCCGTCCGCGACGTGCTGCCAAATCTCTTCACGGTCCGCCGCTGTTTTCACCGGCGGATACACTTTCATTTTCGCTCCGATCGTGTCATAATCTTCCGCCGCTAAAAATAAATAGTGCGGACACGTTTCCACCGTGACCGGAAGCCCTTCCTGTTGGGCGGCGCGGATCCGTTTCAGCGATTCGCCGGCGCTGACGTGCAAAATGTGCAAGCGCACGCCCGTCGCGCGGGCCATATCAATTCCCGCCTGCACGGTCAGCACTTCGGCGAGCTGCGGACGGCCCGCGATGAGATCGTCGTACGTCGTGCCGCCGCGCGCCTCGACCTCGCCGGTCAGCGTTTGGATCAAATCGTTGTTTTCCGCATGAACGGCAAAGACCCGGCCGGTGTCGGCGACGTTTTGCATCATTTTGTACACTTCGCCGTCATGAAACGGCGGAATCACCTTTTCCATCCCGGGCTTGTAGTTGTACATCAGCTGATACGTCTCTTCGTGCACCGCGTAGCCCCAAAAAAACTTAAACGCCGCGACGCCTTTATCATCGAGCGGAGCGATATCCGTTTCATTTAAATGGCCGAGGCAAATGCCCCAGAGCGCAAAATCAACCGACGCCTGCGCCTCAAGATGCGCGTGCTGGCGCTCGAAATTCGCCGCGTTGTTGACGGGCGGATTCGTATTCGGCATTTCAAACACCGTCGTAATGCCCCCGGCAGCCGCCGCCTGTGTCGAGTGGGTGAAATCTTCTTTATACGTCGGTCCGGGATCGCGCGAATGAATGTGCGTGTCGATAAAACCGGGGAAGACAAACTTCCCCGTCGCATCGACGTCTTCGTCAATCTCGCCGGCAAGTTCTTCCGTTGTCACCGCAGCAATTTTCCCGTCGCTCACGTAAATATCCGCTAAAAACGTATCCTTCGCAGTCACGACCGTGCCGTTTTTTATCCGCTTTTGCCATGCCATAATACCCCGCCTTCCTGCGGCTTCATCTTCACGCCGCCGATCAGTTCATGAATATCGTTCACTCCGTGCCGCGTCATGTAATCGCGGATTTCTTCCGTAATATCAGTCAGAGCGGTCGGGTTGAGAAAACTCGCGGTGCCGACTTGCACGCACGTTGCGCCGGCGAGGATCATTTCGATCGCGTCGCGCCCGTTCATCACGCCGCCGCAGCCGATAATCGGAATCGTCGTCACTTGCGCAGTTTGGTAAACCATCCGGACGATAATCGGTTTTACTGCCGGGCCGGACAGCCCGCCCATATTGTTGCCGATCAGCGGTTCGCGCGTTTCCGGGTCGATCGCCATCGCGAGAAACGTATTCGCGACGGTCAATCCGTCGGCGCCGGCGTTTTCTGCCGCGCGGGCGATTTCTTGGATGCTCGTCACGTTCGGCGTCAGTTTCGCGATCAGCGGAATGTCTGTCACCGCGCGGGCGCGGGAAATCAGTTCGTACGTTACATCTTTATCCATCCCGAATGCGAGCCCGTTCGCTTTTAAGTTCGGGCAGGAAATGTTTAATTCGAGCGCGTCGATTTCGGGCTGCGCCGCGAGTTTCTCGGTCATTTCGATAAATTCGTCAATATCCTCCGCGGAGATGCTTGCGATCAGCGGCGTCTCGTAGCGGGCGAACTGCGGAATGATTTTTTCAATAAAAACGTCAACACCCTTCGACTGAATGCCGATTGAATTGATCATCCCGCCGTACGTTTCACAAACGCGCGGCGTCGAGTTGCCCGGCTGCGGTTTTTTCGTGATGCTTTTCGGGACGAGCGCGCCGATCTGGTTAAAATCAACAGCCGCTTCCATTTCCGGGCCGAACGCGCCCGATGCCGGCATTACCGGTGTTTTCAGCGTCAGCGAACCGATCGATACGGCCATTCCGTCTGCGTTTGTCATGAAATCACTACCTTTTCCAACGGGAAGACCGGCCCTTCATAACAAACGCGGACCGATTGTTCTTCGCCGTTTTCAATAATTGGCGAGACACAAGAAAAACAGGCGCCCATTGCACAGCCCATTTGTTCTTCAAGGGCAATTTCGCCGGATAATCCGTACTCGTCGAGCAGCCGCTGGTTTAAGCGCGACAGCCGGCGCGAACCGCAGGTATACAGCTGTTCGACGCCGTTTTCCTCGATCAGCCGGCGCATCATCCGTTCCACGTCGGCGACATCGCTCGTGCCGTCTTCTTCAGTCACTTTGTAGACAGTCACGCCGAGTTCGGTGAGCATCTCGGCGGATAATAAATCGTCGCGGGAACGGGCGCTCAATATCGCCGTGCAGCCGACACCTTTTTCGGCCGCATCTTGCGCGAGGGCAGCGAGTGTCGCCACACCGACACCGCGGGCGGTTAAGAGAATTTCGTTGGTCTCAGCCGAGAGGTTGAAGCCGTGGCCGAGCGGGCCGAGCAGATCGGCCGTTTCGCCCGGTTTCATTTTTGTCATTTCGATTGTGCCCATCCCTTTGACGAGATAGAGAAATTCGAGGGTGTCATTGTCTTCGTTGATGCGATAAATGCTGAGCGGCCGGCGTAAAAACGGGCTCAACTCCGCCGTTGTGCGAATGTGGAAAAATTGCCCCGGGTCAATCGTTTCTTCGATTTCTGTCATATCGAGCGTCATGTGCCAGTAACGGGATGAAATTTGCACGTTCGACAAAATCGGCAAATGATGCTGTTTCATCAGGACGATACCTCCTTTTCCGGCTGAACGGCCGTATTCGCCCATGCGATCACGGTCCGCTCCAAGACGTTGACGCCGTCAAGAAATTCGTGCATCGGCGTGTATTCCTCCGGGTGGTGGCTGAGGCCGTCCGTTGACGGCACAAAAATGAGCGCGGAAGGCCAGCGTTTCGCCATATTCATCACGTCGTGTCCGGCGCCGCTCATCATCACGCGGCCGGGGATTCGCAGCTGGCCGCACGCATCGGCGAGCGAGCGCTGCAAGTCGGTATTCAGCGCCGTCGGCTCTTCTTCCGCGAGCGTTTCAACCGCGGCTTGTAAACCGCGCTTGTCGGCAAGCTGCTTCGTATAGGCGCGGACGCTTTCGGCAATCCGGCCGCGCGAAGCGGTGTTGGTGCCGCGGATATCAATATCAAGCACCGTTTTTCCCGGCACGGTGTTCATCGCTCCCGGTTTAATGTCGATTTTCCCGACCGTTGCAACCGAGCGAAAGCGTTTCTCGTCGCGCGCCGCTTCTTCAATGAACAGCACGAGTTCCGAGGCGCCGGCAAGCGCGTCGCGGCGCATATCCATCGGCGTCGTCCCCGAATGAGACGCTTTTCCTTCGAGCGTGACGCGCAGCCGCTCCGGTGCCGCGATCGCGTCGACTAAGCCGACCGCTTCACAGTGCTCTTCCAGCACGGAGCCTTGCTCAATGTGCAGTTCAAAAAAAGCTTTCAGTTCTTCCGGCAGGCGGGCGGCTTTGTGCAAGCGCTCGAACGCGTAGCCGGCGTCTGTTACCGCGCTTTCAAACGTGATTCCGTCGCGGTCGGTCAAAGCGGCGAGATGCTCAGGAAGCGCTGCGCCGGCCATCAGCTTGCTTCCGATCGTCGCCATGCCGAAGCGCGACGATTCCTCCGCGCGGAAAACAATCAATTCGAGCGGCGCTTCTGTCGTTTCATTGCGCTCATTTAAGCGCCTGATAACCTCCAGCCCGGCGATCACGCCGAGCGTGCCGTCATAGCGGCCGCCGTCATAAACGGTATCGACGTGTGAGCCGAACGCGACAGCTGCTCCTGCTTGCCGGCCTTCGCGCCGGCAAATCAAGTTGCCGGCAGCGTCTTCGCGGCACGTCAGCCCTTCTTGTTCGCACCATTTGCGGATGAGCTCGATCGCCGCCGTTTCCTTATACGTGTACGCCAACCGCTCGGCACCGCCGCTTTCCAGGGCGCCGATCGCGTTGATTTCCGTCAGCCATTGCGTCAGCCGTTCGATTGCCATGATGTCACTCCCCGTCGTATAAATCAGAAAATTGTCTGTATGAACATTATAATATGAGATAAAGCCGTTTTTCTTTGGCCGATAAGACGAATCCATTGCCGTTTTTTCAGTGCCCTTACCGTGCGTGGCGAATGAAGTAGCTGATTTTCAAGCCGATCTGTAAATTCAGCTTTCCTTCAGACGTCTGGATGTTTTGTCCGGTCAGCGCGCTGACTTTTTGCAGCCGGTACTTCAGCGTATTGACGTGGATGAAAAGCGCGTTCGCCGCCTGTGAGACCGATTCGTTATGCTGAAAATACGCCTCCACGCTCCGGACAAGATCGAGGTTGTGCTTTGCGTCGTAAACGGCTAACAGGCCGATCGTTTCATCGTAAAACTTTTGCAAATCTTCCGTCCTTTCGACATTTGCCAACAGCCGGAAGACGCCGAGTTCGTCGTAGTGGACAAACGACTCGCCGTGCATATCGAGCGTGCGTCCGATCGAGAGCGCGAGTTTCGCTTCATCAAACACCGCTTTTAACCCTTCGATTTCTTGGTCCGCCTTCCGTCCGACGCCGGCGTAAGCGGTCCGGCCGACCATCCGGGAAAACTCACGGATCACTTGCTTTAAGTTGGCAGTAACCGTCTCGTCGCTTCGTTTATCAGTCGGAAACAGCAAGTATAAAATATGATGCATCGTCCCGAGTACCGCTTCCGGTTCAATCGTTTTCAGCTTGTTCTCAAACTGCGCCATATGCTTGGAATAAAGCGAGTCGTTTTCTGCGGCTTGATCAAAATGAATCGCGCAGCAGACGTAGCGTTTTTCCGGAAAAATGTTGTACGAGCGCGCCTGTTCGACAAGCTCAGCGGTATGGACAAATTCGCCGTGCAAAAGCGAGCGGAGAAATTCGCGCTTGTATTGAAATTCGACTTCGTGTTTGACTTTGCGGCGCATAAACTCAAGCGATAAAATCGCCGCCGCCCGTTCGAAAATCGCCAGGTCCGTTTCCTGATGATCGTTCGCGTGATCCCAGCTGGAAATCACCCCGTACAGCGTCCCGTCGAGAATGATCGGAGCGGTAATGCAGCTGACGTCAGCGCCGTCGGCGGTTTGCCGCGCGAGCCGAATCGGCCGGCGCGCGTGCTCGAGTTCTTGCACTTGCCGGTAACTGAGCGGCACGAGCGCCGGCGCGGTCATCACTTCATCCATAAACGAGACGAGCGACTCGATTGCAATTTTATGCTTCGTCAAGTTTTTCAAAACGTCGACAAAGTGGCGCAAACCGGTTTTATTCAGCGAAATTTCGTTTAATAAATGATACGCCGCTTCAATATCTTCTTGCAGCACCGTTTTTTTATCGAAGATTTTGTTCATCACCGGCGAGAGAATGTCGAGATAGCTGATATGCTCGGGAATTTCAATGACCGGAAAACCGTACTTATCCGCTTCTTCCAAAACGACCGCGGGGATTTCGCGAATAAACCGGTTCGGCTTAATCGCGAGCGCCGCGGTTCCTTTTTCGTGCAGGCTGCGGATCAGCCGGCGCTGCGCTTCGAGATCCTCTTTAATCGGATACATGCTCGTTAACAACAGCTCGTTGCCCTTCAGCCAGCGGGTGATATCCGGCACTTCCATAATCGTCACATAGTTCAGTTCGCCGTCGAGCCCGTCCTGGCCGGCGACGACACGGCACTCCTTTAATCCGCCGATTCTAAGCGCGGTTTTAACCGTAATCGACATCCTCTCACTCCCCAGTCATGAATCCTCCAGCGTTGCATCGTACGTTCGTGTCAGTTAAATAAATACAGTAAAAACAGCGATGATGCCGGGATATACGTAATGATCAGCAGCGCGATAACTTGTACAAACAAAAATTTCCGCAAGCCCGGGATCATTTCGACCATATCGAGGTCCGAGATCGTCTGCGTGACAAAAATATTGATCCCAAACGGCGGGGTGTACATGCCGATCGCCAAGTTGACAATCATCACAATCCCTAAGTGAACCGGGTCGATGCCCATTTGCATCGCCGCCGGGAAGATCAGCGGCGCGACGATAATGATCGCGGCAATCCCTTCCATAAACATGCCCATAAACAAAAGCGCGACGTTTAAAACGAGGAAGAAGAGCAGCACCGATTCGATGTTTTCTGTCATAAACGTGGCGATTTGCTGCGGCAAGCCGCCGCGCGTTAACAGCCAGCCGAGAATTTGCGCAGCGGCAACGAGGACGAGCACCTGAGCTGATGTAATCGCCGAATCGACGCACACTCTGTAAAAGTTTTGCCACGACATCTCCCGGTAAACGAAGACGCTGATCGCGAGCGCGTAAACGGCGGCGATCCCGGCCGCTTCGGTCGGGGTAAAGATTCCGCCGTAAATTCCGCCGAGAATAATCACCGGAATCAACAGCGCCCAAAACGCGCTTCTCGTTGATGCGAACAGCTCGCGCTTCGTAGCTTTGGTGTCGCGCGGCATATTGTGCTTTTTCGAAAACCAATAAATGTAGGCAATCGTGACGAGCCCGATGATCAAGCCGGCGCCGATCCCGGCAGTAAACAAATCGCTTACCGACAGCGTCGTGATGACAGAACCCAAAACGATCAGCGTGATGCTCGGCGGAATAATCAGCGAGATCGAACCGGCCGAAGCCAAAAGCCCGGCAGAAAACGATGGACTGTACTCGCGGCGCAACAGCTCGGGGTACATAATTTTACCGATCGCAATCACTGTTGCCGGACTCGAACCGGAAAGCGCGCCGAAAAACATGCTCGATACTTGCGTTGTCATCGCCACGCCGCCGGCCATGTGACCGACCAGCGCCCGCGCCCAGCGGAGAATCCGGTCGGAAAGCCCGCCGCCTTCCATAATATTCGCTGCGAAAATAAAAAACGGCAGCGCCATCAAGGCAAACTGATCAAGCCCGCCGAACATGCGCTGAACGAGAATCATCGGATCGGTATCGCTCATAAAGACGACACTGAGAAACGAACCGAGACCGAGCGCGACGAAGATCGGAGCACTGGTAAATAAAAAGATAATAATGAGAATAAACAGCAAGGTTGTCATCGTACCACTCCTTTTTTCCGCGCGCGGTTCATGGTTCTTCACTCATCCGGTTCAGTTCCAGCTCTTCACCGGATTTAATCATTTCGATCGACAAGACGATGATATGAAAAATCGACAGCGCCGAGCCGATCGGAATAATTGCATACACCCAGTAAATGCCGATTTCTAACGACGGGGTGATTTGATTCGTCCCGTACGAAAACTGCACGAGCTCCCAACCGTAATAACCGAGAAACCCGAGGAAGACTACGGACAAGGCGTTGACCGTAAGCTGCAAAGCTTTTTTCGTTTTTTTCGGCAAGTAGTTGAGCATAAAGTCGATCCCGACGTGGATGCCGCGCCGGTAGCAAAGCCCCATGCCGATAAACGTGATCCAAATCATTAAATAGCGGATCAGTTCGGCCGCCCAGCTCGTATTCGCCGCAAAGCCGTAGCGTAAGACGACATTGGAAAACAGCACCACCGTCGCAATCATAATTAACGCGGCGATCACGATCTCTTCGATTTTGTATAACACTTTCACTCCGTTGCGCAATACGGTCATATCCGACTCCCTCTCTTCTTTGTCAAGCGTCGCCGTGAAATAAACAAGAACAGCGCGAAACAGGGAAAAAGCGTCGAAGCTGATTCCCTGTAAGCTGCCTGTTCCGCTCGTTCGTTTATTCGCCGCCGGTGACGGACTCTATTTCGTCATAGAGACCGTCGAGCAGTTCTTGCTGCTGTTCGGAACCTTCGACTTCGTCTTGATGCATATCCTGACTTGCTTCACGGAACGCATCGCGCTCTTCTTCGGTCAGCTCGTAATATTCTGCATCGGATTCCTGAATGTTCGTGCGGAATTCATCTTCCGTTTCAGCCAAGTTTTCCCGGGCTGCTTCGACCCCGACTTCTTCAGCTTCACGGATCAAGTTTTGTGTCGCTTCGTCCAAACCGTCAAACCAGCCCTGATTGGCCATAAGCAAATACGTCATCGTGCCGTGATAACTTTCAATCACGTAATCCTGCACTTCATGAAAATCATTTAAATAAATCGTCTGCAGCGGATTTTCCTGCCCGTCGACAACGCCTTGCTGCAGGGCGTTATACACTTCTGCGTACGGAACCGGCTCTGCATTTCCGCCCCATGATTCATACTGGTTGATCAATGTCGGCGATTCCATCGTCCGCATCGTTAAGCCTTCAAAATCAGACGGCTCGTGAATTTCCTGTCCGTTTGTCGTAAAGAGCTTAAATCCGCCCGGCCAATAGCCGAGCCCGGAAAAACCGCCTTCATCCAACGCGCCGAGCAGTTCTTCGCCGGCTTCAGAGTCTTGCACTTCGTATTTCTGATCGATATCTTCCGGCCAGAGATAAGGCAAGTCAACGAGTTTTACATCATCAACAAACGGGGATACAACAGCTGACGGCTGCATCGTAATATCAATTTCGCCGATTTGTGTGCTTTCCACTTGCTCGCGCAAGCTGCCCATTTGCGAATCCGGGTACATATCAACCGTAACGGCGCCGCCCGATTCTTCTTCGACAAATTCTTCAAACGCCCGCGCGCCGACATACTCCGGGCTGCCTTCCGGCTGGTTGTGGCTGAAGGTTATCTCGAGTTCTTGATAATCTTCTGCCGCTGTGTCATTGTTGTTTGCAGCATCGTTATTGTCTGCTTCGTTGTTTACGTTATTCGCGTCATTGTTCCCGTCCGCTTCATTGCCATTGTCACCATCACCACATCCTGCCAGCGCTAATACCAGTGCTGACGACAATCCCGCATACATCTTTAACGATCTCACAACAATTCCCCCTTAAAATTAGTAAAACAGTGTGCCTTATCAGGTTATACAATTTATCATACAATTTAGACATTTCGCTGTCTTTGTCTGTTTAGACATAATTATACATACGACTATGTCTTTTTAAACAATTATCTTCCTGCGCAAGTGTCTTTGCTTCGGTCAAACAGACAAATAATGCGCGTCGAATCTTGTCATATTATATAACAGCGTGTTTGAAAAGACGAGAGGGGAATGGAAGAAAGACAAAAAAGCAGTCCAGAGGGACTGCTTCAGAGTGTTGACAAATTATTATTTTGGCGTAAGCCACGCAGCCACTAACCTCCGCTTGCCCCGGGCAACACCTCAGCCTCCTCAGAAGCGTAACCGCTTCTTGTGGGGTCTTCGGAAGTTGCTTTTCCCGGAGGCGTCGGAGGAGTGGATGCGTGGCTTCCTTTATGATGAATACACTCGATTCAAAGAAGGAGGATGACCCAGCATCCCGGCTTTTTCCTGCGGGATAGCGAGACAGACGAGACCCTGCAGGGCCAAGCCCGAAGCGGTTCGGCGCTCGCCCGCGGAAAGAAGCCGGACGATGCGCAGTCATCCGTTCCTTTTAATATGACATCTATCGATGTCATGACGTTGTCAACACTCTAAAAGCAGTCCAAAGGGACTGCTTTTTTTCGAGTCAGCGGAGCGCGGAGGCGGCCATGCGCGCGAGCGTATGGCGGCGGCCGCGGACCGCGACGGAGAGCGATTCGATATTCTCCGGGACGGCGATGCCGGTATGGCCGGCGTCGCCGATGTGGTGAATGTCGAAGCCGGCCATTTTGTTCATGAGGGCGATGTCGCGGACGGTGTCCGCGGCGGCGCCTTCTTGGCTCGTGCCGATTGCGGCCATCGTTAACAGGCCGGCGCGGTGCGCCGCGTCGATCAGCGGGCGCACGGTGTCGACCGTGATCCCGGGAACGGTGCCGGGCGCGGGGAGCAAAAGGACGTCGGCGCCGGCTTCGGCGAAGCGGGCGGTGTCATCCGGGGTGATGATCCCGGCGCCCGCTTCACCGGCCGCGCCGGCGGAATGCATTTTCCCGGCGATGATGAAGACGTTGTCGCCATGGCGAGCGCGGATCCGTTCAATCGCGCGGGCGATTTCGTCATTGGTCACGCCAGTTTTCGGGTTGCCGGTTAAGCATATCATATCGATCCCGTCAGCAACGGCTTTGTCGACAGTTTCATCTGCGGCGGTCCGTCCAACAGGCAAATGTTCCAGTTCTTCCAGCGGACGGGCGTCGACATCGACCGGTTCGAGGTTGATCCCGACCGGAATGCCGGTCAGTTTCTTCAACAGCCGGATTGGATTCGTTTCGCCGTGCGCTTCGAGCAGTTCATCGATCCCCGCGATTGACGGGTGAAAAACGTCGTACATATTTAAAATGTTCATATCCGCCCCGTACGCTTTGGCAATTTCACTGTTCGTTGTGTGATTGACAAGCGGCGGCGCGCCGGCGATCGTCTCCGCAAGAACCGTGCGGCCTTCTGCGGCGCGGATCGATTCTTTCAGTTCGCGCGGTTTCATTTTAGCAAAATCACTCGCTGCGCAGTCTAAAATCCGTTTCATCGCGTTTTCCTCCTTTATAAATACAGCCGCGTTTCATTCGATGCGATAACAAAGCAGCGGAGAAACTTCTCCGCTGCTTTGCGTGACACTGTAGCAGTCATTCGTGCGGTTTATTCGTTAATTTGGTTGCGCACTTCTGTTTCAACGAATTGTACGTTCGTGCCGACGACAACGTGAATGTTGTGCGTGCCGACGACGTTCGTTCCGGCAGCGCCGGCTTGTTTGATTTTCGCTTCATTGACTTGTTCCATGTCTTTCACTTCGACGCGCAGGCGGGTTGCGCAGCTGTCGAGTGATGAAATGTTGTCTTTGCCGCCGAGGCCTTCGATGATGCCGGCAGCCTGATTGGCGGTTTTTTCATCTTTTGTGCCGCCGGAAGCCCCCGCTGTTGCAGCGGCTAAGTTTTCTTCATCTTCACGGCCCGGTGTCTTCAAGTTCATTTTAAGAATGAGGAAACGGAACAAGAAGTAGTACAGCACCGCAAAGAACAGCCCTTGCAACAGGAGCATGTACGGCTGGTTGGCCATCGGCGTAAAGAAACTGAGCGTGTAGTCAACAAATCCGGCGCTGAAGGTGAATCCCGCCGTCCATTGGAACGCGGCAGCGATAAAGAGCGACAGCCCGGTCAAAGCAGCGTGGACGACGTAGAGCACTGGCGCCAAGAACATAAACGAGAACTCAAGCGGCTCAGTGACGCCGGTGAAAAACGATGCAAATCCGGCAGCCAAAACGAGACCGGCAGCATCTTTTTCTTGCCCGGTTTTGGCGGTATGATACATTGCCAAACCGGCGGCTGGAAGACCGAACATCATGATCGGGAAGAATCCGGCCATGTAGCGTCCGGTGACACCGAGTTCGCCTTCGCCGGCCCAGAATTTACCGAGGTCATCAATGCCGACAGTGTCAAACCAGAATACCGCATTTAACGCGTGGTGCAGCCCGGTCGGAATCAACAGCCGGTTAAAGAAGCCGTACAGTCCCGCGCCTGTCGCACCGAGTCCGGAGATCGCTGTACCAAAGGCGACGAGTCCGTCGTAGAAAATCGGCCAGATGATCCAAAAAACACCTGACAACACAACCATCGCAGCGGCTGTCATGATCGGCACTAGCCGTTTACCGCTAAAGAACGCGAGCGCGTTTGGCAGCTGCACTTGTGCATAACGGTTATACATCCATGCAGCAACTAAACCGGAAATAATACCGATAAAGACGTTTTCAATCTGCGCAAAAGCGGCGGGCGCTTCTTCAACGCCCATCATCGCTTCAATCGCATCCGGTCCTAACAACTCTGTAATAACGAGAAACCCGACGAGTCCGCTTAAAGCGGCAGCCCCGTCCTTTTCCCTCGACATGCCGATCGCGACACCGACAGCAAACAGTACAGCGATATGGCCAATAATCGCAAGGCCGGCGGTTGTGAGGAAAATCCCGACGACGTTATCTTCAGCGATAAAACCGGTAATCATGTTCCCGATCCCGATCAAAATCGCCGCGGCCGGTAGCACGGCAACCGGAAGCATCAATGAGCGTCCGAGATTTTGAATAAACTTCATAGTCGTTCCTCCTTTAAGTAAAGATTTAGAAATGATTGCGCTTGCAAAGAAATGAATTCGAGCCGAACGACGACAAACATCCCCCCTGTCTATACACGTCATAGGAACAAGAGCCTAACTGACTCCTCAAATCCTACTATACCACAGAGTTTTATGGTGGTCTATACCTGCGGGGATATGGAAAAAATTATTTTTTTATCCATTACTATCAGTTTGATGGAAATTATTCTCCCTTCAGCGCACCCACCTGCCTGTCAAAAGCACAACTGACGTAAAAAAGCGCCCTTCTGTAAATAAAGAAGGGCGCTTTAGACTGTAGACAAACTATTTTTTTGTCAGCCATGAATCCACTACCCTCCGCTTGCCCCGGGCAAGGACTCAGCTAGTATTCGGCGGCCTCAGACCGCCGAATCCGGATCTTCGTCGCTTGCTTTCGAGGCTGCTGAAAAAGTGCTGGATAAACAAAGTTGACGTTTATTTATGAGCCGCATAGAATACAGAATATTATGAGCCCTCCGCAAACTCGCTTGCCGCGGGCAACGCCTCAGCCTCCTCAGAAGCGAAATCGCTTCTTGTGGGGTCTTCAGCCGTTGCTTTTCCCGCAGGCGTCGAGTTTGCTCCAGTCTCATAAAACTTCTCAATCTATAAGAGAAAATAAATATGCAGGCATCCAATTGATCATTTACTTTTTCAGCAGCCTCCTTGCTTTCCCGGAAGCGTCGGAGGAGTGGATGCATGGCTTCTTTTTTATAAATACACTCGCTTCAAAAAAGGAGGATGACCCAGCATCCCGGCTTTTTCCCGCGGGAAAGCGAGGCAGACGAGACCCTGCAGGGCCAAGCCCGAAGCGGCTCGGCGCTCGCCCGCAGGAAATAAGCCGGACGATGCGTCGTCATCCGGTCTTTAATCAAGTTAACATCTGACGATGGCATGACTTTGTCAACACTCTAGAGCGCGGTTAGATCACGCTGAAAGTAAACACGGTTTTTTTCGTAAACGATTCGCCCGCTTTTAAGAGCGGTTTCGGGAAGTGCTCGTGCTGCTCGAAATCCGGATAGCTCTGCGTTTCCAGGCAAATGCCCATATGCTTTGGCGGCACTTGGCCGTGAATCGACGGCGAGCCTTCGAGCTGGTTGCCTGTGTAGCAGACAACGGCGGGATCGTCGGTCGCAATCGACATTTTCCGCCCGCTCTCAGGATCGGCGAGTTCGATCTGCGGCATCTTTTCCTGATCCAGCAGGTACGGATGGTCCACCCCGCCGCCGACGAGCTCGATTTGCGGATGATCGGCATCGAGCGCCGGCTGCACCGGCTTCGGCTCCGTAAAGTCAAACGGCGCGTGCTGCTCAGCGAGCAAGTAATCGCCGGTCGGAATCGACGCCTCGCCGAGTTCCAGCACGCGGCTGCTGCCGATCATCAGCGTATGTCCGCCGATCGTCCGGCGCGCATTGCCGCTTAAATTGAAATAGCTGTGGTTGGTCACATTAACAAACGTATCGGCATCGGTCTTGCCGCTGTATTCGACCGCGAGCGCGTTGTCTTCTGTCAGCCGGTAAACGACCGTCAGCTCAAGATTGCCGGGATAGCCTTCTTCGCCGTCCGCGGACAGATACGAGAAAACCAGCGCCTGATCGCCCTCGATTTCCGTTTTCTTGCCGCTGAATACCCGGTGGGAAAAACCGTGTTCTCCGCCGTGCAAATGGTTGTCGCCTTCGCTCTTTGCCAAGCTGATCTCCTCTTCACCCAGCGTCACCCGCCCGTCTTTAATCCGGCCGGCGGTCCGGCCGACAACCGCGCCTAAAAATCCGGGATTTTCTTTATACACGGCGCGGTCGTCAAACGCGAGCACGACGTTTTCCAGCTCGCCTGTACGGTCCGGCACGGCGACTTCCAATAACGTCGCCCCTTGGTTCATCGCGGTCACCCGCATGCCGTTCCCGTTTTTGATCGTCCATGTTTCAAAGCGTTCCGCTTCTGTAGTTGTCATCTGACATTGCCTCCTTTGGCTGCTCTAGCGTAAATAGCCCGTGCCCGGCAAGGTCGGCGTCAGCGTGAATTGAAAAGCGAACGGTCCTGACGTTAACCGGTGTTCAGCTAACACGTCCGGGCCGCAGCTTGCTGAGCCTAACCCGTGCTGTTTTGCATTTACGTGCACGTGGATACCTGCCTCTTTTTCTAATTGATATGCATGATCCTTTTCTTCCAGCTGCTCACGCGAATACGGCAGCGCGCTGAAATCCATCTTTTCCGGAAAGTCCAGCTTGACACCTCTGCCGAGGACATTTTTTACCGCGGCCCACTCGACTTGATGACGGTTGCCGTTTTCTTGCGGAAACTCGTACGGCGTATACATCTCGTCGACGGTCTTTTTCCAGACGCCTTTTTTTGCCGCCTGCAAGCTGTCGGCGTAAGCTTCATCCGGACCTAAGCCGAACCAGCTGACGTCGGTCCGATCGTCCGGAAGGATCATCCGCATGCCGATTTTCGGCAGCGTCGGCGGGGCATTGCCTTCAAACGAACCAGTGACAGCCGTCGTCACCGTTCCATCAGGGGAAAACGTATGCGTCACGTCTGTAACGATGCCCCACTGATAAACAGGCGGCGCGATCCGCAGCCTTTTTTTCACGCTGATTTGACCGCCGCTTTCTTCTAAGCTCACGTTTCGAACCGTTTCGCTGAGCATATTCAGCCCGTAACTGCTCCACTCATCAACCGACGGCTTGTCTTTCAAGCTGATATTTAAAAACCGGTCGTTATCGATCGGCGCCCGCCAAAAATCAAGCTCCGGCGCGGATAAAAAGACGTCGCGGCCGTCGTGAACCCAGGAAAGCCACCGGCCGGTCGCGCGGTCAAATTCGGCTTCAAACTGCTGGCCGCAAATGACGATCTTACCGCCGGTTTCGTTCGCCTCAAGCGGTTGAGCGGTAAGCGCCGGCGCGCGCTTGCGTTTGTCCGAATCGTTCTTTTCTGCGAGGTCAAATTGCGCCCAAGCCAGTTCATAGCCGGCTTCCGCCCAGTCGTGATCGAACGCGAGCCGAAGCGAAACGTCCAGCCACATCCCCGGCGTCACGGCCGCTTGGTCAAACGGAATCGTCACTTGTTCTGTTTCACCGGCGGCTATCGCCGGGAGCGCGACCGCGCCGCCTTGGGCGGTGCCGCTTTCTGTTTTCAGACTCCACGAAAGGGTTAAATGATCCAAGGAGCGAAAATCGTAACGATTATGCAAGCTGATCGTACCGGCTGTCACGCCGTCATCGAAAACGGCGACCGGTTCGATCACTTTCTTGTATTCTTTAAGAGCCGGCGACAGGCTCCGGTCAGGCATGACGAGCCCGTCGATGACAAAATTGCCGTCGTTCGGGGTGTCGCCAAAATCGCCGCCGTAAGCATAGTACGGCGTGCCGTCCCCGGTTTTCGCCGCTATGCCGTGATCCATCCATTCCCAGACGAACCCGCCCTGCAGCCGCGGATACGACTCAATGATGTCCCAATATTCTTGTAAGCCGCCGGGGCCGTTCCCCATCGCATGCGCGTATTCACACAATATGTGCGGTTTCGTCAAGTCGGTCCGTTCGCCTAATGAGGCCATCACTTCCTGCGTCGAATACATCGTCGTAAACACATCGGACGAATTCGGCTCCGATTGCGGCGATTCGGCGCCCGCGTCCATAATTTTGCGGCATTCGCCTTCATAATGAACAAGCCTGGACGGATCGTACGCTTTCACCCAGCGATACATCGCATCGTGGTTGCGGCCGTAGCCGGATTCATTGCCGAGCGACCACATCAAAATCGACGGATGATTTTTATCTCGTTTGACCATCCGCTTAATCCGGTCGAGATACGCCTTTTCCCAAGCAGGATCATCGCTTAACTGGTCGGGCGCACCGATCAGTTCAAAACCGTGACATTCTAAATCGGCTTCATCGATCACGTACAGACCGTAACAATCACAAAGACGGTAAAAAGCCGGATCGTTCGGATAATGCGCCGTCCGTACCGCGTTGATGTTGTGCTGCTTCATTAAAAGAACGTCTTCTTTCATCCGCTCATACGAGACGGCCCGGCCGGTTTCGGGATGATGATCGTGCCGGTTCACCCCGCGAAGCGTGATCGCCCGTCCGTTGACAAGCATGCAGCCGTCTTTTAACTCGACGGTACGAAAGCCGGTTTTAACCGGAACGGATTCAATCACGTCGTTTTGCCCGTTATACAGCGTCACAAGCACTTGATACAACACCGGTTCTTCTGCCGACCACGGCGAAACATTCGGTTCGTGATGAGAAAACGTCAGTTGAGTCTTTTCAGTTTGTGCGAGCGGAACTGTGCGCACTTCGTTATACAATCGCTCGCCCGCCTGTGAAAATAACTCGACTTGGGCGGCGGCCGCTTCGTTTTTTTCCGCTAAGCTCTGCAGATGCACCGTTGCAGACAGTTTGCCGTTTTTGTACGACGCGTCCAGTCCGGCATCGATATTGATATCTGTTAACGACACGGCCGGCTGCTGATATAAAGAAACGTCGCGGAAGATCCCGCTTAACCACCACATATCTTGGTCTTCAATGTAGCTGCCGTCGGAGAATTTATACACTTGAAGAGCGATCGCATTCGTTCCCTTTCGCAAGTAACCGGTGACGTTAAACGCAGCCGGCATCCGCGGGCCTTGACTGTAACCGGCCAGTTCGCCGTTGACCCAAAGGTGAAAGGCGCTGTCGACGCCTTCAAAATGGAGGATGAACTGCTGATCTGCCGGGACCTCTGCTAAGTAAATATCTTTTCGGTAGCTGCCGGTCGGATTGATGCTGGGAATTTCCGGCGGGTTGACGGAAAACGGGTACTGCACGTTCGTATAGTGCGGATGCCCCCAGCCTTGCAGCTGCCAGTGACCGGGCACCTCAATCGTCTCCCAGTCATTAAGACGGGCGCCGGGATCAAGCAGCCCGTCCGGGATGACGGCGGCATTGTCCGCGCAGGAAAACTTCCATGCGCCGTTCAGCGAGATGGACGGCTTTAACGCAGCTATGTCTTCGTTATATGCCCCCTCTTTCGTTTGGTAGCGGTAAAAATGAGCATTTCCGTCCAGCCGGTTACGTGCTTGAACATCCGGGTTTTCAAGATCAGTCATCTCTTTCATCGTCTCACACTCCAAGCTTGGGATTATTCGTATACGGCGCTTCGTCTGCAACCGTTCTTAAAGGTCATTTGGCGTTTAACAAGTCCGGTGTAAACAGATCGGCCAAGACGATCGTCACAGCGCCGATGACGGTTGCGTGCTCTTGCAATTCGGCGGTTGAAATATTTGTCTGTTTCACTTCATCGGTCAGCGCACGCTGCGAAACAACATCTTGCAACGGACCGAGAATAAAATCGCCCGCTTTCGACACACCTCCGCCGATAATCAGTTTCGCGGGGTTCATTAAATTAATCACATTCGTCATCCCGACACCGAGATACCGGCCCGTCTCCTGCAAAATGTCGATACATAATTGATCGCCGGCGAGCGCACATTCATAGACGATTTCGCCGTTAATCTCGTCTTTGCCGGCAATTTTTTCGCGTAAAAGCGATTCTCTGCCTGACGCGATTTCCCGGGCAGCCCGCTCCGCAATCGAATCGCCGCCGGCGACCGTTTGCAAACAGCCAAAGCTGCCGCAAGAACACGGGCTCCCGTTAATATCAATAATCGTATGGCCGAGTTCACCGGCAACCGCATTATGGCCGTGGTAGAGACGGTTATTAAAAATGATTCCGGCGCCGATCCCGACGCCGATATTGACAGCGATCAAATTATCACACCCGCGCCCCGCGCCAAACCAAAGTTCGCCTAAGGCCATCGCTTTCGCGTCATTTTCCACAAAAACAGGCAGTTTCACCGCTGTCTCCAACTGTTCCTTAATCGGAATCTCTTTTAAATGATACGTCGGGGCAAAACGGGCAACGCCTTGTTCATGATCGACGATGCCGTGCATGCCGACGCCGACGCCGACAACCTGTGTTCGTTCAACGCCTGCGCTCTGAATGAGATCTTCAATCATTTGTGTCATCCGCTCCGTTAACTGATCAGCGGAAATATCCTGATACAAAGCGGCGTGATCCGCGACCAATTCCTTCGCGTTTAAGTCCGTTAACACGCCGCGGATTTTTCTCGCGCCGACATCGAGCCCGATGATGAAAAACTCTTGGTCGTTAATCGTTAACAACACCGGTTTTCTTCCGCCTTTCGATGTCCCCATCTCACTTTCGCGAACGAGGTTCGATTCAATCAGTTCGTTGACGATATTTGTCACCGTCGGCGGGGTGAGCTTCGTTTCCTTCGCGATCGCAGCCCGGGAAACCGCCCCCGCTGAGCGGATTTTATTTAATACGAGCGAACGGTTGAGTGATTTCATTAACTGAAAACTGCCGGTCACGTTTGACATTGCAATCTCTCCTATACGTCTGATCCTTACATCAAGCTTAACATTCTCATCATTATCCCGTTCACGGCAGGGCGCTTCACTCCGACAGAGAATGCAAAAATTGCTTAAACGCGTGTTGTCCGGTATCATCCTGCTTGAACACACCGGCATCTGTGAGGATTCGCGCGAAGATCAAGCCGATTTCCTTTTCGAAGATCGGCATGCCGTCTTGTTGCCAGTCGACATCCGGATAGTCGCTGACGAGCTTTTTCGCCCAGTCTGCGTGCTTTTCGATCCGTTCGTCATTAGCGACCGCTTGCGCCGGATCGTTTGCTGTAAGCGCCTCAGCTAACAGCGCGAGCTCTTCTTTCAGACGGCCCGGTAAAATCGCCAGTCCCATCGCTTCAATTAAGCCGATGTTTTCTTTTTTAATATGGTGCACATCGGCGTGCGGATGAAAAATCCCCGCCGGATGCGTGTCATCAGTGCGGTTGTTGCGCAAAATCAAATCGAGTTCGTAACGGCCGTCCCGCGTGCGGGCAATCGGCGTGACCGTGTTGTGCGGCGTGTCGCCGGTAAAAGCGTAAATGCCGACAGACCGATCGGAATACGCTTTCCAGGCTTCAAACACTTTTACGGCCGCCTCGCGAACACTTTCGCGGTCCGCGCCTTGCAGACGGATTGCCGACATCGGCCATTTAAGCGAACACGCCCGCACATCTTCAAACCCGCTGACGGTAAATTCCGTCACCTCCGCGGCTTTTGCCATCGGAAATTCGTGTTTGCCCGCTTGGAAATGGTCGTGGCTTAAAATCGAACCGCCGACGATCGGCAAGTCCGCGTTGGAGCCGATAAAATAGTGCGGATAGGCATCGGTAAACTGCAGGAGCCGCTCGAACGTTTCCGCGGTGATTTTCATCGGAACGTGTTCATCTTTTAAGACGATCGCATGCTCGTGATAATAAACGTACGGCGAAAACTGCAGGTGCCACTGTTCATCTAAAAGCGTAAGCGGCACGGTCCGCAGCGTTTGCCGGGCCGGATGATTGCTCCGTCCCCGGTAGCCGACATTTTCGATGCAGAGCGGACATTGCGGGTAATCGACAGCGGCGGTTTGTTTCGCTTTTTCGATTTCTTTCGGGTCTTTTTCCGGCTTTGACAGGTTAATCGTTACTTCCAGTTCGCCAAACTCGGTCGGCACCGCCCAGCTCTCATTTTTCGCAACGCGGTCTTGGCGGATGTAGTGCGTGTCTTGACTGAACTGATAAAAATCAGCCGTCGCTTCTTCCGCGCCGCGCTCGTGATAAATTTGCTTGAAATGCCTCGTTACTTCTGCCGGCCGGACGGTCAGGCAGCTCATCAGTTTCGTATCGTAAAGATCGCGTTCGGTCACGGTGTTTTCCGCGAAGCGTCCGTTTTCATACGCCCAGTCGAGCATCGGTTCCAAAATCGGCGCCGGCTGATCCGGGATCGCTGCCGCGTCTGGCGTATATGCTTCGCCGGGTTCGTCGAGATCAAGTACATCAAGTAAAAGGTTGCGGACGTAGACTGTGTCCAATTCGCTGATCAGATTTTTCTGCACGCCGTAGCGGACAAGCAGCTCCAGCTGCTGGTAGATCGTCTCCATTACGAATCCTCCGTTCTGCTTTGACTGGCTGTTTCGTAGCCGCCGGGGTGACGTTGATGCCACTGCCACGCTGTTTCAATAATCGTTGTCAAGTCGGCGTGTTTCGGCTTCCAGCCTAAAACAGATTGCGCCTTGTCGGACGAGGCGACGAGTTCAGCCGGGTCGCCGGCCCGTCTTTCCGCCGTTTTTGCCGGGATCGGATCACCGGTGACGCGCCGCGCCGTATCAATCACTTCTTTCACGCTGAACCCGTCGCCGTTGCCGAGGTTAAACACGTCGCTGTCATGTCCGTTATGCAAATAATCGAGCGCGAGCAAGTGGGCGTCGATCAGATCGTTGACATGAATGTAGTCGCGAATGCACGTCCCGTCGGCCGTCGGATAATCGTCGCCGAAAATATAGACGTGCTCCCGTTGTTTTAGCGGCACTTGCAAAATAATCGGAATTAAATGCGTTTCCGGCTTGTGGTCCTCGCCGATATCTTCGGTTGGATGCGCGCCGGCCACATTGAAATAGCGCAGGCAGACGTTGCGGATCCCGTAAGCATCTTCCGACCATTTGAGCATTTTCTCGACAGCGAGCTTCGTCTCGCCGTACGGATTCGTCGGCACGGTCGGATCCGTCTCGCGGATCGGTACATTGACCGGGTTGCCGTACGTTGCTGCAGTCGAGGAGAAAACGATTTTGTCCACGCCGTATTCAGCCATCACTTCAAGCAGCACGGCCGCGCCGCCGACGTTGTTTTGATAATATTTCAACGGTTTTTCCACGCTCTCGCCGACGAGCGAATTCGCCGCAAAGTGCATGACCGCATCGATCGGCTGTTCCGCAAACACCTTGCTGACATCGTCTTTGTTGCGCAAATCGCCGTGATAAAAAACAGCATCCGCGTGAATTGAAGCTTGATTGCCTGTCTCGAGGTTATCAAATACAACGACGTCTTTCCCTTGTTCCAACAGTTGCACCGTGGCGTGACTGCCGATATAGCCGGCTCCGCCGCATACTAATACTGCCATTGTCATCTCTCCTTTATTGATTCGTCCATTCGTGTGCGCCTTCGCCGACATCCGCAACATAAAACGACGGACTCAGCCCGGTTTTCTCTTGGTAAACAGCGGCGATCCGGTCTTTCACACCGTCGATGCCGTCTTTATGAACGATATTGACCGTACAGCCGCCGAATCCCGCGCCGGTCATGCGCGCGCCGATCACCGTTTCTTCCGCCCAGGCCGCTTCCGCCAAGGTATCGAGTTCGAGCCCGGTTACTTCATAATCATCGCGCAGCGATACATGCGAAGCGTTCATCAATTTGCCGAACCGGGTGAGATCGCCTTCAAGCAAGCTCTGTCCCGCTTCGATCGTCCGTTCGTTTTCAGAAATCGCATGACGCGCCCGGCGTCTTGCTGTCTCATCAGGAATCAGATGCTGATATTTTTCAAAGGTGCTGAGGGTAATTTCACATAAATGATCGATCGAAAGCGCCTGCTGCAAACCTTTGAGCGCTAATTCGCATTCTTCGCGCCGGCTGTTGTACTCCGAATCCATCAAGCCGCGGCGCTTATTCGTATTCGCAATCAGCAGGACGTAATCGCCGAGCTGCGTCGGGCGGTACTCCATCTCGAGCGTCGCGCAGTCAAGCAGCATCGCGTGATCTTTCTTTCCCATCCCGACAGCAAATTGGTCCATAATCCCGCAATTGACGCCGATAAACTCGTTTTCCGCTTCCTGCGCGATTTGCACAAGACGGACGCGGTCGAGGTTGAAGTTTTCCAGACTGTCCCAAAAAACGCCCGTCACGACTTCAATCGATGCCGAAGAAGACAAGCCGGCGCCGTTTGGTATATTGCCGTAAAACACCGCTTCGAAGCCGGTTTTCCCCTCATAACCGTGGTTTGCCATCACGGCCATCACGCCTTTCGGGTAGTTCGCCCAGTCATCCTCTTCGCGGTAGACTAATTGATCGAGCGAAAATGACACCTCTTCCATATCGGGAAAATTCATCGAATACAGCCGGACTTGCCGGTCGCTTCTCGGTCTAACAGCGACGTACGTACCGACGCTCAACGCGCACGGAAACACATAACCGCCGTTGTAATCCGTGTGTTCGCCGATCAAATTGACCCTGCCGGGAGCAAAAAAGAACCGCACCCCGTCTGTACTGCCGAACTTCTCGTCAAATGCCGTCAATAGTTGTTGTTTCATCCAATCACCCTTTTTTTAAAATAATCAGTCAGTTCACTTCAGCAACGTTTCTACAGCTCCATTATACATTGAAAACGCTCTCTTGTGAATAACTTAATTAAATTAATTAAATAAGTTTTTGCGTCTTCAGCCTGCATGCCTGTTTTCTTTACGGCTGACGCACTAAACAGGTATAATGGTAATTGTTTACTAAACATTTTTCGTTATAGCGATAAAGGAGTCATAGCCATGGCCACGATTCGAGATATCGCAAAAAACGCAGGATATTCAATTGCGACCGTATCCCGCGTGTTGAACCAAGACGATACGCTGTCAGTATCTGACGCCGCGAGAGAAAAGATTTTTAAAATCGCGGCGGAGATGAATTATCAGACCCCGAAATCAAGAAGCACGAAAAAAAAGACTGCCTCGCTGACGTTCGGGATGGTGTATTTCAATTCGGAAAAACAAGAAGTCAACGATCCTTATTTTCTTGCGATCCGCTTAGGAATCGAAAAATTTTGCGCCGAAAACAATATCCAGCTTGAAAAAGTGTACCGCAATCATGAAACTCTCCGGCTTAATAAACTGCAGAAAGCGGACGGTCTCATCGTCGTCGGCCGAATCAGACCTGAAGAAGTCGATGAGCTCGTTTTGTTAACAGAAAATATCATTTTTGTTGATTATTCGCCGCTCGATTCGATGTTCGATTCTGTCGTCATCGATTTTCAAGAAGCCGTCCACCGCACCCTCGATCACCTGATGGCGTTTAACCACCGCCGCATCGGCTACATCGGCGGCGACCAGTTCATCCGCCCGGGCAAAAACGTGATGGATTTTCGCGAAATCGCCTTTCGCACCTATCTGTCACAGCACGCCGGCTACTCTGAAAACGATATCCATATTGGCAAATTCTCCACCGAAGAAGGCTACCGCCTGATGCAAAAGGCGCTGATGAAGTCCCCGCTGCCGACGGCTTTCGTCGTTGCCAGCGACTCGATGGCGATCGGCGCACTGCGGGCGCTGCACGAACAAAACTACCGCGTCCCGCAGGATGTATCGATCGTCGGCTTCAACGACATTGCCGCTTCGAGGTATTTACAGCCGTCGTTAACGACGGTGAAAGTGCATACCGAATTTATGGGCGAAACCGCGGTAGAGATTTTAATGGAACGGATTCGTTCATCGCGAACGATCCCGCGCAAAACCGTGATCCCGACCGAGCTGATTGTGCGGGAAAGCACGTCCTATCCGCCGGAATAAGCGAAAGACGGCCTGCTCACATATCCGTGAGCAAGCCTTTTTTATTTTGTTTCCGCCTGTAAATGGTACAAGTACGAGACAAAATCACCGATTTTTTCATCCGGAAGCGGCGGCACTGACCCGGAATATTCATTTTCCAGCATCAGCCCGGCTTCCATCAGTTCATCGCCGTAATGAGACGCCCCGCCGTTCAATCGGTAACGCGTGTCCGGGTCCAACCCTTGCAAAAACAGCCGGTAAAACCCGGGATTCGGCTCAGACAACACTTTATAATAGCCGACGAGCGCTTCTTTCTGATCTTGCGAAACGACCATCCACGCCACCCGGTTGCCGTCTTTTTCAAACGGGCTTTCCAGCCGGTAAAAGACGCCTTTTTGAATCAGCTCGCGGTGATGTTTGTAAAAGCGGATTTGTTCACGCACCAGATCTTTCTCAGCAGGAGACATCTCGCGAATGTCCAATTCGTAGCCGAACGTGCCGAAGTACGAAACATGGCCGCGCATTTCTAAACTCGTCTCGCGGTGAACTTGATGATTCGGCACCGCAGAAACATGCGCACCGATCGCGCTCAGCGGATAAGCGATGCTCGTCCCGTACTGAATCTTCAAACGTTCCACCGCATCGGTGTTATCGCTCGTCCAAGCTTGCGGCGCATAATAGAGCATCGCCGGATCAAACCGCGCCCCGCCGCTCGCACACGATTCAAATAACACGTGCGGAAACGCAGCCGTTAACCGCTCATACAGCTGATACACGCCGAGAATGTAACGGTGCGCGACTTCACTTTGACGCTCCGCCGGCAAAGCCAACGAGCCGATTTCTGTCATGTAGCGGTTCATATCCCACTTGACGTAAGACACGTCCGCCCCGCTGAGAACCGCAGCCATCTTTTCATATAAATGATCGACGACTTCCTGGCGGGAAAAATCAAGCACGTACTGATTGCGTCCGTGTGAAGCAGCACGTCCGTTTACTTGGATAATCCAGTCGGGGTGCTCCTGATAGAGCTCGCTCTCTTTATTGACCATTTCCGGTTCAAACCACAGCCCGAACTTCATCCCGAGTCCGGTGATTTTTTCTGCTGCGCCGTAAACACCGTTCGGCAGCTTCTTTTCGTCCGCATACCAGTCGCCGAGCGACGTCGTGTCATCATCGCGTCTGCCGAACCAGCCGTCATCTAAAACAAACAGTTCCACCCCGAGCTGATTCGCTTCTTCCGCGATCGCCGTCAATTTATCTTCGTCAAAATCAAAATAGGTTGCTTCCCAGTTGTTCAACAGCACCGGACGCTGTTGATCCCGCCACTGTCCGCGCACGAGCCGCTCACGGTAAAGGCTGTGATACGTTTGGCTCATACCGTTCAAACCTTCATTCGAATACACCATGACCACTTCCGGCGCTTGAAACGATTCACCCGATTTTAACAGCCAGCGAAAATCGAACGGGTTAATCCCCATCGATACACGGGCAACATCGTAGTGATCGACTTCTACCTGCGCCAAAAAATTGCCGCTGTACACAAAATTAAATCCGAACACTTCCCCTTGGCTCTCGTCCGCATTCGGTCGCTTCAGCGCGATAAACGGATTTTGCTGCGCACTGCTCGTTCCGCGCGTGCTCGTAATCTTCTGGATCCCGTTCATAAGCGGCCGGGTCACAACGTGGCGCTCGCGCGACCACGAACCGGAAAGCTGGATCATCTCGTACGATGAATCAAAAAAATCAATGCTCGCGCTCAACGCCCGCGTTAATGACAAATCCGCGCTGCCGTGATTGATAAACCGCGCACTGCGCGTAATCACATCGCGCTCTGCGTAAATCGTATACGTAAGAATCAGCTCCGCGCCGATATGGTCATCTTCCAAGACGATTTCGAGCGTATCCGCTTCTGCTTCATCTTCTGTATACGTCGCCGGAAGCCCGTCAAGTTCAGGTTTTCCCGCTGACATACGATGGGTGCGGTAGCTGAAATCAGCTGTTCGGCTGCCGTCTTCCTGTAACAGTTGAAAAGCGGGCTCGCGGTAATCTGTCGTTCCGTACGACGGATATTCCTGTCTGATGATGTCGAGCGAGAAAGCGAGGTCGCCTTCATACACACACGATTGTCCCGCCCGCGGCTGCATCCGAACAAGGTGCTGAAATGAATCGCGATGATGGAGCGCCCGGCCGTAATACAGATGACCGAGCTGCCCGTTTTGCAAAACCGCCATGATATAACTGATGTTTCCGTTTGTTAAATGAAACTCTTGCGTTTTTTCATTGAAATGGATGGTCATATCGTTTCGCTCCTTCTCTCATATAACGTTTAACATCGCGTCAGCCTTTAACAGCTCCTGAGGAGAGGCCGGCAATGAAATACTTTTGCAGGAATAAGAACATCAAGGCCATCGGCAGCATTGCGATAAATGCCCCGGCAGCTACAAGACCGAGATTATGCTGATTTTCTGCGAAATAGCTGTCCATCGTTACCGTCAACGTATGAACATCACTGCTTTGCAGGAAGAAGATCGCGAACTGGTAATCGTTCCAAATGAATACACACGCGACAATCAAAACCGATGCTGTTACCGGTTTTAACAGCGGAAAGACAATTCTGAAAAAGATCCCTAATGTATTGGCGCCGTCAATTCGGGCTGCTTCTTCCAATTCTTTTGGAATCGTCGAGCGGATAAAACCGGAGTAGAGAAAAATCGTTAACGGCATAAATGCAGCGGCATTGACGAGAACCGCAATCGTCCGTGTGTTGATCATGCCGAAATCCACAACCATTTGATAAAGCGGTACGAGCGCAGTTAACGGCGGTACAACCATAATCGCGACAAACAGAACGAGCACGCCTTTATTCAGTTTTGTATTTTTGCGTGCCAGCGGATAAGCCGCCATTGAGCCTAACAAAATCAAAATGATCGCCGCCCCGGTCGTAATCAAGAGCGAGTTGATCATCGCATTGCCGAGATTCGCTTCTTGCCAGGCGGTTGTGAAATTCTCGAGCGAGAAGTAATCCGGAAACACCCAGCGTGAACTGAAATCTCCCTGCTCCTTTAACGAGGTTGTGATTAAAATGTAAAACGGAATCGCATGCAAAACCGTTATGATAAACGCCAGTATCGTCAGTCCGAGTTTCATTCGTTTGTTTTCCATCACGCTTCAATCTCCTTCCGTTTGAAGTACCACAGAGCCAGCAAGCTGATGATCAAAATGATAAAGGCGATCAGCACCCCTTGGGTCGCTGCATAGCCGGCATCCTGCCTGCTGAAGTATAAGGAATACATAAATGTCGAACTCGACTGCGACGCATCCCCAGGTCCGCCGCCTGTTAAAGCGACGATCACATCAAACAATTTCAAACCGCCGATAACGTTTAAGACAACGTTGATCGTAATCGATGGCGCCAAAAGCGGAAGGGTGATCGATTTGAATTGATCCCATTTCGAAGCGCCGTCAATATCCGCCGCTTCATAATAATCTTTTGATATGCTCTGCAAACCGGCTAAGTAAATAATCATCGCAATACCGACAAACTGATACACGTTGACGAGCATGATGATAAACGGATTCGCCGTCGGGTTCCCGAGTGCATTTACCGGGTCAAATCCGAAAAACATCAACGCATCATTCAAAGCACCATTTTGAAAAGCGAATACAAGGTAGAAAATATACCCCATGATCAGCGGACTGATAATAACAGGAAGATAAATAATTGTTCGCGTCAGCGTCCGCATCTTAATGCTGCTATTAAGAAGCAATGCATAACCCAATCCGATCGCATTTTGCAAAATGGTGCTTCCAATACCGTACAGCAGTGTATTGCGGACAACCGTCCACGTTGTCGGGTCCGAAAACATCCGGACGTACTGATCGAGACCGACAAAATTGCTCGTTTGCGAAAAACCGTCCCAATCTGTAAATGAAATCCGCACCCCGTTAAAAAACGGGTAAACAATGAAAGTCGTCACCAAAATAATCGCCGGCAAATACATCCACCATAATGATTTTTCTTTGGCAACCTTATAATTTTTCGGTTTTTGGCTTTGAGACTCGCTCGTTAGTTCCGCCATCTTTCTCCACTCCTCACGATTCCGCCCTTATTTTTACAGCGGCACACATAAAGAGCGCCGCTGATTCATTCAGATTGTTTAGTTGATATCTTGATCGAAAAGGGGCAGTAGAGACCTGCCCCTTCAACCATTTATTCGTTATCTTCGTCTTCAAAGTCTTCGATATCTTCTTCGTCGATATCGTCAAGATCATCCTCACCGTCATCTTCTTCACGGAGGCGTTCGTACTCGGAACCCATCGTCTGTGCAGCTCCTTCAACATCGCCGTCCGACAGGAGCTCCGCAGTCGTCGTCGCCATCACATCCCACATACCGCTCGGGAGGTGGACACGGTCAAAGTACGGAATGACTTCGACATCGGAATAACGATCATAGTATTCAGAATAAAACGCGTCCGGTTCAATGTGTTCGAGAGCAGAGTCGACATTGGTCGCTTCCGCAATGCGCGTTGCCGGTTCGTCTTCTGTCATAAATTCAATAAACTTTTCCGCTTCTTCCGGATGGTCAGCGTCTTCAGATATCGAAATCGTGTTGCGCTCTCCGCCGATCCATGACGGGTCGTCGCCGTCATGATAAGCCGGCGTCGGCACTAACCCGATATTCGCATCCGGATTCACTTCTTGGGCATCCGGTCCGATCGAACCGACGATGAACATAAATCCGGCTTGGCCGCTCGCCATGATTTCAGGCGCTTGGGCGAATTGGGCCGTTAACACGTCTTGGTTCAACAGGTCGTCTTCGTGCAAGCCAAGCATCAGTTCCGCCATCGGTTCATAGTTGCTCCAATCAAACGAACCGTCTTGAAATTCGTCCGTGTAATCATGATCGGGATGCGTTTCAAACATCGGCGTCATCATTTGGTCAACCATTTGCGCCAACGTCCAGTCATCACCGCCCGGGATCCACAGCGGCGCTACTTGACCGCCGCTCTCATCGCGAATCGTTTCGAGTGCCTCACGGAAGTCATCCCAGTTTGTCGGCGGCTCGATACCGTGTTCATCCAGGACGTCTTCATTGTAAATGACCCCGTCTTGCGCCTGGTTCATCGGATACGTGTACACCTTGCCGTCTTCGTCTGTAACAATGTCTTCCATTTGCTCATCTAAGTCATCGACCCAATCCATTCCGCTCAAATCACGGACATACTCACCGTAACGCAGCTGCGACCAGCCGTGCGTATCAAACAAATCCGGCACATCATCGGCAGCCATCATAACCCGGAGCTGATCTTCATAACTTCCGCCGGGAAAGTTCGCTTCAATCGAAATATTGGGATTTTCCTCTTCAAATTCGGCAATGAGATCCTCAAATTCGCCCCGTTCCCCTTCTGCTGTCATCGATGAATAAAGTTCGAGCGTCACGTCATCACCTGAAGCTTCTTCGGTATTATTGTTATCATTGTTATTTTCCGCTCCGGCATTATTGTCATCATTGAGATTTTCCTCGCCGCCGCACGCTGTGATCACAGCTAAAGCCCCGGCTCCGAGCATTACTTTTAAATAAGCAGATTTCTTCATTTCATTTCCCCCTTAATTGGATTCGTACTTCACCAGACAGCGTTTCCGCTTAAAAGTAAAAAAGTAGGTAAAACACCTCCATGTTTTACTAAAATTTATTAACTACTTGCAATATAACAGATTAAGCAAGCGCTTTCAACACTTTTTTAGAAAATTTTATTAATTTCAAACAATCATAAAAACCCCCTTTATATAAGGTTTTTCCATAAATTCGTTGATCTACCCAAAATAAAATGATACGATGTTTTTAAGTAAACAAAGGAGGGGCAAGATGGCGGGATTAAAAGATGTTGCCGCAATGGCCCGCGTTTCTGTATCTACTGTCTCCCGCATCCTTAATGAGGATCCTTCATTGTCTGTTACAGAGGAGACGAAAGAGCGGGTCCGACTGGCTGCCGAAACTCTGAATTACGCAAAGAAACCTTCAACAACCGCTGCACACCCTCATAAAAAACTGACTTTATCATTAATTATGTTCTGCTCGAAAGATCATGAATACGAAGATGAGTACTTCATGTCGATTCGACGCGGCATTGAAACAGAATGCCGTCTCTCAAGAGTCGCGATCGCTTCGGTCATACGCGGCGGAGAGGTGACAGCACGATTGAAGGAAGTAAAGGATACAGACGGCGTCATCGTAGTCGGCCACGTCCCTCCTTCGATCATCGATCAAATATCCGCGATTCAACCGCTGATTATTTTCGTTGATGAATCGCCGAACTCAGCCGTTTTTGACAGCGTCACGTCAAATTTTTTCTACGCGACCGTTGAACTGATCGATCATTTTCTCGCACAAGGACATCAAACGATCGGATTTATCGGAGGAGACGAATATGTTCACAGTCCGACGCCCGATCGGGATATGAATGTGATCGCTAATGCGGAAAAGTTGCGATTCGTCCATTATAAGCAAAAGCTCGAATCGCTCGGCTTATACAACGAAAAGTACGTCGCGATCGGAGAATGGTCCTCAAACGCCGGATACCAACTGATGAAATCAATGATCGCGAAAGGAGACCTTCCGACGGCGATGATAATCGCCAGCGACCCGCTGGCCTTGGGAGCGATCAGAGCCTTGCATGAAAGCGCTTTAACCGTGCCCGGCGATATGGCGGTTGCTTCTTACAATGATATTGAACTCGCGGAGTACTTCAGCCCGTCGCTGACCTCAGCAAAAATCCATTCGGATCAAATGGGCAAATCAGCGGTCAAACTCTTCAAAGAGCGCTGTGAAGGACGGGAGATCCCGGCGAAGGTTATCCATCCGTGCTGTATTCAATACCGGGAATCTTCCGTTATGACGCCGTCTGCCAAACAAACGGCTGTGCAATAAACACACTTCAAAACGATGAGAGGATGACAGGAAATGAATAAGATCACTTTTATCGGTGCTGGGAGCACCATTTTCGCGAAAAACATTCTCGGCGACTGCATGTTTGTCCCTGCTTTGGAAAACTTTGAGTTCGCGCTGTTTGATATTGATGAAACGCGGCTGAAAGAATCAGAACAAATGCTCAAAAACTTGCGCGACAATTACAATCCGTCGATCACAATCAACGCGTATACCAACCGGCGTGAAGCGCTGTCTAATGCCGCTTATGTCATCAATGCGATTCAAGTCGGCGGTTATAAACCGAGCACCGTGATTGATTTTGAGATCCCGAAATCATTCGGTTTGGAGCAGACGATCGGCGACACAATCGGGATCGGCGGTCTGTTTCGCACATTGAGAACACTGCCGGTTATGTTTGATATTGCCCGCGATATTGAAAAGGTTTGCCCGGATGCCTGGCTCTTAAATTACACGAATCCGATGTCAACATTGACAGCCGCCATCCAGCAGCATACAAACGTTAAAACGATCGGCCTTTGCCACAGTGTCCAAGTATGCGTGCCGGAACTGTTTGAGAAGCTTGACATCGACGTGAATCCGGCTGACACCGAGCAGGAAATTGCCGGCATCAACCATATGGCTTGGCTCTTGAAAATTAAAAAAGACGGCAAAGATTTATACCCGGAAATCAAACAAAAGGCGCGCGAAAAGCAAAACGAACAACACGATGATATGGTCCGGTTTGAATTGATGGAACAATTCGGCTATTATGTGACCGAATCATCCGAGCACAATGCTGAATACCACCCGTATTTTATTAAAAGCCGTTACCCGGAGCTGATCGATGCCTATAACATTCCGCTCGATGAGTACCCGCGCCGCTGCGTCAATCAAATCGAAGAATGGGAACAAATGCGCGACGACATTGTCCAAGACAGCTCGATCACGCACGAACGCTCAAACGAGTACGGCTCGCGGATTATTGAAGCGATCGAAACCGATGTTCCGTTTAAATTCGGCGGAAACTTGGTCAACCGCGGCGGTCTGATCAGCAACCTCCCGGAAAATGCCTGCGTTGAAGTGCCGTGTGTCGCCGACCGCAGCGGTATTGCGCCGACCCATGTCGGCGCCTTGCCCGAACAGCTCGCTGCCTTAAATCGGACGAACATCAACACACAAATCATGACAGTTGAAGCTGTCGTGCGAAACTCAAAAGACGCCGTTTATCAGGCGGCGTTACTCGATCCGCACACATCGAGCGAGCTTTCGATTGCCGATACAGTCAAACTTTGCGACGCCTTGATTGAAGCTCACGGCGATTGGCTCCCGCCCCTTAACTGAACGAATTGACGGAACTTATTCCGATAATGAAACCGGCAAAGACATGCTTCCCCCTCCATGTCTCTTGCCGGTTTTCAATTTTGAGGAAAATTTTGACGAAATCGAAAACACGTTCCACAACGGCGGAAAAGATGATAAAGTATAATCCATCAACAGTTATGAAAGGCGGCCGTATGATGATTTATCCTCTGCAAAAGACGATTTACCGAACGCTCAGCCGTTCATGGGCACAAGGAAAATACGAGCGGATCCGGCCGCACCTTAACCCGGGTGACAAAATAATCGATTTAGGCGCCGGCAAATGCGCGCTTAGCGGTATGCTCATGGAAAACGGCTTTGATGTAACGCCTGTTGATGTGTCTGACAATAGCTTTAATCCTGACATAAAGCCTGTCATTTACAACGGCACTACCTTGCCGTTTGAAGAGGATACATTTGACGTCGCGCTTTTGCTCACGGTCTTGCATCACACCCCGGACCCTGACACCGTGTTAAACGAAGCTCTCCGTACAGCGAAGCGGATCATCGTGATTGAAGATGTTTATGAAAACCCGGCGCAAAAGCAATTAACGTATGTCACCGACAGTTTGTTCAATTGCGAATTTCGCGGCCACCCGCACACGAACCGGACGCATCTCGAGTGGCTGCTTACGTTTGACCGCCTCGGCTTACGTGTGCGCGCTGTGACAGAGCAGCGTCTTTTACTGTTTTATAAACAAGTTATGTACCATCTCGAAAAATAAGCGAATAAAAAAGCTGCCGAACGGCAGCTTTTTTCGATCACGATTCTTTATCGCCTAAGGCAAACATCAGCTCGGCTTCAGCGACAATGTTGTTATCGACATAAGCTGTCGCCTTGCCCTTGCCGATCGTTCCGCGCAGACGGGTAATTTCAACATCCAACGTGAGCTGATCCCCCGGTTTTACTTGCCCTTTAAAGCGGCAGTCATTAATCCCGGCAAAAAACGCCAGTTTCCCGCGGTTTTCCTCTTTTTTCAAAATCGCCACCGCTCCCGTTTGGGCGAGCGCTTCGATAATCAATACCCCCGGCATCACCGGATAATCAGGAAAATGACCGTTGAAAAACTCTTCGTTCGCACTGACATTTTTCGTCGCCACCGCGCGCTTGCCTTCTTCGACTTCATCGACCCGGTCGATTAACAAAAACGGATAACGGTGCGGAATAATTTCTTTAATTTCATCAATATTCAACATAGTTTAATCTGCCCCCTGTCTGATTTTTTCCTTACGGTTCAGTTTAGAGGTTTTCCCCGAGCCATGCAAGGCGGCATTTAAAAACAAAAAACCTCCGCTAACGGAGGTTTTAATCGCGTTCGTATTCGGTTCCTTCAAAAATGATATCGTGAATATGATACCACGTATCGGGGTTAAAGACGTCAAACGGGTTCGTTCCATCGCCGACGATCGCATACCCGGCCATCGCCCCGACGATCAAAGCAGCTCCCGCGAGCAGCAAAATTAACACGAGGCGAAGCCAAACAGGGATTAACCGAATCCGTCCCGGCTTCTCCCGGCGCTTCTTTTTGCCTTCATTGTCAGCGCTATGCTGTCCGTTTGAGCCGGTTTGAGCGGCATCTTCAGAATGCTGATACTGCGAACTCCCGTTTTCCGCACTGCTCTTTTTCGCCATGATTTCCTCCGTTATCCTTGCTTGTCGTAACTTTTCACTTTAGTAGCTGACGCCGCGTCCGTCAACTTTTCAACCCTTGCCGCTTAGCGGAGATTCGAAACCATTTCCTGCATTTGATTGGAAATGTCAGCCGCGCGGGAATTCATTTGATACGACCTTTGTGCTTCGAGCATGCTCGTCATTTCGCGGCCCATATCAACATTGGATGATTCCAGTGCGCCTTGCTGAAAAACCTCGGTTCCGGCAGCTTCATCGAGTACATCATCGATCTCAAGGCCGACGGCATCGAGATCGCCGAAGACGAAATTATTTTCGCCTTGCGATTCCAAATGCTGCGGATGAGTGATGTTGACAAGCTGAAGCTGGGCGACGTCTTCCGTTTCACCGTCTTCAAGCACGCCTTCAATCGTGCCGTCTTCATAAATCGTAAAATCGCTATACTCAGACGACATCACGACGGGATCGCCGGCCTCATCAAGGAGATAATCGCCTTGATGATTAACAACGAAGTTTTCCGTCTCATCCTCCGGGTTCGGACTGAAATAAAACGCGCCGTCCCGCGTAAATCGCCGGTCGCCGTCGTCCCCGGGCTCAAGCTCAAAAAAATAGCCCGGTTCCGTCAAAGCGATATCTAATTCACGCCCGGTTTCATTAATGCTCCCCTGCTCAAACCGGACCGCCGTCTGTGAGACACCGGCTCCGGAGCCGCGGCGGATGCCGTTCGGGGTGTCGCGGCCCATTTCAAACTCGTCCCGCGACAGGTTATCGACTTGCTGGAAAAGCAAATCATTAAAGGATGTATCGCGGCGTTTAAATCCTGTCGTATTCGCGTTCGCCAAGTTATCGCCGATCGTATCCAATTGTTGCTGCAGCTGGCCCATCGTGACGGCCGAGTTGATCATTGCCTGGTTCATACGGCTTCACCTGCTCTCTGTATCTTTATCGCTTGAATCATTTACTGCAGGCGGCCGATATCATTCGCTGCCCGCTCCATGCTTTGATCATAAGCTTGGAGAACTTGTTGGTTCGCTTCAAACGACCGCATCGTTGCCATCATTTCCGACATCGTCCGATTGACATCGACGTTTGAGCCTTCCAACGCGCCTTGCTGAATTTGATATTCCGTCTCGTCATTTCCGATCGCTGTGACGATCTCTTCCTCGCCTTCGTAATTCAGCAAGCCGGATCCTTCTTTCACCAAGTTCTCGGCATCAGGAATGACGACGACGTTTAATTGCCCGAGCACATCTTCATCTGCATCGGTGATGACGCCGTCCTCACTGATATCAATGTTTTCCGTTGCAACGTTGATCGCTTCGCCGTCCTCACCGCGAACATAGTAGCCGTCCGGTGTGGTTAAAAACCCTTCGCCGTCAATCGCGAAGTTGCCGTTGCGCGTATAACGGACGTCGCCGTCATCGTTCACAGCTTCAAAAGCGAGCATTGCCGGATTGCCTGTTTCCGGATCTTCCGGCACTCCTCCTTGGAGAAGCGCAGCATCAGTCGAGTTGCCCGTTTCGCGCATATCACCTTGTGTAAAATTCGGTGTGCGTTCCTGCATATATACGCCGGTCGCTAACGTTCCGACATCACGCGATCCGTGCGTCTCCGGGTGATCCGTTCCGACTGCCTGGATCAGCTGCTGCGGAAACGTCCGCAACGAACCTTGGTCTGCTTTATACCCCGGTGTATTGGCATTCGCTACGTTGTTTGACAGCATTTCTTGTCGGCGCTGCTGGGCTATCATTCCGGCGCCGGCGCCGTACATTCCTCTGAGCATGCGCTCACCTCTTTTGTTTGTCTCTTCTCATTAAACAGAGATTTTTTTGCGTTCCAGACGGTCGAGATTTTCAAGCATCATACCTGTGCCGTTAACGACTGAATCCATCGGCTCTTCCGCCAAGAAAACAGGCACTTTCAATTCATCTGACAGCAGCTGGTCGATCCCGTGCAAATAGGCGCCGCCTCCGGTAATAATAATACCGCGATCAATAATATCCGCCGAAAGCTCGGGCGGGGTATTTTCCAAGACATTTTTGGCAGCTTGGACGATTTGGTCGACCGATTCCGCCATCGCTCCGCGGACTTCTTCGGAACCGACTGAAATCGTCCGCGGCAATCCGCTGACGAGGTCACGGCCGCGAATTTCAATTTCCTCTTTACGCGCGCCCGGAAAAGCCGTGCCGACTTGTTTCTTAATGTCCTCTGCCGACCGGTCGCCGATCAGCAATTTATATTCTTTTTTCACGTGCTGTAAAATATCGTGATCAAACGTATCGCCGGCAACTTTGATTGATTCTGCGGTGACGACACCGCCCATCGACAGTACCGCGACATCCGCCGTTCCGCCGCCGATGTCAACAATCATATTTCCGCTCGGCTGATAAATATCCATTCCGGCGCCGACTGCGGCGACTTTCGGTTCTTCTTCAATGTATACTTGCTTGCTGCCGCTCTTTTCAGCGGCTTCGCGGATCGCTTTTTGCTCTACAGATGTAATATTTGTCGGGCAGCAGATCAGCATGCGCGGCTTCGTGAACCAGCCTTTAACTTGAATTTTATTTAAAAAGTGTTTAAGCATTTGCTCTGTTGTGTCAAAGTCAGCGATGACGCCGTCTTTCAAGGGCCGTGTCGCAACGATATTGCCGGGGGTGCGTCCGACCATCTGAAAAGCTTCATCGCCGACAGCCAGCACTTCCTTCGTCTGCGCATCCATCGCAACGACCGACGGTTCATTCAATACAATTCCGCGTCCTTTTACATGAATCAATACATTCGCCGTACCTAAATCAATCCCGATATCTCGACCTAACATATTTTTCCTCCTGACGTGCTATACAGTAAGCAATCTTTTCCTTCTTTGAGCCTTTTAACCGTCATTCTACACCGTCTCATTTTATCATAATTCGACACGCTAAGGGTAGAGCGAATAAAAAATCCCATGTTAAAGATCCCTCCGGAACTTGCTCGGAGGGATTTGTTTATATCTTTGTTGCCGGCTGTCAGCTGATCGCTGAATCCTTCGTTGAGCGTACCGCTTCTTTTTCAAGAAGCTCAGGATTCAGTTCTGCAGCTTTTTCCGTTTCTGCTTCTTCATCAATCCGTTCGATATCGGCCCCGATTTGAGCCATTTTTCCGGCAAAATCGACGTAGCCGCGGTCGATATGACGCAGTTCGGTTACACGGGTATACCCGTCTGCTACAAGACCGGCTAAGACCAAGGCAGCGCCGGCGCGAAGGTCGGTTGACATGACTTCGGATCCTTGCAGATTCACAGGTCCGTTCATAATGGCCGAACGCCCTTCAATTTTAATGTTCCCGTTCATACGGCGGAATTCTTCAACGTGCATAAAGCGGTTTTCAAATACCGTCTCCGAAATCACGCTCGTCCCTTCTGCCCGGAGCATAAGCGCCATCATTTGCGCCTGCATGTCGGTCGGAAAGCCTGGATGCGGCATCGTTTTAATATCTACTGCTTTTAATGTTTCCGGGCCGATCACGCGCACCCCGGAGGATTCTTCCATGATCATGACGCCCATCTCGGTCATTTTTGCAATCAGCGGGTTTAAATGGTCGGTCAATACATTTTCAATCAACACGTTGCCGCCGGTAATGGCAGCAGCGACCATAAATGTTCCTGCTTCGATCCGGTCAGGAATAATCGTGTGTTCTGCACCGTGAAGCTGCTCGACACCTTCGATTTTGATCGTGCCGGTGCCCGCACCGCGCACTTTCGCTCCCATCGCATTTAAGTAATTGGCCAAGTCGACGATTTCCGGCTCTTGTGCGACGTTTTCAATCGTTGTTGTTCCTTTTGCCATCGTCGCAGCCATCATAATGTTTTCTGTCGCTCCGACACTCGGAAAGTCTAAATATATCTTACTGCCGTAAAGCCCGCCTTCCGGCGCTTTCGCTTCAATATAGCCGCTCCCGATCTCGACTTCAGCTCCCATCGCCTCAAAGCCTTTTAAATGCTGGTCAATCGGCCGGGAGCCGATGGCGCATCCGCCGGGAAGGGCAATTCGTGCATGGCCTTTACGCGCCAACAAGGGGCCCATAACTAAAAAAGAAGCGCGCATCTTGCGGACGAATTCAACCGGTGCTTCGACATCGAGGATGCCTTCGGCGTCCACTTCGATCGTGCCCTCTTTTTCATCATAAACAACGTCGGTATTTAAATTGCGCAAAACTTCATTAATTGTATGAACGTCGGCCAAAGCCGGAACATCCATGATTTTACTTTTCCCTTTTTCGCCCAAAAGTGATGCCGTGATCACCGGAAGGACTGCATTCTTTGCGCCTTCAATACGCACTGTTCCGTTTAAACGCTGCCCGCCTTGGACAATGATTTTTTCCATAGTGTTTCCCTCCGTGTCGTAAAGAATTATGAAATTCTTTGTCGTGTTTTCAAATTTTTAATCTTTCGCTTCAATTGCTCGTATTTTGCTTAATCATGTCCTGCGTATATTAGTACGTTGTTATCATCGATTTTGTTACAGTCGTTTAAAAAAATTTTTTAATTGTTCATTAAGCATCTTCGTCTGGCCGTTATTCATACGGTAACATTCCGCTTTGAGTCAGCATCTTGCAAATAAACGATTATTAGAACAAAAACCTCAAAGTCTGCGACCAGTTCAAATAATTCAAGATGAAACTTGTGACGAGATAAGTCAGCGCCAATGTCAGCACAACCATAAATCCTTTTGCTTTGATTCCTTCTGGATCTTTTAAAAATAAATCGAAGCGGATTGATTGAACGGACCACCATACAGCAATGAGTACCATTAAGCTGATTAAAATATTAAAGAGTGATTGCTGTCCCATTTCCTCGATCATCTGTTTCATCCTCCAACACTGCAAACCGTTAATCTTACCCAAATACTCCAAGACTCCCCGAAAAAGGGAAATCCCGAGCAAACGGGCGCAATCTTAATCATAAATCATTTCAATAATGAATGATACCGTAATTTCGTCATTATCAATAGGATTTACATGGGTCGGAGGACTTATTTTCGCGTAATTTGCAACATGTGACATTCATGCAGAAACAGCCATTATCAGCTGGTGATATTATTCTTATTTACATTTTATTCACATCTCAAACCTATAATTGCCAAATAAGGACGCGCTTCCCTCTTTTTATTCTTTCGTAGTTCAATTCAAACCCGAATTATTTCCTTTTTCCTTCTAAATGAATGATAAAAAAACAGCCCTGAAGGAAACCCTTCAGGGCTGTTGGCTGCGGTTAAATCATCCAATTAAATCCGGTGAACAGATCGAGCAGCAAGTTCGGCAAAATACCGAGCAGGACCGTTCCGGCCAAAGTAACCGTGACAACGGCCTGAATGCCGCCGGGTACCTTGATTTCTTCTGCGTTCGGCTTCGGTTCGGCCATAAACATTTGCTTAATGACACCGAAGTAGTAGTAAAAGCTGATAATGCTTGTGACAATCATAATAATCGCCAGCCAGAGCATGTTTCCGTTAATCGCGAGCAAGAATATATTCGCTTTGCCGATAAATCCGGCTGTAAACGGCAGCCCTGCAAGCGAGAGCAGGAAGATCGCCATCGCCACCGCCATATAAGGCGAGCGCTGATACAGCCCGGCGAACGTGTCCATCCCGGTTTTTCTCCCGCTCTGCTCGCTGACGAGCGTAATGATCGAAAATGCGCCCAGCGTCATCATAATATAGGCAACGCTGTAAAAGATGATCACCGTGATCGAGAAGTTGTTTAACACCGTCGCAATCGGTACGAGAATATACCCGGCTTGCGCAATGCCTGAGTAGGCCATCAGGCGTTTGACGTCTTGTTGTGTCAAGGCGATGAAGTTTCCGACGATCATCGTAATCGCTGCAATCGTCGCCACAATAAACGCCCACTCGGCGTAGATGCTCTCAAATCCGAGCGTAAATACGCGAATAATAATCCCGAAAGCCGCCAGTTTTGAAACGGTTGCTAAAAAGGCGGTAACCGGAGTCGGAGCGCCGTAATAAACGTCCGGCGCCCACATATGAAACGGGACCATCGAGACTTTAAAGCCGAAACCGCCGAGCATAAACAACAAGCTGATCATGATCATGACGGTGTAATCCGCGAACAGTTCCGGCATCGCAGCGCCGATTTCATACAAGCTGGTCGTCCCGGTTAAACCGTACAGGTAACTCATGCCAAACAAAATGAATGCCGACGCTGTACCGCCGAGAACGATGTATTTAATCGATGCTTCCGTCGAATCGATATTGTGTTTTTTAAATCCGGCTAATGCGTAAGACGAAATACTGACAATTTCCAGACCGATAAACAATGTAATCAAGTCAGCCGATGACACCATAATCATCGCACCGAGCGCTGTGAACAGCAAAATCGAGTAGTACTCGCCCTGATAAATGTCCTCGTTTCGGTCCAGATAGTTCATGCTCATCATGATAACGAGCGCGACCCCGACAAGAATGATCAATTTAAAGACCATTGCGAATGGATCGACAAGAAATGTATCGCCAATCTGCCCGCCTTGCGGGTTCATGACTAAAACCAGCACGGCTGTTACAAGCAGAGAGAAAATCGATAACCGGCCGATAAACGGCTTTTTCTCATGGATGCCTGTCATGAAGTCGATTGTAAATACAAGCATTGCCAGTGCGCCCAGGACGATTTCCGGAGTCATTAAAGACCAAGTCGCTTCAAATGCTAGCATGTCTTTAACCCCCTATCTTCGACACAAGGTCGATAACTGTAGTGTTTATCACGTCGCTTAGAATAAATGGATAGACCCCGATCAAAATCGTGAACGCGAGCAGCCCGACCATCGGAACGTACTCCATCGGCTTTGCATCAACGAGCCCGGCATATTTCTCTTTCGGCGGGCCGAACGTTGTCCGCTGCATCGCCCAAAGCAAGTAAGCGGCAGTAAAGATAATCCCGACAACGGCAATGACACCGAGCGTCACCGCTTGCGGCAAGATTTCTGCCGGTGCACCGAAAATGCCGATAAACGCCATTAATTCACTGACAAAACCGGACATGCCCGGCAAACCGAGCGACGCCATCGCAGCGGCAAGCATAAAACCTGCCAGCACCGGCACGGAATGCGAAAGACCGCCCATTTCCGAAATCGTTCGGGTTTTCGTCCGCGAATAGATCGCTCCGACCATAAAGAAGAGGAGCGCGGAGATAAATCCGTGGGAGACGAGCTGAAAAATCGCCCCCTGCATGCCCGCTTCGGTAATCGAGGCAATTCCGAGCAGGACAATCCCCATGTGACTGATACTTGAGTAAGCCACCAACGCTTTTAAATCTGTCTGTACAAGCGCCAAGAGCGCGCCGTAAATGATATTAATCACACCGAGAACGGCAATCAGCGTGGCAAACCTTGCCGCCTGATCCGGCATAATCCCGAAACCGACACGGATCAATCCGTAACCGCCCATTTTCAACAGCACGCCGGCAAGAATCATACTTGCAGCTGTCGGTGCTTCGACGTGGGCGTTCGGAAGCCATGTATGAAACGGAAAGACCGGAAGCTTAATCGCAAACGCCGTAAACAAGGCAAGGAACATGCCGCCTTTCATCGCTCCGCCGACCGCGCCGGCCGCTGCGCCTTCCGTGTAAGCTTCTGTCAGTTCGACAATGCTAAACGACATCGGATCGGGAAAGCTGACAAGCGCCGCTTGCACGTAAATGACGATAAAGGTAATAAACATAATCCCGCTTCCGAGCCCTGTGTAAATCAAGAACTTAAACGAAGCGTACTCGCGCATTTTCCCGCCCCATATTCCGATTAAAAAGAACATCGGAATGAGCGTTAATTCAAAAAAGAGGAAAAACAAGAACATATCGAGTGCGACAAATACACCGAGCATACCTGTCAGCAACACAAGCGTCCAGACGTAAAATTCCTTTACGCGGTGTTCAATGGTAAACGATGCGACGATCGAGAACAGCGTGACAATCGTCGTCAAGGCGATCAACGGAACGGAAAGTCCGTCGGCGCCGATTTCAAAATTCACTTGCATAAATCCGAGCGTAAACCACTCGAGCTGTTCATAAAACTGCATGCCGGCAGCTCCCCGGTCGAACATCCCCCATAATACAAGCGAGAGGACAAGCGCAACCGCTGCAGTCAGACCGGCAAGTGAGCGAATGACATTCGTGTATTCACGCGGAATCGTTAAGATGAGCAGTGCACCGACGAGCGGCACAACGATTAACCATAACAAAATATTTCCCATCATCCGAAATACCCCCTTAGCACGAAGGCAATTGCGATGACAACGATTCCCCCGAGGACGGAAACAACTCCGTAAGTTTGGAGCTGGCCGTTGTGTGTTTTTCCGAACGTCCGGCCTGACGTGCTGGTAAATCGTCCGATGAGGTTAACCATCCCGTCAACGATGCCTTTATCCATTTCCCAGAAGAACCTTCCGACCGCGACTGTCGGTTTGACAAACACAGCCGTGTACAATTCATCCAGGTAATATTTGTTGAGCAGCAGTTTGTGAACGGCAGGCGCTTTGGCGGCAAAGAAATCTTCCGAGATCGATCCTTTGTAATACATCGCCCAGGCGAGCAAGATTCCTCCGGCAGCGACTGCCAGCGATAGAAACGCTAGCCACAGTTCGCCGTGCGGCTGATCGCCGAGATTTAATCCTGCCGTCAAAAAGCCTTCGAGCGGATAGCCGATAAACGGCAGATTGACAAAACCGGCTGTGACAGCCAATACAGCTAAAACGACAAGCGGCATCGTCATAAAGCCGGTATTCTCGTGCGGTTCGCCGTGATGATCATCTTCGCCGTGACCGTCTGCTTCATCTTCGTCATCATGGGCACCGCGATAGTCACCCGTGAAGGTTTTAAAGAAGAGCCGGAACATATAAAACGCGGTCATAAATGCCGTCACTAACGCAAGACCAAACAAAAAGCCGTTGCCGTTCAAGAGCGCGGAAGCGAGAATCTCTTCTTTGCTCCAAAATCCTGCGAGCGGGAAGATGCCGGCAATCGCCAAGGCTCCGATTAAAAACGTGACCGAGGTGATTTTCATCTTGCTCCACAGGCCGCCCATTACACTGATATCCTGCCGGTGATGAACCGCGACAATGACGCTTCCCGCGCCGAGAAAGAGCAGCGCCTTAAAAAAGGCATGCGTCATTAAGTGGAACAACCCGGCAACATAGCCCGCGGTTCCGAGCGCTAAAATCATAAAGCCGAGCTGGCTGATCGTCGAATACGCCAACACCCGTTTAATATCCGTCATCACAAGCGCCATCGTCGCTGCGAAGAACGCCGTAATTGCTCCGGTATAGGCGACGACCGTTAATGCCGTTTCAGATGCGAGAAAGACCGGGTACATCACACCGACTAAGTAAACCCCGGCAGCAACCATCGTCGCTGCGTGGATAAGCGCACTGACCGGCGTCGGGCCTTCCATCGCGTCCGGAAGCCAGACGTGGAGCGGAAATTGGGCCGATTTTCCGACCGCGCCGAGAAAGACAAGCAGCGCGATCGCGGTCACCATCGGCTGTTCGACCATGCCGTTTTCAACAGCGGCATAAATGTCGGCATAGGCAAAGCTTCCGACTTCATTGAAAAGGAGCACAAGCCCGATCAGTAAACCGACATCGCCGATGCGCGTAGTGAGAAACGCTTTTTTCGCAGCTGAAGCTGCTTCGGGTTTAAAATACCAAAAGCCGACGAGCAAAAACGAGCAGAGCCCGACAAGCTCCCAAAAAATAAACAGCTGTAAAATATTCGGTGCTAATACGAGTCCAAGCATCGAAAATGAAAACAGCCCTAAGTACGAATAAAACACGTGTATGCGGTGATCTTCGTGCATATATTCACGCGAAAAAACATGGACAAGCAAGCTGACGACCGTTACAACGATCAGCATCATCGCGTTGAGCGCCGTCACTTCATAGCCCATTGTCAGCGAAGTTTCACCGAAGGTCATCCATTCAAACACGTATGTGTAAGTTTCTCCGCCTACCCGTTCAAACAGTGCCAACACTGAATAGATGAACGACAGGGCTAATGCTGCGATCCCGACATAGGCGCTTTTTTCTTGCAGCAGCCTGCCGAAAAAAAGCAGAATTAGGAAGGCGATCAGCGGAAAAACCGGGATTAACCAGGCAAGTTGCATCATACTATCACCTTTTCTTGTAGTTAGTCTCTTATTGTAACGTTGACACTGATTTTTCCTTGTCTGTGCCTAACAGATCGTGTTTAATCACATCAATGGAATCTCGGTTGCGGTACAGGGCAATCAAGATCGCCAGTCCTACTGCGGCTTCTGCTGCAGCCACCGTGATAACGAATAAACTGAATACCTGACCGGTAATATCGGCGTACGGTCCGATCGCTGAAAAGGCCACCAAGTTTATGTTGACGGAATTGAGCATCAATTCAATGCTCGCGAGCACAATGACCAAGTGCCGGCGCGTGAGCACTCCGTACAGGCCAATACAAAATAATACCGCTGCTAAAACTAAAAAATAACTAATCGGGACAGTCATGTCAGTCGGCCTCCTTTCTTGCTACGACGATCGCGCCGATAAGCGCGGCCGTTAATAAAAAGGCCGAACCGATAAAGGCGACGAAAAAGTAGCCGTACAGCTCCAGGCCGATCGCTTCAGCCGAGCCGACGTATCCTTCCGTCTGCGGCAGGTCCATGCTGAGGATCCCGAAAATCAGGAGCCCCAGCAACGAAACACTGCTGATAAGTCCAATCGCTTGGTGAGAAAGACGCGGATCCCGTTCGAAGACGATCGTGCGGTGTTCGGTCATCATCATACCGAAAACAAACAGAATCGTAATCGCGCCGACATACACCATAATTTGGACGATACCGATAAATTCTGCACCGAGCAAGAAGTAAAGGCCTGAGATAGCCATAAATGCAAAGGCCATCGAGACAACCCGGTGGGAAATCGGCTTCAAAAGTACAAGAAGGAGTGCCCCTGTTACAGCGATGAGTGCCAAAATGATAAAAAAGATTTCTTGTGCGGTCACTGGTTGTCACCCCTTTGCGACGTGTTGTCTTCGTCTGAATCAGGCTTCTTCTCCGTTTTCTCTTCGGACTTCGAAGCTGATGGTTCTTCAGACGCCTCGGCCTTCGATTCATCTGTCTTTTCGGCCGTTTCCGTTTTCGCGGCCGTCTTTGTTTCTTGTTCTGTTTTAACCGCTGCAGCTGTGGCTGTTCCGCCTCCTTCACTGCTTCCGGCTTGTTCACTGGCTTCCGCTTCTTCTTTTTTCTTCCGCTCTTCAGCGGCTTTGCGTTTTTGTTCTTCTTTTTCTTTTTTCAAGCGTTCTTCTTCTTCTGGGTCCATATAGTTGCCGTAAACCGTGTTGTTTGTCAGCCATTCAATATCTTTGAAATGATCCGCGCGGTTAAACTCGCTCAAGTTGTCATAACGCGCCGTCATGACAATCGCGCTCGTCGGACAGACTTCCGTACAAAAATCGCAAAGAATACAGCCTTGGAAATCGATATTGTACGTATCGATCACCTTTTTCTTCGGATTTTCCTCACTCGGTTTTCCCGTCAGCGTAATGACGTCGGTCGGACATGCCTGGACACATAAGTTGCAGACAATACATTTTTCCGGGAAAAAACGATGAATTCCGCGGAACCGTTCGGGCATAACCTGTTTTTCTTCCGGGTATTGGATGGTTATATTTTTTTTGCGGAAGTAATTCAACGTTACGCCGAATCCTTTTAATAATCGAAACATTTTATCACCCCATCCACACTTTTATAAACGCAGTTGCAACGATGTTCAAAATCGCGAGCGGGATGAGCACTTTCCAGCTGTAGTTCATCAGATCACCGACACGCGCCCGCGGCAGGGTCGCTGTCAGCCAGAACCAGAGGAACATAAAAAGTACCATCTTCAATGCGAACCAGACGAAGCCGGGCAAAAATGCCGGGCCGAGCCAGCCGCCGAGAAACAGCATCGTCGCAATCGCTGCAATTGCAATCGCGTACGTGTACTCTGCCAACATAAAGAATGCGAACCGAAAACCGGAATATTCGGTGTGAAAACCGGAGACGAGTTCCGATTCGGCTTCCGGCAAATCAAACGGGGCTCGGTTCAGTTCGGCAATTGAGGAGATGATGTACACCACAAAAGCGAGGAACTGCGGAATAATGAACCATATCCCCGCACTTTCCTGGAAAAACACGATTTCACGCATGTTCAATGAGCCGACGAGAATGACAATTCCGACAACAGACAACACGAGCGGCAGTTCATAACTGACCATCTGCGCAACCCCGCGGATCGAACCGAGCAGAGAATATTTGTTGTTTGAACTCCACCCGCCCATTAACACACCGAGCATCGTGATCGAGGCCACGCCGAGCAAATAAAGAATGCCGATATTTAAATCCGCGCCGTAAATATTTTCGTCAAACGCGAGCGCGGCGTAAATCGCAAACGCCGGAGCGAAGGCGATAACCGGGGCGATCAGGAAGATTTTTTTATCGGCAGCAGCCGGGATAATATCTTCTTTTAACAGCAGTTTCAAAACATCGGCGATCGTCTGAAACAGCCCCCATGGGCCGTGCCGGTTCGGGCCGGGCCGCAGCTGCATCGCACCGATCACTTTTCGTTCAAATAAAATCGCAAACGTTACGCCGCCGAGCATGAGCATCAAGATAATCACGGCGTATGCTGTCCATAAAAGGAGATCCATCAGCCATCAACCTCCCCGAGCACGACATCAAGACTGCCGAATATTGATACAAGGTTTTGGATTGAATCTCCTTCGAGCAAGTCTTGTAAAATCGCAACGTTAACAAACGACGGACGGCGCAGTTTGATTCGGTGCGGTTTATTTTTGCCGTTGCTGACTGCGTATACGCCGATTTCGCCTTTCGAAGCTTCCGCGCGTGTATAAACTTCGCCTTCCGGCGGTTTGAGCATCATTAACTTCTTGCCTTTTTTATGAATAATCTCGCCGTCTGGAATGTTGTTGCATGCCTGTTCAACAATTTTCAGCGATTCAAACATCTCATCGATTCGAACGAGGTAACGCGCGTACACATCTCCTTCTTCTCGCGTCGGGACATTAAAATCGAACTGATCGTAAACCGAGTAAGGCTCTGTCTTGCGAACATCGATGTCTACCCCGCTGGCGCGGGCGATGGGTCCGGAAAGACCCCAATTAATCACTTGCTCTTTCGTTAATTTTCCGACGCCGATCGTACGGGACTGAAAAATTTCATTGCCGGTAACAAGCGTGTGAAATTCCTGAATGTTTTCCCGAAGTTCTTTGACTGTTTCCAACACTTGTTCAATCCAGCCTTCCGGAGCATCCCACTTCACACCGCCGATCCGGTGATAGTTAAACGTCATCCGGGCGCCGCTGATTTCATTTAAGCGGTCAAGAATCGTTTCCCGATCGCGAAATGCGTAAAGAAACGGGCTCATCGCTCCGATATCAAGTAAATAGGTCCCCCACCAAACTAAGTGACTGGCCACTCGGTTCAGCTCCATTGTAATGACACGAAGGTATTCCGCCCGCTCCGGGATTTCCCAATCGAACAATTCTTCGATGGCAGCACAGTAGACGTAATTGTTCGTCATCGCGTTCATGTAATCAAGACGGTCTGTATAAGGGATAAACTGTGAATATAAAAAGCCTTCTGCGAGTTTTTCCGAACCGCGGTGGAGATAGCCCATCACCGGTGTTGCGCGGACGATTGTTTCGCCGTCAACTTCCAGCTGCAGGCGGAAGACTCCATGCGTACTCGGGTGCTGCGGCCCCATATTGAGCGTCATCGTTTCTGTCTTCAAGTCCGACATTTGTTTCGGCACCCCCCTCTAGTCTAAGCCCATTGCTTTTTTGTCTGTAATATAATCTTTTCTAAGCGGGTGACCTTCCCAATCATCATCGAGCATAATCCGCCGCAAATTCCAGTGCCCCGGAAAGTCGATGCCGAGCAGATCGTAGATTTCCCGCTCCATATAATCCGCGCTTTTAAACAGCGGATCGAGCGATTGCACGGACGGTTCTTCGCGGGGCGTTGTCACCTTCACATACAGGTAGTGGTCGTGTACGGTTGAATAGAAGTTGTAGACCACTTCCATATGCTCTTCGTAATCAACTCCGGTTATGCAGGTGAGAAAATCAAAGCGCAAATCCTCATCATCGCGGAGCATCTTCGCGGCTGTCAGCGTCCATTTGTCTGCGGGGAGAATGATCATCGGCTTGTGAAAATTCATTTTTGCTTCTGTCACTGTTTCTTCGTCTGTTAATTGATTGATTTTATTCGTAATCATGTCGAGAAGCTCTTCATTCATCCGTTTGTCACCCTCTCACCTTTAGCTTCTGCACGGATTTTCTGGCGAAGTTTATCCACGCCGTCAATCAAGGCAGGCGGGGTCGGCGGACAGCCGGAGACATAAACATCCACCGGAACGATCCGGTCAACACCGTTTAATACGCTGTACGCTTCTTTGTAAGGACCGCCGCATGTCGCGCATGACCCCATGGCAATCACCCATTTCGGTTCCGGCATTTGATCATACAGCGTCCGGAGAACCGGCGCCATTTTCGCTGTTACCGTGCCGGCTACGATCATCACATCGGCATGACGCGGCGATGCACGGAAAATCACGCCGAAACGGTCGAAATCGTAACGGGCTCCCCCAGTCCCCATCATTTCAATCGCACAGCATGCCAAACCGAATGTCAGCGGCCAAAACGATCGCGTCCGCGACCACGCTTTCAATTGATCCACTTTCGTAAAGAATACATTTTTTTCAATATCCTCAAGCACCCGCGGATCGTACTGCTCTGTGTCTTTAAATCCTTTTAATTCCATTCAAGCACCCTCTTTTTCCAAGAATAGGCGAGACCCAGCACCAATATTGTGAGGAAGATCAACATAATATTCAGTCCGTACCAGCCGAGCTGGTCAAGTGCAACCGCCCACGGAAATAAGAAAACGGTTTCAACATCGAATATAATAAATTCAAGCGCAACTAAATAATAAGCTACGTGATAACGTACTTGTGCGTCTCCTTTCGGTTGAATACCGCTTTCATATGTTGTAACCTTCTCCGCATAAGGGTTCTTCGGTCTCACAAAACGCCCAAATGTCAGCGCAACTACTGGAAGCAAAATCCCCAAGATCAAAAAAATCAGGACAATGATATAATTATCATAATAAGCACTCAGCCCCATACATTCACTCCCCTCCATCATCGTATTCTATTTGCCTTACTCGACTTAAATTATATCAAAGTCGTGAAAATAATGTCTATATTATTCAGAATTCTCAGATTACTAACATGGCTATAGTGTTAACTTAAATCTAGGAACATATCTTTATAAAATAAACCATATTTTGTATAGATTAAAGGCTGTTCTAAAGGCTTTTTTGTTTTTTATCTACAAAAAACAGCAATGTCAATTTGTTGATAATAATTATTAAAAAGTAATTATTGTATTATTTTCCTATTATACACGTGTTATTCTCTTCTCCTGCAACTGTTTGAATTAAGATCCATTTTATTCCATTATTTTGTTTGCAGCTTTGCATTTGTGAAAAACTTTAGAATTCTTATGTAATGCGGTAAATAAAGGTTTAAAGCTTCTCCGCCGGAAATTATAACGATCAATTTCACAATAATACAGATCAGTATTTTGATTATAACAGCCGGCTAATCATATATATGTGTTTATTTTGTTGCTAAAGTTTGTCGGTTTTCCGAACTTTTTTATTTTCAGCAAAAACAATTAAAAACCCTTGCGCGTAAGCCGCACAAGGGTTTTACAGCTTGTAGACAAATTATTATTTTGACGTAAGCCACGCAGCCACTAACCTCCGCTTGCCCCGGGCAAGGACTCAGCTAGGATTCGGCGGCCTCAGGCCGCCGAATACGGATCTTCGTCTCTTGCTTTCCCGGAGGCGTCGGAGGAGTGGATGCATGGCTTCTTTTTTATCAATACACTCGCTTCAAAAAAGGAGGATGACCCAGCATCCCGGCTTTCTCCTGCGGGATAGCGGGATAGACGAGACCCTGCAGGGCGTCAGCCCGAAGCGGCTCGGCGCTCGCCCGCGGCGCCCGCGGAAAGAAGCCGGACGATGCGTCGTCATCCGTTCCTTTTAATATGACTTCGATCGATGTCATGACTTTGTCAACACTCTAAAAAACCCTTGCGCGAAAAGCCGCACAAGGGTTTTATCAGAGCTATTTATTTTCCGCGACTTCCAGACGGTTAACGGCGCGCTTAAGCGCCAGTTCTGCCCGGGCAAAGTCGAGGTTTTCTTTTTTTGCTTCAGCAAGACGCCGTTCAGCTCGTTCTTTTGCTGCGCGCGCCCGTGTAATGTCGATATCCGATGGCAGCTCTGCCGATTCCGCCAGAACGTTTACTTCGTCTTTGCGAACTTCGACAAATCCGCCGCTGACAGCAACTGGCTGTATATTGCCGGCGGATTTCAGACGGACCGGTCCGATCGTCAAAAGCGATACGAGAGGTAAGTGCCCCGGCAGGATGCCGAGTCCGCCTTCAGGCGTTTTCACACTGACCATTTCTACCTGGCCATTAAAGACACTGCCATCCGGGGTGACAACATTTGCTTCAATCGTATTCATACGATTCACCCTCCTTAAGAAAGGGAGGATACGCGGTTAAAACGGCGTATCCTGCTTTCTTTTCCTTACTGCATTTGTTTCGCTTTTTCAACAACATCTTCGATCGGTCCGACTAAACGAAACGCATCTTCCGGAATATCATCGTGTTTTCCGTCGAGGATTTCGCGGAATCCTTTGATCGTCTCTTGTACCGGCACGTAAGATCCCGGCTGTCCGGTAAACTGCTCGGCGACGTGGAAGTTTTGCGATAAGAAGTTTTGAATCCGCCGCGCACGCGATACGGTCAATTTATCGTCTTCTGAAAGCTCATCCATCCCGAGAATCGCAATGATATCTTGCAATTCTTTATACTTTTGCAGCGTTACCTGGACTTCACGGGCGACTTCATAATGATCGTCGCCGACGACATCCGGCATCAATGCGCGGGATGTCGAGGCAAGCGGGTCAACGGCCGGATAGATTCCCATTTCTGAAAGCTTTCGTTCAAGGTTCGTCGTCGCATCCAAGTGCGCAAACGTCGTTGCCGGAGCCGGGTCGGTATAGTCGTCCGCCGGAACGTAGATCGCTTGAATCGATGTAACAGAGCCTTTTTTCGTTGACGTAATCCGCTCTTGCAGCTGTCCCATCTCGGTTGACAGCGTCGGCTGATAACCGACGGCAGACGGCATACGGCCGAGCAATGCTGATACTTCCATCCCCGCTTGAGTGAAACGGAAAATGTTATCGATAAAGAGCAGCACGTCTGCCCCTTTTTCATCACGGAAATGTTCGGCCATCGTCAGACCCGTTAAAGCGACGCGCATGCGCGCTCCAGGCGGTTCATTCATCTGTCCGAACACCATCGCGGTTTTTTCAATAACACCGGAGTCTTTCATTTCATAATAAAGGTCATTACCTTCGCGCGTGCGTTCACCGACGCCGGCAAACACGGAAATCCCGCCGTGTTCCTGGGCAATGTTGTTGATCAGCTCCTGAATAAGAACGGTTTTACCGACACCGGCACCGCCAAAGAGACCGATTTTACCGCCCTTAACGTAAGGAGCGAGCAAATCGACAACTTTGATACCCGTTTCAAGGATCTCTGTTCCGGTCGACAGTTCTTCATAAGAAGGCGCTTCCCGGTGAATCGGGTCGCGGCGGACATCTTTATTCACCGGTTCGTCGAGGTCAATTTCTTCTCCAAGCACGTTAAATACGCGGCTGAGTGTTTCTTCGCCGACCGGCACGGCAATCGGTCCACCGGTATCAACCGCTTCTGTGCCGCGGACGAGGCCGTCGGTTGAGGACATTGCAACGGTTCGAACCGTATCGCCGCCAAGGTGAAGAGCTACTTCCAATGTTAAGTGCAGCTCGACCCCGCCGTCACTGCTGTCTTGATCGATTCGAACTGCGCTGTTTATTTTCGGTAAATGGCCGCGGTCGAACTGAACGTCAACGACCGGACCGGTTACCTGAGTGACGCGTCCTTTATTCATCATCTTTCCTCCTTCTGTCGAAGCTCACCCGGTTATCCGGGGATACTAACAACCTGTTTCATCTTTTTACTGCTGGGCTTTTGCACCGCCGACGATTTCATTGATTTCCTGCGTGATTTCCGCTTGTCGGGCACGGTTGTAACTGAGCGTCAGGTCGTCAATCATGCTGTCAGCATTATCTGTTGCTGAGCGCATCGCCGACATGCGCGCACCGAATTCACTCGCTTTGCCGTCGAGAAGCGCACCGAAAATCAAACTTTCGGCATAATGCGGCAGCAGCTGTTCCAAGATCACATCCGCACTTGGCTCGTAGATGTAATCGAGCGTCTCAGGGCTTTCTTCTGCTGCTTCAGCATCGCCTTGCACGGCTGTAAGCGGGAGCAGCTTTGTCTCTGTGACCCGCTGGCTGATCGCACTGATGAAATGGTTGTAGTGAATATATACTTCGTCGAAGATTTCATCTTCGAACATTTTTACAGTCGTCGAAGCGAGTTTTTTAATATCGTTATACTCCGGCTGATCGGGTACCGCCGTTATCTCTTGCATAACCGGCATATCCCGCTTTTGAAAAAATTCCATGCCGACGCGCCCCATGACGATCAATCCGTACTCATCCGGGGAGCTGTGGCGTTCATTGATACGTTTCATCGTCTCACGAAGCAAACCGCTGTTGTAAGCTCCGCACAACCCGCGATCGGAAGTAATGACAATATACCCTGTCCGGCGGACTTCTTCGCGGTCTTCAAGCATAGGGTGTGACGCTGTCTCACTGCCCATTGCAATACTTGTGACCACTTCGCGGATTTTATCCGTGTACGGCTGAAACGCTTCTGCATTCGCCTGAGCTTTGTTCAGCTTAGCGGCAGAAACCATTTCCATCGCTTTGGTGATTTGCTTCGTTTTCTTCGTCGACCCAATTCTCGTTTTAATTTCTTTCAACGAGGACATTGTCGTTCACCACCTTTATCGGAAAACAGCTGTACGCGGATCAGCTGGCCTGAAAGCTTTTCTTGAATTCTTCGATTGCGCCTTTCATGGCTTCTTCATCCGGCAGTCCGCCGGTTTCACGGATTTCTTTCAGCAAGTCTTTATTGTTGGCATCAAGATGCTGATACAATTCATTTTCAAATCGGGAGACATCCTCGATTTCAATATCGTCGAGATATCCCCGTGTTAAGGCAAACAAGATAAATACTTGTTTCTCAACCGGAATCGGTAAATACTGCCCTTGTTTAAGTACTTCCACCGTCCGTTTACCGCGGGCAAGTTTCGCTTGCGTCGACTCATCCAAATCAGAACCGAATTGAGCAAAAGCTTCCAGCTCACGGTACGAAGCCAAGTCGAGACGCAGTGTCCCGGCAACTTTCTTCATCGCCTTAATTTGCGCGGAACCGCCGACACGGGATACGGAAAGACCTGCATCGATCGCCGGACGTACACCGGAGAAAAATAAATCCGATTGCAAGAATATTTGACCGTCCGTAATCGAAATAACGTTCGTCGGAATATACGCTGAAATGTCGCCTGCCTGGGTTTCGATAAACGGCAGGGCGGTTAATGAGCCGGCGCCTTTATCGTCGCTCAGTTTCGCTGCCCGCTCCAACAGACGGGAGTGGACGTAGAACACATCACCCGGGAACGCTTCACGGCCCGGCGGACGGCGAAGGAGCAAGGAAAGTTCACGGTAAGCTGCTGCCTGTTTGGTTAAGTCATCGTAAATGACGAGCACGTGCTTGCCGTCATACATAAAATCTTCACCCATCGAAACGCCGGCATACGGTGCTAAATACAAGAGCGGCGCCGGCTGTGAAGCACTCGCTGTGACAACGATCGTATAATCGAGCGCATCGTTTTGCCGCAGTGTTTCCACAACGCCCGCGACTGTCGATTCTTTCTGACCGATCGCGACATAAATACAAATCATATCTTCGTGTTTTTGGTTCAAAATCGTGTCAATCGCAATCGCGGTTTTTCCGGTTTGACGGTCACCGATGACGAGCTCGCGCTGCCCCCGCCCGACCGGGATGAGCGAGTCAATCGCTTTAATCCCTGTTTGGACCGGCTCGTGAACCGATTTACGGTCCATAACTCCCGGTGCGGGGCTTTCAATTGGGCGCGTTCGTTCTGTTTCAATTTTTCCTTGGCCGTCAAGCGGCTGGCCGAGCGGATCAACAACCCGTCCGAGCATTTCTTCGCCGACAGGTACTTCCATAATCCGGCCGGTGCGTCTGACTTCATCACCTTCGCGAATGTCTGTAAACGGGCCGAGAATAATAATCCCGACGGTGCTTTCTTCTAAGTTTTGCGCCATTCCCATCACGCCGTTGGAAAACTCTAGCAATTCTCCGGCCATGGCGTTTTCCAGACCATGGGCTACAGCGATGCCGTCCCCGATATGGATGACGGTGCCGACATCATTCACTTCGATTTCCGATTCGTAATTCTCGATCTGTTTTTTTAACAGCGAGCTGATTTCATCGGCTCTGATACTCATTTATCGTTCACCCCTATCTGCTTACGTTCCCTGGATCATCCGTTGCTGGATGCGGTTCAGCTGGTTGGCAACACTGGCATCGAAGACGGTGTCCCCAATATGGACCTTAATCCCGCCGATAATCCCTTCATCGACGACATTTTCAATCATCAATTCCGCTTTGCCGGCGCGTTTGGCAAACGCTTCGGCGACGGCAGTTTTTTCGCTTTCTGAGAGCGGTTTGGCTGAGAATACGACGGCTTCCGCCACACCTTGGGCTTCGTTGGCAAGCTGCCGGTAATTATCCGACACTTCAGTAATGATATCTTCGCGTTTATTGTCAACGAGTAAAAACAACAGGTTCAATACTTGCGGATGAACACTGTCTTCAAACGCTTCCCGAAAGACTTTTTTCTTATCATCTGCGGTCATTTTCGGGTGATGAAAGACTTTTTTCATCTTTTCTGTTTTCCCTGCTGCTTCGGCAACCAATTGCAGTTCGTTGCTGAATTGCCCAAGCTGCCCTTCGCGCTGAGCGATTTCAAACAATGCGTGAGCATAACGGTAACCTACAGGATGTCTTCTCATAAGTCTCCGCCTACTTCTTTAAGCGTGTCTTCAATCAGTTTTTCTTGTTCTTTTTCATCCAATTCTTTCTCAATCACTTTCGAAGCGACGAGGACAGACAGGCTGGAAACTTGTTCACGAATAGCATTGACAGCTTCTTCTTTTTCCCGCTCAATTTCCGCTAACCGCTCACGCTGTTCGCGTTCGGCTTTTTTGCGCGCTTCTTCGATGATTTCATTAGCTTGTTGTTCACTTTGTTTACGCGAATTTTCAACGATTTCCCGTGCTTCCTGACGGGCTTCTTGAATCGCCTCACGCTGTTCTTTCAGATGTTTCTCTGCTTCGTCACGGTTCTTTTCCGCTGATTGAATTTGTTCAGCTATGTGCGCCTCGCGTTTTTCCATCATGTCCATAATCGGACCGAAGGCGAACTTTTTCAACAGAAATAATAGGACGAGGAAGCCGAGAATTTGGTAAACAGCATTGACCCATTCAATTTCATAAATATCAAACAACGCTGTCGCCTCCTTTTTTTCAATCGTTCATAAGGCACGCTGCAAAAAGATCGACAGGAACTCCTGCCATCTGCCGAAATCGGCCTTACAAAAGGAATGGCGAAGAATGAGCATACTTTTCTTCGCCATTTATGTTCTTCTGCTGACTGTTATGCGATTGCCTACGGCAACAGTAAGAAGGCTATAACGATCGCGAAAATCGGAAGGGCTTCAACGAGCGGGATACCGATAAACATGACTGTTTGAAGCGGTCCGCGAATTTCCGGTTGACGTGTGATTCCTTGAAGTGTGCTGCGAACGACGATTGCCACTCCGAATGCTCCTGCGACTGCTGCTAACCCTGCTGTAATTGCGACTGCAATTGCGACTGTACCCATAATAAATATCCTCCTTTAATATCTTCACACTGAATTTTTATCTTTGATCACTCTATAAAGAGCTGGTGTTGCTTAATGTTCTTCACTGACTTTATGCGACATGTAAACCATCGTCAGCATCGTAAAGATAAATGCCTGCAATGTGCCGATAAAGACGCTGAATGCTTGGAACACGACGAGCGGAATAAATGCGCCGAACGCCCAGAATGCTCCGGATGCGCCGAGACCGACAAGCATGACCATAATGACTTCTTTTGCGTAAATGTTGGCATAAAGACGCATGCCAAGCGTTAACGTGTTCGAAAAATCTTCTACTACCTTAAAGGGTGCTAAGAAAAACACCGGACGGAAATAATCTTTTCCGTATTCCTTCGGTCCTCTCATCTTCCATCCATAATAGTGCGTTAACAAAATGACAAAAAGTGCTAAAGAGATGGTCAGGACCGGATTGGATGTCGGTGAATTCCACCAAACTTCATGATCGGCGGTCGCCAATTCAAATGGAACACCGAGCATATTGGCTACAAAAACGTACAAAATAAGCGTGATCCCGAGCATGACGAAATTTTTCCCTTGCTTCCACTCCATCGTCGAACTGATGACGTTCTTAATAAACTGCACAAGGTACTCGAGAGCATTTTGCGCACCGGTCGGATACATCTGGATTTTTCGCGACATGAAAAATGTGACAAAAAACACGATCACCATCGCAACGGTCGACATAATCATCGTCGGGACGTTCAGTGTCATCCAAGGTATACCGAACAGGTCCACTTTTAAAAATTCACTGTCCAATCTTTCTCACCTCATTTCTCTGGTGGTGCCGTACAGCAGATCAATTCTCTTTTGAAGGCGGGGTATCGACTTCCTTGTTAAGACGGCGCACATGAAAAAGCGGTTCGATCAACAGCAGGGCATACGTGACAGCCAAGCCGATGATAACACCGGTGACGTCGAGAAGTGACGGATAGTTCAGCGCAATCCAGACAGCTGCAAGCACGATCAAAATGCGCGAGACCGTCCCGAATGTAAAACGCGGTTTCTTGTCTGCCGTCATTTTTGCGAATCGGCTCACTTGCATGTAGGTCGTCCATAAACTGAATAAACTGAAAACGGCGCCAAAAGCCATCCCGAAAAGAAACGGCCGGTTAACCGTAAACACAGCTGCAATCAAAAGCCCGGCAATGATCACTGCTGTATATATCACATAACGCAAAAAAACCCGCCGCATGTCCATCATGATGAATCGTCTCCGTCTTCCATATACTGTCGAATCGCCCTGTAAATCCCGAAAACAGCCGTTGCGAGTCCGAGAAGCATCCCGCCGACAAGAAAAAGGCCGCCTGTTTCGTAACGGTTTTCCAGCCAATTTCCGACGATCACTCCGATGACAACTGAACCGATGAAATAAGCGCTGATCGTTGACATAAGCGCAAAAGCTTTCATTAACGACCGGTATTTTGACGGTTCAGACATGTATCCGTCACCCGCACCTTCTCATCTTGATCAAGACGGTTGACAAACGGTGCCGCCGAAGAGGTATGTACGTATAACGTCCCTTCGACAGCCTGCCTGTCCGCATCGTCTTTAACACTGTATTCGGACGGCTCTCACCCTTGCTGTGACAGGTGATTCACCTTGAGTCGCGTACTTTGCCATCGTACAACAGCCAGTATGCCCTGTCAATAACACCACCTTCACCGAAAGCGCCCGCGGACGTTTGTCCGCAGATCATTAAAACGCTTCCATTGCATTTTACAAATTGTTAAAAATGATCATTTTTCATGTCCCACATTATACATAAATATATGAAGTTTGTGTGCGAAATTTTTGCAAAAATTGATGTTAGAATTTTCTGTTTTCACTGTAGATATGTTATTAAACCAAAAAAAGTTCCGCCCGGGCGCGGCCCGAGCGGAACAGGCATGTTATTTCGTACCGAACAGACGGTCGCCAGCATCGCCCAATCCCGGGATGATGTAGCCTTTTTCATTCAGCTTTTCATCCAAAGCGGCCAAATAAATATCGATGTCCGGATGAGCTTCCTGCATCTTTTCAACCCCTTCAGGCGCTGCCACGAGACACATAAGCTTAATATTTTTCGCACCGTCGCGTTTCAGCACGTTGATCGCTTCAATCGCGGATCCGCCTGTTGCAAGCATCGGATCAACGACGATCATCTCCCGTTCGGAAACGTCTTTGGGAAGCTTCACATAATATTCGACCGGCATTAACGTTTGAGGGTCGCGGTAAAGTCCGACATGGCCGACTTTCGCAGCCGGGATCATATCGAGAATGCCGTCTACCATCCCAAGACCCGCGCGTAAAATCGGTACGATACCGAGCTTCTTGCCGGCAATCGTTTTACACGTAGCTGTCTCGACAGGCGTTTCGACTTCAACTTCCCGAAGCGGAAGATGTCGGGTGATTTCAAACATCATCAAACCGGCGATTTCATTCGTGATTTCACGAAATTCTTTCGTACCCGTGTCTTTCTTGCGAATAAATGTCAGTTTGTGCTGAATTAATGGATGATCAAATACGTATACTTTCCCCAATCATACCCGCTCCTTTTTTCATTTATGAATTCACGCAGTGTATCCTTTGCGTATTCTATCGGAAATCCCTGCTGTAATCAAGCTGTTTCGCCGTTTTAACGTCGACAATTTCATCCGGCATCCGGCTGGTCTATGAATCTTTTTTTCACAGGCTTTAACTTTTAACAGAACGGGAATCACCAAATATGAAAGGGCTTACAAATTCTCGAGGAGGGGTTTGAATGCAGGCGAACGAAACAGTGTTTGTTAATCGGTTTGTTAACGGGATTTTAGATCCGGACGAAGAAATGCTCGGGCCTGTTAAAGACGGCGGACACATCATTGCGAATACATCGCCGGGCTGCTGGGGGCCGATGATTACTCCATGTTTGCGCGGCGGCCATGAAGTGACCAAGCCGGTTTACGTCGAAGGAGCTGAAGTCGGCGATGCGATTGCCATTCGGATTAAGTCGATTCGCGTCACGTCGATGGCAACAGCATCCGGCAATGATACGACGGTCGAAGGACGGTTTCTCGGCGACCCATTTGTCGCCGTCAAGTGTCCTGAATGCGGTACGATGTACCCGGAAACTGTTGTACAGGGAACCGGACAAGAAGCGATCCGCTGTGCGACCTGCGGGGCGGACGTCACGCCGTTTCGCTTCACAAATGCCTATACGATGGCGTTTGATGATACGAAAACCGTCGGCCTGACAGTCGATGATCAGACAGCCGAAACAATCGGCAAAGACGGAAAACATTACATGGCCACGCCGGAACATTCAGTGCAAAACCCGGTCGTCGCCTTCGCACCGCACGATCTTGTCGGCACGATTGCCCGGATGCGTCCGTTTCTCGGCCAGCTTGGCACAACACCAGCGATTCCGTTTCCGGATTCTCATAACGCCGGTGACTTTGCGCAGTTTTTGATCGATGCGCCGCATGAATACGCCTTAACGAAAGAGCAGTTGGAACATCGCACCGACGGTCATATGGACATTAACCGAGCCCGTGAAGGCGCAGTTGTGATCGCACCGGTAAAAGTGCCCGGCGGAGGCATTTATCTCGGCGACATGCACGCGATGCAGGGCGACGGTGAAATTGCCGGCCACACGACGGATGTATCAGGAATCGTCACACTGCAAGTCTCCGTAATTAAAGGGGGCGCTGATAAAACCGTCGAAGGACCGATTTTGCTCCCGACCGAAGAAGACTTGCCGCACTTGGCAAAACCTGTCTCAGCTGAAGAGCGGCGCAAAGCTGAACAGCTTCAGGCTGCCTGGGGAATCAGCAAACCGCTGGAAAAAAGTTTGCCGCTCCAGTTTGTCGGAACCGGCGCCACGCTGAATGAAGCCACGTCAAACGGAATGGAACGGGCGGCGAAACTGCTTAACATTACCGTGCCTGAAGTGATGAACCGCGCGACAGTGACCGGGGCGATTGAGATCGGCCGCAACCCCGGAGTGGTAACGGTCACCTTTCTCGTTCCGCTTGAACATCTCGAACGGCTCGCATTTGATAAACTCGCTTTCGAACAATACGGTTCGATTGAATAAAACATGCCCTTCTCAGTGCGGGGTATTTAGACTGCAGACAAACGATTATTTTGGTGTCAGCCATGAATCCACTACCCTCCGCTTGCCCCGGGCAAGGACTCAGCTAGTATTCGGCGGTCTCAGACCGCCGAATACGGATCTTCGTCTCTTGCTTTCCCGGAGGCGTCGGAGGAGTGGATGCACGGCTTCTTTTTGCTCGGATGGGACTAAGTCATCCATCCAAACCATTTCCATGTCCATACGTTTAGCAGCTAAGTTCTTCGAGAGCATTCCTTTCACCCCTGAATTCATAGATGATGACTTCGGAAGGCTGCTGGCGAAAAACCCGCGAGACTCCCGCGGAAAAAAAAGGGCCAGGCCTGACCCCGCAGAGCGATAGCTCGAGGAGGCAGGCGGTCCTTCCGCAGGACGCGAGCGATGGTTGTCGACCAGCAGCCGATCACGCCCATTGTTTTCTCTATCCGGACATTGACTCAATGGAACCTCTTCGAGGTTCATTTTATCTCTATTATAAAAAAAGACTGCAGACTTGTCTCGGGGTAATCGAGACTTTGTCTACAGTCTGAAATGCCCCGCTCAATGCGGGGCATGTTTAATGCTTACATCCGTTCGTACATCGGGAATTGTGCTGTCAGCTGCGAAACAGCGCCGGCAGCTTCGTCGATCGCCGATTCGTCGTCCGGATTTTTTAATACGAGCGAGATGATTTTACCGACATTTCGCAAGTCGTTTTCCGTAAACCCGCGGGAAGTAACCGCAGCCGTGCCGATGCGAAGGCCGCTCGTCACAAACGGGCTCTCCGGATCAAACGGAATCGTGTTTTTGTTGGTCGTGATTCCTGTTCGGTCCAAAGCTTCTTCGGCCGTTTTTCCGGTAATGCCGAGAGAACGCAAGTCAAGGAGCACAAGGTGGTTGTCTGTGCCGCCGGAAACGAGGTTCACGCCCTCTTCTTCCAGCGAATCTGCCAGCGCCGCGGCATTGGCTTTGACCTGTTTAGCGTATTCGGTGAATTCTGTCGTCAGCGCTTCACCGAAGGCAACTGCTTTCGCGGCGATGACGTGCATAAGCGGGCCGCCTTGGATCCCCGGGAAGATCGCTTTATCGATTTTTTTCGCGTATTCTTCGCGGCAAAGAATCATCCCGCCCCGCGGTCCGCGCAAGGTTTTATGCGTTGTTGTCGTAACAAAATCAGCGTGCGGCACAGGGCTCTGGTGCTCGCCGACAGCTGCCAGACCGGCGATGTGAGCCATATCAACCATTAAATACGCCCCGACATCATCGGCAATATCACGGAAAATGCTGAAGTCGATTTCGCGCGGATAGGCGCTTGCCCCGGCAACAATCATTTTCGGTTTATGCTCGAGCGCTTTTTGGCGCACGTCGTTATAATCGAGCATGCCGCTGTCTTGGTCAACGCCGTATTCGATAAAGTTATACTGTTTCCCGCTGAAATTGACTTTGCTTCCGTGCGTTAAGTGTCCGCCGTGCGAGAGGTTCATGCCGAGTACGGTATCGCCTTGTTCCAGCATGGCATAATAAACAGCCATATTTGCCTGTGCGCCGGAATGCGGCTGCACGTTGACATGTTCAGCGCCGAAGAGCTCTTTTGCGCGGTCGCGGGCAATGTTTTCCGCGACGTCAACGTGTTCACATCCGCCGTAGTAACGCTTAGCCGGGTACCCTTCCGCATATTTGTTCGTCAAAACGGACCCTTGTGCTTCCATAACAGCTTCTGAAACAAAATTTTCCGAGGCGATCAGCTCAATGTTGGTTTGCTGCCGCTTCCGTTCGGCTTCGATCGCTTGAAAAATCTCCGCGTCCTGTTCTTTAACATGAGCCAAATCCCTCTGTTCAATCGTCTTCATTGCCATTCCTCCTGAACGATTTACGCACGATGCGCTTCATTTGAGATTACGTGTGTTCACTCAACGTATATTCTACTCCTTTCACCTGCGTTTGTAAAAGGTCTAAATAGAAGTCGAATCAATGTATGCGGATACATTTTCAGATAATTTTTTTGATTCAGAAATTTATTCCCACCCTTAACATTTTTTTCTATTCATATTGACGCTCGCGAGGAAAAACCGTATGATCAGTACATCACAAAGGACGAGGAGGATTGGCGATGGAATTAATTGTCATTGCATCATTTTTAGACGGGGTCGATCAGCTCGTCAACTGGCTGAACGACTTATTGTGGACATACATATTAATCGGATTGCTTTTAGGTCTCGGGGTATTCTTCACGATTCGAACGCGCTTTGTTCAATTTCGGCTTTTTGGCGAGATGTTCCGCGTCATCGCGGAGAAAAAAGACAGCGATAAAGGGATTTCTGCTTTTCAGGCGTTTACGATCAGCACCGCCTCCCGCGTCGGAACGGGAAATTTAACCGGCGTCGCGCTTGCGATTGCCATCGGCGGTCCCGGAGCCGTATTTTGGATGTGGATGGTTGCGATTATCGGCATGGCTACCGCCTTTATCGAAAGTACGCTTGCCCAGGTATATAAAGTCCGCGACGGCGAAAATTTTCGCGGCGGACCGGCGTATTATATGGAAAAAGCGATCGGCAGCCGCACTCTCGGTATTATCTTCGCGATCCTCTTGACGCTTTGCTTTGGGCTGATCTTCAATTCTGTCCAGGCAAACACGATCACAGAAGCGTTTGACGGGGCATTCGGTGTGAACCGTCTCGTTCTCGGTTTAATCATCGCCGCTGTCGCCGGGCTCGTTATTTTCGGCGGCGTCCGCCGGATTGCACGGGTGACGCAAGTCGTCGTACCTGTGATGGCAACAGTATACTTGCTCGTAGCTTTCTTTGTTGTCGTCACGAACTTCACGCTCATTCCCGATGTATTTGCTTTGATCGTCTCCGAAGCGTTCGGGGTGACAGAAATTGTCGGAGGCGGCGCAGGCGCTGCGATTATGCAAGGTGTCCGGCGCGGCCTGTTTTCCAATGAGGCCGGAATGGGCAGCGTTCCGAACGCCGCGGCGACCGCCAATGTCAGCCACCCGGCCAAGCAAGGGCTCGTGCAAAGCCTCGGTGTCTTCTTTGATACGATCATTATTTGTTCTGCGACCGCGTTTCTTATTTTAATGACCGATCTGTATCAGACAGGCGGACCGGATGTTGACGGCATACAGCTGACGCAGGCTTCGCTGCAGGTTCACGTCGGCGAGTGGGCGACGGTGTTTGTCGCGATTGCTATTTTGTTTTTCTCCTTCAGTTCGATTATCGGAAACTATTACTACGGTGAGACAAACATTGAATTTATCGGCAACAGCAAATCCTGGCTGACACTGTACCGGCTTGCCGTTCTCAGCATGGTTGTTTTCGGCGCTCTTGCTGAAGTCGTGCTCGTCTGGAACTTGGCTGATATCTTCATGGGATCGATGGCCGTAATCAACTTGATTGTCATCTTCTTTCTGGGTGGCACAGCCTATAAAGTGCTAAAAGACTACATGCAGCAGCGTGATGCCGGGGAAAATCCGGTCTTTTACGCCGATCATGTCAGCGGCCTCCGCGGCGCAGAGTGCTGGGAACGCGGACGCGACCGGCGCGACCGCAAAAAACGTTAACGATATTCCGCGCGGGCGCCGCCGATCAGTTTCGGCCGCGTCCGTGCATACGTTACATGGGCATTGCCGATTGTTTCAACGGAGGTTCGCACCGGAACAGCGACGGGTTTTAATTGCATGCCGATGAATGTGTCGCCGATATCAATGCCGGCATCGGCTTGAATTTCTTCTACGACAGCCGGTTCGTCCATTTGCCGGTACGCGTAAGCAGCCATTGATCCGCCCGCTTGAGGCACAGGAACAACGGTAACCGGAGACAGCCGCTCCCGTTCCGTGTATTCGCGCGAAACGGTGAGCGCCCGGTTAATATGCTCACATCCTTGAAAGGCAAGGTAAACGTCGTTTTTTTCCGCAAAACGCTTAAGCGCTTGCCAAATCGCCGCTGCGATCTCTGTCGATCCGGCGCTGCCGATTTTTTCTCCTTTCACCTCGCTTGTGCTCGTCCCGACGGCCAACACCCCGCCTGCCGGTATCGCCGCCTGCTCTTGCAGTTCATCAAGTGCCCGGCTCAGTTTCAGCGTAATTTCCTCATAAATTGCATCTGTCATCAGAGCTCCTCCTTTCAAATGATTGCAGAAAACCCTCCCCGAACGGTAACGGAGAGGGCGTCAACAACTCAGCGATTCGCTTTTTCATACATCATGACTTTTTGCACGCGTTTTTCGTGTCTGCCGCCTTCAAACTCGGTTGTCAGCCACGTTCGTGCGATTTCTTCGGCAAGGCCCGGGCCGATCACGCGCTCGCCCATCGCAAGCACGTTTGAATCGTTATGCGCACGGGTCGCCTGTGCGGAAAACAAATCATGAACGAGCGCGCACCGGATTCCCGGCACTTTATTAGCCGAAATCGACATGCCGATTCCGGTGCCGCAAATGACAATGCCGCGGTCTGCTTCGCCGCCGGCTACTTTTTCCGCAGCGGGAATGCCGTAGTCCGCGTAATCGACGGATTCACTGCTGTTGCAGCCGACATCGACCGCTTCATGACCGAGTTCTTCAATTACTTTGATAATGTCGCCTTTCAAATTGTATCCTGCATGATCTGAACCGATCGCTATTTTCATCGCTATTCACGCTCCTGCTTCTTTTTTTTATACTTTAAACCGAGAAATGGTTTGTTTCAACGACTCTGCCTGCTGCAGAAGAGCTTCAGATGATGCGGCGATTTCTTGCATCATCGACGTCTGTTCGGCGACCGCTTCCGCCGCATCAGCCGTTCCGGCTGCGGTTTCTTCGGCGACAGCCGCAACGTTTTGTGACTCTTGTGCGGTTTTTTCCGCAGCTGCCAGCTGCTGATCAGCCAATTGATAAATGGTCCGCACCGATTCGGCTGCTTCATTAATCGTTTCGGCCATCCCGGCCATCGTCTTGTTCGCCGCAATCCCTCGTTTTGCTTCGCTGTTCGCTTGCTCCACTTGGGCAGAGACAATCTGGACAACACTTCGGACATCTTTTTGCATCGTCGTGATTAGATCGCTGATATTTGCGGCCGCATTCGTGCTCTGGTCGGCCAATTTTCGCACCTCATCGGCAACAACGGCAAAACCTTTGCCGTGTTCTCCCGCTCGCGCTGCTTCGATCGATGCGTTCAAGGCGAGTAAATTCGTCTGCCCGGCAATATTTCCGACAAGTGAGATAATTTCTTCGACTTGGGCCGCGTTTTCCTCGAGTCTTTGCACCCATGTCAGCGATCCCTCATTTTCACGCGCGAGCTGCTCAACACCGGCAACGAGAGCCTCGATCACTTCCCGGCTCTCCTGCAGCGAGCGCACCATATCGGAAGAAAGCCGATCGGTTTTTTCCGCATACGCCTGCACTTCAGCTGCTGTATCGCGGACATCGTCGATGCTTTCTGAGGCGTTTTGAATCGACTGGGCGGATTGCTGAGAACCGCCGGAGATTTCTTCGACGGAACGATTAATCGTCTCTGCTTGCTTTGCTGCTTGATCCGATGCCGATCGCATCATCTTCACCTGTTCATTCGTAGTTGAAAAATGGCTGTTCACATCTTGAAACATTGTTTGCAGACTCGCAATCATTTGATTATAAGTTTGCGCGAGCGAGCGCAATTCATCGTCGGATTTAGGGACATCGACACCGTTTTTTAAATCTCCCGAGGCAACTTTCGCAGCCCCTTTTTCAAGGCGTTCGAGCGGCCTGACAATTGCCCGCGCGCCTAAGTAGCCGAGAATACCGGTCCAAATGATCCCTAAAACAAACGTTAATACGATGAATCCGTTCGCGCTCATTCCTAACGACGCTTCTACATAATCGCTGACGACAAAAATAAAAAAGGCGCTCATTGAATAGGTGACGGCTGCCACTGTACAAATCCCCAACACCATTTTCCGCTTAATGCTGAAACGGTAACCCCCCTGCATGACGATCCCTCCGGCTGCTGTATTGGATGTTTGGTTGAATGACTGTATTGAATAGCGTGTTGAATAGCGGGGCAGACGGATTAGGACTCTGACGAATCATCCTCGCCCAGCTTAGGTAAAATCCGTTCGATCGCCGCTTCAAGCTCTTCGTACGTTTCATTGTAAACTTCGTCGCCTGCTCCGAACGGATCGCGAATATCAAGGGCGGGAATATCCCAAGCGAGACGGTCAATCCGTGATTGATGAGGCTGGAGTGCATCGAGCAGTTTCTCTTCGAGTTTTTCCTGCTGCTTTGTTTTTTCTTTCTTTTGATTATAATCCTCGACCTCGGCCTGATGCTCTTGCAAAATTGCCTTCCGCGTTTCTTCCAGTTTGCGGTATTCTTCTTTCAATTCAGCAATTTTTTGCTGCGTTTCTTCATCTTCTATTGCGTATTCTTTCACCGTAAAAAGCCGGTCTTCCGCCTCCGGGTAAAGTTCGCGAACGCCGTCTTTATGGTTTTCTGTCATCGTTAATATCAAATCCGCCGACGTAATCATGTGCTGTTCGAGCGGTTTGCCTTGATGACTTTCCATGATTCCCCGCTTTTCCAGCTGCCGCTTGGCGCCTTCCGACATCGGCATTCCTTCGGATCCGTGAATACCTGCTGAAGCGGCTTCCAAGTCGCCGTTGGTTTTTTTATGCTCAAAAATCGCTTCTGCCAGCGGGCTGCGGCATGTATTGCCGGTACAGACAAACAAAACTCTTGTCATTTTCGGTCACTTCCTTTGCTGATTTCGAACAGATAGGTCTATTCGAGTCTAGTTTAGCATATTTTTTCCTGCGAAAAACCCTCGATGTTATATGCATCCTAGGTTTTCCCGCTGACGTCAGCGGACAAACTCCGTTTCCGGCCCGATTGCCGGTTTAATTGCTGTCTTCTGCTGAAACCCGCCGGCCGCCGGCGGCTTTTAACAGCCGGTTCATCACCGCTCCGCCAATCCCGCTGTCGGCAAACGTTACGGCATAAATGATATCGACCTCTGAACGTTTGAACACTCTCAACGCATCGTACAGCCGTCTCGCCGCTTCCGCGGGGTCAGCTTGCGGACCGAGAGAAACTTCCTGCTCGGCTCCTGTTGTGCCGATCTGCTCCTCAAAAACGAGCGCGCCGGCACGTTTTCCGGCAGCTTTTGCATCATGCACTACGGCGGCTAAAAAAGCCGCGTCGCCGTCAACAAGCACTAGCGGAGCGTCCGGAGCATAATGAGCGTACTTCATTCCCGGAGACTTCGGCTTTGCGCTCTGATCAAAAGCGAGCGACGGATCGACCGCAACCGGGCCGACAACCGCCTCTAATTCTTCTTTCGAAATACCGCCCGGCCTTAAGATCATCACCGGCGTCTGGGTCGCATCCACCACGGTGGATTCCACCCCTACTCCTGTTTCCCCGCCGTCAAGCACAACCGGAATTCTCCCGTTCAAATCGTCATACACATGCCTCGCCGATGTCGGACTCGGGCGGCCCGATCGGTTAGCACTCGGAGCCGCAAGCGGCAGATCAGCAGCTGTAATTAGCGCGAGCGCCGCCGGATCAGCCGGCATCCGCATCCCGACAGTGTCCAGCCCGGCCGTCACTTTCGGCGACAAGCTGCCGTTATGCCGAAGTACAATTGTCAGCGGCCCGGGCCAAAAAGCGTTCATTAATTGTTCCGCTCCCGGGGGAATGTCGTCTGCATAGCGTTTTGCCTGTTCGATCCCGGCAATATGAACGATGAGCGGATTATCGGACGGGCGCCCTTTCGCTTCATAGATTCGCGCGATCGCTTCATCTAACGTCGCATCTCCGCCTAAACCGTACACCGTTTCTGTCGGAAACGCGACGACTTCACCGCTTTTCAATAGCTGCGCCGCTTCCTCGACCGCCGGGTCATCAACAAGGTTATCCACACTTGTATCCACTTGCCGAAGCACTGTTTTATATCCTTGCATCACGTCGCCTCCTCACGGCTATATTGTGCGCAACAGCGGGCTTCTTGTCAATGTTTCATTCTTGACAGCACAAGCACTTTTTTCTTGTTTGTCAACCGGGGAACGTACGCTCCTCCCCAACGTTATCCACATTCTCGCTGAAAAGCCCGGGGATAACTTGTGTGTAAATTTGCTAACTTGTGGATAAATCGAATGTTTTTGTTCATAAGTCCGTTTGAATTCTTAATGCCGAACGAAGAAATCCCTTTCATACGCAAGGGGTTTGTGGAGGTTGGGGATGAAAAAATTTTTTTGCTGTGAATTTGGGGATAAATCGACCTTGTTTGTGGATAAGCAGGTTCGAACGGCAAAAAAATCCCGCCGCTGTGCACAATCATCCACAGCCGGCGGGGAGTTATCCTCAAGTATTCGGAACATGACAGAGAACAATCCGTTCTTTGCCGTTTATATCGAGCTGCACCGTGACGTCTGCTTCGGGAAATTCAGCCAACAGCAGTTCACGCACGCTTTCACCTTGATTCCAGCCGATCTCAAACGCGGCCAGCCCGGGACGAGACAGCACTTCCGGCAGCTGAGCTATCAGCCGCCGGTAAATGCTTAACCCGTCCGCTCCGGCAAAGAGCGCGCCGGCCGGTTCATGATCAGTCACATTCGTTTTCATCGCTGTCCGCTCGGCTTCCGGGATATAGGGCGGATTGCTGATTATAACATCCGCCGCACACTCCGCTTCAATCAGCGGTTGAAGCGCATCGCCGCGCAAAAACGTTATGCCGTCTGCGCCGTGCCTGGACGCATTTTCCTCGGCTTTTGCTAACGCTTTGTCGCTCACATCCGTTGCCGTCACGTTAAACGGCCTCGAATCCCCGGAGGTTAACTTATATTCATGCCAGAGATGATAAAGCGTAACAGCAATGATCCCGCTTCCTGTGCCGATATCGACAAGATGGCGGGGCGGAGGGGACATCGTTTTCATTGCGCAAAATACCGCGTCGACGAGCTCTTCTGTTTCCTGACGCGGAATGAGCACATCGTTGGAAACAGCATAATCCCGGTCCCAAAACACTTCCGTTCCGGTGATGTGCTGCACCGGGACACCCGAACAGGCGCGCCGGACATCGGCCTCAAACGCCAGCAGCTGCTCGTCGTCCAGTTCCGTGCGCATTTCAGCAAACAGGCGCGTCCGGCTCCAGCCGGTATGGTGCTGCAAAAGACGGCGGGCTATTTCTTCTTCCCAGCCGTGCTCCTGCAAAGAAGAAGAAGCCCGGTTAAGGGCTTCATAAACGGTTACGGCGCGGTTCATTGCGCCTGGCCGCTTTCCATCATTTTCGACTGCTCTTCGACGACGAGCGGTTCAATAATCAGATCCAGCTTGCCTTCGAGAATCTGATCGAGCTTTTGCAGTGTCAAACCGATCCGGTGATCAGTCACCCGGCTTTGCGGGAAATTGTACGTGCGGATCCGTTCGGAACGGTCGCCGGAACCGACAGCAGATTTGCGCGACTCGTCGTATTCTGCCTGCGCTTCTTTTTCAAACATATCGTACACTCGTGCCCGAAGAACGGTCATCGCTTTTTCTTTGTTTTTAATCTGCGATTTGCCGTCTTGGCACGATACAACCACACCTGTCGGCACGTGCGTCAGCCGGACTGCTGACATCGTGGTGTTGACGCTCTGACCGCCGGGACCGCTCGCAGCAAACGTATCTACACGAATATCCTTTTCGTGAATATCCACTTCGACTTCTTCAGCTTCCGGCAATACCGCGACGGTTGCTGTCGATGTATGGATCCTTCCGCCCGATTCGGTCGAAGGTACGCGCTGCACTCGGTGCGCCCCGTTCTCATACTTCATCCGCGAATACGCGCCTTTACCGCTGATTGCGAAGATGATTTCTTTGTAGCCGCCGAGACCAGTTTCGCTCGCTTCAATCACTTCCGGTTTCCAGCCGTTCTCTTCGGCATAGCGGCTGTACATCCGGTACAAGTCGCCAGCAAACAGAGCTGCCTCTTCACCGCCGGCCGCGCCGCGTATTTCAACAATGACGTTTTTGTCATCATTCGGGTCTTTCGGAATTAACAGCCGGCGCAGTTTATCCTCGAGTTCAGGAATTTCATTTTCCAATTCAGCCAGCTCTGCTTTAGCCATTTCCTTCATCTCATCGTCCAAGTTATCTGCGAGCATCTCTTTCGTTTCCGCAATTTGATCTTTAATTTCTTTATACTTGCGATACGTCTCAACGGTTTCTTGAATATCCGACTGTTCTTTCGAATATTCGCGTAATTTTTTATTGTCTCCGATCACATCAGGGTCCATTAACAGTTCAGTTAATTGCTCATAACGGTCTTCGACAGATTCTAACCGGTCAAACAAAGTTGTTCACCTCATCCTTTTTCGTAGCACTCTCTTCCCAGTATAGGTGTAAAAAGCGCAGAAATCAATTATTGTTGCGTCGCTGTCTGTATCGTGTACAATAAACAGTGGATACCCTCATATGTATATGTTTCCCGTTCAGCCGTTTGTGGAACGGGGAACTAGAAGTTATTTTGACAGGAGGAGATGACACTATGAAAGTCGTAATTATCGGAGGAGACGCTGCAGGCATGAGCGCGGCCATGCAGATTGTCCGAAGCGAGACAAAAGCAGACGTAACCGTGCTCGAGCAGGGAGCCGTCTATTCGTATGCGCAGTGCGGACTGCCGTACTATCTTGGCGGAATTGTTGATGATGCGCATGAGTTAATCGCACGCCCGATCGATTTTTTCCGGGACAAGCACGGCATCGACGCGCGCATTTACCATCAAGTGCAATCGGTCGACACAGAGCATCAAACCGTATCCGGTACGGTTCTCGACAGCGGCGAAACGTTTACCGAGCCGTATGACAAACTGCTTATCGCCAGCGGTGCAGCTCCTATTTTCCCGCCGTTTGAAGGCCGGGACTTAGCAGGCATTCATGTCTTAAAAACGATCCCCGACGCAGAGACGATCGCAAAAGATTTAGAAGAAGATGTCTTGAATGTCACCGTCATCGGCGGCGGATATATCGGACTCGAAGTAGCTGAAAACCTCGTGCACGACGGGCGCAACGTCCGGCTGATTGACTTGGCGGAGCGGGTCGGCAACGTGTACGACGCGGAAATCAGCGAAAAAATCGCTGCCGAGGCGGAAAAACAAGGCGTCGACCTCGTTTTAGGGGAAGCTGTTGAAGCGTTCCGCGGTGAAAACGGCCGGGTAACAGGGGTGTCGACGGACAAAGGCGATTACAATGCCGATATGGTGATCGTTGCGATCGGCGTCAAGCCGAACACCGCTTTTTTAGCCGGCACCGGCATCCATCTTCACGAGTCCGGCGCGATCCGCGTTGACCCGTATATGCAGACGAATATCGATCATGTTTACGCCGCAGGTGATTGCGCAACCCAATACCACCGGATCAAACAAAAGGATGACTTCGTTCCGCTCGGCACTCACGCCAACAAGCAAGGGCGGATTGCCGGCGTCAATATTGCCGGCGGCTCGAAAACGTTCCACGGCATCGTCGGTTCTTCGATCATGCAGTTCTTTGATTTGACGATCGGCAAAACTGGATTATCTGAAAACGAGGCGAAAAATCTCGGAATCGATTATCGCGCGATCGGCTTTGAAACGGCGCCGATTGCCCATTATATGCCGGACAGCCGGCCGATCTTTTTGCGCATGATTAAAGAAAAGGAAACGGACAAGCTGCTCGGTGTACAAGGAGCCGGGGAAACGGGCGTCGACAAACGGGTCGATGTCGCCGCAACCGCTCTTTATCACGGCATGACAACGCACGACATGGAAAACCTCGACATCAGTTACGCTCCCCCGTACAACACAGCGTGGGATCCGATCCAGCAAGGCGCGCGCCGGCTTTAGCCGTCGCTCGAACCGCAAAACCCCGCCGCTGAACATTTTTCAGGGCGGGGTTTTCTGTCATATCAGCGGCTTCGTTGTGTAACCGACATTGCGAATCGCTTCGTTATCCGGCTTGTTCGGCACTTCGTGACAATGACGGCACCGCGGTTCGTAAGCTTCGGAAGCGCCGACGAGAATAATCGGATCATCATACGAAGCGGGCCGGCCGTCGATCAGACGCTGGGTCCGGCTTGCCGGCGATCCGCACGACAGACAAATCGCCTGCAGCTTCGTGATCGTTTCCGCCAAAGCCATTAAATGAGGCACGACGCCGAACGGTTCGCCGCGAAAATCCTGGTCGAGCCCGGCAACGATGACACGCACCCCGTCATCGGCAAGCTTTGTCGCCAAATCAATAACGTTCGGGTCGAAAAACTGCACCTCATCGATTGCGACAACTTGCGTGTTGCTTTCCACCCGTTCCAGCACCGCCACAGCATCTGCTACCGGTTCAGCGTACACTTTCGCGCCGTTATGCGAGACGATTTCTTCATTGGCATAACGGTTGTCTATTTCCGGCTTGAACACTTGAATTTTCTGCCGGCCGAAACTCGCCCGTCTCACCCGGCGGATCAGTTCTTCTGATTTACCTGAAAACATACTTCCGCAAACAACTTCGATCCATCCTTCTTTCCGTGTCAATTGCATAGACGACTCTCCCGTATCTGTATTTGATCAGCCCGCAGGCCGGTAAAAATTTTATTGCCGCTTGTCTATTATAGTGCGAACAATCGCCGGATGCCACCTCTCTCCGATCGTGCAAACCGGCTGAAAAAACGCGTTATCACGCGAGTGACGCGTGTTATGACGTTCACAGAAGGGAGGCAAAATTTTTTAATCAGAACGCTTGCTCTTCTTAAGACAGAACATAAAAAAGCAGCCGGAGAGATCTCCGCCTGCTTTTGACATCGTTTTATTCCATGCCGTATTTCTTCTTGAACTTGTCCACACGGCCGCCAGCGTCGGCAAACTTTTGCTTGCCTGTGTAGAATGGGTGGGAATCAGAGCTGACCTCAACATTGAGGACAGGATAAGTATTGCCGTCTTCCCATTCAACAGTTTCGTTGGAGCTTTTTGTGGAGCCGGACAAGAACATGAAACCCGTGCTTGTGTCACGGAATACAACGGAATGATACGTTGGGTGAATTGCTTCTTTCATGTCTTTCATCTCCTTCCGCCCTGAATCTTTCGAAACAGAGTATAGTCGTGTCCTTTCACACATAGCAGAATTATATCAACAGACGCGGATGATTGCAAGCTTTTTTCTGTCGGACCCGGTTACTTTTGCCGCGGACCGGCTTTTCCTGACTTTTCCTTGGCGAATTCCGCAAAAAATTCGGCGTTCGTTTTTGTATCGCGCACTTTTTTCAAGAAACGTTCAAGAAAGTCAGGCTGATCGTTCATCGTCCGGCGAATTGACCAAAGGTTTTCGATCTGCTCGTCTGGAAGCAGGAGCTCTTCGCGCCGGGTTGACGAGCGGCGGATATCGATCGCCGGATAAATGCGCCGTTCGGCCAATTTGCGGTCGAGGTGAAGCTCCATGTTGCCGGTTCCTTTAAACTCTTCATAAATCACATCATCCATGCGCGAACCGGTTTCAACGAGCGCAGTCGCTAAAATCGTCATGCTTCCGCCTTCTTCGATGTTTCGCGCCGCTCCGAAAAAGCGCTTCGGGCGGTGAAAACTTGCCGGATCGATCCCGCCGGAGAGCGTTCGTCCGCTCGGCGGAATCACGAGGTTATAAGCGCGGGCAAGTCTCGTAATCGAGTCCAATAAAATGACGACGTCTTTGTTTGCTTCAACGAGACGCATCGCACGGTCCAATACGAGCTCAGCCGTCTTAACATGGTTTTCCGGCACTTCATCGAACGTTGAGCTGACGACTTCTCCGTCAACAGACCGTTCCATATCGGTCACTTCTTCCGGCCGTTCATCAATGAGCAGAACGATAATCTCCATTTCCGGATGATTTTTCGAAATGCTGTTTGCCATTTCTTTTAACAATAGCGTCTTGCCTGCTTTCGGCGGCGCAACGACAAGTCCGCGCTGACCGTAACCGATCGGTGAAATCATATCGACGACTCTTGATGCGACCATGTTCGGCGAATGTTCGAGCGTCAGTTTTTGATCGGGATACAGCGGTGTCAGCTGAGGAAAGTGCGGGCGAAGTTTTGCGTTTTCCGGATCTTCGCCGTTGACAGCCGCCACTTGCAAAAGGCCGTAATACCGTTCGTTTTCTTTCGGTTTGCGGACTTTACCGGAAACTTTATCGCCGTTTCTCAGCTGAAAACGGCGGATTTGCGAAGCGGAAATATAAATATCCTGCGAACTCGGTTTATACGTATTCGACCGTAAAAACCCGAACCCTTCGCTCGATACGATATCTAAAATACCTTCCATAAACATTAAATCTTCGTTTTCCGCCTGCTTTTTAAAAATCGCAAACATCAGCTCTTTTTTGGAGAGCTGGCTGTAGTAAGAAACTTTGTGTTCGCTTGCGAGTTTGTATAATTCTTTAAGCGTGAGTTTCTCCATCTCCTGCAGCGAGACACCCATAGCGTAAGACCACCTTTTATTAATAAATTCAGATCCATCCAGCAGCGCGCGTTACTTATCGATTTTACCATGTTTGATTGAAATATCAGACGTTGAGGTTCCGGAAGAGACGCGTGGTGATGACGGCGGATCCAGCCGCGAAGAAACGGACGCATTTGCGGCATCCTGCGGTTGCATCCTCCATCTAAGCATATTTTTCAGCGAAACACAAGCGTCCGCCCAAGATCATTGATGTCAGGCGGACGCTGTTATGCAGAAAAGATCAGGGGCGAATGACAAAATCGGGTTTTTTCTTTAGTTCGTGTTTGCCGTCAACAAACCGGACGGTGCCGGATTTGGCGCGCATAACGAGCGATTGCGTCGTTCCGCTCGTCCCTTTATATTGAATGCCGCGCAACAGTTCCCCGTCTGTAATCCCGGTCGCAGCAAAAATTGCGTCATCGCCGCTGACGAGATCAGACATCCGCAAAACGTTATTCACATCTTCAATACCCATCTCTTGACAGCGCTTAAGCTGTGCGTCATCTTCCGGGAGCAGCTTGCCTTGAAAGTCTCCGCCGAGGCATTTCAGACCGATCGCGGCCAGCACACCTTCCGGAGCGCCGCCTGAGCCGATCATCATATCAATACCGGTATCTTCAAACGCTGTGTTGATCGCTGCTGCAACATCGCCGTCATCCATCAGCTTGATTCGCGAGCCGGCCTCGCGGACATCGTCAATCAATTTTTCATGCCGCTGGCGGTTCAAGATCGCAACGACGATATCTTCCGGATCTTTACCGCGCGCTTTTGCCACAGCGGCAATATTCGCTTTCACGGGGGCATCGATATCGACCAGTCCGACGGATTCCGGACCGACAGCAATTTTATCCATATACATATCCGGCGCGTGGAGCAAGTGGCCGTTATCCGCCACACCGAGAACAGCAAGCGCATTCCACGTTCCTTTTGCGACAATGTTCGTTCCTTCGACCGGATCGACAGCGACATCGACACGCGGGCCGAAACCGTTGCCGAGTGTCTCGCCGATATATAGCATCGGTGCTTCGTCCATTTCGCCCTCGCCGATCACGACCGTTCCCTTCATCGGGATCGTATCGAACACATCGCGCATTGCTTCGGTCGCCGCCTGGTCGGCTTCTTCTTTTTGCCCGCGGCCCATCCAGCGGCCGCAAGCAAGCGCTGCCGCTTCTGTCACTCGAACGAGTTCCATGGATAAACTTCTTTCCATCGTAAAATCCCCCTTTTATGATATCTGTACGAAAAAGCAGTGACCCCTGCAGCTGAAAGCCTTTTATTTACTTAAAGAATCATTAGGATTTTCTGTCTGTCGCTTCCGTTTGTTCAGATTGAGCTTCTGTTTCTTCACGCCAAACGAACGCCCCGAGTTTTCGCAGTTTTTCTTCCATATACATGTAGCCGCGATCAATATGATACGTATCGTGAATAATCGTTTTCCCTTCAGCAATCAGCCCGGCTACGACGAGCGCAGCTCCTGCGCGCAAATCGGTTGCACGGACGGCGACCCCCTGTAAAGTTGAGGCGCCATTTATCATCGCGGTACGGCCGTCGACTTTGATTTTTGCCCCCATCCGCCGAAGTTCGTCAATGTGCTTAAACCGCGCGCCGTACACCGTATCTGTCACCATACTCGGACCGGCTGCCTGTGTTAACAGCGCGGTTGCCGGCTGCTGGAGATCAGTCGGAAAACCTGGATGCACAAGCGTCTTTATATCGACAGGCGACAGGGCGTTGTTTTTTTCAACGACGACAGCGTCATCGTACTCTGTCACAGTGACGCCCATCTCGCGAAGCTTCGAACTCAAGGCTTCTAAGTGAAGCGGAATGACGTTATCTACCTTCACACGTCCGCCGGCAGCGGCGCCGGCAATCATGTATGTACCCGCTTCGATCCGGTCGGGAATGATTGAATGCCGGCAGCCGCTCAACACCTCTCGGCCTTCGATACGGATTTCATTCGTACCGGCGCCTTTAATTTTCGCTCCCATGCTGTTTAACAGCGTCGCCACATCAATGATTTCCGGTTCTTTCGCCGCATTTTCAATAGTTGTCTGGCCTTTTGCCTTTGAGGCGGCAAGCATAATATTGATCGTTGCTCCGACGCTGGCAACATCGAGATAGATTTTCGCGCCGGTCAGTTCATCGGCCTGTAAATACATCGCGCCGTGCTCATTGGTGACTTTCGCCCCCATCGCTTCAAAACCTTTAATGTGCTGATCGATCGGGCGCGGCCCGAGATCGCACCCGCCAGGCAGGCCGATCACCGCTTTGCCGAATTTACCGAGCATCGCGCCCATAAAATAATACGAAGCGCGCAATTGTTTGACCCGGCCGTTCGGAAGCGGCATGGCAAACATTTCTCTCGGGTCAACGGCCAACGTATCGTCTCCGAGACTTACGCCGCCGCCGATATCACGCAGGAGTTCAGCGAGAATACCGACATCGGATATTTCCGGCAAATTATCAATCGTCACCGGCCCGTCGGCAAGAATCGTCGCGGGAATCAGTGCGACCGCACTGTTTTTCGCGCCGCTGATTTCGACTGTCCCCTCAAGACGGCGCCCGCCTTCAATCACTAATGTATTCATTGCATTCCCATCCTCATCCTTTAGCATTTATAAAACGCGATAAGACACCTCTTTGCATCACAAAAGGTGTCTTCACGCTCCCGTTATTTCTGTGTTGATCAGCTGTTCGTCTTATTCCAGTCCGCGAGGAATTTTTCGATGCCGATATCTGTAAGCGGGTGTTTCGTTAATTGCTCAATTACTTTAAACGGCACCGTAGCAATATGCGCGCCGCGGAGAGCGGCGTCTGTTACATGCTGCGGGTGGCGGACAGAGGCAGCGATGATTTCTGTCTCAATCCCGTGAGTGATAAACATTTGCGAAATCGTTTCAACGACTTCCATGCCATCGTGGCCGATATCATCGAGCCGGCCGACAAACGGCGAGACGTACGTCGCGCCTGCGCGGGCGGCCAAGAGCGCCTGATTCGCGGAAAAAATCAGCGTCACGTTCGTTTTGATGCCTGATTCACTGAACGTCCGAACAGCTTTCAATCCATCCATCGTAAGCGGAACTTTCACCGTAATATTCGGCGCAATCGCAGCGAGTTCTTTTCCTTCACGGATCATCCCTTCTGCATCGGCGGCAATGACTTCCGCGCTGACCGACTCAACACTGACTTGCGAAGTAATTTCTTTCAGCCGGTCGTGAAAGTCAACGCCTTCTTTGCTGACAAGAGAAGGGTTCGTTGTCACACCGTCGAGCACACCGAGTGCGTGTGCTTCTTTAATCTCCGCTATATTTGCCGTATCAATGAAAAATTTCATCTTACCCCTCCACTTTGATTCAAATTACGTGACAGCGCTTTCTAGTTTTTTAAGAATGAAACACCGGGGAGACCGGTGTTTCATAGCGAAACGGCGGTGAAACACTGTTTTGCCGTGTTTCAGCTGTTACGGCGTTACGCTTTATTGGAAGAACCGAATTCACGCATCTTGTCAACCACTGTTGCTTTAATCGCTTCGCGCGCCGGCCCGAGGTATTTACGCGGGTCATAAAGATCCGGATTTTCGTCCAATACTTTACGCACTGTGTTGGCAGCGGAAAATTGGTTTTCCGTGTTAACGTTGATTTTAGCTGTCCCGAGGCTGATCGCACGCTTAATGTCATGCGTCGGGATGCCTGTTCCGCCGTGAAGAACGAGCGGTACACCTGTCAAGTGAGACACTTCTTCCATGCGGTCGAAACCGAGGTTCGGCTCGCCTTTATACGCGCCGTGTACGGAACCGAGCGCCGGTGCAAAGCAGTCAACTTTTGTTTCGCGCACGAGCTCATCGCACTCGGACGGGATTGCATAAGCAGCTTCAGCGTCTTCAACAACGATGTCGTCTTCCTGTCCGCCGATGCGGCCAAGCTCTGCTTCGACAGAAACGCCGACTGTATGAGCAACGTCGACAACTTTTTTCGTCAACGCGATATTTTCTTCGAGCGGGTGATGCGAACCGTCAATCATCACGGATGTAAAACCGGCATGGATCGCTTCAACACACTTTTCAAATGAAGAACCGTGGTCAAGGTGAATCGCAACAGGAACCGTGACTTTGTACGCGTTCATCAAAGATTTTACAAGGTCAACAACGGCATAGAAGCCGCCCATGTATTTTGCTGCGCCTTCGGAAACACCGAGAATAACCGGTGACTTTTCTTCTTCGGCAGCTTGCAAAATTGCTTGCGTAAACTCCAGGTTGTTTAAGTTGAACTGACCTACTGCATAGCTCTGTTCTTTTGCTGTGTTAAGCATCTCTCTCATGGATACTAAAGGCATTGTGTAAAATCCTCCTTCAAAATTATCGAACTGAATGTATCTGTACGTCAATGGCCCGCGAAAAACGCATACGAAACGGCAAATCCCGCAGGATCCGGCACTTCGTATGCATCGGACGTTTACGCAGAAAACATCGGCCGCACAGACTCACAAAAATATTATAGCATATTGAACAGATTTTTCACGGAGAATTATGAGAATTTCGTGTAGATTTGGCGACAAAATTCAAACAGTTGCCGTCGTTTCATCATTGCGGATGTTTGCCGAACAGCTCGCGCACTTGTTCGCGCACATCATTGATATCAAACGGTTTCGCTAAATACGTCCGCGCCCCGAGCGCCATCGCTTCTTGAATAAGCTCGTGCTCGCCGTATGCCGTCATCATTAATACATCCGTCATCAGCTTGCCTTCACGCATCTCCCGGAGAATTTCCACGCCGTTCATCCCGGGTATCTTTAAGTCCAGCATCACAAGGTCAATCGTTTGATTATTCAGAAGGCGAAGTGTCTCGTTGCCGTTTGCAGCTTCGAGGACCGTATAGCCTTCACTTTCAAACACCCGGCGCAACAGCGCTCTGATCCCGAACTGATCATCGACAACCAACACTGTTTTACTCATGGCAGTCAAACGCTCCTTTATTTACCTATTTTTTACCATTGTAAACAATTTCCGAAACAAATACAATCGAAAACAACTCACTTGAAAGGGGGAAAAGCATGAAGATATTCACCACCCAACTCCAAGGACTGCTTGCGAAAAATGAACCGGACGAAGACACGCTTGAAGACGCCGCCCGCATCATCTGCCAGGCGATCACAAGCGATGGAGACCTGTATATTTGGAGCGAAGGCGATCTCGCCGGACTGAGCGTCCAAGCCCTATCCGGGAGCGATCCGTTAAAAGATTGCCGGGAACTGACAAGCGATCACCTCCCGCATCTCAGCCCGCTCGACACCCTCATCCTTGCCAGTGCAGACCGCCAAAGCCCGGCCGGGAAAAACCTCGTACAGGCAGCGAATCATGCCGGAACCCGCCTGATCGGGATCACGTCGGACTCGCCGCTCGATGAAAACCACGGCGCTCCGTGGACGGATAAGGCGGATGTTATATTATCCAACGGTGTGAAACAAGGGCTGATTCCGCAAGACGACGGAAGCCGGATCGGAACGCCGCATCTTTTAGCCGCTCTCTATCTCTACTATCCGCTTTATTTCGCCGTGACAGAAATTCTCGAAGACATTGACGAGACCGATTAAAAAACAGCCTGCCTTATCCGGGCGGGCTGTTCTAATCTGTCGACAAACGATTATTTTGGTGTCAGCCATGAATCCACTACCCTCCGCTTGCCCCGGGCAAGGACTCAGCTAGTATTCGGCGGCCTCAGACCGCCGAATCCGGATCTTCGTCTCTTGCTTTCCCGGAGGCGTCGGAGGAGTGGATGCATGGCTTCTTTTTTATCAATACACTCGCTTCAAAAAAGAGGATGACCCAGCATCCCGGCTTTCTCCAAGCGGCGATGGAAACACGGCGAGGTCTTGTCGAGCCGATGTTGCTCAGGTGCCTGTGGTAGATAGCGAGATAGACGAGACCCTGCAGGGCGTCAGCCCGAAGCGGCTCGGCGCTCGCCCGCGGACTAGTAAGACACGGCGAAGTCTTATTGAGCCGATGTCGCAGTGATACCTTCAGGTGAAAGAAGCCGGACGATGCGTAGTCATCCGTTCCTTTTAATAGGACATCTAACGATGTCATGACTTTGTCTATACTCTAACAGCCCGCCTTATCCGGGCGGGCTGGTCGTTATTTTTCGGATGCTGCGCGAATGAATTCACGGAACAGCGGCTGCGGGCGTGTCGGACGCGAAGCAAATTCCGGATGAAATTGCGAAGCCATGAAAAACGGATGATCCGTCAGCTCAATAACTTCAACGAGACGGCCGTCCGGGCTTACCCCGGAGAAGACAAACCCGTTATCTTCCATCCGCTCGCGGTATTCATTGTTGAATTCATACCGGTGGCGGTGGCGTTCGTAAATAACCGGTTCTGTATAAGCGTCATACGCATGCGTGCCGGGTTTCAGCTTACACGGATACAAACCGAGCCGCAGCGTGCCGCCCATATCTTCGACCTCTTTTTGTTCCGGAAGCAAATCGATTACCGGATAAGGCGTGTCAGGATGCAATTCGGCCGAATGAGCATCGGTTAAACCGAGCACGTTGCGGGCAAACTCGACGGATGCTAATTGCATTCCGAGGCAGATGCCGAGGTAAGGAACGCTGTTTTCACGTGCATAGCGAATCGCGCTGATTTTCCCTTCAATGCCCCGGTCGCCGAATCCGCCCGGCACAAGGACGCCGTCGACATCGGCGAGCCGCTCTGCCGCATTTTCGTCGCTGAGCTCTTCGGAGTTAATCCACTCTATCGACACATCCGCATCAAACTCAAAGCCGGCGTGTTTCAAAGCTTCGGCAACGGAAAGATAAGCATCCGGAAGCGCGACGTATTTGCCGACGAGGCCGATGGTAATCGATTTTGAGAGGTTTTTGACTCTGTCTACGAGCCCGAGCCATTCAGTCATATCGGCTTCGTTACACTGCATGTTCAAGTAATCGCAGACGTAACGGTCGAGTTTTTGCTCTTGCAAGTGCAGCGGCACTTCATAGAGCGTATCCGCGTCGCGCGCCTCGATCACAGCATTTTTATCGATGTCGCAAAAGAGCGCGATCTTATCTTTCATATCTTCCGGAACGTCCCGTTCAGTCCTTACCACAATCACATTCGGCTGAATGCCGAGGCTTCTCAGCTCTTTGACGCTGTGCTGTGTCGGTTTCGATTTCATTTCGGCGGCAGCGCCTAAAAACGGGATCAATGTGCAGTGAATGTACATGACATTGTCGCCGCCGACATCGCTTTTAATTTGCCGGATCGCTTCTAAAAACGGCAAACTCTCAATATCGCCTACAGTCCCGCCGATTTCAGTAATCACCACGTCCGGCTCGCCTTCTTTCGCCGCCTGAAAGACACGGTCTTTAATTTCGTTTGTAATGTGCGGGATGACTTGCACCGTCCCGCCTAAGTAATCGCCGCGGCGCTCTTTTTTAATGACGGACGAATACACTTTTCCGGTTGTGATATTGCTGAACCGGCTTAAGTTAATGTCGATGAACCGTTCGTAGTGTCCAAGGTCCAGGTCGGTCTCCGCCCCGTCGTCGGTAACGAAGACTTCGCCGTGCTGATACGGGCTCATCGTCCCCGGATCGACGTTTAAATACGGATCGAATTTCTGAATCGTTACTTTCAGCCCGCGGTTTTTCAACAGCCGTCCCAGCGATGCCGCCGTAATCCCTTTTCCGAGCGACGACACAACGCCGCCGGTAACAAAGATAAATTTCGTGTTCTTCATCTTAATCCCTCGCTTTATAAAATTTGCTTGCCTGTTAAACACATAAAAATAAAAAACGCGCCCCCTCCATCATCTTACATAGAGGGGGCGCGTGTTCTTTCTTCGTTCAGTTTAGCCCAAAAACGATTCTAGCCCGGACGGTGCTAAAAGTCAAGCAAACATTATAATTCGTCGTCTTCATTATTTACCGGATCTTGCGAATCCGATTCAGCAGTTTCCTCGGTTTCTTCACCGCTGTCCGCTTCGTCGTCTTCCTCAGAAACTTCATCCGGGAATGATTCTGTCTCGTCATCGAGTTCGTCGAAATCGGTATCTTCTTCAGTAGCAAGACTGTCGAGTTCATCTTCGAGATTTTCGAATTCATCAAAATCGCCGAGGTCATCATCTTCAAAAACATCTTCGTCCTCAGCTTTATCTTTCGCACGCTGCTTGCGTTCTTTCATCGCGTCGTGGGACATATCTTCTTCGGTCTGGTCAATCGGATACCACGTGCGAAGCCCCCAGTTGCTGTTCCCGAGGTTTACAAAGCGGCCGTCGAGCGACATCTCCGTGTATAAATGCGCGATCCGCTTCGTCGTTTGTTCTTCTGTCAAACCCTTCACTTCTGCAACCTTTTTTAACAAATCGTGATAGTTCAATGTGCTCCCCTGCTCGCGGAGCGTTTCGTGCGCGATGTCGAGCATCGCGACTTCACGTAGTTGTTCGTCCGTGTAATCGGCGTATTTCATCGTTCCACTTCCTTTCTCTCATTCATCCTGCTTTATCATCAAGGTCAGCAGCACCTTGGCTACGCTTCCTGTTTTTCATACCCTCCATTATAAACACAAAACCGGATCGTTTTCCAGCAAAAAATTACGGCGGAAAGAGAATTTCTCTTCCGCCGTAAACATTAAATATTGCGCCGATATTGCCCGCCGACTTCATACAGCGCTGAGGTGATTTGACCGAGACTCGCAACCCGGACAGTGTTTAACAGTTCGGCAAAAACATTTCCGCCGGTTAAAGCGGTCTGCTGCAGCTGCGCCAGCGCTTGCGGCGCTTCTTCTGCATGACGTTCTTGAAAATCACGCAGTCTTTTAATCTGATTTTCCTTTTCTTCAATCGAAGCACGCGCCAGCTCCATGCCGGCATTCACATCCGGGTCTTCGCGCGGGTTCAAATACGTGTTGACACCGATGATCGGAAGCTCGCCGCTGTGTTTTTTCGTTTCATACAAGTGCGATTCTTGCTGAATTTTTCCCCGCTGATATTGTGTCTCCATTGCACCGAGAACCCCGCCGCGATCAGAAATCCGCTCAAGTTCAGCAAGCACTGCCTCTTCGACTAAATCGGTCAGCTCTTCGATAATGAACGCCCCTTGCAAAGGGTTTTCATTTTTCGCAAGGCCCATTTCTTTTGTAATAATCATCTGAATCGCCATTGCCCGGCGGACGCTCTCTTCCGTCGGCGTTGTCACCGCCTCGTCGTAAGCGTTCGTATGAAGCGAGTTGCAATTGTCATAGATCGCCATCAGCGCCTGGAGTGTTGTGCGGATATCATTGAAATCCACTTCCATCGCATGCAGCGACCGGCCCGATGTCTGAATATGATATTTCAGTTTTTGACTGCGATCGTTCGCGCCGTATTTATCCTTCATTGTGACCGCCCAAATACGCCGCGCCACGCGTCCAATCACCGAATATTCCGGGTCGAGTCCGTTGGAGAAAAAATAAGAAAGATTGCCGGCAAACTCATCGATGTCCATTCCCCGGCTTAAATAATACTCGACGTACGTAAAACCGTTTGCGAGCGTAAATGCCAATTGACTGATCGGATTCGCGCCCGCTTCGGCGATATGATAACCGCTGATTGAAACAGAATAGTAATTTCTTACCTTATTGTCGATAAAAAACTGCTGAATATCGCCCATCATCCTGAGCGCGAACTCGGTGGAAAAGATGCACGTGTTTTGACCTTGGTCTTCTTTTAAAATATCCGCCTGTACCGTTCCGCGCACAACAGACATTGTCTCGCCGGCGATTTGCGCCGCTTCGTCAGCTGTCGGTTCGCGTTCGTGTTCAGTTTGGAATGTTTCCAGCTGCTGATCAATCGCAGTATTCATAAACATCGCCAAAATCATCGGCGCCGGCCCGTTAATTGTCATCGACACCGACGTCAGCGGCGACGTTAAATCAAACCCGTCATAGAGCACTTTCATATCATCGAGCGTGCAGATGCTCACACCGCTTTCGCCGACTTTGCCGTAAATATCAGGACGGCGGCCGGGATCTTCGCCGTAAAGCGTCACGGAATCAAACGCTGTTGACAGCCGCTTGGCGTTATCATCTTTCGATAAATAATGAAAGCGCCGATTCGTTTTGGCCGGACCGCCTTCACCGGCAAATTGGCGTTTCGGATCTTCGCCTTTTCGCTTAAACGGAAATACACCTGCTGTATAGGGAAATTCCCCGGGCACGTTTTCCTTGCGAATCCAAGCTAAAACCTCGCCGTAATCTTTGTACGAAGGAAGCGCGACTTTAGGAATCACCGTGCCTGACAGGGTAACGGTATTCAGTTCGGTGACGACCTCTTCGTCCCGGACGGTTACTGTGTAGGTATCTTGTTGATAGCGCGCTTTTTTATCCTCCCAGTCTGCGAGCGCCGTGATCGCTTCAGCGTCCAATTGATCGCGATAATAATCGCGCCAGCTTAAGAGCGCTTCTTGTTCCGGCGCATCTGCCAGCACTTCTGCTGCGCCGTCCAGCTGATACCAGCGCCTCGCCAGTTCCGCTAATGCTTCTGTCCGGCTGTGATACGAACGGACCGTTCTCGCAATTTCCCGCAAATATTGAATTTGCTCCGGCGGAATCACCGCATTTCGCTCGGCAATGTGTTCGCCTTTGCCGAGCGCTGATTCCCAGCTTGTGCCCGCCGTCTCATTGATCGTTCTGACCAGCTCATAGAACAGCCGGTTCGTCCCGGAATCATGAAATTGGCTGGCCATCGTGCCGAATACCGGCATGTCTTCCGGCTTTTCCGAAAAACGCAAACGACTGCGCTGAAACTGTTTACGTACTTCCCTGAGCGCATCTTCCGATCCCTTTCGGTCAAACTTGTTGATCGCAATGAGATCGGCAAAGTCGATCATATCGATTTTTTCCAGCTGCGACGGCGCGCCAAACTCGCTCGTCATTACATAGAGCGACACGTCGGCAACATCGGCAATCGCGGCATCGCCTTGGCCGATGCCGCTCGTTTCGACGATGATCAAATCGTAGCCCGCCCGTTTCACAACCGGAAGCGCTTCTTCAATCGCTTTTGACAGCTCCTGGCGGCTGTCGCGCGTCGCCATCGAGCGCATGTACACGCTGTCTGTCGCGATCGCATTCATGCGAATCCGGTCTCCCAGCAAAGCGCCGCCGGTTTTTTTCTTTGTCGGATCAACAGACAAAATCGCCGTTTTTTTCTCGGGAAACTCGATGAGAAAGCGGCGGACAAGTTCGTCGGTCAACGAACTCTTCCCCGCTCCTCCCGTGCCGGTAATGCCTAAAACGGGCGGCTCTTTATCAGCTGCCGACGCTTGTTCCAATGCTTGATCGAGCCGGCTGCGATGTTCTTTTGCGAGTTTTTCGCCAAAAGCGTTCTTTTCAGCGAGTGTCACGTAACGCGCGACAGTATAAGCATCGGCATCCGCTAACTCCGGCAGACGCCCCGCTTTTTCCGCCGGGTCGAAATCACACGTTTGCACCATCTTGTCAATCATCCCTTGCAAGCCGTAAGTTCGCCCGTCTTCCGGCGAAAAAATCCAGCTGATGCCGTAATTATGCAGTTCGGCAATTTCTTTCGGGATGATCACGCCGCCTCCGCCGCCAAAAATATGAATGTGACCGGCCCCCTTTTTTTGCAGTTCATCGTACAAATATTTGAAGTATTCCATATGTCCGCCTTGATAAGACGAAATCGCAATGCCTTGAACATCTTCCTGCAGCGCTGCGCGGACAACTTCTTCAACTGAGCGGTTATGGCCTAAATGAATCACTTCAGCTCCTGATGCCTGGAGCATTCTGCGCATAATATTGATCGATGCATCGTGACCGTCAAATAAACTCGACGCCGTCACAAACCGTACCGGGTGAGCGGCTTTATATACACTCATCGAGTCCCCTCCGTTTCCTCGTGATGATCTGATGTCGCGGTGATCTTCTTTCGCCAAGAACGGTAAATTTCATCGGCCAAGTCATACGGATCCGCTTCGTTCTCTTCGCTGCCTTTGACAGCTTCGGCAATGAACGGCCGCCATTCGGCTTCTGCCCGTTCCGTCACTCGCCGGGTGACTTCTGCTTCGAGCCGGCCTTTGCGGCGGGTCTGTTTTTCACCGCTCTCTGCCAGATGCAGGCGGTGACGGCCGATCGCTTCGGCTAATGCTTCGATTCCTTTTTGCTCGGTTGCCACCGCTTCAATGACCGGCGGCTGCCACGGGCTGTTTGATTTCGTCAAATGAAGGAGATCTTCCAGCTCGCTTTTCAGCTGCGGCACACCGGGAAGGTCAGCTTTATTAATCACAAATAAATCGGCGATCTCCATAATCCCGGCTTTAAACGCCTGAATGACATCGCCTCCCGAGGGGTATAACACGAGCGCAATCGTGTCGGCTGCCTGCATAATATCCAGTTCGGATTGACCGACGCCGACGGTTTCGATCACAATTTCATCGTAGCCCGCCGCGTCCATGAGCCGGACGGCATCCAGACACGCTTCGCTCAATCCCCCTAAACTTCCGCGCGTGCCCATACTTCGGACAAACACTCCGCTGTCGCCTTCGTGATCGCGCAAACGTACTCGGTCGCCAAGCAGCGCCCCGCCGGAAAACGGACTCGTCGGGTCAATCGCGATCACGCCGACCGTTTTGTCGGCAGCGCGGAACTGTTTGACCAGTCCGCTCACGAGCGAACTTTTGCCGGATCCCGGCGAGCCGGTCATTCCGGTAATGTGCGCCCGGCCCGTCGACGAATAAACCGCCTTCATCCAAGCGCGGTGTTCCGCTGTCCGGTTTTCCGCGGCGGAAATCGCCCGGGCGAGGGGGCGCTGTTCGCCGTTTAACAGCGCTTGAACCTCTGTTGGTTTCATCGCCGCTCCGTCCTTTCTTGACTTCAGCTTTCCTGCATCAGCATTTTCGAAATAACGAGGCGCTGAATCTCATTGGTCCCTTCATAAATCTGCGTGATTTTTGCATCGCGCATATAACGCTCGACGGGGTAATCTTTCGTATACCCGTAACCGCCAAAGACTTGCACAGCTTCCGTTGTTACTTCCATCGCCGAATCGCCCGCCATTAATTTTGACATCGCTGACGCTTTGCCGTAAGGTTTGCCTTCGCTTTCAAGCCAAGCCGCTTGATATGTCAAGAGACGCGACGCTTCGATTTTCGTTGCCATATCGGCGAGCTTAAACGCCACGCCTTGCTGCGAGCCGATCGGCTTGCCGAACTGTTTACGTTCTTTTGCATAGTCCGCCGCCGCATCGAGCGCGCCTTGGGCAATTCCGACCGCTTGCGCGGCAATACCGTTGCGGCCGCCGTCGAGCGTCATCATCGCGATTTTAAACCCTTCTCCCTCTTCGCCGAGCCGATTTTCTTTCGGCACCCGGACACCGTCGAAGATGATCTCTAGCGTCGGCGACGAGCGGATGCCGAGCTTTTTTTCTTTTTTGCCCATTGAAAACCCGGGCATGCCTTTTTCGACGATGAACGCCGTTGCTCCTTTATGTTTTTCTTCCGGCGCGGTCATCGCAAACACGATGTAAATGTCCGCTTCGCCGCCGTTTGTGATGTATATTTTTGAACCGTCCAAAATGTAATCGTCGCCGTCTTTTTTCGCTGTCGTCTTCATCGAGGCTGCGTCACTGCCGGAACCGGGTTCGGTCAGACCGTAAGCGCCCATTTTTGTGCCTTGTGCGAGCGGGGTTAAGTACGTTTGCTTCTGTTCTTCTGTTCCGAATGTATACAGCGGCCAGCCCGCCAGTGAAATGTGCGCGGATAGCGTCACCCCGGTCGAGCCGCATACGCGGGATAGTTCTTCTACCGCGATCACATAACTTAAGTAGTCGGCACCGATTCCGCCGTATTCTTCCGGCCAGGGAATTCCGGTCAAACCGAGCTCGGCCATCTGATCGAAAATCTCCCGGTCAAACCGCTCTTCTTCATCGCGTTCAGCAGCCGTCGGTTCCACCTCGTTTTTCGCAAAGTCCCGCACCATTTTACGGATCATTTCCTGTTCATCGGTTAATTGAAATTGCATGACACCCACTCCTTCCGTTGAATAAGCCTTGCACCTTTATGATCGTAACAGCGCGTTGCTGATCACGATGCGCTGGATTTCGTTTGTGCCTTCGTAAATTTGGGTCACCTTTGCATCGCGGAAAAACCGCTCGACAGGATAATCTTTCGTGTAGCCGTATCCGCCGAAAATTTGCACCGCGTCAATCGCTGTATTCATCGCCGTATCGGACGCATACATTTTCGCCATCGCCGCTTGCTGTCCGACGTGCACTCCTCGCTCATATAAGTCCGCCGCCTGATACGTTAACAGTTTTGCGGCTTCAACCGCCGTCGCCATTTCCGCGAGCTTGAAGCCGACACCTTGGTGCATGCCGATCGGTTTGTCGAACTGGCGGCGCTGTTTTGCGTACGTTTGCGCCTCGTGCAATGCTCCTTCGGCGATGCCCAAAGCTTGCGCTGCAATTCCGATCCGGCCGGCATTCAAGTTTGCCATCGCAATACGGAACCCTTCGCCTTCAGTTCCGAGCCGATTCGCCGCCGCAACCCGGCAGTCTTCAAACGCCAGCCCCGTCGTATTCGAGCCGCGCATCCCCATTTTGTTCTCTTTCGCCAAGACGGAAAATCCCGGCGTTCCGTCTTCGACTATAAACGCGCTCACTCCTTTATAGCCGGCTTCAGGATCCGTTTTGGCAAACACGATGTACGTTCCCGCCTGTCCGCCGTTTGTCACCCACGCTTTCGAACCGTTTAAAACATAGTCGTCTCCGTCACGGACAGCGGTTGTTTTCATCGCTGCCGCATCGCTGCCTGCTCCCGGTTCTGACAAAGCGAACGCGCCGATCATCCCGCCGGAAGCGAGGCGCGGGATAAACCGCTGCTTCTGTTCATCTGTGCCGAAAAGCCAAATCGGGTTCGTTCCGACAGAGGTGTGCACAGACAAAATCAGCCCGACCGAAGCGTTCACTTTGGACAGTTCATGAATTGCTGCGATATAAGAAGGAAAATCCATCCCCGCTCCGCTGTATTCTTCCGGAAGCGGAATCCCCATCAAGCCGAGCGATCCCATCTGCCGGATCAGGTCTTCCGGGAACTCATCTGTCGTTTCCATATGTTCTGTTGCCGGCCGCACTTGTTCTTCGGCAAACTGGCGGACCATCCGCCGCATCATATCCTGTTCGTCGCTCCAATTAAGATTCATAACACCCCTCCCGGGTCAGCTGTTATAGGTATAAAATCCGCGGCCCGTTTTTTTGCCGAGCCAGCCTGCCTGCACATACTGGCGCAATAGCGGACAAGGCCGGTATTTATCATCGCCGAAGCCGTCGTGAAGTACTTCCATAATATACAAACACGTGTCGAGACCGATGAAATCAGCGAGCGTTAACGGCCCCATCGGGTGATTCATCCCGAGTTTCATGACTTCATCGATATCTTTCGGTGTGGCGACACCTTCATAAACGGTGAATATCGCTTCGTTGATCATCGGCATCAGCACCCGGTTGGAGACAAATCCGGGAAAGTCGTTGACTTCCACAGGCGTTTTTCCTAATGATTCAGAAACGTTTTTGACGGTTTCAAACGTGCTGTCGTCTGTCTGCAGCCCGCGGATGATTTCAATCAATGTCATCACCGGAACCGGGTTCATAAAGTGCATGCCGATTACTTTTTCCGCCCGGCTTGTTTCGGCGGCGATTTCGGTAATCGGCAGCGACGAGGTGTTCGTAGCAAGAACGGCGTGCTCCGGGGCAAAACTGTCCAGCTGCGAAAAGATCGTCTTTTTCACGTCGAGATTTTCCACCGCTGCTTCAATAATCAAATCGGCATGTTCGGCATTGCTGATCGTTGACGAGGCATAGACTCTGCGGAGAATCCGGTCTACGTCCGAATCAGACAGCCGGTCTTTTTCTACGTCGCGCTTCAGCCGTTTGCGGATCGTTTGAATCCCGTCTTCAACAACTTTTTCTTTCGTATCATGCAAGATCACTTCATAGCCGGAATACGCACACACTTGTGCTATACCTGCGCCCATTTGTCCTGCTCCGACGACCATGATTTGTTTGATCTTCATCTTCTCACCCTTTCTTTCCGGTATCGAACGTCAGCTATCGGCCGGACGAATCACACCTCGATCATGACAGCATCGCCTTGGCCGCCGCCGCTGCATATGGCTGCGATCCCGAGTCCGCCGCCGCGGCGTTTTAATTCGTAAGCAAGCGTCAAGATAATCCGCGTTCCGCTCGCGCCGATCGGATGGCCGAGCGCTACCGCGCCGCCGTTGACGTTTATTCTCTCTTCAGCAATGCCGGCGATTTGACCGCTTGCTAATGACACAGCCGCAAACGCTTCATTTATTTCAAATAAATCGATATCGCCGGCTTTTTTTCCGGTTTTTTTAAGGAGCTTTTCGATCACAAATCCCGGCGTTTTCGGGAAGTTTTCCGGTTCCATCGCCAGTTCAGCATGGCCGATGACAGCAGCGAGCGGGACGATGTCGCGTTCCGCTGCATAATCTTCGCTCATTAAGAGCATCGCCGCCGCGCCGTCATTAACGCCGGGCGCATTGCCGGCAGTAATCGTTCCGCCGCTGCCGAAAACCGGCTTTAAGCTTTTCAGCTTCTCAAGCGACGTGTCTTTTCGCGGCGTCTCATCTTGACTGATGACTTTCGGTTCGCCTTTATGCTGAGGACTGTCGATCGGAACAATTTCTTCGAAAAAGATCCCGTTTTCCGCCGCCTCTCCGGCACGTTCATGACTGCGCAGCGCCCATTCGTCCTGCCTGTGCCGAGAGATCGCCAGTTCCTCCGCAACGTTATTGCCGTAATTGCCCATATGAACGCCCGTAAATGTACACGTCAGTCCGTCGTGAATCATCATGTCATGAAATTTTTGTTCCCCCATCTTAAAACCGAAGCGGGCGCCGTTAACGAAAAAGGGAGCTTGGCTCATCGATTCCATCCCCCCGGCTATGACTGCATTTTGTTCACCGCTGCGAATCAACAAGTCGCCTAGCGTCACACTTCTCATCCCGGAAGCGCACACTTTATTCACCGTTTCTGTTTCCACCTGCCACGGCAACCCGGCTTCATGCATCGCCTGCCGGGACGGAAGCTGGCCTTGTCCGCCTTGCAGGACACTGCCCATCAGTACGTGACCGATTTCTCCCGGATCTGTTTTTCCGCGCTCCAAGGCCGCGCGGATTACCTTGCCGCCAAGCTGTGCCGCGGTAAAGTCCGACAAGACGCCGCCGAGCTTGCCGAACGGTGTCCGTGCACCGCTTACGATAACTGTCCGACTCATTGTACCCCTCCCGATTTGCTGACGGCTGTCAGTAAATTCACCTTATACAGACACCACCGCCCGGATATAAAGCGCTTTCATTTCCAGTTGTCACCATTGTAAAACAGATTTCCCTTCTTGTCGTCAATTTTACAGAGCAAAGCGGTGAAATCTGCTTCTTTTAAGTCAAACAAGCGGCGGAAATTCCGCCGCTTCAGCCTGTAGACAAATTATTATTTTGACGTAAGCCACGCAGCCACTACCCTCCGCTTGCCCCGGGCAAGGACTCAGCTAGTATTCGGCGGTATGAGACCGCCGAATCCGGATCTTCGTCTCTTGCTTTCCCGGAGGCGTCGGAGGAGTGGATGCGCGGCTTCCTTTATTATGAATACACTCGATTCAAAGAAGGAGGAGGACCCAGCATCCCGGCTTTTTCCCGCGGGATAGCGAGACAGGCGAGACCCTGCAGGGCGTCAGCCCGAAGCGGCGGAAATTCCGCCGCTTGCTTCCTATCAATGAACGGGTTCCAGTGTTTTCGCCGGTTCGATTGAACGTTCGAGAATTTCTGCCACATCCATCGTCGATACGTCTTCATCGACTTCTTTCGCTTTCGTTCCATCACTCATCATCGTCAGGCAATACGGACAAGCGCTGCCGATCATTGATGATTCCGTTTCAAGCGCTTGTTCGGTGCGGGCGACGTTCACACGCTGGCCGGTATCTTCTTCCATCCACATCATGCCGCCGCCGGCGCCGCAGCACATGCCGTTTTCACGGTTGCGTTCCATTTCGATCAAATTCACACCCGGGATCGCTTTAAGAATCTCTCTCGGCGGGTCATAATTGTCGTTATAGCGTCCGAGATAGCAGGAATCGTGATAGGTAATCGTTTCGTTCACTTCTTTTGTCGGCGTGAGCCGCCCTTCTTTCAACAGATCATACAGCAGTTCCGTATGGTGATACACTTCTGCTTCAAGGCCGAATTCCGGATACTCATTTTTAAACGTATTGTACGTGTGCGGATCAATTGTGACGATCTTGTCGACACCGTTTTTCGCAAACTCGGCAATGTTTTCCGCCGCAAGCTCTTGAAAGAGAAATTCATTGCCGATTCGCCGCGGCGTATCGCCGGAATTTTTCTCTTTATTGCCGAGAATCGCAAATTTCACGCCGGCTTCGTTCAGCAGCTTGGCAAACGATTGGGCGACTTTAATGCTCCGGTTATCGTATGAGCCCATCGAGCCGACAAAAAAGAGGTATTCAAATTCTTCGCCGCGTTTTTGCAGCTCTTTAACTGTCGGAGCGTCGATATCTTCGCGGCCGTCACGCCAGTTTTCCCGCTCTTTTCTGTTGATCCCCCACGGGTTGCCTTGTTTTTCAATATTTTGCATCGTTCTTTGCGCATCGGGCTCCATTTTGCCTTCCGTTAACACGAGATAACGGCGCAGATCGAGAATCTTATCGACGTGCTCGTTCATGACCGGACATTGATCTTCACAGTTGCGGCACGTCGTGCAGGCCCAAATCTCTTCTTCGGTAATGACATCGCCGATCAAGTTGACATCATAAGGATTCATCCCAAGCTCATTTAACTTGTCGACATCTCCTTCTGTCGCCGCGATTTGATTGCCGCGTGTCCCGCTGAACGCATACGCCGGCATCCATGACGACCGCGACGTGATTGCCGCGCCTTTTTCGGTCAAATGGTCGCGCATTTTGATGATCAAATCCTGCGGCGAAAGCATTTTCCCGGTTACCGAAGCTGGGCACATATTGGTGCAGCGCCCGCATTCCACACAGGCATATAAATCGAGCAGCTGTTTTTGATCAAAGTCTTCGATTTCATTTTTGCCGAATTTTTCGGCATCTTCGTTTTCAAAATTAATCGATTCGAGCTGGCCGCGCTTATGCGTCGGACCGAGGTATACGTTCGCCGGTCCGGCGATTAAGTGCGCATGCTTCGATTGCGGAATGTACACGAGGAAGACGAGCAAAAAGAGCAAATGCGCCCACCACATGATGAAAAATCCCGCTGAGGCCGCCGTCGGTCCCATCGCTTGGCTCGCTGCAGCAATGCCGGATGCAATCGGTTCGGCAACCGTCATTTCCTTGCCGAGCCAGACCATTTCAAACCCTTTTGCAAACAATTTCGACACCATCAGACCGCCGATAAAAATCAAGACAAGCCCCGCTTTAAAGTTTCGTTTTAAGCGCACGAGCTTCTCCACGTAACGGCGGTGAAAAGCCCACAATACTGCCACCAAAATCATTACGACGACAATTTCCTGGAAAAACGTAAAGAACGGATAAACCGGGCCGAGCGGCAAATGTCCGCCCGGGCTCAATCCTTTCCAAATGACATCGATCGCGCTGAACTGTACAAGGATAAATCCGTAAAACAGCATCACGTGAATAATTCCGCTTTTCTTGTCTTTCAACAGTTTCGACTGGCCGAACACCTTCTCGATTACGGCATCGCGTCGCTCCTTGCTTGTCAAAATAAATTCCGGTTTATGTCCAAGCTTGATGTATTCCACCCGCGTTTTCACAAGCGCCGCGAACAAATAAACGGCGTAAGCGGTTACAAGAATGAACATTAACCAGTTAATGAAAATCGGATCCATGCCCTCACTCCTTTCAAAATATCATGAACATTTTTTGAATTTTCTCTTATTATAGCACAACTTTTCTATGAATGAATACTCATTCATGTTTTTTATTCGCCTTTTTTTGCCAGCTTTACCCTATATATATACATTTAATTCTCAATTGTATTTAATTATTATCAATCGTAAATTCCGATCCCAACGGGTTTTCCGCGATAGTCACGCTGGCTAAAAACCCGATAAACATTGATTTCACATTTATTTCACAAGCATATAGGCCAAAAACCATTGCATTATACCCCCTCATGCATTATAGTAATAAGTGTGATTAGATAATAATAATTATTAAGAAAAGGGGTTTTTAAACATGGACAATTATTCAAATGAACAAAACGAACAGCAAGTCGTATCTTTGCCGCGTATCGGAGACAAAGCTCCGTCTTTTGAAGCGGAAACAACACATGGAACACTTCAACTAGAAGATTTTGACGGATCATGGGTCGTTCTGTTCTCGCACCCTGCTGATTTCACGCCGGTATGTACGACGGAATTCATCGCTTTTCAAGAAATTCAAGATGATCTGCGCGAGTTGAACACTGAATTGCTTGGCCTCAGTGTCGACAGCGTACACTCTCATATTGCCTGGGTACGAAATGTCAAAGAAAAAATGGGCGTCGAACTTAAGTTTCCGATTATTGCCGACCTCAATAAAGATGTCGCGAAAAAATACGGGATGATTATGCCGGGCGAATCCACGACGGAAACGTCTCGCGCAGTGTTCGTCATTGACGACAAACAAACCGTTCGAGCCGTCATTTATTACCCGCTGTCAACCGGACGCAACATGGCTGAGATCCTCCGCCTCGTCAAAGGGTTGCAGACAACAGATGAAAAAGGCGTTGCAACTCCGGCTAACTGGAACCCGGGCGACAAAGCGATCGTTCCGCCGCCAAAAACGCAAGAAGAAGCTGACGAGCGCGTCAACAATGACGAATACGAGTGCATCGACTGGTATTTCTGCAAAAAGCATGTATAACATGAGGAATTCCGCTTAGCTTGTGAAATTTGAACCGCTCAATCAATTTGTTTATTTAGGAGGCCGATCATTATGGCTTGTGTCAACGGCGACGGGAAATTAACCCAATCAGCAAAAGACCTGCTCGAAGCACTTGACGGTGAAAGTAAAAGCGCAAAGCAGTTAGCCGCAGAAGTCGATATGCCTGTCTTCCAAATTCGCAGTTCGTTACGCGACGCGAATTCGATGGGATTTGTCACATCAGAAGACAACGAAGCATATACACTGACTGACGGCGGACGCAAAATGCTGAAACATTCCTAAGAAATATTCCCATGATAACTTACCCCCCTCAAGAGAAACAGGATTGGAATATTTATTCCAATCCTGTTAGATTTTTGACAAAGTTATGATAACGTCAGATGTCAACTTGTTTAAAGACCGGATGACGAGGCATCTTCCGGCTTATGTCCTGCGGGCGAGCGCCGAGATGCTGGGTCATCCTCTTCGTTTCAAACCGCGCGGTTTCCATATTGTCCTGCAAAGTAAGAAAGCCGCGCAGATCCTCCTCCGACGCCTCCGGGAAAGCAAGAGACGAAGATCCTTATTCGGCGGTCCGATGCCGCCGAATAATAGCTGAGTCCTTGCCCGGGGCAAGCGGAGGTTAGCGGCTGCGCGGCTTGCGTCAAAATAATCGTATATCTACAGTCTGACAGGTTTGGAATCTTGATTCCAAACCTGTTTTAATGTATATTATTCTGTAAACATTTATAGTATAATAAAAGAAACACATATCCCGTTCCAAGTGTATTTTGCTGCTCCCGGTTACCGGTAGCAGCATTTGTGCATTTCAGGGGGAAATGAGGCTGAAAGTCGTTCTCACTGTCCGTATTAACAAGCAGAGATCAAACCCTGTCACCATCGATCTTTCGTCTAAAGGAGAGGATTATCTTGTTGGAAAAACTGATCAAAAACCGCGAACTCGTATTCGCGATAAGCGGCGGCGTATTTCTCGCTGCCGGTTATACAGCCGAAACTTTCTTTGCAGAAACTTTGCCTGAGGCCGCGCTGATCTTTTATATTTTATCGTATCTGATCGGCGGGTTTTATAAAGCAAAAGAAGGCTATATCGATATTCGCTATAACAAGAAACTCAGTGTCGAAATATTGATGATTCTCGCTGCTATCGGCGCCGCTTCGATCGGTTTTTGGAACGAGGGCGCGATTCTTATCTTTATTTTTGCGATGAGCGGTGCGCTGGAAACCTACACACTTAATAAAAGTGAACGCGATCTCTCGAAACTGATCGAACTTGCTCCGCTTGAAGCAAACCGCTATATCGGCAGCTCCAATGAGCTCGAAACCGTTGGTGTTGATGAACTGAAAGCGGGCGACTTCATTTTGATCAAAAACGCAGAACGGGTTCCCGCCGACGGTACGATTATTTCCGGAACGACCGTGATCGATGAATCGGCGATCACCGGTGAATCTGTCCCGGCAGCGAAAACTGCGAATGCCCCTGTTTACAACGGAACGATGAACGGCAACGGAGCCATTGTCGTACGCGTTGATAAAGAAAACAAAGATTCGCTTTTTCAAAAAATGATCGCGCTCGTAAACGAAGCAAAACAAAACCGTCCGCCTTCGCAGCAGCTGATCGAAAAAATCGAAGGCCCTTACGTGATGACTGTGCTGATCGCCGTCGTCTTAATGCTGACTGTACCTCCGGTTGTGTTTGCTTCTCCTTTTGAAGAAACGTTTTATCAAGCGATGGTGCTGCTTGTCGTCGCCTCGCCATGTGCTGTTGTCGCTTCGGTCATGCCGGCGCTCCTTTCAGCAATTTCAAACGGCGCCCGCCGGGGAGTGCTCGTAAAAGGCGGAACCTTTTTGGAACAGCTCGGCAAAGCTTCGGCTGCTGCCTTCGATAAAACCGGGACGATCACTCAAGGAACACCGGCCGTGACCGATTTTGCCGATTGTACGGCTGACGGCAACGGCAGCGCCCTGCTTGAAGCCGTCGTTGCGATCGAAGCGCAGTCGAATCATCCGCTTGCCCGCGCAATCGTCAATTTCGGGGAAAGCCGCGGAATCGAAAAACATAACGGCGTCGATGAAACGGAAGACATTACCGGCCACGGCGTGAAGGCAACGTACCGCGGGCGCGTTTACCGCATCGGCAACCTGCAGATGATGGCGAACGTTTTAAACGGCAAAAACACAAACGCCCCCGACCTGCCCGACAGTATCGACAGCCGCCGCAAACAATGGCAAAGCGAAGGAAAAACCGTCATTTACATCGCTGAAGAACGTTCCGTTGTCGGAGCGCTCGCTTTAAAAGACGAAATACGCCCGGAAGCTAAAAAATTAATTGCGAAACTGAATGATCAAGGCGTGAAAACGATCATGATCACCGGCGATCACGAGGCGACAGCTTCAGCGATCGCAAAAGAGTGCGGACTGGACAGCTGGATTTCCAATTGTCTTCCGGAAGAAAAAGTCGAAGAAGTCAAAGCGCTGCAACAAAAATACGGCAATGTCGTTATGGTCGGCGACGGTGTCAACGATGCTCCTGCGATCGCCCTGTCGGATGTCGGCATCGCAATGGGATCCGGAACGGATGTAGCGATCGAAACCGCGGATATCGTGCTGATGAAAAACGATCTTGCCCGGATCACCCATACGTTCCTGTTATCTCGGCGGCTTAACCGGATCGTCATGCAAAACCTGATTTTTTCTATCAGCGTCATTGCTCTCTTAATTACGTACAACTTCGCCGGCGATCTCTCGCTTCCGCTCGGCGTCATCGGCCATGAAGGAAGCACGATTCTCGTGATTTTAAACGGGCTCCGCCTTTTGCGCGGCTGAACGTAAAAAAACCACCGTCCGCCTGTAATAGCGCGGACGGTGGTTTTTTTAACTGAAAAAGTTCGTCGAGACGTAATGAAAGAGCTGGTAACCCAAGTATACGCCGAAAATCCCCATCACACCTGCGAGCGCCGGCGGAGCCGGGATCGGAAGCTTAATAATACCAAATAAAAAGCCGACAATCGCACCGGCTAACAGTGCTAATAATACCTCTTGCATGCTTTCACCTTCTTTATAATCAATATATTCGTAACCCTTTACATTGGCAAGATGTCTAACCTCTACACCCTATATCCTACCAGAAAGAGGTACGTACATCTAGAGGGTTTGGCAAATTTTTTGACAAGGACGAAACGGCCAGGATCAGAGCGATGAAAAAGCCTCCGCCGGATCGTTCAGCGAAGGCCGTTTGTTAGTTTACATTTTTTCCGGTGCATCAACCCCGACGAGGTCGAGCGCATTTTTCAACGTGATCCGCACAGCTTCGACCAGCGTGATGCGCGCGCGTGACAATTCTTCGTCGTCGGTCAGCACTTTGTGCGCGTTGTAAAAACTGTGCAGCGCTTGAGCCAACTCGTAGACGTAGTTTGTTATCCGGTGCGGCGCGCGTTTATTCGCGCTGTCTGTGACGACTTCCGGAAATTCGCCGACTTTTTTCATCAAGTCCTGCTCTTTTTCCGAAATCAGCAATTCCAGGTTTGCTGCCTGATCCGGCTCGACTCCTTTCGCCTTTCCTTGCCGGAGCATCGTGCATAGGCGGGCATGCGCGTACTGCACATAATAAACCGGATTCTCGTTTGACTCGGATTTCGCCAACCCGAGGTCAAAATCTAAATGCGTATCCGGCGCGCGCATCGCAAAGAAATAGCGCGTCGCATCGATCCCGACCTCTTCCATCAGATCGCGCATCGTCACCGCATTTCCGGTTCGTTTGCTCATCTTCACTTTCTCGCCGTTTTCAAACAGATTCACCATTTGAATAATTTCTACTTTCAACTGATCTTCTTGATAGCCGAGAGCTTGAACCGCCGCTTTCATGCGCGGAATATATCCGTGATGATCCGCGCCCCAAATATTAATCAGTTCATCAAAACCGCGGCTGAATTTGTCACGGTGATAAGCGATATCCGGCGTTAAATACGTGTACGTTCCGTCGTTTTTCACAAGTACACGGTCTTTATCATCGCCGTACTCAGAAGACTTAAACCACGTTGCCCCGTCCGCATCATACGTTTTATCATTCTCATCAAGCTGCTTGAGGACATCCTCTATTTTCCCGTTTTCATATAACGATGATTCCGAGAACCAGCTGTCAAAATGAACGCGGAAATCCGCGAGGTCGGCTTTCAATTTATCGATCATCCGCTTCAAACCAAACTCGCGCAAAAACGCTCGTCGCGCTTCATTGTCAACGTCTTTAAAGCGGTCGCCGTAAGCGGCTGTCAGCTCTTCAGCGATCACCTTAATGTCTTCGCCTTGGTAACCGTCTTCCGGCATCGGCCAGTCAAGGCCCAGCTCCTGCAAGTAGCGTGCTTCCAGCGAGTAGGTTAAATTATCAATCTGGTTGCCTCCGTCGTTAATATAATACTCGCGCGAGACATCGTAGCCGGCTTTTGCCAGCACGTTACATAAGGAATCGCCGACAGCTGCGCCGCGGGCATGCCCGAGGTGCAGCGTTCCGGTCGGATTCGCTGAAACAAACTCTACTTGAACTTTTTTCCCCTCGCCGGCAGTCGTTTCACCGAAGCGTTCCTGTAAATCAAGCACGGTCATTACAATATCTGTTAAATACGCTTTCTTCATGAAAAAATTAATGAATCCGGGCCCGGCTACGTCGATTTTATCGACTCCGGCTGCACTGTAATCCAAATGGGCGACAATATCCTCCGCAATCATTTTCGGCGCTTTTTTCGCCACACTGGCCAGCTGCATCGCCAAATTTGTCGCAAAATCGCCGTGCGCCTTTTCTTTCGGTGTCTCAATCACAACATCAGGCACCGCTGCTTCGTCAGCAAGCTCCGCTCTGACGACCGCTTGGATCAGTTCCGTTTTTAACGTTTCTTTTAATTGTTCTACCTGGTTCACCGCTTAAACCTCCTTTAAGGATGCATATAGATGGTATTCCCCGACGGTATCCCCTTGAACAGACAAGGTATAACGCAATTCAAAATAACCGTGACGCCGCATTTCATCCCATGCATAATTGACTTCATGGGTTTCTGTCTGCATCGCTATTTTGCCGTAAGGGCTGTGATAAGATCCTTCTGTTTCCAATCCTTCGACAAATCGCTGTTTCATCGCTATGTGACCTTTACGGTTCACGCTCAATTCTGCTCCGGAGAGTTTGACTGTCTGCAGCGTGATGTCATCCGCCGGGTCATCTTTCGGCTCTTCAAAACGAATCACCGTCATGCCTCCCCTGCGGTACAGCATGCCCTCTGCATTCATCTCATGCGTTTCGCGGCGTTCCCCGTCGGTAATCGTTGTATTCATTTCGATCGCGACCGAATTCCCTGCAGGTGCCATCAGTCCGCCTCCTTCATTGCCGTTCAAATCATAACCCTGTTATTATAACGGATTCGCCCCTTTTCGTTCAAGCTTTCCGCCGGAAAACTTACGCGCGCGTAGAAAAAGCAAGCAAAGCGTGCGGTCATCAGGGACGAAACCCGAGAAGCATCTCGCGCACACATTTGCTCGCTGACACGGCGGTTATTTCAGCTTGATCATAAGCAGGGAGCGTCTCAACAAGATCGCAGCCGATGACATTTACCTTGGAACGGGCAATTTCGCGAATCGATGCGAGCAATTCGCGGGAGGAAATCCCGCCCGCCTCAGGCGTTCCGGTACCGGGCGCAAAGGCCGGATCAAGCACATCGATGTCAATCGTTACATACACCGGCCGACCGGCGAGTTCGGGCAGGACGGATTGAAGCGGCTCGAGAACGTCATGCACATGCATCGTCATACCGGATCTTTTCGCATACGCAAACTCTTCTTGCATTCCCGAGCGGATCCCGAACGAATAGACATTTTCCGGGCCGATCCGTTCACACGTTTTTCGGATCGGGGTTGAATGCGAGAGCACCTCGCCTTCGTACTCTTCGCGCAAATCTGCGTGCGCGTCGATATGAATCACCGCTAAATCGTTAAAGTGTGCAGCTGCGGAGCGAATCAGCGGCCAGCTGACAAGGTGTTCACCGCCGAGACCGATCGGCCATTTCCCGTCAGCAAATAACTGATCTGCCCAGGCTCCGATCATCTCGATGCTCCGCGCGGCATTGCCGAAAGGCAACAGCATATCGCCTCTGTCATGAACAGGCACGTCCTCAAGATGACGGTCCAAATCAAGGCTGTACTCCTCCAACCCGATCGACGCTTCGCGGATCCGGTTCGGGCCGAAACGGGAACCGGGACGAAAACTCGCCGTCCAGTCCATCGGCATGCCGAAAAGCACAACGGCTGCGTCGTCATAAGATTTATCTGCCATAATAAATTTCCGCCCGGAATACCCTTCATCAAAAAAAGCCATCAGTTTTCCTCCTGTGTTGTTTGCGTTAAATCATCAACAAATTTCGGAAGCGCAAAGCACGCGCGGTGAAGATCGGCTGTATAATACTTTGTATCGATCGCCCGCTTCATCCGGCTTTCGTCAACTTGAAGCGGATCATAACGCTTCGAACCGAGCGTAAAGGTCCAAAGTCCGCTCGGATACGTCGGAATGTTGCACGTATATACTTTTGTGATCGGAAAGGTTGCCGAAATATCGCGGTGAGCCTGATGAATCAGCTCCGGCTGAAACCACGGGTTATCCGTCTGCGCCACGAACAGACCGTCTTCTTTCAAGGCGTTTTTAATTCCTTCGTAAAATCCTTTCGTAAACAAGTTCACAGCCGGTCCGACCGGCTCGGTAGAATCGACCATAATAACGTCGTATCGATTTTCGCTTTCGGCGATATGCATAAAGCCGTCGGCAATTTCCACTGTCACCCGCGGGTCGTCCAGCGCACCGGCAATCGTCGGCAAATACTGCTTCGAGTATTCGACGACTTGGCCGTCGATTTCAACAAGCGTCGCACTCATCACTTCCGGATGTTTTAAAATTTCGCGAATCGCTCCGCCGTCGCCGCCGCCCACTACGAGCACGTGCTCGGGGTTCGGATGGCTGTTTAAAGGCACGTGTGTCACCATTTCGTGGTAAACAAATTCATCGCGCTCGGTCGTCATCACCATATCATCTAACAAAAGCATATTGCCGAATTCCGCGGTCTCGACCATATCCAGTTTTTGATAGGCCGTCTGTTCACTGACATACGTTTGCAAAATTTCAGCTGTAATGCCGAAATGCGCGGTTTGTTTTTCCGTAAACCAAATACCCAAATCGATCACCTCAAACCCGTTATTCACAAAAGAAACGAAGGTCGCCCGAACGGGCCCTTCGTTTTTCTTGTGTCTGCCATTTCATTCATCTCTGTTCAGTTTACAAAAATCTTTCATCCGGTGCAACAGTGTTATGACGTCGCCAAGCCGGATTTTAATTCGTCGCTGGCCCGTTCCCACATTTCCGGGTCGAAATTTGCCAAATAGTCGCGCAGGATATCTTTTGACCGGTCGTCCATATGCTCGACGATGACTTTGCCTTTCAGCGCTTTATCCATATTGTTTACATGCTCCGGCAAGCTCTTATAACCGCGGCGCGTTTCCCGGTTTACCGTCATTTCACAAGCCGCGACGCCGGCATAAGCGGGACCCCCTTCAACGTGATCGGTATTGACCCAGACAAGCCAAAAAGGCCGGCCGTCAGGCGCTTCTTCTTTCGTCGGTTTAAATTTAATTCCTTTCTCAACAGCACTGCGGGCATGAAGCGCGCCCATGTCAACGAATGCATCGCCTTCGTCAACGTCGATAAATACCGGAGACATATTGTTTAACGTGATTGTTCCCGCTCCGTAACCGCCGTGACCGTCCGTTGAGTCGCTCGATAATATATTGAAACCCTGGCCTTTTTTGCCGCCGCCCATCATTGACTTTATTTTATCATTTTTCTTTTGCTCTTCTTCATTCATGATCGGACCCTGCCTTTCTGTGATCGATTCTTTCTGTCAGTTTATCATACTGTGCGGATTTCTTGCATAATGTGATGCTGAGATCACATTTTTGCAGGAATTCAGTGAACCGGTGTGGAAACTGTACCTTGAGCTGCAACTAATTCAAAAAGGAGAGATCATCATGCCGATTGTAAACGTAAAAATGCTTGAAGGGCGGACTGACGAGCAAAAACGCGACCTGGTGAAAAAAGTGACCGATGCCGTGACTGAATCCACAGGCGCACCGGCTGAACGGGTGTCTGTTGTGATTGATGAAATGGAACCGGCTCACTTTGGCATTGCCGGCGAACGAATGAGCGACAAAACATAAAAAGCAAAATGGTGACATCCATTGACGTCATGTTTACAGGAACGGATGACCCAGCATCCCGGCTTCTTTCCGCGGGAGAAAGCCGGGATGCTGGGTCATCCTCTTTTTTAAAGCGAGTGTCTTCATAATAAAGGAAGCCATGCATCCACTCCTCCGACGCCTCCGGGAAAGCAAGAGACGAAGATCCGGATTCGGCGGTCCGAGGCCGCCGAATACTAGCTGAGTCCTTGCCCGGGGCAAGCGGAGGGCAGTGGATTCATGGCTGACATTAAAATAATCGTTTGTCTTTGCAGACAAACGATTATTTTTGCTTGGTGCGTTGCAGCCGCCAACCTCTGCTTCCGCAGTGATCACGTCAGGTTATCAACTATGAACCGAGCACGTGCTGTAAATGCGCGATGTACTCGTAGGCGCTGTCGATTTCTTCGTCGCTGTAATTTTGCTTCGCCTTCAATTTGCGGATTTTTAGCGCCACATCCGGTTTTTCCATCTCGGAAAAATAAAAAATCGTTGAAACGAGTTCAAGAAACCTCGCTGTCTGCTGATTTAAATCCGCCGCGAACCGGGCGAATGTCTCGGCATCCGCCGCTTCCGGGTCTGCCTGCGCCAAAAATTCTTCCCCGCGGCCATCCAGCTGATAGCGGTACTGCGTATAACTCGCCTTCTCTTCTTTAATCTCCTCGACAAAGTTCAGTGCGCACACTTCTTCAACACGAAGCGTCAGTTCTTCTGAATACGGCCCGTACACGTGATATTGAAACTTTTCCGTAAACGGAAGCTCGAGCTGCTGTGCGATATAGACCATTTTTTGCAGTTTTTTGCGTCCGACAATTTCGCCGGTTTGTTGCATCAACCGCAGGAGTTTTGCATGTTCACGTAGCATAGTATTCCCCCTCCTGTTTCATCAGCAATGCGCGGATACGCTGTTTTTCTTCTGGAAACGAAGACTCATCGAGCAAAATATCTTTCGGAAAATAAAGCTTGTGATCGGTCCGTTTTTTTCCGGAAATCGCCTCGACAACATCCGATTCGCGCGAAAGCTCGCGCAATTCCCCGTCCGGCATCAGCAAATGAATCGGCAGCCGTTCATCTTTTTCTCCCGGCCGGTAAAAGTCATACGGTAAATCAGAAGACGAGTCGATCACAAGGTAATAATCCGGGTCAACGCCGATCGTACGAAACAGCTGCTGGAGCTCAGGCCAAATCAGCATCTGCTCGCTCGGATCGCATTCGACGTACTTAAACAGGCGCCGGTGCATAAACCGGCGGCACAAATCGCTTAAAATCGGGTCTTCTTCTTCTTCCCATTCTTGAAAATAAAACATCACAACCGACTCATCGAGCTTTAAATAATCATGCAGGGCCGGGCTTTCACTGAAAATGCTTAACAGCCGATCAGGTTCGGTTTTAAACGTATAACCTTCAGCCATCAGTTCCCGCGCGCGATGCAAAATTTTACTGAGAATCACTTCGGCGCTTCGCGTGACGGGGTGAAAATACACTTGCCAATACATTTGATAACGGCTCATAATGTAATCTTCAACGGCGTGCATACCGCTGTGCTTAAAAACAGCTTGATCTTCATTTGCACGCATGACGCGAAGAATCCGCTCCATATCAAACTGCCCGTAGCTGACACCGGTGTAAAAAGCGTCGCGGAGCAAATAATCCATCCGATCCGCGTCGATTTGACTCGAAATTAAACTGACAATCAGTTTATTGTCATACGTTTTCGCAATCACATCGGCGACTTTTTCCGGGAAATCTGCTCCCATCCGCTGTAATACGGCGTTGACTTCGGTATCACCGGTAATGATTTCCCGCGTCCATTTTTCATGGTCCATATGAAAGACTTTTTCAAACGAGTGGGAAAACGGTCCGTGGCCGACGTCATGCAAAAGCGCCGCCGCCAAACAAACAAGCCGTTCATCCGGGTCCCACGTATCTTCTTCTTCCAAATTGACGATCATCCGCCGCATAATTTCGTATACGCCGAGCGAATGATTAAACCGCGTATGTTCTGCTCCGTGAAACGTCATAAACGTTGTCCCGAGCTGACGGATCCTTCTGAGACGCTGAAATTCCCGCGTCCCGATCAAATCCCAGATCAATTCATCCCGCACATGAATATAACGGTGCACCGGATCTTTGAACACTTTCTCTTCATTCAGTTTCCCGTCAGGCCGTGGCATCGCTGCATCCTCCTCTTTTCCGCTCCGCAATCTGCTCCCCATTATACTAAACACCCGTGCTGAAAAACAGCGGCGATTGTTCAGCAAAAACAAGCAAAAACGCTGCCGAAACAAATGTGTTGTTTCAGCAGCGCTTAGAGGTGTTTGCTCGCGATCGTCAGCGGGAGTTGCCGGCAGGTGTTTTGTTCACTTTTTTCTCAACTTTTTTAACGAGTTCATCCTCGTCTAAAGCAGAAATCGCCCGGTCATTCACAAAAGCAAATGATTTTTTCCGGCCGGGTCCGCAGTAAGATTGACAGCCGATATCAATCTCCGCGTCCGGATCGATTTTTTTCAGCCTCGGCAGAAGCGATTTTATTTTAGTGGCCTGGCAATCGTCACAAATCGCAAATTTATTTGCCATGGTTCACCACATCCTTTATCAGTTTCGTTCCAACGTATTCTATAATGAATTGCCCCTTTATTGCAATCAATTTGTTCATCATTCCTGCAAGTCCGCCGGCGTTGTGCTATAATCTGTCTGCATTATGATGACGATCGCGAGGTTAAATAACGATGAACACAGCTGAATTATATCAAAACCAATGGTATTGGCTCGATGAGACCGAAAGCGGCAAACATCTCCGCGCCCTGCATTCATTCGCGATGGATGATACGCTTTGCCGCCTTGCCGGCACATACGAAAGCACCGGCTTTGCCCGTGCTTGGGTGCACGACAACACGGTTGTGCTCGGGATCCAGGACAGCCGCCTGCCGCACATTTACGACGGCATCGGTTTTTTACAAGAAGCCGGGTATGACGTGATTGTCCGCAATTCCGGCGGACTCGCTGTCGTGCTCGACCCCGGGATTTACAACTTGTCGCTGATTTTCCCGGAGAACCGGCTGTTAACGATTGAGCGCGGCTATGAGCTGCAAGTCGAATTAATCCGTGCTGTTTTTCCTGAGCTTGAGGGCAAAATTGCGGACGGGGAAATCAAAGAATCGTATTGCCCGGGGCGTTATGATTTAAGCGTTCACGGACAGAAGTTCGCCGGCATTTCCCAGCGGCGCGTCCGCGGCGGCATTGCTGTGCAAATATACCTTGCCGTAAACGGCAGCGGCGCCGAACGGGCGGAATTGATCCGCAGCTTTTACAGCAAGGCAGTCGCCGACAAACAAGCGAATTTTTCCTATCCGCACATTCAGCCTGAGCGCATGGCTTCATTAGAGGAGATTACCGGGCAACCGCTGACGAACGCCGGCATCAGTGAACGGATCTTAAACCGAATTCATCAATTCAGCGGAAACCTTTCGGCCTACAAATTAAATGCTGTGCACGAACCGATTTACGATGCGCAGCTGCAGCGGATCATTGAGCGCAACGAAAAACTGTCGCTCGCTTAATTGCGCGGCACTTTGACAAATTGACAAGTTCAATTAAATGGAATTTAAGTGAGTCCGAAAACTTATCTCGGTCATACGGTCTTTAGAACTATCTTTTCTTCCCGATCCACTGTAAAATAGAGTAAAAGACATACGTGAGTATGGGGAAGGGATGAGTATTATGGTTGACTCTTTACAGTTGCGGTTATTTTACTCGATTCTCGCGATGATTATCGTTTTATCCTCGATCAACATCGCCGGCAATATAGCCGGTACCTTTCCGGCGGCAGTCAACGTTAAATGGCTTTTGCTTATCTTGATCAGCTCGATCGCTTTCTTCGCAGCAAAGAAGCGCTATACTGAACGAGTGATGTTTGCCTTTTTTCTTTTTTTGATCATCGCGTTTTTCCCCTATGCTTATCTCGAATCGGGCGGAGCGGCGAACAACGGCCTCGGTTATGTCTATTTGACGCTCATATGCATCACGTATTTATTCCGCAGCTGGAAGCGCTGGTTTTTTGTTTTGCTGTTAATAGCAGTTTTTTTAGGCCTCCACACGCTCGAATACACGGCACCGGAGCTTTTCTCCGTCTACCCGGCTGACACGCAATTTATCGACCGGATCATTCAAGTGCCGCTGATTTTACTCGTGTCGGCAGCGATTATTTGGCGCTTTGCGAAAGATTATGAACAGGCAACATCAAAACTCGCCTATTATGCGCACCGCGATGACTTAACCGGGCTTTTCAACCGTCGTCTTTTCAATCAATACATCGATGATATTATCCAATCACCGGGCCGCGACGGTTACCTCGTCTTAATCGACCTCGACGATTTTAAACTGATTAATGATTGTTACGGTCATGCTGCCGGCGACCGGGTGTTGAAATCGTTCGCGGATATATTGCAGCAGCAATTTCCCGAAGCTGAACATATGCTGAGCCGCTGGGGCGGAGATGAGTTTGCGATTGTATTTTGCGGTGAACTAGATGAACTTCTGCGCCGGCTTGAAAATGTCCGCACCGCCTACGAGAAAAATGCTTTTGCTCATGAAAAAGATCTTGGGATCAGCTTCGGTTTTTCAACGATTGCATCCGCAGAAAATGTAGCAGAATTGCTGCATTCAGCGGATCAAAACCAGTACAATATGAAAGGCGAACGGAAACAATCTGCTTCAAAGCATTTTTATCAGCAGTATATGTCCAGTCAGCCGGAATAAAAACACACCGCAGGAAGAGTACTTCGCTGCGGTGTGTTTTTTAGTTCCATATTATATCTTCCGGCGTATAAGCGGATTCGCCCGGATCCTCATCGTAATAAATCCAGACGGCGCTCTCATCGGAAAGGTCGACAACATCCGTTTCGTTTCCGGCCAATTCAGGGGTGCCGCTGTCATTTTCCGGGATCACTCCGTAATACAAACTCGCGCGTTCATGATGAATAAATTCCGGGCCGTCTCGATCGACAACTTTCTCCGTATCATGTATCCAGCCGAAGATGCCGTTTTGAAACCCGGCGATCGTCACCTCTTCGCCGTGATCGAACAAAGCGAGGTAGTAATTGTCGTATTGACGGGCATCGAGCAGATCATTTTGCCGAAATTCTCCCTCGAGCTCTTCTTGTTTGTATTCGTGAATCGGTTCTTCCGCATCTGCCGAACTTGAATCAGCAGTTTGATAAATCGTAATGACCATAAAATTCATCATAAACAATCCGGCGATCAACAGCGTGAACTTCCATTTGCGGGGCATAGCGCTTCTCCTTTTGCCAGCTCAATCCCGCGGATTGAGCCAGCGGGCGATGTAAATAAACGGTGTATCGATCACAGAAACGATAAATTTAATCACGTACGTCGTCAGTAAAATCTCCAGCCAAACGTCCAGCGGATACCAGCCGTAAAACGCGATCGAACAAAAGATCACCGTGTCGATGAATTGACTGATTGCTGTGCTGAACGTGTTGCGCATCCACAGCTGCGACGGCTTGCTCCAGATTTTTTTAAAAAAGGCGTATATTTGCACGTCGCATAACTGACCGATTAAAAACGCCAGCAAACTGCCGATGACCACTTGCGGCATCATTGCAAAAATTTCCGCTAAATGCGGATGCGCGAGGTCTTCAGCATGCGGTTCAAACCAAAGAACGCCTTGCATGATGATCGTCGCAGTCAAAAGCGAGGCAAAGCCGAAAAACACGGCTTTGCGCGCTTGCTGTTTGCCGTGTTTTTCATTCAATATATCCGTCGCCAAAAAGACTGTTCCGTACATTATATTTCCAAGCGTTGCGGTTAACGTAAACAGCTCGACCGTCTTCAGTACCTGCATGTTCGCAAGGACCGTCGCAAAACCGATCCAGACGAACAGCCCGGTTTTCCCAAACAGCCGGTAAAACACGAGCAGCATCGAGAAATTGAAGACGGCGAAAATGAGCCAGATTAATTCATTCGGCATTAAAAATAACTCCTTAGTTTTGGTGACGCAGGAAATCGCGAACTGCGGTGATGATTACGAAATCGCAGTAAACTCAGTCCGTCAAGCTTTGCATTGCTGTTATGAGAGAAAGCTTATACACATCTTCTACATTACAGCCGCGCGACAAATCATTCACCGGCTTATTCAGCCCTTGCAAAATCGGGCCGATCGCTTCATAACCGCCGAGGCGCTGGGCGATTTTATAACCGATATTGCCTGCTTCAAGGCTCGGGAAAATAAACGTATTCGCTTCGCCTTTGAGCGGCGAATCCGGTGCTTTTTTCATCGCCACGTCCGGAACAAAGGCAGCGTCAAATTGAAATTCCCCGTCGATCGGAACTTCCGGCGCTTTTTCTTGCGCAATCTTGGTTGCTTCGACGACCTTTTCTGTTTCCGGACTTTTCGCTGATCCTTTCGTGGAAAAGCTCAGCATCGCGACTTTTGGATCGATGTCGAACACGCGCGCTGTTTTCGCTGCTTCGACAGCCGTTTCAGCCATGTCGTTTTCATCCGGGTTAATATTGATCGCGCAGTCCCCCATAATGAAACGCTCGTCCTCTTTGACCATCACAAAAGCGCCGGACGTTTTTTGCACGCCCTCTTTCGTTTTAATAATCTGCAGCGCAGGCCGGACGGTGTCGCCGGTTGCATGAGCTGCACCGCTGACGAGTCCGGATGCGATTCCGCTGTATACGAGCATCGTGCCGAAATAATTCGGCGTTTTTAAAATCTCCGCCGCTTCTTCTTTCGTATTCTTCCCTTTGCGGCGTTCAACAAACGCGTCGACAAGTTCATCGAAACGGTCGTACGTCTCCGGGTCGTAAACAGTCAACTCTGAGACATCGAGATCAAAATCTTTTGCTTTTTTCTTTATTTCCTCTTCCCGGCCGACAATGACCGGTTCAATCACCTGTTCATTTTTTAAGCGGCCGGCGGCTTCAAGGATGCGTTCATCCATTCCTTCCGGGAATACTATCGCCGGTTTGCTCTCTTTTACTTTTTTTGCTATAGATACGAACATATCGCTCACAGGACATCCTCCTTTTTTTGCTCACTATTGCTACCATACCGTTTTTACAAGCAAAAATAAATTGTTTCGCTTAAGAACGAACGAAGTTTTAATTTTCAGAACAGTCAATATCTATGCTTGAATAATTTGACACCCTTCCCGTATAATGAATGAATGAATAATCACTCATTTTTGGCCGCGCGATTGTAAAAGTGATGAAGGGGGAAAAACTATGCCATGCGATGCACTGTATGAACCGCTGAACGTCCGCAATTTCACCTTTAAAACCCGGGTGATTATGGGCTCGATGCACGTCGGTCTTGAAGGAATGGAGCGCGGGATTGAACGCTTGACGGAATTTTATAAACGCCGCGCTTCCCAAGACGTCGGTCTGATCGTCACCGGCGGCGCTGCTGTCAATCCGGAAGGAAGCGGCGGAGTTGATTTTATGACGATTTACGAAGAGGAAGACATCAACCGTTGGCGCCCGCTGACAGACGGTGTGCACGAAGCGGGCGGAGCGATTGCCCTGCAGCTGTTCCACGCCGGCCGCTATGCGTACAAAGATTTAACCGGAATCGATCCGGTTGCGCCGTCCCCGCTGCAGTCGCCGATTAACCCGGATATTCCCGCGGAACTGACAGATGACCAAGTCGAACGAACGATCCGTGATTTTGCCGGCGGAGCGAAACGCGCGAAAGACGCCGGGTTCGACGCTGTTGAAATTATGGGATCGGAAGGCTATTTAATCAATCAGTTCATGTCTCCGGTGACCAATCACCGCACCGATCGCTGGGGCGGAACTTTGGAAAATCGCATGCGCTTCTCGCTCGATATTACCCGGGCGGTCCGAGAAGCTGTCGGTGAGGATTTCCCTGTGCTGTTTCGCATGTCAGGCACCGATTTAATCGACGGCAGCACGACCGAAGAGGAGACGCTGATTTGGGCGCAAGAGCTCGTAAACGCCGGCGCAGACATTTTAAACGTCGGTATCGGCTGGCACGAGTCGAAAACCCCGACGATTTCGATGAAAGTCCCGCGCAAACATTTCGTTCCTGTTGCCGAAACGATCGCCGGCACCGTCGATGTCCCAGTCGTCGCTTCCAACCGGATTAACGATCCGCGCGATGCAGAGGACATTTTAAAAAACGGCCGCTGTTCGCTCGTGTCGATGGCGCGCCCGTTTCTCGCCGACCCGGATATTGTCACAAAAGGACGCGACGGAAGGTTCGAGGACATTAACACATGCATCGCTTGCAACCAGGCGTGTCTCGACCATGTATTTGAGCTGAAGCCGGCATCATGCCTCGTCAATCCGGAAGCCGGCAGAGAGATTGACTTTACGATGCCGGCAGTGTCCAATGCAGAGAAAAAGCATATTGTCGTTGTCGGCGCCGGTCCCGCCGGACTTGAAACGGCCCGGGTCGCAGCCGAACGGGGGCATAAAGTCACCCTGATTGACGAGCGTGATGAACTGGGCGGGCAGCTGAATTATTCAAAGCGAATTCCCGGCAAAGAAGAATTTTACGAGACGATTCGTTATTTCCGCGTGCAGCTGGAAAAGCACGGCGTCGACGTACAGCTCGGTCAATCCTTAACGCCAAACGATCCGCTCGTCGACGAAGCCGATGAAATTGTGATCGCGACAGGCATTGTTCCGCGCGTTCCGGATATCCCCGGTTCAGATCATCCGCACGTTCATTCTTATCGCGGTATTTTCGACGGTGTTGTCACACCGGCGAAAAGCGCGATTATCATCGGCGGCGGCGGGATTGCCTGCGATCTATCGTTATTTATGCATGAACGCGGCACAAAGTCGATCAGCATGCTGCAGCGAAACCGTTCCTTTGCCCGCGGGATCGGCAAGACAACGCGCTGGGCAACGATCATGGAACTGAAACAAATCGGCGTAAATATGATCGGGGAGATCGAGTCCTATCAATCGATGGACGATTCGTCGGTTACATTTACGCGCAAAGGGGAAACAGCGACACTGGAAGCAGAGCAAATTATTCTCGCTGCCGGCCAGCTCGTGAATCGGTCGCTTGCCGAGGTTTTGGAACAAAAAGGAAAAATTGTTCACGTAATCGGGGGAGCGAAAGACGCGCTCGGCCTTGATGCAAAAAAAGCAATCTATGACGGGACCGTACTGGCCCGAGCGTTATAACCGAAAAAGGAGGCAACCGCTGATGGAAACCATTCATTATCAAGTGGAAGACCGCGTCGCAAAAATTCAGATGATGCGAACGGATGTGAAAAATGCGATCAACGAGACGATGCACAAAGAATTGTACGAAGCGTTTCGCAAAGCATCGATTGATGATGAGGTGTCGGTGATTATGCTAACCGGCACCGCCGGATCGTTTTCGAGCGGAGCTGATCTCAAAAGCATTCCCGTCGAAGATATGGAAACTTTTGATCACGGCGATTATCTGGAGCGCACGTACAACCGGCTGCTGTTGTTAATGGAGGAAATCACGAAACCGACAGTCGCTTTTATTAACGGAACGGCCGTCGGCGCCGGGCTCAGCCTTGCGCTTGCCTGCGACTTTCGCTACGCCGTCTACGACGCAAAGCTCGCTTTGTCGTTTATGCAAATCGGCTTAACACCCGATGCCGGCGCTTCGTATTTTCTCCCGCGGATCGTCGGCCTCGCCAAAGCGCTGGAACTTGGCACAGGCAAACATTTCAGCGGCGAGGAAGCCTATCATCTCGGGCTTGTCAACGGCATCGGCGAACCGTCTGAACTGATTGAACAATTAAAACTGATGCCGGTACCGGCTTACGGGCTGATGAAACAAAACATGAAATTCGGCATGAGCGGATCATTACAAGACGTGCTCGAAGCGGAAACGTCCGGCCAGCGCGTGGCAGGGAAATCGGAGCAGCATATAGAGGCCGTCAGTACGTTTTTGAAAAAGTGATCAATGACCCGGGAATATATTCACAAAACCGACATACTTTTTCTGTAAAATTCGAGGTATAATTACATTGTGTTTGTGTCCGGAAAGCACAGACATGTCATCATTTATGGCGCAATGGTAAAAATTTTTTTGTTCGACTCCTTGAAAAAAGCCAGTATCTAGCGATACTGGCTTTAGAGTATTGACAAAGTCATGACATCGATCGATGTCTTATTAAAAGGAACGGATGACTACGCATCGTCCGGCTTCTTTCCGCGGGCGAGCGCCGAGCCGCTTCGGGCTTGCCCTGCAGGGTCTCGTCTGTCTCGCTATCCCGCAGGAAAAAGCCGGGATGCTGGGTCATCCTCCTTCTTTGAATCGAGGTATTCATAATAAAGAAAGCCAAGCATCCACTCCTCCGACGCCTCCGGGAAAGCAAGAGACGAAGATCCGGATTCGGCGGTCTGATACCGCCGAATCCTAGCTGAGTCCTTGCCCGGGGCAAGCGGAGGGTAGTGGCTGCGTGGCTTACGTCAAAATAATCGTTTGTCTACAACCTTACCGAACGCCGATAAGACGCCCGGTTTTTGTTTTTATGCTGATTTTAGTACAATGGAACATGGTTAAAATATAACATTACCACATCACATAGACTGAAACGGAGTGATAATAATGGCAGAACCGGCAAAAACGTTAGACGGTTGGTATGTAATGCACGACTTTCGTAAGATGGACTGGGCGGCTTGGAAACAGCTCAGCCCGCACGAACGCGAATCAATCATCAGTGAATTTTCGAATATGATCTCTTCTTTGGAAGAAACAGAAGGGAACCTCGAGGGCAGCCACGGCTTGTTTTCGATCGTCGGACAAAAAGCCGATTTCATGATGATGCTTTTGCGTCCGACGATGGATGAGTTGCACGAAATCGAAAACATTTTCAATAAATCGCGCCTGGCTGAATTTACGATCCCGGTTTATTCGTATGTGTCTGTCGTCGAATTGAGCAATTACCTGCCTTCCGACAAAGATCCGAACGAAGACCCGGAAATTCAGGCCCGTTTAAAACCGATCCTGCCGAAATGGCAGTACGTTTGCTTCTATCCGATGGATAAACGCCGCGACGGCGAGGACAACTGGTACATGCTGAACATGGAAGACCGCCAGGAAATGATGCGCAGTCACGGGATGATCGGCCGCAGCTATGCGGGGAAAGTGAAGCAAATTATCAGCGGTTCTGTCGGTTTCGATGATTGGGAATGGGGCGTCACTTTGTTTGCCCACGACGTGCTGCAGTTTAAAAAACTCGTGTATGAAATGCGTTTTGACGAGGTCAGCGCGCGTTACGGCGACTTCGGTTCCTTCTATGTCGGCATCCGCATGGAAAAAGAAACCATTCCGTCTTTCTTTCACGTCTAACTTGCTTTGAAACGGTCCGGCAAATGCCGGACCGTTTTAGAGTGTTGACAAAGTCATGACATCGATAGATGTCCTATTAAAAGGAACGGATGACTACGCATCGTCCGGCTTCTTTCCGCGGGCGAGCGCCGAGCCGCTTCGGGCTTGCCCTGCAGGGTCTCGTCTGTCTCGCTATCCCGCAGGAAAAAGCCGGGATGCTGGGTCATCCTCTTTCTTTAAATCGAGGTATTCATAATAAAGAAAGCCACGCATCCACTCCTCCGACGCCTCCGGGAAAGCAAGAGACGAAGATCCGGATTCGGCGGTCTCATACCGCCGAATACTAGCTGAGTCCTTGCCCGGGGCAAGCGGAGGTTAGCGGCTGCGTGGCTTACGTCAAAATAATAATTTGTCTACAATCTGAAACAGTCCGGCCAATGCCGAACTGTTTTTTTATTCGTTTACCGCGGCGATAAAAATCAGCACCCAGCCGGCGAGAAAGGCGGCGCCGCCGATCGGCGTAATCGCGCCGAATACGCGAATACCTGTCAAACTGAGCGCATACAGACTGCCGGAAAAAATAATAATCCCGGCCGTAAAGGCCCAGCCCGCGCCGTAAAGAAGGCCGGTCGCCGATAAGTAGCGCGTCAAAATCGCGACGGCTAAAATCGCGACCGTATGTATCATGTGATAGAGCACGCCTGTTTCGAATGTCTCCGTGCGCCCGGTTTCAGCAAGCCGCTCGCTGAGGGCATGCGCGCCAAACGCGCCGATCGCAACAAATAAAAACCCAAAAACACTGGCGATGATTAAAAACAGTTTCATCGTTCTCCTCCTTCGTTGATCTTCATTGTTTTCTCCGTTTCAGCGTACCATACTAAAGTTATCAGAGGCATCTGACCAAATTCGTTTGCTTCTTTGTTTCCGCAGCCGATTGATTTTTGTCAAAACTGCACAATAACGTATTTTCCGGAATAACCAGCAAATAATCTTTGCATTTCAGCGGGGTATTCTCATATAATCAAAGCACTATACATCCGCTGAAAGCAGGTGACTCTATGACCGATATCACTGTCCGTCCGTATAAAATCGAAGACTTTGATGAACTGCTCGAAATCCAGAAAGAAGCTTTCCCGCCGCCGTTTCCCGAAGATCTCTTGTGGAACCGGGCGCAAATCGCGGCTCATACCGAAGCTTTCCCTGCCGGAGCGATGATCGCTGAGGTCGACGGCGAAGCAGCCGGCTCGGCCACGTCGTTGATTATCCGCTATAACGGGAAAAAACATACATGGGACGATGTCGCCGACGAAGGCTATATCCGCGGATCACATAAACCCGGGGGAGACACGCTTTACGGCATTGATCTCTGCGTCCGCCCGAAATTTCGCGGAACCGGTGTCGCGAAAGCTCTTTACGAAGCACGGAAACAGCTGGTGAAATCGTACGGGTTAAAGCGCTATATTGCCGGATCGCGCATCCCCGGGTACCATAAATACGCCGATGAACTTACCGCTGAGGAGTACGTCGAGAAAGTGAAAAACGGCGAATTAAATGATGAAGTGCTGACCTTTATGCTCCTGCAAGGACTGGAAATCAAACACGTCCTCGCCGATTACCTCGATGATGAAGAATCGTGCCATTACGGTGTCATTGTAGAATGGCAAAACCCGGAGTTCAGCTGATCAAGCGCTCCGGGTTTTGTACGTTTAAAAATCGAGCAAACTGTCGCTTTCTGGTTCATCGCCGTGATCGTAAATCGGCGGACGTTCTTTTTGAACCGTTTGTTTATGACCGCCCTCAGGACTTGCCGGTTTCTTTTCGAGATCGGAAATTTGCGCGTGCTGGACGGGCGGTGCGGCTTTCTGCTGACGCGCTCCCCGGCTTTTGCCTGCCTCGATCATCAGTTCACTGTACGTTTTTAACGCCTGGGCGGATTCCGTCGTGTCTTCGCCTTGTTCAACGGCGTTTTCAAGCTGGTTTAATGCTTCCCTCATTTTTTGCAAAACGAGGTCGCTAGATATTTCGTTCATTTTTGCTCCTTTCTTACAAAAGCCGTTTAGTTATGCGCGGCTTTCTCCGCTGTCATGGCCATGAAAGTATCGACGTCTTCTTTGACAAAATCGATCGCCTGTTGCCAAAACTCTTTCCCGGTCAAATCGGCATCAAGGTGTTTAGCCGCAAGATCCTCGACTTGCATCCGTCCTGTATCCCGCAGTAAATCGATGTAGCTATTTTCAAACGCGGCGCCTTCTTCGGCTGCTCTGCGGTAAATCCCCATACTGAATAAATACCCGAACGTATACGGAAAATTGTAAAACGGAACCGCTGTAATATGGAAATGAAGTTTCGATGCCCAAAATGTCGGCGAATAGTCCGAGAGCATCTCACAGTAAGCCTCTTTCTGTGCTTTTGTCATCAGTTCGTTCAGCCGCTCTTCGCGGACAATCCCTTGTTTGCGTTCCTCGTAAAACCGTGTCTCAAACAAAAAACGCGCGTGAATATTCATAAAGAACGCGATGCTGCGATTCAACTTGTTATCGAGCAGCTGTATTTTTTCTTCGGCTGTTTCTGCTTGTTTTACGGCCGCATCGGCAACGATCATCTCCGCAAAGGTCGAGGCGGTTTCGGCCACATTCATCGCATACTTTTGCGCCATTTGCGGCAAATCATTCATCACCATCTGATGGTAGGCGTGTCCTAACTCATGCGCAAGCGTAGCGACATTGGAAGCCGAACCGTCGTACGTCATAAAAATCCGCGATTCTTCTTTCAGCGGAAAGGTTGTACAAAACCCGCCCGGACGTTTGCCGTCGCGGTCTTCCGCTTCGATCCAGGCATGATCAAATGCATGCTGGGCAAAATCAGCCATTTTCGGACTGAATTTCCGAAATTGCGTCACGATCAGATCAGCAGCGTCATCGAACGGGATCATCCGTGAGGCATCCGTAAGCGGTGCGCTGATATCGTGCATCGCAAGCTGGTCGACACCGAGAAGCGCCGCCTTTCGTTCTAAATAGGCCGTAAACGCCGGTTTATTTTCCGTAATCGTCTCCCACATGACATCGAGTGTTTCGCTCTGCATGCGGTTAATAGTCAAGGGTTCATAGAGCACGTCGCTCCACCCGCGTGCTTCATACGTCGTTAAGCGAAAACCGGCCAAATGATTGAGCGTATTCGCGAACAAATCGGTTTCTTTTCCCCATGTTTCTTCAAGCCGTTGAAAAACATGCTCACGTGTATCGCGCGCGGGATCTGACAGCTTATTCGCTGCCTGCCCGACCGACAAGTGCTTTGTTTGCCCGTCTTCATCAATCGGCACGCTCATGCGGCCGACGATCTCATTATACATATCGCCCCAGGCTTGATACCCGTCAACCGAGAGCTGTTGGATCAATTGCTCTTTATCGGCCGGAAGCTTCTCTTCGGCCCGCTCCCGCCGTTCATTGAGATTATAGCTGATCTCCGCCATTGCCGGCTCGGATGTCAGTGCTTGCCACTGTTCATCAGTAAACGCCAGCAGCTGTTCGTCAATCGCTGTCATTACCGTTTGATACGCTGCCGAAATCGCTTTAACTTCGCCGGAAAGAATTTTCGCTTCTTCATCTTTCACATTCTGAGCTGTCAGGCAGCTGACAAATGCGCTCGCTTCACGGACATACTTGCCGATTTCCTGAGCGCGGACCAACAACCCGGCCCACGTTTCGCTTCGTTCATCGCCGGCTTTTTTAACATCCTCGACAGCCTGTTCCAATCCGCTCACCGCTTCTTTTGTTTCACGCAAGTGCTGCTGAAACGCCGGCGAACCGCTCGTTCCTCCGGCAAAAATCGATCCAAGATCCCACACTTCCGCATATCTCTTCGTCAAACAATTACCCCCTTAAAAATAGCATACGCCTGTATTGTCAGTTACTTGACTGCCTGCGCGATTCGCTGAATATCATCGGATTCATAAATGTGAATGCCCGTCCGCTCGACACCGGCTGCCGCCTGCATCGCGAGCGCGACATCTTTCGCGTGGACAGGTTTGTATTTCTCCCACTTGCCGCGCAAAAGCGGAGCCAGCGGCCGGCCGATCCATTCAGCTGCTTTTTCGCCGGGTCGCGTGTCGTGTCTGACCCCGACGAGTAAAGAAGGACGGAAAATATGGAGCGAGTTCAAACCGGTCTGCATCAGCGTATCTTCGAGACTGCCTTTGACGATATTATAAAAAAACCGTGATCCGCGGTCCGCGCCCATCGCTGTAATAATCAAAAATGCCCCCGCCTCATGCGCAGCGGCAAACTCGGCGATCTTTCGCGGATAGTGATAGTCGACATCGATAAATTTTTCTTGCGAACCGGCTTGCTTCATCGTCGTACCAAGTGTCACAAACACGTCATCACCCGGCTGAAATACCGATTCCGCCTCTTCAAGATGATCGAATGATACAAGGTGCTCGACGACGGTCGGTTCTTTGTGAAAAATCGTTCTCCGGCGTGTCAGCAAGTGGACCTCATCGTACGTCCCGGCCGACAGCAGTTCTTTTACAAGTCTCGTCCCGACCAATCCCGTGGCACCGGCTACGATCGCTCGTTTCATTTATCATCAGCTCCTTCAGTCGTGTTATCCATTAAATGTATCATGAAAATACCGAAAAATAAAACGAAGCCCGGATTTTCCGGGCTTCGCCAGCTGTCATCTTTATCCTGAGTACACGGTCGTTTTTGCTGCAGGAATTGTAATCGTAAAGGTCGTGCCGCGCTCGGGAACTGACTGAACGTCGATCTTGCCGCCGAGGTCTTCGACAATCCGATAACTCGTCGCCAAACCGAGTCCGTTCCCCTGTTCTTTTGTCGTAAAAAACGGCGTCCCGATTTTCTTAACCGTCTCTTCTGTCATGCCTTGACCGTTGTCGGTTATTTTCACCGTTACTAAATCGCTCTCCCCGGATGAGCTCTCTTCTCTGCCGGTATGCACGTGCAGACGCCCGCCGTCAGGCATTGCTTCAATCGCGTTTTGAATCAAATTCATAAACACTTGCTTCAGTTTATTGGCACTGACATCCGGAAGCGGCAAGTGACGGTCAAAAAATGTCTCAATCGTTATGCCCCTTCGTTCCAAGCCCGTTTCGTAAAGCAAGAGCATATCTTCAATAATTGCTTCGACATCTCCCGGTTCGTCTTGATCTTCAGCAAACCGTTCCGGATTGGCAATGTTCATCAGCTGATTCATAATCGTCTGTACCCGATCGATTTCCCCGAGCATTAACGGTACATGCTGCTGCGGATCGGCTGCTTCTTCCTGCATCATTTGCAGCATTCCTCTAACAGTCGTAAGCGGATTGCGGATTTCGTGAGCAAATCCGGCCGACATTTCACCGATCATTTTCAGTTTTTCGGAACGGATCAGTTCGCTCTCCATTTTGCGTTTTTCGGTCAAATCGTTAAAAACGATCAGCACTTCGTCGTTTACATCCTCATGTTCCGGACTGGCTAAGTAGGAGGTGCTGATAAAAAAGACCCGCTCTTCTTTGCCAAATCGGCAGTGCACTTCAAATTGCGCGCGCAGATCGGCTGAAGAAGAAAGCATGCTGCTGATCCCGGTCTGCTCGAAAAAGCACCGCAAGTTTGGCGAGAGTTTCGCCATGTCGTCATAATACTCGCCGATCACCTCTGTGTGCTCCAGTTCAAACAGTTCGCCGCACATGCGGTTGAACAGAGTGATTCCGCCGGTTTTACGGTCGATTGCCAGTACGCCGTTATCGGTTGACGCCAACACCCGGGTGGATTTGCGATCCATTTGTTCGCGTTGATCCAGTTTGACGAGCATATCATCAAAGGCCGCATTGAGCTGATTGGCTTCTTCGTAAGCTTCGTCATATTCATACACATCACGGTGCCCTTCGGCATAGCGCTGCGATTTCGTCACGAGCTGCTGCAGCGGACGGACGAGATAATTCGACAGCTTGTAAACAGCAAACGTTAACCCGAGCAAAACGGCGCCGAAGATCAATAGATAACGGATGAGTAAATCATTGAGTGCGCTGAACATTTCCGCTTCATCGACCGCAATGCCGACATACCATTCATGATCAAAGCCGGCGACATTGTCGATTTTTTCAAAACCGTGAACTTCGTCGCCGACGGGTCTGACCGTATTGTTGTCGGCGGCATACCGATCGATTTCTTCTTGTGAGGTATTTTTTTCTTCAAAGTAATTCGTCTCGAGAATACGTTCGGTTTCCGGGTGAGAAATAACCTGTCCCTCTTCATTCAAAATGAAGCCGTAGCCGCCCAAATCGCTTTCATCATGCTCGGCAACGTATTCGCTGAGCCGTTTTTGCATTTCTTCAAGATCAAATGACGGGGAAATGACATGGATTAATTCATCATCGTCATTATAGACCGGCGCTCCAAGGACAAACACCGGTTCATCGATAATGTTCGAATAATTCAAATCTGACATGGCGATATTACCTGTCAGTGTGTCAGTAAACCACTCGCGATCACTGAGATCCCGGCCGATCATTTCATTATCAGTATCCAGCTCGACCTCGCCGTCGGGGGTGAGGAGCAGCGCATCAAAATACATATCATAACTTGAGAGAAACGTGTACACTTCTTCTCTTTTTTCTAACATGTCAGCATCGCTGTCGCGCAGGACAGGGTTTTCGGCTAAATAAGCTGTATCTCGATAACGCTCTTCTAAAAAATGTGTCAGTTCTGTCTGCAGACTGCCTGTTTGAATCGCCAAAGATGTTTCGAGTTGATCTGTCAGTTCTTCTTTTTGTGAATAATAACCGATGATGCCGATGACAATCATCGGCAGAAAGGCAACAAGTACGAAGAAGACAAACAGCTTTGACCGCAAAGTTTGAAACATGGTGTCGCTCCTTCATCGCTTAGCGTTTTAATAAGCACTTCTCCATGCTCTATTATAGACGATTCGAACCCATTCGGAAACAGATAATTCGACAAATTTCGTAATGATCACGTTTCGTCCGTATAATACGTGTAAATCGCTTGTGTTCCGCTGTTTTCAAAACCTCGTTCGGCGAGCTGATCGTAAAGTTTTTTCGCCTGATTAAGTCCTGGCGTGTCCATGCCGAGTTCTTCAGCGGATTCAATCGCAATCGCCATATCTTTGATAAAATGTTTAATGTAAAAGCCGGGCGCATAATCGCCTTTAATCATCCGGCGCCCGAGCTGTGAAAGTGAAAAACTTCCCGCTGCTCCCGTTTCAATCACCGACAGCACTTCATCTTGCGACAGTCCCGCGCGCTTCGTATAAGCGAGTGCCTCGGCAGTTCCCATCATCGTTGAAGCGATGGCAATTTGATTCGCCATTTTGGTATGCTGGCCCGCGCCTGCAGGTCCGAGACGTTCAATCGTCCCACCGATCGCCGAAAACACCGGATAGACCGTTTCAAATGCCGCCGCTTCACCGCCGGCCATAATCGCCAACTTCGCTTCCCGGGCGCCGACATCGCCGCCTGACACGGGGGCATCAAGCGCATACACGCCTTTTTCACCCGCTTGCAGCGCAATTTTTTCCGCCAGTGCCGGTTTCGAGGTTGTCATATCGACTAAAATACTGCCTTTTTTCGCATTGGCAATAATGCCGTCGCTCCCGAAGTAAAGTGCCTCAACATCAGCAGGAAAACCGACAATCGTCATGATAATATCAGATTTCTCTGCGGCTTCTTTCGGCGTCGATGCCCAATGAGCGCCGGCATCGATCAGCTCTTCAGCCTTTTCTTTCGTCCGGTTATAGACGACGAGTGAATAGCCGTTATTCATAATGTGTTTTGCCATGCTCTTACCCATCACACCTGTGCCGATAAATCCGATCGTCATTTCGCTCATGTTTATGACCTCCTGTTCATGTTAGTTCATTTGCCGGCGGGATTTCCCAGCGAATCGGCTGTTGATTCGTTGCCTGAAGAAATTCGTTCACCCTTGAAAACGGACGGCTGCCAAAAAATCCGCGGTGCGCTGAAAAAGGGCTCGGGTGAGAAGAATGAATCACAAGGTGACGGTCTCTGTCGATCCATTTGCCTTTTTCTTGCGCGTATTTTCCCCAAAGCAAAAATACAAGCGGTTTGTCGCGGAGGTTTAACTGCCGGATCACTTCGTCTGTAAACCGCTCCCACCCGGCGCCTTTATGGGCGTTCGGCGTTTTATGCCGGACCGTGAGGACACTGTTTAACAGCAAGACCCCTTCATCTGCCCACGACTGCAAACATCCGTGCTCAGGAACCGGGCAGCCGAGATCGCTGTGAAGTTCCTTAAACACATTTTTTAACGACGGCGGCACTTTTACGTGCGGCCGGACCGAAAAGCTCAGTCCGTGCGCCTGGCCCTCGCCGTGATACGGGTCCTGACCGATAATAACAGCCTTCGTTTCATGATAAGCGGTCCGGTGAAGCGCATTGAATATGTCATTCATCGGCGGATATACCGTGTTTGATGAATACTCTTTTTTTAAAAACTCGCGCAGTTCTAAGTAGTACGCTTTTGAAAATTCTTCGTTCAACAGCATACGCCAATCATTATCGAGCGGATTCACGAGTTAACCTCCTCTCTTTGCTTGATGGAGTGCCGCGCATAGGTGTTTATGTATAATGATATCATTTCCGGCTTCCATTCCGGCAGCGGACATGGCATAATAAGATAGAAGTTTGATACGTAACGCCTACAAAATGGTTTCAGGCGAATGATTATTTATTCTTATAATAGGAGTGTAACTATGACAAAACTACTAATAACAGACGATGCTGCTTTTATGCGTATGACTTTAAAAAACATGGTAACAGCCGCCGGTTATGAAGTTGTTGCCGAAGCTGAAAACGGTGCGCAAGCCATCGAGCTTTACAACGAACACCAGCCCGACCTCGTGACCATGGATATTACGATGCCGGAAATGAACGGGATCGAAGCGTTGGAAAAAATTAAAGAAACGGACCCTTCTGCGAAGATTGTCATGTGTTCAGCGATGGGCCAGCAAAATATGGTCGTTGATGCGATTCAAAAAGGCGCGGCCGACTTTATCGTCAAACCGTTCGATGAAAACCGGATCAAAGAAGCGCTCGATAAAGCGCTGAGCCGGTAAACCCGCCTTTTAGCATTGAAGCCAAGCATCCTCAACTAAGATGCTTGGCTTTTTTTTACGTTAGCGGCCAGAAGTCTGCGTGACACGTCACCTGTCCGTCACTTTTAAATTGAATGCTGTCGTCATCAACATCCGCAAAATACCGGGATGAAAAGACTTCTTCGCCGTCATTGACAAACAGTTCGATCGCTGACGTGTCAATGTAGATTCGCAGTTCATGCAAATCAGCCAGCGCGCATTGCCGCTGCTCGCGCTTGTCGTCTTCTCCGGTGCGTTCAAATGTCAGCACACGGTTGCTTAAATCGTATTTAATCCGTGCTTCGTTTCGGATAAGGACTTCAAACGCCTGTCCGGAATGAAAATCGAACTGACTCAGCTTCAACTCAGCCGACTTGCCGGAAATTTTCTCTGCTGTTGACAGTGCTTCGCCGGCTGTAAGCCTTTCATGCACACCTTCCCCGCGGAGCATTTCCAATTCCTGTGCCGGGCGCTGCTTGAGCGCGCCGTTTTCAACATTGAGCACGCGCGGAAGTGTCAACGCATGCACCCAGCCGTAACTGACCGTCGGCTGATTCGCTTCAAACTGTTCCGGAACACCCATCCAGCCGATTAAAATTCTGCGCCCGTCCGCATCTTCAGTCGTTTGCGGAGCGTAAAACTCAAAACCGCGGTCAAGTTCGGTGAATGCTCCGTGCACAAATTGCGGCAAACGCCGGTCGAGTGAGCCGGTAAAATAACCGGCCTGATACACATTGTTGTATTTCATGCCGTCAGCTTCAAGGCCTTGCGGCGACACGATTAACATATCGGTGCCATCCAGGCTGAACAAATCGGGACACTCCCACATATAGCCGAAATCCCCGAGCCCGCCAAGGCGGCTCCCGGCAATCGGACCGAGGCAAGACCATTCTTCAAAGTCGTCAGAACGGTACAGCAAGACGCGCCCTTCTTCCTCGACCGTTTGCGCGCCGATCACGAAATACCATGCTTGTTCGTCTTCTTCATACCATACTTTCGGATCACGAAAGTGCGCCGTGTATCCGGACGGGAGCTGATCGACAACCGGCCCGTGTTTGACGAACGTTTTTCCGTCTGCCGATGCTGCTGTGCATTGATAAGAGGAGCGTTCGTTATGTTCGTCTTTTACGTTGCCGGTATACATCAGCGTCAGTTTCCCGTTGTAATCAATCGCACTGCCGGAATAACAGCCGTGTGTTTCGTACCATTCACTCGGGACAAGCGCGGCCGGCTCCTCTTTCCAATGAACGAGGTCCGTAGATGTAACATGCCCCCAAAATTTTGTGCTGTGATCCGGAGCAAACGGATTCCACTGGTAAAACAGATGGTACACCCCGTTCCAGTGAATCCAGCCGTTCGGATCATTCAGCAGGCCGACCGGCGGCATGACATGATACACAAGCCGGTCCGGGTCGCTCTCGACAATTTGCCGTTTTTTCTCTGTTTCGATTTGAGCAAGTTTGCGTAATTCCAATTCTTTTTCTGTCATCGTTGCTGTTCTCCTTTACTCAAGGCTCTTCACCGTCAGGTAGATCGTTTCGTTTCAATATCATTCAGCGTCGGAAGCGCCGTCATGGCACCTTTCGTCGACGCAGCGAGACCGCCGGAAACGGCCGCAAATGACCCCATTTGCCATGCTTCCTCACTTGTCAGTTCACGAATCGGTTTCGTAAGCAAGTGAAGCTGATATAAAATGCCGGAAACAAACGCATCTCCCGCGCCTGTTGTATCTACCGCATCGACTTTCATCGCATCAACATACACCGGAGCGCGGCCCTCTAAATAAATACGGCTCCCGGCTGCTCCGAGCGTTACGATGATCATCGGAATCGCAAAGCTGCTGAGCGCATCGATACCGGCTTCAATCTCTTCTTCTCCGGTTATAAAGGCCAGTTCTTCTTCGGATATTTTTAACACATCAACTTCGCCGAGCATGCTGCGAATTGTCGTTTTCGCTTCCTCTTCCGACGGCCATAAGCCGAGACGAAGATTCGGATCGTACGAAACAAGCAAGCCGTTCTCGCGCGCTTTATCCACCGCTGCAACGGTTGCCGACTTTGACGGTTCGCTGATTAAACTGATCGAACCAAAGTGCAGAAGGTTATGAGCAGAAAAAAGGTCATCACTGATTTCCTCAGGTGTCAAAAAGCGATCGGCGCTCGGATCGATGTAAAATTCAAAACTTCGTTCTCCTCCGTCGCCGAGCGTAACAAACACAACGCCGGTGCGGACATCTTTTGTCATCAGCATATTTTCCGTTTTGACACCGTAACCCTCGAGCGTTTCTTTTAAAAAGCGTCCGAGCACATCGTCGCCGACTTTGCCGACAAACGATGTGTTCGCCCCGAGACGGGACAGTCCGACCGCGACGTTTGCCGGCGCGCCTCCCGGACTTTTTTGAAATGTTTCATTATTGTCATCAAGCGGAATAAAATCAATCAGTGCTTCCCCGAGTGTCACAATACCTTTCGACATAATCATCGCTCCTCCATCTGAGATGTTTGCTGAATTAATTATACGGTTTCTCACCTGTATGTACAATAAGGACCCGCGATTTCACAAGATTGTCTGAAAACTGCAATTTCTGATACGATTAAGGCAGACAATGCGTATGTACAACATGACAGGAGGAATCATCATGCAGCCGATCGAACCGATCGAAGTTCAGCGCCGACTCGATATGCTTGCCGGCGAACCGCTTTATATCCATTTAGAAACAACAAACGGAGCCTATGCCAGTCACCGCGACAGCAGCTTCTTTTCTGCCGGCACATTTTTCCGCAATGCGCAGCTGACTTTTCTGCACGGCAAAATAACCGGCGACGGACCGTTTCGTATCGGCTTTGAAACCGAGCTTGGCTGGCTTTATGCAGAAGGATTGACAGACTGGACCGTTGACAGTGAAGAACGGCTCCTGATGGCAGGACATGATCAAGAAGGCAAGTTAGCGATTGCGCTGGAGTTCAGCCGCAAACCTTTCCCGAAATAAAGGTACTGATTGAAAAAAGGACGTGACATGTATGAATGAACAAGTGCTCGTTGTATTCCCGCACCCGGATGATGAAGCTTTCGGTGTAGCCGGGACGATTTTAGCTCATACGCAAGAAGGCATCCCCGTCACCTATGTCTGCTTAACGCTAGGCGATATGGGACGGAATTTAGGTTCGCCTCCTTTTGCCAACCGCGAGACGCTGTCAGATATCCGCAAAACAGAACTCGATGAGGCGTGCCGGCAGCTCGGCATCAGTGATTTGCGCCGCTTTGGCATTCGCGATAAGATGGTCGAATTTACCGATCAAGATGTGCTTGCCGAACGAATTTTCGATGTGATTGAAGATGTCAACCCGTCGCTCGTTATTACGTTTTATCCCGGGTATGCTGTTCACCCCGATCATGATGCAGCCGGCTTCGCTGCCGTCAATGCTGTTAAAAAGCTGCCAAAAGGCGAACGACCGACCGTCTATGCGCTTGCCTTTAAAGAAGGGTGTGAAGAAGTGCTGGGCGAGCCTGATGTTGTCCGCGATGTCCGCCCGTTCGCTGAGCAGAAATTGAAAGTGATTGAGGCGCATCAGTCGCAAACGTCAGGCATGATTGAAAGCATGCGCAATCAGCTCTTAGGTCTGGAGGAAGATGTAAAATCGCACCTGACTTTTGAGCGGTTTTGGACGTATCCGGTTGACGAAGATGACTGAAAACAAACAGGCGCAAGGCTCGATTTTAACGGAGCCCTGCGCCTGTTTTTATTTAACAGCTATTTTGTTGCATTCTCACTCTTGTCGTACTTATACGGCAGCGACGGTCCTACCACACTTTCGAGCCGCTCTTGTACACGGTGAGGCGAGGAAACGGTGAAATAAAATGAACGGTGTTTATTTGGAAACTTAACGATCAAATCAACTTCGTAGTTATCTATTTCGTAGCGCATGATCCGTTCATTTTCAAGAACTAAGGTGATTTTATGCCATAAAGGAACGAACATCGTAAAACGATCTGTCATGACAAAGAATCCTTTCGCACCTGTCGTTCGTTTGAACGCAGGAAAAACAAGCCTGACCGGTTCGCTCACCATCGCTTCCGCCTTATACTGGGCAACTTGACTGAGAATATAATCCACGCCGACAGTCAAAAGCAACGCTGCCAAAATCGACAGCAAACTAAACAGCGGGTCCGTCTGCCAGAGAAGAAACGGCAAGAGCAAACCGAAAATCAAGATCGATAAAATGTAACGGGTATACCTGCCGGCAAATGGATTGGAATGTCGTACCATCGTCTATCACCTTCCTCGTCTCAATTTACTGTTCTTGCCGTTCGTCCCAAAACCGGAGCATATCCCCGTAAATAATTTTATCCGAGTAGTACAGTTCGTCCTCTCCGCGTTGAAACGCTTCCGCGCAGGCCTCAAAGCCGAGCTCGTCACCGGTTTCGGCATCGTAGCAAACTTCGCTTGTGTAAATGATCTCGTCTGTGATCACGGTGCCGTCGCGCTGAACGGCAAAGTCATCGCGGTCGTCGGATAAGAGATCGCGCCCGAACATTAAGTGCCGCTTTTCATCCATTCCCATCAAATTGATTAATGTCGGCATCACGTCGACATGGCCGCTGACCGTTTCAATCGTTTCCGCTTCGTCTTCCATCCCGGGAATATGAATAATAACCGGAACACGGTCGAGTTTTACCGCTTCATCGGGCGTCACCTCGTAACCGAGGTAATCTTCTAAGTCATCGTAATGACTCTCGGCAATCCCGTAATGATCACCGTATAAGACAAAGATCGTATCTTCATAGAGCCCGCTTTCTTGAAATTTTTCAAACATGATTCTCATCGCTTCATCCGTATAACGCACCGTCGGGAAATAGCGGTTGACAATGTTGCTGTCTGAGTCAAATTGATCGATATAATGATCTTCATCATCCAGTTCATACGGAAAATGATTCGTCAAAGTTTTGAACTTGGCAAAAAAAGGTTCTTCCATATCGTCTTCAATATACGGCATCGACTGCTCGATAAAATCAATGTCCTTCAACCCCCAGCCGACCGAATTGTCATCATCGACATCGAATGCATCAAGAGCATAATACGTGTCGTACTCCAAGTTTTCGTACATTTCATCGCGGTTATAAAACGACTCGTCGTTTGCGTGAAAGGCCGCATTTTCATAACCTCTTTGCTGAAACTGCTTTAAAAGCGGCAAATATTCATTGTCATACGCCTCGTGAAAAACGGCGCCGCGCCCGAGCGGGTAAAGGGAATTATGCATCATAAATTCCGCGTCCGATGTTTTCCCCTGTCCCGCTTGATCATACACATTGTTAAAGTAGAAGCTGTCTTCGATCAGTTCATTTAAAAACGGAGTGATTTCCTCGCCGTGAAGCGTTTCGCCGATCACAAACGATTCGACGGATTCAAGCGATACCATGACGACATTTTTTCCTTCTGCCGCTCCGGCCATCGATTCATTCGGTTCAGCCGCCGTTTCATCGAGATGCCGTTCAATATTCGACCAGTCATCGCCTTCAGCGAACACTGCCTGCGAAGCGGTAGCCACATGGACATAAGCATCGTACACGTAAAAATTGAAAATACCGATCGTCTTAATGACGTTCTCCCGGTTAAACGAGTGGGCGCGCTCTTCCGACTGCACGACTTGACCGGCAAACACAATCGTCAATACAACCGCTGTAATCGCCGTGTAAAGCCCTTTGCTGTAGCGGATCGGCACTTGTTTAACCGTTAAAACAGTGCGGTATTTTTTAATCAGCCAATAAATAATCGGCAGATCAATGAAAAAGAAAATATCATACCAAGCAATAAGCTCAGCCACGCTCGTCATTAAGTCCCCGGCATTGCCGCTCATCACAAGCATCGGCAAGGTGATAATATCGGTAAATTCACGGTAGTGCACCGCATTGCCGTACAGGATCACTGTTAAAATCACTGTCAAAGCAAAAAAATATCCCGTTTGATACTTTTCTTTCAGCAGTAAGCCTAAACCAAACACCGTCAGTAAAAACGCGAGCGGGTTAAAAGCAAACACCAGAAGTTCAACCGCCTGATTAATCATTAAATCAAAGGTTAATATCGAAACGAGAAACGTTTTCAGCCACAGCAACATCAAGAGCAATACCATTAAACGATGTTGACGTAAAAACTGTTTCATCGTTCGCTCAATCCTTTCAACAACAACTCAAAATAACTCTTTTCTTAATAGTCCTATTATAGTGAACATAGCGGTGTGCTTACAAGTGTTGTCCACTGTCTAACAGTTTTAATTATTACCTATACCCTTTTTTCTTTATGCATACACTTTTGTTTCGGATGTCGAACTAATTTTTCATTCTGCCGGAAAACTGATAAACTGAGGGTATATTTTCGAAAGAAAGGGAGATGGTGATGGCTTCAATCGCAGAAAAAAAAGAACAGTATGCTGACCTGGCTGTACGGGTCGGGGTCAATATTCAAAAAGGACAAAAGCTCGTCATTAATGCGCCGGTCACTTCGGCGGACTTTGTGCGAACGGTCACGAAAAAAGCGTATCAGCACGGCGCAAGCAATGTGCATGTTGAATGGAACGATGATGAAACAACACGGATCCGTTACGACATGGCTCCGCTTGAATCGTTTCATGATTTCCCGGCCTGGAAAGCGCGCGGCTTTGAAGAAATGGCCGAAGAAGGGGCGGCTTTTATGACGATTAAATCGACCGACCCTGATTTACTGAAGGGGGTCGACGGCGAAAAAATTGCTGCTGCCAATAAAGCGTCCGGCGAAGCGATGAATACGTTTCGTTCTTACATTCAATCCGACAAGGTGAGCTGGCTCGTCATATCTGCTCCGTCTTATGCGTGGGCGAAAAAAGTTTTCCCTGAAGCTTCCGCCGACGAAGCTGTCAACCAGCTTTGGGAAGCGATTTTTGAAGCCGTGCGTATCAATAAAGCGGATCCCGTCGCTGAATGGAAGCAACACGACGAAAACTTGCAGGAAAAAGCCCGTTTTCTTACAGATAAAAAATATACCGAGCTTCGTTACCAAGCTCCGGGGACAGACTTAACGATCGGCCTTCCTGACGGCCACGTATGGATCGGCGGCGGCGGTCCGAACAAAGACGGCGTTCATTTCGTCGCAAACATGCCGACAGAAGAAGTTTTCACCGCCCCGAAAGCGGATGCCGTCAACGGCACCGTCCGAAATACGAAACCGCTCAATTACGGCGGAAACGTAATCGACGGATTTTCGCTGACGTTTAAAGACGGGAAAGTCAGCGATTTTTCCGCCGAAGAAGGCGAAGAAACGTTGAAAAACCTGCTTGAGACGGATGAAGGAGCGAGCCGCCTCGGTGAGGTTGCACTCGTGCCCCACAGTTCACCGATTTCACAGTCGGGGATCTTATTTTACAACACGCTTTACGATGAGAACGCTTCGAATCATATTGCGCTCGGAAGCGCCTACGCAACGTGTGTAGCCGGAGGTGCTGAGATGTCAAAGGAACAACTCGGAGAAGCCGGGTTAAATACAAGCATCACGCACGTTGATTTCATGATCGGCTCCGCCGAGATGGATATCGACGGTGTGCTCCCGGACGGGTCGGTTGAACCGGTTTTCCGCAACGGAGAATGGGTTATATAATAAGCAGACAGCCAAGCTGAATTCAAAAGCGCTTCTTTTGAATTCAGCTTTTTTTTACCGCAGCTGGCGGAACCGTTTACCGCACAACAACAAGGCGCATAATATCGAATAAATATTCATTTTTCTCTTGCCCTTAGCTGGAAAGTCTATTAAAATAAGTCATGCTGAATAATTATAATCTACTAGACGAGGTGAACCAGTTATGACAAACGAACCGGCGAAGACGGAAAGTAACCAGGGTTCTTTGCTTAAATTTCTCATTCCTTCGCTGATCGGCATCGCTCTTTTTATGACGCCGATCCCGGCTGAGGCAGGGGTCACGATTCCGATTGCGCTGCTTTCTGAAGCACTTGAAGGGGCACTGTATCCATGGTTGCCCGCAATTATGACAGGATTGATCGCTGCCAGTTTTTTAGGCACCGTCATTCAAAAGGGCTTTCGTCCGCATGTGATGAATCAAAGCGCTTTTTTATCGAACTTGTTTGATGTCGGCCCGTTTTGGCTGACGATTCGGCTGCTTGCAACGATTTTTGCTGTTTTGACATTATTTCAAATCGGTCCGGAGATGATTTATCATCCCGATACCGGCGGCCTCTTGCTGGAAGGATTGCTGCCGCTCTTGTTCTCGATCTTCTTCTTTGCCGGACTTTTCTTGCCTTTGCTGCTTAATTTCGGTTTGCTCGAGTTTTTCGGCAGCTTGTTGACGAAGATTATGCGTCCGCTGTTTACCCTGCCCGGGCGTTCGTCGATTGACTCCTTGGCTTCATGGCTCGGCGACGGCACGATCGGTGTCATCATGACAAACAAACAGTACGAAGAAGGCTTTTACTCAAAGCGGGAAGCTGCTGTTATCGGGACGACGTTCTCGGTTGTTTCGATTACTTTTTCGCTCGTCGTTATTTCTGAAGTCGGCCTTGAGCATATGTTTTTGCCGTTTTACTTCACCGTGATCGTTGCCGGCGTCATCGCTGCTTTGATTATGCCGCGGATTCCGCCGCTGTCTAAAAAGCCGCAAGCATACGCGGACGGTAAAGAACGCGACACCGACGAAGCGCTGCCAAAAGAATACGCTTCCCAGTCTTTCGGCGCGGCAAAGTTCGGTCTTCAGCTCGCTAAAAAGCGCGCCGCGGAAAATACGAGCGTTCCGGCATTTTTTAAATCCGGAAGCAAAAACGTCCTTGATATGTGGCTCGGCGTTGCCCCGGTTGTTATGGCCTTTGGTACAGCGGCGTTGATTATTGCCGAAAATACCCCCGTATTCACTTACATCGGCATGCCGTTTGTCCCGCTGCTTGAATTAATGCAAGTGCCCGAAGCAGGAGCGGCGGCAGAAACGCTCATTGTCGGGTTTGCCGACATGTTCCTCCCGGCCATCTTTGCCAGCGGCATTGAAAGCGAGATGACCCGCTTTATCATTGCCTGCGTCTCTGTCTCGCAGCTGATTTATCTCTCTGAAGTCGGCGGCGTTATTCTCGGGTCAAAAATTCCGCTTAACCTTGGCGAATTGTTTATTATCTTTATTGAACGAACGCTCATTACGCTGCCGATCATCGTGCTCATCGCGCATATGATCTTTTAATTCTACTGATTAGAATACAAAAACGCCCGGCTTCTTTCACCTGAAGGTATCACTGCAACATCGCCGCAGGAGAAAGCCGGGATGCTGGGTCATCCTCTTTTTTTAAAGCGAGTGTATTCATAAAAAAGAAGCCATGCATCCACTCCTCCGACGCCTCCGGGAAAGCAAGAGACGAAGATCCGTATTCGGCGGTCTGAGACCGCCGAATACTAGCTGAGTCCTTGCCCGGGGCAAGCGGAGGGTAGTGGATTCATGGCTGACCTAAAAATATAGTTTGTCTACAGTCTGAAACGCCCGGCTTCGCTCGTATAGAGCAGCCGGGCGTTTTATTACGATTGTTTGGCGATGACCTCGACTTCCACGCGGGCATCTTTCGGCAGCTGTGCAACGGCGACAGCACTTCGGGCCGGATACGGCTCTTTAAAGTACGAAGCGTAAATGTCATTGACATGATGAAAATCATCCATATCCTTTAGAAATATCATCGCTTTAATCACGTCATTCATGTCACAGCCCGCTTCTTTCAGAACGGCTTTTACGTTTTGCATCACTTGATGTGCTTGGTCTTCCACGCTGTCCTGCATTGTCATCGTCTCCGGATCGAGCCCGATTTGCCCCGACGTGTAAACAACGCCTTCGGTAATGACTGCTTGAGAATAAGGCCCGATCGCATCAGGTGCATCGTTTGTTTGAATGGGTGTTTTATTGCTCATCATTTATCGTTCCTTTCTCGGTTAAAGTTTGCGCATACGAATTTCATTGACGAGGTGGTGATTGCCTTTTTGCAAAATTAAATCCGCACGATGCCGAGTCGGCAAAATATTTTCATGCAGGTTTTTGCGGTTGATTCGTTCCCAAATCCCCTTCGCCGTTTCATAAGCCTCTTCATCCGGCAAATCGGCGTACTTGCGAAAATACGAGGAAGGGTTGCGAAATGCGGTTTGACGCAATGTTTTAAAGCGTTCGACATACCAGTGAAAAATATTTTCTTCGGCAGCATCTACATAGATGGAAAAATCAAAGTAATCCGAAACAGAAACTTGGTCGCTGTCATCGCCCGGCTCAATTTTCGGCGGCTGCAAAACATTGATTCCTTCAATGATGACGATGTCCGGCTGATACACGATCTGCTTTTCATCCGGTACTACATCGTATGTTAAGTGCGAATACACCGGTGCCTCCACTCGTCTTTTTCCCGCTTTTAAATCTTCTAAAAACGTCAAAAGTTCTCGGGTATTATAACTTTCCGGAAACCCCTTTTTATCCATAATCCCGCGGCGCTCCAACTCCGCATTCGGGTGAAGAAAACCGTCGGTCGTGACTAGATCGACATTCGGATGACCGTCCCACCTGGACAGGAGCGTTTTCAATACACGGGCGATTGTACTTTTACCGACCGCTACACTGCCAGCGATGCCGATAATATAAGGCACTTTCTTTTCTGTCGTCTGCAAAAAATACGACCGGTTTCGGTGCAGTTCTTGCGCCGCTTTTGTATGAAGATGTATTAACCGCGTTAACGGCAAATAAATCTCCGCAACTTCCTGCATATTCAATACATCGTTCACTCCGCGCAAACGGTCGATTTCATCTTGTGTGACTTCCATCGGATGAGTTTGACGCAAGGACGACCACTCGTGCCGGGAGAACGTCATAAACGGTGACAAGTTATCCGTCGTTTCCATCAATATCTATGCACCTCATTTTGCCTGATCAGCGTTGATGTATTTAAAAAAATCATACCATGAATAAGAAGCCCCTTCCAGAGGAAAGCGCTTCACAAATTATACCACACGTTCTCAGCGGATTGAATCACAATGTTTTGCAAATGAGCTGCGCGGCTTCTTACTTTTTCCCGCCGTCCAAACGGATGATTTCACCGTTGATCATCGGATTTGAGATGATCGACTTAACGAGCAGCGCGTATTCATCAGGGGAGCCGATCCGGTATGGAAAGATCATTTCCGCTTCGATTTTTTCTTGCACTGCTTGCGGCAAGTTTTCATACATCGGTGTATAAAATGCGCCCGGCGCAATCGTGATCGCCCTGATCCCGTAACTTCCGAGTTCCCGAGCCAGCGGCAGCGTCATACTCGCCACCCCGCCCATCGCAGCGCTGTAAGCTGCTTGGCCGATCATCCCGTCATACGCGGCGGCTGCAGACGTTTGAATGATCACCCCCCGTTCGCCATCGTCATTGACTGTATTGTTGCGCATTGTCTCTGCAACGAGTCTCGCAACGTTAAACGAACCGGCAAGGTTGACTTGAATGATTTCATTAAAGATATCGAGCGAATGAACCCCTTTTTCTTTACAAAGATTTTCGATATGACAAATGCCTGCGGTGTTCACGACCCCGTGAATTTCACCGAACCGGTTGAGTCCGCGGTCGATCGCATTGCGCATTTGATACTCCGAGGTGATATCTGCCTTTTCAAAACTTGTCCGCGCACCGATATCTTCTTGAACAGCCCGGCCGCGGAGCTCATTTTGATCAACAATAACCACAAGCGCTCCGTATTGCACGAGCATTCGGACTGTTGCTTCTCCCAGTCCCGAAGCACCGCCGGTAACAATAAACACCGAACCCTTCATATCCAAATGAATCCCTCCTTCGTTCACGCATACTTCTATTTGTAAACTTTGCTCTTATTTTGGAAATATCCTGCTCGTGTAAAACAAAAAGGACTTATTACCCATTCAGTCACAATCTCTTCCTTGCCCTTTCACGAACGGTGCGATACATTGAAAACAAAAGCGAAACGCAAAAATTACAGGAGGATTTGTTGATGAAAGAACAAATTATTGAAACGATCGATACCCACCGCTCTGCCTGGAAGGCGATCAGTCAAGATATTGGCAACCGCCCGGAGCTTGGCGGCGACGAGGTTTTTGCCAGCAAGACGCTAACGGAAACATTGGAAGCGCACGGATTTAGCGTCGAAAGAGCTGCCGCGGGAATCCCGACAGCGTTTCACGCCGTTTATGAAAGCGGAAAAGAAGGCGGGCATATCGGTTTGATGTGCGAATATGATGCGCTCCCGGATCTCGGCCACGCGTGCGGCCATAATCTTATTGGCACGCAGGGTGTTGCTGCGGCGATCGGGCTTAAACGGGCCGCTGATCAAGCCGGGGGAACGATTCACGCGTTCGGCACACCGGCGGAAGAAACAAATGGAGCAAAAGTGACGATGGCTGATGCCGGGATGTTTGACGGGCTCGATGCCGCATTGATGGCACACCCGGCGGACGCGTATGTGAAGAGCGGTTCTTCCTTGGCGATGGATGCGATTCAGCTGTCATTTCACGGCAAGAGTGCCCATGCTGCCGCTGCGCCGGAACACGGCATCAATGCGCTCGATGCTGTACTGCAAACATTCAATTCCATTAATGCGCGCAGAGAACATTTGCGTGGTGATGTTAAAATTCACGGGATTATTTCTGCAGGCGGTCAAGCGCCGAATATCGTTCCCGACTATGCAGCTGCAAAGTTTTACGTCCGCGCTGCCGCTCGTGAAACGTGCAATGATGCAGCAGCTAAGTTAATCAACGCGGCAGAAGGTGCTGCACTGGCTTCCGGGGCGCGGCTTGACGTGAGTTATTATGAATATTCGTACGACAACATGATCACAAACGGCCGATTATCAGCATTGTTTACTGAACAACTCGTATCGCTCGGAATTGCTGAAAAACACATTCAAGAACAAGACAGCGGCGGCGGTTCTTTGGATATGGGCAACGTCAGTCAGCGCTGTCCGGCGATCCATCCGTATATTCAAATCAGTCAAGACGCCGTTCAGCCGCACACTGCTGAATTTCGGACCGCTGCATTAAGCGAGCAAGGTTTTGAAGGAATGATTATCGGTGCGAAGGCGCTCGCATTAACAGGAGCTCAGATCCTGAACGATCCTGAACTCCGAGCTAACATTCACCGCGAGTTTTCCGCACGCTTTTAAGCGAAAGGAGGGAGCCTTATGAAAACGATTGGAATGGTCGGCGGGATGAGCTGGGAGTCGACGATGGCGTACTATCGCTGGGTAAACGAAATGGTTCAAAAACAGCTTGGGGGACTGCATTCGCTTCCGTGTCTGATATCCTCGGTTGATTTTCAGCCGCTTGCCGACATGCAGCATAACGGAGATTGGGACAAAGCTGCTGCGTTTTTAGCAGCCGAAGCGCAAAAACTTGAACAATCCGGAGCTGAGGCTGTCATGTTATGCACAAATACGATGCATGTCGTCGCCGATCAGGTCGAAAAGGCCGTCTCGATCCCGCTCTTGCACATCGCCGATGCCGCTAGTAACCATATTACCCGGCACGGGTTGACCAATATCGTTCTTCTCGGCACGTCGTTTACAATGGAACAGCGCTTTTATCGGGACAGGCTCGCGTCACACGGGATTGAAACGGTTATCCCTGATACGATGGCGAGAGAACGGGTTCATAACATCATATTTGATGAGCTGTGTCTCGGTATTACCGAAAATGCTTCCCGCGATTATTTGCTCGATGTGATTCATTCGCTCGTCAATGACGGCTCAGAAGGCGTCTTGCTCGGATGCACGGAGCTTTCGATGCTTTTAAAGCAGTCCGATCTTGCCGTTCCGCTGTTTGACACAACAAAAATGCACGCCGGCGAGGCTGTGCGTTTTGCGTTAAGCGACTGATGTTTGCACTTTTTCATCCAAGGGTATCGGTGTTCTGTGAAGAAAATTGATTGAGGAGGCACGATCGATAATGAGTAAAAATATCCTGATGGTCCTGACAAGCCACATGACATTAACGGAAAATAAATCAACCGGTTTATGGCTCGAAGAATACGCCGCTCCTTACGCCAGCTTCATTAAACAAGGGTACAACGTTACCGTCGCCAGTATTGAAGGCGGGCAAGTTCCGCTTGATTCAAACAGTCTTCCTGAAGAGGAACACCCTGAATGGCAAGAAGCGCAAGCACTTTTAACCAATACAGAAAAGCTCGGCGAAGAACACGCAGAAGCTGAATACGACGCCGTATTCCTTCCCGGCGGCCACGGCACGGTGTTTGATTTCCCTGATCATTCGATCTTGCAGCGTTTAATCGCCAAGCAGGCGGACAATGGCGCGGTGATCGGTTCTGTCTGTCACGGGCCGGCGAGCTTAATTAACGTCACGCTCGACGACGGCACTCCGCTTGTTAAAGGGAAAAAAGTCAATGCGTTTACTGACGACGAAGAGCGGGAAATGCAGCTCGATCATGCCGTTCCGTTTTTACTCGAATCGACGTTGAAAGAACGCGGCGCCGAGTTTGTCCGCGGCGACAACTGGAGTGATTTCTCCGTCCGCGACGGCAATCTCGTCACCGGGCAGAATCCGATGTCCAGTCAAAGTACCGCCGACAAAGTCATCGAAGCACTCGAAGAACACTAACCGCAGCAAAGCCCTTCTCACGCTAAGGTGAGAAGGGCTTTTAAACTGTAGACGAACGGTTATTTTGACGTAAGCCGCGAAGCCGCTAACCTCCGCTTGCCCCGGGCAAGGACTCAGCTAGCATTCGGCGGTCTGAGACCGCCGAATGCGGATCTTCGTCGCTTGCTTTCGAGGCTGCTGAAAAAGTTGATGATCAATTGGATGCCTGCATATTTATTCTTTCTTATAGATTGAGAGGTGTTATGAGACCGGAGCAAACTCGACGCCTGCGGGAAAAGCAACTGCCAATGTATTTGCGACGAGTAACCGCAGGAGCAGAAGACCCCGCAAGAAGCGGTTTCGCTTCTGAGGAGGCTTAGGCGTTGCCCGCGGCAAGCGAGTTTGTGCAGGGCTCAAAATATTCTGCATTCTATATGGCTTATAAATAAACACCGACTTCGATTATCCAGCACTTTTTCAGCAGCCTCCTTGCTTTCCCGGAGGCGTCGGAGGAAGCGGCGACGCGGCGCTCGCCCGCAGGATATAAGCCGGACGATGCGTCGTCATCCGGTCTCTAAACAAGTTGACGTCAGACTATGTCAACACTTAAAAACCCTTCTCACCGGAAAGTGAGAAGGGCTTTGTTATGCTCTCTTTTACAGTTTAAATGAGCTTTTCAGTTCGACAATCCGGTTAAAAACCGGTTTATCTTTGTTGGAAATGTACGGATCGACGTTAAAGTAACCGTGGCGGAAAAACTGAAACTTGTCATGCGGCTTCACATCCGCCATGTTCGGTTCGATAAATCCATCGGTCACCTCGAGTGAATCGGGATTAACGAAATCGAGGAAGTCGTCGCCGCTTTTTTCATCATCAATCAGCCGGTTGTACAGACGGAATTCGGCGGCTTTTGCCTGTGATGCTTCGACAAAATGAAGCGTTCCCTTTACTTTGCGGCCGGTAAAGCCGCTGCCGCTCTTCGTTTCCGGATCGTATGTGCAGTGAATTTCGGTTACATCGCCGTTTTCATCTTTGACATAGTCATGGCAATGAATGAAATACGCGTGCTTTAAGCGGACTTCATTGTCCGGAAAGAGGCGGAAGTACTTCTTCGGCGGATCTTCCATGAAATCGCTCTGCTCAATATAAATCTCCCGCGAAAACGGAATTTTGCGCGTTCCCATTTCCGGGTTTTCCGGATTGATTTCCGCATCAAGCCATTCGATCTCACCTTCCGGCCAGTTTGTAATCACGACTTTCAGCGGTTTTAATACAGCCATCGTCCGCGGCGCTTTTAACTTCAAGTCTTCGCGGACAAAATGTTCGAGCATGCGGACGTCGACGAGATTATCCGATTTCGCGACCCCGATCTCCCGGCAGAACGCTTTGATCGCTTCAGGGGTATACCCGCGGCGGCGCAACCCGGAGATCGTCGGCATCCGCGGGTCATCCCAGCCGTCGGCGTAATCTTCATCGATCAGCTGTTTGAGCTTGCGCTTGCTCATCACCGTGTTTGTCAAATTCAAACGGGCGAATTCAATTTGTTTCGGCTCGGCAGCAATATCGGTTTGCTCAATCACCCATTCGTAAAACGGACGCTGATCTTCAAATTCCAGCGTACAAATCGAATGCGTCACACCTTCAATCGCATCTTCGAGCGGATGGGCAAACGTGTACATCGGATAAATGCACCACGTATCACCCGTGTTATGATGCGTGGCATGCTGGATCCGGTATATGACCGGATCGCGCATATTAATGTTCGGCGATGCCATATCAATCTTTGCCCGCAGCACCTTTTCACCGGTGGCAAACTCCCCGAGCTTCATTTTTTCAAACAGCTGGAGATTTTCTTCGACCGTCCGGCTCCGGGATGGGCTTTCTGTTCCAGCCTCTTTCAGCGTGCCGCGATAAGCGCGGATTTCCTCTTGTGAAAGATCTTCAACGTACGCTTTGCCCTGTTCAATTAAACGCACCGCCTGGCGGTACATTTCATCAAAATAATCGGACGCAAACCGCAGTTCACTCCACTCGTAACCGAGCCACTCGATGTCCTCTTTGATCGATGCGATAAATTCTTCATCTTCTTTCAGCGGATTCGTATCATCAAAACGAAGGTTCGTTCTGCCGCCAAATTCCTCCGCCAGCTCAAAGTTTAACACGATCGATTTCGCGTGTCCGATATGCAAATAACCGTTCGGTTCCGGCGGAAAACGGGTAACGACTTCATCGTAGCGTCCGTTTTTCATATCTTCTTTGACAATATGTTTGATAAAATTCGATGAACTTTCCTGTTCAGTCATCGGCCTCACCTTTCTTTATTGAAAAATGGTAAACACGGCTGCCGCCGGCAATCAGTTCAGTCTTTCCGGCGGATAATCAACACTTTCAAGTAATTGCTCTGCAAATCTTGTTTATTATAACGGAAATCGTCAGGCAAGGAAAATGTCTCAAGCACCTCATAGCGGATCCCTGCTTCTTGAAACGCTTCATCGACAAACCGGCGGAATTTTTTCGGCGAAATCTTCCCGTGATTCGTCGATGCAACGATAATGCCGTTTTCTTCGGTCAGCTCAAGCGCCTCGCCGACGAGTTTGCCGTAGTCTTTTGCAGCGCTGAACGTCCGCTTTTTCGCCCGGGCAAAACTCGGCGGGTCTAATATAACCATTCCGTAACGCAGCCCTTTCTTACGTGCATACGTCATATAATCAAACACGTCTTGAACAATCAAATGATGATCGTCGGGGTCAATTCCGTTCATCGCAAACTGTTCGATCGTTTTGTCTTTGCTCCGCGCTGCGACATCAACACTGGTCGTCGTCGATGCCCCGCCAAGAGAAGCAAAGACCGAAAATACCCCCGTATAACTGAAGGTATTTAAGACCGTCTGTCCTTGTGCATAGTGGTCCATAACCGCTTTTCTTACATCACGCTGATCGAGAAAGACGCCGGTCATCGCCCCGTCATTTAAATCAACGGCAATGTTCACGCCGTTTTCGCGGACGATCAGCGGGAATTCTTGACGCTCGCCCCATACATAATCGTCGCCTTCAACATATTGGCCGTCCGTTGCAAAACGCCGTTTTTCGTATATGCTTACGGCGCCGGTCATCCGAATTAAGCTGTCGAGAATCATTGGCTTTAACTGATAGATGCCTTCACTGTACCAATGGACCGCAAGATTGCCGGCGTAATAATCGACGACTAATCCGCCGATCCCGTCCCCTTCTCCGTTAAAGAGGCGAAACGCGTCGGTTGACTCATCTTGATAAAACGGCGCGCGCAAGCCGATCGCTTTGCCGATCAGATGATCGAAAAACGACTGGTTGATGTCTGTATCTGCCTGACGGGTCAAAAGCCAGCCGATCCCTTTATTTTGCCGGCCGTAATAGCCTTTGCCGACATACGTTCCGCTTTCAGACACGACCCGTAAAATATCCCCTTCCTCACCGAGGTCCTCAGGGTTCGTCACTTCGTCTTGCAAGAGCAGCATCCGCCCGTTTGCCAAATCTTTCGCATGGTCTTCTTTCACTCGTACTGTCTTTATCTGCATATAGCTCACTCCGTTCTATTCACTTCTCACATCATACCGGATTTCAAACGGATTGAAAACAACAAAAAAGCTTATCGAGCCCGGAGATTTATTCAAGTCACTCTTCCCTTTTCAGTTCTTTGCCGGCTAAACCTCTGCGCTGCATATCTCCCCAGGCAGGTGATTTTTTAAAAAAGGCGATTAGCCCGTTTATGCGGTAAAAAACCGTGAGCGGCCGGTACCAAAATGATTCCGTTAACGCGCAAAGATAAAGAACATATAAACTTTTAATATCCTCGTATTTATGATAGGTCCATTCCTCGAGCAGTACAGCAAATGAGGAGAGAAGCGATCCGTACAATACTGTCGCAAAAAAGATCATCACAATCAGTTCCGTATTCGTTTCGGCAAAGTAAAAAATCCCGAACAAAATAATCACATAACCGAGCAGTTCAAACACAGCGCTTAACAGTTCGACAAACAAATAATACGGCATCGAGATCATCCCGAGCCGCCCGTAAGCCGGGTTAAAGATCATTTTTTTGTGCTTAAACAGCGTTTCCGCCAACCCGCGCTGCCAGCGAACACGCTGTGCGCGCAGCACTTTAGCCGATGAGGGGGCTTCCGTCCAACAGACAGGGTCTTGGATATACTCGATTCGCTGAGATGATTGTTCATCCCGAAGCGACCGGTGAATACGGACGATTAATTCCATATCCTCGCCGACCGTGCCCGTATCGTAACCGCCGACTTGAATGACGCGGCTTTTTTCGAAGACGCCGAAAGCGCCCGACACAATCAAAAGCATATTCGCCCGGCTGAATCCGAGGCGACCGATCAAAAAGCCGCGAAAGTATTCAATGATCTGCATAATTTCCAGCGGTTTTTTCGGCAGCGAAATCCGTTTGATCACGCTGCCGTCAATCTCACAGCCGTTCGCGATGCGAACCGTTCCGCCGGTGACGGTGACTTTTCCGTTAGAGTCGATAATCGGCTTCATCGTTTTAAGCAACGCATCTTCTTCCAACACGGAATCCGCATCAATCGCAGCAAAATACGGATAGCGGGAGAAATTAATTCCGGCGTTTAAAGCATCCGCTTTTCCCCCGTTCTCTTTTTCGAGCAAAAATAACTGCGGAAACAGCTCCGATTGATAAACAGCGGTCACCGCTTCAGTAGTCATGTGCTTTCGTACTGAGTAAGTCACTTTTGTCATCGCAAACTCGTGAATAACTTTTTCAGCCGTCGCATCCTTTGAACCGTCATTGATGACAATCACTTCGTACTCCGGATAATGAACCGATAGCAAAGAGCGAATCGAAGTCGTGATCCCGACTTCTTCATTATAAGCAGGCACAAGAATCGACAGCGGATACGTATCTTTATGAAACGACAGTTCTTCAATCTGTTCCTTGCGGTTTAATTTTCTCTCCCGGCGGATCTTTGGCACGGCCGTTAAAAATAAGCCAACGTACAATAGCGAGACGGCAATCATATAAGCAACAACGAACCAGACAGCAGCTTCAGCGGCATACATCAGCCAGTTTTCCATTTTAATGCCTCACCCTTTCATCGTCAGCATACGGTTGGCCATATCTCTCGCAAACGGATCCGTGCTTGCTGCGGCAATTTCGTTAAGCGTCTCTTGCCCGTGATCCAGTGATTTTACCGCTTCCGCCGCTGCGTAGCGAACCCACCAAACCGGGTCTTCCATCAGCGAAGTCACCTTGTCTGCATGCTCATTAATGATGGCTGCGCCAGTCACTTTCGCCGCGTACATCCGCTCTTCCCAATAGTCTGAGTTAAAAAAAGGCGCCAACTTTTTCGGATCAGATATATATTGATAGTGGACCAAACTTTTTAATGCTTTCAGCCGCACTTCTTTTCGGGCATCCGTCAAGTATTTTTCAACGGTCGGTAAAAATCTTGTTGCACCGGTTTCCCCGTAATATGCGAGCACCGTTGCTAATGTCTTTTCGGGCAGCTGCTCCAAACGCTCCTCCGTTAAACAAGCGGCCAATTGATCTGTTTGAACACGATTTAACAGATCTTTTATGAGCTGAACGGACAAGTCAGTGCGCGCACAGATTTCCGCCACCGCGCGATCATCCTGCAAAGCCGCCATCGTCCGTAAACATTGGCGCGTTTCCTCATCGTCATGATTCAAGACGATTTGATACCGTGCGTAAACCGCGTCCCGGAGCGAATTCATCCGAAAATCTTCTATAAAATACAGCGCATTTACCCGCGCTGACCAATCCCCGCGGTTTAATACCTGTTCGTAGTCGGCTGCCAACAGCTCCTCTGCCGCCTGTTTGATTCTGTTTCTTTCCTGTTCATTCGAGGTGCGATCAGATAATTCTTCAAGAATCCATTCTGTGACGTCTCTTTTCACATGCCGATCCGCCGGAAGTCTCGGTAAATAGGTGGTCTCATTGCTGATATAATCCATAAAAGCGGGAAGCAGTTCTGCGCGGTTTTCAGCAAGGCGTTGTGATTTGCCGATCAACCGCCATTTACTGATTGTCATGCTCACGAGCAAACCTGTCTGAATCACGAGCAATACCATAACCGTCCACACAGCCAATTCAATCGTCATCTGACAAACATCCTTTCCGCTAACCGGTTTAACCGCAAAAAGAGCTGGGCTGCATTAAACGGCTTTGCGAGATAATCGTCCGCGCCCAGCTTTAATGCCGTTTCGATTTCGTTCTCGTTTTGACGGGACGTGAGCATCGTAACAATCATCCGTTTGGCCGGTGCGTCTGCCCGGATATGCTTTAATACTTCTAAGCCGTCCATATGCGGCATAATTCGGTCCAATACGATGACATAATAGCGCTCTGGATCGTACCAATCTTCGTGTAAAAATGTCCGCCCGTCACTGTATGTTTTAAAGTCAAATTCACACCCCCCAATAAGCGGCTCTTGCCGGACTTGCCGGCGAATCATCTCGCGGACGATCGGATCGTCATCGACAACGATAAACGTGACCGCCGGTTGAGCCGCTGATTTATTCATGTCATGTGTGAACAAACAGTCTTGATTGCGCCCGGACATTTTCGCTTTGTACAAAGCATCGTCGGCTCCACTGATCAGTTCATCGACGTGCCGAGTTTCTTCATCAGCAGCGATCACACGAATACCGGCTGAAAATTGAATCGGAACAGAATGATCTGAACGAGAATCAATCAATCGTTCATTTAGACGAACACGAAGCGCAGAAAGTTTCAGTTTGGCTTCCTTAACTGACGGACGATTGAAGATAAAGGCAAATTCTTCTCCTCCGTAGCGGCAAAGAATATCTTCATTTTCAGCAACAGTTCCGCACTCTTGAACAAACGCCTGTAACACTTCATCACCTTTGGCGTGTCCGTGAAGGTCATTCACCTGCTTGAAATGGTCGAGATCGATCAAGGCTACGGCCAACCCGGCGTGTTCGTTCTCGCGTATCCGCTGCAGGCGGTAGGAAAGTTCCCGGTTTAAAAACCGCCGGTTGTATGCCCCCGTCAGTTCGTCTTTTAAAACCGCGCGGTTGACGTAGTCGCAAAAACGGGCGCGGTTAGAGATCAGCGCGCTGATTTCTTCACTGTTTTTATCAGCGGGAATATAATCCATCACACCCGACGCGTAGACGTTTTTCGCGTCGGCCGGATTCAGGTCTTTTGCGGTGACGATCACCGGAATAAAATCGGTTGCCGTTTTTTCGAGCAGCTGTTGACGCATTTCTTCGTCCGGGCTGAATAGAAGAGAATCATCGATAAGCACAACGGATGGCAGCGTGTCATACAGCTGCTTCAGTCCGCGTTTTAAATCAAAGGCGGCGATCACTTGAAAACCGCTCGCTTCTAAAAGGTTTCTGCGGCTGACGATATGATCCATGTCGGTGCTGATCACGAGAACGAACTGGGGGGATGCATTTCCTGCCGCCGCTTTTTTGTTTTCACTCATTTCTTCTGCGGACGCTTGGACACTCAGCGGGGAATAAGCTGTAAAAAGGCGTTTCCATTCACTTTCTTCCCACATCCGCGTACTTTCCTCATTTAAGTGCGCCAATGTATCGCTCGCCCACTCATACCAATCTGTTAACCCGGTCACTTGCGCAGTCCCCTTCAACCGGTAAAAAAAACGATGCAGTTCGCTTTCAAGAACCGCTTGTTTTTTCCGCCAGCGATCTGTAATCTCTTTCGTTTGCCGCTCGAGTGTTTTATAATGTTCGTTCATCGCTGTCACCTTTATATATGTCTTTATGCTTACTGCTACATTATCAGACTTTGAAATCGATCTCAATTTCAACAATACGGTGATAACCGCGGCTATTTTGCCATATCGGTTGAAGTTGACGGTCATTGCGTCTATAATGTCTTTTAGACAAACACAAACGTACACGAAAAAAAGACGTCAGTCAGGAGTGTTTACCATGCAACAAGCTATGAACATCGGATTACTCGGGTTCGGGACAGTCGGATCGGGAGTTTTGCAAATCATTCAGGAACATCAAGATAAGCTTTACCACCAGATTGGCTGTGGAGTCACTGTTAAAAAAATTCTCGTCAATGACTTGGAAAAAGAACGTCCCGGCTCGTATACACAAGAGCAGCTGACAACAGATGCTGATGAGATTTTAAAAGATCCGGAAATCGATGCGGTCGTTGAAGTGATGGGCGGGATGGAAGAGGCCCGCCTTTATATTCGCCAGGCGCTTGAGAACGGGAAAAACGTCGTCACCGCGAACAAGGATGTCATGGCTGAATACGGCTCTGAACTTCTCGATGTTGCCGATGCGAACAGCTGCGATTTGTATTATGAAGCCAGTGTTGCCGGCGGCATTCCGATTTTGCGCACGTTGGTCGAAGGGTTGGCATCAGACCGTATTACAAAAATGATGGGAATCGTCAACGGCACGACTAACTACATTTTGACGAAAATGACGAAAGAAGGCCGCCTCTACGAGGAAGTATTAAAAGAAGCGCAAGCATTAGGGTATGCAGAAGCCGATCCGTCTTCCGATGTCGACGGCCTTGATGCTGCCCGGAAGATCTCGATCCTCGGTACGCTCGGCTTTTCGATGAACCTCGATCTTTCCGACGTAAAAATGACCGGCATTCGCAATGTCACAAGCGAGGATATCCAATACGCCAAGCAGCTCGGCTATACGATGAAACTGATAGGTCTGGCAAGCCGCGATAACGATGAAGTTGAGGTGAGCGTCGAGCCGGCGCTCGTACCGAGCGATCATCCGCTCGCTTCGGTCGACGACGAGTTTAACGCCGTTTACGTCTACGGCGAGGCCGTCGGCGAAACGATGTTTTACGGCCCGGGCGCCGGCAAGCTTCCGACCGCCACAGCGATTGTCTCCGACCTCGTCAATGTGCTGAAAAATAAGCGCCTCGGCGTGAGCGGGAACAGTTTAGTTTTGCCGCAGTTTGACAAAAAGCTCAAAGCCGATGAAAATATTGATACGAAATATTTAATGCGGATTCATGCCAAAGACTTGCCGGGAACATTTGCCAGCTTGACGGCGCTGTTCAGCCAGCACGGCGTCAGCCTCGAAAAGATTTTGCAAGTGCCGTTAAACGAAGGGAAATTGGCTGAAATTATCGTTGTCACGCACAGCGTTTCGCGTAAAACGTACGATGACGTGCTGGAGAAATTGAATGAAGCGGATGAAATTGTTGAAGTTAAGAGCAGTTACCGCGTGGAAGGAGAAATCAAGTAATGTGGCGAGGACTGTTAGAAGAATACGGAGCTTTTTTGCCGATTACTGAAAAAACGCCGCTTCTGTCTTTACAGGAAGGCAACACGCCTCTTCTGCCGATGAAGCGTTTGTCGGCGAAACTCGGTGTCGATTTGCATGTGAAATACGACGGTGCCAATCCGACCGGGTCGTTTAAAGACCGCGGCATGGTCATGGCTGTTGCAAAAGCGAAAGAAGCCGGCAGCAAAGCGATCATGTGCGCGTCGACGGGAAACACATCTGCCGCAGCGGCTGCTTATGCAGCCCAAGCCGGTTTGCGCTGTTTCGTCATTATTCCCGAAGGAAAAATCGCGATGGGCAAGCTGGCTCAAGCAGTTGTCTATGGCGCAGAAATCGTCAGCATCGAAGGCAATTTCGACCATGCGCTGCAAATGGTGCGGAACTTAGAACACGAAGCGCCGATTACGCTCGTCAACTCCGTGAACCCGCACCGGATTGACGGACAAAAAACGGCCGCGTTTGAAGTCGTCGATGCAATGGAAAAAGCGCCGGATGTGTTGACGATCCCGGTCGGAAATGCCGGTAACATCACCGCCTATTGGAAAGGATTTAAAGAATACAATGATGCGAAAGCGACCGGCCTCCCGGAAATGCGCGGCTTTGAAGCACAAGGGGCTGCTTCGATCGCGATGAATCAAAAAATTGCCGATCCCGAAACGGTCGCAACAGCGATTCGCATCGGCAACCCGGCGAGCTGGAACCATGCGGTTGCCGCGGCGGATGAATCCGGCGGCAAAATTGATTACGTGAGCGATGAAGAAATTATCGATGCGTATAAAATGCTCGCCCGTGAAGAAGGAGTCTTTGCTGAACCGGCTTCCGCCGCGTCGATCGCCGGTTTGATCAAACAGCTGAACTCGGGCGAAATCAATCCCGGTTCTCGCGTTGTTTCCGTACTGACCGGCAACGGGTTAAAAGATCCGGATACGGCGATTAATACCGCGCTCGTGCAGCCGACAGCGTTGCCGAACGATGAACAAACGGTTTTTGATCATTTGTTGGGACGGGTCGGCTCATGACTGCCTTTCAGCCGTTCACGATCATTGTTCCGGGAAGCACGGCGAATTTTGGACCGGGGTTTGATTCGGTCGGCATGGCGGTAAACCGATATTTAACGCTGTCGGTTACACCTGCCGATACGTGGCATTTTAAGCCGCTGTCCGGGGAATTAGCCGGAATCCCGCATGATGAGTCAAATTTGATTTACACGATTGCCGAGTGGATTGCCGGTGAATACGGTAAAACTCTGCCCCAAGGGGCCCGGGTCGAAATGGAAAGCACCATCCCTCTTTCCCGCGGCTTCGGGAGCAGCGCGTCCGCCATCGTTGCAGGTATTGAACTGGCTGATCAGCTGTTAAACCTGGCGCTTACCGACGAGGAAAAAACACGGTTTGCGAGCATCCGTGAAGGGCACCCCGACAACGTCGCCCCTTCGGTATGCGGCGGACTGATTATTGGAAGCCACCGGTCTGATTCAACCGATATCATCAAAGCCGGCATACCGGAAGCATCCTTTATCGCGGTCATTCCTTCGTACGAGGTGAGCACATCTTCTTCGCGAGGCACCTTGCCTGAGACGATGTCCCACGCAGAGGCCGTTCAAGCGAGCAGTGTAAGCAATGTGCTCGTGGCAGCGATTCTTCGTAACGACTGGGCCCTTGCCGGAAAAATGATGGCAGAAGATCATTTTCACCGGCCGTACCGGATCGCGCATATTCCGGAGTGGAAAAAAGCGGAAGACGCTGCTGCCGGGGTGCCTGTTCACGGTGTGACCCTGAGCGGAGCGGGGCCGATCATGCTTTTTGTCATGCCCGCCGGCGAGGAAAAAGAAGTTCTCACAGCTCTCAATCATACCTTTCCAGATCACACTGTCGAAGAAGTAAAACCGGACCGGCAAGGCGTGCGAACCGTACCGCTGGAAGCGCCGCAAACTTAACAGAGCGTTTAAAAGAGGATGCCACAGTTCATGTGACATCCTCTTTTTACGATCTTTTCAGTTTACAACAGACCAAAGTGTTTTAAACCGTGGACAATTCCGCCGTCATCGACATCTTTCGTTACAAACGAGGCGGCCTGTTTCGTCTGTTCAACACTATTGCCCATCGCAACGCTCTTATCGGTAAACGACAGCATCTCGACATCATTCGGTCCGTCGCCAAACACATAGATATCTTCATGATCGATATTTAAGTGACGGGCGACCGCTTCGATCCCTTTCGCCTTCGACCCTCCCATTGGCAGCACGTCCGTGGAGACAGGATGCCAGCGTATGAAATCGAAATCATTGAAGGTTGATTTATACGGATCTTCTTCCTGTTCGCGGCAAAAAAGCAGCGTCTGAAAAATATCCCGTCCATGCCGGTACGCCGGATCGTAGGGAGGATGAGCGAACTCGAGCGACGCCATCGCTTCCTGGATGAACAAATCTTCCTCGCGGTTAGCGCGCATGCCGTGCTGATCCATATAGACAAGCGGGTGGCCGGTCTTTTCGGCAAACGCCGTCATATCTTCCAGTACGTCAGGATCAAGACGGTTTTTTAAAACAACTTCTCCTTGTGACTCAACGTACTGGCCGTTAAAACTGACGAACGTATCAATACCGAGCGTTTTGCGCAGATCTTTGAACATAAACGGGCCCCGTCCTGTCGCAATTCCGACGAAATGTCCTTCTTCCTGCAATGTCCGAACGGCTTTTTCTGTTTTCTCCGGCAGTTCTTTCTCATGATTTAACAGTGTTCCGTCGATATCAAAAAAAATCGCTTTTCGTTCCATTTCTTCTATCTCCCTTTTCGTTCATCTGTTCAACAGTCGTCTATACCTCTGTTCATTTTCTCACATTCGATTCTTCCATGCAAATCACGGCATATTCGTTTGTACTTTTCCCCGCAGCTGTTATAATGATATTTATCGAAAATTCTAACGATTGTTTATTACGGAGGTTCAGCTATGCCGATCAATATACCAAAAGAACTGCCGGCTCGGCAGGTTTTGGAAAAAGAAAATATTTTTGTGATGGATGACGAGCGCGCGCATACGCAAGATATCCGTCCGCTGAATATCGTCATTCTTAATTTAATGCCCGATAAAGAAAAAACGGAAGGGCATTTGCTGCGCCTGTTAGGAAACACACCTTTGCAGCTGAACATTACATTTTTAAAGACCGTCACGTACCAGCCGAAAAACGTCAATCCTTCACACATGGAGGATTTTTACAAAACTTTCGCCGAAATAGAGGAACGAAAATTTGACGGCATGATCATTACCGGAGCACCGATTGAACATCTGCAGTTCGAAGATGTTCAATACTGGGACGAATTGACGGAAATTATGGATTGGGCCGAAGAGCACGTCACCTCGATCATGCACATTTGCTGGGGTGCGCAAGCTGCGCTCTATCATCACTATGGTGTCGATAAATTTCCGCTCGAGGAAAAGTGTTCAGGTATATTCAGTCACCGGATTTTTAACGGCGAGCATAATATTGAACTCTTGCGCGGGTTCGACGATGCCTTCATCGCTCCGCACTCGCGCTTTACAAATATCTCGCAAGCTGAGGTTGATGCCCACCCTGATATACAAATGCTTGCGGTCTCACCTGAAGCCGGACCGTTTCTGATGATGAGCAAAGACGGCAAGCATATCATGGCTACCGGACACTTAGAATACGATACTGTCACGCTTAAAGAAGAATACGAACGCGATCTGAACAAAGGACTGTCGGTACGCATACCGGCTCATTACTTTCCCAACAATGACCCTGACGAGCAGCCGCTTAATTATTGGCGCTCGCACGCTCATTTGCTTTTTTCGAATTGGCTCAATTACTATGTGTATCAAGCTACTCCTTATGAGTGGCAATAAATAAGGAGCCGGACGTAAACGGTCGGCTTCGGACTGGAGAAAGACGTGAAAAAAAATCATACGATGATGCAGTTTTTTGAATGGCATATTCCTGAGCACGGCAAACATTGGGAGGACCTTGCGATTTTAGCCCCGGAATTTCATTCTCACGGCATCGATACAGTCTGGATTCCGCCCGCCTGTAAAGGCATCACCCAGGACGATAACGGCTACGGAGTTTATGACGGCTATGACCTCGGCGAGTTTAATCAAAAAGGCGGCATCCGCACGAAATACGGTACGAAAGTGGAACTCCTTCAAGCGATTGAAATATGCCATTATGAAGGCATTCAAGTGCTCGCGGATGTCGTAATGAATCATAAAGCCGGCGCCGAAAAAACCGAAGCATTTGATGTCGTTGAAGTTGACCCGAACAACCGTCAAGAAGTGATTTCCGAGCCGTTTGAAATCGACGGCTGGACGAAATTCGATTTCCCGGTCCGAAACGGCAAGCATTCTAATTTCCGCTGGAACTATCGCCATTTTAACGGAACCGATTACGATGCCCGGCGCGGACGTCACGGCATTTACCGAATATGCGGCGAAAACCGCGAATGGAGTGAAAATGTTGATAAAGAGTTCGGCAATTATGATTATTTAATGTTCGCCAATATTAATTATCATATTAAAGCGGTTTATGACGAAATGATGCATTGGGGCAAATGGTTCGCCGAAACGACCCGCTGCAACGGATACCGCCTCGATGCGATTAAGCATATCAACCATGATTTTATCCGTGATTTTGTTTGGCAGATGCGCGAACAGTTTGGTGATGATTTTTATTTCGTCGGAGAATTTTGGAATGCCGATTTCGACGCGAAACAAGCCTTTCTTAATCAAGTCGATTACCAAATACACTTGTTTGACGTCGGTCTTCATTACCGTTTTTTTGACGCCGCGCTCAAAGGAAAAGAGTTTGATTTGCGGACGATATTTGACGGAACGCTTGTTGAAGCCCATCCGCTTCATGCGGTTACGTTTGTCGACAATCACGATTCTCAGCCGGGCGAATCGCTTGAGTCATGGGTCGGCGACTGGTTTAAACCGCTCGCTTACGCGCTGATTCTCTTGCGCGAAGACGGGTTTCCCTGCGTCTTCTACGGGGATTACATCGGCATTCGCGGCGATGATCCCATCCCGTCTAAAAAAGAACAACTTGACCCGCTGCTGGATGCACGCGCGCATTTAGCCTACGGGGAGCAGATCGAATATTTCGATCACCCGTCAACGATCGGCTGGGTGCGCCGCGGAACAGATGAACACAGCGGCTCCGGCTGCGCTGTCGTCTTGTCAAACGATCAAGACGGGTTTAAACATATGGCTGTCGGCGTTGAGCACAGCGGAAAAACGTGGGTCGATGTCACCGGCAATCATGAAGGGAAAATAACGATTGATGACAACGGAGAAGCGGAATTTCCTGTCCGCGGAGGAACTGTCTCCGTTTGGGGGCTCGATCACAGCGACCGGCCGGTCACCCTGCCGTTTGATGACGATCAATAATCATAACTAAGCACCGGCTGTTTTTTCAGCCGGTGCTTTGATTATTGAACGGTTTTTTGTTTTTCGAAAAAGGCGTAATATAAGCTTTGCACTGCGAGATCGGCCTTGGCGGCATCGACACCGAACATCATGCTCGTCTCCGATGAACCTTGGTTGATCATCTTAATATTAACCTCCGCCTCTGCGAGCGCGGTTGCCGCTTTTGACGCCACTCCGACTGTTCGGGCCATGCCCTCGCCGACAACCATCACGAGCGCCAAATTGCGCTCAATTTGAACATCTTCAACTTTCAATTCCGTTTGAATCCGCTGAATAATCCGTTCTTCTTTTCCGTTTTCCAGCTGATGTTCACGGATAATGACAGACATATTATCAATCCCGGAAGGCGTATGCTCAAATGATACTTCTTCCGCTTCAAAAATTTCCAGCAAATGGCGGCCGAAGCCGACTTCGCGGTTCATTAAATATTTCGTTAAGTTAATGCTGACAAACCCTTTATCACTTGCAATCCCCAGCACCGGCATATCATCCGGCGTCCGTTCCGCCATAATCCGTGTGCCTTCAGCTTGCGGGTGATTGGTGTTTTTGACAACGATCGGCACTCTCTTTTTGACGACCGGAAGGAGCGCTTCATCATGAAAAACCGAGAAACCGGAGTAAGCCAGTTCACGCATCTCCCGATAAGTCACTTCTTTCATCTCATAAGGCGTCTCAACGAGAGCGGGATTTACGCTGTAAACCGAGTCCACATCAGTGAAATTCTCATATTCAGACGCTTCAACTCCTGCAGCAACGATCGAACCGGAAATATCGGAGCCTCCGCGCGGAAACGTGACAATATGGCCTGTTTTCGAGTACCCGAAAAAACCGGGAATAACTAAGATCCCTTCGCGGTCACGAAGCGTTTTCATCGCCTCATAAGACTCCGGAAGAATTTGCGCATTTCCGGGATCGTCTGTCACATACATCCCTGCCTCATCCGGACTGACATACGAAGCTTTTTCACCGCGCTGCTGCAAGTAGGCAGCCATCAACTTGGCATTTTGATTCTCGCCGCTGGCCTTCAGGCCGTCATATAAGCGTTCAGCGTCGTCTCGATACGTCTCTATTAACCGCGCTAAGTGCTCTTCGATATCCGTCAATACTTCTGCCGGCAGCTTAAGCTCAGTGACGATCGTTTCAAAGCGGGCCATCACTGCTCGAAAGGCGTCTTGTTCATCGCCTTGCTCTGTAACGCGATCCGCCAATTGAATCAGCAAATCTGTCGTCTTTGTATCACCGTCATAACGTTTGCCGGGAGCAGAAACGACAATGATTTTTCGTTCAGGGTCCATCAGAATAATATCCGTTACTTTTTTAAACTGGCCCCCGTCTGCCAGTGAACTTCCGCCAAACTTCACCACTTTCATCAAAAAAACTCCTTCTCTCCAGTATCCTCATTGCCTGTCCCGATAGGGTTTCGGCTAAAATGTATCAACAAGTATACTAGATCGCCCGCCATTGTTCAATGAAATATGAACGAAGATTGCGACTTTTTTGCAAATACTAAAAAACCCTGCCGCAACGTCGGCAGGGTGATTATCATTAAAACGATTTTGCCAGTGTTTCCGCTTCCTCAAGTGCTTGCTGCAAGCGGATGTTCGCCTCATCAGGAAATGTGCTCGTGCCTTCAATCGGCAAATGGTAATAATCTTTAATCCCGATCAAACGAAAAATCGTCCGCAAATAACGGTCGCCGTGTTCAAATCCCGCCATCGGTTCTTCCGAATACACACCGCCGCGCGCTTGGATGTGAAGGATCTTTTTTCCGCCTGCCGTTCCCTCAATCCCTTTATCAGTAAAATTAAACGTATGACCGGGAACAATAAGCTGATCGACATAAGCTTTCATTTCCGGCGGAATACTCATATTCCAAAGCGGGGTCACGAAGACGACTTTTTCAGCCCGTTTGAACTGCTTGACGTAACGGTTCTCAATCGAAGCCGTTTCCGTTTCACTCAAGCTTCCGTGCCGTTCCCAAAGCGAGAGAACGGTTTGATCAAGCCGGGGAAAAGTTTCAGCAAATAAATCGATTGTTTCAATGGTTTCATCAGGATGTTCATGCCGGTATGAGTTGATAAACCGTTCGCCGACTTGCAGACCGTAAGATTGATGTACTTCTTTCGGATTGGCCGTTACATAAAGCAAACTCACGTCAAACGCTCCTTTAACTTTGCGGTTTTTCCGCTAAATAATAATCCGTTAATTGCAAAAGCCGTTCGGCCGACACGTGATCCTCAGGCGATGCATCGCGGTGCTCAAACAGCAGCTCGCCGTCTTCGTTAAACAGCCATGTCCCGCCTTGAATATATACGTCCGACTGTTTCATCGACGTCATCACAACATCGCGCTGCTTTTGATCTTTCGGCATAATATTTTTCACTTGCCCGGTGACACCGGCCCATGCTGCTTTTGCTAACAGTTTTCCTTTCGGCATCGTCACATGGCCGAGCCCGTAAAAGGCCTCTTTATCCGGATCGCCGTAAAGCGGAAACGGCAGGCCTGTAAATGCTTGCAAAAACGATGAGATCATTTCCGGTTTTGCCGGTGCGACGGCAAACACCCGCACATCACGTTCATGAAATTTGTCCATTTGCTCATGCAACTGCATGAGATGCCCGCGGCAGATCGGTCAACCGAGATGACGGACAAAAACAGCGGCTGTGAGCGGACGCCCTTGGATCTGTTCAGCAAATGAGATCGCATTCCCTTGGGAATCAACGAGCTGATAATCTGTGTTCAATACAATCACTCCTTTTTATGCTTGATACCGTTGCTATTCCCTGTTCCAGCTGTTTTTATACGAATTTTTTCAAATCCGTTACGCTATCACGCCTTAATCAATCAGCCGGCTTGACTTCGATTTTTCCGACGTTTTCTCAATTTTCTCTGCTAACAGCGGCTTTAGAAAAATTCCGACAAGCACGGACAGTGCCGCACTTGAAAGCAAAATCATCACATTGTACCGCACCACTGAACCGACAGCGCCGCCGACCGCTTCGCGCAAAAGATCAATCGCATACGTAAACGGCAAATACGGATGAACAGCTTGGAAAAACGGCGGCGCCGTCTCGATCGGGAACATCCCGCCGCCGGCCGATAATTGCAAAACGAGAAATACGATCGCGATCGCCTTGCCGATGTTGCCAAAAACGGATACGAGCGTATATACAATCAGCATAAACACAACGCCGATAAAGATGCTCGCGGTAACGAGCATCACCGGGTGCTCGGCATACGTCCCGAGCAGCATCAAATTACCGATGCTGACGATCAACCCTTGCAATGCGCCGACAATGATAAACAAGAACCCGCGCCCGAAATAAACATCGCCTGAAGTGAACTTTTCCTGCCGGTCCGGACCGATAAGCCCGGTGCTGACTAAATTCGCCAGCAACAGAGCGCCGACCCATAAAGCGAGCGCAGAATAAAACGGCACATTCGCTGAGCCGTAATTCGGCACCGGAAACAGCTGGTTTTCTGTTAAAGTGACCGGTTCACGAAGCCAGGCACTCTCATCGGCCAAGTCATTTTGCAAAACATCTATCAATTCCGATACGGTTCGCTCTTCTTCCAGCTCCCGCAATTCATCCGCCGCTTGTGATACCCCGTCATCAATATCCGGCAGCCGGTAGCGTCCAAAATCCGCAGCCGCAGTCACAGCCTCATCGACCACCGGAGCGGCGCTCTCCACCTCATTGACAATCTCTGTTGCTGACTCTTCTGCTTCCTGCAAATCTGTCCGAATAAACACGGCTGCATCGGCTGTTTTTTCTTCCATGACAGGAAGATCGGAACGAATGAAATCTTCCGCCGCTTCCAAAGAGCTTTGCATCTCCGCCCACGAATCTCCGCTTATCTTTTGGAGGTCTGCAATCACGGTTTCGATTTGCGGGAAATGTTCCTCCGCTTGCGTTAAGCCTTCTTCAGCTTGAGAAGCCGAGCGCTCTGCTTTGGCAAAAGCTTCATCGACATCTTTGATATACTCTTGCGCGTTTTTCAGCTGAGCTTGGCCGTCTTCAATACTCGTTTCCAGCTGTTCTTCGAGAGTGTCGATATTCTCTTCTTCCAGCAGTTCTAAAACGTAACCTTCGATTTTTTCAACGCGTTCATCAGCTTCATTCAATGCCTCGGTCAGGTTCGCAAGATCGGCTAATTCCTCTTCATCGAGGACCTCTTCATACTGTTCAAGCTCATTATGCACGTTTTCCGCCTGTTCAGCCGACTCACTGATCATCTTGGAAACAGCGGCGAGATCTTCTGTCAACGTGCCCGTTTCAAGTGACGACGTCACTTCGGCGAAATCAGCTTCCGCGGCAGCCGCCGAAGCGAGTTCCTCCTCGATCGCTTCCAGTTCAGAACGGGCATCGCCAAGCATCGTTTGAATTTGTTCCGCTTGATCCAATCCATCGCTTAAAAGTTGTTCAAATTCAGGCAGACGGTCTTCAACCCGGCTAAGGTCTTCAGCAAGGTTCTCCATATCAGGCAGCGATTCTTTAAGTTCCAACGCCTCGTTTGCCGACTCTCTTATCTCCGGCATTTTCTCATCTGCAGCCAAAATCAGCTGCGCTCCTTCTTCTGCCTCCGGGTGTAATTCGGTTAATTCAGACACTTTCTCCCGCTCAGAAGCGATCTCTTCTCTATTTTCATCGAGATAAATCGCCGCATCGGTATAGGATTTCACCGCCGGCAAACTGTCCTCGACATCATACACCGCATTCATCAGCCGTTTCATCGCCGGGAGTTCTTCTTCAAGTGTCAAACCGATCTGATCAAAGGTTGTGAGCATCGCTTGAGACGTTTCTTTTGTAAACTGTTCATTCATTTTCCCCGTGACCGTTGTCGCACCGGAATCCGTCATTTTCGGGGCGATTGCGTTGACTTTTTCATTCACTTCGTAATGCACTTCTGCCTGGCGGGGTTCGCCGTCTAAAAACGCGCCGATGTCTTGTGAAAAATCGGCACCGATCTGAATACTCGCATAATACTCCCCTTCGCGCACGCCTTGTTCCGCTTCATCCCGGTCAACGAACGCCCAGCCGAGCGAGTCGTTGTCAGCCAGCGATGCGGTCACCTCTTCGCCTAAATTGACTGCTTCACCTTCAAGCGTTGTCCCTTCGTCTTCATTAACAACCGCAACTTCCACACCCTCGGTATTCGCATACGGATCCCAAGCCGCTCCGATGTTAAACCACGCATACAGCGACGGTAAAACAGCGAGTGCAAAAATTAACAACCCGGCAAGCGGAACCCGCTTAATATTATGTAAATCTTGTTTGACGACAAGTGCCGTATGTTTCAACGTCATCGTGTTCCTCCTGCCTGTTTAAGTGAATCATCCCTTCCGTTCTACGTAAAAATCCGCGCAAGGGTTTCAAATCAAAAAACGACCCTCCCCCGTTAACGGGAGAGGATCAGAGTCTTTAGCTTTCAAGTTTTCCGAGCCGCTGTTCGAGCTCATACATTTTGCGATTCGTTTCAATAAAACGCCGGGCCATATTCATTTCAGCCAGGGCAGTCATTAAATGATCCTGTGCGTGAATCATCAAAAATGTTGCATTGACGCCTTCATCAGAAGCGCGAACTGCTTCGGTCTGGTATTGATGACCTTCTTTCATTTCTGCCTCGGCAGCTTTCATTTTCTCTTCTGCTTCATCAAATTTGAACTCTTCAGCGAGGTCAATCGCTTCATACGCTTCCCCGCGGGCGTTTCCGCCGTGGAGGATCAATTTAAACGCTTGTTCTTCCTGATTCAAAATGCATTCCTCCTCATTCTAATAATTAGCTTTCAGCAGACTCTCCTTGCTCTGCTGCTTTCTCTTCGTTCGCCAGCTGCTTGTCATAGGCTTTAAAGAAAGGCCAGTAAATTAACGCAGCAACAATCACGTTTAGGATTTGCACGAGACCGGCTAAGAATTGACCGCCTGTGGCAATAAACCCGCCGAAGAAAATCGGCATCGTAAACGGCGGCTGAATAACTACCGGATTCAATACGCCGGTTGTAAACAAGATGAAGTTTGACGTCACAATAACAACCGGTGCTAAAATAAACGGAATCATCATGAGCGGGTTCAACACGATCGGCAAACCGAAGATAATCGGCTCGTTAATATTGAAGAGAGCGGGAACGATCGCTGTTTTACCGACCTGTTTAATTTGTGTTGAAATCGCAAAGAGCATAAAGACCGCAAGACCTAACGTCACACCCGAACCGCCGATGTGCGTGAACATGTGAAAGAACGGCTCGGTTACAATACCGCCGCCTGTTTCACCGGCAGCCTGCGCTTCCACGTTGCGGTCCATCTGCGAAAGCCAGAATGGATACGCCACAGATGAAACAACGTTCATGCCGTGAATACCCATTGACCAGAGAACCATCATAATCAAAATCATCCCAAGCGCTGCCGGATACGTGTTCGATGCAGCAACAAGCGGTTCAAATAGACTCATGACTGCCTGCGGCAAGGTCACTTCAAAGTTTGCCCATACAATCCATTGAATTATCCACGTCGCCGGCAAAATAACCAAGAACGGCACGAGAGCGGTAAACGTCCGCAATACATAAGGCGGAACACCCGGCGGCATTTTAATCGTCAAACCTTTATTTACAAAAAATCGCATAAGTTCAGTAACAACAATACCGATGATAATCGATACAAACAAACCTTCCCCGCCTAAATAAGCGAGCGCTTCACCAAATGGCACTTCAGTAATATCCTGGACCGGAAAGGCAGTCATCATAAAGGCAAGCATCGAGAGAATACCGGCCATAACCGCGTCCATGTCGCGTCTTTGCGCCAAACTGTACCCGACACCAAACGCAACCAGCAAGGCTACCAGTCCAAAGGTTAAATGGAACGGAAACATTATTTGCCCTTGGATCGGTTCAATCGCATTCGCCCATGCCTGAACGATTCCCCATTCCAAATCGGCCGGCGGATTGGCAATAATCAGAAACAACGCCCCTGTGATAATAACCGGCAAGGCAAAAATAACAAAGGCATCACGGATCGACTGCAAATAGATGTTTTGCGCTATTTTCCCGAGCGGGCCGATCAGCTTATCTTCAAGCCAATTCAACATAGTTAAAAACCTCCTGCAGAAATAATTATTTTACGAGTTCTAAAACTTGATCAAGTACTTTATTCCCATCCATTAAAGCAAACGCGCGCTGGTCAACCATTGCGAGCGGAATCTCTGCGTTATCGGCCACTTTTTGCATTTCTTTTTTCAAATGACGTACTTGCGGTTCTAACAGCGCGACATCATACGTTGATGCTTTTTCTTTAAATTCTCCGGTACCGCCAGCATGTGCAACAACATCCAGTCCGCGCTCTTTTGCCGCCTCTTGAACTTTCTGTGCTAATGAGCTTGACGTCGCTCCCCAACTGCACAAAATAACAACATTGATTTGTTCACTCATTGTAATCCCTCCGTTTATTTTTTCATGTTTGCTGCCGTCTCTTCGCTGCTTTTACGGCCCGATGTCTGTCGAGGATTTCTTTACTCGCAACATCAATTTTTTGATAATGCTTCACAATCCACGTTGCAAACCACGTCAAAAGACTGACAAAGATAGCGAAGCCAATACCGAAAAGTAAAATCGTCATCGCTCCCGGCTGATCCGTAATCACACTGTACAAGCCGTACCCGATCCAAATGGCTGAAAATACGGACGCATACGCGATCGCGTAGCGTTTGCTCATCGTCATATCATCCCTCCTTTCCGTGAATTGAAATCAATTGTATCGGCTTCACCCTTATTTTATTGCAAGAACTATGCCAAAAATTTAATCCCTTTCGCGAAAGGGCTTAAAGAAAGCGCTCTCATATGTGTGTAATCGTTTTCTTGCACACTTTGCACACTGCAGGTCTGCACCAACAAAAAAAGAACTGTTGTTGCACAGTGAAATTTCTGTGCAACAACAGCTTGTCAGGTACTTTCGAGAACTGTTGCCGGTTGACTTAATGCGGTCATTTCAGCGGCCGCATCATTGGGATAGTGAATACTGTTTGCTTCCTCAAGCGCAGCAAGCACAAGATTCCACAAATGCAAATCACCGGCAGGAAGCGCCAGCGAATGAATATCAATCCGCCTCGATTCCGAGGTGTAAACAAGTCCGGTTTGTTGTTCCATTAACACACGGTCTGTAAGCATACCCAAATGCATCATAATGCCGATTTCCCGCTCTGGATCCCAGCGGAAATGCTGCCTGAGCGAGTGAATATGCTGTTTCAATACAGATATATACAAAGAAACATCAAGTTTTTCAACAATTTCTGATAAACCTTTCATGATCAAGTCCAACACTTCTGCGAATTGCACCGGCTCGTATGAATTCGCTTCGGCCGGTGTCACCGCTTCAGGTCTTGTGGACAGTACGATATCGTAGAGCCTTGAAGATTTTTCATCACGCAGTACTTCCCAAGCAGGTATAAATGGGACATTTCCGACATGAACAGGGACGGTGCCGACAATCGCAATAATCGAGTATACTTCCATAATTTCATAAATCCGGTCCGTGTTGCGCGCAACCGGATCAATCTGCACCGCTTCAATAACAACATCCTGATCGTCAAATGACAGCGACTGTTCGATCCAATGTTTCAAAAAAGAGGCTGTACGTTCACCTGTGAAACAGACTGTTGCGATGAAGCGCGGCTTATTTTGCAAAGCTGATGGATTGCCGGCAACATGTTCGCCCGGGTTTAACGCTTGCAGCTCTTCACTGATCCCCTCCAGCGTGTAATGAGGCGTCATCACTTTTCTGCCGGCTTCTGTCACCATGTTTAAGTGGACGTTCGGAATCAGTTTATAAGGCTGAGCGGCGCTTGTCAGGACATTTTTTAATTCTGCCGGCAAATCAATATCCGTTAAGATCAGCATCCCTTCACTGTGAGGCTGTTTGCGAATAACTTTTTCCAAATAAGCTTTAGTTTGTTCAACCGGCGCCGCGAGCGGTCTGTCCAGCGAAACTGTTACAGGGGAACCGAGCAAATGATTCGCGACATCAGACATCGACGAGGCCGTGCATTCCCCGAGCGACGTAATCAGCACGGTAATCGAGGCTGAACGGTCAAACGCTTCCGAATGAGGGACAAATAAATGCGCCAGCAGCGTAATCTCCTCTTCGGGCAAAAGCAAATTATTTTTGTCCCTAAGCGCGGTCGCCAGCATTTTCGCGGCACGGTGGTATTTCGCTTCTGTGCGGCCGATCTCCGGAAAGAAACGGATCGGCTCTTCCGATAAAATCCGGTCCCGGTATGCCTGGATATGAAGCGAGAGAACAAAGATTTGATTCAAATTAACGTCGAATCCTTCTTGTTTTCGAATCTCATCCGCTTCGCCGCGAAGGGTCGCTGTAATATCTTCATCGATATACTGGCCCCAATTATTCAAGTGCAAATGTTCTTCAGAACGCTGCACGAGCTGGCTGATATATCGGTTGACTTCCTGGCGCAATTCGTGATCAAGTTCATTTGCATCCGCTTCGCCGAGCTGGTCGCGTTTCGTTAAGAGCCGCTCATAAATCGTCGGCATTTTACGCGCGTTGCCCGCTTTTCCGTTCGGAACATCCGAAGCAATCTCTAAATACGTATTTTCGTGAACTTTCGGGACATCTTCCGCTTCTGGACGAACATAATCCGGTAAATCCGCCGGCTTTACAATAACTTGCGTCCCGCCGTTCATAAAACGCAAAAATGCTTGGGCGCAGGCGATTTGGATGTCGCTTTTCAGCTGACCGATATTACCGCTGCAACGGTAACGGAGAAAACGATTATACGCTTCTCTGTCGAGGGCAATTTGACGGCCCATTTTATGCGATTCTTGCGCTAAAAAATAATGGATAAATTCACTTCGCTCATCAACAGTGCGCTCCCGTAAACTCGGGATCCTCAGTTTAAAGGAAAACCTGCGCAAAAGCGTATCTAACAGCGAACGTTCGATCGCTTCTGTTGTCGCACCGATAATCGTCACCGTTGCATGGCGGTCGAGCGTCGCTTCGCCGAGACGTCGATAGACCCCTTTATCGATCAAAGAAAAGAGCATTTCTTGACCGGAAGACGGCAGACGGTGGATTTCATCTAAAAAGAGCACGCCGCCGTCCGCTTTGGCGACAAGACCGAATTCATCTTGCGTTGCCCCGGTAAAGGCTCCCTTTTTAATACCGAAAATTTGACCGACCAACAGCTCCGGATTCTGCGCATAATCCGCACAGTTAAACGTCACAAACGGCGTTTTAGGATCCAGGTTATGATGTTGAACGGCGATATCGTAGATCGTTTCGGCGAGAAAGCTTTTGCCTGCTCCCGTTTCACCGCTTAAAAGCAAATGAAGAGGCGAAGATGGATACAATAGCGCAGCTAAACCTTTTTCGATCACTTCTTCCAGGCTTTCTGTCGCTCCGATCATCGGAATGTTCTCCGTTAAAGCGTTGACAGGTTCTACATGAACGGTATCTTCTGACAAAGGGCGGTATTTGACAGGACGCCCGCGCTTTTTTTCGATTTTTCCCGCCTTAACTAATTCATTAAGGTATCGGCTTGCTGTTGAGCGTTCCAACTGCAAACGTTTCGCGACAGACATTGCCGTTACACTTTCCGGGTCTTCTTCATACATCGCTTCCAGCGTTTGCAGCACATCATCTGCCCGTTCCATCGCACCCCTCCCTCAAGACAATATCTCCTATCATTTTACCATCTTTTATTTCATAACGAAGCTTTTTTGTCAGATTGTCAATTCGAGTCGATTTCCTTCCGGATCCAGTATAACGCTTTCATAATAGCCGTCACCAGTAGTTCGCGGACCATCCAAAAGCGGGTATCCGTCATTATGCAATTTGACAGTCAGTTCATCGACTTTCTTCTTAGATCCCAAAGACATCGCCATATGAATCAGACCGATATGATTGCCTCCGTCAGCAACAGGCCGTTTTTTTACGTCCGGATTGGCCATTAATTCAAGGCGCGCACCGTCATGAAAGGTCAAAAAATACGATTCGAAATTTTTCTTGCTGTTTCGATATTTGTTTCCTGATTTCGCTGCAAAATAGTTTTCGTAAAACGCGCGCATATTTTCGATATCTTTCGTCCAAATCGCTACGTGTTCAATTTTCATGATTTTTCCTCCTTTATTTTTCGTACCGTTGTAATAGATTATTTCTATCATACACGATCTCCAGCATTTCCGCATATACACTAGAGGGTTTTAGCATCCGGCGGACTCACGTATAATATAGATGCCAGAAAGGAGAAGAATTGACGTGACTATTTTTATTGAGGTTGTGCTCCCTGTTTTACTCGTCTTTGCCATCGGCTTTGCGGTGCAAAAATGGAAAAGTGTCAGCATTAAATCTGTCTCAGTTGTCGCTTTGTATATTGCTACGCCCGCCCTTGTCTTCCAAACGTTTTACAATGCAGACATTGACAGACAATACGGTTATATGGTTTTGTTTGCCTTTTTACTGCTGTTCGCCTTAATTATCGTCAATAAAGGCGCGGCCAAAATCGCCGGCGCGTCCGAAGAAAAAGAAAGCGGCTGGATCTTGGCGACCGCCTTCATGAATTCCGGGAACTACGGGGCGCCGATCATTCTTTTTGCTTACGGGGAAGAAGGCTTTGCCTTTGCCGTTTCTTTTATGGTCTTACAAGCGATCATCATGAATATTTTCGGTGTCTACTACGCGGCGAAAGGCAATGCCGGGGCGAGATACGCGGTAAAGGCTGTATTTTCGATGCCGGTTACATACGCTTTGATGCTCGCGCTTATTTTTCAGCTCACTGCCTTTTCAATGCCGGAAAACATCATGGGCACGGTCGATATTCTTGCAGAAGCGGCGATTCCGCTCGTCATGGTGATCCTCGGCATGCAGCTGGCGACAATGACGTTTGGTCAGCTCGAGTGGAAAGATGTTTCGTACAGTGTTTTCGTTCGTTTAATTATCTCGCCGATCATCGCCTTCGGTATTGTGCAGTTCATGCCGCTCGATCCGCTGTTAGCGAACGTCTTAATCGTCTCAGCAGCCACCCCTTCCGCTGCGACAATCGTTATGTATGCTGTCCAGTTCGATAATCAGCCGAAGTACGTCTCCGGTGTCACACTCGTCTCTACGTTGCTTAGTATTGTCACGATCACCGTGCTTCTGATGATCTTGCCGTAAAAGATCATTATCCGAAAAACGCTCCGATGATCCGGAGCGTTTCAGATTGTAGACAAATTATTATTTTGACGTAAGCCGCGCAGCCACTAACCTCCGCTTGCCCCGGGCAAGGACTCAGCTAGTATTCGGCGGCCTGAGGCCGCCGAATACGGATCTTCGTCTCTTGCTTTCCCGGAGGCGTCGGAGGAAGCGGCTGCGTGGTTTTCTTACTTTGCAGAACAACATTGCCACTGCGCTTTTTTAAACAAGGAGGATGACCCAGCATCCCGGCTTAATCCTGCGGGAAAGCGAGATAGGCGAGACCCTGCAGGGCCAAGCCCGAAGCGGCTCGGCGCTCGCCCGCGGAAAGAAGCCGGACGATGCGTAGTCATCCGTTCCTTTTAATATGACATCTATCGATGTCATGACTTTGTCGACAGTCTAAAACGCTCCGGTGATCCGGAGCGTTTTTCATTTTTCGTTTGCATTTATTTTTTAATCTGTTATAATCATTGCTTGTGTGAAAAAAACGCTTGACTGAACAATCAAGGAGGCTAAATCTTGCATAATTCAAACAAAATAGATTGGGCGGTTATGAGTATCAGCGGCGGGCTATTGCTCGTTTTTGTTCTTATGTCGCTTTTCAATGCGGCCCTTGTCGGTGAATGGGTCAACACATCCTTTCAATTTTCAACGACTTACTTCGGAGGATTTTGGCAAATTTTAATGCTCTTGACCTTTTTAATCGCTCTTGCGATCGCATTTTCGAAATACGGCCGCGTTCAGCTCGGAAATATGCAAACACCGGAGATGAGCACATTTAAATGGATCGCGATCATTATGTGTACATTGCTTGCCGGCGGCGGCGTTTTTTGGGCTGCTGCAGAACCAATGCAGCATTTTCTGTCATCGCCGCCGATGTACGACGAAGTTGAATCGGGAACGGCTGAAGCGATTTTACCAGCAATGTCACAGTCGTTTTTGGATTGGGGGTTTCTTGCCTGGGCAATCCTCGGGACTTTGAGCGCGATCGTTCTGATGTACGGACACTTTTCGAAAGGCATGCCGATGAAACCGCGGACATTGCTCTACCCGCTGTTCGGGGAAAAAATCATGCATAAAAGTGTGCTCGGGACACTTGTGGATGCCTTTTCGATTATCGCGGTTGCTGCCGGGACAATCGGGCCAATCGGCTTTCTCGGCTTGCAGGCTTCTTACGGAATCAATTCGCTGTTTGGCATCCCTGATACGTTTATGACTCAACTGACGATTATTTTTGCCTTGATTTTAATCGCATCCATTTCTGCCGTTACCGGCGTGCATCGCGGTATCCAGATTTTAAGCCGCTTTAACGTTATATTTACGTTCATCTTAATCATTCTCGTGCTTTTGCTCGGCCCTGGTGCGTTTATTATCGATTCCTTTATCGGCGGTTTCGGTGTTTACATCAGCGATTTCTTTGAGACGAGCCTCTATCGCGGAGACGGCGAGTGGCTCTCCTTTTGGACGATCTTTTTTTGGGGCTGGTTTATCGGCTACGGGCCGATGATGGCGATTTTCATCAGCCGCATATCCCGCGGCCGGACGATTCGCGAATTGGTTACTGCGGTTGCCATTATCGCGCCGATTGTGACGAATTTTTGGTTTTCCGTCGTCGGCGGCTCCGGTATTTTTTACGAACTGCAAACGGCCGGATCGGTTTCTGAACCGCTCGACTCAGGGGGGATGCCTGCGGCAATGATTGCGATTGTCGAACAGATTCCATACGGCACTGCACTTGCCGCCGCCTTCCTCTTAGTCACAATCGTCTTTGTCGCCACAACGAGCGATTCGATGTCGTTTACGATTTCGATGGCTGTTACCGGTGGAGGCAATCCGTCTTCGATGCTCCGGGTATTCTGGGCTGTCACGATGGGCGCTGTCGCCTCGGTTCTCCTCTTTATCGGTGAAAGCAGTGTCGATGCATTGCAATCGTTTATTGTCTTTACAGCCGTACCGGTCTCGCTGATTTTACTGCCGATGCTTTGGCTTGCTCCGCAAGTTGCAGGCAAGATGGCTAGAGATCAAGGAATCGTTCCTAACTATTCAACGACGAAATAAATAACCCCCGGCAAGCATGTCTGCTTGCCGGGGATTATTTTGACCAGCCTTTTTCTTTATAAACAGTTATGGCCTCAATCCGATTGTCGACTTCAAGCTTTTCAAGAATCGATGAAATATAATTTCTCACCGTCCCGTTTGTTAAAAAGAGCTCAGTCGCAATCGCTTTTGTGCTTTTGCCTTTAGCCATTAATTCAAGAACATCAATTTCCCGATCAGTTAAGGGATTTACTGAGCTGTAGACATGATCGATCAGCTCCGGGGCATAAACTTTTTTTCCTTGCATAATTTTTCGGATCGCATCAGCCAAATCTTCACTCGGACTATCTTTTAACATATATCCCAGCACACCGGCTTTAACAGCCCGCTGAAAATAACCTGATCTGGAAAAAGTCGTTAATATTAATATGCGGCAAGGATGATCGGCCAATTTTTCTGCAGCTTCTAAACCGCTCATTTTTGGCATCTCAATATCGAGTAAACAAACATCCGGATTATATTCACGCACTGCTTTTTCAGCGTCCTGCCCGTTGGATGCTGTCGCCAAAACCGAAATATCGTCTTCCAAATCCAACAGCGATGACAGCGCCCCGAGCATCATCTTTTGGTCTTCCGCAATAACGATTTTTATCATCGCTTGTTCTCCCCCTTTACGTTCTGGCATCTCCCGGCACATGAATCACAACGGTCGTGCCGTTATTTGAGGATACATCCAGAGTTCCGTTGACAAATTCCAACCGCTCTTTCATTCCGGATATCCCGCTCTCAGAGTGATTCAGCTTGCCAGAACTCGGGATGCCTCTTCCGTCATCAGTTACTGTAACAGTCAACGCGTTTTTCGTCGATTCGACCTTGATATGACAATTTGCCGCACCGCTGTGTTTGACGACATTGGTCACCGCTTCTTTTAAACACATGCTGACGACGCTCTCTGCAATCGCGAGTGAGTGCGGAAGGGTTAACGACCCCTCAACTGTACAGCTGATATTCGCTGCCGCCAAAAGTTGTTTAACGCGGTCCATCTCATCTTCAAGCTTCGTTCCGCGCATTTGTGTTACCAGTTCCCTTAATTCTTTTAAGCTTATACGGGCGGTTTTTTGCACTTCTTTTATTTCTTTCGCAGCTTTCCCCGGATCTTTTTCCAGCAGTTTTTCCGCAAGGTCGCTCTTTAAACCGATCATCGACAGCTGCTGGCCGAGCGTATCGTGCAAATCGCGAGCAATCCGCTGACGCTCCTCCATTTTCACCAGTTCAGATATTTTCTGATTCGCATCTTCGAGCTGTCCCTGCAATCTGTCTTCTTTCACTTTATTATACGTACTGACAGGTAATAAAATGACAGCGATTAAGCTGAGAAAGACGAACGGAAGCTGCGTAATAAATTCAGTGTGAGTGATAAAACCGTAATAGCTCGTTGCAAATGTACTCGTTAACAAAATTGGATAGAATGTCCAAAATGCAGCGCGCTTAGTCAAGTGACCGATAAAATACGCGAGGAACAAAAAAAAGTACATATATCCAAATAAAAGTGTCATCGCTGCGGCGATCACCATTTGAACGCCAGCACCGGCATAGACTGCTCCGCCTCTCGTCGAAAACGACAGCCCATAACTCAAAAAGAACCCGGCCACCATGGCTGTGCCTACGGCAATCTCCAATGTGGTCGAGTCCTGAAAAATGAAGTAAAACGGGAGGATGGATAAAAAGATCCATACATACGGTGAAAGCCCGTGGTTTTTCATAAAGGTTCTATGGCGTCTTTTCACCCTCCGTCCCTCATTTCATCGTTAGTCTGTTGCCATTATTATAGCATAGATTGCGTTCAGCCGATAAACGGCGGGCGGCTCGAAAACCGACAAAGGATTTTGTTTCTTCATCCCACAGCCGGAAACGAAGTGATTTCAAACTCGTCCAAAGTGTGATCTTCGTTGCCCGCTGCAGCGGAGGCGCGGCAATATGGGCATCTTCAAGATAATAGTTCGGCACACGGGGGCTCAAATGATGGACATGGTGAAAACCGATATTTCCTGAAAGCCATTGGAGCACTTTCGGCAGTTCGTAGTAAGAGCTTCCGTCTACTGCTGCATGAACATAACTCCATTCATCATCATGTTCAAAATACGATTCTTCGAACTGATGCTGGACATAAAACAGCCAAATCCCAGCCATTCCGGACAGAAAAGCAATCGGTGCTTGGATCAACAAGACGGCCTGCCAGCCGAACGCCGCAACTAAAGCCGTGTATACAGCAACAATCGATACATTCGTAATATACGTGTTCAGACGCTCTTTACGGCGTGCATTTTTTACATTAAAACGGTATTGCACGAGAAAAACGACAATCGGTCCTAATCCGAGCATGACAACCGGATTGCGGTATAATCGGTAAGCGATCTTTGTTTTTCTGGGAGCATCTTCGTATTCGTCAACGGTCATAAGCCACATATCGCCGGTGCCGCGTTTATCTAAATTGCTGCTCGTCGCATGGTGAATATTGTGACTGTTCTTCCACTGTTCATACGGTACGTGCGTCAACACTCCGGTGATTGTCCCAACGATTCGATTCGCCTTGCGGCTTTTGAAAAAAGACTGATGACAGCAGTCATGAAAAATGATGAACGTGCGGACGAGAAAACCGGAAGCAAGGATTATCAACGGGATAGAAATCAAATAACTCCATTGTAAACTATAGAACGCAAGCCCCCATAACAGCAGAAACGGCAACAACGTATTAACCATTTGTTTCATGCTTTGCAGTGAATTCGTTTGTTCAAACGGTTTGACGTCTTTTTTTAATTCGGCAATATTTTTTTGGCTCATCGTTGAACCTCCTTTTTCAAACCTACCTATTTAACGTGTTTAATTTGTTATCTTCATCGTACACTGCATAGCTTGGAAGCGTAAGTCATAAACGTCAAAAGAAGGGGATGACAAATGTCATACCCTGATAAAAACAGCCGGCAAAGAGTATCTTTGCCGGCTGTTTCTTCCTATTTTTCATTAACGATTATCAAGTACCTCGTGAAGACGATCCGGGAAGTCTGTAAACAAACCGGTTACGCCCCAATCAATTAAACGTTCCATATCTTCTTCTTCGTTGATTGTGTAGACGTGGAACATAAAATCATGATCAAGTGCTGTTTGGACAAAGTCTTCATCGATCACTTCGGTTCCGTCGTAATATTCCAAATGCGGGCCGATGCCGTCAGCGTATTCAGCAATTTCTTCAAAATGCTCGTCTGTCATCTCATCGGGCGCTTCGGTAATTTCAAGCCATTCTTCCATTTCACCTGTTTCTTCATCAACTTCCCACCATAAGAGCTGTACTAAAGGAATATCAGGATTGATCTCATGAATTTCCTGCAAGCTGTCTTGATGGAACGATTGAATGATGACATTTCCTTCGTCATCGAAGCCGTGTTCTTCAACAAGATCAACCATCGGCTCTTCCATATCTTCGTTCAAATAAGTTGATTTCGTTTCGATATAATAATTTTGCTCTGATCCGTACATTTCAAAAATTTCATCCAAGGCGAGAATTTCCGCCCCTTCAAAATCGTCGTTCGCTTTATCCGGGTATTCTTCATTAAACCATGAACCGGCATCCAGCTCTTTTAATTCTTCTAATGTATGATCGCCAATTTCGCCTTCACCGTCTGTTGTGCGGTCTATTTCATCATCGTGAAATGCGACGAGTTCATCATCAGCCGTTTTTTGAATGTCCAATTCGAGCCAGTCAGCATCCATCTCAATCGCTTTGTCGAGTGCAGGCTCCGTTTGCTCTGGCGCGTATCCGCTTGCACCGCGGTGAGCAATAACTTTAACATCATCCTCATCGCCTGCCGCTTCGTCGTTCAGTTCGTTATTCTCACCATTGTTCTCGTTATTTTCATCGTCCTCGTTGTTGTCTTCAACGTTTTCCTCAACATTATTGTCGGCTGTGTCATTATTCTCATTGATGTTGTTGGCAGCATTATTTTCGTCAGCATTCCCGCCGCAAGCGGACAATACTGCAACCATCGCCAATGCGCTGACAGATGTTAAGCCGGTTTTCTTCATACTCATAAATTGTTCCTCCTATTGTCTTGTTGACTGAATGCTTCATTTCGACGCGCCGAAATTAAAGTTCATTAAAATGTTAAAAATTTATTTAACATTCACTCATTTTATAGAACCTCTCGAAAAAGGTAAAATTGCTTGAACCTTCTTCACAAGAGATCTCAGTTCATATGCTTGGTTTAACAGCGATTAATGCGCTGTATCTGCAAATTCTTCACAATCTGTCCTGGATAACGCCTGTCTTTCTGCTTAAAAAAACCGGCAGCAGACGGAAATGTCTGCTGCCGGTCAGGTAATTATTTGTCCTTCTCGTTTTCAGTGTCTTCTTCTGCATCCGCCTCTTCTTCGTCATCCAAGTGCACTTCATCAATGACTTCGGTTGCTTCATTTTCATAAATGTTATACGCATCTTCTAAATCCTCTTCTTCAATGATTTCTTCACTGAAGCGGTCTTCCTTCTGCAAATCAGCCAGTGCCGCGTAGATGCGCGACCGCTCGTAAGGAAGGGACCCTTCGCGCAATTCTTTATTCAGTGCGTAAATCAAACTGTAAATCATAAAAAACATGATAATCATAAACGGAAAGCCGCCGAGCACGGCTGATGTCTGCAAGGCGGATAATCCGCCGGCCATTAACAGCACCGCTGCAAACGCACCTTCTAAAACACCCCATGTGATCCGAAGCTTCATCGGCGGGAACATGTTCCCTTTCGAGGTAAGCATGCCGAGCACATACGTACCGGAGTCAGACGAGGTCACGAAAAAGACCGTCAATGACAGCATCGCAATAACGACCAGCAGATTCGTAAGCGGGAAACTTTCTAACAAAGCAAAGAACCCGGCTGCTTCATCTTGCATTACAGCATCAATAATACTCGTGTCTGTATAATGCTCGTTAAACAGGGCAGCACCGCCGAAAATACTGAACCATACAATACTTGCGGCTGTCGGTGCCAACATGACGCCAATCGCAAAGCTGCGGATTGTCCGGCCGCGGGAAACACGGGCGATAAATGAGCCGACAAACGGCGCCCAAGAAATCCACCATGCCCAGTAGAAGATCGTCCACGCATCGTACCAGCCTTCTTGACCTTCCCCGGCAGCATCAATGCCAAAAGACATGGAAAAGAAGTTTTGCAAGTATTGGCCGGTCGAGTGCGTCAGCGCATCAAGAATAAACAGCGTCGGACCGAGAATTAACACAAAAATCATTAAGGAACCAGCCACACCTAAGTTCGCTTGGCTGAGCCATTTGATGCCTCGGTCAATCCCCGTTGTTGTTGAAATGATTGCCATCAACGTAACGACAAAAATAATCGTCAGCCATAACCCCGTACTGTTTGGAATGCCAAACAAGGCTTCGAATCCGCCGCCGATCTGCATAACTCCGAACCCGAGCGACGTTGATATCCCGAACAGGGTCGAAATAACCCCGATAATATTTACCGTACTGCCAATTTTGCCGTCAATCCCGTCCCGGCCGAGAATCGGCTCTAACGTGGAGCTTAACAGCATCGGCAATCCTTTACGGTAAGTAAAATACGCCAGTGAAGCAGCAACAATGGCATAAATCGCCCATGGATGAAATCCCCAGTGGAACAAGGAAAACTGCAACGCTTCATGAATCGCTGCCGACGATTGCGGTTCCGCAAACTTCGGCCAATCGTAGTGATTAATCGGTTCAGAAACACCCCAAAACAGTAAGCCGATTCCCATCCCGGCGCTGAACAGCATCGCAAACCACGACGTCGTGGAATAAGCCGGACTTTCGCCGTCCTCGCCGAGTTTAATTTCACCAAGCGGACTGAAAATTAAGTAAATCGTGACTAGAACAAAAACTCCGGCGCCTAAAATTAAGGACCAGCCTAAATATTCCGTCACCCAGGCAAATATCCCTTCGATGTATGGTTCAAAATTTGGTAAAAATACACCCATTATAACAAATGATACAGCAATAACTAATGAAATAATAAAAACAGGTGTTTTCATTGCTTGGCTGAAAGTTTGCAGCCCTCTGCGTCGTTCTCGCATCGTTAGCCTCCTAAAACATCTTTCCCGGTATTCATCAAGTACATAGATTCGTGAAACAAACGCGTGAAGATCATTTTCTCTCTTTAAAGACATACAAACGGATTTCCTTTATGTCTGTCAGACATCGTCCGGAAATCCGTCAATTTGCTGTATATACCTGATTTACAGGAAATATTCGAGCATTGCACACAGATGACAATACCATAACAATCGCGTGTCAACAAATAACAAAGAGGTACGAAAAGTGGCGTTATAACGAGAAATAATAAGGATATCACAAATGATTGCATACATTCCGCTTATATAAGCCTGCAAAAAGTGTCAAAACTGTTGTTCCATTCTGGTCTGTTTCGTATAGGAGAAAACTGCCGGTTGAAACGAATGCGTCACCGTGGTCTGCATTGTTTCTGCAAACATTCGTTTTACAATTCAACTGTATTAAAAACGTCGTAGAAAGAGGAGGAATTAACATGAAAAAGTTCGTTTCACGATCCGCAGCTTTGTCTTTGCCTTTGTTTTTCGCAGCCTGTGCTGATAATGAGCCTGCCGAAAATCAAGCTGATGACAATGCCGATTCTGACAATCAGCAATATGACATGAGCAGCAATGAAGAGACAGCTGAGGAAAACATGAACAATCATAATAACGAAGGAAATAACGGGAGCGGACACGGACACGATGAAGAGCAGCATGAAGAATTTGCATCCGAGCCGGATTCGATTAACGAGGAGGCAAACGCCGATCTTCGTCATCAGCAGACGAAAAATGTCACGCGGATGGATACAGACAGCCCAAGCGATATGGCCTTATATATTTCACAGCTCGTTTGGCCCGCCACACATGAAGACAATCAACCGGGGACGGTCATTTTAGCTCCGGAAGACGAATGGCAAAAGTCATTAGCCGCAACGACACTGATTCATCACCCGAATGACGGCCCGGTCCTGTTGATGGAGGACGGAATGATTTCAGCAGAAACGATCAATGAAATTGAGCGGTTAAACCCAAAGGGAAATGAGAACGGGACCGAGGTAATGATTATGGGTTCAGCTGAAGAGGAAACCCTCTCAGAGCTCGACAATTATGCAACCGAACATTTTGATACAGAATCCGTTCCTGAATTTACCGCGGAAATCGATGAGTATTTTGCCGAACTCAGCGGAGAGGCCCCAGAAACGGTCTTCATTGCCTCTTCGGAAGAGGAAGCACAGCTGTTTTCTTTAATTACCGGCAGCTGGATTGCCCATATGGACGAGCCGCTTCTGTATGTTGATGATGACGGCGTTCCCGATGCGACAGCCGAAGCATTAGAAGCAAGAGACGGCGACGCTTCCATGTACGTATTCGGAACCGAAGAACTTATTTCTGAAGACACGCTGAATGAACTGAATGAGTACGGCGATGTTGACCGAATCGCAGGCGAAACCCCTGAAGAGATGAGCATCGAATTTGCCAAATACCGTTCCGACGATGAATTAGTCGGCTGGGGCCAGGAAGAACCCGGTCATGGGCTGAATTTTGTATCAACCGAAAATCCTCAGTTTGCCATCAGCGGATCGGCGCTCGGACATTTAGGCAAACATGCACCGCTGATTTGGCTCGAAGACGGTGAAATCAGTGCGTCGCTCTATGAATATATGGCGGAGATTCGCCCGGTTTTTGAAGATGATCCGATGGACGGCCCTTATAACCATGCGTATTTGTTAGCCAGCCAAGAGACCGTGCCGTTTCAAACGCAAGGCATTATTGATGAAAAGCTGGAAATCTATGGCGAGCACGGCGGTCACTGATTCGTGAAATAAGTAAGCCGCGCAGCTCTCCTCCGACGCCTCTGGGAAAGCAAGAGGATCAGCATTAGCGCTGATCCTCTCTTTTCTTACAGTCAAGCTATTTGTGATACGGCTCTCCGCGGTTGATTTTAAACGCGCGGTAAATTTGCTCGAGCAAAATCAGCCGCATGAGCTGATGCGGGAAAGTCATCGCAGAAAACGACAATGACTGATCGGCCCGTTTCATGACACTTTCAGACAAACCGACCGAACCGCCGATCACAAACGTCAGTTTGCTCTTCCCGTGTGTCGTCAGCTGATCGATTTCTTTTGCAAGCCGCTCAGAACTCCATTGCTTTCCATCAATCGCCAAGGCGGTCACGTAATCATCCTTGTGGATTTTTTGCAAAATCCGTTCGCCTTCTTTTTCCTGGACCTGTTTGATTTCCGTTTCACTCATTTGTTCCGGCGCTTTTTCATCGGCAACTTCAATGTGCTCGACCGTCGCAAAAGCGGACAGGCGTTTCGTATATTCGTCAATTCCCTGTTTTAAGTATTTTTCTTTCAGTTTTCCGACGGCAATGAGTTTGATTTTCATGTTCGCATCCTTTCTTCACAGGTTATCCACAGAAGTTATCCACATATGCACATTGTTTCCCGTTGAATTTCCGAGCACGGACGGCCTGGCACAGAAGAAATCTGTGGATATTCACAAAAGTGCCCCCGAGTGAATTTCATTTATGTGGATAAACTTGTTTACAACTCTGTGCACAAGCACTGAATAACTTTTACTGTTCGCGTTTTTCCACAACATAGGCTGCTTTTTCTCCGCAAAAAAAACACGCTTCGTCACGATCGGTTTTTTCCATCTCCGGCGGCAATCCGCCGTCTTCAACACACTCTTCAAGCGCTTCGCCAATATGCTCTGCACAGCTGTATAACATGATTTTGCCTCCTTCGATCCGAACTAAGTCAGTTACGTTCAGTCTAACAAAAAAAGAAGGAGCAGACACTCCCTCTCAAAGTGTTGACAAAGTCATGACATCATTAAATGTCATGTTAAAAGGAACGGATGACGACGCATCGTCCGGCTTCTTTCACCTGAAGGTATCACTGCGACATCGGCTCAAAAAGACTTCGCCGTGTCTTACTAGTCCGCGGGCGAGCACCGAGCCGATTCGGGCTGATGCCCTGTAGGGTCTCGTCTATCCCGCTATCCCGCAGGAGAAAGCCGGGATGCTGGGTCACCCTCTTTTTTGAAGCGAGTGTATTAATAAAAAAGAAGCCATGCATCCACTCCTCCGACGCCTCCGGGAAAGCAAGAGACGAAGATCCGGATTCGGCGGCCTCAGGCCGCCAAATACTAGCTGAGTCCTTGCCCGGGGCAAGCGGAGGATAGTGGATTCATGGCTGACATAAAAATATAGTTTATCTGCAGTCTGAGAAGGAGCAGACACTCCCTCTTTCAACCATTACGGCTGCTCTTCAAACACTTCGCGTGCGAGTGTTATGTCGGTTGTCTGTTCTTCACCGTCACGGTAGAACGTGACATCGAGCGTGTCATCCACATCCGATTCGTTATATAAATACCGGCGCAGATCGTTCGCATCGGATATTTCCTCATCATCAAGACCGACAATTACATCGCCGGTTTCTAATCCGCCTTCTTCAGCCGGACTGCCGCCTTCAACATCCTCGACGAGCACACCGCCGGTCACATCGTCGGGAAGGTTAAACTCTTCTTCCCAAAATGCGCTCGGGATCTCCTGCATCGAACGAAGAACAATGCCCATTTGCGGACGGAGCACTTCGCCGTGCTCCTCTAAATCTTCTATCGTCGGCAGAACAACTGAGGTCGGGATCGCAAACCCGATGCCTTCAACAGCTTGCTGGGCGATTTTCATCGAATTGATTCCGATCACTTCACCGTGAATATTTAACAGCGCGCCGCCGCTATTGCCCGGATTAATCGCTGCATCGGTTTGCAAAACTTGCGCGTCCCAATCCGTTTGTCCCGTTCCGGTTAAATCAATCGGGATCGTCCGGTCAACGGCGCTGATGATCCCTAACGTCACTGAACCTTCAAACGCGAGCGGATTGCCGATCGCAATCGCCGGTTCGCCCGTTTGCAGCTGGTCGGAATCACCGAAATCAGCCGTCGTATCAATGCCGTCTGCATCGATTGTCAATACAGCTAAATCCGTCAGCACATCTTCGCCGACGATTTCCGCTTCGACTCGAGATCCGTCATTTAGAGTCACTTCAATATCACTCGATCCGACCGTTGCTCCTTCAATCACATGCTGATTTGTCACAACGTATGCCCGGTCACCTTCAATTTTATAAATAACACCGGAACCTGTACCTTCCGGTTCTTCATCCGGACTCTCTTGCTCCGGCATAAAAAAGCCGCCTTCTTCATGAATCTGCATATTAACGACGCCGACAACCGCATCTTCGACTTTAGCAACCGCCTCGCTCACTTCTGATGCCGGTTCGATTTCAGCCGATTCAGCCGGCGTATCGCCGTCGTCTTCCGCTTCTTCTGCTTCCGCAGGATCACTATCGGCCGGCGCTATCGTGTAGGGAAGAAGCCCCTGACCGGCAAGAACCGGTATCGTGAACACGACAATCAACGCGCCGATAACCGCGCCGATTAAACCGTATATGCCTGATCGATTCGATTTTTCGCTGCGCTTTTTTCCTTCGTTTGTGTGCTGATCATAATAACCCATCGCCCTCACGCTCCTAGATAACAAGATAACTCTAATCTTATTTTACTGAAAATTCAATTTCAGCGTCTAATTGTAAGGCTTCAATCTTGAAATTTTACATAACCTCTCACACTGAACCATTTTTTCAGACAATTCTAAGCGGAGTAGGCTGATACGGATCTGTGTCTTGCAGGCGCACGGCAGCTTGGGTATCAATATCATGCTGATTCAGCGTCTGTTCAACGGTCATCCGGGCTAAGTCTTTCATGTTGTTGTCCAAACTTAAATGAGCCAAATACACATTCATCCGCCTGTCTTTGACGATATCGGCAAGAGCTGTACCGGCATCCGCATTGGATACATGCCCTTCGTCGCCTAAAATGCGCCGCTTCACACTCCAAGGATACTTGCCCATCCTCAGCATATCCATATCATGATTCGATTCAAAAATCAGTGTATCCGCTTCTTTCGCCATTCCGGCCATATGATCGCTCACATACCCTGTATCGGTTAAAATCATCAATTGTTTTCCGGCATGATAAAAGGAAAAAAACATCGGGTCAGCCGCATCATGCGAAACACCGAACGACTCAACAGCTAAATCTTCAAACGACCATGATTTCCCCCGTTCTGCGTGAAAACGCAAATCGGACGGGATCGAGCCAATACTTTTTTCCATCGCATTCCACGTCTTTTCGTTGGCGTAGATCGGCAGCTGATAACGCCGGGAAAGAATACCGACACCTTTAATATGATCACTGTGTTCATGCGAAACGAGAATTCCGTCGATCTCGCTCGGCGACACGCCGATTTGCTTCAACGACGATTCGATTTTTTTTCCGCTCAAACCGGCATCGACTAATAAACGCTGTTTTCCCGTTTCAAGATAAATTGCGTTTCCTGTACTCCCGCTTGCGAGTATACTGAACTTAAAGCTCATATCGTCTTTCACTCCATCGATTGTATCGTTTGCAGTTCTCCTTGCTGTGCATCGACGAAAAACCATTCATCGTCTGCTTCGATTCGCCAAACCGGCGCATATACTTGAAAATCTGCATCCGGCTCGACCAAACTGTAATACCTCAGTTCAGCGTCTTCAACAACCGTATTCATTCGAATATGCTGCTGGTTAAACAGTCTCTCAACCACTTCAATCGGTGACAAAAGCTCCTGCACCCTGTCTTGCTCGGAAACATTTACCATCGTTTGCAAGTACGCCTGCACTTGCATATCTTCGTTTAAATGGAGCACCACATGATAATTTTCACGTTCATACTCGTCAATTTTTCGGCCTTCATGCGTCTGATAAAGCCCAATATAATCTTCTTCCTCATTGTATTCAGCGATCTCATACTGTTCGCCTTCATAAATATACTGTTGAGTAAACGCATCAACGCTTGCTGATAAATTCGCGTCTACAAGCTGATACGGCTGCTCTAACAGCGAATAAATCGTGTGTTCATTTAACATTTCGATATCTTGTCTTTCCGTTTCTTGAGCCAAAAACCGTTCGTCAAACGTACGCGGCGAGACCGTAATCGGTCCGGCTTCAATATTTTCATCTTCATCATCGAATCTCATTTCAATGTTGTTCGTTTCAAGGCGGTCCTCTAACGTTGTCTCCGTCATTACCGCTAAATTATCTCCGGACATTTTACTGTAAAGCTGAAAGCCAAGAAAGATATTTAACAAAAGAAACGTTACGATAAAAATCGATTTTGTCTTACTCCAATCCATCCGCAGTCACCTCCGGATCGTCACTGTCATCCCGCTCATGCATCTCCAGCTCGATCCAGCGGTCGCGGACTAAAACAAACCAGCTCGGTTCAAAAGCCGAAAACGACCGGTTGCGATTCATATAATGACCGATCTGTATATCTTGCACCTCATCAACTGCAAACGATTCATTCTCTTCAATAAACGTTTCAACTTCACTGAACGGAGCGAGTTCCCGGTCCGTTTCCGTATCAATCGGCTCTTCAGCCAATTGATAAAGCGGACGGGTATACTCGGTGATGTCTTCGCCTCTTCGTTCCATTTCCATCATATAATACTCCGATTGATTCGTATTCGAAGACATGACGGGAATCCCATCAACATGCATCCGGTAAGATACATGTTCTTCTGTGTCATATTCGGTAAAATCATCCCAATAAAACGTATCCGTCCAACCGGAATGTCCGTTTACAAACGACCTCGTATCATCGATAATATGATCGTCTCCGGCCCTGATGCCATTATGCACATCCGTTTGCGAAAACGACAGAATCATGCCGTCATCGAGAATATGCATCATACGATTGCCGTCCGTATAGGCATTTTCATTGCCTGTTTGATGATATTCTTCAACGAAATCCGGATCGCTGAACAGCACTTGCCGAAACGCTTGCGGCGATAGATCCGTCGTCTCGTACGTATATTGATTCACCGTCAGTTCTTCTGTCAGTACATACCGGACTTGTTGAAACTCAGATTCCGGATCCTCTTCAAATACCCGCGGTTCTGCTGAAGCGCTCGCTCCTTCACCGGACTCCCGGATATCATCAAGCTGTCCTGCTGAAATATCCGTATCAGCTTCATAGATTTGTTCATGTTCGATATCAACAAACTGCAGCACGACCTCAGCGCCGACGGATGAATCATTCTCGGCAGCGACCAAACGGTCAATCTGTTCCAGCGGCAAATCGTTATCTTCAATCGTTAAAATCTCTTCCATAATCTCGCCCGGAACCGCTTCGTCAAAAATAAGCTCAATCGCATTATCAATCGACCGGTCAAGCGAAGGCGCATTATGATTTCCCCGCTGTACCAAGTAATCGATTTCGACATCTTGCAGTTCATCGAGAACCGTTTTATAAAGGTTATCTTTCGAGGAAATATAATCAATGTTTTCCCCTTGATGAGAAATCACTTCGCGCGGATGGATCACAGCGCTCAAGGAGCGCGATTCACCGATATCTTCTATTTCAACATACGACTCATCCGGTTCCTCATTGGTCGAGCGATAATCAGGCTGATATGACCAAAGCATCCAAGTCATAACGATGCTTGATACGATTAACACCCACAATACACCTGTTTTGATCATTTCAATCATTTTTGATCACCGCCCTCATCCGCATACGGCAAACTGAATGAAAACATTGTGCCTTTTCCCCATTCACTGGAAACCCAAATATTCCCTCCGTGCGCAACAGCGATCTCTTTAGCAATCGCAAGACCCAGGCCGGTTCCGCCTAAGTTGCGGGAACGGGCTTTATCAACGCGGTAAAAGCGGTCAAAGACGTGCGGAATGTTTTCTTTTGGTATACCGACACCTTCATCTTTCACACTGATAATAATCCACTCTTTATCCAATCTCATCGATGCTGTGATCGTTCCGCCTTCCGGGGAATATTTCACCGCGTTCGAGACGATATTGTCCATAAGCTGCATCAATTTGTCACGGTCGCCATTGACCGTCACAGCCTGATTCGGCACTTTTCTTTGAAACTGGATTTCCTGATTTTTCGTTGACATCTCAAATCGATCGACAACATGGTTCAGCAAATTCGTCACGTTTAATTCATTAAAATACATTTGATCATCTTTGCTGTCCATTTTAGACAGCTGCAGCAGGTCGTTCACAAGACGAATCATCCGCTCTGTTTCATTCGAGGTCACTTGTACGAAGTGCGGAGCAATATCCGGATCTTCCAATGCTCCGTCATTTAACGCTTCTAAATAACTCTTCATCGAAGTTAACGGTGTTCTCAGTTCGTGCGAAACGTTAGCAACGAACTCCCGTCTTTCCTGTTCTACACGCTCTTGTTCGGTGACATCATGCAGGACAGCAATCAAGCCGTTCAATTCACCGTCTTCTTTTTCGATAACCGAAAAATTCGCCTCCAAGACTAATTCATCTTCTACCGTATCAAAATCAAGTAAAATCGGTTCTGTCATACGATACAAATCGTCAAGCGACATAAAGTGATGAAGATTCAACACTTCTGTAATGTTCTCTTCCATCGCTTTTTCCTGTTCATGATCTAACATTTCTTCCGCCCGGCGGTTCATTAAAATGATCCGGCCTTTGCGGTCGGTTGCGACAACACCGTCTGTCATGTGCGTCAAAACAGATGAAAGCTTACGGCGTTCTCCTTCTGTCGTCGCATTTGCAACTTGCAGTTTGTTCGTTAATTCGTTGAAGGTCGCAGCTAATTGGCCGATCTCATCATCACCGTAAACATGAACATTGCGTGAGAAATCTCCCTTGCCCATCAAATCAGCCTGCCGGCGCATGTCAACAATCGGCCGCGTGATCGTTCGCGATAAAAAGATCCCCAGACCCGCCGTTAATACTAATGAAATCATTGTTCCCGAAAGGAGAATTTGATTAATATCTTGCATCTGATCGTAAATTTCTTCCATCGATGCTTCAATATAGATCGCGCCGATCACCTGATTTTGATCGGTTTCAACGGGTTGAGCTTGTACACGCATGCGCTCGCCTGTATTAGGGTCCGCTAATACAGCGCGTTCTACTGTGCCGACAAGTGCCCGCTTAATCCGAAAATCGGTCGTACGCTGATCCTTATAAATCTCGTGTTCAGGATTCGATACTTGAATGACGTTGCTGTATTCATCAACCACTTGCACATTCGCATTTTCCATTTGAAAAAGTTCGCTTAATATCCCGTCAACACGAGTCTCGAGCGAATCCTCATCTTCATCTTCATCCTCATCTCTCGTCATTTCCTGTTCAACATTGTAAGCCAAAAGCTGAGCCCGTTCATCGAGAGATTCATTAAAATTATCGACGAGCTGATCTTCCAGCTGCTGCGTAAAATAAACACCGATCACCTGCATGGCAATTAAAATCAACAGCACATAAACCGCAACAATTTTAATATGAATCGATTTATAAAATCGAATTTGGTCCATTTCTATTTCTCCTGATCAGGCTGACGGAAATAATAGCCCACTCCGCGACGGGTAGCGATCCACATTGGATTGCTCGGATTGTCTTCTACTTTTTCTCGCAAACGGCGGACAGTGACATCGACCGTGCGAACGTCACCAAAATAATCGTATCCCCAGACAGCTTGCAGCAAATGTTCGCGTGTCATAACCTGGCCGATATGCCGGGCAAGATAATGGATCAATTCAAACTCGCGGTGCGTTAACTCAATCGGATCTCCGCGTTTTGTGACTAAGTAAGCATCGGGTTGAATCGATAAAACACCGATATCGATATTATTCGTTTCCTTTTCCGTGCCTTGCGCCGGAACCTGTTTTCTTCTTAAGTTAGCTTTTACTCGCGCAACCAATTCCCGGGTCCCAAACGGTTTTGTAACGTAATCATCTGCACCGAGTTCCAAGCCAAGCACCTTATCAATCTCCGAATCTTTTGCTGTGAGCATAATGATCGGCATATCGTACGTTTTTCGAACTTCGCGGCATACTTCCATCCCGTCCCGATAAGGCAGCATAATATCAAGCAAAATGAGATCGGGAACATGCTGATTTACTTTTTCGAGCGCTTCGTTGCCATCGTAAGCGCAAACGACTTCGAACCCTTCTTTTTCAAGACCGAATTGCAAAATATCTGCGATCGGTTTCTCGTCATCAACTACTAAAATGAGTTGCTTATCCATGTTTACACCAACTCCTCTTCGTACTAGCATCATCTTTTCTATTCTAACATAAGTGGCTTTCTTTTCGCTTATATATCAAGGCGCGTGTCTTGAAGATTTATGAAAAAGCACCCCGCAGTTATTTCCCAGGAAATAGCTGCAGGATTTCCCGGGAAATAAAAAACCCTGCCTCTTATGAAGAGACAAGGATTCAATACGTTTATGGTGCTGGCCAGAGGACTTGAACCCCCAACCTACTGATTACAAGTCAGTTGCTCTACCAATTGAGCTAGGCCAGCAAAGTGGTGGCTCAGGACGGAATCGAACCGCCGACACACGGATTTTCAGTCCGTTGCTCTACCGACTGAGCTACTGAGCCACTATGTAAAATGGCGGTCCCGACGGGAATCGAACCCGCGATCTCCTGCGTGACAGGCAGGCATGTTAACCGCTACACCACGGGACCTTAAAATTAGGATGTATCGGCGACCTGTACACGCTGACGAAACAGAAAAGCAATTTACTTGCTTTGACTTTGGCAACAAATCAAAGCAAGTAAATGAAATGGTTGCGGGGGGCGGATTTGAACCACCGACCTTTGGGTTATGAGCCCAACGAGCTACCAGACTGCTCCACCCCGCGGCAATATTAATGAATTTGTGCTGTGCTCCCAGCCTTGTTTTCAAGACTGTCTCTTCCGTTCCTCACTGCGTTGCGGTACGTCGAGACAACTCACTTCGTTCGTTGCTCCACCCCGCGGCAATATTAATGAATTTGTGCTGTTCTTTTCAAGGCAACACCGTTCATGCTACCCGATAAAAATCGAAAAGTCAACCTTGAACCGCAAATCATTAGAATGGTGACCCCTACGGGATTCGAACCCGTGTCGCCGCCGTGAAAGGGCGGTGTCTTAACCACTTGACCAAGGGGCCGTAATAATGGTGAGCCATGGAGGATTCGAACCTCCGACCCTCTGATTAAAAGTCAGATGCTCTGCCAGCTGAGCTAATGGCTCATTTCAAAATGTTTCTCAATCACAAGCACAAAAATGATGATACCACGTATAATAAATCGATGCAATCATTCCTGTGAAATTTTCTTTTATATTACCATATTTTTTTACCCGGAGCATCTAAAAAGCTTTCCTTTTGCAGCAAACAAGAAGCAAAAGGAAAGCCCGTATCGTTCCTCGTAACCGTGTAAACAGTCAGTTTACAGATGTCGCAACAACCGCTGTTAAGCAAATACACCGCGGACTAAATTCGTTTGATCGCGATCTGGTCCGACTGAAAACATTGAAAGCGGAATACCGGTCAGCTGCGAGATTCGTTCTACGTAATAAATCGCATTTCGCGGCAGTTCATGCAATGAACGTACGCCGGTGATGTCTTCCGTCCAGCCCGGCATTTCTTCGTAAACCGGTTCGCATTCCGCAAGCTTTTTCAAGCTCGCCGGGAATTCTTCAATAATTTCTCCGCGGTACTTATAAGCTGTGCAGATTTTTAATGTTTCAATGCCGGTCAACACATCGATTGAATTTAATGACAAATCGGTGATCCCGCTGACCCGGCGGGCATGACGCACAACAACACTGTCAAACCAGCCGACACGCCGGGGGCGTCCGGTCGTCGTCCCGTACTCATTGCCGACGTCGCGAATATGCGAACCGGTCTCATCGGTCAGTTCAGTCGGAAAAGGCCCATCGCCGACGCGGGTCGTATAGGCTTTAGACACACCCAAGACGTGATCAATCTTTGACGGCCCTACCCCGGAACCGATCGTTACACCGCCGGCAATCGGATTAGAAGATGTCACAAACGGGTAGGTACCTTGATCGATGTCGAGCATTACCCCTTGCGCTCCTTCAAACAAGACGCGTTTTCCGTCGTCAAGATGATCGTTTAAGATGACCGATGTATCGGTGACATAATCAGCAAATTGCTGACCGTATGCAAAATACTCTTCAAAAATATCTTCAATGGCAAACCCTTCGGTTTCGTACATTTTTTCAAACAGCCGGTTTTTTTCCCGCAAATTAATTTCCAGTTTCTCTTCAAACGTCTCTTTATCTAATAAATCAGTAATACGAATGCCGATGCGGGCAGCTTTGTCCATATAAGCGGGACCGATGCCTTTTTTCGTCGTGCCGATTTTATTTTCGCCTTTGTTCTCTTCTTCTAAACTGTCCAGCTTTAAATGGTACGGAAGAATAACGTGTGCGCGGTTGCTGATTTTCAAATTGCTTGTATCAACATTGTGTGCATGAAGATACTCAAGCTCTTCCACCAGCGCTTTAGGGTCAATAACCATGCCGTTTCCGATCACGCAAAGTTTATCTTCATAAAAGATACCGGATGGAATTAAATGCAGTTTATAAGTTGTATCATTAAAGACGATCGTGTGACCAGCATTATTTCCGCCTTGATAACGGGCAATTATCTCAGCCTGTTCTGATAAATAATCTGTGATTTTTCCTTTTCCTTCATCTCCCCATTGCGTGCCAACGACGACAACTGACGGCATGAACGGACACCTCCGCAAGTAATAATTTTTTGATCGTTCGTATTCTTTGCCTGACTGACCACCGTCAGTGTATCACCGGGCGGGGATTCGGTCAATATTTTCCGAACATTAAATAGATGATATCCGTTTTCGTTCGTGTTAAGACAGCCGTTTCCGATGAAGCGCAGACAAAAATTTATGCGCCGGGCGGCATGTCATTGTCATCAAAGCGCCGCTCTAAATCGACGAACTTATTGTACTGTTTTACAAATGCCAGTTCGACCGTTCCGACCGGCCCGTTTCGCTGTTTAGAAATGATGATTTCAATGATGTCTTTTTGCTCGGTTTCTTGGTCGTAATAATCATCGCGGTAGAGAAAAGCAACAATGTCAGCGTCTTGTTCAATACTTCCAGATTCACGGATATCCGACATCATCGGCCGTTTATCTTGGCGCGATTCGACCCCGCGTGAAAGCTGCGAAAGTGCAATAACCGGGACATCCAGTTCTCTCGCCAGCCCTTTCAGTTCCCGGGAAATTTCCGACACTTCCTGTTGACGCCCTTCGCCGCTTCTGGAATCTCCTGCTATCAGCTGCAAGTAGTCGATCATAATCATCCCGAGTCCGCGTTCTTGTTTTAATTTCCGGCATTTTGAACGGACATCTTTCACCTTGATCCCGGGAGTGTCATCAATGTAAATACCGGCTTTCGACAGCGAACCCATCGCCATCGTCAGTTTTTGCCAATCTTCATCGGCTAAATGTCCGGTCCGGAGTTTTTGGGCATCAATATTTCCTTCCGCACAAAGCATCCGCATGACGAGCTGATCGGAACCCATTTCCAAACTGAAAATCGCGACGTTTTCTTCGGTCTTCGTCGCAATGTTTTGTGAAATGTTCAAAGCGAATGCGGTTTTCCCGACAGACGGCCGGGCGGCAACGATAATGAAATCGCTGCGCTGAAAACCTGCTGTTATCCGGTCCAATTCTGTAAAGCCCGTCGGAATGCCGGTGACTTCTCCATCCATATACTGAAGCATTTCAATTTTATCGAACGCATCGAGCAGCACATCTTTGATTTCAACAAATTCGCCGCCGTCTTTCTTCTGGGCAACCTCAAGAATTTTCTTTTCTGCTTCATTTAAAATTAAATCGACATCTTCTCCGCCCGCGTATCCTTCGGCAGCAATATTCGTCGCTGTACGGATCAGCCGGCGGAGCAGCGATTTCTCCTCGACGATGCGGCTGTAGTAGCCTGCATTTGCAGCTGTCGGGACGAAATTTGCGAGATCCGTCAAATAACCGACTCCGCCAATTTCTTCCAGTGTTTCTTTATCCTCCAGCTCCGCCGTCAATGTCACTAAATCAACCGGCTCATTCTTCTCATGCAAATCGATCATCGCTGTAAAAATCCGCTGATGAGCCGCACGGTAAAAATCCTCCGGGACAAGCCGTTCAGAAGATGTAATCAGGGCTTGCGGATCCAAAAAAACCGCGCCGAGCACAGCTTGTTCAGCTTCGATATTTTGCGGAGGTGTACGGTCGGCATATTGGTCCATCATTTCTTCATCCCTCATTTTCTGCAGCGCCCGCTTAGTCGGCACTGCCGTGTTCTAAAAAAACCGGACCGATCGTATCGATCCGGAAACCATATGGTCTTACGCTTCTGCTACGTGAATTTTTAGCGTCGCTGTCACTTTCGGGTGAACTTTTACTTCCACATTTGTATAACCGAGATTTCGAATCGGCTCTTTCATTTCAATTTTGCGTTTATCAATGTGCAGATTCATTTTTTTCAATTCTTCCGCTACTTGTTTGTTTGTCACGGCTCCGAACAACCGGCCTTTATCGCCTGCTTTGGCCTGCAGTTCAACCGTTGTATTTTCCAGCTGTTCTTTGAATTGATAGGCTTCATCCAATTCCTTTTGTGCTTGACGTTCTTCGCTTTCCTTTTGTTTCTCCAAAGCTTTCATGTTTCCTTTATTTGCTTCGACAGCGAGGTTGTTTTTTAGCAGGTAATTACGGGCATACCCTTCGGAAACATCCTTTAACTCGCCTTTCTTGCCTTTGCCTTTAACATCTTGCAAAAAAATTACTTTCATGACGAATCTCCTCCCATAAAATACTCATCGATTGTCGTTTTGAGCTGTTCTTCAACTTCTTCGATCGTCTCGGCCTCAAGCTGTGTAGCGGCATTCGTTAAATGTCCGCCGCCGTCCAGCTTTTCCATGATCAGCTGCACATTGACATCTCCTAATGAACGTGCACTGATACTGACACGGCCGTCTTTTAATTTCGATATTACAAAAGATGCGACGACATCGTTCATCGTGAGAAGCGTATCGGCTGCTTGCGCGATCAGCACTTGGTTGTACGATGCAGCCGAATCGCCTTTCGCAATTGCCATACCGCCGGTATAAATGTATGCATTCTCTACAAGTTTAGCACGCTTGACGTACTCAGCTAAATCTTCTTTTAATAATTTTTGTACGAGAACCGTATCCGCCCCGCGGCTGCGCAAGTATGAAGCCGCATCAAACGTTCGTGCACCTGTGCGGATCGCAAAACTTTTTGTATCGACAATGATACCGGCTAAAAGCGCTGTCGATTCAAATACACCGAGACGCGGATTCGCAGGCTGGTACTCGAGAAGTTCTGTAACCAGTTCAGCTGTCGACGACGCATACGGTTCCATATAAACGAGCACCGTGCCGGCGATAAAATCTTCGCCGCGGCGGTGGTGATCGATGACAATCGTCCGTTCCACCTCATCGACAAGCTTTTCCTCCACGACAAGCGACGGTTTATGCGTATCGACTACGACGAGAAGCGTTTCTTCCGTCGCGTATTCACGCGCTTCTTCCGGCGTCATAAAACTCGACCATAAATCTTCATAGCCTTCCACTTCTTCAAGGAGCTTTTGCACATTTTGGTTCATATCTTCAGGATCGACAATGATATATCCGTCTTTTCCGTTTGTTTCAGCGATTTTCAACATCCCGATCGCTGAGCCGATTGAATCCATATCCGGATTTTTATGGCCCATAATATAAACTTTATCACTTTCTTTAATAAAGTCGCGAATCGCGTGAGAAATGACACGGGCGCGGACTCTCGTCCGTTTTTCTACAGCATTGGATTTGCCGCCGTAAAATCGCACTTTGCCGTTCTTTTCTTTAATCGCAACTTGATCCCCGCCTCTGCCGAGCGCCAGATCCAAACTCGACTGGGCAAGATTGCCCAATTCTCTTAACGACGGCTCGCCGCTTCCGATCCCGATGCTTAACGTTAACGAGACTTTTTCTTCAGCTGTTTTTTCCCGAATATCATCCAGAAGCGTGAACCGGCTGTCTTCCAAGTCTTTTAATGCTCCCTGATTAAAAATCGCAATAAACCGGTCCGACGCTGTCCGGCGGATTAAAATATCGTTTTCACGCGACCACTGATTAAGCGTATCTGTCACGTGCGCCAAAAGCCGGCTGCGGACTTGATCTTCCAGTCCTTGGGTGACTTCATCGTAATTGTCTAAATAGATAAAACCGATCGCTGTTTGATCATTTTCATACAGCAGTTTGTACTCTTGCTCTTCTGTAACGTTGAAGAAATAAAGCAGCCGTTCATTCGGGTTATGCTGAATCCGGTACGTATGACCGTACAGATCGAGATGAATCACTTTTTCATTTTCATTTACCTGCTCAAGCAGTTCAGGAGACAATTTTTCCAGCGACTGTCCTTGTAAATCCGCAGCAGCGAGTTTTGACAAAAACGGATTGACCCATTGAATCACTTGGTTCTCATTGTATAAAAGCATACCGAGAGGCAGTTCTGTCACGGCCTCCTCGCCCGCTTTATTTACTCTGTAGGACAGCGTTGAAATATATTGCGACAAATCGCGTTCAAATTCGGAACGGGCTTTGATCGTAAAATAAAACACTCCTAATAAGAGGACAAACGCAGCTGCCCCTAATTCCCATTGGTAAAGCGTGATAATAAATGAAAAAAGAGCCGACATGATAAGCAGAGCGATAACGTGATAGCCGTGCCAGCGCTTCAATAGATTGTTCGGCATGTTTTCATCTCCTAACCTTGATCCGACATCCTTTTACGCAAATCGAACCCTAAATCAATTATACCTAAGATTCGGACAATCTGCAGGAAAAGCGGGAAAAGCAATGTTACGATCATAATTGCCAGCGGCAGTGCCATCGTCTTTCCTTTATTGTAAAAATAGTAAAAAATCAGCGCAAAACCTTGGATAACCATGACTGTTTCCAAAATCGGGCGCAGATTGGAAACAACGGTATGAACCGCCGTCCCTTGATCAAAATCCATCAGGATAAACATATACATAAGCAAATAATACCAAATAAACGCTTTGGAAAAATACCAAGCCCTAAGAGGCGGAAAACGGCCTGCATTAAAACCCTGCTTCCGTAAAATACCGCCTGTTGCGATTTGCGTGATAAAGGCAAACGCAACACCGAAAATAACGATCAATGCCGGTGCGATGACCGGAATATGCTCAATCAGCTCATAAATACCGTCCATCGCATCCGTCGCGCCGCCGTCGGTAATCATTAAGAGTTGTTCAGACATCTCCGCCGATTCCGTCATCGCCTCCTGAAATTCTCCGACCAAGTCGACATCGAATAAGAGCATCGCCCCTAAATAAAGGATGACAACCGCGCCCACTGTACTGAGAGCCGTTCCGGCAAATACACCGAAGGCCGGATAATCGCGTCTGTACAATTCTCCCAGAACTACTCCCGGAACGACTAAAAGAAGAAATAAGAAGAGCGATAAAACACCTGTAATTAAATATAACAGGAAGAAAGCGACGAGGCCGAAGCCGATGCCAAAGTTCAGCTCATATTTATATGTAAAAAAAGCAATCGGAAACGGAATCAGCACCGCAAGGAAGATACCGACTGCAGGCAGCCATATTAACAGCAGACTGAGCGCGAAAAACAATGCTGCCATTTTCACCGCATCGCTCTGCATGCTTGATTGTTTCATCATCTAACCCTCTCTTCCAACAAAACCCGCGAATTATATTTTATCATTCAACCGATTGAAAACAAATAATATGCAAAACAGCGGGCTCTTTCCCGCAACATAAGAAAAAACCTCTGGTCGAAATGACCAGAGGCTGCTGAGTTATTCAGAAACATACGGCAACAATGCCATCGTGCGCGCCCGTTTAACAGCTGTTGTCAGCTGACGCTGGTACTTTGCAGATGTGCCTGTTACTCGGCGCGGAAGAATCTTTCCTCGTTCGGAAATAAATTTCTTCAGCAATTCAGTGTCTTTATAGTCAATCTTTGTGATCTTATTGACTGTAAAGTAACACACTTTTCTGCGTTTTGGCCGACCTCTGCGTCCCATTTTAACTCCTCCTTTTTTAAATATTTATCACGTTCAAACGTTTTGAACGTTAAAACGGCAAATCATCATCGTTAATATCAATCGGTTTTCCATCTCCAGCAAACGGGTCATCGTCGGCTTGCGGAGAATTTCCTTGATTATGCTGACCGCCTTGATTTCCAGGGGTGCTTTGACCAAAATTTTGATTTTGGTTCGAATTCGGATTGGATGCATAACCGCCGTAATTAGACTGATCGCCGCTTTGGCTTTGACCGCCGGACGAACCTTTCGGCTCAAGAAACTGAACGCTTTCGCCGACAACTTCCGTCACGTAGATGCGGCGCCCTTCATTGTTTTCATAATTGCGCGTCTGCATGCGGCCGTCAACACCCGCCATACTTCCTTTTTTCAAAAAGTTTGCGACGTTTTCAGCCTGCTTTCGCCAGACAACAATGTTAATGAAGTCCGCTTCACGATTTCCTTGCTGGTTCGAAAACGGGCGGTTAACAGCTAACGTGAACGATGTGACCGCTACACCATTAGCTGTGTAACGCAGTTCTGGATCTTTCGTTAAACGTCCGACCAGGACGACCCGGTTTATCATCCGAATTCCTCCCCGTTTTATAATATCCTGCTGTGATTGCGTTTTAGACTCAGTCGTCTTCGCGGACGATGATCGAACGGAGCATGTTATCGTTCATAGAACTCAGACGATTAAACTCATCAAGCGCTTCTTTGTTCGCTTTAACTTTGAGAATAACGTAATAGCCTTCGCCGAAATCATTAATTTCATAAGCTAAACGCTTTTTCCCTTTTTCGTCTGTTTCTGTTACTTCTGCGCCGTTGTTCGTCAAGATTGTATTGAAGCGTTCAACTGTATCTTTAACAGCTTGTTCTTCAATATCCGGACGGACAATGTACATAATTTCATAGTTGCGCATAACCTTTCACCTCCTTTTGGACTGGGCCCTCTCTATTTCAGAAAGAGCAAGGAGCAACGTCATATTCGTTTTGCTCGCAAGACATTATTATATCAGACATCCAACCGGCCGACAACAATGAATTTCAAAACTCCTTCATGCTGACGAATCATCTCTTTGCGCCTTTGTACATGCAAAACTGCGGCCGGTGCTCTTCGTTTGCAGAACCCGCGCCGCAGTTTGCTGACAGCTGCTGATCAGATAGAATTTTTCACTGCCGATTGTTTCACGTGAAACAACCGTGCTACACGTTAAACCGAAAATGAATCACGTCGCCGTCTTTAACCGTGTAATCCTTGCCTTCCAAACCGACTTTGCCGGCTTCTTTTGCTGCATTCATCGATCCCGCCGCCATAAGATCATCATAAGCCACGACTTCCGCTTTAATGAAGCCGCGCTCAAAATCCGTGTGAATAACGCCCGCCGCTTGAGGAGCTTTCGTTCCGCTGCGGATTGTCCAAGCGCGCACTTCCTGTTTGCCTGCCGTAAAGAACGTTTCCAATCCGAGCAGCTGATAAGATGCCTTAATCAACTGATCGAGGCCGGATTCTTTAATGCCGAGATCGTCGAGAAATTCCTGTTTTTCATCGCCTTCAAGTTCAGCAATCTCTGCTTCAATTTTCGCGCAGACGACAATGACTTCGGCGTTTTCTTCTTTCGCCAGCTTGCGCACTTTTTCAACGTGTTCATTGCCGGAAGGATCGGCAATTTCATCTTCACTGACATTCGCGGCATACAAAACGGGCTTTTCTGTCAATAAATGCAGCCCTTTGACAATTTTCTTTTCGTCATCGGAAAATTCCAGGCTCCGTGCCGGTTTTTCCTCTTCGAACGCATCGCGCAATTTTATCAGCACATTATATTCCTGAACAGCGTCCTTATCTTTTTGCTTCGCCATTTTTTCGACTTTTGCAAGGCGCTTTTCGACCGTTTCTAAATCGGCGAGAATAAGCTCAAGATTGATGACTTGAATATCGCGGATCGGATCGACACCGCCGGATACGTGCGTTACATTGTCGTCTTGAAAACAGCGCACAACGTGCGAAATCGCGTCCACTTGGCGAATGTGCGACAAAAATTGGTTGCCGAGCCCTTCACCTTTGCTCGCTCCTTCGACAATTCCTGCAATATCTGTAAACTCGAACGCTGTCGGAACAGTTTTTTCCGGGACGACAAGGTCTGTTAATTTCTCAAGCCGCTCATCCGGCACTTCAACGATTCCGACGTTTGGGTCAATTGTGCAGAACGGGTAATTGGCCGACTCGGCCCCTGCCTGTGTGATTGCATTAAAAAGTGTCGATTTGCCGACATTCGGCAATCCGACTATTCCTGTTGTTAAAGCCATGATTATATACTCCTTTACTCTCTTCGTTCAATTAGCGTGTGTTGTCAGCTTTTTATCAAATATGCATATCAATTATAGAGATTTCCGGACTCCTTGACAACTCCGGTGCAAACAGCGCTTCACTGCATTATTCGTGTGCGTCTGCTTTCTCCAGCACCCGCTTGAGCTTTTTTTCAAATTCTTTTCTCGGTAACATGACACTGTGGCCGCACCCTGTACACTTCATGCGAATGTCCATGCCGAGACGGATAATTTTCCAGCGGTTCTCTCCGCAAGGGTGACCTTTTTTCATCTCGACAATATCATAAAGATCATAGGCCGCTTTTCCCATCTCGTTTTGCCCCCCTCTTATCAATAACAGATTATAACCCGATCGATCTGCTTGCAAAGCTGAACAGAACAGCCAGCAAAATCGCCGGCAGCAAATTTGCTACGCGGATTTTTTCCAGCCCGAGCAAATTCAAACCAATTGCCATAATCATAATCCCGCCGACAGCGGTAATTTCGTCAATCAGCTGATTTAATTGCTGCTCAGGCACGGCTGTTACAATCCACGACGCTGCTAATGCGATCGCGCCTTGATAAAGCACAACAGGAACCGCCGAAAACATCACACCGATGCCCATCGTCGCGGCAAACACGATCGAAGAAAATCCGTCTAACAGCGATTTTGTCAAAAGCACGGAGTGATCCCCGCGAAAACCGCTGTCCAGCGCGCCGACGATCGCCATCGCGCCGACAACAAACAACAGCGTCGCAGCCACAAAACCTTCCGCTAACGTACTGTGCCCTTGTTTGTTTAATCGTCTTTCCAGCATATTGCCGAATTCGTTTAATTTTCCCTCTAAGTTCATCCGCTCACCGATGATCGCGCCGATTGCCAAGCTGAAAATAAGCAGCAGAAATTCGTCTCCCTCAAATGCCATCGTCAAACCTAACACAAAAACAGATAAACCGATCGCTTTCATCACTGTCTCTTGCATTCCTCGGGAAAAACCTTTCACGCTCATGCCGATCCAAGCGCCGAGGATAATCGCCAAACCATTCACAATCGTGCCGAACAAAACCATTTAATTTCCCTGCAATCCTTGCTGAATTTCAACGATCGCTTCGGTTAAATAATCAACATCGCTTGACGAATGATACACACCGAAACTGACACGAACGAGCCCTGTCTCCACTGTACCGTACCTGGCATGTGTCAGCGGCGAACAGTGCAGACCCGCACGAACAGCGGTGTTATAATAACTGTCTAAAATCAGCCCCAGTTCATTGCTGTCGACTCCGTCGATGCGAAAGGAAACGACACCAAGACGCTCCGGCACCGCACCCGGACCGATGATTTCCACACCGCTTAACTGCTCCAGACTGAGAATAAACTGACAGGCAAGTTCATTCTCATGCCGGCGGATTTCAGCCGGCCCCAGTCTGTTGACCTCGGCAATGCCTGCAGCCAGTCCAGCAATCCCCGGTGTGTTCAATGTTCCGCTTTCCCATCCGATCGGCCATTCATCCGGCTGTTCAGCGTCTTCGGAACGGCTGCCGGTACCGCCGGCAATTAACGGACGGAGATCAATCCCTTCCCGGACGAGCAGAACTCCGGTTCCTTGCGGTCCAAGAAGCCCTTTATGCCCCGGAAAAGCAAGCATATCAAGATTATTTTTTTCAGCATCAATCGGAACGACGCCTGCCGTTTGCGAGGCGTCGACACAGAACAAAGCCGGATGGTTTTTCACGGCCGCACCGATGTCTTCAATCGGCAGACATTCACCGGTCACATTCGAACCGTGTGTAACGATCACGAGCTTCGTATTTTCGCACAAGCTCTCCGAAATAACTTCAGCCCAGGAATTTTGCGGGTTTTCCGGGTAAACAAAATCGACCTCCACACCGCGTTCTTTTTTCAGCCGCTCCAGCGGCCTGCGCACCGCATTATGCTCAAGGTCCGTCGCAATGATACGGTCGCCGGCTTCCCATTGCAGACCTTCCACCGCCTGGTTTAAAGCCGTTGTCGCGTTCAAAGAAAAGAGTACACGGTCTTTTCCGAAACCGCCGAACATCTCATTAATAAGTTTTCTTGTCTGTTCAACTTTGTCAAACGCGGTTTTAGACAGACGGTGCCCGCTTCTTCCCGGGTTCGCTCCATAATCATTCACAGCTTCTTTCATCGCTTCAGCCACAGACGCCGGTTTCGGATAACTCGACGCTGCATGATCAAAATAGTACACGGTTCTGCCTCCTTCCGCCTCTCTCTGCGCAAAGCAAAATTATACAGAAAAAGGAACGCCAGAATCGATTTCCGGCGCCTTCATGATCAAACTTCATCCTCTTCTTTTTGCATCAGCTGCAAGATTCGGTCCAAGTCCTCTTCGCTGAAGAAATCAATTTCGATTTTCCCTTTTTTCTGGCCTTTTTTAATCGCCACGTTGGTTCCGAAATACGATTTTAAATCAGATTCCCGTTCTCTCAAATACGGAGGCAAGGCCGGTTTTTTTCTTGTTTCACGTGAAACATTCTCATTCGCCTGTTGAATCCATGCTTCCAGCTGGCGGACGTTCATATGTTCTTTAATGATTTTTTGCAGCACCGCCGTCAGCTGATTTTCATTTTTCAGTCCCAGAAGTGCACGGGCATGACCGCTCGAGATTTTTCCTTCGGCAAGGTACTCCTGGACAAGATGCGGCGCTTGCAGCAAACGCAAATGGTTGGCGATGTGCGGCCGGCTTTTGCCGAGACGTTTGGCAAGCTCATCTTGAGTCATTTGCAAATGTTCCATAAGTTTTTGATACGCTTTTGCTTCTTCCAAAGCTGTAAGGTTTTCGCGCTGCAGGTTTTCCACCAGCGCCATTTCCATCATTTCATCTTCAGTCAGATCTTTCACAACGGCCGGAACCGTTTTAAGGCCTGCCTCTTTTGCCGCCCGGTAGCGGCGTTCGCCGACGACGATTTCATAACCTTTAATGCTGCTTTGGCGGACAATCAGCGGCTGTAAAATCCCGTGCTGTTCGATTGAAGACTTTAATTCATCAATTGCTCCATCGTTAAAGTCTTTCCGGGGCTGATAAGGGTTCGGCCGCAGATCAGCAATCCGGACTTCCTGAACGTTGTCTTCTTCTTGTTCGGATTCCGGAAAAAAAGCTCCAATACCTTTGCCTAATCCTCTAGCCATGGCTGATCACTTCCTTCGCTAGTTCTACATAAACTTCCGCTCCCTTGGATTTAGGGTCGTAGGAAATTATCGACTCGCCGTAGCTCGGCGCCTCCCCAAGCCGGACATTCCTCGGGATAATCGTATGAAACACTTTTTCTTGAAAGTACTTTTTCACTTCCTCGATCACTTGCAAGCCTAAGTTTGTCCGTGCATCCAGCATCGTTAACAGCACCCCTTCGATTTCAAGGTTATGGTTGAGGTGTTTTTGTACGAGCCGGACCGTGTTCAAAAGTTGGCTCAACCCTTCCATCGCATAGTACTCACACTGCACCGGAATCAATACGGAGTCGCTTGCCGTCAAGGAGTTCAATGTCAATAAACCGAGTGACGGCGGACAATCAATAATGATGTAATCGTACTGGTCGCGAATTTGATCGACCGCATTCTTCAGCCTCACCTCGCGCGAAATCGTCGGAACGAGTTCGATTTCAGCTCCGGCGAGCTGAATTGTCGACGGAAGAACAAATAAATTTTCCATTTTTGAAGCGATGATAACATTTTGCGGTTTTTGATCTTCAACAAGCACATTATAGATGCACTCGTTTACTTCGCCTTTGTCAATTCCGACACCGCTCGTCGTGTTGCCTTGCGGGTCGATGTCGATCATGAGCACGGTGTTGCCTTCTTTAGCTAAACCGGCCCCTAGATTGACAGCCGTCGTCGTTTTGCCGACCCCGCCTTTTTGATTCGCTATCGCCATTACTTTTCCCAACTATGTCACCTGCCTCATTGCTAGCATTTATCAGCGTGCGCATCTGTCTCTTGACAGTTTATCATGAACAGAACTCAGTTTGATTTGCGTAAATAAAATTTAATACATGCCGCAAAAAAGCCGCCTTCGCCGAAGCGATACGGCTTCTTTCCTTTTTTACAGGTCATTGCAACCGCTTATTCATTTGCTTTTCGGTATCCGGATCGTAACTTGATAATAATCATCATAATCCTCTTCTTCTGTATCGATATCCATCCCCGTTTTCGCTACCATATCAACAGATTCACGGATTGTGTTAACCGCAAGACGGGTGTCTTTTGAGACGGCTTTTCGAACGGGTTTTTGTTTCTTTTCCGGTTTATCTGCCGTCCATTTTTTTATCGTTTCTTCCGTCTGCTGAACATTCAATTCGTCCTGTAAAATTTTGTTCAGCAATTTCTCTTGCAGTTCCGGATCTTTCAGTCCGAGCATAGAACGGGCGTGCCTCTCTGTTATCCGCCGTTCTAATAACGCGTTTTGCACGCTCGGAATCAACTGAAGAAGGCGCATTTTGTTCGCAACGGCCGATTGGCTTTTACCGATTCGCTGTGCGAGGCTCTCCTGCGTTAAACCGTGAATATCAAGCAGCTTCCTGTATGCTTTTGCCTCTTCAATCGATGTCAGTTCTTCACGCTGCAGATTTTCAATTAAAGCAATCGATGCGGTTTTAGCATCATCAAATTCTTTCACAACAGACGGAACCGTTTCCCACTGGAGCATTTGAACAGCGCGATAACGTCTTTCACCGGCAATGATTTCGTACTTTCCTTCCCGCTCGCGTACGACGATCGGCTGGATCATGCCGTGCGTGCGGAGAGTTTCTGCCAGTTCTTCAATCTTTTCCTCATCAAATACGGTCCGCGGTTGGAAAGGATTCGGTACAATCTCTTCCAGCGGAAGCTGCTGCACTTCCTGCCTGCTTACATCCATTTCCTCTTCCAGTTCGCCGTCTTTTTCATGAAGACCAAATAATTTAGAAAACGATTGTTTCATGGATACCACCTTCGTTCTGCTGCCTCTTTAACATATGTACGAAAAAAGAAAACAGCTTAGCATAGCGTCTAATCTTATACCGCAAGACTATCGGCCCGGTTATTCGTATGTTTCACGTGAAACATTTTATACGTCATACACATCTTCCAGTATACGTGAGAATGTTCATTTCATCTAGAAGAAATCAGCAATCTTTTCTCTATCCTATCGCATCCCGGCAAAAAAAAGAAAGCATCCGAACCGGAAATTCGGCGGATGCTCGGCAGCTGAGAGCTATTCGATCGGCTGTTTATTCGGTACACCGGCTTTACGCGGGTATTTTTCCGGAGTTTTTTTCTTCTTGTCAACGACAATGACGGCCCGTTCACCGCCGTTTTCCGGTAAATGAAACTGCTCAAAAAGCGAAACCTCGCCGCCGAGAGCAGCAATCGCTTTAGATGCTGCTTCTTTTTCAGCAGCGGCGCCGGCTCCTTTAAGTGCAGCGAACCGCCCTCCCGGTACGGCAAAAGGCAAGCACAGCTCGGTCAACACACTCATGCGCGCGACAGCCCGGGACAGAACAAGATCATACTGCTCGCGCTGTTCTTTCTTTTGTGCAAACGTTTCAGCCCGGTCGTGGTAAAAAGAAATGCCTGTCAGTTCCAATTCTTCAGCCAATGTATTTAAAAATGTGATCCGTTTGTTCAAGGAATCGACAATCGACACGTGAATATCCGGAAAACATATCTTCAGCGGAACGGATGGGAAACCTGCGCCGGCCCCCACATCCAACACGCGAACCGGCTTGGAAAAATCGAGAAAGAAAGCCGCCGTGACAGAATCATAGAAGTGTTTTAAATAAACCCCTTCTGCATCTGTGATCGCGGTTAAATTCATCCGCTCATTCCAGTCCGCCAAAAGTTCATAGTAACGGCGGAATTGAGCCATTTGCCGATCATTGAGCTCAATGCCCTTTTCTAACAGTGAGCGGCGAAATGTTTCTTCGTCCATGTCTGGTCACCTCATTTAATTTGATGCCGGTGTTTCGGTTTCCGGCTCGGAAGTCCGCTGTAAATTTCCCTGCTCTAAATAGACAAGCAGAACAGAGATATCCGACGGGTTCACACCGGAAACACGCGATGCCTGTGCCACCGACAACGGCCGTACTTCCGACAGTTTTTGCCGCGCTTCATAAGCGATACCGTTGATTTGCATATAATCTAAATTCTCGGGGATTTTTTTGTTTTCCATATTTTTAAGCTTATCAACTTGTTCCATCTGTTTGGCGATATAACCTTCGTATTTTACTGTAATTTCAACTTGCTCGGCAACTTCAGGAGCAAGAGTTTTTGGCGGCGGCGTCAGCTGCGCAATATGCTCATAACTGATTTCCGGGCGTTTGAGTATCACATCAGCCGCAAGCGCTTCTTTCATTTGTGCGGTACCCGCATCGGCCATCACTTGATTTACTGTTTCGTCCGGTTTTATCACCGCTTTTCGCAGCCGTTGCACTTCAGCATCAATTTCTTTTTCTTTGTTCTTAAACCGTTCGTAACGATCGTTTGAAATTAAGCCGGCCTGATAGCCCTTTTCCAGTAAGCGGAAATCAGCGTTGTCATGACGGAGAAGCAGCCGGTATTCGGCTCTTGATGTCAACAGCCGGTAAGGCTCATTCGTGCCTTTTGTTACAAGGTCGTCAATCAGCACACCGATATAAGCTTCCGAGCGGTCAAGAATAAGCGGATCGCGGTTTTGCGCCGCAAGCGCCGCATTGATTCCGGCCATGATCCCTTGGCCGGCCGCCTCTTCATAACCGCTTGTACCGTTAATTTGTCCGGCTGTAAACAGCCCTGATATTTTCTTTGTTTCTAGTGACGGCCACAGCTGTGTCGGCACGATCGCGTCGTATTCAATCGCATAGCCCGGACGCATCATCCGCACATTCTCCAGGCCGGGAACACTTTTTAAGATCCGGTGCTGGACATCTTCCGGAAGGCTCGTGGACAGCCCCTGCACATAAACTTCCTTCGTGCTTCTGCCTTCCGGTTCAAGAAAGATTTGATGGCGCGGTTTGTCGTGAAAACGGACAATTTTATCCTCGATCGACGGACAATAACGCGGGCCGGTACCTTCAACCATCCCGGAATACATCGGCGAACGCTGTAAATTATCGTTAATGAGACTGTGCGTTTCTTCGTTTGTATACGTCAGCCAGCACGGCAGCTGATCGGTAATATACTCCGTTGTTTCAAAGGAAAAAGCGCGCGCAACATCATCGCCGGGCTGTTTTTCCGTTTTTGAGTAATCGATTGAATTTCCGTTTACGCGCGGAGGTGTCCCGGTTTTGAAGCGTTCCATTTCAAAGCCCATCTCCTGCAGCCGGTAAGACAAATTGACCGACGGCTGCATATTATTCGGACCGCTCTCATAAGACAGTTCGCCGAGAATAACTTTGCCGCGCAAATACGTTCCGGTCGTAATGACGACTGTTTCAGCGTAATACTTGGCACCGGTTTGCGTGATTACCCCCCGGACTGCACCGTTTTCAACAATTAAATCTTCAACCATCCCTTGGCGTAAGATCAGGTTTTCGGTATCTTCAATCGTTTCTTTCATTTCCTGCTGGTACGTAAATTTATCAGCTTGTGCCCGCAACGCCCGGACTGCAGGACCTTTGCCGGTATTGAGCATCCGCATTTGGATGTGCGTCTTATCAATATTGCGAGCCATTTCTCCGCCGAGCGCATCGATTTCCCGTACAACAATGCCTTTAGCCGGTCCGCCGACTGAAGGGTTGCACGGCATAAAAGCAACCGCGTCCAAGTTCAAAGTCAGCATCAGTGTATCCGCACCCATCCGCGCTGAAGCGAGTCCCGCTTCTACACCAGCGTGCCCCGCTCCGACGACGATGACATCAAATTCTCCTCCGTGATAACTCACAGTATTTCCTCCTTTATATTATACAGCAACATGTCCGTTTTCTATTTACCTAAACAAAACTGTGCAAACAATTGATCAATTAAACTTTCATTCACTTGGTCGCCAATCACTTCGCCGAGAAGCTCCCAAGCTTTCGTAATATCAATTTGCACCATATCAACAGGCATACCCTCTTCGGCAGCTGTCATCGCTTCATCGACAGCTTTTTTCGCATCGGTTAACAGCGCGATATGCCGGGAATTCGATACATACGACATATCGCCTGTCTCTAAATCACCTTCAAAAAAAAGTCCCCGGATCGCTTCTTCCAGTTCATCGACACCGCGGTCTTCCAAAAGCGATGTTGTCACAACCGGACGATCGCCGGCAATTTCTTTCACACGTGCGAGATCAATCCGGTCTTCTAAATCATTCTTGTTCACGATGATGATCGCATCGTGTCCTTCTGTCAAACGGAACAGTTCTTGATCTTCTTCTGTGAGCGGCTCATTTTGATTGACGACTACCAGCACAAGCTCGCCTTCGCCGACGAGTTTACGCGATCGTTCAACGCCGATCCGTTCAACCTTGTCTTCGGTTTCGCGAATACCCGCCGTATCTAAAAGACGCAGCGGCACGCCGCGAACGTTGACGTATTCTTCAACGACATCTCGGGTTGTCCCCGGAATATCTGTCACAATTGCTTTATTTTCATGAACGAGACTGTTTAACAATGACGATTTTCCGACGTTCGGACGCCCGATAATTACCGTTGACAGACCTTCGCGTAAAATTTTGCCCTGATGCGCTGTTCTGAGGAGTCGGTCAATATCTTCCCGAACCGCTCCCCCTTTTGTTCTCAGCACTTCCAGTGTCATCTCTTCCGCGTCAAATTCCGGGTAATCGATATTCACTTCAACATGCGCGACCGTTTCCAACAGTTCTTGACGAAGCCGCTGAATACGCTCAGCCAGCTTGCCTTCCACTTGATTCATCGCGACATTCATCGCCCGTTCTGTTTTCGCCTGGATTAAATCCATCACGCCTTCCGCCTGAGACAAATCAATCCGGCCGTTTAAAAACGCGCGCTTCGTGAATTCGCCCGGTTCAGCCAATCTCGCGCCATTATTTAACACGAGCTGAAGCACCCGGTTCACGGAGGTAATCCCGCCGTGACAATTAATTTCAACCATGTCTTCCTTCGTATATGTTTTTGGTCCGCGCAATACCGAAACCATCACTTCTTCAACCGTTTCATTAACATCCGGATCAATCAAATGACCGTAATTAATCGTATGGGTTGAGGCCTGTGCCAATGGATGCTTTCCTTTATACAGTTTATCCGCAATCGGCAGCGAATCTCCTCCTGAGAGACGGACAATTCCGATCGCCCCTTCTCCCATCGGTGTTGAGATTGCTGCAATCGTATCAAAATCCACGTCAGCCTCACCTCGTTATTTTATAGAAATCTGATTTATCCACAAACCATGTTCTGTGACTCCAACTCGAGAGAATATCATATTCATGAGTGATTATAAAGTATAGCCGGATAAATTGCACGAATTACTTATGCACATGTGGATAACGTCAAAATACTCCTGAATAATCCACAAAAAAACTGCATCCGGTTTTTTCCGGATGCAGCAGATCAGAACTATTTGAACCAGCCGATCGGTTCAGGATTCGTGTTGCGGTAAATATGCTTTGTTTCCGTGTATTCTTCCAATCCTTGCCGTCCAAGCTCGCGCCCGATGCCGGATTGCTTATAACCGCCCCACGGCGCCTGAGCAAAATAAGGATGGAAATCATTGATCCACACCGTGCCCATGCGCAGTTTCGCCGACACGTATTCCGCTTTCGCGATGTCCGTTGTAAATACACCGCCGGATAATCCATAAACGGAATCATTCGCAATCGCTGCGGCTTCATCGGCCGTCTTGAACGTTTCTACTGTTAATACCGGGCCGAATACTTCTTCTTGAACAATTCTCATCTCCGAGCGGCACTCGGTAAAGATTGTCGGAAGATAGAAAAAGCCGTCTTGAAGTTCAGGGTTTGCCGGCCGTTCGCCGCCGGTTACCAATTTGGCGCCTTCTTGTTTGCCGATTTCGACGTAACCTTCGACTTTTTCCCGGTGATCTTTCGAAATCAGCGGACCGCACATCGTCTCTTCAGCAAAACCGCTGCCCAACTTCATTCTTTCTGCGCGTTTGACAAGCTCCGCGACAAACTCATCATGAATGCTTTCTTCAACAATAAGCCGGGCTCCCGCCGAGCAAATCTGACCGCCGTGGAAAAAGACAGCATTCATCGCTTGATCGACTGCCGTTTCAAAATCGGCATCGGCAAATACGATGTTCGGATTTTTCCCGCCAAGTTCGAGCGCCAATTTCTTAATATTTAAGCTCGCACCGTGCATCACTCGTCTGCCGGTTTCGATCCCGCCTGTAAAGGAAATTAAATCGACTTGATGACTTTCAGACAGCTCTGCGCCGACATTATGGCCGGGACCGAGCACCAAGTTGGCGACGCCTTTAGGGACACCAGCTTCTTCCATTAATTCGAAAACTTTCACCGAAGTAAGCGGTGTAATCTCGCTCGGCTTCAAAATCAGCGTGTTTCCCGCCGCTAATGCCGGAGCAAGTTTCCAGGCAGCTTGCAAAAGCGGATAATTCCACGGCGTAATTTGGCCGCAGACACCGACCGGTTCACGGACAACTTTGCTTTGTGAATCCGGAATCGGCGATGCGATGATCTCACCTTCTTCTTTATCGGCAAGGCCGGCAAAGTATAAGAAAACATTTGCGATATCGTCCATATCTGCTTCGCTTTCTGTCAACGTTTTGCCGGTATCCAGTGTCTCAAGTTCAGCCAGTTCAGCTTTGTCGCGGCGAATTAACCGCCCGATTTCATAAACGATTTCTCCGCGCTCATTCGCTGGCGTTGCTGCCCAAGATCCTTCATCAAATGTTTCCCTTGCAGCTTGAATCGCTTTTTTGGCATCCTGCTCATTTCCTTCAGCAGCCTGCGCAATCACTTCCTGATTATATGGATTGATAATTTCCCGGGTTTCATTTGTACCGGCATCCACCCATTGACCGTTGATGTACATCTTTAATTGTTTCACCGAACTCCTCCTTTATCGTCACGATAACCGATTTGTTGAATGTTTTGTTAAGAAAATATTTTACGATTTTAACAACTATTAATGTATCACCGCCTTACAAACTTGTAAATATTAATTTTGTTAAAAATTTTTTATAAAAACTTTCCAAACTTGATACGACAGCATTTGTGACGATTTTTAAAATTTTTTCGGGTTTACAAATTCAAATTTATTAGTAATATAAGTAACGTGAACAAATCAATGAACTCTTTGAATAAATGAAAGGAGGTAGCAGGCGTGGCCGAATTTCTGGACGAAGACGCCAAACAGTCGATCGACAATGCAAAAGATCTTGTCGTGGACTCTCTCGCCGAAACAATGGATTTGTACGGGGTAACCCGCAGTGCGGGAACGCTTTACGGAACAATGTATTTCGAAGGCGATATGACACTGGATGAAATGCGCGATCAGCTCGGCATGAGCAAGCCGAGTATGAGTACAGGCGTTAAAAAACTTCAAGATTTTAATGTCGTTAAAAAAACGTTTCGCAAGGGGCAGCGTAAACACACGTATGTAGCCGAGCGGGATTTCTTCCGGTTCTTTGCTAATTTTTTCAGCTATAAATGGGAACGCGAAGTCGATATGAATTTAGAAGCGATCCGTACTGCGCAAAACCAGCTGGCTGATATTATCGCCTCGGAGAACCTTTCCGCTGAAGTTATTCAAGAAGCCCAGGAAACATACGATATTCTTGAACAGTCTAAACCGTATTACTACTGGCTGCAGCGGTTGGCTGCAATGGTAAAAAGCGGTGAAATCTTCGATATTATCCCGTTTTATCCTATGAATGAAGAAGAAGACTACGGTACAGGAGAACAGCGCTGAAAAGCTGCTGACTGTTTCGGCGCTATATACGCTTTCTGGTTGTGAATACACAATCCGACGGGCGTATACCAAGTTCAAAATTCGGAATATTGCGAAACTCTCATTATATACAGGAGGACTTATGTTATGAAGAAAACTTTGTTTTACACCCTTTCACTCAGTGCATTGGTACTGACAGCCTGCGGAAACGCAGACGGAGAAAATAACGGCAATGATAACAATAACAACTTGAACGACAACAACAATAACAACAACGAGGATACTGCGGGATACGATCCGGACGGAGAAGAAATTGAGTTAACGTACGTTGCTTGGGAATCTGAACTGGCATCGACAAATGTAATCGGCCAAGTGCTGGAAGAAGCAGGATACGATGTGGAACTGACCGTCGTTGAACAATCGCCAATGTGGTCAAGTGTTGCCAACCAGGAAGCTGACGGCTTTGTCGGCGGATGGCTTCCTTCTGACATGCAAGCAGAGTACGATGAATACGGCGACGACATTGTCGATCTCGGTCCGAACCTTGAAGGGAACCGTACCGGCCTTGCCGTACCGGATTACATGGACATCGAAAGCATTGATGAACTCTCTTCCGATGTTGTCGATGAAATCATCGGCATCGACGCCGGTGCCGGCATTATGATGTCAACCGAAGAAGTCGTGGATGTTTACGACCTCGATATCGATGTCACACCAAGCTCAGATTCAGCGATGACGGCTGCGCTTGACTCTGCGATCAACAGTGAAGAACCTGTCGTCGTTACGGCTTGGCAGCCGCACTGGAAATTTAATGCGTATGACATCCGCTTTTTAGAAGACCCGGAAGAAGTGTATGCCGCAGAGGAAGAAATTCGCACGATTGTACGCGAGGGATTAGAAGAGGATCACCCTGTAGCTTATCAAATTCTTGATAACTTCTACTGGGATCAAGAAGACATGAATGAAATTATGCTTGCAGTTGCAGAAGATGAAGAAGAAATTGAAGATGCAGCCGCTGACTGGATCGAAGAAAACCGCGATATGGTTGACGAGTGGCTGGACGTTGAAGAATAAAATAACACCGACCTAAACAAAGCGGACCGTTCACAATGAACGGTCCGCTTCAGATTGTCCCAGCTTCTTTTTTATTCGTTTGCAGTTTACAGCATGCAAACCAGCCGGTTATTTCGGGACGACAACGATACGGCGATAAGGTTCTTGTCCTTCGGAATACGTGGACACCTCATCGATATTTTGCAAAACGGTATGAATGACTTTGCGCTCATGCGAACTCATCGGCTCTAAGCGCACTTCCCGCTTCGTCCGCACCGCTTTCTCGCTGATACGCCGCGCCAGCGTTTCCAGCGCTTCCTTGCGGCGTTCCCGGTAACCTTCTGCATCTAAATATATGCGAATATAATTATCTGCATAGCGGTTGGCAACCAAGTTGACTAAATACTGCAATGAATCAAGTGTTTGTCCCCGTTTACCGATTAAAACACCGATATCCGCACCGGAAATATTAAAATACGTCCCGTCTGCCCGCTCTTCTTGATCGACACTCGCTTGAACCCCCATCTTATCGATTGTATCGCGCAAAAACAAAAGCGCTTCTTTTTGCGGATCAGGTTTCAAGCGCATTTCAACAAGAGCAGATTTTCCGCCGAAAAGACCGAAAATCGCCTTTTGCGGTTCTTCCAGTACATCGTATTCAACATTTCCCTGTTCGGCTTCAAGCTTTTCAAGTCCTGACTGAATCGCTTCATCTACGGTTTTACCAGATACGGTTACTTTTTTCACTTGTTCTTCGCTCCCCCCGTTTTAAGCTGATTCGAAGACTGTTTCCCCTTTTTCTCTTTAGCTTCATTTTTTTTCTGCTCATTCGTTTTGCCTACATTCGGACCGGTAATAAATTGTGTCTGCACAATCATAAAGAGGTTACCGATCACCCAGTAAAGAGCGAGTGCAGCAGGGAAAATCGAAGCAAACACCATAATCATTACCGGCATAATATACAGAAGCATGCGCATCTGCGGATTGTCTTGCACCATCATCATCCGCTGCTGTAAAAATGTTGTTGCACCGGCAATCAACGGCAAAATAAAGTAAGGGTCGCTGCTGCCGAGTTCAAACCACAAAAAGGTTTGACCGGTCGCTGCAGCATCGCCGACAATCTCAGGATTTATTTGCGGTGTGCGGATAATCGCGTGATATAAAGCGATCAAAATCGGCATTTGGATTAAAATCGGGAAACACCCGGCGAGCGGATTGACTTTGTGTTCTTGGAACAACGCCATCATTTCCTGCTGCAATTTTTGCTGTGTCTGCTGATCTTTCGCGCTGTATTTTTCACGCAGTTCCGTCATTTGCGGCTGCAAAGCCTGCATTGCTTTCGTACTCTTCGTCTGCTTAATCATCAGCGGTAAAATCAAAATACGAAGTAAAATCGTCACAAAGATAATCGCTACCCCGTAACTTCCGTTCGCAATTTCCGCAATATTAGTCAAAAGCCATGACAGCGGATAGACAAAAAACGGATCCCATATTCCATCGGTCCCTTCCGTAATCGGCTGGTCAATATTAAAACACCCGGTCATCAATAAGACCATTCCGATCATGGAGGAGAACAATAACATTCGTTTAACCACTTGCAGTTCCCCCTATCTTTCTTTAACAAAATTATCATCAACTTACGCCCTTAATATTATGGGAGTAACCGAATCTGCACTTATCCGTTCTCTTTTCCGCGCTCCTTCTTTTCCGGAACCGGATCGAAACCGCCTGGATGAAACGGATGACATTTGACGATCCGTTTTACCGTCAGCCAGCTGCCTTTTAAAGCGCCAAACCGTTCATACACTTCGATGCTGTATTGGCTGCACGTCGGATAAAATCGGCATCGCGGCGGAGTGAAACGCGAAATATAACGCTGATAAAACCGGATTGCTCCGATAAACAAACGTTTCATTATAAACCTCTTTCAATCATTTTCTTTTCGGCGGCCTTTTATTGAACAGTCTCGCTACGTTTAACACGTGCGTCAATGACTTTTTGATTTCATGAAAGTCCATCGTACTGACCGGTTTACGGGCAATAATGACAACATCCGTCTCTTTCTTGATGTTTGGAGCTAATTGCGAAAGCGCTTCTTTCATGCGCCGTTTAATCAGATTGCGGGTCACAGCATGCCCCATTTTCTTGCTGACGGATAATCCGAAGCGAGGATGCGGCTGTTCGGGCTTTTCCAAAAAATAAACAACAAATTGCCGGTTCGCAACTGATTTGCCGTGCTTAAAAACGCGCTGAAATTCTTGATTTTTTTTTAAACGGTACGATTTATTCATGACCGGCACCTCACTCCGACCATATAACGGTCAGTCCATTCTACATTATAAAGAAAAATTCATTTTCACGCTATCATTTCTCTTGATTTGAACCACGATTTTCGATTGTTGTCACGAAATTGAGAAATTTCTCCTCGTAACACAAAGAAAACCAGATCTGCTGTCACAGTGACTGCCGCATTGACCTGGTTCATCCATCACGCTTCGTTACAAAGTAAAGAGGATCACTGAGCAAACAGTGATCCCGTTTACGCTGATAATACTTTTCTTCCTTTACGGCGGCGGCGCTGAAGCACCTGACGTCCGTTTTTAGTTGCCATTCGCGCACGGAAACCGTGGACTTTTTTACGTTTACGGTTGTTCGGCTGGAAAGTTGCTTTACTCATTTTATGACACCTCCTGGAGTATAGTTCATTTACATCGAATACCTTTTCCATTTTTAGAAAAAGGAACGTTATAAGACATTCCTGTAAATTATAAAAACTTCTGTCGTATGTGTCAAGGTTCTTTTACCGCTGAACGTCGTTATCTTTCTTTGATTGTTGCTTCTTTTCTTCCTGTGGACAAATTCACGTCCTTTTTCTTCTCTCTGCACATCGTTATTCACATGTTTTGCACACGATCTAGTGCTGTGGATAAAATTTAAACACAAGCTGTTGAATGTTGTGGATAAGTTCACAGACCCTTTGCTTCTTCCTTTTATATTTGATATTATGTTGTTGTTTTTCCGGTGGAAAACATATGCTAGAATATAAACATATCCACAGCTGTGAACAATGTTGTGGATATGTTTTGCACACCTCTGTATGGATTTACCCACATAGCTGTGGATAACGTGCACAATTTCAATCCTTTCATATAATATAACATACGTCTTTTTTTGGGGATTATTTTTATACGTTTTTATTCAACGAGGGTGAACAGAAGTTATACATCGCCGTTCGACCTTGCCTGCAGACAAACTATCTGCAGGCAATCAGATGTCATTGGCCAAAAAGGAGGGTAAACAATTGGAAAATTTGAATGATTTATGGGAACAAGCGCTGACAAAGATCGAAGACAAAGTCAGCAAACCTAGTTTTGATACATGGTTTAAATTCACAAAAGCGGACACACTCGATCAAAGCACGAATACAATCACCGTCGTCGCTCCAAATGAGTTTGCGCGCGACTGGCTGGAAAACCGTTATTTCGGCATCATTACCGAAACACTTCACGAATTAACCGGTGCTGAGCTGCATGCGAAATTCATTTTACCGAAAGATGAAAACGATGATTTGGAAATGCTCTCAAACAATCCTCCCCAGCCGAATCCGCCCGATATGGACGGCGAAGGGGATACGACAAAGCATATGCTGAATACAAAATATACGTTCGATACATTTGTTATCGGCAGCGGAAACCGCTTTGCCCATGCAGCCTCGCTCGCTGTTGCAGAAGCCCCGGCAAAAGCGTATAATCCGCTGTTTATTTACGGCGGTGTCGGATTGGGCAAAACGCACTTAATGCATGCGATCGGCCACTACGTCGTCGATCATAACCCTGATGCTAAAGTGGTCTATTTATCTTCAGAAAAATTTACGAACGAATTTATCAACTCGATCCGTGATAACAAAGCGGTGGATTTCCGCAATAAATACCGCAACGTCGATGTGCTGTTAATCGATGATATCCAGTTTTTAGCTGGCAAGGAACAAACGCAAGAAGAATTTTTCCATACGTTTAATTCCCTTCACGAAGACAGTAAACAGATTGTTATTTCAAGCGACCGTCCGCCAAAAGAAATTCCGACGCTCGAGGACAGACTTCGTTCCCGCTTTGAGTGGGGACTGATCACGGATATAACTCCGCCGGATTTAGAAACGCGCATTGCGATTTTACGGAAAAAAGCGAAAGCAGAAAACTTGGATATTCCTAATGAAGTGATGCTTTATATTGCTAATCAAATTGATACAAACATCCGCGAGCTTGAAGGCGCCCTGATCAGAGTGGTCGCCTATTCATCGTTGATTAACCAGGATATGAATGCCGATTTAGCAGCTGTCGCACTAAAAGACATCGTTCCGAATGCGAAGCCGAAAAAGGTCACGATTCAAGATGTCCAAAGCGCTGTTGCTGCTCAATTTCAAATTAAGGTCGAAGATTTAAAAGCAAAAAAACGCACCAAAACGGTTGCATTTCCGCGGCAGATTGCGATGTATTTGGCCCGGGAGATGACGGACAGCTCCTTGCCGAAAATCGGCCATGAGTTCGGCGGACGCGATCATACAACCGTCATTCATGCGCACGAAAAAATATCCAAGCTTTTTGCCGCCGACGATGAAGAATTGCAAAAAAACATGCAAGAAATTACAGAACAGCTGAAATCTTAACAGCCTGTGAATAACCAGCGCTCAGTTGCGCACAGTTTATCCACATCTGGATAACTTACAGACACAGTCTTAATCGCGGGTTATCCACATACTAACAAGCCCTATTACTATGACGGTCTAATTATTAATTATTAAATATAATTAAAATACTGCTTATTAAAACTACAGCGCGAAGAAAGCGAGGGACTGCAATGCAATTTACAATTAACCGTGAACGTTTCGTTCAAAGCGTCCAAGATGTTTCCAAAGCCATTTCCCCCCGGACAACAATCCCAATTTTAACCGGGATAAAAATTGACGCAGCAGAAGACGGCGTCACACTGACCGGAAGCGACTCTGATATTTCGATTGAATCGTTTATCCCTGTTGAAGAAAACGGCGAACAAATCGTCACTGTCGAAACGGAAGGAACGATTGTTTTACAAGCCCGTTTTTTTGCCGACATTATTAAAAAACTGCCGGAAAATACGCTCGAGCTGTCCGTGACCGATCAATTTACAGCCCAAGTAAAATCCGGTTCGTCCGTCTTTAACATTAACGGACTCGACCCGGACGAATACCCGCGCCTGCCAGAGATTGATGAGAGCAGCGTGTTTAAAATGCCGAAAAACTTACTTAAGAGCATGATCCGTCAAACAGCTTTTGCCGTTTCAACAGTCGAAACGAGACCGATTCTGACCGGTATTCACTGGGCGCTTAGCGGGGAAAAGCTGACTTGCACAGCAACAGACAGCCACCGGTTAGCAATGCGCCATGCGGAAGTTAAGAGCAATGATGCTGATCTGTCCTTTTCAAATGTTGTCATACCGGGCAAAAGCTTGAGCGAACTGAGTAAAATCATCGATGATTCAGATGAATTGATCGACATCATCGTCGCGGAAAATCAAATCTTGTTTAAAGCGACGAATCTGTTGTTTTTCTCGCGGCTTCTCGACGGCAACTATCCGGCAACAGACAACATGATCCCGACATCCGGGAAAACGAATATTACGCTCGAAACGAAACATCTGCTTGATGCGATTGAGCGGGCCCTGCTTCTTTCCCGGGAAGGGAAGAACAATGTTGTCCATGTGAAAAGCCTCGAAGATGGCAAAATTGAAATTACCTCGGTCACTCCGGAAGTCGGCAAAGTCACCGAGCACGTCGCGACAAATTCGTACGACGGCGAAGCCTTGCAGATTTCGTTTAACGGAAAAAATATGATTGATGCGCTCAAAATTGTTGAATCCTCAGAGATTACCGTCGATTTCACCGGGGCGATGAGTCCGTTCGTGCTAAAACCGGCGGAAATGGATCATATGCTCCACCTTTTCAGTCCGGTAAGGACATACTAGTCTCTTATAATCAAGCGATCCTCCGCTATCCCGGGGGATCTTTTTTCACCTCACAATCTCCAGTAAAAGTCGTTGGCGTTTGCGGATAAGTTTTAGTACAATATAAAGTGAGAGTTTGTGTGCACGTATAAAAAACAGGCTGTAGAAAGTACGAAAGCGAGTGAATGCGGTGGAAGAAAAAATTGTCATCCAAACCCAATATATGACTTTGGGACAAGCGTTAAAAGAAGCAGCGGTCATCGATTCCGGCGGCCAGGCCAAATGGTTTTTAGCTGAGATTCCTGTTTTTATCAATGATGAACAGGAAGCGGAATCCCGCAGAGGACGTAAACTTTATCCCGGAGATACGGTTTATATCGAAGATGAACCGGCTTTTTCGATTACCGATGAAGAATAAGAGGTCAAAACATTGCACATCAATGAACTCCATCTAAAAGATTACCGCAATTACGAAGATCTCCACCTTTTTTTTGAAAACCGCATTAATGTCATTATCGGCGAAAACGCGCAAGGCAAAACGAATATGATGGAAGCCATCTACGTATTAGGGATGGCCCGTTCACACCGTACGCCGAGAGATAAGGAACTCATTCGCTGGGAACAGCCTTTTTCAAGGGTTGAAGGTCAGTTAACGAATCGGCACGGACCGGCCAAAATGGAAGTGATCTTTTCCAAGCAAGGAAAAAAAGTAAAGCTGAACGGGTTGGAAAAAAAGCGTCTGACTGATTACATCGGCGCTTGTACGATCGTTATGTTTGCGCCTGAGGATCTCGCGCTCGTTAAAGGCAGCCCGCAAATTCGCCGGCGTTTTCTCGATATGGAGATGGGACAGATATACACGGTTTACTTGTACTATCTTTCGCAATATCACAAAATCCTCAAACAGCGGAATCAGTGGTTAAAAGATGTCGCGCAAAATAAAACGGCGAAAAACGAAGCGTTTTTTGAAGTCATGACGGATCAGCTTGTAGAAGCAGGAGCTGAAGTCATTCAGAAACGCTTCGCATTTTTGCAAAAGCTGGAAAATTGGGCGCAGCCGATTCACGAAAATATTACGCAAGGGACAGAAACACTGGCGATTGATTATGTTCCGAGCGCGCCGGTCGATGCTTCGATGAGCACTGATGAGATAAAAACCGCCCTGAAAGCTGAATACGTCCGGCTGTTTGAGCAGGAAATACGCCGGGCAACGACCGTCTTGGGACCGCATCGTGATGATCTCAAGTTTCTTGTCAACGGTCATGATATTCAAGTTTACGGTTCACAGGGGCAGCAGCGGACGACGGCACTCTCTGTCAAATTGGCCGAAATCGAATTAATTTACGAAAAAACGGGGGAATACCCGATCTTATTATTGGATGATGTGCTTTCTGAACTCGATGATTCGCGGCAAACGCATTTGCTCGATACGATTCAAGGCAAAGTACAGACATTTGTCACAACAACGAATGTCGGCGGAATACACCATGAAATGCTGGAAAAGGCGACGATGTTTCATGTGACCGGCGGCTCGATTGATCAAACGGATTGAGGTGATGACCGGTGTTTATTCATTTAGGCGGGGATTTGGTCATGAAAACCGAACGGATAATTGCGATCCTGGATCATCAAAACCAAGGGATGTCGAAAGAAAATCAGGATTTCATGAAAGGCTATCAAGGGCAAAAGCGGACTGTTCATGTTACGGATGATCCGCCGAAGTCGATGGTCATAACCGCAGATGAAATTTATATGTCGCCGATCTCTTCGCAAACGCTGAAACGGCGGGCTGAGGCAAATAACGGCGGATTTGAACTGGAAGACAGCGAGGATGAAGAAATTAACTAATTTTCATATTAGAACACGAAGGTGTTTAAAAAAAGTGCAGGTGAATAAACATGGCTACAGAAGAAAATTCGTATAATGAGAGTCAAATTCAGGTTTTAGAAGGTCTTGAAGCTGTGCGCAAACGTCCGGGCATGTACATTGGTTCGACGAATGAAAAAGGATTGCACCATTTAGTCTGGGAGATCGTGGACAACAGTATCGATGAAGCGATGTCCGGTCATTGCGACACGATTGATGTCACGATAAAAGAAGACAATACGATCGTCGTGGAAGATAATGGACGGGGTATTCCGGTAGGCATTCATGAAAAAATGGGCCGTCCCGCAGTCGAAGTGATTATGACCGTGCTTCACGCCGGCGGTAAATTCGGCGGCGGCGGTTATAAAGTGTCCGGCGGACTTCACGGTGTCGGGGCTTCGGTCGTGAATGCGCTCTCCAGTCATTTGGAAGTCGAAGTGCATTTAGACGGAGAAATTCACTACATTTCTTTTTCGCGCGGAAAGATCACCACCGAGCTGAAAAAAATCGGCACGACGGAAAAAACCGGGACGATTATTCGCTACAAAGCTGATGAACAAATCTTTACCGAAACGACAGAGTACGATTTTGATATCTTGGCAAACCGTCTGCGCGAACTGGCTTTTTTAAACCGCGGTTTGAAAATCGGCATTACAGATGAACGCGAAGAAGATAAAAACGCGCAATATTATTATGAAGGCGGCATTAAATCGTTTGTTGAACACTTGAATCGGACAAAAAACACGCTGCATGATCCGCCGATTTTTATCGAAGGTCAGAAAGAAGGCATTCAAGTTGAGGTTTCGATGCAATACAACGACGGCTTTGCCAGCAATCTCTACTCGTTTGCCAACAATATCAACACCCATGAAGGCGGAACGCACGAATCCGGGTTCAAAACCGGTTTAACCCGTGTGATTAACGATTATGCCCGCAAAAACAATTTATTCAAAGAAACGGATCCGAACTTAATCGGTGATGACGTCCGTGAAGGGTTGACGGCGATCGTATCGGTGAAAATTGAAGATCCGCAGTTTGAAGGGCAAACGAAAACAAAACTTGGCAACAGCGAAGCGCGTACGATCACGGATTCACTCTTTTCCGAGCATCTCGCGAAATTTATGGCGGAAAATCCTGACGTCGCCAAGCAAATTGTCGATAAAGGGCTGATGGCCTCTCGCGCACGCGAAGCAGCGAAAAAAGCGCGCGAACTCACGCGCAGAAAGTCAGCGTTAGAAGTCAGCTCGCTGCCGGGGAAACTCGCTGATTGTTCCTCGAAAGACGCTTCGATCAGTGAGCTGTATATCGTTGAGGGCGACTCTGCCGGAGGATCGGCGAAACAAGGACGCGACCGGCATTTTCAAGCGATTTTGCCGCTTCGCGGTAAGATCATTAACGTCGAAAAAGCGCGTCTCGATAAAATCTTGTCGAACAATGAAATCCGTGCGATTATTACCGCCCTCGGCACAGGGATCGGCGAGGAATTCGACCTTTCCAAAGCGCGCTATCACCGGATTATTATTATGACCGATGCCGATGTCGACGGCGCGCACATCCGCACACTGCTGCTGACATTTTTCTATCGCTACATGCGGCCGCTGATTGAGGAAGGCTATATTTACATTGCTCAGCCGCCGTTGTATAAAGTGACGCAAGGAAAAGCGGTGCACTATGCGTTTAATGAAAAAGAAATGGAAGATATCGTCGCCGGGATGAACCCGACCCCGAAACCGGGTCTGCAGCGTTACAAAGGTTTAGGCGAAATGAACCCGACTCAGCTGTGGGAAACGACGATGGATCCAAGCATGCGTACAGTCTTGCAGGTAGGCCTGCCGGACGCGATGCTTGCCGATGAAGTGTTTGAAACGCTTATGGGCGACAGGGTCGAACCGCGCCGGGACTTTATTCAAGAAAACGCCAAATATGTGAAAAATTTAGATATTTAAAAGGGTTACAGTTTCCATGCAGGCGTCCCCTGCATGGTGCTCCTATTTTTACAGAGCGATCGACGAGATCGCAATCAGGCGAATCACTGCCGCGCAAAATGAGTATGTACATACTAAGCGGATTGAATTTGCTAAACGGAGGTACAGTCAATGTCTGAATCTGATCAGTCACGAGTAAGAGAAATTAATATCAATCAGGAAATGAAGACATCGTTTATGGACTATGCGATGAGCGTTATTGTCAGCCGTGCTCTGCCGGATGTTCGCGACGGACTCAAACCGGTTCACCGCCGGATTTTGTATGCGATGAATGAACTCGGCATCACAGCGGATAAATCGTATAAAAAGTCCGCCCGTATTGTCGGAGAAGTGATCGGCAAGTATCATCCGCACGGTGACAGCGCTGTTTATGAAGCGATGGTGCGGATGGCGCAAGATTTCAGCTACCGTTACATGCTTGTCGACGGCCACGGCAATTTCGGTTCTGTCGATGGTGATGCAGCTGCAGCAATGCGTTACACAGAAGCCCGCATGTCGAAAATTTCGATGGAAATGGTTCGGGATATTAATAAAGATACCATCAGCTACCAAGAAAACTATGACGGTGCAGAAAATGAGCCGGTCGTCTTGCCGGCCCGCTTTCCGAACTTATTGATCAACGGTGCATCGGGTATCGCTGTCGGAATGGCTACAAATATCCCGCCGCATAACCTGTCGGAAGTTATCGCCGGTGTCTTAGCGTTAAGCCGCAACCCGGAAATTACCGTCGAGGAGCTGATGGAATACATCAGCGGCCCGGATTTTCCGACCGGGGCTGAAATCGTCGGGATATCCGGCATCCGCCGTGCCTATGAGACCGGCAAAGGATCGATTATGGTCCGGGCGAATGCGGAAATTGAAGAAGTAAACGGCAAACCGCGGATTATTGTTGATGAACTTCCTTATCAAGTCAATAAAGCCCGTTTGATCGAAAAAATTGCCGAACTCGTCCGAGACAAAAAAATCGACGGAATTACCGATCTTCGCGATGAGTCGGACCGCACGGGAATGCGAATCGTGATCGAACTTCGCCGCGATGTGAACGCGAACGTCTTGTTAAATAACTTATTCAAACAAACAGCGCTGCAAACTAGCTTCGGCATCAACACACTGGCGCTTGTCGACGGCAGACCGAAAGTTCTCACATTAAAGGAATCACTGTATCATTATCTTGAACATCAAAAAGTCGTCATCCGCCGCCGCACCGAGTTTGATTTGAAAAAAGCCGAAGCGCGGGCGCATATTCTCGAAGGCTTGCGTGTGGCGTTAGATTACCTTGATCAAGTTATTGAATTGATCAGAGGCTCGCAAACGTCGGATATTGCGCGTCAAGGTCTGATGGAGAACTACGACCTTTCCCACGATCAGGCGCAAGCGATTCTTGATATGCGTTTAAACCGTCTGACCGGTTTAGAACGCGACAAAATTGAGAATGAATACAGTGAACTTGTTGAACGAATCAGAGAATTAAAAGCGATCTTAGCTGATGAAGAAAGAATTCTTGAGATTATTCGCAATGAGCTCACAGAACTGAGAGATAAATACGGCGATGACCGGCGAACGACGATTACGTTCGGTGAAGACAGCATGGAAGACGAAGATTTGATTCCGCGGCAAAATGTCGTCATTACTGTATCGCATCAGGGCTACATTAAGCGCCTGCCGGTATCAACGTACCGCAGCCAAAAACGCGGCGGCCGCGGTGTGCAAGGAATGGGGACGTATGATGATGATTTCGTCCGTCATTTGTTTGTCACCAATTCGCACAATCATTTGCTCTTCTTTACGAACAAAGGCAAAGTATACCGGATAAAAGCTTATGAAGTGCCCGAACAAAAGCGGACATCAAAAGGCACGCCGATTATTAATTTGCTGCAGATCGATCAAGATGAATACATTTCTGCGGTTATTCCGATCTCAGATTTTGATCCTGATCAATCGCTCTTTTTCATGACGAAATACGGCGTGTCGAAACGGACAGATTTAGCAGCCTTTAAAAACATTCGCCGCGGCGGATTGTTCGCGATTAAATTGCGTGAAGGCGATGAATTGCACGGGGTCCGTTTAACGGATGGAACGAAAGAACTCGTCATCGGCACAAAACAAGGCCTGTCCATTCGTTTCAATGAAAATGACGTCCGCCTGATGGGGCGTACAGCTACCGGCGTGAAAGGTCTGAATTTAAAAGCAAATGACGAAGTTGTCGGCATGGATATTTGCCAGCCGGATCAAGATATTTTGATTGTTACAGAAAACGGTTTTGGCAAGCGGACAAAAGCAGATGAATACCGTTTGCAAACACGCGGAGGCAAAGGAATTAAGACGTGTAATGTGACCGAGAAAAACGGAGAACTCGTCGCGTTAAAAGTGGTCTCAGAAGAGCATGATCTGATGGTGATTACGACAAACGGTGTGGTGATCCGTATGCATGTGGATGAAATCTCCCAAACAAGCCGTAACACTCAGGGTGTGCGTTTAATCCGGCTTGGTGACGAGGAGTATGTCTCAACGGTTGCGCGGGTTAACATTACCGAAGACGAAGATGAAGATGAAGACGAAACTGCTGTAATTGCTGAAGCCGGCGAACCGGCAGCCGAAGAAACAGAAGGATCTGAAGAAATTGCCTCAGATGACAATGATGAAGACGAGGATTAAGAATTGATCCGAACCGGACACAACAGCTGTTGTGTCCGGTTTTTCTTTGTGTATAAGGAAAAAAGACAGAAAACACAATTTTATAGCATTCATTATCATGCAAATTTTGGTACAATAAGACTAATGATTTTGACCTGTATACAGAGGGGCGAGGGACATGGATGTTCAAGTGATTGATTTAAAACCGGGAGTTATTTTGCAAGAAGATGTCTATAAAAAGACAAATGCTCCGATTATGCGTAAAAATACTGTATTAACAGAAGAACGCATACACATTTTAGAGCTTTTTTTCATCGATCGGGTCTCTGTGTATAACAAAACCGCAGACGGGTACACATTTTTACCGGAACACCGAAACGAAACCGAAACAGACGAACGCTCCTCCGGGACAGAAATCGAAGTAGACACGTTTTTAGACAGATATGAGCGTGCTGTTAAACAGTATAAGAAAATGTTTCAAAATTGGCAGGGCGGTCTGAAAGTCGATGCTTACGCGGTCAGGAGTCTTTTTTTGCCTCTGTATGAACTTGAACCGACAAAAAAGGAATTAAAAAATCTTTCCCGGTATTCAACGAAAGCGGAATACATTTATCATCACCCGGTTGCCGTAAGTATATACAGTGCAATGCTCGGTAAACGAATGAACTTGTCGAACGGCGAAATTATTCAGCTCGGATTGTCTGGATTATTAAGTGATTGCGGCATGGCAAAGCTGCCTAAGTATATTTTTAAAAAAGAAGGCGGGCTGACAGCAGATGAGTTTACAGAAATACGTAAGCATCCGGTCTATGGTTACCGGATGATTGAAAATGTTCCTGGTTTTTCTAAAGCCGCGATGATGGGCGTACTGCAGCATCATGAACGGGAAGACGGCAGCGGTTATCCTTTGCAGGTCAATGAAACAAAGTTGCACTTCTTTGCACGTGTGATTGCTGTTGCCGATATGTTTCATGCGCTGACATCTGAGCGGATGTACCGTTCAGCCAAGCTGCCTTACGAAGTTCTAGAAGCGATGAAAGAAGAACAGTTTGGCCAGCTGGATCAACAGATGATCAACCATTTTATCTCTTTAGTCACAGACTTAACCGACGGTCAAAAAATCAAATTAAACACCGGTGAAATGGCGGAAATTGTGCTGGTAAATGAAGAAAATCCTTTTCGTCCGGTTGTTCAAATCGAAGGTTCACCGAAACGGATCGATTTAGCAGCGGAACAAGACTTGCTCATTGAAGAAGAAGCGGTAGAGAGTTATTTTTAAATCTAATATTCTGAAATTTTTCCAAGGGTTGCTTTTATTTTTCGGCCTGTGCTATATTTGTATTCGTTGCTTTGAAAGCGACATAAACCAAAAAAATTAAGAGAGAGTTATTAACCGAAAAATGATTGACTTTCGTTTCCTTTTTTGGTATATTTAAAACTCGCCTTGCAGTTAGCAAAGCGATTCAGCTGCCCTTTGAAAACTAAACAAAAGCCAAGCGTAAAGTGGGATATAGTAAGAAGATATCCCGTCAATTTAGCAAGACAAGTC
>NZ_RKQQ01000002.1 GCF_003814815.1 Salisediminibacterium halotolerans
GATGACCCAGCATCCCGGCTTTCTCCTGCGGGATAGCGAGACAGGCGAGACCCTGCAGGGCATCAGCCCGAAGCGGCTCGGCGCTCGCCCGCGGAAAGAAGCCGGACGATGCGTTGTCATCCGTCCCTTTTTACATGACATCTAAGGATGTCATGACTTTGTCAACACTCTAAAATGCCGATATCACATATCGGCATTTTCTGTTCAGCGAAAATTCAGACAAGAATCGTTTCACAGTTGCGAATTAAACCGCGCTTCTTTTATAATAATGAAACAGGCTGTGACAAAGGATGGTTCATTGTGAGGAAACAGACGGATCAATTTTACCTTGTTCGAGAAGATATGCTGCCCGATGCCATGCTGAAAACGGTTGAAGTGAAAAAGCTGCTTGACAGCGGAAAAGGATATAAAGTCAATGAGGCTGTTGAGGAAGTTGATTTAAGCCGCAGCGCATTTTACAAATATAAAGACGGCATTTTCCCGTTCCATACGATGGTGAAAGAAAAAATTATAACGCTCTCGATTCATCTTGAAGATCAATCCGGAGCTCTTTCGAAGCTGTTGTCGATGGTTGCTGAAACAGGGGCAAATGTTTTGACCATCAATCAAACGATCCCTCTGCAAGGAAGGGCGACGATCACGTTAACGGTAGAGACGGCAGCTATGGCGCAGGACGTTACAGTTCTGTTGAACCGTATTGAGAGGATGGAGTCAGTTGTAAAGGTCGAGCTGATCGGCTCCGGCGGCTGACAGAAGATGTGTAAAGGAGTGAAACGGATTTGGCGAAAACAGGATATTTAGGACCGGCGGGGTCGTTTACCGACGCCGCCGCAAAAGCTTTTTTACCGGATGATGAACGGATTCCGTTTCGGTCGATACCGGATGCAATCGATGCGGTCAAACTGGGGAAAGTCGACCGGACCGTCGTGCCGATGGAAAATGCGATTGAAGGATCTGTGAATATAACGCTAGATTACTTTATACATTACCAGCGGATGAATATGGCCGGGGAAGTGATTGCGCCGATTGAACAGCATTTATTAACGGCGCGGGAGCAAGCCGACAGCTGGCAGGATGTCGAGATTGTTTATTCGCATCCGCAGGCGATTGCTCAATGCCACCAGTTTTTGCGAAATATGCTGCCGGATGCGGAGGTTGCTTACGTTAATTCAACTGCAGAAGCGGCGAAATATGTAGCGGAACACCCGGAAGAAAACGCAGCGGCAATCGCCAATGAAGTGGCAGCAGCTGCTTACGGTGCAGAGATTGTGCACCGTAAGATTAATGATTATGCGAACAATCAGACCCGTTTTTTATTATTAACGAATGAAGACCGTGTTTACACAGAAGAAGAGACGGCGGGTCTTTCCTTTAAGACGACGCTTATGATCGGTCTCTCGTCTGATTTTTCCGGCGCGCTTCATCAAGTGTTAGCGGCATTTGCCTGGCGCAAAATCAACTTAACGAAAATTGAATCGCGTCCGACGAAAACAGGTCTCGGTAATTACTTTTTTATCATCGATGTCGATATGGATTATGACACAGTGCTTCTGCCGTCTGTGTGTGAAGAGCTTCGTGCGCTCGGCTGTGATGTTCAAGTGCTCGGCAGTTACCCTTGCTTTACTTGGGAGGCGCTGACGGGCAAAACCCCGCCAGTCAGCAAAAACTGATTCGCTTTAAAACCGGTGGACAAAAACGATGGAGGGAGGCCTTCCATCGTTTTTCTGTGCACGGCCGATATGCTATAGTTAAATACGGTAATCACCGAGAAAAAGGGAGGCATGACTGATGGCCGGACATTCAAAATGGCATAACATTAAACACCGCAAGGCTCACCAGGATAAAAAGAAAGGGAAAATATTCACGAAGCTGACAAAAGAGATTCATCAGGCAGTCCGCCAAGGCGGCGATGATCCTTATACGAATTATCCGCTGAAGTTAGCGATCGATAAAGCGAAGCAAAACAATCTGCCGAACGAAAACATCGAGCGCACGATTCAAAAAGCGTCGGGAAATGTTGACGGTATTGATTACGAAGAAATTACGTATGAAGGTTATGCACCACACGGGGTGGCTGTTTTTGTCGAAGCTTTGACGGAGAACCGTAATCGGACCGCAGCGGAAGTGCGGCTTCAATTTAACAAAAACGGCGGCAATCTCGGCGAAGACGGCTGCGTGGCATTCATGTTTCACCGCAAAGGTCAGCTGATGATTGAAAAAGATGAAGCGACAGATGAAGAGCAGCTGATGCTTGAGGCGATTGAAGCGGGCGCTGATGATGTTCAAGTTGAAGATGAATACGTGCAGATTATAACGGTTCCGGATGCCTTTCAAGATGTTAAAGACAGCTTAGAGCAAGCCGGTTACGCCTTTGAATTCGCTGAAGTCACGCAAATTCCTGATATTTATGCCGACCTGGATGATCAACAGGCGGAAGAGGCGCATAAACTGATTGAGGCGCTGGAAGACTTGGACGACGTACAAAATGTTTATCATAACTTAGTCTGACATCTTAACAAAGCTGTGCTAAAATAGAAATGTATGTTCGCCTGGCGAAAAGGAGAGACGAAAATGATTGAGTGTCTGACGGGAAAACTTATTCACATCGAAACGGAAACGATCATTGTCAACGTCGGCGGGGTCGGTTATCTCGTTTATTGCGGCAATCCGTACCGTTTTCAAGAGTATTACGACAATGAAGTGACCGTATTTACATACCAGCATGTTAAAGAAGATGCCATCCGCCTTTACGGATTTAAACAGCGGGAAGAAAGGCGCTTATTTGAAAAAATGCTTCAAGTGAGCGGGATCGGACCGAAAGGGGCCCTTGCGATTGTCACGTCGGAGCAGCCCGGTTCTGTGGTTGATGCGATTGAACAGGCGAACGAATCGTTTTTAACGAAGTTTCCCGGAGTCGGCAAAAAGACCGCTCAGCAAATGATTCTTGATTTGCGCGGAAAATTGGGCGAACTGCTTCCGTCTTTGACCGGCGATTTATTGCAGGGAGATCAACCTGTTTATCAACATGCTGCTGCAGAAAACGAGGCATTGGAAGAAGCTTTGGAAGCCTTGCGGGCACTCGGTTACGTAGATAAAGAAATCCGAAAAATAAAACCTGTTTTAGAAGCGCAGCCGTCTTTATCGACGGATGCCTACATTAAGCAGGCGCTGCAAGAAATGTTGAAGCAATAAGAGAAAAGCCTGAGAAACACGGAGGCGGTTAAGAATGGAAGAACGAATGGTCAGCGGCGAGGCATATGCAACAGAGGAGCAAGAAGAACAAAGTCTTCGGCCGCAGGTGTTAAGTCAGTATATCGGCCAGTCCTCGGTTAAGGAGAATTTAACGGTATTTATTGAGGCGGCGAAAATGCGCGAGGAAGCGCTGGATCATGTGCTGCTTTACGGTCCGCCCGGCCTCGGTAAAACCACGCTTGCATCGATTATTGCCAATGAAATGGATGTCCATTTAAAAACAACATCCGGCCCGGCGATTGAGCGGCCGGGAGATCTGGCTGCTGTATTGACGGCACTTGAACCGGGCGATGTCCTGTTCATCGATGAAATACACCGCCTTCCTCGCGCCGTCGAAGAAGTGCTCTATCCGGCGATGGAAGATTTCTTTCTCGATATCGTGATCGGTAAAGGGCCGTCAGCCCGTTCGGTAAAACTTGATTTGCCTCCGTTTACGCTTGTCGGCGCGACAACGAGAGCCGGTTTGCTCTCTGCGCCGCTGCGCGACCGTTTTGGCGTGATGAGCCGGCTGGAATATTATCAGCCGGAAGATTTAGAGGAGATTGTCGTCCGAACCGCCGGTGTGCTCGATGTCGAAGTCGGCCAAGAAGCAGCCCGGGAAGTATCGCGGCGCTCACGCGGAACGCCGCGGGTGGCGAACCGGATTCTTCGCCGGATCAGAGATTTTGCGCAGGTGAAAGGCAACGGCATGATTGATCAGACGATTACAACGGAGGCGCTCGATCTTTTACAAGTCGATAAACTCGGGCTTGACCATATTGATCATAAACTGTTGATGAACATGATTGAAAAATTCCGCGGCGGTCCGGTCGGGATTGATACGATCGCTGCGACCGTCGGCGAAGAAGCGGATACAATCGAGGATGTGTATGAGCCTTACTTGATGCAGATCGGTTTTCTGCAACGGACGCCGCGCGGGCGTGTTGTGACGCCGCTAGTGTATGAACATTTCCAGATGGAGGTGCCCGGCCGTGAATGATATTCCGCGCTTGTTAATATTTCTCGGTGTTATACTCGTGATCGCAGGCCTGTTATGGCAAGTCGGCGGCCGTTTCATATCACTCGGGCGGCTGCCTGGCGATTTTTTATTTCGCGGAGAAAATACGACGTTTTATTTTCCGCTCATGACATCAATCATTATTAGCATCGTTTTATCACTGCTGTTTTTTGTGTTTGGACGATTCAGATAGAGGAGAAGAAAGATTATGGACGTATCATATTTTGATTATGAATTGCCTGAAGAGCTGATTGCACAGACACCGTTGAAAGACCGGTCTTCTTCTAGACTTCTTGTGATGGATAAAGACAGCGGACAAACAGACCACCGTGTATTTCATGAACTGCATGAATTTTTGCAGCCGGGCGACCGGCTCGTACTTAATAATACAAAGGTGCTGCCGGCACGGCTTTTTGGCGTGAAAGAAGAAACGAAAGCGAAAACGGAAGTGCTTTTGTTAAACGAAGAAAGCGATCATACGTGGGAAGTGCTCGTTAAACCGGCGAAAAAAATTAAAGTCGGCACGAGAGTTTCGTTCGGCGGCGGCTTGTTAACCGGTGAATGCACGGACATTCTTCCGGAAGGCCGCCGGAAAATCCGCTTCGAATTCGAAGGAATCTTTCAGGAAATTCTCGACCGTCTCGGCGAGATGCCGCTTCCGCCTTACATCCAAGAGACGCTCGATGAGCAGGACCGCTACCAAACCGTTTATGCAAAACATCGCGGCTCAGCGGCAGCGCCGACTGCCGGGCTGCATTTCACCGAAGAGATGCTAAAACAACTGGAAGAAAAAGGCGTGGGCATCAGTTACATTACCTTGCATGTGGGCCTTGGAACATTCCGTCCTGTCGCGGTGGATACGGTTGAAGCGCACACGATGCATGCGGAGTTTTATGAAGTGAGCGAAGAGACTGCAAAAGCGCTGAATGCGACGGCGAACGGTGAAGGGCGGATCGTAGCCGTCGGAACAACTTCAGCGCGGACGCTGGAAACGATCGTTCGCGATTACGGCAAGTTTCAAGCTGCGAGCGGCTGGACAGATATTTTTATCTATCCCGGTTTTACGTTTCGGGCTGTTGACAGCTTGTTAACGAATTTTCACTTGCCGAAATCGACGTTAATGATGCTCGTCAGTGCTTTTGCCGGCCGCGATGCGATCATGAATGCATACCGGGAAGCTGTCGATCACCGCTACCGCTTTTTCAGTTTTGGCGATGCGATGTTCTTAACGGACGGTTTAGCTGAAGGATATCAATGAACGTATACAGAAAGAAGGGTACAAGATGAGCGCGATAACTTACGAACATATTAAAACGTGTAAACAGTCCGGCGCGCGGCTTGGGAAAATTCACACGCCGCACGGATCGATCGACACGCCGATATTTATGCCGGTCGGGACGCTTGCGACGGTGAAAACGATGAGCCCGGAAGAACTGAAAGAAATGAACGCGCAAATTATTTTAAGCAATACGTATCATCTCTGGCTGCGGCCGGGGGAAGATATTATTCAAGAAGCCGGCGGATTGCATACATTTATGAATTGGGACCGGCCGATTTTAACCGATTCCGGCGGTTTTCAAGTCTTCAGTCTCAGCGATTTGCGCAATATAAAAGAAGAAGGTGTGCATTTTCGCAATCATATCAGCGGAGAAAAGCTGTTTTTAAGTCCGGAAAAAGCGATGGGCATTCAAAATGCGCTCGGTCCGGATATTATGATGGCTTTTGATGAATGTCCGCCGTATCCCGCTGAGCACAGTTACATGAAGGCTTCTGTAGAACGGACAAGCCGCTGGGCTGAACGGTGTCTCGAGGGGCACAAACGGCCGCAAGATCAAGGGTTGTTCGGAATTGTTCAAGGGGGCGAATACGAAGACCTTCGCCGGCAAAGCGCGAAAGATTTAATTTCCCTCGATTTTCCCGGTTACGCGATCGGCGGTCTGTCTGTCGGCGAACCGAAAAGCGTCATGAATGAAGTGCTCGAATTCACAACACCGCTCTTGCCGCAAAATAAACCGCGTTATTTAATGGGCGTCGGGTCTGCCGATTCTTTGATAGACGGAGCGATCCGCGGCGTCGATATGTTCGATTGCGTCTTGCCGACGCGGATTGCCAGAAACGGGACGCTGATGACGAGCAAAGGACGCCTCGTTGTCCGCAATGCCAAATTCGAGCGGGATTTCCGTCCGCTTGATGAAAATTGCTCGTGCTATGTATGCCGGAATTATACGCGCGCGTATATCCGCCATCTTATAAAAGCGAATGAAATGTTCGGTCTGCGACTTTGTTCGTATCACAATTTGCACTTTTTGATTGATTTGATGGAGCAAGTGCGCGAAGCGATCCGGACGGACCGTTTGCTCGATTTCCGCGAAGAATTTTTTGAAAATTACGGGTTTAACCGTGCAGATGCGAAAAATTTCTAAAAGAGATCATACGGTTTTCGTTGATTTTTCATGGATGATTTCGCTACAATAGTACGGGAGACAATAAAGATCTATTGTATTGCCATCCGGTAAGCATCACGAATGGTCTGTCAGCAGGTTACATAATGCTTACGGGGAAGAACGGATGGAAAGGGGTGAAGGAAATGGAAATGCTCGGCGCATTGTTGCCATTACTATTAATGTTTGCGATCTTTTATTTCTTGCTGATTCGACCGCAGCAGAAGCGGCAGAAGAAAGTAAAAGAGATGCACGAATCGCTGCAAAAAGGTGATAAAGTCATCACGATCGGCGGTTTGCACGGGAAGATCGATGCGATTGATGACGACCGGATTGTCGTGGACGCAGGAAGCGATAACAAGTTAACGTTTGACCGTTCCGCAGTTCGTGAAGTGGTTAATCCCGACTGATTAAACATCGGCCTGAGGGCCGATGTTTTCTCGTTTATGGAACAGCAGCAAAGGAGTTGAATGGACGTGAATTGGCAAAATATTTACCGCGGCGCTTTAATGGGTGTGAGCAATATTATTCCCGGCGTCAGCGCCGGGACGATCGCGCTGGTGCTTGGCATATACGATCGCTTAATCAGCTCGATCAGCGATTTTTTCAGTAAGCGGTATAAAGAAGCGCTGCCGTTTTTGCTTCCTCTCGGGATCGGAGTTGTCGGCGGTATTCTCATTTTTGGACGGCTGATCGGCTGGCTGTTGGCTGAACATGCGGTGCCGACGCAGTTCTTTTTTCTCGGGTTAATCATCGGGGTCATTCCGCTTATTTTTAAAGAAGGAGAGATGAGAACAGCGTTTCGCCCGGCGCATTTTTTGTTAACGGTTACTGTTGCGGTTATGCTCGCGTTGCTCGCGGTATTTCTGCCGGAAGAGGGGGCCCGTTCCACGTTCATCTTGACGGCCGCTTCAGGCGTATGGCTTTTTGTTGCTGGCGCGGCGGCCAGTGTCTCGCTCTTATTGCCGGGAATCAGCGGTGCGATCGTGCTTATCCTTTTCGGCGTTTATGAACCGGCGATTCACGCACTGAATACGTTGAACCTGCCTGTTATCTTTATTCTCGTTTTCGGGATTGCACTCGGCTTCATATTAAGCAGCAAACTGATCCGCTATGTGCTTCATACATACCCGTACGCAACGTATGCTGTTATTCTCGGATTGCTGGCCGGTTCATTGTTTCATGTTTATCCGGGAATCGATGCGGAGCGAAGCACACTTATTCTGAGCGCGTTTACACTGGCCGGCGGTTTTTTTCTTGCATTTAAAACAGGCGGAGGGTCCGCAGATAAAAAGGAGAGGGTATCATGACAATCGAACAATGGAGCTATTGGAAATTGAAACTGTCCCCGCTGATTGAGAGCAAATTAGAAGAAATGCAGCTGCTCGGTTATGATACTGTAACGTCGGAAGGGATTTGGGAGCTGTTTGTTAATAAAATTGAAAAAGATCCTGAACGTCCTGATCCGATTCGGACCCATTGGATGGTTTCCAAACTGCTGCGTTTGTCTCCAAATGATTACATGACGTCTTTGACGGTCTCAGCTTATAAAAGTCCTGACTGGTTCGAAAGCGGCGAAGCCCTCGACCTCCGCTCTGAGAGGGAACGAAGCGCCGCAAGTGAAGATACGGCGGACGATTGACACGCTGCTTATAGGGTGCCTATAATAGCAATGTTGATTTGTAAAAGATTGGCCTGTATGAATTGATATCCTGTGACAGATTGATCCCTTGTTTTGCGGGGAGATGAAGGAGGAACAATCGCTTATGAATAAGCGCCGGAGTGTAAAGAAGAGCTTAATATTGGCGTTTTTCGCTGTTGTCGCGGCGATAACTGCACTGATCGCCGCGACAACAGAGGATGCTATCGCAGATATCAGTCTCGGTTTGGATTTACAAGGCGGGTTTGAGGTCTTGTATGAAGCAGAACCGGTTGATGAAGACAGCGAAGTAGACCGAGAGGCGTTAACGGACACGGTCGATTCATTAAATGCCCGCATTGACGTTTTGGGTGTTAATGAACCGATTATTAACATAGAAGGCGACAATCGCATCCGCGTTCAGTTAGCCGGGGTTGACGATCAGCAAACGGCGCGGGAACTGTTATCCACGGAAGCCCGGCTTGAATTTCGCGATGTCGACGATGAATTAAAAATGGACGGTTCCGACCTCGTGGAAGGCGGAGCGAGTCAAGATTTTCGCGAAACAACGAATGAACCGATCGTAACGGTTGAAGTTGCTGACGGAAATTTATTTGGTGAAATTACCGAAGAAATTTCCCAGCGCCCGCAAGGTGAAAACTTGCTTGCTATTTGGCTTGATTACGACGAGGGCGATTCGTTTGCAGAAGAGATTCAAAAACCGGAAGATGAATCAAAAATTATTTCTGCCCCGGCAGTAGATGAACCTCTATACACGCAAAATGTCGAAATCAGCGGCGGCTTCGATACGGAAGAGGCGGAGGAATTAGCAGGCATATTGAATTCCGGTGCTTTGCCGGTAGAACTGGAAGAAGTTTATGCGAACTCTGTCGGCGCGTCGTTAGGCGAGAGGTCAATGGATTTGGCGATTTATGCCGGGATGGTCGGTATCGCGCTTATTTTCGGCTATATGCTGCTTTATTACCGCTTTATGGGTGTGATTGCCGTTATCACACTTTCAACGTATATCTACCTTGTATTGTTTATTTTTAATTGGTTAAACGCAGTATTAACGCTTCCGGGGATAGCAGCGCTGATCCTCGGTGTCGGTATGGCCGTAGATGCCAACATTATCACGTTCGAGCGGATTAAAGATGAACTGCGTTACGGAAGATCGGTGATGAGCGCCTTTAAAGCCGGGAGCCGGCGGGCGTTATCGACGATTGTGGACGCGAACGTGACGACGATTCTTGCTGCCGCTGTGCTGTTTTATTTCGGAACAAGCGCAGTGCAAGGTTTTGCTGTTATGCTGATCGTCAGTATTTTGACAAGCTTTTTAACCGCCGTGCTCGGCGCCCGTCTTTTATTGGGATTATGGGTCAACAGCCGGGCTTTAAACGGCAAGCAGCACCTGTTCGGCGTAAAGGAGCGTGAAATCAATGAACTTTGATCCGGAAAATACACGTCTAAATTTTGTGAACCAGCGGAAGAAGTTCTTTCTGCTTTCCGGAGTTTTCATGCTTGCGGGAATTATTCTCCTCAGCACGGTCGGACTGAATCTCGGCATTGACTTCAGTGCCGGAACGACAATCGATATCTTGGCTGAAGAACCGGTGACAGAAGAAGAAATTGCTTCTGAATTTGCCGAAGTCGGCTATGAACCGGATGACATCACCCTTGCCGGTGATGACGGCGAAGTCGGCCGGGTTCAGTTTATCGGTGATCTCGGTCAAGAAGAAACGCTGGAGATCCAAAGCCACTTTGAAGATGTTTATGGAAATACGCCGACGGTCAGCACCGTGACGCCGATTGTCGGTGAAGAATTGGCGCAAAATGCGGTTATATCGGTATTAATCGCTTCCATCGGGATTATTTTATACGTCACACTCCGTTTTGAATTAATGTACGGAGTGTCTGCGATTATTGCGTTGTTTCATGATGCGCTGTTTATTTTAATCGTCTTCAGTATCGTTCAATTTGAAGTGAATATTCCGTTTATTGCGGCCGTCCTGACGATTGTCGGTTATTCGATTAATGATACGATCGTCACCTTTGACCGGATCAGGGAAAACATGGCCAAAGAAGAGAAGGTTGAAGAATTTGCTGATGTTGCCCGTGTGGTGAATAAATCACTCGTTCAAACGCTTGCCCGCTCGATTAATACAGTGCTGACTGTATTGTTTGCAGCCGGCGCGCTGTTCATTTTAGGCGGTGAAGCTCTGCGCAGCTTTTCATTTGCGCTCGTTGTCGGTTTAGCGGCAGGAACGTATTCCTCGCTCTTTATTGCGGCACAAGTATTCCTGCAGTTCAAAACGCGGCAGCTAAGAAAGCAGCGGGAGAAAGCTGCAGAAGAAAAACAAGAAGAAGACGGCGTGACACCGCCGACACTGTAATTAATAAGAAAGCGGCGCCTTTTAAGGGCCGCTTTTTTTTATCGGCAAAGAACGTATTTTACTGTAAAATGAGAGTGAACATGTCCAGGGAGGAAAGACAGCGATGCAGCATATGAACAGCTCAGACATTCAACGCTATAAAAAAGTTCGTTTCGGAGCATGGATCGGTATAATCGGCAACATTGTTCTTGCCGTCATGAAAGGGATCGTCGGGGTTACAGCGAACAGCCGGGCGCTTGTCGCCGATGCGGTTCACTCAGCATCGGATGTGATCGGTTCTGTCGCGGTGTTGATCGGCGTGCGGGCCGCGAGGCTTCCGCCGGATGAGGATCACCCATACGGACACGGCAAAGCCGAGACGGTAACGGCAATTATTGTAGCCGTTTTGCTCTTTATCGTCGGGTTCGAACTGGCGCTGAACGCAGGGCAATCGTTTTTTGAACCGGTGCGTGTTCCGGGCACGGCGGCGATCATCGCGGTGTTAATTTCCATTGTGATTAAAGAACTGATGTTTCGCTATAAGATTTATTTGGGTAAAAGATACAATAGCGATGCATTAATTACCGATGCATGGCATCACCGTTCTGATGTGTTTTCTTCGACTGCTGCTTTAATCGGTATTTCGCTGTCGATCTTAGGGAGCAGGATGGACATTGCCTGGCTCGCTTATATGGATTCTGCTGCAGGACTTTTTGTTTCGCTCCTCGTCATGCGCATCGGCTGGAAGCTTGGATCAGAGGCGATCCACAATACGCTCGATCACGTGATGCATAAAGAGGATACGGCGTTTTTGTATCGGCGGGCAGAAGCTGTCGAAGGGGTCGAAGCGATTGATGAATTGCTCGCGCGTGAGCTCGGCCATTACGTAATTGTCGATATCAAAGTGGCTGTAGACCCGTATATCACCGTCGAAGAAGGCCATCAAATCGGTAAACAAGTCAAAAAAGCGCTCATGCAAGAAAATTACATTAAAGATGTCAGAGTGCACATCAATCCGTCTGGAGCAGAGGAGGAAAAGTAGTATGCGTGGTCAATGGGGACTGATTGTGGGAATTATTATTGTTGTCATTATTGCCGTGTTTTCTGTCGTTAATGTTGACCCGGTTGAGGTCGATTACATTGTCGGCACAGGCGACTGGCCGCTCGTCCTTGTTATTTTAGTATCGGTTTTAATGGGCGGGTTAATTGTCGGAAGCGTCGGAATGTACCGGATTTTTCGGCTGCAGCAGGAAATTAAAAAGCTGAAAAAAGCGCAGCAGGCGGCTCCCGCTGAAAACACCGAGGAAACAGCCGATGACAACGACCGTGAAACGCCGAAACGGACAAAATCGAAAGAATAAGTGAACATTCTCATTGCGGCCGCTTCTGACCTTCGATATAATGTAGAAGGTCAGGGGTGGTTGATTGTGCTGAAAGCAAAAGCAAGCTGGACAGTCCCCGCATGGAGTGAAGAGGACGTGGCGCGACTCGCCCGGGAAACGGGTTTGTCATTAATCGCCGCGCGTTTTTTTGTTCAGCGGGGGAAAACGACTAAAAGCGCAGTTGAAAATTTTATACATATAGATGAGAACGCTGTTCATGATCCGTTTTTATTGAAAGGGATGAACGAAGCAGCAGAGCGGATCCACCGGGCCGTGTCAGACAATGAGCGCGTGCTTGTGTTCGGAGATTACGACGCCGACGGTGTAACGAGCACGTCGCTAATGTATTCCGTGTTAAGAGAACTCGGAGCGGAAGCGGCTTATTATGTGCCTAACCGCTTTACAGAAGGTTACGGTCCGAACGAGGAAGCGTTTCGTCAAGCAAAAGATGAAGGTGTCACGGTCATTATTACTGTCGATACCGGCATCTCGGCAGGAGCAGTTGCAGATAAGGCGAAAGAGTGGGGAATAGATCTGATCATTACCGATCATCATGAGCCGCCGCCGACGCTTCCGGATGCGTATGCGATCATTAATCCAAAGCAGGAAAAATGCGACTATCCCAATCCCGCGCTCGCAGGTGTCGGTGTCGCTTTTAAATTGGCTCATGCTCTTTTAGGCGAGGCTCCCAATTCGTACTATGATTACGTTGCGATCGGCTCGATTGCCGACCTTGTCCCGCTCGAAGGAGAAAACCGTTATTTTGCGCAAAAAGGTCTGGAAGCGATGCTGAACACACCGCGTCTCGGTGTTCAGGCTCTGCTTGATAAAGCAGGGGCTGATCCGTCGGCAATCGATGAGGAGACGGTCGGCTTTCTGATCGGCCCTCGGCTTAATGCTGCCGGGCGTCTTGATTCGGCGGATCCTGCGATTGCGCTGCTTTTGAGTGAAGATCCCGAGGAAGCGCATGAATTGGCGCAAATGGTTGATGATCTGAATAAAGAAAGACAGCAAATCGTAAAAGAAATCACCGAAGAAGCGTCTTTGCAAGCAGAAGAAGACGGTTTGCCGCCGGTGATTGTCGTCGGCGCTCCGGGATGGAATCCCGGCGTGATCGGAATCGTTGCGAGCCGTCTGACAGAGATGTATTACCGTCCGGCGATTGTGTTGAGTTATGATCCGGAAAATGGGATTGCTAAGGGATCGGCGCGAAGCATTGAGGGATTCGATATGTTCGCATCCTTGTCAGAATGCCGGGATTACCTGCCTCATTTCGGCGGTCATCCGATGGCTGCCGGGCTGACGATGAATCTCAAAGATGTCGGCACCGTTCATAAACACTTGATCACTATTGCGGAGAAAACAATGAATCCCGAAGACTGGGAGCGGAAGCTGACTGTTGATTTACCGGTAAGCATTGACGAAATTTCCGTACCGGCGATTGAAGAACTCGGGAAAATGGCGCCTTTTGGTGTCGGGAACCCCGCCCCAAAAGTTATGCTCGACAACGTTAATGTCGGAATGATGAAGAAAATCGGCGCCAATGAAGATCACATGAAAATCTCTTTTACTGATAACGATGCAACGAAAGAAGTCGACGGCATTGCGTTTCGCTTTGGAGCGGTGTGTGATGAAATCTCTCCATTGGCAAAAGTCTCTGCTGTCGGGAAATTATCGATCAATGAATGGAACGGAAACCGCAAACCGCAGCTGATGATCGAAGACATTAAAGTGAATGAGCAGCAGCTGTTTGACTACCGCGGAGGGCAGCGCCTTTTTCGCGATCAGAAATTATTTGAAACAGACATGATGACGGTCATTCAGTTTCGTAAAGAGTCTGACGAATATTTGTCTAAACTGCCTGAATCGTGGGAAGTCATCCGTATTGACGATGCCGAACTCCCCGAAGAATCAGCATTTAAACTTCGTCAGTCGGTGCGGATTTTGCTCTTGGATCTTCCGGAGACGAAAGATCAATTTTTTGCAGCGCTCGCATGCTGCGAGAATGCAGAACGGGTCTATGCTTCTTTCATTTACGGTGCGAACCGAATGCCGGCATCGATCCCATCACGGGATCAATTTAAATCGCTTTATGCCATTATCCGAAAAAAAGAGCAAATTGATATGAAACAGCATGCAGAAAAACTGGCTGATCATAAAGGCTGGACATTGGATTCACTCCGTTTTATGTGCCAGGTGTTTTCAGAGCTGGGATTTGTTAAAATGGATAACGGTGTTGTCGCGGTTCATCCAGAACCGGACAAACGAGATTTAACCGAGTCCAAAACATACCGCAAAGGCGTGGAGCACAGCGAACTGGAAAACGAATTGTACTACTCTTCTTACAGGGCGCTTAAACGCTGGATTGACGAAGCAATGGCCGGACAAAAACCCGTGTTCTCTCATTCATCATCGTAAGTTTCGTGCAATGATGATTCATATAAATGAGCAGCATCTGTCAAAAAAATAACAGGTTTGGTTCAAACCATGATTTTACAGGAGGAAACAAGATATGGATTTCAAGCAGTATATTACAGTAGTAGACGATTTCCCGCAAAACGGCATCAGCTTTAAGGACATCACGACATTGATGGAAGACGGCGAAGCGTATAAAAAAGCGATTGATGAAATGGTAACGTTCGCCCGCAACCGGGATATCGATGTTATTGTCGGACCGGAAGCGCGCGGGTTTATCGTCGGCTGTCCGGTGTCTTACGCACTCGGGATCGGGTTTGTTCCCGTCCGAAAAGCAGGCAAACTGCCGCGTGAAGTTTTAGAAATCGATTACGGACTTGAATACGGCAAAGATTCTTTGAACATTCATAAAGGGTCGATCAAACCGGGGCAAAAAGTGTTGATTACGGATGATCTTCTTGCAACAGGCGGAACGATTGAAGCGACGGTGCAAATGATTGAGGAATTGGGCGGTATTGTTGCAGGGATTGCGTTTTTAATTGAATTAAACTTCCTGGATGGCCGTGAAAAGTTAAAAGGATATGATATTTATTCACTCGTCAGTTACGACGATTGATCAGCCAATAAAGCTGTACACCGTTAACTGTGTGTACAGCTTTACATAATAGACAGAATTCGTTACTATTTCGACACGATCTATGTTATCATTAGAAAAATCATGCACATTTCTCATAGACGAAAGTACGATTTCAATGCGACGGCTTTTCCGCGGAAGAGTCCGTTTTTTTAACAAATAACAGCTTCGGCCGTGCGGTAAGAGCATTATGGCCATTCACGAATTATGCAAAGATACAGGTGATCCCATGACCCATGAGCAGGTAATCGAATTGGCAAGTGAATATTTATCGGAAAATGACCTCGCGTTTTTACGGCGGGCTTATCATGCAGCAGAACATGCGCACAGTGAGCAGTATCGAAAATCAGGTGAACCGTACATTTGGCATCCTGTTCAAGTCGCGGGAATTCTGGTTGAATTGGGCATGGATACGAATACGATCGCAGCTGCTTTTTTGCATGACGTGATTGAAGATACAGAAATGACCTACGAACGGCTGGCGAAAGAATTTAATGAAGAGGTCGCGATGCTCGTTGACGGTGTCACGAAACTCGGAAAGATTAAGTATAAGTCTAAAGAAGAACAGCAAGCAGAAAATCATCGTAAAATGTTTGTTGCGATGGCAAGAGATATTCGGGTGATTTTGATTAAGCTGGCAGACCGCTTGCATAATATGCGGACGTTAAAGCACCTTCCGCCGGATAAACAGCGGCGGATAGCCAACGAAACGCTGGAGATCTTTGCCCCGCTCGCGCACCGTTTAGGGATTTCTGCGATCAAATGGGAGCTCGAAGATACATCGCTTCGTTATCTTAATCCGCAGCAGTATTACCGGATTGTCAACTTGATGAAAAAGAAACGGGCAGAACGGGAACAATATATTGAGCAAGTGCAAAATGATATTCGCGAGCGGTTAAAAGATATGAATATCGAAGCGGAGATTAACGGCAGAGCAAAGCATATTTACAGCATTTATCGGAAAATGGTGCTGCAAAATAAACAGTTTAACGAGATTTATGATTTACTCGCAATTCGTATCGTCGTTAAAAATATAAAAGACTGTTATGCGGTTTTGGGCACGATTCATACGCATTGGAAGCCGATGCCCGGGCGTTTTAAAGATTACATCGCTATGCCGAAAGCAAACATGTATCAATCCCTTCACACAACGGTCATCGGGCCGAAAGGCGATCCGTTGGAAGTGCAGATCCGTTCCGAAGAGATGCATAAAATCGCTGAATACGGTGTAGCGGCCCACTGGGCGTATAAAGAAGGAACCAACGTCAGTGACGACCAAGAATCGATGGAACAAAAGCTTTCCTGGTTCCGCGAAATTCTCGATTGGCAAAATGATGCGGACGACGCGCAGGAATTTATGGAGTCATTAAAAATCGATCTTTTTTCTGATATGGTTTTTGTCTTTACGCCGAAAGGCGATGTCGTTGAACTTCCGAAAGGATCTGTTCCGCTCGATTTTGCTTACCGAATTCATACCGAAGTAGGAAACCGCTGTATCGGAGCGAAAGTCAACGGAAAAATGGTTCCGCTCGATCATCAGCTGAAAACCGGCGATATCGTTGAAGTGCTAACATCAAAGCATTCCTACGGACCGAGTCAGGATTGGCTGAAAATTACGCAAAGCTCACATGCGAAAAATAAAATCCGCCAATGGTTTAAAAAAGAACGCCGTGAAGAAAACATCGAAAAAGGCCGCGACGCGATCGAAAAAGAGATCGAGAAAAAAGGATACAGCGTCAAAAAGGTCATGAAAGACGAAAACATTAAACGAGCGCTCGATAAATTCAGTTTTTCTTCAGAAGAAGACATGTACGCCGCCGTCGGCTACGGCGGAATTACACCTGCGCAAATCTTTACGCGTTTGACAGAAGACATTCGCAAAAAAGAAGAAGAAGCTGAAGGACAAACACTTAATGAAGCGGTTGACGACTTAAAAAAACCGGAAAAGCCGATCGAAGAAAAATCAAAAACGACTGACGCCGGAGTAAGGGTTGAAGGGATCGACAACCTGTTAGTAAGGTTATCGAAGTGCTGTAATCCAGTGCCGGGTGATGAAATTGTCGGCTATATTACAAAAGGCAGAGGCGTATCTGTCCACCGCAACGACTGTCCGAATGTTAAAACGGAAGAAGCGAAGAACCGCTTGCTTCCTGTTGAATGGGAATCGAATACGAAAAAACCGAAAAACTTCAACGTCGATATTGAAATCAACGGATACGACCGCCGGAATTTGTTAAATGATGTGCTTCAAGCGGTGGCGGAAACGAAAACAAACATCAATGCGGTCTCAGGCAAGTCGGACAAAAATAAGATGGCGACGATCGATATGACAATTTCGATTCAGCATCTGCAGCATTTGCAAAAAGTTGTCGACCGCATCAAGCAAATATCCGATATTTATTCCGTTCGGCGTGTAATGCATTGATCGTAAAAGGAGTGAATCTTGCATGCGCGTTGTTGTGCAGCGCGTGTCGTCAGGCAAAGTGACAGTCGGCAGCGAGACAGCCGGAGAAATCAACCGCGGCTATGTTTTGCTCGTCGGCGTAACCCATGATGATACGGAAGAAGATGTGAAGTATACAGCCGATAAAATTGCCAATCTCAGGCTGTTTGAGGACGATGACGGCAAAATGAACATCTCCGTTAAAGATATCGGCGGCGAGATTTTATCGATATCGCAGTTTACACTGTACGGCGATTCGCGAAAAGGGCGCCGGCCTAACTTTATGGATGCGGGCAAGCCGGAACATGCTGAAAACATCTACGAAATGTTCAATCAACGTCTTGAAAGCGAACACGGTTTGCACGTTGAAACCGGACGGTTCGGGGAAATGATGGATGTATCATTAACGAATGACGGGCCTGTTACGCTGATTGTTGAAGGCAAGCCTTCCTAGGCAAGGAAAGGCGCTTGACAGAACAATTGAACGTTCGTAAGATAGTATACAATTGCACAGGACGAAGATGTAAAACCTGCGAAGGAGCACAGTAGAAAAGGGACACCGATCACAGAGACGGCTTGCCGCAAGGCTGGAAGCATGCCGGTTCGGTCCTTTTTGAAAGAACACTCCGGAGGTGCTTTTAAAAAGCCGTCTGCCGGGCGTTAACCGGTGAAAGCGGGAGTCTGATTTTTCGGCTCCAATTAGGGTGGCACCACGGGAAAACTCTCGTCCCTGAATTCATTCAGGACGGGGGTTTTTTGTATTGGCAAGACATTTACAGGAGGTATCAGAAATGAACATCACCATTCCGCGCGGCACTCAGGATATATTACCGGGTGAGTCCGCGAAGTGGCAATACATTGAAGCAAAAGCACACGATTTGTGCCGGCGTTATAACTATCAGGAAATCCGCACGCCGATTTTTGAACAGACGGAATTGTTTTCCCGCAGCGTCGGTGATACAACCGATATCGTACAAAAAGAAATGTACACGTTTGAAGACCGCGGGGGCCGCAACTTAACTTTGCGTCCGGAAGGAACGGCGTCGACGGTCCGTTCTTTTGTCGATGAAAAAATGCACGGCTGGGCGAACCAGCCGGTCAAGCTGTATTATATCGGTCCGATGTTTCGCTATGAACGGCCGCAATCAGGGCGTATGCGTCAGTTCGTTCAGTTCGGAGTTGAAGCGATGGGAAGCGCCGATCCGGCTGTTGATGCTGAAGTGATCGGTTTGGCGATGGATTTTTATAAAGAGCTCGGCTTAAAAGGTTTAAAACTCGTAATTAACAGCCTCGGCGACAAAGAAAGCCGCACAGCGCACCGCAATGCGCTCGTTAATCATTTTAAACCGCGAATCGGCGAGTTCTGCAGCGATTGTCAGGAACGGCTCGAAAAGAATCCGCTGCGTATTTTAGACTGCAAGCAGGATGCCGAGCACGAGCTGATGGCTTCGGCTCCATCGATTCTCGATTATTTAAATGCGGAATCCCGGCAGTATTTTGAAGATGTTAAAACATTTTTAACAGCGATGGACATTCCGTATGAAGTCGATCCCGGCCTCGTGCGCGGTCTCGATTATTACAACAATACCGCATTCGAAATTATGATTGACGGCGAAGGTTTCGGCGCCATTACAACGCTGATGGGCGGCGGACGTTACAATGGGCTGGTCGAAGAAATCGGCGGCCCGGAAACCCCGGGGATCGGGTTTGCGTTAAGCATTGAACGGCTGTTAATGGCTTTGGACAGTCAAGGCGTCACGCTGCCGGTTGAAACAGGACTGGATGCGTATTTAGTGACAATGGGGGATGAGGCGAAAAAAGCAGGGCCGAGAATCCTTCACGAGCTCCGAGCGGCGGGTCTGTCTGTCGACGGTGACTACATGGGCAAGAAAATGAAAGCGCAAATGAAGTCAGCAAGCCGGCAAAACGCTGCTTATGCGGTCATTTTAGGTGAAGAAGAACTCGCAAAGGGGACGGCGGTTGTGAAAAAGATGGCCGACGGCACACAAGAAGAATGGACGCTTGAAGAACTTGCAGCCAATTTAAAAAAGCATTTGGAAAAAGAGAAAGGGGTATCACGTTGACGGATCGAACTCATGTATGCGGAGAATTAAACGAAGCTCATATTGACGAGGAGGTGCGCCTGCAAGGTTGGGTCCGGCGCCGCCGCGATTTAGGTGAACTGATTTTTTTAGATATCCGAGACCGCTCGGGTTATGTTCAAACGGTTTTCAACGCGGAAATCAGCCGCGAGGCGCACCGTGCAGCTGAAGATGTGCGCAATGAATTTGTTGTTGAGGTGCGCGGGGTTGTCCGTAAGCGTGATGAGGAAAATGTGAATGAAAAAATTGCGACCGGCAAAATTGAAGTCGTGGCTGAGGAGCTCACGATCTTGAATAAGGCGAAAGCTCTTCCGTTTCAAATTGAAGATGATGTGGAAATTACCGAAGATGTCCGTTTAAAACACCGTTACTTAGATCTTAGACGGCCGTATATGACCGATACAATGTACTTGCGTCATCGGACGACGAAATTAATTCGCGATATTCTCGACGAACAACGGTTTATGGAAGTTGAAACGCCGATCTTGACGAAGAGCACGCCAGAGGGGGCGCGTGATTACCTTGTGCCGTCCCGGGTTCATGAAGGCAGTTTCTATGCGCTGCCGCAATCTCCGCAGCTTTTTAAGCAGCTGTTGATGGTTTCCGGCTTTGAACGTTATTACCAAATTGCCCGCTGTTTCCGTGATGAAGATTTGCGCGCCGATCGCCAGCCGGAATTTACGCAAGTCGACATCGAAGCTTCGTTTATGGGCAAAGAAGATTTATTGGCGATGATGGAAGAAATGATGGCGAGAATCGTCAAAGAAGTCAAAGGCGCTGAAATTGAAAGACCGTTTCCGCGTTTAACGTATTATGAAGCGATGGAGCGTTTTGGCTCAGATAAACCGGACTTGCGCTTTGGCATGGAGCTTGTCGATGTGTCGGAAATCGTTAAAGACAGCGGTTTTAAAGTATTCGCTTCAACCGTTGAACGAGGCGATGTTGTGAAAGGAATCAATATTAAAGGCGTCGCCGGGCGTTATTCCCGCAAAGATCTCGATGACTTAAGCTCATTTGCCGAAATTTACGGAGCTAAAGGCTTGGCTTGGGTGAAAGTTGAAGATGGCGGCACATTAAAAGGCCCGATTGCGAAGTTTTTCGATGAGGCAAAAGCAGCTGAGCTTGTAAAAGCGTTCGATGCTGAAGCTGACGACGTCTTAATGTTTGTCGCCGACAAACAAAGAGTCGCTTGGGATGTTCTCGGTAATCTGCGTAATAAGTTTGCGAAAGAACTCGATTTAATCGATTCCGGCGAGTTTAATTTCTTGTGGATAACAGAATTTCCGCTTTTATCTTATGATGAAGACAGCGGACGTTATGTGGCGGAACATCATCCGTTCACCCGCCCCGTGGAAGAAGATATTCCAAAATTGACAGAAGCGCCGGAAGAAGTGCGTGCCGAAGCTTACGATCTTGTCTTTAACGGCTATGAACTCGGCGGCGGATCACAGCGTATTTTTGAGCGCGACCTGCAAGAAAACATGTTCCGCGCCCTCGGGTTCTCAGATGAAGAAGCTGTCAGCCAATTTGGCTTCTTGCTTGATGCGTTTGAATATGGAACACCTCCGCACGGCGGGATTGCGCTCGGTCTTGACCGGCTTGTTATGATTCTCGCCGAACGGACGAATTTACGTGACACGATCGCGTTTCCAAAAACAGCAAGCGCGAGCGATCTGATGACAAATGCGCCGGATACCGTCAGTGATGAACAGCTGCAAGAACTTAAACTGAAAGTAACAGCCAAAAAAGAATAACCTCGCAATAAGCGCAGGATTAGGCCTCAAGTCTGACTTGTAAAATTACAGAAATTTTTGTATAATACAAGTAAGCAATAACTAGTTATGTTTTGAGAGTCCTATGATGACCGTTTCAACTTTAACGTTTTGAGCCAACACTTAAACATAGGGAGCTCGCGGTTACGTTTTATCCCCAATAACATGCCTTGCTAAGCTGAAGGACGTTAGCGGAGATAAACAGAGCACCCACCTGCCCATGCAGGTTCAAACCAAAAGGGTCAAGACGGCATACACGGGACTCTTAAGTGATTGATGTAAAACACTCCTGATTTACAGGAGTGTTTTTTATTGTTTAACTATGCTATAGTTCACTATCAACTATTCATGTAATGAAGGAGATAAACTGAAATGATGCATGCTTTTTCACGAAACGAACTGGCGATCGGAAAAGAAGGTCTCGATCGCTTGAAAGATCAAACCGTTGCTGTATTAGGAATCGGCGGGGTCGGGTCTTTCGCGGCCGAAGCGTTGGCCCGCTCTGGTGTCGGACGGCTGGTACTGGTAGATAAAGATGATATTGATATTACAAACGTTAACCGGCAGATTCATGCGCTCCAATCAACTGTCGGCGAGTCGAAAGTGGCGATGATGAAAGCGCGCATTGCTGATATTAACCCCGAATGCGAAGTTGTCGCGATGCATATGTTTTATAACGAAGAGACGTTTGAAACGTTTTTTGCTGAAAGCCCTGACTTTGTCCTTGACGCCTCTGATACGGTGAGCTATAAAATTCACCTCATGAAAGAGTGTATCGCCCGACGTATTCCACTTATTTCCAGCATGGGCGCAGCGAATAAAATGGATCCGACCCAATTAGAAATTGCCGATATTTCAGAAACGTCGTACGATCCGCTCGCGAAAATCATCCGCTCGCGTCTGCGTAAGGAAGGGATCCATACCGGCGTAAATGTTGTGTATTCGAAAGAGAAACCGATTGTAACAAGAGAAGATGTCCGCCGTGATATTGTCAGTGAAAAACAGGAGCAAGGAGCGATCAGAAAAGCGAAACTGCCGCCGTCTTCCAATGCGTTTGTTCCTTCGGTGGCCGGCTTAATCATGGCCGGTCATGCGGTGACTGCGCTGCTTGGTGATATCGATATTGAACGCGTCGGCAACTAAGAAGCGAGTATTTAAGCTAAAACTTCCTGTATATGCAGGGCGTTTTATGTCTATGACAACGAAGTGAAGAAAAAATGACAAAAATCGAAACAAATATTGAACAATAAGTGAACACTTTCGCATATGAAGCGGTTACATCGGCTGTTAGTGGCAACTATTTACACCTGATTGTTGCAAAGACAGGAAAGAAAACGCTGACATATTTCTAATATGGAAAGGGTAATAAACTGAAAAGACGGGTCGTCTAAATGCGATATATCCGCTATAATATCAGTAATTAGTTCAGACACCCTAGGAGGAATCATTCATGTTCATGATCACAATTACGGCATTCAGCGCAATAGTCTTGCCAATTATTTTTCTTGTCTTTTTGCGCTTTCCGGCAAAAACAGGCATGTTATACAGTGCCATTATCTTTATCAGTCTTGCGTATTTTGTTTGGGGAGTTGAGGGTCTTCCTTTGATCGCTTCTATTTTTGAAGGATTTCATCAAGCGTTGACGATTTTGTTCATTCTATTAGGTGCAATTGCCTTGTTAAACGCGCTTCGCGAAACAGGAGCTGTCGACCGGATTAATCAAGGGTTTCGCAATATTTCGGCCGATATGCGTATTCAAGTTATCATCATTGCGTTTTTGTTTGGCGGATTAATTGAAGGTGCCTCCGGCTTTGGTACACCGGCGGCTGTTACAGGTCCGCTTATGGTTGCGCTCGGATTTTCGCCGATCGCCGCCGCAACCCTTGCTTTGATCGCAAACAGTACGCCAGTACCGTTTGCGGCGGTTGGAACCCCTTTAATTATCGGTACGGGTAATGTTGAGGGAGCCGGACCGGAAATGTTTCAAGAGATTGCTTTAAATATTACGATGATGGATTTGCTCGTAGGAACCTTGATTCCGACGATATTAATCGTCGTTTTAACGACCGGTTTTGGCAAAACAAAAGGATTGAAGCCGGTCTTGGCAATGCTTCCGTGGACACTTACAATCGGAGCGGTTTATTCCGTGTCTGCATTGGTTTACGGCATTTTGTTCGGACCGGAGTTTATCAGTATTTTAGCTCCGCTAACTGGTTTAGCGTTTGCAACCATCACAGCTAAAAAGAACATTTTGCTTCCGAAAGATACGTGGCAAGAGGCGATGAAAGAAGATTTCCAAGTGAAGGAAGAAAAATCCGAGATGAGTCTGTTCACTGCTTGGAGCCCGTATTTTATTGTCGTTGTGTTGCTTCTCTTTACTCGGATTGTTGAGCCGGTGGAGCAATTTACCCAGCAAGCTCTTGACGCAACATGGACCGATATTTTCGGTGTTGAAGGGATTACTTCGAGTTGGGAAGTCCTCTATTCCCCAGGAGCGGTTCTGTTATTAGCAGCGTTTATTTCCGTTTATATCCAAGGGAAGAAGATCAAAACATTCGGCACCGCAATCAAGCAATCGAGCAGCACAGTTGTCGGAGCAGCTCTCGCTCTCTTCCCGACGTTGGCTCTCGTCCATGTTTTTGTAAACTCAGACTTTAATACAATGAGCGAACTGGGCACGATGCCGGAATACATTGCCGAAGTGATGGCGGCCGGTCTCGGAAGCGTGTGGCTTTTTATCGCTCCTTTCCTCGGCCTGTTAGGTTCGTTCGTAACCGGCAGTGCCGTTGTGTCGACGTTGACGTTCTCGCCAATTCAGTACAACGTAGCATTGGAGGCCGGATTTGATCAGAATTTAATTCTTGCTCAACAATTAGCCGGTGCAGCGGGCGGAAACATGATTTGTGTGCATAATGTCGTTGCAGCTGCGGCTGTCGTCGGAATTGTCGGCAGTGAAGGGGCGATCATTCGAAAAACGGTATTACCGGCTATTTTGTACGGACTCTTAGTCGGAGTAGCGGGACTGTTAGTCAATCTCATCATTCTTTAAAAAGCTGTCAAACCTGCGGATCTGCTCCGCAGGTTTTTTTATAAACAAAATATGTGAAATAGATAACACGAGTATTATAGTTTGATTTGATTTGCCGGTGTGCCCAGCCTTTTCAACATCCACCTGTATATACAAATATACGAAGGTGGGGGAAATTAACAAACGTTATTGAAAGCGCTTTCTTGTTTGATTATAATAGGTATTGTACATACAGTCATCTGATGACCGGATGATAAATATAACAGTACAGGGGGACAGGAAGACGCTCGTAAAAAGGATATTGTCTTAGGGGGAATGAAAATGGAATTTTTGACAGCTTTCAGTGCTATTATTTTACCGTTTATTTTTCTTGTATTGCTGCGCATGCCGGCAAAGAAGGGGATGCTTTACAGCGCGATTATTTTTATCACATTGGCATACTTTGTCTGGGGTGTCGAAGGAATGCCGCTTTTTGCATCCATATTTGAAGGTTTTCATCAAGCGTTTACGATCTTGTTTATTCTGCTCGGAGCGATTGTACTTTTGAACACGCTGCGGCAAACCGGTGCTGTTGACCGGATTAACGAAGGTTTTCGCAATATTTCCTCGGACATGCGCGTTCAAGTGATTATCGTCGCGTTTTTATTCGGCGGCCTGATTGAAGGAGCTGCCGGTTTCGGAACGCCTGCGGCAGTAACCGGACCGCTGATGGTCGCGCTCGGATTTACACCGCTTGCAGCTGCTACAACGGCGTTAATTGCTGACAGCACATCGGTATCATTCGGCGCTGTCGGGACGCCTGTTCTTGTCGGGCTCGGCAATGTCGAGAATGCGGGGCGCGAATTGTTTCAGGAAGTGGCGATTCGTACGACGATGATGGACTTATTGGTCGGGACACTTGTACCGTTTATCCTGATTGTCGTCTTAACGGTCGCTTTTGGGAAAAAGAAAGGTTTATCTTCGGTGATGTCGATGCTTCCGTGGTCACTTATGATCGGGTTTACATATTCAGTTTCCGCATATGTGTATGCCGTTTTGTTCGGTCCGGAATTTATTGCGATTTTAGCCTCGCTTACCGGTCTGGCGGTTGCGACGATTACAGCGAGAAAGAACTTTTTGCTTCCGGAAGAACCTTGGCAGGACGCATTGGAAGAAGGTTTCGAGGTGAAAGAAGCAAAGTCAGACATGAGCTTGCTCTCTGCCTGGAGCCCGTATTTTATCGTTGTCGTTTTGCTTTTGTTGACACGGATTGTTGATCCGGTTCAAGAGTTTACCCAAACGGCGGTCGATTTTACATGGAACAATATTTTTGGCGTCGAAGGAATTACCTCCAACTGGGAAGTGCTTTATTCACCGGGGGCCGTGCTTCTGTTGGCAGCGCTGATTTCCGTTTTCACACAACGGCAAACGATCGGAACATTCGGCAAGGCGTTTAAACAATCGATGCCGACCGTTCAAGGTGCAGCGCTGGCATTATTGCCGACATTGGCGCTCGTGCAAGTATTTACGAATTCGGATTTTAACGCAACGGCTCATTTGGCTTCCATGCCGGAATACATTGCTGAAGTGATGGCGGCATCGCTCGGCGGGGTTTGGCTGTTCGTCGCTCCGTATTTGGGCATATTAGGCTCTTTCATCACCGGCAGTGCAACAGTGTCAACGCTGACGTTCTCGCCGATCCAGTTTAATGTCGCAGCCCAGACAGGGCTCGACAGCAACCTCGTTCTCGCACAGCAGCTTGGCGGCTCCGCTGCCGGAAATATGATTTGCGTGCATAACGTTGTGGCAGCCGCGGCTGTCGTCGGCATGGTCGGCCGTGAAGGCGACATTATCCGTAAAACGATTTTGCCTGCGCTCCTATACGGTTTACTGCTCGGAATAGCCGGTTCAATTTTGTATTTGTTTATTATGTAAAAATGACAGGGGGGCGCCTTCAGCCCCCTTTTTGAAAAAATCGACTAAAATCGGAGTCAACTCTATTATTTTGAAGCGGTTTCATTTACAATACTTAGTAAATGGATTTATTTTAAAACATATTTTGGTTTTAGTCATCAGATGACCATATGAGTTACGAGGAGGAATTCCTATGAAGGTATCACTGTTTTTAACCTGTCTTGCCGATGTTGTTTATCCCGCATCGGTGGGAAAGAGCTCAGTAGAATTGTTGGAGCGTTTCGGCTGTGAGGTGGATTTTCCAAAGAAGCAAACGTGTTGCGGACAGCCGGCATTTAACAGCGGATTTCACAAAGAATCACGCGAGGTAGCGAAGCATATGATTGCGACGTTTGAGCACGCATCTTACGTGGTCTCTCCGTCAGGCTCTTGTACGGCGATGCTCCATGAGTATCCTAAACTGTTTGAAGATGATCCGGATTGGCTATATCGGGCTGAGGCATTGAAGAATAAATCGTATGAACTGACACAGTTTTTGGTTCACGTATTAAACGTTGAAGACGTCGGAGCAGAACTGCCGGCGAATGCCACGTATCATACATCTTGTCATATGACACGGCTGTTAGGTGAAAAAGAAGCGCCGATGAAATTGCTTAAGAATGTCAAAGGGTTAACGGTGTATGAACTGCCTTACAAAGAACAGTGCTGCGGTTTTGGCGGCACCTTCAGCGTCAAGATGATGCCGATCTCTGAGCAGATGGTCGATGAAAAGGTTGAGCATGTGGAGGAAACCGGGGCGGAGATTTTAATCGGGGCCGATCTCGGCTGTTTAATGAATATCGGCGGCCGGATTGAACGAAAAGGAAAACCGGTCAAAGTGATGCATATTGCAGATGTTTTGAATACGCAAGCTAAAGCGGAGGTGAACACATGAGTGTAAAAATCGGCGACGATAAATTTTTCGACCGGGTCGAAAAAGGAATCGATAATGAATTTATGCGTAAAGCGGTCCGTGAGGCGCAGAGCCGGCTGGAAGGAAGAAAATCAGCAATTCAAGAAGAAATGGGCAATTGGGAAGACTGGCGCGAACTGTCGGAAGAAATCAGACAGCATACATTGGAAAACCTCGATTACTATTTGGAGCAGTTTGCCGAAAACGTTGCTGCCCAAGGCGGACATGTCTTCTTTGCCGAAACGGCAGAAGAAGCGAATCAATACATTTCCGGGATCATTAAAGAAAAAGATGCAAAAAACGTTATCAAATCGAAATCGATGGTGACTGAAGAGATCGGGATGAACGAAAAACTCGAAGAGCTCGGGGCGAATGTTGTGGAATCGGATTTAGGCGAGTGGATCTTGCAGCTTGATGACCAGGATCCGCCGTCACATATCGTTGTGCCTGCTTTGCATAAGAATAAAGAACAGATTGAAGAGACGTTCAGAGAAAAGCGGCAGTACGATCAAACGTCGGATCCGAATGAGCTTGCCTTGTTTGCGCGTAAAGAACTGCGCAAAGATTTTCTCGCTGCGGACGTCGGCATCACCGGCAACAACTTTGCCGTTGCAGAGTCCGGATCGATTTCACTCGTGACAAACGAAGGCAATGCCCGCCTTGCGACGACACTGCCGAAAACGCAAATATCAGTGATGGGTATGGAGCGGATTGTCCCGACGTGGGAAGAACTCGACGTTTTAGTGACAATGCTTTGCAACAGCGCGGTCGGACAAAAGCTGACAAGCTACATTACCGGCCTGACCGCAACGAAAGAAGACGGCGATGTCGACGGGCCGGAAGAATTTCACGTCGTGATTATTGATAACGGCCGCTCGAAAATTCTCGGGACCAAGTATCAGTCCGCGCTTCAATGTATCCGCTGTGCAGCCTGCATTAACGTCTGTCCGGTTTACCGGCACATCGGCGGTCATTCGTACGGGTCGATTTATCCAGGGCCGATCGGCGCCGTTTTGACCCCGCTTTTAGAAGGGTACGACGAGCATAAAGAACTGCCTTATGCTTCAACGCTTTGCGCCGCTTGTACCGATGCGTGTCCGGTGAAGATTCCGCTCCACGAGTTGTTAGTGGAACACCGCAAAGATATCGTCGAAAAAACAGGAAAAGTCGGCTTTGCCGAAAAGATGGCGTACAAAGGATTTGCTTACGGCGCGACCCACCCGTCGCTTTACAGTTTCGGAAAGAACCAAGCGCCCGGCTATATCAGTTCGATTTCCAAAAGCGATGAGGACGGCAAAGGAAAAGGGTTCGGTCCGGCAAAAATGTGGACGAACATTCGCGATCTGCCGGAAAAAGACAAGGACGATTCGTTTCGAAAATGGTTTGAAAACCGCAGCAAAGGAGAGGAGTCCTGATGGCCCGGGGAACGATTCAAAACAAAGAGACGTTTTTAACCAACATTGCCGACCAGCTCGGACGCAAACGGAAAACAGAAGGTGTCGAACGGCCGCAGTGGTCAAAGAGCCCGCAGCACGATGTGTTTGCAGGCATGAGTCAAGATGAGATGCTCGATCGTTTCGTCTTGCAATGCGATAAAATTCATACCAATGTCGTCGTCATCCCGCAAAAAGATTTAGCATCTTCATTCGAGCGCGTCGTCAGCGACATGGGTTCCGGCTCGATTGTGCATTGGAATGACCCGCGATTTGAAACATACGGGTTAAAAGAGACGCTAAAAAAGCAGGAAGACGCGGGTGTTGATGTATTCGAATGGAACCCGGATTTAGGGCATAAGAACATCGAAAAAGCGGAGCAGGCGAACATCGGCGTGACGTTTTCGGATACGACGCTGGCTGAATCAGGCACTGTTGTGTTGCACAGCAATGCCGGAAAGGGCCGATCTGTCAGTTTGCTTCCGCAGCGTTACATCGCGATTATTCCGAAGAGCACGCTCGTACCGCGCATGACGCAAGCTGCGGAGAAGCTTCATGAGCTGGCGGATGAGAACGGACGAACACCGTCTTGCGTGAATTTCATTTCCGGGCCGAGCAACTCTGCCGACATTGAGCTTCGGCTTGTCGTCGGGGTGCACGGACCGGTCCAAGCGACGTACATTGTCATTGACGACCAGTGATCAGCCGATCTGACAAAAAGAAGCCGCCGGCAACAGCCGGCGGCTTTGTTACGTTCTTTTATTGTTTTGGATTCGTTCGTTAAAGTAATCGAGGCGTTTTTGCACCGTTTTTTCATACCCGTTCGCCGAAGGGCTGTAAAACGTTTTGTGCTGCAGATGATCCGGCAAGTACTGCTGAACGACATAATGATTTTCGTAATGGTGGGGGTATAAGTAGCCGTCGCCGTGACCGAGCTTGCCGGCTCCTTTATAGTGGGAATCGCGTAAATGGACGGGTACGTCGCCGGTCCGTTCGTTTTTCACCGTTGCCAAGGCGTTATCGATGCCGGTGATCACCGCGTTGCTCTTCGGGGCCGTCGCAAGGTATAAAGCCGCTTCAGCCAGCGGGATGCGCGCTTCCGGCATGCCGATAAATTCGACGGCGTGAAAAGCAGCCTCGGCAATCAACAGAGCGTTCGGGTCGGCCAAGCCGACATCCTCAGCTGCATGAACGTAAAGTCTCCGTGCAATAAAGCGGGGGTCTTCCCCGGCATAGATCATTTTCGCCAGCCAGTACAAGACCGCATCAGGATCGGATCCGCGAATGCTTTTAATAAAAGCGGAGATCGTATCGTAATGATTATCGCCGCCTTTGTCGTAACGGACCATCCGCTGCTGAATCGAAGCTTCCGCCGTCTGCAGGTCGACCGTGATCGTTTCATCCGGGTCCGGATCCGTAGTTAACACGGCGAGTTCGACGGCGTTTAACGCTGTCCGGGCATCGCCGTTGGCAATATCGACAATATGACGGACGGCATCGTCGTGCATGTGAATGTCATAATCCCCAAAGCCCCGCTCTTGATCTGTTACAGCTTCTTCAATCACCCGCTTGACTTCTTCATCCGTAAGCGGTTCGAGCTTAAATAACCGCGAGCGGGAAAGAAGCGCCGGATTGACTTCAAACATCGGGTTTTCTGTCGTTGCTCCGATTAAAACGACTGTCCCGTCTTCGACATAAGGAAGGAGCGCATCTTGCTGGCCTTTATTAAAACGGTGAATCTCATCGATAAACAGCACCGTTTTCCGTTCTTCGTATTTCAAACGGCCCTTCGCTGCTTCAACGACTTCACGGACATCCTTGATCCCTGCTGTGACTGCGTTCAGCTGTTCAAAGTGTGAAGCAGTTGTATTGGCAATCACGCGGGCGAGCGTCGTTTTACCGGTGCCCGGCGGGCCGTGAAAGATCATCGGCGTAAGGCGGTCAGCTGTAATCGCCCGATGAAGCAGCGTGCCGGGGGCTAAAATGTCCTCTTGCCCGATGACCTCATCAATCGTCCGCGGCCGCATCCGCGCCGCAAGCGGCCCTTTCGGTGCCGGGTTTTGTTCAGCTGATGTTGTAAACAAATCCATTGTCATCCTCCTGAATAGATGTTCTGCAAAATGATTGCATTTTTTAGCTGTGACCGTTAAAATTCGAGTGGTTTACATCCGTTTAATACACTTTATTGTATGATATAATAAGTGACAGTCAGTGTACACACTAAAGGAAGTGAAAGCATGACACGGCCATGGACAAAAACAGAAATGCCGATTTTTCGTTGGTTTATTTTTACGCTCGGCGTCGTGATCATGAGTTTCGGTGTCGCGCTGATGATCCGCGCGGAACTGGGTATCGCTCCTTGGGATGTGCTCCATGTCGGTTTGCAAATGCATTTTGGACTCACCGTCGGAACATGGACGATCATTATGGGGCTTGTTCTTTTAACGGCCTCCGTTATTATTTCAAAAGAGCGCCCGAAATTGGGGGCTTATATTAATATGATCTTTGTCGGTGTGTTTGTGGATATCTTTTTACTATTGCTGGAGACACCGGCGAGTATACAAGGGCAGACAATCATGCTTTTGGCAGGGATTCTCGTGATGGGATTCGGCATCGGCGTTTATATTTCTCCGCGTATGGGCGCCGGCCCGCGCGACAGCGTAATGCTCGCAATATCGGAGAAAACGGGGATGGCGGTTGCGCGTGTGCGAGCCGTGATGGAAGTCTCTGTGTTATTTATCGGCTGGCTGTTAGGCGGGCCGGTTTTTATCGGCACTCTTCTGTTCAGTGTGACAATCGGTCATGTGAGCGGAGTATCATTAACAATCTGCCAAAACTGGATGGATCGACTAAGAGAAAGAGGGATGCGGGTTGAAAATATCTACTAAAGGACGTTATGGACTGACGATTATGATCGCGCTTGCGAAAAGACATGATGATAAACCGATATCACTTAAGTCGATTGCGCAAGAACATCATTTATCTGAACATTATTTAGAACAGCTGATCGCTCCGCTTCGGAACGCGATGCTTGTAAAAAGTGTCCGCGGCGCTTACGGCGGCTATATGCTTGCTAAACAGCCGGAAGATATTACTGCCGGTGATATTATCCGTGTGTTGGAAGGACCGATTACGCCGGTAGAAATCATAGACGATGAAGAACCGGCGAAAAGGGATTTATGGATTAAAATTCGCGATGCCGTGAAAGATGTGCTCGATTCAACGACGCTGGACGATCTGGCCAATTATGAAGGCGGAGAAGACCAGGAATATTATATGTTTTACATTTAAGCAGTAAGAAGGTGACAAGATGAAGCGTGCGATATACATGGACCACGCGGCAACCGCCCCTGTCGACAGAGAAGTTGCCGAAGCGATGCAGCCTTATATGACAGAGATGTACGGCAACCCGTCAAGTATTCATCAATTCGGCCGCCAAACACGAAAGGCGGTCGATGATGCAAAAGAAACGATGGCTTCGGCGATCGGGGCCGGGTACAATGAATTGATTTTTACAAGCGGCGGGACAGAAGCGGATAACTTGGCTGTGTTCAGCGCAGCATACAGCCGTCGCGATCAAGGGAAGCATTTAATCACGACGGCGATTGAACATCATGCCGTCTTGCATGCTTTTAATCATTTGGAAACGCAAGGATTCGACGTGACGTATTTAAAACCGGATGAATACGGCATCGTTTCCGCCAAAGCGGTTGAAGAGGCGATTACAGCGGAGACAACTTTAGTGAGTGTGATGTATGGAAACAATGAAACAGGCATGATCCAGCCGGTATTAGATATTGCTGAAATTCTCAACGACAGAGGGATTCTTTTTCATACAGATGCTGTTCAGGCGCTCGGTACAGAGTCATTTGACCTTTCAGCGTCGCCGATCGATTATGCAGCATTCTCCGCGCATAAGATCAACGGTCCGAAAGGGATCGGGCTTCTTTATGTTAAAGAAGGCGCGCCGGTATTGCCGATGTTTCACGGCGGCGAGCAGGAGAAAAAGCGGCGGCCGGGGACGGAAAATGTTCCGGCAATTGTCGGATTCGCAGCGGCGGTTGCCAAAGTGTCTGCGGAAAAAGAAACGCGCAAGAGCCGTTATGCTGCTCTAAAAGAAGATATGCTCCAGCGCTTTTCTGCATCAGCTGTCCATTACGTTGTCAATGGCGATCAGGACCGCAGTTTGCCGCACATATTGAACATCAGCTTCCCAGGTGTCAATATTGAAGCCTTATTAATGAATCTCGATATGGACGGGTTAGCCGTTTCGAGCGGATCCGCATGCACAGCCGGCTCGGTCAATCCGTCGCATGTTTTAACAGCGATGACCGATGATGAAGCGATCAGTCATACCGGTTTACGGATCAGCTTCGGGCTCGGCAATACAAACGAAGATGCAGCCGCGGCGGCAGAAATGATCATACGGACGGTCAAACGGCTGCAATAAAGTCAATCAGTGCTCGATGAAAGAGGGAAAGATGAAAGAAGGTGTGAAAATGAACAGCGAAACAAAACGTCCGGAAGATACGCGCGTCATCGTCGGGATGTCAGGCGGTGTTGATTCGTCGGTGACAGCCTATTTGTTAAAGCAGGCAGGCTATGAAGTGATCGGCATTTTTATGAAAAACTGGGATGACACCGATGAATCAGGAGTGTGCACCGCGACGGCGGATTACGACGATGTCATCCGCGTTTGCAATCAGCTGGAGATTCCGTATTATGCCGTGAATTTCGAAAAACAATATTGGGATAAAGTGTTCACGTATTTTCTCGACGAGTACAAAGCCGGACGCACGCCGAATCCAGATGTTGTCTGCAATAAAGAAATCAAGTTCCGCGCGTTTCTCGATCATGCGATGACGCTCGGAGCCGACTACGTTGCGACCGGTCATTACGCCAATGTGCGCCGGGAAAACGGCCGCGTTCAGCTCGTGCGCGGAAAAGACCGGAATAAAGATCAGACGTACTTTTTGAATCAGCTGACCGAACAACAGCTGGAGCGCGTGATGTTTCCGTTAGGCGAGATAGACAAGCCGCGCGTACGTGAAATTGCTAAAGAGAAAAACTTGGCAACAGCGGACAAAAAGGACAGCACCGGTATTTGCTTTATCGGCGAGCGGAATTTTAAAGAATTCTTAAGCGAATATTTACCGGCGCAGCCGGGGCGGATGGTCACGCCGGACGGCGAAGATAAAGGCGGGCATGACGGTTTGATGTATTACACGCTCGGTCAGCGCCAAGGTCTCGGCATCGGCGGTTCAGGCGAGCCGTGGTTCGTTCTTGATAAAGATTTGGAAAACAACATCCTCGTCGTCGGTCAAGGGTTTCATCATCCGCGCTTATATTCAAACGGCTTGATTGCCGAAGAGGTCAACTGGATTTCCGGCGAAGCGCCGGCAGAGCCGTTCGCATGCACGGCGAAGATGCGCTATCGGCAAGAAGACCGCGGCGTGTATGTGAAACCGCAGGCAGACGGGCGCGTGGAGGTTGTCTTTGATGAACCGGAGCGTGCTGTTACGCCGGGGCAGTCGGTTGTTTTTTACGACGGCGAGGTATGTCTTGGCGGCGGAACGATCGATGTCATCTTGAAGGACTGATGATCTGTCAGTCCTTTTCCTATTTTTTTGCGCACCTCTGACTGAGTGACGCATGAACGTTAAACTACGAGCAACGGAAAGGCGGTTAAACAAATGAGCGATAAAAACCAGCAAGCGATTGAAGAGATGCAGGAAGGCAACCTGGAAAACGCCGCGAATTTACTGAATGAAACGATTGAAGCCAATCCGGATGATCCGATCGGGTATGTTAATTTCGGCAATTTGCTCCAAGCAGTCGGCGAAGAAGAGAAGGCGTTGAATTTTTTCACAAAAGCGCTCGAGCTAGATCCGGCCAATGCCACGGCAGAGTACGGCAAAGGCAATACGCTCTTTACGCTTGAAAAATTTGCTGAAGCGATCGAGGCGTATCAAAATGCGATTGCCAACGGTCTCGACCAAGCTGATGTCTATTATATGCTCGGTATTTCTTACTACAGTGCCGGAGATTATATCCACGCGATGCCGAGTTTGCTCCGCGCGGTTGAACTGAATAATGATGATACCGACGCGCGTTTTCATTACGGGATGTGTTTGGCGCAAGTCGAACGGATCGATGAAGCGATGGAACAATTCCTCGTTTTGGTCGAACAGGATCCGGAGCATGCCGACGGATGGTTCAACCTCGGTGTCTGTTATGCGTATACCGAACGGTTTGAAGACGCTTTGGCAGCATTCAACCGTGCGCTGGAAATTCAGCCCGAACATGCGCTGGCAGCAAACGGCAAGGCGAAAATGGATGAAGCGTTAAGCGATAACACGTAAAAACACGAACGGATAAAGCGAGGGGCAGAGGCTGTATGACCAATCATACTGAAACCGAACAAGAATATATTAAAGGCGAACTGCTTCACCTCATTTACCATGCTGCAGACTCGCTTTATACCGTTGCGAAAATCCGCGTGCACGAAGCGTCGCTGAACCCGGGCGACCCGGACGTCACCGTCGTCGGGGCAATGAGTGCGCCGGAAAGCGACGTGACGTACCGTTTTGACGGACAATTCACCGAACATCCCCGGTTCGGCCGGCAATTTAAATTTTCGACGTATGAAACGGTTATGCCGGAAACGAAACAGGGAATCGTTCTGTATTTGTCGAGCGACCGTTTTGAAGGGATCGGCAAAAAAACCGCGGAAGCAGTCGTTGATCACCTCGGCGAGGAAGCGATTTCGAAAATACTCGCTGATCGCAAGGTGTTAGATGATATTCCGAATGTTAAAAAAGAAAAGGCTGCGAAAATTTACTCACAGCTGATTGAAGATCAAGGGATCGAAGCGGTGCTGACAAAACTCTATCAATACGGGTTCGGCGTGCAGCTTGCGTTGAAAGTTTTTCAGGCGTATCAAATGGAAGCCTTACATATGATTGAGAACAATCCGTATCAAATGGTCGAAGACGTCGACGGGGTCGGATTCCAGCGAGCAGACGCGATCGGACGCAAGCAAGGGTTGACGCCGTCAGACCCGGAACGGCTCCGTGCCGGGATTATGTATGTGTTAACAGAAGAAACGATCTCAGAAGGGCATACGTATGCAGCGACAGACAAGGCCGTAGAAAAAGCGGTTCAGTTATTGGAAAGCGATGTGCCCGAAACGATTGATCCGCAAGCCGTCGCAGATCAGGCGCTTCAGCTCGCCGAAGAAGATAAGCTGATGATTGAAAACGGGCGGATGTATGTTCATTCGCTGTACTTCGCGGAAAAGGGCATCACTTCGCATATGGATCGGCTGATCAATCAGCTGCATCAGCTCGATACGTTTCCGGAAGCGGAGTTTTACAAAGCGCTTGGTGAAACCGAAGATGAACTCGGCATCACTTATGCGCCCTCTCAGCGGGAAGCGATCTATAAGGCGCTCCACTCACCGATGATGATTTTAACCGGCGGTCCGGGGACAGGGAAAACGACAGTTATTCAAGGAGTCATTCACGTTTACAGCAAGCTGCACAGCATTTCGATTGATCCGGATGATTATACGGATGAAGACGCTGTTTTTCCTGTTCTGATGGCTGCGCCGACAGGACGGGCGGCGAAACGGATGACCGAGTCAACCGGCCTGCCGGCGTCAACGATCCACCGGATGCTCGGATATAAAGGCGAAAGCGACGGCTACTTTGAACGCAATGAAGAGACGCCGCTCGAAGGTTCGGTGTTGATCGTCGATGAAATGTCGATGGTTGATACGTGGCTTTGCAACCAATTGCTCAAAGCGGTGCCGATGAAAATGCAGCTCTTGTTCGTCGGCGATGAGGATCAGCTTCCATCCGTCGGCCCCGGTCAAGTGCTGGCAGATATGATCGATTCCGGCGCGGTTCCGGCAGTGCCGCTTACCGATATATACCGGCAAGCGGAAGATTCCGAGATTATCTCCTTTTCGCACGAAGTGAAAACCGGGCAGCTGCCGAATACAATTCGCCCGAATAACAGCGATTTGCGCTTTTTGCCGTGCGGCCCTGAGCAAGTGCCGGATGCGGTGAAACGAATTTGCGAAGGGGCGCGGGCGAAAGGTTATTCCGCGCGGGATATTCAAGTGCTTGCACCGATGTACCGCGGCACAGCCGGGGTGAATAATTTAAACAGCATGCTGCAAGAACTGTTCAACCCTGAAGCGGAGGGGCGCCGTGAAGTCCCGTTCGGCGATGTGGTTTACCGCACCGGTGATATGGTGCTGCAGCTCGTCAACAACCCGGAAAGCAATGTCTTTAACGGTGATCGCGGTGAAATCGTCGCGATATTTAAAGAAAATGAAACGACCGAGAAACAGCTGACCGTTGTTGTCTCGTTTGACGGCGAAGAAGTTTCCTACAAAAAGACGGATTTGACGCAAATTACGCATGCTTATTGCTGCTCGATTCATAAATCGCAAGGAAGCGAATTTCCGATCGTTATTATGCCGGTCGTCTGGAGTTACGCCCGGATGCTTCGGAAAAAATTAATCTATACCGGCATCACCCGCGCGAAATCCTTTTTGCTTTTATGCGGCGAATGGTCTTCGCTGGATAAGGCGGTGACCGGCGGCCGGGATATTGTGCGAAACACAACGCTTAAGGAACGGCTGAAAGGGATTGTAAACAACGAAGCAGAGGATTGACAAAATCGAGCCTGCTTTCTATAATTAGTCTGTATTCAAACGATGACCGATAACACGACGATGGAGATGGTTGCCGAAGCCCGCAGTCAGAGAAGAATCCCCGCGGCTGAAAGGGATTCTCTGTGAAGATCGGTGATTGCTGTTCCGGAGTGCAGGCAAACCCTGCCGGCTGCACAGCCGTTAATATGTGCCGAAGGTGAACGCTGTCTCTTTGTACAGGGTTAACCAGGGTGGTACCGCGAGATCTGTGTCTCGTCCCTGTCTTTTGGCAGGGACGGGTTTTTTTATGCAGAAACAAGCAATGTTTGGAAAAAATAAAGGGGGCACAATGCAGTATGAAACGTTTAACATCCGCCGAAGTCCGGCAAAAGTATTTGGATTTCTTTAAAGAAAAAGGCCATGCGGTAGAACCGAGCGCCTCGCTCGTTCCGCACGAAGATCCGTCGCTGTTATGGATTAACAGCGGGGTAGCAACCTTGAAAAAATATTTTGACGGCCGTGTTGTTCCCGATAATCCGCGGATTGTCAACGCGCAAAAGTCGATTCGCACAAACGATATTGAAAACGTCGGCAAAACAGCCCGTCATCATACGTTTTTCGAAATGCTCGGCAACTTCTCGATCGGCGATTATTTCAAAAAAGAAGCGATCGAATGGGGCTGGGAATTTCTTACCGATAAACGCTGGATCGGCTTTGAACCGGAGCGTCTGGCTGTGACGATTTATCCGGATGATGAAGAAGCGTATAAGATTTGGCATGAGAACGTCGGGCTCCCGGACGAACGCATCATTCGCCTTGAAGAAAACTTTTGGGATATCGGTGAAGGCCCGTGCGGACCGAACACGGAAATCTTCTACGACCGCGGTCCGGCATTTGGCGATGACCCGGATGATCCGGAGATGTATCCCGGCGGCGAAAACGAACGCCATTTGGAAATCTGGAACCTCGTCTTTTCGCAATTCAATCACAACCCGGACGGCAGTTATACGCCGCTGCCGAAGAAAAACATTGATACGGGGATGGGGCTTGAACGTGTCGTTTCGGTGATTCAGGACGCAGAAACGAACTTTGATACCGACTTGTTTTTACCGCTGATTCGGCAAACAGAATCGATATCCGGCAAAACCTACAATGAAACGGCGGAAATGGACACCGCGTTTAAAGTCGTGGCTGACCATATCCGCACGGTAACATTTGCAACGGGAGACGGTGCGCTTCCTTCTAATGAAGGCCGCGGGTACGTGCTCCGGCGGCTGTTGCGCCGGGCTGTGCGCTACGCCAAACAGCTTGATATTCATGAACCGTTTATGTACAGACTCGTTCCGACAGTCGGCGAAATTATGAACGAATTTTATCCGGAAGTTGCGGAAAAAAGCGATTTTATCGCCAAAGTTATTCGTACAGAAGAAGAACGCTTCCACGAAACGTTAAATGACGGGTTGAAAATGCTGAACGAATTGATTCGTAAAGCGAAAGCGGCCGGAAAAACAGCGATTACCGGCGAAGACAGCTTCAAACTTTACGATACGTACGGTTTTCCGGTTGATTTGACGGAAGAATACGTCGAAGAAGCGGGCTTAGCGATTGACCGCGAAGGTTTCGACCGCGAGATGGCAAAGCAGCGCGAACGCGCACGCGCAGCCCGGCAAGAATCGGATTCGATGCAGCTGCAAGACGATGTATTAGGGCAAATTCTTGATGAAAGCCGCTTTGTCGGCTATGATCAGCATGAGACGGCAACGCGGACAGCGGTGCTGATTAAAGAGAATGCCCGCGCAGATTTTGCGACAGAAGGCGATGAGCTGCATGTTATTCTCGACGAGACCCCGTTTTACGCTGAGAGCGGCGGCCAAGTTGCCGACACCGGTACAATTGCGACGGACAGCGGCGTGTTAAACGTGTCGGACGTACAAAAAGCACCGAACGGTCAGCACCTGCATCGCGCTGTCGTCGTTTCCGGTTCAGTGAAAGAAGGCGAGGCTGCCAAAGCAGCGGTGGCGTCATCATCGCGCAAAGCGATTGTCAAAAACCATACCGCGACGCACTTATTGCACCAAGCGTTAAAAGATGTTTTAGGCGATCATGTGAGCCAATCCGGTTCGTATGTCGGCGATGAACGCCTGCGGTTTGACTTTTCCCACTTCGGGCAGATGACTGAAGCGGAACTGGAAGAGGCCGAGCGGCTCGTCAACGAGAAAGTATGGCAAAGCATACCGGTCGAAGCGATCAACACGACGCTCGACAAAGCAAAGGAGATGGGCGCGACAGCGCTGTTCGGAGAAAAATACGGACAAAATGTCCGTGCTGTGCAGGTCGGCGACTACAGCCTTGAATTGTGCGGCGGCTGTCATGTCGATAATACCGCGGAAATCGGCTTGTTTAAGATCGTTTCCGAGGCGGGGATCGGCGCGGGAATCCGCCGTGTCGAAGCTGTTACCGGCAAAGAAGCGTACCAGTTTATGAACGGGCAAGTCGATAAGCTTCGCGAAGCCGCAGGCTTATTGAAAACGAATTTGGATGACGTTCCGTACCGGGTGTCTCAGCTTCAGCAGCAGCTTCGCGAAAAAGAAAAAGAAACCGAATCGCTCCAGGCAAAATTGAGCCGTCTAGAAGCCGGTTCGCTGCTTAATGAGTTCGAAGATGCTGACGGCGTCCCCGTATTGGCGAAAAAAGTGGACGCTGCTGATATGAACGGCCTGCGAAAAATGGTTGATTCACTGAAAGAACAAACAGACTCTGCTGTGATTGTTCTAGGCACCGTAAACGGCGGCAAAGTGAATATCGTCGCAAGCGTATCCAAAGACTTAGTCGAACAAGGCCAGCATGCCGGTCAGATCGTGAAGGAAGTGGCGCAAGCCTGCGGCGGTAACGGCGGCGGCCGCCCGGACATGGCGCAGGCCGGCGGGAAAGATCCGGCTAAACTGGATGAAGCCTTGCAAAATGTGGCGGAAATCGTAAAAACACATGTGAAATAATATTAAATCATGTACAATGAAGGCTGGAACAAGTAAACTGAAAGTACGAATGAGGTACCTGCTCGTTTAGGTAAATTAGAGAGGTGGGTGTATCATGGATTCTCAAGATCACACAATGAAATTCAATTTTGATGAGGATTCTATTGATGAGGATGTCAAGCAAATTCTTCTTCAAGTGCATAAGGCGCTGGAAGAGAAAGGATATCATCCGATCAATCAGATCGTCGGTTATTTGTTATCGGGAGATCCCGCTTATATTCCCCGTCATAATGATGCGCGGACATTGATTCGCAAAATTGAACGGGATGAACTGATCGAAGAGTTGGTTCGTTCGTATTTAGCGCAGCATAAAGAAGGGTGAAGCATGAAAACAATGGGTTTGGATGTGGGCACGAAAACCATTGGCGTCGCAGTCAGCGACGCCTTTGGCTGGACGGCTCAAGGGATCGAAACGATCAGGCGTAAAACGCATAACGAAAAGGCGGATTTTCAACGGCTTGAGACATTGATAAACGAAAATGATGTCACACAGCTTGTTGTCGGTTTGCCGAAAAACATGGACGGAACAATTGGCGGGAGCGGAGAAATGTGCGAGCTGTTTGCCGAAAAGCTGCGCGAGCGGACAAAACTCCCGGTTGAAATGTGGGATGAGCGCTTGACGACAGTTGCCGCAGAGCGTATGCTCGTCGATGCGGACGTCAGCCGTCAAAAACGAAAAAAAGTGATTGATAAAATGGCAGCCGTGATGATACTTCAAGGCTACTTAGATAATAAAGGAGGCAATCATTTATGAGTGATCAACCGGATATTCGCCCGGCGGAAGAAGAAGAAAGAATTGTTATCCCGGACGAAAATGGGAATGAACACCTGTATGAAGTGTTATTCACTTTCGATCACCCGGAAATCGAAGACCGTTCGTACATCGTTGTTGCAGCTGAAGGCGACCAAGAAGATGACGAATCAGAAGAAGTAGAGGTTCATGCTTTCATATATACAGAAGATGAAAACGATGAATTAAGCTTGTTCCCGATCGAGTCTGATGAGGAATGGGAAATGGTTGAGGAACTTCTCCGCACATTCGCGGCTGAAGAAGACGAAGTCGAATAATAAAGAATCCTTGAAGCATCCGTGCTCAAGGATTTTTTTCGTTTAATTTACAGAACGTTCTCGAATTTTTCTGCAGATATAGTATAATGGGAGCGATGTAAAGGAGTGTGAAGGAAGTGACGGACAACCCGAATAAAGAAACAAATTCCGCCCGAGCGGAATATATCGAAAAAATGGAAGAAAAAAAGCGTGAAGCCTCGCTTGTGCGGAAAATTGTTTTATGGCTCTGCATCGGCTTAATCATAGTTATCGCCGCCGGCGGATTCGGCGCATACCGTTATGTGATGGGGACAATTGAACCGCAAGATGAGGAAGAAGATGCCCGCGAGGTCGAAGTGGAGATCCCCGCAGGTTCAAACGTGGATACGATAGCAGATATTCTCGAAGAATCCGGTGCGATTGAAAGTGCGATGATCTTTCAAAATTACATTCGCTTTCAAGGAGAAGACGGCTTTCAAGCAGGGGACTATGTTCTCCATACAGCGATGCATGCAGATGAGATTATAGCTGAGCTGCAGGAAGGCACCGTGGCTGAAGAATACGAAACGACATTTATTATTCCCGAGGGATTTTGGCTGGAGGAAACGTTTGAACGGATTGATTCAGAAACCAATTTAGAAGAAGAGCAATTACATGAGACAGCCGAAGACGAAGAATTTCTGGAAACGCTGATTGACCGGTATGATTATATAACAGAAGATATTTTGCAAGATGATTTGCGCCACCCGCTGGAAGGGTATTTGTTCCCGGCGCGGTACGATTTTGTTGAAGAAGAAGTGTCTGCTGCAGAAGTGATTGATGCGATGGCGGAGCGGATGGCATCGACGTTGGATGAAGTGAATGCTGCAGCCGGCGAAGACGAGCAGTTCGAGTCTTATCACAATCTGCTTGCCGCCGCTTCGATTATTGAAGGAGAAGCGATTGATGACGAGGAACGCGGAGAAATTTCCGGGGTGATCGATAACCGTTTAGCGATCGATATGTCCTTAGATATGGATCCGACTGTCGTTTACGCTCACGGTGAGCGGCAAGAACGCACGCTTTATGAAGATTTAGAAATCGAGTCGCCGTACAATACGTACCGCAATCGAGGGTTGCCGGCCGGACCGATTAATAATCCGGGCGAACAATCGATTTCAGCAGCGATGAACCCGGAAGAACACAGCTATTTATACTTCTTCCATTCTCCAGAAGGCGAAACGTATTTTTCGGAGAGTTTAAGTGAACATCAGACGATAGTGAACGACTATCAAGCAGACGACGTTGATCATGCCGAAGATGTTGATGAAGGAGAAGAAGAAGAGCTGGAATAAGACGAGCAAAAGTCACTTCGGTTTCGAAGTGGCTTTTGTCGCATCTTCATTTATAAAGGGGCGTCGATCAATGGAAATAAAACCGTTTGGCGATACGGCGATTCGAATCAGCTTTGGCGATCAAATATCGATGACGGTGAACAAACGCATCCGTTCGTTAGTTCAACTTATCCGCGAAAGAGATATCCCGGCTGTTCAAGAATGGATACCTGCCTATACGTCGGTGACAGTCATTTATGATCCGGCTGTTTCCCGGTATGAATCCGTCCGTGCTGAACTGGAAAAATTGCAGTCATATATCGCCTCTACAAACCTTCCGTCTGCCAAACGAATCCGTCTGCCTGTCTATTACGGCGGCGAGAGCGGACCGGATCTGGCTAATGTTGCGGAAATAAACGGACTTACGCCTGACGAGGCCGTCAAACTTCACAGCAGTCATGATTATTATATTTTCATGATCGGGTTTACGCCGGGATTTCCTTATCTCGGCGGAATGCCGAAAGCACTTACAGCTCCGAGGTTGACGGCTCCGCGCAAAAAAGTGCCGCAAGGGTCAGTCGGAATAGCCGGCGAACAAACCGGGGTATATTCGCTGACAACGCCGGGCGGATGGCAAATTATCGGCCATACACCTGTTCGGTTGTACGATCCTGACAGAGATCCGCCGGTACTTTTGGAATCGGGCGATTATTTGCGGTTTGATCCGGTCAGCTCGGACGAGTACAGCCGCATCGTCACTGCAGTTAGCGAGGGGACGTATCAATTGCTTATCGAATCGTATAATGAATCGACAAAGGAGAGCTGATCAATGAAAAGAGCAATTGATTTGAACTGTGATCTCGGGGAAAGTTACGGCATTTATTCGCTCGGAGAAGACGATGGGGTCATGCCGTTAATTACATCCGCCAACATCGCCTGCGGTTTTCACGCCGGTGATTATAATGTGCTGGCGCGGACTGTCCGCAAAGCGGTCCGGCACAATACGGCAATCGGAGCTCACCCCGGCTTGCCGGATCTGCAAGGGTTCGGCAGAAGACAAATGGACGTCAGCGCAAATGATGTGTACAATATGACGCTGTATCAAATCGGTGCGGTGCAAGCGTTCGCCCGTTCAGAAAACGTCCGGGCCGAACATGTCAAACCGCACGGCGCTTTATACAACATGGCTTCAAAAGACCGTGCGATCGCCGATGCCGTTGCCGAAGCGGTGAAAACTGCCGATTCATCGCTGATTCTTTTCGGTTTATATGGAAGCGAATTGACCGCAGCAGGCCAAAGCATCGGGCTGTCTGTCGCCAATGAGGTATTCGCTGACAGGACATACAGAGCTGACGGCTCACTTACGCCCCGCTCGCATGCCGATGCGCTGATTGAGGATCCGGAGAAAGCTGCTGAGCGAATCATGCGCATGCTGACTGAAAGCAAGACCGTGACGGCCGACGGGGCGGATATAGCGATTGAAGCGGATACGATTTGTATTCACGGTGACGGTCCAAATGCGCTGCTGTTTGTGCAAAAACTGCATGAAACGCTGCTCGCCCGGGGTGTTGAAATCAAAAAAGCCGGTGACATTCATGACTGAAGTATTTAAAACAATCAAACCCGGCCTTTTAACGACTATTCAGGATTTAGGCCGAAGCGGTTATCAACAATACGGCATCACAACCTCAGGAGCGATGGATCCGTTCAGTTTGAAAGTCGCCAATCTGTTAGTCGGCAACAGCCGAAATGAGGCGGCGCTTGAAATAACCTTAATGGGGCCTGAACTGGAAATCATGACAGACCGGGTGATCGCGTTCACCGGAGCGGACTTATCACCGGAAATCGACGGCCGTCCCGTGCCGATGTGGACGGCTTTCCGGGTTAAAAAAGGGATGACATTGACTTTCGGCCGTCCGAAAACCGGGAGCAGAACGTACCTAGCTTTTTCCGGAGGCATAAATGTTCCGGAAGTTTTAGGCAGCAGGTCAACTGATATGAAAGCAGAAATCGGCGGGATAAACGGGCGTGAACTGCAAAAAGGTGACCGGCTGATCGGGCAGGCATTTTGGGGACGTTCACTTCCGGGGAAATCAAGATCGCTTCATCCTTCGCTTATTCCATCTTACGAATCGCCGGTGGTCTGCCGCGTGATCCCCGGTCCTGACGATGAAATGTTCACTGAAAAAAGCAAAGCGACGTTTTATAATACTGAGTACACGGTTAACAGACAGTCCGATCGCATGGGTGTGCATTTGGACGGGGCTTTCTTGGCTCATACTGAAAGTGCGGATATTCTGTCTGATGCGATCTTGCCGGGAACGATCCAAGTTCCCGGTGCAGGCAAGCCGATCATGTTAATGGCGGACCGGCAAACGACAGGCGGATATCCCCGGTTGGCCACAGTCATTTCAACCGATCTGATGTATGCCGGTCAGTTAAGCGCCGGACAGCGCGTCTGTTTTCAGCCGGTGTCGGTAACGGAAGCGCAAAACTTACGGAAAAAGCAGGAATACTGTTTGACAACGATTGCCCGTTCGGTGTGAATGAGCCTTTTTTATCGCATTCTGTTTAGGACTATGTTAAAATGAATCGGTCAAAAATCAAGGTATGTCCTATATACGGGTTGAAAACTTGTCATAGAAGGAATGAAGGAGTTTTCTGATGGACGGGAAAGAGCAAACAAAGAGATACATTGATGATATAATTCAGCCGCCTTCTGCGGTTTTTAACGAGATGGAGCATTATGCCGCGAAGCATTCGATTCCGATTATGGAACCGTCCGGAATCGAGACACTGCTCCAGCTGCTTCGTTTACAAAAGCCGTTAAGATTGCTGGAGATTGGAACAGCCATCGGCTACTCAGCAATTCGTATGCTTTATGCGCTTCCGGAATTAACGGTCATTTCTATCGAGCAGGATGCGGATTTGGCAGAAACGGCACGGAAAAATGCCGAACGAGCCGGTGTGGCTGACCGTTTTACCGTGCTGAACGGAGAAGCGCTCACTTCAGCACCGGAAATTTCAGCCTATGCTCCGTTTGATGCTGTATTTATCGATGCAGCCAAAGGTCAATACGCTCGGTTTTTTGACACATTTGCGCCGATGACAGCGGATGACGGTGTGATCTACGCTGATAATGTTCTTTTTAAAGGGATCGTTGCCGGTTCCCGTGATCATTTAAATCGAAGCACGAAAGCATTAGCGAAAAAACTGGATGAATTTAACCGCCGTCTTGCAAGTGATCCCGAGTGGCACACCGTTATTTTGGACGCAGGAGACGGTCTCGCTGTTACGAAACGAAAGGAAGGACCGTGATGATTCATGATTAAACCGGAACTGCTCGTCACTCCGACGAGCGTTGAGAACGTAGAAGAAGTGATTGATGCCGGCGCTGATGCTGTAATGATCGGTGAAGAGCGCTATGGCTTGCGCCTGGCAGGAGAATTTGACCGGACAGCTGTTCATGAAGCTGTCAAACTTGCTCATGAACGCGGCGTGAAAGTGTATGTTGCGATGAACGCGCTCTTTCACAATGACACTCTCCCCGAACTGCCGGATTATTTAGCGTTTTTGGACAAAATCGGCGCCGATGCCGTTGTATTCGGCGACCCGGCTGTATTAATGAATGCGAAGCAATACGCTCCGAAAGTTGAGCTGCATTGGAATACGGAGACGACCGCGACGAATTGGTACACGGCGAATTATTGGGGCCGTAAAGGATCAGCGCGCGCTGTTTTGGCACGGGAGTTGAATATGGACAGCGTGATTGAAATAAAGGAAAATGCCGAAGTGGCGATTGAAGTGCAAGTGCACGGGATGACATGCATGTTTCAGTCAAAACGCACGCTCGTCGGAAATTATATGGAATTTCAAGGCAAAGATCTCGGTGTCGAAGGACGCAGCAAGGATCGCACGCTCGTCTTGCACGACCCGGAGCGGGATGTGAAGTACCCGATTTGGGAAGACTGGAACGGAACGCATATTATGAGCCCGAAAGATATGTGCATTATCGATGAACTGGACGAACTGATCGATGCGGAAATCGATTCGTTTAAAATCGACGGTGTCTTAAAAGACGGAGCATATATCCGCGACATGACAGGATTGTATCGGCAAGCGATCGATCAATACGCGGCTAAACCGGAGGAATATATCGAAGAAAAAGAGGCATGGCGCGATCGCGCGTTAGCCTTGCAACCCGATAACCGAGAACTCGATACCGGATTTTTCTTTAAAGAAACAGTTTATTAGGAGTGATCACAGATGAGAACGGAAGTAAAAGAGACAGCAGCCGCCGATAAGCGCGTGATCACAAAGAAACCGGAACTGCTCGCCCCGGCAGGCAATTTAGAAAAACTTAAAATCGCAGTCCATTACGGTGCCGATGCCGTTTTTATCGGCGGGAGAGATTTTGGCTTGCGCTCCAATGCGGATAACTTTTCGATTCAAGAGATGGAAGAAGCCGTTGAATTTGCCGACCGCTACGGAGCGGAAATTTATGTAACGACTAATATCTTTGCGCATAATGAGAATATGGAAGGGCTCGATGTCTATCTGCGCGAAATCGAAGCCGCGGGTGTGCGCGGGATCATTGTAGCTGATCCGATGATCATTGAGACGTGCAAACGCGTGGCGCCGACGCTGGAAGTTCATTTGTCAACCCAGCAGTCGCTGTCCAACTGGCAAGCGGTGCAATTTTGGAAAGACGAAGGCTTAGACCGTGTCGTCCTAGCCCGCGAAGTCGGCATGAACGAAATGCTCGAAATGAAGCGCAACGTCGATATCGAAATTGAAACGTTCATTCACGGCGCGATGTGTATTTCTTATTCCGGCCGCTGTACGTTGAGCAATCATATGACAGCGCGCGATTCAAACCGCGGCGGCTGCTGCCAGTCATGCCGTTGGGATTATTTCTTGTATGAAGACAGAGAGGATGCGAATGCCGAGAGCGGCAACGCCCTTTTTGCAGAGGAAGACGCGCCGTTTGCCATGTCGCCGAAAGATTTAAACTTGGTACAGTCGATTCCGAAGCTCGTCGATGCCGGTATTGACAGCTTGAAAGTCGAAGGGCGGATGAAATCGATCCATTATGTCGCGACAGTCGTCAGTGTGTATCGAAAAGTAATTGATGCTTATTGCGCCGACCCGGATAACTTTACGATTGATCCGGAATGGCTGAAAGAGCTGGAGAAATGTGCGAATCGTCCTACAGCGCCGGCGTTTTTCGAAAATACCCCCGGTTATGAAGAACAGATGTTTCGCAATCATAAACAAAAAACGCCTTTTGATTTTAGCGGACTTGTGTTAGATTATGATGCAGATACAGGGATGGTCACACTCCAACAGCGGAATCATTTCCGTCCCGGAGACACAGTCGAATTTTTCGGCCCGGAGATCGAACGGTTCTCAATGACGGTCGGCACGATTTGGGATGATGAAGGCAATGAGATTGATGCTGCCCGTCATCCGCTGCAAGTTGTGACGTTTAAGACTGATCAGCCTGTATATGTTCATAACATGATGAGAAAGGAACTTTAGCAGATGGATAACAAACCCGTCATTATCGGTGTTGCCGGTGGATCCGGCTCTGGAAAAACGACAGTAGCAAACAAAATTTGCCGGCAATTTCCTGAACAATCGATCCTGATGATCGAGCAGGACGCTTATTACAAAGATCAAACGGACCTTCCGATGGAAGAACGGCTGAAAACGAATTACGATCATCCGCTTGCGTTTGATATTGATTTGATGATTGAACAGATCAGCAAATTAATCCAGCGTGAACCGGTAGAAAAACCTGTCTACGATTACGCTAATCATACCCGCTCAGATGAAACAGTGCCGCTCGAACCTAGAGATGTTGTAATCTTAGAAGGCATTTTGATTCTTGATGATGAACGTCTCCGCGATTTAATGGATATTAAGCTGTTTGTCGATACCGATTCAGATTTGCGGATCATTCGCCGGCTGCTCCGCGATATCCAAGAACGCGGCCGAACAATCGATTCAGTGATCGATCAATATACGTCCGTTGTCAGACCGATGCATTTGCAGTTTATCGAGCCGACAAAACGCTATGCAGATATTATTATTCCAGAAGGCGGCGATAATGTCGTCGCGATTGACTTAATGGCGACGAAGATCAAAACCGTCATCGAAGAAAAAACACGTGACGGGTCTGAAAATGTGACGCGTTCATGACAAATGCAGATATTTTCTGAAAAAAAATTATCTTTTTGATAGCATTCAGAAAGATTTTTGTATATAATTATCAACAGATTGTTAGGAAAAGATTTCTAAATACGGGAAATTTCATAAGAAAATATTTGTCCAGCGCTGCGGCTTAAGTCAGAACGATTGACGGCGAGCCGAGCGCTTGCCGTTTATAATGAGACGTCTTATTAACTAAGCGGTATTACAATCACGGGAATAATATATGAAAGCGTTCCCGGTAAGCTATTACGCGAAGGAGAGAACAAAAATGGCAGAAGAGAAACACTATATGACAGAAGAAGGCAAGCAAAAAGTCCAGGAGGAACTGGATTATTTAAAAACAGAACGGCGCAAGGAAGTTGTCGAACGAATTAAAATCGCCCGAAGCTTCGGAGATCTATCTGAGAACTCCGAATACGATTCAGCCAAAGAAGAGCAGGCGTTCGTTGAAGGGCGCATTCAGCAGCTCGAGACGATGCTTCGCAACTCAGAGATTATTGAAGAAGACGAAGATAACAGCGTCGTTTCGCTTGGAAAAACGGTTTCGTTTAAAGAAGTTCCGAACGGCGATGAGGAAGCTTATACGATTGTCGGACGGGCTGAAGCGGATCCTCTCGAAGGGAAAATTTCCAATGATTCACCAATGGCGCAAAGCTTGCTCGGCAAAGCTGTCGGTGAAGAAATTACCGTGACAACACCGGGCGGCGATATGAAAGTTGAAATTACCGCCGTTCAATAACAGGATCGATGAAAAACCGTTTCACCTTGTTTCCGGCAAGGCCGGAACGGTTTTTTTCTGCTCTTGTTTATTTCACGCAGATGACAAGTTATAAAAATAAGGTTAAACTTTCAGTTTGACACTCGTATTCAGCGGTAATATCCATTATAATATGGAAATAATGTACTGCTACTAAGGAGGATCTTATAACGATGAACCAATTTGAAAATGATCGAATCGGGCGCCGTGAAGTCCGGAAGAAAAAACGAATCAACACTTTTTTAAATATTTCGATCGGTATCGTTGCTGTCATTATCGTGTTTATTTCCGGGACACTTTTTTTCGGGTTGGGCGGCAATGATGAAGCTGCGCCGAACAATAACAACGACAATGACACAGCCGAAGAAAATAACGAAGGCGCTGGAGGTATTAACGAAAATACGAATATTTCCGATGACGAGACAGAGCAAAACAATAACGCTGACAATGAACTGGACGGCAATTTGGGCGACACGGTAAACGACGCGAACAATAATAATAACGAAAACAACGGGAATGAAAGCAATAATAACAATCAAAATAATGAGTCCAACGATGAAAACGAATCAAATGAGAACAACAGCAACAACGAAGAGCCCGGGCCTGCTGATGAAGATGAATGGGGACCGATCGGAACGGCTCAAGAAGAACCGTTTCAATTGACGCAAGAGAAATTCAGCCGCGATCATGTGAATTGGGAAGAGATGAAGCGTGCGCTTGAATATGCAACAGGCATCAGTCAAAGTGAAATGACCGTCTGGCGGATCGAAAATGCCGGCGGTGAAAACACAGTTGTCGGCACTGTCAGTGACGACGAGAACACCTCGACACCGTATCAAGTTGAACTAAGCTGGGTCGAAGGTGAAGGCTGGGAGCCGGCATCGATGGAACAGCTCTCTTCTAATCCGTACGGCGGCTAAATGAGCTGGAAAGAATGAAACCGGCAGGTATAGAACCTGCCGGTTTTTTTTGATGAGTGTCTTGTCTCCGTCGACAATTTTCGCTATGATATACACGTGATTATGTTAGTCTTACAAAAAATAACTGCTTGATGATGGCAGAATGCGAAATAAAAGGAGTGTTATGCATGCGTGTCGGTGTGATCGGAGCGATGGAAGAAGAAGTGGAAATGCTCCGGGAGAAGATGGATAAACTTGACCGCGCAGTGATCGCCGGCTGTGAGTTCCATCTCGGAAAACTTGAAGGAGTCGAAGTTATTTTAGCGAAATCAGGCATCGGGAAGGTTAATGCAGCCATCAGCACGACGCTGATGAACCAGCTGTACCATCCGGATTATATTATTAATACCGGCTCAGCAGGGGGACTTAATCCGGAACTTGAAGTCGGGGATGTCGTCGTCTCAACCGAAGTGCGCTACAATGATGTCGATGCGACGGTCTTCGGGTACGAATACGGCCAAGTTCCGCGCATGCCGGCATTCTATCCGCCCGATGAGCGCTTAATCTCCATTGCCGCGGAATCCGCTGAAGCGGCCGGTATCCCCGCCGCAAAAGGATTGATCATCAGCGGTGATTCGTTTATGAGCAATCACGACCGTGTCGAACAGCTGAAAAAAACCTTTAATAAACCTTACTGTGCGGAAATGGAAGCCGGAGCCATCGCGCACGTCTGCCATCAGTTTCAATGCCCGTTTGTGGTGATCCGATCGCTTTCGGATATTGCCGGGCGGGATGCGAAGATGTCTTACGATGAATTTTTAGAAGATGCTTCCGTCAATTCAGCGAATATGGTCCTGATAATGTTAGAAGAGCTGCGAAAGCTTCGTTAATAACGATCACGTCATCCGCTTTTCAGCCAATGTCAGTTCGTAGAGCGCATGCGTTAAAATACGCGCTGTCAGCCCCCAAATGATATAGCCGTTGTACTCGTAAAACTGTTCGGTTACGTAACCTGTCCGCCAGGAATAATTCTCGCCGTTTGGGATCAAATGATACGGGAAATTATCTTCCGGCGTTACTTCCAGATAAATCGTATGCTCTTTCGGAGTCATGTTCCGCAGCTCGTGAAGCGGCACGGTAAACACTTCGGCTACTTCTGCCGCATTTAGTTCCAGTTCGGCATCACCGTCAATTTCACCTAAAAACGGATGAATAATCAGCTGAAACGGTGTGACCATATAATCGAGCGGACCTAAGATTCGCGCTTTTTCGGAGGCGACCCCGATTTCTTCTTGCATCTCGCGAAAGGCAGTATGGGCAAAACTGCGGTCTTCTTTTTCCGCTTTACCGCCGGGAAAACTGATTTCTCCGGGTTGGCGAATGCCGTTCGAACGGACTTGAAACAGAACATGCGGTTCATTTTGGTACATGACGATCGGCACAAACAAAGCAAAGTGCCGGTAAGCATCGTGACCGAGTATTGACGGTGTTCGTTCGGAAAAATGAGTATGCCACGACGCGCGCGCGAATTGATCAGACATTGACATCGTCTCCTTTAAGCGGGCAAGTTAACTTCCAGTATATCAAATCAGCAGAAACGTTGTGTGAATATTTGCCCGTTCGGGTATAATAGATAACGTAAGATTCGATGGAGGTGAGAGGATGCAATTAACTGTTAAAACACCGATATTCGGGGATAATGCGACAAAAATAACCGAAATTGCCGGTAAGTATCCCGGAAAAGTACTCGTAAAAAAAGATCACTGGGTGGTTGAAGCGAAAAGTTTGCTTGGACTCTTAGCGCTTGCGCTGCAGCCCGGGGATACGGTTGAAGTGGAACTGGAAGGCGATGTTGACAACAACGTGATCGATGAGTTTGTCGAAACAGGCTTGTTTGCCTAAAAACGGGATGAAAAAGCAGCCTGCAAATTGCAGGCTGCTTTTTATTACAAGGCTGTGTTGGTTGGCTCGCTTTCGAGTAAATGTTTCTCAAACCATGACGTTAACTCATCAAGTCTCGCGATCCGCAAATGAGGCGGCCCGCTCCGGGAAAGCTCATGATTTGCTTCCGGGAAACGGACAAACCGCGGATCCTGTCCGCGCATCTTTAAGGCGACAAACAGCTGTTCAGCCTGTTCGACAGGGCAGCGGTAATCTTTTTCGCCGTGCAAAATAAGCAGCGGAGCTGTAATGTTATTGACGTATTTAATCGGCGAATGATTCCACAATGTATCGGTATCTTGCAGAAAATCGGCGCCCACTTCCCATTCGGTGAAGAAATAGCCGATGTCGCTCACCCCGTAAAAGGAGAGCCAGTTGCTGATGCAGCGCAGTGTCGCTCCGGCTTGAAAGCGGTCTGTCTGTCCTAAAATCCAGTTTGTCATAAACCCGCCGTAACTTCCGCCGGTGACGCCGAGCCGATTGCTGTCAATCCACGGGTGACGCGCTGTAACGGCGTCTGTAAAGGCCATTAAATCTTCGTAATCCATCCCGCCGTAATCGCCACGCACAGCATTGACAAATTGCTGGCCGTACCCGTGGCTGCCGCGCGGATTGCTGTAGAAGACGGCAAACCCTTTAGCGGCTAAGAGCTGCAATTCATGGAAAAAAGTGTTGCCGTACATCGCGTGAGGTCCGCCGTGAATTTCCAGCACCCCCGGGTAAGACGTATTATCATCAAATTGGTACGGTTTCAACAGCCATCCCTGTACTTCGCCTCCGTCAGCTGAACGGGTGCGGATCTCTTCCGCTTCACTCACATGAATCTCCTGCAAGAATTCGGCATTCAGTGCTGTCAGCGGGGTTGTTTCACCGGACCCTGTCAGCGACAGGCGGTACAATTCCCCCGGATTGAGCGGTGTGCTGATGCCGACGACAGCTTCACCCCGATCGGGATCAATGCTTGCGCTGTAAACATGCTGCTCGCCGTGTGTCAGCTGCGTAACATCACCGTTCCTTAAGCTGACATGATACAGCTGGGTATTGCCATTGGTACTGGCACGGACATAGACGGCGTCCCCGTTTTTAGAAAAGACTGGTCCCGGTTCTGCATCGCCGGCGCGGCTGTCGCCGATCATCGTATCGCCGACATTCACATCCCATGAAGCTGTCAGCACAGATCGCTTAGACGAGAGGGGATCAAGCAGCCAAACTTTTGCCTGCGTGGCGCCGAGGTATTCTTTTTCATGGCCGAAACAGGCAATGGTTTTTCCGTCCGGACTGAAAGTTCCGTTTGAGAACATGCCTTCTTGGCCGGTTAAACACGTATGTTCATTCGTCTTTGTATCGACGGTATAAATATCGGAAATCAATGTGTCATCAGGCGCTTTGTTCGCAGTGTAAACAATCTGTTCGCCGTCGGGCGACCAGCCGTTCGGCGTATGGTCATAAACGTCGTCGCTGAAAAATTCGACTTGTCCGTCTGAAACGGTTAACACGGCGAGCTGTTTTGTTTTCCCGTCATGAAACCCGGCGGCATCTGATTTATACTTTAAACGTTCAACGACGAAAGGCTTTGATTTTTCATCTTTGCCGTTGTTGTTAACAGTATCTTCATTCTCTGCCGGAACGGCTTGCCCGCCCTCAAAGCTGGTAGAAAACAATACGCGCCGTCCGTCCGGCGCCCAAAAAGGCTCACCGGCACCGCCGTCCAATTCGGTTACTTGTTTCGCTTCACCGCCGTCGAGCGATTGCAGGTAAAGCTGCGGTTTTTCACCTTTCGCTTTCGTGCGTGTGTAAGCAAGTGTCTGTCCGTCCGGAGAAAAACGCGGTGAAAAGACGCGCCCCGATCCAAACGTCCATTGCTTCGGCTCATTGTCGGTATGTTTTTGTACGAACAGATGCGTTTCATATTCATCCTCGTCTGTAATCCGGGTTCTGATCATTGCAAGCGTTTGTCCGTCCGGAGACAGCTGCGGATCGCCAATAATATTAAGATTCCGCAAATCTTCTGCAGTTAAAGCATGTTTTGTTGTCATCCTCTCATCCTTTCCGAAAAGTCTGTCTTCTCTATTCTAACAAATCAATTCGCAACCCGAAATAACTTTTCTATGGAAACGGTTGCGCAGATGTAGTAAAGTTTAAGTGTGAAAGCGTGATCATAAGGAGGAATAAAGATGGCAGAGACAAAACGATGGTGGAAAGAAAGCGTAGTTTATCAAATTTATCCGCGCAGTTTTAACGATTCAAACGGCGACGGAATCGGTGATATTCCGGGGATTACCGAGAAGCTCGACTACTTAAAAACGCTGGGCATCGACGTGATCTGGCTGTCACCGGTGTACAAGTCGCCGAACGATGATAACGGCTACGATATCAGCGATTACAAAGATATTATGGATGAGTTCGGTACGATGGCAGATTGGGAAACGATGCTCGCTGAAGCACACAAGCGCGGCTTAAAAGTCATTATGGACCTTGTCGTCAATCATTCGTCTGATGAACATGCATGGTTTCTGGAATCACGCCAAGCGAAAGACAATCCGTACCGCGATTATTACATTTGGCGTCCGGGAAAAGAGGACGGATCCGAACCGAACAACTGGGAGTCTGCTTTCAGCGGCAGCGCCTGGGAGTATGATGAGAAAACAGGTGAGTATTACTTGCATCTGTTTTCCAAAAAGCAGCCGGACCTCAACTGGGAAAATCCGACCGTCCGCAGCGAAGTGCACGATATGATGAAGTGGTGGCTCGATAAAGGTGTCGACGGGTTTCGCATGGATGTAATCAATTTTATTTCCAAAGAACCGGGTTTGCCCGATGCGCCGAACCCGCACGGGAGAAAATATGTTCCTGGCGGCGATTATTTTATGAACGGGCCGCGGATTCATGAATTTTTGCATGAAATGTATAACGAAGTGCTTCGGCATTACGACGTGATGACAGTCGGCGAGATGCCCGGTGTCGATGAAAAAGAAGCTATTAAGTATACGGATGAAACGCGCGAAGAATTAAACATGGTCTTTCAGTTTGAACACGTCGATCTTGATTCCGGACCGGAAGGGAAGTGGGATATTCGCCCGCTGAAACTTGAAGCTTTGCGCGAAAACCTTGTTAAATGGCAAAAGGCGCTTGAACATAACGGGTGGAACAGTCTGTATTGGAATAATCACGATCAGCCGCGGGTGGTCTCGCGGTTTGGTAATGACGGTGATTACCATTATCAATCCGCAACGATGCTCGCGACGCTTCTGCACATGATGAAAGGCACGCCGTATATTTATCAAGGCGAAGAGTTCGGGATGACAAACGTTTCGTTTACGGATATCGCCGATTATAACGATATTGAAACGCTGAATATGTATCACGAAAAACGGGCGGAAGGGGTTCCTCATGACGAATTGATGGAGAAAATTCACATCAAAGGCCGCGATAATGCCCGAACCCCGGTGCAATGGGATGATTCGCAACATGCCGGTTTTACGAGCGGTGAACCTTGGCTGAAAGTAAATCCAAACTACCCGGAAGTTAACGCCGAGGCAGCGCTTAACGATCCGAAATCGATCTTTTATTACTACCAAAAATTGATTGAGCTGCGCCACAACAACGAAACCGTCGTTTACGGCAGTTTTGATCTGCTTATGGAGGACGACCCGGAAGTATTTGCCTACAAACGCGAACTCGGGGATGAAATGCTTTTGGTATACTGTAATTTTTACAACGGCGAACCGGACGTGGCGCTGCCAAAAGAGCTGATCGGACGGGAGCGGGAATTGTTCTTGGCGAACAGAGAAGACGCGCCGACAGACTTGGACACCTTTACGCTTCGTCCGTATGAAGCGGTTGTCTACCGAATCCGTTAAAACGAGGTTATTTCCTTGGAAATACATTGCGAGAGACCGCCGAATCCGGATCTTCGTCTTTTGCTTTCCCGGAGGCGTCGGAGGAAGCGGCTTGCGTGGCTTTCTTAATTTCAGAACAACATTGACACTGCGCTGTTTGAAACAAGCAGGACGACCGAGCATCCCGGCTTAATCCTGCGCCGGTGTCGCAGTGATACTTCAGGTGAAAGAAGCCAGACGATGCGTCGTCATCCGCTTCTTTTAATATGACATGTATCGATGTCATGACTTTGTCTATACCCTAAGACCGCCGTTCGGCGGTTTTTTTCTCATACAAGTGTGATAAAATAAAACTAATCATTCAGTAAGGACGGGCGGTCATGTATGAAACGACGTTTTCGTTTATCCAATCGGCTTAAACCGAAAATTCGCGGTGAAAGGATCATAAAAACCGGCATTGCCGTATTTTTGACCTCGCTTATTTGCTATCTTCTCGGGTTGCCGCAAATTTTTGCGGTTATTACCGCAATCGTCTCCATTGAACCGAATACATATGATTCGATCCGCAAAGGATTAATTCGTTTTCCCGCCTCGGCCATCGGAGCCGGACTTGCTGCTGTTCTTGTCTTCTTTTTTGGCGCGACACCGCCTGCATTTGCGTTGGCCGCAGTATTAACGATTTACCTTTGTCAGAAGCTGAAGCTTCAGGATGGTACGCTTGTTGCAACGCTCACAGCAATGGCGATGATCCCGGATCTTGACGGGCCGCTTTTTTATCAATTTTTAACGCGTCTATTGACAACAATGATCGGTATTACCGTCGCGACAGCTGTGAACGTAACGGTGCTGCCGGCCAATTATTTGGCAGACGTTGAAAAGCGCCACCGAGAGCATTTACTGGAATTGCAAGAACGAATTCACGATATAGCATACGACTTTTTGCATTTTCGCGGAAAGTCGCTGAACGAAGAAAACTATTTGCATTTAAAACAAGTGCTGTCTAAAACCGATGAACTCCTCGGTTTTCAGCGCAAAGAGCTCCGGTTTCACCGCTACAATGTCAATGTATTCCGGCGTTATGCCGAATTAAGACAAATGACGCGTCTGTTGCATCAAGCGGAACTCCACCTCGGAAACTTATACTATTTGCCGAATCCGCCTGCTTTATCTCAGCGGGAACGCGATGTGCTCCAGCTTATTTTGGATCATGCTGAGGATCTTCGCTATGATAAAAGCGGAACGCCCCCGGATATTCATTTCCGGATTGTAAATGAGCTTGACGGTTTAATGCGCTACGGTTTTACAAATCCGCCGGAATTAAAAGATCAGGATCATTATATTAATCCGAACACACACTTTATATATGAACTGTTATCTTTATTTGAAATGCTTCAGGATATCCAGGTGAAACGTGAACAAATGGTTGAAAAATAAACGTTCATCGATCCCCTTGACTTTCGTGAGCTAAGGGGATATACTCTAAACTACAAAAGTTGCACTAAGGAAACTTTTATAGTTTGAAGAAAAATATATTGATTTGCGCATGTTTAAAGGAGGAGTGCAAACATGAAACAACATTGGCTGAAAGGTATTGTTGCCGGAGCGGGCTTGTTAACTGTTGCTGCTTGCGGGGACGCAGATGAAGCAGAGAATAATGACACGGCAAACGTTGATAAAGAAAATCATAACAACGTTGAAAACAATACTGGTGAAGAAAACACGGGAGACGCCGGTGACGGCTTATACCTTACGACGACATTTTCAATTACAGCTGATTTTGTCGAGCAAGTGCTCGGCGACAGAGGCGAAGTGGACTACATTGTCCCGATTGGCGAAGAACCGCATGAATACGAACCGGTTCCAAGCGATTTTAGAAACGTCAGTGATTCCGAAATGTTTATCACGCACGGAATGAACTTGGAAGAATGGTTGGAACAAATTGTAGAAAACGCCTCAGAAACACCGATTACAGAAATATCGGAGGGGATCGATCCGATTCCGTTAGATGAAGAAGGGGAAAATCCGCCGCCGGACCCGCATGCATGGCTCAGTCCGAAAAATGTAGATACGTATATTGATAACATTACAGAAATGCTGATTGAATTGGATCCTGACGGAGAAGAAGAATACGAAGCAAATGCCGAAGCCTACTTAGAAGAAATTGACGAATTAGATCAGTTTGTCGAAGAACAAACCGCTGATATTCCTGAAGAACACCGCCTGATTGCGCTGAGTGAAAATGCCTTTAAATATTTCGGTGAGGATTACGGATTTGACACAGAGGGAGTTTGGGAAATCAATTCGCACGAAGAAGGCACTAGCGGTCAGATCAGCCGCCTAATCGATGTGTTATCAGAGCGGGAAGTGCCGGGTGTATTTGTCGAAACAACTGTCGACAGCCGTTACATGGAGACAGTGGCTGATGATGCAGATGTTGAAATCAAAGGCGAACTCTATACAGACGCCGTCGGTGAAGAAGGCTCCGGTCAAGAAACGTACGTGGATATGATGAGACACAATGCGGAAACGATCGCTGAAGGGTTGAGCGAATAGGCGAAGATTGACGTTTTTGTGATGAAAAGCTACAATGTTGCCATAAGAGAATGATTCTGTTAAGATACCCTTATAGGTATTATAACAAAGAGGTGACATGATCAATGAATATTACGGATAAGGCTAAAGGTTACATTCAAGAAATTATGAATGAAAACGGCGCCAAAAACATTAAAGTTTTTGTTGCCGGCATGGGTTGAGGAGGACCTCAACTTGGACTGGCTCTGGATGAGCCGGCAGAATCGGATGTTGTTGAAGAAGTAAACGGTATTAAAGTAGCGTATGAACAAAATGTTTATGGCCAAACTTCCGGCATGGCGCTTGATTATCAAGAAACGCCGCAAGGAAGCGGGTTAATTATGACAGGAAATGAAAGTGACTGCTGCTAATTATTCTTGTGCAGACTAGCGGCCGGTTCTCCAATCAAGGAGAACCGGCCGTTTTTTTTGCAGGCGTCTTGATTTACGGGCGGCTGTTTTGATAGGCGGCACTCACTGTGCGGACAACAGACACTCCGGCAGAAAACGAAAGCCCGGCTTCATGAAGGGATGTTTCTGTATCAGTTCCTGTCAGTACATCAATCCAGCGAATCAAGGGAATGAGGTCAGTTTCGGTCAAATCAGCGGAAGAAACCGAACTTTTTTCGCCGTGTTTATCATATAAAGTGAGCTCCGGGTCGCGATCGCCAATCACGTATAAACTTCCGTCTGTGCCGATAATTTCAAGATAATTATCCATGACAGAAGAGACGAGGTTGGTGTGTGAAACAGCAATGACAGGCAAATGTTGATAGGTCATACTCACAGTTGCCGTATCTTCAACATTTTTTTTAACGAGTGAACGCAAATGGCTGTTAATATGATCCGGTTCACCGAATAAATAAACGGCAAGTGAAATGCCGTGGACACCCAAGTCGATCAGTGCGCCGCCTCCAGCAGTTGCCGGATCAAACCAAGAGGAAGGAAGCCGATCTGTTTTCGCATGACCGTGAGAACGGCGAAAGTAATAAGACACTACATCACCGAACCAACCTTCATCCATCAGTCTTTTCGCGTAACGGTAGTCCGGGCGTGTTAATGACTCGTGAGATACACAGCAAACAATCCCGGCTTTGTTTGTATGGGCGAGAATATCTTCAGCTTCCGAAACGGAGGGAGCGAGAATTTTATCTGTGAAAATATGCTTGCCCGCAGCTGCTGCTTGTTGGATCAGTTCCTTATGCCGGGACGTTTCCGCCTCGATCATTACACCGTCAATCTCAGGATCATTGAATATCGCAGAAAAGTCAGGCGTCCATGTTGCCTGGAGCATTTTCGCGAAACGCTGCCCGCGTTCAGGATCGGTGTCCCATACACGTTTGAAAACAGCTGCTTCTGAGCGTGTTTTTTGAAATTCTTTGATGAAGCCGTTTGTATGAACATGCCAAGCGCCAACGAGCGCTAAGGTTACAGGTTTTTTTGTTTTCACGCGCATTCAGCTCCTTTATCTTCGAGGATGAACTCATCGTAACATACGGCCGCTTACGGCTGAACGTGAAGATGCCCGGCCGTTCTGAACGGCCGGGCAAAAAAATCTCCTCTTTGGGGACTCAACCATGTACTCGCTGGAAACCGGTCATATTTGCTGGCGCATTGTACGCCCCTGCAACATTTTCGTTGCCTTCGCGGTGAGATCCGGTAACCTTGAGTGTTGTTTCCGATTTCGGTTGATTGCTTTGACAGCTGCTTTCCGGATGAAGGATGCTTATCACCGATTGAGATCCGGTGTTGTGCATCGGTCGTTTCATCCTTCCGGTCAGGCTTCTCTCAGCAACCGTTTGGCGGATCCTTTGTTGATGCGGGAGAAAATGAATGCTGGACTTGTTGTTGTCCATTAAACCCATTCAATTCTTTTGCATTCACTTATGCAGCTCGGATCCATCTGGTTCAGGTACGGAAGCAACCGTATGGCTGAGTCTCCGAAGAGGAGATTTATTCTATTCTGTTGTTACTTAACTATACCCGCAAGCCAAAAAGGTAAACATAAATAAAACAGAAAATTGTGATAAATTTTTGACGGACTGAATGACAATAAAAGAAGACTGCTGAACAATCAGCAGTCTCTTTAAGCGAAAATTTTATGAAGATGTCGGCAGTTCTTCATTTCTCCAACGCATAAAGCCGCCTTTAATGTTGCGGACATCGAAGCCTTTTTCTTTCAACAGGCTGGCTGCAATTGCAGAGCGGGCGCCGGAGCCGCAATAGACGGCAATCGGTCCGGAAGGAAGTTCCGTGTGACGCTCGGAAATGTCGTTCATAACCATGTTGTAAGCGCCGTCGACATGCAGTTTTTCATATTCGTACTCTTCGCGGACGTCGACAATGTTCAGTTCATTGCTGCGCTGTTTTTCGTAAGCCGTTTTCGGTGTATGCACTGGATAATCGCTAGTACCGTAAGCGGCTTCGTATTGGTCTAAAATCATCGGAGAGAAAAATCCTTCGGTTTGATCGAGGCCGATGGCATTCATCGCATGTTTGATTTCATCGAACGTGTGCGGTTCAGCAATGAAGAAGACCGGTTTTTCATAAGAGACGAGTGAACCCATCCAGTTTGCAAACGTTGAATCAAATGGAATGTTGATCGTTCCGGGAATATGCGATTGTGCATAAGATTCGCGGGAACGCGCATCGATCACTGTCACATCCCGCTGCAGAAGTTCGTCGATTTTCTTGACATTTGCCCCGTACCGGTAGGCAGACTTCGCATCTCTTAACAGCTGCGGACCGGTTTTATTAATCCGTTTCATCACAGCGAAGTAGGCTGGGGGCGTAGGCTGTTCAGCTAATAAGAAGTCGACAAAGGATTCCTCTGTTTCATGCTGCAGAGCAGGGTTGGTTTTCAGTTCGTAACCGAGCGATGAGGTCGGCACAGCGCCGAGCGACTTGCCGCATGCACTGCCTGCGCCGTGTCCCGGCCAGATTTGCAGCGACGGATCCATATCGGCAATCTTTTTCAGTGAAGCAAACATTTGCTTAGCACCTTTTTTCGCCGAATCTTGGACGCCGACAGCTTTTTCTAACAAATCGGGACGGCCGACATCGCCGACGAATAAAAAGTCGCCGGTGAACATACCGATCGGTTTATCCGAAGCCGCGCCGTCGGTTAAGATAAAGCTGATGTGCTCAGGGGTGTGTCCAGGTGTATGCAAGACATCAAGCGACACCTTTCCCATCTGAATCTTGTCACCGTCGCGAAGACCGTGGGTAGACAGGCTGTTGTCCCAATTGTATTCACCGCTTGGGTCACCTTCGCCTTCACGCGAATAGTAAATCGTTGCTGAAGCCCGTTCAGCCATTTCTCTTGAACCGGAAACATAGTCCGCGTGAATATGCGTTTCCAAAACGCGGGTAATCGTTAATTCCTCTTCTTCGGCGACATCAAAGTATTCATCAACGTTACGTGATGGATCGATGACCGCGGCTTCACCAGTCTGTTGGCAGCCGACCATGTATGAATGCTGAGCTAAGGCGTGATCAAAAAAAGTTTTTAAAAACATTATATTACCTCCTAGGTATTGGTGTGACATTAATCCTTTTACCGTTTTAAACAGATGTTAAACATACCTTAGGGCGTATATGATCGAGGAGTTCAATAAAAAACCTCCGTTCTCGAAAGAACGGAGGTTTTCGGTAAGTTCAGATGGTTTTACTGCTTTTGAACGTTCGCAGCTTGCGGTCCGCGTGAACCTTGCTCAACGTCAAAAGTAACAGTTTGGCCTTCTTCAAGTGTTTTGAAGCCTTCTTCTTGGATCGCGGAGAAGTGAACGAATACGTCGTTCTCGCCTTCAACCTCGATGAAGCCGAAACCTTTTTCTGAGTTAAACCATTTTACTGTACCTGTAGTCATAGACTATTCCTCCTGTGCAGGGGTTGCCTGCAAAATATTACTATTGTGCTCTTCATTTAATCATCAAGAAGATGAAAACTTGCTCACGCTCGTTTCCTTACTCAAATCTTATCCGAACAACAATCAGTTACCTACGATATTAATACATAGATAGGAAATTGTCTACCTTTATTTTCAAATTAATTTCTAGTCATTTGCAATAAAAAACGCCCTGTTCAAAAAATGAACAGGGCGTTTCGGTAAGTTCAGATGGTTTTACTGCTTTTGAACGTTCGCAGCTTGCGGTCCGCGTGAACCTTGCTCAACGTCAAAGTTGACAGTTTGGCCTTCTTCAAGTGTTTTGAAGCCTTCTTCTTGGATCGCGGAGAAGTGAACGAATACGTCGTTGTCACCTTCAACCTCGATGAAGCCGAAACCTTTTTCTGCGTTAAACCATTTTACTGTACCTGTAGTCATAGACTATTCCTCCTGCGCAGGGATTGCCTGCAAAAATATTACTATTGTGCTCTTCATTTAACCATTCAAGAGGAATTTCACTTGCAAAAGCTTGTTTCCTTACTCAAATCTTATCCGAACAACAATCAGCTATTTCTTATGTTAGTACATATTCACTTAAATGTCCACCCCAAAATGAGAAACAGTTAAAAGGAATTGCAAGCAATAAAAAAACCCGCTCATAAAGAGCGGGTTTTTCGGTAAGTTCAGATGGTTTTACTGCTTTTGAACGTTCGCAGCTTGCGGTCCGCGTGAACCTTGCTCAACGTCAAAAGTAACAGTTTGGCCTTCTTCAAGTGTTTTGTAACCTTCTTCTTGGATCGCGGAGAAGTGAACGAATACGTCGTTGTCACCTTCAACCTCGATGAAGCCGAAACCTTTTTCTGCGTTAAACCATTTTACTGTACCTGTAGTCATAGACTATTCCTCCTGCGCAGGGGTTGCCTGCAAAAATATTACTATTGTGCTCTTCATTTAACCATTCAAGAGGAATTTCACTTGCAAAAGCTTGTTTCCTTACTCAAATCTTATCCGAACAACAATCAGCTAATACTTAATATAGTACATAACTGCAAAAAAAGCTACCCTTTTGCCCAAATTTCTTTTCTTTATTTATGCTGAGCAAGCATTTGACCGACGAGTTCCGGAACAGGAACTTGCTCCCCCGGGTTAAATGTGCGCTCCAGCGGAATCGTTTTTCCTTCTTCCTCGAATTCCCGGATCGGGTACGACGATAAAAATACTCCGATATTGTTTAAAAAAGTCTGCTCTTTCACTCGGTGATTGTAGGAACGAAAATACATGACTTCGACAACTTCTTGGTTTTTATTCATGACTACTGCCCAATTTAAAATCCGTTCTCCCAACAAAAAGGAATTGCCGGTCAATAAGTAGTGTTCATTCAAAAATTTGTATATGTGAAAAGCGCGGTGGGTGAGCCGGTCAACATCAACGATTGTTTGCATAAAAAATTCTCCTTTCATAAATCTCAATTTGCTGCTAGGTAACGCAATACCCCAATGATCCTGATTCTATTCAAAAATAAGCAAAAACGAAAAATTTTTTATACGAACATGTATGCCCTGACAATCCCTGTCAGTTTCAGCGTTATTATGTAGTTATATTAAGAAAAAGGGGAGATCATTATGAACAGAACGACAGAAATGGTACTTGGAATTTTAGGAGGTCTTATTGGTTTTGCCGGAGCATTTTTCGCACTGTTCATGGGAGAGATTGACCAAGCAACGGGCGGTGACAATACGCTGACGGGACTTGGTATGAGTGCCTTTTTATTCAGCACACTAGGAGTGATCGGCGGGATCCTCGTTAAATTCAAAGCGAAGCTCGCTGGCTGGGTGATGGTTGTCAGCGGCGTTGCCATTTTAGTATCGATCAGTTTATTTGGATTTATACCGGCTCTGTTTCTCGTTCCGGCCGGGTTGATGGCGCTGCTTCGAAAGCCGCAATAATATCTCAAAGCCGTTCAAAGCGAACGGCTTTTTCACATCGATTTCAAAATTTCACAAACTGTACATACCCAAATGGGTATAAAAGGTTTATAATGTAAATAACATCGCAATTCATTAAACGTTTCATTACCCAAAGGGAGGGCTTTTTCATGAAACAAGCAGTTATTTTAGGCGGAGGGACCGCCGGGACAATGATGGCGAATCATTTGAATAAAAAACTTGATAAAAAAATTTGGCAGCTGACGGTAATAGATGAGACGAATGACCATTATTATCAGCCGGGATTTTTGTTTTTACCGTTCGGGAAGTACTCAGAAAAAGACGTTGTGAAAAAGCGTGAGAAATTTCTACCGAAAACGGTCGCGTATATTTTGGCAAAAATCGATAAAATCTCTCCGGAAAAAAATGAAGTTTATTTATCTGGCGGGAAAGTTCTTACCTATGACCTGCTGATCATTGCGACGGGCAATGATATTGCTCCTGAGCTTGTAAAAGGCATTGATAACGGCTGGCGTGAAAATATTTTCGATTTTTACACGTTTGACGGCGCTGTGTCTCTACGGAACAAATTGAAAACATTTAAAGGCGGGAAAATGGTCGTGCATATGACTGAAATGCCGATCAAGTGTCCGGTAGCGCCGATCGAATTTGCCTTATTGGCAGATGAATTTTTTCATAAACAGGGAATTCGCGATCAGGTCGAAATCGAATATGTCACGTCGCTTCCGAAAGCTTTCCCGAAACCTTCGTTTGCAGAAAAAGTTCATGAACTCTACGAACAGAAAAATATTCGCCTTGTGACCGGTTTTGCCTTGGCAGAAATCGACGGAACCAACAATCAAATGGTCGGAAAAGATGGATCGCGTCTCGACTACGATTTGCTTGTTACTGTTCCGCCGAACAAAGGCAACGAAGTCATCGCCCGATCGGGTATGGGCAATGCCCGCAATTACGTAGCAGCTGACCCCCACACCCTTCAGGCGAAAAACTACGATAATATCTTTGTTGTCGGGGACGCTTCGGACATCCCGACGTCAAAAGCAGGTTCAACGGCACACTTTTCTGCAGAAATATTGGCTGAAAATATCGAGCACTGGGTCAACGGCACACCGATGACAGCAGCGTTTGACGGACATGCGAACTGTTACATTGAATCCGGGTTCAATAAAGCGCTGTTAATTGACTTCAACTATGACCACGATCCAATGCCGGGGACATTCCCCTTGCCAAAAGCAGGACCGTTTAAATTGATGGAAGAGACAACGATCAACCATTACGGAAAAATGGCCTTTAAGCAGATTTATTGGCGCATGCTTTTAAAAGGAGTCCCGATGCCGACAGTGCCGCCGAACATGAAACGATCCGGCAAACGAATGCCGGATCTGCAAGAAAAATGACTTATAGGCGCCGGGATTTTAAATCCCGGTGTTTTTTTGTGCTCGGACTTTTTTTAGCCGGAGAACAAAACGGTCGTTCGGCATTGGCCGGTCGAACAAAAACCCTTGGACAGAACGGCATCCGGCGAGTTTCAAATAACGGAGTTCATCTTCATTTTCAACCCCTTCAGCGATAACTTGCAGATTCAAATGGTTTCCTAATTCGATCATTTTTTGTAAAATTACACAGCCTTTTTTGTTCGCATTAATTTGTTCAACAAAGGTTTTATCGATTTTGATTTCATCGATCGGAAAATCGATCAAATAATCAAGCGAGGAAAAGCCGGTGCCGAAGTCATCAATGGAAATACGAAAACCTGCGTCCCTTAAAGCTGCAAGTGCATTTCTCTTCTCTGATGAAGACGTTACATTCGCGGTTTCTGTCAGTTCTAATTCGATGATTCCATCCGCGATTTGATAAATATCTTTCAGGCGGCAAACTTCTTTAAAAAAACGAGAACTGTCAATAATCGAAGGCGGAACATTAAACGAAATTCTGCCGTTGTAATCGGATTGCTCGACCCATTTGCTGTAATCGTTCAGTCCGGCCTTCATCACAGCGAGGGTAAAAAACAAACTTTTTCCAAGCGATTCGATTGTCGAGATAAATTCCGGCGGAGGAATCAAACCGAGCTTCGGATGGTTCCAGCGGGAAAGAACCTCAACACCGATGATCGAACCGGTGTCTGTACAAATTTGCGGATGATAAACCGTGAAGAAAGATCCGTTATGGATTGCGGCTGCCAAGTCGCGGTCAATCATCATTCGCCGCTGCATGTCTTGTTGCAAACTTTCTTGGAACATGACGATCGCGGGACCGTCCCCGTGAATTTTTTTCGCTTGATACATCGCAGTGTCGGCAGCTTTTAACATCTCGCCAGCCGTCTGTTTGTCGCGGGGGAATTTGGCGACACCGATGCTTGCCCGCAGTTCAATCGAATCGTCTTTAAACGATGCGAACGGCTGATCAACTTGCTCTAAAAGTTGTGAAGCGTAATCGGTCATTTTATCATCATCCATTGATTCAACAGCGGCAATGACAAATTCATCGCCGCCAAACCGGCCGAAGACATAGCTGTCCGGCAGAATAGAATTCAGGCGCGCTGCAAGTTCAGTGATGATTTTATCGCCTGTTTCGTAGCCGTAAACGTCATTGATTAACTGAAATTTATTGATGTTTAAATGAAAAAGTGAAAAGGGCACATCAGCTGCTGTGAGGGTTTGCAAATGATCGTACGTCGCTTTACGGTTTAACAAGTTTGTCAGCGAATCAAGGTGCTCAGACTCCCAGAGGCGGCGCTCCGTCCGCTTCGCTGCATTTAAATTATAAAAAAATGCAGACAGGCCGCCGTCCAGCTGCGGGTAGAGATTGACTTGAAACCATGCAGAGAGCGGAGGGTAGTATTCCTCAAATGTAACTTGCAGGCGTTGTTCCAACGCTCGGATGTAATAGCGGGCATAGTCTGATTCGGCTAAGGCGGGGAATACATCCCAGAGCTTTTTGCCGCTGATAGTGGCGGATGCGAGATCAAGCTCTCTCGCTCCTTTTTCATTTATATACGTAAAGCGGTAATCGGCGTCGAGCGAAAAAAACCCTTCCGACATTTGTTCGAGCAACGTGTGTCGGCTCTCTGCTTGAAAAACGGCAGAATCCCGGTGAAAATAAACAACCGCGCCGGCGCCTTCAAGCGGTTCGGCTGCAACTTCCGTAAAACCTTCAACCAATCTCGAAGCGATTCGACCGGTTGGAGAATTTTCGCGAAGGACCGACACAACTTCTTCTTTGGCTTCACTGTCCAGCATCTCAAAGATGTTGCCTGCGAGGCCGTGAATATTGGAAAAGATAATCTTGCCGGAACGGTCGATCACAGCAAGGTTTTGACCTGAACTTTTTAAGCGGTTGATAAGACTCACCCCCCATGTGAGTTTGATGCAGGACGGTTTAGCGGCATAGTACATGCCGTCTACCCGATAACATGACGGTTAAAAACGGCTGGAGCAAAAGAGAAAGAATGAGCAGGCACTTTTTCTGTATTTGTCCTAGTTTAAAGTAAAAAAAAGGAAAATGTTGTACGCCTTAACTGCCAGAAATGCGTTTAGTTCATGCTTTTTTTCATCGATACCGTGTTGTAAAATGATAAGCGCACAGACGAATGGAGGATAAGATGATCTATTTAACACGTTTTGAAGAAAAAGATTTTGACCGGTTAATTTCGTGGGTGACTGATGCGGATATGATGATGATGTGGGGCGGACCGACATTCACGTTTCCGTTGACCCGCGAGCAGCTGGCGGACTTCACAGCCGGAGCAAACGAACCGGATGCAGAAACGCACGCATTTAATGTTTTTATTTCCGGTACGGATGAAAAAGCAGGATTTATCACGATCAATTCAATCGACCGGGTGGAAAACCGCGCGAAAATCGGCAAAGTGCTGATTGCTGATCAAGCGAGAGGGCGGGGGATATGTGAGCCGCTGATACATGAAATTTCACGCGTCGCTTTTGAGGAATTGGACCTCGGCGAATTGTACCTCGGCGTATTCGATTTTAACCACCCAGCGATTCGCTGTTACGAGCGAGCCGGCTTTCAAACGTATGAATATGTACCAAATATCCGCTATTTATACGGGGATTATCATGGTGTCTGGCGGATGAATTTGACCAGGGAACAGTTTGCAAGCAAAAAGCGCCCGGATCATTCAACTCGATGATCGGGCGCTTTTATTACATTACTGTTGATAATCAGCAAACCGGCGCGTCAAATCGTCGTTCGTCATCGGTTTGTCAAAGTAGTACCCTTGAGCAAGTGTGCAGCCTTCCCCGATAAGAAAACGCCGTTCTTCCTCAGTTTCAAGTCCTTCAACAACAATTTCAACTTCAAGGTTTTCGGCGAGTGATATTAAAGAACGTAATACGCTTTCGCCGCGTTTGGAAACGCCGATTTGATCGATGAATGTTTTGTCGATTTTTAAAATGTCGATCGGGAAGTCGATCAAATAATCGATCGAAGAAAAGCCGGTTCCGAAATCATCAACAGCAATCAAAAAACCTTCGCTCCGCAACGTCGTTAAAACATTCTTGATTCCTGCCGACGCTGTCAGCTGTGCATCTTCAGTGATTTCAAGTTCAATGATCCCATCAGCAATGTTGAAGCGTTCTTTTACGTCGATCAAGAAATGGTTGAAACTTTCGTTTGCGAGCATTGCAGCGGATACATTAAAGGCAATTTTTCCGTTAAAGCCGGATTCGTTTTTCCAAGTCTGATAGGCATGCAACCCGGCATGAATAATTTTTTTTGTTAATGTGCTGCTTTTTCCAACTGATTCAGCAATCGCGATAAATTCCGGCGGCGGAATGGCGCCGTAAAGCGGGTGGTGCCAGCGCGACAAAACTTCGACGCCGCAGATTTTTTCAGTAATCAATGAAACTTGCGGCTGATAGACGAGGAAATAGTCGCCGCTGTCAAAATGGTCAAATAAATCGCTCTCAATTGTTATCCGCCGTTCCATCATTTCTTTCATCGTTGCTTGATAAGCGACGATCGTTTCATCTTTTCGCTGTTTTTTCGCTTCGTGCATCGCTGTATCGACCGCTGTTATCATCGCAGACGGCGAATTGCCATCTTCAGGGTGAATAGCCGAGCTGATGCTTGCATGGATTTGAATCGGTTTGCCGTCGGGCGAATAAAACGGCATGTCGAACAGTCGGGAGAGTTTTTCACCTTGAGCGACTGTTAACTGTTCAGCAGCGTCAGGTTCGGCAATAATAATAAATTCATCGCCGCCGAGACGGCCGAGAAACATCTGCTCCGTTAAGCTCCACCTTAAGCGCGACGCGGCTTCTTGCATTACCTCGTCGCCGAAATCGTGGCCGTAGACGTCGTTAATGAGCTGAAAATGATCGAGATCAAAATAAAACAGGCAGAACGGTTCCGCGGCGGTGATTAAATCCTCCATATAACGGTAAATATGCCTGCGGTTTGGCAAGCCTGTCATCGGATCAAAATGCTGCGATTGCCAGAGGAGCGAATCAACATGTTTTTCTTTGTTTTTGTTACGGAAAAACGTAATCAGACCGCCGTCATCGTGCGGGTAGATCGACACTTCATACCAGTTGTCGCTCGGCGGATAGAGCGCCTCAAACTGCACCGGGACACGTTTTGACATCGCGTGTACGTAATTTTGCTCAAAATCAGAATCGGGCATCCCTGGGAACATCTCCCAAAGCGTTTCACCTAAAAGTTCGGTACGGGAAAATCGCATTTCTGATTCGGCTTGCTGATTTATATAAGTGAACCGGTACTTATCATCAACGGTATACATCGCGTCATTCATATTTTCGATAATTTGATAAATGTCCCGGCTGTTCAGTTCCTCACTGCCGATCAAGCGGTGGTTTACCACTGCGCCGGTTATGTCGCCGTGCTGTATGAGCGGCTGAGCATGAAAGTAATACCAGCGCAGCTCATCCGGCGTGTGGCACGGATATTTACTTTCATAAGACGTTTTTTCGCCGTTTAAAATCGCTCGGAGCCCTTGTGCATCGTTTTTCGCGCTGCCGCTTTCAAGTGCTGCTAAATAGTTCAAGCCCGGGCCGGTCGATTCAACTGTCCCGCCGTTATCCAGTGTGAATTGCTGCCAAGCTTTATTGACATATTGAATGAAACCGTTCTGATCGATTACAGCGATTTGGTAGGGGAGAGCGTCGATCGTTTCTTGCATAGAATCGTTTCCTCCAATTAGGTTGATACATCGTGGTGCAAGTCCATTTTACATAAACTGTAGCGATAATACGACCTTTTCACTGTTTTTTCGACAAAACACTTCACACAAACTTAGCAAAAAAATGCCCTTCTGCCGGCTGACAGAAGGGCATCGTCTTCACACGTTACGGCTGCAAAATAATTTTTCCGACCGTGCGGCGGTGTTCCATATCCTCATGTGCCTGCGCGGCGTTTTCTAAAGGATAAACGTCGCCGATCATCATTTTTAATTTGCCGGCAGCAGCGAGCTCAATAATTTCTTTTAAGCTTGCTTGAAATTCATCCGGCTTTTGCATCATCGTCGGCAAGAAGAAGCCGCTGACCGATTTGTTGTGTTCAAGCAGCTTGAACGCATTCAGCTCGGGCATTTCGCCGCTGGCTGCGCCGTAAACGACGAGCCGGCCGAACGGTGCGAGCGCATCGACGGTTTGGTCAAAGATTTTTCCGCCGGCCATTTCCAAGGCGACGTCCGCGCCTTTGCCGTCGGTTGCGGCATAGACTTCATTCACCCATTCCTCGTTCGTATAATCAATCGCGACATCGGCGCCGAGTCTGACTGCGAGCTCGCGTTTTTGCGGCGTCGAAGCCGTTGCAAGAATCGTTCCGGCTCCGAAATGACGCGCAAGCTGCACGGCGAGCGTTCCGACGCCGCCGGCCGCGGCGTGGATAAGCACCGATTCACCGGGAATCAAACGGCCCATCGTCTTGAGCACATGATACGCCGTTAAGCCTTGCAGCGGGATCGCAACAGCTTCATTCATTGAAATTCCCTCCGGAATCGGAATCGCTGTTTTCGCATTCACTGAGATGTACTCTGCATAGGCATTTTCGCCTGTCAGCGCGACAACTTTCGTGCCCGGTGAAATCGAATCCTGCACCGCATAGCCGACCTCGACGACTTCGCCGGCAACTTCCGACCCGGGAATAAACGGAAGCGGTGTATCAACGACGTAGTGATCCTCGCGCCGCATCGTATCTGCATAATTCACGCCGATCGCTTCAACGCGCACAAGCACATCGTTCGGCCCCGGCGACGGCGTGTCGACGTCCTTATACTCGAGCACTTCCGTACCGCCAAACTGTTCAATTTGAATCGCCTTCATCGATCAATCCCTCCTCAGGATAGTTTAAGAAAAACCGCAGCCGAGTTAGGCAGCGGGTGTCAGTGACTTCCTTACAATCATTCCCTTTTGCCGGACAATTAAACGAAAAGCCGACAGAAAAATCAACCTGTCAACCAATCCGTACAGTTTTTCGCCGGAAGTTGGCATTGTTTTTGCATATAAGTAAGACGAGTCAGTGAAAATTCTAGGAGGGATCATGATCATGAGAAAAGCAGTAATCGTAAGCGCGGCACGGACACCAATCGGAAGTTTCGGCGGTGCGTTGGCAGCCAAATCCGCCGTCGAACTTGGCGCGGCGGCTGCAGAAGAGGCCATGAAGCGGGCGGGGGTCAGCCCGGAAGAAATTAATGATGTATACATCGGCAATATTTTATCGGCAGGACTCGGCCAAAACGTTGCACGGCAAGTCGCGATAAAGTCCGGGATTCCGCACACCACCCCGGCAACAAGCGTGAACAAATTGTGCGGATCGGGTCTGCGGACGGTCAGCATGGCCGCGCAATTTATTGCCCTCGGCGACGCCGATGTCGTGCTCGCCGGCGGAACAGAAAGCATGAGCAACGCGCCGTATGTTATGAACGATGCCCGTTGGGGTTCGAAAATGGGCGATACAAAGCTTGTTGATACGATGCTGAAAGACGGTCTGACCGATGCCTTTTCCGATATTCATATGGGGGTGACCGCTGAAAATATCGCCGAGCGCTGGAATATCTCGCGCGCCGACCAAGATGCGTTCGCTGCCGCGAGTCAAAACAAGGCTCAAGCCGCGCAGGAAAGCGGACGGTTTCATGATGAAATTGTACCGATTGAAATTCCTCAGCGTAAGAAAGATCCGCTTGTCGTAAGCGAAGATGAATTTCCCAAGCACGGGGTAACCGCTGAAAAACTCGGGAAACTGAAACCGGCGTTTGCAAAAGAGGGGTCGGTGACGGCCGGCAACGCGTCAGGCATCAACGACGGGGCAGCAATGGTTGTGGTCATGGCCGAAGAAAAAGCCAAAGAGCTCGGCTTAACACCGCTGGCAGAGATTGCATCATACGGCAATGCGGCGCTTGATCCGGAGATTATGGGTTATGCGCCGGTGCCGGCGACAGAAAAAGCGTTAGCAAAAGCCGGGATGACAATCGATGATATCGATTTAATCGAGGCAAACGAAGCGTTCGCAGCTCAGGCGCTCGCGGTCGGCCGCGACCTCGGGATTGACACAGAGAAACTGAACGTTAACGGCGGGGCGATTGCTCTCGGCCACCCGATCGGCGCCAGCGGAACGCGCGTGCTCGTGACGCTCTTGTATGAAATGGAAAAACGTCAGGCGAAAAGCGGATTGGCGACGCTTTGTATCGGCGGCGGTCAAGGAACGTCGCTTGTCGTGACGCGCAAAAATGACTAACTAAATTCGGCGAGAGGGGAAGCTGTTCCGGCGGTTTCCTCTTTGCTATACTGTAAAGCAGAGAGGACACAAATAAAGGAGCGGCTGCACAATGGACGGCATACGGTCAACGGATATTATGAAACCGGCACAAATTACCTTGCATCCGGAGGATACGATACAATTTGCGGCGGGAAAACTGTACGGTTTGACGTATACAGCGGCACCCGTATTAGGTGATGACGGATCGGTGCGCGGCATTTTACAGGAAGAAACGTTAATGAACGCGCTGATTAAAGGGCTGTCCACGCAAACGGTCATTGCGGAAATCATCGAACAACACTCCCCGATATTGTATGAAGACGAGCATCCGGAACAAAAAATCGCCTGGAAACCGGCGCAGCTCCCGGTTGTCAGTGAGAACAATCAACTGTTGGGGATGTTCTCGCCGGGAGACTGGCTCCGTGCAAAAGAACGGGCGCATCTCGATACGTGGGCGCTTTTGCAAGCGATGGCGGATCATTGCAAGCAGGCCTTGCTGATTACAGACGAAAACGCTGTGATCAAGGTGATCAACGACAAGGCGTCGGCTAGCTTTCAGCTGCCCGTGACAGGTGCGGGAATGTCTGTATACGATTTAGCCGAAGACGATTTAAAGCGCGTATTAACCGAAGAAGAAACGAATGCTTACGTAACGATTAACAGCGCGACGTACCGGTTCACGCAGGAAAAGACAAACTGCGGCAAAAACGGCAAGCAGGCGGTGTTTCACTTTTTTTATTCCGATCCGTCTGAGGCGCTGAACGAAGAGCAGCAACATTGGAAACAGCGCGCCGAAACGATGGAATCGATGATGGAACTTACCCATGACGGCGTCGTGATGGTCGATGCTTCCGGCCGGATTACGATGCTGAGTCAGGAATACGCTGACTTTTTGGAGCTGAATGGAGAAGACGTCATCGGTCAGCACGTAAAAGACGTGATCCCGAGTACGCGGATGCACATCGTCGCGGAAACCGGCAAACCGGAGATCGCTGATATTCAGCCGATTAAAGGTGATTATATGGTCGCTTCACGGATGCCGATTTACCGTGACGGCAAACTGGAAGGCGCGGTCGGCAAAGTGCTTTTTAAAAACCTCGGCGGCTTTAAGGCGTTAAAAAGCCGGATTGAAGGAATGGAAAAAGAACTCGATTCCTACCGCGGCGAATTTCTTGAATCAAACCGCGCCAATTACCGCTTCGAAGAATTAATCGGTTCGAGTAAATCGTGGCAGGAAGTCGTTAATCTCGGAAAAAAAGCTTCCGCAAACGATTCGAATGTGCTGCTGTTAGGCGAAAGCGGAACCGGAAAAGAGCTGTTTGCCCATGCGATTCATAATGAAAGCGCCCGGGCGCCGGGTCCGTTTATCAAAGTGAACTGTGCAGCGATTCCGGGCGATTTAATCGAGTCTGAACTGTTCGGTTACGTGGAAGGGTCATTTACCGGCGCGAAAAAAGGCGGGAAAAAAGGCAAATTTGAAGCGGCGAACGGCGGAACGATATTTTTAGATGAGATCGGGGAACTTCCGCTCCACATGCAAGTGAAACTTTTGCGTGTTTTACAGGAGCGCGAAGTAGAAAAAGTCGGCTCGACAAGCGCAAAGAAAGTGAATATACGCGTGATTGCCGCAACGAACCGGGATTTAGAACGAATGATCGACGACGGCGAGTTCCGTCTCGATTTGTATTACCGGATGAATGTCTTCTCGCTCGTGATTCCGCCGCTTAGAAAACGGACTGAGGACTTGCAGACGCTCGTGCCGTATTTTCTTCAAAAAGTCTCGAAACGGTACAGAAAGCAAGTAACTTCTGCCGATGAACAGGCAATGGGCAAACTTCTTGCTTACGGCTGGCCGGGCAATACGAGGGAGCTGGAAAATGTCATCGAACGGGCGGTGAATCTTGCCGAACACGGCGAAACGGTGATTCAAGAACGTCACTTGCCGGAAAAGCTGACAGGAGAGAAAGCGCTCGAACCGCCTGAACCGCTCGCCGATGTGTTGGAACAAGCGGAGAAAGAAGCGATCAAATCAGCTTTGCGTGCAGCGTCCGGCAATAAGTCCAAAGCGGCGAAAATGCTCGCGATCAGCCGCACTGCTCTCTACGAAAAACTGACGAAATATGCGCTGCAATAAACGCCTGAATTTTTCTCAGGCGTTTTAGACGGCAGACAAAGTCATGACATCGATCGATGTCATGTGAAAAGGAACGGATGACTACGCATCGTCCGGCTTCTTTCACCTGAAGGTATCACTGCGACATCGGCTCAAAAAGACTTCGCCGTGTCTTACTAGTCCGCGGGCGAGCGCCGAGCCGCTTCGGGCTTTCTCCTGCAGGGTCTCGCCTGTCTCGCTTTCCCGCAGGAGAAAGCCGGGATGCTGGGTCATCCTCCTTGTTTAAAACTGTGCCATTTCTGTGTTGTTCTGCAAAGTAAGAAAGCCACGCAAGCCTCTTCCTCCGACGCCTCCGGGAAAGCAAGAGACGAAGATCCGGATTCGGCGGTCTCGGGCCGCCGAATACTAGCTGAGTCCTTGCCCGGGGCAAGCGGAGGTTAGCGGCTGCGCGGCTTACGTCAAAATAATAGTTTGTCTTACAGTCTGAAACGCCTGAATTTTTTTTGGGCGTTTTTTCTTATGACAGCCAGTTATAAGAGCGCTTACAAACGTGTCCGGTAAAGTGCACAGGAGAAGGTGATTCGACATTTAACCGTAAGGAAAAGTTAACAAATGGAATGTAATCGCTTACAGGAATGTACGGTTTCATTTACAATTTACACCGGAGTATAAGATCGCCGGCGAAGCGAACCCCTGATAAATCAAGCACGAAAATCATTTGTCTTCTCGAAAAGTTGGCACGGGTTTTGCAATAAAGTAAGGCAGAGTCGACTTGAAAGGAAGCCAATTTATTTTACAGGGGGAAAGAACATGAATAAACGCATGTCAGCAAGAGAAGCAGTCGAAAAAATTGAAAGCGGTTCAATGGTTGCAACCGGAGGGTTTGTCGGAAACGGGCATCCGGAAGAATTAACGAAAGCATTAGAAGACCGGTATCTCGACACGAACGCACCGGAAAATCTGTCACTCGTCTATGCCGCCGGACAAGGCGACGGCAAGGAACGGGGCTTAAATCATCTCGGGCACAGCGGGTTGATTAAACGCGTGATCGGCGGCCACTGGGGTCTGGCGCCGAAACTGCAAAAGCTTGCGATCGATAACGAAATCGAAGCGTACAATTTGCCGCAAGGAGTGATTACCCATCTTTTCCGCGATATCGCTGCCGGCAAACCGGGGACGATGTCGCATGTCGGGCTGCGGACGTTTGTCGATCCGCGCAACGACGGCGGCAAAATCAATCAGAAAACGACAGAGGATATGGTTGAAATGATGCCGATGAACGGGCAGGAATATTTGTTTTACAAAGCCTTTCCGATTCACGTCGCCTTGATTCGCGGCACGTATGCCGATGAATTCGGCAACGCGACGATGGAAAAAGAAGTCGCCACGCTCGAAGTGCTGTCGATGGCGCAAGCTGCGAAAAATAACGGCGGGATCGTCATCTTGCAAGTGGAAAACGTCGTCGAAAAAGGCTCGCTTGACCCGCGGATGGTGAAGATTCCCGGCATCCTCGTCGACGCCGTCGTGGAATCAACACCGGAAAACCATATGCAGACGTTTCAAGAACAGTACAATCCGACGTATTCCGGCGAAGCGCGGATGTCGATGGATAATTTGCAGCCGCTCGCGCTCGATGAACGAAAAATTATCGCCCGGCGCGCAGCGATGGAACTTGTGCCCAATGCAGTCACAAACCTCGGCATCGGTGTACCGGAAGGAGTTGCGACTGTCGCGAGTGAAGAAGGAGTCATCAATCAAATGCGGCTTACACTTGAATCCGGACCGATCGGCGGGATTCCTGCCGGCGGAATGAGCTTCGGGGCAGCAACGAATCCGGATTCCATTATCGATCAGCCGTATCAATTCGATTTCTACGACGGCGGCGGGCTGGACTTAGCATTTCTCGGTCTCGCGCAGCTCGATGAACACGGAAGCGTCAACGTCAGTAAATTCGGCGAGAAAATCACCGGTGCCGGCGGATTCATTAATATTACGCAAAATGCACAAAAAGTCGTCTTCTGCGGCACGTTTACCGCCGGCGGACTTAAGGTCGCGATTGACGAGGAAAACGTGGTCATTCAGCAGGAAGGAAAGCACCAAAAATTTGTGACCGACGTTGAACAAATCACATTCAGCGGTCCGTACGCCGCGGAACAGGGACGCCCGATTATGTACGTGACCGAGCGCGCTGTGTTTGAACTGTCTGAAGACGGACTGATCTTAACCGAAATCGCTCCGGGGATTGATCTTGAACGTGACATTATGGCGCACATGAACTTTCGCCCCGCAGTCGCCGCCGAGTTGAAAACGATGGATGCGCGCATATTCCGCGAGGAAAAAATGGGGCTCGGCTGCAAAAACGGCAAAGCGGTTTTGACGTAACCTCTACACACCAGGATTCACACTACTATACAAACTAAGGGGGAGTACAAATGTTTGGAATTGTACTCGGATTACTTGTCATTATGGTGCTGGCCTATATGGGCTGGTCGATCATCTGGGTCGCGCCGATCGCCGCAGGGGTCGTGGCGTTAACCGGCGGACTCGATTTGCTGGAAGCGTACCGCTTCACGTATATGGACGGATTCGTCGGTTTCGCAAAAGAATGGTTTCCCGTCTTCATGCTCGGGGCGATTTTCGGCAAGCTGATGGAAGACACGGGGATGGCGCGGTCGGTCGCGTCGGGATTAATTAAAGTGATCGGCACGGAGCGCGCGATTTTAGGCGTTCTCGTCTCGGCAGCCGTCCTTACATACGGCGGGATCAGCTTGTTCGTTGTTGTCTTCGCCGTATATCCGCTCGCTCTCGCACTATTTCGCGAGGCGAACGTAACGCGGCGATTATTGCCGCCGACGATCGCGCTCGGCGCCTTCACCTTTACGATGACGGCGATTCCCGGCACACCGCAAATTCAAAACCTCATTCCGACCGGTTATTACGGCACCAATGCGATGGCCGCGCCGTTTATGGGGCTTTCAGCAGCCGCGGTGATGGCGTTCGGCGGATATTTTTACCTGCGCTGGCGCGAGAAAAAACTCACCGCGAAGGGCGAAGTTTTTACCGAACCGAAAGATAAAAAGACAACCCGCGATGAGGACGACGGGGTGAAGCTTCCGAATATTTGGCTGTCGTTTGTCCCGCTCATCCTCGTCGTCGCAACACTGAATATTCTCGGCTGGGATATTGTCGTCGCGTTGATTACCGGAATCCTTTCCATCATGCTGTTTAATTTAGAGAAGATAAAAGGTTTTGTTAAAGCGATCAACGCCGGAGCGAACGGCTCCGTCATTGCGATTGTCAACACGAGCGCAGCTGTCGGATTCGGCACCGTCGTTCAGGCAGTTCCCGGATTTGAACGCCTCTCGCAGCTCGTGATGGACGTACCGGGCAACCCGCTCATTTCGCAAGCCGTTGCGATAAACGTCCTCGCCGGTTCAACCGGCTCAGCCTCGGGCGGACTCGGAATCACGCTCGAAGCGCTCGGCGCGCAGTATTTAGAAATCTCGCAAATGACCGGGATCCCGGCAGAAGCGTTTCACCGCGTTGCGTCAATTGCGTCCGGGGGACTTGACGTGCTGCCGCATAACGGCGCCGTGCTCACACTCCTTGCCGTTACCGGAATGACACATAAAGACTGCTATAAAGACATCTTTATCGTCGGGGCAGTCATCCCAGTCATCTCCGTCTTTGTTGCCATTCTCGTGTCAACATTCGGCGTACTATAAAATAAAAACCAACTTTCAAAGGAGAGAATAAACTATGAAACGATTAGAAGGAAAAACAGCAGTTATTACCGGAGCAGGCCGCGGCATCGGCCGCGCAACAGCCGAAAGGTTCGCCGAAGAAGGCGCAAACGTCGTCGTCGCAGACTTAAACGAAACCGATATTCAAGACACGGCAGAAGCGATCACCGATAACGGCGGCACAGCGATCGCCGAAAAGCTCAACGTCACCGACCGCGAAGCAATCCAGAGCGTTTTAGAAAAAACCGCAGCTTCGTACGGGCAAGTTGATATCGTCGTCAATAACGCCGGGATCACGTCCGACGCGCAGCTGTTAAAAATGGAAGAAGACGCCTGGGATCAAGTGATCGATGTCAATTTAAAGGGAGTCTTTAACGTCAGCCAAGCTGCGGCTGCGAAAATGAAAGAACAGCAAAGCGGCGTGATTTTAAACGCCTCGTCTGTTGTCGGCAGTTACGGCAACTTTGGCCAGACGAACTACGCCGCCGCCAAGTGGGGCGTAAACGGAATGACGAAAACGTGGTCGAAAGAACTCGGCAAGCATGGCATCCGCGTCAATGCTGTCGCGCCAGGATTTATTTTGACACCGATGACGGAAAAAATGCCCGATAAAGCGCTCGATATGATGCGCGATAAATCCGTACTGAAACAACTAGGCGCAACGGAAGATATTGCAAACGCCTATTTGTTCCTCGCTTCAGATGAAGCGAAATTTATAACCGGTGAAATTCTTGCCGTTGACGGCGGCGTCGTTATTTAATTGAACAGCAAAAAACAGCCCGCTTCTGCGATCAAACGCAGCGGCGGGCTGTTTTTCATTAAAATTCGAGTTTTTCGCCGTACCCGGCATCTTGTGCGGTGTAGTCCAAGTGGAGCGTCTCCAAATCATAACGCACCGCGTTTTCAGCTGGAGCTTCGCTGATCCGGATGAGTTTTACGTACTGGCTGCACGTTTGACAGACTTCGATCTCTGTCTCATCGCCGGTTTCAACATCAAGCGAAACGAGCTGTTCAGACCGGTTTTCACCGCAATGGATGCAAGCGGGGGCCTCTAGTTTCCAAGCTGCTTCACAGCGCGGACAAAGGAACGTTTTTTCACCATCACTGTCTAAAGCGGCGAGCCGGACAGGCTCGGCACAGCACGGGCAAAGCCCTTGCAATTCAAAGGAATCAAGCAGGTTTTTAGAGCCGTCAGCGAGCAAATACAAAAACGGGCGAAGCGACTGCTCGGCGATGAACTCCGCGAGCCAAGGAGAAACATTGTGTTCAGATGCCCACTGCCGAAAGAAGCGCTGGCTGTATGTGAGCGATTCTTCGATAAACGATAATGCGGTATCGGCATCTAACTGATCGAGAAGCGTGTCCAACTGTTTGGCAAGATCAGGACGTTTTCGTTTCAGGACAGCGGAAAGCGAACCGGCAGACTCGATATAAAGCTCAGCCGGCACCCAGGCAAGGCTGATTTGTTTCACGATCGGTTTTTTGCGGTCGATCAGCGGCGACGACAAATGGACATTCGTTTTCCCTTTTAACCATGTTTTCAGTTCTTGTTGCCGATCAATCATCGATTCCTGCAATTCTTTGTATTCGTTTGTCACAACAGATTTCATAAACTGATTTCCTCCTTTTTTCTGCCTGCAGTGCCGGCGATCGAAATGTAAAGGTTTCCACATTTATCGTAGCATGACCTTTCACCAAAAAATCCGCTGATAAATCAACAATGTTGTGACGATTGCTGTGACAGACCGTTTGGGCAAAATTTTCCCTTCAGACGAAATTGCCGCGCTTAATGGAGGAGTGGTATTCTTAGAGCATGTGAGAAAGGTAAGGGAGCGAATCGATGTGGCAGAAACGAACGAAATAATGATCAGCTTAAATGACGTGCGCTTTAAAGACATTTTAGCGATCGATGAACTGACGATTAAATCTGGAGCGGTCACGGCGCTTACCGGACCGAGCGGCTCAGGCAAATCTACGCTGTTAAAACTGTTTAATCAAATGATCACCCCGGATCAAGGCGAGGTGACATTTATGGGCGCCGATCTAAACGAGTATGATCCGGTGGAATTAAGACGGCGCGTGATGATGGTTCCGCAAACACCGGTCATGTTCAACGGGACAGTGCGCGACAATGCCGTGATCGGCTTCACGTTTGCCGGGACGGAGCCGCCGCCGGATACAGCGGTAAAGGAGATGCTCAGCCGTGTTCACTTACAGCAAGCGCTGGACGAACCGGCAGACGTCCTCTCCGGCGGGGAAAAGCAGCGGCTCGCGCTGGCGCGGGCGCTGTTAATGAAACCGGATGTGTATTTGCTCGACGAACCGACGTCGGCCTTGGATGACGAGACCTCGCGCGGTGTGATTGATGCGTTTGCCGCTCACGTGAAAGCGAACGGGCAAACGTTGGTGATCGTTACGCACGACAATGCGCTAGCGGAGCGGCTCGGCGATTGGCGGATCAAACTCGCCGGCGGCCGGGTGATGGCGATTGAGGAGGGGACAGCTCATGGATGAAGCGCTTGAACTCAGTTTTTATCAAGTCTTAGCGGCGTATGTATTCGTGCTTATCCTTTTGTTGATTGTCCGCTTAAAAGGAATTCCGCGCGAAAAAGAAATCGTTATTGCGACCGTAAGGATGACCTTGCAGCTCGTGTTGGTCGGCTTTATTTTAATTTTTTTGTTTGAGAATATTCATCCGCTCCTGACCGTGCTCGCAGGTGTGCTGATGTTTTCGTTTGCCGTGCATAACGTTTACCAGCGCACGAATGCTTTGATCGGGCCGCGGATGAAAAAAATCATTGCGCTTTCGATGGCCGCGGGGATTTTATCATGTCTGATGTTTTTTATCGTCGCGGTGATGAACTTATCGCCGTGGTACGACCCGCGTTATTTCATCCCGATTGCCGGGATGATTATCGGCAACTCAATGACCGGGATCACGCTTGGTGTGAATAATTTAAATAACGGAATGGACGCGTATAAAGACCGGATCGAAGGCGCACTCATGCTTGGCGCGGCGCCGAAAACTGCGTCGAAACAAGTGCTGAACGAAGCGTTTGACGCGGCGATGCTCCCGACGATCAACTCGATGGTCGGGATGGGAATCGTCTTTTTGCCGGGCATGATGACAGGGCAAATACTCGCCGGCGCATCGCCGCTCGTTGCGATCAACTATCAAATCGCGATTATGCTCGGTGTGACCGGGAGCGTTTCGCTGTCAGTGCTCTTGTATTTGCATCTCAGCTACCGGGTGTTTTTTAATGACAGGCAGCAGCTGACATTGTCAGAAAAAACGAAGTGACATATGAGTCATAAAAAAACAAACAAACCTCACCGCGAAAACGGTGAGGTTTCAGTTAAAAGGAACGGATGACTACGCATCGTCCGGCTTCTTTCCGCGGGCGAGCGCCGAGCCGCTTCGGGCTGACGACCTGCAGGGTCTCGCCTGTCTCGCTATCCCGCAGGAGAAAGCCGGGATGCTGGGTCATCCTCTTTTTTTGAATGGAGTGTATTCATAAAAAAAAGAAGCCATGCATCCACTCCTCCGACGCCTCCGGGAAAGCAAGAGACGAAGATCCGGATTCGGCGGCCTCAGTCGCCGAATACTAGCTGATCCTTGCCCGGGGCAAGCGGAGGGTAGTGGATTCATGGCTGACATCAAAATATAGTTTGTCTACAGTCTGAAACCTCACCGGGAAAACGGTGAGGTTTGTTTGCTTCTGATTAAGAGAAAATAACGCCGCCGTCGATCATGACCGATTGGCCGGTCATGTAATCGGAATCGCTCGAGGCTAAATAGGAGACGAAATTTGCGACATCTTCCGGTTCTTGCGTACGGCCGAGTGAAATCGCCTTAGAGAAGGCTTCAAACGATTCCCCTTCGGCAGCGCCGCTGTATTTGCCCATTTCTTTATCGATCCGCTCCCACATTTTTGTCCCGACGATCCCCGGGCAATAAGAATTAACCGTGATTTGATATTGGGCCAGTTCCTGTGCGGCCGCCTGAGTTAATGCGCGGACAGAAAATTTTGTCGCTGAGTAAACACTCAGCATGTCAAAGCCCTTATGCCCGGCAATGCTGCAGGCGTTAATAATTTTTCCGACGCCGTCCTGCTTTTTCATCTGTTGAGCAGCCGCCTGGATGCCGTAAATGACGCCGAACACGTTAATATTAAAAATCGTGTTGATATCTTCTTCGGTGACTTCTTCGAGCGGTTTTACCTGCTCAATCCCGGCATTATTAATAAAAACATCAATTCTGCCGTACGCATCGACGGTTTTTTTCGCCAGTTTAAAGACGTCTGTTTGTTTACTCACGTCGCCTGGAACCGCGAGCGCATCATACCCGTGATCTTTTAGCTCTGTTGCAGTTTCTTCTGCAAGTTCGCCGTCAAGATCATTAATTACAACCGTAAACCCGTCCTTTGCAAGCCTGAATGCAATCCCTTTACCAATTCCCTGACCAGCACCGGTAATGACGGCAATTTTTGTAGTCATAGTCCCTCCTTTTTGGTTGACGAAAAAAGCCCCGACGATACCTGACGAGCGCGGTCCCCCTCTCGCTTAAGCGTTATCATTATTTTACCACGTAATGAGTTATTTGATGATTTATTTGTTAGAAGAAAAGATGAATAAATCGGGAACGGTTCGCGTTTTAACGTTGATTCCCTAAATAAAGGATTTGTGATAGATTTATGTATATAAGTTAATAATCATCAATATTCGTTCGGGAGGGGAAAGTATGGAAAAAGATACGGAAGGCCAGTTAGTATGGGTATTTTTATCGGCGTGATTTTTTCATATTTTAACGTTTTTATCATTAATATTGCTTTTGTCCGCTAGACGGACGTAAATGTTTACCTTCCAATGGTTAAGGAGGCGGCGATGATTACATTTATTGTGAATGCAGATGATTTTGGCTACAGCCGGGCGGTCAATTACGGGATTTTGGATGCGTATTTGTTCGGCGCTGTCAATTCAGCAACGGTGATGATGAATATGCCGGGCACAGACCACGCGATGAAGATCGCGCACGATCATCCTGATTTACGGGTTGGAGTTCATTTCAATTTAACTTGCGGCCCTTCAGTAATAAAGGAACATAAGACGATCATTGATGAAAACGGCGATTTTCTCAAACCGTCGCAGTTATCAGCGAAAAAAGATATCGATCTGAACGAAATTGAACGGGAGTGGCGCGCTCAGCTGGAGTTATTTTATGCTTACGGATTAAAACCGAGCCACATCGACAGTCACCATCATGTGCATACCTTTCCGGAAACAAAAGATACAGTGATGAAACTGGCGAGAGAATTCAATTTAAAAGTGCGCACTTTTGCAGGGATTGATGAGTCGTTAGCTTTATCCGATACCTTTACCGCTGATTTTTCCGGTACAGGAGCTTCGTTTGAAACATTGAATGCGATCGCAGCCAACGCGAAAGACGGCGAAACTGTAGAAATAATGACGCATCCGGCGTACCTCGATACCGCGATTATGAACGGTTCATCTTATACAGAAGGCAGGCTGCAGGAATTAGATGTATTAATGAACTGGCCTGTGCCGAATGATGTGACATTATAGCAGAACAAGGCGGATCAGAACGTATGTATGACAATTGAGATATCTTCGTAAAAAAAAGCCCCTGAGGGCCCTAGTTATAAGTCAATCTCGATATCGACCTCGTCACCGATATGTGCGAAACCTTGATCATACGGCGGCGACCAGGTTGCCCGTACGCTTTCAATCTCTTCTGCTTCTGAGTTTTCCAAAACAAAGAACAAGGTGCCGTAAGCTTTTGTTCCGGCCATCATGTCACCCTCAATGTAATCGGAGAGCCAGAAATCCGGATCTAATTGTTCGCCGGTCGATGTCGCGATACGAGGCTGCGCGGAATAAAAGATGATATCTTCATCAGAGGTGTTTTCAACCGCGATATCCATCTGTACCAGCTGAACTTCATCCATCTCCATCAACCGGGCATATTCGGCTGACAGTTCGCCGGATTGCGCCGTCACTTGTTCGATCTCCATTAGAACAGGTCCGGTATCAACGGCATCGATGTCATCCGCCCGGGCGTGAAGTGTGAACGTGCCAGCTTCATTTTGAACCGTGTCACCGACTTCCGTCTCCCAACCGTCCTCATTGAACTCATCAGCAGCATCATTGAGGTTGTTTGCAGCTTCTTGTTCATTGTCAGGGTCCGCGATGTTTTCGTTGAGGTTCGTCTCATTGTTGACGTCATTTGCGGCAACTTCATCATTCGCATTATCTCCGCTCACTTCACCGTTATTCGCTTCACCGCATGCTGCAATCACAAGTAATGACGTGACCGATAAGCCGAGCAAGATACGTTTCATCAAAATCCCTCCTTTCGAAAAAATTTATGTCATTTAACAGCGTTAATTGACATCCAATTAATGAAAGACGGTGAAAAATGAAATTGCGTGCATGGAACGCTTACGAACAAGATAAAAAAAGAACATTGGACCATTTAAATGAAAGTCTCATAAAACTCCTTGTTTATTACATTTTACCATAAAATGATCCGAAAAAGACTTTTTATTTATAAGAAGTAATATATAACTAAGGCGTATTTTTTTGTTATAGTCAAATGAAAAGGGGATGATCTTATGATTTGGCTGTTAGTGATATTTTTACCGCCTTTTGCAGTGCTTTTAGTAGGAAAACCAATCACGGCCCTGCTCAATCTGTTCCTCACGATTGCGTTTTGGGTGCCGGGAATTATTCACGCTTATATCGTCGTGAAAGAAAAGAAAGATGATAAACGGTTCGAGAAGTATTTCAAGCAGCAAAAAAAGCTGCGAAAGTAATCAACGTTATGAAACCCAGACACTTATCGGCTTGCGATGGGTGTCTTTTTTATATTTATCGAAATAGTGATGTTTTAAAAATCAGTTATTTATGCTACATTTTTCCTAATTGATTGAGAATAAAGAAAGAATTACAGGGGAGGTAAAGATGGAAAAGGAAACAGAACAGCAGCTGGTTGAAGAAATGCAACAGCTGAATCAAAAGATTGACCGGATCGAAGCTCGTTTAGATGACGAAGAAAAACCCTTGCCGTTATTGTGGCTTGTTATCAAATCGCTGGCAGCCGGCGTATTTGTTGTCGGCCCCATATTGGCTGTCATTTTTGTGTTATTTAGTTACTTCATTTAATAAAAAGACTGAATTTTATATCCGAGGCAAAAGAAGGAATAGATTGTGTTAAGTTATCAGCGTTACACGCCTCACGTCCCGCTTGATGGTGTTTGGCCTGTCGATCACACTGATCACCAGCATCGCGCTTTTTTTTTAATCGGAGCTGGGATTCGTGCGATTGAACGCCGGGTTAAAAATCCTGACGGCATAGCGATTCCTCTGGCATAGGAAGCGCAGTGCCAAGCGCCGCCATTTATAAGCTTGAGAAACTGATGAAAGCGCAAAATGCCGGCCGACAAGACTGAGGCCACTAAAAAATAAACATAACAAAGGCAATCCGATATTTGGATTGCTTTATTTGTTTACTTCGGCTATATGGTATCATGGCCTTAATTAACAACTTAGCGAAAAGATGGTGAAAGGAAATGAAAAAAGAAGTGAACGTGGTTGGAGCCGTTATTGTCGAAGAAGACCAAATTTTGTGCGCACAGCGAGGAAACACAAAATCTCTTCCGTATAAATGGGAATTCCCGGGTGGGAAGATTGAAAAAGATGAAACGCCTGTGGATGCGCTTATTCGTGAGATCCAAGAAGAAATGCTCTGTCACATTAAAGTCCATGAGCATATTGCAGACGCGACGTATGAGTACGATTTTGCGATCGTCCATTTAACAACGTATGCATGTTCAATTAAAGAAGGGTTTCCACAATCAACAGAACACACGCAACTCGTTTGGCGCTCGATTGATCAATTAGATGAATTGGATTGGGCCGCAGCTGATTTGCCAACGATCGATGCATTAAAATCTAAGGCGTAAAGGTGAGTTTTCAATGGCGGACATTACGAAGCAACTTCGTGATTCATTAGAGCGAAGTTTTATTAACGAAGCGCATCCTTACATAGGGCATATGAAGCCGCGGTTAATTTCGAACCAAAAAGATGATCATATGCTCAATACGATCCTCGAAGAACTACACGTCTGCCAAGGGTTTCAATTTTCTGTCGCGTTCATTACTGAAAGCGGCTTAACCGCGCTGAAATCGAAATTGTGGGACCTTCATTTACGTGGAGTTCAAGGACAAATCTTAACTTCAACTTATTTAACATTTAATCAACCGAAAATCTTTCGTGAATTAATGAAAATCCCGAACTTGAAAGTGCGGACCACCTCATTAAGCGGCTTTCATTCGAAAGGTTATATTTTCGAGCATACCGATTATTCTTCACTAATTGTTGGTAGCTCTAATTTAACCATTAACGCGTTAAAAACGAATTACGAGTGGAATATGAAAGTAACTTCTTATCATGAAGGAGAAATCATTCACCATTTCAAACAACAATTTGCTGAAGTGTGGGATGAAGCAGAACCGTTAACCGAAGATTGGATCACGCGTTATGAAGCGTTTTTCAACGAATACGGCCAATCACAACAACACGTTGCGGAATTCCCACAAGTTTACGCTAACAATCCGATTCATGAGGCTTTATCGATTCAACCGAATAAAATGCAGAAAGCGGCTTTACACGGCTTACATACGATTCGAGAAAAAGGTGCCAAACGAGGTCTAATCGTCTCCGCGACCGGAACAGGGAAGACGTTTTTATCCGCGTTTGATGTTAGAGGCTATCAACCGAACCAATTTTTATTTATTGCACATCGTGAACAAATTTTACAAAAAGCGAAAGAAGAGTTTCAGCGTATTTTAGGTGGACCAGACCGTGATTTCGGCATTTTATCTGGCAATCAGGCAGATTCGAACGCGAAATATGTTTTTGCGACCATTCAGTCAATTTCTCGCGATGACACATTGCACTCGTTTAAGAAAGATCATTTCGATTATATTTTAATTGATGAAGTTCATAAGGCTGGTGCACCAACCTATCAAAAATTGGTCGATTATTTTGACCCTGACTTTTTAATGGGGATGACTGCGACACCGGAGCGAAGTGATGACTTTAATATTTTTGACCTGTTTCATTACAATATCGCTTATGAAATCCGCTTACAAGATGCCTTGGAAGAAGACATGCTGTGTCCCTTTCAATATTTCGGTGTGACCGATATTGATTTGCAAACGGAAGGGTCGATGGAAGCGGAATCGCTCGCTCACGTTTCGATAGAAGAACGCGCCAAGCATATGTTACAAAAAATCGAGTATTACGGCCACTCTGGAGAAGAGCGAAAAGGACTTATCTTTGCCTCGCGTAAAAAAGAAGCGCAAACGTTGAGCGATTTTCTTAACGACCGAGGTTATGAGACTGTCTCATTGACAGGTGAGGATTCTCAAGATGTGCGGTTACAGCAAGTGGATCGCTTAGAAAACGGCGCATTAGACTATATTATTACAGTCGACGTCTTTAATGAAGGGGTCGATATTCCGTCCGTCAATCAAATTGTAATGATGCGTCAAACGGAATCAAGCATTATTTTTATTCAGCAGTTAGGTAGAGGTTTACGTAAAAGCAACAACAAAGATTTTGTGACCGTGATTGATTTTATCGGTAATTATAAGAAAAACTATTTAATCCCGATCGCGCTTTCGGGGGATCAAACGTTGAATAAAGATAACGTTCGTCGCTATATGCGCAACGCGAATTTTATCCAAGGACTTTCTACCGTCAATTTTGAGGAAGTGGCTAAAGAGCAAGTGTATCGTGCGATTGATGACGGGAAATTTAAAGAAAAGCGGATGCTAAAAGAGGCGTATCAACAGTTGACGTTTCGACTTGGGCGCCAACCATTACTTAGAGATTTCTACGCTTACGATTCCATTGATCCGGAAGTGCTCGTCGATAAGTACAAATCGAATTACCATGATTTTCTCGTTCAAATTAAAGCAACGGAGAAGACGTTGACGGCTAATGAAAACGGAGTATTATCGATGGTTTCGCAAGAACTCCTCGCCGGCAAACGAAAGCATGAGTTGCTGTTACTGCAAAAACTATTGCAAACATCCCAAGGGATAACGGAAGAGGAATTCGCTTCTCTCGTACTTGAGCATGGTTGTCAATGGAACGAAGCGACGAAACGATCGGTGGAACGGATGCTTACGTTAGAATTCTTAACCGAAACCGAACGCGGAAAATATCAACATATTCCCTTGATTAAGCGAACGGCTCATGGGTATCAATTAGGTGAAAAATTAGCACGTATGCTCAACGAAAACGATTGGTTTCAAACATTGGTTTATGATGCGCTTGATGTTGGTTTACTGAAAAATGAAGCATTTGATTGTACGTCAGAATTAACGTTATATAAAAAATATACGCGTAAAGACGTCGTACGATTGTTAAACTGGGAAAATAATGAGTCCGGTGTTTTATTTGGACATAAAACAAAGCATCAAACGTGTCCAATTTTTATTAATTATAAAAAGGGAGAAGATCTCAAAGCTAGTATTAAGTACGAAGACGAATTGTTAAGCCCTACATTGCTGCAATGGTACTCGCGAAATCGCGAAACTTTAAATACTAAAAGGGTTCGCGACATATTAGAAGCAGATAAGAATGGGGTGGATATTCATATTTTTGTGAAAAAGAGTGATGATGAAGGTGTAGATTCTTATTATTTAGGTCGAGCTTTCATCTTGCACGATCAAGTGTTTGAAACAATAATTAAAGAAGATTCTGGTGAAGAATTACCTAGCGTTAGTATCCAATTTCAGCTGGAACATCCCGTTGATACGCGATTGTATCAATATATTGTTGAATAAGTTTATTTGGGAGGGCTGTCATGAAAATTTGGTTAGAGATGACCTACAAAACAAAACAAAATACCGAAACGACGTTTGTCTCTGAGGAAATGACGGTGGAGGAGGCGCTTGAAGTCGCGGAAGATTTGCTTATGACCGGGCGGGTTAAGCACCTCGTTTACGTTGATGAGCAGGGGACGAGTGTGAAAAAGAAGGAGCTGGAAACTTACGTTAAAGGTGTGCAGACAGAGCCGCACGCGATTACGGTCTATTTTGACGGAGGGTATGAAAAGTACACCCGCCGTGCCGGACTCGGCTGCGCGATTTACTACCGGCAGCACGGACGCAATTACCGGATCCGCAAAAATGCGCTCGTTACCGCGATCGATTCCAATAATGAAGCGGAGTACGCTGCGCTGCATTTGGCAGCGAAAGAGCTCGAAGCGTTAGGTGCGCATCATTTGCCGATTGACGTTAAAGGCGACTCGCACGTCGTGATTAAGCAGCTCGCCGGCGAATGGCCGAGTTACGAACCGGAACTGAACCGCTGGGCGGACCGGATCGACGAAAAATTCGCTGATCTCGGCTTGCTGCCGACGTACGAGCTGATTGACCGTAAAGACAACCAGGAAGCAGATAAACTCGCAACCCAGGCGCTCGAAGGGATCGAAATTGAAAGCGAACGCGAAGTGAAACCGAGAGAAGAAGACGTGTGACTAAGGATACAGACAGCGCGTTGACTAGCAGGAAGACCCTGGTAACAGGTACATAAAAAAGAGAAGTGACAAGATCACTTCTCTTTTTTATTATTCAATGAATCCAAGGTGTTGTTGACTTCGATGATTGTTTTACTGACTTCCTGCCTGATTCTTTCGTTCGTTTCTTCTGGAGGTTCTTCATGCAGCGGGTTTAAGTTCATTTTGTCCAGAACGGCGATCGTAATTTCTTTTACCGTTTCCGATTTTGCCATGCAGCTCACCTCCCTTATGTTTATACACATTATTTACTTCTTGCACGACACAGTCAAGAAATATTTTACATATTAAATTGTCTTGTAACAGGTCTTCGTGAAAAATGAGCACAAAAATCATTTGCTTTTCTTTGGAATAAAATAGCGCCGTTAAGGGTATAGATGTTATACTAGCGCTTACAATACGCACAAGGAGGTATTTCCATGGCTTGTGAAACGCACAAAAACCACAAACATGAACATTCGCTCTCTTGCGGGCACACAAAGATCAAGCACAACGATCACATCGATTACGTGCATGACGGCCACTTGCATCATAAGCATGATGACCATTGGGATGAGTGCAAAATTGAGGTGTCTGATGTGAACCCGGACAGTTGCGCTCCGGTCGAGTCTGACTGTCAGCACAACGAAGATTGCGGGCATGAACTCGTGCCGCACGGCGATCATTACGATTACTTAGTGAACGGAAGGCTCCATCACGTGCATGGCGATCATATCGATGATCACGGACCGGTGGAATTAATCGAAAAATAAATGCAGCTGCCTGTCCCTGTTATGATCAGCGGACAGGCTTTTTTATCCCCGTTCTTGAAGGTTTCAATAGCGCCGGTCACTGTGTTTCAACGGGAACGGGAGGGAAGGTAAATGAAATCGATCCAACTGACGGATATCAACCTTTGGGACTTTTTATCGGAAGAAGAGGCAGGATATATTTCTTTAAAGGCGTCTTTACGAAAACTGGAGAAAGGTGAATTGATTTCCTCGCCGGCAATGAAAAACGATCAGCTGTTCTTTCTGAAAGAAGGGCAAGTTCGCCTCTATCGGATGAACCAGGAAGGGAGGCAATTTACCATCGACATTCTCGTTGGCGGGAGTGTTTTCGGTCAAACGGACAGATTGGTCATCACTGACGAAAAAATGTTTGTTGAAGCGATGGTCCGCTCGGCCGTTTTTGTCATGAATAAAGAAACATTTGATTTATTTCTGTTAAACCATCCGCATGCGGCGTTAAAATTCATCAAGATTTTATCGGAAAAGCTGAAATTTGCGGCAGATATTGCCGAGCAGATCGCTTTAAACGATCTGCGCTGCCGCATTATCTTTTTATTGCTGAAATTCACTGAAAAAACAGGGCGTTTCGGCAGTGGCTGGGAGCCGATCCCGATGCATTTGACGCATTACGATCTTGCAATGATGGCCGGTTCGACGCGCGAATCTGTATCTGCTGTCATGAGCGAATTGAAAAAGGACGGACTTGTGCAGAAAAATCGAGGCTGTTATTCGGTGCAAGCGGAACGGTTGCTCGAAGAAGTCAGCCAGGTTTTAATCGAGACGAACAGAAGGTCTGAAAATAAATAAACGCCCCTCCTGAAGGTCAGGAGAGGCATTTTTTATGCTGCGGAGGAACCGCCTCTGTCCCGCTTGATGACGCGGAGCTTAGGCGAATTCAAGTAATGGAAGGTGACTGCGGTAATACCGGCAAAGACCAGGTGAGTGACGAGACTCATCAGCTGTGCCGGGGCGAACGCAGCTGTGAGGAGCTGTCCCATCCCGAGCATAAGCGGCATAATTAAAAGCGGTCCGATGATCCAAATTGCCACGCCAAAAGTGACTGCATACACGATTTTGTTCTTCACATACTGACTTCCAGCTGCAAACGCCAAACCAAATAGTAAACTGATGATCAAATGAATACCCCATCCGACGCCGGGATTATCACTGCCGACTAGCATCGCAACCGATTCCAGCATTCCGGCAGCTTGCATATAAATCCCGAAAATCAGTCCGCCTAAAAAACCTCCCGCCAATCCTGCATACCATTTTTGTGCCATCCTAACCACCTCCTCACCTTAAATGTAAACGAAGTTTGCGTAAAAAAATGTATCGGTGCTTACTTTCTTGAAATTTTTTATGAGCATTGATGTGAATTTCGCCCTATATAAGGACAAATTTGATAAGATAAATGTATTGTTAAAAAAATACTTATGATAGGCGTGAATAAAAGTGAATTCACAGTATTGTCCATTCTGCAGCGATATCGAAGTCATTGCTGAAAATGAAAAAGCATTTGCGGTTTATGATAAATATCCGGTTACTCCCGGTCATGTTTTGATTATTCCTAAACGGCATGTTGCCGATTATTTTGACACAACACCTGCCGAGAAAGAAGCGATGCACGAACTTTTAGAACAGCTTCGCCTGCGTCTTAGTGCGGAGAAAAGCCCGGATGCCTTTAATGTCGGAATTAACTGCGGTTTGGCTGCCGGGCAGACGATCTTTCATGTTCACATGCATTTAATTCCCCGTTACGAAGGAGATGTTGAAGATCCATCCGGGGGAGTCAGAGGCGTGATCCCGGAAAGACAGAAATATTAATGATGTCATTAGATAGGGGGCGGTTGAATGAATGAAGTAAAACTGATCCGTAAGCAATTAATTGATGAAATAAACGAACAAATTTCTTCCGCTCAGACGGTTTACATATTAGTTTCTTTTGCGATGAAATCAGGTGTCGAAATGCTCCTGCCGTCCTTACAGGAGGCGGCTGAACGGGGAGCGGATATTAAAATATGCACCGGCGATTATTTGTATGTCACTCAGCCGGAAGCGTTGCGTTCCTTATTAAAGATCGGCGGTTCTGCCAGTATGCGGATGTGGCAAAGCAATGGCGAATCATTTCATCCGAAAGTTTACATTTTCGAAAACGGTTCGGCGCGCTCGCTGTATGTCGGCTCGTCAAATATGTCTCGCTCCGCTTTAACTGACGGGATTGAGTGGAACTTGGGTGTTTCCGGTAAAGAGGCTGATCCGGCAGTTGCTGAAGCAATCGATGAATTTCATCGCCTTTTTTACGACAGTCAGACGTTTCCGTTAAATGAACAAACGATTGCTAATTACGAAAAAATATATAATGAGAAACATGCAGCGTTGCCGGAGTTTGTGAAACGATGGACGGAAACAGAAGAAACGTCGCTCATGTTTGATCAGCAGGGAAATCAGGAAGTGATTCGCGATCCGAAGGCTGATTACGATTCTAGCGGGATTACAACGATTGAACCGCGCGGGCCGCAGATTGATGCTTTGCATGCCTTGGAAAATACATTTGCTGAAGGGTATGACAAAGCGATGGCTGTGTTGGCAACGGGACTCGGCAAAACGTACTTGGCGGGATTTTTCGCCCAAAAGTTTGAACGGATTTTATTTGTTGCGCACCGCGAAGAAATACTTTTGCAGGCAGAAAAATCATTTGCAGAAGTGATGCCGGAGCGGACGAGCGGCATTGTAAATGGAAAACAAAAAGAAACGGACCGGGAAATGGTATTTGCATCGGTCTTTACACTTGCCAACGAGAAGCAGCTGCAGGATTTTTCCCCTGATGCCTATGATCTGATCGTTGTTGATGAATTCCATCACGCTGCTGCCGATACATATAACCGCGTGCTCGATTATTTCAATCCCGCGTTTTTGCTTGGTTTAACCGCGACTCCTTACCGGATGGACGGCAAAGATGTGTTTGCGATTTGTGAAGGAAATGTAGCCTTTCAGATGCACTTTATTGAAGCGATTCAAATTCAATGGCTCACGCCGTTTCGTTACTACGGGGTATATGATGATACCGATTATTCACAAATTACGTGGTTAGGAACGCAATATCATCAACAAGAACTGGAAGCGAATCTGCTTCGGGAAGACTTGGCTGCACGGATTTACGACGAATGGCAGAAGTATAAACAAACGCGCACACTCGGGTTTTGTTCTTCGATAAAGCAAGTCGAGTTTCTGGCAGCTTATTTTCAAGAACAAGGCGTTCGGGTTATCGGTCTTCATTCGCAAACGGCAAATGTATCGCGCAAAGAAGCGATTCGCTTGTTGGAAAACGGTGAGATTGAGGTGATTTTCATCGTAGATTTATTCAATGAAGGAACAGATATCCCGTCTGTTGACACGCTCTTGTTCACACGGCCGACTGAATCGCTGACCGTGTTTACCCAGCAAGTCGGGCGCGGATTGAGACTCGCAGATCATAAAGAATCTTGCGTGATTATTGACTTGATCGGGAATTACCGCAACGCTGATTTGAAACTCTCGCTTCTTGATACCCGGCCGCTGGAAGAACAGCGCAAAAGCAGTACTATAATGCCGCAAGTGCCGGAATCGTGCACAATTTCGTTTGATACGGATGTAATTGATCTTTTAAAGGAAATCAAGAAAAAGGCGCAGCCGCGCAAACAGAAAATCAGAGCTTTATATGAACAGCTAAAAGAGGAATTCGGCCGCAGACCGTCTTATCTTGAACTGTACCGTCATAAACTGGATTCGGCGACAGCGATTCGGTCTGAATTCGGATCGTTCCCGTCGTTTTTGGACTGGGCCGGCGAATTGTCAGCAAAAGAAGAACAAGCATTAACAGAAGGAAAGACGTGGCTGGATCATATAGAAAAAACCGGGATGAGCAAAAGCTACAAAATGGTTGTGCTTCGTTGCATGCTCGCTCGGGGGATCGACCGTTGGCTCGAACCGGCAACGCCGGAAGAAATCGCTCCGTGTTTTTATGAATTTCTTTCCAGTACGCCTTATCGCCGTAATGACATCAGTGCAGGCGATAAGGACACGTGGAATCGCGAGAGCCTTGATAAAGTAGCGAAACGAATTGCGGAGATGCCGATGACGAAATTTGGAGGTCCGACAGCCTTTGACGGTGAAAAGATGACAATGGATGTGCAGCTTTCCGAAACGGCGAATCCGCTCGTTTACAGCTGGACCGAAGAAATTTGTGAATTTCGCTTAGAGACGTATTTTGAACGAAAATACGGAGGTGTGAAGAAATGAAACGAGATCACATATTGCTGGAGCAACAGGGAATCCCAATCGAATACACGGTAAGCGGTGAGGGGGAGCCGGTGCTGATGCTGCACGGCGGGCATTCAAGCTGCCGGGAAGAACTCGGGGTCGGCTGGCTCGTTGAAGCGGGCTATAAAGTGATTGTGCCGTCGCGCCCGGGCTACGGCCGGACCTCAAAGGCAGCAGGGAAGGATTTGGCGGCGGTGTCGGAGACGATCCGGGCGGTTTTACATCATGCCGGCGAAGAGCGCGCGCATATCGCCGCTTTTTCTGCCGCCGGACCGGCGGGGATCGCGTTTGCGGCCGCGTGTCCGGAGCGGACGTTGTCGCTCTCGCTTCTGTCTGCTGTGTCGAAACCGTGGCCGGTAAAAGCTGACGGCGCAGGCCTTGCTGTCGGAGCTCGAATCATGTTTCGCCCGCGATTGGAACGGGCAACGTGGGCGCTTATTCAAGCTGTTAATAAACGCTTTCCTGACGGCCTGTTTCGTCAGATGATTCCCGCGTTCAGCACGCTAGACGATTACACCGCCTCTTCGGTGATGACGGAAAACGATATCGCTTATTTTCAGCAAATGATGGCAAGGCAGCGATCGAGCAGCGGCTTTTTCCTCGATTTAGCGCATAACCGTGAGTTAACGAAGGAAATGGCGGAGCGTGTGACGGCCCCGGTACTAATTTTACACAGCCGCTACGACGCCTCGGTGAATAAAGCCCATGCCGAATACGCGAAAGAATTGATCCCGCATGCCGATCTCGTGATGCTTAATAGCTGGGGGCATTTGATCATGCTCGGCACAGACGCAGAAGCGGCAAGAGAAACGTGGCTAGCGTTTTTATACACAAATCGCTCCGGATAAGTAGAAAAAGACGAACCGTATAGCGGTTCCGTCTTATTCTAAAACAAAGCGATGAGGTATGTAGATGTCCGAATGTGTAAGGACCTGCTGACTGCGGATCTTCTTTTTTATTTTCTCTTATAGATTGAGAAGTTTTATGAGACTGGAGCAAACTCGACGCCTGCGGGAAAAGCAACTGCCGAAGACCCCACAAGAAGCGGTTTCGCTTCTGAGGAGGCTGAGGCGTTGCCCGCGGCAAGCGAGTTTGCGGAGGGCTCATAATATTCTGCATTCTATAAGGCTCATAAATAAACACTGACTTTGTTTATCAAGCACTTTTTCAGCAGCCTCGAAAGCAAGCGGAGGGTAGGGGATGCATGGCTTGCGTCAAAATAATCGATTGTCAACAAGTAAAGACGAACCGTTTGACGGGTTCGTCTTTTTTAATGACTGAATCAGACCGCGTTAGTTTTTCGTCGGCTGAAAAAAGTTCGGCAAATGTTCTTTATGCGCTTCGAGCATTTCGTCTAAAATGACTTTACCCGTTTTATCCGACGGCACGAGTGGATTGATCGTCATAGCTAAGAGAGCAGTGTCGTAATTGCCTGTCACCGCAGCTTCGGCACCGATCCGTTCAAATGACTTGATTTGCTGCACAAGACCGCGGGCGGCAACCGGCAAATCGCCCATCGCGACCGGTTTCGGCCCTTCTTTTGTGATCACACAGCTCATTTCCACAGCCGATTCAGCCGGGATGCTTGGAATCGCGCCGTTATTGATCGTATTGACGGGCTGAATGTCTTTTTTATCGTTGTAAATCGATGAGATCAGCCGGATCGCTGCATCGCTGTAATATGCGCCGCCGCGTTCGGACAATTGCTGCGGTTTTTCCGACAGATCCGGGTCTTTGTAAAGTTCGAACAATTCGTTTTCAAGCTTTTGGACGACTTGCGCGCGGACCTTGCCGTCCCGGTAGTTGTCCAGTTCTTTTTCGAGCATGACATCTGTTTTGTAATAGTAGTTATGATACGGGCAAGTCAATGCGTTGAGTGCGCGCAAAAATTCGGGTTCCCAGCCGCTGCCTTCGACATTTTTGACGAAGCTGCTGTTTTCCGGGCTCGACAGTTTCTCGATCACCTCTTCTTTGACACTTACGCCGTCTAAGAAGATGTCGAGTCCGTACACCATATGGTTCAGTCCGGCGAAGTCGATTCGCACGCGGGAGTGATCCACGTCTAACAGGCGGGCGATGCCCATTTCCATTCCGATCGGCACGTTGCAGAGCCCGACGACTTTGCGCAAGTCCGTGTAACGCAGAACAGCTTCCGTCACCATACCGGCCGGGTTGGTGAAGTTGATCAGCCACGCATTTGGACAGAGCGCTTCCATGTCTTTTACGATATCTAAGATCACCGGCACGGTGCGCAGACCTTTAAATAAACCGCCCGGTCCGTTTGTTTCCTGGCCGATCACACCGTGGCTTAACGGGATCCGCTCATCTTTGGCGCGGGCATCCAAGAGGCCGACACGAAACTGGGTCGTAACAAAATCGGCATCTTTTAACGCCGTTTGCCGGTCCAATGTCAGATGCACATCGATCGGAAAACCGGCTTTTTCGACCATCCGCTTCGCAAGGTTGCCGACGATGTCTAATTTTTCTTTGCCTTCTTCAATATCAACGAGCCATAATTCTTTTACCGGCAATTCGTCATACCGGTTAATAAATCCTTCAATCAATTCCGGCGTATAACTAGATCCGCCGCCAATTGTAACTACTTTTAATCCTTCACTCATGATTAATCCCCCTCCGTAATCTGCGATTTCACTATTTATTTTAGAAGAACAGAGGAGTTGTTGCTACCGCTTTCACTAAATGAGATTCGTGTAACGCGAAAAGGTATTTGTTTCATCTTTGTAACACAGTGTTTTATGTTTTAGGTATAATAAAGAAAGACACAAATGGAACGGAGGGGGAAGTCGATGTTTACCACTGAGGTAATTGCGTCCTTTAATGAGTTGGAACTGCATTTGTACCATTATGTGATGCAGCATAAAGACAAAGTCGTCTACATGCGGATTCGTGATCTCGCTGAGGGGGCGAACGTATCAACGTCTTCCGTGATGAGGTTTTGCCGCAAATTAGACTGTGACGGTTTTACCGAGTTTAAAGTCAAGCTTAAGCTGTTGCTTGATACAGCCAGCGATCCCGACATCAAAACCGGGCGGCACGTGCTGACGGAGTTTTTTGAGCGGACAGAAAACGAGCAGTTTACCTTGAAATTGGACGATGCGGCCAGAGAGGTTTCTGAAGCGAACCATGTGTATTTTATCGGTCTCGGAAGCTCCGGGACGCTCGCGGAATACGGCTCGCGTTATTTCTCAAATTTACGGACGTTTTCAACGTTTTTGAAAGACTGGTACGTACCGATTCATGCCGATTTGCAAGACTGTCTGACGATCGCACTGTCGGTATCCGGGGAAAACGAATTTACGATTTCACATATTCATAAATTAAAAATGAGCGGTAGCAAAATTTTGTCGATCACCAATAATGCCCAATCAACGATCGCGAAAATCGCCGACAAAAATATTTCATACTACGTGACGGAAGAAAAGTACAACACAACGAACATTACAACGCAAATACCGGTCGTTTATATTTTGGAAGACATCGCGCGCCGCGCGTATCAAAAACGGATAAATCCCGATTAAGGTTGTGTATATAACAAAATGATTATATAATGGTACCGGAATGAAATGCGAACGCAAAGGAGCTGTCGATATGACCAATCATCAACCGCTCGATGGATATACGCGAATGTTCAAAATGCTCGCGGACGAAAATCGGCTGAAAATGCTGTTGTATATGCGTGAAGAAGAATTGTGTGTCTGTGATTTTGAGGCTTTGCTCGGAATCAGCCAGCCGTCTGTAAGTCAACAACTGAAACGGATGCGCGCTGAAGGGATTGTCACGTCGCGAAAGTTCGAGCAGTGGCACGTGTACAGAATCGATGAATCGTATCCATTGATTGAGGTGTTAACTGAAACGCTCAGCCAGCTGCCGTCAGTGAAGCAAGATGTCGATGAATTAACAGAGAACGGCTTGCGCTCGCGCTGCTCGATCAATGCACGCCCGATTGAATTCACATCTGCAAACAAACTGCGCTAAAACCGGAACCAAGATGAACAATCACTGACGATGTAAATCGTCTATTGATTATATAATCATATAATTATATAATGCAATCGTGATATAAAGGTGATGGAGGGATATGAATGAGTATAAAAACAATTGAAATTTTTGACCCGGCGCTTTGCTGTCCGACAGGGGTGTGCGGCCCCGGCGTAGATCCGGAACTGACGCGGATTGCACGGATGGTTTCGGCACTGACAGGGCTCGGCTATGATGTGAAACGCTATAACTTAGCTCAAGAAGCGGAATATTTTACGAAGTATCAAGCGATTCATGATTTGCTCGAAAAAGACGGACCGGAGGGACTGCCGGCGGTCGTTGTCGACGGAGAACTCCTTATCAAACAGCGTTATCCGACAAAAGCAGAATTCGCCGAATGGCTTGAGCTTTCTGAAGCGGAGCTCGAAGAAAAAACGGCGAAACCGAAACAGACGATCAATTTAACATCCCTTTAAGGAGGATCACGATGAAACAGCTGACCCCAAACGACTTGGCGACAACGAAACACTTATTTTTTACCGGTAAAGGCGGCGTCGGCAAAACGTCGACCGCGTGTGCGGCGGCGGTATCGCTGGCGGAAGCGGGAAAAAAAGTCTTGATCGTCAGCACCGATCCGGCCTCGAACTTGCAAGATGTTTTCGGGATGGAACTGGCAAATAAGCCGGCGCCGATTGAATCCGTTCCGAATCTGTATGCGGCGAATCTCGATCCGGAAGAAGCGGCCGCGGCGTACCGGGAAAAAATGGTCGGCCCTTACCGCGATAAATTGCCGCAGGCAGCGATTACGAGTATGGAAGAACAGCTTTCCGGCGCTTGTACCGTTGAAATCGCCGCATTTGATGAGTTTTCAAATCTGTTGGCAGACGGCGAAACAACCGCGTCGTTTGATCATATTTTGTTTGATACCGCACCGACCGGGCATACATTGCGTCTGTTACAACTTCCGACCGCCTGGAATGATTTTCTGGAAAATAACGAAAACGGGGCATCATGTCTCGGACCGCTCGCCGGTTTAGAAGATAAAAAAGCGCTCTATGCCAAAACCGTTGAAGCACTTGCTGACGGGGAAGCGACGAAACTGATCCTCGTTGCCCGGCCTGATCCGTCGAGTTTACAGGAAGCGGCGAACGCAGGCGGCGAACTGCAAGAACTCGGGATCGATAATCAGATGCTCGTCGTGAACGGCTTGTTTCAGCGCAGTTCAGCAGATACCGTTGCGCTCCGTTTGGAAGCGAAACAACAGGAAGCGGTTAACAATATGCCGGGAAGCTTTGAAAACGTCCCTGTCTATCAGCTCCCGCTCGTGCCGTATAACTTAACCGGTCTCGACGCACTCCGCCGATTGTTTGACGCGGATCCGGTTTATTCAGAAGAGATTCCAGCAGGGAAAGCAGTTGAAGGGGTGCCGTCAGTTGGCGCGCTCGTTGACGATCTTTCCGGCCGCGGGGAAGGCGTCTGCATGACGATGGGCAAAGGTGGTGTCGGCAAAACAACGATGGCTGCGGCCGTTGCCGTCGGGTTGGCGGAAAAAGGCCACCGGGTTCATTTAACGACGACCGATCCGGCAGCGCATTTAACCTACGTGCTGCGCGACGAAGATCTGAACGGATCGCTTGAAGTGAGCCGGATTGATCCGAAACAAGTGACAGAAGCTTATAAACAGCACGTGCTCAGTCAAGTCACAGATGACTTGTCTGAAGATGAACTAGCATACATTAAGGAAGATCTGGAATCACCTTGCACGGAAGAAATTGCTGTGTTTCACGCCTTTGCGGATGTGTTCGACCAGGCTGACGGCTCGTTTGTCGTGATTGATACCGCACCAACAGGACACACGCTCTTGCTGTTAGATAATGCTGAATCGTATCACCGTGAAGTTGAACGGACCCAAGGCGACATGCCGGAAGCGGTGAAGCGTTTATTGCCGCGCCTGCGCGATCCGGAACAGACGTTTGTCGCGCTTGTCACACTGCCGGAAGCAACGCCGGTGTTTGAAGCCGGGCGATTGGCAGATGATTTGCGGCGCGCAGGAATTGAACCGGCATGGTGGCTGATTAACCAAAGCTTTCAGGCTGCCGGAACGACCGATCGGGTCCTGGCCGGACGGGCGGCCGCAGAGGAAGAATGGATTACCAGCGTTTTGGCAGCTTCGCCAAAGACAGCAGTTATTCCGTGGCAAGCGGACGATGTGATCGGCTTGAAAAAATTAAAAGAGATGACTGTATAACGAATACGTGATGGCGCCCCGATAGATGGCGCGCAGATTGTTGACTGACTATAATTTTGACAATCAGATTTGAGATTTTATCAAGGTTTTGTTCACTCAGCTCTCTTGAAGAGTCCGAGTGCAAAAAATTTAGATGAAAGTGGTCACTCGGCAGTGTTGTGAGTGCTCGAGTGACCACTTTTTGATAAAAATTAGTCACTCACTCCGTTTTTCGAGTATGAGTGAAGAAACCGTTGCCGAATTCGGAGTCAGTTATCAAAAAATAATTGATTTTCTTTCAGCGACGTGTAAAGAGACATGTATTTGAGGTATTAGAGGAGGAAAAACGATGTCACAGATTATTATTGCCGTTTCGATTTTTGTCTTCACGCTTTTTTTAGTCATCCGGCAGCCGAAAAAAATCGGCATTGGTTCAGCGGCAACGATCGGAGCTGTACTCGCACTGTTAGCCGGCGTTGTGACGTTCGCTGATGTCGGCGAAGTTACCGGAATTGTTTGGAATGCAACGCTCACATTTATTGGTATTATTATTATTTCACTTATTTTAGACGAAATCGGCTTTTTTGAATGGGCCGCTCTACATATGGCGCGTGTCGCACAAGGCGACGGGGTGAAAATGTTTGTGTACGTCTCGCTGTTAGGCGCAATCGTTGCAGCTTTGTTTGCCAATGACGGCGCAGCGCTGATTTTAACCCCGATCGTGTTAGCGATGGTTCGCGCCCTTAATTTTAAGGAAGCGATGATTTTGCCGTTTGTGATGGCGAGCGGCTTTATTGCCGATTCGACGAGTTTGCCGCTGATCGTCAGTAACCTCGTCAATATCGTTTCGGCGGACTTTTTTGGGATCGGCTTTATTGAATACGCGTCGGTAATGATTATCCCGAACTTCTTTTCGTTAGCCGCGAGTATACTTGTCTTATATATATATTTCCGCAAAGACATTCCGAAGTCATATGATATGTCGATGCTCCGTCAGCCGGAGGAAGCGATTCAAGACCATAAAATGTTTCGTTTATCGTGGGGCGTCTTAGCGCTTTTGTTAATCGGCTATTTTGTCAGCGAATTTATATATATAACGAATCCGGTCACGAATGAAGCGATGACGTTTCCCGTCTCGTTTGTCGCCTTAACGATTGCCGGGTTCTTTCTCGCGATGGCACGGCGCAGTCCGGCGGTGAACACGGGAAAAGTCATGAAAGGCGCACCGTGGGGGATTGTCGTCTTTTCGATCGGGATGTACGTCGTCGTCTTCGGCTTGCGCAATGTCGGCTTAACCGATTTACTTGCCGGTGTATTTGAAAGCGCGGCTGACGGAGGACTGTTTGTCGGGACGATGTCGATGGGCTTTATCGCTGCAGGTCTCAGCTCGGTGATGAATAATATGCCAACAGTAATGATTAACGCCCTCGCGATCAATGATGCGAATGTGAGCGAAACAATGCAGCAAGCGTTAATTTATGCTAATGTCATCGGTTCCGACCTCGGTCCGAAGATTACACCGATCGGCTCACTCGCGACGCTTCTCTGGCTCCACGTACTGTCGTTAAAAGGCGTGCATATCTCTTGGGGTTATTATTTCAAAGTGGGCATTGTTATAACGATTCCGACGCTGTTTATTACGCTGACAGGGTTGTTTCTTTGGCTGTTAGTGATCGGCTAAAAAGCATTTAAATAAAGGAAAGAAATTTTGAAGAGTATATATTTTCCTGAATGAGAGGAACTTACATGAAAGTAATCATTATCGGTTCAGTAGCGGCGGGAACCTCCGTCGGCGCCAAAGCACGACGAAACAGGGAAGATATTGAGATCACGGTATATGACCGAGATGAACACATTTCATATTCGGGCTGCGGGATTCCTTATTACGTCGGCGGAGAAGTCGATGAACTCGATGAATTGGCTCCGCGTGATCCTAAGTGGTTCAAGAAGCGTTATGAAATGAACGTGCAAACGGGCTGTGAAGTCACGGCAGTTGATCCCTCAACCCAGGAGGTCACAGTTAAAGATTTACAAAGCGGCGATGAGTGGACAGACAGCTATGATGAACTTGTCTTAGCGACAGGAGCTGTCAGCACGATTCCGCCTGTATCGGGGACAGAAAAAGACAATGTCTTTACAGTCCGCAATATGCGTGATGCAGAGTCACTCAGAAACTGGGCAGACGGACCATCCGCAAAAAAAGCAGTGATTGTCGGAGGCGGATTTATCGGTTTGGAAATGGCGGAACAGCTCACTTACCGCGGCATTAAAGTTTCGCTCGTTGAACGGCTTCCGCAAGTCATGCCCGGGCTTGATGAGGATATGGCCTTTCGGCTTTATAAACATCTGCAAGAACACGGTGTTGATGTCTACTTAGGTCAATCGGTACAAGCAGTCACAGGTAAACAGGCAGCCGATGGTGTGACGATCGATACGGGTGAAAAAATTGCCGGTGATGCGGTGATATTTGCCTCCGGCGTCAAGCCGAATACAGCGTTAGCCGAAGAAATCGGTGCAGAAATTGGCGTTACAGGCGCGATTAAAGTGAATACGAAGATGCAGACGACGGTCCCGCATGTCTATGCCGCCGGCGATGCAGCGGAAAGCTTTTTTCAGCCGACCGGGGAAGCGATGTGGCGGCCGCTCGGCTCGACAGCAAACAAAATGGGTCGCATTGCCGGCAGCGTGATTACCGGTGAAGAGGCGCATCACCGGGGGATATTAGGGACAGGTATTTTTAAGATGTTTGATTTAACCGTTGCCCAAACCGGATTGACCGAAGCGGAAGCGAGGGAAAAGGGTTACGATCCGGCCGTCCTGCACAACCTGAAGCCGGACAAGCCCCCGTATGCAGGGGGGAAAGAAATGGTTATTAAGGCGGTCGCAAACCGGGTAGACGGAAAGATGCTCGGAGTGCAAATCGTCGGCGAACAAGGTGTCGACAAACGGATTGATGTGTTTGCGACAGCGATCACGTTCGGAGCGAAGGCCGAAGATTTGTTTCACCTTGACCTGGCCTATGCACCGCCGTTTGCAACGACGAAAGATCCGGTCATGTACACCGGCATGGCACTGAATAACGATGTGAACGGCACGGCACAATTAATTACCCCGGACGATCTTGAACGGCGCAAGGCTTCTGGCGAAGCTTTTCAAATTATTGATACACGCTCACCTAAACAGTTTGCTGAATCAGCCGTTGACGATGCGGTGAATATCCCGTTAGCAGATTTGCGGAGCCGGGTAACATTATTAAATCCCGATGTTCCTACGGTGACTTACTGCAACAGCGGAACGACCGGGAATGCAGCGCAAAATATTTTGCGCAATTACGGTTTTACTGAAGTGTATAATTTGTCCGGCGGAAATAAAAATTATCAAATGATGAAAAAGCAAACCAGCTGAAAAAAACCTGGAGGAACAGTCGTCATTGTTCCTCCAGGGTTTTAAATCGAGTCAGCCGAGAATAAAGGCCGTTACGCCCGGCAATAACAGCACCGCACCGGGAATGAGGTGAAACATCGCCCGCTTTACCGGCGCGGTAGCAGAGTTAACTTGATGAAGCCGTTCGATTAATTCTTCCGCCCGCGGTGCAAGCTTATGTGTGAATCCGTCGCGTTCAATATCAATAATCGTCCGTTTATCTGTTTTTGAGCCGAACAGATGCCGTTCTTCTACGACGGCATGAAAAGAAACATCATCGTCAACTTCGAACACGGTGAGCCCGTCGTCACTGCGAATCGTCTTTTTATAAGAAAGACCTTCATCTTCGAGCCAAGCGAAAAGCTCCCGTTCCGCTTCGTGATACGTCATTTGATACGCTTCAATCGTGAACTTTCTTATCCGCAAGGTTGTCACTAACAGAGTGAGCACAATAAAAGCGAGGAGAAACCACGGCAGGGAAGCCGCGCCTGAATCCGACACGATGTACATGAAACCGAGCACAATCGCGACAGCAATAACGGCCCTCGATTTGGAAATAGGTCCAACAATCCCGTTGCCGTTCATAAGTTTGAAGCCTTTGATTAACAGCGGAATGCTGAATATGAGCAGGAAATTTAGAAGTTCATTGATTACATAAGGATCCACAGTATCACCCCGTCGGCAAGTTTATGAATTTATCAATCGCCAGCTTTATCGTACAAAAAGAGTCGGCATTTTTCAATCAAAGCCTGAAATATGGAAAAGAAGCAGCCGAAACATAACAGGGCTCCGTGCGTCGTATATGACGCCGAAGCCCTGAAGTCGTTAAGCGAGTGTAATGTTCATTTTCGTGATATCGCCGTTGCGCAAAGCTTTTGCTTCTTGAGCAGGCAGAAAGTCTTGCTCGCAGACAGCTGTTTCGCCGTTTTTATACGTCAGTTCGTAACTTGCCGGCGCTGCGCCGTTTGCGCCGAATGTTGATTTACGCGCAGGATTGAGATACGTCACTTCGCAGGAACCGAGAAGCTTAAATTGAAGCTTACCGCCGTCGGTGAACATCCAGTCGATCAGCTTCGGCTCGAGGCGAAAGGTCAGCTCACCGTTTTCAATGCTGAACAGTTTTTCGCCCGTGAGCATGACTTGACGCATTTGCAAAAATTCAACCGTCGATCCGCTTAAGCGGGCGACAAAACCGCGGCCGTGCGAATCAGGATCCGGATTGGCGGAACTCGCAATGAAAGACGAGTTCTCCAGCGTGCTTCGGCCGTAAACCGCCGGGTCGAGAAACGGAATCAACGCCGTTTCGATATCGCGATAAAACGCCTCGGTAAGGCCTGATTTCAAAATCTCAAGCAAATACTTATACTCCATGTGGAGAAAGATCGATTCATTTTCCAGCCAGCCCGGCGTGAACGATCGCACTCGTCCGAGTTCGGCAGGTTCATTGGCCAGCGATTCGGATGTACGGTACATGCCGAGTTTTTCATCGTAGATCGCTGATTCTCTTACGGCGTTGTAGATCGTTTCCGCTTCCTGCTCATTCGACGTTATTTTCAGCTGTTTGACCGCACCTTCCAAGAAATTCGGGACGGCTTTAGGCTGAAGCGCACTTCCCGAGATAATCTCGTCGATCGTTGCGTTCTCGGCTGCTTCAAAATAGAAGTAGGTCGGAATCGGTGTCTTATACGCTTCGGCTTGTTCAATCCCTCTTTCTACCCGTACTTTCATCACGTGAATGAGCTCTGTAAGCGATTCGGTGGAGAAGGCAATTTCCTCACCGGAGATACCGCCGATAATCGTTTCGCGATAGTTTTCTTTTGCGGTTGTTATCTTGTCCCAACGCTCTGTTTCCGACAGCGCCGGGTCGTTAACCGCGGAAAGAAGCGCGTTTGACAGCACGGCAGCTTCTTTCGGCAAAACGGCCTCGCCGCTGTGCGCGACCGGCTCAAGAATGCCGATCAACCGCCGCAGTTCCAACAGCTCAGATGTTCCTGCGCCAAGCATCCCCGGCAAACCGTTTAAGGAATCATTCCAGCCCGGTTTTCCGGCCTCCATTTCGATGCCGAGTCCGTATGGAGCCATCGTCGCTGTTTTTAACAGCGCGAGATGAAGCAGCTTCGAAAAGAGATTTGTACGGTACGGTTTCCCGCTGCCGAATTGATCATGGATCCAATCTTGTTCCATCGGCTCTTCCGATTCGACAACCGCTTTGTATTGCCGGACGTGACCGTTTTCAAGCGAAAGCCTTTCACTGCGGGGCAAAACACGCGCCGGACTGTTGTAATACATATATTTTCGCTCGAAAAAGAAGGTTTCTTCATGATCCGGATAAATATTGAGAAAGCTTTCAATCAGATCGAGATTGTACGTCCAATGATCGGTCCAAAATCCTTCTTTATGCGCCGCTTGATGTTCTTCTTCAGCGTCAGCCATGACCGCAGATATAAACGCATGAAATGGTTGAAGCAGTTCGATATTCTCGTCGGTCACATAACGGTACAGTTCTCCCGGGGTAAACGTGCCGGTGAAATACTGCTGAAGTTTTTGCTGACTTTTGCCGTCCGTCGTTGCTTTTTCCGCATGTAAACGGGCGTTGTCATCTGAGAGCCGGAAGCGGACGCCGCGGATTTCCAGCGGATTGTACCCGTCCAGTTGAATCAGATTCATAAACTGCACGACATTGGCATCGTAGACAGCCGGCTCGAAAAAGATATCACAGCGCCGGTTTTGATTAATGTCGCGGTAATTGCCGTTACCTTGCGAATAAAATTCCGGGCTGATTGAGAAGAAATTATAATCGCGCTCTAAGTCTCCGTGTTTGCGTGAGTAGAGATAGTAAACGGACTGGTTGTCACCATCGGTAAACCGATGGGGAAATCCGCCGCGCAAGCCGTTATCGAGATAACTCTGTCTTGCGTAGGCATCAAAGTACGGCTGACCTGACTTCGTCTCAACCGGTTCCGTCAACGGATCGGTAATCGTTTCCGCTTCAGCTTCTTTATCTGTAAAAAAGGAGCGGGTCACCCTCGTATTAGCAAATGTCTCGAAAACTTCTTTTCTTGCGGCATAGCCCGCGACAGACCATAGTTCCAACGGTTGATCGGCGGTGAGTTCAGCTTCAACAGCTGAAAACGCAGCCGATGTGCGATTGACGGTTTGCTCAGATTTTTGCTGTATGGCTTGCAGTGATTCCGCTCGAAATACAGTCGGCTGTGATAACGACGTATCTGCACCGAAAATCAGTTCGCGATCGACAATCGGCTGAAGCGGTTTTTCACCGGTGTCTTTTTGCCAAGCGAGGGAGGCATAAAAATGCCCGTCAAGCACGTCGTGCACTTCGGCAGAGTCGCCCATGCTTCCTCGCAGCGTGTAAAACGGGAAACCCTCGCTCGTGTATTGAACGTCAAACCAGCTTTTCAATGTATTGCCAAGCTCCTTATAGGCGCTGTTTGGCACGCCTGCAGGCAGGATGGACGGAATACCGTCCAGCACTTCAAGCGATTTGCTTTTGCTTCCGGTGTGCTCAAGCGTCACTTTGCGTACGAGCGCGCCGACCGGCGAAGACGGCAGGACAAAATATTTGACCGTCATCGCCAGTTCCTTGGTGCGATGATGGTAGTCAAGCTGCAACAGATTTTCCGATACCCGCATGTTCTCCGTTACATCTGGATCGGCAGCTGAAGCGGGGGAGAACGGTTCGATCACAGCCGTTTCCCCGTTTTCGCTGTATTTAACAAAGGTGCGAAATCCTTGCGTATACACGTTTTGGTACGACTTATCGGCCGGGAAAAATTCCATTAACGCATGGTCTTTATCCTGAACGCCGAAACTGGCAATACCTTGGCCGCGGTTGACATAAAACGCCCAAATGGGAATGCCGGTCGGGCCGGCAATCCCAGGGAGAAAGCTTGCAAAGGGCGGTTGGTACGGGAATTGATGAAATTCAAAGGAACGGTCGTCATGCAATTGATACGGTTTTTGTGAATGCGTCGTTTTCATCAGCTTTTCACCGCGCCTTCTGTAATACTGCGGATAAACAAGCGGTTAAACAGCAAGAAGATAATGATTAACGGAACAGTTGCCCAGAATGTACCTGCCAATACCATCCCGTAGTCCAAGACACGGCCGTCCATTAATGATGCGAGTGCGACTTGAATCGTGTGTGTCGATTGATCCTGCAACACAACAAGCGGCCAGAGGTAATCGCCCCAGATCGCCATGAAAACGATGATGCCGAGCGTTGCAAACGCAGGCAGGACGATCGGAACAATGATGTTCCAGTAAATCCGGAAGTTGCTGCACCCGTCGATGCGGGCGGACTCGATAATATCGTCGGGAACGGCGCTTGCGATGTATTGTCTCATCCAGAAGATGCCGAACGCGTTCATTAATCCTGGTACGATAACAGCGCGAAGATCACTCAACCAGCCGAGTTCTGTAATGATGAAATATTGCGGAATCAGACTGAGCTGCGGCGGAATCATCATCGTTGCAAGGATGAAGATAAACAGTATTGTCCGTCCCGGAAAAATAAATTTAGCAAATGCAAAGCCGGCGAGAGAACATAAGAACAAAACGCCGATTGTAATGCTTGATGAAACGATTAAAGAGTTGAGCATCGCTTGGAAAAACGGAATGCTGTTGAGTACATTTTGGAAGTTTTCGCCCATGTTCCCGCCTGGAACAACGACCGGCGGTGTCTGGTTGATCGCCTGGTTCGTATTTGTGCCCATCACAAACATCCAATAAAACGGGAAGAGGGACGCTAAGGAAACAAGCGTAAGAGCTGTATAGATCAATGCTTTCGCTGTATTGATTTTCTTTTTTTCCGACTTCATTTCTTAACACCCACTTTCGACGAACGGCCGATTTTATTCGTGAAGTACATATTCATCGATGAGAATATGATCACGATGAAAAATAATACAAGGGCTGCTGCAGAAGCTGTTCCGAATGCATTACTTCCGAAGGCATCGCGGTAAAGGTAAAGTACAACCGTCATCCCTTCAGGACGAGCTCCGCCTTGGAAAATCTGCGGTTCAGCGAATAATTGCAGCGCTCCGATAGTTGCAGTAAAAACTGTGAAAAGAATAAAAGGTTTGAGCATCGGGATCGTAATGTATTGAATTTGCTGTCTTAAGCTGGCGCCGTCAATTCGGGCCGCTTCGTATAAATCATTGGGAATACTTTGCATCCCGGCCAAATAAATCAGCGTGTTATAACCGACCCAACGCCAGAAAACCATCACCGAAATTGCAATCTTTGTGCCCCATTCTGAACGCGTCCACGTCACCGGGTCGCCGCCGAAAAACGTAATCGCCTGGTTGACAAGCCCGGATTCTTGGTTGCTGAAAATAACCGAGAAGACAATGGCTACGGCAACGATCGATGTAACGTAAGGAAGAAAAATCGCCAGCCGGAAGACGGTTTTCATTCGAATTAACAAGGAATTCAGTGCAAATGCAATCAGGATGGCAGCGATCAGCTGCGGGGCCGTCCCCATAAGCCCGATCATAATCGTGTTATAAATCGACTTCCAAAAGAGCGGGTCATTAAAAATGATATTAAAGTTATTTAATCCGACAAATTCCATTGGGCCCAGTCCATCCCAGCTGAAAAATCCGAGATAGAAGCTGAAAAGGATCGGGAAAATTCCGAAGACTGCAAAAAGCAGGTAAAAAGGCGAAATGAAGAGATATCCGGACATCATATTTCGCTGTCTTTGCGAATATATCCGCTTTTTCGGCTTTTTATTTGGGTCCTTCGAAGGTTTCTTATCATTTTCATCCGGGCTTCCGATCGCTGTGAGTTCTTCTTGTTCCTTAGCAGCCATAATGATCCTCCTCGACTATTTATAAAATGCGGGTATGGTGAGTACACCATACCCACAAAGCTTAGCTTTTAATTATCTTGAAATACGCTGTTCAACACGCTGTTTAATATCTTCCCACTCGTCTTCAGGATCTACTCCGTCGTAAACGTTGAAGAGACCTTCAATAATTTCTTCGTTCACATCTCCGTAGTCAGGGCCTTTGTAGACGTAGTCGACATTCTGGGCAGCTTCAGCAAAGATTTCTGCTGTATTTTGTCCGCCGAAGTAGTCGTCAGAGGAATCCGTGAATTCGTCCATTTCGTACGTATCTACTGTCGACGGGAAGAGACCCATCATTTCGTACGATTTCAGCTGCTGTTCCGGAGCAAGAAGCCATGAAGCAAAGTCGTACGCTTCTTCGGCATGTTCCGTTTGGTCAGGGATCGTCAAGTAAGATCCGCCCCAGTTTCCGGCCCCTTCAGGCATAGCGGCAATTCTCCAGTTTTCCTCGTCCGGTGCATTATCTTTCAAGTTTCCTTGCATCCAAGCAGGTCCGAGCAGTGTCGCGTAGGCGCCTGTGTTCATGCCGTCGCTCCACTCAGGCGTCCAGTGTCCGAGGCCGCCGATAATGTCTTCTTCCGTCATTTCAGCTGTGTCAAAGAATGCAGCTCGTACTGGAGACTCATCAATGATCAGCTCGTCATCTTCGTTAAAGTAACTTTCATCAGCTTGGTCACGTTTTGCGTTGAAAACGGACTCAGGGTTGTCGGCCATCGGCGTGCCTGTTTCTTCAACAACTTGTGCCCCGACTTCGCGGTAATCCTCCCAAGTTTCGATTTCAGCTTCGACTTCATCTGGGTCTGTCGGGAGACCGGCATCTTCAAAGACATCTTGGCGGTAATACATCACCGTCGGTCCGATGTCTGTCGGAATACCGAATTGGAAATCACCGTCGACGTTTTGCGCGTTTTCCCATGACCAGTCGAGGTAATCATCTGCAATTTCCTCAGCGCCAAGTTCGTTAAGGTCGACGAAACGGTCTTCAGCTTCTTTGTAATTGTCAATGTCACTCTCTTCGATTAAAGCAAGGTCAGGTGCGCCGCTTCCCGCTGAAAGGGCCGTGAACAAGTTGTTGTGATGGTCTTCCATCTCGATTTCCTGGAATGTAATATTGACATCCGGGTTTTCTTCTACGTATTCCTCGGCAAGTTCATCGTAGCCGGTAGCGCCGAACAGCCAGAAAGTAAGTTCAACCTCAGCATCTGCGTCACCGATTTCTTCTACTTCTGCGTCTTCAGCACCGTCAAGATCTTCATCTACTTCGTTGGCGGCATTGTTGTCATTATTGCCATTGCCTTCATTTGCGTCCGCGCCGTTATTGTCGGCCGCTTCATTATTAGCACCGCAGGCAGTTAAAGCCGCTGCCGCTAATGTGAAGGCTGAAATCTTCAAATACTTCTTCATCTTTCATTCCCCCCGATATAATTTTAAAATTTGAATTACTAAACCGGTTTCGTGATTGGTAAAAATAAAAGGTTAAATCAGGATTAAAAAATGTTGTATCTTTTTATAATACTGACAAACCCGTCACTAAACCGTTTTCGTAACTTAAGCTAAGTGTAGTACCATTTCGCGAAAATGTCAACGCTTTCTTAAAAGATTTTTAACCTTATTTATCCAGAGACTGTTATTTTCTTGTTATTTTTCGTAATGATCGCCATTATCACGTAGGTCAGAATGCTGGCAGTAAAGAAAAGATGGATAACCGGTGTTAATCCCGCGAGCCAAAAAAGGATGAATCCGCTTAAAAAGAGTGAAATCGTATCGAACGGAAAACTGATGCCGTAAATCAAAGCCAGCTTCATCGACCGGAAGATACCGATGTTGCTGTGAACAATGAGCGGAAGACTGTAAACGACGATCGTTGCATACAGGACAGTCAGAAATATTGCGATTCCGATTGAGATGAAAGCCGCCGGATGATCAATCCGAAACGCGAGATATAAATTGCTGTAAAGAAAGGCGCCGCCGGCAAGAATAAGCAAAAATAAGATGTTCGCAGAAACAAACCGCTGTTTAAACGTATTGAGAAATAGCCGGAACATCGAGACATCGATCTGCTCTTCATGTTGCCAGCTGTAGACGACGCGAAAGGCTGCCGCTGTTGCCGGAGCCGCCCCGAAAATACCGAGTCCGGCAACGGTAAACAGGATCCATAGCAGGTTCAAAGCTGTTAAACGGTAAATCCATTCGGAAAAAAGATGAACTTGTTTCATTTTGCATTCTCCTTATATCTGGAGGACTCGCGCTTTGAACCGCACGATTTTCTCACAATTAAATCGGGATCAATTTTCACGGCGGTTCCTTTTATTCGGTCGTGCATTAAATCTTGCAGAATAAAGGCAGCCATCTTGCCGATTTTTTCTTTATCCTGCCGCACGGTCGTCAGCGGCGGGTCGACATATTTGGCGGCGGTGATGTCATCACAGCCGATAATCCCGAATTCACCGATATCGGCGCCGTGATCTTTGATCGCTTTCATTGCCCCGAGCGCCATCAAGTCGGAGGCGGCAAAGATCGCATGCGGCCTTTCTTCTAATAAGAGCAGCTGTTTCATCCCGTCGTAGCCGCTTTGTTCGAAGAAGTCGCCGTAGATCAGCCACTCTGTTTTCGTTTTCATGCCGTAAGTAGCGATATGGTCTTTAAAGCCCTCTTCCCGCTGCGAGGAAACGAGCGATTCTTGCTGCCCGCCGATAAAAGCGACATCATGCCAGCCGAGCAGATAAAAGTGCTCGACAGCCAGACCGGAAACTTGGTGATTATCGGTCATAATATAGGCAGAGCGGGGACCTTGCAGTTCAATATCAATTCCGACACACGGGATTTCGCTTTGATCCAACGCATAAACGGACGGCTCGACTTTTTCCCCGCCGATAATAATGCACCCGTCGACGTGGTAGTGCTGGCAGCGCGCAAGGTAATCCTCGTCAGCTTTATGAAATTTTTCGTTTGAGAAAAACAGCAGATCATAGCCTTGAGCGCCAATCGTCTTTTTAAACGAGCTGACGACTTCGGAGAAAAACGGGTGATCAAAGTTTGCATTGATATCCCCGGCATAAATGACGCCGATCATTTTCGTTGATTTTCGGGCAAGCGTCTGCGCCGAATAGGTCGGGCGATAGCCGTGTTCTTCCATGACAGCGTTTACTTTTGCTTTCGTTTTTTCGCCGACATCGTCGTAGTTATTGATAATTTTAGAAACAGTGGACTGGGAAACACCAGACAGTTTCGCAATTTCTTTGATCGTCAGTTTCATAGTACTGAGCTCCTCTTTAGTCGAATGTTAATCTTGAAAACGTTATGCTAATGATACCAATTTCGCCTTGTTGAAACAACGGACGAGCGAGTTGCGCGGTGAAAAATTTTAAAAAGAACTTTGACAAAACGGAGATTTTGGAATACACTTTTCACGAAACCGTTTTCGTTATCTTTATATTAAACCGATAAGGATGTTTTGTAAATCAATTTTCCGCAATTCATCCGAATACTATTCGTACAGGAGTGATAACAATGATTCATTCACAATTACAGCCTTTTCCCGACGGATTTCTCTGGGGATCCGCATCCGCCGCTTATCAGATCGAGGGAGCGTGGGACCAAGACGGCAAAGGACCGTCCGTCTGGGACATTTACACGAAACAGGAAGGAACAACGTACAAAAATACGAACGGAGACATCGCGGTCGATCATTACAACCGTGTGGAAGAAGATGTCCAGCTTATGAAAGAAATGGGTTTAAAAGCTTACCGTTTTTCGATTTCTTGGCCGCGGATTTTTCCTGAAGGCAATAAAGAAGTCAATGAAGAAGGTCTTGCTTTTTATGACCGGTTGATTGATATGCTGATTGACGCCGGTATTGAGCCGGTTGTTACCGTTTATCACTGGGATTTGCCGCAAGCGCTGATGGACGAATACGGCGGCTGGGAATCGCGTAAAATTATTGACGATTTCGACCGCTACAGCCGCACGCTCTTCAGCCGTTTCGGCGATCGGGTGAAATATTGGGTGACATTAAATGAACAAAATATTTTTATCGGCCTGGGTTATGAGAAGGGTATCCATCCGCCCGGCGTCAAAGATGCGAAGCGGAAGAATGAGGCAAACCACAACGCCTTTTTAGCAAACGCCAAAGCGATCGCCTCATTTCGTGAGCTCGTTCCGGACGGTAAAGTCGGGCCGAGTTTCGCCTACGGGCCGGTCTATCCGGTTGATTGCAAACCGGAAAATATATTGGCAGCGGAAAATGCTGAAGAACTAAATAACCATTGGTATATGGATGTTTATGCAAAAGGCGTTTATCCGCAAACGATGATGAATTACTTGAAGGAACAAGGGACGGCTCCGACTGTTCTTGAAGGCGATACAGAACTGCTGAAAAAAGGCGCCCCCGATTTTATGGGTGTGAATTACTATCAAACGACGACGGTTGCCGCGAATCCGCTCGACGGGGTCGGCGAAGGAAAAATGAATACAACCGGTAAAAAGGGCACAACGCAGGAATCAGGTATTCCGGGATTGTTCAAAGAAGTCCGCAACCCATCGCTTGAGGCAACAAACTGGGATTGGGAAATCGATCCGCAAGGCCTCCGCATCGGCCTGCGGCGAATTAAAAACCGCTATGAGCTGCCGGTCCTTATTTCAGAAAACGGTCTCGGTGAATTCGATAAACTCGAAAACGGCGATACGGTCAATGACCCGTACCGGATTGATTACCTTTCTGCACACTTAAAAGCGATTCAAGAAGCGTTGACGGACGGAGTCGATGTGATCGGTTACTGCACTTGGTCGTTTACCGACCTGTTAAGCTGGCTGAACGGCTATCAAAAACGATACGGATTTGTCTATATTGACCGGGACGAAGAAGAGGTCAGAGAACTTCGCCGTATTAAAAAACAAAGCTTTTTCTGGTATCAGGAAGTGATCCGTACACACGGGGCATCTCTTTATTCGAAAGCAGGTGAATGATGTGACAGAAAACCAGTACTTATCATTTGATATTGGCGGCACGGCGATAAAATGGGGCCTGCTCAAAGAAGACGGCACGATCGTGAAAAAAGACTCCTTTCCGACCGGCGGCTGGGGAAGAGAAACACTCGTTCGGCAGCTGGAAGAGACGATCGAACAATTTAAAAGCGAGATTAACGGAATTTCTGTTTGCTTGCCGGGGTTCATTAATCCTGACGGGTTTATCGAGTACGGCGGGGCGATTAAAGGGTTTAATCAATTTCATTTTCGCAAGCATTTTGAGGAGAAATTCGGCCTGCCGGTATCTGTGGAAAACGACGTCAATTGCGTCGCGATGGCGGAAAAATGGCAAGGGAATGCGTCAGATTTAAGCGACTTTTTCTGTATGACCGTCGGCACCGGGATCGGCGGAGCGCTTGTGATTAATGATCAGCTTTACCGCGGTCATTCTTTTCAAGCCGGGGAGTGCGGATTTATGATTACCGCCGGTCTGCACGCCGATCTTCCTGAGCATGACAGTCTCAGCAAGATTGCCTCGACGTACGGGTTGCGTGAAAAATACGCAGCCAATAAAAAACTCAAGCTTGAAGATGTAAGCGGAGAAGATGTTTTTGCCGCTTATGAACAAAACGATCCAATCGCGATCAAAGCAGTGCAGCGTTTTTATGAGTCGATTGCGATCGGGATTTTCAACATCACGTCAGTGATCAACCCGCAAAAAGTTCTCATTGGCGGCGGGATCACAGGGCGGCCGTCGTTCATTGACGAATTGCGTACGCATTTAGACTACGTTGATATGGTCTTTAATGTTGAAGTGGACATCTGCCATTTTAAAAACGATGCCGGTTTGATCGGAGCTCTGGCGCACTATTTTACAATCCATCCGCTGGAGTCAGAAAAACGAACCGTATAAACGCAATGAAGCGCCATGACAAACATTGTCATGGCGCTTTCAAATTATGGTCAAAGTCATGGTATCGAAAGGTGTCAATTTGTGTTTAAAGGAGGGATGACGTTGGGGCATCCTCTTTTTTGAAGCAAGTGTTGATCATAAAGGAAGCCATGCATCCACTCCCCCGACGCCTCCGGGAAAGCAAGAGACGAAGATCCGGATTCGGCGGTCAGAGTCCGCCGAATACTAGCTGAGTCCTTGCCCGGGGCAAGCGGAGGGTAGTGGATTCAGGGCTTACGTCCAAATAATTGTATGTCGACAGTCTAAAAGCGCCATGACAAAAGTTGTCATGGCGCTTTGTTTATTTATTTTAGTTTTTCACATCGAAACGGTCTGCATCCATTACTTTTACCCATGTGTTGACGAAGTCGTGCACGAATTTCTCGTGGTTGTCTTCTTGGGCGTAAACTTCAACAATTGCGCGAAGCATTGAGTTGGAGCCGAATGCAAGATCGGCGCGCGATGCATGGTGATAAAATTCACCCGTGTTGCGGTCGTGGCCGACATATTCACTGAAGTCTTTTTCTGTCCAGACAATCCCCATATCAAGAAGCGTCTTAAAGAAGTCTCTGGAAAGAACGCCGACATTTTCAGTGAAGACGCCGTGCGGCTTTCCTTGGTAGTTCGTTCCAAGAACACGCATGCCGCCGACAAGCGCGGTCATTTCTGTTGCGGTAAGGCCGAGAAGCTGAGCTTTATCGAGCATTAATTCTTCCGGGCTTACGCTGTAGCGTTTTTTCTCATAGTTGCGGAAACCGTCCGCGATCGGTTCAAGCACTTCAAAGTTTTCTTCGTCCGTCTGTTCCTGCGTTGCGTCGCCGCGTCCAGGCGTGAACGGAACTTTTACATCGACGCCGGCATCTTTCGCTGCTTGTTCAACAGCTGCTGTACCGCCGAGAACGATGAGATCCGCGAGGCTGATGCCTTTTGGATGGTCGCGTTGAATACGCTTCAACTCTTCAAGCACTTTGTTCAGTTCTTGCGGTTCATTGACTTCCCAATCTTTTTGCGGTGACAGGCGGATGCGTCCGCCGTTAGCGCCGCCGCGCTTATCGGAATCGCGGTACGTGCTCGCAGCGCCCCAGGCAACTTTGATCAGTTCGCTGCGGCTGAGATCTGTATCGAGACTTTGTTTTTTCAGATCGTCGACTTCTTGCTCGGTCAGGTCGTAATCGACTTTTGGCACGGGATCTTGCCAGATGAAGTCTTCTTCCGGCACTTCCGGGCCGAGATATCGGTCTTTCGGTCCCATATCACGGTGAAGCAGTTTAAACCACGCTTTTGCAAACGTATCTTCAAACTCCTGCGGATTTTCGTGGAAGCGGCGCATAATTTTTTCGTACGCCGGATCCATCTTCATCGCCATGTCCGCTGTCGTCATCATCGTTTCGACTTTTTGCGTCGAATCTTCCGCATCCGGTGCGAGGTGATCTTCGCGCGGATTGATCGGCCGCCATTGATACGCGCCGGCCGGACTAGTGATGAGTTCCCATTCATAGCCGAGAAGCAGATCAAAGTACGTCATATCCCATGTTGTCGGCGTCGGTGTCCAAGCACCTTCAATCCCGCTGGAAATCGTGTCGCGGCCTTTGCCGGAACCGAAGTCATTTTTCCAGCCAAGCCCCATTTCTTCCATCGGCGCTGCTTCCGGTTCAGGTCCGACGTTTGCCGCATCACCTGCGCCGTGGGATTTACCAAACGTGTGGCCGCCGGCTGTGAGCGCGACGGTTTCTTCGTCGTTCATGCCCATCTTCTTAAACGTTTCCCGGATATCTTTTCCGCTTTGCACAGGATCGGGATTGCCGTTTGGACCTTCCGGGTTCACGTAAATAAGCCCCATCTGTACAGCTGCGAGCGGATCCTCAAATTTGCGGTCTTCAGTGGAACGTTCATCGCCGAGCCATTCCGTTTCCGGACCCCAGTAAATATCTTCTTCCGGGTGCCAGACGTCTTCTCGGCCGCCGCCGAAACCGATTGTTTTGCCGCCCATCGATTCAATCGCGACGTTTCCGGCGAGGACGATCAGGTCAGCCCAGGAAATTTTATTGCCGTATTTTTCTTTAATCGGCCATAAGAGCCGGCGGGCTTTATCAAGGTTCGCATTGTCCGGCCAGCTGTTCAGCGGGGCAAAGCGCTGCGTGCCGGTACCGCCGCCGCCGCGGCCGTCGCCAGTCCGGTATGTACCGGCTGCATGCCAGGACATCCGGATAAAGAGCGGTCCGTAATGACCGTAATCGGCAGGCCACCAATCTTGACTAGTTGTCATCAATTCTTCAAGATCTTTTTTCAATGCTTTAAAATCGAGCTTTTGGAATTCTTTTTGATAGTCAAAGTCTTCCCCGAGAGGGTTCGTCTTTTTGTCGTGCTGATGGAGAATGCCCAAATTGAGCTGATTCGGCCACCACTGACTGTTCGATTGACCGCTTGTCTCCGGGCTTGTTGCTCCTCCGTGTGTTACCGGGCACTTACCTTGTCCGCTGTCTTTCTGATCCATATAATACCCCTTTCTTTCTAAAAAAAGTGACGTGCATTGTTGATAAACGCTATCGTTTTTTGATAATCATTATCATTTAATAATTATATTAAATTGTTCGGTCGAATGAAAGTGAAACGCTCTTGCTGAGAAAAATTCGCAGAATGATGTGTTTGCGCTTTCAATCAAGATGCTTCATGCATCGTCATACACCTATGCCATCCGCAGAGCATCACCTCCGAAACGTCAAAATCATCACGCTGACATTTCCATGATATAAGAATTTGCCAGATTTTAAAAGGGTGACGACCTGAAGATTGCGAAAATTATGAAAGGGACGCCGCGATAAAAGTCAATCACGGCGCCAGCGATACGGCAGCTGAACAATCCGTTCGCCGTCTTCTGTGAATTCCGGGAGCTTTTCCAGCATGTCTGTGACAATCTTACGCTGCAGATCGTTTCGCCCGGCCGGACCAAAGCTTCTCCCGAGCGGAAATTTCAACCAAAGCGCCCGGGGAGGATTCACTTTTTCCGTCAAGTCTTTCAGGTGAGTGATCGATATTGTAGCGATTCCGGCACTTTCGACAGCGCGCTGAACCAATCCCACGGATTGGTGGCAAATGTATCAGCCGGGAGAAAGGAGGAGCACATCAGTTTTATTTCGTTTTAGACGTTCGATAATTTTTGGAATGGTTTCATTTTCAAGCTTTTCTGTCTCGGGAATATAGCCCATCATGCCAAAGTGATCAGCGGCCACGCGGCCGATCTCCCCGCCGGCTTCAAACTCGCGCAAGACCGACAACGGAAATACAGTGTTAATATCTTCATCGGCATCGGTTGTGTCGTAATGCGTGTGTGTGACCATCAAATCAGCATCTTCGGTATCGCCCGGAATGAACCGGACTGTCGGATCGCCGGCATCAACGTCAAACGGCTCTTGTGAACGCAAATGAACGCCGGCAGTCGTTAAGATCGCGACATTCCAGTCTTGCTGCGGTTTTTTCAGCACTGTAAACCCGGAAGAAGACGTCGTTTTCTTCACGGTAAACCGGGCCATCGTCCGGTACAAGCGGTGTTTCAGGTTAGCTAGCATCCTCTCACATCCTTTTTTTATCATGGGTTCCTCTTATTGTAACGTAAAAGCAGCGGCTCGTCTCGTCTGAAGGGGTTAAGAAATGCACCCTCGTTTGTTGGGGTTATCCGTTTTTGATTTGTTTTACCCCGTCAGCTGTAATCGCAGACCCGATCCGGCCGGTGCCTTTTTCAACGAGCCCTAGATCGGCAAGCGTTTGAATGCGGCGGCGCATTTGCTGTTTGCTGAAGTTTATTCCTCTTTTAGCGGATTGGTCGGCCAGCTGTTGCAAACTGAGTCGTTCGCCTTTTTTACTGGCTTCCCCAAGCATTTTAAGGATTGCGATCAATTCCGGTGTCAGCGGTTGTTTAGCTGATTCTGACTGGGTTCGCCGGTCAGGATTATGCACAGACGGCGGCAGGTGTTCCGCTTTCAAAGTATAGCTTTTGCTCAGTGTTTTCGCGTAATCGAGCGCGTTTTTTAATTCACGGATGTTGCCCGGCCAGTGATAGTTCATTAAAAGTTCCAATGCATCATCATCAAGTTGGTACCCTGTTTTTTCTTTTTGCAGAAAAGAGTCTGTTAAGCGCGGTAAATCGGAACGTCTGTCTTTAAGAGGCGGAACGGTCATGTGCAAAACATGAAGACGGTAAAATAAATCTGCGCGGAACGAGTTGTTTGCGACCTCGTTTTCTAACGATTTATTCGTCGCTGCGATGATGCGTACGTCGACGGGAATGTTGCTGTTTCCGCCGATTTTTCGTATTTCGTTTTCTTGCAGTACGCGCAGGAGCTGTGCTTGCATATCGGTGCTTAATTCGCCGATCTCATCGAGAAATAAAGTGCCGCCCGAGGCGAGTTCGAATAAGCCTTTTTTTCCGCCTTTTAAAGCTCCGGTAAACGTCCCTTCCTCGTAACCGAACAATTCGCTTTGAAATAAGTTTTCTGACATCGCGCTGCAGTTGATCGCGAACAGCGGACCGTTCCGCCGTTTAGAATTGAGATGAATTGCATGAGCGAAGAGCTCTTTGCCGACCCCTGTTTCACCGTATATCAAGACTGGCTGTTCCGCTGCCGCCATTTTGAGTGCTGTATCTTTTGTGTCAATGATTTCCGGGTGTTCGCCGATGATATCGCTGAAGCTGTATTTTGAAGCCAGACCTTTCTTTTTGTTCTGATTTTTTGCCGTTTGTTCTACTTCAAAAGCTTTTTCAACACTTTTCATCGTAACGACCGTTGATTGGAACGAAGATGTTGTTGTTTTGGAGAGCACATATTCCTGCTCACCGTTTTTCAAAAATCCGCTCGTTTCATTATTTTTTAGAAATTCCAGCAGTTCTGGATGGGTGACGCAGCTGCTCACAGGCTGATCGATCAATTCCTGCGCGGATTGCAGCAAAATTTTCTCTGCTCCTCGGTTTGCGGCTGTCACAATTTCTTTTTGATCGTAAGCAATAATCCCGTCATCGACCATGTTTAACAGTTCATGGTAATGGTCGCTGATTTTTTGTGTGTGATCTTCTTTGGTCAAGAGATCGTCGTGCAAAGTAACAAGACGCTGCAAGTATCGTTCAGACATGTTTGCTGCTGTGTCTTCACCAAGCTGAAAGTAATCGACAATTTTTAATACCGTCGCCATATCGAAAGGACGGACTCCAATATCAACGACATTGGTAAGAGAAGCGGGGCAGCGCTCGGTTTCACTCGGCGTTACAGCTGTCCGGATTCCGTCGTAATAAAGCGTTCCGGGATGATACGGAACGAACTCAAGATGGGTGATGCCCAGTTGATAAATCGATTCGGCGGTCTCGCGGATCGATTCATCGGCGTCGTTCACAATCAATACCTTTCCTTCTTGTAAAGAGAGCAGCGTCGGAAACGCTTCCGGATCGATCGTGCGCTTGCCTGTGATGCAAAGGGTATTATCCGGGAACTTATAACGCTGCGTAAACTCGGTTCGTACAGACTGCGAAGAGAAGAGGATTACTTTATACGGTGTTAAAGAAGCGGCCGATAGATCTTCATCTATTGCGAGAGATTCGATTTCGAGCCTATCCCCCAAAAGCATTGCAAGTTGCTGTTTGAGCGTGCTTTTTGTTTTTTTGTTTCCTGTGACAAGAAGAAGGTTGTTTGACATACTCGCACTCCTTTTTGTGTTGTTGTGTGATTATACCAAAAAAACATACAACGGCATACATTGGTTTGAGACAAATCAACACCTGCATCCTCAAGGGCTTTTGCAATTGGCATAATTTTTGCATAATTTAACCTGGTAAGAATGATTAAGGAGGAGTTACTATGCAGCAAAGAGAATGGAAAATGCCTCATACGTTCATCATCATCTTTTTTGTCGTCGTACTTGCCGCGATTATGACGTACGTGGTTCCGATGGGAACTTTTGAAACTGAAGATGTAACGTATGATTATCAAGGAGAGGAAGAAACTCGCACCGTGCTTAATCCGGAAACATTCAGTTATGAAACCGACGCGGACGGAGAACCTGCGCGCGACGGCGTCAGCCTGTTTGAACCTTTCGGCGAAGCAGGGTTTTTGAATTATATGTTTGAAGGACTTGTCTCCGGAGATAAGTGGGGATCGGCGGTAGGTGTTGTTGCATTTATACTGATTATCGGCGGATCTTTCGGAATAATTATGCGGACGAAAGCAATCGACCAAGGCATTCTTTCGGTCATTGATAAGACGAAAGGAAAAGAAGGACTGCTCGTTCCGGTGATGTTTTTCTTTTTCTCGCTCGGAGGCGCTGTCTTCGGAATGGGCGAAGAAGCGATTGCGTTTGCAATTATTCTCGTTCCGTTAGTTATCGCTCTGGGTTACGATGCGATAACCGGGATCATGATTACGTATGTAGCGACGCAAATCGGGTTTGCGACATCTTGGATGAATCCGTTTGGCGTCGCGATTGCTCAGGGTGTCTCGGATGTTCCGGTACTCTCGGGCGCGCCGTTTCGGATTGTTATGTGGGCCGTCTTTACAGCCGTAGGGATTATTTACACGATGCGTTATGCGAATAAAGTCCGCAGGGATCCGAGTGCGTCTTATTCCAAAGAAGCGAATGACTATTTCAAAAAACATAATAACGTTCAAGAGATTAACGGCAAATTTACGCTCGGCGATGCACTCGTCGTCACTGCACTCGCGCTCGGCATCGGCTGGATTATTTGGGGCGTAGTCAGTGATGCGTACTTCATTCCGGAAATTGCGACGCAGTTCTTTACGATCGGACTCGTTGCCGGAATCATCGGGGTTGTCTTCAGATTAAATGGTATGACGTTAAACGATGTCGCTGATGGCTTTTCGGAAGGGGCGCAGCAACTGTTGCCGGCCGCGCTTGTCGTCGGCATGGCGAAAGGAATCATTATCATTTTAGGCGGTGACGCAGCGGATGAGCCTTCGGTGTTAAACACGATTTTGCATCAAGCCGGCGGCCTTGTTGATCATCTGCCGGAGATGCTCTCGGCCGGATTTATTTTCGTCTTTCAGTCTGTGATTAATTTCTTTGTTGTCTCCGGGTCAGGGCAAGCGGCACTCACGATGCCTTTGATCGCGCCGTTGTCTGATATTGCCGGTGTCTCAAGACAAATCGCTGTACTCGGGTTTCAGCTCGGTGACGGGTTGACAAACATTATCGTACCGACATCTGCAGCGTTAATGGGCACACTCGGTGCCGCGCGAGTGGACTGGGGAACGTGGTTCCGGTTTATTTTCAAATTCCAGCTTCTGATCGCAGCGGTTGCACTGGTATTTATCATGATTTCTGTATTGATTAATTTTTCCTAAGACGGGGAGGTTGGCTGCATGTTTACGTTAATTAAAGGCGCGGAGCTGTATTCCCCGGCATGGCAGGGAAAGCAAGATGTCCTGTTTGCTGATGGGCGCATATTGGCGGCGGGGGATTTGCAAGCTCCGGAAGGATACGCGACAGAAGTGATTGATGGGACGAATAAACGTTTGCTGCCGGGATTGATTGACGGACACGTCCATATTATCGGCGGCGGCGGTGAAGGCGGTTATCGGACGCGGACGCCGGAACTTCAATTATCCGACGCGTTCGGTTCCGGAATCACGACGGTTGTCGGTGTGATCGGTACGGACGGCGCGTCGAGAACGATGGCAGAACTAATTGTGAAAGCCCGCGCCCTTGAAGAAGAAGGGCTGACCTGCTATGCACACGTCGGCAACTATCATATCCCTGTTCGTACCGTGACCGGGAAAATTGAAGACGACTTGTTACTGATTGACCGGATTATCGGCGTCGGCGAAGTGGCAATCAGCGATCATCGCTCGTCGCAGCCGTCTTTTCAAGACTTGGCGAAAGTGGCCTCCGAAGCTCGAATCGGCGGGATGCTTTCCGGCAAAGCCGGTATTGTTAACGTCCATATCGGCGACGGACACGAAGGGTTGTCGCCGCTGTTGGAAGTGGTTGAGAAGACGGAACTTCCGATCAGCTCTTTTTACCCGACGCATATCAACCGCACCGAAAATTTATTCACTGAAGGATTGACGTTTGCGAAAAATGGCGGTGTAATTGATTTTACCGCGAGCACGGTCCCGGAGTTTTTGGCAGACGGGGAAGTGAAAGCGCCCCGGGCCGTTCGCCGGGCGTTGGAAGCCGGCGTCAGTCCGGCGGCTATGACGATGACATCAGACGGACAAGGGAGTCTGCCGTCATTTGATGCGTCCGGTCAATTCAGCGGCTTGAAGGTTGCGCGGGTTTCAGCATTGTATGAAGCGGTAAAAGAAGCAATCTTAGAAGAAGGCGCCGATCCTGAAAGTGTTTTGCGAACCGTCACGACAACGCCGGCAAATACGTTGAAGTTACCTGCGAAGGGTGCGGTTGAAACGAATAAAGATGCGGATTTGGTCTTGGTTGATCAAGACTGGGAAATTGATTCTGTCTGGGCGAAAGGACGAAGAGTTGTCGCGGAGAAAACGTCTGTTGTCAAAGGGACGTTTGAAACACCGTAACAACTCAAACGCTGTGTTTATGATAAGAAGCCGGCGGCAATGTCCGCCGGTTTTTGCTTTGTTATTTGAAGAAAAAATCGTTACTTTTTGGCCGGCAGGGTTTCATCCATTCGTACGTAAGAGAGAACGCCGGCGATAAAGGGAATAATGGCAACAGCGCCGATTGACCAGCTGACGCTGACGGCATCGGCAATCAATCCGGCAAATAAGGCGCCGAACGCATAACCGCTGTCGCGCCAAAACGAAAAAAACATTTAAAGGAATTTTTTTCTTGTTTGTTGAAGAAGAGAGCGGGAGGGGTTCACGGATGGATGATACAGGGAAGGAGCTGCAAAAGATCGGCAATAATTTGATGGGCTGCGGTTGTCTGTTAACATTGTTTGTAACGATTCCGATTTTGTTATTGCTGTTTTTGTAAATACTTACACCCGCACATGAACAGAAGGAGGGAGAAGATGAACTTAGATGCTTTGCCGCGTAAAATTTATACCGATGGGGCGACGCCGATTGAGAAAGCCGAGCGTTTATCTCAGGTGTTTGGCGGTCCGGAACTTTTTATTAAACGCGATGATCAGCTGGGATTGACTGAGGGAGGTAATAAAACGAGGAAACTCGAGTTTTTAATCGCGGATGCGGCTTCCAAGGGAGCGGATACGGTTATCACCGCAGGGGCGATTCAGTCGAACCATTGCCGGCTGACACTGTCGGCTTGCGTGAAGGAAGGTTTGAACTGCCGACTCGTGTTAGAAGAGAACGAAGAACCGCAATACGATACCTACTCGACCGGGAACTTTTTGATTTATCAGCTTCTCGATGAACATGCAACCGAAATTGTCGCTAACGGAACGGATATGGAAGCGGCGCTTGAACGCGCTGCTGAAGAGGAACGCAGCCGCGGACGCGTGCCGTATATCATCCCGGTCGGCGGTTCGAATGCTGTCGGGATGACCGGGTACGCGGCTTGCGCTGTGGAAATCGCCAGTCAAAGCGAGGAGCTCGACGCTCCCTTTGATTACGTCGTTTGCGCCAGCGGAAGCGGAGGGATGCAGGCCGGACTCGTTGCCGGTTTCGCAAGTATGAACCGGCGACCGGACGTTCTCGGTATGAGTGTCATTAAGCCGGAAAAAGACCAGCAAGCGCTTGTTCATAAGCTCGCTAATGAAACGGCGGAGCACCTCGGTGTTGGAGCAAAAATTTCCCGAGAGCGCATCCAATGTTTTGATGAGTGTCTCGCTCCGGGGTATGCGCTCCCGTCTGATGCGATGAAAGAAGCGGTGAAGCTGACGGCGCAATCGGAAGCGCTTCTGCTCGATCCGGTTTATTCCGGCAAGGCGATGGCAGGCCTAAACGCGTTGATTCGGGACGGCTTCTTCCAGGAAAATGACCGCGTGCTGTTTATTCATTCCGGCGGAACACCGGCTTTGTATGCGTACGCGCCGTTTTTTCATGAGAAATAATCTGAGTTCAAAGGCAATCCCCGGTTCACTGAAGAACCGGGTGTTTTTGTGCTTGTTTGACGATTCGTTCCGCAGCTTTGCGGGCGCCGGCAATATTTCGCGACACAGGGCCGATTTCCAGTTCAGCAAGCGGACCGGTGACAAACAAGCGATTATCCCACTCCAATGACGGAGTTAAAATCGGGTTTCCGCACGAGGCGCACGTCAATCGCTCGTCATTTAAGAGCGTCTCGAGCCAAGGTGGTTTCGGCCGGAGCCGTTGATAGCCGGTTGCTAAAAGCAGCGTTTTACCGTTAACTTCTTGCTGCGAGTTCATGTGCAGACAAAATTGGTTATTGGCGTCTTCAGCTGATACCACATTGTCTTGAATATGGTGAAGTTTTTCTTCGCGTACAGCTTTTCGCACTTTCCCTAAAAGTTCGTGTGTTACAGAACCGCGATTGCGTTCTTGCTGAATTTGTTCGCGGCGTTTTTTGTAGTCCTGTATTGCTGAAAATTTTGTTAAATGTTTTGGTCCGAGCCAGCCGGGATCGCTGTCGAATTTATGCACACGGAACGGATGGCGGTTAACAAGCGTTGTTTGTCCGGGATAAAGCCGGCTCATTTTTAATGATAAGTGGGCGGCGGTAATCCCGCCGCCGACGATCATAACGGCGGGGGAAAGCCCGCTCGCATCCGGTGCATGTTCGTCAAGGGCATGATACATATTATTCTCTTGATGCAAGAAAGGTTCGGACCAGGCAGGGTAAGCAAGGTGATCCCCCATTCCGGTGGCGATAACCGTATGTGCAGCTGCGAATGTGTTGTTGCTTTCGGTGCGGATGTTCCAGCCGTTTGTTGTTTTGTCGAGCCCGGCGACTGTTGCCGTTTGAAATCTGGAACTGATCCCGGTTTCGGCAAGGATTTGGTCGCAATGGTCATTAAATAAATCGAGCGACGGGCGTTTGTACGGTCCGTAGAAGTCTTCAGAATTTGTTTTTTTCGCATATTGCTGCAGACTGAACGGATCAGGGGCAATATGATGAACCGAGGGAGAGCGCAAGTACTTCATGCCGATTTGCTTTGTTTGCTGTTTCCAGTTGCGCAACGGTTCATTATGCGGATCAAGAATCAACAATCTTCCCGGCTCGCACATACCGCTTTTAACAAGATAAGCTGCGACGGTGCAGCCGTGAATCCCGCCGCCGATAATGATCCAATCGTACATCATAACGTCTCCTTTTATGTAAATCCATCTGACGTCCGGAACATGTCCGGAGGCCAGACGATTTTTACCAGCTTGCTTTTTTCACACCCGGGAGCTGTCCTTTATGCGCGAGTTCGCGGAACTTAATCCGGGATAGTTTGAAGTCTCGTAAAACTCCGCGCGGTCTGCCGGTGACTTTACAACGGCGCGTTAATCGTGATGGCGATGAATCGCGCGGAAGTTTCGCGAGTGCTGCATAATCTCCTTTTTCTTTCAGTTCACGACGTCGTTCAGCATAGCGGGCGACGAGTTCTTCACGTTTTTCCTCTTTAGCAACTTTCGATTTTTTAGCCATGTGATGGTCTCCTTTTCAAGTATTTGCAGAAGGGCTGCTTTCTGATGTCAGCAGGTAATGTTTGCTGTTTGCCGGTTGTGATCGTTTTGTTTTATAAACGTGCGTAATGTCTCTATACGACATCTGGTTCATGAGTGCAGCCGTTTTATCCTCGATCGCCATTTCCAGCGCTTGCAATCGTTGATAGGCTTGATCGGCAGACAGCTTAAATCGCTGGCCGAGACGAGCAAATACACGCTGGTTGATCATCAATTCGAGCAGCTCTTCCTCGCTGGCGGCGAGGTCGATGAGTTTATTCTCCATCGTTTCATAGGTTTTGATAAACCGTTGATCCTCAGCGTTAAGCTGCCGGATCGTGTGTTTTCTGAAAAATTCATAGCGAGCTTCGGACACCGAAAAATCCCTCCCTTCCACCACAAAACGAAATGATTACGATTTGGAACTTTATTGTAGCATAGGCGCGCGAGAATGTAAACCGTAATAATTACGATTAAAAGACTTTTGGAAAAAATGAGGATAACTCACGGTTATTTAGGTTATAGAGGAGGAGAAGGATGTGGTGCAGATGGCAACGATTTGGTTATTAGGCGATCAATGTTCTTGGCAGCAGCCATGGCTTAAAAATTTTGACCCGGGTGAAGATCGGGTTGTGATGATTGAAGCGAGAAGCCGCTCATCGTGGCAAAATTATCATAAACAAAAGCTTGTGCTTGTGTATTCGGTCATGCGCCATTTTCGCGATGAACTTCGAAATGAGGGTATTACCGTGGATTATCGCCAGGGGGAGAGGTTTGACGAGGAGCTTGCAGCGCATATCCGTGAGTATCATGTCGATGAGCTTCGGCTTCAGTTGCCGGGGGATGACCGGATGCGGCGGAAGATTGAGCAGTGGGCTGATGAAAATCAGGAATTGGACGTGCGAATGGCAGAGGAGTACGGCTTTTTGGTTGATCGCGCGGAGTGGCCGGAGTTATTGCCGGACGAAAAAAAGTGGCAGATGGACTCGTTTTACCGGTTGATGCGCAGACGGTTTAACGTGCTGATTACTGAGGAGGGCAAGCCTTTCGGCGGGAAATGGAGTTTGGATGCGGAAAATCGTAAGCCGCCGAAAGAGGGCATCAGTTTCCCTGAGCCGGAGTGGATCGCACCGGATGAAATCACGCGTGAGGTGATTGAAGAGGTGGAAGCGCATTTTCCGGAAAATTACGGAGAGACTGCCGAGTTTTCCAGCCCGGTGACAGCCGAAGAAGCAGAACGTTTCTTTGAGCATTTTGTCGAGCAGCGCTTGCTGACGTTTGGCGATTATCAAGATGCGATGGTTGCGGGGGATCCGTTTATGTCGCACAGCATGATTTCGACATCGATCAATATGAAATTGCTCGATCCGCTCGCGGTGATTCGGCGGGTGGAGCGGGCGTATGAAGAGGGGCTTGCGCCATTGAACGCTGTGGAAGGATTTATCCGCCAAGTGCTGGGCTGGCGCGAGTTTATCCGCGGCGTATATATTCGGCGGATGCCTGCCTATCAAGAGGTCAATGCGCTTGAACATCACCGTGATTTGCCGGAATTTTTTTGGACAGCAGACACGAAGATGAACTGTCTGCATGAATCGGTCAGCGCGGTCGTAAACCATGGGTACAGTCACCATATTCAGCGGTTGATGGTGCTCGGTAATTTTGCAACGCTCGCCGGGATTGAGCCGAAGCAAGTGTCGGATTGGTTTAATGAAATGTATATCGATGCTTATGATTGGGTCGTGCTGCCGAATGTGCTCGGGATGGCTCTCTATGCCGACGGCGGGCAAATGTCGACGAAACCGTATGTTTCAAGCGGGAATTACATTAATAAGATGAGCGATTACTGTCAGTCGTGTGTTTATAACATCAAAGAGAAAACCGGCGACAACGCCTGCCCGTTCCATGCGCTGTATTGGGACTTTTTAGAACGCCACGGTGATAAGTTCCGCGCGCATCCACGCATGAAGGTGATGTATAAGCATTTGGATAACCGCACAGAGGAAACAGCGGAGTCCCAGCGGACGTCGGCAGCGCGGATTTTTGAGCGCTTAGCGGAAGGTGAATTGTAAAGCAATTTATGACGCAAGTTAAATTGATTATTTTCATGGAAACGATTACAATAAATGTGTAAGGTATCAAAATTTTGCTATCAGGAGGGATTTTTTTATGAATCGTCTGTCAGGCAAAACAGCTTTGATTACCGGGGCGGGCTCGGGGATTGGAAGAGTGATTGCTCATACGTTTGGCAAAGAAGGGGCAGCGGTTGTGTGTGCGGATATTAAAGGTTTTGAGGAAACAGCAAAAGAAGTAAGAGATGCGGGCGGAAAAGCGATCGGTGTCGAATTGGATGTCTCGAAACTGGACAGCTGGAAAAAAGCTGTCGATCTTGCTGTTAAAGAGTTTGGCGGTATTCATGCACTCGCAAACGTTGCGGGCATTTCCGAAGCCGTTGATATTATTGATTTAGAAGAAAAAGATTTTGATAAGATGATGAATGTAAATTTAAAAGGCGTGTTCTTTGGCATGAAGACAGTCTTACCGCATTTCGTCGAAAACGGCTCCGGCAAAATTGTTAATATCGCTTCACTGGCCGCGCATGTCGGCCTGACCGGACTGCCGAGTTATTCGGCCTCTAAAGGCGGTGTCGTATCGATGAGCCGCCAAGTCGCTATGCAGTATGCCGGGAGAAACATTCAGGTGAACGCAGTTTCGCCGGGGATTATTGAGACGCCGATTTTGGCGAACAATCCGCCGGAAGTGACGAAACAATTTACCGATGCTACTCCTGCTAACCGTTTGGGACGTCCGGATGAAATTGCGAGCATGGTGTTATTTTTATGTTCGGATGAATCTGATTTTATCACAGGACAGGCAATGATTGTTGACGGCGGCTGGGGTTCACAGTAAAAAAAGATATCTCAAAATCATTAGCAGGCCGGGCGTTTTTTGCCCGGTCTTTTTTGATGCAGTGAATTGGGACGTGGTTTTTAGAAGCGGGGTTATGTTTCGTTAATGGTTTGGAGAAATCTGCGGATTGTATCGTAGGAGATGGAATTGCCGGCGAAGTGGTAAAGGTCGAGTGTTGAACAAGGGTGTGCGGGGAAAAGGAGCCGGTATTCGGCATGGGTTCGGATGAGATTGGGATTGATACAAACGGCTCCGCCAACCGTTTTAATTAATATATCGCCTGAAATTCTATTCTCAAATTTGTACTGAAAGATCCGATATGGTGTATACTTTGTCAGAGGGCAAGGATTAAGATATTCAAAAAAAAAGGGAATTTTTAAAATAAATATGTAAACGCTTTATTGACAGACGATAAATGTTCTTGTACGATGTAATTAATCGTTTACGTAATCGTTTACTTAAGGGTGAGACACAATGGACCGAAACAGTATAAAAGATGTTGCAAAATTAGCTAACGTTTCTACAGCAACGGTATCTCACGTAATAAATCAAACTAGGTTTGTTGCAGAAAGTACCCAAGAGAAAGTTTATCAAGCAATGAGAGAATTAAATTATCAGCCTAATTCAGCTGCCAGAAGTTTAAGGAGCCGAAAAACGAACACGATCGGCTTGATTGTTCCCTTTGTGGCTACAGACATTACAAATTACTTTTTTATGTCAGTGGCTAACGGGATTGAAGATGGATTAAAAAAGCGCGGCTATAAGCTGATCTTAAGCAACTCAAATGAAGATGTGAAAACGGAAAAACAACAAATTCAAGATTTTAACACGCAATTGATCGATGGGCTGATTATCGCTCCGGTTCTTTCAAAAGCAGATCATTATAAACGTCTTTTTAATGATTATTACCCGGTTGTTTTTATTGACCGGATGCTGGATGAAAACATTGCGGATGTGATTCTAGTTGATAACAAAGGGGGGACCTATGAAGCCGTTACAGCATTTATTAAAAACGGGCATCGACGGATTGGCATGATTGGCGGAACTTTAGGAATTACGACAAGTGATGATCGGTATGAAAGCTTTCATCAAGCTGTCAGTGATTACGCAGAGGAAAATGTTGAAGGGATGGCGAAAATCAGTTCGCCAAGCTTTGAAGAGGGCTACCGTTTAACGGAACAATTGATTCAAGAAGGAATTACCGCGATATTTGTCGGGAATAACGTCATGGCGATCGGCGCAATGGCTGCATTGCAGAACGCGGGCATAAAAATACCTGAAGATATGGCGATTATCGCTTACGACAATTATGAATGGATGGAAATAACCCAGCCGCCGCTGTCAACAGTATCTCAACCGGCTTTTGAATTGGGAAGAAAAAGTGTCGAACGATTGTTTGAACGCATGGAAGGTGATCAATCACCGTTTGATATTACGTTGTTGCCAACCGATTTAATTATTCGTTCTTCTCATTGAAAGAGTGAACGAATAAAAAAATACCTTTTAAGTAAACGATTACGTAAACGATTTATTATTTTATAACAGGGGGAATCATTTATGAAAAAGTACTTTATGCTAAGTTCTGTTCTGTTTTTGTCCGGCGCTTTGGCTGCTTGTAACGGCGGCGATGAAGAGAATTTAGAAAATGCTGGAGAAGTTGCCGGTAATAACGCGAATGAAAGTAATGAGAGCAATGAAAGCAATGATGACGAAGTCGAGACAGGCGAGGTTGAAACGGATGTAGAAGCAACGGGAGACGAATCAGTTGAACTGGAAATTTGGATTCATCAAACAAATGAAGATGAGACGGCGTTTTACGTGGATCGTATCGATGCTTTTAATGAAGCGGAAGATGACATTCATGTCACCACAGAAGTCATTATTGATGACGGGGCAAGTGCTTACAGCGACAGCGTAAATGCGTCCCTCGTTGCCGGTGAGCTGCCGGATGTTTTGGCGATTGACGGTCCTTATACCGCGAGTTTTGCTGATGCCGATGTTATTCAGTCGATTGATGAGTACATTTCTGATGAGGATCAAGATGATTTTGTTGATTCGATTATTCAGCAAGGTACGTATGACGGGTCATTGTATACATTGGGTGCGATGGAAGGATCGGCAGGGTTGTTTTACAATAAAGAAATTTTTGAAGAAGAAGGGATTGAAGCTCCGACATCAATCGATGATGCTTGGGACTGGGACGAATTCCTCGATGTCGCAAAAGAGCTGACAACCGAAGAACGATACGGACTGAATTTATTCTTTGATGATGTCGGTGAATTTATGACATTCACAGGTGCTCCATTTATCTGGTCAAACAATGGCGCGTTAATTGCAGAAGATGGTTCAACAGCAGACGGATATTTGAATGGACCGGAGTCGGTAGAAGCATTTGAGTTTGTTTCAACACTCTTTGATGAAGAAGTTGTCAGCCAGTCTCCGCCTGAAACGCAGTTCCAAGAAGGCGAAGCGGCGATGGCTTTGACGGGTCCATGGATGGGGCTCATGGCGGAAGATGCTGACATGGATTGGGGAATTATTCCATACCCTGAAAAAGAGCGGGCCGTTTCTCCGTCCGGAAGTATGGCTTACGGAATGACGGCTGATTCAGAAAATCCGGATGAAGCTTATGAACTTTTGGCTTGGATGACAAATGAAGAATCGGCTGAAGGTCTGTCAGAAGTTACAGGAATGCCGCCTTCGCGAGAGTCCGTCTTTGACAGCATGGAAAAATATGACGATGAACCTTGGAGTGTGATTCGCGAACAAGTAACAGAAACCGCCCAAGCACGTCCGGCAACGCCAGCTTACCCGGTCTTGACTGATGCTTTTTCCGAAATTTACAGCGCAGCCGCTCAAGATGTGGATATGCAAGAGATTGCCGATCAGGAAGTGGAACGAGTGGAAAGAGAATTGGAACGATTTGCAGACTAGAAAATTTTTAGAGGGGAAGGAAACTTCCTCTCTAAATTTTTCAAATGGGGTGTGAAGAGATCATGAAGCAAAAAAAACTGTTAAAATCCCACAAATCCCAAGAAGCATTTACCGGATACTTATTTTTGGCGCCAGCATTGGTTCTCCTCAGTATTTTTTTGCTGTATCCAATCGGAACGATGTTTTACTACAGTTTGACGGATTTTTACATTCTTTCACCTGATGATCGATCATTTGTCGGGTTTGAAAATTTTATTCGTATTTTTTCTGATGCACAATTTCTCAATGCTTTTGGCAACACTGTCTATTTTGCTGTGATTATTGTCCCAGTGCAAATGAGCGTAGCATTAGGGTTGGCGATCTTAGTTAATAAAAATATCAAAGGAAGAACGTTTTTCCGAACAGCTTTTTTCTCTCCAGTCGTGATGTCTTTGGTAGTTGTCTCGATTTTATGGACGTTTTTATACAACCCGAGTGAAGGGTTGTTTAACGAAATTCTCGGTGCCGTCGGCATTCCCGAGCAGCCGTTTTTAACGAGTCCTGATCAGGCGATGAACTCCATTATTGTTATGTCGATATGGCAAGGGGCCGGATTTCAGATGCTGATTTTTCTTGCCGGACTGCAAAATATACCGGAGCATTTATATGAAGCGGCAGAGATCGACGGTGCTTCGATGTGGCAAAAATTCCTGCATGTCACATTGCCGGGATTGAAAAATGTATCGCTTTTTATCTTCATCACGATTACAATCGCTGCGTTCAAATTGCTGGTACAGCCAATGATCATGACGCAAGGAGGACCGCTCGGATCGACGCAATCTCTTGTGTATGAAATTTATGAAACCGGATTTAATTATCGGGACGTCGGTTATGCCTCGTCGATGGCTGTTGTTTTTACACTGATTGTTTTAATCGTAGCGATTATTCAACGCAAAGTCGCATCCGAAGAGAGGGGATCCTAATATGAAAAAGAAAAAGACTTTTCAGCGAATCGTGCTGTATATCTCTCTTCTTGTGCTGGCGGTGATCTTTCTCTTTCCTTTAGTGTGGATGGTTGTTTCATCATTTAAAGACGATTTACAAATATTTCGCGATATGACATCGATTCAAGCGTTTCTTCCCCCGATGCCTGGAGAAGCTGAGGGCGGATACTTAGAAAACTATATTGTTGCTTTTGAACGAGCGGATTTGTTTCGTTATATCATCAACAGCTTGATTTACACCGGCGGAATCATTGTTACCGGACTTTTCGTCAATTCCTTGGCCGGCTATGCCTTGGCAAGATTCCGCATCCCGTTTATGGGAATTTGGCTCGGGATTATTATTGCGACGTTGATTATCCCGCCGGAAAGTATATTTTTACCGTTGTATTTGCTCGTCTTTAATTTAGGATGGGTCAACACTTTTTCAGGTTTAATCATCCCGTTTATTGCAAATGCTTTTGCAATCTTTCTATTTCGACAGTTTTTTCTTGATTTTCCAAAAGAATTGGAAGAAGCGGCGCGGATTGACGGATGTTCGCAGATCGGCACGTTTTTCAGAATAATTGTGCCGCTATCCAAACCGGTCTTTGCAACGGTAGCGATTGTACTGTTTATTAATCATTGGAATGATTTTCTATGGCCGCTGGTTGTCGCATCCGATGAAAGCATTCGAACGATACAAATTGGACTGCAATATTTTATGAACCAGGAACCTGTTGAATGGGGACCTATGATGGCGGCATTGACTGTTGCGACAATTCCGATGCTATTTGTTTTTGGATTCTTGCAGCGTTATTACGTTCAAGGGTTAACACATACAGGATCTAAAAATTAGAAACGCGCTGAGACTTAACCAGGAGGGGAATAAATGTGAAAAATGATTTTGAGACACTCAATGCAAAAAGTACGTATCAAGAAATGTATCGTCCGCAACTGCACTTCACACCGGAAGAAATGTGGATGAATGATCCGAATGGTCTCGTTTACTTTCAAGGAGAATATCATTTATTTTACCAATACCATCCGTTCAGCAAACGCTGGGGACCAATGCATTGGGGGCATGCCGTCAGCAAAGATCTTTTGCATTGGGAACATTTACCGATTGCATTATTTCCTGATGAAATCGGGATGATTTTTTCAGGCAGCTGTGTTGTCGATGAAAACAATACGTCAGGGCTGTTTGAAGATGAGGGAGGGCTTGTCGCTGTATTTACCCATGCCGATGATAATGTTCAGCAGCAAAGTATTGCTTACAGCTTGGATGCCGGGCGCACATGGCAAAAATATGACCAAAACCCGGTGATCGAAAATCCCGGTATCGAGGATTTTCGGGATCCGAAGGTTATGTGGTATGAACCGGAAGAAAAATGGCTGATGGTACTGGCAGCGGGACAAGAGGTCCTTTTTTATGAATCAAAAAATTTACTTGTCTGGACGTATTTAAGTGCTTTTGGTAAAGGCCATGGTGCTCATGAAGGTGTTTGGGAATGTCCAGACTTGCTTGAGATGCCGGTGAAAAATTCTGATGAGACGAAATGGATATTGCAAGTGGATGTCGATGAGGGCGCGTCTGCAGGAGGTTCTGGCGGTCAATATTTTATCGGGAATTTTGACGGCAAACAGTTCATTTCTGATCATAAAGACGTTCGCTGGGCAGATTACGGGAAAGATTTTTATGCTGCGCAATCTTTTTCAAATATAGACAGAAATCGCCGGACGGTTTGGCTGGCGTGGATGAGCAACTGGCTTTATGCCAACGAAGTGCCGACCTCACCTTGGCGAAGCGCGATGAGTCTTCCGAGAGAAGTTTCACTGCAGAAAACAGATAAGAATGACTATGTTATTTGTCAAATCCCTGTCAAAGAGTATGAAGCTTTAAAAACCGGAGAAAAAATCAGCACTTCTTTCGCATTGATGAACAGTGAAACACGCAAGGAGGAGCAGCCTGACGGGCCATTTGAATGGCTTTTACAAATGAATGTGAAACAATGTGAATCTTTTGAGGCGGCGCTGTTTGAATTTAACGGAAAGGCTGTCCGGCTCATTTATGATCAATCGGAATATAAGCTGCGCTTTGATCGGTCGCAATGCGGGGTGCACAGTTTCTCAGAAGACTTCCCGGGTGTATTTGATATCCCGGTGAAAAAAACCGCGGATGTACTGACGTTAAAAATCGTTGTCGATACCTCTTCGATTGAATTGTTTATCAATGACGGCGACGCAGCTGCAGCAAATTTGTTCTTTCCTTCTCCTGACATTGAACATTTTTCATTAAGTGTAACGTGCAAAAAGGGAGATCTGTTGCAAGTTGATTCATCTGAAATCCAGCCGTTAAAATCTGTTTGGCGGGACAGCTGAGTATTTGATCTAGAAGGAGGAAGCGACGTTGAGCGGGACTCAAAACGGGATTTACGTTGTTTGTGATTGGCTCATGCGATTAGCCTTGCTTAATGTCATATGGGGGTTGTTTTCACTTGCCGGCCTGGGTATCTTTGGACTGTTTCCAGCCACCGTGGCTGCCTCTTCGCTAGTAAAAGAATGGATGTCGGGCGCACGCCCGCCGATATTTCGTTTTTTCTTTATGAAATACAAAAGTGTATTCATCCAAGCTAATTTATTCTTTATGATGATATTCGGTGCTTTTTTGCTGGGGATCTTGAATCTGATGATCGTTGCTTCGTTTTCGGGTTTTGCCTATTATTTCTTCTCATTTTCTTTACTCCTGATGATGATTTTACTTATTTTATTAACTCCGGGGGTAACGCAGTCGTTAATGAATGGACGAAAAGGATGGCAAGTAATGAGAGAAGCAGGACAGATTTTGCTGCTCTATCCGGCGCGAATGATTCCGGTGATGGTGTCTATCGTAATCACTTATATGATTATTCGCTGGATGCCTGGAGTAATCCCGTTTTATTCAGTTAATCTTATTATAGCGGCATTTGTTTATGTTTATGAAATCGGTGGGCATAATTATTTTGCGGATTCTCGAAAAGCAGCAGCATAATAAAAATAATCAAGGCATTGAATTCTGAAAAAACGATCCCGGGATACCCGCGAAAGTCCTTTCGGGTTCCCGAATCATTTCGAGTTTTTCAACACTTTGAAGCCGGTCTCAAATAGACCGGCTTTTTAATTTGATTCAAGAATCGACAATAGCTCAAAAAATTGAATATAATTCTCTTTGTCTTTGTCACTGGAGATGTTTTTGGCAATCTCTGCGACAGCAATCACCTCATTTGCTCCCAAACAGAGACTTGCTTTTTTAGACGTTCAAAATCTGTAACAGGGAAAAGGTGGGAAATTATTCTCGGTGCAAACGATGCTTCTTGCCTGCCCAAAGAAAATTGTACTTCCCACACGTCTTCATCGACGGTCAATTTCACGATGCCGCCAGAGGCTCTACTATTAAATTCGTTAAGTGCGCCTCCTGGTTACATCGTTAATGTTAAAAATTTCTGAGTTGTGATAGCCTCTTAGCTTGAACAAAACAGTAATTAATTCCGTAATAGTGTTTATTATATTATCGTCAGAAATTTGAAATGCTTAAGAAATTTGAAAAATTTTAGGTGGAAATACCATAAATGAGGTGTTAAACGAAGGGAAAATTATTAGCAGTTTCGTAGGAATCGGTGAATAGTACTGTAAGAAAATTGTTTATCCGTATATTGATGAAATGATTGTAAAGAGGTGCTGTGGTCTTGATATATACGGGTGTATTCATCATAAGTTCGCTTAAGGGCGTTTTGGGCGCTCTCAATTTTTTGACAATCAGTGCACTTGAATGTCCGTTGACTTGATTTAGTCATTGGTGAGAAGCAGAAAAAGCAAAGTACCCCCGGTCGAATCATCATAGTGTTTATATCAGGGAGTTTGGTGAACGGAGAACTTACGAGCCGATAATAATCTATGCGTTCGATCACTTTTTGTTGTGAAAATTGATTGTGAAGTTTTGAGGAGATTTGTTTAAAAAATGAATCTAATTGAGAGGAGAAAATAATGGGCATGGTTTGCTTTGCCCCGTAGAGTGTGAATGAAGGATCAGGAAAGAGAACATATCCTTGCAGAAGTTCGACTGATACATGAGCTTCAGCAAGCAGTTGTCTTACTAAAGATTGTGTACGTTCCAGTTGAATTAATGGATTTAAAATATAGTTATGCTTTGGGCTAAGCCAGTATCCATCTTCAGTAATTTCATAATTTCCGAAATAATTTTTAATTTCGAACAGATAAATAGAGGTAGGCGAAAGTATTAGTGTGTCAATTTGAATGTGAGTGTGATTAATTTGCATAATAATATCTGGGATGACGGTTAAGATCTCACTATACGGCTTAAGTTTATTATCAACGAAAACCTCTCCTGCCAAGCCAATTTCAAGTTGTTTGAGTCTATTTCTTTGTTTTTCAGTAAGTGTGCTTCGTCGGTTAAGAATACGGAGAAGTTCGAGTTCTTGACTATACGGCCGGTGATAAGAAGAAGAGATAATAACCACGTCCTTTTATAAAGTCGATTGAATTGATTAAGGAGATTCTAGGAGAAGAAAGCCGAAGAAAGAGGGAGGGTGTTAAGGATAACATTAATATTATAACCCATCTTGATCACTCACGAATAAAATTTTTGCCGAGTGCGCAAATTTAAAGATATTTTGTTCACTCATAACGATTTACAAAGCTGAGTGATTAAAATCGACACATTTTAATCACTCAGCTGTAAAAATGATCTCGAGTGAATAGTAATTAACTTGAATTGTTCACTCAAACACTAAAATATCGTCGAGTGAATAAAAATCCTCAGAATAACGTTGATTTAACAGTATTCAGCGGCACTGTCTACAAGGATCAGACGGCCGTCTGTATAATCGATCGTGAGACGGTCAATGTGCTCGCGGGCATCGGTTTCGAACCGGACCGGGATGCCGTAATGGGTTTCATCGGCAAGGGACGAGGGCGACTCTTCCAGAGTCAGCCGGAAATTGGAGGTCCCTCAGCGCTTATTCGCGCGATATCCGATCACGATTGCTGATTTTTGCTGTTTTTGCATGAGCGGAATAAGGAAGTCGGCAGCATCTTGCGTCATGTTCATCGTCGCTCGTCCTCCTTCCGAACGTTCTTTCTTTTATTTTACCACACAGCGGCAGTGAAAAAAGAGCACAAGTCATGATATAGTGTGAGAGGTTACATAAACTTCGCATGAGATAAAAGGGTGAGCAGGATGAATGAGATAGAGAACAACCGCGCTTTCGAAAGATTGCGCAAGAACATGCGGCAGATAGCGGAGAACCGATATTTCCAGCCGCTGATCATTGCCGTGATTTTATTTAACGGGGTGCTGATCGTTGCAGAGTCTTATCTGCCGGGGCAGCCGCTGTTATTAGCACTTGATAATATCGTCGTCTGGATTTTTGTGATTGAATTGTTGATTAAAATGACCGGTTTTGGTATCCGCGGTTATTTCCGCGATCCGTGGAACCATTTTGATTTTTCCATCGTCGCGCTGAGTCTGATTTTTTACAATACGCCGCTAGTCAGTGTCCTCCGGCTTGTCCGGGTGCTGCGGCTTATTCGCCTGATCCCGGCGATTCCCGCACTTAAACGGATCATTGATTCGCTCATGCGCTCAATTCCTGCATTAACAGGGATTTTAGGCCTGTCAACGCTGATCTTTTCAATTTATGCGATCATCGGCACGACATTTTTCCGCGATGTATTGCCGTACGAATACTTTGGCAGTTTTCACACTTCGCTGTTTACGCTGATGCAAGTCATTACCTTTGAGTCATGGGCGAGTCAAGTCGCCCGCCCGGTCATTAACGAACTGCCTTGGGCGTGGGTATATTTTATTTCCTTTATCGTCATCGCAGCATTTGTCGTATTAAACCTTGTTGTTGCGGTCATTTTGGATTATCTCGGCCAAAGTACGGAAGAAGAGCATAAAGCTGAAATGGAACGATTGTACCGTGAAAATGCCGAACTGCGGGAAGATGTGCGCGAAATTAAAACAATCTTGCTGAACAATCGAGAATAACAGATGAACGGCGAAGCGCTTAGGCGCTCCGCCGTTTTTTTAGCAGCTTTTACATCTTTGTTATTCCTGCTTATTCAGCCAGGCGATGACGTCATCGTAAACGTCCTGTTTGGATACCTCATTAAAAATTTCATGCATAAGCCCGGAATATATTTTTAATGTTTTGTCTTTAGAAGCAACTTCGCCAAAGAAATCGCGCGAGTCTTTTTCGGAAACAAGCCCGTCGTCATTCCCGTGTAAAACGAGAACCGGATCGGTGAAACGTTGCGGCTCGCCAGTTAACAATTCGACCCCGGGAGCAAGAGCATTGATCAGACCGACAGAAATCTCTTTTTCCACATTCGGATCATTCATGTAGTCTTCAATCACGGCTGGATCACTGCAAACGCCGTCCCCCAGCTCATTCGGCAAATACGTGTCGGCTTCATACGGAAGCGGCAGCTCGCCGAAAATCGGCTGGTTGTAGCGTGTGAGTGCACCGGAGAGCACGAAGCCGTTCACTGTCCCGGGATACTTCGTCCCAAATACAGCAGCAGTGTAACCGCCCATACTGTGGCCGATGACATAAACGGGCAGTCCGGGGTTTTCAGACTTTGCCAGCTCGACTTGTACAAGCAGATCATTAATCAATTCATTGTAGTCCTCAATGAAAACTCGCTTGCCTTCTGACCGGGCATGCCCGCGCTGGTCGTAACGGTAAACGGTTGCTCTGCTTTGCGTGAGTTCCGCGGTTAATGGTTCATAACGCCCGAGGTGCTCGGCAAGACCGTGCACAATGACCACGACCCGTTTCGGCTCAGCTGCTTCATCTTTTTTACCAAAAAGCTTAAGCCCGTCGAAGCTTTTGATCATACGTTCTTCAGCCATATTTACTCCCCCTTTTATAAACAGAATTGTGCGGCAGCCATTTTGATAATATTTCCATTTTATTTTAGCACGAAAAAAGCCTTGGTGCCATCGAAAGAAAATCTGTGATACGATAAGTAAAGTTTTGATGCTGGGAGTGAATGTTATGGAAACAACACGAAATCTGGCGGCGGATACGGCAAAGACGCTCGTTCGCAGGCTCGAACAAACGGTCAAAGAGCGGGATCATTTGCCCGCGTACAGTGCCGCAGAGGAAGAATTGCTTGATACGGTGATTCCTGATGAATCGGAACTCGATCAATATGAAGTGAAATTGCGCCAAACACAAATTTTTTTGGCGGGCGTCTTGATGATGGCGCTTCCCGCATTTTTTTACATATGGCTCGTTCAACAGTTCGCCGAATCAATGATGGTGCTTGCCGGCTTAGCGGTTGCCGGTGTAACGATCATCATCTTTGCGATGTATTACCAAACCCAAAAAGTCCTTGATAAACTGTTGGAAAAAACACGTAAACGTCAATTCGAGAAATTTTGGTCAGATGTGCAAAAAAATGCCGGCGAGCAAGCAGATAAAACGGCTGCGCTGTTGCAGCGGATCAACGCAGAGACATCAGAGCCGCCTGCGGGAAAAACCGCGCTGAACGTGCTGACAATTAAGCAGCTTGCGCCGGCTGCTGACGGCTCGGGCATGTATGAAGCCGAGAGTGTTCCGGCCGATGGAACGCCCGCCGTTTGGCTTGTTCCGTCCTCGTTCGCCGCTGTTTTGACGGATAAGATGGCAAAAGGGGAGACGATTCAACTGAGCGGTGAGCTCAGTCAGCTCCGCGCCCTGTCACCGGGTCAGCTTGGACCGGTGAAGGCAACGGTCTATACAGTGAACGAACAAGGCGGACGCAAGCCGTTGGATAAACGCGTGCTGCTCGATTTGTATTACCGGATCGGTTTTGCTTACAGCCTTGAAGACTCGGATGCAGAAGCGGTCTTATTAGGGGATAAATAACCGAATTATTGCCGGTTCATTCTTCTCGTGACTCGAAAGATTAAGTAAATCAGTCCGATCACAAACAAAATGATGACGAAATCGACGGCCCAGCTTAGAACAGTTTCTCCGTATGTATCAACGGCGTCAAAAGCGTCGCCTTCACTTTCAACAACAATGTACCAGCCCGTAAGGCCGCCGCCGATCACAATAAACATTACGGTAAGTAAAATAATGAGACCTAGCATAATAACCTCCTTGTTTATAATTTATTGCAAATTTACAAGAATAAACTATTAGATGAAAATAATACCTTTTCAGTGACTCTTTTGTCTTAATATATTCACAATTAAACCGGTTTTTTCGTTTTGTTTCGGGTATAGTGAATGTGACAATATCTTCAAAATATAAGAGAGGATGATTGGCATGGGAAAGGCAACATTTAAAGCAGAAGCAAAGCTGCATGAGGGAACGAAGGTAACAGCGAAGGCGCGGGGGTTTGAATTGACAATCGATGAGCCGGAAAGTCTCGGCGGGACGGATACGGGGATGAACCCGGTCGAAGCGGTGCTTTGTGCGCTCGGCGGCTGTCAGGCGATTGTTGCGCGTGTCTATGCGCAGCAGTTTGACGTGAAGCTTGATGATTTGTGGGTTGAAATCGAAGGCGATCTCGATCCGGACGGTTTTATGAACAAAGCAGATGTGCGCCCCGGTTTTTCTGATATCCGCTATACGATGCATATCAAAACCGATGCGCCGAAAGAAAAAGTGGATGAATTTGCCGCTTTTGTCGAATCGAAATGTCCTGTCGGCGATTCATTAGAACACACCGTGAACATGAAACTTGACGGCGTCGTGCGAGAAAATTAACAAACCCTCCGGCTCTCGGGCCGGAGGGTTTTTCTGCGCTCAATCTAAATTTTTTTCTAAAACTTCAATAAAGTGTTCGTGTGCTTCGCTGTCTTCTTCAGCGAGAAAATCGAGCAGGCGCTGCGCATTCTCTCTGAAATAACCGGCAGTCGTCTGCAGTTCCATGAAACCGTCCGGGCTGTCAGCGGCAACGCTGTTTTCCAGTTGGGCAGCGATAAACGACGGTCCTTCGGCGAACCCTTCGCCGATGTAGGTTTGAATGTGTTCTTCAGTCGCTGATTCCGGTTCCGGGGCGTTTTGAAAATCGTCCACGAGCTCATCGAGCTGCTCAGCGGTTTCGGCTGCGTCTTCCGGAGCGATGCCGTCTTCAAACGCGCGAAGAGCTGCATCTGCGTCGGTTCCGAGCGGGAACGATGCCTCGTCCATGACGGCAAGCGTTTCGCCGTAAAGTTCAAACATGTACGTTTCATATGTATTTTCTTCGCTTGCGCACCCCGCCAAAATAAACAAGGTAAAAAAGCAGACAAGCAGTTTTTTCGTCATAACAAAAATCCTTTCATCTTCGCATTAATATACTTGCATGATAGCATCATCAACGCTTTTTTTCTACCGGCAGGGGTATGGAATCTTTGTTTCGGAAAGTGTCACAGCGTGCTATGATATGGTAAAAAGTTGAAGGAGGCGGCTGCAGATGGATATGGAGCTTGAAGGCAAGCGGATCTTAATTACTGGAGCGGCACGGGGCATCGGCAAAAAGACGGCAGAATTGTTTTTGCGTGAAGGGGCGGAAGTGATGATTAACGGACGGGACCGCGATCAGGTGGCCAGTGCGGTAAACGAATTGGCCGCAACGGGGGCGTGTTACGGTGTCACGGCTGATGTTTCACATGCAGACGGGATCGCTGAGCTCGTAAAAGAAGTTGAAAAAATCGGTGAACCCGATGTTGTGATAAACAATGCGGGGCTTTTCGGCTTAGATGAATTTTTCACAGCTGATGACAACGATTGGCAGAACTATCTCGACACAAACTTGTTCAGCTGCGTGCGCTTAATGCGCCGCTTTTTGCCGGGCATGCTTGCGAGAAATACGGGGCGGATTATTAATGTCGCCAGTGAAGCAGGAATGAAACCGGATCCAACAATGATTCCCTACAGTGTGACAAAATCAGCGGTCATCAGCCTTACACGCGGTGCTGCTGAGCTGACGAAAGGCACGAATGTTACTGTCAACAGCGTCATGCCCGGTCCGACCCGATCTGAGGGTGTTGAAGCATTTATCTGTGAAGCGGCGGAAGAGCGCGGTCTGAGCCGGAAGGAATTTTTGCAGGCTCACTTTCATACGGAAGAACCGACGTCATTGCTCGAGCGCTTTGCTGAACCGGAAGAAATCGCCTTTGCAATCGTGTTTCTTGCTTCACCGCGGGCTTCAGCCGTTAACGGAACCTGTCAGCGGGCAGACGGCGGAATCTATCAGTCGATCTGACTAATTGTGAAAGATTTTCCCGGCCGGACGCTTTCATCTTTTAAAGTGATTTTCTCTCTCCAACCGTTCGGTGTGCCGTGATATAATGAAGGAAATAAGGCTATGTTCGAAGACGGGGGAGGGGTTTTGATGCGGTACTGTCAGGCGAAGAACGAAAACGGGGCATTCTGCACAAACCGGGCAGGAGCGGACACGAACCATCCGGGTGTCGGTTACTGCAGCGAACATGACCAAGCCGATCGGACAGTGATAGTCCGTTCAGCAGCTATCGGACGAATTGAAGCCAATGACAGAGCCGGTCTTGCTCAGCTGCTTGACCAAGATGACGTGAATATTAACATGTCAACGACGGAATATGATACGTTGCTTGAACATGCGGTTTTTCGGCAAAAGAGAGCAGCAGCTGAAGAACTGCTTGAACGGGGAGCCGTTATATACCGTTATGATATGCCGAAGACAGGACGGGCGAAATTGCTTGATAAAATTGAATCAGGCGATCTGGCGCGAAAAGTGAAATTTGAAAAATATACCGATGTCCACACGATTGATCCGGAACTTGAACGGCAGAAAAAGAAAGAGTATCTCATCGCGGGAACAACGGTGGTTATTGTCGTGGCTATCGCTTATATGATGCAAATATGGGATGTGATCGGTGCAATTCTATCATTTCTCGGTCTTTTTTGGCTCCTATATGCAATCGTGCAGCGACGCAGAGGGGTGATGGATGGTGAACCGATTCCCTACGCTGTGTGGACGCTTTGTACGGGGGGATTCTTTACGTTAATGGCAACCCCGGGAAGCGGAGCCGACCAAGGCGGAATTTTCGGATTGATTGAAAATGTCGTCTTTTTATTGCTATTCGGCTTTTTGCTTCTATGGGTGCTGGCGCTCGTCTTTCGCGATGATCCTAAACGCAAAGCCGTTCCGCTCGTTATTATGTTTATTATTTCTTTGCTGATAACAGGACTATAACCCCTTGTAAGCGTAAAAACCGCCGGTTAAACGGCGGTTTTTTCATGTTTGCTCCATTAAGTTGGCGTTAATTGTCAAGATCATGTGACTGTTTTACCTGTTGCAGGACCTAATTGTTACACGATATTAATATTTCTATTACATAATCGTCATCATTGTCTGTTAGAGTGTGGGATAGTCAAACACTGCTATCATTCTATAAGACTACTATTTTTTAGATTAATTAGGAGATGAAAAGATGAAAAAATTATTATCGGTCATTCTTCTTCTTGTGTTGGTGCCGTTCGGCTTTTCAGGTCATGTATTCGGTCAGGAAAACCTGGAAAATGAGCAGGACAGAATTGAAGAAGAGCGGGATGAAGTCCAGGAAGAGTTGTCAGAAGCGGAAGCGGAACTGATGGATTTAATCGCTGAACAAGAGGCATTAAATGATGACTTGGAAGGATTAGACGAGATGATCGTTGTTAATGAAGAGCGTTTGGAAGACACGGAAGAAAAAATGTCTGACAATGAAGCAAAAATTGCTGAACTCGAGGAAGATATTGAACGGGTCGAAGCGGACATTGAAGAACGTTTTGATTTGTTAAAAGACCGTGCTAATACGTACCAGCAAAACGGAAGCGCATCAGAATCATATATTGAAGTCATTTTAGGTGCAGAAGATTTTGCTGATTTTATCAGCCGGGTATTAACAATTACCCAAATTGCCCAGGCAGATAATGAATTTATTGAACAGCTCGAAGCAAGTCAACAAGAGCTGGAAGAGCTGCAAAACGAAGAAGAAGCAACACTTGCTGAACTTGAAGATCAGCGCGCCGAACTGCAAGAAGTTAATGATCAGCTTGATCAGCAGCGTGAAGCAACGGCAGCTTTAAAAGAAGAGGCGGAAGAAAATGAGGCGTCTCAGCAATCATTGATCGAAGACCTTGTCGATGAAGAAGGCGACTTGGCTTCACAAGAATCTGAAATTCGCGATAAAATTGCAGCAGAAATCGAACGCCAAGAAGCAGCTGAACGCGAAGCAGCCGAACAAGCCCGTGCTGAAGCGGAGGAAGAAGCTGCAGCTGAAGCAGCAGCGGAAGAAGAGGCGCAGGCAGAAGCCAATCAAGCGTCATCAAACAACAGCTCAAACGAAAGCAGCCAATCAAATTCAAATGATCAAAATCAATCAAGCAGCTCGAATTCCAATAGCTCAAGCTCAAATAACTCAAGCTCAAACAGCTCAAGTTCCAACAACAGTTCAAACGCTGGAAGCAGCTCGAATGACAGTAATAATACGCCGAGCCGCGGCGGAAGCAGCTCTTCTGAGAATAGCGGCGGCGGTGAATGGAAAACCTTCTCGGCAACAGCTTATACAGCGAACTGCACAGGATGCAGCGGGGTGACAAGCACCGGGGTGGATCTTAACAGCAACCCGAATGCGAACGTCATCGCAGTTGACCCGAGTGTTATTCCGATGGGTTCGACCGTTGAAGTGCGAGGTCACGGCACGTTTACAGCGGCAGATACCGGCGGAGCGATCAAAGGGCGAAAAATTGACATTTTCATGCCGAGCCAATCTGACGCTCTGTCATTTGGCCGCCGGTCAGTAGAGATTCGCGTCCTTGATTAAAATTGAACAGGGAAAAGAGCCCGTCGCCAGCTTGGCGACGGGCTTGTTCTGTCGTTAGGCAGCATTGCTCCGCCGGTTCGGATTATTTTGAGTAAGGCTTATACAGTTTCCCGAGCGGAAAAACGTTCGTGAAGGCGCCCTCTTCAGCTTCAGCTAATCCGCGGTCGATCATATTGACACGCGAATCGATCATATCAATTAAATGAATGATATGCGCTTCGAGTGATTTCGGCTCGACAGGCGATCCCCATTCGGTTTTGCCGTGATGGCTTAAAATACAGTGCTGTAAATGATAAACGGCTTCTTGTTCTAACGCTGTCAGTTTTTCCTCGCGCTCACGCAGTATCCGTTCTTTTTCTCGGTCAACGAGCATAGACGACATGGAAATGTGCCCGATAAATTCGCCGGGCATACTGTATTGCGGGGCAATCGCATCTGTATATTCAAGAACTTTCGCTGCATCGTGCAGCACGATCCCTCCGATAATAAAATCCGGATTTATCGTTGGATATCGCGTGCAAATGTCTTTACCGAGGCGAATCATGCAGACGGTATGGTAAAGGAGCCCGCCGATAAACGAATGGTGGTTTTTAACGGCAGCCGGGTATTGGGAGAAAGGTTTTTTATACCGTTCGTAAATCGACGAAACGATTTCTTTTACAAGCGGGTCGACAATTTCCTCAAGATACTCATTAAGTTCCTCCTGCATCGAACCAATCGGTTCGGGAGCGGTTTCAAGAAAGTCCCCCAATGTATATTCATGATCGTCCGCTTTTCGGAAAGCACGGGCGGTCATTTGCAGCTGATCGCGGAACTTTGACGTGTCACCTTCTATGAAAATGACGCTTCCTTCTTGCAAAATCTCTTTTACTTCCTCTTCGCGCCCTTCAATTTGATCACTCCATATTTTAACCGGGATTTCCTTTTTTCCCTTTGCAAAACTGACATTGTAGAAAGGATCGCCTTTTTTCGTCTGGCCCAATTGTGCGCTCCGAATTAAACCGAGTCCTTGAAAGGATTGGTTTTCCTCTGTCAGTTCAAGTAAATCATCAATCATTTTATTATCTCCTTTGCTGAGGCAATGAATATCCTTATTTTAGCACGGACGGATGTTTAAACTGAATGAAAGCGTGGTAAAAAATTAATGAACTAAGGCATCATCATTATTGAAGGAGGGTTGTTTTATGGCTAATTTATTTCCTAGAAAACGCAGAGAGGAAAGTCCGCTGTTCACGCCAAGTTCAATGTTCCCGCAAATTTTTGATGATTACAGTTTAAGTGATTTCTTTAACAAGGATTTAATGAATAAGACAGGGATGCCGCAAGTCGATATTGAGGATAAGGGCGATCATTATGAATTGACAGCCGATCTGCCGGGATTTAACAAAGATCAAGTTGTCGTCGAATTCGACAGCGGTTATCTTACGATCAAAGGTGAACAAGAACACAGTGAAGAGACGAAAGATGAAGAGAAACATTATATTCGCAAAGAGCGCTCGTACGGATCGTTTCAGCGCAGCTTCTACGTCGGTGATATTAATGAAGAAGAGATTAAGGGAAAATTCAAAGACGGTGTGCTGTTTGTATCAGTGCCTAAATCGGATGAAGAAGAGAAAAAGCGCGGCAAGCGTATCGAACTTGAATAATCGAAGAGCAGGAGCCTCCCGAAAAAACGGGAGGCTTTTTTATGTCTGTACGTTTATCCGAGCGGTGTCAGCGGGTACATGACTACTGAAAGACAGGCTTGGAGGTGCCGGAATGGCAGGGTTATTCCCAAATAAGGACGATAAGAAAAAATCCCTTTTAACAGATATTATCGAAGACAATGATGGCCGTGAAAACTTGTTTGAGTTCGAACTCGCTTATAATACCCAATTGGCGCGCACGAATATCCGCGAAAAAGAAGACCGTTACGAAATTTCAACAGACACTCCCGGTTTTCGTCTTGACCAGCTTAAAGTCATGTACGATGCCGGTTACATTGCGATTCAAGGCGACGCAAAGGAAGAGACGGAAGCAGACGTGGATAAATTCACCCGCAAAGAGCGGCTCTTCGGTTCGTTCCAAAGGACTTTTTATGTCGGAGCGGTGGCGAGCAGTCAGATTTCAGCCGTTTACGAAGACGGACTGATCATTGTGACCGTTCCGTTTGCTGAAGGAGACGAACCGAACGATGCTGCTCGGCGGATTGATATAGATAGGAAAGAAAGAGCCTGACATCGATCGGGCTCTTTCTTTGTGTTATTCAATGTTTCGAAGCCATCTCGCCGGATTGCCGCCGACGACTGTGCGGGGCGGTACATCTTTTGTCACCACAGCGCCGGAAGCAATCACAGCCTCATCGCCAATCGTGACGCCTGGATTTATCACAGCTTTTCCGCCGATCCAGACATTGTCGCCGATTGTCACCGGTTTGCCAAACTCTTGACCGCTGTTGCGGGTTTCGGCATCGAGCGGGTGAGAAGCTGCGTAAATGTGCACGCCCGGGGCCAAGAGACAATTGACTCCGAACGTTACCGGGCAAATATCTAAGATGACACAGTCAAAATTCGCGTAAAATCCTTCGCCGGCATGAATATTATATCCGTAATCGCAGCGAAACGGGGGCTCAATATAAATGTCCTCACCGGCGGAGCCAAAGAGTTCTAAAACTGCAGGTTTGTTTTCTTCCCCGTGTAAAGAATCGTTAATTTTTCGAGTAATTGTCCGCGCATGACGGCGGTCGTTAACTAACTCTTCATCACCTGCCAGGTAAAATTCTCCGGCGATCATCTTCTCTTTTTCACTAGCCATAAGTTTACCTCCAATATTTTTCTTTCCCTCCATTGTACCTGACTTACTTGTATTTTCCACAAGTAATTATCCATATGCTACACTGATAGGGATACTTAACCGTTTGGAGCTGATCGGATGCTGACACTGATTGAACAAGCCGAGGTTTATGCCCCGGCACCGCTAGGGGTTCAAGATGTCTTGATCGCCAATGACAAAATTCTAGCGCTGGGCGATATTTCTTTGCCGGACTCGGTCGACATAAATGTCATTGACGGGCGGAATAACATGCTTATTCCTGGACTGATCGATGGACATGTGCACATCACCGGCGGAGGAGGAGAAGGGGGTTATCACACCCGAACACCCGAACTGGAACTTAGCAGAGCGGTGTCGGCCGGGGTGACAACAGTAGTCGGAGTGCTTGGCACAGATGGCACATCGCGGACACTCCCGGATTTGATTGCGAAAGCGCATGCGCTTGAAAATGAAGGGATCAGTTGTTACGCGCTTGTCGGAAACTACCATATACCCGTTAACACAGTTACAGGCAAAATCGAAGATGACCTCATGCTTATCGACCGTTTGATCGGCGTCGGCGAAATTGCCATCAGTGATCACCGCTCTTCACAGCCGACAAGAAATGAACTGGCGAAACTCGCTTCATCCGCGCGCATCGGCGGGATGCTGTCCGGAAAATCCGGTATCGTTACGGTCCATGTCGGAGCCGGTGAAGGAAAATTAAGCCCGCTTACTGATCTGGTTGAACATACGGATTTACCGATAAACATGTTTTGTCCGACGCATCTGAATCGTTCGAACGAATTGTTCCTCGATGCGTTGAATTTTGCTGATCAAGGCGGATTCCTTGATTTTACAACGAGTACTATTCCGCAAACAAAAGAAGATCAAGTATTGAAAGCAAGCACAGCTGTCCGGCGAGCTCTTGACTACGGTGTCAGTTCAGCACAAATAACGATGACCTCAGACGGTCAAGGAAGCCTGCCGAAATTCAATGAGGACGGTTCGTTTACCGGACTCGGAATTGGCCGGATCGGTTCATTGTATGAAGCGTTTGTCGATTGTATGCTTACAGAGAAAATCTCGGTGGAATCAGCACTTCGCACCGTGACAAAAACACCGGCAGAACTGTTGAAACTTCCGCAAAAAGGCGAGATTGCTGCGGGAAAAGATGCTGATCTCGTTTTAACAAATAAAGATTGGCAAATCGATACTGTTTTTTCACGCGGAAAACTAATGATGCGCGAAGGAACTGCTGTTGTTAAGGGAACTTTTGAATAACAGAAAGGCTTGCCGCATGAATGATTTCATGCGATCAGGCTTTAGACAAACTATATTTTTATGTCAGCCATGAATCCACTATCCTCCGCTTGCCCCGGGCAAGGACTCAGCTAGTATTCGGCGGCCTCATACCGCCGAATCCAGATCTTCGTCGCTTGCTTTCCCGGAGGCGTCGGAGGAGTGGATGCATGGCTTCCTTGATTATGAATACGCTCGATTCAAAGAAGGAGGATGACCCAGCATCCCGGCTTAATCCTGCGGGATAGCGAGACAGGCGAGACCCTGCAGGGCATCAGCCCGAAGCGGCTCGGCGCTCGCCCGCGGAAAGAAGCCGGACGATGCGTAGTCATCCGTTCCTTTTAATATGACATCGATCGATGTCATGACTTTGTCTACACCATTGCCGCATGAAACTTATCATGCGGTTTTTGTCATATATAGTTTACATTATGCAACATATATATTACAATAAAGGCAAATAACTTAAATGGTGGAGGGATGTCCGTGCCGCCAAATAAAAAAATGAAGGCAGCCAGAACGGAAATAGGACTGACCCAAGCTGAGTTGGCGCACATTGTTGACGTAACGAGGCAGACGATTGGTTTGATTGAATCAGGGAAATACAATCCCAGCTTAAATTTATGTATTGCTATTTGCCGCGCGCTCGGCAAAACACTTGATGAGTTGTTTTGGCCGGATAATGCCATTTATGAGGAGTGAGCACATGAGTTTTTTAAAAAAGCTGTTTAAAAATGATTTGGACGAACGTTTAAAAGCTGATTTAAGAAAAGTCCAGTCCGAAGGGTTCAATTTGATGTTTTTCGGTCTGTTGGCGATATTATTCGTCAGGATTGTTATTCAAGGGCATGCCGGTGCTGCGTATCAGGAATTTTTCTTATTATTTATTCTCGCAGCCTTTTATGTCGTTGTGCGAATGATATCAAAAGGAATTGTTGATAAAGCGGATGAGGACAGAGGAGCAAGAAGGAAGAAAAACCTGTTTGTTGCCGTTTTCTCCGCCGGGCTGTTCATCCTTTTTCAATGGCTGTCCGGCGGGATTGAGTCCTTTTTGCATTTAGCGGTTCAACTGTTAAGTTTCTTATTTTTCTTTTATCTGATTCTGACTCTGATGCAACATTTTTCCCTTCGGCAAGCGAATAAACAAATCGAAGAGTAGTTCCTTTGACGATGTCCTTTTACAGGGCATCTTTTTTTGTGACAATCACGTGTCAGCAGTGCTTCGGTGATGTGTGTCACTGTCTCAATCATTTATTCTCGTTACACTCTAAACAAGAAACGTCAGCAACGACAAGATAAAGGGGCTGGAGCTTATGAGTGAGGTTCTGAACAATCGTGAAACAAAGACGGTAGAGCGTTCGGAACGGCAAGAAAAATTAAAGCAAATTATAAAAGAACTCCATAGCGGGAGAACGGTTGAAGAGGTGCGCAGTCAGTTTGAAGAGGCTGTAGGCGAAATCAGCGTCAGAGAAATTTCCCAAATGGAACAATCATTGATGGAAGAAGAAAATATACCTGTCGAAGATGTGCAGCGTCTATGCAGTGTGCATACGGAAGTGTTTAAAGGGGCAATTGAAGATATTCACGGAACAAAGGATGCTTTCAGCGAGGTGAATCACCCGCTTGAAACATTCAGACGGGAGAACCAGGAAATTGAGCAGTTTGTTCAAGTTCATGTCAGCCTGCACTTGGACCGGTTTGCAAAGAACCCGTCTGTTGAAAGCGCGGAAACACTTCTAGCCGATTTAAAAAAGCTGTTAAGTTTAGATGCCCATTACAGCCGAAAAGAGAATTTGCTTTTTCCTTATTTAGAAACATACGGGATATACGGACCGACCCAAGTCATGTGGGGGGGCGATGATCAAATTCGTACAGATATAAAAGATGCGCTTGCTTTGATTAAAGGGCAAGATTGGGAAGTGAACGATGTTTTTGAAAGAGTCTCGCACGTGATCAAAGAGGTTACAGAAATGGTGTTTAAAGAAGAGAATATTTTGTTTCCGATGGCGTATGAGCATTTAACAGAAGATGAATGGCTGAAAGTTGAAAGGGAAGGCGATGTCATCGGCTACGCCTTTATCGAGTCTCCGTCAAGGTGGCAGCCGGAACGGGCCGATTTATCCGGCGGGGAGGAGTTTTTTCAAGACGGAACGATTCAGCTTGAAACGGGAATTTTGCGCGTAGATCAGCTTGAACTGATGATGTCGCATCTGCCGGTCGATATTACGTATATCGATGAAAATGACATTGTCCGCTTTTTCTCCCTCGGCAAGGAACCGATTTTTCAGCGGACGAAATCAGTTATCGGCCGCGCTGTTCAGCATTGCCACCCTCCCAAGAGCGCGCATTTGGTGGAAGAACTGTTGGATGAACTGAAATCCGGCCGCAAAGATACGGAAGATTTTTGGATACCGTTTCAAGAAAAATATATTCACATTCGTTATTTTGCTGTACGGGATCATGCAGGTGTTTACAAAGGAACGCTGGAGATGAAGCAAAATATTCAGCCGATTCAAGAAATCACAGGAGAAAAGCGCTTAATGTCGCAATAACAAGCGCGTCAAATGTTTAAAAATATTGAGGAGGAATATCATATGACGTATAAAAATCAAATGGTCAAAGATATTGTGTTAGAAGTGCCGGGATCGGATGAACTATTTAAGCAAAACCGGATCGATTTTTGCTGCGGCGGGAACCGTCCGTTAGAAGAAGCCGTTAAAGAGAAAGGGTTGAATCAGGCGGAGATTGATGCTGAGCTGGATAGAATCGCCGAACAGACGCAAGTCCGCAAAGATTTTGTTGATTTTCAATGGCAGGATTTGCGCTCTGAAAAATTAATTGATCATATCGTTTATCATCATCACGCATTTTTACAAAAAGAGCTCCCCGAGCTGGAGTTTTATGTAACGAAAATCGCCCGGGTTCACGGTGGTGATCAGCCGTTTTTAATCGAGCTTCATAACCGTTTTATGAATTTGAAAGAAGAACTGACTGATCATTTGAAAAAAGAGGAAGAAATCTTGTTCCCGGCTATTATCGAGTTTGAAGAGAAGCGCTCTGATGAAGCACTGACAAAAGCCGCGGCGCGCCTCGATGAACTTGAGTCTGAACACAGCGGGGCAGGCGAACTGCTTCACAGTATGCGCGCTTTGACATCGGATTATTCTGCACCCGAAACCGCATGTACGACGTTTCGGATGACGTTTAACCGGCTTGAACAATTAGAGAGCGATCTGTTTCAGCATATTCATCTTGAAAATAATATTCTGTTTGCCAGAGTGGCCGCTGCAGCTGCACAAAAAGCTTAAAACAAGAACCTCCCGGTCATCACAATACGTGACCGGGAGGTTCTTTTATTTCCGCGGTTCGAGAATTTTGATATCCCCCATGCCGAGTTTGCACGATAAGACGAGTCTGCGGTCAGCAGTATCGAAATTCGGGCTTTTGTATTCGGTGTTGCGGCTGACGCCGCCTTGTTTGTCACCGAAAATTTTCATATCGCCCAGTCCGATCTCAGCATTAATTTTTACCGGGATATCGTCAGGGATCGTTAATTTAATATCACCGATCCAGGCGCCGATTTTTATTTCGTTATCGCCTTCGTACAGCAATGCTTTTGCGAAATCGATTTTCACATCCCCCATGCCGATATGCACGTCAAAGCCGTCCGGTTCCCAGGGATTTTTGCCGATTTTGATATCCCCGAACATCGTATGCTGTTTTTTCGTGTGAAAATCCGGACGATCTTGATTTTCACGGTACTCTGATACCGGGGCGCGCGGGTGTACGTTTTGTTTATGGCGTTCAGCTGTTTCAGGGTCAAGCTCAATAACTTCGCCGCGGTCACGGTCGACAAGCAATTTAAACGCGATATAAATCAGTATCAGCGGCCAAAGCCATCCCCAAAGATCTGCAGCGGAAAAATCAAAGAAATCAGCTGTTCCGCCGAAAATCACTAAGCCGGCGCCGATAATGACTATGCCCCAGACGATTCTGCCGATATGTTTCCGATCACGCCGCAAACTGCGAAGAAAGAAGCCGATGCCTTCGAGCAATACTTTCAATCCGAAAATAACAATAATCAGCGGCCAATACGTGGAAAGCCATCTGAGCAGCTGTTCATCAGCTAATCCCACGTTTACGAGCAAGTAGACAACACCAAGAATAAGAAAAAACACGGCTAGTATTTTTTTCATATTTTCTCACCTGTTTCTAGAAGATTTTATTTATAGTATACCAAATATGTATGCAAAAATATGCGTTGCGGCTGCAAATTTGTTTTATCAGTATTCACCCTCTTTTGAACGTTCAATGGTATAATTAAACAAATTCAAGTGTTAAACAAATACAGAATAGAAGGAGCGGACTATGAGCGGACGAACAGTAGTAATTACAGGGGCGAATTCTGGTATCGGATTGGCGGCATCGGTGATGTTTGCCGCGATCGGGGATACGGTCGTCATGGCTTGCCGCAACCCTGAGCGGGGAAAAACAGCGTCTGAAGCGGTGATTGAAGCGACAGGGTTTTCGGATGTTCGCATGCGTTTACTTGATATGGCATCGTTTCAATCGATTCGCGATTTTGGCGAGGCGATGCGTGAAGAATTCGGCCATGTCGACATTTTAATTAATAATGCAGCTTATATTGAACACGGCGCGCCGCATCGATTAAGCCCCGACGGGATTGAATTGACGTATGCAACGAATGTTTTCGGGCCGTTTTTACTGACAGAAGAATTGCGCGGGTTATTAAAACAATCTGCGGATCCGCGGATATTGAATGTGGCAAGCAACATCATTAAGCATTTCTTCGCTGAAAAAAAATCATTGGATTTCAATGTCTTGCGCGGGGAATGGCCGGTTGAGAAACGTTTCAGGGTGTATGATCAATACCGCGATTCGAAAATGGCGTTAGTGATGATGACGTTTGCATCAACTGATTCGTTAGCAGCTGACGGTATTGCCGTTAATGCCCTGCAGGTGAACGGCGCGCAAATGTCACGGGCGACGGTTAAAAAATTCACCCGCCCGTGGCGGATTGTAGCGAATATTCAAAATGCCATGCTCCCTCCGGTGCAAGAGATGGCGGCGAACTATGTCGTGTTGACGACAGAAGAGGAATACCGCGGCAAGACAGGCCGATTGTATAATCATGATCGTGCAGAGATGATTTCGGCCCCAGATAACCCGAATGCATGGGAGCGGGTTAAACAAGTTTCCGGTGCGGCGTATTATCCGGCATATGCGGAGAATAAGGCGGTCCAATCCCGTTTAATCGGATTGTGTGAGGAATTTACCGGCGCCTTGCAGCCTCCCTCTTAAACTTGCCGGCGGTTACGGGCGCCAGCGGGCAAATCCTCCTTCTGAATGGATGATTTGTCCGGTTATCCACCGGGATTCATCGGTTAAAAGCCAGCCGATAAGTCTGGCAGGGTCTTCCGGCTTACCGAACCGGCCAAAAGGAAATTTGCTGAGCGCTTGTGCTTTATCGGATTCTGACAGGTAGCCGGTGTCTACAGGTCCGGGATTGATTGTATTGACGGTGATCTGCTTATCAGCCAATTGATCAGCGATCGTTAAGGTCAAGTCGGCCAACGCGCCTTTGGATGCGCTGTAGGCGATTTCTCCCGGCATAGGACCGGAGCGCTGACCCGAGGTTAAATAAATGATGCGCCCGTTTGTTGCTGATTGGGGAAATTGTGCGGCAAAAGCTTGCGTTAACAATAAAACAGAGCGCGCATTCACTTGCCAGTGGTGATCGAGCATGGCGGCATTCAGTTCACCGATGGAACCGTCGGGGGCGCTGGAAGCGTGGTTGCAGACGAGACCGCTAATCGTCCCGGCCTTCTCACAGGCGTATTGCATCACTTCTTCAGCGCTTTTTACGTCGGTGAAATCAGCGTGGATATCATAGAGGGCAGCCTCGCCGACAAGCTCAGCTTCGATCGACTGTTTGACTGTCTCAAGGCTGTCGGCTCCCCACGGCATGTTTTCGTCATGAGGACGGAAATGCTGGATCACAACGGTCGCACCGAGGGCAGCAGCTTGTTTCGCTGCGGCACAGCCGATGCCGTTTAACCGGCTGGCACCGGTGATCAATATCGTCTGGTTTTTTAACGGAAACTGTTTGCGTTGGAAGTTTGAATCAGCAGAAACCATCCAATCACCTCAAAGTAAAAATTTCCAAACGGAGTATTTGATTATACCCGTTTTACATCTCTTTTACGCAAGTAATGAGACCTTCTGTTTAGTGGTTCTAATTAGAAGGTCTCATTATTTTTTAAAAATAAATTGCTTTTTATGGATAAACAAACTAAAATATTACATGTAAGCGTTCTACCAAAGTAGAGAGAAAAAGGGGGCGTTTCTGGCCAACAGTAAAGCTGCAAATCATTCAGTTTTAAAGTCGGGTGAGGAGACAAGCAGAATTTGGCGATAATGACTTGTGTGCAAACGGTTTCGCAAAAAGAGGAAGGTCAATGTAAACCGGCAACCTTGTTTTACAGCACCATACTATGAGAAAGAAAGGTGTGAAGAACATGAAGAAATCATTATATTTACTTTCAGCTTTGGCTTTGACAGCAACACTTGCTGCCTGTGGCGATAACGTCGAGGAAAATGATACGAACGCAGATAACGAAATGAATAACACGAATAACAACGACATGAACGAAGAGAATAATGACCTTGATGAGGAAGAGGATAATCATAACGAAGAAGCAGCAGATGATGACGGTGAAACAGTGACATTGACGTACGCTCGCGGAGCGGATGATACACCGGCGAACGAATTATTAATTGAAGCGTTTGAAGAAGAACACCCTAACATAGAAATTGACATGATGGATCTGCCGAACGATACTGGTGATCAGCATGACCATTACGTCACATCGCTGAGCGCGCAGGATTCTGAAATCGACGTGTTTGATGCCGATGTCATCTGGCCGGCGGAATTTGCCCAAGCTGATTATGTGATGGAACTCGACCGGTTCATTGAACAGGATGACATCGATATGGATGAGTATTTTCCGGGGACCGTAGAAGCCGGAAACTTTGACGGCCGTCAGTGGGCGATGCCGAAATTCAGTGATGCAGGCGTTTTGTATTACCGTACGGATATCTTAGATGAGGCTCCGGCTACTTGGGAAGAGCTGATTGAAGTAGCTGAAGAAAGCCAAGGCGAAGCAGACACTAGTTACAGCTATTTAATGCAAGGCGATCAGTACGAAGGTCTCGTGACGAATGCAATTGAATTTATTGCTGCTTACGGCGGGGAAGTCGTCGATGACGAAAATAATGTTGTTATTGAATCCGATGAAACGATCCGCGGATTGGAAGTAATGGCTGAAATTTATCAAGCTGATTTTGTGCCGAACAACATTAACAGTTTCCAAGAACCTGAAACAGACAATGCGTTTGTTGAAGGGGAGAGTGTGATGGCGCGCAATTGGCCGTACATGCAGTCGATCGTTAACGATGAAGAACAATCTCAAGTTGCCGGTGATGTTGAAATCGCAGCTCTGCCTGAAGGCGATGAAACTGCGGCAGCTACCCTTGGCGGCTGGCAAACGATGATTAACCGTTACTCTGAGCACCCGGAAGAGGCGTGGGAACTGGTGAAGTTTATGACCGGAGAAGAGGGACAAAAAATTACTGCGATTGAAGGCGGAAGCCCTCCAACACTCGAGCACTTGTATGAAGATGACGAAGTACAAGAAGCGAGCGAGCTTTTTGCCGACCCTGAGTTTGTTGAAACACTGCAAAATGCTGTTCCGCGTCCGGTAAGTCCGATTTATCCGGAACTCTCAGATATTATGCAAATTGAGATTTCCCGTGCGATGGCCGGAGATATTTCTCCAGAGGAGGCTGCGCAAAACATGCAAGAAGATATGGAAGCAGCCATGGAAGATTAATCGACCACAGTGAACCGGTCTGTACTGTTAGATGACTTGCAGACCGGTTTGTTTTTTTTTCGGATCGGTGTTCAGTATGTGAACTATCAAACGAACGGCAAGGCAGGTGAATGGCATGCCCCGGAAAGGAAAGAAATCCTTTCAAGTGAATGAAAAACAATTGGGTTATTTGATGGTGCTTCCTGCAATTCTGATTATCCTCGCGGTCATTATTTGGCCGATCGGTCAATCGATGTACAACAGTTTGTTCGATTATCGCTTAAATGACCCGGAACGCTCTCAGACGATGCTCAGCTCTGAAGTTGATTTAGAACGTTATATCGATAATCATTTTTTTCTGGAAGGGACGTTAGAAGACGTTCTGGAAACAGCTGAAGGAGAACCTTGGCAAGAGGAAGCTGAATCAGCAATCGGCGGGATCAGCGAATACCATGAACAGCTTAGAAATGAAGATGAGGTGGCCGAACGTTACGAAACCGTTGAAGAGATGGTCAACAGTTTTGAAGTGGTAGCAGATCAAGATTTAAAATATGCTTCGATTGACTCTGATTTATCAGAAAGTTATGAAGAGGCTCTTCTCAATGCGCAAGACTTAATGAATGAACAGGCGGTCGATGCAGATGAAGAGGACGAGTCGCTCTTTATGGATGCTTCGAGTCAAATCGGGGCCGTTGACCGGGCGCTTCTTTCATCCAATTTTATCGGTTTATCGCATTATACAAATTATTTTCAGGACAGCCGCATGTGGCAGTCACTGGCGAATACATTCATTTTTACCGGTATATCTGTTGCCCTGGAACTGTTTCTCGGATTAATGATTGCCCTTGTCATTCATCGCGCCTTTATCGGCCGGGGAGTAGTCCGAGCTGCGGTGCTGATTCCTTGGGCGATACCGACAGCAGTATCCGCGATGATGTGGCGTTATTTGCTTGACGGTCAATCCGGGGTTATTGCTCATTATTTGGAACAGCTGAATCTAATCGGCGATTCAAGTACGATGCTGTCAACAGCGATCGGAGGAATGTCATCGGTCATTCTAGCGGATGTATGGAAAACAACGCCGTATATGGCTTTGCTTATTTTAGCCGGGTTGCAGACGATTAATTACGGCCTTTATGAAGCAGCTGAAGTTGACGGGGCGAATAAATTGCAGCGGTTTTTCTTTATCACAATTCCGATGTTAAAGTCGACGATTCTTGTGGCCCTTCTCTTCCGGACGCTTGATGCCTTCCGTGTATTTGACTTGATCTATGTATTGACCGGCGGAGGTCCGGCGAACGCAACTGAAGTGATATCCGTTTATGCATATACGACGCTGTTTTCTCAGCAAAACTTCGGGGGAGGATCAGCACTGTCCGTGATTGTTTTCCTCTGTATTGCCTTAATCAGCATAATCTTTATTAAATTAATCGGATCAGACTTGTTTGAAGGAAAAACGGGCAATTCCTAGCAAAGGGGCGGTTACTATGAACAAAAAAGCAGGCCTCGGCTTTTATATCTTTCTTGGCATATTCGTATTCGTGATCATGTTTCCGTTCATTTGGGTATTTTTGACTTCACTCAAACCGTTGGATGAAATCTATTACTCATTTGCATGGTTCACAACTGATCCGTCCTTAAATTCTTATGTGTCAGCACTGACAACGAGGCCGTTGATGACTTACATGGCGAACAGTATAATTGTTTCGTCGCTCACAACGATCATTGCGATCGCGGTAGCGTCCATGGCAGCTTATGCGTTAACCAGACTGCCGATTAAATTTAAAGGCACGATACTCGGGCTCGTACTGGCATCGGCGATGTTTCCGCCGATCGCGATTATATCGCCGATCTTTAATCTAATTAATGATCTCGGGCTTCGAAACAGTTATCCGGGATTGATTATTCCTTACATGACGATCAGTATGCCGCTTGCGGTCTGGATTTTGTCGACGTTTTTCAAGAAGATTCCGTTTGAATTGGAGGAATCAGCCAAACTCGACGGGGCCTCGCCGTTTCAAACGTATCGAAAAATCATTTTTCCGCTTGCAGCGCCGGGGATTTTCACGACGGCTATTCTGGTGTTCATTGCTGCGTGGAATGAATATTTATTTGCGTTAACAATTAACACGCAAGATTCGGCCCGAACGATTCCGGTCGGGATTTCCATGTATCAAAGCCAATATACAGTTCCGTGGGGAGATATTACAGCGGCAACGGTGATTGTGACGATTCCTATTGTTGTGCTCGTTCTCATATTCCAGCGTCGAATCGTCGCCGGCTTGACATCTGGCTCAGTAAAAGAATAAACACGAAGCCTTCCGATTACCGGAAGGCTGTTTCGTGTGCTACGATAAAGCTAAACTTGCAAAAAATGAGAGGGTTGTCGTGTATGTTTAAACGCATTCAGCAAAAGCTAGATGAAATGGCGAAAAAAGAAGCGAAAAAGCAACACAGTTATCCGCCGGCGATCGGATTAAATCTTGTGTTAATGGGAATTGTTACCCCGTTATTGATTTTGTCCTTTCCGCTTTTTATCGGAGAAATCGCGGGTTTGACAGGGATTATGCTTTTACAAATTGGCATTATTGCTGCATGCAGTTTGATATTAGTTTATTATTTTTCCCCCCGGATGACGGCGAGGCGTATGCAAACAGTAAAAAGAGCGATCCCTGCGTTTTATTTAATCATTTTGCTGGCGGGAATATTTTATATCAGTCATATATTTTTGTACGGGCGGGTTATGCTATTTCCCAGTTTATACGCACTCGGATACGGACTCTTTTGGTATGCGATTTTAACATATGTCCGCCGATTGACTGTTCAATCGAACTGATTTATGCAAAAATATAGGATAAATGTGAGGAAAGGTGGGAAATCGATGAAAACGACGTTGAACTGGGAAGGAAAAATGGCCTTTAACGGTATGAACCCGTCAGGTCATGAATTAAGAATGGACGCAGCCCCCGAAGTCGGCGGTGAAAATTCAGGTTCGCGCCCGATGGAGGTCTTGTTGCAATCGGTAGCGGGATGCACGGCGATTGATATCGTGTCAATTTTAGCGAAAATGCGTTTGGAACCGTCGTTGTTTCAAACGGAGGTAGAAGGCGAACGCGCTGAGGAACATCCTAAGCGTTTTACGAAACTGAACATTCATTACATTCTGGAGGGCAATCTGCCTGAGGATAAAGTTGTCCGCGCGATCAGTTTATCAAAGGATAAGTACTGCTCAGTATCCCACACATTGAATGCTGAAATAACGGCGACTTATTCATTAAACGGGGCAGAGCGAAAGCCGGTTGAGTAACTCTCAGCCGGCTTTTTTAGGTTGCACCGAAACAGGTGAAATTATTCCTCTCATTTCGTCAGCATGATCTTGGTTTTCTTCGATCGTTTTGCATTTATAATTGGTAGGCAATAAGAAAAGGGTGTGCTAAGATTTTAAACGAATGAGCACAGTGGAGGTGTATGGGACGTGAGTTTAGCGCTGTCGATTGAGAAACCTTTATTTTTAAGTTCGACCCGGCCTTTGATGGTTCGCCAGAACGGGCATGATATCGGATATATTAAGCGCTGGTACCGCAAAACAGCTGCTAATAAAGCCTATGATCCGAAAGATCAAGTGCATGTTTCGGTATTTGCGAGAAATTATGAAATTGAAATTACAGAAAACCGCTCTTCGTTTGCAAGAGGAAAGCAATGGGAGATTCGCATCGCGGGAAATTTTACCGGCTTCCTTGTAAACAATGAATCGTTGAAAGATCCGCACGCGATCAAGCTGCAAGTGCCGGCGCTCCCGGAAATTGCCGCAGAAGCGCGCGGGAAAAACAGCGGGGAAATTGCAATCGACGGAGAAGTTTGCGGTGAAACATATCGGGCGGGGCGTTATATTCCGACGAAATACGAAGCCGCTTTAAACGGCTTGCCGCAAGAGATAGATCCGCTTTTAGTTGCGGGCATTCTTTATGTATATTGGCTCGCTATGTAAAAAGAACACGAATTGCCGCGGGACGTTCAATCATTTCTGTTTGTCTGATCGCAACAGGGAGACGATGATGACGATTGCTGCTGCTGAGAGAGCAAGAATAACCAGGCTGTAAATCGAGAAACCGTCCGTAATCATCAGTGTTCCGTGACGGATGGCATTGATCGCAATAATAATAATGAGCAGTATATTGAAAATGCTCGTCCGGTCCATATAATCATCCTTTCGCTTAACTTTTAGTCGTTTTGATAATACCATATATTGATCATGCAAAACAAAAGTAAAACCCGAAGACATCAGTCGTCTTCGGGAAGCTCTTCTACGTTTATATAATCAATGAGAAACTGGCCGTCTTCGCGGATTAAATCAGCGATAAGGATAAAGCTGTTTTCGATTCGCCCCTCCGCTTCTTGAGATGAAGCAATCAACGAAAATTCGCTCCGATATGTAAAGGAATCGTGACTGAACGAGCTTGTCTGTTCTTTTAGAAAATCCAAGCGGATATTTTGCATCCCCGGATTCCCGCTCCGGAAATCTTCGATTGACCTTTCCCCGTAAAGCGTATCAGCAAAGAAATACTCTGTCTCTGCAGACGGCTTCCCGTCAGCCGGGAAAGCAGCTTGCAGGTAATCCGCAGTCAGTGATCGTCCAATTGTTTTTGCCTCATCTGCCGTTAAATCATCCTGACCGAACGTTTCCGCTGACTGGAATTTGCTTACGGGCATATGTGCCGGTGTATCGGAATCACCTTCGACGGCGCGGAATTCGATAAGTGAATAAGCGGTCATAAAACTCAAAACCACAACAAGAATGGTTAAAATAAAAACGCGCTTCATGTTTCTCCCTCCAAGTAATCCTAACCTATGGAGGTTTCATTCCTTTTTTTCAGGCAGCCTAAACGTTTTATGTCGACGTTTCAAGCAAAATGCGGCTGGTTTTACTCGGTGACGATCTTTAAATAACTAAAAAACCGGAACGGCTCATGTGTCATGAGTACCAGTCCGGCTTTTAATGTCTTCAACGGTTTGTTCAACTTCGTCACGGGAGATTTTTTCGCGTCCGTCACGCAAAGCTTTCAGTGTTTTTTTTGCCAGTGCAAGCGGGATGTTGCAAAAGAGGGTGATACTGCGGTTTTGAATGTCTTTTAAATAGGCATCGCCTTTTGCGAGATTTGTTTCTGCGTAGTGAAACAGATCGGCGCGCGACCAGCCGTCAGGGACAAAGCTGACTCCGCGCTCGGCGTCTTCATCTTGGTTGCGGAGAATATTGACTGTCTGCAACCCCCGTCCATAGCCGATTGCGAGCTGGTAATCCGTTTTGGTGCCGTCGTACCATTCCCAAATGTCTGAGAGCATCACACCGACAAGGCCGGCTACGTAATAAGTATAGTCGTCTAAGTCTTCTTCGGTCTCAATGTGCCAATTTTTATCAGTCCACGATGCCATGCCGCCGGCCATAATCGAGGTAGATTCTTTAACTTTCGGTTTCGCCCCTTCAGGACAAACGTCAAGCCAATCTGCCAGGCGCAAGGTGACATGCGGAAGGTAGTCTTTAAAACCGGCTGTCAGAGCATCATACGCCGAACGGTTAAACGTATCTTCACATAACAGCGCTGCTGTACCGCGCAAAAGGTGGGCCTTCGTATCATTGTTTAAATCAGGGTGATCTTCAATTTCATCAACTGCACGCATGCATAAGTAAGCAGACGCAACGGCGTGTTTCATGTCTTTTTCGAGCAGGGTAATCGGGATGTAAAACGTTCGGCTCGTCAACTTGAGCATCCGCATAGCATCTTTTTCAAGCTGTTTAGTCGCATTCACGGGAGCGTCTCTCCTTTAATTCGTATTTTCCGTCACGTATCTGTATTTCATTTTACATGACGGTGAGCTTGTTGTCATTGGAATTCCAGAATGTTCTGTTGCAAACGAGTCAAGTGGCTAAATCACTTGCAATATGCGCCATGACAACATCGGCAATATTATCTTGTCCGGCGATGTAGAGGCTGCGGCATCCGACAGCATCTTCCATTTCATTAAAGAGCGGATGCCCGTTTTTGTCGAGTAAAAAATCAAGGCCGACGAAATCAAGCTGAAACGCTGAGGTGATTTTTTCAACGATTTGGCGCTGGACTGCAGTCAATTCAACAAGTTTAGATGATCCGCCTTGTGAAATGTTTGCGCGGAAATCAGTTGATGATTCGCGTAAAACAGCTGCGATGATTTTTCCGCCGACAATATAAACGCGCAAGTCTTTGCCCGGCTGTCCGCCGACAGGCTGCTCGATCACCTGCTTTGGCAACGCGGCGCGGATGGATGCGGGCGAATCACTGATATTTAAAAGTTTAACGCCGGTGCCCCCGCGGCCGAGCGGGTCTTTAGCAATGATCGATTGATTTGTGCGTTCATCGAGAACTTGAGTTAAAGAGCAGGCCCGTGTCGGAAGCATCGGAACTCCGAGCTGATGCAGGTGAGCGTGAGCGAGCCGTTTATCATTTGCTATTCTTGCAATATTTGCGCGATTGTAACAACGGATTCCCATCACTTCGGCCGCTTCATTTAACCAAGGCGCGACCGCACGGTTTATAATAAATGCCGGGGGGGAAACGCCGCTGTTCGAATCAGTTCCGGCATTGCCGGCTGTTAATTGGAAATCGATCGATTCATACGGTTTTACTGTCAGGTCAAGAGCATATTTTTTTGCCGCATCCTCGAGCAAATCAATAAAACGGCGATTGCGGGCAATATCCTTTTCGCGGTAAACGAGCCACCCTTTGCGGCCGTTCATGATTTAGACCCCTTTACTGTCAACGTAGCTTCGATCCAATCCAGCATCGGTTCAGCCACATCGATACCGGTGCATTCGTATATACTTCGGATATGCGGGTTTGAATTCACTTCACAGACGACAGAACCCTTCGTCGTTTTTAAAAGATCTACACCGGCAAAATCCGTTCTGCACGCCTTTGCGGCAGCAACAGCAAGCTTTTTTTCGTCATCTGTCGGCTCGTATTGTTCCGTTTCTCCGCCGGAACTTACGTTTGCGCGAAAATCGTTTGCTGATGTTCTGAGCATGGCAGCCGCGACTTTTCCGCCGATGACATTTAATCGCCTGTCTTCACCGGAACTTTCGCTGATAAACTGCTGATACAGATGAGGTTTGCCTGCAAGTTCCTCGGCTTTGTCGGCTAGTTCTTTTTCTGATCGGACGAGATAAACTTGCTGTCCGAATGAGCCGAACGCTTCTTTAACAACGAGCGGAAAACCGAGCAAAGAGGCGATCCGTGTTAGGTGACTGCGGTCCGTTAAGGGCATGCCCGGATAAATCATCGGCGCGCAAATCGTCTTCGGCTGCGGGAGATCAAACTGAGTCAATTTTTCATGCATCAGACGTTTGTCATCGCAAATCCCGATCGCGCCGCTGGAATTGTAACTTCGGATCCCGAGCTGTTCTAATTGCCGTAATAAGATTAAATCTTTATCCGCTGCATGAATAAAATCGGGCGGATAAGTTGCGGGGAAATCTTTTGAAGCGTTGAGCGGCGGAGAAAACGTGTCAAACTGCGCAAGCAGCTGTGTGTTTGCAACGGCATCAACCATTATCCCGCGCTTTTCTGCCTGATCTTTAAACCATGCGAGATAATCAAGGAATTTTTCAGTTTGTAAGTGGCTGTTATAAAGAAGCCATCCGTGTAATGCGGCCATTCGTCAACGTTCCTTTCCGCAGCTTTTCTTCGTTTTAGTCATATGAATCGATCATGTCATGTTTGTCGTGTAAAATCAATAAAGAAAGAGGTGAGAGATAGAGTGATGACAGTAATGGAAGCATCGGATTGGCTGCAAGAACGACAAGCGGCGGGAATCAGTTACTCGCTTGATCGGATCGAAGCCGTTTTGGATCGGATTGACCGCCCGGATAACAAGTTGAGCGTGATTCATATTGCCGGAACGAACGGCAAAGGAACGGTCGGCCAATATTTATCTAATGTGTTAATTATGAACGGATTAAGAGTCGGCAGTTTTGAAACCCCTTCATTCGGGGAAGTGTGGGAGCAGCTTCAATATAACGGGAAGGGGATCGATTCATCTCAATTCGCTGAGGCGCTGTCGAGCATCGCCTCCGAGATTGAAAAGGTCGAAAATGTTCGTAATGAGCTGGTGAGTCCGTTTGAAGTGATGACAGCGTTAGCTTATTACATGTTTGCACATGTTTTGCCGACAGATGCTGTTATTATTGAGGCAGGTATGGGCGGCAGATTGGATGCGACAAATGCTGTGAAACGGCCGAAAGCAACGGTGATTACGAATGTTGATTTTGATCATGAAGTGTACTTGGGAAGTGCGCTTGCGGACATCGCTTTTGAAAAAGCAGGGATAATCAAAAACTCAGCACCGGTTTTTACTGGAGCAACAGAGCCTGCACTCAGTGTTATTGCCGAAACGGCAGCAAGCAAAGGGACGTACTTAGTTGAACCGGAAACTTTTAAACCTTCTTCATGGAACGAAGAAATTATCGCACCGGTCGATCGGATCAATGCTGCGCTTGCAGCAGAAACAGCCTGCTATATGCTCGCACATGTATATGCTGTTATGCCGACTGAAACAGAAGTCCGCCGCGCAATTCTTGCGACGTCGCTTCCGGGCCGAATGGAGACGATGCAGCAAAACCCGACAGTGATCGTGGATACAGCCCACAATCCTGCAGCAATAACAGCATTAACAGAAAAACTGACACATGCTGACTCGTTTCGCTTTGTTTATGTTTTGTTTGCAGCGATGAAAGACAAGAACTATCAAGAGATGCTTGCTGTTTTAAATGAAGCAAAGTTCAATAAACAGGTTTTTTGGTGTTCATTTCATGATTATCGTGCGGCAGAACCTAATGATTATGAAGCGAGAGAAGTTAACGCCGCGGTGGGATCGGGAGACAGCAAAGAACTTTTGACAAAGTTGCTTCGTGAAGCAAAAAGAGAGGATGCTGTTTTAATAACCGGTTCGCATGCATTTGTCTCTTATATGCGTAATGTTTGGAAAAACTGAGTATTATGTACTGAAATTCAGTCAGTCCTAAAAATTTACTGGTCATTTGGTTCAAAAAATTGCTTTAATATGGTAATGTGAGGTATAAAATATCATAACGCAGCTTATAAAAGGAGGGGAGTTTGATCAAAAACAGAAAAAAGTACTCGATCTATTTTTCCTGGTTGATTGTTTTCCTTCCTTTTTTAGTTTATACATTGGCAGAAACTGCTGCAGTATGGCGAGAACATGACGTTTCTATGCTGTTATTCAGTTTGTTAATTTCTTTAGTCAGCCTTTTCCCGATTCAAATGCGCCAATCGACGCTTGTTCCGTTTCACGGAGTTTCTTTGGCTGTTTTTTTGCATTACGGCTTTTTTTCGGAGTTTTTAATTACCCAGCTTGCTGTATTGATTATTATGCTGAAGACGATTAAAACGAAGGGCGATTTGTTTCGTCTTCCGTTAAATTCGCTTATGTTCGGCATTACATCGGCGTCGGCTGCAGCGGTATTTTACTTAAGCGGCGGTGTGACAGGAGAAGTCGCTTCGTCAGCAGTTACCGCACAAGCGCTCCCGGTCTTGTTATACGTTTTCACGTTTTACGTTTTAAACCATTTGATTCTTTATCTCATCAAACGTTTGTTCGTCGGCTATTCGAGGCCGCGTTTTTTTGATGATGCATTGAAGTGGGAAGCCATATCAGTTTTATTTGTTTTTCCTTTTGGCGTGATTCTGGCGTTATTATACGCGTCGGTCGGTGTAACCGCGATCGTTCTTATCGGTTTGCCGCTTTTATCGGCAGCAGCAGTATCGAAAACGTATTATTCGAGCAGGACATTGAATGATTTATTAAAACAAATCAGTGAATTCGGCCAAGAAATGAACACATTGGGTGACGAGGATGTGATCGTTCAGCGCTTTTCTGACACGTGCCGGGAACTGTTCGGCTGCGATGAGATGATCATGTATGATCCGGCGAACGATGCATCCGGCAAACTTCATATCACTTACATACAACAATTTGCTGAACGGCCGGCGAGAAATGAGTGTGAGATCGACAGCGTCAGCAGAAACGTTTGCCGGGCAGGCGAGCCGCTTTGTTTCGGGACAAAAACAGAACGGGATCATTTAGGGAAAGATATTTTCCGTACTGATATTCAATCGGTGCTCAGCGTGCCTGCTGTGCGCAATCAACAAGTTACCGGCGTGATCACGCTCTTATCTGTTAAAAAAAATCAGTATTCAGCTTCTGATCTGATGCTGCTGGAGATTTTGGCAAATTATTTGACCATCGCTGTGCAAAATGTCCGACACTTAAAAAATATCCGCGAAGAAAGTACGCGCTGCGGATTGACGAATTTGTACAATTTCCGCTACTTTGAACAGCTGCTGTTAAATGATTTTCACCAAGCGGACAAATCATACGCGATTATATTGCTGGATTTAGATTATTTTAAATCAGTCAACGATTCATTCGGCCATCACGCGGGCAACGCTGTTTTAAAGCAAGTCGCCGATGTTCTCGAAGATAATGTCGGCAGCGAAGGCGTAATTGCGCGCTATGGCGGAGAAGAGTTCGTCATTCTCATACCGGATTGCCGTACTGACAGAGCGGCCGCAGCTGCCGAAAAGCTCAGGGCAGAACTGGCAAATCAGCTGTTTTTTGTGACCGAAGACCTTGCTGCTCATGACGGTGCAACAGTCCGTCTCACCGCAAGCTTTGGAATAGCTGGAAATACAGCTGAAGATGACCATCCGATATCGGTTTTACGAAACGCTGACAGAGCGATGTATCTCGGCGCAAAAAATAAAGGCCGTAATAAAGTCTCCACATTCGGGGCTTAAAACTTCCTTCCAGATAGTTTTTCTTTTATAGGAGATACGTCTGAATGACTTTTAAATCATGCGTGGGTGATTTAAAATGAAATTGCGATGTATAAATGACAGGATGTGAAAGAATCATGACACACGCAGTCTTTTTTTTAGCCGGCTTAATCATCGCGGCGCTTGCGCTCAGTTTCGCTCCATCCGTATGTTCCCGGAAGATGACGGCTCTTTCGACTGCGGCGGGAGCTTGCAGCGCCGCTGTTATGGTTGTACTTACGGAACTGTATAACGCGTGGTTCGCTGCGGGTGCAAGTTTTCTTTTTGCCGCCGCGGCTGCTTTGTGGCTGACAGAACGTTTTCGCGAGAGCAGTCGGTCAAAGGAGGGGGAAACCGCTCTTTATAGCGGTAAAACAGCTGATGACCAAGAGTTTTCATTAACGGCCAGTGACAAAGCATATCCTGCCGGAAAAGAGGCTGACATGAATAAAGGCATAAACGAGCAGAACGATGAGTCAGATTTGGAACTCTCAGAGTGGTTTGAACCGAAACGCCGAACACTCCTTTCAGCGGAAGATGAGAACCGTGAGTACGATGAAAATAAAGATTTGCCGCTGCGAGGTTATACAGTTGATGAAACGTTGCACACACAAAGAGAAAATATTGCTGCGTCAGCTGATAACTTATCCGGACAAAATCAGGAAAAATCTTACAGTGATCACAAACGGCGGGAGCTGTGGGCGCGTTTAGAAGAGGATGCAGCTCAAGAAAACGACTGAGGGGGCGTCGGACATGGAAAAGCAAAAATGGTTTGCCGGCGTATTTGCTGCCATCACAGGAATTGCCGTCTTTTTAACGTTATTTACATACGCCGGGAGCGCGACTTACGCTCATTTGTTCGGTGAAGAACATTTCTCTGAAGACCGTCAAATCGCATCAGCTGATGTTTCCGGAATGTCCGTTTCAGAAGCGGAAACACACATCGAAAAGCAAGCGCAGACATGGATCAATGAGTCGGACTTAGTGCTGCAATGGTTCGATGAGCAGTTAACGGTGAGTGATACTATCGTTGATATTGATGCAGAAGAAACTGTAAACGAAGCACTAACTAACGACGGCGCCCAATCAGGCCTCGTTTCACACGTGGAGGAAGATTCGCTGGCGGAAGAAGTAAGCAGATTCACCGGACTTGCGAATTTTACGGAGCGGGTAGATTTACCGAGCTTAAAAGCTGCAATAAAAGCTGAACTGTCCGCTGCTCCGGCAAGCGCACAAATTTCGCTTCACGATCACAAGAATCCGGGAACAGCACCTGGCAAAACGATCGTAGCCCGGGCCGAGCGGGATGCAGCGTTAGACGGTGAAGCTTCGGAGTGGATCGGTCAACTTGGCGAATTCACTATTGAAGCAAACAGCAGTTATTCTTTTCGTGACATGTTAAATGAACAGGGGATAGTTTATCACGGCGGCGAAAACGCTGCGGTTTTAAGTTCAGCAGTTTTTGAAACATTCGTGCAGTCAAATTTTGATATTGTTGAACGTCACATACGTCATGAACGTTTTGACGCTGTTCCGCTCGGCTACGATGCAGCTGTGACAGACAACGGCAAAGATCTTCAAGCGGAAAATGTCAATGATACGTCCTATACGCTTCGCTTTGATTCAACCCCTGAAGGCTTTGCGGTTGAACTTGAAGGATACGACTGGCCGTATGCGATTGAAACGGGTACAAAGACAGAAGAACAGATTGAGTACGATACGCGGGTCCGTTTTGATGACCAGCTGCCTCCGGGTACTGCCGAATCAATAAAAGACGGGAAAGAAGGAGAGTTCATCCGCCTGACCCGTTCGTTTCTTGATGAAGCAGACGAAGTGATTCGAGAAGAAACTGTCAGCGAAGATTTTTATGCTCCGCAGCACGCTTTAATTGCGCGAAGCACGGAGGAAGCACCAGAAGAACCGCCGGCAGAAGAGCCGGCCGAACGAGGTTTGAACGGCGGTACAGGTGAAGCGGGCGGAGAACAGGAGACAGATGCTCCGGTAAACGGCCAGCCTGATCGCGGCGAGCGCCCTGAAGTCAGCCCGCCGGCCTCTGACCGTGATGCTGGGGAAAATTCGTTTTATCAAGAACCGGCAGGTGATGAATCGGACGATACAGATGAAGAAGATACGCTTAATCGTGAGTCCGGTTCGTTTCAACCCGGCAGCAGCGGAATCGATGAAACCGATGAACGGCCGCTGAAAGGGCGTTAACAGAAGGGAGCGTCTGTGATGGAGACTCGCAAGCGACTCGGCGATCTGCTAGTTGAAGCCGGGGTTATAACTGCTCAGCAAGCAGAAGATACTGTTGCTTCCAAAGGACGGCAAAAACTAGGGGATGCGCTGCTTGATCAAGGGTTGATAAACGAGGGAGAGCTGATCGATGTGCTGGAATATCAGCTTGGTATTCCCCGTGTTCATTTAAATGAACAGCCCGTCGATGAGCAAACGCTGAAACTTGTCCCTGAAGAATTTGCCCGGCGGAACTTAGTTTTTCCGCTGGGGAAAAAGGGGAATCGGCTGCAAATTGCGATGGTTGATCCGATGGATTATGTCGTCCTGGAAGATTTGCGGATGGCGACAGGGTTTGACATTGACCCGGTGATTACGGGAAGAAACGATGTTAAAGAAGCGATTGAAAGACATTACAGTACAGCAGAAGAAGCGGAAGTAAACGTCGAAGTTGCAGATGACTCAGTGAAGGAATTAATGGCAGCCGACGATGATGAAACAGAAGCGCCGATCATCCGCACCGTGAATCAGCTTCTTATGACCGGTTTAAGAAAACAGGCAAGCGACGTTCACCTCGATCCGCAAGAAACGAAAGTTTTAATCCGTTACCGGATCGACGGTGTATTGCAAACCGACCGGGCACTGAACAAACAGCATCAAAACGAGATCATTGCCCGGATAAAAATTATGGCGAATTTAAATATTACTGAAGTTCGTCTGCCGCAAGACGGGCGGGTCAAAGTGACGATGGACGGTAAACCGGTCGATTTACGAATATCGATTATGCCGACAGTGTTTGGGGAAAAAGTTGTGATTCGGATTCTTGATATGAGTGAAGCGATCAAAGCGCTGGATGAATTGGATTTGAACTCATTGAATCTTGAGCGGTTCCGCGCGTTGATCCGCCGTCCGTCCGGGATGGTGTTGCTGACGGGACCGACAGGATCAGGCAAGACGACGTCGCTGTATGCCGCAATCAATCAGCTGAACACAGAAAAAGTCAATATTATTACGATCGAAGACCCGGTTGAATATCAAATGACCGGCATTAATCAAGTGCAGGTTAACCCCGATATCGGCTTAACGTTTGCGAATGGCCTCCGTTCAATTTTGCGGCAAGATCCGAATGTTGTCATGGTCGGCGAAGTGCGTGACAAAGACACAGCGGAAATCGCTGTAAGAGCCTCGCTGACAGGTCACCTCGTATTCTCAACGATCCATACGAACAGCGCTGTGGCGACGATTCCGCGACTGATCGATATGGGGATCGAACCTTTTTTAGTCATGTCTAGTCTATCGGGCATTGTTGCCCAGCGGCTCGTACGTAAGGTGTGCCCTCAGTGTGCCGAGACGTATGAACCGACAAAAATGGAGCGCGAGGCATTTGAAAACCGCGGCATGACTGTGAATGGCTTAAAACGCGGTGCCGGTTGCGAAGAATGCCGATACAGCGGATACAAAGGACGGATGGCGCTGCATGAAATACTTCTGGTTGATGATGAAATCCGCCGAAAAGTGCTCAATGAAGAGCCGATCGCCCATGTCCGCGATTATGCTTACGAAAACGAAATGATTTTTCTCGTCGAAGACGGTTTATTAAAAGCGAAAAAAGGTGAAACAACAGTGGAAGAAGTTTTCCGGGTTGCAATTGACGATTAAAGCATAACATGGCTGAAAAAGGGGACACTCAGATTGAAAGAGACGATCGAGAAATTGCTGCGACAAGCTTATACCGACGGGGCATCAGACCTGCATTTAACGGTAGGAATGCCCCCTGTCTGCCGTCTGCATGGGGAATTGAAGACGATGGACGAACCGGTTCTTACCCCGCAAACAACAGAAAGCATTGCGAAGACGCTGATTCCGGAAGCACTTTGGTCGTCGTTTGAAAATAAAGGCGAGCTCGATTTTTCCTACGGATTGCGCGGGGTCTCGCGCTTCAGGGTGAATGCGTATTTTCAGCGGTCCTGCATCAGTTTGGCTGTTCGGGTTGTGCCGACTTCTGTACCGACAATCAAGGAACTCGGGATGCCGGAGCGCTTAAAGGCCATCGCAGAGAAACCGCAGGGCCTTGTGCTAGTTACCGGGCCGACGGGTTCGGGAAAGTCGACGACACTGGCAGCGATGATTGACCATATGAACAGGCATCTGAAACGCCACATTATCACGCTTGAGGATCCGATTGAATATTTGCATACACACCGCTCATCGATTGTCGATCAGCGCGAGGTCGGGTTTGATACGCGAAACTTTGCCAACGGTCTGCGGGCAGCTTTGCGCCAAGACCCGGATGTGATTTTAGTCGGTGAAATGCGCGATCGTGAGACGATCGCTACCGCGATAACAGCGGCTGAAACAGGTCATCTTGTTTTAGGCACGCTGCATACGACGGATGCGCCGTCAACGATTGATCGGATAATCGATGTTTTTCCGCCGGAACAGCAAGATCAAATTCGCATTCAGCTTGCCTCGGTGTTGTCTGCGGTGATCTCACAGCGCTTGTTGCTGACAGCTGAAGGAAACAGCCGCACAGCAGCGACGGAAATGTTGATGAATACGCCTGCGGTCCGCAATTTAATCCGCAATGAAAAAATTCATCAAATCCCGAACGTGATGCAGACAGGGAAGGCAGAAGGAATGCACACGCTGGAAATGGCCGTAAAAGAGCTGCTGCGAAACGGTTTGATTTCTGAGGAAACGGCGTCATACTTTTCAGCTGAGCAGGGGATATAATGGCATTTTATTTGTACAAAGGACGCAGGCGAGACGGCGCGCTGGTTGAAGGAAAAGTGAAAGCCGCGACAAAAGAAGAGGCAAAAGAAAAAGCGGCGCAAAAAAAGCAGCTGTCCATTCAATCTGTCAGCAAGCTGGAAGGGGTTCTTTATCAAGATATTGACTTTTTCAAGCGGGTGACATCAAAAGATATGGTGATGTTCTTGCGGCAAATGACAACGCTTCTTCAATCAGGGATCTCTTTAGTGGACAGTGTGCGGTTATTGGCGAATCAATCCGCGAGCAACGTGTTGCGAAGCACACTCACTGACGTTGAACAGGATTTACGACAAGGAACGAGTTTGTCGCAAGCGTGTGAAAAACACCGGACCGTATTTTCAGCGATGATCGTCAACATGATTCGCGCCGGAGAAGCGGCGGGAAACCTTGATGAGATTTTTGAACGCTTAGCGGCATATTTTGAAAAGCAGCACCGCACAAAGCAAAAAGTTATCTCAGCTGTCGCCTACCCGGCAACGCTCGCTGCAGTATCTCTTGCGGTCGTCAGCTTTTTGCTCGCGGTTGTCGTCCCGTCTTTTGCGGGGGTGTTTGCCGGCTTTGGTGCGGAGCTGCCTCTCATTACCCGTGTTGTTCTCGGCGCCGGCGAATGGATGCAGTCGTGGTTTTGGCTGATCGTTCTTTTGTTTGCGGCGGCTTTGATCGCGTGGAAATGGATGTCTCGCCGGCCGGAAACGAAATATTATCGTGATTATCTGCTCTTAAAAACCCCGGTTATCGGCAAGATCTTGCAGAAATCAGCCCTTGCGCGAATGGCCCGGACGTGGAGTTCTCTGTTTGCCAGTTCTGTCCCGGTGCTGCAGGCCACATCGATTGTTGAGCGGATCGTCGGCAATGAAGTATTGGCCGGTGTGATCCGTTCTTCGCGCAACTCGCTTGAACGCGGCAGATCAATCGCTGAACCGATGGCCGCGCATTGGATCTTTCCGCCGCTTGTTTCGCAAATGGTCACTGTCGGGGAGAAAACCGGTGCGCTTGATCAGATGCTCGAAAAAGTGGCTGAATTTTACGAAGAAGAGGTCGATCAGGCGGCAGAAAGGCTGAAAAGTTTGCTTGAACCGCTGTTGATCGTCATACTTTCGGTCGTCGTCGGTGTGATTGTGGCATCGATCGCTATTCCGATGTTTGAAATCTTTGATACGATTGGTTAAACTTGAACTGTTCACTCAGAAAAACAAATGATTTCTTAAGAGACGCTATGATAAAGCAGTTGTATGTGGGCACTTGACTGTTTTGGAGCGAGCAGTGCAACCGGCTCGGCGTTTAAGATGTCAGCCGGTTTTTCTATTGTTCAATTTATCGTTCGGTGAAAAGAACACCGGGTCGAAGACGTTTGTTGCAGGCAGCCGTGTCGCGAGAAGATATTTTTTTGGAGGGAACAAGAATGAAAAAACGTTTACAGCAATTGAAAAATCAAAAAGGGTTGACGCTGGTCGAACTGCTCGCCGTCATTGTCATCTTAGGCATTATTGCCGCGATCGCCGTGCCGGCAATCGGCGGAATTATTGACAACGCCCGCGAAGATGCGCATGAATCAAACGCGGAATCGCTTTACAACGCTGCACGCTTGGCGGTAACAAGTGAGAACCTGACGGACGGGGAAACATTTTCAGGTGTTGGCAGCGATGATCATTTCGATCTCGTAGAAGAAGGGTATCTGGACAGCAATATGATCGATCCCGAATCGGATAATGACGAGTATGAGACCGCTCAAGTTGAATACACGCCGAGCGATGAAGGTGACAGCATGAGTCAATATACAATAACACTTGATGGTGAGGATTATTATATTTCCGGAACTATCAGTGACATCCGCAGCGGAGATGCTGAAACTACGTCTGCTGATTAAATGACATATTTATCAGCCGCCGTTCAATGTGAGCGGCGGCTTTTCTTTTCACGAAAATCGGGAAATCGGTTTATTATCAGCAGGAAACCTTCTATAATAAGGAATAGATACATATGCTTAGCATCGTAATAATAGCAAGAGAATGGAGCGGCGGCGATGGATGTGTTTTGGGTAATTTATATGGCGGCGGTTGGCGCTGTTTTAGGTTCGTTTTATAACGTGGTTGGAATGAGGACACCGATCAGAGAGCCGTTTACAACAGGGCGCTCTCACTGCCCTCATTGTCAGCGCCGGCTGAGCGGACTGGATTTAATCCCGGTCGTTTCCTGGCTGTTATTACGCGGGAAGTGCCGTACGTGCGGCAGAGCCATTTCGCCTGTGTACCCGCTGACAGAAGCGGTGACAGCGTTTTTGTTTGCTTACAGTTATTACGTATTCGGGTTTTCGGCGGAACTGGCGGCAGCCCTGATATTCGTCTCCCTGTTAGTGATCATTACAGTATCTGATCTGTACTATTACGTTATCCCCGACCGTGTATTAATCTTTTTTGCCGTGCCGGTCGCGGCTGTCCGGCTGGTCATCGCGCCGCTAGATCCGTGGTGGTTAGCCATTGCCGGAGCTGTTATCGGTTTTTCGCTTCTGTACATATTAGCGGTGATTTCAAACGGAGGCATGGGCGGCGGCGATATTAAGCTGTACGCTGTGATCGGCCCTGTTCTCGGCGTGACCGGAACGCTTCTTTCCTTATTTTTTGCCGCTTTAATCGGTTTAACCGTCAGTTTAGTGTTTTTAGGCAGAAAAGTGACCCGGAAAACCGCCGTTCCATTTGGACCGTTTATCGCCTGCGGCGCACTGATCGCTTATTTTTGGGGAGAGCAATTTCTCGTGTTTTACCTCGAAACATTTTTATATTCACGTTTATAACATAGAAAGCGGGTTTTAACATGCTGTCGTTGTCCGGGAATCTGAAAAGAGGATTTATTGTGCATGATCATGTGATCCGGTTTGCCGTTTCCAGAGGCGGTAAAGCCGATCAGCTTCAAACGGTATATGAGCGTTATTTGCCGCCGGATGTGATTCGCAACGGAAATATTATTGAGTCGGAGACGTTATTGACGATTTTGGCTGAATGCCTGCATAACTGGCGGATTAAGCGGGGGAAGGTGTTTTTAATCTTGCCCGATTCGTTAAGTATTGTCAGGCGTCATCAGCTCCCGCGTGAAGTGAAAACAGATGACATTACAGGCGAATTGTATCAAGAACTCGGCGCGTCGATTCATCTTCCGATTGACGATCCCGTCATCGACTGGCATTTGATCCGGCAAACGGACGCACAAAACGATGTGCTGTTATTTGCGATGTCCGAAGCGGCGCTTGAAGAGTATTTGCAAATATTTCGGCAGCTGAAACTGAAACCGCAGGCAGCAGACTTGGCTGATTTGTCGCTGCATCGTTACTTAGAAACGACGAACACTGCCGATCTGTCCGGGACGTACGCGATGATTCGCTGTTATCCGCACGCCGTAAACGTGAGTATTTTTCAGGATGATTGTCCGCTCGTAATGCGCCACCTGATGACGGAGCTGCCTAAGACGAAATGGAGCCGCTTTGCCGACGGCGGCGAAGAGTTAATGATCCGTCAAGGCGAGACGGAAGAATTAACGGCGGCTTGGCAAGAAAATATCAAAGAGATTTTCCGCCTGTTCACGTATTATCGTTATAATTATCAAGACGGAGAAGAGGGTGTCGAGAAAATCCTTTTAGGCGGCGATCATCCTGATTTAGCATTATTTGAGTCTATGCTGAAAGAGCAAAGCGATTTGCCCTTTATGACGTCAGAAACCGCAGCGGTTGAATTTAACGGACAGTTTATTCCCCTGTCTCACGCGGAAGTGATTGGCTTGACGATGAAAAAAGAGGTGTAGGCATGTCAGTTGAAATCAATCTTATTTCTGCAAAAGACAAAACAGATGCCGCATTTCGGCCGGCCGTCATTTTGTTTGTCCTTCTTCTCGTTTTGGCACTGCTGTTAACGGTTCTCTACGCAAGTCACATTCGCGAAGAAACAGCGGATAAAAAAGAGGAGCTCGATCATTTGCGGGCGGATACGGCCGAACTGGAGAATTCGCTTCAAGATCTGCAGGACGGCGGAGTTAAGGAACTCGAAGAAGCAGAAGAGGAGCTGACGGCAAACACGGTTCCGCACAGTCCTGTCCTGCAAGAACTCGTCCGCGCTCTGCCGGAAGAAAGTATGCTGTATTCCTACGATTACAGTTATCCGCACCGGATCGATATGAAGGTTGTTCTTTTTGATATAGGAGATGCGGCTGCTTACCAGCACAGACTGAATGCATTTTCCTGGACGAATGACGCGCGCTTGGATTACGCCGAAGGAGAAGAGCCGGGAAACGTCGTTACGGAAAATGATGAAGAGACAGGTTTAACCGCTGAATTGGAAACGGAAGATATTGAACCGAGCAGACCGCTTTGGTTTGAAGACTATTTGCCGCACTATTTTTCTTCTTACACGATCGAACTGGATACGAAGATGACAAACGAAGAATTAGCTGATGAAGAAATCGTTGACTTGCCTCCAGATGATGATCCGGGAATAGCGGATTTTAACAACGATCAAGAAGCACTTAACGGCGAAACGGGTGAGGAGCTGGCTGATGATGACTGAAGGGCGAAAAAAAGCTTGGGTATTGCTTGGCCTGGCGGCTTTGGCGTTCATCTCTCTTGTGCTCATGTTTCTGCTCGTGCTGCAGCCGGCGTTAAACGATCGCGAAAGAGCGGCAGACCAATTGGAGGAAGAACGGCAGTTAGCTGATTTGCTTCAAGCGGAACTGACAAGCGCAAAAGACGATCAGCCGGACGATCGTCAATCGCAGGATATTCAGCAGTCTTTACCGGTCATCAGACAAACAGATCAATTTATTTCCGGGCTGCACACTGCCGAAGAGCTGGCGGGTGTAAGGATCGCGGATATTTATATGACGTATGGTGAACCTGCCTTTGAAGCAAGCGGCAACGCTGAGGATCGTGACGATGTTTCTGCAAATGCCGGAGCCGAAATGGAGTTATCTGCAGGTGCTGAGGTTCAAAAGCAAACAGCGCTCGTTGATGTATACGTCAGCCGTTACAGCGGATTGCTTCGGTTTTTAAATGAGGTTGAATCGCTCCAGCGTCTGACGAATATAGAAATGGTGCATATTTCTGAAGACAGCCGCGAAAACGAGTGGATTTTTGACGGGAATTCCCCGATACGTTTTGAAGTGAGCATCTCGTCGTATTACTACCCGGCGCTTGCTGATGAATTAGAGGATCAAGCGCCGCAGAGCGATTATGCGCCGTCTGGCGAGCGTGAGCAGCCGTTTCTCCCTTAGCTGCATTGAACGAAACGGCTAATCGGCTGTAACTAGAACATGTAAAGAGACTTAAATTTATTATGGAAGGAAGGACGATCCATCATGACCGTCAATCAAGAAAAAAAGTACCGAACTGAAAAGGACTTAATGGGAGAGAAAAAAATTCCCGCTTCTGCTTATTACGGGATTCAAACCGTCCGCGCGAAGGAAAACTTTCCGATCACCGGTTATCCGCCGCATAAAGAACTGATTAAAGCGCTCGGCTATGTAAAAAAAGCGGCCGCGATGGCGAACCACTCCGTCGGCGGGCTCAGTTCCAATATTGCTGAAGCCGTCATCGATGCAGCCGATGAAGTAATCGCCGGCAAACTGGACGACCACTTCGTTGTCGACAGCATTCAAGGCGGAGCAGGGACTTCATTTAATATGAACGCAAACGAGGTTATTGCCAACCGTGCGATCGAATTGCTCGGCGGTGAAAAAGGAAATTATCTGATGGTCAGTCCGACATCGCACGTTAATATGGCGCAGTCAACGAACGATGCGTTGCCGACAGCAATTCATTTGGCTTGTTTGAACTTGTCGAACGGCTTGATTCACGAATTGGGCCGGTTAATTTTTGCGCTGAAGGAAAAGGAAGACGCCTTTGACGATGTGATCAAAATGGGCCGCACCCACTTGCAAGATGCCGTCCCGGTCAGGCTCGGGCAGACGTTCGGCTCTTACCGGCGGCTGATGGAACGCGACTTAAAACGGATTCAGCGTTCTGTCGATCAGCTTTACGAAGTGAACATGGGGGCGACGGCTGTCGGAACCGGATTAAACGCAATGCCTGAATACATCGACGAAGTCACGAAAAATTTGTCAGAAATAACAGGGATGCCGTTTAAGCGTGCGGAACATCTGGTTGACGCAACGCAAAATACCGATTCGTACACGCAGCTGTCTGCAACGATGAAAATTATGGCGATCAATTTATCAAAGATGGCAAACGACCTCCGCCTTATGAGCTCAGGACCGCGCACAGGATTTAATGAGATTAATCTCCCGCCCCGTCAAGCCGGATCATCGATTATGCCCGGAAAGGTTAATCCGGTGATGTGCGAAGTGCTTAATCAAGTGTCCTTTCAAGTTATGGGTAATGACCAGACGATCAGTCAGGCTTCAGAGGCCGGTCAGCTTGAACTGAATGTGATGGGGCCGGTGCTTGTCTTTAATTTATTGCAGTCCTTCACGGTTTTACAAAACGGGGTCCGTGTTTTTAACGATTACGCTGTCGAAGGCATCGAAGCCAATGCTGAACGCACGAAAGAAATGGTCGAAAACAGCGTCGGTATCATCACGGCGATCAATCCGCACGTCGGCTATGAAACGGCGGCCCGGATTGCTAAAGAGGCGATTGAAACGAACCGGCCTGTCCGGGAAATTTGTATTGAGCGCGGGATATTAACAGCTGACGAGCTTGATCGAATCATGGATCCGATGGAAATGACCAACCCGGGAATAGCCGGGAAGAGTCTGTATGAAAAAGACACAGATGACAAATAAAGAAAAAGAATTGTAATTAGCGAAGAGGTCCAGTAATATAAATACTGTAACCTCTTCTTTTCTGACAAACGAGTTTGATACGAAAAGGAGCGGTCCTCGCATGAAACCTTTCATCTTAGCCTCACAATCTCCAAGACGAAAGCAGCTGCTCGAACAGGCAGGTCTTTCATTTACAGTCATTCCGAGTCAAATGAACGAGCACTTCAACTTAAACGTTTCTCCTGAAGAAGCTGTTGCGCAGCTAGCCGGTGATAAAGCGCGGTCGATTCTCGAAAAATATCCAGATCAAATCGTCCTCGGTGCTGACACGGTGATTGCGATTGACGGCGAGATACTCGGAAAACCGGCCGATCGCGCCGACGCAGAAGCGATGCTTCGACGATTTTCGGGAAGAACGCATGACGTGATTACGGGAGTTGCGCTTGTTTCCGCTGCAAAAGAAACGGTGTTTGCAGCAAGAACAGAAGTCACATTTTTCCCGTTAACGGACGATGAAATCAACGAATATATTGAGAGCGGTGAACCGTTCGATAAGGCAGGTGCATACGGGATTCAAGGATTGGGGGCGACCCTGGTCGAAGGGATTTCGGGCGACTATTATGCTGTTGTGGGGCTTCCTCTGGCGAGAGTGTTTCGCGAGCTGCGCGCATTTAACGCGCGCTGAACTTTACAGCCGATTGGGCTGAATACCGGGAGGGAGCAAATACCTTGAACTCATTAATGATTAAAGATGTACCAAAATCAGAACGTCCGCGGGAGAGAATGTTAAACAGCGGTCCGGACGGGTGTACGAATCAGGACCTGCTGGCGATTTTATTAGGGTCAGGTTCGAAAACGGAGTCTGTGCTGCAGCTTGCTGCCAGAATATTGCAGACGTTTGACGGGCTGAAACGCATGAAAGAAGCGACGATCCATGAACTGATGGAAATACACGGAATCGGCGAGGCGAAAGCTGTTCAGCTTCGTGCCGCCCTTGAACTCGGCAAAAGGATTCAAGCCGTGCCGTCTGAGGACAGATACGTTATCCGCTCCCCGGAGGATGCTTCGAATTACGTCATGAATGATATGCGGCATTTGTCGCAGGAACACTTTGTAGTGATGTATTTAAATACGAAAAACGAAATCATTCATTATCAGACGATCTTTATAGGAAGTCTTAACTCCTCCATTGTCCATCCCCGCGAAATTTTCAAAGAGGCCTTTCGGTATTCTGCGGCTTCAATGATATGCGCACACAACCACCCATCCGGCGACACCGCTCCCAGTCCTGAAGATATTGACGTTACAAAACGGCTCGTAAAAGCCGGCAGGACGATCGGGATCGAAGTGCTCGATCATTTAATCATCGGCGACAACCGTTACTGTTCGTTAAAAGATAAAGGATATATTTAACATTTGTTTCCCCTCACCTCCATATACAACCGCACCCCGTTATGTTAGGATAAATTGAGTATTTTTCAAGGGATAAATAAAAACTCTACTCAATCGGATAATCTTTGTATATAATGATAGTTACGGTCATTTTAAATGGCAATCAACCACCCAAATGACCAATTGGATGTGGAGTGAAGGGAGAATCAGATAGATGTTTTCAGGCTTCTCGAAAGATTTAGGAATTGATTTAGGAACAGCGAACACACTTGTCTATGTAAAGGGTAAAGGGGTGATTCTGCGGGAGCCGTCTGTTGTGGCGATTCGCAGAGACACGAATAACATCGAAGCGGTCGGAAACGACGCGCGCAATATGATCGGCAGAACACCGGGCAATATTGTTGCGATCCGTCCGATGAAAGATGGTGTTATTGCTGATTTTGATACGACTTCAACGATGATGAAGCATTTTATTCAGCAAGCATTGCGAAACCGGTCGATTTTAACGCGCAAACCAAACGTGATGGTCTGTGTGCCTTCAGGCATTACGGCTGTTGAAAAACGGGCGGTTGAAGATGCCACTAAACAAGCGGGCGCAAAAGAAGCTTATACGATTGAAGAACCGTTTGCGGCAGCGATCGGTGCAGATCTTCCTGTTTGGGAGCCGACGGGCAGCATGGTTGTCGATATCGGCGGCGGAACAACAGAAGTAGCGATCATTTCGCTCGGCGGCATTGTCACCAGTGAATCTGTACGGATTGCCGGCGATGAAATGGATGAAGCAATTGTCCAATACATTAAGAAGAAATACAGCCTGATGATCGGGGAACGAACGGCAGAAGCGGTTAAGTTTGAAATCGGCTCGGCGTCGACTCCGGAAATAGATGAAGAGATGGAAATTCGCGGACGTGATCTAGTCAGCGGATTGCCAAAAACGATTACGATAAACGCGGGAGAAATTTGCGGTGCGCTGTCAGATACAGTTTCACAAATCGTATCGACTGTGAAAAATACGTTGGAACAGTCTCCCCCGGAATTGGCGGCCGACATTATGGACCGCGGCATCGTATTAACCGGCGGCGGTGCGCTTTTGAAAAATATTGACACGGTTCTTAGTGATGAAACGAATATGCCGGTTTTAGTTGCAGAAGACCCGCTCGATTCGGTCGCAATTGGTACTGGAAAAGCGTTGGAAAACTTACACTTGTTCCGCTCGAGAGCCGGGATTACGGCAAGATCGAATCGATGACCATAAGAAGGTGAAAGCATGTCCCCATTTTTTTCGAACAAAAAGCTGATTGTATTGCTAGTATGCATTATTTTACTCGTCGCACTCGTCGGTTATTCGACGAGCGACCGTAAAACGTTGACTTGGCCGGAACAACTCGTTCAAGACTCAGTCGGGACGGTGCAATCAGCCTTCTCCAGACCCGCTCACCTTGTGGCGGGTTTCTTTGGGAATATTCAAGATATTCGAAACGTATATGAAGAAAACCGGATTCTGAAAAGCCAATTGGATGATTACGCATCAACCCAGGTAGAATTGGAAGAATTGCGCCGTCAAAACGAAGAGCTCCAGGGTCAACTCGATTTGGAAGAAGATTTATTTGATTATACGTCCCGTTCGGCTCTTGTTATTCAACGTTCTCCCGATCGTTGGAATGAACAAATCGGCATCAACAAAGGTTCACAGAACGGCATAGAAGAAAATCAGGCTGTTATGACATCGAAAGGTTTGATCGGCAAAGTTGATCAAGTCTCACAATTTTCGGCGACGGTACAGCTGTTAAGTGATACCGATGTGACAAACCGTATTTCAGCAATTGTTTCAAGTGACGAAACGATCCAAGGTTTTATCGAAGGGATCGATGAAGAAACCGGTCATTTGCGATTCAGTAAAATTGATATGGAAGCTGACTTAGAAGACGGTCAAACCGTGTCTACCTCCGGGCTCGGAGGTGTGTTTCCTGCAGGTCTGGAAATCGGTGAAATCGTCGATTATGAAAACGACGAGTACGGATTGACGAAAACCGCGTTTGTTGAACCGTCAGCTGAATTTTATCATCTCGATCACGTCATGATTGTTGATCGCAGCGCTTCTGCACTTGAAGAGGAGATCGATCCGGCCTTGACCGGGGAGGACGATGAGTCATGATTGTTCGCTACGGTTTTTTTCTGCTCCTGTTTGCTGTTTTAGTCTTTGAGGGTACCGTTTATCAAGTATTTGCTCCGGATTTTTACGGGTTTCCTTATTCGCTTATACCGCGGTTTTTGTTTGTCATGATCGTTTTTGCCGGTATTTATCGCGGCCGGGGCTACGCTCTGTTTTACGGCATTCTTTTCGGAGCGGTTTATGATATTGTGTATTCACAAGTATTAGGTGTCTACACATTCGGCATGGCGTTTTTTGCCTACATATTGTCCATGCCGATCCCGGCGATAAAGCGAAGTCTTCCCTTGACGGTCACGTTAATTATGGTTGGATTCATCTTGCTGGAGTATTTTGTTTACGGCATGATGATTTTGACAGAGTCTACCGAATTGCCGCATAACATGTTCTTGTATAACAGGCTGCTGCCTTCTGCAGTAATGAATGCCTTGTTTATAACGGTGATAGCTCACCCATTAAGGCTCTGGTTTGAATATATCGAGCGGCATCAAAACGATTTTTAACATTCCGTATCAGCTAAAACAGATGAGTATACTCGAGAGGGGCAATAATGATGGACAAGCAGGCAAAACAGTCTGACCTGGTGTCTATGAAAGGAACTCGCGACGGTCTGGCCTTTTACTTTGATGAAAATGCGGGTTTCACAGAGGTGAAAAACGAACTTCATGAATTATTAAAAAAACAGCCGACATCCCGCACGGCCGTCCAAGCTAAGATTGTTCTTGGCAAGCGCTACCTTTCTGACGACGAAGCGCAAACGCTAAAAGACGAACTTTCGAACCGTCATAACATTGAGATTTATGAGATTGAAAGCGACGTAATGACGAAAGAAGAAGCCGAAAGTATCCGGCGTGAACAGCAGGTAAATAAAGTGTTTCGCGTTATTCGTTCCGGACAAGTGATGGATGTAGAGGGCGATCTGTACTTAATTGGCGATGTTAATCCTGGAGCTACTGTGAAAGCAACGGGGAATATTTATATTCTCGGCTGGCTTCGCGGAACGGCTCATGCCGGGGTTACCGGCAAAACGGATAAAGTTGTCTGCGCGGCAAAAATGGAGCCGACGCAATTAAGAATTGCAGCCTACATTCGACGTGCGCCGGATAAAGGGGCAGAGGAAGATACGGAAGAACCAGCGATCTCAGAAGGAGAGCTGGAATGCGCTTATGTCGATGAGAAAGGAAATATGCTCATTGACCGGCTGCAAAAAGTGCCGATGAAACATCGGTCTTAAAAACGAACCGCCCGGCGAATTGCGGGAATGAAAGGGGAGAGACTAGTGGGAGAAGCCATTGTAGTCACATCTGGAAAAGGCGGTGTCGGAAAAACAACGACGACAGCGAATATTGGAACAGCTCTGGCGCTTTCAGGAAAGAAAGTGTGCTTAATTGATACGGATATCGGATTACGTAATCTTGATGTTGTTATGGGGCTGGAAAATCGAATAATTTACGATTTAGTCGATGTTGTGCAGAAAAATTGTAAGACACACCAAGCATTGATTAAAGATAAACGTTTTGATGAACTTTATGTCTTGCCTGCAGCTCAGACAAAAGACAAATCAGCTGTAGATCCGGAAGATTTAAAGGCGTTGATTTTTGAACTGAAAGCCGATTTTGATTATATATTGATTGATTGTCCCGCCGGAATTGAACAAGGGTTTAAAAATGCTGTTGCCGGCGCCGATCAAGCCATTGTTGTTACGACGCCGGAAGTTTCCTCTGTTCGTGACGCAGATCGAATTATCGGACTGTTAGAACAAGAAGCGCACGTTCATACAAGAAGGATGGTTGTTAACCGCATTCGCAACCGTATGGTTGAAAGCGGCGAGGCGATGGATGTTGACGAGATTGTCACCATTCTCGCTATCGATTTGCTGGGAATCGTGCCTGATGATGACCAAGTGATTAAATCTTCAAATAATGGGGACCCGATTGTGATGGATCCCAAATTAAAACCGTCGATTGCGTACCGAAACATTGCCCGCAGAATTAATGGTGAAAGCATCCCGTTGATGTCGCTTGAAGAAGAGGACAGCGGCATGTTCGGCAAAATGAAAAAAATGTTCGGCATGAAAAGATAACGCTCAACAGCCCGCATTCGGTTAATTTCCGGCGGGCATTTTCATTATTCATTGAGCTGTTTTATGAGAGGCAGGGAGAAAAAGCATGAGCAAGCGCGCTCTTTATCAAAAAGGATTGATCCTGATGTTTATATTCGGTTTGACGTCAGCATGTTCAGATGATGAACCCGCTCGTCCTGTATCGGATGATAACGGGTTCGGCTTTGCAAACGAGAATGCTGAAAACGCAGAAGAGCCAGAAGAAGAAGTGACGCTTACGTATGCCCGCAGTTATGATGCTACGGGAGCAACAGAGCAGCTGATCGACGAGTTTGAAGAGAGTCATCCGAACATTCGGATTGATTATACGGAAATGCCTTCGGATACGAACGAAGCAAGAAAGCAGTACATTGAAGTTTTCACTGACGATAACAAAGAACTCGATGTTTTCGAAGCCGATATGATCTGGATGGAAGAATTCGCTGATGAGCGGTTCGTTTTGAATTTGGATCCGTACATTGAGGAACACGGCATTTCGATGAACGAATTTTTTGACGGCGCTCAAGATGCCGCGGAATATGCCGAGATTCAATGGGCGATGCCGCAAACGATGGATATCGGCTTGCTCTATTACCGATCAGATATCGTCGATGAACCGGCTGAAACGTGGGAAGATCTGTTAAGCGATGCGGAAGAATTGGCAGGAGAAGAAGAGACGCAGTATGGATATTTGTTTCAAGCCGGCCGTTATGAAGGGTTGAATGTGAACGCATTAGAAATCATCCGCGGTTATGGCGGAGAACTTATTGATGAAGACGGTGATGTAACAGCTGATTCAGAGGAGACGATTAAAGCGATCGAGATGTTAATCGAATTGGTCAATGCCGACAGCACGCCGGAAAATATTCTCGATTTTGATGAATCTCATACACATTATGCTTTTATTAACGGCAGCGCTGTATTTGCACGAAACTGGCCGTATATGCAGTCATTAACAGAAGAAGAGTATACAAAAACAGCTCCGCTTCCAGCTGAATCAGGCGAAAGTTCGGCTGTTCTCGGCGGTATGATGGCGATGATTTATGCAAATACGGAATACCCGGATGAAGCATGGACGTTTTTGGAGTTTATGACCGGAGAAGAAGGGCAAAAAATCAACGCAGAAGAAGGCGGACGCGCACCTTCACGAGAAACGCTCTACGAGGACAGCGATGTTACCGAAGCGGTACCGTTATTCGCTGACGAAGACTTCGTCAATACATTGGAAGAAGCGAGACCGCGTTTTACCGGCAGATCCTATCATGAAACATCTGAAAACGTACAAGAGGAGCTTCACGCGGCGGTATCCGGTGAACAAACGGCAGCGGAAACGAGCGCTAATCTGCAGGAAATGCTCGAAGAAATAGTTGATTAACAGGCCCGTGTAAAGGAGCGTTAGAAAATGTATCAGGTGCTCATTAACCGTAGTATCGAAGATGTGCGCGGAGCCGTGTTGGAAAACGGCCGGGCGGCTGAATTTTTGCTTGAACCGCTTAGGGAGAAAGCTGCAGCAGGTTCGGTGATCCAAGCGAAAGTGAGAGATATTCTCCCGGGCATGGATGCAGCCTTCGTCGATATCGGCACAGGTAAAAACGGTTTTTTATACAAAAAAGAGTTGGCGGCTTATCATTGGGCTGCGATGTCCGAATCAGCTGCAAAGAAAAAAGAAAAACCGATCCACGCGTATCTTTCAAAAGGACAAGAGATTATTGTGCAAGTAAAAAAGGAAGCGGACGAAACGAAAGGGGCGAAATTGACAGAATTGCTGTCTTTGCCGGGCCAGTATTGTGTCTTCTTGCCGAACGGGGATTATATTGCGGTTTCAAAAAAGATGTCCGCCGAGTCTGTGCGGGAACATTGGCGAAGCTGTGCACGCGAATGGCTTCAAAATCGCGAGGGAGTGATTATCCGCACGGAAGCAGAGAGTGTCTCAGCGGATTTGATTGTACAGGAAATCCGCGCTTTGCGGGCTGCATATGAAAGAATTCTTGCACAAGGGCGGCGTCATTCGGGCGAGATCCGTCTTCTTTTTAGCGAGTCTTCTGTCGTAGCAAGAGTCAGAAGAGACTTTCTGCCTAAGGCAAATACAGAAATTATTTGCAATCATTTGAACGATTTCAAAGAGCTGACCGGTCATGAGAACCCTGAACATGGAGCAAATGTCCGGCTTTCAAGTGATGACAACCTTTTTAGCACCTATGCTCTTGAACCTGAGATGGCTGAGGTCATGAACCCGAACGTTCCGCTTCCTAGCGGAGGGTTTTTAAAAATCGAACTGACAGAAGCGTTGACGGTAGTCGATGTCAATAGCGGTAAATACACCGGCAGCCGCGGACTAAAAGAGACGTCAGTAAAGACGAATATCGAAGCTGCTGAGACGGCAGCCCGGATGCTGCGGCTGAGAGATTACAGCGGTTTGATTGTGATTGATTTCATCGATATGGACGAAGAGGCGGAAGCGCAGGTTTTAGCTGTTATGAAAGAAGCGGTTCAAGCTGATCGGACTTTGACGAACGTGGTCGGATTTACTGGCTTGGGGCTCTTGGAAATGACGCGTAAAAAAGTGCGCGATTCTCTGCCGGAACGGGTTTCGGCAGCATGCACATGCTGCGGCGGAACAGGCCGTATTGAAGATGCAGAAGAAATCGCGCTGAGGCTGGAGCGAACCGTTTTGGCAATGAAAAAAATGGCTGACGAAGCGTTATGGATCGAAGCGTCGCCGAGTGTTTACGCTCTTTTTGCGCAAGCTGATAAGGCTCGGTGGCACCGTTTAGAAGAACATTCAGGGAAATATTTGCAAATTACCGTTGCTGAAAACGAACCAGCTTTCCAAATTCGCAAAACCGGTTCGAAAATTGACGCAGAACCAGGGCATTACAGCAATTGACACACTGTTTCCCGCGTGGTATGCTGTTGGTTGTCAGTTGTTTGGAGCACCCAAAGAACTACAACCGCACGGATCGGGTATTGATAAGCAACGCAGTTGCACCCGTTAAGGCGAGTCTGAGTATTGAAGGAGGTGCGCATATGTACGCAATTATCGAAACAGGCGGAAAACAAGTACGAGTTGAAGAAGGTCAAGAGGTTTACGTGGAAAAGCTTGATGCTGAAGAAGGCGGCAACGTCACGTTTGACCGTGTCCTTTTTGTCGGCGGAGACAACGTGAAAGTCGGTTCCCCGGTCGTAGACGGAGCAACGGTCACAGCTAAAGTTGACAAACAAGACCGCGCAAAGAAGTTGACTGTTTTCAACTATAAAGCAAAGAAAAACTATCACCGCAAGCTTGGACACCGTCAACCGTATACGAAAGTTACGATTGATAAAATCAATGCATAAGGATGACAGCTGATGATTTCTTTCGAAGTTAACCGCAGAGCGGACGGGGCGATTGAAGCCTTCACAATGAGCGGGCATGCTGATTCAGGGCCCTATGGTTATGATATCGTCTGCGCCGGTGCTTCGGCTGTCTCGTTTGGAGCTGTCAATGCGATTGCAGAGCTTGCCGGAATTTATTTAGAAACTGACATGCAAGATGAGGGCGGATATCTTCACTGCCGTGTTCCTGAGATAAGTGATCACGATACGGAAGAAAAGGTTCAATGGCTGCTCGAAGGAATGATTGTTTCGATGAAAAGCATTGAAGCGAATTACCGTCAATTTCTCCGCATGGAATCAAATTAAGCAGGAGGTGAAGACAATGTTCTTGAACTTGGACCTTCAATTTTTCGCACAGAAAAAAGGTGTAGGAAGCACGAAGAACGGCCGTGATTCGATTGCTAAACGTCTCGGTACAAAAACCGGCGACGGGCAAGAAGTTACCGGCGGTTCGATTCTTGTCCGCCAGCGCGGCACAAAAATTTACCCAGGTGTTAACGTCGGTATCGGCGGTGACGATACTTTGTTTGCAAAATCAGACGGTGTTGTCCGTTTTGAACGCGTCGGTAAAAACCGTAAGCGCGTGAGCGTTTATCCGGTCGCAGAACCGGTCGAAGCTTAACATTTGCATGAAAAAATACCCACTCTTACTAAGAGTGGGTATTTTTTATGTTTTATTGACAGTAATAATAACAAAAAGATTGAAAAAAAGACTGAAACGTCGGATTGAGTTTGCATAAATTCGGGTAAAGACGATTAGCCTTTGAAAAGATCATGGATAGTGCGCGGAATAATGCGCTTAACACGATTGTTCATTTACATACAGGTACAGAAGTTCTGACGGCGATCCGTTAGTCTTCGTCGATGGACCGGACGGCTAAAGGAGGAACCATAATGGACGAACAGCTTCAAAGAGCCCCTTGCGCTTATTTTGTGATGGACAAAAATTATATCATTGAGAATTTTAACGATGCATTTCTTAAGTTGTTAAACGTGAGTGCGGCAGAAATTAAAGGGAAACCGTTGTACAGCCTTTTAACAAAATCAGCAAAAGTTTATTTTCAAACATACTTTTCCCCGATTTTTTCTATGAAAGAACAAATCGATGAGTTCTACACAACGTTTGAAACGGCTTCCGGCCCTGTGCCGGCCATTTTGAATGCGGCTGTTCATGAAGAAAAAATTGAATGCGCTGCAATGGAGATGCATGTGGAAAATCAGTACGAACAAGAGATGATTGCCGAGAAGAAAAATGCTGAACGAATTTTACAAAACACAGATGAAGCTTACACAAATTTATTGGAAGTGATGAATGAATATAAACAAAAACGGAAAGAATTAACGGAATTGAATTTGAAACTGAGCGAACTGTCAGTTACCGATCCGCTGACTAATTTGAAAAACCGCCGGTTTATGGATCAGCGCATGAGTTTTATTTTAGATCATGCCGCGAAGGAAAACGTCCCCTTTGCTTTGGCAATGCTGGATATTGATCAATTTAAATCGATCAACGAAACCCACGGGCATGTTATCGGGGACGATATTTTAAAGCAATTCAGCAACATTTGTACATCCGAAACGCGGAGTGAAGATCTCGTTATTCGCGTCGAAGGTGAAGAATTTATTATTGTTATGCCGTCGATGGAACTGGAAGAGGCGGCTGCCGCTGTTGATTGTATACGTTTAAAAGTTGAAGAAACTCCATGGAACTACGGAGATATTACGGTAAGTGCCGGAGTGACGGTGTATCGCGAAGGAGACACGCAAGAGAGTTTGATTCAAAGAGCAGACAAGGCGCTGAATATGTCTAAAGATGACGGGCAGAATAAAGTTTCTCTTCACGACGGCGAAACGACTGTTCCGTTTGCTTAGTTTAGATCATAAACGTGAAAACAAGCCGGACCTAATTTTGGAGGTCCGGCTTGTTTTCGTGCGCATATTAGAAACTTCTTCTTGCATTCACAGCATGAATATTTTTAAATTGAGTAAACGGCCTTGAAGAGGAGAATCTAATGGTATATCAATTTGCAGCAATGAGTGAAGCGCATGCAAGCGAAATTGCAGCGTGGATGTATGAACCGCCGTACGATTTTTATGATATGAAAGACGAAATCGGAGCCGAAAAGGAACTGTTGGACGGTTCTTATTTAGCCGTTTTTGATGAAAGCGGCCTCGCGGGTTACGTCTGTTTCGGCCGCAACGCAAGAATCCCGGACGGCGAGAAGAAGGGAATGTACACAGGCACAAATGTGCTGGATATCGGATTGGGCTTGAAACCTGATCGTACCGGTAAAGGCGAGGGAGCAGTTTTTTTACGCGAAGTGCTTGATTACATTGAACAAATGCAATCGGTTTCGCTCGTCCGCTTAACGGTTGCGATGTTTAATGAACGGGCGATCCGCGTATATAAATCCTGCGGTTTTATTACCGTACAGCTGCTGCAAACGAACGCGTCTCATGATGAGCGCACGTATGTCATTATGGAGTGCCGGGTATAACAGCGGTCTTTCTACGTCGTCAGAAGACCGTTGACATCGGCGGAAGAATTGCCTATGATAGCGAAGACATCAGCTGTACAGAAGAAATGAGGAATACACATGGCGGAGAAAATGGAATCTTACAACGAGAAAAACATTATCTTCATCGGATTTATGGGGGTCGGTAAAACAACTGTCGGCCAAATAGTCGCAGAAAAACTTTCCCGTCCGTTTATCGATATCGATAATGAGATTGAAAAAGCATTTAACAAATCGATTCCTGATATTTTTGCTGAGGACGGTGAGGCGGCATTTCGCGAAAAAGAACGGGAATTGATGCGTCAGCACTGTCTTGACCGTTTAAAAGTCATCTCGATCGGCGGGGGCGCTTTCCAAAACGAAGAGATCCGAAAAATCTGCATGGATCATGCAATTGTGATATTTTTAGACATCTCTTGGGAGTCTTGGCGTGAACGGATGGATTCTCTTGTCGATACCCGTCCGGTCTTGCAAAATTCTACAGATGACGAAATTAAAGATTTATTTTACCGCAGAAAAGCTGTGTATGCCGAACATCATCTGCGAATTGATTCGGATGAACAATCATCTGAGGAGATTGCCGACTATGTAACAAAGGAATTAAAACATAACAAATCGTTAAGAAATTAAGCGACCAATTTTTTATGATTACCACGTGCGAAGGGGAAAACATTCATGGATGAAAACAAGGTTCCAATGCCCTTAATTTGTATGCCGATTGTCGGAACAACGCAGGAGGAAATAAACGCTGAAGCAGTATTTGCGTTTAGCAAAGATCCGGATATAGTGGAATGGCGAGCCGATTATTTTCAGGATGTCGACGATAAAGACAAAGTAATCGCAGTGCTGCAATCATTGCGCCAAACGCTTCCGAATCAAGCCGTTTTATTTACTCTGCGTAACGAAACAGAAGGCGGAAACCCTAATCAGTTAACCGAACATGCGAGGTTCTCTTTATATCTCGATGTTTGCCGGTCAGGACATGCGGATTACATCGATACCGAGCTGAACAATGATCATGACCAATTAAAAAAGCTTAGAAATGAGACGCAAAAACACAATGTGAATTTCATCTTATCATTTCATGATTTTGAACAAACGCCGGCGGAAGAACAATTGAAAATTAACGCGGATGTTGCTGTGAGATTGGAAGCTGATTATTTTAAATTTGCCGTCATGTCAACGGTGAAAAATGATATTTTGACAGTGTTTCGTGTGACAGAAGACGTTTCGCATTCCATTCAGCCGATTTCAATGGCCATGGGCGTTTACGGTAAAATGACGCGGGCAGCCTCGTGGACTTTTGGATCAAAAGTGACTTTTGCTCAGGGGCGGAAGAGTTCTGCGCCAGGCCAAATGACGATCGAAGAATTGCGAACATCAATTGATAACATTCGTACACTTGTCTGATGGTCAATCTGCAATGTTTAATGCATTGCAGATTTTTTTATTTAATCGCTGGTGAAAGGAAAAGAATTTTAACGTGAAAAAACTAGATTAGAAAGATTTTTAACACCAGGTACCAAAAACAGCTTGCAAGACCAGGTCTCGATTGATAGACTGAATCTATATTCGTGAATGAATGAACATTTAGCAGTAACGGATGTAATTTGAGGGAAGATGGGGGAATGAACGATGAAAATGCCTGAGCTGAAAATTGCACATATGAAACCGAAATGGCCGATTATTCAGGGGGGAATGGGTGTCGGCATCTCACTGAGCAACTTAGCTTCTGCTGTTTCCAATGCTGGCGGAATCGGAATTATTTCCGGCACAGGGCTGCCGGTTGATGAACTGAGAAGCCATATACGAAAAGCGCGCGAAAAAACGCAGGGAGCCGGGTACATCGGGGTGAACTGCCTTTACGCGATGTCTGATTTCGCTGTGACGATGAAAGCCGCTTTGGAAGAGAAAGTTGATTTCATCATTTCCGGAGCAGGTATTTCAAGAGATATGTATAACTGGGGAAAAGCTTATGACACGCCGGTAATCTCGATTGTATCATCGGCAAAACTTGCGAAGATGTCAGAAAAACTCGGTGCTGCCGCTGTTGTGGTTGAAGGAAATGAAGCCGGCGGGCACCTCGGCACGGAAGAACCGCTGTTTGACTTGCTTCCGGAGATTGCTGAAGCCGTTGACATCCCTGTTATTGCTGCAGGCGGAATTACCAGCGGGACAGACGTTAAACGTGCGCTTGACTGCGGAGCTTCAGGGGTGCAAATGGGCACACGTTTTGCTGCCAGTTCGGAGTGCGACGCTTCCCAAAGTTTTAAGGAAAAGATCATTCAGGCGAAAGAGACCGTTCTCATGGACTCAGTTGTCGGTTTGAAAGGCAGAGCGATCGCGAACAATTTTACGGAAAGTATAAAAGGCGACGCGAAGCTGCCGATCAACAAATGCGTATCGTGTCTGAAGAAGTGTTCGCACCAGTACTGCATTTATCAGGCTCTCTTGTCATCGATGAACGGTGACACAGATAACGGACTGGTTTTCAGCGGGGCAGGCGTTGACCGTGTGAATACGATTAAGTCAGTCCAAGAGATTTTTCTTGATCTGCAAAACGAAATTGCTTATTCATAGAGCTCTATCGAGTTGAAAACCGCTCTTTTAAGAGCAGTTCTCAGACGATTATTTTGATGCAAGCCACGCAGCCACTACCCTCCGCTTGCCCCGGGAAAGGACTCAGCTAGGATTCGGCGGCCTCAGACCGCCGAATCCGGATCTTTGTCTCTTGCTTTCAAGGCTGCTGAAAAAGTAGATGACCAATTGAGTGACTGCATATTTATTCTCCCTTATAGATTGAGAAGTTTTATGAGACTGGAGCAAACTCGACGCCTGCGGGAAAAGCAACTGCCGAAGACCCCGCAAGAAGCGGTTCGCTTCTGAGGAGGCTGAGGCGTTGCCCGCGGCAAGCGAGTTTGCGGAGGGCTCATAATATTCTTTATTTTATGCGGCTCATAAATAAACGCCTGATTTGTTTATCCAGCACTTTTTCAGCAGCCTCCTTGCTTTCCCGGAGGCGTCGGAGGAGTGGCTGCGTGGCTTCTTTTTATGAATAGGCTCGCTTTAAAAAAAAGACGATGCGTCCTCATCCGGTCTTTAATCAAGTTAACATATGACGATAACATGACTTTGTCTACACTCAAGAACCGCTCTTAAAAAAGGCGGTTCTTGTTGTTTAATTGTGGCGGAATTTTGACGATCTTGCTCTCAGTGATTCAGGTCACATCAAGTTGTTCCGGCGCACGTTACCCTAGGACATGTGAACAGGTAAGCAACCAACTGGGGGAGGAATCATTTATGAGTATGTTTTGTAATCAATGCCAGGAAGCGTTAAGAAATATCGGTTGTGATGCGATGGCCGGTGTGTGCGGCAAAACGAGCGAGACAGCCAATTTGCAGGATTTGTTGATTTATACGTTAAAAGGTGTCGCTTTTTTTAATCAAGAAGCGCGTGAGCACAACTTAAATCATCCCGCTACTGACAGATTGATCATGGACGGATTATTTACAACAATTACGAATGCGAACTTTGATCCTGAATCTGTCGCTGACCGAATTGAAACAGCACTTGACGAGCGTGATGAAATCAAAGGCCGTTTACAAAAGCAAGGTTTGTATGAACAACAGCTTGAACCGGACTATGTCATGTGGCGCACGGGAAGAGACGGATTCGAAGCAAAATCGGAAGAAAAGCAAGTAGGATTGCTTTCGGCTGATAATGAAGATGTTCGCAGTCTTCGCTCTTTAGTTCTATTCGGCCTGAAAGGAATGGCAGCATACGCAGAGCATGCATTGAATCTCGGGTATAAAAAAGCGGATATTTCCCGGTTTATCGAACGCGCGCTTGTTGCAACGGAAGATGATTCTCTCTCAGCTGACGATTTGACAGCTCTTGCAATGGAAACAGGCAAGTACGGGGTCGATGTGATGGCTTTATTAGATGAGGCAAACACAACGACCTACGGTCACCCGGAAATGACAGAAGTTTCGATTGAAGTGCGCAACAATCCGGCGATTCTCGTCAGCGGTCACGATTTAAAAGACTTTGAAGAACTGTTAAAACAGACAGAAGGTACAGGTGTCGATGTTTACACGCACTCGGAAATGCTCCCGGCGAACTATTACCCGGCGTTTAAAAAGTACGATCATTTTGTCGGCAATTACGGCAATGCTTGGTGGAAACAGAAAGAAGAGTTTTCCAGTTTTAACGGTCCGGTACTGTTTACAACCAATTGCATTGTACCGCCAAGAGCCGGCTATGCAGACCGTGTTTACACAACCGGCGCTACGGCTTATCCGGGATTCCCGCACATTCCGGATCGTGAGGACGGAGAAGAGAAAGATTTCACGCAGATTATTCAACACGCGAAGCAGCTTGAAAGCCCGACACAAATTGAAGAAGGTTCGATTGTCGGCGGATTTGCCCACAACCAAGTAACGCAGCTTGCTGATCAAGTTGTCGATGCAGTTAAAACCGGAGCGATTCGCAAATTCTTTGTGATGGCCGGCTGTGACGGACGCATGATGTCACGCGAGTATTACACAGAGTTTGCTAAACAGCTTCCGAAAGACACCGTGATTTTAACCGCCGGCTGTGCAAAGTACCGGTATAACAAACTCCCGCTCGGTGATATTAACGGCATTCCGCGCGTTCTGGATGCCGGGCAATGCAACGATTCCTATTCATTGGCTGTTGTAGCGATGAAACTAAAAGAAATTTTTGAACTAAACGACATTAACGAATTGCCGATTGAGTACAACCTTGCTTGGTATGAACAAAAAGCGGTTATTGTCTTGCTGTCGCTTCTTCATCTCGGCGTGAAAGACATTAAACTCGGACCGACGCTCCCGGCGTTTCTGTCCCCGAATGTCGCGCAAGTTCTCGTTGACAAATTCGGAATCAGCGGGATGACAAATGTTGAAGATGATATGGCCGTGTTGAACGCTTAATAATCAGCACTATAATCCCTGCTTTGTATGCATCGGCGTACAGAAGCAGGGATCTTTCTATTTAGATATGAATAAACGGTGACAATGATGGAAAAGCAATTTCCAGTCGGTGAATCAAAGGTATAATAGAGGAAGAAATCTCAAAAAGGGTGTGATACCATGCTACCGTTACTCGACCGTTTTGATCAGCATGATTACGATATTATCACCGCGAATGCCAAAGAAAAAAAGGTTGCAGAAGGCGGTCACGTTTTTGTTGAAGGCAAACCTTCAAACTAAATATTCTTTATTTTACGAGGTGTCGTACGTGTGTATAAAGAAATCACACCGGAAAAAGAAATTACTGTTTTCGTCCGCTCAAAAATGGACTCTGTCGGCGAGATCGGTATTTTCAGCGGCGACACGTATTCGAACTCAGCACAAGCGATGACAGAAACGGTTCTTTATGTCATCGAACGTGAAACGATGGAGCGAATTATGGCGGAAAACGGCCGGATCGGCCTGCATTTCACCCGTTGGATTGCCGAATCGCTTGAAGCCAGCAAGGCGAAACTGCGGGATTATTTATCGTTTGGTTCGGAAGGGGCGGTCGCTTCGTTTTTCATTCGCGCAGCCAATTCGAGCGGCAAACAGATGCCGGACGGCATTTTGATAAAAGAGCAGTTCGCTGTGCAAGATATTGCCAAACATCTCGGGATTTCCCGCGAGACGGCAAGCCGGATTATCAGCCGTTGGAAACAAGAGCAAATGCTCGAGAAACGTTACCGGCATTATTTGATAAAAGACCTTGAATCGTTTCGGCAAATGCTCTCATGTGAAACATGCGGCGTTCATAACTGTGTACTTTAAAACACCCTGCGATGCAGGGTATTAGACTGTAGACAAACTATATTTTGATGTCAGCCATGAATCCACTGCCCTCCGCTTGCCCCGGGCAAGGACTCAGCTAGTATTCGGCGGTCTGAGGCCGCCGAATCCGGATCTTCGTCTCTTGCTTTCCCGGAGGCGTCGGAGGAGTGGATGCATGGCTTCTTTTTTTATGAATACATTCCATTCAAAAAAGGAGGATGACCCAGCATCCCGGCTTTCTCCTGCGGGATAGCGAGACAGGCGAGACCCTGCAGGGCATAAGCCCGAAGCGGCTCGGCGCTCGCCCGCGGAAAGAAGTCGGACGATGCGTAGTCATCCGTTCCTTTTAACATGACATCTAACGATGTCATGACTTTGTCAACACTCTGACACCCTGCGATGCAGGGTGTTTTAATTTTTGTGAATGTTTCGTGTGATAACTGTCACAAAAACAAACTGTTTCGTTACTGCTTTGTGACACCTTGTTCTATGTGATTTCTGTCACTTCATTTATCGCTCTTTGCTTGGTTAAATAAATGTATAACTAATCACAGGACAGGGGTGAGTGCAGTGAGAAATCAACGCTCGCGCATTTGGGACAAATGGAAATACATGAAACCGAAAGAAACGTATGCAAACAATCACAGTGAATTAACCGAAGAAAGCCGCGATTGGGAAGCGATTTATAAACGCCGCTGGCAGCACGATAAAGTGATCCGCTCTACGCATGGGGTGAACTGTACAGGGGCGTGCAGCTGGAACATTTTTGTGAAAGACGGCATTGTGACATGGGAAGGACAAAGTTTGGACTATCCGTCGACCGGACCGGACATGCCGGAATATGAACCGCGCGGATGTCCGCGCGGAGCAAGTTTTTCTTGGTATATCTACAGTCCGCTGCGGGTGAAATATCCGTATGTAAGGAAAATTTTGCTCGATATGTGGCGAAGCGCCCGAGAAGAACACAGCATGCCGCTTGAAGCGTGGAAAAGCATCGTTGAGAATCCAGCGAAAGCGAAAGAATATAAACAGGCAAGAGGGAAAGGCGGTCTTGTCCGCGGCACCTGGGACGAAGTTCGGGAAATGATTGCTGCATCCATGCTCTATACGTCGCTGACGTACGGACCGGATCGAAATGCCGGCTTTTCTCCGATTCCGGCGATGTCGATGGTTTCACATGCCGCAGGGGCGCGTTTTATGAACTTGATGGGCGGGCCGATGCTCAGTTTTTACGATTGGTATGCTGATCTTCCGCCGGCTTCGCCGCAAGTATGGGGAGACCAGACAGATGTGCCGGAAAGTTCAGACTGGTTTAACTCCGGCTACATTATGACTTGGGGATCGAATGTGCCGCTGACAAGAACACCGGACGCACACTTTTTGTCGGAAGCAAGGTACCGGGGAACAAAAGTCGTTTCCGTCAGCCCGGATTATGCGGAATCGACAAAGTTTTCCGATACATGGCTGTCCGTTACGCAAGGCAGTGACGGGGCGCTCGCGATGGCGATGGGCCATGTGATTTTGAATGAGTTTTACAACAAACATCAAGAACCGTATTTCCATGCATATGCAAAAGAATATACCGATATGCCGTTTATGCTGACCTTAAAAGCAACGAAAGACGGCTTAACGGCTGACCGGTTTTTACATGCAGCCGATCTCGGTCTTGATGTTGACAACGATGCTTGGAAACCGCTCGTGTTTGATGAAAACAGCAAAGAATTTAAAATCCCTAAAGGGACGATGGGTTCACGCTGGGAAGAAAAACAAAGCTGGGCGCTGGAAATGACCGATGAAGTTACCGGCAAAGCGATCGAACCAGCATTGACACTTCTCGGGCAAGAAGAGGAGATCAAGACAATTGCGCTGCCGAATTTTACAGATGATACGCATCGGGTGAATCAACGGAATATCCCGGTTAAACGGATTGAGCGTAACGGCGAAGGCACTTATGTGACAAGCGTCTTCGATGTCATGATGGCTAATTATGCGATTGATCGCGGTATCGGCGGCGAAGCAGGAGCAAACTACGATGATCTCCAGCCATTCACACCGGCTTGGCAAGAAAAAATAACCGGTGTTGAACGGGAAAAAGTAATTCAGATTGCGAAAGAATTTGCGCAAAATGCAGCTGATACGAAAGGTCGTTCGATGATTATTATGGGGGCGGGTATCAATCACTGGTATAACTCGGATACGATTTACCGCGCTGTACTGAATTTGATTTTGCTCGTCGGCGCACAAGGCGTCAATGGCGGCGGCTGGGCCCATTATGTCGGACAGGAAAAATTGCGTCCGGCTGAAGGTTGGCAGACCGTAATGAGCGGGAAAGATTGGCAAGGTCCGCCGCGCTTGCAAAACGGCACCTCTTTTTACTATTTCGCTACGGATCAATGGCGTAAGGAAGTGGCCGGTTTTGTCGAATCCGGAAATGATGAAACGGAAGAAACCGCTGAAATGTTTCGTCATATTAAAGTGACGTTAGAAGATAATCAAGCAGCGGTGAAGGAAGTGGACGCCGAATTTTCTTCCTTGGTTGAAGTTATTAAAGAAATCGGTTCAGCGTCGGATAAAGTTGCCAGGTCTGCTCAGGAATTAAATGAGAAAGCGCGGGATGCCTGATCCTGCGTTTTTTTACGGTGTTATGCTTGTTTTTTTGACGCGCCGGTTTTTACTCCGGTAAACTGAGTGGAGAGGAGGGAATCGATTTGGGAAAAAGAGACCTTTCAACCTTGGAACATCATTTGTTTGTCTGTCAAGGTGATACGTGCAAGAAAAACGGTGCTAAGCAGCTGCGAAAAAACCTCAAACAAGCCGTTGAAGAACGCGGCTTAAAAAAAAGTGTACTCGTCACAAAAACAGAATGCCTTGATCGGTGTAATGATAAGTGTACAGCTGTGGACTACCCGGCCGGTGTGTGGTACAAAGACCTCAACCTAACTGATGCTCCCAAGCTGGCAGAGATGATAGAAACGAACGACGTATGGCCGGAAAAAACGAGTTACATTCGTGATGAAAGGGGATTCTCCAAAGAGATGCCCTCGTCCGTTAAAGTTTTTTATCCGGAAGGGAAAACTAAACCGGAAAAAGAAAAGAAGAAAACGAAAAACAAGAAGAAGAAAAAATCTAACTAGGCTGGAAGTGGTGACTGTAATGGAAATTGAGATGATTAAATGCCATGGTTCAGGCAATGACTTCATCATTATTGATGAAATGGATGACAGCTATCATTTGACAGAAACGTCGCGCATTGCGTTGACGAAAGTGTTGGCAGACAGAAAAGGTCCGGCAGGATCGGACGGTTTATTGTTTATTCAAACGAGCAGCGAAGCGGATGCACGTATGCGTATGTTCAATTCGGACGGAAGCGAAGCGGAAATGTGCGGAAACGGTTTAAGGTGCGTGGCGCGCTACATTCTTGAGCGATTCGGCAAAAAAGAGGCTGTAATAGAGACGATGCAGGCAAACTTAGCCGTTGCTGAAACAGAGGCGATTTTTCCCGATGTGCCCACTTTTGAAGTAGCGATTGAACCTGTGTTGCTCGATCCGGCATCATTGCCGTTAACAACTGATTATACGCCGCATATCGAAAAACCAATTCCAGAGCTGGATATAAAACGCACTTATACAGCGTTGAGTGTTCCTAATCCGCATTTAGTTTCGATTACAGACGCGCTTTCGCCGGAAGAGGTTGAAAAAGTCGGCCAGCAGGCAAATGAGAATAAACGTTTGCTTCCAAATGGAACAAACGTAAGTTTCCTTTCGCCGATAGAATCGCAAAAAATATTTGTCAGAACGTTCGAGCGGGGCGTCGGACTGACATCTGCCTGCGGGACAGCGATGTCCGCGTCCGCGCTCGTTTCGATATTAGCAGGCCATAACAATTTGAACGAAGTGATTACTGTTTTAAATCCTGGAGGCATGGTCCAATGTGTCGTCCGTCAAACAGGCGATGACGGCTATACGATTCGGTTAAGGGGCAATGCGACATACGAGTTCTCCGCAGTTGTTTCTATTGATCCTGAAGATATGACGTTTGCGGAACTAAACGAGATGTCGGTGTATGAAGATGAAATCGCCGGATACGAAAAACTGGCGCAAGCAGCGGCAGAACTCAGTGCACAGTAAAAGAGACCCGGCCTTAGAGCCGGGTCTCTTTTTTCTCATGCCAATCAAGTTTAGCGCACGTTCATCTCTTTTGGTTCAGGACCTTGACGCTCACCGTTGTCAAGCTGATTAATCTCAGCGATTTCACTTTCGGATAAGGAAAAATCAAATACGTCGAAATTTTCTTCGATACGTTTCGGCGTGACGGATTTTGGAATCACAATGCTGTTTCTTTCCAGGTGCCAGCGAATAATCACCTGTGCGGGAGTTTTATTATGAGCTTTGGCAATCGTCTGAATCGTTTCATTTTGCAGCACTTCTTTTCCTTGCATCAATGGGCTCCAAGCTTCGAGATAAATGTTATGTTGATCAAGAAATTGTTTGAGTTCTGTTTGCTGCAAATAAGGATGGCATTCGACTTGATTGACTGCCGGTGTAACAGTGCACTCATCGAGCAGGCGCTGAATGTGATCGATATCGAAGTTGCAAACGCCGATCGCCTTTGTTTTCCCGTCTTGATAGAGCTTTTCCATCGCTTTGTACGTGTCGACATAGTCATCGTACTCTGGTGTCGGCCAGTGTATTAAATAAAGATCAACGTAATCCAGCCCGAGACGTTCAAGGCTGTCTTCCATAGCTTGCAATGTGTTGTCATAACCTTGATCGGCGTTCCAGACTTTCGTTGTAATAAAAAGCTCCTCGCGCGGGATTCCTGACTCTGCAATAGCTTGTCCTACCCCGCGTTCATTGCGGTAAATCATTGCCGTGTCAATTGAGCGGTATCCGGTTTCTAAAGCTTTTTTCACTGCCGGCGCTGCTTCCTCTTCAGGGACTTGCCATACGCCAAACCCGATTTGCGGCATTTTCAATTGATTATTCAATGTAACGATATCCATATGTATCACCTCTGAGCTTAATTTTGAAACCAGTTTCAGTATAGCATTGATTGAAAACGCATGCACGATTTGATAGATAAGGAAATTGACCTTTACGCCGGGCTCTTGTAAAGTAATAGGGGGAATTTAGTTGTGAGGTGTGTCAAATGAAAATTGATAAATTTAAACGAAACTGCAACTGGTTCATTGTTGCTATGCTTATCGTTGCAGCGATTCACAGTTTTTTCTATGTTGTTACGCAAGACGGACATAATATCGCACAAATCATCGTGGCCGTTTTTGCGGCAGGGTATTTTTTCACTTTGCATCGGCCAAACGTGTCAGCTTACGTTGAAGCAGACCGTTCCGGAAACAGAGGCGGCGGTTTGTTAGCGATCGGTTTAGCCTCTGCTGCAGGGTTGTATATCATGGTTAGCGGCATGCATCCGGTCATTGTGATTTTGCTATCGGCCCTTTTCTTTATCAGTGCGGCCGTATTTATTTTTTTATTGACCGTTTATGAAAAATTGAATATGCCGGATGCTGATGATATGGAACCGCTCGATAACGATGAAATGGTCCTTGCCAATGATGCTCTGATCGGCGTGAAGCGCGGCCGGCGCTTAGACCTTCTCTACATTGACCGCGGAAACGGCCGCGAAGCGATTCCGGTGATGACCCAGTTAACGTATGCAACGATATATGATCCGTTTGTGAAAGTTTCAGCGGAAGAAGACGGTTATTCAGGTGTTCTTTATTGTTCCATGGACCAGTTTAAGCTTCTTAAAGAACGAGCGCCTGATGATCAGCAGCCGTAGCGGAAGAAGTTGGAATGTGATACTATAGAAGCGGAATGAACGCGATGAGGAGGCTCTTTACATGAAGTTTATAGCGGTAGACAACGAGAACATTACAAACCCAAAGATCAATTTGGCTATTGAAGAGTATGCGTTGAAAAATTTGCCGATTGACGATTCATATTTGCTTTTTTATGTCAATGAACCGAGCATTATTATCGGAAAGAACCAAAATACGCTGGAAGAAATCAATAAGGATTATGTCGATGAACACGGCATTCACGTTGTCCGCCGTTTGTCCGGCGGAGGCGCGGTGTACCATGACCTAGGCAATTTAAATTTCAGTTTTATTACGAAAGATGACGGCAACAGTTTTCAAAACTTTCAAAAGTTCACTCAGCCTGTCGTTGATACATTGAATAAAATGGGGGTTGAAGCGGAACTGAGCGGCCGCAACGATATTCATGTCGGGGAACGGAAAATTTCCGGCAACGCCCAATATACGACTCGGGGGCGCATGTTCAGCCACGGAACATTAATGCTTGATTCAGAGATAGAAACCGTTGTCAAGGCGCTGAACGTCAGTGACGAAAAGATTCGTTCAAAAGGGATTAAATCGATCCGCAGCCGGGTTGCCAACATCAACGAATTTCTGGAAGAGAAAATAACGGTCGCAGATCTGAAAAAAGCGATCCTCGAGTTCGTATTCGCAGAAGGGGATGTTGAGACGTATGAACTGACAGATGAGGATTGGGAAGGTATTCATGAAATTTCGGAATCGCGTTATCAGAATTGGGATTGGAATTACGGGCGCAATCCGAAATTTGATTTGCAGCGTTCAAAGCGTTTTGATGCGGGAACGATTGACATTCGCCTTGATGTTAAAAAGCAAGTCATTCAGGATGTGAAAATTTTCGGGGATTTCTTCGGCGTCGGAGATGTGTCTGAGGTGGAAGAGATGCTGAAAAATGTACCGTATGAAAAAAATGCGATTCATGAAGCCTTGAGCGATCTGGACATGAGCTATTATTTCGGCCGGATCTCCCGGGAAGATTTCATCGAATTAATATACTGAGCAAAAATGATCCGCTCCCGAAAGAGGAGCGGATCATTTCAGACTGTCGACAAACGATTATTTTTGATGTCAGCCATGAATCCACTACCCTCCGCTTGCCCCGGGCAAGGACTCAGCTAGTATTCGGCGGCCTTAGACCGCCGAATCCGGATCTTCGTCTCTTGCTTTCCCGGAGGCGTCGGAGGAGTGGATGCATGGCTTCTTTCTTATGAATAGGCTTGCTTTAAAAAGAGGATGACCCAGCATCCCGGCTTTTTCCCGCGGGAAAGCGAGACAGACGAGACCCTGCAGGGCGTCAGCCCGAAGCGGCTCGGAGCCCGCCCGCAGGAAATAAGCCGGACGATGCGTCGTCATCCGGTCTTTAATCAAGTTAACATCTGACGATAGCATGACTTTGTTAACAATCTGAAATGATCCGCTCCCGAAAGAGGAGCGGATCATTTTTATGCTTCTTCAGTGTTTACTGCTGCGTCCAACGCGACGTGAATCATATCGTTAAACGTTTCTTGACGCTCCTGCGACGTTGTTTCTTCACCGGTTAATATGTGGTCGCTTACTGTTAATACGGACAGCGCGTTGACATTGAAGCGCGCTGCGATCGTATAAAGGGCGGATGTTTCCATCTCAACAGCGAGAACTTGATGGCGGGCTAATTCGGGAACAAGATTTTTATCTTCATTGTAGAAAATATCGCTCGTAAAGACGCTTCCAACCTGTGCGGTTAAGTTTTGTTTCACAGCGCCGTCGTAGGCTTTTTTCAAAAGACCGAAATCAGCTGTCGGAGCAAAATCAATCCCGTTAAAATGGTGGTTATTTGCACTGCTGTCCGTCGACGCACTCATCGCAATAATAACATCGCGGACTTTGACATCTTTTTGAATCGCACCGCATGTGCCGACGCGGATCAAGTTTTTCACACCGTATTCATTGATCAGTTCGTGCGTATAAATGGAAATAGACGGTACGCCCATGCCGGTTCCTTGTACAGAGACGCGCTTGCCTTTATACGTTCCTGTATAACCGTACATGCCGCGGACTTCATTGTAGCAGGTGACATCTTCGAGGAAATTGTCAGCAATAAATTTTGCGCGCAAAGGATCGCCGGGCAGTAAAATGGACTCCGCAATATCTCCTTTGTTCGCTCCAATATGTACACTCATTTTACATCAACCTTTCACGTGGATTTTAAATGCCGGAGAAAGATGTCTGACATCTGTCCTCTCTTTTGCTAGCATATTCACTTCTTAACGTATCATATGAAACCGTTTTATGCCAGATGAAATCGAAGAATTATCAAAAACTATAAGGTTTCCTGGCCGGGAGACCAATCGGCAGGACAAAATCCTTCTGCTTGCAACGCCTGAATAACGCGAAGGATCTCATCAACGTTGCGTCCGGTATTGATCGTATGAATGACGGAATACTGCAGCTCGCCTTCCGGACTGATAATGAACAAACCGCGCAAAGCGAACCCTTCATCTTCCATAAGCACGCCATATTCATGAGAGACCCGGTGATTGGCATCGGAAGCCAACGGAAATGCGAGTTTTTCCAGACCTTGCTCAGTGCGCGGCGTGTTAATCCATGCAGAGTGAGCTTGGACCGAATCGGTTGAGATTCCGATAATATCGACATCGAGTTTTTCAAATTCTTTAAAGCGGTCGCTTAATGAGGTGATTTCAGAAAGACAAACAGGCGTGAAATCCATCGGGTAAAAAAACAACACCGTCCATTTATCTTCCTTCATAATTTCTTCAAGCGTGATTTTATGCATTGATTTATCCGGCAAAACGGCATTCATTTCGAAACGGGGCGCCTGTTTGCCGACCATTCGTTTTTCCGACATAATGTTCCCTCCCGTGAATAATACTTCGTTACGTCTCGTTGCCGGATGCTAAGACGCGGTTAGCGTATTGCAACAGTTCGTCAGCTGTAATGTCCGGGTTTTCGAGCTGGATAATTTCTAATTCAAATAAAATATCTTTGAAATGCGGCCCCGGCTTGAAACCGGCATTAATGAGCTCCTTCCCGCCGACAAGCGGGGTGAGCTGATTTCGTTTTATAACATAATTAATTCCGGCTTGACGCAATTCAGCATCGGCAAAAACGAGAGCGCCTGCTAAAGATTCATTTTTCGTTTGCGACAGCTGGCGATGCCACTCACCGGTTTGCGAAGACGCTGAAATGGCCGCTGAATCCGTCATCGATGTTACGGCGTGCAGCGTTGTATTCAGTATGTGCTTGTCATCTTTAGATAAAGCGAACGTCGCAGCATGAATCAACGCTTGATGATGATCTTGAAACATCACAAATAAATATTCAATCCAAAACGATGGTTTCATTTTAACATGATTTGCTTCGAATTCCTTTCTGACATCTGTAAGGAGCTGAATTCTTTGCAAAATTGTTTTTTCAGACAGCGAAGTGGAAATGATATAATTCAAACAGGACAAATCGATCATTCGTTTGGCGCCTGCGGGAGCATCTTCTTCATAAAACATTTTTGAAAGCTCGCCGGCAAGTCTCGCTTTGGAAACGGAGCGGAGATTATTGGCAGCTTGACGGGCGAGTTCATGTGTTTGCGCATCCATCTGAAACGAAAACCGCGTTTCAAAACGAATGGCCCGTAAAATTCTCGTCGGATCTTCGACAAAACTTAAATTGTATAAAACGCGGATACGCCCTTTGTTAATATCTTCATAGCCGTGAAAGTAATCAAGCAGATCGCCGAATTCTTGCGTGCTGATACATACACCCATGGCATTGATCGTAAAATCGCGGCGGAAAAGGTCTTCTTTAATCGTCGACATTTCTACTTTTGGAAGTGCAGCGGGAAAGTCATAATATTCTGTCCGGGCGCTTGTTAAATCGACTTTAAATCCGGACGGATGCTTCCAGACAGCTGTGCGGAATTGTTTGTGCGTGCGGATCGACCCCCCGTAAAGTTTTTGCAGCTCTTCGGCAAGCAAGATGCCGTCGCCTTCAATGACAATATCCATATCGACGTTATCCCGGTTTAACAGGAGGTCCCTGACCATGCCGCCGATTAAAAAAGCGTTCATATCCCGTTCGGCTGCTTCTTTGCCGATGAGTTCCAACAATTGAAAAATGACGGGAGGGAGCTGTTTTTTCATCGTCTCCGTCACTTGACGCTTCATGGGAATTTTCGAACGGGTCGATAGCGACAAATGGACGCTGCGCTTTCCGTGCATGGCTCGAATGACATCCGAGCGGGAAACAATCCCTACAAGCTCTTTGTTTTCAAGTACCGGAAGGCGCCCGACTTGATCATCAATCATGTACTCGCGAATTGTTTCAATTGTCTCATCAGCAGAGATCGTTATCGGCTCCCGGGTCATATACCCTTTTACAGGCGCATGACCGAGCTGATGATGCAGCGCCTTGTCGATATCCCGTCTTGATATAATTCCGATGACCTGCTCATTTTCAACAATAGGGAAACCGGTATGACCATAGCGATAGAGCATTTTTGATGCAGTTTCAATCGTCGTTTCCGGAGCGATGACACGAACGGGAGAACTCATCAGCTCTTTTGCGGTTAAAGCCGGTCGGACAATTGAAGAAATGTTCTGTTCAATTTGCTCAAGGACGTTGCTTAACGGGTCATCTTTAACGTTGGCAGAAGCAGCTTGTTCATGCCCGCCGCCGTTAAAAGCTGCCATCAGCGGAAGCAAATTGACGCGTTCTGACTGCCCTCTTCCGGTGATGAATGTTTTATTTTCCATTTTGACCGCTGCGATAACGGCGTCGGCACCGGTTATTTGAATCAGCTTTGCGGCAATATCGGCTAAATGGCCGGTGAAATGAGACTGCAGGTGGCTGGTGATACAAATGTCTAAACCGTCGATGCTGCGAATATCAGCTTTTTGCAGCAGCGTTCGGAAAAGTTTTTGTTGTTCGCCTTTTAACGGCGGTTCACGGAACTGATCGACAACTCGTAAATTCGCGCCGTTTTCGACGAAAAAAGCCGCAGCGCGAAGATCGCGTCCGGTCGTTGACAGATAAGAAAATGAACCTGTGTCCGAATAAACGCCGAGAGCGAAAACAGTAGCTTCAAACGGCGTAACTGCAATTTGTTCGGCTTGCAGTTTTTCCGCCAATATCGTTACCGTAGCCCCGGTTCGCTCAATTTGCTTTGTTGCGTTTTTCAGCGTGTCAGCCGTTTCAGGATGGTGGTCGTACACGTTCAATGTGAGCGATTCTGCAGAGGGGAGTTTATCGGCAATATCGCCGATTCGGTTGAATGAATTTGTATCGACAAGAATGATTTCAGTCACAGAAGGAAAAGATACTTCTTTTGCCGAAATAGTTGGGAATGTATCCTTATAAATAGCAAAAAAATGTTCCACTTCTGCTGAAAGCTTATCAGGAAGGACCATTTTAGCTTCAGGATAAAGTTTTTGCGCTGCCAACATAGATGAAAAACCATCAAAGTCAAGATTAGTATGTGATAAAATAAGTTTCAATGATATCCCTCCGACAACCGGCGTTAACAGAAACAAGCATCCTCCTGCGGGAAGATGCCTTCAAGTTAAGACTTGCGAATCGTAAATGAGCTGATCATTAAAATTGACAAGATTAAGATAATAAACATAAAGATATGCGGTTCAACAGCCGTGTTCAGTAAATGACTCACGGTTAAAATACACCCGGCGCCGGTAATCGGCAGACCGACAAAATAGCCTTCTTGTTCGGAAACGTTAAAACGTGCAAGGCGGATGGCGCCGCAGGCAATAAAGATAACGGCTGCCATCGACCCGGCAATCCCGAAATCTTGCAATGTTGATTGATAAATGAGCAATGCGGGGGCAAGACCAAACGATATAAGATCACATAATGAGTCCAATTGTTTGCCGAGCTCAGATTCAATATTCATTTTTCGGGCTATTTTACCGTCCATTCGATCAAAAACAGCTGCTATGCAAATAAGCGCAACGGTTAATCCGAATTGTCCTTGCAAAACAAAAATTATTGCCATGCTTCCAAGGCCTAAATTCACGATCGTCAGCATATTTGCAGTTTGGCTTCGTACACGTCTTGTACTATTGTCCATCAACTGCTGAAGCAGAATCATGGCATCACTCTCCAAGCAGGTATTTTTTTAAACACCTTCATTATAAAGGAATATTATATCATATATTATCTCACATCCGCAGTATTAAAAGCGAGCGAATTTAACATCGAGGAGGAAAATAATGAAAAAGTTACTCTATAAAGGTGGAACCGGTGTAATGCAATCCGCTTTGTTCGTAAAACTCTATAAACAGTTCACCGGCTCGGTGCTGAGCCGTCCGCTTATCCGTCCGTTTATTTATTTTTCCGGCATTAATGAAGCGGAAATCCGTCGGCTGAAAGGCGGGTATAAAACGTTGCGCCAATTGTTTACCCGGGAGCTTCCTCCTGGAACTCGTCCGGTAAACTATGAAGAAGATGTACTTGTCTCACCGGCGGACGGAAAGTTGACTGCTGCAGGTGACATTGAAGAAAATTCACAGTTTACTGTCAAAGGAGTACAACAAACGATTCAAGATTTGCTTCGTTTTCCGCAAGTGTATCAAACGTATCAAAACGGTTCGTTTGCAGTTATTTATTTATCGCCGAAAGACTATCACCGGGTTCATACGCCGTTATCAGGAACTCTTCGTCAGCGTTATGCTCTCGGGTCAAAATCCGAACCGGTTAACGACTTAGGATTTCACTTCGGCAAGAGTCCGCTGGTGACTAACCATCGCGTCATCAGTGAATACGAGACTGCGTACGGGAAAATGGCCGTAATTAAGGTCGGCGCATTGAATGTGAACAGTGTCGATATTTCGGCTCGCTCGTTAAACTTAGAAAAAGGCGAAGAGATGGCGCGCTTTTCTTTAGGATCAACGGTGATTATTTTGACGGAAACATCAGGCTGGAATTTTCGTCCTTCAGGCGGGCATATAAATGCTTTTTGCCGTGTCGGAGAAGAAATTGCCAGATTTCAAGGTGAGTGGCGATGAATTTATTGACGACGCTCGCGCAGCGAATTGTCCAAGAAGTGACTGATATTGTACAAGAGGAAGTGATCGTTTGTGATGAATCCGGAATCATTGCGGCAGCGAGTGATAAATCACGGATAAATATGTTTCACGAAGGAGCTGAACTTACTGTTCAAGATAAAGAGAAGCTCATTATAACGGAAGACGATGTACATAAATTACAAGGGGTCAAACCCGGTTTAAACTTGCCGATCATGATGAAAGGCAGTGTCATCGGTGTCATCGGCATTACCGGTAAGCCTGAAAATGTATTACAGTTCGGCCAGCTGATCCAACGAATGACTGAACTGATCGTCCAAGAAGCTTATTCCAGCGAACGCCTTGACTCGAAATACCGCGGACTTGAGACGTTCATTTACGAATGGGTCAATATTCAAGTATTGGATGAGGAATTCATTGAGCGGGGGGAAATACTCGGGATTCAGATGAGCGAGAAGAGAAAGTGCGTTCTGATCGAAGTGTTAAATACGACGGATGCGACGGAACAAGTCGTTCCGCTTGACCAAGAACTGTCCGACTTGTTTCGGGAACATCTGGATATGTCTGCGCAAGAATTTATCGTTCCGTGGGGGAATGGAAGGTTTATATTTTTACATTCAACGGAACGAAAGGACGGCAGTTATTTTTCGCTGAGGGGAAGCCTGGAACGCTGTCAGCGGGAAACCCTCCGCCGTTATCATATGAATATTGCTGTCGGGATCGGTCAGGAGGCAGAATCGCCAAGTAAACTGTACCGTTCTTATTTTGAAGCGAAACGTGCGATGCAGGCAGCGAAAAAGACACAGAAACCGACATTTTATGAAGAATTGACGCTGGATATTGCGCTGTCAGAAGTGTCCGATACGGCAAAGGAAACGTTTGTAAACCGGGTCTTAGGTTCACTGCGGCATGATGATGAGCTGTTGGAAACACTGATGATTTATATTAAAGAAAATCAGCATTTAAAAAATACCGCCCGGCGTCTGCATATTCACATCAATACGCTGCATTACCGGTTAAAGAAAATAGAAACATTGACCGGCAGTCCTGTAAAACAGAGTGACACGTTCGTCTCTTTATATCTCGCTTTGTTGTTTTTGCGGGAAAACTTATGAAATCAGCGTGTTTTGTGTTAAGAAACAAAACATACAATTAATTAACGAAATATATTGTATATATACACCTACTTGTAAACGTTTTCATAAGGTATAATATAGTAAGTAAAAAGATACAGGGGGAAAAGAGATGCTTAAACAGGATGTAAGAGACCAATTAACAGCGATTGTCGGGGAAGAAAATCTGCTCGATTCACAGCAGGATCTGATCGCGTATTCGTACGATTCCACACCGGACTTTCAAGAATTGCCGGATGCGGTGATCAAACCGCGTCATACGGAAGATGTTTCCGCGATCATGAAGGTATTAAACGAAGAGAAATTACCGCTTGTGCCCCGGGGAAACGCGACGAACCTTTGTGCGGGAACAACCCCGCTTGAGGGCGGTGTCGTGATGATTTTCAATCATATGAACAAACTGTTGGAAATTGATGAAGAAAACTTAACGGCGACTGTCCAGCCGGGTCTTATCACGCAAGATTTAATTACTGAAGTCGAAACCCGCGGTCTTTTTTATGCTCCCGATCCTTCTTCGATGAAGATTTCAACGATCGGAGGCAATATTAACGAAGGTTCCGGGGGACTGCGCGGATTGAAATACGGTGTGACGCGCGACTATGTCATGGGGTTAGAATTCGTCATGCCGAATGGCGATATTGTCCGCACCGGAGGGAAATTGGCGAAAGATGTTGCCGGTTATGATTTAACGCGATTAATGATCGGCTCTGAAGGAACACTAGGTGTTTTAACGGAAGCGACGATGAAACTGATTCCAAAACCGGAGACGAAGAAAACGATGCTGGCCCTTTATCACAACTTAGAATCCGCCGGTGATACGGTGTCGACGATTATTGCAAACAAAATTATTCCCGCGACGTTGGAATTTCTTGATCAGCCGACCATTCGTGTTGTGGAAGATTTTGCGCAAATCGGTTTGCCGACCGACGTCGGAGCGATTTTGCTGATCGAGCAGGACGGCCCGCCCGAAGTTGTTGACCGCGATATGGTGAAAATGAAAGAAATCTGCGAACAAACCGGAGCAATGAGCGCCGACATTGCCGCAACGCCGGAAGAAGGAGCGGCCTTAACCGCTGCACGGCGGTCGGCTCTTTCCGCGCTTGCACGAATGAAACCGACGACGATTTTGGAAGATGCGACGGTTCCGCGCTCGAAAGTAGCTGAAATGGTCCGCGCAATTGAAGAGATTGCCGAAAACAACAATGTGGAAATCTGCACGTTCGGTCATGCCGGCGACGGCAATCTTCACCCTACCTGCATGACGGACGCGCGCGACCGGGAGGAAATGAAACGCGTCGAACAAGCGTTTGAAGATATCTTTGCAAAAGCGATTGAACTGGGCGGCACGATCACCGGAGAACACGGGGTCGGGGCAATGAAATCGCCTTATCTGTCCTGGAAAGTCGGGGATACAGGTGTCAATGTCATGCGAGAAATTAAAAAAGCTTTTGATCCGAATAACATTATGAATCCGGGAAAAATGTTTGCCAAAGATGAAAAATTCCGTGTGGTGGTGGAAAAATGACAGCAAATAAAGAACAATACCGAGCGGAAGTGACGAAACAATTTCAAGAAAAAATGGATTATGACGAGCTGTTAAACTGTATGAGATGCGGTTTTTGCCTTCCGCATTGCCCGACATATATCGAAACAGACGGCAATGAAGCAGCATCGCCGCGGGGACGCATTGCCTTAATGAAAGCAGTTGTTGACGGGAAGATGGAACCGGATGAAGATTTTGAGGCGCAGCTCAGCCTTTGTCTAGGCTGCCGAGCGTGTGAACCCGTCTGTCCGTCCGGTGTGAAGTACGGTCATCTGCTCGAAGAAGCGGTTGATATTTTACAGCAAAACAAAGAGCATTCTATGCCCGTAAAAATGTTCCGCAGTTTCCTGTTTGACCATGTATTTCCTAAGCCTGAACGCATGCGTCAGCTGAACGGATTAATGTGGTTTTATCAAAAATCGGGTATCCAAAAGGCAGCCCGAACGATGAATTTAACGAAAATAGCCGGAGGCCATATGGCACAGATGGAAAGGGTGCTTCCGGAGATCCCGTCTCCCAGACGAATGAAACAGCGCCCGCGCCGTGTTGAGGCTGAAGGAGAACGTAAAAAAACCGTCGCGTTCTTTTCCGGCTGTCTGATGGATACGATGTTTATGGATACGAATGATGAAACGCTTTATCTGTTGAAAAAGGCAGGCTGTGATGTAGTTATACCGGAGAAGCAAAATTGCTGCGGAGCGATTCATGCCCACAGCGGAGAAAAAGAACAGGCAAAAGAGCTGGCAAAGCAAAATATCGCCGCGTTTGAAGAAGGCGATTATGATTATATTATTTCTAATGCCGGCGGCTGCGGCGCTGTATTGGATGAATATGATCACTTATTAAAAGATGATCCGGACTGGTCGGAACGGGCTAAGGCATTTGCAGGCCGGGTCATGGACATCAGCGAAATACTTTACGACGCCGGTCTACCGCCGATGGAGCTTGACGCGCAAATCGTGACATTTCAAGATTCATGCCATTTGCGCAATGTCATGGGAACGGCTTCAGCGCCTAGAAAACTGCTGCACCAAATCGAAGGCGTAACATTTGTCGAGACGGCAGAAGCCGACCGCTGCTGCGGCTCAGCCGGAACGTACAACTTGATCGAAGAGGAAATGTCGATGCAAATTCTTGATCATAAAATGGAAAATATCGACCGAACAGCGGCGACGACAGTCGTCACAGCCAATCCCGGATGTCTTTTACAAATGAAACTCGGCGTTGAGCGGGAAGATAAAACGAGTACGATGGAAGCGGTGCATATCGTCGATTTACTTGCGAAGGCAGTCCGATACAAAGAAGAAAAAACCGGTTCCCCTGTATAGGGGTCCGGTTTTTAGAGTGTTGACAAAGTCACGTTATCGTCATATGTTATCCTGATTAAAGACCGGATGACGACGCATCGTCCGGCTTATTTCCTGCGGGCGAGCGCCGAGCCGCTTCGGGCTTATGCCCTGCAGGGTCTCGTCTGTCTCGCTATCCCGCAGGAAAAAGCCGGGATGCTGGGTCATCCTCCTTCTTTGAATCGAGTGTTTTCATAATAAAGGAAGCCACGCATCCACTCCTCCGACGCCTCCGGGAAAGCAATAGACGAAGATCCGTATTCGGCAGCCTCAGGCCGCCGAATACTAGCTGAGTCCTTGCCCGGGGCAAGCGGAGGTTAGCGGCTGCGTGGCTTACGTCAAAATAATAATTTGTCTACAATCTGAAAACCGGATCCCTTGTATAGGGGTCCGGTTTTTTTTACTGATCACGGTTTTGTTCTTTAATGGCTTCGGCCAAATCATCTTGGTTGCTCTGATCTGACATTTTAACTTGCGTGTTATAGGCTGAGCGCGCGATCATAAACGCAGCTACAGGCGCTGTTAAAAAAACGAATATGATAGTAAGCAGCAATTTTCCGACGAAGATGCCGTTCATCAAGAAATAGAGAAACACTCCGGTAATAATGCTGATCACACCTAGAGTAGCGGATTTTGTGGCCGCATGCAGCCGGCCGTATACATCGGGAAAGCGGATAATGCCGATGCTTCCTAAGACGCTGAGGCCCGCCCCAGTCAATAAAAAGATGCTAATGACGATCTCGATCAAGGACGATCCCTCCTTCGACAAACTTAGCGATAGCAACAGAACCGATAAAGGCCAATATAGCGATAACGAGCGCTACTTCTGCATAAGCAATCGTGTCTTGAACGATCATCAAAATCGCAATAAAGCCGATTAAAATGATTCCGATCGTATCAAGCGCGACAATTCGGTCAGGGGCAGAAGGGCCGATCAGTGCACGCACTGTGCAAATAACAATCGATCCTGCCATTAGAAACAGCGATATTGCAGCGACAGTAGAGAGCATCAGTGCGTCACCTCCATGATTGCTTTTTCGAATGATTCGTGTATTTCTTGAATCGCTTTTTCTTTATCCGGTACATGAATCGAGTGAACGTATAATATCCGGCCACCGGCGGAAAAATTCATTGTTAATGTTCCCGGAGTAAGAGAAATGAGATTAGCCAGCAAGGTTACTTCCCAATCTGTTCTCAGTTTTGTCGGCACCGCGATGATCCCCGGTTTAATATTCATGCTCGGACTCAAAACGATGCGGATCATGTCAATATTTGAGAGGATCAATTTGTAAGCGAACAGTAAGATCAGTTTGAAAAAAGCAACGACACGTCTGAAATAAAAGTCGAAATGCAGAAACCTGCGCAAGAAGTAGAGCAGGGCTACACCGACGATATACCCGATGAAAAAGCTCAAGAAGGTATATTCATTTTGCAGTAACATCCAAATAAAGGCTAATCCGATGTTCAGTAATATTTGAAAAGCCATAATAACTACTCCTCCAGCACAGATTCGACATAGTAGGACGGATCAGTTAATTGCTCGCCCATTTCCAGCGAGAAAAGAAAGAACGGTTCAGCAGCGACACCGAGAATCACCGTTAACGCAACGAGCGGAAGAACAGGCAAAATTAATTTTCCGACTTTACGTTCTTTCGCTGATGGATCCGGCAGTTTTTCTTCTCCCCAAAATGAAGTCATAAAAATCTTCATCATTGAAAACAGCGTCAATACACCGGTTGCTAAGCTGACGGCAATAACAAAGTAATGCCCGGCTTCAAAACCGGCAATAACAAGCGCAAATTTACCGAAAAATCCGCTGAGCGGGGGAAGACCGGCCAGTGAGATAGCTGTAATAAAGAAGAGCCAGCCGACATACGGATGCGTTTTTAACAGCCCGCTCATTTTTTTCAAGTGCGTTGTCCCGGTAATTTTTTCGGTGATGCCGGCAAAGAAAAACAGGCCCGATTTGACGATAATATTGTGGGCGAGAAAATAAAACGTTCCGGCAATCGCCAGCGGAGTGCCGATCCCGATTCCCATAATCATGTAACCGACCTGACTGACGATGTGCACAGACAGAATGCGTTTGAAATCAAATTGCGCAACTGCGCCCAAAACACCGATAAACATCGTCAGTCCGCCGAATAAGAGCAAGATTTGAAAGACGATCGGATCGTTGTTAAAGATGAGCGTATACATGCGCATAACGGTGTACACGCCGACTTTTGTCAGCAATCCGCCGAAAAGGGCGGCAATCGCTGCCGGCGGTGCAAAATAAGAATGCGGAAGCCAGAAATACAATGGGAATATCGCACTTTTCGTCCCGAATACAAATAAGAACGTTAATGCGATAACCGTTAAAATGCCGCTGTTTTCCTGTTCATACAATTGCGCTATTTTTACGGATAAATCCGCCATGTTCAGTGTACCGGTTACACCGTATATATACGCAATCGCAGCGATAAAAAACATCGAAGAGACTGTATTAATAATCACGTATTTTAACGATTCTTGCAACTGATAACGCTGACTGCCCATGGAGATAAGTATAAAGGACGAAATCAGCATGACTTCAAAAAATACGAACAGATTAAAAAGGTCACCCGTCATAAACGAGCCGTTTACACCAACCATTAAAAAGAGATAAAACGTGTGAAAATAATTGGCTTCCCGTTCGGCTGAGAATGTTTGGTAAGCAAAAAACAGCGTCACAAGCCCGAGAATTCCCGCGAGAAACACGAGGGAAACGGACAACAAATCGGCAACAAGCACGATTCCAAACGGCGCTTGCCAGTCGCCAAGAGCGATCGTTTGAATCCCGTTATTGTATACGGCGTATATCAAGTAACCGGAAATACCGGTCATTGCAGCTGAAGCGATGACACTGATTACGCGTTGAATCATTTTAGAATTTTTGAAAAAGATCAGAATGACCCCTGCTAAGAGCGGTATGAGTATAGGCAGAATGAGTAGGTTAGTCATCGTCAGATCCCCTTAGTTCATCAAAATTATCCGTTTCGTGTACTTTGTATGTTCGATAGGCCAATACGAGCATAAAAGCGGTGATCCCGAATCCGATAACAATGGCTGTCAAGACTAGCGCTTGCGGCAGCGGGTCTGTATACGAACCGGCTTCCTCCCCTAAAAGAGGAGGGGCACCTGTTTTCAATCCGGACAATGTTAAAAACAGCAAATGTGCGCCATGTGAGAGAATAAGCACCCCAAGAACGACACGCAACAAACTTTTCGTCAGTATTAAATACGTCGAAACTGTAAAGAGGATGCCGATTGCAAAAATCATTAATACTTCCATCAGCTATCATCCTCCGCAACCGTTAAAATCACTAGCAATGTAAAACCGACAACAACAAGGTAAATGCCTAAATCAAACGGCAGCGCTGTCGTCAATTCTGTTTCACCCAAAATCGGCAGCTGAAAGTACTCGAAAAATTGCGTTAAATAAGGAAAGCCGAAAAACATCCCGGCTACCCCTGTCAACGTGGCGAGCAACAGCCCGGCGCCGATCACATAAGCATAATCAAACGGCAACACCCGTTTAATCGTTTTGAGATCAAAACTTAAATACAGCAGCACAAGGGCAGAAGCGGTCATCAACCCGCCGATAAAGCCTCCACCCGGGTTGTTATGTCCGGCGAAAAAGAGGAAGATCGAAAAAATCAGAATAATAAACGCCACGATTCGTGTGACAACGTGCAGCTGAATCGGTGTATTCTTCATACTTCCTCCCTCCCTGAAGCTTTATACTTGATCAAGACCACAACGCCGAGGGCGACAATCCCGAGGACAAAAACTTCGAGCAGTGTATCGAGACCGCGAAAGTCAACTAAGATCACGTTGACAATGTTTTCTCCCCCTGCAAGAGCATAAGCGTTCTCTACAAAATAATCAGAAATCGGACTGATATCGTGTCCGTGACTGAAGGCGTGGGCGCTGAGGCCTGTAATTGTCACGACAGCGCCGACGCTTAATGAAATAAGCAAGTTAGACCATTTAAACACCGGCTTAAACGACTCTTTGCGCAGTTCCGGCAAGTGATAAAACACGAGAAGGAACAAGACGACCATCACGGTTTCGACAAGCAGTTGCGTCAAAGCAAGGTCCGGTGCCCGGATGACAACAAAGATAAGCGCGACAAGAAAGCCGATAATCCCGACAAGTATAATCGCCGGAACCCGCTTCGTCATAAACGGAACAGCGATCGTCGAAAGCGACAGCGCAAGAATGATAAAGAACATATACGGAGAGATTTGCGCTGTATTCGCAAGGTCGATCGCAAATGCATTCGTGCGAATAAGCGCGTAACTGAGAACGGCGACCAAAAAGACAAACATATACGTAAAGTAATGCCGCAGTTTTCCGGTCATCTGCACTCCGTCAACATACTGTGCGCCGCTGATTAACCCGGTTAAACCGTTATCGTACGCTCCGTTAAGCGGATCGCGTTCGCCTAAATAAAAAGCGGTTTGCTGCAGTTTGTCGAAGTTCAAAAACAAGGCAGTGCCAATCAGGACAACGCCCATCGTCATCAGCAATTCAGTGTTTAAGCCGTGCCAATGATAAATATTGACATAGAATTGTTCACCTTCGCCAAGCAAGCCCGGTAAAATAGACTGCATGGCCGGTTCGATAACCGTATAGGCGAGCATATTTGGAAACAGGCCAAAAACGATCACCATTAAACCTAATACAGCAGGCGAAATCAGCATGCCGACCGGCGCTTCGTGGGCATGTTTCGGCAGCTCTTCCGGTTTATGCTTTCCGGTGAAGGTTTGAAAGAACATCATCATCGAATAAACAAACGTGAATACACTGGCGATCCATGCGACAACAGGAATTAAAAAGCCGAGTGTTTCAACGTTAAACATGTCAAGCGTCGTAATGTTTAATGCGCCTTCAAAGAAAATCTCTTTGCTTAAAAACCCGTTAAACGGAGGCAATCCGGCCATAGAGGCGACACCGATCAGTGAAATCGTAAACGTAACCGGCATGATCGCCATTAAACCTCCGAGCTTGCGAATATCGCGAGTCCCGGTTTCGTGATCAATGATGCCTACAACCATAAAGAGACTGCCTTTAAACGTCGCATGATTAAACAAGTGAAAAACAGCTGCCAAAATGGCAACAGTGTAAAGCGATTCCCCGTCAATCACATCGTAATGAAAGGCGGCTGACCCCATTCCAAGCAGGCTCATAATTAATCCGAGCTGACTGACGGTAGAAAACGCCAATATTCCTTTCAAGTCTTTTTGCCGCACGGCTGATACAGACCCCCACAGCAAAGTGAGCAGGCCGAAACCGGTGACGATCCAAAACCATTCTGCCTGACCGCCGAACAGCGGCGTCAGACGTGCGACGAGATAAATTCCGGCCTTTACCATCGTAGCTGAATGGAGGTATGCACTGACAGGTGTAGGCGCCTCCATTGCATCCGGCAGCCAGATGTGAAAAGGGAACTGAGCTGATTTTGTAAAAGCGCCGGCTAATACTAAAATCATTGCAGGAACGAAATACGGACTCGCGGCGATTTGATCAGACATCGCGATAATTTCCTGTACACTGAATGTGCCGGTCATTAAATAGAGCAGCGTGAAACCGGCGAGCATCGCGAAGCCGCCCGTCACGGTGATCAGCATCGATTTTTGCGCGCCGTAACGGGAACGTTCTTTATGATACCAGTAACCGATCAAAAGAGCGGAAGATAATGAGGTGAGCTCCCAGAAAACGTACAAGACAATGAGATTGTCTGAAAGAACAACACCGAGCATAGCCCCCATAAACATAAGTAAGTATACGTAAAAATTGTTAAGCGGTTCATCGCGTTTATTCGCGATGTAATAGATTGAGTACAAGACAACAAGCGTTCCTATCCCGCTTATTAACAGAGCGAAAAGCAGACTCAGACCGTCCAGATAAACGGTGAAATCAACCCCGAGTGAAGCAACCCAGGCAACAGTCACTTCTACCGGCTGAAAAGCCGTTCCGCCGAGCGGCAAAAACTGCAGTAAGTAAATAAAAATAATCAGCGGCAGCGGCAAGACAAACCACCCTGTATGGATATGGCGGAATTTCTTATAAAAGAGCGGTATCAAAAAAGCAAAAAGAAATGGCGCCAACGGAATTATATGAAGCGTGGACAAGTGTTAAAACCTCCTTATTCAATTAGTAAACGTGACAGCAGTGTCACGTTATCAGTCAAAGCATGTTAATATTGTGATTGTCGTCTGCTTTCCTTCTGCCGTCACACGTATAGAAACACAGCTAGAATTATAATATAAAAGAAATGATGTTGCATCCGTAAAAGATTGATCTCTTTTGAAATTTATTAACCTATAAATATGTAGAAACTCAACTTGCAGGATATAATTTTTTTATTTTCCCCGCTGCTTTTTTAATTGTCGTTTGAAATTCTTTTGCCGAAACGGGTATGATAGAAAAGAAAAGAGTTAATGAAACGGGGGACACGCAAGTGATTGATCGATTTGTTCCGAACCAGTATTTTCCTTCAGTGTTTGATATCTCTATTACACAACTGAAAGAAAAAGGAATTACTTCCATTATAATTGATTTAGATAATACCTTAATCGGCTGGGACATGGATGAAGCAACCGCCGAATTGAAAAATTGGTTTGACCTGTTACATAAGGAAGGTTTTTCAATTACGATTGTTTCCAACAACAGCCGTCACCGTGTACGGACGTTTGCTGATCCGCTCGGCATTTCCTACATTGCGAGAGCGAAGAAGCCGCTCGGCGGGTCTTTTGAAAAAGCCGCATCTTTAATGGATGCAGCAACAGAAGATACGGCAGTAATCGGCGACCAGCTGCTTACAGATATTTTGGGCGGCAACCGGAGAGGATTTCATACAATATTGGTGGCTCCTGTAAAACAAAGCGATGGAGCAGCGACAAAGTTTAACCGTTTTATGGAAAGAAAAGTATTTAAAGCTATGAAACGAAAGGGTTTGATGGAATGGAAAGAGAACGAGAAGACGAAGTGATCTGTGCCGGATGCGGGATCACAATCCAAACAGAAGATAAAGAGAAGCCGGGTTATACGCCGGCGCAAGCTTTGCAGCGTGACGTTGTGATCTGTCAGCGCTGCTTTCGTTTGAAACATTACAATGAGGTACAAGATGTTTCGTTAACGGATGACGATTTTTTTAAAGTTCTCCAGCAGCTCGGCGAACGTAAAGGTTTGATTGTGAAAATCGTTGACATCTTTGACTTTGACGGAAGTTGGATTGACGGAATCCATCGGCATACAGGCGGCAATCCCGTCTTGCTCGTCGGCAATAAAGTCGATTTGCTGCCGAAATCCGTCAAGCGTTCGAAAGTCATTCACTGGATGAAAAAAGAAGCGAAAGATCGGGGACTAAAACCGGTTGATGTTCATTTAATGAGTGCGTCTTCGGGCGAGTCTGTTCAAGAAACAGCAGAAAAAATCGATCAATACAGAAACGGAAAGGATGTCTATGTGATCGGTTCAACGAACGTCGGAAAATCGACGTTTATAAACCGGCTGTTGGCGGACTTCGGCGCAGAGAATGACATGATGATTACGACATCGAATATTCCCGGGACGACGCTGGATATGATTGATGTACCTTTGGACGACGGTTCATCGCTTTTCGATACGCCCGGGGTGATGAACTCCCATCAAATTGTCCATTTGCTTGATCAAAAAGAAATGAAAAAAATGACGCCTGTAAAAGAGATTAAACCGACTGTTTATCAGCTGAACGAAGGACAAACGATTTTTTTCGGCGGTTTAGGGCGAATCGATTTTGTTCAAGGCGAACATCAATCGTTCATCGTTTATATGGCGAACGATCTTTATTTGCACCGGACAAAAACAGAAAAAGCGGATGAATTATATAAACAGCATTTAGGTACAACGCTCGCTCCGCCGTCTGAAAATAATGCTCATCTTTTTCCCGCTTTAGAGAAAAAAGAGTGGAAAATTCCCGAAGGAAAACACGATGTCGTTTTTTCCGGGCTTGGCTGGGTAACTGTTGACGGTAAAGGCGCCGTTGTGCGTACGTATGTTCCAAAAGGTGTCCAAGTCAGTATTCGGCCGTCGATTTTTTAAGCAAACAATCGAATTGAGGAGGTGCAAGCAATGAAAAAAGTGTTTGGAGTCATTGGGGATCCGATTGCGCACAGCATGTCGCCGGTTATGCACGAGGCTGCTTTTGAAGCAGCAGGATTTGATGGCGCTTATCATAAATTTCATGTCTCCCCCGAACGGCTGAAAGATGCGATGACCGGCATCCGCGGTCTCGGTCTCGGCGGTGTCAATGTAACAATTCCGCATAAGGTGACGGTAATGGATTATTTGGATGAGATTGATCCATTAGCCGAAAAAATCGGGGCGGTCAATACGGTTGTGAATGAAAACGAGCGTTTGATCGGGTATAATACAGACGGTGAAGGCTTTTATACTGGGCTTGAACCTTTATTGCCGAAACCGGTAGAATCAATGCGTGTACTGATTATCGGAGCCGGCGGTGCAGCCCGCGCTGTAGCAATGACACTTGCTGAGCACGGGGCGGGAGAGTTGTATATCACCAACCGCACAGAACCGAAAGCGGCTGAACTTGCGAAAGCCTGCCGCTCTTATGTGGATACCCGTTCGCTGACCTTAACGCTCGCGCAAGCCCGTCTCACTGAGTTTGATTTAATCATCAACACGACATCGGTCGGGATGTCGCCGGATACAGACCGGATTCCGATATCGCTTGAAATGCTCGGTAAGCGCAGTGTTGTTTGCGATTTAATTTACCATCCGCTCGAAACAAGATTTCTAGCTCAATCAAAAAAGCAAGGCGCCCTTACACAAAACGGGCTTTCGATGTTTGTCAACCAGGGGGCTCTCGCGTTTGAACGGTGGACGAATGAAAGAGCTCCGCGTGAAGCGATGCGCCAGCGAGTTATACAAGAATTAGGAGGATCATAATGCTTTCAGGAAAACAAAAGCGATATTTAAGAAAAAAAGCTCATCATATTAAACCGATTTTTCAAGTCGGCAAAGCCGGGGTCAATCCGGAATTAATTCAGCAAATCGGTGAAGCGCTTGAAGCGCGCGAGCTCATCAAAGTCAGTGTGCTGCAAAATTGTCCTGAGGATAAATCGGAAGCGGCTGATGCGATCAGCCGTCAAGCAGACGCAGATGTCGTTCAAGTGATCGGTTCGACGATCATTTTGTATAAAGAATCTCAAGAAAATAAAACGATTGACTTGCCGTCAGCATAGGGGGTGATTCAATGCGCCGAATCGGTCTTCTCGGCGGGACGTTTGACCCTCCGCACTACGGCCATTTAATCATGGCGGAGGAAGCAAGAATTCAAGGGAACCTGGACGAGGTGTGGTGGATTCCGAATCGGATCCCGCCTCATAAAGCGCAGCCTGCTTCTTCATCCGAAGCAGATCGAGTTGCAATGGTCGAAGAGATGGTGAAAGAGCATAAGGATTATAAATTGTCCCGCGTTGAAATCGATCGGGGAGGGCTTTCATATACCGTTGACACAATAGCTGAACTGCAAAGCACGCATGCTGACAGCGAATTTTCCTTTATTATGGGCGGCGACAGTTTGCTTCATTTTCATAAATGGCATGACTGGGAGCGCCTCGGTTCGATGCTGCCGTTTATTGTGCTTCCCCGCCCCGGCTTCGATTGGCCGTCATCTGCTGTTCCGGAAGAGTTGCTTATGTTAGATGAAGTGAGTTTAGAGCTGTCTTCGTCGTATTTGCGCAAAAAAATTAAAGCTCAAGAAGAGAACCCGTTTTTGTTTACTTCCGGGGTTTACCGCTATATAAAGGAGCATCGTTTATATGGATGAACAGCAAGCATGGATGTTTATCGCCGAAGCGCTGAAGCCGAAGCGGTTTGAACATACAAAACGTGTCGTTGAAGAAGCAGAGCGCCTGCAAGAAAAGTTCGGCGGAGATTTAAAACGGATAAAGTATGCCGCGATCGTTCACGATTATGCGAAATACCGGGATATTAACCAAATGAGAGAAACGGTGCGAGAGAGCGCTGTTCTTCCGAAAAATCTGCTGTTATACGGCGATGAACTTTTGCACGCGTTCGTCGGTGCAGAGTATTTACGCTCGGAACAGGGGATAACAGATGAATTAATATTAGACGCGGTTCGTTATCACACGACCGGCCGAAAAGGGATGACTACGGAAGAAAAGATCGTTTTTTTAGCGGATTACATTGAGCCGGGAAGAACGTTTAAAGAAGCCGCTGAAGCAAGAGAAGCGGCCGCTGAGGATTTAGATAAAGGATGCTTTAAAGCGTTGAAAAATACGATTATATTTTTAGCGTCCGAGGGTGAATCGATTTACCCGGATACGTTTGAAGCGTATAATGAACTTCAACAAAACCTACAACGATAAACGGAGGGAAAGTAATACTGATGGACGTACAGGACACTTTGGCAATGGCAGTAAAAGCAATTGACGATAAAAACGGACATGATGTGAATACGCTGGATATGTCCGGCATTTCATCTACCGCTGATTATTTCGTGATTTGTCACGGCAATTCTGAAACACAAGTAGAGGCGATCGTCCGGGAAATAAAAGATAAAGCGCAAGAAAACGGGATCGAGACCGGCCGGATTGAAGGCCTTGAAAGCGCCCGCTGGGTATTGGTAGATTTAAAAGCGGTAGTTGTTCATGTTTTTCATAAAGATGAACGGACGTATTACAATTTAGAAAAACTTTGGTCTGATGCTCCGCAAATAGCGATGGATCGGATTGTTGAGACGAAGTCATGAAAGGCAGGAGACGCTCGTGAGTGATCATTTTGCCTTGCTTTATGACCGTTTGATGGCCGATGCACCATACAAAGAATGGGAAAAATTGGCCGTACAGAAGATTCCGCAGAACGGCAGGGTACTTGATCTCGGGTGCGGGACAGGCACCTTAACCATTTATTTGGCACTTTCAGGATACAATGTGACAGGTCTCGACCTTTCGGGCGACATGCTCGCTGTTGCGCAAAAAAAAGCGCAAGATGAGCGTGCGCCGGTGACATTTGTCCAGCAGGATATGCGCGAATTGACAGGTTTTAACCGTCTTGACGGGGTGACCCTTTTTTGCGACGGTTTGAATTATCTCACAGATGAAGCGGATGTGTGTGAAGTCTTCCGCCGCGTGTACGATTCATTGACTGAAGGCGGCGTCTTTGTTTTTGATGTTCATTCGCCTTATAAAATGACGGACGTATTTGCTGACGGCTTGTTCGGGGAAAACGGAGAAGACATTTCTTACTTGTGGTTTTGCGAACAAGGAGAGAAACCGTTGAGTGTCGAGCATACATTGACGTTTTTTGTCCGTGCTTTTGACGGCCGTTATGAACGGGTGGATCATGAACTGACCCAACGCACCTTTTTGATCGACGATTATCGAAAATGGCTCGAGGACTGCGGGTTTACCGATGTGGACATATCTGCTGATTTTGGCCGCGAGAAACCGGATGAAGCGTCAGACCGGATATTTTTTTCAGCTGTGAAAAAATAACTGCCCTGCCGGCGCATTTTATAGTATACTGAAAGAAGCCCGAAAACGGGCTTCTTCTTTTATTCCCCGCAATTGCTTATTTTTCTTCGGTATTTTTCGAACGTTACCCATAGTGGATTGATTCAGCCTGCACTTTGAAGAGAGGGTGAATCGCTGTGAAAATGAATAAAGATTGGCAGCTCAGTTTACGTCAGGTCGCTGCAATCATTGCAGGGACGGTTTTGTTAACAGCAGCCGGATCTTTTTTGTTATTCGGCGGAGATCGTGAGCAAGCAGCTGAAAAAGATGATCCGTTTGATTGGACAGCTGATAATGAACCGGCTGACAACAATGAAGCAGAGAATTCAGCGGATCATGAAGAATCGGATCAACAGTCGATTATGGTCGATGTCAAGGGTGCTGTTCATCAGCCTGGAGTATACACGTTATCTCCGGACACAAGAGTATTGGATGCTGTCGAAGCAGCGGGCGGAAAATCCGATGACGCTGATAAAGGACAGCTGAATTTGGCCGAGCGGACTTTTGATGAAATGGTTGTCCACGTCCCGTCCGTCAGTGATATGGAGAATGATCCGCCGGCTGTTTCAACGGAAAACTTCAGCGGTCAAATTAAAGATCAAGACGGTTTGATTAATCTTAATCAAGCCGATGAGAGCGAGTTAACTGAGCTTCCGGGGATCGGTCCGGCAAAAGCAGAGGCGATTGTTACTTACCGTGAGGAAAACGGGTCTTTTGCTGTCACTGAAGATTTAACCGAAGTGCCGGGGATCGGGGAGAAAACGTATGAAACGCTGGCGGAATCGGTAAGTGTCCGCTGACAAAACCGGGATTGACGTCAATACCGGAACACCATAGACTGATGACAGACAGATGAGGCAAGAAAGGATGCGTGTTAAGAATGGAACGGATTTCGTGGAATCAGTATTTCATGGCGCAAAGTCATTTGCTGGCATTAAGAAGCACATGCACAAGGCTGATGGTAGGAGCGACGATTGTCAGAGATAAACGGATTATTGCCGGCGGTTATAACGGTTCGATTTCCGGCGGGAGTCACTGTGAGGATGAAGGGTGTTATTTGATTGATGACCGCTGTGCCAGAACGATTCATGCCGAAATAAATGCCATATTGCAATGTGCAAAGTTTGGTGTTCCGGCTGAAGGAAGTGAAATTTATGTGACTCACTTTCCGTGCTTAAATTGCTGCAAGGCGATTATTCAAGCGGGCATTCGCGCCGTGTATTACGCAGAGGACTATAAAAATCATCCGTTTGCTCTGGAGTTGTTTGCCGAAGCGGGCATACATGTCGAACAAGTTGAATTAGAAGAGATGATTTTAGATACGAACAACCAAGAAAAGTTGGCGTTCGCTGCAAAAATGCTCCAAAAACTTGAAGCTCACGGCGCTGCAGAAAATGATTTAGCTGAACTGAAAAATGAAGCGAACAAATTATTTACTTTATCTAACTGATAAACAAAATACTTACTTTTAAACCGCCTCGGAGGACCCCCTGCTATGATCCCCTTGCTCCCCCTTATGATAATGACCTGGATATCCGGGTCATTAGTCGCCTTTTTTGGCTATTCTGCCGCTCCGGTGTTTTTTATGATTGTGTCTGGTCTAGCTTTCGTTCCGTATCTCCGGGAGCATAAGCGTCTTTCCTTAATGATCGTGCCGTTTATCATTTTTATTTGCGGATTTTTCTATACGGAATGGGATATGACAAGGCAGGGCAGCGCACTGACAGGACAAGAAACGTTCGTTGAGGCGCGCTTGGACGAATCGATGAGTCTTACGTCTTCCGGCCGGCGCTGGTCAGGTGTATTTGCCACAGAAGATAACGAAAAGATCGCTGTTTTTATAAAGGCAGACGACCAATCGTCGAAAGCCCCGGTGCGCCCCGGTGAAACTTGCCGGTTTGAAGCGGAATTAACAAAGCCTGATCCGCCTTCCAATCCGTATGGTTTTGATTACGCAGGGTATTTGCTGAGGGAAAATATTTATTGGACGGCAACGGTCAACCCGGACACCCTCAGCTGTATCGATAAGAATCCAAACATGATGGACAGACTGAAGAGGATGCGTGAAACGGGGATTGAAAAAATGACCTCGGGTAAATCAGCCCGGTCGGAGGAGGCAGCGCCTCTGTTAGCGGCGCTTGTCTTCGGTGAGCGTCAGCTTATAGATGAAGCGCGCCTCAATCAATACCAGGCTCTCGGCGTCATTCATTTACTGGCTGTTTCCGGTTTGCACGTCGCCTTTTTATCGGGGGCGCTTTATTATTTGCTCCTTCGTTTAACATTGACACGGGAACAGGCTGAAACAGCGTTGTTGGCAACGATGCCGTTATACATTGTTATTGCCGGAGGGGCTCCCTCTGTCACAAGGGCTGTATTGACGTTGATGATTTTTATTGTTTTTAAAAAACTCGGTTTCCGTATTAAAGGTATTGAAGCTGTCAGTTTAATCGCTGCGCTTCTTCTTTTAAGCGATCCGCAGCTTTTATTGCATATGGGTTTTCAGCTCTCCTTTCTTACAACCGCGGCGCTGTTAATTTCAAAGAATTGGCTTACGGACGGAAACCGCATACAACAGCTCTTGAAAGTAACCGTTACAGCACAAATCGTCAGTGCGCCTGTGTTAATCGCACAAACCTATGAGTTAAGTATCCTCGCTGTCTGTGCTAATGCCGTGATGGTTCCGCTTGTGACACTTATTCTCTTACCGCTTGCATTCATTATTGCCGGAATAAATGCATTGTTTGGACAATCGCCGGAATGGTTATGGGCGTTAGCTTCTGCAGCGGCGAAGATGATGGACTCGTTTCTTGAAATGCTGGCATCTGTTCCTTGGCATGCGGCAGTGCTTGGAGCGCCTGACGAATGGCAGCTGATCCTTTGGCTTTTCGCTGCGAGTCTTTCCCTTGTATTGATTGAAAGGAAAAAGTACGTTACAGCAATATTGATTTTGACAACGGTATTTTTTGTTCATTTTTTTTCGCCGTTTTTTAATTCGGATGCGCGGATTACGATGTTGGATGTCGGTCAAGGAGACGCCATTTTGATCGAGCTTCCCCGGCGTGAAGAAATCATTTTAATTGATACAGGCGGTGCGCCGGTGTTTGACGCAGACGATCCGGAGAAATCCGGCGTTAAAGGTCCCGGCATCAGAGCGATTGAACCCTTTCTTCGCGGCGAGGGAATCCGCCGGATTGATACACTTCTTTTAACCCACGGGCATCAAGATCATGTCGGAGATGCTTGCGATGTCAGCAAAACGGTTCGAATCGAACGGGTTCTCTACCCGGCCGTTTTGCCGGTTTCAGAAACGGGGAAGGAAGCGTTAGCGTGCCTGCAGGAACAAGGTGTTCCGATCGAGCCGGGAAAATACGGGCAAAAGTGGCAAACAGGCAGTTCGTCTTTTCGGCTGTTAAACCCTCAAGGAGACGAGCTGGAAGAAAACGACCGATCAATCGTTATGGCTGCAGCGATTGAAGACGTGAGATTTTTGTTCACAGGGGATATTGAGGAAGAAATCGAACAGAGGCTGGTTGAAGATGACGAACCGCTTAAAGCCGATGTTTTAAAGGTCGGCCATCACGGCAGTCTGTCGTCTACTACCGAGCCGTTTCTCACAGCAGTTGATCCTTCGGCAGCACTTATTCCGGTCGGGGAAGGAAATCGTTACGGTCACCCGAGTGAAGAAGTTTTAAACAGATTGACGGATGCTGACGTTGATATTTACAGAACGGATACTGACGGAGCTGTGACTGTTACGGTTAAAGACGGGCGTTTTCAGGCGGAAACATACCTCGAAACAAAATAAAACTGCGCCTGTAAGCAGGCGCAGTCAAGGTGTAGACAAACTATTATTTTGACGTAAGTCATGAATCCACTACCCTCCGCTTGCCCCGGGCAAGGACTCAGCTAGTATTCGGCGGCCTCAGGCCGCCGAATCCGGATCTTCGTCTCTTGCTTTCCCGGAGGCGTCGGAGGAGTGGATGCATGGCTTCTTTTTTATCAATACACTCGCTTCAAAAAAGAGGATGACCCAGCATCCCGGCTTTCTCCTGCGGGATAGCGAGACAGACGAGACCCTGCAGGGCATAAGCCCGAAGCGGCTCGGCGCTCGCCCGCGGAAAGAAGCCGGACGATGCGTCGTCATCCGTTCTTTTTAACATGACATCTAACGATGTCATGACTTTGTCAACACTCTGACTGCGCCTGTAAAAAGGCGCAGTCAGAGCCGCAGCAGATTAATGCGGGAACTTACCCGACAAAGATTTCAATAATCTGTGCTACGATAAAGATGGTAAAGAAGAATCCAAAAGGGACAATAAAACCGATCGCACTGTCGATTAAATCATTTTGCTTATACTGGACATCGTGTTCAAATTCATTCATGTCAGATCCCTCCTATTACAAGTCCAGTATAATGGAAACTTGAAAAAAAATCTATCCGTAAGGATAATTTCCCGATATGAATTCATGTGATAAACTTAGATCCAGTATGAATAAGGAAGTGACAACTGTGTCGTATATCGATGTTTTAAAGCATATTCAAAATCAGGAAACTGCACCGATCTATCTTCTTTTCGGAACGGAGTCTTACTTAATCGAAGATGCAGTCGGAAGGATCGTCAATAAAGCTCTTACAAAAGACGAACAGGAATTTAATTTATCCACGTTCGATATGAACGAAACACCGGTGGATGCAGCAGTAGAAGAAGCTTACACGTTTCCGTTTATGGGCGGAAAGCGGGTTGTGATCTTAAAGAATGCCCATTTTTTAACCGCGCAGAAAAATTCAGCCGCTGTAGAGCACGATACAGAAAAATTACGCACTTATGCCGAAAACCCGGTAACAGAATCAACCGTGATTATTCAGGCACCTTACGAGAAGTTGGACGAACGGAAAAAGCTCGTTAAACAAATCAAACAGCAGGCTGTTGTTATGGACGGAAAACCTCTTAATGAAAATGAATTGCGCAGCTGGCTGAAAAGCAAGGGGGAAGAAAACGGAGTCACTTTCGCCCAGGGGGCTGATGATCTGTTGCTTCAGCTTACGGGCGGGGATTTAATGGTTTTGGCCTCAGAAGTGTATAAATTATCGTTATACGCCGGCGAGGAAGGCATCATACAACAAGACGCTGTTGAAGCTTTGACAGCACGGTCATTGGATCAAGATATTTTTGCGCTCGTTGACGGTGTTGTTAAAGGGCAAACAGAACAAGCAGTCAGCATTTATTATGATTTAATTAAACAAAAAGAAGCGCCGCTTAAAATATTAGCGTTAATGGTCAGGCAGTTTCGCATTCTTTATCAAGTAAAGCAAATGGCTGAACAAGGATACGGGGAGAAAATGATTGCCGGCCGGTTGAAACTGCATCCTTATGTAGTTAAGCTCGCGCAGCGGCAGACGGGCCGATTCAGTGACAGTCAGCTCATGAAAAAAATCGATGAATTGGCCGAACTTGATTTTCGGATAAAAACCGGCCGCGTAAGCGATGAGCTCGGTGTGGAATTGTTTTTATACGAGTCGAAAAATCATTAAAAAAAGCGGCCTCTTTTTGAGGTCGCTTTTTGCAATGCGATTTTCCGATTTAAGCGCTCAACTCGTTAAGACGCTTATGCATACGGGATTTTTGACGCGATGCTGTGTTTTTGTGAAAAATACCGCGGTTGACAGCTTTATCAATCTTTTTCACAGCATTGGAAAATGCTTCTTTTGCTCCTGCAACGTCGTTTTGATCTGCTTTTTTCTCAAATACCTTCACTGTTGTGCGAAGTTCAGATTTAAACGCAGCGTTTTGCGCACGCTTCTTTTCGATCGTGCCGACACGCTTGCGGGCCTGTTTAATGTTAGCCATTTTTCTTCACCTCCTCAAGTAGTTCCGTTGTATCGCCGATCATTTTGTGATCTCCTTGGCTTGCAACAATATGGATTTTATCAAATGGGTATGGAAAATGCAATCATATTTTCGGGCATAGAGCGATTTCTTAGGAAAAGAATTTGAACAGAATCGGGAAAATGAATTGTACCATCTGAATGTTTATTGCTATAATACAAGTTAGTGTCTATAAAGACGTTTGAATCGTAACAAACAGGAGTGATGCATTGATGAACCCCGAACAGCGCATTGAACGTCGGGATCGGATACGTAACTTTTCGATCATCGCCCATATTGATCACGGAAAATCAACATTGGCGGATCGTATTTTAGAGAAAACAAAAGCATTGACGCAGCGGGAAATGAAAGAACAGATGCTCGATGCGATGGACCTTGAGCGTGAACGCGGAATCACAATCAAGCTGAATGCTGTCCAGCTGGAGTATAAAGCAAACGACGGCGAGGAATATATATTCCACTTGATCGATACACCGGGACACGTCGATTTTTCATATGAAGTTTCCCGAAGTTTAGCGGCATGCGAAGGCGCCCTGCTGATCGTCGATGCCGCGCAAGGAATTGAAGCGCAGACATTAGCGAACGTGTACTTAGCGATCGACAACGATTTAGAAATCATTCCGATTATTAATAAGATTGATTTGCCAAGCGCCGAACCGGAAAGAGTGAAACAAGAAGTTGAAGAGGTTGTCGGCTTGCCGATGGATGATTGCATCCTTGCCTCTGCTAAGGACGGCGTCGGGATCGACGAAATTTTAGAATCTGTCGTGAAAGATATTCCGGCTCCTGCCGGTGATCCGGAAGCGCCGCTTCGGGCGATGATTTTCGATTCTGTATACGACCCGTACAGAGGTGTTATTGTCTACTTTCGAATTGTTGAAGGCACAGTCAAGCCGGGTGAAAAAATTCGGATGATGGCAACCGAAAAAGAATTTGAAGTGCAAGATATCGGAGTATTCACACCGAAACCTGAAAGTAAAAAAGAATTGAGCGTCGGGGACGTCGGTTATATGATTGCCTCGATCAAAAACGTTTCGGACAGCCGCGTCGGCGATACGGTGACGCACGCAAAAAATCCGGCGCCTGAAATGCTCCCGGGCTACCGTAAATTAAATCCGATGGTCTTTTGCGGTCTTTATCCGGTTGATGCAAACGGTTATACAGCACTTCGGGAAGCGCTGGAACGCCTGGAATTAAATGATGCTTCTTTACAATATGAAGCAGAAACGTCACAAGCATTAGGCTTTGGTTTTCGCTGCGGGTTTCTCGGTCTGTTGCACATGGAGATTATTCAAGAACGGATTGAACGCGAATACGGGATTGACCTGATCACAACGGCTCCAAGTGTTATATACGAAGTCGTCACGACGGATGATGAAGTGCTTGAAATTGATAATCCGTCGCATATGCCCGACACACAAAAAATCGAGCGGGTCAGCGAGCCGTTTGTAAAAGCAGAAGTTATGACCCCGAATGAATTTGTCGGTCCGGTTATGGAGCTTTGTCAAAAGAAGCGCGGGCAATATATTGATATGAAATATTTGGATGAAAACCGGGTGAATATCGTTTACAATATCCCGCTTTCGGAAATTGTGTATGACTTCTTTGATACATTGAAGTCGAACACACGGGGTTACGCATCCTTTGATTATGAAATTATCGGTTATAAAGAAAGCAACCTCGTTAAGATGGATATTTTGTTAAACGGAGAAAAGATCGATGCATTATCCGTCATTGTCCACCGCGATTTCGCCTACGAACGCGGAAAAATAATTGTCGATAAACTGCGCGATCTCATTCCGCGCCAGCAATTCGAAGTACCTGTTCAAGCAAGTATCGGGCAGAAAATTATCGCGCGTTCAACAATTAAAGCGATGCGGAAAAACGTGCTTGCCAAATGCTACGGCGGCGACGTTTCTCGAAAGCGAAAGCTTTTGGAGAAGCAAAAAGAAGGTAAACGGCGGATGAAAAATGTCGGTAACGTAGAAGTGCCGCAAGAAGCATTTATGTCTGTATTAAGCATGGATGAAAATAAGTGATGTGTCAGGCCGCAGCCCATCTGCGGCCTGTTAAACGTTCAGATCAAAGGGGGATATAGATGCCGCGGGCGATTTATTTACACGTGCCGTTTTGCGAGCAGATTTGTCATTATTGTGATTTTAATAAGTTCTTTTTAAAAAATCAGCCGATCGATGAATACATTGATGACGTATTAACAGAGATGGCACGTACCGTTGAGGCTGTGCCGCCTGAAGGACCGATCGAAAGCATTTATGTCGGCGGAGGTACGCCGACCTCATTAAGTTCGGCGCAGCTGAAGCGCCTTCTGCTCGGTTTGCGCAATTACTTCCCGATTTCTCCGGAAGCAGAATGGACAGTAGAAGTTAATCCGGGCAGCGCTGATCAGGAGAAACTGCAAATGATGTCCGCAGCCGGTGTTAACCGTCTTAGTATCGGCGCACAAACTTTTGACAGTCAGCTGCTGCAAACAATCAATCGGGACCATCAGCCTGGAGATGTGCTCGAACAAATCCTGTTGGCCCGTCAATCCGGGATTACAAATATCTCTGTTGATATGATGTACGCTTTGCCCGGCCAGACGATGGAACACTGGGATGATTCATTAAACGAACTGTTGCAGCTTCCTGTCACTCATGTCAGTGCTTATGCGCTTAAAATCGAAGCGAAGACTGTTTTTTATCAAATGTGGCGTAAAGGTCAGCTCAGTTTGCCCGAAGAGGAATTCGAAGCGCTAATGTACGAACGAATGCGTTCGGTTTTAAGCGAGGCCGGTCTGAATCAGTATGAGATCAGCAATTTCGCTGTCCCCGGATACGAAAGTTCTCATAACCGAGTGTATTGGCAAAATAAGGAGTATTACGGCCTTGGAGCAGGTGCGCACGGCTATACAGCCGGTGTCCGCACAGTGAACCACGGCCCGCTTCCTAAATACATGCGTGCGATTGCCGAGGGGGAGTTTCCGTACTTGGAAACTCACCGTGTAACAAAGGAAGAACAGATGGAAGAATTCATGTTTATGGGGCTGCGCATGCGAAGCGGTGTATCGCGGAGTGAGTTTTTTGAGCGTTATAACATCGATGTAGACGATGCCTTTCCTGAAATTGTACCGGGGCTGTTTGAGCGCGGTTTGCTCAATGAAGAAGAAGGGCGGTTGTTTTTAACGGAAGACGGACTTTTGCTCGGAAATGAAGTGTTTGAAAAATTTCTGCTCGGGTAAACCCGTAAAAGGCTGTTTATGCTTTGAAAATAATTCACGTTTAAAGTTGACAAAAAGAATCCTTCTTTGATAATTTATAAACTAGATTTAGCACTCAAAGAAACCGAGTGCTAACAGGAGGGGTTGCATATGTTGACAGAACGTCAAATGCTGATTTTGAAGGCCATTGTCGATGACTATGTAACAAATGCGGAGCCCGTTGGTTCCCGCAGTATATCGAAACGGAGCAATGTCAGCTACAGCCCGGCAACGATCCGCAATGAAATGTCGGATCTAGAAGAGCTGGGTTTTTTGGAGAAAACGCACAGTTCTTCAGGACGGATACCGTCACAAAAAGGTTATCGGCACTATGTTGACCATTTGCTGTCCCCTTCATTGGTCACCAAAAAAGAAGCTGAGAACATTCAAGAAGTATTGGAAGACCGGTTCGCTGAGCTTGAGGAAGTTGTCAAACAATCAGCTAAAGTGCTGTCTGACTTGACGAGTTATACATCAATCGTTCTCGGGCCGGAAGTTTTTGAATCGACGCTGAAGCAAATTCAGCTCATACCGATTTCGGATAATCAGGCGGTTGCCATTATCGTCACTGATACCGGTCACGTTGAAAATCAAACTGTGTATTTCCCGCATAAATTATCGTCGGAAGAGCTGGAGAAAGTAGTAAAAATATTAAATGACCGGCTATACGGCGTTCCGCTTTATAAACTGCAGCAGGCGCTGCGCACTGAAGTGGCAAATGTGATGAAGAAGTATGTCGATCGTTACGATCAGATATTGGAAGTTTTTAAAGAGATCTTTCGCCATCACCATAATGATAAAGTTTATTACAGCGGAAAAACGAACATTCTCAGCCAGCCCGAATTTAATGATGTCGATCGTGTGCGGGATATCTTGAACATTTTTGAGGAAGATGAATTGGTATCGAAATTGTTCCGGTCGGAAGAAAAGGGCTTAAAAATCCGCATCGGTGAAGAGAACCGTTTTGCGCCGTTTGATGATTGCACAGTCATAACGGCCACGTATTCGGCAGACGGCAAACAGCTCGGGACGGTCGGAATTTTGGGGCCGACACGTATGGAATATCCGCGTGTCATCAGCTTGATGGATTATTTAACACGCGATTTATCCAGGCTCTTGTCAAATCGCTACAGCAAGTAGTATGAAGTTTGTATAAGGAGGTGAGATGGGTGAACAACGATAAAAAACACGCAGCAGAAGAAAAAGTGCATGAAGAAGAAAATAACGAAACAGTCCATGCAACCGATGAAGCAATTGAAGAGAGTGATCCCGTTTCAGATGAGGCAAGTGAAAAAACGGCGGAAAACACCGATGATGAGTGGGTTCCAAAGTCCGAATTGGAGGATCTGGGCGTGAAGCTCAAAGAAATGGAAGAAAAACTCCTTCGGGTTCAGGCGGATTATGATAACTTCCGGCGCCGGACGAAACAAGAAAAAGAAGCGGCGGCGAAGTATAGATCGCAAAATCTTGCAGAGAGTCTTCTCCCTGTAATTGATAATTTTGAGCGGGCGATGATGATAACGCCGAAAGCAGAAGAAACGCAGAGCCTTCTAAAAGGTGTGCAAATGGTTTACAATCAGCTGCTTGAAGCGTTGGAAAAAGAAGGCGTTACCCCGATTGCTTCCGTAGGCGAGCCGTTTGACCCGCATTATCATCAAGCAGTAATGCAGGAAGAATCTGCAGAATACGATTCAAATATTGTTATCGAGGAAATGCAAAAAGGTTATCGTTTAAACGACCGGGTCCTGCGCCCGGCGATGGTTAAAGTCAGCGCATAACATCGAAACAATGAAACAACAATTTAGGAGGAATCAGTCATGAGCAAAACAATCGGAATCGACTTAGGAACAACAAACTCTTGTGTCGCAGTAATGGAAGGCGGAGAAGCAACGGTCATTCCTAATGCGGAAGGCGCGCGCACGACACCGTCTGTTGTTTCGTTTAAAGACGGCGAGCGTCAAGTCGGTGAAGTAGCGAAGCGGCAAATGATTACAAACCCGAATACGATTGCATCGATCAAGCGTCATATGGGGACAGATTATAAAGTAGATATCGAAGGAAAAGAATATACACCGCAAGAAATCTCTGCGATTATTTTGCAGAAACTAAAAGCAGATGCGGAAGCATATCTTGGCGATACAGTTACGAATGCTGTTATCACCGTTCCGGCTTACTTCAATGATTCTCAACGTCAAGCGACAAAAGATGCAGGGAAAATCGCCGGAATGGAAGTTGAACGCATCGTTAACGAACCGACAGCAGCCGCGCTTGCTTACGGCCTCGATAAAGAAGACGATCAGACGATTCTCGTGTACGACCTCGGCGGAGGTACGTTCGACGTATCGATCCTTGAACTTGGCGACGGCTTCTTTGAAGTAAAAGCGACGTCCGGCGATAATAAACTCGGCGGCGATGATTTCGACCAGGCGATTATCGATCATATGGTTGCTGAATTTAAGAAAGAGCAAGGGATTGATCTTTCCCAAGATAAAATGGCGCTGCAGCGCTTAAAAGATGCAGCTGAAAAAGCGAAGAAAGACCTTTCCGGCGTTTCGACAACAGAAATCAGCCTGCCGTTTGTTACAGCTGATCAATCCGGCCCGAAACACTTAGAAATGAACTTGAGCCGTGCGAAGTTTGATGAACTGACATCCAATCTTGTTGAAAAAACAATGGGACCGCTCCGTCAAGCGATGAAAGATGCGGGCTTAAGCCAGGGCGAAGTTGATAAAGTTGTCTTAGTCGGCGGTTCAACACGTATCCCGGCTGTTCAAGAAGGCATCAAGAAAATTACCGGCAAAGATCCGCATAAAGGTGTTAACCCGGACGAAGTCGTCGCACTTGGCGCTGCTGTGCAAGCAGGTGTTCTTGCCGGTGACGTGAAAGACGTAGTGCTGCTCGACGTCACACCGCTGTCGCTCGGTATTGAAACGATGGGCGGCGTTACGACGAAGTTGATTGAGCGCAATACAACGATTCCGACAAGCAAATCGCAAGTATTCTCAACCGCGGCAGATAATCAGCCGTCCGTTGATATCCACGTTCTCCAAGGTGAGCGGGAGATGGCAGCGGATAACAAAACGCTCGGCCGCTTCCAATTGGGAGATATTCCGCCGGCTCCGCGCGGTGTGCCGCAAATCGAAGTTACCTTTGATATTGATGCGAACGGAATTGTTAATGTGCGTGCAAAAGACCTTGGCACGAATAAAGAGCAGTCGATTACGATCACGTCTTCTTCCGGTCTTTCTGAAGAAGATATTGAACAAATGGTTAAAGATGCAGAAGAAAACGCAGAAGAAGATAAAAAACGCCGTGAAGAAGCCGACCTTCGCAACGAAGCCGATCAGCTCGTTTTCCAAACGGAAAAAACGATCAGCGATCTTGGTGAAAGTGTAGAAGAGGCGGAAAAAGAAAAAGCAGAAACGGCGAAAGAGAAAGTGAAATCAGCTCTTGAAGGCGATGATCTTGAAGCGATTCGTACTGCAAAAGACGAGTTGCAAGAAGTTGTTACCGAGTTGTCCACGAAGCTTTATGAGCAAGCTGCGCAACAGCAGCAAGCTGAACAAGATCAAGGCGCCGGCAACGATGACGATGTTGTCGATGCTGATTACGAAGAAGTAAACGACGATGAAGAGAAAAAATAATTTCCTCAGTTCGTGCGGATAGAAGAAAAGTCAAAGTCAGGAGCTTCTTGGCTTTGGCTTTTTTCCGCTTTTCAGCCTCATATTGTCAGTGCAGTCCCTTGCCTGTTGGCAAGGACAATGATAGACTATCCGTTATGGATTAAACTCGGGAGTGAATGTGTGATGAGTAAACGAGATTACTATGAAGTTCTTGGTGTCGATCAAAACGCTTCGGACCAAGAAATAAAAAAAGCGTACCGCAAACTGGCGCGCGAGTATCATCCGGATGTCAACGATGCTCCGGACGCCGAAGAAAAATTTAAAGAAGTCAAAGATGCTTACGATACGTTGAGCGATTCACAAAAACGCGCTCATTACGACCAATTCGGCCATGCTGATCCGAACCAAGGATTCGGCGGAGCCGGCGGCGGAGATTTTGGCGGCTTCAGCGATATTTTTGATATGTTCTTTGGCGGAGGCCGGCGCGATCCGAACGCCCCGCAACAAGGTGCAGATATGCAGTATACAATGAATCTCGATTTTAAAGAAGCTGTCTTCGGCAAAGAAACCGATATCGAAATTCCGCGGGAGGAAAATTGTGAAACGTGCGGCGGCAACGGCGCGAAACCGGGCACGCAACCGGAAACGTGTACACATTGTCAAGGCAGCGGTCAGCTGAACGTCGAGCAAAATACTCCGTTCGGCCGTGTTGTGAACCGCCGCGTTTGTCACCACTGCGACGGAACCGGTCAATTTGTTAAAGACAAATGCCGTACATGCGGCGGTAAAGGAAAAGTTAAAAAACGCAAGACTATTCATATTAAAATCCCGGCCGGTGTCGATACCGGACAGCAAATTCGTGTTGCCGGCCAAGGAGAAGCGGGGGTAAACGGCGGGCCTCCGGGCGATCTTTTCGTAGTTTTCAATGTTCAGCCGGATGAGTTCTTTGAACGTGACGGCGACGACATTTATTGTGAAATGCCGATAACGTTTACGCAGGCAACGCTTGGCGATGAGATCGAAGTGCCGACATTAAACGGCAAAGTGAAACTGAAAGTTCCTGCCGGAACGCAAAACGGAACGCATTTCCGTCTGCGCGGCAAGGGCGTTCCGAACGTGCGCGGCATGGGTCAAGGTGATCAGCACGTGCTGATGAAAGTGATCGTGCCGAAAGATATCAGTGAAAATCAAAAACGGCTGCTGCGTGAATTTTCTGAAGAAGAAGGCGATGAAATGCCGGATGAACAAAGTCAGAGTTTCTTTGATAAAGTGAAACGGGCGTTCAAAAGCTTTGGCTGAAAGATAAAACAATTTTAACCGTACAAGGAGCTGGAACTGATGAAATGGTCGGAAATCTGTATTCATACGTCGCAGGAAGCTGTTGACCCGGTCAGTCATATTTTGCATGAATCCGGCGCCAGCGGGGTCGTGATTGAAGACCGGGAGGATTTGTTTCGCGAGCGGGAAACGGTGTTCGGCGAAATTTATGATCTGTCGCCGGAAGATTACCCTGAGGAAGGCGTTTTAGTTAAGGCTTATTTGCCTGTGAACAGTTTCCTGAAAGAAACCGTTGATTCGATCAAAGAAGCGGTGAACCGGCTCCATGTATTTGATATCGATCTCGGCCTAAATCACGTAACTGTCAGCGAAATCAATGAAGAAGAATGGGCGACACAATGGAAAAAATATTATAAACCGGTGAAAGTTTCCGAACGAATAACGATCACGCCGACGTGGGAAGAATACACCCCTGTGCGTGAAAACGAAGAAGTGATTGAGCTTGACCCCGGTATGGCGTTCGGGACGGGGACGCATCCGACGACGGTGCTGTGCATTCAGGCGTTGGAAAAACACCTGAATGACGGCGATACGGTAACCGATGTCGGTTGCGGAACGGGTGTTCTCAGCATTGCATCCGCCAAACTGGGCGCGGCAAAAGTTGAAGCGTTGGATTTAGATGAAGTGGCGGTGAAATCAGCCGAGATCAACACGAAGCTCAACCGCGTCCAAGACCGTGTAAACGTCCGTCAAGGTGATTTGCTCCAAGATCGGTCTTTTGACGAAAAAAAAGACATCATCGTCGCCAACATTCTCGCCGAAGTGATTTTGGATTTGCTGCCGGACGCCGAGTCGCAGCTGAAAAACGGCGGCAAATTAATTGTATCCGGAATTATTGAACGCAAACGTTCAATGGTTAAAGAAGCTTTGCAAGAGGCAGGGTGGAGACTGGCAGAAACAACAGAGATGGAAGGCTGGATCGCGATAGTTGCTGAACGGCCTTAAAAGGAGGCACTGAATTGCAGCGTTATTTTGTATCGCAACAGTCTTTGCAACATGGTGAAGCGACGCTTGCCAATGACGATGCACATCACATTTCCCGTGTGATGCGCATGGTTGAGGGCGATAAAATCATTGTTGCTGACGGCAGCGGGATTGCATATGTTTGTTCCCTGCAATCGGTCAACCAAGATGAATGTAAAGCGGCAGTTGTTGAAAAGGCAGCGGGTCACCCGGAAATGCCTGTTAACGTCACCGTCGCTCACGGGCTGCCGAAAGGTGATAAATTTGAGCAAGTAGTTAAACATGGAACTGAACTCGGTGCGGCAGCATTTTTGCCGTTTGAAGCTGATCGGTCCATTGCGCGGCTGGATGAGAAAAAAGCTGCCAAAAAACAGGAACGGTGGAAAAAAATCGTCAAAGAAGCTGCCGAACAATCACACCGCAATTGTCTGCCTTATATTCATGATCTTGTGACTGCGGCAAAATTGTCTGAACAATTTCATCAGTATGACCAAGTTATTGTCGCCTATGAAGAATCGAGCAAAGCAGGAGAAATGAACCGCTTTGCGGAAGTTATTTCCAAATCGAAAGCAGGTGAACGGATACTGCTTGTTATAGGTCCTGAAGGCGGTCTATCTCCGCAGGAAGCGCAAATGTTTTCTGAAGCCGGAGGTGTTCTCGCTTCGTTCGGTCCGCGTATTTTACGGACGGAAACAGCACCGCTTTACGGATTGGCAGCCCTGTCTTATTATTTTGAATTATCGAGGTGAAAATCATGCCGTCAGTGGCTTTTCATACATTGGGATGTAAAGTGAACCATTATGAAACAGAAGCGATATGGCAACTGTTTCAAGAAGCGGGATATGAAAAGACGTCGTTTGAGCAAATTGCCGATGTATACGTGATTAACACATGCACTGTAACAAACACCGGTGATAAAAAAAGCCGGCAAGTCATTCGCAGGGCGATTCGCCGAAATCCGGATTCTGTTGTCTGTGTTACCGGATGTTATGCACAAACTTCTCCGGCTGAGGTGATGGCGATACCGGGGGTCGATATCGTAGTCGGCACACAGGATCGCCATAAACTGATTGACCTGATTTCTGAGTTTCAACAAGCGCGTGAACCGATTAATGCTGTCGGAAATATTATGACGGCACGGGTATATGAAGAGCTGGATGTTCCGGCATTCACCGATCGAACGCGCGCTTCATTAAAAATTCAGGAAGGGTGCAACAATTTTTGTACATTTTGCATCATTCCATGGGCCCGCGGTTTACTTCGATCCCGGCAGCCGGATGATGTCATCTCACAAGCAAATCAGCTTGTCGATGCCGGGTATAAAGAAATCGTTTTGACCGGGATACACACAGGCGGGTACGGAGAAGATATGAAAGATTATTCGTTTGCTGATTTATTAGAGCGTCTTGAGGAAGTTGACGGTTTAAAGCGAATCCGGATTTCTTCGATTGAAGCCAGTCAGATCACAGACCGTGTTATAAGTGTTATCAATCAATCCGATAAAATTGTCCGTCACCTCCATATTCCGCTGCAATCCGGTTCAGATTCAGTGCTAAAGCGCATGCGCCGTAAATACACTACTAAATTTTATAAAGATCGCGTCCTGCAGCTTAAACGGGCATTACCCGGTTTGGCGGTGACATCGGATGTCATTGTCGGTTTCCCCGGAGAAACCGCAGACGAATTTAAAGAAACATTTCAGCTGATTCGCGACATCGGTTTTTCCGAACTGCATGTCTTTCCTTATTCAAAACGGACAGGAACACCGGCTGCCCGGATGGATGATCAAGTCGATGAGACAGTGAAAAACGAGCGCGTTCATCAGCTGATCGAACTGTCCAATCAACAGGCGAAAGAATACGCTTCAATGCATGAAGGGGAAACACTCGAAATGATCCCTGAAGAAGCGGAAGAAAACGGCTCGTACTTGATCGGCTATACAGATAACTACATGAAAGTGAAAGTAGAATTGGATCGATCGTATATCGGCGAAATTGTCTCTGTTCGCATCGATGAACCGGGTTATCCATACAGCCGCGGTACATTCTTGAGCGCGGATAAAAAAGTGAAAATTTGAAAAAACGCACGTTGACTGAGTTCGGCAGATCCTTTATAATAAATGAGTACATGCAATATGCATGTTTGATTGGTTGATCGGAGGGAGGGATATAGAATGGCAGAAACTCGTGTAAAGAAGAACGAGTCGATTGATGCTGCTCTTCGCCGTTTTAAAAAGTCGATGTCTAAAGATGGAACCATGCAAGAAGTAAAAAAACGGAAGCATTATGAGAAGCCGAGCATTAAGCGGAAGAAAAAGTCCGAAGAAGCTCGTAAACGCAAATTTTAATGAGAGGGTGTTCATTATTTGAACATGCTTGAGCGTCTCCAAGAGGACATGAAAAATGCAATGCGCAACAAGGAGAAAGAACGTCTGACAGTCATTCGTTCTTTAAAATCAGCCTTGCAGAATGAAGCGATCCACCAGGGGCGTGAGCTGTCGGAAGAAGAAGAACTGACAGTGCTGAATCGAGAGATGAAGCAGCGTAAAGAATCCCTCCATGAATTTATACAGGCCGGGCGAACCGATTTAGCCGACAAAACACGGCAGGAAATTGACATCATTGAAGTTTATTTGCCGTCACAACTTTCCGAAGAAGAACTGGATGTGATCGTTCAAGAAACGATTGCTGAGACAGGAGCAGCTTCGAAAGCAGACATGGGTAAAGTCATGAGTGCAATTATGCCGAAAGTGAAAGGCCGTGCGGACGGCTCGGAAGTAAAAAAGCGCGTAGAACAAGCGCTAGCGTAAATGAATAAGTTCATGAAAAAAAAAGCGTCTTGCATCTTAGCAAGGCGCTTTTTTACATGCTTCGCTTCTGTAGTCGAAATATTTTTAATTTAACGGCAGAAAAGTTAAAATAAAGATACTATCAATTTGAAACGATCAGACGTTTCAAACGTAGTACAAGTATGAACGACGAATAGGCTATCAGGAAAGGGGGAGGCAGATGTGATTCGCTGGCGATTGTTGTTCTTTGCTGTTTTGCTGATTGCGGGAGGCCTCGGCGCATTTTTTACGACGGCTGAAGCAGATAATAACGACAGCAATGAACTGGTATATGTAATACCTGTCGAAAAAGAAGTTGAGCGCGGTTTGGAAGCTTTTTTAAACCGTTCGATCGAAACAGCTGAAGAACAGGGTGCAGACCATATTATTTTTGAGGTTCATACTCCCGGAGGATTTGTCGATGCGGCCGGGAATATTGCAGCGTTAATGCGCAACACAGATGTTCCGACAACGGCTTATGTTACAGGCGATGCGCTGTCTGCCGGCGCTTACCTGTCATTGAATGCGGATGAAATCGTTATGGCTCCGGGAACCCGGATGGGATCAGCAGCTGTCATTGACGGTTCGGGCAGCGCTGCTGATGAAAAAGCGCAGTCAGCTTGGCTTGCGAGCATGAGAGAAGCCGCTTCGCTGAATGATCGTGATGAGCAATATGCCTTAGCGATGGCAGATTCTTCAATAGATTTGCCGGAACTGGGAGCTGGAGAGGGTGAGTTGTTAACACTGACCCCGGGCCAAGCGGAAGAAGTCGGCTATTCAGAAGGAACCTATGAATCGCGTGAGGATGTGCTTGATCATATCGGGATGTCGGCAGCGTCGGTAGAAGAGATGGAAACGACGTTTGCGGAAACATTAGCGCGGTTTATTACCGGGCCGATTGTTGTGCCGATTTTATTATCACTCGGAACTTTAGGACTTGTGCTTGAGTTGTTCTCACCAGGTTTCGGGATTTTTGGTATTTTAGGAGCTTCATCGTTAGCGCTCTTTTTCTTCGGTCACTTAGTCGCCGGTTTTGCCGGTTTAGAAACGGTAATTTTATTTGGCGCCGGCGCCGTCCTTCTATTGATTGAAATTTTCTCTCCGAGCTTTGGTGTCTTAGGTGTACTCGGCATAGCTGCCGTTTTATCGAGTTTGGTTTTGAGCGGTTATTCGACGACAAATATTTTGTTTGCATTGGCAATTGCTCTTGTGATCACTGCTGTCGCTTCGTTTTTATTCTTAAAGTATATCGGTTACAGCGGCACACTGAAAAAAATTGTCTTTGAGGACCAAGCAGGAAATGAACAAGGTTACGTTTCGAATACTTCCCGGGAACATTTATTAGGCGAGACGGGACGGGCGTTAACAATTCTTCGGCCGTCAGGAACCGCAGAGTTTAATAATGAACGGCTTGACGTGGTTTCCGAGGGAGGATATATTGAACAGGGAAGAAAAGTAAAAGTTGTTTCTGTTTCGGGATCAAAAATGGTCGTACGGGAAGTTAAGCAAACAGAAGCGGCAGATTAAAAAAGAGGAGGAAGATACATGATTACTGAAGAAATTGCACTGCTTCTTGTCATCGGCCTTGTTATTGTGGCCTTAGCTGTATTATTTACATTCGTACCAGTAGCGCTATGGATTTCTGCATGGGCTGCGGGCGTTAAAGTCGGGATATTCCAACTTGTCGGAATGCGTTTACGCCGGGTTATTCCCCACCGCGTTGTTAACCCGCTGATTAAAGCGGTAAAAGCCGGGTTGGATATCAGCACGAATAAGCTGGAAGGACATTACCTTGCCGGCGGTAACGTTGACCGGGTCGTGAATGCTTTAATTGCTGCGCAGCGCGCAAACATTGATTTGACATTCGAACGCTGTGCGGCGATTGATCTCGCCGGCCGTGATGTGCTCGAAGCTGTTCAAATGAGTGTTAATCCGAAAGTGATTGAAACACCTTTCATCGCCGGTGTCGCGATGGATGGAATTGAAGTAAAAGCAAAAGCCCGGATCACCGTCCGTGCGAATATTGACCGCCTCGTCGGGGGTGCGGGTGAAGAAACAATTATTGCCCGTGTCGGTGAAGGAATTGTATCTACAATCGGTTCGGCTAACGACCATAAAGAAGTATTGGAAAATCCTGATATGATTTCACAGACCGTTCTGAAAAAAGGTTTAGATGCAGGTACAGCATTTGAAATCCTTTCGATTGATATTGCCGACATTGACATCGGTAAAAACATCGGTGCGGGGCTGCAAACCGATCAAGCCGAAGCCGACAAGAAAATTGCCCAGGCGAAAGCGGAAGAGCGCCGCGCAATGGCTGTCGCGCAAGAACAAGAAATGAAAGCCCGCGTCGAAGAAATGCGTGCGAAAGTTGTTGAAGCAGAAGCAGAAGTGCCAATGGCAATGTCTGAAGCGCTTCGTTCCGGCAACTTCGGTGTGATGGATTATATGAATTATAATAATATCAAAGCTGATACAGATATGCGTGATTCAATTGGTAAAGCGACGAAAAGCGGAGAAGAAGATGAGGACGAAATGAAATACTAAAAACGATCGCAGACCTATCTGGTCGGGAGCGCTCGGTGAAAGGAGCGTCGATGCATGGAATTTTTCCTTGGGCTGTTGGATTCACCGCTGATTCTTTTCTTTGTGATCGCGTTGATATTAAGCTTTTTCCAGTCGCGCGGAAGCGAGAAAAAAGAAGAAGAACAAAAACGCCGGCGTGAACAACGCGATTCGTCTGGTGAAGATGAAATAGATTGGCGTGATATTTTCCGGCAGGAACAAAATACCGGACAAGAAAAACCCGGCCGTCCGGGGCAAAAGCCGGCACCTGAACCGAAGCAGTATGAAATCGGGGAAGAACGTCAGCGTCAAGCTCCTAAGCCCGAAGCAGAAACACAGCTGACGAAAATGAACGAAGATCTTCAAAAGCGCTATCGCGAATTGGAGCGGAAAAAGCAGCAAGCAAAACAATCGGAGAAAAAAATCGGCAATTCTCCGATTACAAGAGGCGATATCACAGCTGCTAAAGAGCCGAAGGTGAACTTGGATTTCAGTCAAATAAGCGGCGATGAAGCGATTAAAGGTGTTATTTGGTCTGAAATATTAGGAAAGCCGAAATCAAAACGCAGTAAAAGATAACGCCAAATAATTGCTGTGCACTTTATAAGTGCACAGCTTTTTTATGCGGCGGAAAATTCTTTGCACCTTGGTGGTGTCGATGGTAAAGTGAAAGTAGTCTGTTTGTGATTACTATAATAAGGGACCGTTGTGTGTAAGGAGATTGAGTAAATTGACATATGAAGTATACACGATTGAGCTGGCGTCTGAAGATGCGAATGAAATACAAACACTTTTTGGACCGGGAGACCGGCACTTAGAAAGGTTAGAAGATATTTACGGTGCTGAGATTCATTCGCGCGGACAGCAAGTATCCGTAATGGCTGATGAGAACAAAGCCGAACAGCTGGAAGAGATCTTTACGATGCTGTTGAAACTGATACGAAACGGTGTTTCCGTTAAAGAACGTGATGTGTATTATGCTGCTCAGCTGGCACAAAAAGGGCAGCTGGATGAAATGGCTGATCTTTATGAAGATAAAATCACCGTTAATGTGCGGGGCAAGCCGATTTTGGCTAAAACACTCGGTCAAAGACACTACGTGTCAGCGATGCGCAAAAAAGATCTTGTTTTTGGCATCGGACCGGCCGGAACGGGTAAAACGTACTTAGCTGTTGTCTCAGCTGTTCATGCACTGAAAGAAGGTCAAGTGAAACGGATTGTGTTGACGCGTCCAGCCGTGGAAGCAGGCGAAAGCCTCGGTTTTCTGCCGGGCGATTTAAAAGAGAAAGTCGACCCGTACTTGCGTCCGTTGTATGATGCGCTGCACGATGTTCTCGGCACTGAGCATACGGCCCGTTTGCTCGAACGAGGAACAATAGAGATTGCTCCGCTTGCTTATATGCGCGGGCGTACACTTGATGATTCTTTTGTAATTTTAGACGAAGCGCAAAATACAACCGCAGAGCAGATTAAAATGTTCTTAACCCGGCTTGGATTCGGGTCAAAAATGGTAGTAACCGGGGATATGACACAAATTGATCTGCCCCGCGGAAAAGAATCAGGCCTAAAAGCAGCTGAAAGAATATTAGCTGATATTCACGACTTGTCATTTATTTATCTCGACTCCGGCGATGTTGTCCGGCACACGCTTGTGCAAAGAATAATTGATGCTTATGATGAAGCGGATGTATAAGCTAGCGATTGTGAGTTAAGAAAAGGGGTGCCTTCAGTGGCGGAACGTATATCGATTGATCAGCAGCGCTGGTGGCAAAAACGGAAAAATCACCGCTATACAAGAATCGTTATGTTTGCTTTTCTCGGGTTGATTACATATGGGTTGCTGGCTTCGAATGTCATGCCAGAACATACGGAACTTGAACCCGGAACGGTTGCCCAGCAGGACATCCGCTCTCCTTTAACAATTGAAAATCAAGAGGCGACAGAACAGCAAGTTGACGAAGCGGTAAATGAGGTCGATCCGGTTTATTCGAAAAACCCCCGCTATGCAGAAAATCAGATTGAACAAATCCGCGAACTTTTTTACGTCGTAGAAGAAGTTCGCGCTGACGCTGACACAGAAAATGAAAATAACGATAATTTCGCAGAAGATCAGCTGGCTGACTTACGCACGGAACTGCCCGACCAGATGAACGATGAGATTGACGATGAAACAATTGCAACCTTGTTAACAGCAAGTGAAAGTGAAGTCGAGACAGCTCTCGAACATACGACGAGTGCAGTGCATGACGTGATGAGTTCGGAAATTCGGATGGATGATATTGCAGATGCAACAAATGAAGCAGAGACTCAAGTCCGGCTTTCTTCCTCAGCCTCTGATTCTTTGGTGCAGGCAATGACAGATATCGTCCGTTTTGGCGTAACATCCAACTTTATGATCGATGAAGAAGCGACCGTTGAAGCTAGAGAAGCTGCTGAAGACACTGTCGATCCCGTCATGATTCGCGAAGGCGAGTTGCTCGTCGAAGAAGGCGAAGTCATTACAGCAGAAATCCATCAAGAACTTTCAGTTGTAGGAATGACAGAAGACGTGAGCATTGTCTATCCGTTTGTCGGACTGGCACTCTTAGTCACGCTGTTGATTTCGATGCTCGCTTATTATTTGAATGACGCGAGAACAAGCATAAAGCAAAATAATACGTATTTGCTTCTTTATGTCTTTATTTACACGCTTACACTGCTTCTCATGAAAGTTGTCAGCCTGATGCACCCTGTTGAACTGAGCGGTTTGTCTTATATTGTTCCGGCGGCTCTCGGCACGATGCTGATAACGATACTGATTCATTCTCGTGTCGGGCTGTTTACAAGCATGGTATTTGCTGTCATCGCAAGCATCATGTTCACAGCCGAATCAGCCAGTGTCTTAAATTATGCACACGGTTTATACGTCTTCTTCTCCGGAGCGGCCGGCGTCTTTTTCTTGATCAAATCGCAGACAGTTTCACGGCTGCTTCAAGCTGGTGTATTTATTGCATTTATCAATGCTGTCGTCGCCGCTGCTGTCCTTATGCTGCAAAATGCGCAATACAGCTGGTTTGAGATCGGTTCAAATCTCGGTTTTGCCGGCTTGTCCGGTTTTATCGCTGCCATTTTGGCGATTGGCTTTTTACCGTTTTTTGAAGCGGCGTTCGGGATTCTGTCCGTAACGAAAATGATCGAATTAACCAACCCGAATCAGCCGTTGTTGCGAAAAATTTTACTGGAGGCTCCCGGCACGTATCATCACAGCGTCATGGTTGCCAATCTTTCAGAAGCGGCTTGCGAGACGATCGGGGCTAAAGGGTTGTTAGCCCGTGTCGGATCGTATTACCACGATATCGGCAAGACGCGCCGTCCGCATTTCTTTATTGAAAATCAGATGAGAATTGACAATCCGCACGATCAAATCACTCCGACACTGAGCAAAAAAATTATCATTGCTCACCCTTACGACGGAGCGGAAATGCTCAGAGCGCAGAAGTTCCCGCAAGAAATTATCGACATTGCTGAACAGCATCACGGGACAACTCTGCTCAAATATTTTTATCATAAAGCTTTGGAAGAAGATGAAAACACAGCGGAAGAAGACTATCGTTACCCCGGTCCGAAACCGCAAACGAGAGAAGCCGCGATTGTCTGTCTCGCTGACGGGATCGAAGCGGCTGTACGCTCTATGCCTCATCCGACAGCAGAAAAAATTCAAACACTGATTCAAAAAATGACCGAGGATAAACTGACGGACGGTCAATTTGATGAATGTGATTTGACAATGAAAGAACTTCAAAAAGCTGCTCAATCGATGGAAGAAACACTGCGAGGTATTTATCATACCCGGATCGAATATCCGGACGAAGAACATTTACGAACCGGCGAAGGAGGTTTGAACAGATGAGCGACTATGTTATTGATTTAAACGATGAAACGGAAACGTTATCAGCCGGGCAGCTGCAATTAATAAAAAATGTGCTCGATTATGCAATGGCATCAGAAGCGGTCACATACGGGACAGAAGTTTCTGTGACGTTTGTACGAGATGAGGCGATCCACGAATTAAATCAAATGTACCGGGATAAAGACCGGCCGACAGATGTCTTGTCGTTTGCTTTGAACGAAGGAGAAGCGGATCCTTTGGCTGACGGTGTGCCCGATCTGCTTGGAGATATTGTCATTTCGGTTGATACTGCCAAAAGGCAGGCAGAAGAATACGGTCATACAGAAGACCGCGAATACTGCTTTTTAGCTGTGCACGGTTTCTTTCATTTAATCGGTTATGACCACGCTTCGACAGAAGAGGAAGAAGAAATGTTGACAAAACAAGAGGATGTATTACAGTCTTATGGCCTCAAAAAATAAACAATCATTTGTATCGTGGAACCGGCTGAAAAGCAGTTTTCAATATGCAGCCTCAGGCATACGTCAGACGTGGAGGTCCGAACAAAATTTCAGAATCCACACCGTTTTTTCCCTCGTTGTCGTTCTTGCCGCTCAATGGCTTAACGTGCCGCTCATTGAGCAGGTGCTGTTATTCATCGTGATCGGATTAGTTCTCGGGTTGGAGTTGATCAATACGGCGATCGAACACGTTGTTGACTTGACGGTCCAATCGTATGATGACCGCGCAAAAGTGATTAAAGACGCAGCGGCTGGATCGGTATTCGTGTTTTCCTTACTGGCTGTTGCAGTTGGAACGATGATCTTTTTACCAAGAATTTTGGCCCAAATATTTTAATTGAGGTGATGGAATTGAATAAAGAAGATTTGATGAAGCAAGCTGGAGTCGCAAGAGAGCGGGCGTATGTGCCCTATTCAAAATTCGCTGTCGGTGCAGCCCTGTTGGCTGAAGACGGCACCGTGTACCACGGCTGCAACATTGAGAATGCCGCATACAGTATGTGCAACTGTGCTGAACGAACAGCGATTTTTAAAGCTGTTTCAGATGGCGTCAGAGCATTTAAGGCGCTGGCCGTTACTGCCGACACAGAAGGTCCGGTTTCGCCGTGCGGCGCTTGCCGTCAAGTGATGTCAGAACTCTTACAGCCGGAGACGAAAATATACTTAACGAATACTCACGGTACCGAATCAGCCGAGACGACGATTGATGAGTTGCTTCCGGGAGCTTTTTCGCCGGAGGATCTTCATGAATAACGGGGCAGAAAACGAATACAAATCCGGCTTTGCAGCTTTAATCGGCAGACCGAATGTCGGGAAGTCGACGTTATTGAATCACGTATTAGGTGAAAAAATTGCGATTATGAGCGATAAGCCGCAAACGACGCGCAATCGGATCCAAGGGGTTTACTCGGAAGAACGCGGGCAAATCATCTTTATTGATACCCCCGGTATTCATAAACCGAAGCATAAGCTGGGCGATTTTATGACAAACTTAGCTCAGTCAGCGCTCGGCGAAGTAGATGTTGTTTTGTTTTTAGTCGATGCGAAAGAGGGGAAAGGTCCCGGGGACGAATTTATTATCGAACGCTTGAAAAATATTGATACGCCGGTTTTTTTAGTGATCAATAAAATCGATGAAGTCCACCCTGACGAACTTCTCCCGTTTATCGAATCGTATCGGAAGCTGTTTGATTTCAGCGAAGTCATTCCGATATCGGCGCTTACCGGCCAAAATGTCAGCGTTTTGCTTGAGCAGCTTTACAACAGGTTAGAAGAAGGACCGCAGTTTTACCCGGAAGATCAAATTACTGACCATCCAGAGCGGTTTTTAATCGGTGAAATGATTCGGGAAAAAATCCTCCATTTAACGGAAGAAGAAATTCCTCACTCGATCGCTGTTGAAATTGAAAGTATTAAACCGCGTGAAGGCAGCGATGTCGTTGATGTCGGCGCTGTTGTTGTTGTTGAGCGCAAATCCCAAAAAGGGATTATTATCGGCAAGCAAGGAAAAATGCTTAAGGAAATCGGTAAGCGCGCACGGGAAGACATGGAAAGTCTCCTCGGTTCCCGTATTTTTCTTGAGCTGTGGGTAAAAATAGACAAAGACTGGCGCAACAAACCAAAATCATTACGTGAATTCGGGTATGATGAAGAAGAGTACTGACTTATACGCATCACACTGGCGGTGAACAGTTATGCTGCAAAAAACAGAAGGCATTGTTATCCGAACGACAGATTACGGTGAAACGAATAAAATATTAACCCTTTTAACGCGGGAGAACGGGAAGATTTCTGTTATGGCTAACGGAGCTAAAAAGCCGAAAAGCCGCTTCGCCTCTTCCGCGCAGCTGTTTATTTACGGATCGTTTGTGTATCAGCGGTTTAAAGGGATGGGTACGCTGAATCAGAGCGATATTCTCGATTCGTTCCGTCAAATACGCAGCGATATTATTTTGACATCTTACGGGGCGTGCATGGTGGAACTGATTGATCGGCTCGTTCCTGAAGAGCAGCTGTCGCCGGCGCTGTTTGACTTGCTTTATCACCTCTTGCACCAGCTAGATGAAGGCAGCGACCCGGACGTTTTGTTAAACATTTTGGAAATTAAAATGCTTGCATGGGCGGGAGTCGCCCCGACTCTCGACCGCTGTACTCAGTGTCAAACAACGGAAGGGCCGTTCAGTTTTTCCCACCGCTTTGCCGGAGCGGTCTGTTATCATTGCGCATCAGCTGATCCGCACCATCAGAAGGTTCAAGCGAACGTTGTGAAGCTTCTTTATCTTTTTCAAAAAATACCGGCAGCGCGAATCGGCCATATCAATGTTAAGGCATCGACAAAAAAAGAATTGAAACAAATCATTGATCAGTATTATGAAGAGTATGTCGGTGTCTATTTAAAAGCGAAGCGCTTTTTGGCGCAAATCGACCGTTTATCATTTGAAGACGAGCGTGACATTGACAGCTGAGCAGGATTTTTGTATGATTTTAGATGGACAAAGCCAACGGCAAGACACGGAGATGGAGAGTAGTACATACGATTTCACGGCAGACTGTTTTGTTCTTTAAGAAGCAAAACGGAAGCGAGCTCGGGACAGTGGAAGCTGAGCAAGCCGCGGATGATGTGGAAGGCGCTCTGGAGTGTTTATGAAAAGAGGTGCGAACAACGCACAATTAGGGTGGAACCGCGGGTTACTCTCGTCCCTAAGCTCATATAACGGGCTTAGAGACGGGAGTTTTTTATGTTCGTTATGATTAAAGACGATCTTTTTTACAGGAGGGAAACAAATGCACGTACAAGAAATGATTTTAAAACTTCAAGATTTTTGGGGAAAGCAAAACTGCTTATTATTGCAGCCGTATGATGTTGAAAAAGGCGCAGGGACGATGAACCCAATGACGTTTCTGAAAAGTATCGGACCGGAACCTTGGAATGTCGCCTATGTGGAACCGTCACGCCGTCCGGCTGATGGCCGCTACGGTGAAAACCCTAACCGTCTCTATCAGCATCATCAGTTTCAAGTTATCATGAAACCTTCGCCTGATAATATTCAAGAACTGTATCTCGACAGTCTGCGGGAATTAGGCATTAATCCCGAAGAACATGACATCCGTTTTGTTGAAGACAACTGGGAAGCGCCGACGCTTGCTGCATGGGGGCTCGGCTGGGAAGTTTGGCTTGACGGGATGGAAATCACGCAATTTACTTATTTTCAGCAGGTCGGCGGTCTTGATGCTGCTCCGGTTTCCGTCGAAATCACGTACGGTATTGAGCGGCTTGCCAGCTACATTCAAGATAAAGAAAATGTTTTTGACCTGGAATGGGTTAACGGCTTCACGTACGGCGATGTGTTTATGCAAAATGAATACGAACAATCAAAATATTCCTATGAAGTTGCCGATACAAGCATGCTGATCGAACTCTTTTCAACATTTGAACAAGAGGCTGAGCGGGCAATGGCAGAAGAATTGGTTATTCCGTCTTACGATTACGTATTGAAATGTTCGCATATTTTCAACTTGCTCGATGCGCGCGGGGCGATCTCGGTAACGGAACGTACGGGTTATATCGCCCGTGTGCGCAACCTTGCCCGCGAATGTGCGAAAAAATATTATGACGTTCGAAAAGAACTTGGTTTTCCGATGCTGAAAGAAAAGGAGGACGTTTCCAATGACTAAAAAGCCGCTGTTAGTAGAAATCGGTTTGGAGGAAATGCCGGCTCATTTTGTCGAAAATGCAATGAATGAACTGGCAGCACGCACAGCTAAATTTTTAGACGAAAAAAATGTCGGCTACGGTGAGATCGAATCGTTTGCAACACCGCGCCGATTAGCCGTACTGATTTATGATGTTGAAGACAAACAGCAGGATCAAGAAAAGACGGCGAAAGGACCGGCGAAAAAAATCGCCGTCGATGAGAACGGAAACTGGACAAAAGCGGCGGAAGGATTCGCCCGCTCGCAAGGAATTACGGTCAATGATTTGACGATTGACGTCCTTAAAGGTGAAGAGTACGTCTATGCAAAAACGTTCGTGAAAGGTGCGGAGACAGAAGATTTCTTGCCTGAAATCAAAGAAGTTATCCAATCCATTCCGTTTCCGAAAAACATGAGATGGGGAAGTTATGACCTTCGCTATGCCCGGCCGATCCGCTGGCTGACAGCGATGTACGGCAACGAGGTAATCCCGTTTGAAATGGTCGGTGTTTCGACGTCCAACGTATCGATGGGGCACCGTTTTCTTGGCAAAGCTGCAACGCTTGAATCAGCTGCGGATTATCCGGAAGCGCTGTTAAGCGAGTACGTCATTGTCCGTCCGGAGGAAAGAAAGCGCGCGATTTCCAATCAAATTGCAGAAATTGCCGAAACAAACGGGTGGGAAATCCCGGTTGATCATGATCTGCTTGATGAAGTGAATCAGCTTGTCGAATATCCGACAGCTCTTTACGGCGAATTTGACGAACGTTTTCTCGCTGTGCCTTCTCAAGTGCTGATTACAACGATGCGTGAACACCAGCGTTATTTCCCGGTGAAGAACCAAGCAGGTGAACTTCTGCCTTATTTTGTAACGGTCCGCAACGGGGATCACCGCCATTTGCAAAATGTTCGCAAAGGCAATGAAAAAGTGCTTCGATCCCGACTTCAGGATTCGGAATTCTTTTATCAGGAAGATTTAAAACAGCCTTTGGCCGATCTTTTGCCAAAGCTGAGCGCAATTGTATATCATGAGGAACTCGGGACGATTGCCGATAAGGTTAAGCGCAACATGCACATTACTGCGCTCATTGGCAAAGAAACCGGAGCATCGTCTGAAGAGGTTTCTCAAGCTGAACGCGCTGCGGAGCTGAGTAAAGCTGATCTCGTAACAGAAATGGTGAACGAATTTACCGAGCTCCAAGGAGAAATGGGCGAAATTTATGCGTTGAAAAGCGGTGAAGATGAAACGGTAGCGCAAGCTGTTCGCGAACATTATTTGCCGAAACAGTCGGGAGATCCGGTGCCGGAAACAGCAGCCGGGGCGTATGTCAGTGCGGCTGATAAAATTGACACCCTCGTTACGAGCTTTGCAATCGGCAATGTCCCAACCGGGTCCCAAGATCCGCACGGTCTCAGACGGCAGGCGTCAGCCATTTTACAGCTTTTTCATCAGCGGGGATGGACAGCCGATTTATATCAAATATTTTCGGCCGCTTACGATTCAGCTGCAGAAGAAACCCGCGTAAAGCGTGGCAAAGAAGATGTATTGGCCGATTTAAAGACGTTTACTGCTTTGCGTTACAAAACACTGTTAATGGAAAAAGGCGTTCGTTATGATATCGTCGATGCTGTTCTTGCCGGTGAAACGGGAACCGTTCCGCTCGTATTTAAGAAAGCGTCGTATTTGATGCAACAGATCGCAAATGAAACTTTTAAAAAAGATGTTGAAGCATTCAGCCGTGTAACAAATATTGCCAAAAAATCAGCGCAAGAAGATGTTTCTGTCAACCCGGATGCTTTTAAAGCGGATGAGGAACAGCAGCTTTTTGATGAAACGGCGAAAGCAAAAGAAAAAGCTGGACAGGCGCTGTCAAACGGGGAAGTAGAAGAAGCATACAATGCGCTCGCATCACTCGTTCCGATCATTCATGTTTACTTCGACCGCATCATGGTCATGACAGAAGAACCTGACGTCAAAGCCAACCGCTTAGCGCAAATGAAGTTTACGGCTGACGCGCTTCAGTCATTTGCCGATTTTCAAGCGATTGTTTTTCACACTGACAGCTGAACGGCAAGGAAAATCGTTGTTATTCAAGCAGACGGCAGCTGAAGATTGAGGGCGGTGATGAGATGGAGCTGAATGAAAGGCAAGAAAAAATCATTGAGATTGTCAAAAGCGAAGGACCGATTACGGGAGAAAAAATCGCCGATCATCTTTCCCTGACCCGCGCAACTTTGCGTCCGGATTTGGCTATTTTGACAATGTCCGGTTTTCTCGATGCTAAGCCTCGGGTCGGTTATTTTTATACAGGCGACCGATCAGGGAAGGCTGAAGCGGATCGTTTGAAAAAAATGAGGGTAAAGGACTATCAATCGCTTCCGGTTGTTGTCAAAGAAGTATCAACTGTGTACGATGCGATTGTGACAATGTTTCTTGAAGACGTTGGAACCATTTTTGTGGTCAACGATAAAGATGAATTGTCCGGGATTTTATCCCGTAAAGATTTGCTTCGTGCCAGTATGGGCAAGCAGGAACTGGAAAACATCCCTGTAAGTATCATTATGACGAGAATGCCGAATGTGGCTGTCTGTTTTGAAGAAGATACCTTGCTCGAAGCAGCAAATCAGCTGATTCATAAACAAATAGACGGCCTTCCTGTCGTCGAGAAGCGGGTTGAAAACGACGAGACATTTTACGGAGTCATCGGAAGAATCAGCAAGACGACGATAACAGAAGCGTTTGTATCATTAGTCAACGGCGATGATGAAACGGGATCGCATCTTTAACGAGGAGGAGTTATCATGCACGCTCCAAAAGAAAAGCAGCTTATCTACGTATTGTCCGATTCAGTCGGGGAAACGGCGGAACTCCTGGCAAAAGCGGCATTAAGCCAATTTGACGAGGGGTGCGCAATCACACGCCGCGTTCCTTATGTCGATGATCTGCAAACAGTTGATGAAGTTGTCAAACAAGCAAAAGAAACAGACGGGATGATTCTTTTTACGATTGTGCTCCCGGAAGTTAAACAATACTTGATGGAACAAGCGGCTGATCAGGCGATTCCTGTCTATGATATTTTATCCCCGCTAGTGACGATGCTGGAAGATAAGCTAGAGGCCAAACCTAGAAACGAGTCAGGATTGATGCACATGCTCGATGAAGAATATTTTCGTAAAGTCGAAGCGATTGAATTTGCCGTTAAGTATGATGACGGCCGCGACCCGCGGGGGATATTAAAAGCTGATGTTGTGTTGACCGGTGTTTCACGGACATCGAAAACCCCCCTTTCGCAATATTTGGCGCATAAACGGTTGAAAGTTGCCAACGTACCGCTTGTGCCTGAAGTGGATCCGCCGAAAGAACTGTTTGAGATTCCGAAAGAAAAAGTGATCGGTTTGAAAATCACGCCGGAAAAATTGAACAGCATTCGCACCGAACGTTTAAAAGCGCTCGGGTTAAAAGCCGAGGCAAATTATGCAACATTTCAGCGAATTCAAGAAGAATTGGATTACTCAGCTGACCTGATGGAAAAACTCGGCTGTGATGTTATTGACGTATCTGAGCGGGCCGTTGAAGAAACGGCTAATTTGATCTATCAGCTTGTTCAGTCGAAACAAATGTAATCCGGATTTTCAGCGCGGCATTTAATAGAAATTCAAGCTGAAACACTGGTCAAATTCATTTCAGTAAGATATAATGTCGTATTGTGACTGCATCTGTCGTTAGCTTTAAGACGGCGGATGTTTTCTGTATGAGAAAAATTAAAAAGGACGGATGTTTTTGCTGAGCAACGAAGAGCTGAAGCAAAAGATGAAAGTGCTGATTGATGGAGATGCTTGTCCGGTAGTTCCGGATATTTTAGCGATTGCTTCTCATTACGGCATTTCAGTCGTTATCGTCTCATCTTATGCGCATAAACGAAATCAGCCGTGGCCTGATTTTGTGACTGAACGGATTGTCGACCCTGACAATGAAGCCGCTGATACACGTATTTTCACAGAGACGCAGCAAGGCGATGTTGTTGTCACAGATGACATGGGATTAGCGAGTCTTGTCCTTGCGAAAGGAGCGTCAGTGCTCACCGGCAGAGGCGAGGAAATGACGGATTGGAATATTCAGTTTCAGCTTGATAAACGAGCTCATCAAGCGAAAGAGCGGCGCGCAGGAAAAAAAACGAAGGGACCGAAAGCTTATCTCGCTGAGGACCGAGCCGAGTTCCGCAGAAATTTTGAAAAAAAATTGTCGAGCTGAGCAGGAATTCAAGCTTATATCACGAATTGTGAACAAGGGACAGAGAGTAGGTGAAATATGTGAGCCAGCGTATTCCGGAGGAAAAAATCGAAGAAATACGCCGCGCTTCCGATATTGTTGATGTGATCAGCGATTATATATCGTTGAAAAAACAAGGGAAGAATTTTAGCGGCCTATGTCCGTTTCACGGTGAACGAACCCCTTCTTTTTCTGTATCTCCTGATAAACAGCTGTATCACTGTTTCGGCTGCGGAGCAGGCGGAAATGTTTTTTCCTTTGTGATGGAAGCTGACGGACTGATGTTTACTGAGGCTGCAGAAAAATTGGCGCACCGCAGCAATATTTCATTGCCGGAACAGACGCCGGCTACTGAACAGGAGCAGCAGTCGCAATCACGTTTGAATACTTGGCATCAGGCTCATGAGCTGGCAGCAAAGTATTATCATCATATGCTGATGACAGCAGATGAAAGTAAAGAAGCCCGGGCTTATTTACGTAAACGCGGGTTTACGAAAGAAATGATCGATACTTTTCAGGTTGGTTATGCACCGGATTCGTGGGAGTTTCTCGCCCCTTTTCTTCAAAAAAGGGGTTTTGACATGGACGAGCTGGAACAATCGGGTCTGATCGGCAAACGTGAATCTGACGGACAGCCATTCGATCGATTTCGCGATCGGATTATGTTTCCGATTTGGGACAGACGCGGAAACATAATCGCTTTTGGCGGCCGGATTCTCAGTGACGGTCAGCCGAAGTACATGAACAGTCCGGAGTCGGATGTTTTTAATAAGAGCGACGTGCTTTATTTTTTTCATCAAGCCCGTCCGGCGATCCGAAAGCGGAATGAAGCAGTCCTTTTTGAAGGGTATGTTGATGTTATATCAGCTTGGCGAGCGGGTATAGACAACGGAACAGCCGCTCTCGGCACGGCCTTGACACCGGGACACGCAAAGATGATCCGCCGCAATGCTGACCGTGTCGTGCTTTGTTACGATGCCGATGATGCCGGTATGAATGCGGCTTACAAAAATGCAGAAACACTGCAAAACGCCGGTCTTGAAGTGTTCATTGCCAATCTTCCGGAAGGGTATGACCCGGATGATTATATTCAGACCCACGGCCGCGAACGGTTTGTACAAGATGTCATTGACGGCCGTCTGACATGGATGAACTTTTTATTTTTTTATTACGGCAAAGGGCGGCAGCTGTCCGCAGAAAGCGACCGGCTTGACTACATCGACAATATGTTAAAAGAAATCGCCAAACGAAAAGGGGCCGTCGAACAAGACTTCTATTTGCGCAAGCTGGCAGACGAATTTTCGCTGTCGCTGGAATCTTTGAAACAAGAAGTAAGGCAAATGCAAAAAGCTGGGCAAAAGAGACAGAACCGCCAAATCGGCCAACAGCATAAGCAAAAAGCGCAAGAACTTAAGCAGATGATCAAAGCTGATGAATGGGCGGAGCGGGAGTTGATCGCTCATATGATCCAATCGAAACAAATTGCCGAAGAAGTCCGATCACGTCTCGGCGGGTTGTTTCAATATGACGCTTACCAAGCGATTGCTGCGCATATTTATCAATTTTACGGAGACGGCAACGACCCGGATCCTGCCGCTTTCCTAGAGACACTGGAAGATGAAGAGCTGAAAAAAACCGCCTCGGCACTTGCAATGAAGGAGGTTAATCCTGACCTTTCGGAGCACGAGTTGACCGATTATATAAATGAAGTTCAAAAGAGTTCCATGCGTGAAAGATTTCATCAGCTGACCGCTCAGCAAAAAGCGGCGATTGCTGAGAAAAATAATGCTGAAGCCGCCCGGATCGGACAGCAGATTAACCAGTTAAAGCAAGAGATGAAGTACCGTCATGAGCCATAATCGTTCATTATGGTGAAGCTTAGGAAGGAGGGATCGTATGGGTGAAGAACCGATTCGTCATGAATCAGAAGGCGAACAGACCCTCGATCAAGTAAAAGAGCAATTATTAGAGTCAGGTAAAAAAAGGGGTTCACTGACTTACGCAGAAATTACCGAGAAATTAGGTGCTTTTGACCAAGATTCCGAACAAATGGATGAATTTTTTGAATACTTGGGCGAACAAGGCGTTGAAATCATAAATGAAAATGAGTCTGTCCCTAGTTTGAAACAAGTTGAAAAAGAAGAGGAATTTGATTTAAGCGACTTAAGTGTGCCGGCAGGCATTAAGATAAATGATCCGGTTCGAATGTATTTAAAAGAAATCGGACGGGTTCCGCTTCTGTCAGCTACTGAAGAAATCGATTTAGCAAAGCGGATCGAAGACGGCGATGAAGAAGCTAAACGAAGGCTTTCCGAAGCTAACTTGCGGCTTGTGGTCAGTATCGCAAAACGCTATGTCGGACGCGGCATGCTCTTTTTGGACTTAATTCAAGAAGGAAACATGGGTCTGATCAAAGCGGTAGAAAAATTCGACTACAACAAAGGCTATAAGTTCAGCACATATGCAACGTGGTGGATTCGTCAGGCGATCACCCGGGCGATTGCCGATCAGGCGCGGACGATACGCATCCCGGTTCATATGGTGGAAACAATTAATAAGTTAATCCGTGTTCAGCGTCAGCTATTGCAGGATCTCGGCCGGGAACCGACGCCGGAAGAAGTATCGAAGGAAATGGACTTGACACCGGATAAAGTGCGGGAAATCTTGAAAATTGCTCAAGAGCCTGTCTCATTGGAAACACCGATCGGCGAAGAAGATGATTCTCATCTCGGCGACTTTATTGAAGACCAAGAAGCTCTCGCTCCTTCCGATGCGGCGGCTTATGAACTGTTGAAAGAGCAGCTTGAAGATGTACTTGACACACTGACTGATCGTGAAGAAAATGTACTGCGGCTGCGTTTCGGGCTCGACGACGGCCGCACGCGCACGCTGGAAGAAGTCGGCAAGGTCTTTGGCGTGACCCGTGAACGGATCCGCCAAATCGAGGCGAAAGCGCTGCGGAAACTTCGTCATCCAAGCAGAAGCAAGCGGCTGAAAGACTTTTTAGACTGACGGATTAAGGCAGAGCTGTATTCCAGTTTCTGTCTTTTCGTTTATGATCAGCAGGAAGACACTGGATAAGAGCAAGGCCGATATGTCATAATGCCGGTGATGATATGGAAGAAAAGAGAAAAGAAATCATAATTCATGAAATAAAAAAATGGCGGGAAAGTCAGCTTCTGCCGAGAACTTACTGCGATTTTCTGCTCGGTTTGTACTCGGAAGGCAATTTGCCGGAAGACGAATCAGCAGCGATCCGTCCATCGGCTGTGCTGAAAAAAGCGGGACGAACGCTCGCCCTGTTAATCGGTTTTATTACGGTCTTGATTTTTTTTATTTATTTCACGCAATTCCCGCCGCCGTTGCAGCTCGCTGTACTCGCAAGCATCTTCTTAATCAGCAGCGGAGCCGGCTTTTATTACCGTAAGCGCGAGCCGCTTTATATGCACATTTATATATTGCTGGCGACGTTTATATCATTTATCCTGCTAGTCGTTACTGCCGATCTTTTTTTTGGCGATGACCGTTTCTTTTTAGGGCTGGGAATCGTTTTTCTCTGTTTAATTTGGGCGGTAAGCGGCAAATTTTTTAAGCTCCCTTACCTGTATATTGCAGGCGGAACAGGAATTGTGCTCCTGATTGGTTTTATGCTGGCAGAGCAGCTGTAAAGTAAAGATTGTCAGGACAAGGAGAACGATGTTATGCATGTGATTGCTCACCGGGGTAATAAAAAGTATACACCGGAAAACACGATGGCTGCGTTTTATTCAGCCGAGAAATACAACGTTGACGGGATCGAGTTTGATCTGCAATGGACGAAAGATGATGTGCCTGTCGTTCATCATGATCCGACGATTGACCGCACGACAGACGGGAGCGGGAAGGTACGGGCGTTCACGTTGCAAGAACTGAAACAATTCGATGCCGGCCGAAAGTTTGATGAATCATTTCGCGGAGAAAAGATTCCCCGCTTTTCTGAAGTGCTGACGTGGGCAAAAGAAACTGCACTGACCCTTCATGTCGAACTAAAAGAACAATTCAGTCAGCATGAAGACTTCGTCCAATCATGCATCAATGAAATTAAGCATATCGGTATGACAGACCGTGTCGTCATATCAACGTTTTATCATCCCTATCTGGCCCTTGTGAAAAAGCAAGCACCGGAAATCGAAACAGCATTGTTAACAAAAACGCCGGTGTTTAGAGGGACGGCTTACGCTGAAAAAATTCAAGCGGACGGCATTCACATTCGTCACAGCTTTCAGGCAGCGCGTTATTACCGAAGATGGAACAAGCAAGGCACACCTGTCAGAGTGTATAATATTCAAACGGTAAAAGCAGCGAAAGTTTGCCGAAAACTGAATGTCTCGGGGATCATCACCAATGATCCGCGGCTGATTGCTCAGGAACTGAAGAAATGATGAACGAGACGGAAGATTTTGCTTTTCTCTATTGTTATTTTCCTATACAATGATAGGAGAAAAGCAATCAAGCTTCTCTGTGAGGTTTTACAGATTTTTCAAGGGAGGTACATATACATGAGAGGGAAACCGTTATTTCCTTTTGCAGCGACAGCAGCGTTAGGAATTCTGCTGATTGTCATTTTATCGTTTATCGGAATCAACATCGGTCCGGAATATGCCGACAACGGGGAAAACAATAATGGCAATGAGGAGCAGGAACAAGAATTTGATGATCCGATTGAACTCGGTGAAGATGTTTATGAAGGTGCTTGTGCTTCGTGCCATGGCGGAGATCTTGAAGGTGGCACCGGACCGGCGCTCGACGGCGGCGCGTACAGTGAAGAAGAAATTATCACAGCGATTGAAGAAGGGCCGGGAGATATGCCGGCAGGGCTGACCGACAGCGATGAAGAATCTGAAGCTGTTGCAGAATTCATCTTAGAACAAGAATAGCAGGAGAGAAAAGAAGGGTCCTGTATCCTTCTTTTCTTTATTTATGAAAGGTGACGATCTATGGAAAGAGATACTTTATCGCTTAGATTGAAAACAGTTGCGGATTATGTCCGGCAAGGGGATATAGTGGCGGACATCGGTACGGATCATGGATATTTAGCAGTTTATCTCTTGACTGCCGGAATCAGTCCCAAAGCGGTGTTAGGAGATGTCAACGAAGGACCCCTCAAAGCTGCTGCGGAAAACATTCAGGCCTATCAATTAGCTGAGCAGGCTGAAGTTCTTTTAGGGAATGGTTTAGATGTATTAACAGAGCGAAAGGCGGACACAGTAATTATTGCCGGGATGGGCGGTCCTTTAATTTCATCGATTCTTGAAAGCGGCAAATCGCAATTAAAAAATGTTACGAGATTGATTTTACAGCCGAATATTGCTGCCGATCATATCCGTGTGTGGCTGATGGCGAACGGGTGGAAAATTATTGATGAAACGATTTTTGCGGAAGACGGTCATATCTATGAGGTTATTGCTGCAGAGCCGGGCGATCCGTATGAAGTTTACAGCGTCGAGATCCCTGTGATGAAACAGCATTGGCTCGGACCGGTATTAATGCAAACGAAAAATTTTGCTTTTAGATTGAAATGGGAACGGGAATTAGAGCAATTGGAACAAATTCAATCGCAGCTGAACCGGGCGGCAAACCGGGAAAAAGCAGCTGAAAAGAGCGAAGAAGTAACGAGGAAAATGACTTGGTTAAAGGAGGTATTAAACGAATGAAGAAGGTAAACGGTGAAGCGATCATCCAAGCTTTTGAACGTTTTTCGCCGAAATCACTGGCATTTGACGGAGATAAAATCGGCTTGCAAATCGGCACGCTCAGTAAACCTGTTGCAAAGGTGATGATTACACTCGATGTGAATGAACAAATCGTTGATGAAGCGGTGGAAAAAGGTGCGGAATTGATTATTTCACACCACCCGTTAATTTTTAAGCCGCTTGAACACGTTCGAACGGACAGCTCTTACGGGCGGGCGGTGCAAAAACTTTTAAAACATGATATCGCCTTGTACACAGCCCATACGAATCTTGATAATGCCAAAGGCGGTGTGAACGATTTAATGGCCGAGGCGCTTGGATTACAGCAAACAGACATTTTCGTTCCCGCCGGCGAAGATCCGTTGAAAAAATTAATCGTATTCGTTCCGGAAGAAACTGCCGACGAGGTACGAGAAGCATTAGGAGAAGCAGGTGCCGGTCATATCGGCGATTACAGCCATTGCAGTTTCAATGCGAAAGGAACAGGAGCGTTTAAACCGGGCGACAGTTCTAATCCGCATATTGGCAAACAAGGCGAAATGGAGTTTGTGAATGAAGTTAAAGTGGAGACAGTCTATCCTCATTCGATCGAAAAAACAGTATTGAATGCCATGAAAAAAGCTCATCCGTACGAAGAAGTCGCATACGACGTGTATGATCTGGCGATGGATGGTGAAGTTTACGGTTTGGGGCGGATCGGTTACTTGCCTGCGGAAGAATCGCTGGAGCGGTTTTGTGAACGGGTGAAAAACGCGTTTGATATTTCGTCTGTCCGTGCTGTAGGCGATTTAACGGCCGGTGTAAAAAAAGTTGCCGTGCTTGGCGGCGACGGCAATAAATATGCGATGAAAGCTTTGCATAAAGGTGCAGATGTATACGTTACCGGGGATATTTATTACCATGTCGCGCATGATGCGATGAATGAAGGATTAAAAATGGTCGACCCCGGCCACCATACAGAGAAAATCATGAAAAAAGCGGTTGCCGACCGTTTAAACACGATGATCAAAGAGAAACAAGCCGGGACGAACGTTTTTGTGTCTGAAGCAGATGAAGATCCTTTTCAATTTGTATAAAAAAATCCAGTCCCCCTCTGATGAACTGTCACAGAGGGGGACTGACGTTTAAAATTCCTGTTTAGCACGTTCAGGAATATCGGATGTGCGTATTTTCGGCAATATTTTCGACAGTTTAACGGTGCTTGTTGTATCCCAAGTATGCGGATCGTCCGGATCAAACTGTTCGATGAAACGGATAACTTCTTTCGTGATCGGTGTCGGTGTACTGGCTCCAGCTGTAACAGCAATCGTTTCAAGTCCGCGCAGCCATTCAGTATTAAGGTCGTTGACGTGACTGATTCTGTGGGCAGGCGTACCTGCAACATCGTAAGACACTTGGGCGAGCCGGTTTGAATTATTGCTTTTCGGATCACCGACGACGATTAACAAATCAGCAGCGCCGGCCTGTTCGGCAACCGCTTCCTGCCTTGTTTGCGTGGCCAGACATATTTCATTATGAATCTCAGCATGCGGGTATTTTTCTTTACAAGCTTTCATGACATCCGATACATCCCATTGACTCATTGTCGTCTGATTTGTGATGACAATTTTTTCGCTGTTGATCGCTAAGTTTTTCGCGTCATCAACGTTTTCAACCAGATGGACAATTTCCGGCGCGACGCCGACAGCCCCCTCTGGTTCAGGGTGACCGCGTTTACCGATATATATGACCTCATAGCCGTCAGCTTTTCGCTCGCGGATCAAATCGTGCGTTCGCGTTACATCGGGACAAGTCGCATCTACCGTGGTAAGGCCTTTATCGCGGGCGAGGCGGCGAACCTCAGGCGATACTCCGTGTGCTGTAAAGATAACGGTTCCTTCGTTTACTTGATCAAGGATTTCTTTTCGGTTCGGTCCGTCGAGCGTAATGATGCCGTCTTCTTCGAAAGCTTCAGTTACATGCTTATTATGGACAATCATTCCTAAAATATAAATCGGACGCGGATATTCAGGGTTTTCAGCTGTTTTTTTTGCGATGACCATCGCATCAACCACACCGTAGCAATAGCCGCGGGGAGCTACTTTTAATACGTTCATGTTGTCCTCCTTTTGATCGGTAAAAAATCACTTTTTACTCTCCCTATATTATAAAAGGTGCAGGAAGGTTCTGCAAATAAAGAAATGCGTTCCGAAACGAACTGTCGGAACGCAATAAATCAAGGTGTATGTTGACGGTGTCTTTCAAGAAAATGAACAGCTTCTGAATCTGTTAAAAACGGTACAGCTTTTAATTCGCTCAAGACAAATTGCTGCGCACGATCGAGGTTTTTTCTGTCTTCAATATGAAGTCCGTTTGTCCGCGAAGCTTCTTTTGCCGTCAGTTGCGCAATCACATGGGCAGCGTCAAAAATGCTCCCAGTTTTCAGCAACAGCTCGTTTTCTCTTGAATAGGATCTCGATTTGTTCTCAGGAGGCATTGTTTCATTGGCCGTCAGCGCTTCACGAAGAGCGGCCAATTCAGATTCTTGTATGACACTGCGCAGACCGGAATCGCCGATTTTATTTTCAGGAAGCATTAACGTTACATTATTTAACGGAAAAAAAACGATAAAGTAGTTTAATTTTTTTCCCAAAATCTCTTTTTCCTCAATATCTTGAACTTTACCGGCACCGTGATAAGGGTAAACAACATGATCGCCAACACAAAACATACACATACCTCCAACGTCATTATCTTTATATTGTACCATAAGTTAAAACAAACATAAAATTTTACAATGAACGAAGCAGTGAGTCAACAGATTAACGTCGTATGCATACATTTACCGCACGTTTACTGTTGAGTTGGCAATGGCATCAGACGGCTGTTCATGATAAAATTAACAATTAGGTTCGTGAACGACTAAATTTGTTTTTGTAAAGAAAGAAGGTATCAACATGCCGCATAATTTTGAACGATTTAAATTACAGCCTTTTTTAATAAACGGCTTAGAACAAGATGGCATTACATTGCCGACCGAAATTCAGGAAAGGATCATTCCGTCGGTTTTAAAAGGCGAGGATGTTATTGGCCGCTCAAAAACAGGGACAGGGAAAACACTCGCATTTATGCTCCCGCTTTTATCAAAGCTGGATCCGGAAAAAACGGAAACACAAGTAATTATCACAGCGCCGACGCGTGAACTGGCCGGGCAGCTGTATGATGTCTTGACGACATACAGTGCACAAAGCCCTGCTCCGATTACGACCCAGCTGATCGTTGGCGGAACAGACCGGCTGCGCATGATTGACAAAGTAAAACAACAGCCGCATGTCATCGTCGGCACGCCTGGACGAATTTTGGATATGATGCGAGAATATGCAATTCAGCCGGCAACAGTCCAGTCGTTTGTCGTTGATGAAGCTGATCAAATGCTGGATATGGGCTTTTTAGAGGATGTTGACACGATTGCTTCGCTTATGGACGAGGATTTGCAAATGCTTGTTTTCTCCGCGACTCTGCCGGAAAAGCTCCAGCCGTTTTTGAAAAAATATTTAAATCAGCCAAAGCACGTCGATGTCCAGCCGAAAGTAACCTCGCCGCAAAATATGACGCACTGGCTTATTTCGGATCGCGACCGCGACCGGACCGAAGCGTTACTAAAAGTTACGCAGACACTGAACCCGTTTTTAGCGATCGTATTTGTAAATACGAAAGAGAATGCCGATCACGTTTATAAAGCGATGCTTGACGAAGGCTTAAATGTCGATTGCATACACGGAGATATCCCGCCGCGCAACCGTAAAAAAGTGCTGAAAAAGCTGGAAAATGCAGAAGTGCAGTACGTGGTCGCTACTGATCTTGTCGCCAGAGGAATAGATATTAAAGGGATCAGCCACATTATCAATTATGAAATACCGAAAGAACTTGAATATTACATTCACCGCGCCGGGCGGACGGCTCGAGCCGGCTGGGAAGGGCTCGTCATAACTGTTTACGGCCGTGATGATGAACAGGCGATAAAAAAACTTGAGGAACAGCAAATTGCATTCACGTATAAAGAGATTAAACAAGGGGAGTGGCGCACGATTGAAAAGCGTCAGCGCCCGATTGAACCGAAGTCTGAATATATGAATGCCAAGGCAAAGGCGATATTGAACCGTAAAGAGAAAGTCAAACCCGGTTATAAAAAGAAAAAGAAGCAGGAAGCAGATAAACAGATTCAGCGGAATAAACGGATAAAAAAGCGCAAATAATTAGACAGGATTAATCAGGGAGGTCATTATGCTACTAGGTTCACATGTTTCCATGAGCGGAAAGAAAATGCTTCAAGCGGCAAGTGAAGAAGCCGCCTCATACGGGGCCAACACGTTTATGATTTATACAGGTGCTCCGCAAAATACCCGCCGCAAAGCTGTCGAGGATCTCAATATCGAAAACGGAACAGCGCATATGGCAGAGCACGGGATTCAGGATATTGTTGTGCACGCTCCTTATATCATCAATATTGCCAATACGACAAAACCCGAAACCTTTCAGCTAGGCGTCGATTTTTTAAAAAGCGAAGTAGACAGAACGGAAGCATTAGGTTCGAAACAAATTGTTCTTCATCCGGGGTCTCATGTCGGAGAGGGTGCTGATAAAGGAATTGCCAAAATTATTGAAGGTTTAAATGAAGTTCTCGACCCTGATATCGATGTGCAAATCGCCTTGGAAACGATGGCAGGCAAAGGTTCTGAATGCGGCCGGTCGTTTGATGAAATCGCCCGGATTATTGACGGCGTCACGCATAACGAAAAATTGTCCGTTTGCTTTGATACATGTCACGTGCACGATGCCGGCTATGATATTATCAATGATATTGATGGCGTGATCAGCTCGTTTGATCAGATCATTGGCTTAGACAGGTTGAAAGTTTTGCATGTTAATGACAGCAAAAATCCATGCGGAGCACAAAAAGACCGGCATGAAAATATCGGATTTGGTTACATCGGTTTTGAAGCGATTGACCGGATTCTTTATCATCAAGCGTTTACAGACATTCCGAAAATACTTGAAACGCCTTACGTCGGTACAGACAAAAAGAACAAACGGCCGCCGTATAAACTTGAGATTGACATGCTTCACAGCAGAACGTTCAACGGGGAATTAAAAAATCAATTGCTTCGTGACATTGGACAATAAGATCTATTGCTGCCTGGGCAGTTGACAAACGATTATTTTGATCTCAGCGATGAACAGATACGATTCAAAGAAGGACGATGCGTTGTCATCTGCTCTTTAAACAAGGTTGGAAACCCACGGCAACTAAGAATGGCCCTCACGGATGTGAGAGCCATTTTTTACATAAAAAGAAATATTTGGTCCCGTCCGGGTTAGCAGAAAAATAATCCTGCTGTGAAAGCGGGCTCTTTGCAATTGGATATTTGAATTTTTGCAGATAATCTTATATAATATAAGCAGATAAAAAGTTTACCTAGACCAACTTTATGAACTTTATGCAATAATGAGTTTTTGCCAGCAAAGGAGAGTAGCTTATGAAAGATATCGGAACTGTCGACGTTGCAAATTTATCGGTGTACTATCATAAATTTTCCGCGTTGCAAAATATCTCTTTTTCAACTGCTGAAGGGACGATTATCGGCGTTATCGGTCCGAACGGCGCCGGTAAATCAACGTTAATGAAAGCGATGTTGAACCTGGAAAAAAGTCAGGGAACAACGACATTTAACGGTCGGCCTGTTTCAGAAGTGCGCAAGCAGATTGCTTATGTTCCCCAGCGCTCGGAAATAGATTGGGATTTTCCGGTCAGAGTGGAGGATGTTGTACTGATGGGACGTTATATGCACGTTCCTTGGTATAAAAAAATGAGCAAACAAGACCGTCAAACGGCTTATGAAGCATTGGAAAAGACCGGGATGGAAGAATTTAGAAACCGCCAAATCGGTGAATTGTCCGGCGGCCAGCAGCAGCGGGTGTTTATTGCCCGGGCACTTGCGCAAGATGCCGATTATTTTTTTCTTGATGAACCGTTTGTCGGTATCGACATGAAATCAGAACAAATTATTGTGAGCCTCCTGCATGATCTTCGGCGTCAAAACAAAACGATTTTTGTTATTCACCATGATTTAAGTAAAGTTGAATCATATTTTGACCGTCTGCTTTTGCTCAATCAGCGGTTGATCGCTTACGGCACCGTGAGCGAGGTCTATAAACCGGAGAATTTAAAAGCAGCATACGGCGGAAGTGCGGCTGTTTTAAATGATGACAGTGTTGTGGTGGTGCAATCATGATCGAACAGCTAGATTCATTTATTTATCAGCTTATGAATTATCCTTACCTGCAAAATGCTATGCTGGCAGCTGTACTTGTCGGAATCATCTGCGGATTGATCGGCTGTTTTATTATTATGCGCGGGATGGCTTTGATGGGGGATGCGATTTCACATGCAGTGCTCCCCGGAGTTGTTGCTGCCTACATGATCGGTGTCAGTTTTTTCATCGGTGCAGTCATTACCGGGGTTATAACGGCTTTATTAATCGGTTATATTTCACAAAACAGCCGTATAAAAGAAGATTCTGCGATCGGAATTATGTTTACTGCAATGTTTGCCCTCGGTGTCGTGATGATTACTTCTCTGTCGGGAACCGGGGTAGATTTGTGGCATATTTTGTTTGGAAATGTGCTTGCGGTCGGCAGCACAGATGTATCGATTACAATGGGGATCGGCATCATAGTGATTTTGATGATCCTTGTATTTTACCGTCCGCTGTTATTAACAACGTTTGATCCGACGATGGCAAAAGCCTCTGGATTGCCGGTAAAGTTGATCCATTACGTATTGATGCTCCTGTTGTCATTAGTCACGGTAGCATCGCTGCAGACCGTCGGGATCATCCTAGTCGTTGCTATGCTGATAACACCGGGAGCGACAGCGTATTTGTTAACGGACCGGTTTTCCGTCATGCTCGTACTTGCTGCCGCTTTCGGTGTTATGTCTGCAGTTATCGGCATTTATTTTTCAGTGTTGTATGATGTCGCCTCGGGAGCATCGATCGTTCTGGTTGCTTCAGCATTTTTTGTCATCGTATTTTTATTCGGACCAAAACGCGGGCTCGTGATCCGCTGGATAACAGGTTTGAGAAGGCAGAGTTCAACGGCTTGAGTAAATAAATGGTAAAAATAAGGCGATCTTTTTGCAATTTCCTCCTTCTTGCGTTATAGTGTTGTGCGACAGCCTTTCTTTTCTGAAGGCTGCAATAAAAGGAGGGACGTGAATGCGTCTGAAAATATTTTTTGCCGTTTCCGTTATTGTCCTGCTCAGTATCGGCTCGCTGCAATTGGCTGATATGTATGCAGAGACAGAAGCAGAAGTTGAAAAACTGGAAGCTGCCAAAGTGGAGATGGAACGCGAACACATTTCAGCCTCAGAAATACAAAAAATGAATGAATTTACAGAACAGCTGCCGGATGACGGGTTAGAGTTCACATATCATCAATGGAATGAAGCTGAGGAAAAAGCTGCAAAAATGTATGAGGACTCCGACGGAGAATTTAAGAAAGACTGGGGGATGTTTCTCAGCATCAAAGCTGAAAAAAATGAAATTAATCCATTCATCGTTTATGAATTGTTAAAAGTTGAGACAGGCGATCAATTTGATCCGGACATGGTAGGGCCAGAAACATCAGATGGCCACGCTTACGGCCTCGCTCAATTTATGAAGAATACAGGGCCGTGGATAGCGGATAAAGCCGGATTAGATTATGAGCACGAAAAATTATTTGATCCGTATTATGCAATGCATTTATCAGTGACGTATCTTGATTATTTATATGATGAGTACGACGGTAACTGGGACAAAGCGCTGACAGCTTATCATCGCGGGATGGACGGAATGGAACAGTATAAAGATGAACACGGAGATGCTAAGAGCTGGTATGCTGTTGATATTCAAGAAGACGCACGGGAAACAGCGGGCGACTTAGTCACCTTTGAATAATGATTAAACAGAGACGCCTTTTTACAGGCGTCTCTCAGGTTTGTTGACAAAGTCATGACATCGATCGATGTCATGTTAAAAGGAACGGATGACGACGCATCGTCCGGCTTCTTTCACCTGAAGGTATCACTGCGACATCGGCTCAAAAAGACTTCGCCGTGTCTTACTAGTCCGCGGGCGAGCGCCGAGCCGCTTCGGGCTGATGCCCTGCAGGGTCTCGTCTATCTCGCTATCCCGCAGGAGAAAGCCGGGATGCTGAGTCATCCTCTTTTTTGAAGCGAGTGTATTGATAAATAAAGAAGCCATGCATCCACTCCTCCGACGCCTCCGGGAAAGCAAGCGACGAAGATCCGGATTCGGCGGCCTCAGACCGCCGAATACTAGCTGAGTCCTTGCCCGGGGCAAGCGGAGGGTAGTGGATTCATGGCTGACATAAATATAGTTTGTCTACAGTTTAAGAGACGCCTTTAAAAGGCGTCTCTTTAGTTATCTTCAGGTTCTTGCAGCACATCTTCAAATAATTTCAGCTGACTTTGAAACTTATGCTGTGATCCGGTTTGGCGGGGATAATGGTAGGAGCCGTCAGCTTGCTGAATTCTCGCTTTTACATTATCTTTTAATCCGGCATACAATACTTGAACAACCCGTTTTTTTACGTGTGACGAGTGTACTGGAAATAGAATTTCGATCCGTTTATCCATGTTTCGGGTCATCCAGTCAGCTGAAGACAAGAAGACCGACGGATTGCCGTTGTTGTGAAAGTAGAAAATTCGGCTGTGTTCCAAAAAACGGTCAACGATGCTTCGTACGGAAATGTTGTCACTGACTCCCGGAATGCCGGGGCGCAAACAGCATATCCCGCGGACGATCAGATCGATTTTCACCCCTTCACAACTCGCTTCGTAAATTTTTAAAATCAGCGGTTTATCGGTTAAGGAATTCATTTTGGCAATGATCCGTCCATTGCCGAATTGACGGTGGAAATCAATTTCTGAGTCGATCTGTTCGCAAAACGTGTCCCTGAGCTCAGAAGGGGCGACAGCAATGTTTTGCCAGGCTGGTTTTTCCCCGTAACCGCTTAAGAAATTAAAAAATTGAACAGCGTCGCTTCCAAATGAAGGGGAAGCTGTTAACAAACTGATATCCGTGTATAGCTTTGCTGTCGAATCATTGTAGTTGCCGGTGCCAAGATGAACGTACTGCTGTGTTTTGTCGTTTTCATAGCGGATGATCAAGGTAATTTTGCTGTGCGTTTTTAACCCGTTGAAACCGTAAATGACATGCACGCCCGCCTGCTCAAGTTCTTTTGCCCAATGAATGTTTTGTTCTTCGTCAAAACGGGCTTTCAATTCCAAGAGCACGGTGACTTGTTTTCCATTTTTTGCTGCTTGAATTAACGAGGCGATAATCGGTGACTGGCCGCTCACCCGGTATAATGTTTGTTTTATCGCCATTACTTGCGGGTCATGAGCTGCTTTATTAAGGAGATCGACAACCGGCTCAAACGATTCATACGGGTGGTGTAAAAACACGTCTTTCTTTTTTAGCAGCTGAAAAATATCCGTATCTTCTTTTAAATCAAGCGGAGGCTGAGGAATTAAAGAATCGAACGTCAAATGCGGACAGCGGTCTTTTAATTGATCGTACAAGGAAAAAAGAAACGTATAATCGAGCGGGCCTTTTAGCCAATACTCATCTTCGGGGTGAAGCTCTAAAACATCGATTAAAAAACGCCGGACATTTTCATCTGTACGCCCTGTTTGAAATTCAATGCGAACGGCAGCCCCGCGCTTTCTTTGCTGCAATTCTTTTTCAATAGCAAGAAGCAGGTCGCGAGCCCCCTCTTCGTGAATCGTTAAATCGGCATTTCTTGTAATACGAAACGGAGTAACTGAATAAATAGCGCTTTCAGGAAACAGATCGCCGATAAAAACACTTATCAAATCTTCAAGCAAAACAAAATGTTCGGCTGTTTCATCTTGAATCGGTATGAACCTTTGCAGCAATGAAGGGACTTGCACAAGGATTAGCCGCATCGACGCGGAGTAATTCTCTGATTTTAATGTCACAGCAAGGTTTAAGGATTTATTACGCAACAGCGGGAAAGGACGGGATGAATCAATCGCTAACGGTGTAAGGACAGGGACTACATTGTCATGAAAATAGTGCTTCAACGCTGTTTTCTGTTTCGGACTCAACTGATTGACGAACCGGAGTGAAATGTTTTCTCGCTCCATTCTCGGCAATAAGATCTCATTGAAAAGCCGGTCTTGTTTTGTAACAAGTGTGCGGGTTTTGTCTGCGATCTTTTCAAGCTGTTCTTTCGGCGTAAGCCAAGATTTATTATCCGGTTTATTGTAACCGGCTTTCACTTGGTCTTTTAGTCCGGCAACGCGAATCATGAAAAATTCATCTAAATTCGAAGAGAAAATCGCCGTAAATTTCAGTTGTTCTAACAGCGGATTTAACTCGTCGTCTGCTTCCTGCAATACGCGTTCATTAAAAGAAAGCCAGCTGAGCTCCCGGTTATTAAAATGATTTGGCTGGTCTAAATTCATCTGATTCCCTGCTTTCATCTATGAAATCTAAATGGATCGTTTTTTTCAACGCCTTCTCCAAATGTTTTTTGTATTTACCTGCTTCGAACGCTTCGAAATAGGCGTCGCCATCGTGGTAAGCAGTCAAATAAAGCGCAGTTTTTGTAAGGTGCGAGACTTCAAGGCGCGAGACAATGTTACGTCCGGAAATATTTAAACCGTAAGCAAACCTTAAAATGCTTCCCAACAGTTCGTATTTTTTCAGCTCATCTTTGCTGAGAAAGTCGCTTAAATTATTCGCAAAGATTTTCAGTTGCGATTTTGATTTAAAGGAGGCTAAAAATGCGGTCGCGAGCCGTTCTTTATGCGTGAATCCGTCAATCGACTGATTGGCGAGCAAGTAAAAGCTGTGCTGTGAAGCAGATTCAGGGTCGACTTTGCGGCCGATATAAAACACCGAAGCACCGCGTTTTAAAAGGTTCATATCGTTTTCGCTCACAGTGCTTTTGCTATTTGAATGATGCTGAAACAATTCGTTTAACAAAAATGCGGAGAGTACACCTATGCGATGCTGATGTTCACGGTTTAGTTGGTAGTTATGCGTAAATTGATAAAAACTTTCTTCAACGACGTTCGGGAAGTGCGTTACGTCGATGTTTCCCAGCAAATGTTCATAAAACAGCCCGTCGCGCAATCCTCTGTAGCTGATATGAAAGTTGTGACTGTTCATATAAGTTAAACATTCTTCAAACACTGACATCGCAGGGATGATAATATCGGCGCGATCTTTGGAGAGTCCGTCGACTTTTTCACGTTTTTTAATCGACAGAGTGCTTAAATAGTCACGTACCTTTGTAATCGCAGTTAAATTCATTTGGTATTGATGCAGACCTGACAAGGGATAGTTTATGCGCGCTTGATGCACTAAAGCCGTGTTTCGTGCTGTCCCGCCGATGCCGATTAACGGAACTTCTTTATTTTTAAGCCAAGGAAGGCTGTAGAGCACATCGCGAATATACTCGCGGATTTTTTTCATTTCTTCCTTCGTTGGGGTATCACCGGCGACGAACGTTTGTTTTAATGTAACAGCACCGAACGGAAAACTGTGTGAATACAGAAGTTCGCGGTTTTCAAAATAGGTAATTTCAGTGCTGCCCCCGCCGATATCAATCGTGACGCCTTCATTAAAAGAGGTGGCATTGGTGACAGCTAAATAACCGTAATAAGCTTCAGCGGATTCGTCGAGAATTTCGATCGGGAAACGACTATGTTTTTTGATTTCAGCCAGGATCTCATCGCGGTTTGAAGCATTTCGGACGGCGGCCGTCGCAACTCCGCGCAAAGCTGTGAATTCATAGTCTTTGGCGACAAGTTCAAACCTTTTGAGTGTATTTAAAATTACCTTGATACCTTCGTTTGACATGTTTTGCTCTTCATCAATAAACGTGCTTAAACGGGCCGCGACTTTTAAATTTTGAATTTCCCGGTAGCAGGCGGAAGAATCAACCTGGTAAATGACGAAGCGGATAGAGTTTGATCCCATATCGATGATACCTATATGCTGTGTCTGCAAAATGGATTCCCTCCTGAAAAGTACTTTGGCCTTATTATACTAGAAAATACCGCACATACCCCAATACGATTTAATATTCGGGCTGACTGATTTACAATTTAGCACCGTTCCTGTATACTTCGGTATGATGTGTTAAATCGTAATGATTCTTATTCGTGAAAAGAAGGGGTTCAATATGGCAAACGAAAAACGATCGTTCGCGGTGGAAGTGACAAACGTTTCATTTGCTTATGATCAGCAAAACGTTTTAGAAGACATTCAAATGAATATTTCCAAAGGATCTTTTTTAGGTTTAGTCGGTCCGAACGGGTCGGGGAAATCAACGTTAATTAAATTGATGCTCGGTTTATTAAAACCCGACAGCGGAGAAATTAAACTGTTCGGCACCGACATTAAGCACTTTGAGCAATGGAATAAAATCGGGTTTGTCTCGCAAAAAGCGAACAGCTTTAACAGCGGGTTTCCGGCAACCGTTTTTGAAGTTGTTTCCATGGGGCTTTACGGGAAAGTCGGCTTGTTCCGGTTTTTATCAAAAAAAGATAAACAAAAGGTAAAAGAGACGATTGCCCAAGTAGGGATGAGCGAGTATGAAAAAACTAATATCGGAAATTTATCCGGCGGGCAGCAGCAGCGTGTTTTTATTGCCCGTGCGTTAGTCAGCTCGCCGGATTTATTAATATTGGACGAACCGACAGTCGGCGTTGATCAGCAATCGGTTGCTAATTTTTATTATATGCTGGAGAAGCTAAACCGGGAGAGCGGAATCACGTTAATTCTCGTTACCCATGATGTCGGGGCGATGACCGATTACGTCACAGATGTTGCCTGTCTGAATAAATGCCTTCATTTTCATGGAGGCAGCGATGATTTTGCGGAAAATAAAGATTCAATGATGTCGAAAATGTACGGTCACGATGTGCACTTGCTGGAACACAACCATGACCATCATGATCACGATCACAGTCATGACCATGATCATGCAGGACGGTCGGCCGATGATTGAAGTATTTTTTCAATTTGAATTTTTACGCTATTCGCTTTTCACCGGTTTAATGATCGGCATCTTAGCACCGGCGATCGGTGTATTTCTCGTTGTGCGAAGACTTTCTTTAATGGCTGATGCGCTGTCGCATATTACCTTAACGGGAATCGCCTTCAGCTTGCTCCTCGGCCGGACGGTGCCGTTTTTCGCCGCATTGAATCCGGTTTATATGGGGATGCTGTTCTCTGTTGTCGGTTCGCTGGCCGTGGATCGTCTCGGCCATGTGTACCGGTATTATAAAGAACTTGCGATTCCCATTATCCTTTCTTCCGGAATCGGAATCGGCGTGGTGTTTATTTCATTAGCAGACGGGTTTAATAATGATTTATTTAACTACTTATTCGGCAGTGTTATTGCTGTCAGCCAAGCGGATTTTTATTTGGTGCTTGCGCTATTGTTTGCCGTTTCACTGTTTATCATCTTATTTTATAAAGAGTTGCTTTTTCTAAGTTTCGATGAAGAGCAGGCGATTGTTTCCGGCTTGCCGCGCTCGTTTTTACACCTTTCGTTTATGATCGTTACAGCTGTCGTGATCGGGGTCTCGATGCAGATTGTCGGCATTCTGCTCGTCAGTGCTCTAATGACGCTGCCGGTTGCCGCCGCTATGCGCCTGGCGGATTCGTTTAAACAAATGTTGATGTATTCGATCGTAATTGGCGAAATTTCTGTTTTGGCGGGGATGTTCAGCGCTTTTCATCTTGATTTAGCGCCGGGAGGAACGATCGTGATGACAAACCTGCTCATATTAACAATTATTATAATGTTTACAAAATCTGACTGATAATAAAGGGGAAAAATTGATGGAGTTATTACAGGGATTATCATTTTTAGAGCGGGGGATTGCAGCTGGACTGATGATCGGTCTGATTGCCCCGGTTGTCGGCGCCTTTCTCCTCGTAAGAAGAATGACAATCATTTCTGAAGGGCTCTCCCAAGTAACTTTAACCGGCATTGCAACAGGCGTGTTAATGAACCAGACGATGGTATGGACAGAGGGAATAAATCCTTTATACACTGGTTTTTTCTTTGCGTTGATAGGTTCGCTCGTCGTCGAACGCTTGCGCACGGTGTACAAACATTTTCAAGAATTGGCGATTCCCGTTATTCTTTCGGCAGGCTTAGGCATGAGTGCGATTTTAATCAGTTCTTCAGGCGTGTCAAACACAGAATGGTTTAATTTCCTGTTTGGCAGCATTATAACCGTCTCAGCCGGCGATTTGCTGTTTATTTTCATTGCAGGCGCAGCCGGGCTGATGATTCTCGGATTATTTTATAAAGAATGGCTGTCGATTTCGTTTGATGCTGAATTTGCTTACACGACAGGGATTTCTGTGAAATGGATGAATTTTTTATTTGCCGTTCTGATCGCGCTGGTCATTTCAATGTCAATCAGTGTTGTCGGTGTGCTGCTCGTCGGTGCACTCGTGACGTTGCCGGTTGCGAGCAGCCTTCAGTTGGCAAACAGTTTCCGTCAAGTGATATTATATGGCATACTGTTTGGAGAGGGCGCTGTGATTCTCGGCGTGATCGGTTCGTATTATTTAAATATCGCGACTGGCGGAATGATTGTTGTCACAGGAATTATTTTGTTGTTCGCAGCAGCCGGCATGAAAAAAGTCATCCACCGCTGTAAACGCAAAAGTTATTTAGCCCGCTTGAAGGAGGCCTCATCATGAACGTTGACGAAGCAATGGATAAATTGAAAGAAAAAGGGTATAAATATACTCGAAAACGATATGATATGCTGGCGCTTTTTTCCGACGAGAGCCGTTATCTTGCGGCGAAAGATGTCTTAGAATCATTAGGCGGTAAATACAGCGGCCTGAGCTTTGATACGATTTACCGCAACTTATCGCTTTTCAGCGAATTAGAAATATTAGAAGAGACTGAACTTGATGGCGAGAAAAAGTTTCGGTTCTCCTGTTCAACAGGGCATCATCATCATCACTTGATTTGTTTGGATTGCGGTAAAACGAGAGAAATTGAAAAATGCCCGATGGAACTGCCGCTCATTGAAGAACATGAGTTTCAGATCACCGGGCACAAATTTGAGGTCTATGGTTATTGTCAGCAATGCAGCGCTCAAACCCAACAATAATGGGTTGAGCGTTTTATTTTAGCGAAGGAGCCTGCAAAATCCGCTCGACAACCGCTCGGGCTTCGTTCCAGGAAGAAACACGGTGGACGTTTTCCGGAACAGCCAGCCGGTTGTAAGGTGTATCCATCAATATAACGGGAATGTTGCAGTCCTCTGAAATCATGACAGCATTGTCATGTTTATCTTCAAAAAACATATCGACTTCCAAAGATTTCGCAGCATGAAGTTTATTATGCTGACCTAGCAGCTCGATATGATCGAAAGGAACGCCGTGATTGTTGAACCATTGGTAAGTGACGTCTTTTACGGCAGGAGGCCGCGCGCTTATGAAATACAGCTCGTGGTTTTGCCGCCATTGTTTTAAGGTTTCCAGTGCGCCGGCAGCAGGCTTGGACTGTTCGTAAACGCGGGGCTCATGGTGTTGCATCCAGCGGTCGAATTCTTGTCCGCTGATCCCGAGCGCGACAGATAAGTCGTATTCCTGAATGTCTTCCAATGTTAATGATTTGTTGAAATGGCGGTTAATATACGGAATAAACGAAGAGGGATCAGTAATTGTCCCGTCGATATCGATTCCGAAACGGTACGTTTTCATGTGCATTCACCTCGTATGTGAGCTTTGTTCATCTTTCATGGTTTACGTGCAAAAAATGCCGGGAGGAAAGGAAGCCTTCCTCCCGACAGGTCGTATTACGTCTGTGATTCTTCTAAACGTTTGTTTTCTTCATGTTCAGCGGCGAGTTTATCGATTTCTTTTTTAAGTTCTTCAACCATCGATTCCTCGGGAACTTTCCGCACCGTTTCCCCTTTCATAAAGAGGAGACCTTCACCTCTGGCTCCGGCAATGCCGATATCGGCTTCTTTCGCTTCTCCGGGGCCGTTCACGGCGCAGCCGAGCACAGACACTTTAATCGGCGCGTGGATGTTTTGTAAATACTCTTCAACTTCGTTGGCAATGCTGATTAAATCGATTTCAATACGTCCGCATGTCGGACAGGAGACGAGTGTAGCTGCATTAGCAGCGAGGCCGAACGATTTTAAAAGTTCCTTGGCGACTTTAATTTCTTCTACAGGATCAGCACTTAATGAAATGCGGATTGTATTGCCGATCCCTTTGTTTAAAAGGATGCCAAGACCTGCTGAACTTTTAACCGTGCCGGCAAACAACGTGCCCGATTCGGTGATTCCCAGATGTAAAGGATAGCTGAACGCTTCAGCAGCTTTTTCATAAGCTTCAACAGCAAGGTGCACGTCCGAAGCTTTCATCGAAACGATAATGTCATGAAAATCCAGCTCTTCTAAAATTTTAATATGATGCAGCGCACTTTCTACCATCCCGTCTGCTGTCGGATATCCGTATTTATCGAGAATATGCTTTTCCAGTGAACCGGCATTAACCCCGATCCGGATCGGTATACCTTTTTCTTTGGCTGCATTAACAACCGCTTCCACTTTTTCACGGCGGCCGATGTTTCCGGGGTTGATCCGAATCTTATCAACGCCGCCTTCAATCGCTTTTAAAGCCATTTTATAATCAAAGTGAATATCGGCAACGAGCGGGATATTGATTTGCTTTTTAATTTCAGGAATCGCTTCGGCGTCTTTCATTTCCGGGCAAGTGACACGGACAATTTGACAGCCCGCTTCTTCAAGCCGGTGAATTTCAGCAACGGTCGCTTCCACATCGTGGGTTTTTGACATCGTCATGCTTTGCATAATGACTTCATCATTGCCGCCGATCGTAATCGGGCCGACTTTGACCGGCCGTGTATCTTTACGGTGAGTAAATGAGTTCACTCAAATCGCTCCTTTATTCTCGAGTATCTGGATGTATTTGTTTCATTCTTTCTTATTGTATCAAGCTTTGTTTTAAATAAGCAAGCTGTGAGTAATTAATGTTGGCTGATGCAGGAATAAAAGGTATACTGAAAACATAGTCTCAAAATGTAACGTTTTTTTCTGCTTAGCGTCTCTAATTAGGTAAGTCAACATAGAAAAGGTGATGAAGCGATATGAAAAACAATCCGATTTTAACAAGTTTGCTTCTCGTTGCGGCAGCTTGTCTGGCATTTGGTTCGGCAGTATCCGCAGATGCGGCCCCGGGTGATGAAATCGTCACGTTGGGGGAAGATCTTAATGATGAACAGCGGTCAGCATTATTGAACGAAATGGATGCGGATGAGGATGAAGTTTTGATTGTCACCGTATCAAACGAAGAGGAACACGAATATCTCGGTGATTATATCAGTGCCGGCGTGATCGGTTCGAATGCACTCTCATCATCGAAGATCACCATTTTAGAAGACGGGGAAGGCTTGGATGTTGAATCGAACAAGATTGATTGGGTAACTGACGGCATGTATGCCAACGCCTTAATTACTGCCGGAGTCAAAGACGCTGATGTCTATGTGACGGCTCCGTTTGATGTTTCCGGTACGGGCGCATTGACCGGTTTGCTTAAAGCCTATGAAGCTTCGACAGATGAAGTGATTCCGGAAGAACAAAAGGACGTCGCCAATGAAGAGATGGTGAAAACAGCAGAACTCGGTGACGAATACGGAACAGAAGATGCCACTGAACTGATGATCCAAATTAAAGAAGCGGTTGCTGATGAAGACGTTGATACAGCCGAGGATTTGCGTCAGCTGATCGATGAAAAAGCTGATGAAGTTGGAATTGACTTGACAGAAGAAGAGCGCGAGGGACTCGTGTCACTGTTTGAACGCATGAAAGATTTAGATATTGACTGGGATTCAGTCCGGGATCAAATTGATTCTATTCGTGATAATATTGCTGATATTGTCGACAGTGAAGAGGCGCAAGGGTTGATCAGATCTTTTTTGAATTTTTTCGAAGAAGTGATTAACACAGTGCAAGAATGGTTTTCTGGTGATGACAACGCGCACTTCAGCGCTGAACCGGACAACAACAGCAGTCAATAACACATGAGTTGAGCTGAAGGAATTGCCTTCAGCTCTTTTTTTGAAACTTTTTTCTTCAGTTTTCGTACATGTTTTTAAAGGGTATTATTGTTACAATAAATGTAGGATCAGTTTACTTTGATTTAGAAATGGAGGGGGAAACGGATGGAATTTCTCGATTTTGCAACCGTCGGCTTCGCGGTTATTTTTATAGCAACGCTGTTTATTTTTGGCGAGCTGTTTGTCCGGACAAAAGGAGCATTTGCTGCAATTGGCATTCTTATTATGGCGTTATATTTCAGCCATCATATTTCAGCCGCGGACGGAACGTGGATTATTATCCTTTATTTAATCGGGTTGAGCTTAATTATTTTTGACGGTCAAGTTACGGCTGACGGATCGATCGCGATTTTCGGCGGACTTTTTATGATCGCAGCTCTTGCGATCCCGTCACCGGATTGGGTTTACGGCGGTCTTGTTGTCATGGCGTTTGTTTTGGCAGCTCCGACTTCGTATTTATTTACGAAAGTATTTCCGCAGCGCGATATGTGGTCGAAAATTATGTTTAAAGACAAACTTACGTCAGAAATGGGTTACAATTCGATGAATGAAGACTACCGGGATCTTGTCGGGAAAGAGGGTGTGACAAAAACACCGTTTCGCCCGACGGGAACAGTCGAAATTGACGGCCGTCTTTACAGTGCAACAACAGATAATCAGTGGGTCGAAGAAGACCAGGCGGTAAAAGTGATTGATGCTGACGGTACGCGCATTCTTGTCGATATAGACAGAACGTAAAAAAAGCTCCCGCGGGAGCTTTTTTATTTACGTAGAAAGATTTCTTTTTTCCCGTGCGTATTCACGCCCGAGCCGGATGTTTTTTATCACCAGATACATCATAATCACGGCAATAAGCCAATAAAGTCCGAATGAAAACGGAATAACAATCCCGGTCATATCGATAACAGCAAATATCATCGTCGGAAGCGTTACCGTAAATGCGGATAGAATCCATCCTTGTTTAAATGACAAGTCGTTTACTTGGTTGCGTTTTAATATTAAGCTGATCAGCGCGAGGAAAGTGACGCCGATAAATTTCAACCCGGTATTAACAGCATAAATGATAAGGCCTACAACCGTTAAAATCAGCGGCATCATCCCGCCGATCGTATCTGTCAGTTCATTGAGCTCGTCTTTTGAGATTTCAATCCCGAGCTCTTGGTAACTGACTTGTTCAGTTGTCGCGCCGGTATAAAACACCGCTTCGCGTTCTAAAAAGGCAAAGGCCTGATCGTATTCCGTCACGTCTTGCGAAGAATACTCGCCGTCAGGATCGAAGATGATCGCCGTTCCGTCTTCAGCTTCATTGATTTCACTGCCGGCATCTGACTGAAGAACGCCGTTTTCAATTTCAAAATCCGGGAATTCTTCGAGCTGGCTTGTAAATTCGTTATAAATCGTATTAATCCCGATGCTTAAACTGATGACCGCAGGCAACGTTGCAATAACCATTAATAAAAACACGTAGAGAATGGCCCGGCCGATTTTTTGCAAGCGGAATTTTGCAATCGTCTCCGGCGAATAAAGGCTCTTGATAAATTGCTGAAAAATATTCATCTGCTACACTCCAGTCTTTTACAATTCTTGCAACATTATTGTAGCGAAATAACTGGACAAGAACAACTATTAATCATTGCAACCAATCAAGCAGCAATCTTAATAAAATCTTTACAATTTGTTAATTAAAAGTTTACAAACTTATCGTAAGATTGCAAGCGGTGCTGAAAGTTTACATACATTGCTTTTAGGGGGATGCAATTTTGGAAGCGAACGTTCAAGATATAATTTTTATGTTTATCGGCGGATTGGCTATTTTCCTTTTTGGAATTAAGTATTTAGGTGACGGGTTGCAAAAAGTAGCCGGAGATAAATTGCGCGATATTCTGGACAAGTACACATCCAACCCGGTTATGGGCGTGATCTCAGGAGTCGTAGTGACGGTTTTGCTTCAAACGAGTACCGGGACAACCGTGTTGACGATCGGGCTTGTAAATGCCGGCTTTATGACATTTCGTCAGGCGATCGGCGTTATAATGGGAGCCAACATCGGGACAACGGCCACTGCCTTTATTATCGGCTTGCAAATCTCTGATTATGCCTTGCCGATTTTAGCAGTCGGGACCTTTTTAATTTTCTTTTTGAAAAACAAAAAGGCGAACAATTTCGGCCAGGTATTTTTCGGTTTCGGCGCCTTATTTTACGGCTTGAACTTGATGGGGGAAGGGCTTGAACCGATTCGTGAAGTTGAAGCGTTCGCCGATTTGACGGTCAGCATGAGTCAAACGCCGATACTCGGTGTGATTATCGGTGTAATCTTTACTGTGAGTGTTCAAAGTTCAACAGCGGCTATCGGACTGCTCCAGCAGCTTTATGCTCAAGGAGCAATGGATATTCATGCGGCCTTGCCGGTGCTGTTCGGCGACAATATCGGCACAACGATCACGGCCATACTGGCATCATTAGGTGCATCCTTATCCGCTAAACGCGCGGCGATGGCTCACGTCATTTTCAACTTGCTCGGTACGATCGTTGTCTTGATTTTTATCCAGCCGTTTATTGCAATGATGATTTACATTAAAGACCGGTTTATGTTGAATGAAGAGATGACGATTGCTGTTGCGCACGGACTGTTTAACGGCACCAACGTCTTGATTCAGCTGCCGTTTGTGGCTGTTCTTGCCTGGATTGTTACTAAATTGATACCTGGCAAAGAAACATTGATTGAGTACAAAGCGCAGCATTTGGATCCTGTTTTAATTAATCAATCGTCTTCGATTGCACTTGGACAGGCGAAAAAGGAAACGCTCCGTATGGCCGAGCTCGCAACGCAGGGGCTGCATGAAGCAGGGCAGTTTGCTGACACAAAACAGAAGAAGCATGCGGAAATGACGTATCAATTGGAAGACGGTGTAAACAACCTTGATAAAAAAATCACGGATTATTTAGTCCGCATTTCGACAAACTCTTTGACCGCAGCTGATTCAAGAATACACTCGTTATTAATGGACACAGTGCGAGATTTAGAGCGGGTCGGAGATCATATGGAAAACATTGTCGAGTTGACAGAGTATCAAATAGCCAACAAAGTAAAAATGTCAGAATCGGCGATGGTTGATTTGCGTGAAATGTTTGCACTGACATCGGAAACGCTCAAAGAAGCGATTCGCGCATTAGAAGATGATGATGTGGAAGCGGCAAAATCGGCGATGCAAAAAGAAGAGCAGGTCGATAAAATGGAGCGGCAGTTCCGGAAAAAGCATATTATGCGTTTGAACGATGGGTCGTGTGAAGGGTCGGCAGGAATTATTTTTGTCGATATGATCAGCAACTTGGAACGGATCGGCGACCACGCAACGAATATTGCTGAAACGGTTATCAATGAATAACTTAAAATTGCCTAAAGAGAAAATTAATCCTGCTTGAAAAATTCAAGCAGGTAGCTTGTAGACAAATTGTTATTTTGACGGAAGCCAAGCAGCCACTACCCTCCGCTTGCCCCGGGCAAGGACTCAGCTAGTATTCGGCGGACTGAGGCCGCCGAATCCGGATCTTCGTCTCTTGCTTTCCCGGAGGCGTCGGAGGAGTAGATGCATGGCTTCCTTTATTATGAATACACTCGATTCAAAGAAGGAGGATGACCCAGCATCCCGGCTTATTCCCGCGGGATAGCGAGACAGGCGAGACCCTGCAGGGCGTCAGCCCGAAGCGGCTCGGCGCTCGCCCGCAGGACATAAGCCGGACCATGCGTAGTCATCCGTTCCTTTTATTATGACATCCATCGATGTCATGACTTTGTAAACACTCTAGCTGCTTGAAAAATTCAAGCAGGATTTTTATTTTGAAGATTGACGTCTGACACCCTGCATGCTATGATGTTTGTTGTCTGTGATTGAAAAACGCACGGCGGCGTAGCTCAGCTGGCTAGAGCGTACGGTTCATACCCGTGAGGTCGTGGGTTCGACTCCCTCCGCCGCTACCATAATATAAGGACCCTTAGCTCAGTTGGTCAGAGCTGACGGCTCATAACCGTCCGGTCGCAGGTTCGAGTCCTGCAGGGTCCACCACTTTTTATACGGAGGAGTACCCAAGTCCGGCTGAAGGGGACGGTCTCGAAAACCGTTAGGAGCTTTACGGCTCGCGAGGGTTCGAATCCCTCCTCCTCCGCCATAATAACGAAACATTGTCCGCCATTAAACTTAAGGTTTAATGGTTTTTTTGATTGGTATTGCGGGAATTATTGAAGGAAGAAGGAGGCGTTTTTCATGAAAGCAGTGTTTACGGAAGATGCTAAAAATGCGGTGACAACGTTAAGTTCAAGAAAAGATACAGTATTGCTTTTAAAGTATGCAACAGACGGCTGCGGTTGAACGATGAGCGGGGTGATCGAACTTGTCGAAATCCCTGAACCGGATCCGGATGCGGATCTGCAATTAATTGAGGCAGAAAACATTGATAAAAATGTCTATATTGAAACGGACTACAAATGGGTTTTTCGGAAAAACATGAAGGTGGAATTAACCGACAACCCGGTTGTTTTTCGATTGAAATCTGCTGAGGAAACGATGAAACCGCGGATGAAATTTAAAAAACTGGAGATTGATTCAAATCCGTATGTTTATTGATTGAATCTCCAGGGAACATTTGATAATGTAAAAAACGTGCAGGTTAAACCTATTGCTGAAGTGAAAAGTAGCCGTTACTTTTGCTTTTAGAAGTTTTCACCTGTAGCGATAATACGAAGGAGGAGATACGAATGGCTTTCACACTACCAGATTTACCTTATGCACACGATGCATTAACACCGCACATCGACGAAGAAACAATGAAAATTCACCATGGGAAGCACCATAACACGTATGTCACTAAGTTAAACGATGCGATTTCCGGTCACGGCGAGCTCGAATCTAAAAGCATTGACGAACTTGTCCGGGATTTAGATCAAGTACCGGAAAGTATTCGCACAGCTGTCCGAAATAACGGCGGCGGCCACTTAAATCATACAATGTTTTGGCAGCTGATGTCTCCTGCAGGCGGCGGTCAGCCTACCGGCGAACTTGCTGATGCAATCAATTCAGCGTTTGGAAGCTTTGAATCTTTTAAAGAGGAATTTAAAAATGCAGCGTTGGGCCGGTTCGGTTCCGGATGGGCATGGCTCGTTGTAAATAACGGCAAACTTGAAATTACCAGCACGCCAAACCAAGACAATCCAATCACTGAAGGTAAAACACCTATTTTGGGAATTGATGTTTGGGAGCATGCTTATTACTTGAAATATCAAAACCGTCGTCCGGATTATGTCGATGCGTTCTTTAACGTCATCAACTGGGACGAAGTCGCTAAGCGTTATGCCGAAGCGAAATAATGCAGAAATTATTAAAAGCCCGCCAAACGGCGGGTTTTTCGATTGTAGATAAACGATTATTTTTATGTCAGCCATGAATCCACTACCCTCCGCTTGCCCCGGGCAAGGACTCAGCTAGTATTCGGCGGCCGGAGTCCGCTGAATCCGGATCTTCGTCTCTTGCTTTCGAGGCTGCTGAAAAAGTAGAAGATCAATTGGAAGCCTGCATATTTACTCTTCCTTATAAAGCGAGAAGTTTTATGAGACCGGAGCAAAGTCGACGCCTGCGGGAAAAGCAACTGCTGAAGACCCCGCAAGAAGCGGTTTCGCTTCTGAGGAGGCTGAGGCGTTGCCCGCGGCAAGCGAGTTTGCGCAGGGTTCATAATATTCTGTATTCTATGCGGCTCATAAATAAACACCGACTTTATTTATCCAGCACTTTTTCAGCAGTCTCCTTGCTTTCCCGGAGGCGTCGGAGGAGTGGATGCATGGCTTCTTTTTTATGAATACGCTCGCTTCAAAAAAAGAGGATGACCGAGCATCCCGGCTTTTTCCCGCGGGATAGCGAGAAAGACGAGAACCTGCAGGGCATAAGCCTGAAGCGGCTCGGGGCTCGCCCGCAGGACATAAGCCGAACGATGCGTCGTCATCCGGTCTTTAATCAAGTTAAGATATGACGATAATATGACTTTGTCAACACTCTGAAAGCCTGCTAAACGGAGAGCTTATTTAAATTGAATCAGACAATGGATTTTTTGCTTGAGAATACTTTTGATAGATAAATCGGATATGCTATAATACAAATGTAAATAGCTTGCCTGCGGTGTTGGTGAACTTCGATTTAATTCGAACCGAACACCTATTCACAAAGGGAGCTCAAGATAAAGGGGTCGACATCATGCCCGGCTTGTTCCGGGAAGATGAAGATCCTTTTGCGAGCACCCACCTGCCTTATGCGGGTTCGTGAAAAAGTAGAAGGTAACCGCACATGCGGGCTTCAGTTTACAGACACCTTAGTTTTAAGGTGTCTGTTCTAAATTTGAAACGTAAATTGCCCTTGTGCCACAGAAGGAGATAAAAAATTATGGCTGACAAAAAACGCATGAAACCGTATGTGCCTGTAAGACTGAATATCCTTTTTTTCTTTGTATTTTTGCTTTTCTCTGCCTTAATTCTTCGTTTAGGCGTTGTGCAAATTGTGCAGGGAGAAGGCTATCAAGAAGAAATGGACGAAGAAGTACACGTCAGTCAGCCGATCGAGGCTCCGCGCGGATTTGTGTATGACCGCCACGGTCATATCATAGTAGATAATGAACTTCTCTACACGGTGACGTATACGAACCATAATGTCAGTCAAAATCAAATGCTCGAAATCTCAGAACAATTGAATGAATATATAACATTAGACACAGACGATGTCGGAGAAGACCGCTATGAGCGAGAACGACGTGATTTTTGGTCAATCATGAATGAGGATGAATTCGAAGAAAAACTTCCAATGGAAGAAGCAGAAGAGCGCGGTTTAGAGGATAATGAAGTTCATAATGAACGGCTTGAAGCGATCACGGATGAAGAAATCGCCGAATTGACTGAAGAAGACTGGGAAGTTTTCATGATATGGCGCGAACTGAATTCAGGCTATACCGATCTGCCCCATAAAGTGAAACGCGGTATTGATTATGAAGAAGCGGCACAAATTATGGAGAATATTGAAAATCTTCAAGGTGTTGATGTCATTCGCGACTCAACGAGAAAGTACCCGTACGGCGATACGCTCCGGTCCGTGTTTGGGCGCGTCGGTCCGATTCCGAGTGAAGAATTGGATTCTTATGTTGCGCAAGGATATGAGCGTAATGAAGAAATTGGTCAATCATATTTAGAACAAGAATATGAATCCGTCTTGCGCGGCAACCCTGGAGAATTAGAAAATTATATGGATGATGACGGCAACTTTTTGCGCAACCCTGAGCTGGATGAAGGCAGCCGCGGCTATGATTTGATCTCGTCGTTTGATATGGAACTGCAGCAGCTGATTGAGGAGTCCGTAGATGAAATTTTAGATAACCGGAGCGGGAGCTTTATCGATGAAGAAGATGCTTATGTCGTGCTGATGGATCCGAATTCCGGGGATATTTTGTCTATGTATGGAGGCAGCAGTGAATTAGGAACTTTTACTAGCGGATATGAAGCCGGTTCAACGATAAAGGGTGCGACAGTGCTGTTAGGGTTTGATCAAAATGTGTTTGAACCGGGCGAAGGGATCGTCGACCGGCCGATCCAACCGTCAGGGATGGAACGCGAAGTCTCTTCACATACGAACATGGGATATGTCGATGACATCGTTGCGCTCGAACGTTCATCAAACGTGTACATGTCGTACGTCGCGATGCGGATGATCGGATTTAATTTAGAAACGTCGACACAATGGCGAGGGTATGAAGAGGGGCTTGAAACGTTCCGTGACTATTTCAGTCAATTCGGCCTTGGTGTGGAGACGCAGGTGGATCTTCCCGGTGAATTTACCGGTTTTAAGGGTGATATTACAGAACCAGGGAATCTCTTGTTTCATTCCTTCGGTCAGTACGACAACTATACACCGATGCAAATGGCGCAATACGTATCGACGATTGCCAATGACGGCAAAAGAGTAGCGCCGCGAGTCGTTTCGGAAATACGCGAGCCGGATGCTTCCAATCAGCCCGGATCCGTTTCAAGACAGCTGAAGCCGAAGGTGTTAAATGATCTGGAAATTGATGATGAGGTAATGGACCGTGTGCAAGAAGGTTTTCACCGGGTGATTCACGGCGACGATGGAACAGCAAGGGGCTACTTTAATGACCGTGATTATGATCCGGCCGGAAAGACCGGAACAGCACAGGTAAGGGTTGACGGCGAAGACGGAAATAACCAAGCATTTGTCGGTTATGCCCCGTTTGACGAACCTGAAGTTGCCGTTTCTGTCCTCGTACCGGGTGCGAGCAGCGGCGATGAAGATAGCGGAATTGCCAATGAAATTACTCAGGCTGTGTTGGATCATTATTTTGATCTGCAAGAAGACCGTGCAGGTCCTGATGAGGAAGATGATCCGGAGATAGATGATGAAGATTTGGATGAGGATCCGGAAGATGCCTGACGTGAAAATAAAAAAAGAAGCGGGAGGCCTTGATTTAGGCCTCCCGCTTTTTAAGAAGTAATCTGTTCGATTATCTCTTCGCTGTTCATCGTGCTGTTTAAGTGAAACGTACCGGTTTGTATGTGACTTTGCAAATTTTTATCCGACAGCTTTTGATAAAAAGATTCACTGTTTTCAAGAATATTTTTTTCTGCCAGCCGATCGCTGATTTCTTCTGCGCTTTCACCGGATTCAATCTCAAATACGGCGTGATGTACCTGGTCAGTTTCAGATTTGGCTCCTTCAGACTCAGCTCGAACCTCTGATAAGTCTTGTTCGAGTTCTTTTATTTTCTTTTCTTTATTAGCGAGTTTAATTTCTATCTCCTCTTGCTCATACAGCTGACTATTAATCTCTTCGGTTTCTGCTGTTTGTTTCCCGGAGGAAATCAAATCGGGAGCATACCAATAAATTGAGCTCAGTGCGATCGCGCTCAACAGCAATCCGAGCGCAGCGCCGCGAGAAAATTCTTTTGACAATGCTTATCCTCCTGTCACTGTTTTTCGTTTGCTAATAATGCTTCGATATCGTTAACATCCCGGTTCGTTTGCACAGCAATGTCTTCGGGACTGTTCCCGTTTTCAAACATCGCAAGCACGTCGTCTCTTTTTAAATCAGCCGTCGAATGAAATGCATAAGCTTGTTCGTCGAAGTCGAGCATGTATTCTTCCTCTAATTTGCGGAGCTTTTTTTTCATGTAATAGATTTCTTTCATTAGCTGAATGGAAACTTGTTCGACTTGCTCTTCAGCATGGGCTGCTGCCCCTTTTTGAAAGAAAGATACAATAAAAAGTAAAATCGCAAAAGCGAGCAGTGTGATAATAATCCATTCCATCGTGTCATCCTCCTGGTTAGATTGCTTCTTTATCTTATCAAAAAATCGTGTATACTTGTGTCTGCAACAAGATTTTTGCTGAAAAATTTTTTTGTGATTACTGCAAAGATACTTGAAGATTTGTAAATACTCTGCTATCATTTTAAAGTATGAATTTGAAAGCAGATAGTTTGGAGGGAAAAATATGCGTGTACAAATCACATTAGCTTGCACTGAAACTGGCGATCGTAATTACATCTCCACAAAAAATAAACGGACGAATCCAGAACGTTTAGAGCTGAAAAAATTCAGCCCGCGTCTCGGCCGCCACACAACTCACCGCGAAACAAAATAGTTTAGCGCAAGCTGCCCGGAATTCCTTGTCATCAAGGGGTTGCGGGTTTTTATTTATACTTTGGCGGCGGGAGGTATTTATTAACGCTAAAAGCTCGAGTGTCAGTGCAGGACAGATAAATTATCGCTGAAAGTCTGCTTATTTGGTAAACTGTTGAAAAGGAGGATGACAGATGTCAAAAAAACGGTTCCGAGAAAATGTCCGAAATCAGCTGCAGATGAAAGATAAAGAGAGAGTGAAAGAAGAGACGGAAGCTGTGCAAAACCGCTTATTTGCCCATGATGTCTGGCAAAAATCCAGTGTGATTGCGTTGACATATGCTGTAGGTGATGAATTTCCTACAAAACAGATTATCGAGCAAGCTTTTAACGAAGGTAAGCGGATTGCGATGCCCAAGTGCGTGCCTGAGACAAAAGATATGCGTTTTTATGAAATCGAGCAACTCGATCAGCTGGAACCGTCATTTTTTGGGCTGATGGAACCCGATCCGGATCAATGTAAAAAAATAGTCCGCGATCAAATAGACTTGCTCATTGTGCCCGGGCTCGTTTATGACCGCAAAGGTTATCGGATCGGGTTCGGCGGCGGTTATTTTGACCGTTTTCTGGCAGGGTACCGTTCATTTGACACTGTTTCACTTGCATACCGCGAACAGTTAGCAACTGAACGCTTTCCGAATGAACCGCATGACCAAAGGGTCAATTTCGTTATTACGGCAGATGAAGTCATCGAGTGTCAATAATTGAAAATGGAGGAGACGGCTTGAATGGAAGAATTATGGAATCGGTATTCAAGACAAATGTTGTTTAAACCGATCGGAGAACAAGGACAGCAAAAAATTGCTGCTTCAAAAATTCTCATTGTCGGGATGGGAGCTTTAGGCACTGTGGCAGCGAACCATCTTGTCAGATCAGGCGTCGGGCATGTGATGTTTTGTGACCGCGATTTTGTGGAAATGAGTAATTTACAGCGTCAAACACTGTTTGATGAGAATGATGTGAAAAACTTCATGCCGAAAGCAGTCGCAGCCGAAAGTAAACTGAAGGCCGTTAACAGCGACGTTATTGTCGAAGGGGTTGTAACAGATATTACAAGCAAAAACATCGAAACGTATTTGAAAGATGTCGATATGATCATCGACGGAACGGACAATTTTCAAACACGCTATTTAATGAACGACGCTGCTTATAAGCACGGTATACCGTACGTATACGGCGGCGCTGTCAGTTCAAGAGGGATGCATGCCGTCTTTGTCCCGGGGAAAACCCCGTGCTTGCGCTGTTTATTTCCTTCACATGGCGCTACCGGCCAAACGTGTGATACGGTAGGAGTGCTGTCGCCGTTGATTGACATGGTTGCGAGCATGGAGTCATTAGCTGTGTTAAAATATTTATCCGGGAATCAAGAACAGATTGATGATCAGCTGTTAACCTTCGATTTGTGGCGCAATGATCATTTTTCGATGAAATTCGGGGAAGCGGATGAAGCATGCCCGACATGCGGTACACAGCAATACCCGGATTTAACGGGGGGAAGCGCCGATGAGGCAGCCGTTCTTTGCGGACGCGATACAGTGCAACTTTCGCATACAGAAGGTTTTGACCTTAAAAAGCGCCGGGAAAGCTTAGAACCCATTACGGCTCACGTGAAAGAAACGCCTTTTTTAATTCGGGTGCAGCTCCATGAAGGTGAAACGCTTGTCCTTTTTCCGGACGGACGGACGCTGGTACAAGGTACTGAAGATATCGGCCGTGCGAAGACCCTTTACAGCAAATACGTCGGGAATTAACTGCAATTTTAACAAAATCGCCATTTCGTAATCGTTTTCAGCTCTTTTTTCTTGTATAAACACGTGTAAAATAGTAATTAAGCAGACAACATAATAAATAATTTTAATGAGAGAGGTTGATGCATTTATGGCACTAACAAAAACATCACGAGTCGTTATTATCGGTACAGGAGCAGTCGGATCGAGTTATGCGTTTTCGATGATCAACCAAAATATAACGGATGAAATGGTTTTAATCGACTTGCAAAAAGAAAAAACCGAAGGCGATGCAATGGATTTAAATCACGGCTTGCCGTTTGGCAGCCCGACGAAAATTTGGGCGGGCGAATACAGCGACTGCAAGGATGCGGATATTGTTGTCATCACTGCAGGTGCGGCCCAGCAGCCTGGTGAGTCCCGCCTTGACTTAGTCGAAAAAAATACGAAAATATTCCAAGGAATTGTCGGTTCTGTCATGGACAGCGGCTTTGACGGCATCTTTATCGTTGCAACAAACCCGGTGGACGTATTGGCTTATGCTACGTGGAAATTCTCCGGCCTGCCGCAAGAACGTGTCATCGGATCAGGCACGATTCTTGATACAGCAAGATTCCGCTTTTTGCTCGGCGAATATTTTGATATTGACGTCCGCAATATTCACGCATATATTATGGGCGAACACGGCGATACTGAACTTCCGGTTTGGAGCCAAACCCGTATCGGTCTGGAACCGCTCGAGCGCTATATGTCGAAATATAAGCCGGAAGGGAGCAAAGAAGATCTCGATGAAATTTTTGTAAACGTCCGCGACGCTGCCTACCATATTATTGAGCGTAAAGGTGCAACGCATTATGCGATTGCGATGGGCCTGGCCCGTTTAACAAAAGCAATCTTGCGCAATGAAAAGTCGATCATGACCGTTTCCACGCTCATGGAAGGCGAATACGGTTTAGACGATGTGTATATCGGCGTTCCGGCTGTTGTCAGTGAAAAAGGCGTTGAAAAAGTCATTGAAATTGATTTGAATGAACAGGAGATGAAGCAGCTGCAACATTCTTCAGCGACGCTGAAAGAGGTGCTGCAGCCAGTAAAAGATGCGTAACAGCAATTAAGTAAAACCGGCTCATTGCGAGCCGGTTTTATTTTCGTCTAAACAGTTTATTATCTGCTATAATACGGTTACAGTATGTTCGGCAGAAATGTTGGGGGTTGATCAGTTGAATGTTATGACGGAGCGTGTCCGTTTTTGGGAGACCGTTTATCATTTAATCACTAAGGAAGGCATGCGCTTAGTCCAAATCAACGAAGATGAAGATGTTGTTTGGATTGAAGATGACCGCAAAGAGCCATACCAAATTATCAGAATATCGCGAAAAGATTACGATTGGAGCAATCAGCTGCGCGGCGATATCGAACGTGTGAAAAAATCTTCTGAGAATGTTCGTAAACGCCTCAATCTTCGGCAGGCGAATGTAGTCAATCTGATTTTATCCAATCAGTTTCCTGTGGATGATTATCGTCCGCTCCTTTCAGAACCGCTCCCTTTCACAGCTGGCGGCAAAAAGCAATTCCGTACGATTATGCTCGTTACGTCTGAAATTGAACAGCAATTTTTCCCGTTGGCGACGGAATGGAAGTTAAATGAAACACCGAATTATATGCCGAAATGGCAAATTGAACAAGAGGAAGCGGAAGACGAATGGATCCGCTACTTACAAATACAAGTAAAGCAGTCAACGAAAGAACGTCAAAGAAAAGATCAAGAGCTATTTTTATTCGGGAAGCCGACGTTTACAAGTTTATTGATCGGGCTCATCCTCGCTGTTTTCCTTTATATTGAAACGGTTGCCAATACCCAAAGTCCTTTGACGTTAATTGAGTTCGGCGCCAAGTTCGATCCGCTTATTTTGGAAGGCGAATGGTGGCGCTTTTTCAGTGCGATGTTTTTGCATATCGGCTTGCTTCATTTAATGATGAATTCGCTCGCTCTTTTTTATTTAGGCGGTGCGGTCGAACGGATTTTCGGGACGAAAAGGTTTATATTCATTTATTTTTTGGCCGGTTTTATCGGCTCAGTGTCAAGTTTTGTTTTTAATGACAATATCTCTGCAGGAGCCAGCGGAGCGATTTTCGGCTGTTTCGGTGCCTTGCTGTACTTTGGTTTGGTACATAAACGGTTATTTTTTCGCACGATCGGCATGAGTTTGATCGTTATTTTGGCGATTAATCTCGTATTTGGATTTGTTGTACCGATGGTGGATAACGGTGCGCACATCGGCGGTTTGGTCGGCGGGTTCGCCGGAGCCGTCATAACAGGGTTGCCGAAGCACAAAGAGAAATTTTTTCGAAAAACCGGGCTGTTCGTTACGGCTGTTGCTGCCGCAGCGTTATTATGGATCGGTTATGATCAGGATATAGATCCTAATCAACTGAGTTCGATTTATTTGCAGGTCGGGTCAGAATGGATTGAACGGGAAGAACCGGAAAAGGCTTCTTCTTACTTCAACGATGTAGCGGCTATGGAAGAAGAAATTTCCCCAGAGCTTTATGTAAATGCACTTTTTATGCAGGCGTACGCTGATGTGCAAATGGAACGATACAGTGAAGCGGAACGTCTTTTTCGCGAGGTAATAGAGTTGAACCCGGAGTTTCATGAGGCGTATTATAATTTAGCGCTCGTTTTGCATGAACAGGGCGATTCTGATGAAGCGTCAGTATATATCGATCGAGCTGTCGAATTGGCGCCGGAAAATACGAATTATCAAGAGTTACAAGAAGAAATACAATAAAAAACGGCCTGATACGACCGTTTTTAGAGTGTTGACAAAGTCATGACATCGTTAGATGTCATGTTAAAAAGAACGGATGACGACGCATCGTCCGGCTTCTTTCACCTGAAGGTATCACTGCGACATCGGCTCAAAAAGACTTCTCCGTGTCTTACTAGTCCGCGGGCGAGCGCCGAGCCGCTTCGGGCTGATGCCCTGCAGGGTCTCGTCTGTCTCGCTATCCCGCAGGAGAAAGCCGGGATGCTGGGTCATCCTCTTTTTGAAGCGAGTGTATTCATAAAAAAGAAGCCATGCATCCACTCCTCCGACGCCTCCGGGAAAGCAAGAGACGAAGATCCGGATTCGGCGGTCTCGGGCCGCCGAATACTAGCTGAGTCCTTGCCCGGGGCAAGCGGAGGGTAGTGGATTCATGGCTGACATCAAAATATAGTTTAGCTACAGTCTAAAAAACGGCCTGATACGGCATTTTTATTGACCTGAAAGGTCGTCGTGATATAAATCATCTTTGATAAACGCTGGGCCTTGTTGGTGGACAGCTTCGCCCGCGGCGATAACCAGGCCTAAAGGGGAATCTTTGCTGTCGTTAATCACCGTAAAAGGGATGTGGTGTTTGTTTGCGAGTAAAATGTAATCATGGTAGTACGTGTAATTCATTTCTCCGTTTACGTAAAGACGGATGTTATTTTCGTTTTTCAGCGCACGGGCTATCTCATCATAAACACCGTTTTTTCGCACTTGCGAACGGGTCAGTGCGATCAGAACACGCTCAGCAAAATTGCTGAGAAACAGAGCTTTTTCTTGCGGCTTCAGCTCAGGTGTTCCGTACATTCCTTGGTGCAGTAATTGCTCGAGTTTATTGTTTTCCGTCAATGGTGGTCCCTCTCTTCTATAATGATTGTATGTTGATTATATCAATCTCAACTGAAATAACCAAGAGGACTTGATCCGTGATATTTTGTTTTTCCTTACCATGAATTAGCTGATATACTGAAAAGGGAAAATCAAGGCAGAGGGAGGTCGGACTGATTCAATATTCAGAGTTGCTCGAAGCGTTAAAACCTTATCATGTATTTGTTTACACAGGTTCAGCCGCAGGCGATCTCGATCTTATCCACGAAGAGATAAATGAGCTGTACCGTCTTGGGTTAATTTCTAAAGAGTTTTATTCGGAAGCAAAAATGACAATGCAAAAACGACGCCAAGAACAAAATATCAACTATAAATAACTGTAATAAAGGATGAGCAGAATGAATAAGTGGTTTTTAGGGATTGATGTTGGAGGTACTACGGTCAAAATGGCCTTTCTTGATGAAGAAGCCGTGATCCATGAAAAGTGGGAAATCAAAACGGACTTAACGGACGGCGGAAGTCAAATCGTCGCAGATATCAGTAACAGCGTCGCAAAAAAAATGCAAACGTTAAATATTTCTGCGGATCGATTGATTGCGGCGGGAATCGGTGCACCCGGTTACATTGATGTGAAAAACGGCATCATCGTGGAAGCTGTTAATGTCGGATGGCGCGATTACCCGGTGTCAGCGGAACTTTCTAATCAACTGGGGATTCCTGTCTACGCTGATAATGATGCCAATTTGGCGGCTGCGGGCGAAAAATGGAAAGGAGCAGGAGACGGAGCGGAAGAATTGCTTGCGGTAACTTTAGGGACAGGTGTAGGCGGCGGCATAATTGCAGAAAATCAGATTGTGCACGGATTTGCCGGTCTCGCTGGAGAAATCGGTCATATTACCTCGGTGAAAGAAGGGGGAGCCCGCTGTAATTGCGGCAAAACCGGCTGCCTCGAAACGGTCTCTTCGGCAACCGGGATTGTGCGCCTTGCAGAAGAAGCGTTAGCGCAGGATACTGTTTCGGAGCTGCAAGCACTTAAAAAAGAAAGCGAGCAAGTGAGCGCTAAAGATGTTTTTGATGCGGCACTTAACGAAGATAAATTGGCTGTTTCCGTGATTGAAACAGCAATGGATCACCTCGGATTGGCCCTGGCGAATTTAGCTAATTCACTGAATCCCGAAAGGATCGTCATTGGCGGAGGGGTAAGCAAAGCAGGCGAGGTGCTGCTCGATTATATTCGCCCTTCGTTTGACCGTTATACAATTCCGAAAATCAGCCGTGAAACATCACTTCACATTGCAACGCTCGGCAACGATGCAGGAGTTATCGGCGCGGCATGGCTTGCGAAACAAAACGGCTTGGAAGAGGCCGGCAATCGATAAGGAGGAAGGCAGTTGCAAGGAAATAAAATTGTATTGTTTTTACCCGTTGCTGTTATGGCGGGATTATTTATTGCCGGCTATTTCGCGCTCAGCGGAAACGAAACGTATTCGCATGAAGAATTGGCAGAAACGGCGGAACTCGATTATTATTGGACGGATCGCGAGGAAGGTTCGCCAAACGGATATGAACTGACGGTCTCTTGGCGTTGGGGCGAGTATCCGGAAGACGGTATTGCAGGCGATGACTTTATTGAGCTGCAGACGGAAGACCAAGAAGCCGCTGAAAAACTACAAAAAACTTTGGAGGACGGCAGTGTTCAACTGACATCGGGGGATGAGGTGACCTTTGCATCTGATGAGGTGGAGGCAACAGCTGAGGGAGTGTTGCTCCGTTTTCCGAATGAAATGCAGCAAGAACTGGTGCTCGGCGCGCAAGGGGAAGCAGAGTTCCGTTTTGCCGAAGAGGACCTGCCTGATTTTGCTGTCCGTTATATCCATACATGGCAAGACGGATCCGTTGATTTATCGTCAACAACCACACTTGAACAAGCGCTGGAAGACAGTGCGATCACGCAATGGTGGTCAAAAGCTGTTTCCGTAACAGAATTTTAAGGAAAGGAAGGCTGTTTATGGCGATTGCTGATATAACCGTGATCCCGTTAGGAAAGGAAACAACAGGCGTTTCGGACGTCGTTGCAGAAATTCATTCTTTACTTGAACATACAGCCGAGCCGGTGTCCGTTCAATTAACACCGATGAGCACGCTGATTGAAGGGGACGCAGCTGTTTTATACAGTTTACTGGCTGAGATTCATGAGGTCCCTTTTAAACTCGGTTTTAAACGAACAGCTGTTAATATTCGCATAGATGACCGCAGGGATAAAGATTCAAATATGGCAGGCAAACTTGCTTCTGTGAATACCCGTTTAAAAGACAAAGACGGAGACCAATAAAATAAAACGGACGCAAGCTTAAGCTGCGTCCGTTACCTTTTTATAATTAAACTGTTCCGCCTCCGCCGTACATGATAAATGCGACGATCGTTCTCACTGAGAACCACCCGAAAACAGCAACCGTTATGCCCGCAAACCCAACAGCAAAGAAATTTTTCTTTTTAAATTCACGTACTGCTCCAATAAAAGCAAGTATTGTAATCAATAAAAAGATAACACCTAAAGCCATAAGCTGTACCCCCTTTAATGATGATCGTTTTATCCCGGCAAACGCCATGTTATGCAATGATTTCACGTTTATTTTACTTTCTTTTTGCTTGTTTGTCGATAGTTCAGCATAAGATTACAACGTTTCCTCTGTGTTAATATAAGTTAGCCGAATATTTTTTAAAAAGTACTGACTGCTGAAAGGAGAATGAAAGATGAATTGGACACGATTGCCCCTTGGTCCGTTACAGACAAACGGTTATTTGCTTGATGATGGTGAAAATGCTGTCATGATTGACCCAGGCGGTGATGTTGACCGCATTAATGAAGCATTGAATAAAAAAGATCTAAAGCTGAAAGAGATTTGGCTGACACATGCTCATTTTGATCATATTGGAGCCTTAGAAGAACTCAGAAATGACTGGAACGCCGAGGTTTACATTCATGCAGAAGAAGCACAGTGGCTTGAAAAGCCGGAATTGAACGGGTCGGGACTGTTTCCCGGCATTGAACCGGTGTCTGCCCGGCCTGCGGAGTGTACCTTCCCTGATGAAGGGACATTTACGTCAGCTGGGTTTAAATGCGAATTGTTTTATACCCCCGGTCATTCACCGGGAAGTGTATCGTTTTATTTTCCGGAGGAGAACGTAGTTTTTTCCGGCGATGTATTGTTTCGCGGCGGCATCGGCCGCACCGATCTGCCGGGAGGAGACTATGCAGCTTTAATGGCATCGATTGAGGCGAAAATGCTTGCTCTTCCGGATGAAACCGAAGTAGCAAACGGACATGGTCCCACGACGACAATCAAAGATGAAAAAGAAACCAATCCGTTTATTAACAGTTTCGGATGGTAAAAGCAGGTTAAAAATTAACAAAAAAAGGGCCTTCTATGGGGGAACATAGAAGGCCGTTTGGGGAGTTAATCAAGTATCAATGAACTTTGAGGGGAGGGGGAACTCCCGAAGATCATTGTCTCACTGACAATTCACATTATAATGTGAAGAAAACAATATGTCAACAGTGTTAACTTTATTTATTAAAGGAGTAATCAATATGTGCAGTGTCGCGGAACAATTGCGTAAAAGAGGAAACGGACCTTGGGATATGGCGACGTTTATCGAAACCGCTCTTTACGATTTGTCAGCAGGCTATTACCAATCTGAGAAGATCAAGCTTGGAAAAGACGGCGATTTTTATACGAGCAATCATGTTCACCCCGTCTTCGGGCAAACTTTTGCCCGCTTTTTTGCTGATGTGATCAGCTCTGAACAGCTTTCGCCGGTAATTACTGAACTCGGGGCAGGAGAGGGAAGGTTCAGTTTATCTGTATTGGATTATTTCGCTGAATTTCATCCGGAAATATATGAGAGTTGTTATATGATCCTGATTGAGCAGAGCGGCGATCATCGGCAGCGCATCGAAGCAGCCCTTGCCGGACATAAGGGTAAATTTGATATATATCAGAGTATAAGTGAAGCGGTCAAGGCTAACCCCGAATTAGAAGGGATCATTTTTTCCAATGAATTTTTTGATGCCCTCCCGGTTCACCAAGTCGAGCGCCATGCTGAAAAATGGTATGAAGTATTTGTTGAAGATCAAAATGATAAGTTGGCTGAACGAGTTTTTAAGTGTGAAAATGATCGGCTTTTGCAATGGCTCGCTCAGTTTGGTCCGGACATTCCTGATGGTTTTCGCACAGAAGCAAGCCCATTAATGGAAGCTCGTTTAAAACAGCTTGCTTCATGGCTGAAGCGCGGTATACTCGTGACAGCAGATTACGGTTACCGTGATGAAGAATTGAAAAGACCGGAACGTAAAGAAGGTTCGTTAAGAGGGTACAGAAACCATGAACTTGTTCATAATCCGCTGGAGTCTCCGGGAGAAATGGATTTAACGCATCACATTCATTGGGACGCGTATGATAAAGCAGCTGAACTGAACGGTTTAGAGACGATTATTCATGAGCGGCAAGACCAATTTTTACTGAAAGCAGGCCTTTTTTCCTTTCTGCAAACGCCTGATACGATCGACCCTTTCTCGGATGTGTTTAAATTAAACCGGGCGATTCAAAGTTTTGTTCAACCCGGGGGCATCAGCTCCGCCTTTCAAGTGGATGTTAAAGGGAAAAACTTAGCAAATACGGTTCATTACCGTTATTTTAATGAGGATCCTTACCGGATCAAGTAACGTAAAAACCCGAGACCGGCTGCCGGTCTCGGGTTTTGCATTACTGCTGTTTTAGTGTCCGCCGATTTCCGGGACCATCATAAAGGTGGTATACCAGGTAAATCCGACGAAAAACAATGTTAAATACGCGCCAAAAATGTAGACATACATTCGTTCGGAAAGTTTTAAATAACTGACGGCGATAAAAATCGCTGTTTGCAAGAAGAAGAGCAACGCAGCTCCGTTCATGTCTCCGACTAAGAATAAAACGGCAAAAATTCCTGTCCAGAAAGCGAGTACGCGGTACATTCGTTCCATTTCATTCAACCTCCTTAACCGACCCGGTCAGCCCATTTCAGTGACAAATTTGTGAAGAATTAAGTTCACTTTATTATAAAACGAACCGGCTTCTTTGTAAATGTTTTCGGGCAGAAAGCTTTTAGGAGGATACAATCGCTGTCGTATATGTGCATGCAAGTTCATTTTGTTTCATCATGTTCGCCTCTTCTTTCAGTTCTAAGTCTGGAAAGAAGTATTGAAAAATTCCGTTCATTAATGAATGGTGCATCGCGCATACGCCGCGATTATCTTTAGCAACTTCTTTAAACGTGCAATTGTATATCCGGAATGTAATTTCTTCCTTTTGTTCATCATAGTGCAGTTCAGGATTTAATCCTTGGTTGATCGCAATTTGTTCGATAAACTTCGTTTTTTCTGCCGGAGCCATCGCTTCAGGGTTTTGATTGAAAGATGATACAAATTCATGTGCTGCTTCATAACCGAACTTCAATCCTGTTTTTCGTAAGGCTTCGATTCCTTCGTAACCTAATGAAGCAAGCGAATCAATCGCTATCTCTGCCAAGCGCTGATAATCACGGAAAGGAAATTGAATGCTGATAACCTCATCGGAAAGACGGTAGAAGCGGCTTGGACGTCCGCCTTTACCGGTTTTTTTCGTATCGGAGACGAGCATGTTAACCTCTTCGAGTTTGGATAAGTGCAAGCGTGCGACATTGGCGTGAATTTTAAACGTGTCGGCAATCTCTTGGACCGTAACATCACGTTTTTGCTTGCCGATGTATTGATATATAGAATAACGTGTCGGATCCGATAAAACGCCTGTGATCTTTAACGTGTGCTGTTCCATATCATACGTCACTCCCGTTATTAGTATACTTTCAGTATAGTACAGGGGGAATCATAAATAAATGGCTTTACAATCTAAACATGTGACTAATGTGTTAAATGTCATAATTCGTTAACATTTTTGCGGATATTTTCAGCTTTTATCAAAATGATGTTTAAGCTCGATTTAATTAAGGTAATGAATATAGTACTAGAAATACTTTACATACTAAAATAAGGAGGCACTACACATGAGTAAAATGGACACTAAAGATTTTGTTATCGGCGCAGTAGTAGGCAGTTTAATCGGAGCAGCCACAGCGGTGCTTTTTGCCCCTAAATCAGGAAAAGAAATCCGTACGGATATTAATGAGCGGGCAACCGATGTAAAAGAAAAGGGAACGGAATATACGCAAGCTGCTAAAGAAAAGACAGAAGAATGGTCGCAAGTAGCGAAAGAAAAAACGGACGATTTAACGCATCAAGCTAAATATCAATGGGAGCGCGTAGCTGATAAAGCAACAGGCGTATCAGAAAAAGCGTCCAAAATGGGCGAAGAGCTTGCCGAAGACGTCCGTGAAATCATGGAAACGGAAAAAGATGAAGGGAAAAAATTGGCGAAACAAGTTGTCAATGAAATAGAAGAAACGAAAGAACGCTTAAAAGAAGATGTGGAAAGTTATAAAGAAAATAAAGATGAGAACTAAAAAAACGGCAGCGAAAGCTGCCGTTTTTTTATTGCTGGGGAAATAACGCCTATAGAGCTGTTTGCCCATTGCAAATTTTTTTTGCTGAAAAGAAGGAGTTTTAAAAAAAACGCCGAATATAATTAGCGTAAGACTAAATATCGATACAGGTGGTGGTTTATGTCTATGGACGTTGAACAGCGTGCGAAACTGATTATCGGCCGGGCAGTGAAGATGCAAGCATCTGATGTTCATTTTATTCCGAAAGAAAAAAGGGGAATACTCCGGTACCGGATGGATGGACAGCTCTACGACTCGGAAGATATTCCAGAAGCTATGATCTTGAAAATGATTGCCCATTTTAAATTTATTTCCGGTATGGATCCGGGTGAACGAAGACGTCCGCAAAGTTCAGGTCTTATGATGAGCTTGAATGGCCGCGAGATTGACCTGCGCCTTTCGACTTTTCCCGTCTCTTCGAACGAAACACTCGTTATCCGCGTTTTTCCCCAAGCTCAGACACACCGAATTTCCCAACTTGCATTATTTCCTGAACAAGCACAAGCATTACAGCACCTCATAAAACAACCCCAAGGATTACTTCTCTTTTGCGGCCCCACAGGCACTGGCAAAACGACCTCACTATACTCCTTGCTTCATGAACGTTACGCTCTCGAACCAGCGAATATTATCACATTGGAAGATCCGGTGGAGCAAAAACAAAGCCGGTTTTTACAAATGGAGATTAATGAAAAAGCCGGAGTGACATATGCTTCCGGGTTAAGAAGTCTTTTGCGTCACGACCCGGATATTATCATGATCGGTGAAATCAGAGACCAAGAAACTGCGGAAATCGCTGTGCGCGCAGCGCTGACCGGACATGTTGTCTTTAGCACCTTGCACAGTAAAACGGCTTCCGGCGCGATTAAAAGAATGAATGATTTAGGTGTTCCTTACAGGGATTTACAAGAAGTTTTAAACGGTGTAGTTGCTCAGGAACTCGTTTCCTTAATTTGTCCGTATTGCGGCGAAGATTGTTCGCTTTATTGCCGAATGAAACGACAATCGCGGCGAAGAGCCGTTTATGAAATTTTAACCGCCTCTGATTTGCAGCAAGCTATCGAGCAGATCAAGGAACAAACGGCTTATCCTGAAAAGAGAAATCATGCTTTACAAGGACAAATTAATAAAGGATATGCGCTCGGATATATCGAAAAATCGGTTTACCGCTTCAGCGCTAAAGGGGGCCGGGTATATTGACCAAAGTGTTTCGCGATGATCGTGCCAGAGCAGAATTTCTCTTTCAGCTCGGTTCTTTATTGGACGGCGGCTATCCGCTCGGGGAAGCCGCAGCGCTTTACGAACGATTCAGTCAAGGAAAGCAGAAAGAATGGCTGACAAACGCCGTTTCGCACTTAAATACGGGCGGGATGATGGCCGATTCGCTGCAGGAGGCAGGGTTTCCGAAAGAACTTGTCAGTTCGCTTCGATTTGCAGAAATGTACGGGGATTTGCAAAACGGTTTTTTGCGATCCGCTTCAATATTACGGAAAAGGGCTGAAATGAAAGAACAGATCAAATCCGTTTTACATTATCCGGCTTTTCTTCTCGTCGGGTTTATCGCCATTATCGGGGTTATGGTACAAGGTGTGATTCCCCGTTTTGATGTATTTTTTGATTCCATGGGACATCAGCTTCCTTGGATTACGCAATTTGTTTTAAAGGCTTTTCAGTTTACGTATGTCAGTCTGCTTGCTGGAATCGTTTTCTGCGTCTTGGCTGTCATATTCTCATTTCGGCGAAAAACAGCAGTTGAACAATGGAAAACATTATTAAAAATACCTTTCGCAAAAAACTATTTCCGCAGCTTTTTGACGTATTATTTTCTCGCTCAGCTTTCACCGCTGCTCATAAACGGTTTTTCCTTAAGAGACAGCATAAAAACCATTGAGGAGGAAGCTTTGCATGAACTTTACCGAAACGAAGGAGCAAGGATAACAGCCTCTTTAAGAGAAGGGGAGCCGTTTGCCGAAGCGATTGCTGCCGCTCCTTATTACGTCGATCAGTTAACGGAAATTGTCGAAATCGGAGAATCGAAAGGGCGTTTAGGTGAAGAATTAGAACGTTTTTCAGCGTATTTATTTTCACATATTTACAGCCAGACATACGAGCGGCTCCGTTGGTTTCAGCCTGTTTTTTTCGCGATCATCGGCGGGGTTGTGCTCATGCTGTTTTTATCAATGATGATGCCGGTATTTACAATGATTGACGGAATTTAAATCTGGAGGGATTGCAATGAAAATGACAAAAATGAAAAATGAAAAAGGTTTCACTTTAATCGAGATGATGGTTGTGCTTCTAATTATATCCATATTGCTTTTAGTAATGGTGCCTGCGATGGCGAAAAACCAAGAAGTAGCCGGGTCGAAAGGCTGCGAAGCAACGATAGAACTGTTAAACGCACAAGTGATGGCGTTTGAAGCGGACAGAGGGGAACGCCCGTCCTCGTTGGAAGAGCTGGAAACAGAAGGGTATGTCGACCGAATAACCTGCCCTGATGGTGATACTGAATTGACGTTAACCTCATCCGGGGTCGTTAAAGTTGAAGATTGAGGCCAACAGATGGGCGAAGAATTCGCGCGGGGTGAGTTTGATTGAAATGATGATTGTCATGCTCATTCTTTCCTCATTATTGCTAATTACTGTTCCTGTTGTATCCGCCTCAGCAGAAGAACGGGAATTCAATCAATTCGTCGAACAGCTCGAAAAAGACATGTATTATTACAAAATGCTTGCACGGACAGAAGGAAGAACGGTTCAGATGAGGTTTTCCGGACCGAAGCAAACTTACGGATTTTATTACGGGATTCAATTGATTGAAAGGCATACGATCCCCTCTAATGTTCACTTTCGGTCCGGAACGATTGCGATGAATGACATTTATTTTTATCCAACGGGAACCGTGCGCTCATCCGGAACAATTTTTATTGAACGGGATGACAAAAGGTATCGTTTGACATTTCAATTTCGAAGGGGGCGTTTTTATGTTGAACGGCTCTCTTAAAGACGAAGGGTATATTTTTGCCGAAGTGATGTTGGCCGTTGTCTTAGTGGCTGTCATGTCGATGACCTTATTTCCTGTTTATACTCATGTGCAGGCAGAACGGCTGTATGTGTCTGAACAGAGAGAGGCGATCCATTTATTGTATTCCTACACCGCTGCAGCGGCAGATAGCTCAAAGAAAGTACACGCAATTGATGGCGAGTTTAATGAGTATACAGTCACCGTTGAACCGAAGTACGTCTGTATAAAATGGGAAGGGGCGACCGAGCGTGAGGCGCAGCATTGTTTTCCGAAATAATGAACATCACACAAAAGGATTTACGCTCATCGAAACAATGTTTGCGTTATTATTGATGTTGATGTTTGCGGCCCTTTTTTTAACAACAGCCTATGTTTTTTTCTTTGCAGATCAACTCGGATCTCACCACGGTGAAGAAGAATTAGGTATTTTTATGACGGATATGAAAAGGTTGTTCGACCGTTCGGAAGATTACTGGGTAAGCGAGGACGGCAAGGTTTTACAAATAATTGAGCGGGATCGTGAGGAAATTACTTCGTTTGAACTGTATGAAGATAAAATCCGCCGCCGGGTGAGCGGGAGCGGACATGTCGTGTGGATGCAGTTTGTTGAAGATTTTCGTGTATATGAAGAACGCTCAGGCATAAGGTTTGAAATAACCCTAGAAGGAAAAATTTACCACCGTTCATTGATCCATCCTTCGCTATCTAAAGGATCGGGAGGTTCGGTATGAAGAATTGTTTTCGATTGAATGAACATGGTTTCTTCTTGTTTGTCACTATGCTGATGCTTATTGTGTTTTCTGCTGTTACGATTCATGCGCTGGCTGTGTTTGACCGTGAAAAGGGGTTTATAATTATGGAAATTCAGCATACTTACGCTGAACATTATTTTGACAACGGTTTAGATGCTGTCAAAAAAGCGATTCAAAACGATGAATCAACAAATTTTACGCTCATGTACGATCAAGGCGAAGTGAATATTATGACCGAGATGTCAGACGAGGACTACGATGTTATTATTGCTGCACAATATCAAACTTATGAGCGTGACCGTCGTTATTTATTTGATCAAAACGGCGAGCTGATTCGGCGCATCCGATGAGGTATTGTAAAAAAACGTTGCCGGTTAAATTTATTTGATGGTAAGATAAAAGTATTAACGACTAACTTCATATTTGCGAATGATAATAAGGGGAGAGAATGACAGATCAGGTCATCGCCGAAGGAGCAAACGCAGTGCGTGAATCTCTCAGGCAGCCAGACTCTTATTGGACGCACCTCTGGAAAGGGCTTAAATATCGGTCCACCGATGGGGAAACCGTGCCGGCAAATGCTTGCGCGGGTAAAACTCTCAGGTATAAAAGACAGAGACATGCTGATTTCCGGCATGTCTCTGTCTTTTTTTAATACCGTTTTGTACATACGTTCAAGCAGATTACTAATGGAGGTGAATGGTATTGGCGTTAAAACGCACCCCCTTGTTTACTGAATATAAAAAGTCAGGCGCAAAAACAGTGGATTTCGGCGGATGGGAACTGCCGGTTTCATTTGGAGGAATTAAACAAGAACATGCTGCTGTCAGGGAAAGAGCCGGGATTTTTGACGTATCGCATATGGGCGAAGTCATCGTTTACGGTCCAGGAACAATAGAATTTTTGCAGTATATCATGACAAATGATACAGCAAAATCGAAAGACGGCAAATGCCAGTATACGGCAATGTGTTATGAGCATGGCGGAACAGTTGATGATCTCGTCTGGTACAGACTGAATGAAGAAAAAGCGCTCTTAATTGTGAATGCTGCAAATGAGGAAAAAGATGTTAACTGGTTAAGCGAGCAAAGCCGAGACTTTTCCGGCGTGAAGGTCGAGAACGTCTCACAAGACTATGCACAATTAGCTTTTCAAGGTCCTAAAGCTGAAACAGTTTTACAGCGGCTGACAGAAGAATCTTTGGCTGCTATTACATTCTTTTCGTTTAAAGAGTCAGTGACCATTGCCGGGACAGACGTCTTAATTTCAAGGACGGGGTATACGGGCGAAGACGGATTTGAGCTTTATCTCGCACCGGAAAATGCACCGGCATTGTGGGAGGCGATTCTTGCAGAGGGAGAGGCTGAAGGTGTTGAGCCTTGCGGCCTCGGCGCGCGTGATACGCTCAGGTTTGAGGCTAACTTGGCTCTTTACGGACAGGAGTTAACAGAAGAGATTACGCCGATCGAGGCAGGGTTGGGTTTTGCCGTGAAAACAAATGTCGACGCGCCTTTTATCGGGAAAGAAGTATTAAAAAGACAAAAAGCCGAGGGGCCGCCCCGAAAACTTGCAGGAATCGAAATGATCGATAAAGGCATACCAAGAAACGGGTACAATGTGTTGGCAAAAGGCCGTTTGATCGGACAAATAACGTCCGGGACTCATTCGCCGACATTGCAAAAAAATCTCGGGCTTGCTTTGCTGGAACCGGAATATTGCGAACCCGGCAACAAGCTTCAAGTTGATATTCGCAACCGCCAGCTTGACGCAGTTGTGATTGAACGGCCGTTTTATAAACGGGGCAATTGACAAACATGAGAAAGGGGCAAAACCGATGTCATCTTTTCGTTATTTACCTATGACTGATGAGGATCAAGTAAACATGCTGAAAACGATCGGAGTCAGCAGTCTAGGAGAATTATTCGCCGACATACCGGCAAGCGTCCGTTATCAAGGTGATCTGCCGATTGAAGAAGCGTTGGATGAGACATCGCTTCTGAAGGAAATGTCAAGACTGGAGAAGAAAAATGTTCATACAAAAGACTATCCGTCTTTTTTAGGGGCAGGAGTTTATGAGCATTACATTCCTTCGGTTGTCAATCATATGCTGCTGCGCTCTGAATTTTATACAGCATATACACCTTATCAGCCGGAGATTTCGCAAGGCGAATTGCAGGGAATTTTCGAATTTCAATCAATGATTTGTGAGCTGACAGGGATGGAAGTAGCCAATTCGTCAATGTACGACGGTCCGACTGCTTTAGCAGAAGCGGCGATGATGGCTGCAGGTCATACCAAAAAAACAAAAATACTAGTTTCAGAGGCAGTTCATCCGGAAGCGCGGGAAGTTTTAGCTACCAATGCTAGAGCGCAGCGCCTGGAATTGGTTGAAATTCCGTTAAAAGACGGGATGACTGATATCGATAAACTTCGTTCTTCGCTGGACGAGAACGTTGGCAGCGTGCTTATTCAGTACCCGAATTTTTTCGGCCAAGTGGAAGATTTGCAATCGATCGAGGAAATTGTTCATAACGAAAAAGCGATGTTCGTTGTATCATCGAACCCGATGAGCTTAGGTGTCCTGCAGGCGCCGGGACATTTGGGGGCAGACGTCGTCGTAGGGGATGCGCAGCCGTTTGGCATTCCGTCGCAGCTGGGCGGACCTCATTGCGGTTATTTTGCCGTTAATAAAAAATTAATGCGTAAAGTCCCCGGCCGGCTGGTAGGCGAAACCGAAGATCGTCACGGGCAAAGAGGATTTGTCTTAACTTTGCAGGCGCGCGAACAGCATATTCGCCGTGAAAAGGCTACGAGCAATATTTGTTCCAATCAGGCGCTGAATGCATTGGCAGTCTCGATTTCGATGAGTTTATTGGGGAAACAAGGATTCCGGGAGCTTTCCGAGCAAAATATTCAAAAAGCGCATTATGCGAAAAGGAAATTAAAAGAAAATGGTGTGCCGGTAGTTTACGAGACGCCGTTCTTTAATGAATTTGTTATTCAGCTGACAAAGCCTGTAAAAGAAGTTAATGAGTCTTTATTGGCAGAAGGAATGATCGGAGGATTAGACCTTGGACGTTTTTACCGCGGAAGAGAAGATCAAATGTTAGCAGCTGTGACCGAACTGCGTACTAAAGAGGAAATCGATCGATTTACAACGGTTTTAGGGGGATTAATATGACACAATCAAATCAGCCGCTAATATTTGAATTGAGTAAATCGGGTCGGACAGGCTGCAGTTTGCCGGATTTGGATATCGAAACACAGCCGCTTGATGATCTGCTTCCCCGGTCATATCAGCGAAAAGAACCTGCGGAATTGCCGGAAGTTTCTGAGCTTCAGGCAGTGCGTCATTTTACGGCGCTCTCGCAGCGTAATCACGGCGTCGATACAGGGTTTTATCCGCTCGGTTCTTGTACGATGAAATACAACCCGAAAGTACATGAGGATATTGCCCGGTTCAAAGGTTTCGCACATATCCATCCTTATCAGGATTCTGCAACGATTCAAGGTGCATTGGAAGTGATGTACCGGCTGCAGATTTCGTTGGCTGAGATTACTGGAATGGCCGAAGTTACCCTGCAGCCTGCAGCAGGAGCGCACGGAGAATGGACCGGTTTAATGCTGATCCGCGCTTTTCATGAAGCGAATCAGGATTACAAGCGAAACAAAGTGATCGTTCCGGACTCGGCGCATGGAACGAATCCTGCTTCGGCTGTCGTCGCAGGCTTTGAAGCGGTTACCGTTCGAACGAATGATCGGGGGCTGGTTGACTTAGATCATCTTAAAGAATTGACTGGCGAAGATACAGCGGCTTTGATGCTTACAAACCCAAACACGCTCGGTTTGTTTGAAGAAGAAATCGTTGAAATGGCCGAAATTATTCACGAAGCGGGCGGAAAATTGTATTATGACGGGGCAAATTCGAATGCGATTCTCGGAATTGCCCGTCCCGGTGATATGGGATTTGATGTGGTTCATCTTAATTTACACAAAACATTTACAACGCCTCACGGCGGCGGCGGCCCGGGTTCCGGTCCGGTCGGTGTCAAACAAGACCTCGTTCCGTACTTGCCGGCACCGCAAATCATTAAACAAGCGGACCGTTATGTGTTTCACTACGATATTCCCGAGTCAATCGGCCGGGTGAAGCCGTACTACGGAAATTTTGGCATCAATGTCCGGGCGTATGCTTATATTCGAACGATGGGTCCTGCCGGTCTTCGTAAAGTTTCAGAGTTTGCGGTGCTAAATGCGAATTATATGCTCCGCCGGTTAGAACCGTATTTTGATGTGCCGTACTCGCAACATTGCAAACATGAATTTGTTTTGTCCGGAAAGCGGCAGAAAAAGCAAGGTGTGCGCACATTGGATATGGCGAAGCGACTTTTGGATTTCGGCTACCACCCGCCGACGATTTATTTTCCGATTAACGTCGAGGAAACGATGATGATAGAACCGACGGAAACGGAAGCGAAAGAAGTTCTCGATGAGTTTTGCGATGCGATGATTCAAATTGCCGAAGAAGCGGAAGATCATCCTGAGATTGTTCAGGAAGCCCCGCATCATACCGTGATCGACCGGCTTGATGAAACGAAAGCAGCCAGACAACCGGTTTTAAGATACGAAAAACAATAAGAAAAACAGCCGGCCTCATCAGGCCGGCTGTTTTGTTTTGTGATTATTTTTTAATCTTGCCCGTCCATTTTTTAAACCCGCCCTGCAGGCTGGCTAAGTCTTGAACACCGCGTTTTTTGCGGAGGATCTTTGCTGCCTGGGCCGTTCTTGATCCGTTTTGACAGTACATATAAACCGGCATATCCGGTCGAATTTCTTCTGCTCTTCGTTTTAATTGCGACAAAGGAATATTTCTGGCGCCAAGAATGTGTCCGGTTTTAAATTCTTTTTCTTCCCGGATGTCAATCAGCTGCGCCTTACGGTAATTTTGTTTAAATTCCTCTTCGCTTAGGGTTTTTAAATATTTCGGTTTCTTCGTACGAAGAATGAGAAAAGCAATTAATATTAAGGTTAAACCAACGAAAATCCACAGATCCACTTTACCCCTCCTTTTCTAAATCGTTCATTTATCGGCTCCATTAGATATAATATCGGTTTGTTACCGAATACGCAATATTTTCAAAATGATTCATCACAGCTATATATTTTCTTTCGCTTTTTTTGTCTTTTAAAAGATGGTATGATTTTAATTTCTGCTGTCCAAGCTGTGTGATTATCACTCGTCACCTGACACATTTTACAAATAAATGCAATTACTGAAATTCGTTAAAAAATGCAATTAAACGCCCGGATATCAGCCAAATGCTTTTTTGAGCTGCTTTGCGCTGTTTTTTAACAGTTGACAAATCAGCTGAAAAAAGAGTCGTAATTCGATATATAGTATATGAAGTCTTCATCAAAACACAATATATTGATTGATGAATGGTGTCTCGTTGTGATATAGTGAAACAAGTCATCGAGGACTGCACAGAGTCTTTACGATATATTTAGACAAAGGAGAGAGGCTTGTGACTACATTTATGTCTGAGCGCAAAATTAACACGGAACAGTTAAACAAAGATATTGCGAAATTCCCGCAAGTGTTTCCGATTACTCCTGACATGGAACGAATGCAAAGCGGTGTTTCCCGTCTTGTAATGCTGGACCGTTACACCTTTAAGGATACGGAAAAGCTGACACTGAAAGAAGGAGATTTTGTAGTCTTAACAGTCAAAGCCGATCCAAAGTTTCCGGCTCGGGGGTTTGGATTTGTTTCCTCAATTGATTGGAACAGCGGTGAAGCTGTCATTGCAGTAGACGATGAATTTCACCATGTGCTTGAAGAGGCAGACGAAAAAGAAACTGGTACGGTTAAACGGCCGTTGGAAACGATTGATAAGCCTTTAGAAATCTATTATGAACAAATCGCGAAACGTAATGCGAAAGGCCTTTCCGAAGTTGAAACGGATGAGGAACAGCGCCAAAGCTCCTTTGAATCTTTTTACCATGAATTGGTGAACATGAATTTTGTTCCTGCAGGGCGGGTCTTGTACGGAGCCGGTGCGGAGACGGATGTCACGTATTTTAATTGTTATGTCATGCCGTTTGTTGCAGATTCCCGCGAGGGTATTTCTGAACACCGGAAGCAGGTAATGGAGATTATGAGCCGCGGCGGCGGTGTCGGTACGAATGGTTCTACCTTGCGCCCGAGAAACACCCTGGCGCGCGGTGTGAACGGAAAATCATCAGGATCTGTCTCTTGGCTCGATGACATTGCGAAATTGACTCATTTAGTTGAACAAGGCGGTTCTCGCCGCGGAGCGCAGATGATTATGCTGTCTGACTGGCATCCGGATATTCTCGAATTCATTATTTCAAAAATGCAAAATCCGCGTATTTTACGTTATTTGCTGGAAAATACCGAAGATGAGCAAATTCGTATGCTGGTTTCAGAAAAACTGCGGTTTAAACCGCTCACAGAAGTAGAAGAAGCGATGTATCAAAGCATTGTGAATTATAAAGCAATTGAAGGGCAAGGCGGCTTTGATCCTAAAGTCATTCGCCAAGCTGAAGATACGCTGCGCACCGGCGGAACTTATGAAGTGAATAACCCTGAGTTTTTAACAGGGGCAAATATTTCTGTCTGCATTACAAAAGAATTCATGGACGCCGTTGAACGTGATGAAGATTATGAGCTTCGTTTTCCGGATGTCGAAAGTTACACACCGGCTGAGATGGAAGCATACAACCGCGAGTGGCACGAGTACGGCGACGTCCGTGAATGGGAAGCGCTCGGTTTTGCTACGCGAACTTACCGGACGATTAAAGCAAAAGAATTATGGAACTTGATCAACATTTGTGCAACTTACTCTGCTGAGCCGGGGATTTTCTTTATTGATAATGCCAATGAAATGACGAACGCAAGCGCGTACGGCCAAAAAGTTGTAGCGACTAATCCATGTGGCGAGCAGCCGCTCGCGCCTTATTCGGTCTGCAACCTTGCTGCTGTGAACTTGGCCGAGATGGCTGATACAACGAATAAAAAAGTTGATTTCGCCAAACTGAAACAGACGGTCGCAACCGGTGTCCGTATGCAAGATAATGTCATTGACGCGACCCCGTACTTTTTAGATGAAAATACGAAACAGGCGAAAGGCGAACGCCGGGTTGGTCTCGGTGTGATGGGTCTTCACGATCTGCTTATTTATACGGAAACGGTTTACGGATCAGAAGAAGGCAATCAGCTTGTGGACGACATTTTCGAAGCGATCGCGACAACCGCGTATCGAACGTCGGTGGAACTCGCCCGGGAAAAAGGAAGTTTTCCATATTTAACAGGTGATAATGATCAAGAGACTGAATATCTCCGGGAGAAGTTTACGAATACAGGCTATATGAAAAAGATGCCGGAAGATATCCTTGAAGGTGTGAAAAAATACGGTATTCGCAATTCGCATTTATTGACGGTTGCGCCTACCGGTTCAACAGGAACGATGGTCGGCGTATCAACGGGCCTTGAACCGTATTTTTCCTTTTCCTATTTCCGAAGCGGACGGCTTGGTAAATTTATCGAGGTGAAAGCACAAATTTTACAGGATTATTTAAACGAACATCCTGACACAGACCCGGACGACTTGCCGGAGTGGTTTATTTCGAGCATGGATTTATCGCCGGAAGCGCACGCGGATGTTCAATGTGTGATCCAAAAATGGGTCGACAGTTCATTGAGCAAAACAGTCAACGCTCCTAAAGGTTATACGGTTGAGCAAGTCCAGAATTTATACGAGCGGCTTTACCGCGGAGGAGCTAAAGGCGGAACCGTTTATGTAGACGGCAGCCGTGACAGTCAGGTGCTGACTCTGAAAGCTGAAGAGAACGACGAATATACAGTCGACTTGACCGGCGGTGAAGAACGCGATGAAGAGAACAGGCCGGTTGTGCTTGTTGATACGATTGCAGACTTGCGTTCGACCTCTGTCACTTACGGCAGCGAAGTCGGCAACACTTGTCCGGTTTGCCGTCAAGGCACCGTAGAAGACATCGGCGGATGCAACACGTGTACGAACTGCAGTGCTCAATTGAAATGCGGGCTGTAATTGCTTTGTTAAAACCTCCAGCTGGCCTGACGGCTGCTGGAGGTTTTATTCGTTTGATATAGTGTGAAACTCTGAAATGTAGTATAATACAAAGTGCAAATGAAGCTGTTTAATTGTTTTGGAGGGAAGCTCATGCCGACACCGAGTATGGAAGATTATTTAGAGCGAATATACATATTGATAGAAGACAAAGGCTACGCAAGAGTATCGGATATTGCTGATGCACTTCAGGTGCATCCTTCTTCAGTAACGAAAATGGTGCAAAAACTCGATTCAAATGAATATCTTGTATACGAAAAATACCGCGGGCTTGTATTGACCGGGAAAGGGAAAAAAATCGGCAAACGCCTCGTGTACCGTCACGAGTTATTGGAGTCGTTCATGCGAATCATCGGTGTAGATGAATCGGGAATTTACGAGGATGTAGAAGGGATTGAACATCATTTAAGCTGGGATGCGATTGACCGGATCGGCGATGTCGTGCAGTATTTTGAAGAGAACCCGTCACGGATTGAAGAATTGCGCGACGTACAGCGCAAAAATGAACTGGATCAGTAAGTAAAGGGCCGTGCTGTCTGAGACAGCACGGCCCTTTACTGTTAAAAAACACGCTCTTCAGCGCCTTCTTTACTGAAGAAACCTAATGAGACTAACAAGAGCGGAACGATAAATGTGATCCATAGTCCGGTTAACAAACCGAAGGAAAAATTCAAAAACGGTGAGTTGAAGAGTCCGAGTGTGTAGAGAAGATAGCCGGAAATAATTCCGAATGAACCGATCACCATCGCTTGCACTCTGTTTCGTAAAAGGGTGCCCTCATAGATCATTCGGACTTTCAGCTGTTCATATGCAGCCCCTACGCCTGTTCCAAACAGCACCCCGGCTAAATAAAGAAACGGCGTTTGCGGATAAACGAGCACAGCAATAAACATCGGCAAAACAGCGGCGAATAAAAACAAAAACGGTTCAGGCATCGCGCCCATCCAATCTTGACTGCGGTAGTAGCTGTAACTGATAAATCCGCCGATTAAAATTCCTCCAACGATCGACAGGGCAGGTATTTGATGAAGCAGTAAATATATAAAGCTCATAGCCGTAATCGGAACCAACAATACAAGGACGGTCATCCGTTTCTTTGCCAGCGGAATAAGAAATGCCGTAAGCGTCATTGTTGCTTGAATATGCGGATGAGTAATCGGCACAGGCATATCTTCTGTATATAAGTAAGGAAAATAGAGCGTAATAATAAAACTTACAGATAAGGACAACACAGTTAAATAAAGAATCATAAAGCCCGTCCGTTTATGCCGCAGCCAAAAAATACCGCCGGCAATGAGCAAAAAAAAGACAAAAAGCCATTCAGACCATAGCGCTAAAGATAAAAAGGGGCTGGCTGTTTCCTGCATATTGGTACACCTCCGGTTAGTAAGACGTCAGGTTGAAAACTTCAGCAGGGAAAAAAGAAAAGCCAAGCATCAAGAATTAGCTCGGCTTTTTTTCTTGTTCTTTTTTCCTTCAATAACTGTTAACTGCACTTCCGGAGAACGTTTGACTAACGGTTTGGCGGCAGGCTTCTTTTTTTCTGATTGTTTTGGTTTTTTTACAGCGGCAACCGGTTTTTTCTTCGGTGCCGTGCCGGTGTTTGCTTGGGCTTTATGCTGCGTGGCTTTGGCAGCAGCTTTGTATTGTTTGGGCACGCCGCCTCCTTGTCTGTTCATTAAACGCGGCATGATGAATGTGCGAAAAAGCAAAATTAAAACTGTAATGACACCGATGGTAACAAAAAGCGATGTGAAAAATGCGCCCGGACTCGTGAACAGCTGAACGCCTATTCCGAGAAATGCAAGACTTAAAAGGATGATGAGAAGCGGACTGCGGAAAATGCGGGAGACCATTTTATTCACCTCCGGAAAACGTTATAAAATTCATGCAGTTTGGCAGATCAGAACAACTGTTTATATATCTTATTTTACACGATTTCGCCAAATTCCTCTACATATACCAAGTATCATAAAGTATATTCCCGGTTGCTGATTGTTTCACACATCTTTTTCGCCGGCAGGTAAAATGCCCCGCCCTGGCTGTTCATCCCTGCACGGCTGTGTTAAAATACAGGACGTACATACGCAGCGTTTACGAATACAGGAGGGGAAGCGATGAGCCGTTTAGCGCAACTGCAAAAACAATTAGCTGATCAAGAAATGGATGGCTTGTTAATTACCAACCCGTATAATCGGCGGTATTTAACAGGTTTTACTGGAACAGCCGGAGCAGCTGTTGTTTCAAGCGAGAAAGCTTTTTTGATCACCGATTTCCGTTATGTCGAGCAAGCAGAAAAGGAGACCGGTGATTTCACCGTGATTGAACATTCCGGCCCGATACATGATACGGTCGCCAAGGTTATCAGTGAAGCAGGCCTCGAGAAAATCGGATTTGAATCGACGGATTTAACTTACAGCCAATATACAACTTATCAAAAGGCGCTATCTGCGGAAATGATTCCCGCAGAGGGGCTCGTTGAAGCCATGAGAGCTGTTAAAAGCAAAGAAGAAATTTCGCTCATACAAGAAGCTGTTGATATCGCCGATGAGGCATTTGATCATATTTTGTCTTATATCAAACCGGGTGTTAAGGAAATCGATGTCGCAAATGAACTGGAATTTTTCATGCGGAAAAAAGGAGCTGTCTCATCGTCGTTTGATATTATTGTTGCATCCGGTTACCGTTCCGCTCTGCCGCACGGCGTCGCCAGCGATAAACGAATTGAAGAAGGCGAATTAGTCACGCTCGATTTTGGCGCTTATTATAAAGGTTACTGTTCTGATATGACGAGGACGGTCGCTGTCGGCGAAGTAAATGACGAACTTAAAGACATTTACGCGACGGTACTCGAGGCGCAAAAACGCGCAGTTGCACAAATCCGTGCAGGAATGACCGGAAAAGAGGCCGATCAAATCGCCCGGAGTTACATTACTGAACGAGGGTTTGGCAGTTATTTCGGTCACGGAACCGGGCACGGCATGGGCATGGAAGTGCACGAATCTCCGCGCCTTTCTAAAATGAGTGAAACCGTTCTTAAGCCTGGAATGGTTGTCACTGTTGAACCGGGCATTTATATTGCAGGCAAAGGCGGAACAAGAATCGAAGATGACATCGTTATAACTGAAAACGGAAATGATGTTATGACAAAGTCTTCGAAAGAACTTATGCAAGCAGGCAATAACTAAATTACCTAGGAGGATGTTTAATGGTTTCAGTCAACGATTTAAAAACAGGATTAACTGTCGAAGTGGACAATGATATTTGGCAAGTGATTGAATTTCAGCACGTAAAACCGGGGAAAGGGTCCGCGTTTGTCCGCACCAAATTGCGCAGTATGCGAAGCGGCAACATTCAGGAAAAAACTTTTCGGGCCGGGGAAAAAATCAATAAAGCTCATTTAGAAAATAATAAAATGCAGTACCTATACTCGAGTGCAGACGTGCACACGTTTATGGATATGACATCTTATGAGCAGCTCGAACTTACAACGGACCAAATTAAGGAGCAATTAAATTATTTAAAGGAAAACATGGAGGTCCAAGTGTTGAGTTACGGTAACGAGATACTCGGCGTGGATGTGCCGAATACGGTACAATTAACTGTGACAGAGACGGAACCGGGTGTAAAAGGTGACACAGCGTCCGGAGGCACGAAACCTGCGACGGTTGAAACAGGTCTGACTGTTCAAGTGCCGTTTTTTGTTAATGAAGGCGATGTACTGGTGATTGATACACGCGAAGGGAAATATGTTTCAAGAGCATAGAAAAGAGGAAACACACTTGTAACAGCAGGGACGTTACGAGTGTGTTTTTTTATTTTAACCGAAAGGGAGGATCGTTATGGAAAAAACGCAAATCACAGTTACAGATGAAATAACAGCAAATTATCAAAAATTTTCCGAATATGTTGTATGTGTGGAAGTGATGAAAAACGGAGAATCGATGGGATCTTTCTGCTCAGATGCGCAAACTTTTGACGAGTGGGATGAAGAGGAAATCATCGATATGATTAAACTGCATGTTACGCAAATGCAAAAAGGTTCCACAATAAATGAACAGGAAACGCTGACGCTGAAAAACGGCTGGAAAATTAAATATCATCAGCATTGGGATGATTTTTACTGTGTCGATATTTTTGATGGCCTTAAAGATGTCGGATCGTTTTGTGCTGATCGCGGTTCATTCGAAGAATGGATGGAGGATGAAGATCAACTGCTTCGCGTCATCCAAGATCAGCTGAATTTAAGCTCGTAGCCGAAGCGAGATTGTATTCTCCCCATGAATTTTTCGGGAACAAATGATATAATACGGTCTTGCACCCCTCGGACTTAGTGTCAGGGGGGAAACGATTGACTTAAGGGAGAGATTGCAATCATGGAATGGTCTGATCTGACAGAAGGCGCAAAAGCAGTACTGGAACAAACCCGTAATATCCGTAATGATAAAATTCAAATTGTTGAGTTTGAAATCGGTTATGAGCAAGATGAAGAATCGGCCGGTGAAGGTGTCCCCGTATCGATCCAAGAAGAGGACTACCAAAGCTTAAAGACATACACCCAAGAAAATGAATACGGCGAACAGTATCATATGGCCCGGAATAAAAATATCGTTAAGATTATTCTGCTCGATAAAGGGAAAATTCCGGATAACCTTTCTGAATATCCTGTTTTTCGCGAATATAAAACACCGATTGAACATGAACAAGCCTACGTTTCTGATGAGAATGCCGAAGAAGAGTAATAAAAACCGCTTTGCCGGGCCGCCGGCAGGCGGTTTTATATTATTTACATACTTTAAAGATGAAAAATTGGCGCGATCTTGCGAAAAAAAGGTTTTCAAGTATGCAGTTTTACGGTAGCATACCTTTTAGGACTACATCTTAAGACATATTAACAGCCTTTAACAGCAAGGTTTAAAAGCTGATAAAAAGGCAAATCAATAAAAATAAAAACGGAGTGTGAGTTATGTTGAAAATTCAGGAGATTCGCGAGCTGATTAAATTGATTGATGAGTCTTCAATCGATGAATTTACATTTGAACAAAACGGCTCGAAAGTTTCTATGTCTAAAAATAATCAACCGACGGTCCAAGCCGTTAATCAGAGCGGCGCAACACCTGTTGCGGTGCCGCCTGCGCCAGAGCCGGCACCGCAGCCGCCTGCGCCGGCAAATGCGGAAAACCAAGCAGCTGATCCGGCCGGAGCAAGCGGCACTGCTGCAGCGTCAGCAGCCGATGCCGACCTTGTTGCGATCACCTCGCCGATGGTAGGGACGTTCTACGAATCGCCGTCGCCGGATGCTGAACCTTATGTCAAAAAAGGCGATCCAATTCAAAAGGACTCCGTCGTCTGCATTGTCGAAGCAATGAAACTGATGAATGAAATCGAAGCCGAAGTAAACGGCGAGATTGTTGATATTTTGGTTGAAAACGGCCAATTAGTTGAATACGGTCAAGAAATGTTTACAGTGAAACGGAAGTAGGGGATTTCATAATGATGAAAAGAGTACTTATTGCGAATCGCGGTGAAATAGCTGTTCGGGTCATCCGCGCATGCAAGGAATTAGGCATTGAAACGGTCGCGGTATTTTCCGAAGCCGATCATGATGCACTGCACGTTCAATTGGCGGACGAGGCATATTGCATCGGCCCGGTTTCATCGGCAGACAGTTACTTGAATAAGGCGAATATCATGAGTTTAGCCACCCAAACGGGTGTTGACGGTATACATCCCGGCTACGGCTTTTTAGCCGAGAATGCGGATTTTGCAGAAATGTGCGAACAATGCAATATTACGTTCATAGGCCCGAGCGCTTGGGCGATCAGTCAAATGGGCACGAAAGATGTCGCCCGGACGACGATGGAGAAAGCCGGCGTTCCGGTCGTCCCCGGCTCAGACGGCATTATCATTGATGAAGAAGACGGCGTGAAAATTGCTGAGGACATCGGCTATCCGGTTATTATTAAAGCGACTGCCGGAGGAGGCGGTAAAGGGATTCGCGTTGCGCGGGATGAAGAGGAGCTGCGCAAAGGCATTTCCGTTACCCAAAAAGAAGCGAAAGCGAACTTCGGCAATCCGGGACTTTACTTAGAGAAGTATATTGAGGATTTCCGTCACGTCGAAATTCAAGTTCTCGGTGATTCCTACGGCAATGCGATTCATTTAGGAGAAAGAGACTGCACCGTCCAGCGCCGGCTGCAAAAGTTAGTTGAAGAATCACCATCTCCTGCGCTGACGCCGGAAATACGAGCGAAAATGGGCGAGGCGTCCGTACAAGCAGCTAAGGCGGTCGATTACCAAGGGGCCGGAACAATCGAATATATATTTGATCATACGACAAATGAATTTTACTTCATGGAAATGAACACACGTATTCAAGTTGAGCACCCGGTTACAGAAATGGTTACCGGGGTCGACTTAATTAAAGAACAGCTGTTAGTTGCTTCCGGGGAGAAGCTCACTTATACTCAAGATGAGATAACCTTTCAAGGCTGGTCGATGGAATGCCGCATCAATGCGGAAAATCCCGAGAAAGACTTCATGCCGTCACCAGGACGAATTCCGATGTATTTGCCTCCGGGAGGATTCGGCGTGCGTGTGGACAGCGCGATGTATCCCGGGTACATGATCACACCTTACTACGATTCGATGATTGCCAAATTAATTACATTCGGCCGTACGCGTGATGAAGCGATCGCAAAGATGAAGCGCGCACTCGACGAATTTATGATTGAAGGTGTTGATACAACGATTTCGTTTCACCGGCATTTAATGGATCATGAAGTCTTTGCCGGCGGCGATTTCAACACGAATTTTCTCGATGAACACAAAGTTATTCCAGCGTCCCATCAATAGACGAAAGGAAGGATTAAAATGACGGAAAATCACCTCATTCAAATCGCACAAAATAAAGAACAGCTCGGTGATGTGGAAATCTCTCCGGAAGTAATTGAAGTCATTGCCGGCATAGCTGCGACAGAGATTGAAGGAGTGGCTTCTTTACGCGGCAATTTTGCTTCCGGTGTGGCTGAAAGGCTTGGCCGAAAAGCATCACACGGGAAAGGTGTGAAAGTGGAATTTACCGAAGAAGGCGTAACTCTCGAATTGTTTGTCGATACGAATTACGGCGTATCGATTCCTGAAGTATGCAAAAAAATGCAGGAAAATGTTTTTCAAACGCTAAAAAATATGACGGCGATTAACGTTTTATCCGTCGATGTTCACGTTGTCGGCGTTCAATTTGAGTCGGCAAAACCGGAGCATGAAGGCAGTCAAAAAAAAGAAGCACAATAAACAAAAAGATCAGGCAGTGCCGCCGGAGAAACCGGGCGGCACTGTTTTCTGTTCTATTCAGTGATGGAAAGTTATGCTATCATCTATAGTGATGTTACTCCCGTAGGAACGGGCGGAAAAAAGGAGAATGACAATGAATCGAAGACACGCAAGAATAAAAGCTGTACAGGCTTTATATCAAATAGAAATGACCGGAGCAGATATAAATGATGCATTAAACTTTGTGCTTGAAGAAGATGAAGTGTCTGATCCGTTTTTGGAAACGTTAATTACCGGAACGCTGGATCATTTAGCTGAAATCGATCCGCTGATTGAAAATTCAATGGATCACTGGGCGCTTTCGCGTCTGTCAAAAGTAGATCATGCCGTTATGCGGATGGCGCTTTATGAAATGATCAAACTTGATGATGTTCCAGTCAGTGTGAGCATTAACGAAGCGATTGAGCTTGCCCGCGGGTTTTCCGGCGATCCGGAATCCGGGAAGTTTGTCAACGGCGTTTTGTCACATGCAGCGGAATCGTTTTAATGTATATCTTGAAGATGCGGTATCATTATTTTTCTGGAGGAATGTGACCTATGAGTGCAACAATTATCTCGGGAAAAGAATTGGCGAAAGAAAAAAGGCTTGCGATGAAAAGCGAAGTCGATGAGTTGCAGGGAAAAGGTGTTCAGCCCGGCTTAGCTGTTATTTTAGTCGGGGAAGACCCAGCTTCGCAGTCTTACGTGCGCGCAAAGAAAAAAGCGTGCGAAGAAACAGGAATCTATTCACGGTTGGACGAACTTCCGACATCGATCTCAGAGCAGGAGCTTTTACATAAAATTGCCGAACTGAACCAAGACAAAGCGATCGACGGGATCCTTGTGCAATTGCCGCTTCCAACACATATTTCGGAGAAAAAAGTGATTGAAACGATTGATCCGGACAAAGATGTCGACGGATTTCACCCGATTAATATCGGACGGATGATGACAGGACAAGATACGTTTTTACCGTGCACACCGTATGGAATTATCGAAATGATCAAATCGAAAAACATATCGATTGAAGGAAAGCATGCTGTTGTGATCGGCAGAAGCAATATCGTCGGCAAACCGGTCGGCCAGCTTCTGTTAAACGAAAATGCGACGGTAACTTATTGCCATTCCCGAACTGAAAATATGCAAGAATTTATCCAATCGGCAGACATCGTAGTAGCGGCTGTCGGTAAACAGCGCTTTATTCACGGTGACGATATAAAAGCCGGCGCGGTTGTGATCGATGTCGGTGTCAACCGAAATGAAGAAGGGAAACTGATCGGCGACGTCGATTTTGATTCAGCTGTTCAAAAAGCGTCTTACATAACACCGGTTCCCGGCGGTGTAGGACCGATGACAATTACAATGCTGTTGAAAAACACTATCCAGTCTGCTGAAAAACGCACTTAACATAAGGAGTGCCTGCAATGACCCCTGATTTTTGGACAGTATCACAACTGAATTATAAGGTTAAATATTTATTGGATACGGAGACATCTTTACAAAACGTCTGGCTCCGGGCCGAAATTTCAAATTTTAAACACCACAGCCGCGGTCACATGTATTTTACATTAAAGGACGGAAAAGCCCGTGTCTCTTCCGTCATGTTCGCCGGTAATAACCGCTACATGAAATTCCGTCCAGAAGACGGGATGAATGTTCTCGTCCGCGGCAGTGTATCCGTCTATGAGCCTTACGGTCAGTACCAGCTGTACGTGAAAGAAATGCAGCCGGACGGGATCGGCAACCTTTATTTAGCTTATGAAAAATTGAAAGAGAAACTCGAAAAGAAAGGGTATTTTCTAGAAGAACATAAAAAGGCGATTCCGAAAATGCCCGCTTCGATTGCTGTTATCACTTCACCGACAGGAGCGGCAGTCCGCGACATTATTACAACGCTGACGAGAAGGTATCCGCTCGCAAAAGTGACGCTTCTTCCGGTCGCTGTTCAAGGTGAAGCCGCGGTTTCATCAATTGCCAATGCGATTCATCAAGCGAACAGCGCCGGCCGCTTCGATGTCATTATTACAGGGCGCGGCGGGGGCTCTTTAGAGGAGCTGTGGGCATTTAACGAAGAAGCTGTCGCCGATGCGATCTATACTTCTTCTGTGCCGGTTATTTCTGCTGTCGGTCATGAATCGGACGTAACGATCAGTGATTTTGTCGCAGATTTGCGTGCACCGACACCCACCGCAGCAGCGGAGCTTGCCGTGCCGAGCAAAGAAGAATTGACACAGTTCTTATATGACCGGACCGAAAGGTTAAAAAGGGCAATGACATCTCAGTTGGAAACAGGAAAAGAGCGATTGAATACCCTTTCTTCTGCTTATGCATTCAGGTATCCAAAGCAGCTCATTGAGCAAAAAGAGCAGGATTTAGACCGGTTGTATGAAACGCTCGTGCGGGAGGTCAAACGGACAGTATCAGCAGAAAACGAGCGGCTGCTTCAGTTCGACAAGCGTTTGCAGCAGCTTCATCCGGCTGCAAAAATTCAAGAAGAGCGTGACCGTTTAATTCGAAATCAAGAAAATTTGCAGCGCCAAATCAACGATCATCTTAAAGAAAAAAAACACCTGCTTGCGATGCAAATGTCGAAGCTTGATCTTTTAAGTCCGCTTAAATTAATGGAGCGCGGTTACAGTCTTGTTTACAATGACAATAACGAGCTGGTTAAATCAACCAGTGCAGCGCCCGATAATTCAAATATCCGGATTGAAGTGCAAGACGGCCAGCTTTATTGCCGTGTTTATCAACGCGAATCAGCGAATCGACTCGGTTTAAGGAGTGACAACGATGACAGATGAAGAAAATCGCACATTTGAGCAATCATTAAAAGAATTAGAGGCAGTTGTTAAAAAGCTTGAACAAGGTGATGTGCCTCTTGAAGAAGCGATCACGATGTTTCAAGAAGGCATGAAACGCTCAAAAGAATGTCACGAGCGTCTGCAGCATGTTGAAAAACAAATGGCGGAAGTATTGTCAGAAGACGGTGAACTGTCGAATTTTAACACAGATGAGGTTGAATCATGACAAACGATCCTGCAGGTGTACAGCAATTTCTATCCGAACAAAAAAAAGCGCTTGATCAGCTGCTTTTGGAATATGCACGCGGGACCGCTGCGCCTTCCACCGTTCAAGAAAGCATGGTTTATTCACTTAATGCCGGCGGCAAGCGGATAAGACCGATCTTGTTGCTGGCTGTTCTGAAAGGCTATGGGATCCCCTTGCAAAAGGGGTATCGGACAGCAGCAGCGATCGAAATGATTCATACGTATTCGCTGATCCATGATGACTTGCCGGCAATGGATAATGATGACTTACGCCGCGGCAAGCCGACGAATCACAAAGTGTTTGGCGAAGCAGCGGCGATTTTGGCCGGCGATGCTCTTTTGACAGCAAGCTTTCAGCTGCTGACAGATAATCAAGACTTATTGCCGGAGCAAAAAATGTCAACTGTCGAACTCATCGCGCGAGCCGCCGGCCCGTCCGGGATGATCTATGGACAATTGCTTGATATGGAAAGCGAAGGAAAAAGCTTAACTATCGATGAATTAGAATGGATTCACCACCGAAAGACCGGCGATTTGCTCAGTGTTGCATTAGAAAGCGGTGCGGTGATTGCAAATGCTGAACAAAAAGACAAAGAAGCGCTGAGTATTTTCGGGAAACATTTGGGTCTTGCTTTTCAAATTAAGGATGATCTCTTGGATGTTGAAGGCGATGAAGCTGAACTCGGAAAACCGGTCGGAAGTGATGAAATGAATGAAAAAAGCACGTATCCGCAAATACTCGGAGTCAAAGCAGCTCAGGATAAATTACATTTTCACCTTCAGGAAGCTAAACGCTGCCTGGCACAATTATCGATGGAGCCGGAACTGCTCAAAGGGCTGACTGACTACATCGGTTACCGCAAATCATAAGCGTAACGACCGGGCTGGATAATTGTTAATGCATTAGAAGTCATGATATACTTATAATGATGAGTGGTGCAGTATTCTAGTCGGTTCTTCACTCTCGAAAGCGGGCCTAAAAATCCGCTAAAGGGCACATCGATGAAGTTTCTAGTTCTGGCTTGAGGCGCCCAGCCTTGGGTCATTACTGGGAGTAAAGGTCGTAGGGCGATCTACAATGGCATGTAGGCGTGAACCCTGCACCGTGGAGGCCCTTGCATGCTGTGAGCTGACCGGCAAGCGGTGTGCAAGGGTATGAACCTGTTTTGCAAGTTGTGGGAGACTTGTGAGCAGCGTAGCCTGCCTTGAGTGGAGTATGAGGGGATTATTTTCGGTTTTCCCGGAAGTATGAAATCATCTCTGCAAAAGAGGATAGAGAGTGGCCGGAACTGCCGAAGAAAATTCCTAGACTGTTTGTAAAACAGGCAAAAGGGATTATAGTGCGTTCTAAGTGGTAATCCAGTCCGGCGAATGGCGACATCGCCGAGGCGGGGGTAAAGGGAAACCGCCGGTGCGGCGACGCATCGGTCTCCGCCTGGGAAAACCAACTGGACCTAAGGCGCAGTCTTTACCTTCTGTCTGACCACTCATCAGAGCGAAAGTGCCTTTTAAAAGGCACTTTTTCATTTAGGAAATATTTTTTTAAAACATATAGAATTTTTACATAGAAAGACGTTGATGAATATGTTGAAATCGTTAAAAAAATCATTAAACTACAGCATGCTGATCGCTCTTGTGACATTGTTTTTAGCAGCTGCTTTTTCAGTTATATCAACGATGATGCTCAGCGGTGTGCATTGGGGCATCGGTATGATTATCGTTTTCCTGATCGTTTTTCTCGGGGTGTTTTCAGATACGGTCGGTGTCGCAGCAGCAGCGGCGAGAGAAAAACCCTTTCACGCCATGGCGGCAGAACGGCTCCCGGGAGCGAAGCAGGCGGTTCAAATCACGAGGAATGCTGATCGTTTCGCGAACTTTACCAATGATGTAATCGGCGACATCGCCGGGGTTATCAGCGGTACAGCCAGCGCGTATGTCGTCTTGCATATGGCGATGCAGCTCGGCTATGATGAGGGATCGACTGTCCAATTCGCCCTGTCGGTTCTCTTTACGAGTGTCGTTGCGGCGTTAACTGTAGGCGGCAAGTCGGTGGGAAAAACGCTGGCGATGCAATATTCCACGGAAATCATCTTTCATGTGGGTAGATTATTTTATTTTTTAGAGGTAAAATTGAGGGTAACCATTTTCAAGGACAAAAAGCAGAAAAAAGCTAAGACTACAAAGAGAAAGTGAGGGTTTTTCTTGGACTTGCTCAACATCAATGATCCGTCATTTCTGAAAGATTGCAGCAACCATGATCTGGAAGACCTTGCAGGCGATATCCGCCGATTTTTGATAGAAAATTTATCTGAGACAGGCGGGCACCTCGGGCCGAATTTAGGTGTTGTTGAACTGACGCTTGTATTGCATCAGCTGTACGACAGTCCGAAAGATAAATTTCTTTGGGATGTCGGTCATCAGGCGTATGTTCATAAAATATTAACCGGAAGAGCGGAAAAATTTGATACGCTACGAAAATATCAAGGTCTCTGCGGTTTTCCGAAGAGAAATGAAAGTATTCACGATGTTTGGGAAACCGGTCACAGTTCGACTTCCTTATCCGGAGCGATGGGAATGGCTTTAGCCCGCGATTTAAAAGGCGGAGATGAATCGGTATTACCGATTATCGGCGACGGTGCTTTGACCGGCGGGATGGCTTTGGAAGCGCTCAACCATATCGGCCATGAACAGACGGATTTAACGGTCATTTTAAACGATAACGAAATGTCTATTGCTCCAAACGTCGGGGCGATGCACAGCATGCTGGGCCGTATGAGAACTGCCGGCAAATATCAGCGCGCTAAAGATGATTTAGAAATGCTGATCAAAAAAATCCCGGCTTTTGGAGGACGCTTGGCTGCTACGGCAGAGCGGGTCAAAGACAGTATGAAATATTTGCTTGTGTCCGGAATGTTTTTTGAAGAGCTCGGTTTTACGTACTTGGGACCTGTAGACGGGCACGATTTAGACGATTTAAAAACAAACATTTCTTATGCTAAAAAGACAAAAGGTCCGGTCATTGTTCATGTTGTGACAAAAAAAGGTAAGGGATATGCTCCTGCTGAGAATGATGATAAAGGTACGTGGCACGGTTTAGGGCCTTATAAAATTGAATCGGGCGAAGTTGTTAAGAAACCTGGTCCGCCGAGTTACAGCGGTGTATTTGCTGAAACGTTAAAAACGATCGCCCGCAGCGACGACCGTTTGGTTGCCGTAACCCCGGCTATGCCCGGCGGGAGCGGCCTCGATAAATTCGCGCAAGAATTTCCGGACAGAATGTATGATGTCGGCATTGCTGAGCAGCATGCAACAACGATGTCTGCAGGACTGGCAACTCAAGGGATGAAACCTGTATTTGCGGTCTATTCGACATTTTTACAGCGCGGTTATGACCAAGTGATTCACGACGTCTGCCGGCAAAATTTGAATGTATTTTTTGCCATTGACCGGGCCGGCCTTGTCGGTGCAGACGGCGAGACGCACCAAGGTGTTTTTGATATTACCTATTTGCGCGCGTTGCCGAACATGACAATTATGCAGCCAAAAGATGAAAATGAAATGCAGCATTTATTGTACACAGCTTATAAGCACGACAACGGCCCGATCGCGATCCGTTATCCGCGCGGCGGCGGTACAGGAGCAGAGATGGACCAAGAACTTAAAACCCTTCCGATCGGGAAATGGGAGACGTTAAAAGACGGGAAAGATATAACGCTGTTGGCTTTTGGCACAATGATTCCAGTAGCTGAACAAGCGGCTGATTTGCTTCAAGAGCAAGGAATTTCTGCTGAAGTTGTTAACGCCCGGTCAATCAAACCGCTTGACGGGGAAAAACTAAAAGAAATTGCTGCATCGAAACGTTTCGTGTTAACGATCGAGGAACACGCTTTGCTGGGCGGTTTCGGCAGTGCAGTCTTAGAATATTATCATGAACAGGGGCTTCACGGTGTCCATGTTGATCGGATGGGAATTCCTGATCGTTACATTGAGCACGGCGGCGTGGGAGATTTGCTTCAAGAAATCGATCTGACTCCTGAAGGTATTGTTGAGCGAGTGAAATATGAAATTCCAGAAAAACAACGCGAGGCATAAGTTATGAAAAAAGAACGGATTGACACACTGCTTGTATTAAAAGGGCTTTTTGAATCAAGAGAAAAAGCGAAACGTTCAATTATGGCAGGCTTAATCTTGGCAGACGGCGAACGGATTGATAAACCCGGGACGAAAGTTTCGGAAGAGGCATTATTGAGCGTAAAAGGTGAAGAGATCCCCTACGTTGGACGTGGGGGATTTAAACTGGCGGAAGCTTATGAACAATTTAATTTTTTGCTCCGTGATAAGATCATGCTCGATATCGGCGCTTCAACCGGCGGTTTTACCGATGTCGCGCTCCAAAACGGAGCAGCTAAAGTGTATGCGCTCGATGTCGGTTACAATCAGTTGGCTTGGAAGCTGCGTCAAGACGAGCGGGTAATTGTCATGGAGCGAACGAACTTCCGGTACTGTACAAAGGAAGATTTTACAGAGGGAATGCCCGATCTTGCAACAATTGATGTCTCGTTTATTTCGCTCAAACTTCTGCTTCCTGTTTTATACAAAATATTATCAGCTGAGGGAGACGTTATCGCTCTTATCAAACCGCAATTCGAAGCAGGCAAAGAAGAAGTCGGCAAAAACGGAATCGTGCGTCTTCCGTCTGTTCATGAAAAAGTGCTTGAGGAGACGATCAGATTCAGCGAAAGCGCTGGTTTTACGGTTTTAGGTTTAACAGATTCACCAATCAGAGGCTCAGGAGGAAATATTGAATTTTTGGTTCATTTACGCAAAAATAACGACCGATCCTCGATGTTTCCGGCAGAAAAAATTGCAGCATGCGTTCATGATGCCCATGAAAAAACAGTCCAGTGACATGAATTTATGCTCTTTTATGAATAATTATTCGCTCCTGATTGTATAAATATAAATCATCTAGTATAATAGACGAGGGAAAATGATTACGGAGGGAATATATTGTGACTAAAGGACAGCGTCATATAAAAATACGTGATATTATCGGCAATCAAGAAGTGGAAACGCAAGATGAACTGGTTGAGCAGCTCCAAAATGCTGGCTACAATGTTACGCAAGCAACTGTCAGCCGTGACATCAAAGAACTCCATCTCGTTAAAGTGCCTATGATGGATGGCAGGTATAAATACAGTCTTCCGTCCGACCAACGTTTTAACCCGCTGCAAAAATTAAAGCGGACACTCGTCGATTGCTTTATCAGCATCGATTATACGAAGAACATGATCGTGATGAAAACACTGCCCGGCAATGCTAATGCGGTGGGAGCGTTAATTGATAATCTGGAATGGGAAGAAGTCATGGGCAACATTTGCGGAGATGACACCATCTTAGTTATTCTCCGTTCAGATGAAGATGCAGAAATCATTACCCGCCGCTTTTTGGACATGCTTTAATGCACGGTTTATCAGGATAAAAGACTGGGGTGTTTTGTTTTGTTGATCGAATTATCGATTCGTGATTTTGCCATAATTGATGAAACGACAATCTCATTTGAAGACGGATTAACGGTGCTGACCGGGGAGACGGGTGCCGGAAAATCGATTGTGATTGATGCAATCGGTCAATTAATCGGCGGACGGGGATCTGCCGATTATGTCCGGCACGGAAGCAAACGGGCTGAAATAGAAGGGCTGTTCAGCATAAATACGGAAATATCTCCGCAGCTCACACAACTTCTGGAAGATTTGGGAATCCCGCAAGATCCCGAAGAAAATTCGCTGATTTTACGCCGGGAGCTGACAAATCAAGGGAAAAGTATCTGCCGGGTAAACGGCAAATTAACGACGCTTGGCGTCTTGCGGGAAATCGGTCAAACATTAGTCGATATACACGGGCAACATGAGCATCAACGATTGCTTCAAGCAGACAAGCATCTCATGTTTTTAGACCGTTTTGCCGAAGAGGAAATCAATGGACCGAAAAAAGAATACGATCGTTTGTACCGTTCGTTTAAGCAGAAAAAAGACCAGCTTAAAAAGCTGGCTGAAAATGAACAGCAAAATGCGCAGCGTCTCGATTTAATTCGTTATCAATATGACGAAATCACTTCTGCTAAACTGGAACCGGAGGAAGACGACAGGTTAACGGAAGAAAAGCAGCGGCTTGACAATAGTGAAGATCTTTTTCGGTCTGTTGAGGGCGCTTACGAAGCGCTGTACGGGGACGGAAAAGGCTTGGAATGGATCATGGCGGCCGTCAATCAGCTCTCAGAAGCAGAAGCGATTGATCCCGGCTTAAAAACATTGAGCGAATCAATCTCCAGCAATTATTACATACTGGAAGAGGGGGCGTTTTCTTTACGCGATTATGCCGAATCAATTGAATTTGATGCCGAGCGTTTAGAAATGATCGAGGCGAGACTCAGTGAAATTCACGAGTTGAAACGGAAATACGGCTCCTCTGTTAAAGATATTCTAGAATATGCCGCTTCGATCGAAGAGGAGATCGACACCCTTGAAAACCGGGAGCAAAGGCTTCATGAATGGGAAAGCGAATTATCGTCCATCGCAGAAGACTTGAAGGTAGAAGGGCAGCATTTGCGTGAAATTCGCAAGCGTGAAGCTAAGAGGCTTGAAGCGGCGATCGAGGAGCAGCTTCAGGATTTGTATATGAAAGATACAGTGTTCAGGGTTTCTTTTAACGATGAAGTATCCATCGATACATCGAGTCAAGCTTTATTGAATGACTCGCCGTTTCATAAAGACGGAATTGATGAAATTTCATTTCAAGTTGCGACGAATAAGGGTGAACCGTTAAAACCCCTGGCAAAAGTGGCTTCGGGCGGGGAGATCTCGCGGATGATTCTTGCATTGAAATCGATTTTATCACGTCACGAAGGGGTAACATCATTGATATTTGACGAGGTTGATACGGGCGTAAGCGGCCGGATCGCTCAAGCGATAGCGGAGAAGATTCATCATATCTCGACGGCTTCACAAGTGTTGTGCATTACGCATTTGCCTCAAGTCGCAGCGATGGCAGATACGCACTTATTCATTGCCAAAGGTGATGCAGACGACCGGACGACAACAACGGTAAATCCGCTTAATCAAGCGGAAAAAAGCGAAGAAATCGGCCGGATGATTTCGGGAGTGGAAATTACAGACTTGACGCGAAAGCATGCAGAAGAGCTGATCGAGCAAGCATCGGCGATGAAAAATGAAAGCTTCCAACGTGACTGATGATCTGACGTTTAATCGTTCGAAGGTATGCTATAATGGCTGTGAATGAAACAAAATATCAATTGTGTGAGGAAAGCGGGGAGAGATGCGTGGCAAATGTAAAAGTTGCAATCGCTGATGATAATAAAGAACTTATACAATTAATCAATCAATATATTCGGGAACAAAATGATATGGACTTAATCAGTGAGGCGTATAACGGCGAAGAGTGTTTGACTATTGTTGAAGAAACAGAACCGGATGTGCTGATATTGGATATTATTATGCCTCATTTAGACGGTATTGCAGTATTAGAAAAAGTCAATTCGATGCCGGCAAATAAACGTCCCGAAGTAATCATGCTGACGGCATTCGGTCAAGAAGATGTCACAAAACGCGCGGTTGAACTTGGAGCTGCCTATTATTTGCTGAAACCGTTTGATATGGATGCATTAATTAATAAAATCCGCGATGTCTCTGCAGCGAAAACGTCAATAAACAGCACAGGTTTCAATCAAAGTTCTTTTTCGTCTCATCAAGCTGCGCCGCGTCGATTAACACTAGATCAAAACATATCGAAATTGCTTCAAGAAATTGGTGTCCCTGCGCATATTAAAGGGTATCAATACTTGCGGGATGCAATATCGATTGTTTATGAAGACGTCGATGTCCTCTCGAAAATTACGAAAGTATTATATCCCCGTGTAGCGGAGAAACATGATACGACGGCAAGCAGAGTCGAGCGCGCGATCCGCCATGCAATTGAAGTTGCTTGGAACAGAGGTGACGTCGACACACTTTCAAACATGTTTAACCAAACGATCAACAAATCGAAAGCTAAGCCGACAAACAGTGAATTTGTCGCCATGCTTGCCGATAAACTGCGGTTTGAACAAAGTATCTAAACAAAGCGCACAGTCTCAGGGACTGTGCGCTTTTTATCGTGATTTCGATGCCGTTTTTTCAAATTGAACGGATACTTTTTTATTCTTTCGGTCTCTGTATAAGAGGAAGCCGCCAATGAACCAAACGCCGATCAAAAACGCGGCCAATCCTGCGAGAAACTGTATATATCCGGAAGGGTAGGGCCAATTGATAATTTGAAACAGGGTATCCCGCATTTGTTTAATCCCGTATCCCGCTGTGAAGATCGGAATTAATAACACGATTAAGGCAATGAAACGCTGAGATGTCATAGTTAATCCTCTTTTCACTGAATGCTGATTATATTTTATCGAAATCAATCTAAAAAGTCGAGGGCGGCAAACTTCATCTCGATTTTGTCCTTTTTACCGTGTATAGTAAAAAGCAGGTAATGAAAAATATTGCACGGTTAACGAAGGGGGAGACCGATGAAAAAATTAATTATTGTGGGAGGCGGCAGCGGCGGGGTGGCGTTGTTTGAGATGATTTTTGTTTCTAAGGAGTTAGAAATCAGCGCGGTCGTCGATATTGATGAAAAAAGCCCCGGGCGGAAAAAAGCAGAAAAGAAAGGAGTTCCCGTATACAGTAATTGGAAGGATGCGGTGAAAAGGCATGCAGCGGACGTCATTATTGATGTCACCGGTGACCGCCAAACGGGCGAATCTTTGAAAAGTTTCGCCCAACATCAACAGATTACGCTGATACCGGGAGCGGCGGCTTCGATTCTTGTTCAATTAATCGATGAAAAAAGAGCCCTGTTAGCAAAGATTGAAGATCAGCACGCGGAAATGGAAAACATTTTGCAATCGACTCATGACGGAATGATCGCGATCGATGAACGGGGAACAGTTAAATTGATGAATAGACGGGCAGAAGAAATGACTGATTTAACGTTCACTGATGCAGTTGGTTTGCCGGTTAATGACGTTATTCCGTCCAGCCGATTAAAAGATGTTTTAGCCACTGAAACGATGGATGCGAATCGCGAGCAAACGCTCGATAACGGGAGGAAAATTATAACCACCCGGATTCCTTTATACAAGAGCGGTAATTTAACCGGTGCTCTCGCCGTATTTCAAGATATTACCGAAATTAAGCAGATGGCTGAAGAAGTGACGAACTTAAAGAGTATTCAGACAATGCTCGAAGCCATTATTCACAGTTCTGATGATGCCATCTCGGTCGTCGATAAAAACGGCAGCGGATTAATGATCAATCCGGCTTACACCCGCTTGACCGGTTTGAGTGAGAGCGATGTGATCGGTAAACCGGCAACGGCGGATATATCCGAAGGAAAAAGTATGCACATGCACGTGCTTGAGAGGAAAACGTCTGTCCGCGGGGTGAGAATGAAAGTCGGTCCGCAAAAGAAAGACGTCGTGGTGAATGTTGCTCCGGTTATTGTAGACAATGAGATTCAAGGAAGTGTCGGGGTTATTCACGATGTTTCAGAATTAGAAGCTTTAACGCACGAATTAGAAAGAGCAAAACAAATCATTCGCACTCTTGAAGCACAATACCGCTTTGAGGATATTATCGGCGAATCTCAAGTGCTTAAAAGCGCGATTGATCAAGCAAAAGCTGCTGCGGCCACCCCGGCAACGATACTTTTACGCGGTGAATCCGGAACTGGGAAAGAATTGTTCGCCCATGCGATACATAACGAAAGTCCGCGGAAATATTTTAAATTTATCCGGGTCAATTGTGCCTCGCTGTCAGAAAATTTACTGGAAAGTGAATTGTTCGGTTATGAAGACGGTGCATTTTCCGGCGCGAAACGCGGAGGAAAAAAAGGGTTGTTTGAAGAAGCTGACAAGGGGAGCATTTTTCTTGATGAGATTGGCGAATTATCAGCAAAGATGCAAGCCAAATTGCTCCGTGTTCTGCAAGAACAGGAAATTGTCCGCGTTGGAGGAACGGAGCCTGTATCAATCAACGTCCGCGTCATCGCAGCAACGAATGTTAATATTGAAAATAAAATATCAGAGAAAATGTTCCGGGAAGATTTATACTATCGCTTAAACCGTCTGCCGATTACCCTTCCTTCTTTAAGTGATCGGATTGATGATTTGCCGGTGCTGACTGAATACATCATTACAAAACTGAATCAAGAATACGGGCGGAATGTAAAAGAACTTTCAACCGGGGCTTATGAAGAACTTCGCCGCTATTCCTGGCCGGGAAATGTCCGCGAATTAGAAAACGTCTTGGGAAGAGCGATGATCCATATGTTGTATTCAAGCCGGATCATTACGGAAAAAGATATCCCGCCGTTGCAAAAACGCGGTACCGAGGGATCTTCAGCAGCGGACGCACTGAGTATTGATAAGAAGACGCTGCAAGAGGTTATCCGCGAGACGGAGAGAAAAGCTATTTTGCAAGCGATTAAAGAGAATGGTGATAATAAAACAAAAGCGGCAGCTCAGCTAGGGATCTCAATACGCTCGTTGTATTACAGATTGGAAAAACTGACTTGATTCCTTCTCTGCACGATTTTGCCTGCAAGATATTGCGTGGCATGCACATCGGTTCATAGTAAGAAAAGGGAGCGGTCCGGGTGAAAGCGTTTCATCCTTGGCACGTTTCTTGCATTACTATATAGTAAAGCAATGTTTATTACACAAGGGAGAGAATTTTATGAATTGGCATGACTTAAACAGTTCTTTGCAACTGCCTGATTACACTCCGACAGTAGCGGTCGCCGACGCTTCTGACGCCTCTCTGTTTGAAATGGCGGAAGAAGCGATTAAGATGAACGTGTGCCGCTTTCATTTTCACGGAACAGAAGAGCGGATGAAAAAAGCAGTAGCAGAAGCAAATTTTTCATTTTCTGAGAGTGAGTATGCATCGTTTTTTCCCGAAGAAGATTCGGGTGCGGCGGGATCTGCAGCTGTTCGTGATGTTCGCGGCAAAAATGCTTCTGTGCTCATGAAAGGGATGATCGATACAGGGACGCTGTTAAAATCTGTTTTAAGTAAAGAAGACGGTTTGCGCACCGGCAATATTTTGTCTCACTTGGCTGCTTTTTCTTTGCCCGGGCGTGATGCGCTGTTGTATTTAAGCGATTCAGCGATGAATATCGCACCGGATTTAAGCGAAAAAAAACAAATTGTAGAAAATGCAGCCAATACTGTGCATAAAATCGGGATCGAAAAACCGAAAATTGCTGTACTTGCTGCCGTTGAAACAGTGAACCCGTCGATGCAGGCAACGTTGGATGCCGCCGCTTTGGCTCAGATGAGCAGTCGGGGACAGCTGGGAAAATGTGAGGTGGACGGCCCGCTCGGTTTTGACAATGCTGTTTCAGAGACAGCGGCCGCGAAAAAAAATATCAGTTCAGCTGTTGCCGGAAAAGCGGATATATTGATTGCTCCGGAGATTGAAACGGCGAATGTATTGTATAAATCGTTGACGTATTTTGGCGGTGCGACCGTCGGAGGGATATTGGCAGGTGCGGCAGCTCCGGTTGTGTTGACATCCCGAACAGATACGGTTGAAAGCAAGCTCTTTTCTTTATTGTTAGGATTAAGCGCTGTGAAAAATAACGAGAATGATGATAACTGAGGAGGAGATTTAAATGGAATTATTTAAGTACATGGAGATGTATGATTACGAGCAAACGGTGGTCTGTCAAGATAAAGAATCCGGTTTGAAAGCGATTATTGCCATTCATGATACGACACTCGGACCGGCCCTCGGCGGAACGCGAATGTGGACTTATAACAGCGAAGCAGAAGCATTTGAAGATGCCCTTCGTCTTGCAAAAGGGATGACGTATAAAAACGCGGCTGCCGGATTAAACTTGGGCGGCGGGAAAACGGTTATTATCGGCGACCCGCAAAAAGACAAAAATGAAGCAATGTTTAGGGCATTCGGCCGTTTTATACAAGGGTTGAACGGCCGCTATATTACAGCGGAAGACGTCGGCATAACAGTTGGGGATATGGATCTCGTTTATTCGGAAACTGACTATGTTACCGGTATCTCGCAGGCATTCGGCTCTTCTGGTGATCCGTCACCTGTGACGGCTTACGGTGTATACGTCGGAATGAAAGCTGCTGCCAAAGAGGCGTTCGGTGATGATTCTCTCGAAGGAAAAACCGTGGCCGTACAAGGTGTCGGAAATGTTTCGTTTAAACTTTGCCGTCACTTGCATGAAGAAGGAGCGAAACTGATTGTAACAGATATTCATAAAGAGGCAGTCAACCGGGCTGTGGAAGCATTCGGCGCAAAGGCGATTGATATCGAAGACATTTATGAGGCCGACGCCGATATTTACTCTCCTTGTGCTCTCGGCGCAACGATTAACGATGAGACGATCCCGAAACTGAAAGCAAAAGTCATCGCCGGCGCGGCAAACAATCAGTTGAAAGAGAGCAGGCACGGGCACATGCTAGAAGAATACGGGCTTGTCTACGCACCGGATTATGTGATTAATTCCGGCGGCGTCATCAATGTGTCAGATGAATTGCTCGGATATAATCGCGACCGTGCGTTGAAAAAAGTTGAAACGATTTACGATAATATTTCAAAAATCTTTGAGATCGCAAAGCGCGATCAAATACCATCGTTTCAGGCAGCCGATCGCATGGCGGAAGAGCGGATCGAAACGATGCGAAAGTCGCGCCGCCAGTTTCTGGGAAACGGCATGAATATTCTGAGCCGCGGACGTTAAAAACGGACTGCACATTAAACAAGCTGACCGAAACATGGAGGGAATCAATGTGAACGGAAGTTATCGGTTGTTAGCAATTAATCCCGGATCAACATCGACTAAAATCGCGGTTTATATTGGAGGACGCGAATTATTTGAAGAAACGATCCGGCATGACCGGCAAACGTTGCGGAAATATCCGACAATTATTGAGCAATACGCCTTCCGAAAGGATATGATCATGTCACTCCTTGAAGAAAGCGGCGTGAATTTATCTAAACTGTCGGCTGTCGTCGGTCGAGGCGGTCTGCTTCAGCCGATTGAAGGCGGCACATACAGTGTAAACGAAACGATGTTGAACGATCTGAAATCGGCTGTTAACGGAGAACACGCGTCGAATTTAGGCGCGATTCTGGCTTACGAAATTGCCAGCCAGCTTAATATTCCTTCGTTTATTGTTGATCCGGTCGTCGTCGATGAACTTGAAGAGCTTGCCCGTGTATCCGGTTTTGCCGGCATGGAACGGAAAAGTATTTTTCATGCCCTTAATCAAAAAGCGGTTGCCCGAAAAGTAGCAGCTGAGCGGGGCGGGTCTTACGAGTCATCCAGGTTGATTGTAGCTCATTTAGGCGGCGGCATTACGGTCGGTTCGCATAAATACGGGCGTGTCATCGATGTGAACAACGGCTTGCACGGCGAAGGTCCCTTTTCACCAGAGAGAGCAGGCACCGTTCCGGCCGGGGATCTCGTTTCATTATGTTTTTCCGGTGACTACTATGCCGATGAAATTATGAAAAAAATTGTCGGGAATGGCGGGCTTGCCGGTTATTTAGGCACGAATGATGCATTAGAAGTAGAAGAGCGGATTGCCAATGGTGATGAGCGGGCGAAAGTGATTTATGAGGCGATGGGGTATCAAGTTGCCAAAGAGATTGCTGCCCAGGCGGCGGTTTTGTCCGGGAAGATCGATGCGATTATTATTACGGGAGGGCTTGCTTATGGAAAAGGGTTTGTGCAAGCTATTTCATCTCGTGTACAATGGATTACAGACGTGGTCATAAAACCTGGTGAAAATGAAATGCAAGCCTTGTCCGAAGGGGCGCTGCGGGTATTAGAGGGAAAAGAAGCAGCACGCGTCTACACGGGTGAGTGACCGAGCGGAAAGGTTCAATTTCTGTTAACCAGCACGTAAAGAGGAGGTATTTGATGGCTTTAGAATATGACCTGGTCATACTAGGTGCAGGTACAGGCGGCTATGTTGCGGCAGTGCGGGCGTCACAATTAGGGATGAACGTGGCGGTTATAGAAAAAGGCAAGCTCGGCGGCACGTGTTTGCATCACGGCTGCATTCCGAGCAAATCGTTGCTTCGCAGCGCCGAAGTGTACCAAACTGTAAAAAGTGCCAGCGGCTTTGGAGTCGATATTGATTCCTTTCAATTAAATTATCAGCAAGTGCAAGCAAGAAAAGAGCAAATTGTTGAGCAATTATACAGCGGTGTCCAGCATTTGATGAAAAAAGGCGGCATAGATGTTTATTACGGCACAGGACGCATACTCGGTCCGTCAATATTCTCTCCCAGTGCCGGAACGATATCTGTTGAATATGATGATGATACAAAAGAGAATGATATGCTTTTGCCGACGAATGTGTTGATCGCCACAGGCAGCCGGCCGAAAACGCTTAAAGGTCTGGAGCTTGATGAAACAACAATTCTTTCATCCGACGGGGCGTTGGAAATGGCGGACCTTCCCGCTTCGATCACGATTGTCGGCGGCGGTGTGATCGGAGTCGAATGGGCTTCGATGCTTGCCGACTTTGAGGTTGACGTGACAGTCGTTGAATATGCTGAACGCATTCTTCCGGGAGAAGATGAAGAGATTGCTGCTGAAATGCGGCGGGCCTTGAAGAAAAAGGGTGTACGCATAGTGACGTCAGCGTCCGTTTCAGCTGAGAATACAGAAACATCTGAGGACGGTGTAACAGTTACGTATGAGAAACAAGGTGAACCGCACCGGATCAGTTCTGAAAAACTGTTAATATCTGTCGGCCGGCAAGCCAATTTGACGGACATCGGTTTAGAAAATACCGATATAAAAACCGCCGACGGTGTGATTGCAGTAAACGAATTTGGTCAAACGAAAGAAGCTCATATATATGCTGCCGGCGATGCAGTCGGCGGTTTGCAGCTGGCGCACGCTGCTTCGCATGAAGGTATCACGGCTGTTGAACATATGGCCGGATTGAATCCCCGGCCAATCAAAGAAGAAATGATTGCCAAATGTGTATACTCTTCGCCGGAAGCGGCGAGTGTCGGTTTAACGGAAAAAGCTGCCGTCAATGCCGGCTATCAAGTTAAAACCGGGACCTTTTCATTTAAGGCGATTGGAAAGGCGCTGGTATTGGGCGACACGTCCGGGTTTGTTAAATTCGTCTCCGATGAAGAAACGAGAGATTTGCTCGGTGTCCATATGATCGGACCGCATGTGACGGATATGATCTCTGAAGCTGCATTAGCGAAACTTTTAGATGCAGCAGATTGGGAAGTGGCAGAAACGGTCCATCCGCATCCGAGCCTCTCAGAAGCGATCGGTGAAGCTGCATTAGCTGTCGACGGGAAAGCTGTTCATGGCGGATAAAGTTAACCAGGAAAGCGAGGTATCTGTAATGTCGAAAAATTATCATCATGAAGCGGGTTTATCAGATGAAGGTGTTTTGCAAATGTATGAAACAATGCTCGAGGCGCGAATGATCGACGAACGCATGTGGCTGTTAAACCGGGCGGGGAAAATTCCTTTTGTTATCTCGTGTCAAGGCCAAGAGGCGTCTCAAGTAGGAGCGTCGATGGCTTTGGACGTTACGAAAGATTACGCGCTTCCTTATTACCGCGACTTAGGAATCGTTTTGCACTTCGGGATGACTGCCGAAGATTTAATGATGAGCGCATTTGCACGGGAAAACGATCCAAACTCAGGCGGTCGGCAAATGCCCGGGCATTTCGGGAAGAAGAAAAACCGAATCGTTACCGGCTCCTCGCCGGTAACGACCCAGGTCCCGCATGCTGCCGGGATCGCTCTCGGAGCACAAATGGACGGCGAAGAATTGGTCGCATTCACGACCTTCGGTGAAGGCTCATCGAACCAAGGGGATTTTCATGAAGGCATCAATTTTGCCAGTGTGCACAGCCTTCCAGTAATATTTATGGTCGAAAACAACAAGTATGCTATATCTGTCCCGCAGGAAAAGCAGTTGAATGTGGAGCATGTATCGGAGCGGGCAAAAGCATACGGCATTCACGGAGAAACAGTTGACGGGAACGACCCGGTAGCTGTTTATGAAGCGGTTGCGAATGCGCGCACCCGTGCGCTCAACGGCGGCGGTCCTTCGTTAATTGAAACAGTATCCTATCGGCTGACGCCGCACTCCAGCGATGATGATGACAGCACATACCGCTCGAAAGAGGAAGTAGAAGCTGCGAAAAAAATCGATTCTATTCATACGTTTGGCGCCTACTTGCGCGAAAACGGTATTTTGACAGATGAGAAAGAAGAAACGATGCGCAGTAAAATTCGCCGTGTCATTGATGCAGCGACCGAAGAAGCGGAGAAAGCGCCGTATGCTGATCCTGGAACGATATTGGACTACGTCTACGAAAAGGAGGAATCGGCGCAATGATCATGTCTTATATTGATGCGATCACTTTAGCCATGAATGAAGAAATGGCCCGCGATCCGCAAGTTTTCGTGTTAGGTGAAGATGTCGGAAAACGCGGCGGTGTTTTCCGTGCGACCAATGGATTGTACGAAGCATACGGCGAAGATCGAGTGATTGACACCCCGCTTGCTGAGTCGGCGATTGCCGGTGTCGCGATCGGAGCGGCGATGTACGGCAAACGCCCAGTAGCTGAGATGCAATTTGCCGATTTTATTATGCCTGCGGTGAATCAAATCGTCTCTGAAGCGGCGAAAATCCGCTACCGCTCAAACAACGATTGGCACTGTCCGATAACGATTCGAGCACCTTTCGGCGGCGGGGTTCATGGAGCCCTTTATCATTCTCAATCTGTCGAATCACTGTTTGCCGGTACGCCGGGACTTAAAATCGTGATTCCGTCAACGCCTCATGAAGCAAAAGGTTTGTTAAAATCAGCGATCCGCTCGAATGATCCGGTATTATTTTTTGAACATAAAAAAGCGTATCGGCTTTTGAAAACAGATGTTCCGGAAGACCCGGAGTATACAATTCCGATCGGCGAAGCGGCAGTAAAACGCGAAGGCGACGACATTACTGTTATTACTTACGGTCTGTGCACTCATTTCGCAGAACAAGCAGCAGATCAGCTTGAAAAAGAAGGGCACAGCGCGCATATTTTGGACCTTCGAACGGTATATCCGCTCGATCAACAGGCGATTATTGAAGCGGCACAGAAAACAGGCAAGGTGCTTCTTTTTACGGAAGACAATAAAGAGGGAAGTATTATGAGCGAAGTCAGTGCGATCATCTCTGAGCACTGCTTGTTCGAGATGGATGCTCCGATACGCCGCCTTGCCGGTCCTGATGCGCCGTCGATGCCGTATGCACCGCCGCTTGAAAAAGCGTTTATGATGAATACGGAAAAAGTTACAGAGGCGATGCGCGACTTAGCGGAATTTTAAGAGCGATTGTAAAACGGAGGAGGTCTTCAAATGGCAACAGAGATAACGATGCCTCAGCTCGGTGAGAGCGTAACCGAGGGAACGATTACGAGATGGCTTGTTAAGCCCGGTGATTACGTAAATAAATACGATCCGATCGCAGAAGTCATGACCGATAAAGTGAATGCAGAAGTCCCTTCATCGTATGCCGGCACGGTTGAAGCGTTAAAAGCGGAAGAAGATGATACGGTTGCCGTCGGCGACATTATTATGACGATGATCCTTGAAAGCGAAGGGTCAGAGGCTGAAGAAGATCAGACTGTACCGCCTGATCAAGCTGAGAAAACAGGCGGTCAAACAGGCGGAGAAACAGGAGGAGAACCTGCGGATACGCAAAGTGAAAAAACACGTTATTCACCGGCTGTATTAAAGCTTGCTCAAGAGCACAGTTTAAACTTGGCTGATATAAGCGGTTCCGGCCGCGGAGGCCGCATCACGAGAAAAGACGTTCAGTCCGTCATTGCCGGCGGACACAAGTCCTCTGGCGCGGAAACAAAACAAAAAAGCGCCGCTGTCAATAATGAGCACGCTTTTGCGGCCGAACCGGCTGAAACATCCGTGTCTTCAGACAGCGGCCGCTATGAAGAAATCCCGGTCTCCGGTGTGCGCAAAGCAATCGCTGATAACATGGTGCAAGCAAAACATGACGCCCCGCACGCTTGGATGATGATCGAAGCGGATGTGACCGATCTCGTGCGCTACCGTGAAAAAATGAAGGCTGACTTCTTTGAAAAAGAGGGAATTAAACTGACGTTTCTGCCTTTTTTCATGAAAGCAGTTGTCGAGGCGTTAAAAGCTTATCCGGAAGTCAACGCCCGATGGGGCGGAGACCGCATTTATCGGTATAAAGATGTTCATTTATCGATGGCCGTTGCGACCGAGAACGAGCTCTTTGTTCCGGTGATTAAAAACGCCGAAGAGAAAAGCGTGCGCGGGTTGGCTCGGTCGATGAACCGTTTAACAGCGGATGTGCAGCATAACCGCTTAAAACAAGAGGATATGCAAGGCGGCACGTTTACACTGAACAACACCGGATCATTCGGGTCTGTTCAGTCGCAGCCGATCATTAACACGCCGCAAGCAGCGATCTTGTCGGTGGAATCAATTGTAAAACGGCCGGTTGTGATGGACGAGGATGCGATCGCTGTTAGGCACATGGTCAATCTTTGTATGTCGTTAGACCATCGCGTACTGGACGGTTTGATCAGCGGTAAATTTATGAATCACATTAAACAAACGTTAGAAAATATGAACGATGATACACTTTCTCTATAAGAGTTCAAAACGAGGCTGGGACAAAACCCAGTAATTTAGAATGGCCCTCACTGATGTGAGAGCCATTTTTTTATCTTCTACAAGAAACCTTTTGTCCCAGCCTCGTCGAGAAACTATCATTTAGACGTAAGCCACGGCGAAGTCTTTTTGAGCCGATGTCGCAGTGATACCTTCATGTGAAAGAAGCCGGACAATGCGTCGTCATCCGTTCCTTTTAATAGGACATCTAATGATATCATGACTTTGTCAACACTCTGCACATGCCGAAAGAAATTCGGTATGTTTTTTCGTAATAATTACGGTTTACAAATCGAAACGGTTACGATATAATCCTTCATGTACTCATAGACATCATCATGAAAGGGGCTTTAAACATGAAACGCACAAAAATGTCCACCGCAATTTTGCTAAGTACAGCAACAATGCTGGCAGCTTGCGGTACTGATAACGGTTCAGAAAATGAAGAAACCGGTAATGAACAAAATGAACAAAATCAACAGAACGAGGCAGCAGAAGATGAGCTGAAAGTGAAAACAACGCTTTATGCAGCTGAATTCTTTACTGAAAAAATCGGCGGAGAGCATGTTCAGGTCGAAAACCTTGTGCCGCTCGGTGCCGACGCTCATACGTTTGAACCGACAGCCAATCAAATGATCGAGGTGGCCGAAGCTGATTTGTTTGTCTACAACGGCGCTGAATTTGAAGGATATGCGGACAGCATAGAAGATGCTGTCAGAGGTGAGGACGTTCGCGCAATAGAGGCGACAGCTGCCGTGGATTTGATCGATTTCAGTCACGGTATTGAAACGGGAGACGGTCACGACCATGACCATGACGACGAGAACAATCACAACCATGATCATGACGACGAGAACAATCACAACCATGATCATGACGACGAGAACAATCACAACCATGACCATGACGATGAGAACAATCACGACCATGATCATGATGACGAACATAATCACGACGACGATCACAGCCACGGCGAACATGATCCGCACGTGTGGCTTGACCCGATCCGTTCAATTGATTATGCCGAAAAAATTAAAGATGAATTGGTCGACTTAATGCCGGAAGAAGAAGAAACGTTCGAAGAAAATTTCTCAGCTCTTCAGGAAGAACTCGAGGATCTTGATAGTGAATTTAAACAATTAATTGATGAAACCGGGGGCGGAACAATTGTCGTATCGCATGCCGGTTACGGATATTGGGAAGATCGGTACGGAATTGATCAACTCGGTATTGCCGGCCTGTCGCCGACGAATGAACCTTCAATACAGCAATTGGAAGAAACAATTGACTACATGGAAGACCATGATATTAATCATGTTATGTTTGAGCAAAACATTCCTACGGAAGTAGCCGAAACCGTTATGGATGAGACGGATGCTGAAGAACTCTGGCTCCATAATCTTGAAACTTTGACGGAAGAAGATGCGGAGAATAACGAAGATTATTTCAGCCTCATGCGCGAAAATATCGAGACACTTGAAACAGCTTTTGAATAAACAGTAAAAAAATTCATCGTCTGCAAACAGCGATTTCTGCGTTAGGGTTGGTATCCAAGCTCAAAACAGTGTAAAATGGGTTTAACTCTACGAAGAAAGGATGTCTGTCTGTGGAATTTCAAATGTTTATGAATGATGTCGTTCAATCGGCACGAAATGATATGGAAGAAGCAGGCTATCAACAGCTGACAACAGCTGCTGAAGTCGATGAAGTATTGCAAGAAAAGGGGACAGCGCTCGTCCTGGTTAATTCTGTTTGCGGCTGTGCCGGAGGAATAGCGCGTCCGTCAGCTGCTTACATGAAGAATTACGAAGTGCAGGCGGATAAATTTGTCACGGTATTTGCCGGCCAAGATAAAGAAGCAACCGCGCAAGCCCGCAGCTACTTTACCGATTATCCGCCGTCTTCCCCGTCCTTCGCCTTACTTAAAGACGGTGAATTGAAGATGATGATTGAGCGGCATGAAATTGAAGGTCATGAACCGATTGAAGTCGTGCAAAAACTTGAGCGGGGATTTGATCAATTTTTTAAATCGTAAAAATCGTAAAAGAAGAGGTGGAAGCCTCTTCTTTTTTATGCTATAATTTCTTTCGGTTGCCGTTTTTTACAGGATACCTCTAGAAGGAGTGGGCAGGATGTACGAACTTTATAAAGAAATTCATACATATTTAAATATGGACGAAGAAATCGGCTTTGAAACGTTTGATGACTTTTATAAACGTGTGATTGAGCATTACAATGAGCATGCTGATGAATTTGAGGAAGAAGATATTTGGCGGGCGCTGTTTATTGCTGAAAACGTCATGTCGAACGCGGACGGGCGGCGCAAGGAAGCGAAAGGTCCGAAAGAGAAGAAGAAGTATCAAAAAATGCACAAACGCTTGAAGCTTTGGGCGGAAAATTTCGCGATCCGCTTAGCACAAAAAGGGTATACGAAAGACCAAATGAACGAACGTTTTGAAAGCATGTTTGAAGAAGAAGTTCATTAAACGAAAAGAAAATTTCTGCTTGATTTTTACTTGGCGGATTGTTATACTGCAATAGTGCAGATGATGATCCGCACTCTTTGCGCCCGTGGTGAAATGGATATCATACGAGATTTCGGCTCTCGCGTTCCGGGTTCGAATCCTGGCGGGCGCGCCATTTTAAACATACGACCAAGCCTCCAGCCGCTATGCTGGAGGCTTTTTTCAACATAAACGGCATTTTAGGGAGGTGAATGAAGTGTTTCGAATCGGGTACCGTACGTTGAAAACGGCCATCGGTGCCGGCATTGCCGTTGCGATCGCGCAAATGCTCGAGCTGGAGTTTTTTGCTTCAGCAGGGATTTTAACGATTCTTTGTATTCAAAAGACGCGCAAAAAAACGATCTCAAATTCCGGTGAACGGTTTTTCGCCTGTATTGTCGGGATTGCTTATTCAATCGTTCTTTTTGAACTGATCGGTTACCAACCGTTCTCGATCATGCTTTTGATCCTGTTATTTATCCCGACGACGTTAATCTTAAATATTCAATCCGGCATTGTGACGAGTGCCGTTATTATATTCCATATTTATACGCTCGGCTTTGTTAACCTGGAAGTGATCGTAAACGAACTGGCACTGATTACGATCGGTATCGGAACCGCTTTTGTCATGAATTTATATATGCCGGGAAAAGAGAAAGCGTTGCACCGGATGCAGGATGATTTGGAGCATGTTTACCGCCGGATATTTCAAGAATTCGCCAAGTACGTCCGCCACGGTGATACGAGTTGGGACGGCCAAGAAATCACGCAAGCAGAAGAACTTTTAAAAAAAGCAAAAAATACAGCGATTCAAAATTTAGAAGACCATCTGCTTCGGTATGAGGATCTTTATTATCATTACTTTAAAATGCGCGAAAAGCAACTCGATATTATCGAACAAATGATGCCTTTACTAACCTCGATTAATAAGCATGTCGAACAAGCTGATATGCTCGCGGATTTTATGGATGAGTTAGCTGAAGGGGTTCATTCAAAAAATACAGCGTATGTTTATATCAACAAGCTGAATGATTTAAAAGAAACGTTTCGGGAAATGCCCCTGCCAAAGACGAGAGAAGAGTTCGAAGCCCGTTCCTCACTCGTGCAGCTTGTGCGCGAACTGGAACAGTATTTAGAAATCAAACGGCAGTTTCGGACGAAAAAAGAATATAAAGCATTTGAATAAAAGAGCAGGCAGTCAATAGACTGCCTGCTCATTATTATTTATTAATACATCGAAACTCCGGCTAACACCGTTCCAAAAAACATCACAATAATCATCATATAAACAATTAACTTACGAAATCTGCGAGGCATTTTTTCCCCTCCTGTTTGAATGCTACTTTAATTTTAATCATCTTTTCAGCATTTTTCAAGCCGTGTTCAATGAAATGTCAGTAAATTAGCTGAAATTCTTCAACCTCAGGCAAGAACGTGTTATCTTTAATTATAAAGAAGCAGACAAAAAATGTTAGCCTAGGGAGGATCATGAATGGACAACTTTACTGCTCATTATGAAAAATGGCAGGAACGGGTCAGAGAAGAAATGAAAAAAAAGCCGGAACGAAAAGAACAGTTCGCTGCATCATCAGAGATTGAGATTAACCGTCTGTATGTGCCGAAAAATTTTGACAGCGCTTACATGGAGAAGCTCGGATTCCCGGGCGAATATCCATTTACCCGCGGAATTCGTCCGACGATGTATCGCGGACAATTGTGGACGATGCGGCAATACGCCGGTTTCGGTTCCGCGGCAGAAACAAATCAACGATTTCAATATTTGTTAGCAGAAGGGCAAACCGGGCTGTCAGTCGCGTTCGATCTCCCTACGCAAATCGGGTACGATTCGGATGATCCGATGGCTTTAGGCGAAGTCGGCAAAGTCGGCGTCGCAATTGATTCGCTCGCGGATATGGAACTGTTATTTGACGAAATCGAACTTGATCAAGTCAGCACATCAATGACGATCAATGCGCCGGCGGCTGTTTTGCTGGCGATGTATTTAACAGTAGCAGAAAAGCAGGGAGCATCGCTTGAGCGTGTGCGCGGGACGATACAAAACGATATTTTAAAAGAATATATTGCCAGAGGCACGTACATTTATCCGCCGAAGCCGTCGATGCGTTTGATTACCGACATTTTTTCTTACTGTGCGGACGAAGCGCCGTCCTTCAATACGATCAGCATCAGCGGTTATCATATTCGGGAAGCCGGTTCGACTGCTGTTCAAGAATTGGCGTTTACATTGGCTAACGCCCGGGCGTACATACAATCTGCTGTGGATGCCGGACTTAACGTTGATGAATTTGCGCCCCGAGTAGCTTTTTTCTTTAACGGCCATAACAATTTTTTCGAAGAAGCAGCTAAATTCCGTGCTGCCCGGCGGATGTGGGCGAAAATGATGCGCGATGAGTTCGGAGCGGTTAATCCGAAAAGCCAACAGCTTCGATTCCATACCCAAGTTGCCGGATCTACTTTAACAGCTCAGCAGCCGGAAAACAACGTTGTCAGAGTTGCTTTACAGGCGATGGCTGCTGTGCTTGGCGGAACGCAAAGTCTTCACACGAATGCGATGGATGAAGCATTGTCTTTACCGACCGAGCGTTCAGCGCGGATTGCTTTACGGACCCAGCAAATTTTGGCTTACGAAACCGGCGCGGCGGATACGGTTGACCCGCTCGGGGGCTCGTACTTTATTGAATCTTTGACAGATGAACTTGAAGAGAAGGCTTACGAGTATCTCGACAAGATTGAAGAACTAGGCGGTGCTGTGCAGGCAGTCGAACAAATGTATATGCAGCGGGAAATTCAGCGGGCGGCCTATCATACCCAGAAAAAAATTGAAAGCGGGGAAGAAATCGTCGTCGGTGTCAATGCATTTCAACAAAATGATGAGCCTGCCCCTGATCTTTTACAAATCGATGAATCGTTTGTCAGTGCGCAGCACGAGCGTCTGCGTGAATTGAAGCAATCACGCAATGCTCTTGAAGTGAAACACGCGTTAAAGGCGGTCAACGAGGCTGCCCGGTCAAATGAAAATCTCATGTATCCGATCAAGGAAGCTGTGAAAGTCTATGCAACTGTCGGTGAAATAGCCAATGAATTAAGAGATGTCTTTGGCGAATATTAGGCCTATGAGGAGGCGTTCAGATGAAGAAAATTCGCGTACTGATTGCAAAGCCGGGGCTTGATGGTCACGACCGCGGTGCATTAGTCATCAGCCAGGCACTTAGAGATGCGGGGATGGAGGTGATATATACCGGTTTGCGCCAATCGCCGCAGCAGATCGTGCAAGCGGCTGTGCAGGAAGATGTCGATGTCATCGGGCTTTCAAGTCTGTCAGGAGCGCACAATGTCTTATTTCCGCAAGTGCTTGATAACCTGCACACTGCCGGAGCCGAGGATATTCTTGTTTTTGGCGGCGGGGTAATCCCGAAAGAGGATATTGCTGTTTTAGAGGACAAGGGCGTCGACAAAATATTTACGCCCGGGACGCCGACGTCGGTTATATCGGCCTTTATTGAGCGGGCGGTGAGGCAAAAGCGTGACAGCGGTGAAGCGGATGTACTAACGCCGCCTGCCGGCATTGATCACATCGGGTTGGCAGTCAAATCAATCGAGGAGGCCGCCGATTTTTATCAGCGTCATTTTCACGTAACAGCAGGTGAAACGTTCTCCGTGCCTGAACAGGGTGTGAACGTAGCCTTTATACCGCTGGGAAACGCTCGTTTAGAACTGATTGAACCCTTGGATGAACAGAGTTCGATCCATCGGTTTATCGAAAAGCGCGGCGAAGGTCTCCATCATGTCGCCTTAGCTGTCAGCGGCATCGAAGCCCGGCTTCTGCAGCTGCAAAAAGAAGGGGTTCGCTTGATTGACGAAAAGCCGCGGCGAGGGGCTGAGGGAGACGAAATTGCTTTTTTACATCCGGCCGCTGCATTCGGTACACTGATCGAATTGGTTGACGACGAAGAACCTGCGGCAGAAACGGGGGAGCGCGCTGATGGATATGTACGAAAAAATCAATGAATTATACGATAAACGGCGCCGTGTCGAACAAGGCGGCGGCGATGAGCGCATCAATACGCAGCATGAAAAAGGGAAATGGACCGCACGCGAACGAATTGACGTACTGCTTGATGAAGGAACATTCACTGAACTGAGCCCGTTTATAGAGCACCGTTTCGACGAAGAAGGATTAGAGAAAGGCGGAGCACCGGGAGAGGGTGTTGTGACGGGATTCGGTGAAATTCACGGCCGGCCGGTGTATTTGTTTGCTCAAGATTTTACCGTTTACGGCGGAGCCCTCGGCGAGATGCACGCGAAAAAGATCGCGCACGCGATGGACCTTGCAGTTAAAAATAAAGTGCCGTTTATCGGCTTAAATGATTCCGGAGGCGCCCGGATACAAGAAGGTGTGCTCTCACTTGACGGATACGGGCAGGTGTTTTACCGAAATGCGGTCTATTCAGGTGTCATTCCGCAAATATCCGCAGTCATGGGTCCATGTGCCGGCGGAGCCGTTTACTCCCCAGCGATTACAGACTTTGTATTTATGGTCGAAAAGACGAGCAAAATGTTTATAACCGGGCCAAAAGTGATCGAAAGTGTAACAGGCGAATCGATCTCGAGCGAAGCTTTAGGCGGGGCGGAAGTTCACAGTACGAAAAGCGGAAACGCTCATTTCAGCGGGGAAACAGAAGAAGAGGTTTTATTGCAGGTGCGCGCTTTGTTGCAGTATTTACCGCAAAGCTGCGAAGAAAAACCGCCGGCGAATCCTTATGAGTCAGGCGATGAATTTTTATATGATCTGCTCGAAGAAGTGCCGATTGATCCTTCCCGTCCTTATGATGTCCGCCGTGTGATTCAGCAAACTGCAGACGCTGACAGCTTTATGGAAGTTCATCGGGCTTTTGCCAAAAACGCGGTCGTAGGCTTTGCGAGAATCGGCGGCATGACAATAGGGATCATTGCCAATCAGCCTAAAGTAATGGCGGGAGGTTTGGACATTGATTCTTCGGATAAAATCAGCCGGTTCATCCGTTTTTGCGACAGTTTTCAAATTCCGCTCTTAACCTTTGAAGATGTGACAGGGTTTCTCCCGGGGGTGCAGCAAGAACACGGCGGAATCATCCGTCACGGAGCGAAAATTTTATACGCTTATTCGGAAGCGACAGTGCCGAAGATCACTGTGATTACCCGTAAAGCTTACGGCGGTGCATATGTCGCGTTGAACAGTAAATCAATCGGCGCGGATATTGTCCTTGCTTGGCCGAACGCAGAAATCGCCGTTATGGGTCCCCACGGTGCAGCGAGTGTAATTTTTGCGAAAGAAATAAAAGAAGCAGACGACCCTGAAAAGGTCCGCAACGAAAAAATAAATCTATATCGCGAAAAATTTGCGAATCCGTACATCGCTGCTGCAAACGGGATGGTTGACGATGTCATTGACCCGCGCGAGACGAGAGCCATCGTTATGAAACATCTTCGAATGCTTCGAAATAAAACTGAAGCACGGCCGACAAAAAAACACGGAAATATTCCTTTATAAAACGAGCCGGGATGATTCTTCCCGGCGCGTTTTTTTGCTAAAATAGCTAACAGGTCAATGTACACAATGGATGGAGGAAAAATGATGAATACAGAACGTTTAATTAATGAGTTTTTAGAACTGGTGCAAATTGATTCCGAAACAAAATATGAGCGGCGGATCGCCGATGTGTTAACCGAGAAGTTCCGCTCGTTGGGGCTGTCCGTTTATGAAGACGGGGCTGCCGAGATGACCGGGCACGGGGCAGGAAACCTGATCTGCACGTTGGAAGGCGCTGCTGATGCAGAACCGATGTACTTCACTTCCCATATGGATACGGTTGTTCCCGGAAAAGGGGTGGTGCCGGTGAGAGAGAACGGGATGATCCGTTCAGACGGGACGACGGTGCTCGGGGCAGATGATAAAGCAGGCTTGGCTGCGATGCTCGAAGCGGTTAAAGTGCTGCAAGAAGAAGGAGACGTTCACGGTACTGTTCAATTTGTTATTACGGTCGGTGAAGAGTCCGGTTTAGTCGGTGCAAGAGCATTAAAAAAATCCGATATTCAAGCTTCTTACGGCTATGCTCTCGACAGCGACGGCAAAGTCGGCACGTTAATTACGGCTGCGCCGAATCAAGCAAAATTAAATGTTGTCATGAACGGTAAAAAGGCGCATGCGGGTGTTGCGCCCGAGCGGGGCGTATCTGCAATTAAAGTGGCCTCCGAAGCGATTGCAGCGATGCCGCTTGGGCGGATTGATGCAGATACAACTGCAAATATCGGCCGGATTGAAGGGGGCGGAGCTACGAATGTCGTTTGTGACCGTGTTGATATTCATGCAGAAGCCCGGTCGCTTGAAAAAAACAAATTAACCGAGCAACTGCGTCTAATGACGGATGCCTTGAACACATCCGCCGATAAATACGGTGTAACAGCGGATATTGAAACGACTTACGTCTACCCGGGTTTTAAACACGCTCCGGAAGACGAGATTGTTAACTTAGCCAAGAAAGCAGTCACAGCAATCGGCCGGTCCGCGGAAATCAAACACAGCGGCGGCGGAAGCGATGCCAATGTGATCGCCGGACTGGGGATTCCTACGATGAACCTCGGCGTCGGTTACGAAGAGATTCATACGACAGCTGAAGTGATTCCGGAAGAGGAACTGGTCAAAGCGGCCGAACTGGTTGTAGCGTTGATTCGCACAGGTGCTGAAAACGAATAAACAAAACGACTGGATGTTTCTAATGCAGAAACATCCAGTCGTTATAATTTCCGTATTCCATAGATTCTAAGATGACCTCTTCTGAGTAGCCGGTTTTTACAGACAGTTGTTTAATCGTAGGTGAAGGCCGGTCATTATACGCATAATCGGTTACGATATCCACAATGCGGTGCAAAACCTCAGTGTATCTGCAAGAAAACTGTGTGCCTGTATCCATAAAAGTGATCCCACCTTTCACCTTTGTACTGTTTATAATACCATATTTTTTGGAAACAATGTAGTAAACAAAATAGTAAATTGTGTAAATTTCATCGACGAATTATTAATCCTTCCATACACAATCCGGGAAGCGCCGGGACAAATCAGAACGTTCGTTCGTTTACGAATGAAGCGAAACGAGATAAAATTGACGATAAGACGAAATTAAAGGAATGAGAAAATGCCACAGCACAGGGTTATCTTTCATGTTGATATGAACAGTTTTTATGCGTCTGTCGAAGCAGCGTTCGATCCGTCGTTGAAAGGAAAACCTTTGGCGATTGCCGGCAATGCGCGAGAGCGCCGGGGAATTGTTGTAACAGCCAGTTACGAAGCGAGAGCAAAAGGGGTGAAACCCCCGATGCCGCTTTGGGAAGCTGAGAAAGCCTGCCCGGGTTTGTTAGTGCGAGAACCGAATTTTGACAGGTACCGCGATTTGTCGCAACAAATGTTTCAATTGCTGTATGAATACACGCCGCTTGTACAGCCGGTATCAATTGATGAAGGGTATATGGATGTAACAGCTATAGAAAGAGGAACTCACCCGGTCGATTTAGCAGGTCATATTCAAGCCCGGTTAAACAATGAGCTTCAGCTTCCTTCAAGCATCGGCATTGCTCCGAATAAATTTTTAGCAAAAATGGCGAGCGACATGAAAAAACCGTTTGGCATTACTGTGTTAAGAAAGCGGCAAGTTCCGGATGTTCTATGGCCGATGGATGCAGTGAAAATGCACGGGATCGGCAGTAAAACCGGTGAAAAATTGACGAGGCTCGGCATTTTAACGATCGGTGATATCGCTCATCAAGAGCCGCACTATTTAGAACAATATTTTGGCGTAGCGGGACGGAGAATGTATGAAAAAGCGCACGGGATCGATGAACGTCCGGTAGACCCTGATGCTGTGCATGATTTTAAAAGCATCGGCAATTCGACGACCCTCCCTGAAGATACCGTTAATCAAGCAACGGTGAGAAAAGTATTGATGAACTTGGCTGATTCCGTCGGCCGACGCCTGCGGCGCAAACATGTGTATGCCGGAAATGTTCAATTGACGATTCGCTATCATGACAGAAAAACGATTACCCGCTCGCGGCAGCTTCCTCATCCGGTAAATAATCAAGATGACATTTTTCAAGCCGCTTGGTTTCTTTGGGAAACCTACTGGAATCAGACGCCTATTCGGCTTCTCGGCATTACAGGACTCGATTTAGTAGAAGAAGGAAAAGCGGTAAAACAGCTCGATTTATTTGATTACAAGCGCGATTTAAAAGATGAACGTTTAAGCGGTGTTGTCGATCAATTGCGCAATAAATACGGGGAAGAATCTCTTTTGCGCGGCAGACAGATGAGCGAAAGAGACCGAAGCGACCAGATTCGAGATAAGAAAAAACGCGGAACAAGTCTTGAAAAAGATTTTTTGCGCGAAGATATTTTTAATAATAATCAGACCGAAGAATAAATGTTGAGCTCAGCCGAGTAAAATCGCTGAAGAGCTCAACTTTTTTTATTTCCCGCCGATATAAATTACGTAAAGTGCAGCATAAGAGAGGAGACGCTGTTATGGAAATATCGGGGCAGCAGCTCAGTCTGAACGGTAAAGGAAATGACCGTTCGCTGAATATGCGTGAAGGCGAAGTATACCGTGCTAAAATCGAAAAACGTGTTTCAGACAGAGAAGCCGTCGTCTCGGTGCGCGGACAGGAAGTAAAAGCAAAATTCGAGGGGAAAGTTCCGGACCGTGAGCGGGTTAATGTCGAAGTTCGCGGGCGTTCAGAAGACGGGATTGTACAGATGCGAAGCATTGGCGGCGGAAACAGCCGCAGCGGAGGATCTGCTGGCGGTCAAACGGTCGAACAAGCACTTAGAAATCTCGGCCACCGCGATACGAGTCCGGAGCTTCGACGTACAGCCCAGCGGATGCTCGATCGAGGAGTCCCGTTAACAAGGGAAACGGTGCAAAATATGAATCAATACATACAATCAAATCAAGGAACATCAGCACAGCGAGAACAAACCTTAAATACAATGGCAAACAAGCGGATTGAACCGACGGCCAATCAAATTCGCGCCGTACATGAAGCGCTTCACGGGCAAAGTTTGTCAAGGCAAATCAGTCATATGACAGGGGATGCTCCGCGATCTGCAGTTTCTCACCACGGGGAGGCAGCTGATAACGGACGGTTATTTAACCAGTCCTTACAATCACAGCCGGTGCGAGAAAGCTCCTCACAAACGAACCCGCACAGCGCTCTGCTTAATGACATCCAAAATGTCCGGGCTGCCCTGTCAAACGGACAAGGTTTGCGTCAAGCGATCGAGCAGCTGCAGCAAACAGCGCAACGTTCGGAGAATACCTCTGTCAATCAAGCTGTAAACAGCGCGCTCCGCGAAATGATTTCTGCGCAAGCTTTATCGGGACGCAAAGCAGCTGTGTCTCGAATGGATCAGCTTATCCGGCAGTTTTCAGACTCGTCATCTGCAGGCAACACAAGCCTGTCGGCGTTAAAGACAGCTGTAGCAGATGAACCGGATATTACCCGGGCGATTGAGGCTGTTCAGCGTGCAGCAACGGATTCTAACCAGTCTGAATCGGTCAGACAGCAATTGAACGAAGGAGCAAGATCAGCAGAAAAAAGCAATGATCAGGGAAGAGAGTTGCAAGCACGTCAAGTTTTAACAGCAACGATCCAGCAAGTCATGACTGCTTCGACAGCGGTTCCTCAGCCGCTGCAAATGGAAGAATCGCGCGTTGAAGCACGGCAGTATATGCAAAATGAGTTCGTCCCGGCAAGCGCAAAATCATCGAAAAGTCTGTTGATTACGGAAGTAACCGAAAGGCTCGCCCAGGCTACTGATGAATTTAAGACGTTTCAGCGCGATGCTGTGAAGCAATTGAACCGAATTGACACGATGATTCGAAATCAGCCGCAATCAACAGCGCAGCCTTCATTGGAAAGCGTCATTAAACAAATCGATCGGCAAATTATGCGCAGTGATTGGATGATGTTTACAGATATGAAGACGGAGAGAAAGCTGCTTGGCGTAAGCAGCCAATTGGCGGATGCCAAAAAAATGCTGAAACAAGGAAACGTGAATGAAGCGAGACAAATCGTCCGTCAAGTTCAGCAAACGATGGAGCAAATGAACTTCCGTCCTGCTCAACAGCGCGTGCAGCATATTGTAAGTCAAGAACAGCAATGGCAGGAGACGAAACCGCCCGTTCACCGGCTTTCCCAACAGATGGAACAAAATTCAAGATCATTTATGCAAAATGAAGGTTCAGGCAGACAAATTTTTGAGGGGATGAGAGGCATCGGTTTGACGCGGGAAGCGGAAATCTCGCAAGCGCTAGTACAAGGGCGTGAAATGCCGAATGAAGCACAACAGAGAAATATAAAATCGATATTAATGCAGCTGGCCAACGGTGAAGACGAACGCGGTCGTTCATCGCAGCAGCAGGCGCAGCAATCGTTGCAGCAAGTAAACGGTCAACAGTTATTAAACCGCAACGATTCCCAGCAAAACAATATGCATATGTTTCATATACCTGTCACCGTAAAAGGGGAAGAAGAAAATTTACAAGTTTATGTGAACGGCCGCGAAGACGGTGAAACCGTCGATTGGGAAAATTGTCACTTATATTTTCACATTGAAACGAAAAATCTCGGTTCGCTCGGCATTTCGCTGCAAGCTGTTGACCGCTCATTGAATGTGACTTTAAAAAATGATACCGCCGGATTTGCTGAGCATGCTGAGCCGCTGACTGAAAAATACATGTCACAGCTTGAAGAAATCGGTTTTGAGCCGAAAAATATCCGGGTTCAGCCGATGACGATAAACGAAGAAGAGCAACAAACCGCTAAGCTGACAGAAGAACCTGACGGCGATGATAACAGCCGTCTGCAGCCGATCCCGCATATGACAGACGAAGGGTTTGATTTCAAAATATGATTATTTCACAATCGTTTAATCAAGTTAACCGCCGTAAAATGAACGGCCCGTCAGCCGCCGTCGTCAAATATGATGAGAAAAACGGCGAAGACCCGAAAATTGTAGCATCAGGCAAAGGCTACATTGCCGAGCGGATTAAGGAACTGGCAGCAGAAAATAATATCCATATGGAAGAGGACGCGCTCCTGTTAGAAAATTTAATCGATATGGATCTCGGCGAAAATATCCCTCCGCAGTTATACGCTGTTATTGCTGAAATTTTGCTGATGATTGAAGAAATCGAACGAGAAATTTAACTAAGACACGTATTTCGCCGATAGAAGGAATAAGCGAACAGCGGGAATAAAAAAGAGGTGAGAATCATGATATCTTATGAAGCGCTGCATAAAAAAACGCCGCAAGAGATAACGGCATTGTTGTACGAAGCGATTTTAACCCAGCTGGAAGAAGCAAAAGACGAGATTAAAATGAACAATATGATGGATGCAAACCGGAAATTGCAGCAAAGCAACGATATTTTATACCGGCTCGGCGCAGGGTTAAATTATGAAGCAGGAATTATTGCTGAGCAGCTTGATGCGCTTTACAACTATGCAGCAAATCGGTTAATCGAAGCGAATATCGAAAAAAATATCGCAAAAATCGATGAAGTGATTGGACTTTTGACACCGGTCATCCAAGCGTGGCAAAAGACAGTCAGACAAAAGCCCGAATCATTTTCAAAGCCGGCGGTAATGAAACACCAAGCGTATGAAAAGCAATCTGTATTCAAATAAAAAGGAGTGACGCTGTTTTATGCAAATTAACAATAATATTCAAGCCATGAATGCCTACCGTAATTTATATCAAAACCAAGAAGCGACATCGAAAAACTTGGAAAAACTGTCATCGGGTATGCGGATCAACAGAGCAGCCGATGATGCTGCCGGTTTGGCGATTTCGGAGAAGATGAGATCGCAAATTCGCGGATTAGATATGGCCGAACGCAACGCGATGGACGGTATATCAATGATTCAAACGGCAGAAGGGGCGCTTACGGAAGTTCATGATATGCTGCAGCGTATGCGCGAACTTTCCGTTCAAGCGGCCAATGATTCTTACGAAGGCGAAGACCGGGAGCAAATTCAAGAAGAGATTAATCAGCTGACCGATGAAATTGATGAAATTTCTGATAAGACAGAGTTTAATACGAAGCAGCTCTTGGCAGGAGATCAAGATGCCGATGAAGAGACAGACATTGAAGATAATGCTCTGGCGTTAATGTTTCAAATCGGCCCGAATGCCGATCAAACCGTCGATGTTGATATCCCTATAATGAACAGTGAACGGCTCGGACTCGGTAATGTTGATGTCACGGATAATGAGTCGGCCAACAATGCAATTGTGTCTTTTGATGCTGCTATTGCCGATGTCTCGGATGCCCGCTCTGAAATGGGAGCTGTGCAGAACCGGATGGAACATACGATCAACAATTTGCAGGTGACTCAGGAGAACTTGTCCAGTGCTGAATCGCGTATCCGCGACACAGACATGGCTGAAGAAATGACCGAGTTTACGAAAAATAATATTTTGAATCAGTCAGCAACGGCGATGCTCGCCCAAGCTAATCAATTGCCGCAAGGCGTATTAGAATTGCTTCAATAACATCCGCTTAAACAGACTGCTTGTATGAGCAGTCTGTTCAATTATTCCCTCGCGAAAGAAAAAACGGTATAATTACAATAAAGTAATCATCTTAAAAGGAGTCGGTTGCGTGGATATCAACAAAGTCGGAAAGACAGGACTGAACCGGTCAACTTCCGCGAATCAGAGCGGAACAGAAGCGAAAGTATCGTTTCAAGAGATTATGCAGCGGGGGCGGGAGCAAGGAAAATACGACCGGCTCGGAGCTTTGCTGCAAAAAGTTGATGATCAAGGAAAAGTGCTGGCCGATTCAAGAACGGTTGATGAATTACGGAAATACAAGGCTAATGTTAAAGAATTTATCGATGAAGCAGTGAAGCTCGGTTTGGAATTAGAGGAACGCAAAGGTTTTAACCGGCGCGGAAAAACGAAAGTTTATAAAATCGTCAAAGAAGTGGATGATAAACTGATTGATTTGACCGATAAAGTACTGAACGAACAAAAAAAGTCATTGGACATCTTAAATACGATCGGCGAGATACGCGGTCTTTTAGTCAATATGTATGCTTAATAAAAAAGCGCAACGGGTCGTCCTTCCCGTTGCGCTTTTTTATATTTCGTAAGGTTCAATCTCTTTAAAAATATACGTTTTCGTCGCATTAAGTCTGGGGTTAAAATGTGTAAAGGCTTCAATCGGGTGAATTTGCGAAGCATGAAAAGAATACAGCATTTCCCGGTCAATGATCAAACTGTAAATATAATGATCAACGTGGTGTCCGGTTGATTGATCAAGCCGCTGATTGTACCCCGATATCGTGATGGTTTTTAATGTCGGCAAGTGGGCGAAGAAAAAACTCGCTATGTACAAAGCGCTTCCGCCGACGAGGAAGGCATAATCTTCTCTTCGGCTGCGCTGAGTTTTTTCGGAAATTTTCAGCTTTCCTGATTTTAATACTTCTGCTTCTTCATTTGGAATATCGTCTAAATTTGGCAAGTCAATATCTGCAGCGGCATGTTCGGCAGATAAGATATCGTAATCAACATTTGTTTCCAGCGGGAAATCGAGTTCATCAAAGAAGATCGCTGTCCACTCTTCCATTGCCTCGGCGTTTCCGTTAAGCACTTGCTGCAACAATTCTTCCCGGTGGGAATGCTCTTCGTTTAACAAATCCGTTTCTTCATTATAGGTCTGCAAGTTTTCCTGCCATTTTTTCTCCGCCTTCTGTTCAACTAAGTTTTTCAATTCTTTTTTCGGTCCGGGGAGAAACAATAGCGCTTTTTTCCAGAGCGGAAGCTGTCTCTTTTCATCATCAGCTGTTTCTTTGAAAATCGTTGCATAGACCGGTTCCTCAGGCATGTTTTCTAACGGTTCGTTTGCTTTTGCATCCAAGTCGGTTTGATTGTCAAAAAGTTCATGGTGAAGACGGGTCAGCCGGTTTGTCCGCTCATTAATTTCAGTCGCTTTTTCTTGGTATATCGCTGTCAGCTGTTTTTTATAAGCTTTTCGGACACTTCGAATTTCTTCATCATTCAACGGGGTGCCGTCTGCTTGCTTAAATTCTACATCTCTGGTGTTGTCGTTCCATTCCACTTGGACAGGGCGGCTTCCTTTACCGGTTTGGGAATTTTGTTGAACAGAAGATCGTTTAGTGCCCGAAGGAGCACTGTTCAGCTTCGATCGGTATGAAAGACCTGTTCCAGGTATTCCTGCATTTCCGTAGAGTCCGCGTTTGCCTGCAGTTACCGAAGCGCCGCGCGGACCTGCCGAAGCGCTGATCCCTCTTTTGCTAAAATTGAGCCTGACTCCGGGTGCAACTTTCACACGTTTGCGAAAACGTAAACTCATGACAGCAGACCTCCTTCTTTTGTAATTTCTTTCCTTATAGTTTATGATAGTTCTATCTGAATCGAAAGGGTGAGTTTATGTTTAAGGGTACATTTTACTATGCGACATTGATTCCCAGACCGCTTAACGATACTTGGGATTTTTTTCAGAAAAACGAAAATCTCGCAGCAATCACCGGTTTTCCGAAAGTAAAGGTCTTCGGTGATCACCTTGTGGAACAAGACGCAGAGGTGAAACTTAAACTTCATTTTGGATTCATCAGCTTGAACTGGCACGGACGTATCACCGAGTTGTCAGCGGAGCGTTATTTCATCGATGAGGGAGAAGACATTCCTTTCCCGTTTAAATCTTGGCGCCATGTTCACGCGTTTAAAGCGGTAGATGAATCGACGACAAAAATGATTGACCGGGTCACGTTTGAATCTTTCCTGCCGGCTCCGCTTATTAAATTGATGCTTAGCGGAATGTTTTTCGACCGCAAGAGGCAACTAAACAAATTATTTTCGGCACGATAAAGAAAACCGTCCCTCTTCTTTAGAGGGACGGTCAGAGTGTCGACAAACCTTGTCTCAAGCTGCGACTTGAAGACGGGGTTTGTCTATTTTTTTGGAAAATTGTATAACAACGGTGATGCCACCCGACGGATGGCGGTGTTTCCACTTCCATTTCGCCATCTTTTTTAAGTTCATAGCCGCAAAGACGAGCATCGCCTGCGCCTCGTTTCGGGCAATTCCCTTTAAACGGGTCCAGCGCAGACCATGCTTTTCTTTCAAGTCGCCAAAAGCTCGCTCAATCGTTTCGCTCCGGCGTTGATATACAGCCTTGTTGTAATCGGTGTGTCGTAGATGTTCGGCTTCATCCAAGTACGCTTGCCAAATATGCCGTTCCACGACTTTTTGCAGGTTGGCACTCTTTGTGCATACGGCAAGGAGCGGACAATCACGGCAAACGTCCGGATCAGAGATATACACCCGCTTTCCTTCGCGATTCGTTGTTTGATAACGAAGGATATGTAATTGCGGACAAATATAACAGTCATAATAGTCATCATAAACAAAATCGTGCTTCTTAAGGTACCCCTTTGGGGTTTGCGGACGCTTGTAAGGCATAACAGGGCGGACCGATTCCTCAGCTAGAAATTTGGCAATCGTCGGGGTCTTATACCCGGCATCGACAGCGACGGTGAGCGGCTTTCGCACATGTTTCTTAATGTTCTCATATACCTCAAAAAAGACTTGATTGTCATGGACATTAGCAGGTTTCACAGCTGCACCTAAAATAAAACCGTTTCGGTCACAGCCGGCATGATAGGTATAAGCAAAAAGCCGTTCGCGTTCGTTTTTGACAAAATAGCCTGATTCAGGGTCCGTCGGGCTTTGCTTAACCTCCTTCATCTCCGGTTTCGATGAAGGAGGCAGCGGCTTTTTTCCTTGATCCTCCCGGTCAATATTGATCTCTTCTTCTAATTTGGCTTGGTAAGCGACCGATTCCTTTCGAACGGTCTTTTTCAGCACTTTCTTTTTATTGGCATGGGCTTTCACATGCGTGGAATCAATAAATGCTACGTCCGGATCGACAAAGCCGGCCGCCATGGCTTCTTTAAGAATATGATAAAAAATTTGTTCAAACAGGTCCGTTCCTTCAAAGCGCCGGATATAATTTTTGCCGAATGTTGAGAAATGCGGAACGGGATCTTGAAACCCAATCCCAAGAAACCAACGATAAGCGATGTTTGTTTCCACTTCTCGAATTGTTTGCCGCATGGAAGAAATACCGAAGGTATATTGCAGAAATACAAGTTTCATGAACACAACAGGGTCCACACTTGGACGTCCGTTATTCGATGCATAAAGGTCTTCGACCATTGGATAAATAAAATCAAAATCAATCGCCGCATCGAGTTTTCGGACCAAGTGATCGGATGGGACCAAGTCGTCCATCCAAACCATTTCCATATTCATGCGTTTATCAGCTAAGTTCTTCGAGAGCATTCCTTTCACCCCTGAATTCATAGATGATGACTTCGGAAGGCTGCTGGCGAAAAACCCGCGAGACTCCCGCGGAAAAAAAGGGCCAGGCCTGACCCCGCAGAGCGATAGCTCGAGGAGGCAGGCGGTCCTTCCGCAGGACGCGAGCGATGGTTGTCGACCAGCAGCCGATCACGCCCATTGTTTTCTCTATCCGGACATTGACTCGACGGAACCTCTTCGAGGTTCATTTTATCTCTATTATAAAAAAAGACTGTAGACTTGTCTCGGGGTAATCGAGACTTTGTCTACAGTCTGACCGTCCCTCTTCTTTAGAGGGACGGTTTGGCTTGTTAAAAATCAGAGCTTAGACGGCGCTGTTCATGCAGATAGCCGTTCATACGCGCTAAAATTTTGCTGCGCGGGACAATTCCGCTGAAAGCATTTTTACTGTCTTTAACACAAATAAACGGGTGATCAATCGACAAAGAGATTGCCCGTTCAAACGTATCACTGTCATGAATTACGGCAAAATCAGTTGTCATTGTATCTTTGACTTGAAACTGATCCAGCCTTTCAGGTTCAATTCTTTCCATTCCCAAGGTCGCATCAAGGATTTTCGCTTTTGAAATAATCCCGTAAAGTTCAAAAGATGTATTTAAAACAGGAATGGCAGTATAACCTGATTTAACAAGTACAAGCAGAGCATGTTCCAATGTATTATCCGGTTGAACATGTGCGACGTGCTCTGACGGGATCACATATTCAGCAATCGATTGGTTGAGCAGATGCTCGTATTCAGTATAAGGCATTCTTTACACACTTTCTTTCCTTAGATTTGGCATTGACTCCCATTTAATATATTAGCGGCTTGAAAGGAAAAAGTCAAATTTGTTCGCAAGCGCTTTCATTTAGTTGGTATAAAAAGAATTATGCTTGATGTGAACCGTGCTGTTTGGATAACGATTAGAAAATAATGAATTGATGATTGACAAAAAGAAAGATATCACGTATATTACACATATACCCAACGGGGTATAACAATATACAAAGGTGTTGTTCGTTTATGATGAAAGTGTATCATTTCCCGCAAAAATATTTGATTTTTGTTGTCCCGGCTGTACTTATTTTCAGTTTTATCGTTGGTTTAAATACTGATACATCGGCGCTGTCAAACACAATTTTGGCCGCAACGATCGTGATGATTTATGCCACGATGGTAGGTTTGCGGGTTGATGAATTAACTAAATTAAAAAGCGAATCAAAACTGATTGGGGTATCCTTTTTAGTGAACTTTATTTGGATCCCTCTCGTTGCGATGCTGTTTGGATTGACCCTTTTAAGCGATCATCCGCAATTGTTTGCCGGCTTAGCGTTAGTGTCTTTATTGCCGACAAGCGGCATGACGATTGCATGGACAGGTATTCAAAAAGGCAATATACCTGCTGCAGTAAAATTGACGGTTTTTGGGTTAATTATCGGTTCAGTATTGACCCCGTGGTATTTGTTAATCATGGTTGGCCAATATGTTCCGGTTGATATTTGGAATACGTTCCAAACTATTTTCATAGTTGTTTTCATTCCGCTTATATTGGCGCAAATTACGACCAGAGTGCTGTTAAAGCGTTACTCGAGAGAATACTTTCAAAAGAAGATCAAACCGAATTTGTCCCCTTTAAGTGTCTGGGGCTTGCTGTATGTCGTTTTTGTCAGTACGAGTGCGCGGTCGGAAATGATTTTGCAAAATGGCGAATTGATCGTCGTCGCTGCCGTATCGATTGTCCTGTTTTACATTATTAATTATACGTTCGCGACGTTTATAGCAAGAAAAGTGTTTTCAAGAAATGACGGGATTGCTCTTGTAAATGGTACAGTTCTGCGAAATTTATCGATCGCGATCGGAATTGCGGCAACGTCGTTTCAAGGTGAAGCAGCTTTGCTCGTCACGTTGGCGTTTATGGTTCAATATCAAAGCATCACGTATTATGCAAAATTTGCTGGCAAGCGCTGGTTTAAACCGGCAGAAGCCGATGAAAGAATGCAAGCAAAATCAGTTTAAATATATACCCAATGTGGTATATGAATTAAGGAGCCCGCAGGGGCCTTTATTACCCTGTTAATATAATAAATAATTAATTACGGAAAGAGAAAGGTGATTTTTAATGATGAAATTTCAAGTTAACGGTGTATCAGAAGGTTTAGCACTAAAAGCAACAGCAGGAAATCATGAAATGGTTCTCGACGAAGGAAGTCAAATGGGCGGAAAAGATTCAGGTCCGAATCCGCTTCAAACTTCATTAGCAGCATTGGCCTCATGCGAAACGGTGACAGCTAATATGGCTGCTAAAGAAATGGGTTTTGATCTGCAAAGCATCGATTTTGAAATCGAAGGGGAATTTGATCCGAAAGGTTTCATGGGAGATCCGAGTGTGCGGCCGTACTTTCAAACTGTCCGGGTTAATGCGACAGTAAAAACGAGCGAATCAGAAGAACGGGTCAAAGAATTGCAAGAGAAAGTAGAGGCGCGCTGCCCGGTTTATACGATGATGAAAGCGGCAGATGTTAAGATGGAAGACAGCTGGACAGTAAAATAAAAACACAGTTTAAAGGGACACCCGTATACGGGTGCCCCTCAGACTGTAGACAAACTATATTTTTATGTCAGCCATGAATCCACTACCCTCCGCTTGCCCCGGGCAAGGACTCAGCTAGTATTCGGCGGTCTCAGACCGCCGAATACGGATCTTCGTCTCTTGCTTTCCCGGAGGCGTCGGAGGAGTGGATGCATGGCTTCTTTTTTATGAATACACCCGCTTCAAAAAAGAGGATGACCCAGCATCCCGGCTTTCTCCTGCGGGATAGCGAGACAGGCGAGACCCTGCAGGGCATCAGCCCGAAGCGGCTCGGCGCTCGCCCGCGGAAAGAAGCCGGACGATGCGTCGTCATCCGTTCCTTTTAACATGACATCGATCGATGCCATGACTTTGTCTACTTTCTCATCCGAAAAGCAGCGTTTAACTGTCCTTTCAGCATCTTATCGCGTACATCTGAACGCTTCATTTCTTCTTTGCGAATTTCAAACGTCTGCATTCCGTCTTCCATTTTCTCGGCTATATCTGCGAGGCGTTCAACATCGGCAAACGAATATTTGCGTGTACCGCCGTTGCTTCGCTCTGGGAAAATAAGCTTGCGCTCTTCATAGTAGCGAATTTGCCGCTCTGTTAATCCGGTTAGTTCGCTGATAATTCCGATACCGATGACCTTCTTGTCTTTATAATCGAGCGTCACGAACGACCCCTCACTTTCTCCAAGACTTTTTTATACTATACCATGGATATGAAAGTCAGGCTCGAAATTTGTAAGGTAATCTGACACTGATCAATTTATTTTTGATGATTGGTTATGAATCATTGTTTTTAATTCGCGGATTTCTTTTCGCAATGCGCGGATTTCTTCGCTTGAATCGCCGACTTCGTCTTTTTTTGGTTCGGTTTTTTCGACGTTGCTGACGATCACGCCGATAAATAAGTTAAAGATCACAAATGTACCGACCAAAACAAAGGAGACGAAATAGATCCATGACAGCGGTTCAACAGCCATAATCGGCCGCATTACATTGCTTGCCCATGATTCAAGGGTGACAACTTGAAACAACGTGAGTATCGAACGTTCGAGCGTTCCGAAATACTCCGGAGCGATATTTTGAAAGAGCATAGCGCCGATTACGCCGAAAATGTAAAAGATAATGCTCATTAACAGTAAAATATTTCCCAGTGAAGGAATCGTCATTAAAAGAGCATCGACAAGTCTTCGAAGGGACGGTATGACCGATACAGCCCGAAATACACGCAGTACTCGTAAAATTCGTAATACAGTGACAAAATGAGCTCCGGCAAAAAGGTGGCCGGCACTGACAATTAAAAAGTCAAACCAGTTCCATTTCCCGCGAAAAAATGAGCCAAGGTTATCAGCGGCAAAAAGCCGCAATAATATTTCGATTGTGAATATCCATAATAAAATGCGGTCTGCATTCCAAAAGAAATTTTGGTAACTCGTGTAAAGTTCAGGATAAGTTTCTAAACCGACAATCACGGCATTAATCATAATAAAGCCGAGAATTGTATAAGTGAAAGCAGAGTGACTCACTAGCGCTGCGCATTTTATTTTCCAGTGGCTGATAGTTTTTTTATTCAAATCGTTCACTCTCCAGGCGCTTCCTCGCAAACCTTCTCGATTAATGCGATGCAGAAGTATTGTCCGGTTTATTAACGTTTAAGGCTGCATCGGCGACGATATAAGCACTGGCAAAAGAGCGCTCTGATAACTGACCATGCACATCACACCAATCGCCGGCGAAATGAGCGTTTTCGATTTGTGAAAAATGGGTGGGAAGGCCGCGCTGATTCATCGCCCACCGCACAGCCTGTAACACCGGTTTTTTTGATGCGCGCGGAATGGCGAGGTGATCACGCCATCCCGGATAATGTTTATCATAAAATGCTTCGAGATTCTGTTTAATTTCCTGGTGAGCTTCCGGGTCATTGACTTGCTCATCGCGCAAATAGGCGACTGCTTGCAACAACTGACCGCCTGGCGGCGCCGCTTCCATATCATAATAAGAAATGTCAGTAATGAACATTTCTCTGTTCTTATCAAAAATATACGTAAAATCGTTATTGATCTGTTTTTTTAAGCCGACATCGTAAAACATCACATACGTCGGTTCGTAATCAGTGTAACGCTTCAGTTCAGTTTTTAGTGAAGTGTTGATAAACAGAGCCTGCAGCTGTTCAGGAGGGACCGCAAAAACAAACTGATCAGCTGTGAAACGGTGTCTCTTCGTTTCAGCACTGAGAACGCGGGTTTCATCAGTCTGTAAATGAGTGATTTTTGTTTTTTCTAAGATATCACCGCCATTTTCGGTGATGACACGTTTGAATTCATTAATTAACACTTCCCATCCGCCTTGAATAAAGCTGACTGGAATGTTCGTTTTAAATAAACGGCGGTAATAATCAAAGAAGATATCTGACGGAATCGTGTCGGGATCGCCGGAAAAGAAATTTGTCGCTGCCAAATTAAGCATCATCTCTCTTACGGCAGGACTGAGATTATGAAGCTCAATCCATTCTTGGATCGATAAATTCGGATCACCTTTTTCAAATCCAAGCGTAGTAAATAAAATGTGATAAGCGAAGCGGAATTTGTTTTTCCCTTTCAAGAGCTTCGTTTGTAAAAGGCCGCCCATACTGGAAGGAATGACCACCGATTCCTCGCCCATATCATATTTTGCATTCAGCTGTTTAAAATCTTCCCAGTGCACATTCAAACCGAGTTCTTTTTCGATCACTGATAAGTAAGATTTATCGCGTCCATAAATAGCATGAGCGCCGAAATTGAAATGGAACCCTTTCATATGAATCGTCATTGCTCGTCCGCCCAGCTTTCCGCGCTCAAGCAAGGCTACTTTTTTTCCGTGATGGGCTAAGAGGGCTGCGGATGCGAGACCGGCAAGGCCTCCGCCGACCACGACAATATCATAATCGCTCGTCTTCATGGTGTAAACCTCCTAAACAGGCGACATTTCTTCGGTGTCCCTGCGTTTGAATCCTTAACTATTATAATTTACGTCAAGACATATGGGAAGGAAACAGAGCAAATTTAAAAGCGCTCTTGCAAGGATCGGTGCAAAGAGCGCTTCAGTACATTATTTATTATTCGGCCCGACGCCAGATGATACAATTCCGCCAAGTTCTTTTGACCGTTCAGATGCGCGTTCAATACATTTTATCATTGTTTGTTGAACATCAGCTTCGTGTAAAACAGTAAACCCGGCTTCTGTTGTACCTTGCGGACTCATAATTTGTTCGTAAAGAATACGGGGCGGCGTCTCATTGGATTGGACTCGTATGCCGGCACCTAACAGCGTCTGGGCAACAAGTTTGCGGGCAGTGTCCCTGTCAATACCGACTTTCTCAGCGGCGAGCTCCATTGATTCCATTAAATAGTAAATATATGCCGGTCCGGTTCCCGTGATCGCAGTCATTGCATCCATCAAATATTCCTCTACTTCTTCGGTTTGGCCGACAAGTTTAAACCAGTCGGTAACCGCTTTTTTTGCTGGCTCATCGATATATCTGCCGCTCGCAAACGGTGTCATCGCTTCATTAACGACAGCGGATGTATTCGGGATCGCTCGAATAACCGGTATTCGAAAAGAGAACTGGTTTTCCATTTGCTCGGTTGTAATGCCAGCCATAACAGACACAAGTGTATGCTGCGGACCGATACTGTCCACGACCGGTTCGAGCGCGCTTAGCCAGTCCTTTGGCTTACAGGCTAGTATAATAATCTCCCCGTGTCCGCAAAGTTCTCTTGCTGAGCGGGATGTCCGCACACCATAGTCTTTTTCGAGCTGTTCAAGCCGTGCATCGTTTTGACGATTACTGACCATGATTTGTTCAGGCGCAAGGTCGTTCGTATTTGTCCAACCGGCAATCAGCGCTTCTGCCATTGAACCGGCACCTAATACCGTCAGTTGTTTTTCCATAACATCGCCACCTTTTTAAACTGCGTTATCTGTAAAATTATTCTTAAGTATGAACGTTTGTATCGCTTATGTCAACGGCGAAACCTTGGACGAACGGTTTCTTAGTAGCGTATAATACGGGATATCTGAATTTAAATAAAGGAAGTGTTACATATGGCAATGACAATGACAGGCGAACGGGCAGCTATTACTGGCGCATCGAGCGGTATCGGGGCTGAAATTGCTTTAGAGATCGCCCGAAAAGGCGGTACACCTGTGCTTCTTGCCCGTTCGGAAGACAAATTAGCCGCATTGTCTGCAACGATTGCAGAAACGACCGGCAAAAGGGCGCCTTATTACACTTTGGATGTCAGTAAACCGGACGAGGTTGACCAAGTGTTTGCTAAAATCGCGGCGGAAGAAGGACCGGTTACGACGTTGATCAACAATGCAGGATTTGCTGTTTTTGACTATATCGAAGATGCGTCAATGAAAGATGCGGAAGATATGATGCGTGTTAATGTACTCGGAGCTGCGGCATGTACACAAGCTGTGCTTCCGCGAATGAGGAAACAGCGGTACGGACGGATCATTTTTGTTGCCTCTTTAGCGGGAAAGATTTCAACGCCGAAAGCAAGTATTTACTCGGCATCCAAACATGCGTTAATCGGTTTTGCTAACGCTGTGAGGATGGAAACCGCTGACGATCCGGTGCATATCAGCACGATTAACCCGGGCCCAGTTGAAACAAACTTCTTTAATATAGCTGATCAAAGCGGAGAGTATAAAAAGAATGTCGAAAAGTTCCTGTTAGATGCTTCATACGTAGCCGAAAAAGCAGTTAAATTAATTGCCAAACCAAAAAGGGAATTGAATTTTCCTAAATCGATGAGCGCCGGGGCGAAGATTTATCAGCTGTTCCCCGGGTTAACTGAAAAAATTGCCGGCCGGCTGTTTATGAAAAAGTAACATAGACCGAACCGGCTTGCGAGTGAACCAACAGGAAGCGTTTTCATTAAAAAGTTGACGTGACGGGCTTGAAAGCTTTTTACGAATCGATTAAAATGTAACATAACGTTCAAAAAATACGTGTGCATCAACCTCATTTATTTAGTATGATAAGAATTGCAGACGATATGTGTGATCATCTTCACAAATAGAGTTTAAGGAGAGGCGATTAAAATGATCGTTAAAGATTTAGTGGAAACGAAAGAACTTTTGGCGGAAGAGACGAATGAAGGTATTTTTGTAGTGTACGAGCGTTTTGAAAATACAGATTGCCGTTATAAAGGGAATATGGTAGAAAAACTCGAATGCGATCCGGAAGAGCAAATACAGATTTTACAGTGCGATTCAACAGCGTGTGATTCACTGACAAGTGTCCAGACGTACCGCCTTGGCGATGATTTTTCGACCATTGAAGAGATCGAAAAAGATATTCGTTCTAATTATGCACAATATATGCAACAGCCTGCACCTCTCGGTTAATGACCGAGAGGTTTTTATTCTCCGGCTGAACATCTATAATAATAGAAAAAGCAAAGGAGCGAATTTAATGGTTAAAGTACTGTTCGTTTGTCTCGGTAATATTTGCCGATCGCCGATGGCGGAAGCGATTTTTCGGGATAAATTAAAAGAAGAGGGACTTGAGGACAAGATTTTTGTCGATTCAGCAGGAACAGGCAGCTGGCATGTAAATAAACCTCCGCATGAAGGAACGATTAAGGTATTAAAAAAATATCAAATTGATCCGGGACATCTGCGGGGAAGACAAGTCAGCCGAGAAGATTTAACAACATTCGATTACATTATTTCGATGGACGGAAAAAATGCTTCACATCTGCAAAATTTACAAGGAGCGGAACAATCGGCAGCATTATATCAATTGCTCGATTTTGCTTCAAAGCATCAGGGCGATGTTCCTGATCCGTTTTTTACGGGGAATTTTGATGAAGTTTATGACATGATTGCCGATGCTGCGAACGGATTGCTGACATATATAAAAGAGAAGGAACGTATTTGACAAGGTTCGGCTGGTTAACAGCCGAGCTTTTTTGTTATAAATCATCAAAATCTCCCTTTAAGCACGTGTAAATTTTTTAAGTCTTTAAAAAACTTAATTTTAGAAATAAATAATTTTAGTATGTTGGTTATGATAAACCTGCATTGCGTTTAAGCTTGATGATGGAAGGGAATGGAAAGTTGAGATAACTTCGTGGAGGTGCATCAGGTGATGAGCGATTTAGCGCGTTTTATGCAAGCGCGGCAGTGGATGAAAAGCAATGAGAACTTTTTAGTTACGTGGCATGCCCATGTAGGTTATACGATGCACCTTTTCGATGCTTTTAAGTCCAAGCGGACAGTCAGGGATGCAGCTGCAACGTATTTTTTAGACGAAGAGTTGCTGCAGTGCTGGGTGGATGTCGGGTTGGAGATCGGTCATTTAAAAGGTAAGCGCGACGGAAAAATCCGCGCTGTTAAAAGCATGTTGAAATATGCCTCTGCATCGAGCCCTGAATCTGTAGGCATCTTGCTTCGGGAAATGATGGAGCTTCATATTCCGACGCTGCTTGAATACCCGGAACGGATGAAATCCGGGGTCTATCGGACTTACGCCGGCGATGCGTTTGGCGAAGTCGTGGCAGAAACGTCTTCCCTGTTAGAAAAAGCGGCGGTTCCAGCGGTGCTAAAATGTGTAAAAAAACATAAACCGGAATCTGTTTTAGATCTCGGCTGCGGAAGCGGAGGTTACTTAAGTCATATTTATGAAGAGACATCCGGCGTAAAGCTGCAAGGCGTAGAAATTAATGAAGCGGTAGCGAAAAAAGCAGCCCGACGTCTAAATGGCAGGGCGGAAATATTTGTCGGCAGTATTTCTCAATTTATGGAACAAACAAAGCAAACATACAGCATGGTGATGGCTCATAATATTCTTTATTATTATCCGCCTTCGGAACGCACACACTTGCTCAAAGAATTTCATCGTGTTCTGGAGAAAAAAGGGGTCGTGACGATTATAACTCCGCTGATGGGCGCAGCGGCCGGTCAAACCTTCACGACAGCTTTTAACGCATTTATGACAGCTCACACTAACCTTTACCCTATTCCTGTGCAATCGGAATTGATCAAAGACGCGAAAGAAGCAGGTTTGAAAGTGAAGCAAATCGAACCGCTGATTCGTGAAGGGGGTTGGTATTTAATCACCCTGACCAAATAAAATAGAATTTTTTATTATGTTGCAGGAGAAAGCGGTTACAATGGCGAAAATTGTATATTGAAGTAAATTTAAAATACGGGGAGGTATTTTCATGAACTTGGGAGGCTACAAAAACCATGAAGCATGGGTTGATTTGTCCGCCGCAAAAGTTGAGTACCGTGAATTGAATGAGGATGATCTGCGTAAGTACGTAGGTGCTCGGGGACTTGGTGTGAAGTATATGGTTGATCACGGAATATATGATGTCGATCCTTACTCACCGGAGAATATGCTGGCAGTGATGACCGGGCCGCTGACCGGTACGCGGATTCACATGAGCGGACGACTATGTACGGTAACACGCTCGCCGTTAACGAACACGGTTACGGATTCTCACATGGGGGGATGGACAGCGGCAAGGTTGAAATGGGCCGGGTTTGACAATTTGATTTTCACCGGAAAAAGCGACAAACCGGTATACCTTTACGTCGAAGATGGCAGAGCGGAACTTAAAGACGCCTCGCATCTTTGGGGGAAAGGCGTAAAGGATACGATTCGCCACCTAGAAGAAACATACGGCTCAAAAGACACAAGTATTATGACAATCGGTCAAGGCGGCGAAAATAAAGTTAATTTTGCCGGCTGGATGAACGAAGATGACCGCGCTTCAGGCAGAGGCGGAACCGGGGCAGTAGCCGGATCGAAAAACTTAAAAGCGATAGTGATCAAAGGAGCTCAGCGCGGCAACATGCCGGAACCCGCGTTGCCGGATGAATATAAAACAGCTGTGAAAGCCGGATTGAAAGCGATTAACGAAGGAGCATTAACGGCGCCGAATAAAGGCGGGCTGTCTGTTTACGGGACGAACGTGCTGATGAATATTATCAATGAGTCGGGCGCGTTGCCGACAAACAATTCCTCATCGACGTTTTCTGAACATGCCGAAGCTGTCAGCGGGGAAACCGTGCGCGAAGAAATTCTCGTCAGCGAACCGACATGCCATGCCTGCCCTGTCGCCTGTAAAAAAGAAGTTGAAGTATCTGAAGGCAAGTATAAAGTCAAAATGGAAAGCTTTGAATTTGAATCTGCTTGGGCGCTCGGTCCAAATTGCGGAACAGGCAACAAAGAAGCGGTTGCTTACATGATTGATCGCTGTAATGATTTCGGCATCGATACGATTGAATTAGGCCATACGTTCAGTGTCACGATGGAAGCGTATGAAAAAGGGATGATTGATGAAGGCATTCCGTGGGGAGACGTCGACACGATGATCGAATGGATTGAAAAAGTCGCTTTTCGTCAAGGATTAGGCGACGTACTTGCGGACGGACCCGGGCGAGCGGCAGCGAAATTCGGTAATGAAGGGATTGCGATGGTCGTGAAAAACCAGGGTATTCCAGCGTACGATCCCCGGGGGATTCAAGGGATCGGGCTCGGCTATGCGACAAGCAACCGCGGCGCCTGTCATTTGCGGGGTTATACCGTGTCGGCTGAAATTGCCGGAATTCCAGAACCGGTCGACCGCCTGGAAGTGAAAGGCAAAGGGGAGCTGCTAAAAGTGTTTCAAGATTTACATGCTTTTTCTGATTCGTTAGATCTCTGCAAATTCTCGGCGTTCTCTGAAAGCGCGGACTTATATGCAGAGCAATATACATCGGTCGTCGGGATCAGGCTGACCGGTGATGACATCATGGAAATCGGCGAACGCGTTTATAACTTGGAACGTTACTTTAACAACAAAGCCGGTTTTGATGTGAAAGATGACCAGCTTCCGGACCGGTTCCTTAAAGAGGGCGCTACAGGCAATTCTGAAGGATCTGTCTCGCACTTAGAGGAAATGCTCAATGAATACTACAATGCGCGGGGATGGAAAGACGGCGTCGTCACTGAAGAAAAATTAAAACAAATGCAAATCTGACTTTGCTGTAAAAATCAAGCGTAAAAAGTTAAATTAACGAAAGAGATTCCGGTTATCGCCAAGGATAACTGGAATCTTATTTATATTCCTATCTTAACGCTATCCGCCAGCGCGAAATGTTTTCAGACGAATCGCTTTAATCACGTCATCAAGCACAGCTTGATCGTTAGCGAAAATCGTAAAATGGACAACAGGAATATCTGAATGCATAAAGGTAAACGATTCTTCCGGCAAGAGATCAACATACCAATGTTTACTTTCAACTGATGACCGGCCGTGAGCCGATACCGATTTGCTGCCGCTGATCTGTTCAAAGTAAGTTATGATTTCATCTAAACGAATCCCGCGGATTTCCATGGTTTTAGTATGGGAATAATTCATCTCAGCCTCCGGCTACAGGCGGGAACAGCGCCAGTTCATCTTGAGGATAAACGACGGTATCAAGCCCGTCCAGATGGATAACGTTCTTGCCGTTTACAAACACATGAACGTGCTGTCTAATTGTCCGGCCATTTTCGAATAATTCTTCCTCCATTTCCGGGAAACGGGCAATTAAATCTTCTAAAATAACTCCAATTGTCTCGTTTTCTTCATAAGCAACGTTGACAGTTTTGCCGCCGCATATATCGCGGAAATTTGCGAAAACTTTCATTGTTTTCAAGAAAATCACCATCCTTTAGTCTATTATGCTTGTATTTTCCAAGGAGCGCAATCATATGACATACAGTAAAAGTAAGAAGGATCAACACGTGAGCGAATGATTGGCTGTACAATATTTGTTTATGTATTATACAGTAAGGGTAAATAGTTTTTGAGAGAATCAGTCAATTGTTAGGGGATGAAGGATGATGAAAAACGGACGGATCGCAATTATTGGTGCAGGGCCGGGCGGGCTTGCAGCTGCAATGATATTAGCAGCAAGAGGAATGGATGTAACAATTTATGAAAAACAGCCGTATGTCGGCGGGCGCACTTCCTCATTTACAGATAAAGGATTTACTTTTGATCTCGGTCCGACGTTTTTCAGTATGCCTTATATATTAGAAGAAATCTTTGATTCTGCCGGGAGAAACTTGCACGATTATGTTACCCTTCATGAAATCGCGCCGATGTACACATTGAAGTTTGATGATATGACAATTCAAGCTTCACGGGAACCGGAAAAGATGAAAGCAGAAATTGCCCGGTTATTTCCCGGAAACGAACATAACTACGACCGGTTTATGAGCGATACGAGACGAAAAATGAGAGCGTTGACGCCAATTTTACAGACCCCGTTTCCATCTTTGCTCGATTATATGCGTCCGCGAACGCTGCGGGTGCTTCCTGAGCTTGAACTCGGCAAAACGCTGTATGATGTTTTATCGAATTATTTCGACGATGACCGGCTGAAACTTTCTTTTACGTTCCAATCGAAATATTTAGGAATGTCGCCGTGGGAATGCCCGGGTGCTTTCAGCATTCTTTCATTTATGGAACATGAGTGGGGAATTTATCACCCTGCCGGAGGATTGAATCAATTAACGAAAGCGATGGCCGCTGTCGTTGAAGAATATGGCGGGACGATTCATTTAAATACGGGAGTTAAGCAATTTCTCCTTGATGAAAAACGGCGTGTAAAAGGGATTGAACTGGACAGCGGAGAAACGGTCGATACGGAGCATGTCATTATGAATGCAGATTTTGCAGATGGCATAAGTAAAATGATCCCCGACGCTGCGAGAAAAAAATACCGCGATGCCGATTTGGCGAAAAAGAAATACTCCTGTTCCACCTTTATGATTTACGCCGGACTGAGTGAACGGATTCCGCTTGATCATCATACGATTTTGTTTGCGGAAGACTATAAAAAAAATGTTGAAGAGATTTCAGATCACCTTATTCTATCTGATGACCCGTCTATCTATGTTCAGCACGCTTCAGCGACAGATGAGTCGGTAGCACCGGAAGGGAAGTCAGCTTTATATATCCTCGCCCCGGTCCCGAACAACTTCAGCGGGATTGATTGGGAACGTGAAAAAGAAACGTTTCGTCAATTAATCTGGAAACAAGTTGCAGCAAAAGCCGGCATTGATAAGATTGAAGAACTGATTGAAACGGAAACGGTTTTGACACCGGCCGATTGGCAACAGCAAAAACACGTTTTTCAAGGTGCGACATTTAATCTTGCGCACAATCTTCGTCAAATGATGTATTTCCGCCCTCATAATCAATATGAAGATGTCGACGGCCTCTGGCTTGTCGGCGGCGGGACACACCCGGGGAGCGGTTTGCCGACTATTTTCGAATCAGGCCGGATAACGGCGAATTTGCTGACAGACAGTTATAAGAAGACGGCGCGCAAGGAGGAGGCATAATGAAGACGGCTGTTATCGGCGGCGGCATCGGGGGAATGATTACCGCGCTTTACTTAGAGCAGCGAGGAGACGATGTGACGATATATGACGACAAAAGCCGCTTAGGCGGAAGGCTCGGCTTCGCTGAACACGAAAATTTTAAAATCGATATCGGCCCGACGATCGTGCTGTTGCCAGATATGATTGAAACAGTGTTAAATGATGTCGGGATCGACCCTGGCAAACTCAAAATGGAAAGAATTGATCCGGTTTACCCGCTCCATTTTCGGGATGGAACGACAATAACAAAATGGAGCGAGCCGAATAAACAGAAAGAAGAAATAGAGAGGCTTTTTCCCGGGGAAGGGAAAAATTTTACGAAATATATGGAAGATATGAATGAACGATTCACTGAGGGCAAGAAAGCGTTTCTCGATAAATCCTTTGTGAGAAAACGCGCCTTTTGGACTAAAAATAACCTCCGTACTTTATATAAACTGCGGGCTTACCGCACTGTTGAACAGCAGGCGAAAAAATACTTCGACGAACAAAAGCTTCAAGAAGCTTTTTCGTTGCAGACTCTTTATATCGGGGGCTCGCCTGCATCGACACCTGCAATGTACTCATTGGTGCCCTTCAGCGAACATCAGCACGGGATTTGGTATATTCACGGGGGGTACGGGCGGTTAGCTGAGCTTCTCGCTGAAACGTTAACGTACCGAAATATTACTATTCAGCTCGAGACAAAAGTTCAAAATATCGAAATGGATGAGCAATTAAAGCGGGCGAAATCATTGGTCACAGATCGCGGCAGAGAAGTGTTTGACCGTTTCGTATTAAACGGCGATTTTCCTGTTGCAGAAAAGCTTGTCAAAGAAAAGCCGTCGAGGTCTTATGAGCCGTCAAGCGGCTGTTTGCTGATGTTTTTTGGTTTGAATGGAGTACTTCCGACAGATCATGTTCATCAATTTTTTATGGGCGATGAACTGCAAGAGCAAATGAACGATATTTTTCACCGCCGTGTTCTGCCTAAAGACCCTTCGTTTTATGTGTTTAATCCATCATTAATTGATGATACGTTAGCTCCGAAAGGTCAATCTTCTGTGTATATTTTAGTGCCGGTTCCTGCAGCCTGCTATAACATTTCGCGCAGTGAATACTTGCAATTAGCGGAAAAAATTATCGGAGAAGTGACCGAACGTGTCGACCCCGAATTTCGGGAAAAAATTGTTTGGCAGGAAACACGCACCCCGCTTGAAGCTGAAAACGAGGGGATGTTTGCCGGAGGAAGTTTCGGTTTGGCGCCGACACTGCTGCAATCAGGAGTATTTCGTCCGCAAGTAAAGCCCTATGAATATGAAAATATTTATGCAGTCGGGGCATCTGTTCATCCGGGGGGCGGAATTCCGATTGTTATGCACGGCGCAAAACTTTTAGCCGAGTGGATTAACGAAGAAGAAAAATACAATACAGGTGTTGGGCAGAAAAATGAGGTGAAATTATGAACATAAACGAAGCTTACGCCCAGTGTAAAGAAATTATTGATCATCATTCAAAAACTTTTTCGCGTGCTTTTCAACATTTGCCTCAAATGAAACGCAGGGGAGTTTGGGCTGTTTATGCTTTTTGCCGAACGGCAGATGATATAGTTGATGAAGGCGAAAATGCTGAAGAAGAACTGGCTTTTTTCCGCGAGCAGTTAACGCGCTTTAAAAAAGGAGAACGCCCAGCAAACACGGCGCTGTGGATCGCTTTGGAAGATACATTTACCAGATTCGATTTCTCATTCCAACCCTTCTTTGACATGCTCGACGGACAGCACATGGACTTAACGAAGACGCGGTATCACACAATCGAAGAGGTATTTTATTATTCTTACCATGTGGCGGGCACCGTCGGTTTAATGCTTTTACCGATCTTGGCACCCGGGCGAGAAAAAGAACTCTATAACAGCGCTGTTCACCTTGGCTATGCGATGCAGATCACAAACATTTTGAGAGATATCGGCGAGGACGCCGGGCGAGGCAGAATTTACATACCGGAAGAGCGCATGAGTAAACATGGCTATTCCGAAGAACAGCTTCAGCAAGGCTTAGTAAATCAGTCATTTATCAATCTATGGGAAGAAATGGCACGAGAAGCGGAACAAGAGTATGAAAAGGGACTCGCTTATATTGAAAACTATCCGCGAAATGCGCGAATACCGGTAAAAGCGGCAGCGCTCTTTTACCGCGAAATATTACAGGTGGTACGCAAAGAAAACTACAATGTGTTTCAACGGCGCGTATTCGTTTCTGTGGAAGAAAAACAGCAATTATTCCATTCACTTATCGAAACATAAGGCTCAGACTGTTTAAAAAAGTCACGACATCGATAGATGTTAGCTTGTTTAAAGATCGGATGACGACGCATCGTCCGGCTTATTCCCTGCGGGCGAGCGCCGAGCCGCTTCGGGCTGACGCCCTGCAGGGTCTCGTCTATCTCGCTATCCCGCAGGAGAAAGCCGGGATGCTGGGTCATCCTCTTTTTTGAAGCGAGTTTATTGATAAAAAAGAAGCCATGCATCCACTCCTCCGACGCCTCCGGGAAAGCAAGAGACGAAGATCCGGATTCGGCGGTCTAAGACCGCCGAATGCTAGCTGAGTCCTTGCCCGGGGCAAGCGGAGGGTAGTGGATTCATGGCTGACATAAAAATATAGTTTGTCTACAGCCTGAGAACCTCTGAATAATCAGAGGTTCTTTTTTGCTAAATTGATCATTTGATCGGCTGCGTTTAGGCCGCTGATCACGACCATCGGTGATCCTCCGCCAGGGTGTGTACTGCCGCCGGCAAAAAATAAATTGCCGACTTCTTGTGATCGGTTGAACGGTCGGAGAAACGTATCTTTGCGTTTATTTGATGCCCCTCCGTATAAAGCTCCCCGGTAAGCGTGAAATGATGCCGCGATGGTTTTCGGATCGACTGTTTGCGATTCAATCAGGTTTTGGCGAATCGGCAGACCTTTCGCCTCCAGCTGATTGAACAGCTGCTCCTGGACTTTATCGGCCTCTAGGGCAGATTTGCCGTCATGAGACAGCGGCGGGGCATTGACAAGGATGAATAAATTATCGCCATCGGGAGATCGCTCAGTTTCTGTTTTGCTGGACGTGCAGATGTAGACCGTCGGATCTTTGCCGTATTTGCCGCGTTCAAAAATATCTGCAAATTCTTCTTTAGAACGGTCACTGAAAAAGACGTGATGATGATGCAGATCAAGACGGCGGTTCAGTGCAGCCATGGTAACGAAAGCTGATACGGAAGGTTCAGGAAGCTTTTTTTTAGACGGAGCGCGCAGGTCTTTAAGCAATCTCGGCACTTGTGTAATCAGATCGCCGTTTAATAACACAGCATCTGCCGGATAACTAGCGCCTGATGAAGTGACGACGTGCGTTGCCGTTTGGTTGTGAGTCTCAATTTTTTCTGCTTCCGTGTCTGTATATACCGTTGCCCCTAAATCGATTGCGGCCTGGTAAAATCCCTCGGCAATTTTCCTGTTGCCGCCTAATGTATAATAAACGCCGTCATTCATTTCAAGGTGACCGATCAGACCAAATGTTGCCGGAGCATGGAAAGGAGATGAACCGATATAAGTGGCATAGCGGTTGAAAGCGCGAATAATACGTTCATCTTTGAAATATTTACGGTGAAAACGGTCTAAAGATTCAAAGGGACGTGCACGCATCATCGCAAATCCGAGCGGCGGGTTCAGATAATCCCGCCACGATGAAAAAGTGCGGTGAAAAAAGTGCTTGTCGGCCAATTCGTAAAGTGACTGAACGTCTTTTAAATACGCCGGATAACGTTGAGCAGACTTTTCGTCAATCTGCCGGAGATTTTCTGTCATTTCGTCTGGATCGGAAGACATCATAAGCGTTGAACCGTCAGAGAATTGATTTTTGGTATGCCGTGTCAGTTTGATCATTGTAAAATAACGGTCGGGATTTAAACCCGCCTCAGATAAAACCGATTTAAAAACGTGCGGCATCGTAATCGTATTCGGACCAAAATCAAATGAATGCGTTCCGAGCTTTCGCTCATGCAGTTTTCCCCCGGCTGTCGGCCGCTTTTCCAGCACGGTCGTCTCGATCCCTTGAGATTGCAAACGTATAGCTGCAGCAAGTCCCCCGAGACCGGCACCGATAATGACAACTTTTTTAATCTGATTCATTGATATGAACGCCCCTTCCAGCTGAACCCGCGTTTTGAACGGTCTAAATAAGCAGAATAGAATAACAGTGCGATTAATAGTGCAAATGAAACAGGTGTGAACAGAGCAAGCCATTTTTTTTGTCCGGTTATAAGATCGACAGAAAATTTCATCAGCACGCTCAAAACGAATGGTGCGGCGTAAATCGCTTGTCCGGAAACGAGGCTGACGGGCAAGAGCAAGATCGGAAAGACGAAGAAAAGAAAGTAAAAAATAACGAGTGCTGCTCCAAGCGTCATTCGCCTGCCGATGCCGGGAAAGCTGTTTTTCGAAAATCCGTTCCATACATCCCGGTCATTATCGTACATGTAGCAATCGACTGTTTTAGTCGGATTCGTAAGCCGTGAATACCAGCCGGCTTTTTTGATGTTCCGCGTCAAATGAACATCTTCGACTAACGAGTGTTTAACAGCTTCATGGCCTCCCGCCGCCCGATAAGCTTCAGCACGAAACATCATAAAAGCGCCGTGAGAAGCTGAAGCGGCCGGCCATTTTGTCCAGTTGGCGAACGGGATCGGCAAATGCATGAAAATAATCATGTGCTGCAGCGGGACGATAAAGTGTGCGAGTATTCCTTTCAACGGATAATGAGGAAAGCCGCTGATAAGACCGGCAGTTTTCTTCATATGAGACAGCGCTTGTTCAATCAGATCCGGCGTAAAACGAACGTCGGCATCCAAAAAGAGAAAAAACTCGCCCTTTGCGTGCTCGCTTAATTGCTTGCACGCATGCACTTTTCCTACCCAGCCGTCAGGTAAATCAGCACCGTTGATAACTGTGAACCGTCGATCGCTGTCAATCGTTTCGAAGAGCAATTCATTTGTTCGATCTGTCGAATGGTCATCTAGAATGATGCATTCAACATTCGGGTATGTGAGTGCTTTGCAAGAAGCGATGCACCCCGCAACATTCTGTGCTTCATTGCGCATGGGAATCAAGACCGAAACGGCGGGGGTTTCTTCGATTGCCAAAACAGGCCGGTCAAGGCGGGGGAGGAGCAGGCCGTTAATAATGATCCATAATAACAGTATAAGCTGTACAGAAACAAACAGAGTCATTGCACTCCCCCCCGGCTCAGCATCTTTTTCATTTTTTCGAATCGCTCGGCAACTCCTGCCCGTCCGCTCAGTACCGGTTCAAATAACGGATCATTCGGGCCGCTTAAAATACGTTCTCTCAATGTATCAACCGTTTTTTCGAGTCCGCTTTCTAACACGGCTGTCTTTTCCTTAAGTTTCAGCTTTTCATGAAAGACGATCGGATCATCGATATGAATAAACCAATCCGGCTTTTGATGATGGAAAAGACCGTGATAAAATCCGATTGGAATAACGGGTGTGGCAGGCAGCTTGTCTAAGAGATAAGAGGTGCCGTCATAAAAATGAACAGGCCGCTGCTCAAGCGGTGTTTCATCGCCTTGAGGAAAAATAAAGACGTGTTTACCCGTCTGCAATTCTTCTGCAGCATATTGAAGCGAAGCAACTATTTTTTTCGGCGAGGATGAATCAATCGAAAACGCTCCGAGTTTACGAAAGAAAGGGAAGCGCTGAAGACCGTCTTCACTCATCATGGCTCTGCCGTTAAGTTGAAGAACGTTTTGATTTAAATAGAAAAGAATAATCGCATCCCACCAAGATGAATGATTGATAATGTAAATCGCCGGAATATCCGGAGGGGGGCGATAACTGTCGGTTGTAATAGCAATGCGGCGAAAATGCTTTTGCAACAAAAATTTTGTGTAAAAGCAAAACAGCTTCTCAAAATACGGGTTAGGCGCTGCCTTTATCATTTACGTCCGCCTTTCATGATATAATAAATGCCGTAGTAAACAGCTGTTAACGAAAGGGATAAGACAGGTGCTAACATGAGACCGTGTGCGAATGCGACAATAATAAACATGCCGTTCATCATTCCGAAAAGCCAGATCATTCGGTTTTTCCACGGACGTGAGCGTCGGTTCGTCCAAGACGTTCCCCGCGAAAAAAGGGCATAAAGCACTAAGTGAAGAATAAAGGAAAGTATAAACCAACCGAGAAAGTTCGAAAAAGGTATGCCGTAATACAAACCGCTCTCATGCCATACCCAATACTGTTTGACTTCATAGGCGACCGGATCGATAATTAAATCGAGTGATACAGCAATAATCGCTCCGTATAAGGCATAGACGAGTCCGGGCAATTTCGGTACGATAGATATGATTCCTGAGGCCATAACGTGAGACACAGCCATAACCATCACCCAGGCAAAGCCGATTGTAATCGGTACACCGGCAACTTTAGGACCGAAATCGCCTAAGTATGTATATTCTCCGAAGAACAGACCAGTGTGCACACCGAAGCTTTCGATTGCCATTGAAAGAATGAAAATGACAGCGATAGCAAAGATTCCGGACAATTTCGAGCTGCTTCTGTAAAAAAACAACATGGAAACAACCCCAGAAGTAATTAAAAACACAACGTTTGCCCATTCAAGCCACGGCGGAACAAGGCTGAAAGAGAGTAGGAAAACGCCGATGACATACCATATTGTAAAAAACTGAAAAATACGTCGGTCGAAATTCGTTTCCATGTCCGGCACCTCCTGTAATGTATAGTTAAATTATAGCTGAGGAACAAATATTGTACAAGTTCAGGTTGATTTCTGGTAAGAAGGGAATGATCATATTGTCATTAACACAGCGTCATACAGTTGTTACCGGAGGCGCCCATGGTATTGGCGCCGCTGTTGCAGAAGCTTTTGCGTCCGCCGGTGATAGAGTTACGATTCTTGATATCTCCAATGCCGGGCGTTCTGCAGCTGAACGGATCGACCGCGGCTCCGGTCTTTGTGGATTTCAGCAAGTTGATATTGCTGATCCCGGGGCAGTGCAGCAATATTTTCATCATTTGGCTGATCAAGAAGAACAAGTAGATGTGCTCATTAATAACGCCGGACTCTCATCATTTTCCCCGTTGGAAGCAACTTCTGTCGATGATTGGGACCGTATTATGAATACGAATGTGCGCGGAGCATTTATTTGTATACAGCAAGCTGCTAAAATTATGCCTTCCGGAAGTTCGATCGTAAACATTGCTTCAACGCGCGGGCTGATGAGTGAAGCCGGCAATGAAGCGTATGCAGCGTCAAAGGGAGCGCTATTGGCGCTCACTCACGCTGCGGCGAACAGTCTGGCCGAGAAAAATATCCGCGTGAACGCTGTCAGTCCGGGCTGGATTCATACAGGGAGTGAAGAAGAACTGCGGCAGATTGATCATGCGCAGCATTTGTCCGGCCGCGTCGGTAAACCTCAAGACGTTGCGCGGGCTTGCTTGTTTCTGTCTCAAAAAGATAATGATTTTATTAATGGAGAGAATATCGTTATTGATGGAGGGATGACAAAGAAAATGATCTACGAGCATTAATGTGCGCTGTGATGTATAATGTACTTTGAGTTTTATTGAACAGCTTAAACCGCTTAACAAGACTAAAAGGAGACAGTTGATCATGAAAAGCAGACCATGGATTGTTACGGATATGGACGGCACTTTATTAAACGATGGACGGTCGATTTCGGCGAAAAACGTTGATGCGATAAATAAAGCTTTAGAAGCAGACATTCAAGTTGTTATTGCAACGGGCAGGGATTACTTCGAAGCAAATGCTCCCTTAGTTGAAGCTGGCCTTCAATTGCCGATTATTTGCGGAAACGGTTCAGAACTTCGCGATAACAACCACGCTGTGTTGCATCGTCAAACATTGGATCATGCCGTATTTTCTCAAATTGAGACAACATTGAATAAATTCGATATGTATTTTGAAATTTTTACAACGTCAGGTTCATTTACCAATAATAAAGAAAAGGGCTTTGCCCTTGTGGCAGATATGCTTTTATCCACCGGTCATTTCGCCTCGCCGGAAAAAGCGAGAGAATTTGCCGAGCTGCGATTTACAGAAGGGATGCTTAAAGAGACAGGCAGTTACTCAACGCTTTTAACAACGGAAGGTATTGACTTATTTAAAGTGCTTGCTTTTTCAAAAGATGCTGTAAAACGAAAGAAAGTGATCGAAGAGCTTGAGAAAGTAAATGTCACCTTAACGTCTTCGGGCGACGATAACATTGAAATCATGCATCCGTGCGCATCAAAAGGACGCGGTGTGAAACAAATGGCGGACAAATTTAATTTGAATCCAGCGGATGCGGTTGTAATCGGAGATAACGAGAACGACCGTTCAATGATGGAGACGGCAGGGACGGCAGTCGCCGTTGCGAATGCGCTGCCGGCAATTCAGGAAATCAGTGATTTTGTTACGCTTGCCAATACAGAAGACGGGGTAGCATCGGTGATCGAAAATGTTCTTACAAACATCGTCCGCGCCTAAAATAGATTGAATCAACGTTTAAAATCCAGCTTCCCGGGTATCTAGACTTCTAGAAAGGACGTTTACATTTGTAACAGAGTTCGTTACAATTTTCACAGAATTTCCTGCTAACTAAACATGATGACGAAAGGTTGATGAAAATGTTAAAGAAGTTATTCGGTTTAGACAAAAAAGAAGAAGTTGAGATGCCGCAAGCAGACGGGAAAGATTCGCTTGCCAGTCCGGCGACGGGCGAGGTTGTATCAATCACAGAGGTTCCTGATCCGACTTTTTCCGAAAAAATGATGGGAGACGGTTTGGCTGTTAAACCTTCCGAAGGGATTATTTCGGCGCCGGTTCACGGTGAAATTATGCAGCTGTTTCCAACGAAACATGCAGTCGGCATTAAAACCGTAAACGGTCTCGAAGTGCTGATTCATATTGGTATTGAAACCGTTAATATGCAAGGAGAAGGATTCAAAGCATTTGTTCAAGAAGGCGACAAAGTTGCCAAAGGGGATAAATTGATTGAGTTCGACATGGACCTTGTAAATGAGAAGGCGGAAAGTACGATAACACCGATGGTTATTACCAACGGCGATATTGTTGAGCAAATGGAGAAACATGAAGGACAAAATGCCGTTGGCGGCGAAACAACAGTTCTTGATGTAACTGTAAAACAATAATCTCGCTGAAAACCGCTCTGTAAAGAGCGGTTTTTTGAGCATCCGCATTTACGGCGACGAACTGTCCGTTTATAATGCAATTATAAACGATCGGCCAGTCCGGAGGGAATTGCATGAAAAAGTCGCGAAATAAATATTTCTCAATCTTAGCATTGCTTGCAGCGGTCGGAACGGCATCTTACCTGATTTATGATGACCAGCGCGAATCATCTGAAGACAGTCTCGAAGAATACTTAGAAGCTGACGGTATAGAACGGGAAGAATACAGTACTGAGCCTACTGAAGCCGAAGGTATCGAAATTGGGGCAGAAGCTCCGCCGTTTGATTTGCCGCTGCTTGATGATACAGATACACTGTCCTTGTCGGACAAACAAGGGGATTTTGTTGTTGTGAATATGTGGGCGTCGTGGTGTCCGCCTTGCAGGGATGAAATGCCTGATTTTATTGATTTTTATGAGAATTATAAAGCTGAGGGCGTCGATGTTGTCGGGATTAATATGACTACGTCTGAACAAAGTTTAGATCCTGTGCGGCAATTTGCCGATGATTTTCAAATCCCTTTTTATACAGTGCTTGATGAGGATGGACAAATCGAAGAGGATTACAATGTGCATGTGATGCCGACAACGTACATTATTGACCCGGATGGCAAAATCGCTTACGAACGGCGCGGATTTTTGGATTACGAGATGCTTGAATCCTTTTATGAAGAAGCGAAAGAAACGTATGAATCATCATAAAAACTTTCCCCGAGAGCGTTGCAACGCTCTCGGGGATTTTTTTATCTATGGTTTTGATACGTATTCGATTTCGTCATAGCTCGCAGGCCGCGGAGGGTTTCGGTTGTTAATGCCGGTTTCGCGGTACTTTCAATATTGTTTTTAACTTGTGCTTGCCGGCTTGAACCTGCAAGGGCTGAGGCAACTTGCGGCTGATCCATGACATAACGGAGTGCGAGCTGTTCAAGTGTCATATTTTTTTCCTGCGCGAGGTCATGAAGCTGCGGCAGCATATCATTTAATTCTTCTTGGCTGTAATCAAGAAAGCCGTTTTCGTTGATTTTCTCGCTGTAGGATTCTGAGAGCAGTCCTTTAGCCACAGGCCCGCGGGCGATAACAGATATCCCTTTTTTATCTAATTCAGGGAACCATTCTTCCGGACGGCGATCAAGCAAGCTGTATTGCATCATAACGCTGACAATATTCGATTTTTCCGCAAACGTTTGAATCACATTGGGGCGAATTGACGAAATGCCGTAATAACGGATTAACCCTTCGTTTTTCATATCTTCGAACGCTTCAATAATTTCGTCATGCGGATCATCAATTGTTCCGCCGTGCAATTGATAAAGGTCTAAATAATCGGTCCCTAACCGATGCAGTGAATGTTTAACAGCGGATTTTAAATAATTTTTTTCCGGTTTCCACGTCCAGCCTTCTTTTCCGTCTTCCCAAGCATTTCCGCCTTTAGAAGCGAGAATAATATCGCGCCGCTTATGTTTAAGCGCATTGCCGACACTTTTTTCATTCATGCCGAATTGGTATAAATCGGCTGTGTCGAAAAAATTGATGCCGCTGTCAATCGCTTGATGAATGATTTTTTCATCTTCTGATGTGTTGCCTGTAAGCGACATGCAGCCGAATCCGAGTTCTGAAACATGTAAATTGGATGTTCCAAGCTGGTTTTTTTTCATGATTAGATCACCTCAATCGTCCCGTACCCGTGATATTGAATGTTTATGCTTTTGATTTTTTCGAAGTGGTATGAATGAGTACATTTTGATATCCTAGGGAAGGAGATTTAAACGGGAGAAGAGGGATACAATGAAATCGAATCGAGAAGAAACAAAAAGCAGAGAAATAATTTTTAACGGAAGTTTGATTGATGTTGAAGTGCAGGAGGTTTATTTACCTGACGGGAACACAAGCAGGCGCGAACTCGTTTATCATCCGGGAGCAGTCGCCGTAATTGCGTTCACCGAAGAGGGGAAACTGATTCTTGTAAAGCAATACCGAAAAGCGCTGCAAAAAGCAATTGCTGAAATTCCCGCCGGAAAATTAGAGAATAAAGAAAGTCCGGAAAAATGCGCAATTCGTGAACTGGAGGAAGAAACAGGGTTGCGCGCTGCATCAATGACGAAACTTCTCTCATTTTATACAAGTCCGGGTTTTGCAGATGAAATTGTTCACCTTTTTCTGGCAGACAGCTTAACGGCCGGAGACAGCGGGACGGATGATGATGAATTTGTCGAGCGGGTAGATGTTACGTTTGAAGAAGCAAAAAGAATGATTGAAAATGGCGAAATTCATGATGCGAAAACCGCATACGCCGTGCAATATTGGGAACTTTTACAAACGCGGTCGAAATAAGCAAAGAAACGGCAACCCGTCGTAAGACCGTACTCACAGCCTCATTATCAAGTAATAATAATTATAATTAAATAGCGATAATTATTCTCATTTGACACTCCTTTTCTCAATTAGGTATAATGCAATGCGAAAGGTACCCTATAAGCTGTTATTGGATGCAATGCGACAGGAGGAAGTTATGGAACAGCGGATAGAACGGATCAAAAAACAGCTCCATTCACAAAGTTATAAATTAACCCCTCAGCGGGAAGCGACTGTTAGAGTGCTGCTTGAAAATGAAGATGATCATTTAAGTGCCGAGGATGTTTATATGCTTGTGAAAGAAAAATATCCCGAAATCGGCTTAGCAACGGTCTATCGGACGCTGGAACTTTTAACTGAACTAAAAATTGTAGATAAGATCAACTTCGGCGACGGTGTATCCCGTTACGACTTGCGTCAAGAAGGAGCGGATCACTTTCACCACCATCTCGTTTGTATTGAATGCGGTTCGGTGGATGAGATTCAAGAAGATCTGCTTGAAGAAGTGGAAAAAGTTGTTGAAAAACGCTGGAATTTTGCCATTAAGGATCACCGGCTAACATTTCACGGGATTTGTCATCGCTGTAAATAAATCCGGAACTGACCGGATTTTAATTTTTTTGAAAACGCCATCATTTTTTGGGGGCGCGGGTGCACAGATCCTTTCATTTATGGTATTCTAGGTATGGGCATTATGGCATGAAAAGTGGGGCGTAGCTGTTGCACAACGAATTAAAGACATTCATTGATTACCTCGTAATTGAACGCGGATTGGCATCAAATTCCTCGGAAGCATACGAGCGGGATTTAACAGCGTATATTCAATTTTTAAACGATCAAAAAAACATCACTGAAGTTTCTGCTGTGACGAAAGAATCCGTCTTGCACTATCTTTATTTTTTAAATGACAAAGGCTTTGCAGATGCTACTGTTTCCAGGGCGCTATCATCGATTCGATCGTTCCACCAATTTTTGTTGCGAGAAAAACAAGTCCGCCATGATCCTACCGAGCAAATTGATCGGGCCAAAAAAGCGCAATCATTGCCTAATGTTCTCTCCAATGAAGAAGTTGACTGCCTGCTGCAATGTTGTCAGCAGAGAACTCCGCTTAATTTAAGAAATAAAGCGATGCTTGAACTTTTGTATGCAACAGGGATGCGCGTGAGTGAACTGATCGGTGTCGGCATGGCTGATATCCATCTTCACATGGGCTTTATTCGCGTGATCGGAAAAGGAAACAAGGAACGAATGGTTCCGCTTGGTGAAAAGGCTTCATTATCGTTAACAGATTATATTGAATCTGGACGCAGCCGGTTAGTTAACAACGCAGAAGACGCGGGCCGTGTGTTTGTTAACCATCACGGACGTCCGCTAAGCCGGCAAGGTTTTTGGAAAATAGTAAAAAAAATTGCGGACGAAACAGGCATAAAAAAAGAACTGACACCTCATACGTTAAGGCATTCATTTGCGACACATTTACTTGAGAATGGTGCAGACCTTCGTTCTGTTCAAGAAATGCTCGGTCACGCAGATATTTCAACGACGCAGATTTACACGCATGTAACAAAGCTTCGGATGAAAGAAGTCTATTCGAAATACCATCCGCGCGCGTAAGTCTAAAAATACTGAATAGCGAACAAGTTGTCTGACCTCAGACATCGAAACAGCCGAAAAATGTCCAAGATGCTTGAAAACAGGGGCAAAGGTAAACGCACCTGTAATTAGTGATGAAAAGCAATACAGATTAATGAAGGAGGATTTTTATATGAGCAACAGCAAATTTAACCGTATTTTTTTAATTGTAATGGATTCTGTCGGGATCGGCGAAGCACCGGATGCTAAAGATTTTAATGATGAAGGCGCTGACACACTCGGGCATATTGCTGAGGAAATGAACGGATTGACTATGCCGAATATGGACCGTCTCGGTTTAACGAAAGTGAAAAGTTATCAAGGGATGACAGACGTTGAAAAACCGATTGGAAGTTACGGTGTTATGGAAGAATCATCGGTCGGAAAAGATACAATGACTGGTCATTGGGAAATTATGGGCCTTCATATTGACGCTCCGTTCCGGACATTTCCGAACGGTTTTCCTGATGAATTAATTGCAGAGATTGAGGAACGCACAGGACGGAAGGTGTTGTGCAACTTGCCTTATTCCGGCACCGAAGTATTGAATGATTACGGCCAGGAACACGTAGAGACCGGTGCTTTGATCGTTTACACATCAGCTGATTCCGTACTGCAAATTGCTGCGCACGAGGAAGTCATTCCGCCTGAAGAGCTGTGGGAAATTTGTGAAATGTGCCGCGAACTGACTAAAGATGAGAAGTACATGGTCGGCCGTGTGATCGCCCGTCCGTTTGTCGGGAAAGACGGTAAGTGGGAGCGGACTTCAAACCGACATGATTATGCATTAAAGCCGTTTGGCCGTACAGTCATGAACGAACTTGCTGATGCCGGCTACGATTCGATTGCGATCGGTAAAATTTCCGATATTTATGACGGTGAAGGCGTCACACTATCGCTTAGAACAGAAGATAATATGGATGGAATGGATAAATTGAACGAAACATTAAAAATGGACTTCCGTGGTTTAAGCTTTTTAAATCTCGTTGATTTTGATGCGAAGTACGGTCACAGACGCGATCCGATCGGCTACGGGAAGGCGCTGGAAGAGTATGATGCGCGCTTGCCGGAGGTGCTGCAGCAGCTGAAAGAAGATGATTTGCTGCTGATCACAGCTGATCACGGAAACGATCCGGTGCATCACGGCACGGACCACACTCGGGAATACGTCCCGCTAATCGCTTACAGCCCTTCCCATCAAAATGTTAAAGATCTCGGCACCCGAAAAACATTTGCTGATGTCGGCGCTACCGTTGCCGAAAACTTCGGCGTTAAGGGAACAGGTCACGGCAACAGTTTTTTAAACGATTTGCAGGAGGGATGAAAAATGGATGAACGCGTATTACAGGCTAAAGCTTGGATCGAAAAACACCTGAAATCATCTCCGTCTATCGGCTTAATTCTCGGCTCAGGGCTTGGCGTGCTTGCAAATGAAATTACAGATCCGGTTAAGCTGGATTATGCGGATATTCCCGGTTTTCCTGAATCGACAGTTGCCGGACATGAAGGAAGACTTATCATCGGGGAATTGGAAGGCAAAACAGTTGTAGCTATGCAGGGCCGCTTCCATTACTATGAAGGCCATGATATGAGCACAATTGTGCTGCCTGTACGTGTTATGCAAGCGATCGGCGTTGAAAAACTGATCGTGACAAACGCTGCCGGAGGTGTCAATGAAGCGTATCAGCCGGGTGATTTAATGATCATTAATGATCATATAAACTGGTTCGGCACCAATCCGTTGATCGGCCCTAACGCAGGCGGAGTAAGATTTCCGGATATGAGCAAAGCGTATAGCCCTGAACTGATCGCTATCGCCCAACAGACCGCGGAAGAGCTGGATATCCGGACACAAAACGGTGTCTATGTCGGCAATACCGGACCTGCGTATGAAACACCGGCGGAAGTTCGGATGATGCGCATTATCGGCGGGGATGCTGTTGGAATGTCGACGGTTCCTGAAGTGATTGCGGCCCGTCATGCAGAGCTTGATGTACTGGGAGTATCTTGTATTTCAAACATGGCTGCCGGTATTTTGGATCAGCCATTGACCCATGATGAAGTTATTGAAACGACAGAACAAGTCAAAGCAGATTTTTTACGGTTTATTAAAGCGATCATACAAAAAATCAACTGACCCGAGGTGAAAAGATCATGATCACGAACGAAATGATTCAGCAATCAGCAGAGTGGATTCGTGAACGTGCGGCGGACAAACCGGTAATCGGTATGATATTAGGTTCCGGACTGGGAGAACTTGCCGAGGAAATTGAAAATAAAACCGCCCTCCCGTACAAAGATATTCCTTATTTCCCGACTTCTACCGTTGCCGGTCACAAAGGTCAGCTCGTCATCGGTCAGTTGGAGGGGAAAACTGTCGCTGCCATGCAGGGAAGGTTCCATTTTTACGAAGGTTACTCAATGCAGGAAATCACCTTTCCTGTCCGGGTTATGCGTGAACTCGGCTGCGAGAGTCTGATTGTAACGAACGCCTGCGGCGGAATGAACGAACAGTTTCAAGCAGGCGACTTGATGATTATCGACGACCATATAAATTTTACGGGAACGAATCCGCTGATTGGGGAAAACTTAAGCGATTACGGCCCGCGTTTTCCGGATATGAGCCAAACGTATACTGAAGATTTGCGGCAGTTAGCATTCAAAACGGCGGATAAACTCGGTGATTCACTGCAGTCGGGCGTTTATGCAGCTGTCAGCGGTCCGACGTATATGTCGGCTGCTGAATTGATTATGCTTAGAAAATTAGGCGGAGATACGGTAGGGATGTCAACTGTCCCTGAAGCGACCGTTGCCCGGCATATGAACATGAATATTCTTGGGATTTCCTGTATTACTGACATGGCGATTGGCGAGACGATTGAGGGCATAACTCATGAAGAAGTCATGGCAGTAGCGGAAAAAGCGAAGCCCCGATTTAAAAATTTAGTCCGCGGAATCCTGCAAGACAGCGAAAAGGATATTTGGACAATCGAAGGAGGCGGAAATGATGAGAATGGTTGATCTGATCGAAAAGAAACGGGACGGCAAGCCGCATACAAAAGAGGAAATTCGTTTTATCATATCTGGTTATACGAGCGGGGAAATCCCGGAGTATCAAATCAGTGCTTGGGCAATGGCGGTTTATTTTCAAGACATGAATCCGGATGAACGGGCATGGCTGACTGAGGAAATCGTCCAGTCCGGCGATACCATTGATCTGTCTGCAATAGAAGGTATTAAAGTTGATAAACATTCTACTGGCGGGGTAGGAGATACAACAACTCTCGTACTGGCTCCGCTGGTCGCAAGTATCGGCGTGCCGGTAGCGAAAATGAGCGGACGCGGTCTCGGTCATACCGGCGGAACGATTGATAAGCTTGAATCGCTGAAAGGATTCAGCGTTGAAATATCTAATGATGAATTTATCCGTTTAGTTAATGAGAACAAAGCTGCTGTGATCGGACAAACGGCAGATTTAACTCCTGCAGACAAACAGTTATACGGTCTTCGCGATGTCACGGCAACCGTAAACTCCATTCCGCTTATTGCCAGTTCAATCATGAGTAAAAAACTCGCCTCCGGTGCAGATGCGATTGTTTTAGATGTAAAAACCGGAGCCGGGGCATTTATGAAGAAACTGGAAGAATCGCAGGAATTAGCGCGGGCGATGGTTGAAATCGGGAAAAACCTCGGCCGCAACACCTCAGCCGTGATTTCAGATATGAATCAGCCGCTCGGCAATATGATCGGTAATGCGCTGGAAGTACAAGAAGCGATTGACACACTGAAAGGCAACGGCCCGGATGACTTAACCGAACTTTGTCTCACACTGGGAAGCCATATGGCTGTCCTTGCCGGGAAAGCTGCTGATTTTGACGATGCCCGCCAACAGCTGGAAGAGGCAATAAAAACCGGCAAAGCGCTGAAGCAATTTAAAATATTTGTTTCCGCGCAAGGCGGAGACGAAACGGTCGTAGACGAGCCGGGAAAACTTCCCCAAGCGGCAGAGCATGTGACCGTCGCCGCACCAAGAGACGGGTATGTCTCTGAAATTGAAGCGGATGAAATCGGAACAGCGGCGATGTTATTGGGAGCCGGACGGGCAACAAAAACTTCTGAAATCGACTTGGCGGTCGGGATCGAAATGCACAAAAAGATTGGCGATCAAGTGAAAAAAGATGAGCCGTTAGTCACTTTGTACACGAACGGTCAAGGTGTAGAAGATGCGCGAGCAAAAGTGCTTGAATCATACACTATTTCAGCAGAAAAGACTGAAAAACCGACGTTAATTTATGATGTGATTACGTAATCTCGCAAGTAAAATCGCGAAATCTACCAGCAGTGAAGTGCTTCTTCACTGCTGTTTTATTTGGCAAAGTTGCGGGTTTAAACTTGAAATTGGTGATTGTTTGTGCTAAGGTAGTTGCACTGAAAAGCTGAATAGGCAGAGGCGCAGCTGCGATGAGTAAGATGTTTTCGTCAATAGACGAACGTGTCTGGAAGGCAAAGTTGCCGAAGCTGTTTAAAACTAACGTTCGAAACAGCTGGGGCTGTCTTTAATAAAGGCAGCACTGTCACTGCACGCATGCCATGCAGTGAAGCACTGACCGCGCATATTGATGACCGGAATGAGTGTGATATGCATTCATTCTTTTTTCGTGCAATAAAAGAAAGGGGTGACCCCCGTGGGATTATATGGAACGAGCAAGATTAATGAACAAGGCCGGTTAGAGATTGGCGGAGTGGACACATCTGAACTGGCGCAAACGTATGGGACGCCGCTGTATGTCTACGACGTAAAAGATATACGAAACCGGGCTGAGGCGTTTAAAAAAGCCTTTGATGCAGAAAGCGTTGATTATCAAGTTGCTTATGCCAGTAAAGCTTTCAGCTGCCTGGCGATGTTTCAGCTTGCCGATGAACTGGGGCTCAGTTTGGATGTTTGTTCCGGCGGAGAGTTGTATACAGCTCTTGAAGCCGAGTTCCCGGTCGAGCGTATTCATTTTCACGGGAATAACAAAACACCGGACGAGCTGGAGATGGCTGTCAGAGCCGGTATCGGCTGCATAGTTGCGGATAATTTCACTGAACTGACTTGGCTTATGGGCATTGCCGAAGCAGAAAAGAAAATCGTTAACGTTTTGCTCCGAATAACGCCCGGAGTTGAAGCGCATACGCACGAGTATATTTCGACAGGCCAGGAAGATTCGAAATTCGGTTTTGATTTAAATAGCGGCCAGGCGAAAAAAGCGATTGAATTAACATTGAATCATGATTATATTCATCTGCAAGGTGTTCATTCACACATTGGTTCGCAAATTTTCAGATCGGAAGGTTTTGAACAAGCTGTTAAAGAAATTTACCGTTCGCTGGCTGTTTGGAAAGACGAATTAGGTTACTATCCTGAAGTGCTTAATGTTGGCGGCGGGTTTGGCATTCGTTACAATAAGCACGATGAGCCGCTCCCGCTCGAGTCGTATATTGAACCGATGGTTACAGCGGCGCGTGAAGAAGCAGCCAAAATCGGTGAAAACGTGCCGGAAATATGGATTGAGCCGGGACGCGCGCTCGTCGGCGAGGCGGGTACAACGATTTATACAATCGGTTCGAGAAAAGACATACCGCATTTAAGAACGTACTTATCTGTCGACGGCGGTATGACTGATAATATTCGGCCGGCTCTATATCAAGCTGAATACGAAGCCGTTCTAGCGAACAAGGCGGACCGCGCCTGTGACGAACTCGTTTCAATCGCGGGCCGCTGCTGTGAGAGCGGTGATATGCTGATTTGGGATTTACAGCTTCCTAAAAGCGAAACAGGAGACCTCCTCGCGGTAGCTTCTACAGGAGCTTATGGCTATGCGATGGCCAGCAATTACAACCGGATGCTTCGCCCTGCTGTTGTTTTTGTGGAGAACGGAGAACATGAGTGTGTAATTGAACGGGAATCGTACACCGATTTATTGCGCAACGAACACCGCTATTCGAAAACAGCTCCAAAGGCAGGTGTGACAGAAGCGAAATAAACGTTTCATTTTCTGTTGATTTATACTACACTGATATTGTAAACATTTTCAAGCAGCTGTGGAGGGAAAAAGATGAAAAAAGGAAAAATTTCGTTTGAAAACGGAGAAGAGATTGTTATTGAGTTCTACCCTAGTGAAGCGCCGGGAACAGTGGAAAATTTTGAAAAACTCGCAAACGAAGGGTTTTATAACGGGTTGAATTTTCACCGCGTTATACCGGGTTTTGTCGCACAAGGCGGCTGTCCGAACGGAATAGGCAACGGCGGCCCGGGTTATACGATTAAATGTGAAACTGAGGGCAATCCGCATAAACACGACCGCGGAAGTCTCTCGATGGCACATGCCGGAAAAGATACAGGCGGGAGCCAGTTTTTCATTGCTTTTGCTCCGCAGCCTCACCTTGACGGTGTTCACACGGTGTTTGGCAAAGTGATTGACGGGATGGAAACTGTCGACCGGATCAACCAAGGTGATATTATGAAAACAGTCGAAGTGTATGACGACTAACAGTCTAAAACATCCGCCTATGCAGATGTTTCAGATTGTAGACAAATTATTATTTTGACGTAAGCCACGCAGCCACTTACCCTCCGCTTGCCCCGGGCAAGGACTCAGCTAGTATTCGGCGGCCTGAGACCGCCGAATCCGGATCTTCGTCTCTTGCTTTCCCGGAGGCGTCGGAGGAGTGGATGCGTGGCTTCCTTTATATGAATACACTCGATTCAAAGAAGCCGGACAATGCGTAGTCATCCGTTCCTTTTATTATGACATCAATCAATGTCACGCCTTTGTCAACACTCTAAAACATCCGCCTATGCGGATGTTTTTTTAATGATTTGTCATAATCATTACTGAAAAAGAAGTGAAATAATTTCAAACTGTTTAAACAAATAGATTGAAGCTTTTATTACCAAGTGATATATTATATACATAACAGATTGTTCAGTCTTTCTCAAAAAGATTGACTGTGCACGCTGATGCAACACAATCACAGTTAAATGATGTTCCTTCGGGGTCGGGTGAAAATCCCAACCGGCGGTGATGAGGCGCAAGCTTCTCAGTCCGTGACCCGGATCTTTCATGATTGAAAGAGAAGGTGGATTTGGTGGAACTCCAAAGCCGACAGTAAAGTCTGGATGGGAGAAGGAACGGACGGATATTTGACAGCGGGAGAAGTGTACCCTTTCTGCTGAAATTCTGCTTGTATGCCTTTAGAGGTGTACGGTTATCCGCCGTTTACATTGACCATATTTTTAAACACCCGGGAGGATATCTTCCGGGTGTTTTATATTGCTGCAGAAGAGGGATAGACATGGACGAAGAATATATGAAGCTTGCGATCGAGCTGGCAAGAAAGACAAAAGGGCAAACCTCGCCAAATCCGCTCGTCGGCTGCGTCATCGTTAACAATGGTGATATAGTCGGAATGGCTGCTCATTTAAAGGCAGGCGAACTGCACGCAGAGCGGCTCGCATTGCAAATGGCCGGCGATAAAGCTTACGGAGCTGATGCGTACGTAACATTAGAACCGTGTGCGCATCACGGCAGAACACCGCCGTGTGCTGATGCCTTAATCGATTCGGGGATCAAACGGGTGGTAATTGCTTCAGATGATCCGAATCCGAAAGTCTCCGGCCGCGGTTATGACCGTTTATATGATGCTGGTATCGAAGTTGAACGCGGCTGTTTAAAAGAAGAAGCGGATACGTTAAACGAGATTTTTTTTCATTATATAAAAACCAAAAAGCCTTACGTGACGATGAAATTGGCTTCGAGTATTGATGGCAAAATCGCAACGACCAGCGGTGAATCGCAATGGATCACCGGAGAAGAGGCGCGTGAGGACGGACATCGCCTCAGAAAAGAGCACGATGCTATTCTCGTCGGTGTAAATACTGTTATTGCCGATGATCCTTCGCTGACGACAAGGCTCCCCGGTGGCGGGAAACATCCGGTGCGGATTATTCTCGACCGTCACTTGCGGACACCGTTAAACGCGAAAGTGCTCAATGATGAGAAAGCTCCGACTTGGATTGTCACCTCAATGGCTGCAGACAGTGCCGGCGCTTTGCTGCTAAAAGAAAAGGGAGCAAAAATCCTTTCGCTTGATCCAACTGACGTTGCAGAGGTTTTAGAACGGCTTGCAGAAAAAGATGTCACTTCTTTATTAGTAGAAGGCGGCGGTATGATCAATGACAGTTTTTTGCGCGCCGGTTTATTTAATCAAGTCGTGCACTATTTAGCTCCGATTCTTCTTGGAGGAAAAGACGCAAAGTCATCCTTTTCCGGCGAAGGCATTCATCATCTTCCGAATGCGGAAAAATTAACATTAACTAAACAATACATGCTCGGTTCTGATATAAAATTTATTTACAAAAGAGGGATGTCAAATGTTTACCGGGATCGTTGAGGAAAAAGGAAAAATCAGAAGGATGCAGCCGTCCGGGGATGCAATCGTCATGGCGATTGCAGGTAAAAAAGTGCTAGATGATATTCACACGGGGGACAGCATCTCAGTGAACGGGGTTTGTTTGACGGTGACGTCATTTTCAGATGACAGCTTTACAGTGGATTTGATGCCGGAAACGGTTCGGAATACGAGTCTTCGCGGGCTGGCAGCCGGTTCTGAAGTGAACCTTGAGCGTGCCATGGCAGCAAACGGACGCTTTGGCGGCCATTTTGTCAGTGGCCATGTTGATGGTCTGGGAACGATCCGTGCGAAACGACCGGAGTATAATGCTGTTTACTTTGACATCGAGATCGACCCGCGATTAAGAAAATATATGATGATGAAGGGCAGCGTTGCGGTAGACGGCACAAGTTTAACAATCTTTGGTCTGAGCGATAATACGTTTACGATTTCCATCATCCCGCATACGTTGGAAGAAACAGTGATCGGCTCAAAAGGACCGGGCGACGTTGTAAATATCGAATGCGATATGCTGTCAAAATATATGGAGGAACTGCTTGTCCGCAGGTTTGAAGCGGAAGAAGCGCCGTCAGAAAAACTGTCTGAAGAATTTTTGAACGAGCACGGTTTTAAATCTTAAGGGGGAAATAACATGGGGAACTTTGATCCGATTGAAGAAGCGATTTATGCATTGGCGCAAGGCGAAGTCATTATCGTTTGTGACGATGAAGACCGTGAGAACGAAGGAGATTTCGTTGCATTAGCCGAAAAAGCCACTCCTGAGGTTGTCAATTTTATGATAAAGCACGGCCGCGGTTTAGTATGTGCGCCGATTACCGAAGACCGAGCGAAAAAACTCGACTTGTTTCCTATGGTTGACCGCAACAGCGATCCGCACGGAACGGCTTTTACCGTCAGCGTGGATCATAAGCATACAAGCACGGGAATCTCTGCACCGGAACGCTCGATGACATTAAAAGCACTGATTGATGATCAAGCCGTCGCTGCCGATTTTCAGCGCCCCGGCCACGTTTTTCCGCTCGTTGCTAAAGAAGGCGGTGTTTTGCGCCGCGCGGGTCATACGGAGGCTGCGGTCGATTTGGCACGGATGAGCGGTGCAAAACCGGCCGGCGTCATTTGTGAAGTGATCAAAGAAGACGGCACGATGGCTCGGGTGCCTGATTTGCGGGCGACCGCCGATGAACATGATCTGAAAATGGTTACAATTAAAGATTTGATTAAATACCGCAACCGTAAAGATAAATTGATTCAGCGCGAAATTGAAATTGACCTGCCGGTGGAACTGGGCGAGTTTCGCGCGATCGGTTATTCAAATGTAGTCGATGGCAAAGAGCACATTGCGTTAGTAAAAGGCGAAGTTGGCGGAGAAAAACCGACATTAGTTCGCGTGCACTCGGAATGTTTGACCGGTGACGTATTCGGGTCGAAACGCTGCGATTGCGGTCCGCAGCTTGAAGCTGCGATGGCACAAATTGAAGAAAACGGTTCCGGAGTACTTTTGTATATGCGCCAAGAAGGTCGCGGAATCGGGTTGCTGAATAAGATGAAAGCATATAAACTGCAAGAAGAAGGTTATGATACTGTCGAAGCGAATGAGAAGCTAGGTTTTGCTCCTGATTTGCGCGATTACGGAATTGGCGCCCAAATACTCCGTGATTTGGGGATCAGCAAGATGCGTCTATTGACCAATAATCCGCGTAAAATTAAAGGGCTTGACGGTTATGATCTTGAAATCGTTGACCGGGTGATGCTGCAAATGCCGCACTCTGCTCAAAATGAAAAATATTTGCGCACGAAAAAAGAGAAACTCGGTCATATGCTGCACTTTTAACAATATTGGAGGATGATGAGGATGGGACAGACATTTGAAGGACATTTAGTAGGAACAGATTTAACAATCGGAATTGTGACAGGCCGTTTTAATGATTTTATTACGAGCAAGCTATTGGCTGGCGCTGAAGACACGCTTCGCCGGCACGGGGTTCATGAAAATCGCATTGATACGGCTTGGGTGCCCGGAGCGTTTGAAATACCGATGATTGCAAAAAAAATGGCGGAATCAGGCAAATATGATGCGGTGATTACGCTCGGAACGGTTATTCGCGGTTCAACCCCCCATTTTGACTACGTCTGCAGCGAAGTGTCCAAAGGTGTGGCATCAACGTCGATGAACTCCGGCGTACCGGTTATTTTCGGTGTTGTCACGACGGATACAATCGAGCAGGCAATTGAACGTGCAGGTACAAAAGCCGGCAACAAAGGAGCTGAAGCCGCGGTCAGTGCGATTGAAATGGCAACATTAAACCAATCGCTGATGTAAGCATAAAACGGGAAGGACATTATTGTCCTTCCCGTTTCTTTTGTTTTTCAGCCAACGCTTTCTCACGGGCTTCAACAACCTCAGAGCGGTCGCGTATTTTGTGTCTGCTGACCATCGGGTTTAAAGATGGATCGTCGGAATCGTCAGACTGCCAATGCAAGCCTTTTTCTTCTGCACGCAACCGAGCCGATTCAATCAGTTCCCCATCTTGCAGCGGCAAGTTGAACGGTTCATATTCTCCCCGCAAGTGGATTCGTTCTAGCCGTTCTTCCAACATCATGAGGAGTTTGTTTTCATCAATTGCCAAGCTTTCGAGCATTTGCGAGTTAGCCAATATATGCTGCCGAGTGCGTTCATAGAGCCGGTAACTCCCGTTCCAGTTCTTTTGCCGTTCATGATAAACGGCTACAGCGAGCTGAATCAACGCCAGCCAGCGCACATCTTTGCCGCTTTCCAGCCAGTGGTCTTCCATGATCTCATGACACTCAAAATAATCACGGGTGCTGTGAAAATGCACTAAATAGTCAAGATAAGCTTCTTCATAATGCGCCATCAACCAGTCCTCCATTTCTTATCTGACCCTATCATAAATGATAAGCGGCCGATTGTGAAGAAACTCAGCACGGGGATTATCTCGAGATCGATTTGATCATTTCTAATGAACGGTATGTTCCGATCGCAACGGATTCAAGCGGAGCCGGGGCAATATGAACAGGTACATCAATTTCACCGGAAAGCCAATCTTCGATGCCGTTAATAAACGATCCGCCGCCTGTAATCATTACCCCCCGATCGACGATGTCGCCGCTTAGCTCAGGAGGACAGTTTTCCAGCGTTTCTTTCAGAGCTTCTAAAATGATATTTAATGAGTCTTGGATGGCATAGTGTATCTCATGAGATGAGAGCTGAATCGTTTTTGGCAAACCGCTGACAAGATCTCTTCCGCGCGCTTCAAAGGTTTGTTCTGGATGATTAATCGAGGCGTATGCAATTTCTTTTTTGATTTGTTCAGCCGTATGATAACCGATCGCAACATTTTCTCGCTTGCGGATAAACTGCATAATATCTTCGTCTAATTGATCGCCGGCAACACGAACGGATTGACTTGAAACGACGCCGCCGAAAGAAATAATCGCTACTTCTGACGTGCCTCCGCCAATATCTAAAATAACGTTCGCGATCGGTTCGGCGACCGGAAGATCAGAACCTATTGCTGCCGCAACGGGTTCTTCGATTAAATGGACATTTTTAGCCCCGTATGAAGAAATCGCGTCTTCAATCGTCCGTCTTTCGACTGAAGTAGCTCCTGTCGGTGCACAGACAACGACATTCGGTTTGCGAATCGATCCGCCGATCACTTTTGAAGCTTTTTGCATAATATGCTTTAACATGCTTTTTGTTACATCATAATCAGCAATCACACCATCTTTTAACGGCCGGACGACAACAATATTTCCAGGTGTTTTTCCGACCATCGATTTAGCTTCTTCACCGACGGCCAAAACGTCATTTGTATTTACGTCCAGCGCGACGACTGATGGTTCGTTAATGATCATACCTTTGTTTTTTGTATATACTAAAATATTTGCTGTACCAAGATCAATACCGATGCTTGTTGTTTGAAACATAATTGAACCTCCTGCAATGAATGTATAGTTACCATAACTTCTTCCGTTGTAACATGGTATTTCTTGACGGTCGACAGAAAAATAAAATATGAAAAAATATGGTCGAAAAAGAATATACCGGGCCTTTTCCAGCTGTTTCAGTGTGATATAATACGAAAAGAGAAAAGGGGGATACGCATGCAATACAGTGTCAAACTCCACAGTTTTGAGGGCCCGCTCGATTTATTGCTGCACTTAATCAATCAGAACGATCTTGATCTATATGATATCCCTGTAAGGGAAATTACCGAGCAATATATGACATATATTCATGCAATGCAAGTGCTTCATTTAGATATCGCGAGTGAATACCTCGTTATGGCTTCCACGCTTCTGCATATGAAGAGTCAGCTGTTGCTCCCGGTCGAGGAAGAACCGTTTGACGATGAAGAGACTTGGTATGAAGAAGATCCGCGGCAAGATTTAATGGAGAAATTGATTGAATACAAAAGATATAAAGAAGCGGCGGAAGATTTTAAACAGCGGGAAAAAGAACGGAGCAATCTTTATTCAAAACCGATAACAGATTTAACACCGCTTTTGGATGACAATGAACATAATGTAGCTGCTCCATCGGTGAAAGCTTCGCTGTTTGATTTGTTACAAGCGTATAAAAAAATGAACGTCAGAACGGAAAAAAAAGCGCCGAATGTTACCACGATTGAACGGGAATCGATTCCGATTGATCAGCAAATGACGCAAATTATGCTCCGTTTGGAAAAATCTCAAGGCAAAAGCACTTTTTCGCAGTTAATCGGGGAGACATCCCCGCACGAAAGTGTTGTCTCGTTTTTAGCGCTTTTAGAACTTATGAAATCGCATGCTGTAATATGCAAGCAAGTTGGGAATTTTCAGGATATATGGGTATTTAAACAGGAGGTGCCGATGCTTGCAAAGTCATGAAATTAAAGCGGTGATTGAAGGCATGCTTTTTGTCAGCGGAGAAGAAGGTATAGATGAAAAGCAGTTAATGGACGTGCTCCAAATCGACCGAAAATCATTGAAATTTTATATAGCCGAGTTGAAATCATTATACGAATCATCTCACCGCGGTATTCAATTAGTCGAAACCGCAGGTTCTTATCAGCTGACGACGAAACAAATTCACGCTGATTATTATAAAAGACTGGTACAATCGCCGTCTTCCACGACGCTCTCACAAGCTGCGCTTGAATGCCTCGCTGTTGTTGCCTACAAACAGCCGATACAGCGAATCGAAATTGAGGAAATTCGCGGTGTGAAGTCTGAACGGCCTTTACGAACGCTCGCGGCGAAAAATTTAATTAAAGAAGTCGGACGTGCAGAAGGAACCGGGCGGGCAATTTTATTTGGGACAACGAAAGATTTTCTCGATCAGTTCGGTTTGAGCTCACTTAATGAACTCCCGCCGCTTCCAGATACGGCAAATGACGAAACGATTGAAGAGGAAGCGGATTTGTTTTTTCAGCGCTTTCAACAAGACGTATCACAGCAGCATGATGAGAATTAAAAAAACGCTCCTTATGAAGCGTTTCAGACTGTAGACAAACTATATTTTGATGTCAGCCATGAATCCACTACCCTCCGCTTGCCCCGGGCAAGGACTCAGCTAGTATTCGGCGGCCCGAGACCGCCGAATCCGGATCTTCGTCTCTTGCTTTCCCGGAGGCGTCGGAGGAGTGGATGCATGGCTTCTTTTTTATGAATACACTCGCTTCAAAAAAGAGGATGACCCAGCATCCCGGCTTTCTCCTGCGGGATAGCGATACAGGCGAGACCCTGCAGGGCGTCAGCCCGAAGCGGCTCGGCGCTCGCCCGCGGACTAGTAAGACACGGCGAAGTCTTTTTGAGCCGATGTCGCAGTGATACCTTTAGGTGAAAGAAGCCGGACGATGCGTCGTCATCCGTTCCTTTTAACATGACATCGATCGATGTCATGACTTTGTCAACACTCTAAAACGCTCCTTATGGAGCGTTTTTTCATGACGGCAGTGTGAATCGTAATTGTGCGAGAAGCTGATCAAATTCAGCTGTCAGCTGTTTTGAGCGGTAAACAACTTTTCCGGCTTCAGACTGTGTGTTTGAAATACTTCCCGGGAAAACACTTTTTAGCTGACGGTCAGTTGTATACCAATGCTCTTCCAGATAACGGTGAAAACTGCGGAGGAAATCATCGATGATCGCCAGTTCGTTACGGGAATAAACGTCAACGAGAACATCGCGGTCTATCAAAAAATGTTTAGGCGCTAGTTCGATTTCACGTTGATGAATATCAACCGTTTGCTTAAACACTGCATTTCGTATGTTTAGACATTGGTATTCGACAGTACGTTTTACTTCTTCTCTCCACTCTGCATCGAGCGCTTCATTAGAAAGGAATTCTTCTTGAACAGGACGGGTTTGTTGCGCAGGGGTTAACGGTTTGGTTTCTGTGTTTAATCTGAGCGACTGAACCCGGCGATAGATGAGCAAAGATAAGGTCAATACAGCAATATGTATGATCATAACGCCAATCGCTGTTCCCCAATATACGATGGTCATAATTTCTCCCTCTCCCTAAAAATTTTTACAATACTAATCGGTGAGTTCTGTATGCTCCATTCTAATACAATTTTTAAATCAGTTCGATCGTTTAAGGGAAGATTCTTTGAAAATCCATTGTTCACAAAACTGTCATTATAAATATATTGAATCAAAGCAGGTCGACCGATACTATACTGGTAGGGGTATAAAGCAGAGGGGGAATTCCAATATGGATCGGAGAAACTTTTTAAAACGGGCGTCGGCAGCAACCGCGGCAGCCGCAGTCGTTACGACGCAATCAAAGTGGGCCGTTGCTTCTGGGGGAGAAAGCAACAAACAAATTGGCTCAATCATTGATTTAACCAAATGCGACGGATGCGAGCATAAAGATACGCCGCTTTGTGTCGCGGCATGCAAGACGAAAAATGCTGACCGCTTTCCACAGCCCGCCGGCGAAATTATGGATTATTGGCCGCGGGATCATCATGAGGACTGGTCGAACGAACAAGACCGAACAGATCAATTAACACCATACAATTGGACGTTTGTTGATACTGTCAGCGTTGAACATAACGGAGAGTCAAAGAAAGTCCACGTTCCAAGGCGATGTATGCATTGCGATGATGCAACGTGTCAAAAGCTTTGTCCGTTTGGTGTGATTTATAAGAGTGAACGGGGTGCCGTTGAAATTGATGAAGATTTTTGCATGGGCGGTGCAAAGTGCCGTTCTTCATGTCCTTGGGATATTCCGCAGCGCCAAGCTGGTGTCGGGATCTATAAAGATTTGCTTCCGCAGCTCGCCGGCGGCGGTGTTATGTATAAATGCGACATGTGCGATGATTTGTTGGCAATAGGTGAGAGACCGGCATGTGAAACGAGCTGTCCGCAAGATGCAATCACTTTCGGACCGTTAGAAAGCATCAGACAAGAAGCGAGACAAAGAGCTGAACAAATGAACGGCCACGTGTACGGTGATATGGAAAACGGCGGCACACACACATTTTATGTTTCAGAAGTCCCTTACGAAAAAATTGATGAAGCGATTAAAAAAGAAAAAGCTGCACAGCCGGAGAACATGCCCGGCCGGCCGCACATGGAACCGGAATTTGATAACTTGCTGGATACAGCACACGGGTTTACACTCGCGATGGCGATCGCACCGTTTGCCGGAGCAGCAGCAGCAGGGATTACCGCGTATAAGACAATGAAAGGCGACAAAAATAAGGAGGTGATTATTGATGAATCAGAAAAGGAGTAAAGTGATTCGTCAACCCTTATCCAACCGCTTTGTTCATTGGACTGCGGCAATTTCGATATTTATGCTTATTATTACCGGTTTAGGGCAAATGCCATTATACGGACGTTATTTAGGTCCGAATCCGCCCGCTCTTCTTGCATGGCTGCAAGATTATGAAGTGACTTTATGGCTTCATTACCTTTTTGCAACAGTACTAATTTTTATTTTGATCTATCATATTATTTTTCATGCATTGCGAAAAGAATTTGACATTGTTCCGAGAAAAGGAGACGTTAAAGCATCCTATCATCTCATGAAAGCAATGATCTTAAAAAAAGAAGAACCGCCGAGTGAAAAATATTTGCCGGAACAGCGTCTTGCTTATGCGTTTTTTGCAGTATCTTTGCTCCTTGTCGTTGTGACCGGAATAGCAAAAGTTTATCAAAATATCGCCGGAGTCCAGCCATCCAATTGGTTTTTCGTTGTCATGGCGGCAGGCCATAATATTGCTACCGTTATGATTATTATGGCGATCATCGGTCATTTAGCAGCGTTTATTTTTAAAGCAAACCGCCACATGCTTCCGGGAATGTTTACGGGGAAAGTTGATAAAGAGTATGTCGAAGAGCGCCACAGTTTATGGTACGAAGAAATGAAGAAAAATCAAAATAAGAAAACATCGTAACGATGATTGAAAACACCTGTCTTGCTACAGGTGTTTTATTTGTAATACGGTCAAAAAAAAGATAAAATTTTAGTTTGAATTCAACAAATATCGAACGGCATTCGGTTGAGATGGAGTGAAAAAATGGAACGCTTGCAAAAGGCAATAGCTCAAGCCGGGATTACTTCCAGAAGAAAAGCGGAGAATTTAATATCAGATGGACGTGTTTATGTTAACGGTAACCAAATCACCGATCTCGGAACGAAGGTAGACCCGGATAAAGATGAAATAAAAGTCGACGGTGTGAGAATAAATAAGGAAGAAAAGGTATATCTGTTGCTTTATAAGCCGGTCGGCGTCATTTCAGCCGTTACAGATGACCGCGGCCGGAAAACTGTCACAGATTATGTGCCGAACGATGTGCGTGTGTTTCCGGTCGGCCGTCTCGATTATGACACATCCGGTGTTTTACTGCTTACAAATGACGGTGAATTCGCGAATATGATGATGCACCCTTCCTATCACGTCTCCAAAACATATATTGCTAAAATAAACGGAATTCCTGCTCAAGAAGCGTTAGAAAAGTTAGCAGCCGGAATTGATCTCGCAGACGGCATGACGGCTCCTGCGACGGCATCCCTTAAGAAAAAGGACTATGGAGAAAAGACGGCTGTAATTGAAATCACGATTCACGAAGGCCGAAACCGTCAAGTTCGCCGCATGTTTGACGCTCTCGGATACTCCGTTTTGGAATTAAAACGGATTCATTTAGGACCGGTTGATGTGAAGGGGATGAATGCCGGCGAGTGGCGGGAATTAGAGCAGCAAGAAGTGGATGCGCTTCGAAATCAAGCGCTCAATTAAGATTAAAACAGTTCAGATTGTTTACTGTTAACATTTTTAAAATAGTGTTAATATAGCAGTGTAATGTTTTCAGATATGATAGTTGTGTATTTAGGAGGTAAACTAATGAAAAATCGCCGGTTTATGATGCGGCTGTCAATTTTAGCTGTCATGATTGCGGCTGTAGGGTATACGTTGTACATTAATTTTTCTGAAGAACGCGGGCTTGTCGATGCAGGTGATGAAGCGCCGAACTTCGCTGTGAAAAATTTGACAGATGACGAAATTGAATTGGCAGACTACCGCGGCGACGGTGTTTATATCAATTTTTGGGCGACCTATTGCACGTATTGCAGGGATAAAATGGGTTACTTGCAAGACCATTATGAAGACTACGAAGAAGAAGGAGTCAAAGTGCTTCATGTCAATGTCGATGAAACAACTCTGCAAGTAGAGCGTCATAAAGAACGGTTTGGCTATGATTTTGATATGTATATTGACCGCGGCATGCTGGTGAGCAATGAATACGGTGTCCACTCGCTTCCGGCAGCGTATTTAATAGATGAAAACGGCGAAGTGATTGAACGCCATGTCGGGGCACAAACGGAACAACAGGTGCTGTCATCGTTGGACCGCTTAATACCGGGATCATAACAACGGGGGATCAAAATGGAAAAAGTAAAATGTGAATGCGGCCACGAGAACCCTTACGGAACATATTTATGTGAATCGTGCGGGAAGCCGTTAAAAGAAGAAGAAGGTAAACTGGCGAATATGCGCTATGAAGGAACGGCAAGACGTTCACAGACATACCGCAAAAACGTCGTGGATAAAATTTGGAACTTTTTCTCATCCGTTAAAGTCGGCATTTGGATCATCATCATTTTGTTAATTGCTTCCTCGCTCGGGACGGTTTTTCCGCAGGAAATGTACATACCTCCGGCTGCAGATCCATCAGTGTATTACTACCAGGAATACGGCACGCTCGGCCAGCTTTATTATCAGCTCGGTTTTCATAATCTGTACGGTTCTTGGTGGTATATTCTGATTTTAGCGGCTCTCGGTATTTCGCTTGTTATAGCCAGTCTTGACCGGGTTGTCCCGCTTTATCGCGCTTTGCGAAAACAGCGGGTGACCCGTCACAGCAAATTTCTTGAGCGTCAGCGTCTTTATGCGGTATCAGAAGAGACCTACGCGGATCCGGTGCAAAAATTGGATGAGGCAGCGGAAGCATTAAAAAAGAAGCGGTATAATGTGCGCAGAGAAAACGGCCATCTCTTGGCAGAGAAAAACCGTTTTGCCCGCTGGGGTCCTTATGTCAATCACGTCGGTCTGATTATATTTTTAATCGGCGGTATGCTTCGGTTCTTCCCGGAAATGTATGTTGATGAAAGCGTCTGGGTCCGTGAAGGTGAAACGGAAATAGTTCAGGGGACAGACGGAGAGTACTATATACACAATAATGAATTTATTGTCGAGTATTATGATGATGAAAGAGACGATCAGTTCCAGGAAGCTTTAGAAAATCAGCAGGATCCCGTTGTCGAGACGTACGAAACACAGGCAACACTCCTCAAACCTGAAGCGGGCGGGACGATCGGAAGCGAGACCGACCTAGAAAAAATTAAAGACCATGACATTCGCGTGAATGACCCGCTCACATACGACGGGTACTCATTATATCAAGTCGATTACAAGCTGAATGAATTTTCGAAATTTACATTTGCACTTGAACTTGATGACGAAGAAATAGCCGGCACGGAGTTTACAGTCGATTTAAATGATCCTGCGATGTCGTATGATTTGGCTGACGGTTATACCGTGGAAATTATGGAATATTTCCCTAATTTTGAGATGGATGAGAACAATGAACCGACGACGATCAATCGGGTCCCTGACAATCCGCGAATAATATTTGAAGTTTTTCCGCCGGACCTTGATCCCGATGACCCTGATACAACGGGCGAAATCAGCTTTTTAGGTGTGCAGTTAAATGAAGCGTTAACCGAAGACAATGAATATGCGATCCGTTTAACAGATGCAGACTTGGTTGATGTCACCGGGCTGACCGTGCGCCGTGACCGTACACTGCCGTTTTTAATCGCAGGGGGAGCAATCTTTATGATCGGGCTGATCCAAGGTTCGTATTGGCATCACCGCCGTATCTGGGCGCAGCACAGCAACGGTAAAATCATTGTCGCCGGACATGCGAATAAAAATTGGTATGCGTTGAAGAAAGATTTTCAATATGCGCACGAACAAGCGGGACTTCCTTATCCGGATGACCAGGCAGAACTAAACGAAGAAGAAGGAGGCAGCAGCGAAAATGGCTCAACTAAGCAGTAATTTATTGTACGCAGCATTTTTTCTGTATTTACTATCGACTGTATTCTATGCAGTATCTATTACCGGCCGGAAATTTAAAGATCGGGCGGGGACGGAGAAAAACCGTGCAGCTCTGCTTGGTTATATTACGGCCATTTTTGCTGTTTTAACATCGCTCGGGTATTTTGCAGCCCGTTGGATCGCCGCCGGGTTTGCACCGGTCAGTAATATGTTTGAATACACTGCCGCACTGGGGATCGCAATTGCTCTTGCTTTTGTGATTATATACCCGCTGTATAAAAACAATTATTTAGGGTTGTTTACGATGCCCGTCGTCATGCTGATCATTGCGTACGCCTCAATGTTTCCGCGCGAAGTGGAACCGCTCATCCCGGCGCTGCAATCGGATTGGCTGACGATCCACGTCATTACGACGGTGATCGGTCAAGGCATTCTTGCAATCAGTTTTGTTGCCGGTCTTATTTATTTGTTAGCGATGATAGATTTTACGAAAAAAACGAAAAAAGTCAAAAGCATGGAATTCATTCTATTTACTTTGATTGCAGCTGTTGCATATATTGTACTGGGCTTTGGGTTCGGTGCAGCCGGTTATGAAGCTGAATTCTCTTATGTCAATGAAAATAATGTTGAAGCAGAACTGAGCTATTTTTACCCGCCAATACTCGGCCCGAATGAAGGAGAACTCATAACTGAGCAAGGGTTTGAGCCTTTGGTTGAGATGCCGGCAAATGTACGCAGCAATGATGCAAACACCGTGATCTGGTCGGTCATGGGCGGTTTATTTCTATACGGGCTGTTGCGGCTGAGTTTCCGCAGACCTGTAGGAGCGATGATTCAACCGCTTGTAAAAAATGTGAATCTCACGACAGTGGATGAAATCAGCTACCGGGCTGTTGCGATCGGATTTCCGATTTTCACCCTCGGGGGATTAATTTTTGCGATGATCTGGGCGCAAATTGCCTGGACCCGTTTTTGGGGATGGGATCCGAAAGAAGTATGGGCTCTGATCACGTTTTTATTTTACGCGGCGTACCTGCATTTGCGCTTGTCGCGAGGCTGGCACGGCGAGAAGAGTGCGTGGCTTTTGATTATCGGCTTTGCATTAATCATGTTCAACCTGATATTTGTTAACTTAGTTATCGCAGGGTTGCATTCGTATGCATAAGAAGCAAAACAGGTTTTTCGCCATTGTTGCGGAGACCTGTTTTGTATTTTTGCTGCATCCGTATGTGTACACGAAGGGGAATTGTCGTGTTACAATAAAAAATGTGAACAAGATAAGAACATTTGGTGAATTTTTGAAGAAATCCGTGATTGAACTAAGGGAGGAATACAACAATGGCAGAAGAAGCAAGAATTTTAGTAGTAGATGATGAAGAACGGATCCGCAGGCTTCTAAAAATGTATTTAGAGAGAGAAAATTATCAGGTTGATGATGCAGAGAACGGTGAGAAAGCGCTCGATAAAGCACTTGATATCGATTACGATCTAATTGTTCTTGATTTAATGATGCCGGGAATGGACGGGCTTGAAGTGTGCCAAGAGCTGAGAAAACATAAAGCGACACCTGTCGTAATGCTCACGGCAAAAGGAGAAGAAGCGAATCGAGTCGATGGTTTTGAAGCAGGCACGGACGATTACATTGTTAAACCTTTCAGTCCGCGTGAAGTGGTTCTGCGTGTAAAAGCGTTGTTAAGAAGAGCGTCTTCGACGAAGTTTTTGCAAACCGAAACAACGACGAAAGACGTGCTTGTTTTTCCGCATTTAACGATAGATAATGACGCACACCGGGTAACAGCGGATGGCAATCATATCAGCTTGACGCCGAAAGAGTATGAACTGCTTCATTATATGGCTCAAGCGCCGGATAAAGTTTTTGCTCGTGAACAGCTGTTAAAAGATGTTTGGAATTATGACTTTTTCGGCGACTTACGCACTGTCGACACCCACGTTAAGCGGCTGCGCGAAAAATTAAATAATGTTTCCCCAGAGGCGGCCAATATGATTTCAACTGTATGGGGTGTCGGATATAAGTTTGAGGCTGTGGAAGAGTAATGCTTTTTTGGCGAAGTGTTGTAGGAAAGTTATGGTTTACCATACTGCTGTTAGTTTCCGTTGTACTCATTACACTTACGATTCTTCTCCTGCAATACTTTGACCGCTTTCATACAGATCAGGCGGAAGAGGAATTAATGAATCATGCATCGTTAATCGTGTCCGTATTGGAAAACGAAGAAACAGAAGATATGGGCAGGGCCATGAGTCAAACGATTTCAGAAACTTACGGGACGAACGCGCTGATCATTGCAGATGAAGATGATTCGTGGTATTTATCAGATGAAGGCGGTCTATTTTTACCGGAGAGTGTTTTCTTTGAAGATGAAGAACTGTCAGCGGTTATTAATGATCGAGATCCTGTTGTAACCGTCGGCGATTATACGGAAGACAACGCTGATAACGAAGCAATGATTGTCGGTCAGCCGTTTACGTTCTCCGATAATCAAGAAGGCTCGTTATATTTATATCAATCGTTAGATGTTGTTGATGAAGCAGCTGATCAGACAACGAATATTATCCTTTTATCAGCCGGGATAGCGATTGTTTTGACAACAGTTTTCGCTTTCTTCTTAACCAGCCGTGTTACGGCTCCGTTAAGGAAAATGCGCCATGCATCATTGCAAGTTGCGAAAGGTAATTTTGATACGAAAGTACCGATTTTGACGAATGACGAAATCGGTTTGCTGGCAATCGCGTTTAATCGCATGGCGCGGGCGCTGAACACAAATTTAACGGCTTTAAACCAAGAAAAGGAACAGCTCTCACGAATATTAAGTTCAATGGCCGACGGTGTGATCACACTTGACCGTGAAGGCGGTGTGATGGTGACAAATCCCCCGGCGAACGAATTTATATCGGCTTGGCTGTATGAACAAGGATATGACGCTGAAGAATCCGGCCAGCTGCCGGCGGAATTGCAATATTTATTTCAACAAGTTGTTTCTGAAGAAAAAGAGCAAATGGGTGAAGTAGATGTCCAAGGCCGCACATGGGCGATGCTGATGTCGCCTCTGCATGATCAAGAACATATCCGCGGCGCTGTTGCTGTTCTGCGGGATATGACTGAAGAAAGACTTCATGATAAGCTGCGTAAAGATTTTCTCGCCAATGTTTCTCATGAATTGCGCACGCCGATTTCAATGCTCCAAGGTTACAGTGAAGCGATTGTCGATGATGTCGTTGAAAGCGATGAAGAAAAAAGAGAGTTGGCGCAAATTATCCATGATGAATCGTTAAGAATCGGCAGGCTCGTCAATGAGCTGTTAGATATTGCGAGGATGGAAGCGGGGCATATTCAGCTTAACTATGAAGAGTTGGATATGACCGAATTTGCAGAACGGATTTTGCGAAAGTTTCAAGGTGTGGCAAAAGAACATGATGTTGAATTAATCGGCGATATTCAGCCGAGTGAATATAAGCTGAACGCAGACTCAGACCGGATGGAACAAGTTTTAACGAATTTGACTGATAATGCGATTCGGCATACATCAGAAAACGGTTCAGTCACACTTCGTGTCCTGCCGGAAAATGCCGGAGTGCGAATAGATATTGAAGATACGGGAGCAGGAATAAATGAAGAAGATCTTCCGTTTGTATTCGAGCGTTTCTACAAAGCTGATAAAGCACGCACGCGCGGAAATACAGGAACCGGCCTCGGCCTTGCGATTGTTAAAAATATTGTTCAGGCTCATGGCGGGAAAGTCTCTGCTCACAGTAAGGTGGGTGAGGGGACGACGTTCTCTGTCTGGATTCCGGATAATGAAGATCTCAATTAATTAAAAAACAGACTGCAGGGATCCAGTGATATTCACTGGATCCCTGGTTGCAGACAAACGATTATTTTCACGGGCTGGCGTCTTTGTAAATTTCCCGCATAAAATGACTGATCTCAGGGATAATCAGCTCATTCATCGCTAATTTGACAGCGCCGCTTGAACCGGGGGTTGAGAAAACAGCTGTCTTGCCTCGTACCCCGGCAACTGCTCTTGATAGCATAGCTGCTGGACCGATGTCTTTTGCAAAACTCAAATAGCGGAAGAGTTCTCCGAAACCGGGGAGTTCTTTATCGAGCATGGCCGAAACAGCTTCAAACGTTGTGTCGCGAAATGTAATACCGGTTCCGCCGTTGATGATCAGCGCTTCAATTTCTTCTTTTTGATCGGCGTAACGAATCCAGTGCTGTATACTGCTGTACTCATCCTGCACAATTTCACGCCTTAATATTTGGTGGCCGCTTTCTTCCAGCTTTTCTTGAATAATCGAACCGCTTTTGTCCGTAGCGATTGTTCTCGTATCTGATACAGTTAAAATCATACAAGCGACCGATTGTTGAGCTTCTGTTTTATGTTCATGCACACTCATGATAAAACCTCCGTTTATATACTGTCGTAACGTTTATTTTATCTTTCTTCACAGTTCGTGACAAATAGAGCAAAGCGCTTTTCTATGTTATGATAATCAAACGAGTGAGGTTTAAGAAGGGATGATGACAACGATGAAAATTTACACGAAAAGCGGCGATCAGGGAGATACGCAGCTGATTGGCCGCCGGGTTAAAAAATCGAACGACCGGGTTGAAGCATATGGCACTGTCGATGAATTAAACAGTCAGCTCGGTTTAGCGCTGACAGCTATAAAAAACGAAGAATTTGCGGATATGTACCGGGACGGCTTGCGTATTCAGCATGAACTGTTTGATCTTGGCGGCGATTTGGCAAATGTGACGGGGAAAGCAGACTGGAGTTTACAGGAAGAAGCTGTGTTAAATCTTGAACGGAGAATTGACGTTTATTGGGATGAAGCACCGCCGATTGAGCGTTTTATTCTCCCCGGAGGTGAAGAGGCTTCAGCTCATCTTCATATTTGCAGAACGGTTGCAAGAAGAGCGGAACGTGCCGTTGTGCATGTCGCTGAAACAGAAGAAGTTCCGCCGCAGGCGATCCGCTATTTAAACCGGCTGTCAGACTTTTTCTTTGCCGCAGCAAGAGCTGTAAATGTCCGACGGGAGCAAGAAGACATTTATTATGAGCGCGGAAAGAACGTTTTTAAATAAATCAAAAAGAACCCCGGAAACAATCGTTTCCGAGGTTCTTACTATTGAAAGGATAATTATACGAGGATCTCCACGTCTGCTTCTTCACGCAGCTCGTCAGCCAAATGTTCTTGTTTTAATTGAAATTCAATTTGTTCAAGCATCTCGTCTTCAAGCTCATCGAAATCTTCCTGGCCTTCTTGGCCGCCTGTCATTTCTTCATAGTATTCTTGTACATCGTCATCATCCAGTTCGACGTTTCCAACAAGATGGAACATTTTTGCTTCTTGCTCGATGATTTCATCTTGTTCTTCTTCCGGTATGCCTTGTTCTTCAAGCATGGCATTGATATCTTCACCAATGAAATTTTCTAATTCTTCGATCGCTTCTTCGCGCTCATCGTCACTGAGCTCGAGCTCTTCAGTCGCGCGTTCCATCAGTTCGTTATCAACCATAAAATTGACAACATCTTCTTGCATTTCATCCAGCTCATCATCACTTAACTGATGCCCTTGCATTTGCGCTTGCATGACTTGCATTTGCATTGTTTCTTCAAGTTCTGCTGCTGTAATTTCTTCACCGTCTACAGTCGCAACCGGTTCGTCTGGGTCCATGTCGAGTTCAAACTCATCCATTTCCGGCATGTCTTCTTCGCCCATACCTTCTTCCAGTTCATCTTCAATGTTTTCTTCATTCAGTTCGTTTGCTTCATTGTTCTCATTTGTTTCATTTTCTTGTTCATCATTCTCATTTAGAAGATTCGCGTTATCTTCATTGTTGCCGTTTCCTTCATCAGCTGTATCTTCACCATTGTCACCGCAAGCAGTCATAACTACCATTGCAGATAACGGGAGTGCAAACAACGCAGTGCTTTTCATTCTCTTCATCCTCAACATCAACCTTTCTTGACTACTAAATAACTTGCATTAAATCTCACCATACCATAACGTAACAGATCAATTCAATTTTTAAATTCTATAAAAATATGGAGAAAAAATTCTGCACCCGCCGGAATTAACCGGCGAGTGCAGGCGATATCTTAAAGTTCGATGCTTGAGACAGAAACAATTTCTTCAAACTCGGCAAATGCTTTTAAAACCTCTTGATCACATTCTTTATCAGTACCTAACAGCATGATCGCGTTGCCGCCTTCAAAGCTTCGTCCGACTTGCATCGCAGCAATGTTAACGTCATGTTTTCCTAGGAGCTGTCCGACTTTGCCGATCACTCCGGGACGGTCGTTGTGCTGGACATAGAGCGTATGGTGCGACGGCTGAAAGTCCAGGGCAAATTCATTGATTTTGATGACGCGCGGACCAAATTCATTGCTGTATGTTCCGGAAATCTTCAGCGTCCGTTTTTCTCCGCTGATTTCAATTTCAATGAAGTTTGAGTATCCGCTCGATTCTGTCTCGTGCGTTTCAGAGACATTGATTTCCCGATCTTTAGCGACGTGGGATGCATTGACTTCATTGACGTATGCATCGATTCGGTGGCGGAAAAAACCAGCCAAAAAGCTGCGGTTAAATAATCCGGTATCTTGATGCGACAGTTCGCCGGCGTAACTGATCTTTATCGCTTTCACCGGTTCACGGAAGAGCTGTGATGACATATCACCGAGCATGCGGGTTAATTTAGTGATCGGCGACAGCTTTTCAAAGACGTCAGCATCCAAGTAAGGGAGATTTAACGCGTGCGGTGCAGGCTTACCGTTTAAATAACCGAGCACCTCAATCGCCACTTGTTCAGCTACGTTTGTTTGCGCTTCTGTTGTGGAAGCGGCAATGTGCGGGGTTGTAATCACTTGCGGCAATTTCGTTAACGGGTGATTATCAGCCGGTTCGTCTTCGTAAACATCAACGGCTGCACCTTGGACAGGACCGTTTTCAATTGCATTATACAGGTCATCCTCATCGATAATCCCGCCGCGGGCACAGTTTAAAATGTAAACGCCGTTTTTCATTTGATTAATACGTTCAGCGTTTATCATGCCTTTCGTTTCCTTCGTCAGCGGTGTATGGAGGCTGATGAAATCGCTCGATGCAAGCAGTTCATCCAGTTCGACAGGTGTTACGCGATTTTTTTCGGCGCGCGACTGAGTTAAAAACGGATCATAAGCGATCACGTTCATGCGGAACGCTCGAGCGCGGGCAGCAAGTTCTGCGCCGATTCGGCCAAAGCCGATGACGCCGAGTGTTTTTCCGTACAGTTCTGTTCCTTGGTAAGATTTGCGATCCCATTTGCCTTCTTTCATCGATTGATTTGCCTGCGGAATATTGCGGACGAGCGACGCAAGCATGGCGAACGTGTGCTCTGCCGTCGAAATCGTGTTGCCGTCCGGCGCATTTACGACGACGACACCGTTTTCTGTTGCAGCGTCTAAATCGACATTATCGACGCCGACACCGGCCCGGCCGATGATTTTTAAGTTCGGCATTTGTTCAATCAGCTCTTTAGTGACAGTCGTGGCACTGCGGATTAAAAGTGCATCGACTTCTGCAAGCGGCGTTGCAGTGCTGTGAATATTTTCACGAACGACTTCGACAACATCACTTTCCATCACAGGCTGCAAACCCTTTTCACTCATTTGGTCAGATACTAATACGGTAAATAATTGATTTTCACTTTTAACAGCTTCTTTAACTTCCACTCTGCTCATCTCCCAATCATAATATTCTGATTTGTTAATATTAACACGGAATTCTGATAATTTACTACCGTAACGTGTTAAAAATTTTCACAATATTATGTAAGCGTTTGCTTCTCGAGCCTTTGATGAAGGATGTTAGATGGTGAATTCAGGAAGTGATTGTTTTGTGAATTGCAACGGCGGCGCATTCAAGATACAATTTACGTAAAAGAGCTGTCGAGTCAAAGTCTGAGCACGATTTTGGAAGGGGTAACGCATATGATTAAACAAGTGAAAACAAAAAAAATATATGAAATTGTCGCCGAACAATTAACGGAAATGATCGTTAATGGAGATTATGAACCCGGCGAACGCTTAGGCTCTGTTCAAAAACTGTCTGAAGACTTTGATGTCGGGCGCTCGGCGATCAGAGAGGCGTTAAGCGCCTTGAAGGCGATGGGGCTGATAGAAATTCGCCAAGGTGAAGGCACGTTTGTAAAACATCACATCGTCGATGTTTCGAAAGAGATGATTCCGAATGTGATGGAGCGAAACGATCTTATTCAGCTTTTTGAAGTGCGCAAATTAAATGAGACAGGCGCGGCCGCTTTGGCTGCAAGCAACCGCGATGAAGACGATTTGACCAATTTACAGACTATACTGGATGAAATGAAATTAAATGAGGGCGACGGCGTACTCGGTGAACAAGCTGATATTCGCTTTCACATGGCGATTGTAGCTGCAGCAAAAAACCCGATGCTGGAAAGGTTAATGGAAACCATATCAGAAACGGTGAAAGAATCGATGAAAGAAGCCCGTCAGCTTTTTTTGTATACCGACGAAGAAAAGATGAAACAATTGTACAATGAACATGTACAAATATTCGAGGCGATTAAAGCTCAAGACAGTTCCGCAGCTTATGAAGCGATGTACACGCATCTAGCCGGCGTGGAAAAGGAGATTTTTCTTAAAGAGGAGAGAGAATAGGAGACGATAAATGTGGGAAAAAGAACTGTTAAATACAGCAATGTTTGAAAGTCTGCAGGAAGAGGATGTTCGTTCCGTTATCGAAATGAGCAGAGAGGTCCGCTTAAAAGATAAAGAAATTCTTTTTCATGAAGGAGATGAAAAACACAGCTTCTATGCGATCGGTGAAGGAACGATGCTTATCAGCAAACTTACCGAAGACGGCGATGAGAGTTTAATCAATGTTCTTGGAAAAGGGGAAGTGTTCCCGCATGCAGGTTTGTTTGATAAAACGCCTTATCCCGGCACTGCACAGGCGAAAAAGCAGGTTCGCGTGTTGGCGATTCCTGTTCAGGGCTTGGAAGAGCTGATTTATAACCGTCCGGAAATGGCGATCCGAATGATCCAGGTATTAAATCATAAATTGCATTACTTGCAAAAAAAGTTAAATGAAGTGCTCTCTTTAGACGTCTCTTCCCGTCTGCACTCGGCTTTCAGTCATTTATATGACGTCCAAGGAAAAAGAATTGATTTAACGCATCAAGAAATCGGCAATATAATCGGGGCGACGAGAGAGACGGTCAGCCGGCAGTTGAAAAAGTGGGAGCGCGCCGGCTGGCTTGAGGTTCGAAAAGATTGTGTTGAAATTATCGATGAAGAAAAGTTTCAACCGTAATGTAAAGAAAAAACCACCGTCAATCAGCCGGTGGTTTTTGAATGAAATCTATTCGAATTTCAGAGCGTCGCCGTCAAACGGCTCTTCAGCAATTTTAATTGAATCTGTCGGGCACCCGTCAAGAGCATCTTCCATGTCTTCATAAAGCTCTTCCGGTACAGGTTTCGTTCCAGTGTTATCATCGAGGATAACCCAAGCGATCCCGTCATCATCATAATCATAAATGTCCGGTGCCGCTGCTCCGCACGCACCGCATGCAATGCATGTGTCTTTGTCGACAATAGTGTACTTTGCCATACATATAACCTCCCATAATTTAATATTCCGACCCTTTTCTCTCTGTATCAGGGGTTTTTTCTAGAACAGCTTCGTAAGATGAAGTATGTTCTATCTGTTTTTATTGTAAAGGTTATCACAGTACTTTTCAATAGAAAATAGTAATTGAGAACCCTTATCACATCGGGCTTTGCGGACGTTTGGCAATCTTGCAGTCAGTGTAGTAAACTTTAGTTTGCAGAGAGGGGCGAGAAGGATTGAAAAGTGCTGAACGATTATTGCTTGCGGCGATTCAATCAGCCGGTGCTGAAAGATCGCTAAATGGCGTGAAGCATATATTAAAAGGCAAACGGTCTGCGCAGACAATTCAAGATGTCCGCTTTTTTCAATGCGAGCGCATAACGGCTTCGTTAAAAGATGCGCCTGAAGTTAACATTGAAAGTATTGTCTCAGCTTTAAAAGAGCGCGGCTGTATTCGAAGCGGGCCGGCAGATACCCATCATCTTACTGCTGAAGGAGTCCGTTATTTCCAAGAACTCGAGGATGATGTGCCTTTTCCGGCGACTTACCACGGGATGCCGTACGAGTGGCATTCGGCAGCGAACGGTTTCTGGCAGCGGCTTCGGCTGCTCATTCAAACGTTGGGCAATCTTCAATACGATATCCGTTTTTTTCAGCCTGTCAGTTATGATTATACTGTTCAGCGCGATGTCAAAACCGTATTGAATCACAGTTCTTACAGCAAAGATCAACAGAGCAGGCAATTGTATCAAGAGGTTGAATCAGTGCTGACAAGGTTTTCCGATCAAGAAGCAGAAATATTTGTCCGCCGATTAACATCAGCATTTTCGGCGGGAAAGACATACACGCAGCTGGCAGCAGAGAAGGGGAAAGATGAGCTTTATATTCATTTTTTACACAGGGGAATCATTCATGAAATGATTCAGCTCAGTGCCAAGGAGAGCGAGTCATTTCCTTTATTAAAAAGACTTGTTCCGGCTATTCCGAACCAGACGTCTGTAACGGAGACAGCGGCTAAAACACATGAGTACATAAAAGCCGGCAAGATGTTAAGGGAGATTGCTGCAACTAGAGGTCTGAAATTATCGACGATTGAAGATCATGTTGTTGAAATTGCCCTTCACGACGACGCATTTGATCCGGCCGATTATATAACAAACGAGGTCATAACTATGGCTGCAAACAAAGCAGCCGACCTCGGGACTTCCAGGCTCAAAACGATTAAGGAAAACCTGCCTGACGGAATAACCTATTTTCAGATCAGGCTGGCACTGGCGATAAAATCGGGAAGAAGTTGACGTGATCGAACAGGAGGCCTGAACGGATGAGTGATTTGGAAAACGAACTTAGGCGGCATTTCGGCTACCGCTCCTTTCGTCCTTATCAAAAAGAAGTGGTTGAAAGTGTATTAGCTGAAAGCGATACGATCGCTTTTTTACCAACTGGGATGGGGAAAAGCTTGTGTTACCAACTTCCTGCCAAGTTAATGACGGGACTCACGATTGTTGTCTCACCGCTTGTTTCTTTGATGGAAGATCAAGTTATTCAGCTGAGGTCAAAAGGCGAAAAAAATGCCGCCCATCTCAGCAGTCTCTTATCAAACGAGGAGCGGCGCTTTGTTTTGAAACATTTAAATAGATGGTCCCTTTTGTTTGTATCACCAGAGATGCTCTCTCAGCAGTGGCTTGTGAAAAAGCTTGCCGCAAGGAAAGTATCGCTTTTCGTCGTAGACGAGGCCCATTGTATCTCGCAGTGGGGTCATGAATTCCGCACCGATTACCTTCGGCTTGCTGATGTGAGGAAATCTTTAGGACAGCCGGTATGTTTAGCGCTGACTGCAACCGCTACACAAGAAGTTGAGGAAGATATCGTGTCAAAAATGCATATGGTCCGTCCCGAGCGCTTTCGGGCCCCTGTCAATCGGGGAAATATCTTTTTGCAAGTGCACACGTGCGAAAATGAGTACGAAAAACAGCGTGAATTTGTTAAATATTTGCAAGGATTCGCCCAACCTGCGATTTGTTATGCAGGTACAAGACAAGACGCTGAAGACTATGCGCACCTTGCAGCAAAGACGGGCGGTTTGCGAACTGCTTACTATCACGGCGGAGTGTCAAAAGAAGATCGGATCATGATTCAGCAACAGTTTTTAAATGATGAACTGGACATGATATGTGCGACAAATGCGTTTGGAATGGGCATTGATAAATCTGACATCCGAACGATTATTCATTTATATTTGCCGCAATCGGTTGAACAGTATCTTCAGGAAACGGGGCGCGCAGGACGTGACGGCGGACAAAGCGCGGCAAAAATGATTGTTGCTGGAGATGATGTCCGCTTATCATTGAGAATGCTGCAAAGGGATTTGCCCGACAGCCGAATCATTGCAAGTATTTTTCCAGGCGGACTGTATCATCGTCCCTTCTGGAATGAAACGGCAGAATTGGCCGGTTTAGAAGATATTTATCATCGCATGCTACATTTTTATTTGGAGCAAGCCGGCGCCCTTAAGGAGGGGAAATGGGATTATACTGTTCAGACGGAAGAAATAAAAGAGCGTTTGCTCGAACGATTCCGGCGGCGCCGGTTTGAAAAGGAGCGTCAATACAAGAAAATGCAGGAATTTTTAAACAAAGATACTTGTATCCGTGCGTTGATCCGAGATTATTTTAATGAAGAACCAGAGAGTCAATTGTCTTTATGCTGTAATGTTTGTCATCCGAATAGTCAGGTTGATGCGAAAATGAACGCCGGCTCATTTCAAACCGATAGTGCCCCGGTAAACGGGTCCGGATCTTGGCGCAATATGCTGCAGACGATCTTACGGCAAAGCGAGGAGACTTGACAGCTCATGAACAAACAGGCAGAACTTGTTCAGCGAATGACCGATAAAGAATTGCTGTTAAATTTATACGTATCACAGCTTATTATATTGACAGCGGCAGCTGTTTTAAGCAGATGGTTTTTCGGCGATGTCCTTCATTTCATCAACCTTATCGAATGGAGCAGGGCCGATTTGACCGCCGGAATCTTCTTTGCTTTAATAGTGGTATGTCTTCAACTTGCGATGTATCAGCTCTTGCCGTCATCATGGCTGGATGACGGAGGCATCAATATGCGGATGTTTGCCCGCCGTCATCCGGCTCATATTGTTTGGCTTTCAGTAATCGTCGGCTTTAGCGAGGAAGTTCTTTTTCGTGCAGTGCTGCAAGAACAATTCGGCCTTGTTTTGGCATCGGCAGCTTTCGCACTGATTCACATCCGCTATTTAGCAAAACCGGTCTTATTTACGACGGTTGTCGTGCTCAGTTTTTCCCTCGGACTACTATATATTTACACAGGGAATTTATTGACGGTTATTACAGCGCATATTTTCATCGATATGCTGCTCGGTTTTTATATTAAAAGCAAGCACAAGTCCTTACACGGACGAAAGGAGAAATGGGATGCCAACGGACTTTGAAAGCCGTCAAAACGAAGCGAAAGACGTTTATGATCATGAATGGAGCGCAGCTGAACTTCCTTCGAGAACAGAACGGCACCGGCATAAAAAAAAGCAGTCAAACGAGGAGCAAGCTGCTGGCGGACAATCTGAAGAGAGCGAGTTCAGAGGCGGAACGTCTCGGCTTCCGCTTGTCCGAATATGGCTGATTCTTTTTCTGTTTATTATAGGTGTCGTTCTGTCGTACCCGGTCTGGAGTGAAATCTGAGAATTCGTTGAATAAAAGAATTCTCAGAATGTAGACAAATTATTATTTTGACGTAAGCCGCGCAACCACTACCCTCCGCTTGCCCCGGGCAAGGACTCAGCTAGTATTCGGCGGCCTGAGACCGCCGAATACGGATCTTCGTCTCTTGCTTTCCCGGAGGCGTCGGAGGAGTGGATGCATGGTTTCTTTTTTATGAATACACTCGCTTCAAAAAAGAGGATAACCCAGCATTCCGGCTTTCTCGTGCGGGATAGCGAGACCCTGCAGGGCATCAGCCCGAAGCGGCTCGGCGCTCGCCCGCGGACTAGTAAGACACGGCGAAGTCTTATTGAGCTGATGTCGCAGTGATACCTTCAGGTGAAAGAAGCCGAACGATGCGTCGTCATCCGTTCCTTTTAATAGGACATCGATCGATGTCATGACTTTGTCAACACTCTAAGAATTCGTTGAATAAACGAATTCTTTTGTTATTTTTTACATTTTGATGAAAGAATTTACCTTTTATTGAAAGCGTTTTCAAAAACGTAGTATACTAACAATACACGGACTATATTTAGCTTAAATAAGATTTTGGCAAGGAGCGGGTGGCGATGGAAAAAGTCGTTGTGAACAGAGAGAGGTGCAAAGGGTGCGGGCTTTGTTTGCATGCCTGCGCGTTTTCACTTCTGCAGTTTTCTGCTAAAGCAAATGCAAAAGGATACTACCCTCCAAAGATGACAGACGAAAGCCGGTGCACGAGCTGCGCAGCCTGTGCACGAATTTGTCCTGACACGGCGTTGAGCGTGTACCGTCCGCAATAGCTTATCGGGTTTATCTTAAGCAACCAGACTGAGGAGTGGGAAATATGACAAAATTACTTATGAAGGGCAATGAAGTGATCGGTGAAGCTGCGATTCAAGCAGGGTGTTATCATTTTTTCGGCTATCCGATCACGCCGCAAAGTGAGCTAGTTGCATATATGGCGAAACGTTTGCCGGAGGAAGGCGGGACGTTTGTACAGGCAGAAAGCGAAGTTGCAGCGATCAATATGGTTTACGGGGCGGCATCGGCAGGTGTCAGGGCGATGACGTCATCATCCAGTCCTGGTTTCAGCTTAAAGCAAGAGGGGATCAGTTATCTTGCGGGCGCTGAACTGCCGGCTGTGATTGTCAATGTCGCCCGCGGCGGTCCAGGGCTGGGTAATATTCAGCCGGCTCAATCGGATTATTTTCAGGCGACAAGAGGGGGCGGTCACGGTGATTATTATACACCTGTTTTGGCGCCGTTCACGTTACAAGAAACGATCGAGCTGACTGCCGAAGCCTTCAGGCTTGCTGATGTTTACCGAACACCGGTCGTCTTACTGACAGACGGACTTTTAGGGCAAATGATGGAGCCGGTTGTTTTTCAACAGAGCAGCACGCCGGTGCAAACTGAATCACATAATGATTGGGCTTTGCAGGGGACCGGCGGTATCAGAGCGCCGCGGTCGGTAACTTCGCTTGAATTAAATGCTTCAGGGCTGGAAAAACGCAATCTCAAACTGCAAGAAAAATATCAGCTGATTAATCAATCAGAGCAGCAGGCTGATGTTTATTTTGCTGAAGATGCCGACTGGTTTGTTACAGCTTACGGATCGGTTGCCCGAACGGCGTTGAGTGCGGTGAAACATGCCCGATCAGAAGGTGTGAATGTAGGTCTTATCCGCCCTGTTTCGTTATGGCCTTTTCCAACCGAGACGTACAGTGCTTTATGTGAAAAGACAGATCAAATTTTAGTTGTTGAAATGAGCGCGGGCCAAATGATTGACGATGTTAAGCTGTCTGTCAATTCAAGTGTCGAAGTCGTCTTTTACGGCAGAATGGGCGGGGCGGTACCGGATCCGGAGGAGATTTTTGATGTCATTATCGAAAATGCGAAAGGAGTGCCGAAAAAATGAAACCAGTTTTTACAAAGACCGCCGGATTAACGGATAAACCTACTCACTATTGTCCCGGATGCACTCACGGCGTTATTCACCGCCTGACAGCGGAAGTGCTGGAAGAACTATCTCTCATTGGACAGACAGTCGGCGTTGCTTCTGTCGGCTGTTCCGTCTTAGCGTATGACTATTTCAATTGTGACATGACACAAGCGGCCCACGGCCGGGCTCCAGCCGTAGCAACAGGACTTAAACGAGCTCTGTCAGATGATAAAATCGTTTTTACGTACCAAGGGGACGGAGATTTGGCATCGATTGGAATAGGCGAGATTATTCATGCTGCGGCGAGAAACGAAAATATTACCGTTATTTTTGTTAATAATGCGATATACGGAATGACCGGGGGACAAATGGCGCCCACGACGTTAAGCGGGCAAAAAACAGCGACGACACCAGAAGGGCGGAGCCCGGAATCGGAGGGTTCACCGATTCGTGTGGCAGAAATGCTTGCGACACTCGATGGACCGCGATATATTGAAAGGGTGTCTGTACACGATCAAAAACATATGCTGCAAGCGAAAAAAGCATTAAAACGCGCGTTTAAAGCTCAAAAAGATTTAGCAGGTTTTACGTTTGTTGAACTGCTCTCAACGTGTCCGACGAATTGGGGGCTCAGTCCGCAAGATTCACTCAATTGGCTCAGTTTGCATTTATCAGCTGCTTATCCGCCGGGTGTTTATAAAAACACATTAGATCGAGAGGTGCAGTGAATGAAAGCAGAGATCATTATTGCAGGCTTCGGAGGGCAAGGGGTTATGTCAATCGGGCAGGTGCTGGCCTATGCCGGCATGCATGCCGGCAAACAGGTTTCTTGGATGCCGTCATACGGACCGGAACAACGCGGGGGAACCGCTCACGTTTCTGTTGTAATCTCCGATGATGCCGTTGATTCACCGATTGTTTCTGTCCCTTCATACGCCGTGATTCTTAATGACCCTTCCTTAGAGAAATTTCTTCCGAAAATAAGTACAAACGGGGTTTTGCTGATAAACAGCGACTGTATTACATCAGAGGTGGAGCGAAAGGATCTTTATATTGCTGAGATCGGGGCTTCATCGATTGCAGCTGCAATCGGCAATGAACGGGTCAGCGGCATCGTGCTGCTCGGCGCGCTTGTGCAAATGACAAGTTTGATCAGCCGTGAAGATTTAACTAAAGGTTTGGCAGATGTGTTCGGCGGTGAAAAACAGCATTTACTCGCCATGAATGAAGCAGCCTTGCAAGCCGGGGAACGTGCGGCTGAAATTAATTTTACATTCCCGATTATTTAACCGGAAAGGATGTTGTAAATGGTAAACGAAGTGAAATCAGATATTGAAATCGCTCAAGAGGCTGATATGATCAAGATTCAAGAGTTTGCAAGCAGGCTTGGAATCAAAGAAGATGAACTGGAACCTTACGGTCATTATAAAGGCAAAATCTCGTATTCTTTTATGGATCGCATGAAGGATCAGCCGAACGGACACACAGTTTTAGTGACGGCGATTAATCCGACACCGGCAGGCGAAGGCAAATCAACGGTTACGGTCGGTCTCGGCCAAGCGATGAATAAAATCGGCAAAAATACCGTGATAGCTCTGCGCGAACCGTCACTAGGTCCGACAATGGGGGTCAAAGGCGGGGCAGCCGGGGGCGGCCGCTCTCAAGTTGTGCCGATGGAAGATATAAACCTGCACTTTACAGGAGATATTCATGCGATAACTACCGCGCACAATGCGTTATCGGCGCTCATCGACAATCATATCCACCGCGGAAATGAACTTCGTATTGATGTCCGCCGTATAACCTGGAAGAGAGTCGTTGATTTAAATGACCGAGCTCTTCGCAACGTTACAGTCGGCATGGGCGGTCCGCTCCACGGAATGCCCCGTGAGGATGGTTTTGATATCACTGTAGCTTCAGAAATTATGGCAGTTCTCTGTTTGGCAAGCAGTCTGTCGGATTTAAAAAAACGGTTAGCGGCGATCGTTATCGGTTATACAGCTGATCAGGCAGCGATTACGGTGCACGACCTTGAAGCAGAAGGCGCCTTGACAGTTTTGCTTAAAGAAGCAATTAAACCTAATTTAGTGCAGACATTGGAAAACACCCCGGCGCTTATTCACGGGGGGCCGTTTGCGAATATCGCACACGGATGCAACAGCGTCACCGCTACAAATATGGCCCGCAAGCTGGGGGACTATGTTATTACAGAAGCAGGATTTGGCGCCGATTTAGGCGCGGAGAAATTTTTAAACATAAAAACGCGGGCCGGAGAGATCGATCCGAGTCTTGTTGTCATTGTCGCGACCGTACGCGCATTGAAAATGCACGGCGGTGTCGCAAAAGATCATCTTAAGGCTGAGAATGTTGAAGCGTTGAAAAAAGGATTAGCGAACCTAAAAAAACATGTTGAAACGATCGAGGCTTACAATCTTCCGCACGTCGTCGCAATCAATAAGTTTGTTCACGACACTGACGAAGAAATACAGACATTGAAGCAATGGTGTGAAGATCAAGGTATCAACGTTGAGCTTGCTGATGTATGGGCGCAAGGAGGAGAAGGCGGCAAAGACCTTGCTTCTAAGGTCGTATCTGAAATTGAAAACAGCAAGCACAGCTTTAAACCGCTGTATACATTGCAAGAGCCGGTCAAAGAGAAGATCAATAAAATTGCCCGGACCGTTTACGGCGCAAACGGTGCTACGTTTTCTGCAGAAGCGGAAAAACAGCTGGATTTTTTTGCTGAAAACGGCTGGACGGATTTACCCGTCTGTATGGCTAAAACGCAATATTCACTTTCAGATGACCCCGGTAAAATCGGGCGGCCTGAAGGGTTCACTATTCATATCCGTGAACTTCGTCCTTCACTCGGCGCCGGGTTTCTCGTTGCACTGACAGGAAATATCATGACGATGCCGGGACTGCCAAAACGCCCGGCGGCAATGAACATGGACGTTGATGAAAACGGAAAAACAGTCGGGTTGTTTTAAAAAAGCGGGGTTTTAACGTCTCCTCTAAGGCATGATTTGTTATGAAAGCGGGCGAAACGTCCGCTTTTTTGTATTTATTTGTTGTATAAGCGTTTCTGCTATATACTGTTATCGAAGGAATAGTGTGTACTAACATGATTTTTAAAATCGAGCTGCAATAAAATCAACTACATAAATATTCATGGCAAAATTGTTTGAAACAGCTTAGCGGCGAAATGCCATGTAAATTCATAAAAAAGCGTGAAGAAGGTGTCCAGATATGAAAGATTTTGACGGGAAGTACAACATCAAAGCTGTTTCGAACATGCTCAATATTCATCCCGGCACATTGCGCGCTTGGGAGCGGCGTTATCAGGTGATTCAACCGGTCAGAAATGATGCAGGTCATCGTCTTTATACAGACGAGCACGTAAAAATATTGCAATGGATCATTTCACAAGTGGAAAAAGGATTTACCGTCGGCCAGGCGGTTGATCTCTTGAATAAAGACGAACTTTTAAGAAACGATGAAACGGAAATGTTTGCCCAAGATCAAATGCAATTAACGAAACAGGAAATAAAACATGCGCTTTTAAATTTTAATGAGAACGGAGCAAACAGCCACCTTGATTATGCGTTTAATGTTTTTTCGACTGAACGTGTCGTCATTACAATCTTAGGCAGTACTATGTTAGATATAGGAGATATGTGGGAACGCGGTGAAATCACTACGGCCCATGAACATTTTGTTACGCAGTATATCCGGACAAAAATCGGCATGGTTTTTCAAAACCTCCCTATCAACGGGATGCTTCCGAAAGTGGTTTGTGTTTGCGGTCCGGGCGAACAGCACGAAATCGGCCTGTTGATTTTCACGTTTTTCCTCCGCCGCCGCGGTTATGAAACGATCTACCTTGGAGCGGGGATTCCCGAAGAAGATGTTTTACAAGTTACGAAAGAAGTCGAAGCTGAATATACCGTTATTTCTTGTACCCATGACGATCACTTAAATCGTACACTCATGTTAGTCGATTATTTACACGAATCACTGCCTCGTTTAACGATTGGATTAGGCGGAGCAGCTGTTGAGCGGTTAAGTGAAGACGAAAAAGCAGCCTACGCTGAATTTTTAGTCGGTTCATCGGAAAACTCATGGCTGAATTGGCTTAATAAAAGGAAATTGCGCAAAGGATAATGCCGGCGAACTGACAATCATTAAATGAAATGGATGTATTTTTTAATGCCCGGGTATAGAAAAATCGTCTGCAGTTCTATATGATAGAGTCAGAAAACCGTTTAAAGCGGTGTATGCATCAGAATCTTACCAGGGGTGAAAATATGGGAGATAACGGTACAGAAAAACAATCAGTAAACGATCATACTGAAGAAAAAAATGTGCTGGAGTCTACACAAACGATTATAAAACAGGCGTTGGATAAACTGGGGTACCAAGAGGAAGTGTTCCAGCTTTTGAAAGAACCGGTGCGAATGATGACAGTGCGGATTCCGGTGCGCATGGATGACGGTTCAGTCAAAATTTTCACAGGCTACCGCGCTCAGCATAATGACGCTGTTGGACCGACGAAAGGAGGCGTCCGCTTCCATCCGGAAGTGTCTGAGACCGAAGTGAAAGCCTTGTCCATCTGGATGAGTTTAAAAGCGGGGATCGTTGATTTGCCTTATGGCGGCGGCAAAGGGGGCATTGTCTGCGACCCGCGGGAGATGTCTTTTTTAGAAGTGGAACGCTTAAGCCGAGGCTATGTTCGGTCGATCAGCCAGATCGTCGGACCGACCAAAGATATTCCCGCGCCGGACGTTTTAACGAATTCACAGATTATGGCTTGGATGATGGATGAGTACAGCCGTATGCGGGAATTTGATTCATCAGGATTTATTACCGGTAAACCTTTAGTATTAGGCGGTTCTCATGGACGTGAGTCAGCTACGGCTAAAGGTGTGACGATTTGCATCCGCGAAGCGGCAAAGAAAAAGGGGATTTCAATGGACGGGGCCCGGGTTGCGATTCAAGGGTTCGGCAATGCCGGCAGTTTCCTCGCTAAATTTATGTTTGATGAAGGCGCGAAAGTCGTCGCTGTTTCGGATGTATACGGTGCCCTTTACGACCCGGAAGGCCTTGATATTGATTATTTATTAGACCGGCGTGACAGTTTCGGAACCGTGACGAATTTGTTTTCTGACACGTTGACAAACGAAGAATTATTAGAAGTTGATTGTGATATTCTCGTTCCGGCTGCAATCGAGAATCAAATCACAGAGAACAACGCTGATAAGATTCAAGCGTCGATTATTGTCGAGGCGGCTAACGGGCCGACGACGATCGGTGCCACGAAAAAGCTGCACAATCGCGGTGTGCTGTTAATTCCGGATGTGCTTGCGAGTGCAGGCGGAGTGACGGTGTCATATTTTGAATGGGTGCAAAATAATCAAGGTTATTACTGGGGCGAAGAAGAAGTGGCCGAGAAACTGGAAAAATTAATTTGTGCCGCATTCGATAATGTGTACCGTGTAGCGAATATGCGAAATACGGATATGCGATTGGCGGCATACATGGTCGGGGTCAGAAGAATGGCGGAAGCGAGCCGATTCAGAGGCTGGATTTAACGGCAGTTAAAAACTCGTGTACCAAAAGAATTCCTTTCAATGTCGAAAAGGGGATTCTTTTTGATATTATATCGATTAATTGAGGTGACATTTGTGAATCAAGAAGAAGAAATCATTGTTATCGGCGGCGGGCCGTGCGGATTGTCAGCCGCGATTGAACTGCAAAACAAAGGGTTCTCACCGCTTATAATAGAGCAGGGAAATATCGTCCATTCTCTTTTTCATTATCCGACTCATCAACAGTTTTTCAGTACGAGCGATAAGCTGGCGATAGGAGGAATTCCTTTTTTCAGTACAGAAAGAAAGCCGAAGCGAAACGAAGCATTGGTTTACTATCGTGAAGTAGTGCATCAAAAACAGCTGCGCATTCGATCTTATGAAAAAGTAACGCAGGCATACAAACAACAAGATGGTTCTTTTCAGCTGCAGACGAAAGAAAAAACCGGAAACATCCGACACTACCGTGCGAAAGCACTCGTGATCGCCATCGGGTATTACAACTCGCCGAATCGCATGAACGTGCCGGGTGAAGAGTATCCCCATGTTTATCATTATTTCCATGAAGCGCATCCGTTTTTTGACCAAAAAGTTGCTGTCATCGGCGGGAAAAATTCAGCGGTAGATGCCGCGCTTGAGCTTGAGAAAGCAGGCGCCGAAGTGACGGTTTATTATCGGGGAAATGATTATTCGGAAAGTATTAAGCCGTGGATCCTCCCTGAATTCACGTCGTTAATTAAAAACGGGAAAATCAGTATGTACTTTAACACGGAAGTGACAGAGATTCATCAAGATGCGATTGATATTGTTGTCAACGGGGAGGACCGCGAAAAACATAAAGCGGATTTTGTCTTTGCGATGACAGGATACCATCCAGATCATTCGTTTATCCGGTCAATAGGGGTCAGTGTTGATGAAACGACGGGACGGCCGATGTTTGACCCGGAAACAATGGAAACGAATATTCACGGGGTTTATATTGCCGGTGTTATTGCTGCCGGGAATAACGCGAACGAAATCTTCATCGAAAACGGACGGCATCACGGCAGCTATATTGCTGAGAATTTGGCAGAAAAATGGAGCTGATACGATGAAAAAAGTCGCTGTGCTAACAACAGGCGGAACGATTGCGAGCAAACAAAACGAACGAGGGAAATTAGAAGCAGGCGTGTACAGCGGCGAAGAAATGGCAGAAAAACTCGGTTTGCCGGCGAATATTCAAGTTGAAATATTTTCTGTATTCCAAAAGCCGAGTTCGCATATAACATTTGCCGACTTGAATAATATTCGCCTTTTAATTGAATCGCTGCGTGAACAATTTGACGGGGCAGTTATTACTCACGGGACAGATACGTTAGAAGAGTCGGCTTACTATATGGACTTAATTTCAGATACCCATATCCCGGTTGTATTTACCGGGTCACAGCGTTCGCCGGATGACCTTGGCAGCGATGCGTATATTAACCTCCGTCATGCCGTTTATACCGCTGCTGACCCGCAAATATCGGGGGTAGGCGTCACTGTCGTGTTTAATGAACGGATTTTTGCGGCCCGCTATGTTAAAAAAGAACACGCCTCGAATATTCAAGGCTTTAATTCATTTGGATTCGGTTATCTCGGGATCATTGATAATGATGAATTGTACTTGTACCAAAAGCCGGTGAAACATGAACAGTATGATGTGTCGGAAAAAGAGGTTCATGTAGATATCGTCAAAACGTATATGAACGCCGGAGGACATTTGATTCGAGCCTCAGCAGCTATCGGCGCAGACGGCATTGTGTTGGAAGGTTTCGGACGGGGACAAGTTGAACCGAACATGGTGGAAGCGGTCCAGGATGCGTTGGATCAAGGAATATATGTTGTCATTACAACAGCTTCGGAAGAAGGCGCGGTTTATCCGACTTATGAGTATACCGGGAGTACATATGACCTTTACAGACGCGGGGCCATTTTAGGCAGCGATTATGACAGCAAAAAAGCACGGATAAAACTCGTTGCAAGTTTAAAAGCGGGAATAAACCCGGCAGAGGCATTCCGTGTATAAACCGATCGGAAGAAGGATTTCCTCATGATGTTGATAGTACTGACAGCTTCTTTTGCGCCCGGCATTGCTTTATTAATGTTCTTATATTTTAAAGACGAATTAGAGTATGAACCTTTAACAGCTGTATTCAAAAGTTTTATTATCGGTATGCTTTTAGTTATCCCGGTAACGTATTTTCAATTTGTCAGTTCAGAAGTGTCGGATTTTTTTGACCACCCGGCCGGTGCTGCATTCATTCAAACGGGTTTTATTGAAGAAATGGTGAAGTGGTCGGCGGTGTATTTGTTTGTGTTTCTGCATAACGGTTTTCAGCGTCAATATGACGGTATCATTTATGCAAGTGCTGTTGCGCTCGGGTTTGCCTCGCTCGAAAATTTATTATACATTCAGTTTATCGGTTTGGATATTGCATTTTACCGGGCGCTTTTTCCTGTTTCTGTTCATGCGCTGCTCGGAGTTGTCATGGGCTACTATTTTGCCAGAGCGAAATTTCATCACAGCCGGATGCGGCCGTTTTTAGGAATGGCTCTTTTGATCCCGATTATATTGCACGGTCTGTACCAATTCATATTAATTCAGCTTTCTGAATGGGTGTACGCACTAATCCCCTTTATGATATTCTTATGGATGTTTGCGATGAGAAAAGTGAAGAAGGCTAATGATTTGGAGATTCGTCATTTAGAAGCCGGCGCTGTCGAATAATTTGAAGTGAACCGGGCTTCATTGTATAGTTGGAGAAAGAGTTCTGTAAAAAAGGATCGAAACGATTAACGTGCAAAGGAGTGAGTGTATTTGCCACAGGCTAAGCAACGATACAAAGTCATTATACGGTGTAAAAACTGCGGAGAGAAATACATTCTTCGCGGCCGTTACAATGAAGATGGCGGGCTGGATACCGGGTTTAAACGCTGTGTATGCGGCAACGAAGCAAATTTCGACGAAGATGTATCGCTAGAAGAATAAACCAGGAAAAGTGCGGCAGATTGTCCGCACTTTTTTATATCAAAATTGTTTCTAATAGACGCAGGATTTTTCTATGAAGTGTCGAATACACGTCATAGAGATAATTAGATAATTCGTTAAAGCAGGAGGATGCTATGATCAAAGTCGGAACAACGGTGCAGATGGAATTGGAAGCTGGCGAAACGGGAGAGCGCCTTCGATACCGTTCGAAAGTGCTCGACAGCAGCGAAGAGGTGCTGTTTATTGACTATCCTGTGAGCGAAAATTCCGGAAAACCGAATTATTTTTTGCAGGGAACACAATTTCGGCTTTGGTTTGTCGGCAATGATGAAGCTGTTTATTTATTTGAGACGGAAGTTCTCGGCAAATCAGCCGAGGAAGTGCCGATGCTGAAATTAAAAGATCCGGGAAGTGACCGGTATCTCCGAGTTCAGCGCCGAGAGTATGTCCGGGTTGAAACCGCAGTGGATTGCGCTGTCTATTCGGTTGATAAAAGCTTTTCGCCCTTTACATCTGTCACAGCTGACATCAGCGGCGGCGGTATCGCTTTAATTCTTCCGGAAAACCATGGCATTGAAAAAAACAAAACGGCAGATTTATGGATGATTTTGCCTTTCCGCTCCGGCGAAATGAACTACATTCACACGTATGCAGAAACAGTACGAGTGATCGATGACCGAAGACCTCTTAAGGCTTCTTTCAAGTTCACTGATATCAGCGACCATGACAGACAAGCGATCGTGCGTTACTGTTTTGAGAGGCAGTTAGAAGCGAAACGAAAAGAACGTTTAAATGTCTGACCTGTCTGAGATTATAAAAGACCGGAAAAAAATAGACCTAATTCTGTTAAATATGATAATATATGCGATAGAAAGGCGTAATCTTCTGTTGAAAGGATTTCTGACTCATGACAAAGTGGAACTTAGCAATTGATGGGCCTGCAGGTGCAGGGAAAAGTACTGTGGCTAAACGTGTAGCCGACCAATTATCGATGGTTTATATCGATACGGGCGCGATGTATCGTGCTCTGACATGGCTGGCTTTAAATAAAGACGTAAATATTCACGATGAAGCTGAAATGCATCATCTTTTAAAAGAGAGTGATATCCGTTTGCGCGGTCCGGAGGGAGAAGAGGGGATTTACGTAAACGGGACGAACGTATCAAAGGCGATCAGAGAGCCGCAAGTTACAAATAATGTTTCTTATACAGCGCAGCATGCGGCTATCCGTAAAGAGATGCTCAGAAAACAGCAGCTTTTGGCTGCTGAAGGAGGGACTGTTATGGACGGCCGTGATATTGGTACGGCCGTGCTCCCGAATGCCGAAGTAAAAATTTTTTTGACGGCATCGACAGATGAACGGGCCAAAAGAAGATACGAAGAAGAAATTGCCAAAGGCATGGATTCCGATTTTGAAAAGCTGAAAAAAGAGATTGCGGAACGCGATAAAATTGATTCTGAGCGGACGGAAGCGCCGTTAAAAAAAGCCTCTGATGCGGTTGAACTTGATACGACAGAGTTGACTGTTGATGAAGCCGTTAATAAAATTTGCCTGATTGCTGAAAAGCGGGTCGATGCAGATGAATAAAAGGTTGTATCATGCCGGGCAATTCGTTTGCCGAATGTTTTTTCGGCTGTTTTATCGGGTAGAGATAATAGGTAAAGAAAATATTCCATCCGACCGGGGCGTGTTAATGTGCAGCAATCACATCAACAACTTAGATCCGCCGCTTGTCGGAGCCTTCTTAAAGCGGGAAACCCGCTTTATGGCAAAAGCAGAACTGTTTGAAGCGCCGGTGTTGAAAAAGCTCCTCCCAAAATTGGGCGCATTTCCGATCAGGCGCGGAACGAGTGATCGGCAAGCTATGCGAACAGGGCTCGGCCTGTTAAAAGAAAGAGAACTGGTCGGTGTTTTTCCAGAAGGAACCCGCAGTAAAACAGGCCGGCTCGGAGACGGATTAAGCGGTGTCGGATTCTTTGCATTGCGATCCGAAGCTGATGTTATCCCATGTGCGGTAATCGGTTCTTATAAACCGTTCAGCCGGATTAAACTCATTTACGGCGAGCCGTTAAACATGCAGCCGTTGCGAGAGAATAAAGCGTCGCCGGAACAATCGACAAAGGCGATCATGAGCGGCATTCAAGCTCTGTTGGATGAACATAAGACATCGTGAAGTTTCCGCTGATGTTCCTTTCACAGCCGTGAAAGATAATCATAAATCAAGTGCAGCAAGCCTTGGATAGGCCAAGGCAAAACAAGGTTACTTAGGAGGTTATCGGCAATGTCAGAAGAAATGAACAACGAAATGGCAGATTTTAATTCTTTATCTGAAGGAGATGTAACGAAAGGCACTGTCTCCAAAGTCGAAGAGAGACAAGCTTTTATTAATGTCGGTTATAAAATGGACGGGGTCGTACCGATCAGTGAATTATCAAGCCTGCACGTCGAAAATGTCAGTGATGTTTTGAGTGAAGGCGATGAGCATGAGTTTAAAGTCATTAAACTGTCAGAGGATGAGCTTATTCTATCCAAACGGGCCGTTCAAGCTGAAAAGGCTTGGGATGAAATGGAGAAAAGGCTTGAAACAGGGGAAGCGTTCGAAGCAACGGTCGCCGATGTTGTTAAAGGCGGACTTGTCGTCGACGTGGGTGTCCGCGGTTTTATTCCCGCTTCTTTAGTTGAACGTCATTACGTTGAAGATTTTGCAGATTATCAAGGAAAAACACTGCGGCTAAAAGTTGTCGAGATGGACCGTGAGCGTAACAAGCTTATTCTTTCACAGCGTGCAGTGTTAGATCAGGAAGCGACGGAACGAAAGAAAGAAACGTTAGAAGCGATGAAAGAAGGCGATGAGCTCGAAGGAACCGTTCAACGTATTACAGACTTCGGCGCATTTATTGATGTTGGCGGTGTTGACGGTTTAGTGCATATTTCGCAAATCGCTCACCATCACGTGGAAAACCCTTCTGAAGTCGTCAGTGAAGGCGATAAAGTTAACGTCAAAGTTTTATCAGTCGACCCTGATAATGAGCGTATTTCACTCTCGATTAAGGATACGCAGCCCGGACCTTGGGAAATGGTTGAAGGCAAGGTCCATCAAGGAGATGTCGTTGAGGGCAATGTGAAGCGGCTTGTGAATTTTGGAGCTTTCGTTGAAGTTGCTCCCGGTGTTGAAGGGCTCGTGCACATTTCGCAAATTGCAAACCGCCATATCGGAAAACCGGGCGAAGTATTAGAAGAAGGCGATACGGTCCAAGCTAAAGTGCTTGACGTTAATTTAGCCGAGAAAAGAATATCCCTCAGCATCCGGGCTTTAGAAGAAGAGAGCGCGGCGCAAGAAGAAAAGGCGCAAAAAGACGAATATGAGAAAGAAGACGATCAATCTGGTTTCAGCTTAGGTGATGTGATCGGCGATCAGCTGAAAAAATATCGCGATGATTAATTAAAAATCAGACAGCAGGTGGTTTTGTGAGTCGTTCAGAACGTAAAATGGATCATGTTAAAAACGCTTTGAGCACAGGCCAATCGCGTCAGTCCGGGCTGGATGATGTCACATTTGTTCATAACACGTTGCCGGGAACGGCTGTAGAAAATATTTCTTTACTTTCTGAAATCGGCGGACTGCATTTAAGTTCGCCGATTTTTATCAACGCGATGACAGGAGGCGGAGGACGCAATACGGAAACGATTAACCGCCAGCTAGCTCAGCTGGCGAATGTTTTTCATATTCCGATTGCTGTCGGTTCGCAAATGTCAGCGATAAAAGACTCTTCAGAAGCCCATACTTACAAAGTGGTCCGTCAATACCACCCGTGCGGACTGATATTTGCTAACGTCGGGAGCGAGGCATCTGTTGATGAAGCCCGTTATTGTGTCGATTTGCTGGAAGCGGACGCTTTGCAGATTCACCTTAATGTCATCCAAGAGCTGGTTATGCCGGAAGGCGACAGAGATTTTCGAGGAGCACTTGAACGAATAGAAGCAATCGTGTCGTCTGTCAACGTTCCGGTCATAGTTAAGGAAGTCGGATTCGGCATGAGCCGGGAAACGGTCAGCAAACTTTACTCCGCGGGTGTCGAAATAGTTGATATCGGCGGTTACGGAGGGACAAATTTTGCCAAGATTGAAAACGCCCGCCGCGATGATCCGATGACTTTTTTTAATGATTGGGGCATCCCGACAACGGTGTCTGTGATTGAAGCAGCGAGTGTCCCGGAGAAACGTGAAATCCTTGCAACAGGCGGCATCCAGACTGCCTTTGATGCAGCTAAAGTTATTGCGTTAGGCGCAAATGCAGCAGGCATGGCAGGCCGCGTCTTGTATTGGATGCAAAATGACGGTTTTGAACAAACAATCAGCCATTTGGAACGTGTTTTTGACGAACTGAAGATGATTATGGCAGCAACAGGCGCAGGATCCATTAAAGAATTGCAGCAGTCCCCGCTTATCATTAGCGGTAATACGAAAGCGTGGCTGAATGAACGAGGGATAGATACCGAGAAGTTTGCTCGGCGCGGATGATTTATTGAAGATTCCACATATTGCTTAGTGGAATCTTTTTGTATGATCGGATGTTTCTTTCTGGCTTAATAGCAAGTATAATAAACATGCATGAAAATCGTTTGAAAGTGAGGAACATACGTTGGTTAAACCAGTTTTTGCAATCGTAGGACGCCCGAATGTCGGGAAATCGACGATATTTAACAGAATCGTCGGAGAACGTGTATCAATAGTTGAAGATAAACCCGGGATAACAAGGGATCGGATATATCATTCTGCTGAATGGCTCAATCAAGACTTTTTTGTCATTGATACAGGCGGAATTGATATGGGGGATGAACCGTTAATTGAAAAGATGCGTCATCAAGCAGAATTAGCGATCGATGAAGCAGATGTGATTTGCTTTGTTGTGAACGGACGCGAAGGTATCACAGCGGCAGATGAAGAAATCGCGCAGCTTTTGCACCGCTCAAAAAAACCGGTCATTTTAGCCGTTAACAAAATGGACGATCCGTCGCTTCATGAAAAGCTGTACGAATTTTACAGCTTGGGCTTGGGCGAGCCTCATCCGGTATCCGGTTCACACGGCCGCGGATTCGGCGATATGCTTGATGCGGCAAAAGAATACTTTCCGGCTGATAAGCCGCCGGAATACGATGATGAAACGATTCGCTTAAGCTTAATCGGCCGCCCGAATGTCGGGAAATCATCGCTAGTGAATGCGATCTTAGGAGAAGAACGGGTTATCGTCAGTGATATACCCGGCACAACACGCGATGCGGTTGATACAGCATTTAAAAAAGACGAGCAGGATTACGTTGTCATTGATACAGCAGGTATGAGAAAGCGCGGAAAAGTGTATGAGTCGACCGAGAAATACAGTGTATTGCGGGCTTTAAAAGCCATTGAACGTTCGAACGTCGTGCTTGTACTGATTGACGGGGAAGAAGGCATTATTGAACAAGATAAAAAAATTGCCGGTTATGCCCATGAAGCAGGGCGGGCTGTTGTGATTGTCGTGAACAAATGGGATGCAGTCGAAAAAGATGACAAAACGATGCGTGAATTTGAAAACAAGATTCGCGATGAGTTTGCTTACCTTGACTATGCTCCGATTGTCTTTTTATCAGCCAAAACGAAAAAACGCGTTCAGCATTTATTGCCGGTCGTTAATCAAGTCAGTGAATCGCATAACTTGCGGGTGCCGACAAATGTTCTTAACGACGTGATCGTTGACGCGGTAACGATGAACCCTACACCGACGAGTGCAGGCGGGAGAAGGCTCCGGATTAATTACACAACGCAAGTGTCAGTCGCGCCGCCGACGTTTATTTTGTTTGTCAACGATCCGGATTTACTGCACTTTTCATATCGCAGATATTTGGAAAACCGTATTCGCGATGCGTTTGGATTTGCCGGAACACCAATTCATATTTTAGCAAGAAAAAAACGAGACTGATTGTTCGTTAAGAAGGGAGGGGTGAGATGGATTGGCTCCAATTGGTCGGAGCAATCATAATTTCATATTTGATTGGTTCGATCAGTTTCAGTTATTTGATTGGAAAATTGCTTCGAAAATTAGACATTCGTGAACACGGCAGCGGGAATGCCGGAGCGACAAATACGCTCCGCGTAATGGGATGGACACCTGCCATTATTGTATTATTATTAGATTGCGCTAAAGGTATTGCTGCTGTTGTGATCGGGTATCAATTGACCGGAATTCCGGTCGAAGCCGGCATTGCTGCTGGAATTTGCGGCCTTGCGGCGATCTTAGGTCATAACTGGCCGATTTATTTTAACTTCCGCGGCGGCAAGGGAGTAGCTACGACGATCGGTGTCTTAGCAACACTCGTTTTTGCAGCTGCATTGACTGCGGGTGTGGTTGCAATTATTACGATTGCTTTTACTCGTTATGTGTCGCTTGGATCATTGCTGTTTATTTCCGGGACAACTTTACTCACGGCTGTGTTTACACCTTGGCTGCAATATCCGGGTTACTATACTGCATTTCTCGTCATCATTACTGCACTTTCTTTTTGGAAGCACCGGGATAATATTTCAAGGCTTAAATCGGGCACGGAAAGTAAAATTGGCGGAAAATCAGATGCGAAAACTTAACAAGGAGGCGGTACGATGACAAGAAAAGTTGCGGTTCTAGGTTCGGGCAGCTGGGGCACGGCATTATCGATTGTCCTGGCAGACAACGGGCACAGTGTTCATTTATGGGGACGATCCGAAGAGCAAGTCACCTCAATTAATGAAAAGCGCAAAAATTCACGTTATATTAAAGATGTTGAACTTCCCGACGGCATTCAGGCGTCAACAGATATCCGGACGATTCTCGCTGATGCCGATTACGTCGTCATTGTCGTGCCGACAAAAGCGGTACGCGATGTTATCCAGTCTGCGCTCCCGCATTTAAATAGCGGAGCTCTCATTGTTCATGCCAGTAAAGGAATTGAACCGGAAACGCATCTTCGTATCTCGGAAATGATTCATGAAGAACTGCCGGAAGGTCACAATCATCCGATTGCAGCTTTATCAGGTCCTTCTCATGCTGAAGAAGTTTGTTATCGGCAGCCGACGACAGTGACTTGTTCCTCAGAGGATGAGGAGGCTGCTAAATCGGTGCAGGACTTATTTATGAATCAATCGTTTCGCGTCTATACAAATATAGATATTATCGGTGTGGAAATGGGCGGAGCGCTGAAAAATATCATCGCAATCGGCGCAGGAATGACGAACGGTCTCGGATTCGGAGATAATGCACGGGCTGCACTGATGACGCGGGGACTCGCAGAAATAGCGCGTCTCGGTATGAAGCTTGGCGCTAATCCAATGACATTTGCCGGGTTAAGCGGCCTTGGTGATTTGATTGTTACCTGCACAAGTGAACACAGCCGTAATTGGCGGGCCGGAAAACGTCTCGGTGAAGGGATAAGCGCAAAGCAAGTTGAAGATGAAATGGGCATGGTTGTTGAAGGCATTCGGACAACGAAAGCTGCTCATCAGTTGGCGGAAAAAGTTAATGTGGACATGCCGATCACTTCTGAACTGTTTCATGTTTTATTTGATGACAAACCGCCGAAAGAAGCTGTTGCCGAGCTGATGGGCCGGGTGAAAAAACACGAAGTTGAAGATTTAAAGCTTAACGATAAAGATCCGCTCAATTATTTCGAACCGTAAAAAATCCGCTCGTTTTCCGCAGCTTGTTTAGCTGAAACGAACTGAAGACACAACTGTCTTCAGTTTTTTTTATGTTCAATGTTTATACATACAAGGAAGTCGTATGCTATTATAATAATGCACCATTCAACATTTGCTTTGTATAAATAGTGTAAAGCAGTGAGCAATGACTGAAGGAGTGACCAATATGTTTGAAGATCCGATGATGAAAATGTGGGTCTCGTTTATTGCCATGGGATTGATGTTTTTGTCGGTGATACTGACGATATTTTCTAAAGAGAAACTGCGCGGTCTTTTTCGTTACTTTTTTCTGTCGGTCAGTTTTATTATGATTATGGCATCCGGATTAATTATTTTTCTCGTCGTATTTACCGGCCCTGTTCCTGAATAATGAAGAAGGAGAGATACAGGATGAAATTGCCCGGAATTTTAACAGCGGCTCTCGCAGGATTAATATTAATGAGCGGCTGTTTAGCTGAAGGGGGAAGCAACGGAAGTGAAGCCGTTCCTTCTGAAGATGAATTGAACAGAGTCGAATCAGCCGTAGAGCAGTACCGTGAGGAAACAGAAGTACTGCCTATTCAAACAAGAGATGCGGAGACTCCGGAGTTCAGGCGGTATCCTATAGATTTTCAGCGTCTGACGGCAGGTTATTTGTCAGAAATCCCGGGAAACAGTTTTGAACGAGGCGGAATTTTTCAATATGTTATTGTCGATCCGGAAGAGAGTGCAGAAGTGCGCTTAATTGACTTGCGTGCTGCGAATATTATTCAAGAATTGGAGCGGAAAATTCATCAATACAGATCCGAATATAGTTACGCTCCGGTCAAGGAAGTCGTTGACGGTGAAATTGTCGAACTGGATTATGAAGCGTTAAATTACGACGAACCTCCTACTGTTCCGAGTCCGTTTGAACCGAACCATCGTTTACCTGTTTACATGAAGACAAGCGGTGAATTGATTGTCGATTATTCGCTGGATATTCAATCGTACAAAGATGAATATGACACTTCTGAATATTCTGCGGGCGATGATTACAGACAGCTATTGGTCGAGAATGCGATGTTTGTTCCGGATTACTCTGTCGAGCAAACCGTTATCGATGGAGAAGTGAAATTCGCAGCACCATAAAAGGAATATAATTCTATCAAAGAGGGTGAAGCCCGTCATGAAAGGGTTTAAAAAATACCTTATTTTGTCAATTTCGGAAGAAAAGCGATAAAAATCCCATGAATTACGGAAATATTATTGAATTCTTGCGCTGTATCGTTTAACATAAGCCTTGTTATCCCCTTCTTACGGGGATTAACAAGGTTGAAGCAGTAAATACGATTCTTCATCCATATATCCTGAGAGGAGGTGAATGGAATGAACAAAACAGAACTGATCAACGCAGTAGCTGAACAAACAGATCTTTCTAAAAAAGATGCGACAAGTGCTGTTGATGCTGTGTTCGATGTCATCACAGGATCTCTTCAAAAAGGCGAAAAGGTTCAACTGATCGGCTTTGGCAACTTCGAAGTACGTGAACGTGCGGCGCGTAAAGGCCGTAACCCACAAACCGGAGATGAAATTGAAATCCCGGCAAGCAATGTACCTGCGTTCAAACCAGGTAAAGCCCTTAAGGATGCTGTAAAATAAGGTACATATAGGGTTTTATATGTGTCTGAAAGACAACCCGGCGGATGTTATTCATCCGCCGGGTTTCTTTTTAGAGTTATTGTTTTGTGATTAATATACGGCTGTGCTACGATATGAGAGTAATAGGAAATGACTACTTGAAATCGCAGGAGGTCAAACCAATGGAACAGATCGATCAAGATAAAATTCAAGAAGCCGTAAAAATGATTTTAGAAGCGATTGGCGACGATCCGGAAAGAGAAGGGATCCAAGATACACCGAAAAGAGTTGCGAAGATGTATTCAGAAGTGTTCGCCGGGATGTTTCAAGATCCGAAAGAACACTTAAAAACTGTTTTTGGCGAGGATCATGAAGAGCTTGTTCTCGTGAAAGATATTCCGTTTTATTCGATGTGTGAACATCACCTCGTGCCGTTTTTCGGCAAAGCGCATATAGGTTATTTGCCTCAAGGAGGGAAAGTGACCGGCTTAAGCAAAATTGCCCGCGCCTTGGAATCCGTAGCCAGCAGGCCGCAATTGCAGGAGCGGATCACTTCAACTGTAGCAGATTCGATGGTCGAGACCCTCAATCCTCGCGGTGTCATCGTTGTTGTGGAGGCTGAGCATATGTGCATGACGATGCGCGGGGTGAATAAACCCGGTTCAAAAACAGTGACATCAGCTGTCCGGGGTGCATTTGAGAACAGCGAGGCTGCAAGGTCGGAAGTTCTCTCATTAATTAAGGAGTAGTTTGGAGGGATTAAATTGGCTGATACAGGAGAATATATTGTAATCAAAGCAGATGAAGACGGAGTAAATGTCATTGGATTAACGCGCGGAACCGATACGCGGTTTCATCATTCTGAAAAACTAGATAAAAATGAGATGATGATCGCACAGTTTACTGAACATACCTCGGCAATAAAAATTCGCGGCAAGGCCACGCTGCAAACGTCACACGGGGAAATGAAAACTGAGGATTAAAGCAGGTGATCGTCGCCTGCTTTTTTTTGCGCAAGATTTCCTGTTGGTAAGGATTTTCTCGTGGCAATGATTATAACCGGAAACATTTTTGTGATATACTTGACGCATACTTTCGAGGTATAACAGAAGGCAATGACTATTTGCGCTGGGGGATTAAGAATGACCGTAAATCATCATGAGAACAGCTTCGTTCATAACGTGGTTCACAGCTTTGGGGAGAGTGTCAGCCATAGATATTTAGAATATTATATCGGAAAGCCTCCTGTTAATGAAGATCATATTCTTGTTTTATTCAGGATGTTAAAACATACAGGCAAAAGTGATCAAGAGATTCATCAGCTGATTTTGACAACACTGCTCGTTCAATCGGCACTTGATACGCATGAGAAGGTTATTAAGCACGGTCTCGGCACACCGGATATAAAAACAGAACAGCAGCTTACGGTGCTCGGCGGCGATTTTTACAGCAGCTTATATTACTATATACTTTCGCGTTCCGGTGATGCATCTGTGATCCGAGCCCTTGCAAAAGGCATTCAAGACATTAACGAAGCGAAAATGTCTATCTATCACCCTTCGGCTAAACAGCCGGCGCCTGGATTAACAGAGTTGGCCACGCTCTATTCCGCCCTGGCCGTTCGACTGGCGGAAGTGTTTGAGCTGAATGCATGGGTTGAACCTTTGCGAAGCTATTTCCTTATTCAAGGACTGCAGGCTGATTATAACCAGCTCGAATACAGCGGCACTTTCGGTTTGGCTGCGCTCAATTATAAAAATAAAGTTCCGCACTCCGTGCACAACGGCTCGCGAACGATTGCTCATGCCATCAGCGAGGCGGTTGCAGAAGAATACTGTCATTTTGAAATGATTACAGCGCAAAACGGCATCGAAGAAGGGACATTCCCGCCGCTGTTTTATCCGGGAACTTCAATGAGTGATGTGTATAAAAAAACGTGTGCAGCAGAGGAAGGATAACCAATGACAACAAGCAAGGAAAAACGGGTCCATGATGTCTTTCAATCAATCTCTTCACAGTACGATAAAATGAACGGAATTATCAGCTTCAGACGTCATATCGCATGGCGCAAAGATACAATGAAAAAGATGGCTGTTCCGCCGGGTTCTTCAGCGCTGGATGTATGTTGCGGCACGGCAGATTGGACTGCGCATTTAGCGGAAGCTGCCGGGAAAAACGGTACGGTTACAGGGATTGATTTTAGTGAGAATATGTTGGCCGTCGGAAAAGAAAAGCTTGCCGATAAAAATATGGCGAATGTCTCTTTAATTCAAGGAAATGCGATGAGCCTTCCTTTTGCTGACGATCAATTTGATTATGTAACGATCGGATTCGGGCTTCGGAATGTGCCGGATTATTTACAAGTATTAAAGGAAATGTATCGTGTTGCAAAACCCGGCGGGATGGTTGTCTGTTTAGAAACGTCGCAGCCGACTGCACCGGTTTTTAAACAGTTTTATTGGTTTTACTTTCAAAAAGTGATGCCGATGTTCGGTAAATTTTTTGCGCAGAGTTACGAAGAATATTCTTGGCTTCAGGAGTCAAGCCAATCTTTTCCGGGAAAAAGCGAGCTGAAACGCTTGTTCCATGAAGCTGGTTTCTCGAAAGTCGATGTTCAATCTTACGCCGGCGGCGCAGCAGCCTCGCATTTTGCCAAAAAAGATCAATCATAAATGGTTAAGGGGTAAATTCCAGATGAAGAAATTAAAAGTTATTTTGGAAATGATCAAGTTTGAACATACTGTTTTTGCTCTGCCGTTTGCTTTTCTCGGCGCTGCTTTGGGAAGTTTGCTAGTCACGGGGGGCTGGCCTACGATAGCGCAGTGGATTTGGATTACATTGGCGATGGTCGGCGCCCGCAGTGCGGCGATGTCGTTAAACCGTCTGATCGATGCTCAAATCGATAAAGCGAATCCGCGGACAGCAGATCGCGCGATTCCAGCAGGCCTTTTGTCAAAAGCTGAAACGGCTGGATTTATCGCCGTTTCGTTTGCTGTGCTCTTTGTTGCTGCCTTTCAATTAAACATGCTTGCTGTATACTTGCTGCCGGTTGCGGTGTTTTTTCTTGTATTCTATTCGTATACGAAACGATTTACTTGGCTTTGTCATGTTTTTCTCGGTGTGACGATCGGAATTGCTCCGCTTGGGGGCTGGGTCGGCGCAACCGGCGTTTTGACATGGGAGGCGTTTATTCTTTTTATCGCCGTCGCCTTCTGGACAGCGGGATTTGATGTTATTTATGCGACACAAGACGCCGATTATGACCAGGAAGTCAATCTGCACTCAATTCCGAGTAAATTCGGGATTGCTAAAGCGCTTAAGATTGCACGCGGTTTTCATGTCGTCAGTTTTTCGGCAATGATACTGCTGTTTTTTGTCGCTCCGCTCAGCTGGATATATGCGTTCGGAATTGTGATCGTCGGAGCGATCATGGTTTATGAACATTCGCTTGTTTCTCCGAAAGATTTATCCAAAGTAGATGTCGCATTTTTTAAGATGAACGGCATCATCAGTATCGTGTTGCTCGTCTTTACGTTGGGAGATTTGATCATATGAGCACAAATGAGAAAAAAACATTGACTGTTGCTTTAACAGGAGCAAGCGGAGCTGTTTACGGCGTCCGGATCGTGCAAGAACTGCTTAAGTCAGGCCACACGGTGCATTTCTTATTAACCGGCGCCGCCTGGCAAGTGCTGTATTATGAGCTCGGGATGGATACTAGCGATCGGGAGCGCTGCCTTTATGAATTATTTGGCAGTCATGAACGGCTTTTTTATCATACCGATCAAGAGTTTTCAGCTCCGATTGCAAGCGGATCAGCACAAAATGACGGTATGGTAATTGTGCCTTGTTCAATGGGGACGCTCGCGAAAATTGCCCACGGTACATCGTCAAACTTGCTTGAGCGGGCTGCGGACGTTGCGTTAAAAGAACGGCGTAAACTGATTATTGTACCGAGAGAGACGCCGTTAAATTCGATTCACTTGGAGAATATGAAGCGCCTCAGTGATACCGGGGCGCAAATCGTTCCAGCTATGCCTGGTTTTTACCATCAACCGTCGAATTACGATGACTTAGTCAATTTTGTCGTCGGAAAAGTTCTTGATCAGCTCGGGGCGTCCCATAATCTCTTTAGACGCTGGGGGGAGTCATAATGAATTTAGTGATCGGAGAAATATCCTATACGAATATTTTGCCGCTGTTTTATTATTTAAACAGAGACCGCTTACAGGAGATCGGCTTCACGTTTGAGCCGGCAATTCCGTCGCAATTAAATCAAGAAATGAGCGAAGGGCACATACATGTAGGCGGCATTTCTTCGTTTTCGTATGCAGAGCATGCTGACGAGTATACGCTATTGCCGAACTTATCAGTCTCATCCCCTCGCGCCGTCGGTTCGATATTTTTATTTTCGCATGCGCCGATCAATCAATTGTCTGGAAAACGGATTGCTTTAACATCCTCATCGGCAACTTCAGTACATTTGCTGATGATTATCCTGCAGGAATTTTACGGGGCTGACGCGGTATATACAACGGTTCCGCCTGACTACGATACGATGATGTCCGAATACGATGCATGTTTGTTAATCGGGGATGATGCGATTATGGCGCATATGTATAAACAAAACCACTCGTACATTTACGATCTCGGTGAAGAATGGCACAAGTGGACAGGATATCCAATGACATACGCTGTGATTGCCGTTCGAAATGAAATTCTTCGCTCATACCCTGATGCGATGCTCGAACTGACCGAGCAAATCACAAAAAGCAAAGAAATTTGCCGCTCGGACGGTTTTCAAAGTATGATTGCTTCTGTCAAGCAAACATACAGCGGTTCAGAAACTTTTTGGCATCATTATTTTCAAGGATTGAATTACGATTTATCAGACCAACATCTTGCTGGGCTGCTGTATTATTTTGAGCTCGCTTATAAATACGGACTGCTTCAAGAGCCTGTCCGCGATATCGCTGTTTGGCAACGCCCGGCTTCAGAGCACATTTTTTCGTTAGGTGGATCGGAATGAAACTCTCGGATATTTATTGGTACTTAAAACAGGATATTTCAAAAATTGAAAAAGAAATTGAAAAAACAATCGATGCTGATCATGCTATATTGCAAGAAGCTTCATCTCATTTGTTAAAAGCGGGCGGAAAAAGAATCCGCCCGGTATTTGTGCTGTTGTCTGCCCAGTTTGGGACGTATGATATCGAAAGGATTAAGCATGTTGCTGTGCCGCTTGAATTAATTCATATGGGGTCGCTCGTTCATGACGACGTAATTGATGACGCTTCTGTCAGAAGAGGCGAAGAAACGATTAAAGCTAAGTGGGACAATCGTATAGCAATGTATACCGGCGACTATATTTTTGCTAAAGCGATTGAAATTGCAGCTGCAGAAACAAACATTGCATTGCATCAAACGCTGTCAGAAGCGATGGTTGAGATGGCAATTGGCGAAGTGGAACAGATTAAAGATCAATACAACTGGAATCAGAATATGCGGATGTATTTACGAAGAATCCGCCGCAAAACAGCGCTTCTTATTGCCGTGAGCTGTGAGCTCGGAGCGCTCGTTGCAGAAGCATCCGAGCAAGATCGCGAAAATTTAAAAAGATACGGTTATTATACAGGCATGGCTTTTCAAATAACTGATGATATTCTCGATTTTGTCGGCACTGAAAAAGAATTAGGTAAACCGGCCGGGAGCGATTTGCAACAAGGGAACCTGACCCTTCCGGCGTTGTATGCGATGCATCAAGACGAGCAGCTCTATGAAGACATTTCAGCTTATTTGCAATCCGGCGGCGACAAATTGATGGATATGCCCGGGGTTATTCGTCGGATCCGTGCTTCTGGCGGAATAGACTTTTCAAAAAAACTGGCAGACCGTTATTTAGAAAAAGCTCATGATGCGTTAGCGCCGCTCAAATCAAACCGGGCGAAACGGGCGTTAACAGAGATTGCCGAATATATCGGGGAGCGGAAATTTTAATTTGAGCGTTGGCTGCGTACTTGTGATGAAGCCAAAACCCTGCTATGATATGTAAGGGTTTACATAATTTCGTTCGCTGGAGGTGCAATGATGGAACAAACGTTTGTGATGGTGAAGCCGGACGGGGTGCAGCGCGGGTTGACCGGTGAAATATTAACCCGTTTTGAAAAGAAAGGTTTCACAATTGCTGCAGCAAAAATGATGATGATAACGGAAGAGCTCGCCGGAACCCATTACGGGGAACATAAAGGCAAGCCATTTTATGAAGGCCTGGTTGATTTTATTACTTCAGGTCCAGTATTTGCTGTCGTGCTTGAAGGAGAAAACTGTATAAGCGAAGCAAGAAAAATGATGGGGAAAACAAATCCGGCTGAAGCTGCGCCGGGAACGATCCGCGGGGATTTCGGCCTTAGCGTATCGAAAAATCTTGTGCACGGATCTGACTCAGCAGAGAGTGCGGAACGTGAAATCAGCCTTTTCTTTAATGATGCGGAGATTTTGAATTACAGCAAAACGGTATCAAAATGGGTGTAGTATCCGTGATCTAAAACAGCATGAACACACACTGAAGCGCCTTCGGCAGAAGGCGCTTCAGACTGTAGACAAACTATATTTTGATGTCAGCCATGAATCCACACTACCCTCCGCTTGCCCCGGGCAAGGACTCAGCTAGGATTCGGCGGCCTTAGGCCGCCGAATCCGGATCTTCGTCGCTTGCTTTCCCGGAGGCGTCGGAGGAGTGGATGCACGGCTTCTTTTTTATGAATACACTCGCTTCAAAAAAGAGGATGACCCAGCATCCCGGCTTTCTCCTGCGGGATAGCGAGACAGGCGAGACCCTGCAGGGCGTCAGCCCGAAGCGGCTCGGCGCTCGCCCGCGGAAAGAAGCCGGACGATGCGTCGTCATCCGTTCCTTTTAATAGGACATCTAACGATGTCATGACTTTGTCTATACTCTAAAGCGCCTTCGGCAGAAGGCGCTTTTTAACTTTATCCTCCAGCTGGTTTATGGTATAAATGGATCAGACTTGTATCGTTGCAGAAAAGAGGATCAAGAACATATGGATGAGTACAAACAGTTTACAGACAATATTAAACGCAAAACCGGCATCGACCTTTCTCTTTATAAAGAAGCTCAAATGAAACGGCGGTTGACATCGCTTCGCGACAAGCGGTCATTTGTAAATTTTCACGATTATTATCACGCGTTAACAACAAATCAGGATCTGTTTGAAGAATTTCTCGATCGGATGACAATTAACGTTTCTGAGTTTTTTCGCAACCCGCAACGCTGGACTGTCTTAGAAACACAAATTATGCCTGCATTATTGAAAAATAAACAAGGCACATTAAACGTTTGGAGTGCCGCCTGTTCAACGGGGGAAGAGCCGTATTCGCTCGCGATACTGCTGCAAGAACAAGCGGGGAACAGCCGCTATGAAATTTTGGCGACAGACTTGGATGAATCGATATTGAACCGCGCGAAAAAAGGATTTTATCCTGAGCGTTCGGTTGAAAATGTAAGCAGTGATAAGCTGGAAAATTATTTTCACAGCGATTCCGTCGGCTACCGTGTTCGGGATAAGGTGAAAAGCTCGGTCCGGTTTAAAAAGCATAACCTTTTGGCGGACCGGTTTGAGACGGGCAAAGATTTGATTGTCTGCCGAAACGTGATGATCTACTTTACGGAAGAAGCGAAAGACGATATTTATTTGCGTTTTAGCCGGGCGTTAAAAATAGGCGGGGTTTTATTTGTCGGAAGTACCGAGCAAATTTTCAACCCGCAGCGCTACGGATTAATTTCTGAAGAAACATTTTTTTACCGCAAAATTGAACATGTTTAAGCTGCGAGGAGAATCATCTGATTTTCCTCTTTTGATGTAAATTACGAAAAACGATTTATTTTGCTTGAAAAATTCGTTACAATCATAAACAATAGTAACATCGATTATTTAACGCATAAAAGTGATAAAGACGTATGGAGATGATACAGATGAGATTTTTAACAGCAGGTGAGTCACACGGTCCGGAATTGACAGCGATCATTGAAGGCGTTCCGAGTCAAATTCCGTTAACGAAAGAAGATATAAACGAGCATTTAGCGAGAAGACAAAAAGGTTACGGCCGCGGCCGGCGAATGCAGATCGAAACCGATCAAGTCACGATTACAAGCGGAGTTCGCCACGGAAAAACAACAGGGGCGCCGATTACGCTTCACATTGAAAATAAAGATTGGAAACATTGGCAAAAAGTTATGGGACCAGAACCGATCAGCGAAGAAGAAGAAAAGGATGTGAAACGGCAAATTGCCCGTCCGCGCCCGGGACATGCTGATTTAAACGGAGCATTGAAGTACCGACACCGCGATATGCGAAATGTGCTTGAGAGATCTTCAGCCCGGGAAACGACAGCGCGAGTAGCTGTCGGTGCTGTCGCACAAGTGATCTTGCGCCAATTTGGCATTGAAGTAGCCGGGCATGTGCTTGAAATCGGCAATATTAAAAGTTCCGTTGAAAGTTCCGACAGCGCTGCATCGATCAAGGAAAAAACGGAACAGTCGGAAGTTCGCTGCCTGGATACAGACGCGGAAGAAAAAATGAAGCAAGCGATTGATGATGCGAAAAAAGACGGCGATTCGATCGGCGGGGTCATAGAGGTGCTTGCAGACCATGTTCCGCCCGGCCTTGGCAGTCATGTTCATTATGACCGAAAACTCGACGCGAAGATTGCTCAAGCTGTGTTAAGCATTAACGCCTTCAAAGGTGTTGAAATCGGGATTGGTTTTGAAGCGGCGCGTCTTAACGGCAGCCGGGTTCACGATGAGATTGCTTATGATGAAGCGGCCGGATACTATCGTAAAAGCAACCGGCTTGGCGGTTTTGAAGGAGGAATGACAACAGGTATGCCTGTTGTTGTTCACGGAGCGATGAAGCCGATACCGACACTTTATAAACCGCTGCAAAGCGTTGATATTGAAACAAAAGAACCTTTCTCAGCAAGCATTGAGCGTTCGGACAGCTGCGCAGTGCCTGCAGCAGCGGTCGTCTGTGAGGCTGCTGTAGCTTGGGAAATCGCGAACGAGTTTCTCGAGAAGTTCGGCGCCGATACATTGCCGGATATTAAGAAGCATTATGAGATGTATTTAGATGAAGTGAGGTCATTTTAATGGCGGAACGATCGCTTGAAATACGTTCTGAAAGTCATACGTACCCAATCTATATCGCCGCAGGGCTGCGACATCAAACCGCTGATATTTTAAAAGATTTGGGCAAATCAAAGTTTTCGGCTGTTTTGATCGTGACCGACGAAACAGTCGGACCGCTGTATGCGGAAGAGGTGGCTGCATCCTTTGCTGACGAACAGCCTTTGTATATCTACACGCTTGCTGCAGGCGAACAGTCGAAATCGATGGAAACGTACTATGAGTTAATGACGTTTGCGCTGAATTGCCACTTAGACAGAAATTCGGTGATCGTTGCGCTTGGCGGCGGTGTCGTCGGCGATGCTGCCGGGTTTGCTGCGGCAACTTATATGCGGGGAATCGATTATGTGCAAATGCCGACGACACTGTTAGCACATGACAGCAGTGTCGGCGGGAAAACCGGGCTTAATCATCCGCTCGGGAAAAATTTAATCGGCGCGTTCCATCCCCCCGCAGCTGTCATCTATGATACAGAAACGCTTTATACACTGCCGGAGAAGGAGTGGCGTTCAGGCTTAGCAGAAGTGATTAAACACGGCTGGATTCAAGACCCTGCGCTTCTTAAAGTTATTAAAGATCAATGGCTCGATCTATCCGCGGTTCCTGTCGATGTTTTGAATGATACGATTCGTCAATCTATCCAAGTCAAAGCTGAAATTGTTCAGCTTGATGAACGGGAGGCCGGCATTCGCGCCTTCTTAAATTTTGGCCATACGCTCGGACATGCAATTGAAGCAGAAGCCGGCTACGGAACGTTGACCCACGGCGAAGCTGTTGCGATCGGAATGGATTTTGCCATGAAATTAAGCGGCAAAGTTCTCGGGTCTTCACTCGACAGCGAAGCGTACAATGAAGAAATGATCCGCTTAGGTTACGATTTAACGATACCTGCTTCATGCGAACCTGAAACGTTGTTGGCCCATATGAAACGTGACAAAAAAGCGGCCGAACAGAAAGTGCGGTTTGTTCTTCTTCAAGAAGCTGGGGTTCCTTTAGTTCGTCCGGTTGAAGACGATACGATCCTTGACTTATTAAAAGAGGAGATGACGATATGATTCGCGGATTCAGAGGTGCGACAACCGTTGAGGTAAATGAAGCGGAGTCAATTGTGAGCGCTTCTTATGAAATGGTTGAGGCAATTATCGCGAGGAACAATTTAAAAGCGGAAGACATTTCTCATGTATGGTTTACCGTCACAAACGATTTGAATGCGGCTTTCCCTGCGAAATCTCTTCGGCAATTGGACGGATATCAGTTTGTCCCCGTCATGTGCGCCCGGGAAATCGACGTCCCGGACGGAATCGAACGGTGCATCCGTGTCATGGTTACCGCGGAGACCGGCTTAGCGCAGCGGGATATTCAACATGTTTACTTAAACCGCGCCGTCAGTTTGCGGCCGGACTTAAGCTTGACAAATCAAGAGAAATCAAGGTAGGATAACACAAAGATTAGAGATTAGAGATTAGAGATGAGAGAGCGAGCGAGCTAAGCTATACAAATTATGTAAGATTGAGCTGAGATGAGCGAGATTAGCAGAGCATAGCGGAGGCGAGGGAAGAATAATCATCTGCCCGAACGTCTGTTTTGTTGCAGGCGTTTTTATTGTACCTTCCTGCCTGTTTTCCCGCGCGTTTTACCTCGCTTACAAAAGAGGTGATCCCCTTGTATAACATGACAATAGAAGCATTTCGAAAAGAAGCGGAAAAATATCAAAAAGTTCCGGTTTCCGCGAGTGTCATCGCGGACACAAAAACACCGATTCAATTGTTTCATATGTTCGACGACGATGCCTCGTTCATTTTGGAAAGTAAAGATCCGGCATCGCCATGGTCGAATTATTCATTTATCGGACTGTCGCCAGACTACGCGATTACCGATCAACATGGCCGCTTTCAATTTAAAGACCGCGCCGGCAACGTGTTGACGGATGATGAAACGTTTGAAAAAGCTTGGAAATCGGCGCTGAATTATTTATCCGTTTCGCCGAATGGACCGGATATCCCTTTTCCGGGCGGGGCTGTCGGTTATGTCAGTTTTGAAGGCTATCATTATGAAGAGCCGGCTACCCGTGTTGAGGCGGGAGAAGAGCACGATGTCGCGATGATCTTTTGCGAGACGATTCTCGCTTATCACCACAGTAAAGAAGAGCTGACTGTTATTCATTGGCAGGATACATCGCAGCTGAGTGCAGAAGAAGCTTACGCACAAAGCACAGCCAAAGTTGAGGAAGTCATTAAAACGATTCAATCAGAACAGGCGAGACCGCCTTCGCTGGTCCCTGTAGCATCACCGGAACAGGATACGTTATTTGACGGTGTGCATTCAAACTTTACAAAAACCGCGTTTATGGAAGCGGTAGAAAAAGTAAAAACTTACATTGCTCAAGGCGATGTATTTCAAACGGTGTTATCGCAAAGGTTTGAGCTGCCTGTGCAATCAGACGGACTGACGCTCTACCGTGTTCTTCGAAAAGTGAATCCATCCCCTTATTTATATTACATTCGCTTTCACGATCAAGAAGTGATCGGGAGCTCTCCGGAGCGGCTGATCAAGGTTGATGCTGATCGGTCGCTCGAAGTTCATCCGATTGCCGGAACGAGAAAACGCGGAAGTACCGAAGAGGAAGATCAAATGCTCGCAAAAGAGCTCCTTGCCGATGAGAAAGAACGCGCCGAGCACTTAATGCTCGTCGATTTAGCCAGAAATGATGTCGGACGCGTCAGCGAGTACGGCTCGGTAAACGTATCATCTTTTATGAAAATATCGTACTTTTCCTATGTTATGCACATCATTTCTAAAGTTACCGGCAAATTGAGTATAGAGAAACATCCGTTTGAAGCTTTGTTTGCCGCGCATCCCGCCGGAACGGTTTCAGGTGCGCCGAAAGTGAGAGCAGTAGAGATTATTCAGGAATTGGAAAAAACACGGCGCGGAGTGTATTCAGGCGCAATTGCTTATTGCGGGTTTAACGATGCGGTCGATTCGTGTATTGCAATTCGAACGATCATTCTGAAAAATAAAACAGCTTATATACAAGCTGGAGCCGGTGTCGTGCAGGATTCCGATCCTGAAAGCGAATGGCGCGAAACGAGAAACAAAGCAAGCGCATTGATTTATGCGATAAAAACAGCAGAGGAAAGTTTTAGCGAGGAGGTATTAAAGAGATGAGCAGAGCGTATGAACAAATATTGAACGGTGAACCGTTAACTGCTGCTGACGCAGAAGCAGCCGTCACAGACATGATGGAAGGGAAGTTGGATAATGAACGAATGGCAGCCTTATTAGCGATTATGCAGCACCGGGGCGAAACAGCTGAAGAAGTGACAGGGTTTGCCAGAGGAATGATCAATAAAGCTGCGACAATGACAATTCCTTACCCTGTGCTCGATACGTGCGGCACAGGCGGAGACGGGAGCGGGACATACAACATCTCAACGGCATCGGCGATTTTGTTAAGTTCGATGGGGATTGCGGTAGCCAAACACGGGAACCGGAGTGTCTCATCAAAAACCGGAAGTGCCGATGTGCTCGATCACCTCGGGATTCCGTTTCAAGCGACCGAAGAAGAAACGCTGCAGCGCTTAAGAGATTATCATTTGTCGTTCTTTTTCGCTCCTGTGTATCATCAGGCGATGAAACACGTTGCTCCTGTGCGGCAAAAATTACAGCATAAAACGATCTTTAATCTGCTCGGGCCGTTAACCAACCCCGGCGGAGCAGAACGGCGGATCATCGGTGTATACAGCAATGATGCAGCGGAAAAAATGGCCGCGGCCGCCTTGAACCTCGGGATTGAACGCGCTCTTTTTGTAACCGGAGAAGACGGCATGGATGAAGTCACCGTTCAAGGCGTGACGAACATGGTTGAAGTTCGCGGCAACCGAATTGATAAGTTCGCCTTTCGCCCTGAAGATGCCGGGCTGACAACGATGGATGCTTCAGCGGCAAAAGCTGATAATGCGGAAATGAGCGCCCGAATGATCGTCGACACGTTCGAAGGCAACAGGACCGATGCTGCGACCGGATTGCTATTATTAAACGCCGGGGCTGCTTTATACGTCAACGGTAATGCTGAAACAATTGCGCAGGGTGTTGACAAGTGCCGGGCATATCTTGGCGAACCGGTTATGAAACATTTGAAACGCCTGCAGAGTAAAGAAGAGGTGTCTGTCAAACAATGACTATCCTAAATGAAATTGTTAAAACCAAAAAAGAAAACCTGCGCAACGTTAATATCCGAGCTTTACCGGCAACAGATAAGCCTAAAAGACCGCTTATCTCCTCTTTGAAACAGGCGGAATACCCTTTAGGGGTCATTGCTGAAGTGAAAAAAGCGAGCCCTTCAAAAGGTGTATTTACAAATGATTTTTCTCCTGAGGCGATTGCCAAACGTTATGAAAGTGTACACGTATCGGGCATTTCTGTTTTGACTGACTTTGCGTATTTTCAAGGGAAGAACGCTGATTTAACAGCTGTTAAAGAGGCAGTCGATACGCCGGTGCTGCGAAAAGACTTTATCTGTGATGAAAAAATGATCACCGAATCCGATAAGATCGGAGCAGATGCTGTTTTATTAATCGCGGCAATTTTAGAAGAACGTCAATTTGCCGAGTATTATGAATACGCGCGTGAATTAGGACTGGAAGTGTTAACGGAAGTACACAATGAAAAAGAGCTGGAGCAAGTGTATAAGCACGTGTTTCCCGAGCTGGTCGGGATCAACAATCGCGATCTTCATACGTTTTCAACCGATATGTCCATCACGGAATCGCTCGCTCCGCTCGTTCCGGACGGCAGCTTCGTTATCAGCGAAAGCGGTATCCATAATGCCGGACATATTCGCCGTCTTAAAAAAGCCGGAGCAGGCGGCATGCTGATCGGTGAAGGGTTTATGCTCGCCGAGTCCCCGCAGCTGTTTTTGAATCAGCTGTTTGACGGGGGTGAAAGTTGATGCGGCCTCAAATCAAATTTTGCGGCATGCGTTCAAAAAAAGATGTTGTAAATGCGTGCTCAGCCGGCGCAGATTATCTCGGGTTTATTTTCGCCCCGTCCAAGCGCCGGGTGCGGCCGGAAGACGTCTGTGAATGGACAGCGGAGTTGCCGCAAAATAACAGAGCTTTATTGACGGGTGTTTTTGTCGATGAAGAAGAGACAACCATTATTCAAACAGCAAAAACAGCAGGCCTCGACATCATCCAATGTCACGGCAACGAAACTTCAGTCGACGTCCATGCGATGAAAACAGCTCTGTCGGGCGTACAGGTTTTTAAAACGATTCATCATGAATCCGGAGCTCTCTTGCGGATGAAAGAGTTCGAAAATGCTGCAGACGGTTTTTTAGTCGATACCAAAACCGAACACAGTATGGGCGGAACCGGCACGGCATTTGATTGGGACGCTGTTCCGGAATACAGTGAGGAAGCGAAACGGCAGGGTGTGCCGATTTTTATTGCCGGCGGTATCACAGCGGGAAATGCAGACGAGCTGCTGAAGTATCACCCGTGGGGCTTAGATATTTCCAGCGGTATTGAAACCGGCGACGAAAAAGACTACCGAAAGATGGTGACGATAATGAAAAAGACGGCGAATGTATACGCGTTTCCAGATGAGTTAGGCCGCTTCGGTGATTTCGGCGGGAAATATGTGCCGGAAACGTTAATGTACGCCCTGACACAGCTGGAAGAAGCTTATCATACGATTACAGCGGAAGAATCATTTAAAGCTGAACTTCAGCAAGAATTAAAGCGTTATGCCGGAAGGCCGACGGAAATTACGTATGCCGGATCTTTAACAGAGGCATACGGCGGAGCGCAAATCTATTTAAAACGGGAAGATTTGCTTCATACCGGCGCACATAAAATCAATAACGCTTTAGCACAAGGTCTCTTAGCTAAAAAAATGGGCAAAACGGAAATTATTGCTGAAACCGGAGCAGGACAGCACGGTGTCGCAACAGCGACAATGGCCGCGCGGTTCGGTTTATCATGCAAGGTGTTTATGGGCGCTGAAGATATGAAAAGACAAGAGCTTAACGTCTTTCGCATGCGGCTTTTGGGCGCTGAAGTACTTGAAGTTCAATCAGGCGGAAAAACGTTAAAAGATGCTACGAATGAGGCGATCCGTCACTGGGTGGCGAACGTGGATACAACGTTTTATCTGATCGGCAGTGTCGTCGGCCCACATCCGTATCCGATGATTGTTCGAAATTTCCAGCGGGTGATCGGGGATGAAAGTATCCGGCAAATGGAGGAAATTTGCGGCAAACAGCCGGCGGAAGCTGTTGCATGTGTCGGAGGCGGAAGCAATGCCATGGGAATGTTTTACCCGTATATTAATAGCGGTGTCCGCTTAACCGGGATTGAAGCTGCCGGCAAAGGGATGGACACGCCGGATCATGCGGCGACGTTAAGCAAGGGAAGAAAAGGCGTGCTGCACGGCGCGTTATCTTACCTCATTCAAGATGATCACGGCAATGTTTTTGAACCTTATTCCATTTCGGCCGGCCTCGATTATCCCGGTATCGGACCAGAGCATGCGCATTTGCGTGACAGCGGGATAGTTAATTATGAAGCTGTAACCGATGATGAAGCGATGGATGCATTAGAAGATTTATGCCGGCTCGAAGGGATTTTGCCTGCGATTGAAACGGCGCATGCGCTTGCTTATGTAAAACGAGCCGCCAAATCTTATTCAGAAGATGATGCGCTGCTCGTTTGCTTGTCCGGGCGCGGAGACAAAGATGTGCATACGATTCAGCAAGTGCTTGGGGGTGCAGATAAATGAACCGACTGACACAGCCGGGTTTTCAAACTAAAGACGCCTTGTTTGTCCCTTACATGATGAGCGGAGATCCGACGATGGACGCATCGACAGATATTGCTGTAGCGCTGCAGGAAGCCGGTGCCGATGCATTGGAATGGGGCGTGCCGTTTAGCGATCCGTTAGCTGACGGTCCGGTCATTCAAGAAGCCGGTAAGCGCGCGCAGAAAACCGGCGGGAATTTACCGCAAGCTTTAGCCGGGATGAAAGAAGCGCGAAAAAAAGGCCTGCATATTCCGGCGGTTCTTTTTACGTACGTGAATCCTGTGCTGACTTACGGCGTCGAGGCGTTAATCCATGACATGAAAGAGTCGGGTTTCGACGGCATATTGATACCTGACTTGCCGTATGAGGAAAGTACTGACTGGAGAGAAAAATTTCTCGAAAACGGTCTTTCACTCGTTCCGCTGATTGCCCCGAGTTCGCAAAACCGGACAGAGAAAATCAGTAAATCAGCTGACGGATTTTTGTATTACGTGACAAGTTTAGGCGTAACCGGGGAACGGACATCATTTTCAGAAAAGATTGCAGATGATATTGCCGCGATCCAAAACTTTACGGAAGTTCCAGTTTTAGCGGGTTTTGGCATTACGACGAACGAACACGTCCGTCACTTCCAATCGATCGCTGACGGAGCAATTGTCGGATCGGCAATCGTAAAAGAGATCGGGAAAGAAGAAGAGGCGCTTCTTGATAGCCGAACGAGAGCAGATGCCGTTAAACGAATTAAATCATTTGTCGAAGCGCTCATTTCATACTAAGATAGAAGACATACGATTGAGATTGGCATGAATGCGGAGGGAATTGCAGTGAGGATAAAATCAACAATGAACGGGTTGACGCCTTATAAACCCGGAAAACCGATTGAAGAAGTAAAGCGGGAGCTCCAGTTGGAGGAAGTCATTAAACTCGCTTCAAACGAGAATCCTTACGGGGCTTCTCCGGCGGTAAAAGATGCGTTAATAAAGGCTTACGATGCCGTCCACATTTATCCGGACGGATATGCCAAACAGTTGCGCGAAGACGTTGCTCAGCATTTAAACGTGGCGGAAGAGCAGCTGATTTTTGGCAACGGTTCGGACGAAGTAATTTTAATACTTTGCCGGGCGATGCTGACTGGAGATGACAATATCGTGACAGCCGCGCCGACATTTCCGCAATATAAACATAATGCTGTCATTGAAGGATCGGAAGTTAAGGAAGTCCCTCTGATCGACGGAACGCATGATTTAGATGGAATGCTTCAGGCGATTGATGAAAAAACGAAGATCGTTTTTGTCTGCAACCCGAATAATCCGACGGGCACATATATCTCGGAAGAAGCGTTTCGGTCGTTTATGCAGAAAGTGCCGGAAGATGTCCTCGTCGTCAGTGATGAAGCTTATTATGAATACGTCAGTGCGGAAGATTTCCCGGATACGGTCCCTTATTTAAACGAGTATAACAATTTAATGCTCTTACGCACGTTCTCAAAAGCCTACGGGATTGCATCATTGCGCGTCGGGTTCGGAGCAGCATCAAAGGATTTGATTCAAGCGATCGATCCTGCACGCGAACCGTTCAATACGAGTACGGCCGGTCAATTGGCAGCTTCTGCTGCCTTAAATGACCAGTCTTTTATCCGTTCCTGTTTTGAGCAAAACCGCCGCGAAATGAAAAAGTATGAGCAATTTTGCGATGAATTCGGGTTAGATTACTTCCCTTCGGAGACGAATTTTATTTTAATGGACTTGCAGAAACCGGGGAGCGAAATTTTTCAATATTTGCTGGAACGGGGTTTTATAACGCGTAACGGCGAAGCGTTAGGCTATCCGACATCCGTCAGGATTACGCTGGGAAACCCGGAACAAAACGACCGTATCATCGCGGAACTGAAAGACTGGCTTCGTTAAAGGGAGGAAACACGCTGTGCAGATGCGAATTTTTGTGATCGGACTAGGTTTAATCGGCGGTTCGCTGGCTTTAAGTATTAAAAACGGCCACCCTCAAGCGACCGTGGTCGGCTATGATTCCGATCAGGATGCAATGAGTTTAGCTAAAAGCTTACAAATTATTGATGAACCGGCGGCATCGATTGAAGATGCCGCCATCTCTAGTGATGTGATTATTATTGCGACGCCCGTTACAGGCGGACTGGCTATTCTCGAACGTTTGATTGGTCTTCCGTTAAAAGAAGGCGCGATCATTACCGATGTCGGCAGCACAAAGAAAAGTGTCGTCGATAAAGGAAAGGAATTAAGCCGTCAAGGTGTTTCCTTTATCGGCGGACATCCGATGGCGGGTTCACACAAAACCGGCATAGAAGCATCCAATGACCGGTTGTTTGAGAACGCATTTTATATTTTTTCGCCAGTTGAAGGTGTTCCTTCTTCTGAACGGATTCGGCTGCAAAATATTTTAAAAGGAACAAGGGCAAAGTTTCTTGAATTAAATCCTGCTGATCACGACCGTTTTGCCGGATTGATCAGCCATCTGCCTCATATTCTCGCATCGAGTCTCGTCAACCAAGTAGCGGAAAAAGAAGTGCAAGATCCGCTGATCACGCAATTAGCAGCCGGCGGTTTTCGGGATTTAACCCGGATTGCTTCTGCCTCTCCGGAAATGTGGCGGGACATTTTACTGCAAAATCGGGAAGTTCTTCTTGATTTATTAAAAGAATGGCAAAGTCAGCTTACCGGTGTTGAAAAAATGATTGACGAGGCGGATGAGGAAGCGATCTTTACGTTTTTTCAGCAGGCTAAAACAGCCAGGGATCAGCTTCCTTCACGGAAAAAGGGGGCGATGCTCCCGTTTTACGATTTATTTGTTGATGTTCCGGACCATCCCGGCGTGATTTCGGATGTGACGGCGATCCTTGCGGATGCGGGAATCAGTATTACAAACATCCGGATTATTGAGGCCAGAGAAGATATCATGGGCGTTCTCAGGCTCAGTTTTCGTTCTGCTGAGGATTTGCAAATGGCAAAGGATAAATTGCGTGAGCATTTCTATGAAACGTATGATGCTCCATAATAAAGGAGGATACCATGTCAGAAATCGAAATGACGCCGATAGAAAGCGGCGGGTTGCAAGGAATGGTAAAAACGCCGGGGGATAAATCAATCAGCCACCGAGCGGTTTTATTCGGTTCTATGGCTGAAGGGATTACCACGATCCGTGGGTTTTTAAAAGGAGAAGATTGTTACAGCACGATTGAATGCATGAAGCAGCTCGGCGTAAACATCGTTGAAGAAGATGATGAAATGATCATTTACGGCAAAGGAACCGATTCGTTTAAAGAACCGGAGGAGGCGCTTGATGTCGGAAATTCCGGTACAACGATTCGCCTGTTATCCGGGCTGCTCGCAGGGCTCCCCAAATCTGTCGTTTTAGTCGGCGATAAATCAATTGCCAAGCGCCCGATGTCGCGCGTTACCGGACCGCTGAAAATGATGAACGCTTCGATTGACGGCCGGTTATTCGGAGAATTCACGCCAATTCACCTCCGCGGAGGACGGCTTCGAGGTATTCACTACGTCAGCCCCGTCGCAAGTGCACAGGTGAAATCGGCGCTGCTGTTAGCGGGATTGAACGCTTCAGGAAAAACAACGGTTGATGAACCGAGCAAATCGAGAGATCATACTGAACGTATGCTTAAAAGCTTCGGTGTAGACGTTGCTGTTAACGGGACACAAGTTACCGTCGAAGGCGATCAGCACTTAAATGCTGCGGATGTTGATGTGCCCGGCGACATTTCATCTGCTGCCTTTATACTGGCAGCAGGGTTGATGGTGCCGGACAGCTGTGTTAAATTGCCTTTTGTCGGCGTTAATCCGACACGAACAGGTATTCTTGATGTGTTAGAAGCGATGGGAGCAAATGTTGAATTAACAGATGAAAAAACAACAGCCGGGGAGCCTGTCGCTGATTTGCATGTGCAAACTTCGTCTTTAAAAGCAACGACAATTGCCGGCGGGTTGATCCCGCGTCTTATTGATGAAATCCCGGTTATTGCTGTTTTGGCAACGCAAGCAGCAGGCACAACGGTGATTAAAGATGCAGCTGAACTGAAGGTAAAAGAAACGAATCGCATTGATACGGTTGTTTCGCAGTTAAAACAGCTCGGCGCGAATATTGAAGCGACGCCGGACGGTATGATTATTCAAGGACCGACACGCCTGAGCGGAGGAACGGTGAAAAGTTTCGGTGACCACAGAGTCGGCATGGCGATGGCCTTGTGCGGTCTGATCAGCACTTCCCCGGTGACGGTAGAAGATACCGATGCGATTGCGGTATCGTATCCCGGCTTTTTTGACGATCTTAAACATTTGCGCAACCGATAATAAAGGAGCCGATAAACGATGAATGAAAAACTCGCAGAGGCGATCTCGCTGATTGAATCCGGTGAGCACGAACAAGGTTTGAAAAATGTTGAAAGTCTTATTCCGGAAGCAGATGATGAAACGAAGCGGACAATTGCCGAACTTTATTTTGAACTCGGTCTAGTCGATCAATCGTTAAATCTTCTTCAAGAACTGATGTTTCGATACCCGGATCATGGCGAGCTGTTTGCATTTGCAGCAGAATGTTACGGCGAACTCGGGAAAGAAGACGAAGCGATTGATATGCTGAATGAAGTGTCAAAAGACGACCCTGCCTATGTGCAAGCGCGCCTGTTGCTGGCAGATCTCTACGAAGCGGACGGCCTCGAGGAAGTTGCCGAAAATAAATTGCTCGAAGCCTTGGAAAATGAACCGGATCACCCCGTTTTACAATTCGGTCTCGGCGAATTTTACTTAAACCGCGGAGATTATCAAAAAGCGATATCTTATTACAAAAAAGTGGTGCATCAAGGGCAGCTCCCAAACGATTTACCGATTGAACCGAAAGTTAAACTTGCTGAAGCATTCAGTGCCACCGGTCAGTTTGAGGAAGCGCTTGTCTATTTCCGTGAAGGAATTGAAGAAAATGAAACGCCGGATGCATTGTTCGGTTACGGTTATACAGCGATGCAGGTGGAAGAGTATGACACAGCTGTTAAAACATTGACAAGGCTATTGGAAATGGATCCTGATTTCACGACAGCGTATCCGATTCTTGCCCGAGCTAACGTCGCTTTAAAGCAATATGACAACGCTATGCAAATTTTACAGGACGGCATTAAGCGCGACGAATTTAATGAAGAGCTTTACCTGGAATTAGCCAAGCTGCAAATGTCACGAGGCGAAGGCGAGGAAGGGAAAACGTTCCTTGAAAAAGTCATCGCATTAAATCCGTCCAACGTTTCCGCTGTGAAAGAATTGTTGAATTACTTTGACGAAAACGAAGATTATGAGAGCGTTTTGGAATTAATGGCCTTTTTAGATGATTACCGTGAATTTGATCCGCTCTACGAAAGATACCGGGCCAGGGCTCTGTTTGAAGAAAACGAAACAACAGAAGCGGCGGAAGCGCTCGACCGTGTGTTAACTTCAGAAACGGATGATGAACGCTTTCTTGAAGACGCATCTGAAATCTATCTCGCTGCCGGAAACTATGACAAAGCTTTGCCGATTTTAAAGCAGCTGTTTGAGCTTTATCCGGAACGTGAAGATTTGGCAGAACGAATCGAAGAACTGAATAAACGGGTTAAATAACCGGTTAAAAATATCTTCAAACGGGAATTATTTTAATAAAGCAGCAGGAAATTTCTCGTCCCATCAAGAATTGTACAGTATAAGAGGCAGATGGTGTTTTGGCCGTATTCCCTTGGTGATCGAAAAGATGGGAGGGATAAAAATGCACAGCTCTGTTCCGGCAATGGAAAAAAGAGATTTTTTAAAGTGGTTCCTCGATCAGCATCAGCTAAAGCGAAGAGAATGTGCGTGGCTGCTCAATTTTTTGATGAGTGATGATATTTTGATGGAAAAAGTTCATTTCGTCGAAGAAGCCGATCACTGTCCGAAAGCATTAATCATTTCAACGAACGATGTAGAAGAGATTCCCTTTTCCTTTCATAAAAATCATCATATTACGATGGATGCGGAAAAAGCTTTTCACGATATCCGTTTAAACCGCAATGAAGATATTTATATCCAGCTAAACTTTGAAAATAAACAAACGTCCCATCAATATATGGCGGTCATGGAAGAGAACCCTTATCTGCCGGTAAATGCTGAAGAAGAAAACCTCAATGCGGTTCTGGCCGAGATGGTGCTCGATGAATCCATCCGTTTAAAGGAATTGGAGCGGCTCCGTGCAGAGATTAATGAAGCGCTGCAATCGCGGGATAAAGACTCGTTTCATAACTTGGCAAGACAATATGCGGCACTTAAAGCCCTTCAAGAATAGAAGGGCTTTTATATAAATACTTAACATTGTTAATACAGTGGCAAGGAGGGGAACGCGATGCGCTGGAATGCGGAATCGCTTAATTACTATGCTGAAGCAAAAGAATATGTCGATACAGCTCTTATCCCGTTGGTTCCGTTTAATTTTCAAGAAAAAACCCAATCGGCTGCCGAACAAGGCGAGTACGTCCAGCTTTTATCTGAAGGGATTGAAAAGCAGTTTGCCGGGAGAATTATGCTCACACCGCCTTATACATATTTGCAAACGGATTCTCTAAAATCGCAGTGCGAAGCGTTAAAACAGTGGGACGATCACTTACTGGAGGCGGGGTTTGCACACCGCTTTTATATCACGGGAGACCCTGCTTGGCGTTCGCTTTCCCCGGCGGAAGAAGCGGAAGTGATTTGGATGCCGCCGATTTCACTCTCTTCGATGGAGATGAAACAAGTGAAGTCTGTTATTTCACAGCAAATCGATCAAATAGTTCCGTTGATCACAGGCCGGTGGTAAACGGATTAACAAATAATTATTATCTTCCTAAAACAATTCTTGTGAATCAATTGACATTACCGCTTTTTTTGGTCTATCATGAGATTGTCTTAATTTATTTACGTTGTGTGAAGTTTTTGTGAACAAACGGAAGCGAGGAGGGAAGACCGTGAGTGAAGAAAGAAAACATCGGGTATCGCGGCGCCAATTTCTGACTTATACATTAACCGGTGTAGGCGGTTTCATGGCGGCTGGAATGTTAAGTCCTATGGTGCGTATGGCATTGGATCCGGCTTTAGAAGATACAGACGATTCAGATTTTATTTCCATCGGTTTAAGCGAGGATGATGTTACAGAGGAGCCGCAATTGGTTAATTTCGATGTCGAAATCGAAGACGGCTGGTATACATCTGAACAGACGCAATCCGCTTATGTTTTTCGTCAGGACGGTGAAATTCTTGCCTTGTCCCCGATCTGTACCCATTTGGGATGTACCGTAGGTTGGGAAGGCAATCAAGACTACCCTGATCAGTTTTATTGTCCGTGTCATCACGGCCGGTTTGAACCGGACGGCACAAACATCCAAGGAACTCCGCCGACACGCCCGCTTGATGTTTATGAAGTGGAAGTGCGCGACGGTATGGTTCATCTCGGTAACATCCGAGAGCGAGGGTAAAAGGGGGCTTATGTAATGTTACAAAAAATTTATGATTGGTTGGACACACGGCTCGATATTACGCCGATGTGGCGGGACATTGCCGATCATGAAGTTCCGGAACACGTTAATCCGGCGCATCATTTTTCAGCATTTGTCTATTGTTTCGGCGGCCTCACATTTTTTGTCGTCGTCATTCAGATTCTTTCCGGAATGTTTTTAACAATGTATTACGTCCCGGATATTGTTCATGCTTATGAATCGGTTTATTATTTGCAAAATGAAGTGACGCACGGGATGATCGTGCGCGGCATGCACCATTGGGGAGCCAGTTTAGTCATTGTGATGATGTTTTTACATACGCTCCGCGTGTTTTTTACCGGATCGTATAAAAAACCGCGAGAGTTGAATTGGGTTGTCGGCGTCCTTTTATTCTTTGTCGTTTTAGGGCTCGGTTTTACCGGATATTTGCTTCCTTGGGACATGAAAGCATACTTTGCCACAGTTGTCGGGCTTGAAATTGCCGAAAGCGCGCCAATCATCGGCGGGTTTGCCAGCACATTGCTTGCCGGCGGAGAAATTATCGGGGCACAAACTTTAGCTCGCTTTTTTGCGATTCATGTGTTTTTCCTCCCGGGCGCTTTGCTCGGCTTGTTGGGAGCCCATTTTTATATGATTCGTAAGCAAGGTATTTCAGGGCCGCTCTAAGCGGCAGGACATAAGACAAGGAGGGTAAATTATGCAACGCGGTAAAGGGTTAAAGTTTGTTGGAGACTCCCGTCTTGTGGATCGTAAAAAGCAAAATATCCCTAAGGACTATTCAGAATATCCGGGTAAAACAGAAGCATTTTGGCCGAACTTTCTGCTTCGTGAATGGATGGTCGGCTCAGTCTTTTTAATCGGGTTTCTTATTTTGACTGTTGCGCATCCAGCACCGCTTGAACGAGTCGCAGATCCAATGGATTCCGGTTACATACCGTTACCGGATTGGTATTTCTTATTTTTATATCAACTTTTAAAATATGAATTTGCAGCCGGTGATTACACGGTTATCGGCGCCGTCGTCATCCCGGGAATTGCATTTGGAGCTCTGCTGTTAGCGCCGTGGATAGACCCCGGTAAAGAAAGGCGGCCGCAAAAAAGGCCGATTGGGACAAGCTTAATGCTTCTGGCCGTTGTTTCAATCATTTATCTTACTTGGGAATCTGTCGACGAACACGATTGGGAAGCGGCCGAACAGCAAGGTGAAATTGTTGAAGACATTGACGTAGATGAGTCCGCTGAGGGCTATGAAATCTATCAAAGTCAAGACTCATGTATCGGCTGCCATGGCGGAGATATGCTCGGCGGCGCTGCCGGGCCGAACATTTTTGAAAGTGATTACGACACAGAGCAAGTCATTGAAATCATCGAAGACGGCATCGGCGAAATGCCCGGCGGTCAATTCGAAGGTTCTGATGAAGAACTGGAAACACTTGCTGAGTTTATTGCCAATGACGGACAAGAAAACGGCAACGGCGGCGATGACGGCAATGGAAACAACGATGAGTAAAGTTTTTCTATAGCATAAGCCATGCCGGTTGCATTTAATGCAGCCGGCATGTTTTTATTAGAGAGAGCGATTGAAAATGAACAAGAGAGGATGTAAGATGTTTACATATTTTATGACCCTCATCGGACAGCGGTGGTTTATCCTGAGTTTGTTGCTCATTAATATATTTGGGACAATTTATGGGTTCATCTGGTACGGGCCCCAGCTCCAAGAGACCCCTTGGTATTTTTTACCATTAGTTCCAAACAGTCCGACAGCAAGCTTGTTTTTTTGTATCGTGTTAGCGGCGTTTTTATTCGGACGTAACATGCCGCTCGTTGAAGCTTTGGCAGCGGTAACGCTTTTGAAATACGGAGTATGGGCGGTGGTGATGATTCTTTGGGCCGGTGCAGCCGGAAGTGTCATAACACTGCTGGATTTCATGCTGATCTTCAGTCATTTAGGTATGGCGGTACAAGGTCTATTATATGCGCCGTTTTATAAAATAAAGCCTTGGCATCTTATAATCGTGGCGGTCTGGACATTGCATAACGATGTGATTGATTATGTTTACGGAATGCATCCGTGGGTGAAGTCGACTATTATGCCGAACATCGAAGAAATTGCGTACTTTACATTTTGGCTTAGCATCGCTTCGCTTTTGATTGTGTATTACCTTCACCATACGAGCGAGAAGCGGGAACTTCCAAACAGAAAGTGAAACAAAATGACAGCTGATCCGTAAAGTATAGTGTCATTTTATTTGACGGTTTGACGTAATTTGACTAAAATAATGAACAGAAAAGAAAAGGAGGTCGCATATCATGTTTGAAACAATGGGCGGATTTCTCATTTATTTTGCCATTTTAATGCTTTTGCCTTTGTGGGCAAGTTCAAAGGTGAAAAACACGTATAAAAAATATTCGCAAGTCGCTTCATCGTCAGGTATGCCCGGCTACCAGGTTGCGCGGAAAATACTGGATGAGAACGGCTTGATGGATGTTACGGTCGAACCGGTAAAGGGTACGCTTACCGACCATTACGATCCGCGGTCAAAAACCGTGCGCCTGTCTGAGCACAACTTTTACGGCAATTCGATTGCCGGCGCTGCAGTGGCAGCGCACGAAGTCGGTCATGCAATGCAGGACGCGGAAGAATACGCGTTTCTCCGCTTTCGCCATTCCCTCGTCCCGGTAGCGAGCTTTGGCTCGAATGCATCGATCTTTTTGATTATCGGCGGTATTCTCATGAGCGCGAGCGGACTGGTAGCCGCCGGCATCGTGCTGATGTCGTTTGCCGTCTTGTTCCAGCTCGTTACGCTGCCGGTTGAACTCAATGCTTCGAACCGGGCGATGGAACAAGTTGTATCTGCCGGCGTGATTGCAAATAACGAAGAGCGGCAAACGAAAAAAGTTCTTAACGCCGCCGCTTTAACGTACGTTGCTTCTGCGCTCGTCGCGCTGATGGAATTGATGCGGTTTGTGATGATGTTTTTAGCGATGGACGACTGATTGCTTGAAAACTGTAAAAAAATACGCCTTGTGCCGAACCGGCATAAGGCGTATTTTTTATAATTCCAGCGGCCGTTTATTTTCATCGAGCGTAAATCCCTCGCCCATAATATCTTGCACATCTGTAAGCGTGACAAAAGCATGGGGGTCGACGCTGTGAATTAAGTGTTTCAGCCGAATCATTTCATTGCGGCCGACAACGCAGTATAACACATCGCGTTTTTCATCTGTAAACGTTCCCTGTCCTTTTAAAATCGTTGCGCCGCGGTCCATCTCGGCGAGAATCGTCTCCGATATTTCTTTGCTTCGGTTTGAAATGATCATCGCTGCTTTGCCGGAGTAAGCGCCCTGCTGAATTAAATCAATCACTTTCGCAGCAATAAACACAGCTACGAGCGTGTACATCGCTTCCCGGTAGTTTAAGTACAGCAACGATGCAGATATGACAAGCGCGTCGATCATAAACATCGTTTTTCCCATGCTCCAGCCGAAATATTTATACACGAGCTTCGCGATGATATCAACACCGCCGGTCGTTCCGCCGGCGCGAAAAGTAATCCCGAGCCCTGCACCGATAAAAGCGCCGGCAAATAAAGCGGCGAGCGTTAAATCGTCGTGCAAGGGAATATGGATGAGCGGAAACGCTTGAAAAAGCCAGAGAAAAAACGACAGCGAAGCGGTTCCGAAAACGGTGTAAATAAATGCAGTCCTGCCTAAAACTTTATACCCGATGAAAAAGAGCGGGATATTCAGCAAAATGTTTGAATAAGCCGGATCAAACTGAACAGCGTAGTATAATATTAAAGTAATCCCGGTTAATCCTCCGTCGGCTAAGTTGTTTTCGATCGTGAAATACACAAGTCCAAACGACATAATCGCGGTTCCGAGCAAGATCATTGCACTGTGTTTAATGTATAGTTTTGTCAATCAGTTTCCTCCTTTTCCGTTAATGAACCCGCTCAATTATAATGCAAGCTGCTTTTACTGGCAATCCAAATAAAACATTTGTCAAAAAGCGCTGATTCCATTACGATTATCGAAGGGAGCATACACTTCAGCAAGAGAGGACGGATAACTTGAACGAGAAACGAACAATCAGCGAGATCCAAACAGAAGTGGATACATACATTTCCCAATTTAAAGAAGGGTATTTTTCGCCGCTTGCGATGAATGCAAGACTCACGGAAGAACTGGGAGAATTGGCGCGGGAAATCAATCACTACTACGGCGAAAAACCGAAAAAAACATCGGAAGATGATAATACGATTGCAGAAGAGCTCGGCGATTTGCTGTTTGTGATTGTGTGTCTGGCTAATTCCCTGGAGATTGATTTAGAGGAAGCCTTCAATACTGTAATAAATAAATTTGAAACGCGCGATGAAAACAGATGGACGAAAAAAGAGGAGGAAAAATAAATGATCAATATAGTTGTGGCAGGAGCGAAAGGGAAGATGGGCGCGGAAGCAGTAAGAATGGTGCAAGCCGAAAAGGACTTTTCGCTCGCAGCTGCGGTCGATCTTGAGGGAGCCGGGAAAAAGATGAAAGATATCGACGGCATGGAGCCGCTCGACGTTCCGGTCTATACAGATATGCAAGCATGCCTTGACGAAGTGAAAGCAGATGTACTGATCGATTTGACTTCTCCCGGGGTCGGCAAAAAACATATGCAGATTGCGATTGAAAACGGCGTACGCCCTGTTGTCGGGACGACCGGGTTTTCGGAAGAGGATGTTGAGGAACTGTCTCAGTTAGCAGCAGAAAAGCAAATCGGCGCGGTCATTGCCCCGAATTTTGCCATCGGTGCCGTGCTGTTAATGAAATTTTCACAGCTGGCGGCCAAGTACATGCCGGATGTGGAAATTATTGAACAGCACCACGATAAAAAACTCGATGCACCGTCGGGAACAGCGGTAAAAACCGCGCAAATGATATCGGAAGTACGCGACGAACGCCCGCAAGGACACCCGGACGAAGAAGAACAGCTGAGCGGAGTCCGCGGCGGAGAGCACGAGGGCATGCACATTCACAGCGTACGTCTCCCCGGGTTGGTTGCGCACCAAGAAGTAATCTTTGGCGGTGAGGGGCAGACGCTTACCGTCCGGCATGATTCTTTAAACCGCACCTCGTTTATGCCGGGGATTAAATTGGCCTGTCAACATGTTATGACGATGAGTTCACTCGTATACGGTCTCGAACAGCTTCTTGATATATAGAAGGGAGAAACTTATGAATATCGCTTTTATTGCGCATGATAAAAAGAAAGATGATCTTGTTACCTTTGCACTTGCTTACGAACCGGTGCTGCAAAAGCATACACTTTATTCGACCGGAACAACCGGCAAGCGTATGACAGCAGAAACGTCTCTTACCGTTCACCGGTTTCAATCCGGTCCGCTCGGAGGCGATCAGCAAATCGGCGCGCTGGTTGCAGAAAATAAAATGGATCTTGTTATTTTTTTCAAAGATCCGCTTACCGCCCAGCCTCATGAACCTGATATTAACGCACTCATTCGCCTGTGTGACGTTTACAGTATTCCGCTTGCAACAAATATGGCGACAGCAGAAATATTGCTCTCTGGATTGAAAAGGGGCGAATTTGCTTTTCGCGAATTGTTGAAAAAGGATGAAGAAGAGGAGACAGGAACTCATGGTGCTTGATATTTTAGCAGTCGGCGCTCACCCGGACGATATTGAGATCGGGATGGGCGCGACAGCGGCTAAGTTAGCGGAGCAAGGAAAAAAAGTAGGGTTTTTTATTTTAACCGAAGCTGAGCTGTCTTCAAACGGAACAGTTGACACGCGCCTGGAAGAAGCGCAGCAAGCCGCAGATGTCCTCGGAGCTGCAGACTTAAAAATCTGCCAGTGGCCGGACAGGAAACTGCTTGATTATCGGCGTCGAATCATTGATCAATTAACAGAAGTGATTCGTGCGCATCGTCCGGAGCTTGTCTTCTCCCCGCATAGAAACGACCGCCATCCCGATCACGGCGATTGCAGTGAATTGGTAAAAGAGGCTTTTTTTTCTGCGGGGATAAAAAAGTATCAAACAGGACAGAGCGATCCGGCACCGGCGTACCGACCGGACGCGCATATGTATTATCAAATTAACGGCAATCAGTCGCCTGATTTTTTAATCGATGTCACCAATGTGATTGAAAAAAAATTCGCAGCACTGCACTGTTATAAAACGCAGTTCGAAATGAACGAGGAACGCAGCGCTACACCGTTAAACAACGGTTACTTGGAGCAGTTAAAATCCCGGGAAAAGAGATACGGCCGAGAAGCCGGCACAGAGTATGCGGAAGGCTTCTTCACAGAAAGACCGCTGATGATACATCAGCTGTTAGGAGAATCACGATGAGTTTAAAGATTGGCATTACCTGTTATCCGACTGTCGGCGGTTCGGGCGTTGTTGCAGCGGAACTCGGGAAAGCACTTGCAGAAAAAGGACACGATATTCATTTTATCAGTTCAGCGCTGCCGTACAGATTAGATGATTTCACAGCGAATATTGCGTTTCATCAAGTAGAAGTGAATCAATATTCCGTCTTTCAATACCCGCCTTATGATTTAGCATTGGCAAATAAGATGGCGGAAGTCATTAAGCGGGAAAAGTTGGACATTCTCCACGTGCATTACGCTGTACCGCACGCAATCAGCGCCTTTTTAGCGAAAGAAATGGTCGCGCATGATGTAAAAATTGTCACGACACTGCACGGCACAGATATTACGGTGCTCGGTTATGATCCTTCGCTTTCAGATATGGTGAGGTTTGGCATCCAAAAGTCGGATTGTGTAACGGCCGTCTCCGATGATCTTGTCCGGCAGACAAAAACGCTGTTAAATATTGATGATCACATTGCTACCGTTTACAATTTTATTGATCATGCTGTATACCATCCGAAAAAATCAGCAAAAATCCGTGCTGATTTGCGTATAAGCGAATCTGCAAAAATCCTCGTTCACGTATCAAACTTTCGCAAAGTTAAACGTGTCGAAGATGTCGTGAAAGTTTTTCACCGTATTCGCCGTACGAACGATGCGGTGCTGTTATTGATCGGTGAAGGACCGGAAATGCCGGTTATTGAAAAATTAGTCAATGACCTGGGAGTAACAGATCATGTGCGTTTTTTAGGCAACCAAAAACAAGTCGCCGAGCTTTTGTCGATCAGTGATGTGAAACTATTGCTTTCTGAAAAAGAAAGCTTCGGTTTGGTTCTTCTAGAAGCGATGGCTTGCGGGGTTCCGGCAGTAGGCTCGAATATCGGCGGCATACCAGAGGTGATCGAAGACGGTGTTTCCGGCTACGTTAGGCCGCTGGGAGATATTGATGCGATCGCCGCTGCAGTTGACGGTCTGCTAAAAGATGACGCTTTACGAAACCGAATGGCTGAAGCCGCGAAAAAAAGGGTGTTCAATTATTTTCACCAAGACCGAATTGTCTCTGATTACGAAGCCGTGTACCGAAAGGCGCTGAACGGGCAGTGAACAAGCAATCGGAAAGTTTACGGATCGGTTATAAAGTCATGACCCGTTTAACTTCCGCGGGTTTTGATACATGGATCGTCGGCGGCGCAGTCAGGGATAAATATTTACAGCGAAACGTTCGCGATGTTGATCTTTTAACCGCAGCATCTCGTGAGGATATTGAACAGTTGTTTGAAAATGTCCATGCTGTCGGTGCAAAACACGGCACTTTGTTGGTCGTTATTGAAAAAACAGCTGTGGAAGTGACGGTGATGCAAACCGAAACCGTTGAAGAAGACTTGGCCGCGCGTGATTTTACTATCAATGCGATGGCAGAAAAACACGACGGCAGTATTGTCGATCCATTTAACGGTTTGGCCGATCTTACCTTAAAAACGATTCGATCTTGTACAGCCGACGGAAGCAATTTTGACCGGGATCCTTTAAGAATGCTCCGCGCTTATCGGTTGGCGATGGAACTGGCTTTTAAGATAGACGATGCTGCTTTGGCACAGATTCAAGCTCGTAAAGCGCTGATAAGCGAACCGGCCGCGGAACGGCTTGCTGCCGAGTTTGACAAAATCGCCCTTTGCCGACCGGGCCCTTCAGACTGGGAACTGTTCTTTTTCGCACCGATCTTTCCGCATTTTCCGCTGATATTCCGGGAAGAATCGCTCGTGCAATCGCTGCAAAAGCGGTCGCTGCCAGCTGAGGGAGACGCTTTGCTTCACTGGTGGACAGCTGCTTCGTATACGGCGGATGCAGTCAGCCCGGCTGCTGTATTATCGTATTATCGCCGTTCGAATCAATTAAAAAAAGATACTGCGGCGATCGCAGCGTTTTTGGCAGCTGCTCCGCCGACGGCTGTTGATTTATATCATCTCGGAGAAAAACGATTGATCACCGCCTCTTTTTTGTATGAGTGTCTGTACGAGGATGCTGCAGTCGGCGAGGAGTGGCGGCAAATGTATGAAAGGCTGCCAATTAAACAACGGAAAGAAATGCAGACTGACGGCAAAAAAATTTTACGGGAACATCCCTTTTTAACCGGTCAGCAAGTAGGTGTATTGTTAAATGAAGCGGAAATGAAAATCGTTCAAGGAAGCGTCTTAAATGAAGAGACAGCTCTCGCTGATTGGATAAGGAGCCGGATAAAATGAGAACATCGATATTGCAGCTTCTTCGCGAGAACCAAAACGAGTTTTTGTCAGGTGAATGGCTAAGCAGTCAGCTCGGCTGCTCAAGAACCGCCGTTTGGAAACATATTCAAACCCTGTTGGATCGCGGTTATGAAATCGAGGCAGTACGAAATAAAGGTTACCGGTTAAAAGTATTTTCCGATGCGTTCACAGAAGATGCCGTTATCGGTCAAATACGCGCTGTTTGGCCGGATGCAGCTGTCGAATTTTATTCGTCGGCGTCATCAACGCAAACGCTCGCGCATCGCTTGCTTGAAACAATGACAGCTGAGCGCGGCATTGTGATAGCAGATGAACAGACAAACGGAAAAGGCCGGCTCGGGCGCTCATTTTCCTCGCAAAAAGGCGAAGGAATTTGGGTCAGTATCGTCATGCGCCCGAACATTCCTGTTCATCAAATGCCGCAGCTGACTCTCGTTACAGCAACAGCCGTTTGCAAGGCGGTTCGCGAGCAAACCGGAATTGAATTGACGATTAAATGGCCGAACGATTTACTTTTAAACGGAAAAAAATGCTGCGGGATTTTAACAGAAGTGCAGTCCGATCCCGATCAGGTCAAATCGATGATCGTCGGGATCGGACTAAACGTAAACAACAATGATTTCCCGGAGTGGCTATTTGATAAAGCGACATCATTGTCGATGGAGACAGGAGAGAGGTTCGACCGGCTGCAATTGTTGTCGGCGCTTATTCATTCGATGGAGACGATGTTTTCGCTCTATGAAGAAAAGGGTTTTTCAGTCATTAAACCGATATGGGAGGCTTCAGCGGAAAGTCCCGGTGCTAACATCCGGGCTCGGACGCGAGAACGTGTCTATGAAGGAATTAACAGAGGGATTGATGACGACGGGGTTTTGCTGATTGAAAAGGAAAACGGAGAAATTGAACGGCTTCTCTCAGCAGATATTGAAAAAATTCCCGACAAATCGTGAATGTTTTGTTACAATGAACATATCGGGCCGTATCGATTCGAACGGCACCGCTCAAACGATTGCAAGCAAAAAACTTATGGTCTGCTTTGATCCTTTCCGGGACAGGGACAGAAGGAATAAATGATATCAGCATGCCGATGTTTTGACTCAGGTCATTTCTCTGTATGTCCGATTTTTTCTGCCTTCTTCCGTTCAAGGAAGAAGGTTTTTTGCCTTCTGCTTAACTCAGACCGTTTACAGAAGGAGGCTATTTGCGTGAAAACAACTGCAACGTTTAAACAAATGAAAGAAAAAAAAGAACCGATCGTCATGTTGACAGCCTATGATGCTCCGTCGGCAGCCGCTGCTGAGGGCGGCGGAGCCGATGTTATACTTGTCGGGGATTCTTTAGGCATGGTCGTGCTCGGTTACGAGTCGACCGTTCCGGTAACGATGGATGACATGGTGCATCATACAAAAGCTGTCCGGCGCGGAGCAAAAGAAACGTTTGTTATCACAGACATGCCGTTTATGACTTATCACGGAGATATCAGTGAAACGATCAGCCATGCCCGGCGTCTCATGCAAGAAGCTTCGGCGCACGCTGTGAAGCTTGAAGGCGGCGGGGAAGTCATCGATCATATCGCACGATTGGTTTCCGGCGGAGTCCCGGTGGCAGCACACCTCGGGTTGACACCGCAATCGGTCGGTGTGCTGGGCGGATATAAAGTTCAAGGCAAAGACAAAGCAGAGCGGGAAGCTTTGTTAACCGATGCCGCGCGGGCTGAAAAAGCAGGCGCTTCGATGCTCGTTGTCGAATTAATCCCTGAATCTCTGGGAAAAGAGCTGGCGAATATGCTGACGATCCCGGTCATCGGGATCGGCGCCGGACGTTATACGGACGGACAGGTACTTGTTTATCATGATATATTGCGCTACGGTGCAGCGAATGTTCCTAAATTTGTTCAAGTTTATGCGGATCTTAACGAGACGATCCAGACAGCTGTCTGCTCCTTTACGGACGATGTTAAAACCGGGTCGTTTCCCGCTGCAGAGCACGTCTTTCAGCCGCTCGAACCAAAGGATAATGAGGACGGAAAACATTCATGAAAATTATCCGGACTGTTAAAGAGATGAAAATATATTGCCGAAAGCTGCACGAAGATAAAAAAACAATCGGTTTTGTACCGACGATGGGTTATTTGCACGACGGTCATGTTTCATTAATGAACGAAGCGAGAAAACATGCCGACTGTTTAATCATAAGCTCGTTTGTAAACCCGTTACAATTCGGTCCGGATGAAGATTACAGCTCTTATCCGCGTGATGAAGCAAAAGATGTTGAAACCGCAGAAAAACACGGTGCTGAAGCACTGTTTATCCCGCCGGTTGCAGAAATGTATCCGTCAACGCTTGGGACGAAAGTATCTGTCATAGAAGGAACGGATGTCTTGTGCGGCGAAAGCCGTCCGGGCCATTTTGACGGTGTTGCAACCGTCGTCTTAAAACTGTTTGAAATTATAAAGCCTGATATTGCCGTTTTCGGCATGAAGGATGCGCAACAAACAGCGATCTTAAAGCGTATGGTCGAAGACTTTAACCTTGATGTGGAGATTGTTCCGGCACCGATCGTCAGGGAAGCGGACGGATTGGCTTTGAGTTCGCGCAACGTCAACCTTACTCCCGCAGAACGCGCCGAAGCTCCAGCATTATACCGTATACTTGGCGAGGCAAAGAAGTTGATTGAAATCTCAGAATTGACAGCGGGCGAAGAAACGGAACAATGGGTGATAAATCAATTGCAACAGACTTTATCGGCTGAGATTGATTATGTGCAAATGCTGACATTCCCTGAACTTAAGCCTCCCGCAAGCGCCGAGGCTGAATGGATCATCGCAGCAGCCGTACAGTATCAAAACACGCGGCTGATTGATAATATAACGAAGAGCTGAAAACAGAAAGGGGTTATCTCATGTTTCGCGAAATGATGAACGGAAAGCTCCATCGCGCAACAGTCACCGAGGCCAATTTAAATTATGTCGGCAGCATTACGATCGATGAGGATTTATTAGATACCGTCGATATGTTTGCCAATGAAAAAGTTCAAATCGTCAACAATAATAACGGATCCCGGCTGGAAACGTATATTATCCCAGGTGAGCGGGGGTCGAAATCAATTTGTCTGAACGGGGCAGCTGCCCGCTTAGTACAGCCTGGAGATCAAGTGATTATTATGTCGTATAAATGGATGTACGAGGACGATGCCCGAAAACATCAACCGCGTGTTGCAATTTTGAACGAAAATAATGATATCGTTGAAATGATGTCGACTGAACCTGCACAAACAGTCCGTTAAAGTTAACAGCGCCTCCGCTGGCCGTGACCGGCGGAGGCGCTTTTGTTATACTGTCAAAAGGAACGAATAATTGGCATGATGCAGTATGATGTTGAAAGCGAGGCTTATATGGAACGACTTGTTGTATTAGATGCAGAAACGACCGGAGTTTCTTATCAAAAAGGGGACCGGATTATTCAGCTTGCCTACACAGTGATTGAAAAAGGCAGTGTGCGGAAAGAAAAATCTGTGTACCTAAATCCCGAAAAGAAGATTCCGCCGTTTATCGAACAATTAACATCGATAACAAATGATCAAGTGGCAGAAGCGCCGAAGTTTGACACAGTGGCCCCGGAATTATTGGAGGATTTGCAAAACGCTTACTTTGTCGCTCATAACGTCGACTTCGATTTGGATTTTATGAATAATGAATTAGAGCACGCCGGCTACCTGCCGTTTACGGGACCGGTCTTAGATACAGTTGAATTAGCCCGGATTGCTTTTCCGGGCGAAGAAGGGTACAGGTTAGAACAAATTTCGAACATATTCGGATTTGATCACGGCAATCCCCATGATGCGTCCAGTGATGTGGCGGCAACCGTATCACTTCTCTTGCGGATTTTTACAGAATTTAAAGGGTTCCCGAAAGAAACCCTCGAGCAGCTGGATCGGATTTCGCCAATGCTGAAAAGCGATATATCGCCGTTTTTGCATGAATGGACGCTGTTAACTCTCGGCGATGAGATAAAGGATCAAGATATTGATGTGTTTCACGGTATCGCATTAAAAAAACCTGATCCTGCGGCGGGACCTTTCTATGAGGAGATCGTGTCTATGGAAGCGATCCTTGACCGCTTTTCCGATCAAACGTTTATGCAATCGATCATCCCGGACTATGAAATGCGCGAAAGTCAGTTGGATATGATGAGGTTTGTACATGAACAATTTCAACACGACCAGTTCGGCTGTGTCGAAGCGGGAACCGGCACCGGCAAAACGCTTGCTTATTTAATTCCTGCTGCTCTGCAGGCGAAGTTTAATAACGAAACGGTTGTCATCAGTACAGAAACGATCCAGCTGCAAGAACAAATGATGCATAAGGAATGGCCGACGTTAGAAAAAATGCTTCCGTTTACGGTGAAACATGCGCTTTTAAAGGGCCGTTCGCATTATTTGTGTCTGCAAAAGTTCGAAAATATTCTTCGGTACGATCCGCAAGATTCTTATGACCGCAGTTTAGCGAAAGCGCAATTGTTGACGTGGCTTTTGAAGACGGACACCGGCGATGTGGAAGAAATATCGCTTTCTGCCGGTCAGCCGAAATTATGGCAAGAGGTGGCAAGTGACGGCTCCTCCTGTGTATCGCCAAAATGTCCGTGGTTTTCCCGGTGCTATTATCAACGAGCAAAAAAACGCGCTCGCGAAGCAGATATTATTATTACAAATCACGCGCTGCTCTTCTCAGATGTCCAATCCGAGCATCAAATCATTCCGGCTTATGACACGCTGATCATTGATGAAGCGCATCACATCGAAGACACCGCAACGAGGCAGCTCAGTCAGCGGCTTGACTATATTCAACTTGCCCAGCGTATGAATGATGCGGCAGGCCGGGAACAAGAAACGATTGTCTCTGATGAACTTTTAAATTATTTGCACGGCGACAGTCAGGAGCCGGTTCGGCAATTAGCTGTCCTGGCGGAAGCGCTGCATGAAGAATGGAACGAACTGTTTCTTATGCTTAGTGATTATACCGGTTCATCAGCGAAGCACGGCGAAACAGGCCAGCAGGCAAAAGTCGTTGATTTTCAAGAACAGAGATGGGCCAAAATTCATGAGGGAGCCGTTCGGGTGGACGAGACATTCCGGCATTTGCTTTTGCATGTCAGGAAAACGCATGAAAAAATCGAGGACGAGCTTGCCGAGGGCAATCCGCCGCCCAATGCGTCCAGAGAGCTGGACAGGCTGGATGATTTTAAGCAGGCGGTCGAAAAAATTTACGAAACGTTTTATCAACTGTTTTTTGCCCATGATAAGCAATCCGTGTATTGGCTTGAGAGCGAATTAAAAGGACCGAAACAATCGGCGGTCTTTCACGGTGCGCCGGTTACGATCGCAGAACAGCTTGCAGACCGGCTGTTTGCGAAGAAAAAACGTGTGCTGTTAACGTCGGCAACATTGACGGTTAAGGGCTCGTTTACGTATATGATTGACCGTCTCGGTTTAGATGATTTTCCGCTTGAGACAAAACAGCTTGAATCGCCTTTTTCTTATCAGGAACAAGTGTCGTTTTATGTACCGGAAGATATGCCGCTGATCGGCGACGCCGGCGAAGACTATTATATAGAAGCGGCAGCGATTCATATTTACCGGCTTGCGCAAGTTACAAAAGGCCGTATGCTGGTGCTTTTTACATCGTACGACATGCTTAAGCGTACGCATAAGCATTTAAAAACACTTTTTGATGACAGTTATCGTGTTATTGCACAAGGTATTCACAGCGGAAGCCGTTCAAAATTAACGAAAACCTTTCAACAATACGATCAAGCGTTATTACTTGGAACGAGCAGTTTTTGGGAAGGGGTGGATATTCCCGGTGATCACTTAAGCGCGATTGTGATGGCTAGACTTCCTTTCAGTCCGCCGAATGATCCGATTTTTCAAGCCCGTTCGGACTTGATGAAAGCAGCGGGAAAATCTCCGTTTATGCATTTGGCTCTTCCGCAAGCTGTGCTCCGGTTTAAGCAAGGATTCGGCAGGCTGATCCGCCGTTCTTCGGACCGCGGCATTGTCGTTGTGCTTGACAGAAGGATTAAAGTAACCCGTTACGGGCACTTTTTTGCCGGATCGCTTCCGGGTATTCCGATGCAAGATAAACCGATGGATGAGATTGAACAAGAGGTGGGCGACTGGTTTTATCCGAAGCAAACAGGAGTGAGTAAACATGAGTTTAACTCTGATTTATAATGCGAGAGTTATAACGATGGCAGAGGATCAAGCGGTTTTTACAGGCGGGGTGCTTTTTGACAATGAACGGATACACAGCGTCTTTTCCGGGAAAGGCGATCAATCAATTGCTGTAAAGGCAGCAGTTAAAGTCGACGCTAAAGGAAAATGGCTTATGCCGGGCTTGGTTAATACGCATGCCCATCTCGGTGCAACATTGTTGCGCGGGCTGGGGGAAGATCTCCCTCTTGATCAATGGCTGAAAACGGTGATGTGGCCGAATGAAGCCAAATTAAACCGTGAGCTGGCCCATGTGTCAGCTGACCTCGCTTTGACAGAAATGATCCGATCGGGCACAACGGCGTATTTAGATATGTATCACTTATTTATGGACGAGATGGCCGAAAAAGCGGCAGAATCCGGGATGCGCGCAGTCATTGCTCGCGGGATGATCGGGATCGGCGCATCAGAAACGGAGCAAAAGGCAAAACTCGACGAATCAGTACAGCTGTTCAAAACTTACCATAATGCAGCTGAGGGGCGTGTGCGGGTTATGCTCGCACCGCATGCGCCGTATACGTGTCCGCCGGATTTTTTACGGCGGACGGCTGACATCGCCAAGCGGAACAACATTTCGGTACATACGCATTTGGCGGAAACGAGAACGGAGATTGACGAATATAAAGCGAAATATCAAAAACACCCGGCTTCTCATTTGGCCGAACTCGGGTTATTCGATGTGCCTGCTCTAGTCGCGCACGGCGTCCATTTATCTGATCGGGAAATTAATCTGCTAAAAGAAAAAGACGTTGCAGTATCGCATAACCCGATCAGCAATTTAAAACTCGGCAGCGGGGTCGCGCCGTTAAGAAAGTTGACCGAAGCCGGTGTCAAGACGGCGCTGGGAACGGATTCGGCTGCGAGCAATAATACGCTTGATATGTTTGAAGAGCTTCGCTCGGCCGCGCTTATTCATAAGGGAATGCACGAAAATCCGCAAGAAACGAAAGCCTATGATTTGCTGAAAATGGCAGGACAGACGGGAGCAGAAGTTTTAGGCTTCAATAATACCGGCCGAATTGAAAGCGGCTGTGAGGCCGATTTGATTCTCATAGACCCCGACGCTCCGCATTTAACACCGTCTTCGGTTGAACGAACGATTTCACACCTCGTTTATGCCGTTAAAGGCTCAGATGTAACCGACGTATGGGTGAAGGGCAGACAGCTGATGAATAACCGTGAATTGACAAGTTTAGATGAAGAAAAAATTCGTTACGAAGCAAATCAATCGGTTAAAAAATTCGATTAAATGCGTTACAATCAATGAGGTTATGGTAAAATATTGACGGAGTCTGATTGACAATGGGTGTAAAGGAGTGACGGTTTTGGCCGAAGACGGCATAAAAAAAATCGGTACGGTTACGGTAAACGAGCACGATGAATTATATAAAATCGTCGATTTGTTGAATAAGTCGCTCAAAGACCGTAACCTCATGTTCGGTCTGTCGATGGACAAAGAAGAAGACGGGAAAATGCGTTTTTCCATTTATGAAACGTGAGGGATGTCAGCATGCGAACGTGGATTTTAGCTGCGCTTTTGATTTTTTTACTGCTTTCTCTCTCTGCTCTGTATATGCTTTATGCCAGCGCCTCGTCATCGCTAACGGAAGACAGCGATGTTACGGAGGCGCTGGCATTGGAACATTCATCAGCAGCAGAAATCCTCGATATGGATTATTATCACGGCACCCGTGCGTTTCATGTTTTTGATGCAGCGGATGATGACGGTGAGCGTCTGTATGTATGGGTAGAATTAGAAGACAGCGATGAAGAAGAACGTGATGAAAATGAAGCGGATAATAATCAAGAGTCAGATGACGAACGCTTTGTTGCGGAGCGTTATCATGACGAAGGCATTTCAAAAGATGCCTTGCGAGAAGAAGTTCAGTCTGAACTGGATATTTTGCGGTTGAACGGGATTCGCTTAGGGATGATTGGTGAAACCCCGGTTTACGAAGTGAATTATATCGACGCTTCCGGCCGCCAATCGTATTATTATGTTACATTTGAAGATGCTGCCTACATCCGGCACTATCAATTTTCACCGTAAAGATTTATCAAATTTTAAAGGAGCGGTTAAAGGATGAAATTTTCTGACAAAGTTGCTTCAATTACCCCGTCATCAACGCTGGCAATCACAGCAAAAGCGAAAGAGCTTCGCGCCGAAGGACATGATGTAATCGGTTTAGGGGCGGGAGAACCTGATTTTAATACACCGGATTATATTATCGAAGCAAGTTACCGCTCAATGAAAGAAGGACATACGAAATACACGCCGGCAGCCGGCATGCCTCAGTTGAAATCGGCGATTGCGAAGAAACTGAAAGAAGATCAGGGGTTGGATTATGCTAACGACGAAATTATCGTTACTTGCGGAGCCAAGCACTCTCTATCTTCGCTTTTTCAAACGATCTTAGAAGACGGAGATGAAGTCATTATCCCGACACCTTATTGGGTAAGTTATCCGGAACAGGTGAAAATTTCCGGAGGTGTTCCGGTTTTTGTCGAAGGCAAGGAATCTTCGCAGTTTAAACTGACAGCGGCGCAGCTTGAAAAGAGTATTACCGCTAAAACGAAAGCCGTTATTATTAACTCGCCGAGCAACCCGACCGGCGTCATGTATGAAAAGGATGAATTGGCGGCTTTAGGAGAAGTTTGTTTAAAACATAATATTTTGATCGTCTCCGACGAAATATATGAAAAATTGATTTACGGCGGAAAAGAACATGTGTCGATTGCGGAAATTTCACCGGAACTGAAAAATCAGACGATGATTGTTAACGGCGTTTCGAAGTCCCATTCGATGACCGGCTGGCGCATCGGTTTTACCGCCGGCAATAAAGAAATTATTAAATATATGAGCAACTTGGCGAGCCATACGACGTCCAATCCGGCGGCCGCTTCTCAATTCGGCGCATTGGCTGCTTACGAGGAAGATGACGGTTCGGTTGAAAAAATGCGCAATGCATTTGAGGACAGGTTGAATAAAGTTTATCAAAAGCTTAATGATATCCCCGGCTTTTCGTGTGTGAAACCGCAAGGCGCTTTTTATCTTTTTCCAAACGTAAAAGAAGCTGTGAACAACAGCCCTTACGCAACAACTGATGAGTGGGTCAAGGCGCTCCTTGAAGAAGAAAAAGTCGCTGTCGTCCCGGGCAGCGGTTTCGGTGCGCCTGACAATATCCGCTTATCTTATGCCACAAGCCTGGAGCAATTTGAATCTGCCTTGGAGCGGATTCGCCGCTTCACCGAAAAACACAGCGAATAAAACAGCTTGGAGGGACTTGACGTGAAAACGACAATAGCAGAAGCAGGAAAACATACCAATCAAACGGTCACAATCGGAGCATGGCTCGCAAATAAACGTTCAAGCGGAAAAATTGCCTTTTTACAGCTTCGCGACGGCACCGGGTTCATCCAGGGCGTTGTTGTGAAAGCGGAAGTGAGCGAAAAAACGTTTCGGCTTGCCAAAGAGCTTCCGCAGGAATCATCGATGTATGTGACGGGGACAATTACGGTTGATGAGCGTTCGCCTACCGGATACGAGTTGGCGGTTCAAGAGATTGACGTTATTCAAGAAGCCAACGATTACCCAATTACTCCGAAAGAACACGGAACTGAATTTTTAATGGATCACCGTCATCTTTGGCTCCGATCGAAGAAACAGCATGCAATTATGAAAATCCGTAATGAAATCATACGTTCTACGTACGAATTTTTTAACAATAACGGGTTTGTGAAAGTCGATCCGCCGATTTTGACAGGAAGCTCTGCGGAAGGGACGACGAATTTGTTTCATACAAAATATTTTGATGAAGATGCTTATTTATCGCAAAGCGGACAATTGTATATGGAAGCAGCAGCGATGGCTTTAAACAAAGTGTTTTCATTCGGACCGACCTTTCGGGCGGAAAAATCAAAAACCCGCCGTCATCTGATTGAATTTTGGATGATCGAACCGGAAATGGCTTTTATGGATCATGAGGAAAGCTTAGAGCTCCAGGAAAATTACGTGAGCTATGTCGTTCAATCTGTATTATCGAATTGCAAGCTGGAACTGACTGCATTGGAGCGCGATATTTCCGTACTGGAAAATATTAAAGCGCCGTTTCCGCGAATAACGTACGATGACGCCATTACGTTTTTGCAAAAGGAAGGCTATGAAATTGATTGGGGCGAAGATTTTGGCGCACCGCATGAAACAGCGATTGCTGAATCATACAACAAGCCGGTATTCATTACAAACTACCCGAAAGATATCAAAGCCTTCTACATGAAACCCCATCCGGAACGGGATGACGTTGTTCTTTGCGCGGATTTAATTGCTCCTGAAGGATACGGAGAAATCATCGGCGGCAGTCAACGGATCGATGATGAGGAGCTTTTAAAACAGCGCTATGATGAGCATCAATTATCTTATGATGCTTACCAATGGTATTTGGATTTAAGAAAGTACGGGACTGTGCCTCACTCCGGTTTTGGCCTTGGGCTTGAACGGACAGTTGCTTGGATTTGCGGCATTGAACATGTCCGCGAAACGATTCCTTTTCCTCGTTTACTGAACCGTCTTTACCCATAAATCTGTTCATTACGCCTCTCTTTATGAGAGGCTTCTTTTAACATGAAGAGGGGAGGAAAACAGATGAACCCAGAAGATTTGACACACGTGCTCGGCGAAGAACCTTTTACAATTAACGGGCTGCTCTTTCAATATTACACACGGCTCGGTTTAACCGATGAACAATTTTTGATTCTCTTGCATATTCGCCGTTTTCATCAAGAAGGTCATGATTTTCCTACACCTGAGGATATTGAATCACGAATGACATCAACAAAAGAAGCGTGCACGAAACAGCTGCAGGAATTATCCGCTAAAAGGTTTATTGAAATTATTGATTTAGCTGCATCTGACGGAAAAATGAATGAACGCGTATCGATACAGCCGCTTTATGAAAAATTAGCAATGCTTTATTTTGAACAGTCGGCTAAACAGGAAGAAAAACAGCAAAAAGAGCGGGAAGGCGAATTGTACAAGCGATTTGAAGAGGAGTTCGGCCGGCCGCTTTCACCAATGGAGATGGAAATGATTTCGATGTGGCTTGATGATGATCAGCACGATCCGGTGCTGATTGAGGCAGCGCTCCGTGAAGCAGTCGTCTCATCAAGAATGAATTTCCGCTATATTGACCGGATCTTATTCGATTGGAAGAAAAACGGTGTAAAAACCGTTGAGCAGGCGAAGATTCACGGGGAAAAAGTTCGCGGCTACAAAGAAAAACAACCGAAAAAGACGAATGCCAGTGAAAAAACTGATGAACAAAAGCCCGCATACCCGGGATACAATTGGCTGGAAGGTGGCGACTGACCGTTATGCTGAATAAAGCAGAGATCAATCGGATCTTGGAAACACTCGATCAGATGTTTCCTGATGCTGATTGCGAATTGACTCATAATAATCCGCTTGAATTGACGATTGCCGTTGTACTTTCCGCTCAAGCAACTGATGCGCTAGTAAATAAAGTAACGCCCGGCTTATTCGCTAAATACCAAACGCCGGAAGATTATGTCGCTGTCCCGGTCGAGGAATTGGAAAACGATATTCGGAAAATAGGATTGTACCGGAGCAAAGCTAAAAACATACAAAAGCTGTGCCGTTCGCTTATTGATCAATATAACGGGGAAGTGCCGAGAAGCCAAGAAGAATTAGTCAAGCTTGCCGGCGTAGGGCGAAAAACGGCAAATGTCGTCGCGTCCGTTGCATTTGCTGAACCGGCGATTGCAGTAGATACACATGTCGAACGGGTTAGTAAACGGCTCGGACTATGCCGTTGGAAAGACTCCGTGTTGGAAGTGGAAAAAACGTTAATGAAAAAAATTCCGCGTAACCGCTGGTCGAAAACACATCATCAGCTGATTTTTTTCGGCCGGTACCACTGTAAATCACAAAATCCTCAGTGTGAAAAATGCCCGCTGAATGATATGTGCCGTGAGGGGAAGAAAAGACTGAAAAAGAAGACCGGATAAAGAAGCACTTGACAGCTGCAGCGATGAAAAAGACCGAACGGATTTTTCCGTTCGGTCTTTCAGGTTGTAGACAAAAGATTATTTTGACGTAAGCCACGCAGCCGCTAACCTCCGCTTGCCCCGGGCAAGGACTCAGCTAGGATTCGGCGGTCTTAGACCGCCGAATCCGGATCTTCGTCTCTTGCTTTCCCGGAGGCGTCGGAGGAAGCGGCTGCGTGGCTTTCTTACTTTGCAGAACAAAATTGACACTGGCCTGTTTGAAATAAGGAGGATGACCCAGCATCCCGGCTTGATTCTGCGGGAAAGCGAGACAGGTGAGACCCTGCAGGGCTAAGCCCGAAGCGGCTCGGCGCTCGCCCGCGGACTGGTAAGACACGGCGAAGTCTTATTGAGCCGATGTCGCAGTGATACTTTCAGGTGAAAGAAGCCGGACGATGCGTCGTCATCCCTTCCTTTTAATAGGACATCGATCGATGTCATGGCTTTGTCTACACTTTAAAAGACCGAACGGAAAAAATCCGTTCGGTCTTATTTTGCTTAATTATCGCCTTCATTGCCTTCATCCGGATTATTGTTTTCTGCCGGGGCATTATTCGCATTGTTTTCTTGCGCCTCAGCCGGCTCGTTTCCAGTATTCTCAGCTTCATTAGCATTGTTGGCATCGTTGTTCGTGTTGTTATTGTTATTTTCTGTATTGTTGCCGTTGTTGTTATTTTCAGCCGGTGTATTGTTTTCATTATTGTTTTCCGGCTCGTTATTCATTTCATTGTTGTCATCTTCATTATTCTCGTTGGCATTATTGTTGTTATTGTCATTTTCGTTTTCTTCGTTATTTTCCTCGTTATTATTGTTATTATTTTCTTCATTGTTGTCTTCGTTGTTGTTTTCCTCGTTATTTTCCTCATCATCATCTTCATCGTCATCCGGGATCGTCACTTCAACCGTGGCCGAATCGCTTTCAATATCATCATCTTCAACTGCAACTGCGGTTACCCTGATACTGTATGTTTCCCCGGGAGCAGGGCCGGTGAATTGATATTCTGTTCCGGATGTTGTTTCAAATGACTGATAGTCATCCGCGTCAGGTTCCTGTACTTCTACTTCAAATTCAACCTCTTCATCGCCTTCATAATCCCAGGAAACATCGATACGATCCTCGTCTTCGTTGTATGAAGCAGACAAGTTCGAAATTCCGGACAGTTCAGCAAACTCATCGGATTCATCTTCCGGTTCATGGCCGCGGACAAATAATTCGGTAATGATTTCGTCATCAGGTGTCAATGGGCCCGGCAAAAGGCCAGTTGATTCTTCCACCTCGAGTTCAACAACGGAATCAGGCTGGGTGAATTCACCAGGATCGCGGTCTTCATGGGCGTATTCCATAATTTCGCGAAAAATCGATCTCGCAATCGCGTTTTCTTGTTCATTCATATTGATTTGTCCATCGCCGACACTCGGGTAACCGGTCCAGACTGCCGCAGTCAAATCCGTCGAATAACCGGCAAACCAGCTGTCTTTAATGTGGTTCGCTGGTATATTGTATTGCTCAACCTGATCATCGGTGTAGTTTGTCGACCCAGTTTTACCGGCAATGTCGATTCCAGGTATTTGCGCTGACGTTCCTGTACCATCTGTTAACACATCGCGAAGCATATCGGTAATCATATAAGCGGTATAATCGTTCATCGCCTCTTCCGGTTCCGGTTCTAAGTCAATCGTTTGGCCGTCGCGGAATTCGACGCCGCGAACGGTGAACGGCTCGTTGTATTCGCCGTTGTTGCCAAATGCTCCGTAGGCGCCAGCCATATCAAGCGAAGACATATAGTTCGCTCCGAGGGCGTAAGATTCCCCGATATCGCCCATCGGAACATGCAGGTTTTCACCGAACTCTTCTGCATGATCGAGACCTGCTTCTTGGATCGCTTGCACCGCCGGGACGTTGCGTGAATCTTTTAAGGCTTCCCGCATTGTCATATCGCCGAGGTGCTGCCGGTCAAAGTTGCGCACTTGCTGGTCGCTGTTGGAATAATAATGTTCGCTGTCATCGAAAATTTTTGCCGTCGGCCATTGCATATTGTCTATACCCGGACCGTAAGCGAAGATCGGTTTCGCTGTCGATCCGGCTTGTCCGGCTTGTGAATTGGTCGCCCAGTTCAACTGACGGGCGCCCTCTGATTCACCGCGCTGCCCGCCAAGCGCATGGACGCGGCCGTTTGTCGTGTCCATTAATGTGATTCCTGCTTGAAAGTACTCGTCAGGAAAGTCAACAACCTCTTCGTTCATCACTTCATTCACGTACGATTGCAAGTCTTGGTCAAGGTTCGTATAAATTTTCAGGCCGCTTGAATAAATATCATTCCATTCAATCCCGTCAATGGCTTCAACTTCTTCAAGCACTTGATCCAAATAGGCTTGATATTCTTCACCTTCGCTGTTTCCGCCTTGGTTGAGCTGATCTTCTACAGCGACAGCTTTGGCTTCTTCAGCTTCTTCCGCCGAAATGACATCATTTCGCTCCATCCGGTCAATAACTGTATTACGGCGATTCTCTGCAGCTTCCGGGTTATTAAACGGATTGTGAGCAGATGGTCTTTGCGGAATGCCGGCGATCAGTGCTGCATCTTCAATTGTCAGTTCATCAAGCGATTTACTGAAAAAATAGTCGGATGCTTCAACAACACCGTAGCGGCTGCCGGAAAAATAAATCGCATTTAAATACATTTCAAGAATTTGATCCTTCGTATATTGCTGTTCAAGCCGGACGGCTAAATATTGCTCTTGCAATTTACGGGTAATCGTTTTATCAAAATCGAAATAGAGATTTTTGACGAGCTGCTGTGTAATTGTACTAGCGCCTTCGCTTCCGAAACCGCCGGTGATATTGGCGATAACAGCGCCGCCGATTCGACGGACATCAACCCCGAAGTGATCGTAGAACCGTTCATCTTCAATCGAGATAAACGCATCTTGAACGAGATCCGGAATTTCATCGATGTCAGCGTAGCGGCGGTTTTCTCCGGTATCTAGTGAGGTGACGAGTTCGTCATCGATGTCCATAATCTCCGGATTTTGGCTCATGACGAGATCATCTCTGTCAATTTCCGGGGCTCCGCTAATAATCGATGCCACAGTTACAGCGCCGGCAATGAACAGCACGAGCAAAAAAACGGCTAGTGCGGTCAGCAGTTTTTTACCTTTCCCGCCTTTTTTCAAGTTTGTTTTTTTATCGTTTTCCGGCGATTTTTTTGTTTTTCTTCGGGCTTGCCGTGAGTAATTTTCGTCTGCCATCTGTTCATCTTCCTTTCTTAATTTAACCTGAGTATGCGGTCGATCACACGCAGGTAATCAACCCTGGGGTGATATCCTACCGCAATAGGGTAGCTGATTTCTTCGATTATCGTTTTCGGCAAAGATTTCCGTTTTGATGTTTTGTCTTCATAGTAGGGGATGAAGTCTTCCGCCTTAACTAAAAACACTTCTTCTGTTTTGGCAAAGCGCATCAAAATAAACGAGCATCCGCCGTGAGAAACAATATCTTTCATGTGGTCTATTTGATGCTGATGGAAATTTTTAAACGGAAAGCTTGTTTTATTTTTTGTTTCTTTTGCTTCAAAATCAAGATAAAACCCTTTATACACACCATTGTAGTCAGTTGTAGACGGTTTTTTAAAATACGCTTCCGTAACGACGGCAGCGCTTCTTTTCGGGTAATGAACATTAACGATTTGCAGCGGTAAAGGTTTTTTATGAATATTAGCGATCTTGCGGCTGCGATAATATTCGTTCGTTTCGTTGATGTCTTCTTCAAGCGTCATTCCTCTGTTGCTAAAACGTTCGTCTTTATGTTTGACGTTATTATTTTCTGAAAGGATTCGCTTTGGAGTATATTTTTTTCCGTTCGGATAACGAATAGCCATTTGCAGCTCCTTTCTGCTTTGCTGTGACAGGGTGTCACCGATCTATCTTATCATATCTTAAACGGGTGACAAATACGAAAAATCGCACAGTTTTATTATATTTGAGCTGCTTGGCAATGAAAAAAAGATAAGGAATAGGTTTCTCGCTGATGATTTGGTACAATTTTATAAGAGGTGAATTAAATGACAGACAAACAACGAACATTACAAGAACAAACCGAGAACTTAAAACGGTTAAACAAGAAGACGTACGAATATTTCAATCAATACAGTCAATCAAATAGCGAAGCAGATTTTCATAAGGAAGTGAAGCCGTTTGCCGATGAGGTGAAAGAAGCTCTTGAAGCGTGGGTTCCGATTGTGACGGAATGGATAGATCATGAAAAACCACAATATTTGCATCGTGAACAAATCGATCAGCTGACGGAAAACTTCGAAGTTGCTGCCGTAGCATGTTTTCAGTCAGATACGAAGAAAAAACGCTTCATTGAACGGTATAAATCGATCGAATATACGTTGTCGATTGTCTCACCGGAAGGCGGGGACGATTAAGTGAAGCAAGCTCTGATCAAAGTTTTTTGTTTATTCAATGTATTATTGCTGGCGGTCATCACTGTAGCCTGCAACGATGGTGAAAACTTCAGGCCGGCGGAAAACAAAGAAATCGAAGAAGAATTGCACAGTTTTATGAAATCTTATAAAGAAGAATGGGAAGACAGTTTAATTGATCAGCATTATTCAGTAATGGAAAATTACTTCGTTCCAAACAGCCAAGTCTATCACATGGAAAGACGCCGACATCAAGATCTTATAAGCAACAAAAAAGTTGAAAAGCTTGAAGAATTTAAAAATATTGAAATTGAAACGGCAGAAGATGATGTTTATCGTTTTCGCGCGGACGAGAGAATAACGGTTGACGGTTCTAATGAGCAGACTGAAGACGTTGAAGCTCGCAGGTATACAATAGAAAGACGCTCAAACGACTTGAGGATAACGTCGATTGAACGCGAAGATGAGATGTAAATTGCGGCTTATCATTTTAAGGGGGTAATGGACTGTGAAAGCACTTATAGTGATCGATTATACGAATGATTTTGTGGCAGATAACGGGGTTTTATCTTGCGGTGAACCCGGACAAGCGATTGACGGTCGTTTGGCTGAATTGATGGCTCTTTTTATTGATACGGAAGACTACATCGTCTTAGCAGCAGATAAACACGAGCAAGACGATCGGTATCATCCTGAACGGTTGTTATTTCCTCCGCACAACCTTACCGGCACATCCGGCAGAGAACTTTACGGCGAATTCGGACAATTCGTAAACAGGTTGGATCAAGATCAACAGTCTTTTTACTATTGGATGGACAAAACGAGATACAGTGCTTTTGCCGGGACTGATTTAGAATTAAAGTTGCGTGAAAGGGGCATTACTGAACTTCATTTAACCGGAGTATGCACGGATATTTGTGTCTTGCATACGGCAGTGGATGCTTATAACAAAGGGTTTGATATCGTTGTTCACAAAGATGCCGTTGCCAGTTTTGATGAAACCGGTCATGAATGGGCGTTAAATCATTTTGCTAATACACTCGGAGCTCAAGTCGTTGAAAAATGGGTTGCGGTAAAATAAACACCTAGCTGAATTTCAACTTGAAACCGCCTTTTAAAGGCGGTTTCAGAGTGTTGACAAAGTCATGACATCATTAGATGTCATGTTAAAAGGAACGGATGACGACGCATCGTCCGGCTTATTTCCTGCGGGCGAGCGCCGAGCCGCTTCGGGCAGACGCCCTGCAGGGTCTCGTCTGTCTCGCTTTCCCGCGGGAAAAAGCCGGGATGCTGGGTCATCCTCCTTCTTTGAATCGAGTGTATTCATAATAAAGGAAGCCATGCATCCACTCCTCCGACGCCTCCGGGAAAGCAAGGAGGCTGCTGAAAAAGTAGATGATCGATTGGATTCCTGCATATTTATTCTTCCTTATAAATCGAGAAATTTTATGAGCCCGGAGCAAACTCGACGCCTGCGGGAAAAGCAACTGCCAATGTATTTGCGACGAGTAACCGCAGGAGCAGAAGACCCCGCAAGAAGCGATTTCGCTTCTGAGGAGGCTGAGGCGTTGCCCGCGGCAAGCGGAGGTTAGTGGCTGCGTGGCTTACGTCAAAATATTAATATGTCTACAAGCTGAAACCGCCTTTTAAAGGCGGTTTTTTTCAATAAATGCGCACAAATCATGTCGTTCCCATTTCTTGTAATCGAGTATAATAGAGGCAGGAGCCTGTTTCGAAAACAGTGACACAGAAGGGGGGATTTTATGGCACTCGATTTAATGCTGACACTTACGATTCTTTTTCTGACTGTTGTTTTGTTTATATGGGGGAAGTACCGTGCTGATTTTGTTGCGCTTCTGTCGATGACGGCGCTGTTATTGTCCGGTATTTTATCACCCGAAGAAGCGCTCAGCGGTTTTTCAAATACATTAGTCATTATGATCGCAGGGCTTTTTGTGGTAGGTGCAGGGATTTTTCGAACCGGACTGGCCGAAATGGCAGGGCGAAAGGTTGTTCGGATTGGAAAAGGAAAACCGCGTGTGCTGTTGATTTTATTTATGGGGCTTGTCGCTTTTTTAAGCGCTTTTATGAGCAACACAGGAACGGTAGCTGTCTTAATGCCGGTGATCATGAACGTTTCCCTGCAAATGAATATCAGCCCTTCGCGGTTTTTAATGCCTGTCGCTTATGCAAGCAGTCTAGGCGGGGTATTAACATTAATCGGCACGCCGCCGAATTTAATTGTCAGCAATACGTTGACCGAGTACGGTTACGAACGCCTCGGATTTTTTGCTTTTACACCTGTCGGAGTTGTTGCTTTAAGTGTGGGAATCATCATCATTGCGACATTTTGGAACAAGCTGATTCCGTCTAAAGAGACGTTTGTGTCCGAGGCCGGGAGGGGACAGGCCCCTTCAGAATTGTTAAAAACATACGGATTATCAGCCAGCGTTTTTACTTTGAAAATACTCAATGATTCACGGATGAAAAACTGTGCGCTTAAAGATCTCCGTTTGCCGAACCGCTATGGAATCACCGTTTTGCTTCTAGAACGCAGCAAAAGTGCGAGCGGGTTAAAAAACCGTTATGAACCGGAAACAGCCAGCGCGAAAACCGTTATACAATCGGGGGATCTTTTGCATGTCGAAGGAAATGAAAAAGCGGTGCGGGCTTTTGCACAAGATTACCAGCTAATGATTTGTGAAATGACAGCAGAAGACCTTGAAGAACGGTTAGTAGACAAAAATACCGGGGTTGCGGAAATGCTTTTGACTCCGGATTCCGATTTTATCGGGCGGACCGTGCAAGAACTGGATTTTCGTGAAACTTATCGATTAAATGTTGCTGCGATCCATCGTAAAGACCGTTACTTAACGAAAAATTGCGGCCATATTAAATTGAAATTCGGCGACGCACTGCTCGTTCAAGGAGAATGGACGGAGCTGGACAGATTAAATAAATTCGTCCGCGATTTCGTCGTTGTCGGAAACACCTCGGAAGAAGCTGCTGTTGCCCAGGCGAACGGGAAAGCGGTCCATGCCTTGGTCATTTTGACAAGTATGCTGTTATTGATGACATTTGAAATTACAGCGCCGGTAACAGCAGTTTTGATTGCAGCGTTATTGATGCTTTTTTCCGGCTGTTTACGAAACATTGATGAAGCGTATTCACGTATAAATTGGGAAAGTGTGATATTGATTGGCGCAATGCTCCCAATGGCTACTGCGTTAGAAAAAACTGGCGGTGTCGAGGTTTTTTCCGCCTGGCTGATCGACGGTTTAGGCGTTTATGGCCCATTGGCGTTATTAGCAGCCTTTTATGTGAGCTCGATGATTTTCAGTCAAGTGATCAGCAACACGGCGACAGCTGTATTGTTTGCACCGATTGCGATCGTGACAGCGATGGAGACAGGGATTAGCCCGTATCCGCTCGTCATTGCTGTATCAGTCGCTACAAGCATGGCTTTTGCAACACCGATCGCCTCTCCTCCAAACGCTATGGTTATGACGGCAGGCGGATATTCTTTTGCAGATTTTATAAAAGCCGGTGTTCCTTTGCAACTCGTTATATTTATTATCATGTTGATTGTCATCCCGTATTTCTTTCCTTTTTAATTTTGGCAGTGATATGATAAATTGATGAGTAGTAAAAGGGGAGTTGGCGATGAAACAAATGTCAGACCGTAACGAATTGACTGATATCATTTATTTTTCCTCAAGCGTTCTTGTATATTTTTATACGCCGCTGTGCGGCACGTGTGATTTAGCCCGTCAATTTATTGAAATGGCCGAGACTGCCGCAGCGGATAAAGTTGAGGTATATGAGATGGATATAAATTTAATGAAACAGTTAGTTTCAGACTATAAAATCGAAAGTGTACCGTGTTTAGTTCGTTTTGAAGGCGGCGAAGCTGTCAGCCGTATCCAGGCATTTGAATCGGTAACCAATGTCTATAATTTTTTGATGAATTCGTATGCAAGGAGTGAGTAATAATGAAAGCACCGGCATTCACAGTGAAAAAATGGGGATCTGAAGAAACTGTTTCTTTGTCTGATTACGAGGGGAAAGCATTGCTGTTAACGTTTTGGGTTTCTTGGTGTCCGGATTGCCGAAGGGATTTGTATAATAAGCAGCAGCTGTATGAGGCAATGAACACAGCGGATGTAGATGTGTTAATGATTCATGTCCCCGGACGTGAATCTGATGAGACAGAAGCTGAAAAATATATTGCTGAACACGGATATACACTGCCGATCGCCTCGGATAATGGTTCAGAATGGTACGACAAATACCGCTGTATGTCAGCGCCGACGACATTCGTTATCGATGCCGAAGGTGAGATCATCGGCAATTTAAATGATAAAGCCGGGTTTCAGGATGTTCTGAAACTTTTGGGGAAAGTCCTGCAAGCATGATCGTATATAAACAACAGCTATTTTCAACCAGCTTGTCAAAGTTTACAGAACTTAAAACGATTATTTTGACGTAAGCCACGCAGCCGTTAACCTCCGCTTGCCCCGGGCAAGGAGGCGTCGGAGGAAGCGGCTGTATGGCTTTCTTGCTTTGCAGAACAATATTGACACTGAGCTGTTTGAAACAGGGACGATGCGCAGCGATCCGTCCCTTTTAATATGACATCGATCGATGTCATGACTTTGTCTGCACTCTAAAACGGGATGACCTCAGAGGAGGTCATCCCGTTTAGATTCGTCTGAACCATTTATTTAAGATGGTTTTTCTGCGTTTCGGTAAATTGATTTGATCAATGTTTTCGCTTCTTCCGGATAATCTGATTGATCCAGCTTGGCGCAAGCCTTATCGATATCGTAAGAAACGCGGCGGAATTGGACATGTACGTTGTCTTGATCGCGTTCAATGATGACATAAGAAGCCCGTGTATCCCCGTTAAACGGCAGTCCTACGCTGCCGAGATTGATGATCGATTGCCCGTTAACTGATCGGTAAAACGGCAAGTGAATATGCCCGTAAACAAAATAATCAGCGCGCGGATTGGCATCGGTAAATCGGGAGAATGCTTGATTGCCCGCTTCGTTAGATATGTTTTCAAATAAATTATCGGGCACGGCATGAAAGCCAAACAGCTGTGTATCGTTAGCGATCGGTATTTCCAGCGTCATCGGCAAGTTGTTTAAATATTCAATGTCGTCATCATGCAACTGATTGTAGGCCCACAAGCGTTCTTTTTGCATCAACGCGAGCGCGTGCTCCGGCACCTCACCTGCTTGAACGCCGCGGACAATCCATTCATCTGCGTTGCCCTTGATGACTTTTCCGTGCAGTTCCCGGACATATTCGATACACTTTTTCGGATCCGGCCCTCGGTAAGCGATATCGCCGAGTACCGCTGTATGTGTGACACCCTGTTTTGAAATATCTTCTAACACAGCTTCCAACGCCGTATCATTTCCATGTATATCGGATAACAAAGCTATTTTCATGAAAGCCCCTCCTTACGTATTGTTACTGCAACTTTATCAAAAATTCTCTAATATTGCATAGTGCGCATGGTCATTGGGTTTGCTCTGGAGCTGTGATAAGATAAAATGTGACAAGTTCGTGACTAAACGTTTCAAGGAGGTAAAAACTTTGCAAATTCGTACAATAGAACCGACGCCGAGTCCAAATACGATGAAAGTTATTTTGACTGAATCCCTGTCTGAAGGAAAGGCAAACAATTATCATAAAGAGACCATTCATAATGCGCCGCAATTCATTCAAGAAATTTTTGCTATAGAAGGTGTCACCGGGGTTTATCACGTGGCCGACTTTTTAGCGGTTGAACGCCACCCAAAAGCTGACTGGAAAGTGATTTTGCCGAAAGTACGCGCAGTATTCGGTGAGGAAAACCGAACGGACGAACACGCCGAAGAAACGATTGATGAACATTTCGGGGAAATACAAGTTCAAGTTCAAGTATTTAAAGATATCCCGATGCAAGTGAAAGTGACCGACGGAACGGAAGAGGTGCGCAAAGGGTTAAGAGAGGCCTTTACCCTTGCTGTTAATCAAGCTGCCCTTCCTGATGATAATATCGTGATGATGAGAAAATGGTCTGAACAGCGTCCGCGCTACGGTGATTTGCAAGAAGTTGCTGAAGAAGTTGCCGCCGAATTGGAAGCAAGTTACAGTGATGAGCGGTTGGAACGTCTTGCTCAAAGAGCTCATACGGCTGAAAGCGAAAAGACAGCACAAGAAGATCGGTGGATTCAAGTAACCCCGGAGATGCTCGATGCAGAGGATTGGCGGGAGCGGTTTTCGCTTTTAGAACGTTTAAATCCGACCTTAGAAGATTTGCCCGTATTGGAGAAGGCGCTCGAAGATGAAAAAGCATCGATACGACGTTTGGCCGTTGTCTATTTTGGCATGATCGAAGATGAGCAGATTTTGCCTTATCTAGAAAAGGCGATGAAGGATAAATCGGTAACAGTCCGGCGGACAGCGGGCGATGCTTTTTCGGATATCGGCAGTGAAAAAGGGATCCCGGCGATGATTGATGCGCTGAGTGATAAAAACAAACTCGTGCGTTGGCGTGCAGCGATGTTTCTTTATGAACTCGGGGATGACAGTGCTGTTAAAGAGCTGGAAAAAACAGCGGAGGATCCTGAATTTGAAGTCGCTTTGCAAGCCAAATTGGCATTGGCGCGCATTCAAGAAGGCGAAGAAGCCAAAGGTTCTGTATGGAAACAAATGACGGAAGCGTTTGATAAAAAGTAAGTCCGAAAAAACCGGGTGAAAGCCCGGTTCTTTTTTACAGAACTGGTCAGGTGATTTATTATTAGTTAAAATGAGAATGGTGATTCATTAAAAAGACAGGAGGGTTTATGATGACACGGGAAAAACTTATTGCTGCGTTAGAAGACAGATCACTGACGGAAGCATTGGAACTGATTGAAGACGCGGAAAACGGCGATTTAACTGTATTAGAGCTCGTTCCCTCACTGGGATTGCTGCGAGATGAAGAATTGAATAAGGCCGTCCTTGACTATTTAAAACAACAAGGAGTCGAACTGGAATATGTAGACGAAGAGTCGTAAAGGAGCTGTCCGACATGAGACCGACCCCTGATCACCCTTTAGCCGCAAAAACTTTAAATGTGTGGCGAATAGGTTCATTAATAGAAACATTATTTTTTATGCTGCTTCCGCTAGCCTATTGGGCATTAATGTTTGTACTGCCTGAATTGCCGGAATGGGGCTTGTATAATCTGGTTGGCGCAATTGTGTTATACCGTGTGCTCGATTTTTTGCTCATTCAAAAACTGCAATGGCAGCGTTGGCGCTATAAAGTGTATGAGAATGAAGTGGAGCTGATGCACGGTGTTTTCGTTGTCCGCCGTGTCATTATACCGATGGTCCGCGTGCAGCATGTTGATACAAGGCAGGGGCCGATTCTGCGTTACTACGGGCTTGCGAGTGTTACGATTTCGACAGCTGCGACAACGCATGAAATTCCGGGATTAGAAATCGAAAATGCAGACCGTTTACGTGATCAAATCGCCCAGTTGGCCAGGGAAGCTGATCCAGATGAATGAATGGAAACGGCAGCATCCCATAGCGATATTTATTCATTTTTTGAACAGTCTGCGGCAATTGATTGTATCTTTTGTGATCATTTTTGTTTTCGGCACAACAGCTGACGGTATGAATATTGAATTAGTGTCAGCGATTATTGTTATCATACTATTATTCACATTATTGAATGGTTTTATTAATTGGTGGAAATTTGAATACATTGTCTTGCCGGATGAACTGCAAGTCCACCAAGGCCTCTTGTTTAAAAAGCAACGCTATATTCGTAAAGAACGCGTACAAAGCATCGATATCAATGCAAAGCTGATTCAGCGTTTGTTCGGTTTAGTCGAAGTGAAAATTGAAACCGCCGGCGGAGGGAATGAGCCGGAATTTCGCATTATTGCTCTTCGACGTGAAAACGCGGTGACAATTAAGCGGGAATTGCGCAGGTCCGAAACAAAATCGGCTCAAGCTGATACAGATAAGGCCTTATTGCATTGGCCGCCGCCAATGCAGCAGGGCAAGGAGCAAAACTCGCAGCAAACAAGTGACGCGTTCCAGAAACACTCCGCTGATGTGGATGCAGATGTCCCGGATTGGGCACGCGGCGGGGAGTCGGAAAGCATATTGTCATGGGACGATATGAAAGAGGAGCAAATTGAACCGGAATATGAATGGAAACTGACGCTAAAACGTTTAATCATTATGGCGTTGACATCAAGCGGTGTCGGCATTGCTGCCACGTTTGTAGCTGCGATTATTTCCCAAGCGCCGCAAGTTCTCCCAGTATTTATGCTCGATTGGATTGTCGGATGGTTTATCCGTTCAAGCATTATGGTCGTCGCTTCTTTACTTGTTACTGTATTAGTAATCGCTTGGCTGTTTACGCTATTAACAACTTCACTAAAATACGGGCAGTTTACGTTGCGTAAATGGACAAATGAGATTCATATTTCAAGAGGGATTTTAGAAAAAAGGCAGCTGACGCTCAAGTCAAACCGGATAACAGCTGTAAGAGTTGTACAGTCTCCATTGAGACAGCTCTTTAACTATGTATCGGTATATGTGGAAAGTGCCGGCGGAGGCACGCAAGAAGAAGAATTCTCGACGATATTAGTACCGCTTTGCAAGCGGCATGAAGTAAACGATATACTGGCGGCAACATTGCCGCAATATGCGTATACCCCGAGTTATCAGCGCCTGCCGAAAGAAAGCTTGCGCAGGTATATGATTAAATTAATTGTTCCTGCTCTTATTGTCGCAGGAGTTTTAACTTGGTCCTTCACCTACGGGTGGATCGCATTTCTCCTGCCTGCTTTAGCTGCATTAACCGGGTATATTCAATATAAATCTGCAGGCATCGCAGTTGAAACGCATCAGCTTTGTTTACGTTCGCGCGTCATTTCCAAAACAGAAGTGATGATTCCGCGCCGTCGTATGCAAACGATTGAATCTACACAAAACTTGTTACAGAAATTAAATGACCTGTACACATTGGAAGTTTCCGTTTTGAGCAGTATCATGGGTAAACAATTTCATTTGCGGCATATTTCCAAAATGCAGCGCTCAGCTGCGTTTGCCTGGTTTTCCTTTGAGAACCCGGATGCGTCGCATGAAGTCGAAAAAGAAGAATAAAAAATGCCGGCACGATCACATGAAAGTGATCGTGCCGGCACTTTTTTCGGTTTTGTTTAATCGTTTGATAAGGCGGTTGCATAAGTGGTGATCATGCGATGACCGTCATCGGCTGTGAACTCAAAGCGGTCGTAAGCTTTTTCCGGGATTTGTCCGTCCGATTGCCTTTCGTAATGATGCTGCACAACAAACTGCCGGTCATCAACGGCATAGGAAATGAAATTGACGCCCGACATTTCGCTTGTATTTTTTCCTTGAAGAAGCGTCAGCAAAAGTGAATTGTGACAGTAGACAGCATGTTCATGACCAATCCCCATCTTAGAAAGACCCCGTTCTAAAGCTTGAAGCGAAGGTTCGGTCAACTCATTTTTTAATATTCGGTAAGGATCAAACTGCGCTTTATTTAACCTTAACGTGTCTCCATGCGTCAGATGCAGTTTTTCTCCGTGATGCGTAATAAATGTAAATCCTTCCGAATAAAAAGCAGACCGCCATTCACCTTGGTAATCAACTTCAAATTCAAAAGGGCAGCCGTCCAATGAGAGCGATTCACGTTTAAGTTCATCATAAATAAACAGTTTTCGTCCTTTTTTCACGAGTTGATAATAAACGTAAGAATCCTCAAAAATCAAATCTTCGTAAGCTAACTTTCTCAGTTCTTGCTGAATAAACAAGAGAGTTTTATCGAGTTCGTCGTTCGCTTCGCGATACTGTTCCCACCGTTCTTTTAAAGCACGGGCATGTGATTCGGCAAAAGACATTGTAAATAATTCGCCAAGAGGTTCAATCCATTTTCCTGAAATTTCAACCTGGTCATTTTCGCTGTAAGACAATTTTGGGAAGTCATCGTAACCGGTTAATTCAGGATAAGAAATGACCCCTTTTACGGTTAAAATGCCGCGCCATGGTGTGTTCGGTTCGGCAATGATATCTTCCAGCACAGCTGCATAAGCTCCGTCGTCCGTTTGATGAAATTTAACATCTGAGCCGATGAGCGCTTTGGCTTTGTCTCTGTTCATAGTGATACCTCGCTTTATGTCTTCTTTCGTAAAAGAGATGACTGATTTTAACGTTTAGTATACTAGTTATCAAAAAGTTTTTAAATCTTCATGCATCAAGATCGAATTATTCCGCTGTTTTACGAATCCAGTCGTATACGCCCATCGCACTGATTTGAATATCTAATGCAATCATGCGTTTCGTGTTTCCGCTGACTTGATAACCTGCCAATTCAGCCATGACGGTCTCTTGAAGCTCTTCTGTAAACTTCTCCAGCGTCATCCCGTTTTGATAACAGTTTTTACCTAAAGATGTGTAAATTTTCAACCACCTTGTCAATTCTTCTTCAACACGTTGCAAGTGGTCTGTTACACCGAAATGGCCAAAGGCGATTCGTTCTGGATGGTACGTCTTTATTTTTGCGAGCGAAGCTTTCATTTGTTCGGGATCAAATTGATTTGGTGATGTGGACGGCAAGAAACAAGGTGCGTCTTGCTCTTCAAGTTCGGGATAACGGATGCCGAGTGTGTCGCCTGTAAACATCGTCAGTGTCAGTGAATCAAAGAGAGCGATATGGTGCGCTGCATGTCCAGGCGTTTCAATAACTGTCAGTTTGCGGTTTGATCCAACGCTGATTGAATTTCCGTCAGCTGCTTCAAACAGCTGGCTGTTGTCAATCGGTACCACCGGTTCAAAAAGCCGGTCGAATTCTTCGCCGTATACAGCTCTTGCGCCTTTAACAAGTTTGTCCGGATTATCAAGGTGTTTTAAGCCTTTCGGATGAACGCCGACATTGACGTGCGGCTTATCTTTGACAAACAATCCAGCACCGCCGGCATGATCAAGGTGGACGTGCGTAACAATAAGCGCATCAAGCTGATCGGTATGCAAGCCAAGCTGTTTTAAGCCGGATTCAATATAAGGAACAGATAAAGATGGTCCTGTTTCGATGATTGTAAACCGGTCGCTGTCCGGGTCGGTCAGGACGTAAGACCCTGTTCTTTTCGCCATGTTTAAATCATAGCCGTCAATTAAAAAGGTGTGGCTGTCAAGCTGATATACCGCAGTTTCCATTGGTTTTCCCCCTCCTGGATTATACGCTTTGTAACTTTATTTTATGAAAGCGTCATCGGATTGTAAAGTCGATACAATCAAATTGTTAACGGACGGCGGGAACAAAGTCCCTTTAATGTATGCCTAAAAACGTTATGATCAAGGTAGAAACTTGTGATCACAATAAAACCATACGATTTTCACGGAGGAAAATACACTATGAAAGAGCACCTTTTTAACAGTTCAACCGAATCCATTGTGGAATTCATTCAAAATAATGCTTGTGAAGAAACTGAAAACCGATTTATTAAAGAACACCTTTCTTTTATCCGCACGAGTGTCTCGCAATTATGCAAACGAAATGTAGAAGCAGGAAAAGACGATGAGTTCAGTGTAGCGCTTATCGGGTTTTCCGAAGCGATCTATCAATATGATTCACATAAAGGAGGACGTTTTTTGACGTTCGCCCGGATCGTCATGCGCCGGCGGGTGATTGATTTTATCCGTTTTGAACAGCGAAGGAAGATGTCGCTGTCCTTGGATTACAAACGAGATGATATGGAACATTTAGAAAATCAAATTGAAGCTTATGCCTGCTGTTCCCAGTTTAAGGAACAAGAAGATCATTTAAACAGACATGAAGAGTTCGTTCATTTTATTGCTAAGCTGAAACGATTTGGCATTCAAGCCGATGATGTCATCTCTGAATGTCCGAAGCATTTTGATGCGCGGGAAAATATGCTTTATATTGCAGAAATAATCGTTAAAGATGACCAGCTTAAAGGTGAATTGTTCACAAAAAAAAGACTGCCGATCAACAAATTAATGGCGTACATTTCTATGAGCCGAAAAACGATTGAACGAAACCGAAAATATTTAATCGCACTCGTGCTCGTATTGCAGGAAAACTACGTTTATTTAAAAGAATACGTCAAACGGCAGACAGATTTAACCGTCGAAGGTTTTAACGAGGCGAAACAAGGCAGTGCCGCTTCATTAGCTTAAGTTTAAAATCAGCTGTAACAAACGTCTTTAAAATAGGTGATGAATCGCTGCTTTTATGAAGCACTGACAACTAATCCGGCCAACAAGACGGGAGCTTGTCAGCCGGATTAGACTTCATGTGAATCAAACAATTGTTTTTTGGGATCCCGACGGGGCTCACTGTAACGTAAATCGTTCAGCTGAATCAGCTGATTCATCCGGTCGATGCGAGTTCCTTGCAGATCATCAGCTTGCTGTTTTAAAAAGCCGCGCATATTGCTCATGTTGCGGATCATATTATCATACGTTTTCTGTTTCTGCTCCGGAGACAACGTCCGGTAAGTGTGGAGCAAGTTCGGCAAATCATGCTGAATCATCCGTTTGATATGATGCTTTTCTTCAATGTCTAAAAGCGCGAATTCCTCGAGACAGCGCTCGAGTTCGTGCATGATGCCGGTCAGGATAATTTCTGCCGTCTCACTGAGATGAGCGAAATTATTATACGTGTGTTTGGCTGATGCCAAAATCGATTCAGCTTGGTTTGATTCGCTTTCTGACGGGTTCAGCTGCCGTTCGTTATTTGCGGCGTCTGCCGATGAAGCGCTTTGTGTTAATTCGGGAACGTGCTCTCCGTTTAAGGAAGCATCGAGCCTGTGAATATGATGAAATAGCGACTGAAAATAAGGATGTTTTCTTACATTGCGCACGTGCGTCTTATTGTTGAGCTGATAATAAATCACTGATTCCAATATCTTTCCGGAACCGTGTTCGGATTTTACGGTTTTTCGATACGTCGTTAAAAAAACTCTTTTTTTCACGGAAGATGATGATTTATTTGTATCAAACATCTCCACGTGAATTTTCTTCGGTTTGATTTTAATCTTATAAGAGTAACCCTGTAAGCTGCGTTTGAACGTTTTGTTCATTCTCGGCAGTTCGGTAAGAGCAGCCAAATCTGAGATGAACTCTTCAGCTTCGTAAACAAATTCTTTTGTGAATTCGTTCATTATTGCCGGTTCATCAAGGGGTTTTAAATAGCTCGGGAGCAGCGGGTGAAGCCATTTTTGTTCCCAAAGCCGCTCGCGCCAACTCATGTTACTCACCTCGCTTGTCGGACGAACCAATCAGTTTTTGGTCCATCTGCTCATTGAGCTGCTCCATTTCACTGATAAATTTTTTGCTTGATTCGATGATTCGGGTATTTGAAGCTTCCGTCATCTCAATCGCCGCATAAACGTCTTCGTAGGCTTTGCGGAAAGATTCCATCGCAACAGCGGGTTCTTCAAGTGTCCGCAATGTTTCTTCTGTGTTCGTTTTCAGCATTTCTGCGTTGTTTAAAAGCATCGATTCCGTTGTTTGATTGACGTTTTGAACGGCATCAATCACTTTCTTCTGATTGCTGAGCGATAATTGAATCGACGCGGTTACAGTAATGATATTTTTCGTCATCGTAATTGCATTAAAAATCGCTTCTTCGAGTTTTTCATTGTTCTCAACAATGATATCTACGGAGGCAAGTGATTGCTGCAGGACAAGAACGGCTTGCTGCATATTTTTTATTCGCGAGAGGACTTTTTGTTGAGCTTTTTGAATTTCACTCGGATCATCCTGCCACTCGTCTTTTTTTACTTCGTTTTCTAGCAGTTCATTTAAATGCTTGCCGACGCCGATCTGTTCGTTCAGACCGCTGATTCGTTCGCGGGCAATATCTTTTAGCTGATAGAGCATAACGGTATCTTCTTGAAGCCGGTCTTTTCCGTGGAGCAGGGCATTGATAATTGTTTCAACTTCAGTTTCGATTGTTTCATATTTACGGATATATTTTTCCATCGGACTTTTTCGTGTTAATTTAGCAAGAAACTGTTTGAACTTTCCTTCTTGTAAATAGTTCGGTTCTAAATCAGAGACGACTTCTTTCAGTCGGCCGAGTTGTTCGGGAAGTTCCCCGTTTTGGTCAGTCATCATATCACTGACCGGTCTCTTTAAAGCTTCCAGGGTTTCACCGGCCTTTTCCTGCTCTTTTGTTCCCAGTTCACCAATCGAGGCAATGATCTCCTCAATATTATTGTCGCTTTTTAATTGTTCCGCTTTTTCTGCTGCGCGCTGTAATTCATCCTCAGATAATAAATCTTCTGCTTGTTTAATCGGATCACTATCATTTATTTGATTAGCCATGCGGATCCCTCCTATTTGATAAACATCAGTGCGAGTTCGAGAAACAGTGTCTGTCAATTTCTATTATACAAGGACATGAATCTTATCACAATCAAACCTCCATTCTTCTCAAGTTAAGGCGTAAGATTTCTTGCATACGATTCTGTTTGTTATGATTAGGCTGTTAATGATTTTGAGAGGAGAGCAATGTATGTGTTTAATTGGAATCGCTAAAGATGCTCATCCTGACTATCCTTTTATGCTTTGGGCAAATCGCGATGAATTTTATCACCGCCCGGCGAAAGAACTGCATAAACAGCCGTTAAATGAAACATTTATGCTTGCAGGCAAGGACTTAGAAGCAGGGGGAACGTGGCTTGGTATACGTCCGGACGGCGAAATCGCTGCAGTGACAAACGTCCGCGGCATGGTGCATAATCCGAACGCGCGGACACGGGGAGAAATCATTCCCTCCTTATTAAAAAGAGAAAAAGCTGTGCAAGATATTTATAACGAAAAAGATCAATTTAACGGGTTCAACTTAATATACGGATCTGTTGACGGTGAAATGTCGTTGATAACGAATCAATCGGAAGCTGGTAAAACGATACACTCAGGCGTATTTGCTTTCAGCAACGGCGCTCTGACTGACCAGTGGCCGAAAACGGCTTTTTTGGAAGATCGTATAAAACACTCATTCGCATTGAAGGGACCGCGTTTGATTGAGTATGCATTTAATTCGCTCGGCAACCGTCAGCCGGCAGCTGATGATGAACTCCCGAATACCGGAGTGGGTTATTCGCTTGAAAAAATGCTTTCTCCGGCGTATATCACCGGCGACCGCTACGGAACGAGGTGTTCAAGTATCATTTTACTCGATCAATTTGGACGCATAACATTTATTGAACGGACTTATTATCCGCTGTTCAAACAAGTCGGCTATGACTTTCCAATGATTGAGAAAGGGATATCTGGACAGGCAGCCACTAATTAGGTATAATTTCACGGTACGATAGTTTCTTTTAATCATTATTGAAATGCACGGGTTGGGGGGAGGAACACATGAAAGCGGTACTTTTAACAGCAGCCTTTGTTTTAACAGTATCTGTTTGGGGGAGTTTCATCTATATTTTCGTTACGGACGATTCAACGTTGAATGTTTCATCTCAACCGGCGCGGGATTTTAATTCTGCGGATAGAGAAACGGATTTCGTTTTAAAAAATCAAAGCAGCATTGCCGATGAAGAGCGAAGCGCCGGTGAGGAATCGCGATCCGACGAAGGTCGCGCTCAGGATAATGAAGTTGAGCCAGGGGATGCGATCGGTTATGGTGACGGTGTTTCGATTGAGGTCCTGCTTGCTGATGCAGATTAAACCAATTAAATTATGAACTTTGTATGAGAATCCCCGCTTATTATAGTCAGGGGTTGTGTAAACGTTTATAATAGCAATAGGCACCAGACAGAGGAGGTTAGACTATGTTTTCAAATATTGGGATCCCCGGCTTAATTTTAATCTTAGTCATTGCGCTGATTATTTTCGGGCCGAAAAAGCTTCCAGAAATCGGTAAAGCTGTCGGGCAAACGTTAAAAGAATTTAAAAATTCGACAAAAGAATTAACGGAAGATGAACATGATAAAGACAACTCAAAACAGTCATCTGAAGAACAAAAGGCCGAAGATAAAAAATCAACCGACTGATTGCAGCAATTGATACGACCGGTAAAAGGATGTGAGGTGACCGTCGCTTTGCATCTTTTTCGTGTTTAAGGAGCGAAAGACATGTCTGATGAAAGCATGAACCTATTAGATCATTTAGATGAATTACGTAAACGGCTGATGATTGTAGCCGGAAGTTTTTTAGTGTTTTTTATTGCAGTATTCATTTTTGTTCAAGATATTTATGACTGGTTTACCCAAGATCTTGATATGACCCTGGCTGTTCTCGGTCCTTTGGATATTATAATTATTTATTTTACATTGGCTGCTGTATTAGCTCTTGCGTTGACAGTGCCGATATTGATTCTGCAAATTTGGCTGTTTGTCAGTCCTGCTTTAACAGATAAAGAACGAAAAGCGACGATTATTTATATACCGGCTTCCTTTGTCTTATTTGTGGGCGGATTGGCATTCGGTTATTTTATCGTCATGCCGATCGTACTCAACTTTCTCATCGATTTAGGTGCGGGAACGTTTGAAACGATGTTTACAGCGGATAAGTACTTTCAATTTTTACTTAGAATGACGATTCCTTTCAGCATACTATTCGAAATGCCGTTAGTTGTGATGTTTTTAACCAGTATCGGGGTCATCACGCCAAAGGGGATGAAGCAAAACCGGAAATACGCGTACTTCGTCTTAATTGTTGTCAGCGTGTTGATTTCACCGCCGGATTTTGTATCAGATATTCTCGTGATCGTGCCGTTGCTGCTTTTATATGAAATTAGTATCAATATGTCATACCTCGTCTACAGAAGAAAGCTGAAGCGCGAAAAAGAGCGGGACAAAGAACTTTCCGGATGATAAACGTACCGATTTCCGTCTGCACAATGCCTCTGTATTAAAATACGGAGGCATTTTTTATGACTATTTTTTGACATTTGAACAAAAGACACAATATTTTCAATATAATCCCGCCAAACATTGAGGCATGTCGTTCAGAATAAAAGAGGAAACAGTTGTAAAAGGAGGATGCAAAGTGCTGACCAGACCCTTAATTGAGAAGGAGCGACTGATAAAAAGCGTAATCGCAGCCGCCGTATGTATATCAGTTCATCTGGTTTTTACTTTTTTCTACAGCGGTCCCCAACCGGTCATTAGTCAAAGCGCTGTCCCAACCGCAGGAATCTTTCTGTCTTTTATATTGACCGTATATTTTATCAGTAAACTGTTCGAACTTCTTTCGCTCAAACGGATTCAAACAGCCGTTAGCTTGTTTTTATACGTGTTTTTATTGTTATGGGCGGTTAACAGTCTCGGACATGTTGTATTCCAGACCGGCATGAACCAATTGCTTTTGTTTTATTACACCTTTGTTTTGTCAGGAGTAAAAGCTCTGCTGATTTTTTTCTTCTTCAAGACCGGGTTTTCGCAGCAAAACGATGTGATAGACAAACTGAAACAATATGCTGCGTCTGTAAACAAATTAACATTAAGTATTCGTATGTTCGTTGCTTTTCTTTTAATGTTTTCGGCTTATTATTTAATGAGCGTGTTATTTTTCCCCTTTATAGAGCCGCATTATAACGAAAACATCATTCTGTACAGCAATGCCGCCTTCGAAATGTCACCTGTTGTTGCGATGCTGCTTCATGCAGTTGTCGTATTGGTAGTCACGTTGCCGGTGATTGCATGTTGGAACGGCACGAAAAATTCTTTGCTTTTTTGGCTCGGCTTTCCGCTGTTTTTAATCGTCGCAGTTCATTGGCTGATCTTTTACGGCGGCTGGTCTGGCGGATTCCGTTTTCCGGTTTTTATTCATTTGACGCTGACTTTGTATCTTCAGGCGATTATTCTCCTTCATGCTTTATATGTAGGGGATGATCAATATGATCATGTGAAATCTGTCCGGTTTTATTCGTCCGCTGAATAACCCGGTTCTGAACAAAAGACCGCCGGCATCACCGGCGGTCTTTTGTTCAATATAAAGTTATGAAAGATATAGCCGTCGTTGCGATGGGTCATGCTGCAGTTTTTCTAAAGCGCGGACAATCGATTTGATTGAATCCGGATCAAAACAATCATAGTAATCAATATCAAGATGAAGCACAGGACACTCATTAAATTGATTAATCCATATTTGATAACGCTGGTGAAGATCAAGCCAAAAATCCCTCGGCGTCTGTATTTCCATTTCCCGGCCGCGTTCTTCAATGCGACGCATAATACTTTCGAACGACCCGTCAATATAAATCAATACATCCGGTTTGGGAAAGTAGGGATTCATGACCATCGCCTCAAACAATGAGTGGTACGTATTGAAATCGCGTTCGGTCATATTGCCTTGATCGTATTGCAGCTGGGCGAAAATACCGACGTCTTCGTATATACTTCGGTCTTGAACGTATCCCATGCCTTGCTCGTGCATATGCTTTTGCTGCTTGAAACGTTCCGCAAGAAAATACATTTGTAAATGGAAAGACCATTTTTTGAAATCATCATAATAATCTTCCAAATAAGGGTTGCCTTCTACTTTTTCAAAGGCCGGTTTCATTTCCAGCGCTTCAGCCAATCGGTTGGTTAAACTCGATTTTCCTACGCCGACTGTCCCGGCTAAAGTGAAAAGAGAGTCCGTTCTGAGTTCATGTTTAACAGCTTCCATTAAAAAGCCTCCACATTCCATTAAAATAAGGTTTGTTTTTGATTTAATATACCGTCTATTTGGTCAGCAATACGGGTGAAATCTTCTTCACGCTGGATAAAATCGAGTTCATCGCCGTTTATTGTAATGATTGGTACGTTAGGATAGACCCTTTGGTGGTCTTTCATAAATTGATGGTAATCGTTTGCCAGCCGCTGTAAATAGTCAGGGTCGATCGACTGTTCCATTGCTCGGCCGCGCATTTTGATTCGGCTCATCAATGTATCAAGACTCGCATGCAAATATATAATGACATTAGGCGTAGGAAGGCCGTCAGTGAGGATGTTGTATATCCGGTCGTATTTATCAAAATGATGCTGTTGCAACGTTTGTTTCGCAAACAAATGGTTTTTAAATATATGATAATCACTGACGACAGGATGTCCTTTCGTTAAAAATCGTTCGTAAGTATCTTCGAGCTGTTTAAAACGATTGCAAAGAAAAAACATTTCCGTTTGAAAACTCCATTCATCAATGTCTTCATAAAATTTGGATAAAAAAGGGTTTTCATCAACAATTTCTTTTAATAAATGATATTGATAATAGTCAGCCAATTTTGTCGCAAGAGAAGTTTTTCCGACCCCGATCGGACCTTCCACGGCGATAAAAGGCGAATCATTGACGTTTTCCATTCATTTGGCCTCCTTTCAGCTTAAATTCGCAAAAAACAGCATTGATTATTTTATCATATCTTATTCGATCGGTGAGATAAAATTCTTCTCCTTTTATGATGCTTAACATCAAAAGAAGACTATAGTATGATAAATAAGTAAAGAGGGGAGGAGAAACCATGGGGCAAAACGTAAAAATTGTTACAGACTCTACACTAGATCTTACAGGCGAAGAAATTAATGAACTAAATATTTCTGTAGTTCCTCTCACCGTCACAATGCAAGGCCAGTCTTATTTAGACGGAGTGGATATTACCTCAAAACAATTTTCAGCATTTTTAAATGAAAATGAAGAAATCCCGCAAAGCTCACAGCCTTCTGTCGGGCAGTTTTTAGAGGTGTATGACGAAGCCGGCCAAGACGGGAGTAAAGTGCTGTCGATTCATATGTCCAGCGGTATGAGCGGCACGCATGCATCTGCAGTGCAGGCGGCGGAACTGACAGAAACCGATGTGCAAGTCATCGATTCAGGATTCATTTCTGTTGCGCTCGGTTTTCAAGTCCGCGAAGCAGCTCAGCTGGCAAACTCAGGAGAAAACAGGGAAAATATTGTTGCCAGGCTCAATCATATTAAAGAGAATACATCGCTTTATATCATGGTGGACACGCTTGACTATTTAGTGAAAGGCGGACGTATCGGGAGAGGAAGGGCTTTTCTCGGTTCGTTAATGAAAATCAAGCCGATTGCTTCCCTGGACGATGGTGTATACACACCAGCATCGAAAGTTCGAACGCATATGCAAATGATCAAATTCATGAAAAATAAATTTCAAGAAGAAGCTGCCGGAAAGACAGTGAAAGGGATCGGCATTGCTCAAGTCGATGCGGAGCCGCTGGCTGAACAGCTTAAGTCGGCGATTGCAGATATTTCCGGTTTTGAGGATATCTCAATTGTCGAAACAACTCCGATTGTCAGTACGCATACAGGGCCGGGTGCACTAGCATTGATGTATTATTTTGATAACGATTAATAACGAATAACAAAAGGAGCCTTAAAAGGCTCCTTTTCTTTAGTTATTGCCTCAGTTTGTCAATCCGTATCGCACACGCCTTGTATTCAGCAGTTCCTGAGATCGGGTCAAATTCATCGATTGTCAACACATTCGTCGGCACTTCACGCCAGTGAAAGCTCATAAACACAAGGTCAGTCTGGACTTCTTCTGTCAAACGGGCTTTTACGGTGACTTCGCCCCTTCTTGAAGCGACAGAGACATATTCTCCGTCCTCAATTCCTAATTCTTCCGCTGTCAGCGGGTGAATATCAGCGGTTTCTTCCGTTTGTTTACGTTTGACTGTATCAGGATAGTATCGTGTCTGTGTGTTTGTGTTGTATGGTTCGTATCGGCGTCCAGTTGTTAACGTCAACGGATACTCACTGTCCGGAAGTTCAACCGGGGCCGTATAGGTTACCGGAGTAAATGGTGCTGTTTTTCCTCGGGAATCATGAAATTCTGTATGCAATAAGGTTGTCCCGGGATGATCTTCATGAGGACACGGGTACTGTATGCTCCCTTGATTGTCGAGACGGGCATGGCTGATTCCGCCGTAAAGGTGATCTGCAATCATGCGAACTTCTTCCCAGATCGCGCCGGCATCTGCATAATGCATCGGATAGCCCATCTTCGTGCTTAAGCGGCAAAGAATTTCCCAATCGTCTAATGCTTTGCCTGGGGCTGGGACGGCAGGTCGAACGCGCTGAATTCTGCGGTCGGTGTTCGTGTAGGTGCCGTCTGATTCGGCCCATCCTTTCGCAGGTAAGACGACGTCAGCGATCTCAGCTGTTTCGGTTAAAAATAAATCTTGAACGACGAGAAAATCCAGGTTTTTAAATAACTCAGTTGTATGATTTTTATGAACGTCCGCTACCAGCGGGTTCTCGCCGATCACGTATAAACTTTTCATCGCCCCGCTTTCCATTTGCTCAAGGACGGATGTTTGTGTCCGTCCGGGATTCGGATTAAGCGTGACATTCCATAAAGACTCAATCTTGTTTCGGTAGGCATCGTCAGAAACAGGCACAGCACCTGTCAGCATATTCGGCAAACAGCCCATGTCGCCAGCACCTTGAACGTTATTTTGTCCCCGAAGCGGCATGATCCCCGTTCCTTCGCGTCCGATATGACCGGTTAAAAGGCTGAGATTGGCAATATCAAAGACATTATTCACACCGCAGTGATGCTCGGTAATTCCGAGTGTATAAGCGATCATCGCCCGGTCAGCTTTCGCAAATGTTTCGGCAGCAGCGAAAATATCCTTCTCTTCTAACCCTGTAATTTTCGCAACCTTTTCTAGAGGATACTCGGCGGTCTGAGCTTTCAGATCGTTGAAATTGATTGCCGATCGGGTAAGAAAACGTTCATCATACCAGCCGTTTTCAATAATAATTTTGATCATGCCGTTCATTAATGCGATATCTGAACCGACGGCAATTTGTAAGTGTTGATCCGCTGCTTTCGTCATCGATATTTTCCTCGGATCGACGACAATGATTTTCATGCCGTTTTTAACAGCTTTTTTCATCCGGTTCGCGATAATCGGATGAGCTTCGGCAGTATTTGACCCCATGAGCAGCAAAACATCCGCGCGGTCAATGTCATCAATCGAGCTTGTCGGGAACCCGTTTCCAAAAACAGTCGCCAGACCGGCGACGGACGGAGCATGTCAAGTCCTGTTACATCCGTCTATATTATTGGATCCCATCACAGCACGAGTGAATTTTTGCGTGGCAAAATTGGCTTCATTTGTTGTGCGCGCGCAAGCAAACATGCTGAACGCATCCGGGCCGAATTGTTGTTTGATCCCTGTAAGTTTATCAGCGATAAAGGAAAGGGCTTCTTCCCAGCTAGCTTCTGTAAATTCACCCGCTTTTTTTATTAAAGGAACCGTCAGCCGGTCTTCGGAATGGATGTAATGATAACCTAACGCTCCTTTAATGCACGTTTGGCCTTTATTGACAGGGGCAGACTTATCACCGCGCACCCTTACGATTTGATCATTCTCTGTTTCAATAATCAGCCCGCAGCCCGTTCCGCAATAGGCGCATGTAGTAGCTGTTTCGTGACGTTCTGTCATTCAAATCACCCTTTCATCATTCACTTAGTTACATTGTATCAGCATTTTGGAAGCGTTTTCTCATAAAAAGTGTAGAATTTTTGAAAGTTATCAAACAATTGCGGGTTTGCTAAATGTTAAATTTGTAACAAACTAAATTATTCGATAGAATAATGTTAGATAATGTAAGGGGTGAAAAAATGACATCTTCAGTCGGTTTGGTGTTAGAAGGCGGAGCAATGCGCGGCGTTTTCTCAGGAGGAGTTCTTGAATATTTTCTTAAAGAAAATCTGGAATTTCCGTATGTTGTCGGCGTATCAGCGGGCGCTTGCAATGCTGCATCGTTTATTTCCAAACAGGAAAAGAGAAATAAAGATGTGACGATCGGCTATTCCAATCATCCGGATTATATTTCAATTAAACGTTTGTTGAAACGGGGAGAACTGTTTAACATGGATTTAATTTTTGATCGGATACCGAATGTGGAAAGGCCGTTTGATTATGACAAGTTTTATTATTCACCGACAAGGTTTCATGTCGGTACAACGGACTGTGTGACAGGACAAACCGTTTATTTTGAGAAAAACGAGATTGTCGGCAATTTTAATAAAATCTTACGAGCATCATCCTCACTGCCGATGCTGGCCCCGCCGATTAAGCATAACGGGCGATACTTATTGGATGGAGGCATCAGTGATCCGGTGCCGATTCAGAAATCAGTCGAGGAGGGCAACGACAAACATGTTATCGTGTTGACCCAAAGCGAAGGTTACAGGAAAAAAGCGGCTTCTAAAGGAATGTGGTATTTCGAGCGAAAATATAAAGATTATCCGGGTCTTATTAACGTCGTTCAAAACCGTTATCGCATTTATAACGATACAATCGATTATATTCACCAGCTTGAGCGTGAGGGCAGAGCCTTTGTCTTCCGTCCGGATGACCTGCGCGGGGTGACAAGGATGGAACGGAAACGAAGCAGATTGGAATCTCTTTATGATCACGGCTATAACTTGAGCCAAAACAAAATGACTGAGCTGCAGCAATTTTTATCTGATTCTGAAGGTAATGCGTCCAATGTTGAATCGTCCTAAGGGTTACAAGCTTCTCATCATCTCGTTATTCTTAGTTTTTATTAGCCTTGTGTCGCGTTCATTGATATATATGGGTATTTCCATATCAGTTGCGGCGGCGATCGTATTTTTACTCACAAAAGATACCTCAGAGCGGCGCAAACCCGCGATGAACGAGCGGAAACATCAATCGCAGGAAGACGCAAAAGAAGTAAAAAAAACCGCCGGAAATGTCTCAATTATTGGATGGCTGTTTTTGCTGACAGGAATAGCGATGGCTTTTTACGGCGGGGCAGGGCTCTTTTCTGACGAACATTTATTGCATCGGACAGAGATAATGACAGATGATTTGTTTGCTCTGTATACTTTTTTTGTCCTTGGTATTTTTGCTTCATTTTACGGACTTTACCAAATAATATTTCAATATTTATCTGAATAAAGGCAGCGGAAGCTGCCTCAGATTGTAGACAAATTATTATTTTGAAGTAAGCCACGCAGCCACTAACCTCCGCTTTCCCCGGGCAAGGACTCAGCTAGTATTCGGCGGCCGGAGGCCGCTGAATACGGATCTTCGTCTGTTGCTTTCCCGGAGGCGTCGGAGGAGTGGATGCATGGCTTCTTTTTTTATGAATACACTCCATTCAAAAAAGGAGGATGACCCAGCATCCCGGCTTAATCCTGCGGGATAGCGAGACAGGCGAGACCCTGCAGGGCATAAGCCCGAAGCGGCTCGGCGTTCGCCCGCGGACTAGTAAGACACGGCGAAGTCTTTTTGAGCCGATGTCGCAGTGATACCTTCAGGTGAAAGAAGCCGGACGATGTGTCGTCATCCGTTCCGTTTAATATGACATCTATCGATGTCATGACTTTGTCAACACTCTAAGGCAGCGGCAGCTGCCTTTTTCATTTGCTTGAAAATACGCTATAATGGTATTTAGATTATCGAAATAATAGGAGACAGTGTCACTGATGAAAATGGAAAAACGAAATTTAATGATTATGTGGTTTGCAAATTTCTTCGTTTCAGCGAGCGCAACAATGGTGCTTCCTTTTTTGTCGATATATATTGAGACGTTTGGAAGTTATTCTGACGCTTTCGTGCAGCGATGGAGCGGCTTTATCTTCGGGATCACATTCTTGGTCGCCTTTTTTGTTTCGCCGCTTTGGGGACGGTTTGGCGACAAATTCGGCCGGAAAAAAATCTTAATTATTACCGGATTCGGCATTGCTTTATCGATTTTTCTGATGAGTTTTGTCAGCAGCGTATGGGAATTGTTTTTTTTGCGGATGCTGATGGGGGTTGTTACCGGTTTCATCCCGACTTCAATGGCTTTAATCTCTGCTCAGACAGATAAAAAAGTTGCCGGCAAAGTGCTTGGGACATTACAGATGGGCACAGTATCCGGCGGTTTATTCGGCCCGTTAATCGGAGGGGCTCTCGCTGACAGTGTCGGTTTTACGTATACATTTGTATCAACCGCTTCCGTTATTACACTGGCAACCTTTTTAGTGATTTTCGGCATAAAAGAAGTCACAGCGGAATCTGGCGAGCAAGCGAATGAAAAGAAGAAATCAATGGCTGAAGTGCTGCTGATGATCACAAGAGACCCGCTATTAATCACCGTCATGGTGATCTCCTTAATTGTCCAAACAGCCAATTTTAGCATTCAGCCGCAGCTGGCTTTATACGTCGGTGAATTGTTAACGACTGAAAACGTTGCTTTTCTTGCCGGTTTGGCTTTTTCGGCAACCGGTCTCGGAAATTTAACAGCGACGAGGTTTTGGGGAACGCAAGGCGATCGAATCGGTCATGAGAAGATTTTATTGATTTGTTTACTGCTTGCCGGAACATTTTTTCTTCCGCAAGCATTCGTGCCTGCTATTATTCCGTTAATTATACTGCGGTTTTTATTTGGCTTGGCTATTGGCGGGATCATTCCGTGTGTAACGGCATATATACGTCAAGCAGTGCCTGTGAAAGAACAGGGCGAAGTTCTCGGCTACAATCAAAGTTTCCGTTTTCTCGGCAATGTTCTTGGTCCGGCGGTGGGCGGAGTGATTGCCGGAAGCTTTGGGATAACAGCTGTTTTTTACGTATCATCAATGCTGTTTTTTGGCGCTGCCATTGCTCTTTATATTATTCTGGTGAAGAACAGGCGTGTAAAAAAACGCAAAGACTTACTGTTGCATCACTGATTATGCATGGATAAGGAGCGATTACATTGGTATTAACAATCAAAGAAAAGAAACTGATGCTTTGTCTGCTGAAAAAGGAACGGCGTAAAAAGTTTTTTGCCAAAAACAATGTTGATGACGTTGAAGCATTGATCGATAAATTGGAACAGAATTTACGGAATGAAAACATGAATGAAACAGCTCCGGACAAACTGTAATTCGGAATAATCAACGGCTTTATACCTTCATTCACAAAACCGTAACGGATTTTGGATTATTTTGTGAACGAATACACAAAAATGTTTTTTTTAACGGGATGTTCAGCTAAACTTAATATAAGATTAAAAAATGAAGGTGGTTGGAAATTATGGCCGTTAAAAACAGATGGTTTATTGCACTTTCGGCAATTGCTATTCATATGTCTATTGGCTCTGCATATGCTTACAGTGTATTTCAAAATCCATTGAATGAAACGTTAGGTTGGGAACAAACACAAGTTTCTCTCGCTTTTACAATCGCAATTTTCTTTCTCGGCATCTCGGCAGCATTTTTCGGTCCGTTCGTAGAGAAAAAAGGCCCGCGGATCTCAGCGATGACCGCAGCCGTTTTATTTACCAGCGGTTTAGTGATTTCAGGTTTAGCGGTGTCAGTTAACTCACTGCTGTTATTTTTACTTGGCTACGGTGTGATCGGCGGCATGGGGCTTGGCCTGGGATATATTTCGCCAGTTTCTACACTTGTTAAATGGTTTCCGGACCGGCGCGGTTTGGCGACAGGTATGGCTGTATTAGGGTTCGGGGCCGGAGCGCTGGTAGCAAGCCCGGCAGCGGCCAGTTTGATCAATTCTTTAGGCATAGCGGCAACCTTTTATGTGCTGGCAGCGATCTTTTTTGTTTTGATGTTTTCCGGCGCGCTGTACATCGCCCGACCTCCGGAAGGTTGGCTTCCGGAATCAATGAAAGACAGCGAAGGAACCGAAAAGAAGAAGATCAAACGGGATTTGGCTCAAATGACTTCAAAAGAAGCGGTCAAAACAAAAAGGTTTTGGATGCTTTGGACGATGATGTTTATCAATATTTCCGTCGGGATTATGATCATTTCCGTCGCATCGCCGCTCGCACAGGAAAAAGTCGGCATGTCGGCGATTGCTGCTGCCAGTATGGTCGGAATCATGGGAATATTTAACGGCGGCGGAAGAATCGTCTGGGCATCTGCCTCTGATTATATTGGACGGGGCCGAACGTTTGCGATATTTTTCGGCATACAATTAGCAGCCTTTATGATTTTACCGACAATTACGAATATTTTACTCTTCCAAATCTTAATTTTTGCAGTTATTTCTATATACGGCGGAGGCTTTGCATCGCTTCCGGCATTTATCGGCGATTTATTTGGTACGAAACAACTCGGAGCAATACACGGATTGCTGTTGACGTCTTGGTCGATGGCAGGGGTTGTCGGTCCTATGACTGTTTCGGTTGTACGAAGCATGACTGGAAGCTACGATGCGATCTTTTATTTGTTTGCCGTTCTTATTGCTGCGGCGTTCATTATCTCGCTGAGACTGATGAAAAATATTAAAGATATTGAGAAAGTTGCTGAAGAAGAAGAAAGAATCGAAAAGATGGCCTGAGATGAATGAATAAGAAAAGCCGACTGCTCTTTTTAATCGGCTTTTCTTTATTTTTTATATTCAAATCAGTATAATGAGGATTCATTCATTACATAGGGAGGAGCACAGCATCATGAATTTATGGTATCGGATCAACCATCATTACGGCAAAACAATCGTAATAATCACGTTTTTAATCATTGCTTTAATTACGGTGCTATCGTTTTTACCCGGTTATCAAGGAGAACTGCCGTTTTGGATCACTCAGCTGCCGTTATTAAACGCTGTACTTAACAGTTTTACTTTTCTCTTTTTATTAGGCGCCTTAGCGGCGATTTTACAGAAAAACGTTGTTGTCCATCGCCGGTTTATATACGCCGCCTTCAGCACGACCGCACTTTTTCTTGTTTCTTATGTGACATTTCATTTCATGGCAGAGTCAACGTCTTATGGCGGAACGGGTATGTGGGCAGCTGTTTACTATTTCATTTTAATCACGCACATCATTTTGGCAGCTGTGATCGTCCCGCTCGCGTTAACGAGTTTTTTTACAGGTATTAACGATTTCAGAGAAAAACATAAAAGATGGTCGCGCTGGACAATGCCGATTTGGTTGTATGTCAGCATCACCGGTGTACTCGTTTATATGCTCATCTCACCGTACTATGCATTTTAATTCTCCTTTGTAAAAACGCTTTCTTTTTGTTGCGCAATGAGATAAAATAAATGATAGATCATTAGAGGAGGGGGACTGAATGCATGGGAGACATACAAGGCGTTATCTTTGATCTCGACGGCGTTATTGTCGACACAGCAGTACATCATTTTCAAGCGTGGCAGCGTCTGGCAGATCAATTAGGTTTTTCATTTACAGAAAAAGATAATGAACGTCTTAAAGGTGTAAGCAGGATGGATTCACTAAATATTTTGCTTGAGATCGGCGGAATAAGCAAAACTGAACAGGAGAAACTTGAATTAGCTGCACAAAAAAACAGCGAATATGTTGAAGCAATTTCGCAAATGACTGAAAATGAAATACTTCCCGGGATTAAAGCTTTTTTAGCCGAGCTGAAAGAAGCGGGTATCCCAATCGCGATAGGTTCTGCCAGCAAAAACACACCGATTATTTTGGAGCGCATCGGTCTTAAAGATGCATTTGACACTGTTGTTGATGGAAATGTTATTAATAAGGCTAAACCGGATCCGGAAGTCTTCTTGACAGGAGCGCGACGATTAAACATCGACCCGTCGCATTGTGTGGTGTTCGAGGATGCACAGTCCGGTATCGAAGCTGCCAAAAACGCCGGCATGTATGCGGTTGCAGTCGGTGATGCCGCTGTATTGTCCGGGGCAGATGATTACGTAAGCTCGCTCGAAGAAGTAACACTCGATCGCTTGAAAAAAGTCATATAAAAATTTTTTATAATGCAAACGGTTGCGCAAATTGTGCAAAATTTTGAGGAGGGATACGATGAAACCTTATTTGAAAGAACATCCTTGGTCGATTATCGAAGACTCTTTTGACAAAAACTATCATCAAATTTCAGAAAGCATTTTCAGTATCGGGAACGGTCATATGGGGCAGCGGGCCAATTTTGAAGAGACTTATTCAGGAGAAAGTTTACAAGGCAGTTATATGGCCGGTGTCTATTATCCGGACAAAACCCGGGTCGGCTGGTGGAAAAACGGTTATCCTGAATATTTTGCAAAAGTGTTAAATGCTACAAACTGGATCGGTCTGTCCTTTAAGATTGACGGCGAAGAATTGGATTTAAATAAAGCAGATGTGAAATCATTTTACCGGGAACTGAACATGAAAGAAGGCTATTTAACGCGGAAATTCACAGCGGAACTTTCTGCGGGGAAAGTGGTCGAAGTTGAAGCAACAAGATTTGTCAGTATCGTCAACAAGGAAATCGGCGCGATTGAATACAAGCTGACGCCGGTGAATTTTTCCGCAACGGTGCAAGTCTGTTCTTATCTTGACGGTGATATTAAAAATGAAGATGCAAACTATGACGAAAAGTTTTGGGATCCAGTTCACGTAAGTGCTGAGGATGAGCGAACTTCAGTGACCGTAAAAACCAAAAAACTTGATTTTTACTACTGTGCGATGCAAGAAACCCACATTTATCAAGGGGACGAGCGCCAGACCGGTTCGGTTGTGAACAACGAAACAGAGAAGTATTCCGATGTAACGTTTGAACTTGAGCTGAATGAAAACACGCCGATGACGGTATATAAATATGCGGCTAATGTAACAAACAGGGACCATGACATTTCCGAGTTGGAAAAAGCCGCGGCACTTTCATTGGATCAAGCTGTTCAAAAAGGATTCACACAGTTAAAAACCGAACAATCTCAGCAGTGGGAGAAGAAGTGGCTTGACAGCGATATTGTCATCGAAGGCGATGTTTCTGCGCAGCAAGGGATCCGTTTTAATATTTTTCAGCTCAATCAAACGTACACAGGCGAAGATGAGCGGTTAAATATCGGTCCGAAAGGCTTTACAGGTGAAAAATACGGCGGCAGCACGTATTGGGACACTGAAGCCTATTGCTTGCCATTTTACTTAGCGACTTCCGAACAGAGAATCCCGCGAAATTTACTGATTTACCGGTATAATCATTTGGAAAAGGCAAAAGAAAACGCAGCAAAACTCGGGTTTTCCAAGGGCGCTCTTTATCCGATGGTAACGATGAACGGCGAAGAATCACACAATGAGTGGGAAATCACGTTTGAAGAGATTCATCGTAACGGCGCCATCGCGTATGCGATATACAACTATGTCAATTATACGGGAGACAAATCGTATCTCGGGGAATACGGGATCGAAGTTTTAACTGAAATTTCAAGATTTTGGGAAGACAGGGTTCATTACGTCGAACATAAAGGGTACGTTATGATCGGTGTTACAGGGCCGAATGAATATGAAAACAACGTACACAACAACTGGTATACAAATCGCATTGCAGCGTGGACATTGGAATATACCTTGAATGTTCTCGATTATTTAAAAGATTCTGATCCGGACCTTTATAAAAAATGGGTTGCTAAACTGGCTATTAAAGAAGAAGAAACCTCTAAATGGGCTGACATTATTCACCGTATGTATTATCCGTACGATGAACAGCGCGGCGTATTTTTGCAGCAGGATTTGTTTTTGGATAAAGAACTGATGCCTGTTGCGGAGCTGGATGACCGTCATCTGCCGATTAACCAAAACTGGTCATGGGATCGAATTCTCCGTTCCTGTTTTATAAAGCAAGCGGATGTATTGCAAGGGTTATACTTCTTAAATAATGAATTTGACATGGATACGAAAAAGCGAAACTTTGATTTTTACGAGCCGATGACCGTCCATGAATCGTCGCTTTCCCCGTGTGTCCATGCGATTTTAGCTTGTGAGCTCGGTTATAAAGAGAAAGCGTACGAAATGTACTTGCGGACAGCGCGGCTTGACTTGGATAATTATAATAACGATACGGAAGACGGTTGTCATATTACGAGTATGGCCGGTACTTGGATGTCAGTCGTGGAAGGTTTCGGCGGCATGAAAATCAAAAACGATCAGCTGATTCTTAATCCGTTCATTCCCGGAAACTGGACATCGTATTCGTTTAAAATTGTTTTTCGTCATGCGCGACTTCGTGTTCAAATCGATCAAAAACACATTGATGTTACAAATGAATCTGATGTCGCGGTCGATGCTGTGATTCACGGCGAACAGTTCAGGATCGAGGGAAAATCATCCGTTTCGTTAGATCACTGATTATAAAAGCAGTGTTCAGGCAGGTGAAACCTGTTCTGAACCTGCTTTTTTTAGTACGATGAATGAAGACTAACTAGTTTGGAGGGGAAGTTATGAAATATTCTTTGTTTTTGGCGGGAAACTGGCAAGAACCGAAACATTCAAAGCCGCTTTATTCGCCTTATTCCGGTGAGTGGATCGCTGATGTGCCTGATGCCGATGAGGAAGAAACAGCGGCTGCTGTCGATGCGGCGTGCCAAGCGGAAAAAACAGCCGCTTCCATACCGGCTCATGAACGGGCCGACATATTGCTGAAGGTCGCAAATTTGATTGAAGAAAATCGCGAAACATGTGCACGTCTGATCGCTTTGGAAGCAGCGAAGCCGATTAAAACGGCGCGAAAAGAAGTTGCCCGAACAATTATGACCTACCGATTTTCCTCTGAAGAAGCGCGCAGAATGCCGACGGAATTTATAAATATGGATGCCGCTCCCGGCGGTGAAGACAAAACGGGGTTTGTATTAAGAGAACCGGTCGGCACGGTCGGCGCGATTACGCCGTTTAATTTTCCGATGAATCTCGTTGCGCATAAAGTCGGACCTGCGATTGCTTCCGGCAACTGTGTTGTTTTAAAACCGGCTGAACAGACGCCGTTATCGGCATTTTTTATTGCTGAATTATTCAGCAAAGCCGGGGCGCCGGAAGGGATATTAAACGTCATTACAGGAGACGGAAAAATCGTCGGAAGAAAAATGGTGGAAGATGAACGCGTTAACATGATTACATTCACCGGGAGTAAACAGACCGGGCTCGATATCCGTTCAAGAGCCGGGTTGAAAAATGTTACGCTTGAACTCGGTTCAAATGCGGCAGCAGTGATCGGCGAAGATGCCGATATCGAACAGGCAGCGGAAAAACTGACAGCAGGAGCGTTTGCTTACCAAGGTCAATTATGCATCTCCGTTCAGCGTATATTTGTCCATAAATCGAAGTCCCGCGAACTGCAGCGGGCGATGAAAAAAAATGTTGAAACTTACACGCCCGGATCGCCTTTGGATGAAGCGGCTGATTTCTCCAAATTGATCAGCCCGCAAGAAACAAACCGGGTTAAAGCATGGATTGACCAAGCGGTAAAAGAGGGGGCGAAACTGATCACAGGCGGTGAAGTTGAAGACGGTATCCTGCAGCTGACACTGTTGAGAGAAACCGAAAGGAGTATGAATGTCCGCTGTGAAGAAGTGTTTGGACCGGTGGCTGTCATTGAAACATTTGAAACGTGGGAAGAGGCTGTCAGCCTCGTAAATGATTCGAAGTATGGTTTGCAGACCGGTGTCTTTACAAACCGGCTTGACGAAGCTTTGCAAGCAGCAAGGTCGATCGAATCCGGATCCGTGTTAATTAACGAAATACCTTCGTTCCGGCTTGATCATATACCTTACGGCGGAGTGAAAGACAGCGGCAACGGACGTGAAGGGGTGAAATATGCGATCGATGAAATGACCGAACGAAAATTAATATCGATTCAGGCATAAAACAATAAGGAAGATTCCATGAAAGAATCTTCCTTACGTAAATTTGCGAACGATCAGTTGTCGTCCATTGTCGATAAGTCGCCGGCCGGCTCATCAAGCTCCCAAGCTTTAAGCACCCGGCGCATAATTTTTCCGCTCCGCGTTTTCGGCAAGGTTTCTTTAAATTCAATTTCACGCGGAACGGAATGCGCTGAAAGCTCATTTTTAATATATGAGCGGATCTCCTCTTTTAATTCATCAGAATGTTCGTAGCCATCGCGCACCGCAATAAATGCTTTGATGATGTGGCCGCGCATTTCATCCGGTTTCCCAATTACGCCGGCTTCAGCAACGGACGGATGTTCTACAAGCTTGCTTTCAATTTCAAACGGACCGACCCGCTCGCCGGCGGTGACGATCACGTCATCGTTGCGTCCTTGGAACCAAAAGTACCCGTCTTCATCCCGAAATGCGGTGTCGCCGGAAATATACCAGCCGGGAATGGAGAAATATTCGTTGAACTTCGTTTCGTTCTTCCAAATTTTCCGCATTTGTGCCGGCCAGCCGGTTTGTACAGCAAGATTGCCCATCTCATTCGGAGGCAATTCCTTTCCCTGGTCGTCGATGATCGCAGCGTGCACGCCTGGAATCGGTTTGCCCATCGACCCCGGTTTAATCGGCTCGCTGGGATAATTGCAAATAAGCATCGCTCCCGTTTCGGTCATCCACCACGTGTCGTGAATGCGCAATCCGAATACCTCCCAGCCCCAGCGGACAACTTCGGGATTTAACGGTTCACCGACGCTTAAAATATGCCGGAGCGAACTGAGATCGTATTTTTCGATAATTTCTTTAGGAGCTGCCATCAGCATGCGAAAAGCTGTCGGGGCGGAATACCAAACGGTTACATGCTGTTTTTCGATCGTATGATACCAATCGTCCGGAGAAAATCTTCCGCCGCGGACAATGTTGGTAACGCCGTTTAGCCACGGTCCGAAAATGCCGTAAGATGTGCCGGTAACCCAGCCGGGGTCAGCGGTACACCAAAAAACATCGTCTTCGTCCAAGTCAAGCACCCATTTCGCGGTTTGATAATGTTGAATCATCGCATGATGGACATGGTAGACACCTTTTGGTTTGCCGGTTGAACCGGACGTATAATGCAAAATCATGCCGTCCTCCAAAGAGACCCATTCAATTGCGTCACCAGTCGTTGGAGACGCTTTCATTTCGTTAAAATACGAATAAAAAGGTCCATCTTGCGGAACTTGATCACCGACTAAAATAATTTTGTTCAAGTGCGGGAGATCGGTATACGGAATTCGCTCGAGCAGTTCCGGCGTTGTTACAATTGTTGAAGCTTCACTGTCTTCCAAACGGCTGCGAACAGCTTCGTTCATAAATGCTTCAAAAAGCGGTCCGGCGACAGCACCGGCTTTAATCGCTCCTAACAGTGAAATATACAGTTCGGGTGATCGGGGCATAAAAATAAAGACACGATCGCCTTTGGCTACCTCGAGCCGTCGAAACATATGAGCAGCTTGATTGGTTGCTCCTTTCAAATCGGCAAATGTGTAAGTCTCCTCGCGGGACGAATCTGCATAACGCAAAGCGGGGTGATCTCCGCGCCCGTCATCAACATGCCGGTCGATACATTCATAAGCCATGTTAACATTACCTGTTTCGTACCAAGAAAACACACTGTGAATATCATCCCAATGAAATGTTTCCTTCAATTGATCGTAATTTTTCAGCTGGGCATCGGATTGCTGCGGTTGTAAAATTTCTGACACGTACAACACCTCCATAGTTTCTAATATTGCTGTGATTTAAACCTTGCTTTCATGATATACGCAAAATTCGGAAATTTCAAACACTTGTGTGAGGTTTTTAATAGATCGTATACGGGAACTTAAATACAGTGTAGTTAATCGTTTTGGAAAGGAATGAAGTCACGTGGAAAGTATTCTCGCTGTATTAATATTTATCGCGATCGGGCTCGTTTTGCTCAGATTTGTCGGGGTTATTTTCAAGCTGGCGATAACTGTCGGGTTAATTCTCTTAATAATCTATGTCATCAACGAAGCTATCGCCGGATATGCCCTTCCTTTGTTACCGTTCATACGGTAATATTGTAAAGGGTTGCACAATTTTTCTTAGGAGGTTATCAGATGGGTTTTAGAACAGAAAAAGATACGCTCGGGAACATTCAAGTTCCGGAAGAAAAATGGTGGGGGGCGCAAACGCAGCGCAGTCTGCAAAATTTTGAAATCGGCACGGAAAAAATGCCGCAAGAAATTGTTGAAGCTTTTGCGATTTTAAAAGAAGCAGCCGCAGCAGCTAACGTCCGGTTAAATAATCTGGATGAAGTAAAAGGCGCGATGATCCAGCGGGTTTGTCAAGAAATTCGGGAAGGCGATACATACGAACATTTCCCGTTAGTTGTCTGGCAAACCGGAAGCGGAACGCAATCAAATATGAATATGAACGAGGTCGTCGCTCACCGAGCCAATCAGCATTTTGAAGCTGAAGGAATGGACACAAGAATTCATCCGAACGATGACGTTAACCGTTCGCAAAGCTCCAATGATACGTATCCGACTGCGATGCATATTGCTTCTTTCAAAGAAGTACAAAACCTCTTGCTCCCGGCGCTGAAACGTTTAAAGGATGTCATCGGAGCCAAATCCGAGGCTTTCGAAGATGTCATTAAAATCGGCCGCACGCACTTGCAAGATGCCACGCCGATTACACTGGGGCAAGAAATCAGCGGATGGGAACACATGCTGAAAAAGTCGGAGCAGATGATTGAACAATCAAGCGAACAGCTGCGCCAGCTGGCGATTGGCGGGACTGCGGTCGGCACCGGGATTAACGCTCATCCGTCGTTTGGTCAAATTTGCTGTGAAGAAATTTCCCGCATAACAGGAATTGAATTTTATTCTTCGGAAAATAAATACCATGCGTTAACAAGTCATGATGACACGGTCTATGTTCACGGAGCGATGAAAGCATTAGCTGCAGACTTAATGAAAATTGCCAATGATGTTCGCTGGCTTGCGAGCGGTCCGCGCTCTGGAATCGGCGAAATAACAATCCCGGCAAACGAACCGGGAAGTTCGATTATGCCGGGCAAAGTGAATCCGACACAATCCGAAGCATTAACGATGGTAGCCGCGCAAGTTATGGGCAATGATGCAGCCGTAGGTTTTGCGGCGAGTCAAGGCAATTTTGAATTAAACGTGTTCAAGCCGGTCATTGCATACAATTTCTTGCAGTCCACCCGTCTTCTCGGCGATGCGATGAACTCCTTTAACGATAATTGCGCGGTCGGCATCGAAGTGAACGAAGAGATTATTGCAAAGCATGTAAAAAATTCGCTCATGCTTGTGACGGCGTTAAATCCGTATATCGGCTATGAAAAAGCTGCCGACATTGCTAAAACAGCTTTTCAAAACAACTCAACACTGAAAGAAACCGCTGTTGAACTCGGTTATTTAACCGAAGAACAATTTGACGAGTACGTTGATTTAGAAAAGATGGTCCGCCCGACCGAATAACATTTTGACAGGAGAGGTACTTTATGAACGTGATTGATTTACATTGCGATGTGTTAATGAAATTGCAAGACGATCGGTCACGCTCGTTTCACGCCGATCAGGCGCTGGATGTCACGCTCCAGCGTCTTTTTTCCGGAAACGTCCGTGTCCAATTTTTTGCGATCTTTCTCGAACCGGACTGGCCGTCCGATATGATGTTTCAATATGCGCTTGAACAAGCAGACTTGTTTCATGAAAAAATCGTCAAAGCTGACGAACGAATCGTCCATATTACCGCATGGGAGCAAATCGACGCGTTGAAAGATGATGAAATCGGCGCTGTTTTAACGCTTGAAGGAGCAGAAGCTTTCGGCAATGATTTAATGAAACTGCGCACGCTGTTTCGGCTCGGTGTGATGTCTGTCGGGTTAACGTGGAACGAGGCCAATTTTTGCGCTGATGGAATAGGCGAGGCGCGGGGCGGCGGGTTAACGGGGCTCGGCAAAGAAGCCGTAAAGCTTAACAATGCAAACCGTGTATTGACGGACGTTTCCCATTTGTCGTATCAAGCTTTTTGGGATGTAATAGAGCTGGCGGATTACCCGGTTGCGACCCATTCGAATGCTTACGCTGTCTGCGGACACCGCCGCAACCTCGATGATTTTCAGATTGATGCGCTGATAAAAAAAGGCGGATGGATCGGGATTGTATTCAACCCGCCGTTTGTAACGGAAGAAAATCGTGCGGCAGAAATAAACGATGTCATCGCGCATATCGATCACATTTATGCGCGCGGAGGCGAAGATCATATCGCATTCGGTTCTGATTTTGACGGGATTTCATCGCATGTTTTCGGACTTGAACACCCGGGATGTTTTCCAAAGCTGGTTGAAGGCTTGCGTAAACGATACAGCGATGAAAAAATTGCGAAATTTGCCGATGCTAATGTCCGCTCGCTTTTACCGCACAAAAAAACGGAGAAACAGTAAAGTTAATTTGATTCTCCGTCTTCAGCATCTTCGTAATATCCGCATTTTAATAGACATTTGCGGATCAGTTTCGACTCGATTTCGTACGTGCCGTTCATTTCCGTGTGAACTTGTTCCCAAGCATCCAAAACAAGTGTGCCGCCGCAATCCGGACAGATTTTTTGAGTCATGATCATTCGTCCTTTCCAAAATACTTTTTCGCCGACAGTATAACAAATCGCCCGCGTTGTGACGAGCAAAAAGGAGGAGATATCATGCGTATAATCGAAGAAGCGCTTGCGCAAATAGGTATTGATGAAGAATTCGAAACGTATGAACGGTTAGGAGGCGGAGATATTAACGAAGCCTACCGGTTAAATACATCTGAGTGCAGCTATTTTCTGAAGTTGAAGAAAAAAGCGCCGGAAGCTTTTTTCGAAGCAGAAAAACAAGGCTTAGACGCATTAATCAATCAAGCCGGTGTACACGCGCCAAAACCGCTCGGGCTGTATCGTTCGGATTCATCCGGGTATGCCGGTTTGCTTTTGGAATGGATAGAGACAGATAAGACACCGGCGCGACAGGCTGATCTTGGTTATGAGACCGCCAAACTGCATCGAACAGGGGCGAGTTATTACGGCTATACGTCTGACACGTATATCGGCGAACTGCCGCAGCCGAACGGCGCTTTTTCTTCCTGGCTCGAGTATTACCGCGACAGAAGGATCGGCAAGCAAGCAGAACTTGCAAAACACCGGGGGCTCCTTCCGGTTAAACGAGCGGAAAGGTTAACGAAACTTCGCGAGCAAATGGACCGCTGGATTCCGGCTGAACCGCACCCGTCGCTTTTGCATGGTGATTTATGGGGCGGAAATTGGCTCGCCGGCCCCGGCGGACAGCCGTATTTTATTGATCCGTCCGTTTTATACGGCGACAGAGAACTTGATATCGCTTTTTCAAAACTTTTCGGCGGATTTTCTGCCGAATTTTACAGCGCGTATCAAGCTGATTTCCCGCTCGCATACAACTGGAAAGAAAGGGAACCGCTTTACCAGCTGTTTTATTTGCTCGTTCATTTAAATATGTTCGGCGAAGTGTACGGGAAAAGCGTCGATCGTATTCTAAAGCACTATATCGGCTGACATGCAAGCTGTTTATTTCTTTCCAATCTTTTAGCTGTGTTATAATCATGACAACAGTAAAAAGTTAACATGTAAAAGAGGTGGATCAAATGTCGGAAAAACAATTGAAAAAAGCTACTTTTGCCGGCGGCTGTTTTTGGTGTATGGTCAAACCGTTTGATGAACAGCCGGGCATACATGAAGTCGTCTCAGGATACACTGGCGGACACACGAAAAATCCGACGTACAAAGAAGTCTGTTCAGAAACCACCGGTCATTTGGAAGCTGTTGAAATCACCTATGATCCTGAGATTTTTCCGTATGAAAAACTGCTGACGCTTTTTTGGCAGCAGATCGATCCGACAGACCCCGGCGGTCAATTTCATGACCGCGGTGAATCTTATACAACAGCAATTTTTGTCCATGATGACGACCAGCGCCAAGCGGCGGAAAAATCAAAGCATGAACTTGAAGAAAGCGGCAAGTTTTCCAAGCCGATTGTAACGCCAATCAGAGAGGCGTCCGTCTTTTATCCGGCGGAGACTTATCATCAAGACTATTACAAAAAAAATCCGTTTCATTATAAAATGTATCAAAAAGGAAGCGGCCGAAAAGATTTTATTGAACGTTATTGGGGGGGTAACAGTGAATAACAAAAAAGAACTGAAGAATATTTTGACGCCGATGCAATACAAAGTAACGCAAGAAGACGGAACCGAGCCGCCGTTTGAAAATCCGCTTTGGGACTTTTTTGAGGACGGGTTGTATGTTGATATCGTCTCCGGCGAAGCGCTGTTCAGCTCGAAAGACAAATTTCATTCTGATTGCGGCTGGCCGAGTTTTATGCGGACAATTTCGGACGATGCGGTTACGGAGAAAACGGATCGGACAATGGGAATGCGAAGGACAGAAGTTCGCAGTAAACAAGCCGATTCCCACTTAGGTCATGTGTTTCCGGACGGACCTAAACCGACAGGCCTTAGATATTGTATTAATTCAGCGGCGATTCGATTTATTCCGAAAGAAGAGATGGAACAAGAAGGCTACGGTAAATGGCTTGAAAAAATCTAACGTCATAAATAAAAAACACCTCAAGAACGCCTTGAGGTGTTTTTTCATTACGGGCGAAGCCGGTTTAATGCAGCAGCCAGTTCATATTTGCGCGGCAGAGCTAAGTCGCCAGGGTGTTGATTTGTGAATACACCGAGGCTGTCCAGTCCGTTTTCTTCAACTTGTTCATAAAGGTCATCAATCGCGTTGATCATTGTCTTCGGGGTGTTGTTGTTTTTAGCAAGAAGTTTGATCATACGGGCGATCGCCTCTGTTTGACTCGGATCAACAAGCTGTTCAACATGCGAAAGAGAGATATTCGTTTTGCCGATCCGGATCGACTGCCGGCCTTTCGATTCAACTTTTTCTTTTTGATCGAACCATTTCTTTATTCGCTGTTTTGAAAAGGCGCGCGGCTCGGTAACAGTAAAGGCGCCGTCCGCTTCAAAGACACGCTGTGTCGCAAATTGTTTGGTGAGCGCTTTTGCTTCCGCGGTTTTATCTTCCGGCTCGTATTCATCCATCATAATGACATGATCAGCCGCTTCAAAATAATCACCGGAACCGCCTAAAACAAGAACAGTGGATATGCCGTGCGTGTCATACAAGCCGCGAACGCGGTCGATAAACGGTGTGATCGGCTCTTTGTCTTTTTTGACAAGTTTTTGCATCCGGGCATCTCTGATCATAAAGTTTGTTGCACTCGTATCTTCGTCAATTAACAGCATGCGGGTCCGCATTTCAATCGCCTCAACAATATTTGCCGCTTGCGAAGTGCTGCCGCTTGCATCCTCTGAAGAGAAGGCCAGTGTATCTTTACCGAAGGGCAAGTCGTTTATAAACGGAGAGATATTAACATCTGTGACGCTTCTGCCGTCTTCGGAACGAATCTTTACTGCCGACTCGTCACTTAAAACAAATTCACGGCCGTCGCCAGGTTCATGATTATAAACTCCCCGCTCAATCGCGTGAAGCAATGTGCTTTTTCCGTGATATCCGCCGCCGATTACGAGTGAAATGCCTTTAGGGATGCCCATGCCGCTGAGCGTCTTTCCGGAAGGCAGCTGCAGAGTTGTGCGGTAACTGTCCGGACTTTTAAAAGGCACAACGTTTTTTTCGGGCAAAGGTTTGTTGCTGATGCCGCTTTCTCGCGGCAAAACTGCACCGTCGGCGATAAATGAAATCAGCGATCGGTCCTTTATTTCGCGGCGGATAAACGTTTGATCATCAGCTAGCAGCAAGGCTTGTTTTAATGCTTCCCGGCTGTAAGTCACGATTGTTTTTTTTGCAACATCAGGGATGATTTCCGTTAACAGCTTTGCTGCTCCTTTCCCGAGCACAGAACGTCCTTTTGCCGGCAATCCGCAAGACAGCCGAAATTCAATCCCTGCCGAACTGATGTTGACTGCTGTGCGGTCAAGGACTTCCTGACCAGGCGCATCGATATAAATCATCCCGCTCTTTCCTGTGCCGCTGACCGGATTATCCGTTTTATGCGTCACCTGATGAAACGTTTTGGCAAAAAAATGCTTAAATGCCCGGCGCCGTTCAGGAGATTGAAATTGTTCAAGATGAAAATCGGTCCGGTGTAACGGGATAAAAACGCGCAATTTTGAAGGCGCGGCAAACGGGTCCCCTTGCACATAATCAACCGAGAGACGGAGAAGTTCGTTGTCGTAGTGCCCCTGAATCGATTTCAGCGATTTATACGATTTTCCGTCCATTTTGTTTAACATATCAGCTAATTGCTGCATTGAATTCAGCTCCTCCTTTTCTTCCAATCATTCTGCCTATAGATTGTGCCAAGCGGCAGGTGTCTTGTCAATTTTCAGCGCATGCTTTGTAACCAGATTGTAAACCGGTTTCCCTTGCGGGTTAAAATATAAACAGTGTACAATACTGGCGGGAGGGAGAAGGGATGAAAGAACTAGTACCTAAGTTTTCCATTTGGGGCTCTTTAAGCATCTTGTTTGTCAGTCCGCTTCTATCTGGATTCGAAGCAGAAAAAAATCAAGATGAGAGCATCCCGAATATAGACAGTGAAGCGCATATCCTTTATGATATCAACGCTGAACAAGTCTTGCATGAACATAACAGTGATGAAAAGATGTATCCGGCGAGCATCACAAAAATTGTTACCGCATTGGCGGCAATCGAACATACAGATAGCGACGAAACGGTTGAAGTCAGTCATAAAGCTGCGAACATCAACGGTTCCCGCGTGTATTTGCTTGAGGATGAAGAAATGTCTGCGGGGCAGCTCATTGAAGGCCTTATGATTGCATCCGGCAACGATACAGCGATTGCATTAGCAGAGCATATCTCGGGTTCAGTGGAACAATTCGCTGACAAAATGAACCGTTACTTAGAAGAAGACGTCGGTGTTGAAAATACACATATGACAAATCCGCATGGGCTTTATGATGAAGATCATTATACGACAGCAGCAGATATGGCAAAAATCAGTGAGTATGCGATGGAAAATGATGCCTTTCGTGAACTTGCTGAGACAGAAATGGTTGAATGGGAAAGTGAAGAGTGGGACACGAACTTGTTCAATCATCATGATCTCGTAAGGGAGTATGATGAAATCAAAGGAGTTAAAAACGGTTATACGCGAAAATCCGGAGCAACGCTGGCAACATTTGCCGAGCATGATAATCGGGAGCTGCTTACTGTCACCCTGAATGCGCCATCGGGTGATATCGCTCAAGAAGATACGAAAAATTTGTTCCGATACGGTTATAACATGTTTGACATTTCAGTACTTGACTTTTCAGACGAGCAGCCGATTTTAGGCTACGAAGACCCGGATGAGCTTGTCGTGGCAAAAAAAGAAAATGAAGATCTTGATTGGGAAATTAATTCAGATAGCGAATTGCTCGTATACGGCGAAGAACAGGGTCATATTACCAGCTATCCGCTGAAGTCTTATACCCCGATCAACACCGTTTCTTCGCTTAACCGCCCGTCTCCGGATGAATCGGCGCAAAGCGAGTCAGGATTTATCAAAACACTATTAGATCGGTTTGTGGCCACCGGTTATTACGGTTTTTAGACGATCAAGGATTGCTTAACGCAATCTTTTTTTTCGTGGTAAAATAAAAGTAACAGAAGTATCTCGGGGGGCTGTGACCGTGAAAAGGATGAAAACATTTATGCGTCAAATTATTTTTGTCGGCTCCTTAGTGACCGGTATATTTATTATAGCTGTTGCTGCCGCAATTTTTATTTGGCAAACAACCGAAGAAGGGCGTCTTCCTGCGAAAACAGCCGTCGTGTTACATGCGATAAATAATGATCTCGTTCCGCTCGATACAAATATCACCCCGCCGCGCATTGTTACTGGAGGCTCAAGCAGCGGACCTTCGCTGCTTCGTGAAGAAATCTATGTCCCTGTTCAGGGAGAGGCGCAAATTCCGATGCGCATGTACCGCCCTCAAGGAGAGGGGCCGTATCCGATTATCATGTATTACCACGGCGGAGCATTTATGGAAGGGTATGGAAATGTCGATACGCATGACAATATTATCCGCTCAATAGCTTCAAGAACGAACAGCATCGTTTTGGCGCCAAGTTATCGGTTAGCCCCTGATTATGAATACCCTGTTGCTGTTGAAGACAGTTACGCAGCGTTAAATTGGGCCTATGATCATGCAGAAAGTTTTAATGGTGATTCAAACCGGCTTTCAGTTGCCGGAGACAGCGCCGGGGGGAATATCGCTGCCATCATGGCATTGATGTCACGGGACCGTGATGGACCTCCTATTCAAGCTCAAGCCTTGCTGTATCCGTTAACAACTTTTTTAGATATGACTTTTGAATCAAGAGAAACTTATGACAGCGGATATTTTCTTCTTTCCCGTTCCGTCATGTACCGGGCGAGAGACGTTTATACGCCGAATGAATCAATGTGGTCAAGCCCCTATACATCTCCGTTAAACGCGGATGAATTATACGATTTACCGCCGGCGCTTGTTATTACGGCTGAATTTGATCCGTTGCGAGACGAGGGCGAAGCATATGCCAAAAGACTGGCAGATTATGAAAATTCAGTGCAAACGACGCGATACCGAGGGGTCATGCACGGCTTTATTTCCTTTTACGAAGTCATGCAAAGCGGGCGAGCCGGCATGCAAGAACTTTCATCGTTTTTAAACCGGGCCAACAGCGGACAATTACAATTAAAAGAAGGTTACCATTTACAAGTGCGCCAGCCTCCGCAAGGAATGAACCGTGTACGGGAACAAACCGAAGCCTTTGCAATAGCAGCTTATCTTCTCGGCCGAAGCAGCACCGATTTGTTCAGTGAATAATGGGGATTTTTCCAGGAAAGGATGGTTCCATTGCCGCAATCTACCTATCCGTGGCTGCTTAAGGCCGCCGGCGTTTTATTTATCTTATTTCCAACCGTCTATTTCGGATATTTTATTTATTTGTCCATTTATTGGGGAGCGGCGGACCGTCTTGTTCTGCTGTTTATTTCTGATGCGTTATTCTTTATACTGTATATTATTGGTGCAGGTCTTTTGCTGTTAAAATCTTGGAGCTGGTGGCTTCTAATCACCCTTTTTTTGCAATTTATTTTCGCGAAAATCATCAGTCTTGCCGTTAACGTCTGGATGATCCAGCCGGCCGGGCTGAGCCGGGAAATTGCCGCCGACCAAATAGCTGTAGAAGCGATTTATATTTTTTTCTTTGTAACAGTAATTGTGTTTTTTTCACTTTCCCCTATTAAAAGAACGCTCGGTGTGAATTTTCAGTTGAAACGTCATTTATGGCGCGTCGCTGCTGGAGCGCTCCTGCTTTATTTCATTCATTTGATCGTGATGGCCGGAGGGTTAGCCCTTTTTACACCTGGGAATTAACAGACTGATCGATTCACTAGCAAAGGAGTATCAATAATGTCGGAAAATATGAGCAAATATATGAATCAACAAGCAGTTAATTTACAAATTTCTGGTATACGTCAATTTTTTAACCGTGTTTCCGCATATCCGCAAGCTGTTCAATTGACATTGGGACAGCCGGATTTTCCAACACCGGATCATGTGAAAGAAGCAGCGGTAAGGGCGATCGAACAAAATGAGACGAGGTATACGCCTAACGCCGGTACACTTGAATTGCGGTCTGAAGCATCACGATTTGTTTTTGAGCGGTACGGGCTTGAATACGACGCAGAGGATGAAATCATTACAACCGTCGGAGCATCACAAGCCCTTGACGTTGCCCTCAGATCGATATTGAATCCGCTTGATGAAGTGATTATTCCTGCGCCGGTTTATCCGGCTTATGAGCCGATCATCCGGATGTGCGGCGCGGTGCCGGTTTTAATTGACACGAGCGGCAACGATTTTGTACTTAGTCCGGAGCTGGTTGAACAAAAGATGACTGATGCAACAAAAGCTGTTATTTTGCCTTATCCATCAAATCCGACCGGAGTCGTCTTAACAGACGATCAGCAGTCTGCCCTCGCGCGCTTCTTGACTGATAAGCCGATTTTTGTCGTTGCCGATGAAATCTATTCAGAATTGAATTACGGCCAAACCCATCAGTCGATTGCGTCGCATCCGGGTATGCGGGAAAAAACGATTGTAATTAACGGGTTAAGCAAATCGCACTCAATGACAGGCTGGCGGTTAGGCTTTTTGTTTGCGCCTCGCGAACTGGCTGGTCATATTTTGAAAGTTCACCAATACAATGTCAGCTGTGCAAGTTCAATTACCCAGTCGGCCGGGGTAGAAGCGCTGAAAAACGGCCGTGAAGATCCGGTGGTGATGAAAACAGAGTATAAAAAACGGCGCGATTTTGTATTGAAGCGGCTTGAGGAAATCGGGATTCCAGCTGTGCGTCCTGACGGAGCCTTTTATGTTTTTCCGGATATCAGCAAAGCTGAAATGACCTCTTACGATTTTGCCGTCAAGCTTTTAGAAGAAGAAGAACTCGCTGTCGTGCCCGGCGATGCATTCTCGTCATACGGTGAAGGATTCATCCGCTTGTCCTACGCTTACCACATGGACGAACTTGTCGAGGCAATGAACAGGTTAGAAAGATTTTGGCAAGCACTGGATACATAGCGCTGTGTTCAGTGCTTATTTGATGAATGTTGAAAAAGATGATTGATTTTTTGATGCACGGGAATGTGATGCACAGAAAGATTTTTTGCGCTGCTATAAAAACCTTCTCTTTAAGAATGTAAGCTATAGTGATAAAATACACATGGAAGCGCTTTACACTACATAAGTAGTAAAAAACATATCGATAATGCAAAGAAGGCAATGGAGGTAACTAGACATGGCTAAAAAGCAGTTGAAATTATCTAAAGGATGGTCGCAATTTCACGGTCCAAACCTCGGTTACATGCTCGAACAATACGAGCTCTTTGCGGAAAACCGGGAGAGCGTAGAACCGGAACTGCAAGAATTTTTTGACCGCTGGGGTCATTATGAAGACGGCGCATCCCAGCCGCAAAGTGCATCTGCGCCGGCGGATGAAACACTTTTGACTTCAGTAGAATCAGCTATGAATGCGCTCAGATTGGCTGAATCAATCCGGCGCAACGGACACTTGCTCGCTGATATTACCCCGTTTCAAATGGATCAACAGCAAGATGATCTGTTTACACTGGAAAAATTCCGGCTGTCAGAAGATCAGCTCAGAAGGATTCCTCCGAAAGAACTTTCCCCTTATTATCATGACGGGCTTAAAGACGGGCTGGAAGCGATCAATCATTTAAAGCGAACATATACCCAGCGGCTCGCATTTGAATTTAATCAAGTCCACGATATCGAAGAAAGGAAATGGCTTTTTCAACAAGTAGAATCCGGCGCATATATGCCAGAAATCACAGAATCTATTCAAACGGATATTCTTGAACGATTAAACCGGGCGGAAGGTTTCGAACATTTTATCCATAAAACCTTTAAAGGTCAAAAACGTTTTTCGATTGAAGGGTTGGATGCCATTGTCCCGATGCTTGATGAACTTGTCCGTGAATCTGTTGAAGACGGAGCGGAAAATTTATTTATCGGCATGGCCCACCGCGGCCGGCTGAACGTGCTCGCTCATGTTCTCGGCAAACCGTACGAACTGATTTTTTCTGAATTTCACGATGCGCCAAATAAAGAATTAGTTCCTTCCGAAGGATCTGTCGGCATAAACTACGGCTGGACTGGTGATGTAAAATATCACCTCGGTGCTGACCGAGAGATAAAAGAAAGTCATACCGATGCGACAATTACATTAGCGAATAATCCGAGTCATTTAGAGTTTGTGAACCCGGTGGTTGAAGGGCTCACCCGCGCTTCACAAGATGACAGAGAGTCGCTTGGCTACCCGGAACAGTCAGATGAAAAAGCTGTCCCGATTTTAATTCACGGGGATGCAGCGTTCCCGGGACAAGGGGTTGTAGCTGAGACGCTCAATCTGAGTCAGCTCAAAGGATATCGGACGGGCGGTTCGATTCACGTCATCGCAAATAACATGATCGGCTTTACAACAGTCAGTGACGACTCGAGGTCGACAAATTATGCCAGCGATTTAGCAAAAGGATATGAAATCCCGATTATTCACGTGAATGCTGATGATCCGGAGGCCTGTCTCGGAGCGATACATTTAGCCTATTTGTACCGCAAAAAGTTTTCGAAAGATATCGTCATCGATGTGATCGGTTATCGCCGTTACGGTCACAATGAAATGGACGAACCGCTGGCGACGCAGCCGACGATGTATCAAATTGTCCAGAACCATCCGACTGTCTTTCAGCTGTACGCGGATAAACTGCTGAAAAAAGGCATCATCACAGAAGAACGTATTGAAACAATGCGATCCGAGCTGTTGGCCAAATTAGACCGTCAGTTTGAAAAAATTAAATCACGCAAACGTGACTATATCGATGAAAAAATGGCTCCACCTGAGCCGGTTCAAAGCCGTCTGGAAGGGATTGAAACATCCGTTGAGCTGAACAAATTAAAACAGATCAACAAAGAGCTTCTGGATTTCCCGAATAGTTTTTATATTTTCCCGAAATTAGAAAAAATCCTTAACCGCCGAATAGATGCATTGGATGAACATGGATCAATCGATTGGGGCTTGGCGGAAACATTAGCGTTTGCCACCATTCTTTCTGACGGGATACCGATTCGATTAACAGGACAGGATTCCGAACGCGGAACTTTTTCACAAAGGCATCTTGTGCTTCATGATTATGAAACGAATAAAAAATATTCACCTTTACACGGGATTCAATCAGGCAAAGCCTCGTTTGCGATTCATAACAGTCCGCTGTCAGAAGCAGCCTGTCTCGGTTTTGAATATGGGTACAACGTACAGGCGCCTGAAACATTAACGATATGGGAAGCCCAATACGGAGATTTTGCCAATGGCGCACAAGTCATTCTTGATCAATTTATATCAAGCGGGCGAGCTAAATGGGGGCAAAAATCCGGGTTGGTGCTGCTGTTGCCTCACGGTTACGAAGGCCAAGGACCGGAGCATTCAAGTGCACGGCTGGAAAGATTTTTAACACTGGCTGCCGAAAACAATTGGCACGTCGCTAATTTAACTAAAGCAAGCCAATACTTTCATTTGCTCAGAAGACAGGCAAAATCGTTAAACACAGATGAGGTGCGCCCGCTCGTTGTAATGGCTCCAAAGAGTTTGCTGCGAAATGAACAAGTCGCCTCTTCAGCAAACGAGTTGGCTGAAGGCACGTTTGAACCGGTTTTGACGAATGCTGAACTCGGGAAAGAACCGGAAAAGGTTAAGCGCCTCGTTCTTTTATCCGGAAAAATCGGTGTCGAATTGGACGCTGAGATTTCTGAACAGCCTGAAAACAAGGAATGGCTCCAGCTCGTTAAAATCGAAGAACTGTATCCTTTTCCAGAAAAACAGCTCCAGTCGATCTTGGAGCGGTATCCAAATGTTTCGGAAATTGTCTGGCTCCAGGAAGAACCGCAAAATATGGGGCCGTGGAATTATATTTACCCGTATTTAGAAGGGCTTGCCGGAGAACGTCCGCTAAGGTTTATCGGACGCAGGCGCCGTTCAAGTCCCGCTGAAGGTGATCCGAAAGTCCATAAAAAAGATCAGGCCCGCATTCTGCGTGAAGCGATAAACGAATAAAGACGAAGGGAGCAAGTCAAACATGATCGATATTAAAGTACCAGAATTGGCAGAATCCGTTACAGAAGGAACCGTCGCAGAATGGTTGAAACAGCCGGGTGATTATGTTGAAAAAGGGGAAGACCTCGTTGAGCTGGAAACCGATAAAGTGAATGTGGAAGTTCCGGCAGAATCATCCGGCGTCTTAAAAACGCAACACTTTCATCCGGGAGATACAGTAAAAGTCGGCGATGTCATTGCTTCGCTCGATGAAACGGCTCAAGAAAGCAGCGGACCAGAAGCCGCTGACAGTGAAACAGAAGCAGCTCGCGATAAAGAACCGGCAGATGCTCCAGCTCAATCAGTTGAAAAAGCACCTGAGCAAGAAGAAACACCTGTCTCTCAAGCTGATAAAGACAGCCCCGCGGACCGAAGCGTTGCTTCACCGGCAGCACGTAAATATGCGCGGGAAAAAGGCATTGCTCTAAGCGAGATTGAACCGCGTGATCCGTTAGGCCGTATCCGTAAAGAGGATATCGATGAGCGTGCAGCGAAAGCGACGGCGAAAAAGCCGGCAGCTGAGGAAGAAGAAGACAGAGACGATCCGGCTAAACCGGTTGAGCGCATTCGTATGTCGCGGCGGCGGAAAACGATTGCGAATCGGCTCGTTGATGCCCAGCAAACAGCTGCCATGCTGACGACGTTTAATGAAGTTGATATGACAAATTTAATGGCTTTAAGAAATCGCTGGAAAGAAAAATTCCAAGAAGATCACGGCGTAAAACTCGGCTTTATGTCTTTCTTTACTAAGGCTGTCGTCGGCGCATTGAAAAAATACCCTTATGTCAATGCGGAGATTGACGGAGATGAAATTATCTTGAAGAAATACTACGATGTCAGTATCGCTGTTTCAACAGAAGACGGCCTTGTCGTACCGGTTGTTCGTGATGCAGATCGCCTTGATTTTGCGGGGATTGAGAATGAAGTCAACCGCTTGGCGCAAAAAGCACATGATAAAAAATTAGCGATCGAAGAGTTGCAGGGCGGTTCCTTTACAATTACAAACGGCGGAGTATTCGGTTCTCTATGGTCCACACCGATTTTAAATGCCCCGCAGGTCGGAATATTAGGCATGCATAAAACACAAATGCGTCCAGTTGCGATTGACAATGAAAATTTTGAAAACCGTCCGATGATGTATATTGCTTTATCGTACGATCACCGGATTATTGACGGGAAGGATGCTGTCGGATTCTTAGTGAAAGTAAAAGAACTGATCGAAAACCCAGAAGCTTTATTATTGGAAGGATAGCGACTTCAGTGCACTTGCCGTTAACGCAAGTGCACTTTTTGCACGGATTGGCCGGATGCAGATGATTACAGGTTCATTAAAAAAGGAAGTGGACAACGTTGCCAACAAATCAAACGATAATTATTGGTTCAGGAATGGCCGGATTACATGCCGGTGCTTTACTGCAAACAGAAGGAGTCCAGGTTACGTTATTAGAGGCTGCTGCCGAGTGGGGAGGATGTGCCGGGAAATTTCAGCGCGGAAAATTTCGTTTTCCTGTCGGCGCAACACTCGGGATCGGCTTTGAAGATAACGGCATTCATCGGCGTGTATTAAATTACTTAGGCGCAGATCTCTCGGTTATCTCGTTAAAACAGGCAATGACTGTTCGGATCGGCGGCGAAGATTTTCCTTATTTTACAAACCGGGAACAGTTTTTAGCGATGTGGGCCGAAAAGGAACCGGAAACTTTCCAGCGTATTGCTGCTTTTTTTGATGAAGCATGGCAAATAGCATCGGCGCTTAGAAAATACATGAGTCATTATGCTGTCCTTTTTCCGCGTGCGGCTTATGAATGGCAGGCATTGTTTAACGGTTTTAACATCCGTTCGCTGAAACTTGCGCCTTATATTAATAAAACGATGAAAACATTGGTCGATAAACACGGTTTGGCTGATACAGATTCATTCATCCATTTTATTAACGGCACGCTCTTAGACAGTATGCAAACCACTTACGAACACGTTCATTTGCTTTTAGGAGCGACGGCGCTCAACGTGTATCACGAAGGTGCTTATTACGTAGAAGGGGGTCTTTACCGTTTGGCTGAAGAGCTCGTAGAAAGCATTAAAATAAACGGGGGGACGGTGAAAAAACCAAGCCGTGTTGTTGCGGTTGCCCGCGGAAAAGAACGTCGCTGGAGCGTTAAAGATCATCGGGGACGACACTGGGAAGCAGACAACGTCGTTTTCAATACCGGTATAAATAATGCGGCTGATTTATTGCCGTCTGCGCACCGTGACAAGCTGTCGAAAAAATTTATCCGCCATTCTGTTCCTGAGAAGCAATGGGGGGCAGCGACGATGTACGCGGCTGTCAAAGAAAACGTCATCCCGCCGGACTCGGCTCTTTTTTACCAGGTTCTTGTCGATCCTGCACAGCCTGCTGAAGAGGGAAACCACTTCTTTGTTTCACTTTCTGCACATAAAGATTTGAAACGTGCACCCGAGGGGTTTCGTACAATTACTGTCTCCAGCCATATCCGAATTGAGAATTGGCAAAGTCAATACGCTTATGACGATAAAAAGGCAAAATTTATTGCCGCGGTAAAAAGAGAACTGGAGACGTTATTCCCAGGATTCAATCAGGCAGCCGTTCATTTCGAAAGCGGCGGGCCGGTTGCTTGGGAACGGTTTGTGTTAAGAAAATCAGGAACAGTAGGCGGGTTGCCGCAAACGAGAGAAAATGCCCTTTGGAATGCAGTCAGCCACAGGGAGATCGGCAGCGGCCTCTGGCTTTGCGGAGACACGGTTTACCCGGGAGCAGGCACGATCGGGGCTGCAAGTTCAGGTGTTCACGTTGCCCGTTCAATCAGCGGAAAAAAAATATTATAATCTCGTGCAAAGGAGACGTTATGAAGATGAACAAAGCAATTTTATTTGATTTGGACGGCACGCTTTTGCCGATGGATACTGAGAAGTTTGCGGAAACTTATGTGAAAAGTCTCGCAAAAAGTATGGCAAAGTACATTCATCCCGATGTTTTTGTTAAATCGCTTTGGGCGGGGACAAACGCGATGATTGAAAATAAAAATCCTCGAAAAAAGAATGAAGATGTATTTATTGATACATTTATTCCGGCTGCGGGAGTGGAAAAAGAAACGGTTTGGCCGGCTTTAAACGCGTATTATGAAGAAGAATTTCCGAAACTTTCGTATCTCACAAAACCCGATCGTTCGGCGCGTGATCTCGTGCTTGAAGCGAAAAACCAAGGTTATAAAATTGCCGTTGCGACAAACCCGCTTTTTCCTAAACGAGCAATCGAACATCGAATGGCATGGGCGGGGATTGATGACATACCTTTTGATTTTATAACATATTACGAGAACAGTTATTTTACAAAACCGCATGTTGAATATTATCAAGATGTCAGTTCCTCGCTTAATCTTGCCCCCGTTGAGTGCATCATGGCGGGCAACGATGCCCAAGAAGATCTGGCAGCTTCCACAGCGGGAATGAAAACCTTTTTTGTCACCGGTCATGAGATTGATCGCGGTGAGGGCGGATACTATGCTGATGACCGCGGTACACTGCGCGAATTATATGAAAAACTCCGGGATAAAGAGGGAATTTTTTCAGATTGCTGAATAAGCATTCGCTTGCACCTGAATACCTCAATGGGTATAATGGGCGTTACAGGAGGGAATACAATGAATCAGCAAAACAAGTCTTGCCAAACAGAAGGACAATGAAGTGTTAAACAACCATCATCCGGCTCAAACAAAAAGCGTTTCGTTCCGCCTGTTTGACCGGGCATGTGGCTATGGGGCCTGGCAGGTCTCTACATTTTAATCACTTATTTATTTTAACGATTAAGCGATCACAACGAAAAGGGCCGGTACATAAAAGTACCGGCCTCAGACTGTAGACAAACTATATTTTTATGTCAGCCATGAATCCACTACCCTCCGCTTGCCCCGGGCAAGGACTCAGCTAGTATTCGGCGGCCCGAGACCGCCGAATCCGGATCTTCGTCTC
>NZ_RKQQ01000003.1 GCF_003814815.1 Salisediminibacterium halotolerans
CTCGGCGCTCGCCCGCGGACTAGTAAGACACGGCGAAGTCTTTTTGAGCCGATGTCGCAGTGATACCTTCAGGTGAAAGAAGCCGGACGATGCGCCGTCATCCGTTCCTTTTAATATGACATCTAACGATGTCATGACTTTGTCAACACTCTGCAGCGTATGTTGGTACGCTGTTAGTGACATCATGATTAAACGAAGTTGCTTTATAATGCTTATGATCCCGCGCAGCGAAGTCTGCGCGGGATTTTTTGAATTTGTTTAAATACTGAGTTATGCCAAGGTTGATTATAAGTTGCGTTTCAATTGACACTCATTTATGCATTCGATATAGTTTAATAAATTAACAGTTAAGATGCTTAATTAATTATGGAGGTGTGTGATGAAAACAGATGAAATTTTTGCACAGATCGAAGAAAACGTGATCGATATCAGCTTAGCCTTAAATCACCGGTTCAATTCCGAAATAGATAATGATTTAACTCCGAATCAACAGCTGCTTTTATACCTTGTCGGTAAAAAAGGAGTTCGTCATGTTAAAGATTTAGCTTATTATATGAGTGTATCGGCCAGCGCCATCAGTCAAATGGTTGCCAAATTGGAACAGGACAGCGTGATCCAGCGGGAGATTGACGAAACAAACCGCCGCAGCACGGTGCTCAGACTGGGCGAACGGGGACAGACATTGATGGATGAAACGGACATGCGGCGAAGCGCAATCATTAACGACTACTTACTTAAAATGAATGAAAAAGATTTATTGGAAATAAACAGCGCTCTTAAGAAACTGTATACGATTATAAGAGAAGAGGAATTAGAGAGAGGCGATAGACGATGAGGAATCTCATAAAATTTTCAATTGGCAGGCCGGTTTTTACGTTAGTGACGATGACTTTATTTATCTTGCTTGGTGCGGTGTCTTTAACAAATATTCCGTTGAAACTTATACCAGAAATTGATCCGCCTGTAGCTGCTGTTGTCACAAGTTATGATGAAGCCGGTCCGCAAGAAGTAGTTGACGGTGTATCAAGACCAATGGAAACGAGTTTATCAACAATCGAAGGACTTGAATCGATCAATTCGATTTCAATGGAAGGTTCATCTTTAACATTGCTCGAATTTTCATGGACAACGTCGATTGAAGATGTAGAAAACGATATTATTCAAAACATGAATCAAACAGAATTGCCGAGCGGTGCAGGTTCGCCGCAGTTTTTAAAGTTTGACCCGTCGCAAATTCCGATTATTCAAGCGTCGATATCAACCATTGATAACGACAACGATAATTTAACCGAACAAGTTAATGAATTAGAGACCGATTTACTCCAAGTGGACGGGGTAGGAAGCATTGATTTTATGGGCGATGCCGCTGATGAAGCAGCCGTACGGCTCGATCAGGATTTACTGGAAGAAAACAACTTAACCCAGGAGATCGTCGTTCAAACGCTGCAGTCTCATAATGTAACAGCCCCCGGGGGTGTAGTTGAATCCGGGGAGGCGGAAATATCGACGCGTCTTTTGTTTGAAATGAATTCGGTTGAAGACATCGAAAACATTACATTAACTGAAGATCCAGAAGACGGTGAAGACGTTACCGTCGCTGATGTTGCCGAGGTCAGCATCGCACCGGAACCGACCGATATGATCACACGGACGAACCAGGACGACGCGATTATGCTCAGTGTTCAGCAGCAGGCGGATGCCAATACTGCTGATGTATCCCGGGCGTTTATCAATGAATTAGACTCCTTGCTTGAAGATGATCAATACAGCGATCTTGATGCATCGATTTTGTTCAACCAAGGTGAATATGTTGATGAGGCCATTTCTAATGTAGCGCTTGCGCTTATTGCCGGGGGATTCATCGCTATGGCAGTTCTGTTTGCCTTCTTGCGCAATTTTAAAACACCGTTGTTAATCGGGATTGCGATTCCGTTTTCCGTTATTGTAACGTTTGTACTGCTTTATTTTTCGAATTTCTCCTTAAATATCATGACCTTGGGCGGCTTGGCACTCGGGATCGGTATGCTGGTCGATAATTCGATTGTCGTAATAGAAAATATTTACCGACATTTGAATATGAAAAAAGATCCGAAACAAGCTGCATTGGATGGAACAAAAGAAGTGGCGACAGCGATAACAGCCTCGACACTCACGACGATTTCCGTTTTCCTTCCGGTCGTTTTTATTGCCGGCATTGTCGGGAATCTTTTCCGTGAATTTGCTTTAACTGTCGCATTTAGTTTGCTCGCTTCCCTTCTGGTAGCTTTAACGGTCGTTCCGATGCTCGCATCGAAATGGCTCAGAACACCGCGGGCCGATGTCGAAACGGAACGCCGGAAATCCCGGTTTGTCAAATTCTTTGATTCATCAGCGAGATGGTCGCTGCGTCACCGGTTCACCATTGTCTTGTTAACGCTGTTGCTCCTTGTTGGCGGGGGCGCTGGTGTAACGACGGTCGGCACTGAATTTTTGCCGGCGACAGATGAAGGATTTTTCCAAATTGATGTTGAAAACGAATCGGGCACTCCGCTTGAGTCAACATTTGAAGATATGGAAGAGATTGAAGCGATTTTAGATGATGAAAATGATGTTGCCCACTACACAGCAGTGACCGGGTCCTCCGGAGAACAAGGACCGATGGCAGGTCAAGGCGGCAGCGGCCATGAAGGTGTCGTTTATGTCTCGATGGTGCCCGTGAATGAACGAGAACGAAGTACAATGGACTTTTCAGAAGATATTCGTACCGACGTAGAACGAGCTGCTCCGGATGCTGAGATCTCGATCACGATGGATGCATCGTTTGGTTCAGATCCGAATACGTTCAGTTTTGATTTAAGCGACAGCAATCCGCTGCAGCTTGAAGAAGTTTCTGAGGATCTGCTTGAGCAGTTTGAAGATATGAGTGAATTTACAGAAGTGACAAATACGCTGGAAGAAACGGTCCCAGAGCTTCAGCTCAATATTGATGATGATGAGGCGCGCGAGGCAGGGTTAACCCCTGCAGAAATTGCTTCGCAAGTCGAGCAGATGACCGGAGGAGCGCTTGCAACGCAAATTGTCACCGAAGAAAATGATGTTTATAATGTGATGGTCCGTTACGAAGAAGAATTTACCGAGACAGAGGAAGATTTAGAAAACCTCCTGCTGCAAACGCAGGATGGAGATTATATTGCATTAGGCGAGCTTGCAGAATTTGATGAAGGTGAAAGTCCGGAAGAAATCCAGCGAATTAATCAAGAAGAGTCTGTGCAGTTCGATCTGACCTTCGGTACTGACTATAATCTCGGGGAGATCAATACGATCGTGCAAGATGAAATAGATGAATACGGACTTCCGGATGAAACATCGATCAGCTACACCGGAGATCAGGAACTGCTTGAAGATGCAGTCAATGATTTAACGTTTGCATTGATTCTAGCGATCGTTTTCGTTTATCTCGTCATGGCCGCTCAGTTCGAATCACTGAGATATCCATTTGTGATCATGTTCAGTGTACCGCTCGTCGTGATCGGGGTGGCGATTGCTCTGACGTTAACGCGAACGCCGATCAGCGTTACAGCATTTATCGGTTTAATCGTGCTCGTCGGGATTGTTGTTAATAACTCGATTGTGCTCGTGGATTATATTAATCAGAGAAAAGAAGCTGGTTTTAAAAGTGCAGATGCGATAATTGAAGGTGTGAAAGACCGCGCACGCCCAATCTTAATGACAGCATCAACGACGATTCTTGCTTTGGTGCCACTTGCGCTCGGCTACGGCGAAGGGTCAGAAATTCAGCAGCCGCTGGCCATTACGGTTATTGGCGGGATGATTAGTGCGACATTTTTGACACTGGTTTTGATCCCGGTACTTTACAGTTTCATGGATAAAGAAACCCGTTTTATGAACCGGAAGTATGTAACCCCTGACGGTCAGCTGATTCCTGCTTATTTGATGGAAGAGCGGTATTCAGATGAGACAGGTAAAACGAGAGGTCGCTATATATCAGATGAGAAAGAGGATATGAGCGAATATTACCGGCCGGCCGAGGACGTTCCGGAAAGCGGACAATTGGTTGACGTAGAAGAAGACAGAAGCGGTGAACAACCGAATGAAGCCTCTCAATCAGATGATCCGTTTATGTACGATGAAAATGTTGTCGACCGTTTGCCGTCGCGTAAAGAAAAACATCGCGCTGATGATTTGTCGCAAGAAGAGATATTGAAAAGGCTTGAATCGATGATCGAAAGAAACAAAAACAGACGCGATGACGAGTAACCTTATAACAGTGCAGTCATCAAGGACAAAGAGAGAACCTTACCAGGTTCTCTCTTTGTGTTTTATTTCACATAATCGTCATCGAAATGCAGATAGTTTGGCACATTTCTTTCACAAATCTTTCGGCGGAATGCGGTAAAATAAAGGCAGGAAAGAGTAGCGGACCGTTAGTGAGAAGAAGGAGAGATGAATATGGATATGCCAGCAGAAAGTCCATTGTCGACCGAAGAACGGATTATGCTGACGGCGATCGATTTAATGGAGAGAAAAGGATTCAAAGCAGTAACGACTAAAGAAATAGCCCATGCATCGGGTTTTTCAGAAATGACTGTGTTCCGAAATTTCGGTACGAAACAAAACATTCTTGAACGTGCATTTGAAACTTACAGCAATCATATCGATATCGAACATGAAATAAAAAATAAAGTGGAATATAACTTGTTTGCTGATTTAAAAAAAGTCGCTCAAGTATTTCAAAACTACCATGCTGACAATAGAAAGATGTTTTTAATCGGTTTTCAGGAGCGCAATACGAATCCGAATTTAATTTATACAATGGCTGAAAATCCCCGGGAATTAAAGCGTTTCCTAATTGATTATTTTGAAGAGATGAAAAAACTTGGGCGCGTGCGCACGAGCATTGACAGCCATGCGCAGGCAATGAATTTTTTATGGATGAATCTGGGTCATTTCTTTTCCGGTCATATTGCCGGTCAGAACGTCGCCGAGAAAACGGTTGAACTTGACGATTTTATCGAAAATGCAGTTGAGGTTTTTTCTTACGGACTGCGGCCGGATTGTCCGGACATGAAATAAAACAACCCTCAGGTTGACTGAGGGTTGTTTTTGTTTACAGTTTGCATGTTTGATGATTGCACTGATAACAGCCGAGTTCTTCAGCCAGCCGTTCAAGGTTGTAAAGCACGATATACTTTGATTGCACAAAAAGAATTCCCGCTTGATTGAGCCGGTTGAGAATGCGGTTAATGCTTTCACGGGAAAGACCGATATGATCAGCAATCTCTTGATTGGTCACTTTTTTGTTAATTAATATCCCTTGTTCAATATTCACGCCGTACTCGTTAGCCAGCCGAATAAGAACGGCATAAACCGCTTGCCGGCTGCCGCAAAAAATATAGTCGCGGCATTGAGACAGAAGCACTCCGTTTTCGGCGTTGAGCTGCTTGAACAATGCGACCGCAAACTCATAATCGTGCGCTGTTAAGTTCTCGACGTCAGTGATTGGCAGGCGCAACAACCGGCTGTCTTCTATGCTGTCCGCCTGAAAAAGTGAAGGAATAGGGTTGAAAAGGTGTGAAGCAGCTAACAGCTGGCCCGGGCGCTTCTTTTCGAAAGTGAAGACTTTGTCTTCGGCAGACGGTTTGCTCAGCTGCACTTCACCTTGTCTGATAAAATAAAGGTATTGCGGGGGCTCGCCTTCGCGAATGATACACCCGCCTTTAGGGACCGTAATATCGGCGGCTGAGGCGCTGAACACCCTGTAAACTTTATCATTTTCGCCAGTTTTTCCGGACATAAGACAGCTCCTCTGTAATTTATACCGTTGAAATGAAACTTCGACTATTACAATAGCATCGTGAAAAGACTGTGCGCGGTGCTTTAAGCGAAGATTTTATTACAATTCATTGATACCAGTCATTTTCTTCTTCAATCGGCTGAACGTGATACGAACTTGAGCCGGCACGTTTTAGAACTGTTTCTTGAAATTTTAATTCATGTACGGATGCATTTAATGTATCGAGTTTTTGCTCAACTCTGTGAAGTAAATAAAACGAGATCGCAGCCGGAAATCCGAAATCACCGATCGCGCTGAACCATATGTCCATACGGCATGCTCCTTCGTCAACAAAACCGGCTGGATAAAGGCTCCAGCCGGTTTACATTTTGGCTTGCTAAATTTCGATGACCTCGACGGTTCGTTCAACAATGCGAGCGTGCCGTTTTTTTACGACGTCTCCGTCTGTTGATGTGAAAATATTCTGATCGATGATTGTATCCATGACTTCGGATACCTGCTCAGCGTTCACCGGCTCAACCGGATGGTCAAGCCCGACCGTGACATTTTTACCGCCTTCATTGTAAAATAACATTTCAAGACGTTTGGACATTGGATTGCCTCCTTTATGCGTTATTCTTGCGTTAAGTCATACGTGTTGCTGCGCTCAATCGCGCTGAGTTCTAACGTTTGCAGCTGAGCCATTTGCGAGAAAACGGCAACAATGCTGCTGTTATCAGCTTCTGTTTTAATGTTTCTGAAATGGCGGAACTGTTCGATAAGTTCGCCGTTTTCGTCTTCACCGGCATGAAGAACTAGTGTAATGCGTGAGTCTTGTGCGTTATTCATTATCTCACCCCCTTTCACCAAACAAGTACGAAGAAAGATGTGAAAAAGGGGGTAGAAGTCACAAGATGATCAGCCGAACGACAAAGGAGGAAAAGAATGAAAATATTAATCAGCGGATTTGAACCTTTCGGCGGGATGAAAACGAATCCCGCGATGGAACTTCTGGATGAAATAAAAGAAAAATCGTCCGATCAATTGGAGATTTATACAATTTTGCTCCCGGTCGTTTATTCAGAATGCGGCGAGAAGCTCGTTGAGAAAATAAAAGCCGTTGAGCCGGATGCAGTGATTGCTCTAGGAGTAGCCAAAGGAAGAGCGAGTATGCAATTCGAACAAATTGCAATTAATATGGAAGATGTCGGAAGCGAAAAAGAAATCGCCGATAATGCGGGTGATACACCGAAAGGCCGTGCGGTCATAACGAATGGTCCGGACGGTTATTTTACAACGCTGCCGATTCGGCATTTAAATGCTGTTTTGCGTCAAAGCGGTGTACCGTCAGCGATTTCAAACAGTGCGGGGACATATATTTGCAATACGACAATGTATCATATGCTCCATTATGTGCGCCGGGCTTTGAAACCGATCCCGGCAGGATTCATCCATGTTCCTGCGGTACCAAGCATGGCGGTAAATGAACCGCACATACCAACGATGACGCTTTCTGCACAATTACAGGGACTGCAAGCGGTTCTCTTGGAATTAGAACGGATGGAGTAAACGAATGGAACAAGCAAACAGCACTTTATATGTCGTATGGCTGTACGTCAGTCAAGAAAAGCAAATAACGATCGGGAAAAAAGGAACGTTTTCGTTTCCTAAAGGGCATTATCTTTATATCGGCAGCGCCAAACGCGGCTTATCTCAACGATTGCAACGCCATTACCGGCTTAATAAGAAAAAACGCTGGCATATAGATTATTTTCGCGAGAACGCTTCGTGGCGTCATAGCTGGGCGTTTCAGGAAGCAAGCGGAGAGTGCGCCCTGCAAAAGTATACTGCTGATCTGCTGAAAGGAGAATATCCAGTTCCTTCGCTCGGTTCCTCCGATTGCTGCTGCCCGGCTCATTTAATTAAAGTGCCGGAAATGTCGAAAACAAAAGGCGACTTGCTGTCGAGATTCTGGCATGAAAATACTTTTACGTAATCTTAAAAATTCAAGCATTCAGGTTTTGGTATACTTTAGTTGTTACAAATTAACGATGGAGGGGTTAATTATGAGCAAACCGGTTATTTATTTCTTGTGCACAGGTAATTCCTGCCGAAGCCAGATGGCAGAAGCTTGGGGGAAATATTATCTCGCGGACGAATGGGAAGTGTATTCAGCAGGAATTGAAGCCCACGGTGTTAATCCAAAAGCTATTAAGGCAATGAAGGAAAAGAATATTGATATTAAAGGTCAAACATCAGACATAATAGATAAGGAGTTATTGCAAAGCGCTGATTTTGTTGTGACGCTTTGCGGTCACGCGGATGATGTTTGTCCGGCAACACCGGCGGATAAGAAGAAGGACCATTGGGGATTTGACGATCCGGCGAAAGCAAGAGGAACAGATGAAGAACAATGGGCAGTATTTCAGCGTGTTCGCGATGAAATCGGTGAACGGATTAAAACCTTCAAAGAAACGGGAAAATAAATAAGACCGGCGTATTATGCCGGTCTTACTTTATTACATGAACTTTTTCGACGTTTCATCGTAAGCATGCGCAGATTCAAAATCTTTTTGCGTTAACCCGCCTTCATCGAGTGTGCTTAACGCGATTGTGACGTTTTTATGATCGATTGTAATATGCGGATGATGGTCGCGCAATTCTGCAAGATCGGCAACGGAATTTACAAATTGAATTGCTTTAGGAAAAGTCGGCAGGTGATACGTTTTCGTGATCCATTTTTCTCCGCTCAGTTCCCAGCCTTGCGAGTCTTGAATGTTCGCTTCAACTTCCTCTTTTGTTAAGATCATTGCGATTGCCTCCTTTATATTGAATGAATATTCTAACTTCATTCGCAAATTCATCATATCAAATTTCAATTGTTATGCAAGAAAAGCAGCAAAGATTTTTTTGAAGACGAGTTTGTCACAACAAATACGGGGGTATATAGAACCATATATAATGCGAAAGATGGTGAGTAAATGGAACCGTGTACGTTTTGTCAACGCACATTCCCGATCAATACAGAAGGGAAATTAATGATTCGTGCCAATCGGAAACTAGAGAGAAAATCTATTGAAGAGATATTTATGGACGTTGAGAATAAGACGTACAATTTTGAGCGAGATGCTTTATTTGTTCCATACGGTTCGCTTGAACAGTTACATACGTTTGTGACCCGACTGACAGGCAGTTTAACCGGCGGCCAAATCGAGGAAACAGAAGGCAATGTCATCGGCAGTGAAGATCAGAACAGCTCTGTATATCCTGTTTATCCTATAAAGGAAATGGCATTGCGGATTGATCATCCGCTTTATACCGAAATTATTCAAAACCGGCTGTTTCAATCGTTCATGCAGCCGATTGTCAGCGCGGCGGATACAAACGTTTACGGTTATGAGTTTTTATTGCGCCCTAATAGCGATGATTATCCTTTTTCACCCGGGGAGTTATTTCAGTTTTCCACCCGGGCGGGCATGCAGTCGATGCTTGACAGTCAAGCCCGGGTAAGTGCGATTCAGAAAGCATCGGAAGAGCTTGATGATGAGAAAGCCGTTTTTATTAATTTTTTGCCGTCGACCATTTACAGCCCATCATTTTGTTTACGAACGACGTTTGAAGCGGTTAAAAAATATGCGGTAAAACCGGAAAACTTGATTTTTGAAGTGGTGGAAACAGAAAAGATCGCCGATTTCAGTCATTTAGAAGCAATTTTTGCTGAATATAAACGCCACGGCGTAAAAGTTGCTTTGGACGACATCGGATCAGGGTATGCAACGGTTGATGTGTTAAAAAAATTGACGCCCCATTTTGCGAAAATTGACCGTGAATTAATCCGGGATTGTCACCTTAGCCCGTCGAAACAAAGCAAGATTAAGCAAATTGCTAAAACGGCAGAGGAGATCGGGACGAAAGTGCTTGCTGAAGGGATTGAAACGGAAGAAGAGTTTTCTGCGGTAAAAGGATACGTAGATTTGGCCCAAGGATATTATTTTGGCAAACCTGCTGCAAAACCAGCTTCTGCCGTATATTAAGAATTTTGTAAAGGAAGGGGCAGTTTATGAAACATAGCTTAATTTTGTTTATGCATCCGTCCGCCGCCAGTTTTAACCGTGCGATTTGTGAACGGATTAAATCGGCGCAAACGGATGCAGGCAACTCCGTTGACGTTCGGGATGTTTATCAATTGTCATTTGATCCGGTTTTAACGCAAAAGGAATATGAAGAATCGCTGGAAGGGATATATCCGCAGGATGTAATGCAAGAACAGGCGTATATCGATGCTGCCGATGAAATTGTTTTTGTCTTTCCGGTCTGGTGGGGAGGCTTTCCCGCATCGGGCAAAGGATATATCGATCGAGTGTTTTCATACGGTTTTGCCTATGAATTGAACGGGGAAAAACCGCTGCCGAAACTGAACGGTAAAACCGCTTCGCTCGTATTTACGACAGGAGCTCCTGACAGTGAATGGCACAATTCCGGTTTGCACGAATCGATGGTTCATCTGATTGATGCATCGACGTTGCAGTTTTGCGGACTTAAACTTACGAATACGATTCATTTAGGAAATGTTATTCAAGCCAGTGACGGTGAACGCCGGCAGATGCTTGACGATGTTTATCATGCGTTTTACACTTAAATTCAAATAAAAGCCGCAGCAGGCACCGTTAATCCGGGCTTACTGCGGCTTTGTTCATCGAAAAAGAATGAACAGACGGTTCAATAAGATCGTACCGAATATAAGACAGATAGCTGCCCTCGTTTATTTCCCCGGTTTGCAAAAATCTTTCCCAGTCAAACACCGATTTCACAGCAATGCCCTTTTTAGCAATAGCTTTTTCGGCAGTCCGGTTTCCCGCTTGAAATGAAGGCATCTGGTTAATACGCTCGGTAAAATAAGTCGTTTCTTCATTTGTCCAGTCAGGTTCTCTCCACCATAAACGTCGGGGCTTTTGTTTGAAGTGCAGCAAATAATCAAGTTTCATCATGTCTGCCGTTATCAGATCGCCAATCTCAGCCGTATCTATAAAACGCTTGAGGCGGTGAAACAAGTCGGTAAACTGGTGACCGATTCGGCTGTATCCTTTTTCTTCCCAAAGGTCGCCGAATTGTTGAAAGAAATCGAAAGGGGAATGAACGGATCGGTTCATCAAGTCAGTCATCGTTAAATCAAAGCGCCGGCTGTTCCAATATTTTTCTAATACATCCTCAAGGCGCTGAATCCGCAAAATATCATCAAATGGCAGCACGTTGTTTGATAAAATTTCATAAGGCGCGTGGTCCATAAACGCATAGCCATAGTGATCAGCCATCTCTCTCATTCCGGTTCCGCGGAGCATTTTTAAAAAACCGAGCTGCAATTCTTCCGGCCGCATTGCAAAGACATCATTGAAGGTTTGCCGAAATGAGTCGTAATTTTCTTCCGGGAGTCCGGCGATTAAATCAAGATGCTGGTCAATTTTTCCGCCTTCTTTAATCTTTTGCACTGTTCGGGACAGTTTGTTGAAGTTTTGTTTTCGTTTAACGATTGCATTGGTTTCTTCATTCGTTGATTGGACGCCGATTTCAAACCGAAAAATCCCTTTAGGAGCATTTTCGTTTAAAAAATCGAGCACTTCCGGGCGCATAATGTCAGCTGTTATTTCAAATTGAAATTGGCAGCCTTGATGGTTGTCGATTAAAAATTGAAATATTTCAAGCGCATATTCGCGGTTAATATTAAACGTCCGATCAACGAATTTAATCATTTTTGCGCCGTTCGCAATTAAATAAAGCAAATCCGCTTTGACGTCTTCAAGCGGGAAATAACGTACCCCTTGTTCCAGCGAGGATAGGCAAAATTGACATAAAAACGGACAGCCGCGGCTCGTTTCAAAATAAACAATTCGCTTGGACAGATCAGGGCGATCTTCAGAAAACCTGTAAGGTGTCGTAAGCGATTGAACATCGAGATTGCCCGCGGCAGGGCGGTGGCGGATTTTTGTATCTTTACGGTAAGAAAGGTTTGTTGCGTCTTCAAATGATGACTTGTCGCGCAAAGATCTTAACGTCGTAAGAAACGCCTCCTCACCTTCACCGCGAATAACCGCATCGACTGACGAGTGTGCAGACATCCATTCATGTGTGTCATAAGATACTTCCGGACCGCCGAGAATTATAAAACAATCAGGAAGAATTTTTTTAATCATACTCGTAATTTGCAGCGTTTTATCAATATTCCATATATAGCAGCTGAACCCGAGCACGTCTGGTTTTTCTTCATACAAATCGCGAACGATATTCATATCAGGGTCGCTGATTGTGTATTCTTTCATCGTTATTTTAAACTCAGGTTCAGCAGCAGCTTTTAATAAGCGAAGCGCAAGGTTTGTATGAATATACTTTGCATTAAGCGTCGAAACGACCGTTTTCATGATGAAAAATCTTCTCCTTTCTCGAGTTCAATCACAAAAGAAAAACGCCATTCAGGGAGATTCGCTGAGGTGCGTTCGATTGCCAAGTCAAGCGGGAATTCCAGCTCGCCGGCAAATTCTAATTCCGCAAGTCGTCCGCCGTTTAATTGTTCAACACTTGAAAACTGCGGATAAATCTCCGTGTTCTCCTCAATAATCGTAAATAAATACTCCTGTTCCCTCTTAGCATCCGGATGATCATCTTGAAACATGAATGAGAGCTGTCTGTTTTTGATCGCGTAATCTTCGACAGCTAAATCGCCTAAGACTATTTTGTCTTTATCGTGATCAAGCGTAAATTGGTATCCGTCTTCAAACAGGCTCGGAATCATATAAAACGGGATTAAAAAAAAGCTGCTCCTGTTATTTGACGGGGGAGGAGTGATGTCTAAAGTGATACCGAGCTGATCGTCTCTCAGTTCTTTTGTGAATAATCGGCTGTTGCTGATATTCGTTTCCGAGAGTTTAAAATAAAGGTCGTTTTCATCTGTAATATACGACGGCCATTGAAATTGATAGTCGTCGGCAGCAATGGCCGACTCGTCTTGATGTTCCGCTTTAAAGCCGAGCGTTAAAGCTTCCGAGCTTTGATCGAATCCTTCGTAACTCAGCTTGAGCGGCTCTTGTTCAATTTCATTTTGCACCGGGAGGGAAGCAGATTCATTTTCTTCATTTGTATCCTCAGCAAAAATGCAGCCGGCTAACAATATTGTAAAAATCGAAAAAGGGAGAGGAAGTTTCATATTGAATTCCTTTCATGACATTGTACTGCTATTGTACTAAATGATGCAGCCCGAATGACAGCTTTTTAACAATAAAAATGACCGTTTCAATTGAAACGGTCACAGTAAATTTGTGCATTATGCCGATATGGGCTCTTCGTCGATCGGCTGCTCAATCTCGACGCCGCTTGCGCTGTTATTAACGGCGCCGTCACCGCCGCCGGGAATCATCGGCAGCAGATAATTGGCGATGAAGAAAAGGATAATAAGTGTGATTAACGTAATAAATCCGTATTTAATAAATGTAGCTCCGACCTTGCCGGGTTCTTTACGTTTTTCGATTTTTTCTTCGGTTCTGTGTTCATCTCTCACAGGAAACACCCTTTCTAACGTTGTTAGTGGGGAAGTTTCCCGGCGGGAACATTTTTAAACATTTTAAACTAAAAACGACAGAAAGTGATTGTACTACAATTGCGGACTTTCTTTTTCAGCGATTTTTTGATTGGCGCCTTCGAAGTCTTCCCATTTCTTTTTCGGGGCATTCCAGTGCGCATCGTTACCCGGAAGATCGTCAAACCATGTGGCGTCCTCCGGGCAGTCAAGCACCATGAATTTTCCGTATTCTGCATCTCTTGATTGATGGTATTTCAAGTATGCTTTTCCGTCTTCGATTGCAAGAATTTCAATTTTTCCGGATGTATGGCTCATCGACAGCCGGACGCGTTTGCCGAGTCCCGATGTTTTTGCTTTCGCTTTTTCGACAGCGTCGTAAGCTTCTTTTAACGTAAGGACAAAATCATTATTGCCCGCCACCGGCCGGTTAATAAAGAAATAGTACGGAGTAACGCCTGCCCAGGACAACCTGTCGAGCAGCTCGGCTAAATCATCCGGGTCGTCATTGATTCCGCGCAGAACAGGTGTCTGATTGACGACAATCGCACCGGCTTGATGAAGTGCATCAAAACCGCGAATCGCCTCAGGTGTAATCTCATTAGGATGATTAATATGCGCCATGACATATATGCGCTGTTCAGGCTTAGAATACTCGCTGATTAGGTCAAGCAACGCCTGATCCTCATAAATGCGCATCGGATTGAATACTGGCATTTTCGAACCGAGACGAATAACCTTCACATGAGGAATGTCTCTAAGCTGTTCAATGATGCCGCGCAGTTTTTTCGTCGCTAAAATGAGCGAATCTCCGCCGGTTAACAGCACATTCGAGATCTCCGGATGATTTTTAATGTACTCGATCCCCGGCTGCACATCAGACATCGCTTCTTTAATGTCATTTCGAAAAAGGCGTTTTCGAAAACAATACCTGCAGTAGGCGCCGCAAACTTCTGAAACGATCAATAAGGCCGTTTCGTCGTATTTATGCTGGCACCCGGGCACGACATAATTTGTATCTTCGTCAGAGGCATCCCAGCGGCCGTATTCTTCCAGTTCACCTTCATTTGGAATGACGAGCTTTCGGATCGGATCTTCCGGATCACCCCAATCGATTAAGCCTAAATAATATTCATTGACGCGGAAGACGAATTTTTCGGTGATTTGTTTTAAATTTTCTTTTTCTTCATCAGACAGATGCGGCACCTTTTCAATGTTCATGATGTATTTCGGCTGTGCCATGTATCATCATCCCCCTTATAATAAGCTACTCTCATTTAAACACAGCCGGCATAACAGGTCAAAAATGGAAGAAAACCCTTTCATAATAAACAAATACTGAAAGAAGGGTTTCATTTTATTCTCTGACAACTCTTTACAAAGCGATGCGACTTCATTAAAATGAAAGATAAATTTCATCAGAGTGAAATTATGGAGTTATTTTAAGGTGTGCATGTCTGACTGATTTTCGTTACGATGAAATATAACAGGACGGAAATCGGGAGGGAAGCCATGCTGGAAAGTGATGTATTACAACAAATTATCCAATCGCGAGAAACAATGAGCAAGTCGCACAAAAAAATTGCCGGCTATTTAATCGATAACCACGAAACAGCTCCGTTTTTAACGGCTTCAAAACTGGCCAAACATGCGGGAGTCGGCGAAGCAACAGTTATCCGCTTTGCTTATCAGCTCGGATACGCCGGTTATCCGGATTTTCAGCGTCATTTGCAAGAGGCATTGCAGCGCAAAATGACATCAGCGGAAGTTCTTCGGCGGACAACTGATGAAGATAATGATGCCGAGGACGCGGTGACGGAGGTGTTGTCTGATGATATGCAAAATATCGATAACACGTTGAAGCAGATCAATACACAAACGTTTGAAGCGGCAGTGAATGAAATGATTCAAGCAAAAAGGATTTATATCATCGCTTATCGCAGTGCGGCAAGTATCGGCGGATTTTTAGAATTTTACTTGGACTTGGTTTTGCAAAATACCGAAATGATTCATCAGGCTGACGGGGTCAGTGAACATCTTTTAGATATCGATGAGCGGGACTTAGTGATCGGGGTAGGATTTTCCCGCTATACAAAGCGGACGGTCGAGGTGATGAAGTATGTGAAAGAAAAACGGGCGAAAACCGTCGTTATTTCCGATCACATGTTAAGTCCGCTAGTACCTTACGGCGATTATAACTTATTAGCTTCAACGGAAATTAATTCATTTATCGATTCCTATGCGGCGCCGATGAGCATCGCGGGCGCGTTAATCACAGCGCTGACACGCTCAGAGCATAAAAAAATTGAAAAGCGTCTGCGGGAATTGGAGAGTTTATGGGAAACGTTCGATGTATTTTACAATTAAAAAGCGCACCGGCTTTTTGCCGGCGCGCCTGTTAATAAGTTAACTTTTGGCTGTTTCCTTGCTTTCACGGCGTTTGCGGAACCATTGCACAGCACCGATGATGATAAACAACACGAAGCCGCTTCCTTCAATCGTCAGATTTTCCGGATAAATCAGCATGATTCCGGCAACAAACAACAGCAGCCTTTCGTACCAGCGAAAGCTGTATACAAAATAATTCATCATAACGCCGCTTACCGCAGCCATACCTAATACAGCAGTTATTACAAGATACACAACCGTTCCGAGCTGCGCATCGACAAAGAGTAGGGCAGGGTTATAAACGAAAATATACGGGATGATAAATGCAGCAATCGCCAACTTGAAGGCGGTGACCCCTGCTCTCATCGGATTCGCTTTCGCTATCCCTGCGCCGGCATAAGCCGCCAGGCACACAGGCGGTGTAATATCAGCAACGATTCCGAAGTAAAATACGAAAAAGTGTGCGGAAATTTCCGGAACGCCGTATGCTATTAACGCCGGAGCTGCCATCGAGGCAGTGACGACGTAATTTGCGGTCGTCGGAAGTCCCATGCCCAGCAGTATACAGGCGATCATTGTGAAAAACATTAACAGGAAGAGGTTATCTCCAGCCATACCGAGCAACCCTCCGGCAATCCGGCCGCCAAGGCCTGTGAAAACGACGATCCCGACGATGATGCCGGCTGTCGCACAGGCAGCAATCACCGGGAGCGCGACCCTTGCCCCTTGTTCAAAGGCATCGAGAAGGTCGCGGAATCCCATCCGTGTATCTCTGCGGGACATGCTCACTAGAAAGGCGGTACCGATCCCTGCAAGAGCCGCGTAAGTCGGTGTAAATCCGCTCACCAGCATCGATACAATAATGATTAACGGAAGAAGCAAATCTGCCCGTTTCAGCAACCCTTTTGATGAGGGGAGCTCACTTTTTGGCAAACCGGTTATGCCAAAGCGTTTGGCTTCAAAGTGTGTCCCCATAAAGACACCGGTGAAATACAGCAAAGCCGGAATGATACCGATAATGATTATATCACCGTATGTGTGCGTCGATACATAATCAGCCATGATAAATGCGGCAGCGCCCATGATCGGCGGCATAATTTGTCCGCCGGTAGAGGCGGAAGCTTCCGCCGCAGCAGAAAATTCAGGGCGGAATTTTGCCCGTTTCATCATCGGAATCGTGAAAGAACCGGATGATACCGTGTTGGCGACTGAACTTCCGGTTAATGTCCCTTGCATCGCTGAAGCTGCGACCGCAGCCTTCGCTGTTCCCCCGGTGAACCGGCCGGTTGCACCAAAAGCGAGGTCGTTAAAATATTGCCCGACACCTGTTTTCGTCAACATCACACCGAAAAACAGAAATAAGTAAATGTATGTTGAAGAAATTTGAATCGGTGTTCCGAAAATAGCATCTGTCGAATAAAACAACCGTCTTGATAAACCTTCCCAATCAAATCCGCCGTGGCCAAAATAAGGAATATTCGTTCCGTAAAGACCGTAAAGAATACCCAATATACCGACGACAACGATCGGCACACCGACTGCGCGGCGGGTTGCTTCGAGCAGCAAAACGATCGCGATCGTCGCGACGATAATATCGAAAGTGGTAAAGCCCATGATTCTGGCGCCGCCGGTTATCCAATCATAGCGGAAAATAATGTAGTAAGACGACCCCATAGCGAGAAATGCTAAGATGACGTCGTACCAAGGCACGCCTTTTTTCTTTATGCCGCCTCGCCGGATCGGGTAAAGTAAAAATATTAACCCTAATGCGGTCCCGAGGTGAACCGCTCCCTGTAAGATCGATACGAGCGGTCCGCCAAAAGCCGGCAAGGCTCTGAAGAGATGAAACGTCGTCAATGAAATGGCAATAAATGCAATCACCCAGTACCATTTGCCGGTATCTTGTCTAAATGACGATTCTTTATCGTATTTTGAGAGCATTTCGCGCTTTTCTTCATCCGTTAAGATGTCATCTTCAGTCGTTTCGAACTCTTTGTCGTGTTTGTCTGTCACGGTAGTTCACCTCACTTGTTTTCATATCTGGGTTGGAGCGGGGGATCTGCGAAAACGCAGGAATCTTTTCTTGCGTTTTCGCAGATAACCTGTGATTTGCAAATAATTTCACAGAAAAAAGAGAAAAAAAGACCGGACAAGAGTTCCGTCCGGCCTCTAGAAATAAGCTGATCAGTCTAGCAGTCCTTCTTCTTCAAAATAACGTTCCGCACCCGGGTGCATCGGCAGATCTTCCGACCCGTTCAGGGCATTATCAAGTGTGACATGTTCACCTTGCGGATGCTGAATATCTTCACTGTGTTCAAACATCGTTTTTGTAATTTCATAACCAAGGTCTTCGTCAATCGTATCTGTCGAGCCGACGAGGATGGCATACGCAGTAATTGCAGCCACATCATCTTCTTGGAAGTCATAGGAATCAGCTTCAATTTCAAATTGTTCGTAACCGCTGTTCTCTTCGATGTAATCTAATCCCTCATCAGTAAGTCCGAGCAGTTCGATTTCACGGTTTTGGTGTAATCCTTCGATTTCGCTGTTAGGCAAGCCTAACAGACCGAAGGAAGCATCAATATTTCCATCTTGGATGCCCTCAGCAGCATCGCCAAACCCTTCTTCATAAGGTTCATAGTCGCCTTCTTCCAATCCGTAAGCTTCGAGAATCAACTCAGCCGCAGCTTGTGTCCCGCTTCCAGGGGGGCCGACCGCAATGCTTTCTCCTTCTAGATCAGCAACCGACTCGTATCCGGCATCTTGCGGAACAACGATCTGCATGACTTCAGGGTAGATATGGCCCATAAAACCGAAATTATCAACCTCAACCCCCTCGAAATCACCATCGCCGGTTAAGGCATCTTGAGCAGGAAGGTGCACGGACATGCCGAGTTCGATCTCCCCTTGATTAATATTTGCGATATTATCAACAGATGCACCTGATGATACAGCGCTGATATCGACGTCATCGTTATCAATGTTATTGTTGACTGCTGTCGCAATCTCTTGGCCTAAAGGATAATACGTTCCTCCGGTACTGCCTGTACCAAGCTGCATGTTGCCGAGATCAACGTCGCCGGCAGCTTCACCGTTGTTGTTATTGTTTGCCGCATTATTTTCATTTTCACCGTTATTATTCCCGTCGCCGCAAGCAGCTAAGAGCAAAGTTCCTGAAAGTGCGATTGTCATCAATCCTGTTGTTCTTTTCATTGTGAAACCCCCTTTGAAATATTGGTAAAAATACTTACAACCGCATAAAAAGTTGCAAATATTCTCTTACATTTAATCAAACTTAATTATAAATGTCAAAAACAAAAGTTAGTAATTCGAAATAGTTTTACTGTTGTACAGCAATAATCGTTGATATTAAGGGGGAAATTCAGTTTTTCCAGCTGTTGTATAATAATAACCGGCCGAACAATTGAAAAAATCACCCGAATGTCAGTAAGATAGTCGTGCATAATTATGAATGTTATACATCTGTATTATTGATCGCGGCTTTTTCGAATAAAAGACATTTGTTCCCATTTCTTTGATTGCCACCGCCGAAGCATCAAAAGTCCTCGAAGCCACTCATCGAGAATCATTGCCAGCCAGACCCCGACTAAACCGAGTCCGAGCCAAATTCCGGCTGTATAAGAGACCGATACAGCGACGCCCCACATCGAGAGGATCCCGATGTAAACAGGGAAGCGTACATCACCGGCTGCCCGCAGCGAATTTATAACAATTAAATTGAAAGCGCGTCCCGGCTCGAGAACAATTGTCAAGAGCAATAAAATGCTTCCGAGCTCAATAATCTCTGGATTTTCAGAAAAAATACTTAAAATTTCCAAACGGAAAACAGCAAAAAGGGCAGCGGCTGAAGTAGAGACAGCCAACCCGATTTTCAAGCTGCGCAAACATCGGCGGTAAGCTTCTCTTTGACGGTTTTCTCCTATTAAATGGCCGACCATAATTTGTGTCCCTTGACCGATGGCGACGGCAAATAAAAACGCGAACATTGTTATATTCATTACATAGACTCTGGCGGTCAGTTCAACCGTCCCCATTGAAGCTATAAAGAAGGTAATGACCATTTGCGATGAAGTGTAAGACAGATGTTCGCCGGCAGTGGGAATACCGATGCGAAACAGGTCTTTAAGTTCTTCTTTCGGAAATTTATGTATGAGCATACTCCATGGCAGATCCCCTTGGACACGCCGGTATAAAACAATAAAAAGGATCACCGTTCCGATGATTCGGCTTCCGGCTGTGCTGATCGCCACACCGGTTGCTCCGAGCTCAGGAGCTCCGAAAAAACCGAAAATCAACACCGCATTTCCGATCACATTTAAGAAATTCATCCCGAGCGTTACGTACATCGCGTCTTTTGTAAAACCGTGGCTTTTAATGATCGCCCCGAGCGTCATAATCAGCGCTTGAACGAAAGCGAATCCGCCGACAATCCGTAAATAAATGAGCGCGGTATCCATCAGTTCTGCGGGGAGGTTCATCGCATGCAATATTTGCGGTCCGAAAAAAAACAAAACGAGGCTCAACATCAAGCCCGAACAAATATTTGCCGCGATCGAGACGACGGCAAACCCTCCCGCTTTATCACGCTGATCCGCACCGAGGTGCTGGGAGATCAAGATAGTCGTACCTGTAGCAACGAAGCCGAACATAACAATAATAACGCTCATAATTTGATTGGAAACACCGACGGCAGCCACTGCATCATCGTCGTACTGACTGAGCATGAGTGTGTCAGCATTTCCCATGATCATGTGCAGCATAATTTCGATGAAAATCGGCCAAGTTAAAGCGAATAATGTCATTTTAGAAGTTTTAGTTGAATTTGCTGAACTCATGATCCACCCACTTTATAATATGGTAGTTAGTTACTATAAATGAAATAGGGATAAAGCAAACTCATTTTACCCTAGGTGCAAGCGCTTGCGCAATGAAATGAGCGGTTAGCGGCAAGAACATTAGGCCGCTGTTCAAAATGGGGAAAGTTTATAGCCTGTCTTTGATCTGATCATTAAAGAACTTGCGGAATATAAATTTCAGTAAACCGCTTAAAAAAATGTTTATATATATAAAATGTTTATATATTATATAATATGATAAAGAAAGGGAAATTAAATTTTTCTCCTTTCTTTAAAAAAAGGGTTGCGGTTTTGAAACGTCCAATAGTATAATAAAGCCATAACGATGCAAACGATTTCACGACAACAAGTCGTGAAAAAAAACGCCATTTTGTGCAATCGGTTGTCCTCTGATTTATCGGTGAGTGTAATTGTTTTATTGTGCGCTGTATAGAGCTTTTGTGAAAGCGCATTCCGCAATTGACATTCACGGTTGAGGCAACTGCATTCCGGCTGTTTGCATTACTTATTTCACACTAATTATAAGGGGGAACCATCATGTTCAAAAGTAAGTCTTTATTAAAATCTTTGACCGTTGTTTCAGCGCTTTCTGTCGGTCTCGCTGCCTGCGGCAATGATGCAGACGAGAACAACGACCCGGCAAACGAAGGAAATAATGCTAACGACAATGCTGCAAACGACAACGGGGACGAAGCCGCTGCTGATGAAGAGGCGCCTGAAGCGCCGGAAGAACTGACTATGTGGGTGAATGACGAGGAATCACAATTGGAAGCCTACGGCAACATTGTTGAAGGCTTTGAAGAAGAACACGGTATTGAAGTTGATATTACCGAATATTCTATGCTGGACCAAACAGAAGGAATGTCCTTGGACGGTCCTGCCGGCCAAGGCCCCGATTTATTCTTCCAGCCGCATGACCGCATGGGAGATGTTGCTTTACAAGGATTGGCCCGGGCGCTTGATTTAACAGATGATCAGCAAGAACGTCTCGAGGGGTATAATCCTGAAGCAGTAGAATCTTTCTCATACGAAGGTGAACAGTACGGAATCCCGGCGGTTGTCGAAACATACGCGCTGTTTTATAACCAGTCGATGGTTGATGAAGCGCCGGAAAATCTTGATGAATTAAATGAAATGGCTGAAGAATTAACAGATGATGACACTTACGGCTTTATGATGGATGCCACTGACTTTTATTTCACTTATCCGTTCTTGACTGCTCACGGCGGCTATGTGTTCGCTCAAGATGATGACGGTGTCTATGACCCAGAAGATATCGGCTTAAATGAAGAAGGCGTTGTAGAAGGTGCGGAAATGATTCAATCCTGGTATCAAGACGGTCCGATTCCGGACGGCGCAGATGGTGATGCTGTTGACGGCACATTTACAACAGGAGATACAGCGATGGTTGTATCCGGTCCTTGGAACGTTCCGTTCTACAGTGATGAATTAGGTGATGATTTAGGCGTATCTAAGCTGCCGGCAGCTGAAGAAGGCGGCGATCCGGTAACATCATTCTCAGGCAACAAAGGCTGGCTCGTTAATGAGTACACAGAAGAAGAGTATTGGGCGACAGAATTAGCGCTTTATATTACGAATGCGGAAAGCTCTGAAGAATACTTTGAGACAGCGCAAGAATTGCCTGCACACGAAGATGTAGAAATCGATGACGAATTCTTCGAGCCGATCTTTGCGCAAACAGAATATACACAGCCGATGCCAAACATTCCGGAAATGTCGCAAGTTTGGGATCCGATGGCGGATGCGCTTGAATTTATTTCCCAAGGCGATGATCCGCAAGAAGTCTTAGATGAGGCTGTTGAACAGATTCACACAGAAATCGGGATTATGAATCAATAGAAGTCAGTATAAAGGGCGGGGGGTTGAGAACGCGTTTCTCAATCCCTGCACCTTTTAGTCAGGAGGAAAGATGTTATGGCTGCAGATAAAGAAAAAAGACAGCAAAATGTGTTACAACGGCCGCAGCACAACTCGGCGCTTGCTGCAGGACTCTCGATTATTCCAGGTCTCGGTCAAGTGTATAACAAACGATACATTAAAGGGACGATCTTATTCATTCTCTTTGCTGCTTTTATCATTGCATTGTTTGATTTTCTTGCAACGGGGTTACAAGGTTTGGTCACTTTGGGAGAAACCCCGCGCGAAGATGATTCACGCGTCTTTTTAAGTAACGGGATTCTTTCAGTAATTTTATTGACGTTTGCCTTATCCATGTACGGAATCACGATTCAAGATGCTTATAAAGACGCAAAGAGAATACAATTAGGCTGGAAAGTACCGACGATTAAAGAAGGGTTCAAAAACGCTTGGGATACAAGCTTTCCTTATTTACTGGTAGGTCCGGGTCTTGCTTTGCTCATTTTCGTCGTCGTTTTTCCGCTGCTTTTCATGTTTTTACTCGCATTTACAAATTACAATTTGTACAATGCGCCGCCGGCGAATCTATTAGAGTGGGTCGGGTTCAGTAATTTCACTGATCTGTTTATGATAGCTGAATGGCGCGCGACCTTTTTAAATGTTCTGTCCTGGACACTGATCTGGACATTTGTTGCTACCTCATTGCAAATTGCTTTGGCAATGTTTTTGGCTATTTTAACAAACGATCCGCGTTTGAAGTTTAAAAAACTTATTCGGACGGTCTTCATTTTACCTTGGGCTGTTCCGGCGTTTGTTACGATACTTATTTTTTCCGCTATTTTTAACGATAACTTTGGAGCGATTAACAATGATATTATTGAGCCGATTTTCGGCTCCGGTATTCCGTGGCTGACGGATCCGTTTTGGACGCGCTTTGCGTTGATTTTAATTCAAACATGGCTCGGGTTTCCGTTTGTGTATGCATTATTTACAGGTGTTTTGCAAGGAATATCGAGCGATTGGTACGAAGCGGCCGATATGGACGGTGCCAACCGGTGGCAAAAATTCAGAAATATTACCTTTCCGCACTTAATGTTTGCAACCGCACCGCTATTGATTATGCAATATTCGTTTAACTTCAACAACTTCAACATTATCTATTTATTTAACCAAGGCGGACCGGCTATCCGGGGTCAAAATGCCGGCGGTTCAGATATTTTGATTTCCTGGGTGTACAGTTTGACGTTTGAAACCCAGCAATTCAATATGGCCGCGGCGATATCAATAATACTCGGACTGCTGGTTGCAACGTTCGCATTCTTCCAATTCCGGCGATCACGATCCTTTAAAGAGGAGGGGACATTCTAAATGAGTCAAACGACGAAAAAACCAATGAGCCGAAAGAAAAAGAATACGCTTGAATTAATTGCAATGTACAGCATCATTGGTGTGATGTTTGTCATTATCCTTTACCCTCTTCTTTGGACGCTCGGATTATCATTAAATCCCGGCCGCGGATTATTCGGGGCTGAAATGATTCCGACAGACTGGTCGCTCGTTCACTATGAATGGCTGTTCTTTTCTGAAAACAGCGATTATCTGACTTGGTATCGCAACTCGTTAATTGTCGCAATTGCGACCTCAGCGTTTGCAACAATGATCGTTTGTTTCACAGCTTATGCGTTTTCGCGTTACCGGTTTAAAGGACGTAAAAATGGGCTGTACGCGTTCCTGCTTTTACAAATGTTTCCGATCTTAATGGCAATGGTAGCCTTGTACATCCTTTTAAATACTGTTGGTTTATTGGATACATTGACAGGGTTGATTCTCATTTACGTAGGCGGAGCGATCCCGATGAATGCTTTCCTTGTCAAAGGTTATTTTGATTCGATTCCGCGTGAATTGGACGAATCGGCGAAAATTGACGGCGCGGGTCATTTCCGAATCTTCTTTCAGATTCTGCTGCCGCTTGCCAAACCGATTCTCGCCGTTGTCGCATTGTTTAACTTTATGCAGCCGTTTATGGACTTCCTGCTGCCGCGGATTGTGCTGCGCAGTCCGGAGAACTACACGCTTGCACTCGGATTGTTTAATTTCGTTAATGATGAATTCTCGAATAATTTCACCCGGTTTGCGGCCGGCTCGATTTTAATCGCTGTTCCGATTGCAGCTGTTTATCTGTTCTTGCAGCGGTATTTGATCAGCGGTCTGGCTTCCGGAGCAACGAAAGGATAACCGTGATAAAGGAGAGAGGAAGCAGGTATCCCCTCTTCCTCTCTTTTTATATTAGTTATGTTTGTATAATCACAGTCAGAAGTGTATATTGAATAATATAATCACTGATAATAACAGCGTCGAATCTTGTGCAATGTATGTGCATACAATATTAACTGATTGAAAGGAGGTTCATTCACATGGCTGTCACGATAAAAGACGTTGCTAAATTGGCGGATGTAGCACCATCAACGGTCTCCCGGGTGATTGCCAACAGTCCGCGTATCAGCGATCGGACAAAAGAAGCGGTCAGAGAGGCAATGAACGAATTAGGCTATCACCCTAATTTCAATGCACGAAGTTTGGCAAACCAATCGACGAAGACGATTGGGGTCGTTATGCCGAATTCGGCTAACAAAACCTTTCAGAATCCGTTTTTCCCCGAAGTTATTCGCGGAATCAGTTCGAGATCGCACCAGCTTGAATACGGTCTGTATTTATCTACAGGACAGACGGAAGATGAAATATTTGAAGAAGTTCAGGACATGGTTTTAGGAAAACGAGTCGACGGCATTATTTTGTTGTACTCGAGGGTGAACGATAAGGTCATGAACTACCTGCACCAGCAAAAGTTCCCGTTTACAGTGATCGGCCGGCCTTATGAACCGTCGATGACAGACCTGACTTATGTTAATAACGACAATTTTAAAGCGGCTAAAACCGTTACCGAATACTTGTTGCTTCTCGGTCATGAAAAAATTGCTTTTATCGGCGGGAATTTAGATTTTGTCGTTACCGTCGATCATATGGAAGGATACCGCAAAGCGCTGACAAACGCCGGGATTGATTTGCGCGATGAATACGTTGTTTTTCATGAAGAACTTCAAGAAGGCGGTCAGGAAGCCGTCATTGATTTAATGAGTTTAGCTGAACGGCCGACTGCTCTGATCGTGGCAGATGATATCATGACGTTCGGCGTTATGCGAATGCTTGCTGAGATGGAGATGAGTGTTCCTGACGATGTATCAATTATCAGTTTTAATAACGTTACCATCTCCGAACTTTCATCTCCGCCGATGACGACAGTGGATATCAACATTTTCAGCTTAGGTTACGAAGCTGCGAGCTGTTTAATCGATTTAATCCATAAACCCGGGATCGAACCGAAGCAGGTGCTCATTCCGCATAAAATGATTAAAAGGCAAACGTGTCAGCGGCTGACGCCAAAATTAAATGAAAAAGCAAAATAATTTAAAGCGGCTGTTTAAATCCTTGTAACAAAGGGAAGTTTTTAAACAGTCTTTTATTTTGCAAAACAACTTTTTTCTTACTGACGGATGCTGTCTTAACGAGTTTAAAATGTTCTTGGAACGGAGGATCGTCATTGCTGTTTGAATCAAAATTCATGCGTTTTTTGGCTGGAACATTGTTAATATTGGCCATCATTTTTATAGGCTCACAAGTTTCGTTTATTTTTCACCCGATCAACGTAGCGTTTCAGACGCTCTTTATCCCTTTTTTAATCGCAGGCGTATTTTTTTATATTCTGCGTCCGTTTGTTAAATATCTACATACTTATAAAGTCCCGAAAGCGCTGTCGATCGTGATCATTTATTTGATTTTTATCGGTGTGATTGTCAGCATTTTTTTATTAATCGGACCGGTTTTGCAAGAGCAGGTGATGAATTTAGCCGACAATGCCCCTGCGTTATTCAATGACTTGAACAACCTGTTGGTTGAAATCGATCAAAATGAATGGTTTCAAGATTTCGTCGCCACTGATGATTTTTCCATCGAGAATTTGACTGAAAATTTAACGGATTATTTATCTGAGGCATTCGATTTTATCGCCGATAACGTGGCCGGGTTTTTTGGAGCGGTCACGAATTTTCTGCTCGTTTTGATCGTTGTTCCGTTCATGCTGTTTTTCATGCTGAAAGACGGCGAGAAACTTCCTGATCAAGTCTTCCGTTTTCTTCCAGAAAAACAACAGGAAGAAGGTCAGCGTATTTTGTTTGATATGGACGACAAACTGTCTTCTTATATTCAAGGGCAGATTATCGTCAGTATTTTTGTCGGAACATTAATGTACATTGCTTATTTAATTATCGGTGTTGATTTTTCTCTCATCCTTGCTTTAGTGAATATGGTAACGAATGTTGTGCCGTTTGTCGGACCATGGATCGGCAGTATTCCTGCGGTTATTGTCGGCGTGATTGATTCACCGATGACGGCTGTATGGATTATTGTTGCGATTATTATCGTACAGCAGCTTGAAAGCAATTTAATCTCGCCGAATGTGATGGGGAAAAAGCTTAGCGTTCACCCGCTGATGATCATCGTGTTGATTTTAGTCGGCGGCAGCTTTGGCGGTTTGCTGGCCCTGATATTGGCAGTTCCGTTTTATGCAGTCGTCAAAGTGATCGTCACGCATGTTTACCGTCTGTTCCAGCTTAGAAAGAAAATTGATGAAGAGCTGAATCAATGACGGAGGCGATCGAAGGCGTTTTTGACGATAAGGAAAAGTTTATTATCCGGCTTGATGAGGAATGGGGAACAGAAGAGCAGAATTAAAAAGGAGTGGGAGCGATGAATAAGTGGCTAGCTTCAACATTTTTAGCTGTCGGCGCCGCGGCTGTCTCATACTATTTAGGCGATGAAGAAAATCGTGTAAAGGCGAAACAGTGGTATAATCGTGCGAAAGCCTGGGCATTAAATGAGACAGAAGATGAAACTTACGAAGAGTATATGACAGAAAAAGTCGGTCATTCACACCCTGAGGATATTCAAGACAACACGATGGTAGATGAAGGCGCCCAGTTTTCGGTCAATTATTACAACGAAAAATATAAAAAACACTGAATGTTGCCGGCTTTGTCTTTTAAAAGACAAAGCCGGTATTTTTCGAAAAATAATGCAATTTAAGCCGGAGTCCGGTAAAATCATAAACGGTTGAATTATGTATGCAGAAAGTTGGAACTGGGATGCTGAAAAAATTTGATTGGAAAGAAGAAGGGAAATTAACGTCCTTGTCGATGATTTCCGGGTTTTTAATGGCGTTAAGTCTAAACTTGTTTTTGATCCCCGGAAATATTTTTGCGAGCGGTTTCGCCGGGGTGGCGCAAATTTTGAATGTTTTTATTCCCCTGTCTCCCGGGATTCTTCTCTTCTTGCTCAATATTCCTGTAGCGATTCTTGGCTGGCGCCTCGTCGGGAAACGTTTTACGTTTTACAGTTTTGTTACGGTCGCCTTTACGACATTGTTTCTTGAAGTATTGCCGATCCTGATGTTGTCAGAGGATATTATTTTGAATGCCGTCTTTGGCGGTGTCATCGGCGGAACGGGTGCAGGTATTATTTTGAAATGGGGCGCGTCTATGGGCGGCCTGGATATTATCGCTTTGATTATGGCTAAGCGAAGCGATCGTCCTGTCGGGGTTTACTTTTTTATTTTGAATGCGATTATTGTCACTTCTGCCAGTTTTATTTTTGGCTTGGAAGAAGCGCTTTATACATTGTTGGCCCTTTATGTTCTGTCGCGGATTATCGATACGATACATACGCGCCATGTTAAATTGACGGCGATGATTGTTACCGATAAGGCGGACGAGCTCCAGGAAGCTTTCCATGCGAAAGTAACGCGCGGCGTTACGCGGATACCGGCTAAGGGCGGTTATACGAAAGCGGATAAAGAAGTGATGATGATCGTCATTACGAGGTATGAATTATATTTGCTCCAGCAAGTTATCGAAGAAACCGATCCGCATGCGTTCACAAACATCGTACAAACAACAGGAATCTTCGGTCTTTTTCGTAAAGATGACTAAGGAGAAAGGGGTATAAACGTGAGAAGGCTTCTCGATCTTGTTATGTTAACTTTCTTCCTGACAGCCTGCGGTGAAGCGGAGGAAAATTATGAAAAACAAAAAAGCGGCACACTCGAACACGAGGGCCTTTTGATGGAAACAAAAATTGAACATCGGGATGATGAAACCGAAATCTCCATTCAAGTAACGAATAAGTCCGATCATCCGGAAAGCTTTACAATATCAGACGGTCACGCTTTTGATATTCGCTTATTGGATGAAAAAGGGAATGTTCAGTATGATTTCGCTGAAGGGAAGATGTTTACGCAAGCAGTCATTACTGAAGAGCTTGAGTCTGATGAAACGCACGAATGGACAGAGACGTTGCCGGCCGATGTATACCGTAATGAAAAAATAGCTGCAGCAGAAGTAACGGTGCGGATTGACGAATGGCGCGGAAATGCGGTCACAGATGATGACTTGAGAATAGAAAAACCTTGGGACCTTTAAGATCTCATTCATAGCCGGCCCCGCAAATCCATATTTGCGGGGCCGGATCTTCGTCGCTTGCTTTCGAGGCTGCTGAAAAAGTAGCTGATCAATTGGTTACCTGCATATTTATTCTTCTTTATAGAGCGAGAAGTTTTATGAGACCGGAGCAAACTCGACGCCTGCGGGAAAAGCAACTGCCAATGTATTTGCGACGAGTAACCGCAGGAGCAGAAGACCCCACAAGAAGCGGTTTCGCTTCTGAGGAGGCTGAGGCGTTGCCCGCGGCAAGCGAGTTTGCGGAGGGCTCATAATATTCTGTATTCTATGCGGCTCAGCTTTCGCCCGCAGAGTGTTTTTACTGGTATTGAAACAAACGGATAAGTTCTTCGTCAGCAAGCGTCCAGAGCGGTGCTGCCTCTCCATCTATGATACTGTCCTGCATTTCTTCTTTTTGATCGATAATTTCCGTGATCCGTTCTTCGATTGTTCCTGTTGCGGTGATGGTATGGATGCGGACATGCTCTGTTTGGCCGAAACGGTGAATCCGATCGGTTGCCTGGTTTTCAACGGCCGGGTTCCACCAGCGGTCAAAATGCAAGACTTCAGAAGCTTCGGTCAAGTTTAAGCCGACTCCTCCAGCACGAAGAGATATGACCATAAACGGGAGATCTTTTGCATGTTTGAACAGATCTAAAATCTTTTGCCGCCCGCGTTCAGACAATCCTCCGTGATAAAACGGAATATCAATGCGCCAATTTTCACGGGCGTAATCACGGAACAGTTCTCCCGAATAGCGGTATTGCGTAAATACAAGCCCTTTCTTGCCTTTTCTTTTCCAATATTCGATAAGTTCGACCGCTTGATCCCATTTCGGGGATCGGTTTGAGCGAAATCGTCCTGCTCCCCGTTCTTTACAAAGCTGGCCGGGGTGATTACAGATTTGTTTAAGCTGTGTCATCGCTTTGAAGATACAGCGCGGTCTGGCCTCGGCAGATACATCGTTCATTTCCTGGATAAATTGATCGGCAACGGCTTTATACATTGTCATCTGTTCAGTTGACAATGAGACACAATGATGAACAATCGATTTATCCGTGAGCTGGAACTGATCTTTCAGGTCAGTTTTCGTTCGTCTGAAGATGAAGGGCTGAATAATTTGCCGGAGCTGCTGGAAATTTTCTTTTTGTTCATCTTTGGATGCATGTTTGACATATTGATCATAAAACCAGCTTTTGTCATGCAAATAACCGGGATTGAGCACGTCCATCAGCGACCAAATATCTTCAGGATAATTTTCTACCGGAGTCCCTGTAAGAGCAATCCGCTGTTTACAAGCGAGAGTTTTGACAGCGCGGTGCAATTTTGAACGGTGGTTTTTCAATGTTTGCGCCTCATCAAAGATGATGTTTTGCCAGCCGGTTTGCTTGAGAACTCCGATATCGTTGAGAGCTGTTGTGTAGGAACAGACCCAAACAGTTCCGCCGGGACCGTTATTAAAGCGTGTTTTTCTGTCTGCCGGTGATCCTGTATATAAACGAACCGGTAAATCAGGTGAGAAGCTGTTTAACTCTTGTTTCCAATGATGTAGGAGACTGGACGGCACAAGAATCAATGAAGGTTCCTCAGACGATTGGACAAGGCTGAGAAAAACTGTTGCCTGCAATGTCTTTCCAAGTCCCATGTCGTCTGCAAGACACGCGCCGAAACCGATCTTATTCATATGCAAAAGCCACGACACACCCTCTTTTTGGTGAGGAAACATTTTCTCTTCCCATTCCCCGGGGATAGAAGGTGCTGATCGATCAGCTTGCGGTGTGAGCCACTCGTTAATTTCCGGGATGTTTATTTGCATACCCGGATGAAACCGTTTGTGCTTCTCATTCGTCCCAGTCAGCGATTCTCGCACGCTTTGGTAGATCACTTCTTCGGGCAAGTCGTGCGAGAGCCGATCGATATTTTCGACGAGGCGGGCGGCAGCATCAAGGTCGAATCGCACCCAGCTTGTCTGAATTTGAATCAGCTCGATTTGCTGCTCGACTAAAGAGCGCAGCGTTTCAATATCAACCGCGGATTGATCGAGAGTGATTTGCCACGCCAATTTGCCGTTCACCGGCGGGCGCTGTGCAGCTGATGTTTTATCCTCGATCTGCGGATGAAAACTCCCTGTTGCTTCAGGTTGGATCTGTTTTTTTAAAAAGTCAGGAATATAAAGCTCAATCCCGTTGTTTTCAAAAAGCGTGACATCTTTTTCCAAAAAAGAGACAACATCGCTCTTTTGTAATGTCAGATTCGCTCTTGCTGAATCGATGTTTACAGTAATAGGCTGAAGTTTTGTCAACAGCTTATGTAATGAGCGGATATACGGCAATGGGTTTTCATGAAACGGATGGAGCCCTTTTAAAATATCATCGATCGAAACGATCTGCCGGGAGATAAGATCTTTGATAAACGGTTTGACACTCCAGATGTTATCACCATGCGCGGGAGGCGAGAGGACGTAAAGAAACTGAAAAACATGGCTGTTCGGGTTGCGCCATAGTTTTTGCGCAACATTTAATGCTTCAAAAGAAACTGAATCGTGTCGGCCGCCATGCGCTAATGTATGAAGCCAATTTTCTGTATAGGCGGATATATTCAGGTCCTGAACTTGACGGTAAAATCTCGACAGCTTTTGTTTAAATGCTTCTGAGGTCTCGAGTTCTGAGCGGATCAGCCTGTCGGCCAGCTCGGCAGAAAAAAGCGGACAAAGATCATGAAATTGCCAACAGCCGTTTGCAGAAGGCTCTATAGCAAATTGTGCTATCTTATACCGCAACTGTAAAAGATTATCTGCTTGCAGCAACGGAAATTTTTCAGCTAACATTGCGGCAACCCGAAACGTATCGGCAAACGGAATTTCAACGTAATAACTTCCTTTAGCATCTGAGGAAATATCATAACGAATGCCGTAAAAAGAATCCTTATCAGCGCGGAAAAGCTCTTGTTTCCAACGAAGAACCTCTTTACGCCGGTACGCTGAAGGATCTTTAGGCTTTAGCCCGATAAGAGCGGAATTATTTTGTGTTGTCATTATTATGCTTGGCAAGGAAGTCAACGTTATCAAGCTCCTGAATGAAAGATCGCAACGACCTGTATTTACGCCGGAGAAGAGCTAGCCAGCTTTCAAAATAGTCGCGCTCGGTAAAGCCTTTAACCGCAGACACCCAATTAAGAGCGTTTTGATAAGCATCTGTCTGCCTCTTTTCGATCAGCTGCTCAGTAATTTGCAAACATACCGGCAGAGCGCGTTCCGGATCGTTGGCTATCAATGCTGAAAAGAAGCGTTTTTCCTCCCGGCTGAACTGCATCGGATCAGCTGAAGAACGTTCCCAAGCACCGATCCCCTCTTCCCACATACGGTGATACGCGGTCAGTTCAAAAAAGGTGCGCCTGCTCGGGGGATGGTGAACGTGTTCTTGCAGTCTGGCTGCAATGAAGGTTTGCAAAAAAGACTGTTCCGCTGAAGACAGTTCCTTTAAACGCTGTTTATAAGAGCGGAAGTGGGGTCTGACAAGCCACTGTTCTGCCCATTGAGTCAATGAAGGATCGGCAGCTGTTGGATCAGGGATCCTTTGTTTGAGCGCCGGGTAGCTGTCTGCATACTTCGATATTGCCTCGTGAGAAAGAGACTGGAAAGCATAAGCATACACATCCTCGGAAAACACGAGGATGAATTCATTAGCCAAACGGCGAAAATCAGTGATGCAAAAAGAATACTGGCCGCGGGAAATTAAGGCTTCTTTCCAGAGATTTATTTGCCTGAAGACGGCTTCAGCTTGCAACTCGACAGAAAAATCTTTTTTAATTTTGCTCGATGTATCATTAATCAGCGACGGCTGTTTATCACGCTGCAAAATCCATTCTTCCAGGGTTGTATGCCGGTTTGACATTTAAGATCCTCCTTAAAAACAGGGGATAAGACAACTTATATTCTACTAAATACCTTTACGGTCAACAATCAGGGAAACGAGTTTCTTTTTCTTTTTATATTCATCGTGTTAAACTGTGGCTGTACACAATTAATAGGAGGGATCATTCATGGCAATAGACGTGCGCGGAGAACCAACGCCCAATCCGAATGCAATGAAATTCACTGCAAATCAAACTTTATTTGAAGGTGCAGGGAGTCATTCGTTTAAAAAAGATCAAGAAACGGATCACCCGTTAGCGAAAGAGCTGCTTGCGCTGGACGGTGTCGATAATATATTTGGTTTTCAAGACTTTGTAACTGTTAATAAAGAACCTGATGCTGACTGGGACGAGCTGCTTCCAAAAATTGAGACAGCTTTTTCTGATGTATACGACGGTTAGTTAGAACGATAAGCCTGACATGGTTCAGGCTTTTTTCTTTGCCGAAAAGAGAGTGGGATGATCAATGAGTGCAAATAATGAATCCGGCGGTTCTTCTTATGCAGAGCCGGCTAACACAGTTTTTCTTCAAGGTATAAAAGACGGCATGCCGATTGCAATCGGGTATGCTCCGGTGGCAATAACCTTCGGTGTTTTAGCCGGAAACACAGGGCTGAAAGCATTTGAAGCGCTGCTGATGAGTATGCTTGTGTTTGCAGGAGCTGCTCAGTATATGGCCCTGTCTATGATAGCGGCCGGCTCCGGGGTGCTTGCTGTCATCTCGGCTACGTTTGTCGTAAATTTGCGGCATTTATTAATGAGCACTGCTATGAATGAACGGATAGATAAAGGCACGCGTTCGAAACGTTCATTGGCGGCCTTTTTATTAACCGATGAAGTGTTTGCCGTTTCGTCGGCTAAAAAATCGCCGGTTCCATTAACCGAGCTGATTGGCACAGGTTTGGCCGCTTATTCGAGCTGGATTGGATTCACATTGGCAGGTTATTACACCGGGGGTGTCATCCCCGTTTTTTTGCAAGAAAGCTTGGGAATCGCTCTTTATGCGCTCTTTATTGCTTTAATTGTGCCCTCGATTCAATCCGGCGGCCGGCTCGTGTTTTTCTTGGCTGCTCTTGGCGGATTGTTTCATGCGGCATACGCGCAGTGGATGGATACGGGCTGGGCGGTCATGCTTGCTGCGATTAGTGCTGTCGCCGTGATGGAACTGATCGAAGGAGGGATAAAATGGCGTCATCGTTCATAACAGCGCCGATTTTTTGGCTGATCCTCGGGATGGGCGCAGTTACATTTATTCCGAGGGTGCTGCCGTTTATAGTTTTGAAAACAGAGGGGTGGCCGGCATGGGCGAAACGGATGCTCTCCCGTGTTCCTTACGCTGTGTTAGGCGCGTTAATTTTCCCGGGCATTCTGTATATTCAAGAAGATATACGGTTCGGTATTCTAGGGGGGACGGCAGCTGTGTTGATGGCCTGGAAAGGAGCGCCTCTGATTGCAGTGATTGGCGGAGCTATTGCCGCCGTGGCTCTCCTGGGCTGGATGGTTTAGAGCGTCCGGCCGTAACGCTTCGATACGATATCATAAAAGCCGAGTGAATTGTACAGCTGTTTTGTTGCCTGATCACTGATGCCTGTTTCCAGCTCAATACCTTGAAAACCTTCGTTTTCAGCCCAGTGAAGCAAATTCAAAAGCAACCGCTTGGCAATCCCCTGCTGCCGCATATCTTTTCGCACATAAAGTTCGTTGAGCCATATGTAACGTCCGCCTTTATCCAGGCCGATGCCAATGTTTAAAAAGGCGGCGCCGACGATTTCGCCTGATGATGTTTCGCTGATAAAGAATTCACAGTCGGATTCGCTGGACAAAGCTTGGCGCACGGTTTTCTTCAACGTTTCCCGTGTGATATCGACGCTGATTTGCATCATTTGTTCCAGCATTAAATCGGTGATTTGATCAATTGTTTGTTCGTCTGCAGGTTTCTTTACCCGTTCGATTTTCACGACGTTACCTCCGTTTTTTAGTAATCAGTGTCTGATATAAAATCAATCGTTATGTTCGCGTTTACAACAAATTCATGTTATGAATATACTATAACATGAGCGGATTATGATAAAATAGAGCTTAAACACGCTGCGAGTGCAAATATTTTCAGTGACAAAGGCAGGGGGCATCAACATGGGGGTATTTTTTGAAACATTTACGGCGCGGACAATCTGGACACCGGAGTTGATCGTTGTACTTGCTGTAATCAGTTTCGTATACTTTATGGTTATTACAAAATTCCGTGCATTTTTTCCGGAGGGCGCACCGGTTCCAACCCGGAGAGTTGTTTATTTTCATTTAGGTTTGTTAGCTGTTTATCTTGGTTTTGGCGGCCCTCTCTATGTACTGGGTCATATTAACCTCAGTATGCATATGCTGAGTATGGCGATTGTATACTTAATTGCTCCGCCGCTTTTACTGATCGGGATCCCGTCATGGTTTTTTAACTATTTTGCCCGTTTTTCGTGGATTCGCAGACTGTTTACGATCGTCGGCTTTCCGATTCTCGGCCTCGTTTTGTTTAATGCGCTTTTTTCATTCTATCATTTGCCGTTTACATTCGATTTTGTCATGACGAATGAAGGCTGGCATAATGTTTATCAAATCGGAATGCTTCTGGCGGCGATGCTGATGTGGTGGCACATTATTCCGCGGCTGACAACGAAGTATGATATGTCAGAATTAAAACGAATCGGTTATATGTTCGCAAGCGGTGTGTTGTTTACACCGGCATGTGTCTTAGTCATTTTTGCCGGGAGCGCGCTTTATGCGACGTATACAGACCCGGGAACATGGGCGACAGCGATGGCTTATTGTTTGCCTCCGGGTGCGGACATTCCATACGAAGTTTTAGACGGTGAACAGTCGTTAACGCTCTTAAGCCCGTACAGAGACCAGCAATTTGGCGGCGCTCTTATGAAAATTACTCAAGAGCTGGCGTACGGTGTCGCAATGGGATATACATTTCGAATTTGGATGCAGCGCGACCGATCTTCTTCACCTCAGCTTGAAGTAAAAGAGTACGATATGTATCAGCCTGAAAATGCCAATGTTTAATGAGGGATGTAAAAAATGTGGAAACGAACAATCCTTGCTTTTTTATTGTTATTGATCGCAGCTGTCGGTACAGCATGCAGTTTTCTTTACGAAGATGTCTCAGAATCTGGTGAGGCGGAAACAGTCATCGATGTGTCCGAATCTGAAGAGGATTGGGAAATGATCGATTTTGAAGCGGTCAATGAAGAAGATGAAGCCATCACAAATGAGTATTATGAAGGAGAATGGTGGGTTGCGAAAACGATTTTCACTCGTTGTCCGACGGTATGTATGATAATGACGCCGAATATGGTTGAGCTGCAAAACGAACTCGACAGCGAAAATATCGATATTGAAATTGTTTCGTTTACAGTTGACCCTGAGTTTGACACTCCGGAGCAGCTGAAAGATTACGGTGAATCGTATCAGGCCGACTTTTCAAATTGGAATTTTTTAACCGGTTATTCGGATGAGTTTATTCGCGAGCTTGTATTGGAGTCTTTTAAAGCGCAAATTCAGGAAATACCGGAACAAAGTGACATTATGCATCCGACTCGCTTTTACTTAGTTGACCCTGATGGCCAGATCGTCCGGATGTACAGCGGAGAGGACAGCTTCGACTTGGATGCGACAGTGAATGATATCGCCGAAGTGACCGGCTCATAGTTCGGAAAAACTGCTGAAACGTGCTCAGCAGTTTTTTCATATTTTGTTCTGATTTAACTGCCGGATCAACAGCTAAAACTGATAAAATGAAAAGAGAATCGATAAAAAAGAGGTGCAGTTTATGTTTAAAGAACGTCAGCCTGTTAAAGTCGCTGAAGCCGTAAATAAGGTAATGTCGTTTACAGCCAAAGGAGAGAAAGAATATATTGATTTAATGGAAGCTGAGGGCCGTTATTTAGCGGAAGATATTCTCGCAGACCATCCGATTCCGCCGTTTGATCGCTCGCCGTTGGATGGGTTTGCGATTCGCAGTGCAGATACAAACGAGGCATCAAAAGAATCACCTGTACAGTTAACGGTGAAAGAAACCGTCGGTGCGGGAAATGTATCAACGGCGGCAATCGGACCCGGTGAAGCTGTCCGGGTGATGACCGGGACAATTATGCCGAAAGCGTGCGATGCAGTCGTCATGTTTGAGTTGGCCGATGAATATGTTGAGGACGGGCTTGAAAAAATTCAAATCAAACGGCGTTTTTATCCAGATGATAACGTTTCAAAACAAGGTGAGGAAACGAGCGAGGGAGAAGTTGTTGTTAAACAGGGGAGCAAGGTCACCTCAGGGGTCATCGCCGTTCTTGCTACATTCGGTTACGACCGTGTTCCGGCTGTGAAAAGACCGGTCGTCGGCATTTATGCGACAGGAACCGAGCTTCTCGATGTGAATGAAAAGCTGGAACCGGGAAAAATACGCAACAGCAATGCTTACATGGTTGCTTCGCAAGTGAGAGAGGCCGGTGCAGAACCGCTTTATTTCGGCAAATTAGCTGATGATTTTGACACTTGTTATGAAGCTGTGAAAACAAAGCTCAATGACGTCGACGCATTAATTACGACCGGCGGAGTTTCCGTCGGGGATTTCGACTTTCTTCCGGAAATATACGCTAAGCTGGGTGCCGACGTTTTGTTTAATAAAATTGCGATGCGTCCCGGAAGTGTGACGACAGTGGCAGCCAAGGATGAAAAATTGCTTTTTGGGCTATCAGGCAATCCTTCTGCTTGTTTTGTCGGATTTGAGTTATATGCTCGTCCGTGGATAAAATCGTACCTCGGTTCGCCGGCGCCTTATTTGCAAGTAGTGCGGGGGACATTGACGGCCGATTTTCCGAAGCCGAATCCTTTCACCCGGTTTATTCGAAGTAAAGTTGAGTACGCCGGAAACCGGCTGTATGCGAGCCCGGTCGGGATGGATAAGTCGCAAGTTGTCACGTCGCTTGCCTACACGGACTGTCTCGCCGCTGTTCCGGGCGGAAGCCGAGGCTATCATGCAGGCGACGAAGTGGATATTTTGCTGTTAAATCCTGAAGGAAGCTCCGAGCCGATTAGAGATCCGGAAAAGAAACGGAGCGGACATTGATGATTGTGTTTCAAATTGTCGGGTATTCAGATGCCGGTAAAACGACCGTCACAGCCGAACTGTTAGCAGCTCTGACAGCAATTAACTATCAGACGGCAACCGTGAAACATCACGGGCACGGAAAATCTTTGCCTGATCCTGATTATAATAAAGATACGTGGAAGCATCGGCAAGCCGGAGCAGAAGCGTCTTTGGCCGTGACAGAAACGGGTTATCAATTGACGGCTGCTAACAGCCGGCCGTTTCCGCTTGAGAAATGGCTGGAGATCTACAAGCTTTTGGAAATTGATGTTGTTTTAATTGAGGGCTTCAAATACGCGGATTATCCGAAAGTGTTGCTCGTTCGGCAAACAGATGACTCAAAGCGTTTGCTTGCAGAGCTAACGAACGTTCGGGCTGTTCTTTATGCTTCAGAGGAAAGCGGCGATTCTATAAAAACAAATTTCAACGGGTTTGCAGGAAGCTCGTTTAATACCGCTGGGTTTATAAATTGGTTTTTTCAGGAATATATTGGCGAAGGGGATTGAGACAATGTCAGAAAATAATTTCAAAGTAACTTATGAACCGCTCAATGTTGAAGAAACAATCAAAAAAGTCGCCGATCGAAATGCAGGCGCAATCAACACGTTTATCGGCACTGTCAGAGAAATGACGAATGAGAAAAAAACGTTAAAATTGACATATGACGCATACGTGCCTATGGCAGAAAAAAAACTTGCTCAAATAGGAAGAGAGATTGCCGCTGATATTCCTGAAGCAAAAATTGCGATCACACACCGGATCGGCGAATTAGAAATTTCCGATCTTGCTGTTGTCATAGCTGTTTCGACTCCTCACAGAGCGGATGCATTTGAAGGAAGCAGGTACGCGATTGAGCGTATAAAAGAAATCGTGCCGATATGGAAAAAGGAGCATTGGCAGGACGGTGAAATGTGGATCGGCGATCAGCTGGAAACGACCTCATATCCAGAAGGAAAACCGTTATATAAGGAGGCAACGGAAGATGATTAAAGTATTATTGTTTGCAGAGCTGGAAGAAAAAGCGGGACAGCGTGAAATTGAATACGACATGGAAGAGGTATCTGTAAAAGAACTGAGAAATAAAGTACAGGAAGATTTTCCGAATATTACAGGTATGGAGCGAGCGATGGCGGCTTTGAACGAAGAATATGCCGGTGAAGACACGCCTGTGCATAAAGACGATCTGCTCGCCTTTATTCCTCCGGTTAGCGGAGGGTGAAGCTCGAGCCGGACAGGCAGAAAAGATGTCGTCCGAATCAAGCAGAGAAGTGTCAGACTTGTCTTGGATGATGAGTACGTCATGCCGGCAGCTAATTTGAAAGCAGCCGGCTTTGTCATAAGCATTTTTGATTGACCGAACAGCTGCCGGTTATTTATAGTACGATATACTCTCAATTCGTTATTACGGAGGTGACATGCATGAATATGACAGTGACTGAAAGAGCGGGAAAATGGTTTGAAGAAGAAATGGGTGTGCATAAGGGAGACGCTGTGCAGTTTTTTGTCCGTTACGGCGGAGATGCCAATTTTCAAAGCGGATTTTCATTAGCGGTTGCGCTGAAAAAACCGGATGAACCTGCTTTAATGACCGAACTTAACGGGATTACCTTTTACGTCGAACAAAAAGACAGCTGGTATTTTGACAATACGGACTTTACGGTTGATTATGATGATGATATCGGTGAAATACGCTACCTTCACGGCTGAAATGAGAGCTGCCTCATAGTTGTATCGTGCCTTTACAAAAAACAAGCTTGCTCGTTCGTTTAAAGGGAGATCGGTGACCTTAATCACCCCGTCTGCCTTGAAACGGTGTTAAAGTTTAGAAAGGCATGACACATTATGAAAAAAGGAAGGTAACGCTTATGAAATGGTATTTTCCGCGTGAACACGGAGCTTGGGCAATGCTCGTTTTTCCGTATTGGACTGGAGCAGTGATGGCGGGAGTGTCGATGACTCACGGATTATTTTTTGCGGGGATCTTTTTCGTCTATTTATTACAAGCTCCGCTCTTAGCTAAGCTTCGGCAAGCAAAACGAAACGATATTTGGCCGTCATTTTTATTGTATTCGTTTTTGGGTGCGGTCTTTTTGCTCCCGCAATTTTGGCGTGATCCTGAAGTATTGGCGCTTGCCATGGCCGCGCTTCCGTTCTTTTTCATCAATATGCTGTTTGCAAAGCTGAAGAAAGAACGTTTATTGGTCAATGATCTTGCAGCCATTACCGGTTTATCCTGGCTGCTTGTGATCGCTTTTTATTTAGGCGAAGGTTTTATTTCTGCCGCCGCAGTTTTGTACGCCGGTCTGTACATATTCTTTTTTATGGCAAGTGTATTTCATGTAAAATCGCTGATTCGCGAGCGTAATAATCCGAGTTTTCATCGAATATCGTTTGTATATTATCTTCTATTGCCTGTTGGAGCTGTCGTGTTGAATTTATACGCTGCGGCCGCGGCGTTTTTTCTCACGTTTATAAAGGCAGCGCTGATTCCTTCTGAACAGTTGCGCCGTCCGATGCAAATCGGTATGATCGAAATGGTAAACAGTATCATTTTTTTTGTTTTAATTCTTGCCGGTTATTTTTAGAAGCAAGAACCGGCTTCTGATTATGTTAGCTGGTGTAATGAATGGCGTGATTTTATAAGAATCGGGAGGAAATCAGCATTGAAACGGCTCGTTTTTGGAATCGTGATTTTTTCTGCAGTTGCCTTATTTCTGTTTTTTCTGCTGTCCGTCGTTACTGATTGGCCTGTAGAAATTCGTCTAATTGTTTCATTAGCTTCAGGGGCCGCTGTCGAAGCATTTTATTACAAGATAAAGCGATCGTCGGCTCTGGAGTGAGAACGGAGGAGAACATGTTTCTAAAAAAAATAACTTACGTAATGGCTTTTATCGCATTAATTCTTTCCGGATGTGCAAATGAACAAGAAAATAGGGCGGCGGGGCTTTTAATTCCGGAACCGATTGACGATCAAGGGTGGAATTATGAAGCGTATCAAGGTGTGATGTCAGCACAGGCTGATCGGGAGCTTGAAATGTTTATTTCTGAAGGGAAAACTTCTCAAGCGGATATTAAGGCGAAAATTGATGCATGGTCTGAGGAAGGTGTAGAGTTGATCATCGGTCACAGCCATCTGTACGGTGATCACTTTGCTGATCTTCATGAGGACTATCCGGACACGCACTTTGTTGTCATGAATGAAGAAGTGTCGGGAGACAATATGACCGGCCTTCATTTTAACGGTTATGCAATGGGGTATTTTGCCGGCATGCTCGCGGCAGATTCGTCTGCCAATGAGCATATTGCCGCGATCGGAGCTTTTCCGTTTCAGCCGGAACTGCAAGGGTTTGAAGATGGCGCCCGCTATTATTCTTCAGCAGTGCAGACAGACATTGCAACGATCGAAAGCTGGACGGACACCGAAGCTGCCGAAAGGAAATACGACGAACTTACCGAAGCCGGTGCAGACATATTTTATCCGGCAGGGAACGGTTTTAATGTGCAAATTATTGAGCGCGTGAAAGAAGATCAGCTTCATGCTATCGGCTATGTCGGCGATCAAATCGATTTAGGCGAATCAGTCATTTTGTCCAGCACTGTTCAAAAAGTAGGCTACCTTTATGAATATTTGCTGGATGCTTTTCAAAATGACGAATTGACAAACGGCAATCATTATTTTGATTTTAACGACGGAGCGGTTGCGATGGGAGATTTTGGCGCGGCGGTCGACGAAGAGACAAAAAAATGGCTGAACAAACATGTTTCTCATTACATTGAACATGAGGAACTTCCGCATGAATCAGATGTTGATGAGCAGCTTGATTCAGACAGTTAAATAAAAAGGAGCTTTAATACAATGACTGAACAGCAAAATGAAGCGATGAAAAAGATGGCAAATCGAATGATCAAGGGCTTTAATGCCGTGCACGACCGTGATTATGAAAAAGGCAAAGAAGAACTCGAACCGCTTATGCCGATGTTTCATTCCGAAGACAGCCCAAATGTTAAATTGTTGGCCTATATATCGATTGCCCAGCTGGGAACAAAAGATATTGACGCCTTTTTGGCGACGTATGAAGAGTTGAATAAATTTGATCCGGAAAAAGAAGAGGATAAGAAATTGAAAAAACGGGTTGATGAAATGTTCGAAACGCTGATGGAATCATTAAACGACGAGAACAACGCGTATTAATCTAAGGTTTAAAGCATAATATTTTGACTGGCAGAAGATGGCTTGCATTTTAGTTAAGAACAGGTCATAATGGTTGGTGAAAACACTTATTTAGGGGGTTACGAGATGCGCGCAGGGATTTGGGGTTTAGGAACGTATGTGCCCGAGCATGTCGTTACAAATAAAGATTTAGAAAAAATTGTCGATACAAATGACGAGTGGATTCGCACCCGTACAGGCATTGAAGAACGTCGAATTGCTCCTGATGAGATTGATACATCGCATATGAGCTACGAGGCAGCGCAAAAAGCTTTAGCCGATGCAGAGATAACAGCCGATCAGCTTGATATGATCATTGTGGCGACGGTGACACCGGATAAGGCCTTTCCTTCTGTCTCTTCTATGATTCAGCGGCAGCTTGGAGCTGACAACGCAGCAGCGATGGATCTGAGTGCAGCGTGTGCAGGATTTATTTACGGCATGGTCACTGCTAAACAATTTATTGAAGGCGAAGCATACAAGCATGTTTTGGTGATCGGGACAGAAAAATTATCGAAAGTGACGGATTGGAATGACCGCAACACGGCCGTTTTGTTTGGTGATGGATCCGGTGCGGTCGTCATGGGACCGGTTTCAGATGAGCGCGGCGTTTTATCGTTTGAATTAGGTTCAGACGGAAGCGGCGGCGAACACATTCGCAAAGATGAGTATTTATTTATGAACGGCCGTGAGGTCTTTAAATTTGCCGTGCGTCAAATGGGAGAATCATCATTGAATGTTGTCGAAAAAGCAGGATTGAAAAAAGAAGATGTTGATTTTCTCATTCCGCACCAAGCGAATATTCGAATTATGGAAGCGGCTCGAGAACGGCTCGAATTGCCTGAAGAAAGAATGTCTAAAACGGTTAACCGCTATGGAAATACCTCTTCGGCATCCATTCCGCTATCATTGGATTATGAACGGCAGCGCGGGAAAATTGCCAACGGCGACACACTCGTGATGGTCGGATTCGGTGCCGGATTAGTGTGGGGAGCTGTAACCTTGCGCTGGGGAAAATAATTCAGGAAATATTCTATTAAGGAGTGGTGACAATCATGGAAAAAAAGCGCGTTGTCGTTACCGGCATGGGAGCAGTGACTCCGCTCGGGAACGATGTAACGTCGACTTGGGACGCAATTATTCAAGGGAAATCCGGGGTTAATCTCGTAACAAAATTTAAAGAGGCGAACTTTCCGACTGACGTTGCTGCAGAAGCTTCTGATTTCAATATTGAGAATTATATTGACGGAAAAGAAGCGCGTAAAATGGACCGCTTTACACATTTTGCCATTGCCGGTGCAAAGATGGCGGTTGAAAATGCCGGGTTGACGATCGATGAATCAAACGCGAATCGTATCGGTGTATGGATTGGATCCGGCATCGGCGGGATGGGCACGTTTGAAACGCAATTTCGTAATTATGAAAAACGCGGTCACCGCCGGGTTTCGCCGTTTTTTGTACCGATGATGATTCCTGATATGGCAGCCGGACAAGTTTCGATTACGATCGGAGCGAAAGGAGTCAACAACTGTTCTGTGACAGCCTGTGCTTCCGGTGCGAATTCAATTGGCGATGCTTATAAAGTTGTCGAACGCGGTGATGCGGATGTTATGGTTACCGGCGGAACAGAAGCGCCGATTACAGAGATGGGATTTGCCGGTTTTTCATCTGCGAAAGCCTTGTCGACAAATCCGGATCCGGCATCTGCCAGCCGTCCGTTTGATAAAAACCGCGACGGTTTTGTCATGGGCGAAGGCTCCGGCATTCTCGTTTTGGAGTCATTAGAACACGCGAAAGCGCGCGGAGCAACGATTTATGCTGAGATATGCGGATACGGATCGACAGGCGATGCGTATCATGTAACGGCTCCTGCACCTGAAGGCGAAGGCGCTGTCCGTGCGATGCAAGAAGCAATCAGAGATGCAGGGATCGAAAAAGAAGAGGTTGCGTATTTGAATGCTCACGGGACAAGTACGGAATATAATGATAAGTATGAAACGAGCGCTGCGAAAACGGCCTTCGGCGATTATGCTTATCAACTCCCGATCAGTTCGACAAAATCGATGACGGGTCATCTTTTGGGCGCTGCCGGTGCGGTAGAAGCGATTTTTTCAATCAAAGCGATTGAAAATAGTATTGCGCCTGCAACGGTCAATTATGAGACGCCGGATGAAGAGTGCGATCTCGATTACATTCCGAATGAAGCGCGTGAAATGGATATTCCGTATGCAATGAGCAATTCGCTCGGTTTCGGCGGTCACAATGTTTCACTTTTGTTTAAGCGTTTTGACGGATAACAGAAATATAAAAAAAGCCGCAAAATCTCATCGTGATTTTGCGGCTTTTTTGCCTGTATTCAAGCTATTGTGCAAATGCCATGCGGACATTTATGACAATGAAGAAGGCGTTTCAGTTCACGAAGCTTTCGGATAATTATTAAACCGTTTTCGGTTAATAAAACACCTGATTTTTTCCACTCGCTAAAAATCCGGTTAACAGTTTCTCTCGTCGTCCCGATAAATTGAGCGATTTCTTGATGAGTGATACGTAAATTTATTTTCCATCCAAGCTGATCCTCAATGCCGTAAGAGTGAGCAAACCTTAGCAGTACAGATGCTAAGGCTGCATCGTTGCCGTAAAATAGCAAATCTGTACACTTCGCTTGAGTTGCGAGCTGATTGAACGCGCGACCGCGGAGCAGCTCCTGCATGATCAGCGGAGAAGAAAGAAGCAAGTCTTCGAGCACGTCTTTTTTAATCTTTGTCACTCTGCATGCTGTGCGTGCAACAGCGGTCATCAATGCAACAGGAACGTCATACAAAACATTGTCGCCCAATATGTCGCCGCTATCTTTCAAGTGGAGAATAAATTGGTAATCATCGATCGCAGCTTTACTGAGTTTGATTTGACCGCTGTGAATAATAAAAACATCTGTCAGCAGGTCGTTCTCTTCGTAAATATGCTGTCTTGCCCGGTAAGAGCATTCTTCTCCATTTTCGACTAACAATTGTTGATCGTTATGGGTGAGCCGATGAAAAAACACGGCGTATTTGTTATGCTTCCAGTGCTCTGTTGCCATTGGTGTGCTCCTTTAAAAAATTGCTCGCCAGCTCCAAGCGCTAAAAAAGACAGAAGTTACCGTTTTCGGCCTAAGCCGACAGCTTTTTCAGCTTTTTTCAGCATTTTATACGAGGCTGCCTGCGCTTTTTCAGCGCCGTTATCGAGAATGAGGTCCAGTTCATCGGAGTTGATCAGTTCTTCATAGCGTTTTTGGATCGGTTCAAGTACAGCAACGACAGCTTCAGCTGTATCGGCTTTAAATTCACCGTATCCTTTGTCTTGGTAGTCTAATACTAAGTCATCAATTGATCGGCCGGTACAGAGGGAGAAAATCGTCAGAAGATTGGATACTCCTGGTTTTTGATCGGGATCAAAGGCGATTTGCTGGTCTGAATCTGTTACTGCGCTCTTAATTTTTTTGCGGATTACTTGCGGTTCATCGAGCATAGAGATGTAGCTTTTCGCATTTTCGTTGGATTTGCTCATTTTCTTGTCCGGTTCAGTCAAAGACATAATTCTGGCTCCGACCTTCGGAATCCGAACTTCGGGAAGCGTGAAAATGTCATTATAGAGCCGGTTGAAACGCTCAGCCAAGTTTCGCGTCAGTTCAAGATGCTGTTTTTGATCTTCTCCGACCGGAACAATATCTGTGCCGTATAGTAAAATATCAGCAGCCATAAGCGGCGGATACGTTAACAATGCCGACGACACGGCCTCTTTGCCGGAGGATTTATCTTTAAATTGTGTCATTCGTTCAAGTTCACCGATATAACTGACACATTGCATAATCCAGGCAAGCTGAGCGTGCGCTGGAACTTCGGACTGAATAAAGAGTGTTGAACGCTCCGGGTCGATTCCGGAAGCTATGTACAAGGCGGCTAAACTTTTTGTATTTCGTCGCAGTTCGAGGCGGTCCTGCGGCACGGTGATCGCATGCTGGTCGACGATGCAAAAAAAACAGTCGTGATCATTTTGCAGATCAACAAAATGTTTCATCGCCCCTAAGTAGTTTCCGAGCGTCAGCGTTCCGCTCGGCTGAATGCCTGAAAATATACGCTTCATGAATATCCCTGCTTTCTGTGAATAAGTACTGAGTTTATTTGAGTAACGACAGCCAAAAGGGAGCGGCAAGCCGTTAAAAAGTCCATCCGGATCTCCAGTCAGAGATGAATGGACGTTGTGCCGAGCAGACGCTTATATGAAAGCGTCCTTGAAGGCGTTTCTTTTCATTCGAATAACAGCCGTCAGCAATAACGGTACATAGAAAATGATTTTCAAAAACGTCGGTCGTTCATCTCTTAAATTTTAATCGTTTTAGCTGGAACTGATTCGTGTCCGCTTGAAGCAAGTTTTGCTCAATCATGTAATTTTCATTCTGCCAACGTTTATTATACGTTGGCAGAAGGCGGATTTCAATTGCCTGTTCAGCTGAAAGTAAAAATGACAGCACTGGCAATCAGATAAACAATTATAATCAAAGTGGAAGGTAAAGCGTACGCAGTTTTTGGTATGAGATTGTGTTTCAGCGCAAAGAATTGGCTTAAAACGATGAGATGAAGCACAAGGCCGGCCCCGATCGTCCAAGCAACCGCAGGATCAACAGCTGTTAATATCGATCCGTTTCTGTAAGCGATGTCTGACACGATAAGAATCAACAGATTAAACAAGTTGCTGCCGAGGATGTTTCCGATGGCAAGCTGGTAGTTCGTTAACTGGATGGCGACAAGAACCGTGATAACTTCAGGCAAACTTGTTGCACCGGCAATTAAAAAAGTGCCGATAAAACTGGAACTTAACCCGGTTGCTTCAGCGATTGCATCGCCTGTTACCGTTAAGAGAGAACCAGCAATAAAAATAATGACCGCTGAAATGAAAAAACCTTTTTTTGCCTGTTGTAATGAAATCGCACGAGTGTGGTAATTTTCAGTTGCTGATTTTGCGAGGTCGTTTAAAGACGTTTGTTTTCGCGAAATGATTCTCATGCCGACAATATACAATAATAACAGGATAAACATTTCAACGCCGATGTTGATGATATTTTTATCAAAGGCAGTTAAAACAGCAGTCATTATCAAAACGGAGAGCAAAAATGATAAGATTGCAGTGCGTCCTTGTGCGAAGTCAATCTGCGACATGATCATCTTACGGCGATAAACGAAATCGAAAACTGCTAAAATAAGAATGTTGAACATATTGCTGCCAAACACGTTGCTTACAGCGATTTCCGGGTTTTCAACGTAAACGGCCGTAAGAGATGTCGTCACTTCCGGCAAAGACGTAGCGCCGGCTAACAGCAAAGTGCCGGCCATCATTCCGCCAAGCGAAGTCCTTTCTCCGATAACATCGGCAAAACTGGACAGTTTAACCGCGGACCAGACAGTAAATGCCGCAGCCAGGATAAAACCGATATAAATCATGTCTGCACCGCCTTCAGAGTAAAATACGCTCAAAAAAAACAGACCTTTTTACGAAAGATACAGTTTAACCGCACTGTATCTTTCGTAAAAAGGTCTTGCGAGCTCTTTGAAAATGATAAGAAATTAAGAGCCTCATAAACCGAGTGCCCAAGCACTGTCTTGACGATTTATGAACCGGGTTGGTCCGCTACTCCCCTTTTTTATAAGCAAAATTCAGGTTGACTTCACTGTAGCATGCGCCGAATAAAAAGGCAACTTTCTCCTCATAGTGCCTGTTAAGGGGCTCCCGCCGATTCATCATAGAAATGGTCGAGTGTACGTTCAATTTTTCTGTCTAAGTCTGCAATTTTTTTTCGGGCGCGTTCCGGAGAAATATAACGGTAATGATGTTTTCCGTCGGGCTCTTCGTCGGCTTCATCCGCTAAAGCGACTACTTCTTGCAGCGGGGTGCGGGTAATTGGTGACTCGGGCAAAAAAGAATCGGTGTGAAAAAGAACAGCCAGTGCAATTTCTTTTGCGCGAACTCGGTCTTCGCCCAGTCGAATTAATAGTTTGTGCGCTCTTTCAGCTCCTTTAATCGGATGAATATCATTTTCTTTATATAAATCGTAATCCCATTCGCCGTTAACATACCATGTATAATGTCCCATATCATGCAGGAAAGCAGCTTTGACAGCAAGGTCAGGGTTAACATTGTATTCAATAGCGAATTGGTAAGCATAATAGGCTGTTGAAATCGCATGGGCCAATCCGGATCTATGAACATATTTTTGCGCAATCGGATGTTCATAAATTTCCAGCAGCGTCAACCTGCTCATATGATCCCTCCTGAAACTGTAAAATATAATATTGTTCAAAATTATAAGGAATGAAATTATTTGTGTCAAACGGTCTTTTTCAATGAAAATAGTAGGCATAATTAATCATAGGAAAAATCTTACTCTCATTGTATAATTTAATAGCGATGAATGACAACTTAGATGACTGCAGTATTTTTCTGCGCATTATTTCAGAAAGAAAGGGAAATGAATATGAATAAAAGTATACGGATGCTGTCAGCAGCCGGAATGATAGTAGTAGGTATGAGCTCGATCGATTACATAGCGGAAGCAGGCGACGTTGAAGTTCGCAGCGCTTCGATGCATTTAGAGAAACACTTGGGATTATCGGCGCGGGAGTGGCCGGGCAGTGTAGGTAGATTTTCGTTTGATTCCGGTTATGACTTCAATTACCCTGATGCTGTCCGCGGCATTTTTGTTACTGGCCACACTGCCGGAGGAAGCCGGTTCGACGAAATGCTTGACTTGGTGAATGATACAGCATTGAACTCGATGGTCATTGATGTGAAAGAAGATGACGGGTACGTCACGTTTATTCCGGATGAAGATGAACCTTTTTATGAAATAGCGAGAAATTGGATAGCCGATCCGGACGAAATGATGGCCGAGTTAGAAGATAATGATATTTACCCGATTGCCAGGGTGGTAGCTTTTAAAGATACGGAACTCGCTGAAAAACGTCCCGATCTGTCGTTTCAAGAAAATGGCGAGGTGTGGAAAAATTCCCGCGGTGAAGCCTTTACAAATCCATTTTTAAAAGAAGTTTGGGATTACAATGTTGATGTAGCGAAAAAAGCGGCTGAGATGGGATTTGAGGATATTCAGTTCGACTATGTCCGCTTCCCGGAAGGGTTTGAAAATATGGATGAAGATTTGGAATACGGCACCGGAGATTATGAAGATTCTCCGGAAAACAACGTTCGCCGCCGTGTGGATGCGGTAACGGATTTTGTAGAATATGCCCGTGAAGAGCTTCAAGAATACGATGTCGATGTTTCCGTCGATGTGTTCGGATATGCGATTACAACCGAAGAAACACCGGGGATCGGGCAAAATTTCGGGCGGCTTGCTGAAGCGGCAGAAGTGATGTCCTCGATGATTTATCCAAGCCATTGGACTCCTCATTTCGGCGTTGATAAACCGGATCTTCATCCATATGAAATCACAGATGAATATGCTCAGCGCGAAAATGAGCTTCTGAACAGCCTCGATGATCAGCCGACTTCCCGTCCGTGGATTCAAGATTTTACCGCTTCTTACCTTGGCGAAGGCAATTATCAAAATTACGGCGTCGATGAGGTTGAAGCACAAATTCAAGCGTTATACGATAACGACATTCATGAGTTTCTCCTATGGAATGCGAGCAACAACTACACTGAAGGTGTCGATTATATGCTCGATTTAGATGAGGAAGACTTGCAATAACAAGATTAGATGAACTTCTGAAACCTCCCCGTTTTTTTCGGGGAGGTTTGTTATCGGCAGTTCTTAAGAGAATTAATTTTGTTTCTTCATGTTTTAACCGCTTTGACAAAAGGGAATGGTTTCGTAGAAGCAGCTGACGATCATCCGTATTGCAGTTAAATTGCAAAAAGAAAGGAGGATCGGAATGTCAAGCAGATCAAAACGCCGCAGAAAAAAATTACTTTGGAAAGAATTCATGAAGCGTAAATGGGGTGAGCTGAATAAAAAACCTTCCCCTTCTCCGAGAAAACCGCCGGTGGCTCCTTTTAAACATTCAGCTTAATGAAATGCGGTGTCTGCGATGCAGAGACCGCATTTATTATTGAGAATGATAATATTCCTTTTTAATTGAAAATGTGATATAGTTAGCAAATTCCTGAAACTTTTCGGATCATTTTTGCGTACAATATATTGAACAGCAATCAAAAAAGCTGTAAAGAAAACCGTTGATAATTTCAAGGTTTAAAAAGACGGAAGAAGGGAATCTTAGCCAGTAAGAACAGAAAGCTGTACATAGCGTTTAACACTTGCATAATTTTTTGAAAACTCATATACAAGTTATACTTTTTATCGTATAATATTAATTATAAATAAGAACTTAGTGATCAGCTGATAAATGCTCATGCAATACATTTTAAGGAGGCGAAAATAATGGTAACCCTGCTCACTTCACCGAGTTGTACATCTTGCCGCAAAGCCAAGGCATGGCTGGAAGAGCACGGCATTGAATTTGAAGAGAGAAATATTTTTTCCGAACCGTTAAGCGTCGAAGAAGTTAAACACGTCGTCCGCATGACCGAAGACGGCACAGATGAGATTATTTCAACGCGTTCGAAAGTGTATCAAGAGTTGAAAACGGATTTAGATATGATGCCGCTGCAGGATTTATTTCAATTGATCAGCGATAATCCAGGTCTGTTGCGCCGCCCGATCATTATGGATGACAAAAGAATTCAAGTCGGCTATAATGAAGCAGAAATCCGCCGCTTTTTACCCAGGGAAGTACGTACGTTTGAATTGCAGGAAGCAACAAAAAAGCTCGTAAATGAATAAAATGACAGACCTTCCACGCAGTCATCGGAAGGTCTGTTTCTTATAATTTTTAAAAGTATTGCTGTTTCAAGAATTACACCTTTTCATTTGGCTCGTATTCTATTACAATAGGGTCAAAATACCTGCAGGAAGTCGAAAATATTAAACAGATCGTTTTAACATTGCGGTGAAATCGGGTAGAATGAAAAGTAAGCAAGGCAGTTGGCAGAGGAAGTTTGTCAGAAACAAACAACTAAGCAGATTATCTTTTGTTGCCAAATGGATTAATCACAGAGGATTTTTATCTCGCGAAAGGGTGAGAACGAATGGAAATCGAAAGAATCAACGAAACAACCATTAAATTTTATATAACGTATACTGACATCGAAATGCGCGGTTTTGACAAAGAAGAGATTTGGTACAGCCGGGAACGCGGCGAAGAGTTATTTTTTGAAATGATGAACGAAGTGAACGATCAAGATCAATTCGAGATGAACGGACCGCTATGGGTGCAAGTACAAGCTTTGGAAAAAGGACTGGAAGTGATTGTTACACGCGGGCAAATGAATGATGGAAGCGTGCGTCTGGATATTCCGGTGGAAGAAAGCGCAGATGATCAATCCGTTGACAATAATATCGTTGACATGCTTGACCAGCAATTTGGCGATGACAGCAGCACTGCCGCGAAAGAAGGGGTGCTTAGTGCAGTCATTGAATTCGCTGATTTTGAAGATGTTATTTCGCTCAGTCACCAAATCGATGACTCCGTGCAGTCAAGCTTGTATTTCTTTGAGAACACGTACTTTGTTTATATTGTGCTTGACGAAAAGTTTTCCGATGAGGAACAAGACAACTTGCTAAGCCGCGTATTAGAGTACGGCAAAGAATCAGATGTAACGATTCACCGCATACAAGAATACGGTAAAACGATCTTAGAAAAAGATGCCTTGCCGACAATTCAAAACAATTTTAACTAAACCGGTCGAAAGCGACCGGTTTTTTTATGATATATTCCACGGCTTCACGGAAATAAGATTGAACATACGTTCCTGTTTTGTTATAGTTAGCAAAAAGGAGCTGAAGTCTTGAAAGATAACGGTGAAAACCAATCAAGAAATGAGAGTGCTGAACATCTGACAGCAAAACGGATGACAGAAAAATGGCTGCAGCGATACGGTTTTGTCCCGGAGATCGAAGCGGCTGTACCGGGAACGTGCCGCCGCGCTGATATTGCTGTGCAAATTGGCAAACGTATGCAGGCGATTGAATTTCAGCGGTCTGCCATCGCGCCGGAATTGTTTCATACGCGGACAACAGACTACTTAAGAGCCGGATACAACCCGATCTGGATCGGATTAAAACCTCCTGGTGTACCGAAATCCGCTGTTCAACTGATCTCGTTTGAACAGCTCGACAGCTTGTGCGTTTCGTTTAAACCTCTTCCTCATGCACTGTATTTAGATGTCAAGCGAATGAAGTGGGTGTTCATTTCCGCTTTTTTGTTTATTCAACCCCGGAAAATCCTGATTCGCCGCACTGATCACTCATTTGAAATCTCTCCTGATATTCTTTTCAGCCGAACTGGCCGCTTGCTTCCCGAAAGAATCGACATTGATACATGTCAATCCTTTTTACAGATCTGGAAAAGGGAAACTTATCTTAAACGCACACAAAAATACCTCCGTATAACTCCCGCCGAAAGAACCGTCCTTTCTGAATTACAAAATTTTCAGCTCAATTTAAACTGTTTCCCTGCTTTGTGCAACATTCCTCTTCTTACACAGTATACAATGAGAACAGCTCCGCATCTTTGGCAAACGTGGTTCGTGCTGACTGTGTTAAACCGGACGCCTGTGGGAACAGCTCTTACGCTGAGACAGCTCTCTTATAAAATTGAGCGCTCTTTACCTGACTTGGGATTTACGGTTTCTGCCAATAATGTTCATCCCCGCGACCGATTAAGGCCGCTGTTGCGTGAGTATTTAGACGTTCTCTGCGAATTCGGGGCATTGCAGCGTCATTTTAACGGGGTGTACAAAGTTATCCATCATGTTACTGTGAAAAAAACGATGACAACACTGCTCGATGATGATGCTTACGTTTTGAACCGAACCGAATCGCGCTTTAAACAATATGCAAAAGCAAATGCTTGAAATGAAGATCGAATTATCAGTAAAATAAGAAGTATTAAAAAGCCAATTAAAGCGGAGGTAAATATAAATGACGAATGCAGCACTGCCGAAACGAGAAGAGGTTCCGAAAGAAAGAACGTGGGATTTAGAAGATATTTTTGCGACAGATGAAGAATGGGAAGCGTTGTTTGCGGAAGTTCAGTCGATGCTCCCGGAGCTCGAACGTTTTCGGGGGACATTACATAAATCAGGGGAACAGATGGCCGATGCGTTAATTTATGAAGACCGGATTGCTGAAAAATTAGGCAAGCTCTTTGTTTATGCTCGAATGAGAAATGATCAAGACACAGCTGATTCTTATTATCAAGGTTTGCATGATCGCGCCGGAATGCTTGTTACAAATGCGAATCAGGCATCGTCATTTATAACCCCGGAGATCTTGGCGATTGATGAAAGAACCGTTCAAGCGTTTGTTCAGGAAACTCCGGCGCTGCATGTTTACAAACACGCTTTAGAAAAGTTAAACAAACAGCGGCCGCATGTTTTGTCCGAACAGGAAGAATCAATCATGGCGCAAGCAGGTGAAGTAACAGCTGCATCTGCGAATACGTTCGGTATGCTGAATAATGCTGATTTAAAATTTCCGCAAATTAAGGATGAAGAAGGGGAGTATCAAGAAGTTTCCCACGGAAGGTTTTTGCGGTTTATGCAGAGCGATCATCGTCAAGTACGAAAAGATGCGTTTCAAAGTCTGTATTCGACATATGAAAAATACCGCAATACATTTGCCAGCACGTTAAGCGGGCAAGTGAAAAAGAATATTTTTCAAGCGAATGTTCGCGGCTATAAAAATGCACGAGAGGCAGCACTAAGTAAAAATCATATTCCTGAAACTGTCTATGATCAATTGATTGAAACAGTGAATAATAATTTACATCTCCTCCACCGTTATGTCGACATTCGAAAACGGGCGCTTGAGCTCGACGAATTGCATATGTACGATTTGTACACGCCGATTGTCAAAGATGTGAATATAAAAGTAAGTTACGAAGAGGCGCAAGAAGAGATTTTAAAAGGATTGACACCTTTAGGTGAAGAATACACGTCGATTGTTCAAGAAGGTTTTAATCACCGGTGGGTCGATGTAGATGAAAACGAAGGAAAACGAAGCGGCGCATATTCCTCTGGCACTTACGGAACAAAGCCGTATATTCTTATGAACTGGCAAGATGATGTGCAAAATATGTTTACACTCGCACATGAATTCGGACATTCTGTGCACAGTTATTATACCCGAAAGCACCAGCCATTTCCGTATGCAAACTATTCGATCTTCGTCGCAGAAGTCGCTTCAACTACGAATGAAGCATTGTTGAACCGTTATATGTATGAGAAGGAAACTGATAGACAACGCCGTCTTTATTTGCTGAATCAATTTCTTGAAGGATTTCGCGGCACCGTGTTTCGTCAAACAATGTTTGCTGAGTTTGAGAAGCGTATTCATGATATGGCTGAAAACGGCGAACCGTTGACGGCAGATAATTTGAGCAGCGAATACCGCTTGCTTAATGAAAAATATTTCGGTGATCAGCTCGTCATCGATGATGAAATTATGATGGAATGGGCGAGAATTCCGCATTTCTATATGAATTTTTACGTTTATCAGTATGCCACCGGCTATAGCGCGGCAGCAGCGCTGGCAGAACAGATTCTCGGCGAAGGAGAGCCGGCTGTAAACAGATTTACAGACTTTTTAAAAGCGGGGAGCTCAGATTATCCGATTGAAGTATTGAAAAAGGCAGGGGTAGATATGACTTCTCCTGATCCGGTCAATAAAGCTCTCAATGTTTTTGAAAAAACATTAGACGAGCTCGAACAGTTAATGTTTGCGAAGTAAAGACAGTGTTTTTGGGAGTGAATACCCCGAAGGCCGTGAAAATCTGAATGAAGAGCTGAAGAAAGTCAAATACAGATAAAATCATGACAGGGGAAAAGTATCACTGTTATAAAAGCCGGATGAGCGTGCTCGTCCGGCTTTATCTCAAGAAAGCGCTGTATCATCAGCGCAAATATTTTGACACATTTGTGAACTGTTTCACTAATTGTTGCGCGAAGGGGGGCAGAGTTGTTATTATTAAATTGTGAAAGGGATCACATAACTCCCCTTGTATATGTGTGACGTCTTTACCCCTTGACGGACACCTCCTTTCAAGACAAAAGACAATATTCCGAACACAAAAAACCAGGCCGACCCCGCCTGGTTTTTTGTGTTGTTAATCTATTAAATTAGTTAATAACACGGTGCTAATGTTCGCCAAACCGATCCGTGCTTTGTTTTTGTTTCATCTACTAAGCAACGGAGCTGTAATTTTTTTAATTCATGCCGAACATCTTCAATCGATAAATCGTAAATAATGGCGAGTTCTTTTTCCGCAACGACGGAATAAAAAGACACAAACTGTTCGATTGAAATCAGCGGGCATTTTTCTAAAGGTTTCCCGAGCAAATCTTCAAGAATATCAACATAAATTGAATACGAATAATTTCCTTTGATTTTTATTCCGGGCTCATTAGGATCTTCTCCTAAAATCACCATCGAAGGGACAGTGTCGATATTCATATCATTTGTTGTTTGCATATCAGACTCTAAAGCTTTCTTTGGTTCCTCAGAAGCTAAATCAGCTTCAAAAGCTTCAATATCCATACCGTCAATATGACGGGCACAATCAATTAAAACGTTTTTATCTGCAATATTTTTCTTTTTCAAAAATAACGCTTCACGGATCCGCCGGGAATATTTAGAACCGATTGATTTACCTTGCATTTCGGCTGCTTTGATCGCCATTGCTGCTGTGTAAGGTGTCGTTAAAGGGTTCTCATACCACACATCGCCTTCACACGGAATACCGGTCCGGCAAGCTGTTTCATGGTAGGAATTCGCCATGTCTTGAACACGGTTTTGTAACTTCTTTCCTGATTGAGAGGAGGACTTATCCGGTGATATACCGATAAAGGTTTTGAGCCTTAAATAATGGCCGTATTCCATTTGCAATTTTTTTATAATCGGATCGATCACCCAGCATTCCGGGCATAAGGGATCGATAAATAAATAAATTTCAACCGGTCTTTCTTCAGTAGTATAAAATGACGACGGATCAGTCGGACAATAAGCACCTTGACTGTCGTCACATACGTACATGTACCTGTTATTCGCCATCGGATCTTCCCCCAATTCAGCGTCGTATAGTCTCATCATCTGTACTGTTGATCATATGTTTGGCTGTGTGGGAAAGTCGATCAAACATTGCCTCGCGGACATTTTTTTCAATGCCGGTGTCAACAAGTGCAGCAGCCATACAAGCCAGCCAGGCTTGAGCTTTCGTTTCGGTGATTTTAAAGGGCATGTGTCTCGCCCGGAGCATAGGGTGTCCGTGTTCTTCAGTATAAAGCGGCTGGCCGCCAAAAAATTGTGTTAAAAATTGTTTTTGTTTCCTTCTTGTTTCTGTTAAATCATCCGGAAATAATTCAGTTAATTCATCATCAGCACTGACGCGGTCATAAAACTGGTCAACGAGTTTGTGAAGGTTTTCTTCTCCGAGATGATCGAAAATTGTTACAGGTTGATTCGTCATGTTGAGCTCCTCTTTAGTTAATGTACCGTCATTGTAGCAAGGAGGGGTATAGATGACAACAAATCCGAACTGACGCTCCATGGAAAAAAAGAGATTATAAAGAAACAACCGTTAAGAAACGGTTGTTTTTGTATGCAGACTGACTGCTTCGATATGCAAGGTGTTAACATCCCAGGTCCAAATCAGGCGTTACGCCTGGCATTGGCGGTATCGATAACACGGGGGACATAAGCTTCAGTTTCTGCGAACGGCGGGACACCATTGTACTTATCAACATTGGCTGGTCCGGCATTATAAGCAGCCACAGCAAGTTTTTCATTACCGTCAAACCGTTCGAGCATGTTTTTTAAATACCGTGTGCCGCCGTCGATATTTTCGGCAGGATTGAAGCTGTCGGAAACACCGAGGCCTTCAGCCGTTGCCGGCATCAATTGCATCAATCCTTCTGCTCCGGCATGGCTCGTGACATCGGTTTGAAAACCCGATTCGTGTTCGATCACACTGTAAATCAAAGATTCATCGACTTGATATTTTGCAGCAGCCTCTTCGATTAAAGAAGTGAATTCATGATCTTTAACCTCGCTGTTAATAGCGGGCTGAGAGGGGGCCGTTATTTTCGTTTCGGCTGATTGGAGGTCAGTCAGATCCGGGAGCATAAAAGACGATCGTCCCGCGCTGAGAACAGGCGTATGCTGTAATTGATTGATCAACATTTGATTGCGGTTTTGCAGGATATTCATTTCTTGCTGCAAAAAGTCGTTAAAGAAAGAAGTATGCTGACCGGACATTGCGTTAAGTCCTGATTCGTTCGATGCAAAACCGCTCTGAAATGGAGCTGAAGCTGCACCGGATGCGGTCGGATTCATGAAGAACTGGTTCATGCGATATCTCCTTTACTTATTTGCTTTGATCATCGCGGTCTGTTTTCGCCTGATAGAAACGCTCGATCTTGTTGCGCGGCGAGTTTCTTACCAGCTGCCAATCTTGGAGCAAGCGTTCAAATGCTTTTTTTCCTTCTGTTTCATCACTGCATTCAAATTCTAATTCATAATCAGTGAAATCAAAATAATTGCTCTTGTCAAGAACTAACAGACCATCATCGAGTTTGGCTTCACTCCGCGCGGTTTTCAAATACCCGAGGTATTGCACATCCGGCTGTGGGGATCCGGTGAGATCCGCAATGCGATGCGCAACATCGCCGTCGGGAACAGTGCCTGAGTTTTTCATCTGCATGAACTCTTCTTCAGTTAATTCTTGATGGGTTTCCAGCAAACCTTTTTCATGAGGCTCTTTTAATGTTAGAATACAGCGGCTGTTCTTATTCCGAACGCGCAAAGCGGCTCCAGCTGAGCGGAGTCCGAATACCGCAGTGTCAAAATAATGGTTCGTCTGTTCTGCGATCGGTGTTCGCATATGCTGGAAATAGTCAAGCATGTTATCATAAGTGTTTTCGTCGATCAGCTGTTTAAATTCGATTTCAATTTCTTGGTTCATAACGGAGTCACCTGCTGTTAATATAGTCGAATATATTATTCCATATTCATGGGAGGAACGCAAACTGCTTAAAAATGCCAAGAGCCGGTGACGCAAAGAGATAATATGATAAAATATACATAGAAAAGTGTTGTGAGGGTGGTGATCGCAGATGATTGACTGGGATGTTATGCTGACGCCTTATAAACAGGCGGTTGAGGAACTGAAAATAAAAATGAAAGGTATTCGAGATCAATATCAGTTAACGTCGAAACACACGCCGATTGAATTTGTTACAGGCCGAGTAAAACCGGTATCAAGCATTCTCGAAAAAGCGAAAAGAAAAAATATTCCTCTGGATCAACTCGAAGACGAAATGCAGGATCTTGCTGGTGTGAGGATTATGTGCCAATTTGTCGGCGATATTGATACAGTCGTGGAATTAGTTAAAGCGCGAACAGATTTTGAAATAGCGGAAGAGAGAGATTATATAAAAAATAAAAAGCGCAGCGGCTACCGCTCATATCATATGATTTTGCGTTATCCGGTCCAGACGATCGACGGGGAAAAACCGATCTTAATCGAGTTGCAAATTCGAACGCTGGCGATGAATTTTTGGGCGACGATTGAACATTCGCTGCAATATAAATATTCCGGTGAAATCCCGGAAGAAATCGAGGAAAGACTGCAAAAGGCAGCCGAAGCAGCCTATTTGCTTGATGAGGAGATGTCAAAAATCCGCGGTGAAGTACAGGAAGCGCAGCAGATCATATCTGAAAAACAGGAGACGCTTCGAAAGAACTCCCCGCCGCGATGAGAATGGCAGAAAGGAAGTTGGTCAGATGAAGTTTTTTGTGAAGTCTCGCGGAGATGATGATTCTAATTTATTAACAGAGAAAATCAGGCATTATTTGTTAGAGTTTGCGATGGAAGAGAGTAAAGAGTCACCCGAGATTGTGATATCAGTCGGCGGGGACGGCACGCTGCTTGAGGCGTTTCACCAATATACAGACCGTCTTGATGAAATTGCCTTTGTCGGTGTTCATACCGGTCATTTAGGGTTTTATGCAGACTGGCAGCCGGACGAAGTCGAAAAGCTGGTCATTCACATTGCTAAAACGCCGTTTAAAGTTGTTGAGTACCCGCTTCTCGAGGTCACGATCCGTCATCAAGGAGAGCGTTTATCAGATCGTTATCTTGCTTTAAATGAGTGTACCGTGAAAAGTATGGAAGGCTCTGTTGTGATGGACATTGAGATTAAAGGAGATGCTTTTGAAACGTTTAGGGGAGACGGGCTTTGTATTTCCACTCCTTCCGGAAGCACGGCTTATAATAAAGCTTTGGGAGGAGCGATTTTGCATCCGTCGCTTTCTTCAATTCAGCTTGCCGAGATGGCATCGATCAATAATCGGGTTTACCGGACAATCGGATCACCGCTTGTTTTGCCTCAGCACCATACATGTTTTATGAAGCCGAAGTATGCCGATCAGTTCCGGGTTACTGTAGACCATTACAATTTGTATGAAGATAATATTCAATCGATTCAGTGCAGAGTAGCTGATGAGCGAGTGCGCTTTGCCCGTTTTCGTCCGTTTCCTTTTTGGAAACGTGTTAAGGAGTCGTTTATTGCAGAATGAGACATCATGAAATTTCGATGGAATGGACGGTGTCTCAAGAAGACAACGGCTTGAATTTACGGTCGTATTTGTTAATGAAGAAAGATATTTCACGCCGGCTGTTGACGGATATAAAATTTGCCGGAGGTTCATTGCTTGTAAATAATAAACAGAGCACTGTCCGGTCCAATTTAGTTGCCGGCGATCGGGTGAAAGTGATCTTTCCGCCTGAACCTGTCAGTGAATTTATTCCTCAGTCATCTGTTGATTTATCGATCGTTTATGAAGATAAGCATTTGCTTGTGATTGATAAACCATCGGGCATTTCAACGATCCCGTCGAGAGACAGGCAAGCTGATTCCGTTGCCGGAGCTGTCCTTGCCTACTACAGCCGGACCGCCTGGCCGGCTACGTTTCATGCGGTTAACCGCCTCGATAAAGAAACCTCGGGATTAATGATTGTCGCTAAACACCGTTATGCTCATGATCAGTTCGCGAAGAAACAACGGATGCAGGAAGTGAAAAGACAGTACACGGCGCTTGTGCACGGGGAAATCTGCTGGTTCAACGGGATGATTCATGCGCCGATTGCGCGGAAAGACTCAAGTATTATCGAAAGAAAAGTCGATGAAAGCGGGAAGGAAGCTCATACAGCTTTTGCAACTGCAGCGGTAATGAATGAAGCTTCGCTAGTAAATGTGTCTTTATTCACTGGACGAACCCATCAAATACGCGTACATTTTGCCTGGCTCGGTTACCCGCTCGTTGGCGACAAGCTGTACGGCGGATCGATTTATCATTCAAACGCTCACTTGCTTCATGCATCGCAAATAGCGTTTATCCACCCGTTTACAAACGAGATGCATTATTTCACTTCTGCATTGCCCGAGCGTTTTACAACCTGCAGTTTATTCCCGGATCAAACGAACGGTCATTGACGGTTAAATTATTATAAAGTAAAATTATGACCAGCTACTAATGCTTGTCGAATAGAGGAGGAACATTTATGCAATTGGATTTATCAAATAAAACTTACGTCGTCATGGGAGTTGCCAATAAGCGGAGCATTGCTTGGGGAATTGCGGAGACCCTCGATCAAGCGGGCGCCCGTTTGATCTTTACTTACGCCGGGGAACGGTTTGAAAAAAATGTTAAAGACCTCGTCAGTGAGCTTCCATCAGCTGACAAACACTTGGTATTGCCTTGCAATGTATCAAGTGATGAAGAAATTGCCGACACGTTTGCGCAAATCGGCGAAAAAGTCGGTGTGATTCACGGAATTGCCCATTGTATCGCGTTTGCCGAAAAAGCTGAGCTGGAAGGTGAATTTTTAAATGCAACCCGGGAAGGCTTTTTAAATGCTCAAAACATCAGCGCTTATTCCCTGACAGCCGTCTTAAAAGAAGCACGTCCGCTCATGACCGAGGGCGGATCGGTGATAACACTAACGTATCTCGGCGGCGAGAAAGTTGTTAAAAACTACAACACGATGGGCGTCGCCAAAGCAAGTCTTGATGCCAGCGTCCGCTACTTGGCTAATGATTTAGGGAAAGAAAACATTCGCGTGAATGCTATTTCAGCAGGCCCGATTCGGACACTTTCAGCTAAGGGTGTCGGCGGGTTCAATGATGTGCTCCAGGCAATGGAGGATCATGCGCCGTTAAAGCGTACGGTAACACAAGAAGAAGTCGGCAAATCGGCGTTCTTTTTACTGAGCGATCTTTCAAGCGGTGTCACTGGAGAAATTTTGCATGTTGACGGCGGCTACAGCACAATCGGCTTAATGTAAAAAGTATTTATGAAACACCACCTTAATGCAAGGTGGTGTTTTTTTGTCATGATTAAAAGGACTGCGGGAAGGGTATAGATGAGTACGAGGTGATGGCTATGGGATATATTCCGCCAGTTACTTATGATCAAAATAATGTTTATGCCGGAAGAGAGCCAAGTGTTATGCCGTTAATACAAGGACCTTCCGCAGTTGAAAGGATTCAGTTTCACGAAGCGTTAAAAAATCATGAGAAACCAAAGGCTTATTTGCACGCCTCTTTAAAAAAGAAACAGCAGCTTATGCAAGCAAAACTTATTGAAAATTCACTTACAGACCGCGGAGAAAGATTCGATAAATCCGTTTAACGGATAAGTTCCCTTTCCTTTTCGGGAAAGGGAACACCGCTGTTATAAATATTATCTTTCATGGAGGGGTTACAATGTCTTATTATATTGCAGGATTTGCTGGAAGTTTACGTAAAGGGTCATTTAACAAAAATGTCTTAAACTTTGTTGCTGAGCGTGAGAATGATGTTTACATACATCCGTTTGACGAGCTTCCTTTGTTTAACGCTGATTTAGAGTCCGGCGGCGATCCTGTACAAGTGAAACGCTGGAAAGATCAAATCAAGCAGGCAGACGGACTGTTTATTGTAACACCGGAGTATTCGCACGCTATGCCCGGGGTGGCAAAAAACGCACTTGATTGGGCGGGAAGCATCGCGAATGAAAACGTGCTTGATAAAAAGCCGGTGATGATTATCGGAGCTTCGCCAACCGGAATGGGTACCGGATTTGCTCAGGCACAAATGCGTCAAGTGCTGGCAGCTTGCGGCGCTTATGTAATGCCGCAGCCAGAAGTATTTATCGGCAGAGTGCATAACATTATGGATGAAAACGGCCGGTTAACCGATCAGGGGACCGTTGACTTTTTAGCGGACGCCATCAATGAATTCCGCAGTTTTATTGCAATGTGCCAACAGTAAACGAATGCAGAAATTTCGCACTTTAAGCAAACTGCTTGATCCGCTGTTCACATTTAGGTAAGGTGTATATTGAATTTACCTATTGGAGTGAACAGCATGAACTTGTTAGACTGGAAATTCAGCAAAAACGGTCAAGTGAAAGCTTGGTTTTCAGTATATCCTCGATCAACCGTCATTCTCCATTTTGTTTCGGGCTACTATTTTACGTTTATGGCTGTATGGTCCGCTTTTGACCCGGCCCCGAAACGCGCGGATTTAGAGGAAATGGAAAGAATAATCAACGATGAACTCGGCTGTTTAGAGGAGTATGAAATACGGCGTTCAGCGCAAAAATTGGAGATTTAAAAAAACTTCCTGCACTGTTTACAGGAAGGTTTTTATTATGAGCGGCTCATTTGGATACGGAAACGATATCGATCCGCTCTGTACCTTGATTTGACGAATTCAAAGGGACGTCCGTCAGCAAGAAACGTCATACGTTCAATTAATAAGACAGGCGCGCCTTCGGGGAGCGAAAGCAAATTCATTTCGCGTTCGTTCACAATGGACGATTCAATTACTTGCGAAGCGCTCCCGATCGCGAGCCCTAGTTTACTTTCGATATAATTGTACAGCGAATCGTAAATCACTTCTTCGGTCAGACCGGTGATAACATCACAAGGAACCCAAGTTGTTTCTAAAGCCATCGGCTGATCATCTGCAAGGCGGATCCGTTCAATTTCATAAACTTGTGCGCCGAGAGCAATGTTAAGTTTTCCGGCAATATAGTCCGAAGCTTCGCGCACCTGGAAAGACAGCATTCGATTACTCGGCACAAAGCCGCGTTCACGCATATCTTCAGTGAAGCTAGTTAATCCTTGCAGCGGCTGGTCAATTTTGGATTCGTTAACGAACGTGCCGGTTCCTTTTTTTCGATGCACGTAACCATCGTTTACAAGTTTTGTGATAGCTTGCCGTACAGTCATGCGGCTGATGTCGTAGGTATCTGCATACTCTCGTTCGGACGGAAGGACATCCCCCGGCTTTAATATTGCTTGTTCAATTTCTTTTTGAATTTTTTCTACAAGCTGAAAATAAATCGGGATCGGCGATTGTTTATCTATCATACTATCATCCTTTTACGCGTAAAGTGTCATAGACCACTGTTCCTCTTGCTTTTAGCACAGTGTACAGCGGTAAAGAAAAGGAGTCAAGCGTTAAGTTTTCTGCGAAAATCATCGCCGTTTTTCATCCGCTTCTCAATCTCGATAAGCTGCCGGAATATAAACACAATACGGTTCGCTGCCGAGATAATCACCGGTGACCGCATAAGTTCTTGATCGTGATCCGCCGCAAACGTAGCGGTATTCACAGACGCCGCACTTGCCTTTATAATTATCAGGGTTGCGGATAGCTTTCAAAACCGGGGATTCCCGATAAATTTCTTTAAGCGATGATTCTTTGACATTCCCCACCTCGATCGGAAGCAAGCCGCTCGGCATAACATTGCCTTTATGGTCGATGAAAATGAAACCGTTCCCGTCATTCACCCCTTTAGGCGCCCGTTTTAGTCCGTCGATTTCCGAAGCCGTGTCAGAAATGGCATCAGCATAGCGAATGTGTTCCTTGTCAATCAGCTGTTCTTTCGCTTTTTGCTGGATGACGACGCGACGGTGATGCTGAGCAGCGGTTGTTTTAATATCAAAATTTGAGGTTTTGTTTAATTCATAAAGCCAGCGAAAGACTTTCTCGTGTTCAGCGGCTGATAAACAGTGTTCCTGCTGACCGCGCCCTGTCGGCACAAGCATAAAAATATACCACATAATGACGTCCAGTTCTTCAACAAGTTCAGCCATTTGTTCTAATTGATCGACATTGTATTTCGAGATAACCGTATTGATTTGCAGAGGCATATTAAGTTCTTTTAATGCTTTGATCTTTTCAAGTGTTAAGTCGAAAGAGCCGGATGTGCCGCGAAAATGATCGTGCGTTTCAGGTGTCGGTCCGTCTAAACTGAAAGCCCAGCGTGACAAGCCGACTTCTTTCGCTTTTTCCATCTTTTCTTGCGTTACATTATCCGTAGCACTTGGTGTCATTGAGACGCGCATCCCTTTTTTAACAGCGTAATCCGCGAGTTCGAATAAATCTTTGCGCATCATACAGTCCCCGCCGGTGAATACGAGCATCGGATTATTCATCGCATAAATTTGATCGATCAGTTCAATACCTTCAGCAGGTGTCAATTCTTCCGGATGAGGCTCGACTTGAGCATCCGCCCGGCAATGAAGACAGCGCAGTTCGCATGCACGTGTTACTTCCCAAATGACAATGAACGGGTCTTGATTGTAATCGATTCCCATTGGTCCTAATTTTGTTTCCGTGCCGGTCTGTTGAGAAGCAGCGTGAGTATGCATAGTTGATCACCAACTTTTTAAAATTAATTACAGTTTAATTTTACGATATTGTGAAGAGTGAAAAGGATCCTTTATGTTACATCTCGGCGACAATTTTTGTCCTTCCGCTGTGACTTGCATCACCGCCTGTTTTCGGCAAATACATGTAGAATCGAAACAAAATCAATGATCGAAAAGACAAGGGTGTGTAAAAAATGATCAAGAAGGATTATGATCAAAATCCGTTTATTGTTATTTGGGAGCTCACGAGAGCCTGTGAATTGCAGTGCTTGCACTGCCGGGCGGAAGCACAATACCGCCGCCACCCGAATGAACTTTCTTTTACGGAAGGTAAAAAGCTGATTGATGAAATTGAAACGATGGACCGGCCGATGCTTGTATTTTCCGGCGGCGACCCGCTTATGCGAGGTGACGTATTTGAATTGGCCTCCTATGCCGTTTCAAGAGGCATTCGAGTATCGATGACGCCTTCAGCGACACCGAATGTGACGAAAGAAGCGATGATAAAAGGGCAGAGCGCAGGTTTATCTCGTTGGGCTTTCAGCATTGATGGACCTGACGAACAAATACACGACTATTTTCGCGGCACTGCAGGTTCTTTTAAACTGACTGTTGATGCGATTCGGACACTCCATGAATTAAATATGCCGGTGCAAATCAACACCGTCATTTCCTCGTTTAATGTGAATGAATTGGAGCGGATGGCTGCGCTTGTTTCCGAATTAAAATGCGTACTGTGGAGTGTGTTTTTTCTCGTCCCTACCGGCAGGGGCGAAGAAAAGCATATGATCAGCCCGGCGGAACATGAACGCGTCCTTCATTGGCTTTTCAATCATTCAAAAACGGCGGAGTATGATATTAAAACAACGGCCGCTCAGCATTACCGCCGTGTTGTGATTCAGCAAAAAAAGCGCGCGGATGCGTCGGAAAAACCGATTGATTATCAAGACACCTTAAAAACCGGGATGATCGGTGCTGTCGATGGCCTCGGACGCGCTCCGAAAGGTGTAAATGACGGCAACGGCTTTGTATTTATTTCTCATACAGGCGACATTTATCCGAGCGGACTGCTTCCGGTTAAAGGCGGTAATGTGCGCGATGACGGATTAGCAGAAGTGTACCGCCATTCACCGCTGTTTCAAGCCTTAAGAGACCCGTCAAATTATAAAGGGAAATGCGGCGTGTGCGAATACCGCTACGTTTGCGGCGGCTCGCGGTCGCGGGCCTACGCGTTAACAGGCAATTATTTGGAGAGTGAACCGGCCTGTGTATATATCCCCGAAGCTTACAGAGCAAGAAGTTAAAAAAAGCGTCCTGCTGATGATAGATCAGACAGGGCGCTTTTCTTGTCGTATCATGCAGTTATGCAATTTTCGACAATTGTATGATAGATTTGCGATTGGCAGTAAACCTTTCAGCCTAAAAACGGTTTAAAAAGAGGAGGAGAGTTCTATAATACTAAGACTAAATTACTTGAAAAGCGGGTAAGTAATATAAACAGCGTGAACTTAAAGACAGAATGCAGGCGGTGAGATGATGATTGAAAATACGAAAATTAAACAGTCGATGAATGAATTGACTGAAGATATTCTTAAAAAAATATATTTATCCGTTTTGCTTGTCGGTCTCTTATTTATGTTTGTTAATTTTTTGAATGAATTAAAACTTGCACAAGTGTCAATAACATATTGGATCGCTCCTTTATACACAGGTGTGCTATTTATTTATTTGTTTGCTTCCCGCTTTTCTTTTCGGTTCCGGGCTTATGCGGTAATTCTTTTGATTTTATTTGTCGGGCTTTTAAGCAGTTTTTTCTACGGGATGCTCGGTCCTGCCGTACTTTTTTACATCGGCTCTGCGTATACCGCGATGCTTTTACTGTCAAAAAAAGAAACGGTTGTATTGATTGCCGGTGCGTTTGTTGCTTATACGGCGATTTATTTGCTGTGGGTGTATGAAGTGCTGACGCCGGCTTTTTCTCTCGATACGTATACGCATTCGTTAAATACCTTTGCAACAAGAATTGTCGCACTTCTGTTTTTTGTCGGTTTAATCATCGTCTCGCAATACAGGGTGAATCAGTTTTTAGTCCGTAAAGTGAATGAATTGAATCAGGCGAGGTCGGAAGTGAGACGGACGGGTGAAAAGCTGACGGTGCAAGAAGAAATCGCTGCGACAAACAGAGAACAGGCGCGGATAAGTCAAGAACATTATTCAGCGCTGATTGAAAACACTGCGGATTTGATATTTACGATGTCGCCAGCCGGATATTTGTTATCGGTAAATTCAAAGTTTGCCGAAAGTACAGGCATGAAAGAGGAAGATTTACGCTCGCAGCATTTTAAGACTCTTATTCAAAAAGACGGCGAAAAGAAAAAATTCGAAAGTGAATGGAATCATATGCTGAAAGCCGGTCAGGCTGTTCAATTTCTTACCAACAGGCATGATCAAATGAATGATCAACTGCTGACATATGAAATTTCAATGACGCCGATTTTTACGGACGATGATGAGTTATCGTTTGTGATCTGCCGTCAGCATGATGTGACAGTGCTAATGAATAAAGAGAAACGAATCGAAAAGTTAGCATACTATGACCAGCTGACAGGTCTTGCAAATCGTGTTCATTTTGAAGAACGGGTGCAAGAAAGTCTCTCGCTGTCACAAACGGAGGACAAACAAATCGGCATCATTTATTTGGATCTCGATCGGTTCAAAAAAGTTAACGATACCGCCGGCCATCATGCCGGTGATGACTTATTAAAGGAAGCTTCAGAGCGGATGGCAGACGTTGTTCAACGTACCGGAGAAATCGCCCGGATGGGCGGAGATGAATTTGCGGTGTTATTTCAAAATAGAGCATCCGATACAGACTTTACCAATATGCTTGAACAAACAGCGAAAGATTTAATCGAAAAATTGGAAGAACCGTATTATTTAAGAGAACATTCGTTTTATTTAAGCGCGAGCGCCGGGATTGTTTGTTCACCGGATCACGGGGTGGATTTCGATGTATTAATGAAAAACGTAGACAGTGCGATGTACGCAGCCAAAAATGACGGTAAAGGGTGCTGGAGATGGTGCAGTGCCGAAATCGAATCACACAGTTAGTCGAAAATGAAAACAGCCGGCCGAAGAACTGTCGGCCGGCTGTTTTCTGCGGGTCACAGAAATTTAATTGTAAACGGGATTCGGTAATACTCGCCGCTGAAAGCTTTCACAGCTGCGACGATGGTGATAATAAACACCCATAAGCCGACAATCGCCGAAAGAAATAAACCGATAACGATAATCGCCAAGATTGCACTGATAACAAAATAAATCGTCGAAGATATAAATAAGTTTAAGTATTGTCTGCCGTGAAAATCGATAAAATCCGAATCGTTTTTCTTGATCAGCCAAATAATCAAGGGGCCGATAAAAGCAGTGAAAAAACTGATCAGATAGATCAGCATCGCAAGCAATCGTTCATCGTTCGTCAATTCCATCACCTGTTTCTTTACTTAATCGTTCATTTCATTTTAGCGAACGCTGTGAACCCAGCCGAACTGTATCGCCTTTCGTACAGCCTCTGTCCGGTCAAAGGCGTTTATCTTTTGCAAAACCTTGTTAATCTTAACAGAAACAGTCGATTGCGCAAAATGAAATTTGTTGGCAATGTCTGTATTCGATTTTCCTTCGAGAATAGACTGTAAAATTTCATGCTCGACGTGTGTTAGTATTGAGTACGGTTTATGACGGTCCAGCTTTAAGTGTCGGATCCGTTTTTTCGACCAATGATTTTTATCAAGATAATTGCAGATTAAGTAATGGAGGTTTCCTTCGATAAAGCAGCCGTAAGCAGCAATATCAGCAATGACTAATTCTGTTTGTGAGGCAGCCGTGTGGAGGGAAACAAGTCCGTTTATCGGCAGGTGCAATAGATGCAGTGTGTCTTCCCCCGGTTTGGTGCGAAACAATACAAGACAGGCGGCATTCTCTTTTTCGTTTTTAGCCAGCGAAGTGATTTCTTGATTGACGGTTTCGGATAGTTCATCGACAAGGAAAATGTACCATTTGCTATAAGAGCTGTGCTGAGTGTTAATCCGATCTTCAATTTTTTGTTTAATCCGATCCGGGCAGATTGTTGAACGGTCTTGCCATATAATTGCAGGAGTTGTCATGTTATGTTCCTCCAAACATTGAAAATGTGACAAAAAAATGAAATTACTGTCATGATAAATGAGTTTTTCAGCATAAGCAAAGTTTTATCAAAAAAATAGTGATTTTGGTTTAGTCATTTTTTGTTGTGTGATTACCAGCTCGGCGTCTGAGCGTTGATAATTCATTGTTGCATGTTTTTTTGTATTAACTGAGGGGAAGTACTTTTATCAGTATGGATAAAAATACGATGGCTCGTTATTTACCAAATTTGATATACTGAACCCAATAAGAATCGATGAGAGGACTAAGCAGATGGTGACACGAGTTTTGAAGTTATATTTATCTCCGTTATTAAAACAAGTGATCAGCCGGGTGAAGCAAACCGGCTCTTTTGATGTTGAGAAAACAGCTTTGCTCGGCGGGATTTGGGCCGCCGGGATGTTTGCTGTGGCTATTGGCGGTGCCGGCAATCCGACAGGGTATGGCATTTTTATTGACATTTTTGTTTACATTACGCTGCACAGCGTTTTATTTATTGCATCCGTATCGCTTGTCGGGATCATGTTATCCTTGCTGTTTATTCCGGTGCCGCGACTGACTGTCGGGGCGCTCTTTTACACGTTCGCACTCTGTTACTGGATGCTTGAAGAGGCAAATATTTATGAGCCGTTCGCAGCATTCTTCAGCGGAATATACACAAATGCCGCATTTGCGCTCGGGTTGTTGGCCGCGCTGCTTAAAACGCCAACGTTAAATGCAGGAACAAAAACAGCAGGCGCGGCGATTCCGGCTGCGATGATAAGTTTGTTTTTATTTTATTCGCCTTCGATCGAACATGAGGATCCGGGGTCTTCTTTCGACCATATGGGGGCTGTTAAGCCGATTGATGAACTTTCACCGGCGGCGGACGGCGTGTACAAGGTCGACCATTTCACTTACGGGAATGGCGAAGACCGGCACCGGGAGCGGTTTGCTGACAGTGTCGGTATTGTAACAAACACGGTCAACGCTTCGGCATACATTGATGATTGGGAAGATCGGCGGACAAAGTTTTGGGGATTTGATGAAACGGAACTGCCGCTTAACGGTGAAGTTTGGATGCCTGATACAGAAGAGGCAGAAAAGCATCCGCTCGTTTTAATGGTGCATGGCAATCATCGTATGGAAAATTTTTCAGAAGGCGGGTATGAGTACCTCGGTGAAATGCTTGCTAGTCAAGGATTTATCGCGGTTTCTGTTGACCAAAATTTCTTGAATTATTCCGGATGGTCGGGTATTCCCGATGATGATTATTGGCTCAGGGCATGGTTTCTGCTTCATCATTTAAACGAGATTGCCGGAATGTCAAGCGAACCGGGCAATCCGTTTTTTGAACGGACTGACCTTGAGAGCACGGCGCTGATAGGTCATTCCCGCGGGGGACAGGCAGCGGCTATGGTGGGAGATTACGAGCGCTGGTTTGCTGATGAGCCGGCGGCGGAAGTGATGAACGATATCGATCTTAAAAGCATTGTTTCCCTTGCTCCGACGGACACACAAGTCGATGATCAACGGCCTGAACTTTTTGATACGAGTTATTTATCGATTCACGGTGCGCTTGACGGCGATGTCCATAACTTTCACGGTGACAGACAGTACGGCCGAGTTAATATAGAACCGGGGAGCGAGCATAAAAGAGCAGGGGTATATATTGCGGAGGCAAACCATAGCCAATTCAACACGGATTGGGGCCGGATGGATATGCGTCTTCCCGGCGGACTGCTTTTAAACCGAGAGCAACTGTTGGAACCGGATGAACAGCAAGAGGCAGCTAAAGTTTATATTTCTGCTTTTCTGCGCTCTACACTGACTGATGAGCGCCGGTTCGATCGATTGTTTAGGGATCCGCGCTATGGTGCAGATTGGCTCCCGGATACAAAGTATGTTACCCGTATGGAAGACGGCGCTTATCAAAGACTCGTCGACTTTAATCAAGCCGAAAATGATTTTTCCTTTGCGGGCGGCGTATCGCTTGAAGCTGACGGGTTTGATCTGTACGATGTCCGCCAGGCTGTCAACCGTTCAGGAAACCGCAAACGAACAGAAGGCGCGGTCGTTCAATTCCAAGCTGACGGGTTATTATCGTTTGAATTGCCAGATGACAATGCAGAAGACATCCTGGCAGGTGAATACGAAACATTCGCTTTGTCGATGGCCAATCTTGACCGCAAGCTCAACGATGAAAAGGAAGAATTTAATTTTAATCATGTTCCGCAAGTTGAAGCCGTCTTAGTTATGAATAACGGCGAAAAAAAGTCTGCTGCGCTTGAACCTTTTGATCAAATCGCTGCATCGATTCATACGCAATATACCCGCATCCCGGCTTTCGATGATTACATGCGCGAGGACAAGTATGCAGAGGCAATTGAACCGGTTTTTGGTCTTTATGAATGGCCGCTCGGCGCTTTTTCGCAAGAAGAAGAGGTCGATCTGTCAGAGCTTGACCGGATCGAGCTGCGTTTTACAGACGGACCAGGGAAGTTGATGATTGACGACATTGGATTTTTCAAAAAGTGAAGATGAAAAATAAACGTGAGAATAAGCTTGCAGACCGGAGTATTCGGGATTTTGTCCCGCTCCGGTCTTTTCTTGTCCCGTTAAATAAAAAAATTTGTGAAAAAATTTCACGTTTCTCTATTAGAAACTTTGAGATAAACGTGTTACAATTATCAAAATCTTTTTAATTCTGCAGTTTTCCTATTTATATAGGCTAAACAATCAGCGGGGCCATGGAAGGGAGTGCAATTTACTCTTCCATGGTCTCGTCAAGTGTTGATTGAACTGACAGAAAAAGAAAATTTCAGTTGAGGAGGAGCGTACTCATGACTTATTTTGATTTTCCGGAACCGCAAGGACTGTATGACCCGCAAAATGAACATGAAGCTTGCGGAATCGGCATGATCGCTCATATTGACGGTCGCAAATCACACGATATTGTCCAAAATGCTATTACAACACTATGCAACCTGGAGCACCGCGGAGGTCAATCTGCTGATACAAGCACTGGGGACGGCGCCGGAATGATGACTCAAATTCCGCACCACTTCTTTTTAAAACAATTTCACAAGGAAGACGTAGCGCTTCCTGATGAGGGGCAGTACGGGATCGGTATGATCTTCTTCCCGCATGATCACAAAGCGCGCAAGAAAACACGCGCGATTTTAGAGCGGATCGTTCGCGAAGAAGGTCAACGAATACTCGGGTGGCGCACAGTGCCTGTGAATGACTCATTTGTCGGCCGCGAAGCGAAGAAATCTAAGCCGTTCATCCGTCAAATTGTTATCACACCGTCTGAGGAGTTAAAATCAGACCAAGATGCGTTTGAACGCAAACTGTATGTGATTCGAAAACGGACCGAACAAGCAACGATGCATGACAAAGATTGTGAGAATTTCTATATTTGCAGTCTGTCTACCCGCACGATTGTTTACAAAGGTATGTTAATTCCTGAACAGCTGGATTCGTTTTACATTGATTTGAATCACCCGGATTTTGTCACTTCATTTGCATTTGTTCACTCACGTTTCAGCACGAATACATTTCCAAGCTGGAAACGTTCGCACCCGAACAGATATACGATTCATAACGGTGAGTTTAACACCATTAAAGGAAATATTAATTGGATGATGGCACGGGAAAAAGCGGCAGCATCCGAAGCTTTTCCGCCGGAAGACTTAGAGAAAATCCTGCCGATTGTGGATACGAACGGCAGTGATTCATCGATGTTTGACAATGCATTTGAATTTTTGACCCTGTCCGGACGTTCGCTTGCGCATACAGCGATGATGATGATCCCGGAGCCGTGGGCTAACGATGAAACAATCGATCCGAAAAAACGCGATTTTTATGAGTATCACAGCACATTAATGGAACCTTGGGACGGACCGGCAGCGATTGCCTTCACAAACGGCAAGCAAATTGGCGCCTGTCTGGACCGCAACGGTCTCCGTCCGGCACGCTACTACGTTACAAAAGATGATATGATCTTTCTCGGTTCAGAAGTCGGTGCTTTAGATGTATTTTCTGAAGACATTGCTTATAAAGACCGGCTCGAGCCGGGGAAAATGCTGCTCGTTGATTTAGAAGAGGGACGGATTATTCCTGATGAAGAGATTAAGCAGGAGATTGCCGAAGCTCATCCTTATCGCGAGTGGATTGATGAACACATGAAAAACATCAATCAGCTGCCAAAAGGCTATCCGGTTCAGCGTCCGTTTGAGAAAGAAAAGCTGGCCGAACAGCAGCTGGCTCACGGTTACACGAACGAAGAATTTGAAAAAATTATCAAACCGCTCGTTCAAGGAGGCAAGGATCCTGTCGGCTCAATGGGGTATGATTCGCCGATTGCCGTGCTCTCAAAACAGCCGCAGCTGCTTTACAATTATTTCAAGCAACTGTTTGCGCAAGTTACAAACCCGCCGATCGATGCTATTCGTGAAGAATTGATTACGCAAGTGTCGACGACAATCGGTGCGGAAGGAAATCTCGCAGATCCGAAAGCGGAAAACTGCGAGCACATTCGTTTAAATACGCCGATTTTATCAAACGAAGATTTGGAGGCGGTCCGGCACGTTAATGAACGAAGCTTCCGAGCGAAGACGCTGCTTACTTTGTTTGATGTAACGAAAGAATCCGGTGAACTCGAACAGGCGTTAGAAGAGCTGTTTGACCGGGCAGATCAAGCGATTGAGGAAGGGAACACATTTTTAATTTTGTCTGACCGCGGCATTGATGAGTCGCATGCTTCGATCCCGGCGCTTCTTGCTGTTTCAGGTTTGCACCACCATCTGATCCGGCAAGGCACCCGCACAGGTGTAAGCATTTTATTAGAAACCGGGGAAGCGAGGGAAGTTCATCATTTCTCTACCCTAATCGGCTACGGTGCAGAAGGGATCAATCCGTATCTCGTATTCGATTCGTTGAAAGATTTGCTTGAGCGTAAAGAACTGGTCAAAATGCACCATAACGATGCTGTGCAAAAATATATTAAGTCCGTAACAGACGGAATTATGAAAGTCCTTTCAAAAATGGGGATTTCGACAATCCAAAGTTATCGCGGCGCACAAATTTTTGAAGCGATCGGTATTAACAGCGACGTGATTAACAAGTACTTCACGCGGACATCTACAAGAATCGGCGGAATCGGACTTGACCTCATCGAAGAAGAGACCCGTATACGTCATACGGCAGCCTTTCAGGAAAGCCGCGGCAAAGACAAGACGCTTGCTCCCGGTGATGAGTATCAATACCGGCAATTTGGCGAAGATCACCAGTACAATCCGCAGACAATTCATAAACTGCAGCACGCTTGCCGCTTAAATGATTATGAGCTGTTTAAAGAGTATTCGGAACTTTTGACAAATGAAGAAAATAACCTGCAGTCTGTACGAGGCCTGCTGAAAATGAAGAAGGCGCAATCGGTTCCGATTGACGAAGTTGAATCGGTTGAGACGATTGTTAAACGGTTTAAAACCGGGGCGATGTCATACGGAGCAATCAGTCAAGAAGCACACGAAGCTTTAGCGATTGCCATGAACCGGATCGGCGGTCAAAGCAACTCCGGGGAAGGCGGCGAAGATATCGACCGTTTCACTGAAGACGAAAACGGCGATTCCCGCCGCAGTTCAATCAAGCAAGTTGCTTCCGGGCGCTTTGGCGTGAAAAGTCATTACCTTGTGAACGCTGATGAAATTCAAATTAAAATTGCACAAGGCGCGAAACCGGGTGAGGGCGGTCATTTGCCGGGTAATAAAGTCTATCCGTGGATCGCGGAAGTTCGCGGCTCAACGCCAGGTGTTGAATTAATTTCACCGCCTCCGCACCATGACATTTATTCGATTGAAGATTTGGCTGAGCTGATACACAATTTAAAAAATGCCAACCCGAGTGCACGGGTCAGCGTGAAACTCGTGTCAGCTGCCGGTGTCGGTACAATTGCTGCCGGTGTGGCAAAAGGCCGGGCTGATCTGGTGTTAATTTCCGGTTACGACGGCGGAACAGGCGCTGCACCGCGGACGAGTTTGAAGCATGCCGGTTTGCCGTGGGAAATCGGTTTAAGCGAAACACATCAAACATTATTGTTAAACGGACTGCGCGACCGAATAACCGTTGAAACAGACGGAAAGATGATGAGCGGACGCGACGTTGTCGTCGCCTCCTTGCTGGGAGCTGAAGAATTCGGATTTTCAACGGCGCCGCTCGTTATTCTCGGCTGTGTAATGATGCGCGTTTGCCATTTAGATACATGTCCGGTCGGTGTGGCAACGCAAAATCCGGAGCTTCGTGCAAAGTTCATGGGTACGGCTGATCATGTCGAAAACTTTATGCTCTTTGTCGCACAAGAAGTGCGTGAATTGATGGCAGAGCTCGGTTTCCGGAATATGGACGATATGATCGGCCGAACAGATTTGCTTGAAGTAAATGAAGAGGTTCAACACTGGAAAGGGAATTCACTCGATTTGAGCAGTTTGCTCTACAAACCTGAGGTTCCTGCTCACATGCCGCGCCATAAAACACGCGAACAAGATCACGGTATTGATACTTCGCTTGATATGGAAGAATTAATTCCGTTTTGCGAAGATGCGTTAGAGCATAAAGTGCCGGTGAAAGGAACGTTTGCGATTCGAAATATTAACCGCGTTACCGGAACGATTCTCGGGAGCGAAATTTCTAAACGTTACGGCTTGGAAGGTCTTCCTGAAGACACGATTCGACTGAGCTTTAAAGGTTCGGCCGGTCAAAGCTTCGGTGCTTTTATTCCGAACGGAATGACGCTTAAATTGGTCGGAGACGCGAACGATTATGTCGGAAAAGGGCTTTCCGGCGGGAAAATCATTGTACGCGCTTCAAGACAGCGGACGTTTGTGCCGGAAGAAAATATTATTGCCGGAAATGTATGTTTTTACGGGGCGACTTCCGGTGAAGCCTACATTAACGGAAAAGCCGGCGAACGCTTCTGTGTGCGCAACAGCGGAGCGAAAGTAATTACAGAAGGTGTCGGCGACCATGCGTGTGAATATATGACCGGCGGAAAGGTTGTTGTTCTCGGCGAGACGGGCAGAAACTTTGCAGCCGGAATGTCAGGCGGGATTGCGTACGTTCTTGACGAAAGTCCGGAGCCGTTTGCTGATAAATGCAATCAAGGTTTAGTCACGCTGGAACCGCTGGAAAGCGAAGAAGAAACGGCGATGATTTATGACATGATCAAACGTCATGTTGAGCACACTTACAGCGACAAAGGGAAGTACGTCTTAAAAAATTGGGATGCGCTCGTGGCGAAGTTCGTCCGTGTCGTGCCAAAAGATTATTTGGCAATTCAAAACCGTATTCAAGAACTTCTCGAAGAAGGAATTGAGTCGTACGATGCGCAAATGACTGCTTTTGAAGAAAGCAAGAAACAAAAAGCGGCACTGCTTAAGTGATACAAAGGAGGGATCGATAACCGATGGGCAAAGTGACAGGATTTATGGAATATAAACGGCAGTCACAACATACACGTGACCCTGGTGAACGAATCAAAGACTGGGATGATTATACGATCCCGCTTACAGAAGAGGAAGTACAAGAACAAGGAGCGCGCTGCATGGATTGCGGCGTACCGACTTGTCATACAGGAATGGAAATTGAAAACGGGACATCCGGGTGTCCCGTTTACCACCTCATTCCCGAATGGAACGATCTTGTTTATCGCGGACAATGGCGCGAGGCGCTGAAAAAAGAGCATGAAATGAATAACTTTCCGGAATTTACCGGCTATACGTGCCCGGCTCCTTGTGAAGGCGCATGTGTTTTAGGGATTAACGAACCGCCGGTGGCGATTCGCACGGTTGAACGGTCTATTATCGATAAAGGCTTTGCTGAGGGCTGGGTCCAGCCGAAGCCGCCGAAACAACGGACCGGAAAACATGTTGCCGTTGTCGGCTCCGGCCCGGCTGGAATGGCTGCGGCCGACCAGTTGAATAAAGCCGGTCATAATGTCACTGTTTATGAGCGGGATGACCGCCCGGGCGGCCTGCTCACGTACGGCATTCCCGAGGCGAAATTGCCTTATTATATCGTTGAACGGCGCATTCAGCTGTTAAAAGACGAAGGCATCACATTTGTGACGAATACAAAAATCGGCGAAGATATTACAGCAGATAAGCTCAAAGAAGACAACGATGCGGTGATCCTTTGTACCGGAGCCACGCAGCACCGTGATATTCCTGCAGAAGGAAGTCACTTGAACGGTGTACATTATGCAATGGATTTTCTGCACAGCAATACGAAAAGTCTGCTTGATTCAGATTATGAAGACGGCGAATACATCTCGGCCGAAGGGAAAAATGTTGTTGTCATCGGCGGCGGCGACACCGGTACCGATTGTATTGCAACGTCTATGCGCCACGGCTGCAAGAACTTAACGCAGTTTGATATTTACCGAAAACGCGGTGATGAGCGGGATGTTGAAGCGAACCCATGGCCGCAGTGGCCGATCGTGCACCGTGATGAGTACGGTCATAAAGAGGCAGCAGCTGTTTTCGGCAAAGACCCCCGCGCTTACGGCGTGATGACAACCCGCTTTGTCGGTGACGATGACGGGAATTTAAAAGAAGTTCATACGGTAGAAGTCGAATCGAAAAAAGAAAAAGACGGAAGGCGGATTCGTAAAGAAATTCCCGGCACAGAACAGGTTTGGCCGGCTGAACTCGTCTTTTTAGCGATCGGTTTCAGCGGACCGGAACAAAGCTTGATCGAACAGTTTGGTGTTGAAACAACCGATTGGTCGACGGTGAAAGCGGAGCATGAAGATTATCGCACGAATGTCGACGGGGTCTTTTCTGCCGGCGACATGCGACGCGGACAAAGCCTTGTTGTTTGGGCAATTAATGAAGGCCGCGGTGTTGCACGCGAATGCGACCGTTATTTGATGGGAAGCACCGTCTTGCCGTAAAACTTAAAATTAGTCAGTACCCCCCCCTCACCTTTTAACAGGTGAGGGGATTTTTGTAAGAAATAAGACCTATTTATAAAAAATAGCTTGAAAATCTGTTCATTTGTTATATAATAAAAAACATATAATCTAACTGTATTATAACAGTTGGTTTTAAATTAAAGGAGGGATTATGTGAAGAGTTACAGCCGGCGGGGCAACATGCAAATTGCGGATGTATTCGCAGCATTTCTTGAAGAAGAATTACTTCCGAAAACGAAGCTTGACAAAGAACTCTTTTGGAGCGGATTTGAAAAACTCTTAACCTCCTTCCATGAACGGAACAAATCGCTGCTCAAAATGCGAAGTGACTTTCAAAACCGTTTGGATGAGTATCACAGACCGGAAAAGGGAGGGAAGGATAAACAAGCGTATCAAGATTGGCTGGAAGAAATCGGATATATCGAACCTCTGACAGAGCGTTTCACTGTAGAAACGAAGAACCTCGATCCGGAAGTCAACACACAAGCCGGTCCGCAGCTCGTCGTACCGGTCAATAACGCCCGGTATGCTGTCAATGCAGCAAATGCCAGGTGGGGAAGTTTGTACGATTCATTGTACGGAACAGATGTTTTGAATGAAGAAGGGGGAGCTGAGCGCAAAGCAGACGGGTATAACCCTGTCAGAGGTGAAAAAGTGATCGCTTACAGCAAAACGTTTTTAGATGAGAGGTTTCCGCTCGCTTCCGGCAGTCACCACAACGTTCGACGGTATTATGTTGCAAACGAAACGCTTTACAGTGAAACAGCTCATGAAACCGTGCAGCTGAAAAACCGTGATCAGTTTCAAGGATTTCAAGGTGAAATGAATGAACCTTCAGCCATTTTACTTAAAAACAACGGGCTGCATATTGAACTGCAAATCGATCGGAGCGATCGCATCGGCGAAGACGATCCGGCTGGGTTAAAAGATATTGCAACAGAAGCAGCGACGACGACGATTATGGACTTTGAAGATTCGGTTGCGGCAGTTGACCCGGAAGACAAAACGGAAGTTTACCGGCACTGGCTGCAATTGATTGACGGGACGCTGACAGCGGGGTTTTACAAAAATGGCAAAGAAACGAAGCGCGCGTTAAATCCTGATCGGACGTATCAATCACCGTTTGGCGGAGAAGGAAACCTTTCCCTTCCGGGACGTTCGTTAATGCTTGTGAGAAATGTCGGTCATTTAATGACGACAGATTTAGTTTATTTACCGAACGGAGAAGAAGCATTTGAAGGTTTAATTGACGCAGTGATTTCTGGATTGACCGGTCACATTGATCTGTCTGAGCGCGGTGTATACGGGAATTCGAAAACCGGCTCCGTTTATATTGTTAAACCGAAAATGCACGGTTCAGCAGAAGCAGCTTTTACAAATGAGCTGATGACAGAGACAGAAAAGCTGACAGGCATTCCTGAACATTCGATTAAAGTCGGTGTCATGGATGAAGAACGGCGGACATCATTAAATTTGCATAATGTGATTAATGAGGTGAAAGAACGGATATTTTTCATCAACACCGGTTTTCTTGACCGCACAGGCGATGATATTCATTCGGTTATGGCATCCGGTCCGATGATTAGAAAAGGGGAAATGAAATCGTCGGTTTGGCTCGATGCTTACGAACGCGCGAACGTTTATCACGGCTTGCAGCTTAACTTGCATGAGAGCGGACAAATCGGCAAGGGAATGTGGGCGATGCCGGAAGAAATGGCCCGAATGATGAGCGAGAAAGGATCGCAGCTCGAAGCCGGCGCAAACACAGCCTGGGTGCCGTCTCCGACTGCTGCTGTGCTTCATGCGCTGCATTATCATGCTGTCGATACGCCTGCTGTGCAAAAAAGGTTGCAACAAACAAGTGAAAATCCGGCGGATAAGATGCTCGAGATTCCGCTGAGCCAACGCCATTTTACGGCTGAAGAAGTTGAAGAGGAATTAAAAAATAATGCGCAAGGGATTTTGGGTTACGTTGTCCGCTGGGTTGAACAAGGTGTCGGCTGTTCAAAAGTGCCGGATATCAATAACGTGCACTTAATGGAAGACAGAGCGACGCTTCGCATATCAAGTCAGCATATGATGAATTGGCTCCATCACGGCGTATGTACAAAAGAGCAGGTGATGCGGGTTATGCATGAGATGGCCGCTGTTGTGGACCGTCAAAATGAAGGCGATCCTGCTTATGAACCGATGTCGGTTCAGCCGGAAACATCGACCGCTTTTCAAGCCGCGCTCGAACTGGTTTTTACTGCGAAAGAACAGCCAAACGGGTACACAGAACCGATTTTGCATCGGCGGCGCCGCGAATATAAAGAATATATCGCCAATAAATCCAAAAAAGGGGAGATGATTCAATGAGAACGAATGAGCGAACCGATGTGATTGACCAGTGGGATTCCGAGAGATACAGCTTAGTTGAACGCCCATACAGCCGAGCGGATGTCGAAAAATTACGCGGATCGGTGATGATCGAGCATACATTGGCCCGCCGCGGTGCGGAAAAACTATGGTCAGATATGGAAAACAAGCCGTTTATCCGGGCGCTCGGGGCGTTGACCGGGAACCAGGCTTTGCAGCAAGTCAAGGCGGGGTTGAATGCCATTTACTTAAGCGGCTGGCAAGTTGCGGCAGACAACAATCTCGCCGGACAAATGTATCCCGATCAAAGCCTGTATCCGGCTAACAGCGTGCCGAATGTCGTTAAAAGCATTAACCAAACGTTTCAGCGCGCCGACCAAATCCAGCATGTTGAAGGAAATGACGAGATTGATTATTTTGCACCGATCGTTGCCGATATGGAAGCCGGATTCGGCGGACCGTTAAACGTTTATGAAATGACAAAAGCGATGATTGAGGCCGGGGCTGCCGGAGTTCATTTGGAAGATCAGCTCTCTTCGGAGAAAAAGTGCGGTCACTTGGGCGGGAAAGTGCTATTGCCGACACAAGTCGCGATTAAAAATTTAATTTCAGCGAGACTCGCGGCAGATGTCAGCAACGTGTCAACGGTTATCGTTGCCCGTACTGATGCGAATGCGGCCGATTTAATTACGAGCGATATCGACCCTTACGATCAGCCGTTTTTAACCGGTGAACGGACAGAGGAAGGGTTTTACCGCACAAACAGCGGGATTGATCAGGCGATTAACCGCGGGTTGGCTTACGCACCGTATGCGGATTTGATATGGTGCGAAACGAGCGAACCGAATCTTGATGAAGCGCAGAAATTTGCTGAGGCCATCCATGCTGAATTTCCCGGCAAAAAACTTGCCTACAATTGTTCACCTTCGTTCAATTGGGCGAAAAAACTGGATGAAGACACGATCGCCCGTTTTCAAGAAGAGCTCGGCGAGATGGGGTATACTTTCCAATTCGTCACCCTTGCCGGCTTCCATGCGTTGAATCACAGCATGTTCACATTAGCTAATGAGTATAAAGAAGACGGAATGGCTGCTTATTCCCGCCTGCAGCAAGCGGAATTCTCCTCAGAAAAAGACGGATATTCTGCGACGCGACACCAACGGGAAGTCGGAACAGGTTATTTTGATGAAGTTTCGCAAGTCATTGCCGGCGGGGCTTCCTCGACATTGGCGCTCTCCGGTTCGACAGAAACAGCCCAGTTCAAATAAAAAGCACTAGAAGCTCCTTTGCCTAACAGCAAAGGAGCTTCTGATCATTTACGTGCGGACGTACAACGGCAACTCATCGTACCCCATCATCCGCAGATAGACAAACAAATTCCCTTTGTGATGGATTTCGTGATCGATCGCTAACTCAATCACTTGATGAGCGGGCATTTTCGCACCGAAAATTTCTGTCATGTCGATCAGTTCATCCAAGCCGTCTTCCGTTAATTCATCAAAAAGCGCGATCGTTTCATCCGTATATGTTTGGGCGTATTCGGCCAAATTTACCGCCTGTTCTTTTTCGCCTAAATCAAGCGGCTGTTTTCCCGCGGCAAATGCAATGAAAATATTTGCGCTTTTCATCATATGCTTGATCAATGTCTCGGAGTCCATCGACGTTTCCGCCGGCTTAAATGAATAGCGGTCTTGATTGATCATAGAAGCAAGTTCATTGGTTACATCTCTGTGGGCAAAAAACTTTTGTTTTAATGTTTCTTTAGACAATGTAGTCCCTCCTCATTTCTCTCTGTTCATTGTTTATCATTCACGTTGACCGGTCTGTTTAAACGGACAATCTTATTAAAGAATGTGTGAATATGAGCAGGAGACTACACATCAGCTTGATGATTTAGTAGAATATGCAATACAGTATTTAAAAATATTGTCATGTCACATATATATGTGTTTTATAAAAGGAGTTTTCATCATGAATGTACTTTTAACCGGAGCGACCGGTTTTCTCGGTACGATAATCACCAATCGTTTAGCTGAGAAGGGTTATGAAATTTATGCGTTAATCCGTAATGAAACGAAAGCGAAAGATTGGCTCGATACCCTGTCTCTTAACACAAAAAAAGCTGTTCATTTCGTTTACGGCGATTTGCTGAAGCCGTCAGGCGGTTTAACTGATAAGCGAATCAACGAATTAACCGGAAAGATTGACAGCGTCATTCACTCGGCAGCTTATTTATCATTTGATGATAATGAAAGAGAGACGGTATTTCAGATCAACAGGCAAGGGACGAAAGAACTGTTGAAGCTCGCTGAAAAACTGGATATATCAACGTTTCTCCATGTCAGCACGGCTTATACGCTCGGAAGAGGCAAAGAAGGATTCGAAGCGCTCTATCAGCCGGAAAACAGAGAGTTCGTGAATGCTTATGAAGAAAGTAAATGTTACGCCGAACACGATGTCATGTCTTATCAAGAAAAGTTCCATGTTGCTGTTCTTCGTCCGGCAATTATCGTTGGAAACAGTGAAACAGGCGACGCGGATTCAACTTTTGGCCTTTACGGTGTGATGCGGGCGGTTGAGTTAATGAAACGTCACGTCCAAAAAAAGCAGCGTAATTCAAAGCTTGACTCTTTTAAAATTGTCGTCAGCGACGAGGAAAAAACGCACCTCGTTCCGGTTGACTACGTTGCAGAAATTGTTACCGGCGCGTTAACGAAGAGTGTAAATGGATCCGTTTATAATGTGACAAACCCTTATCCGCCGACAAACGGGATGATCATGTCTGCGATACGAGACGGTTTTGATTTTCAGGAATTAGAGTGGGTTTCTTTCGATCAAACCGAGCAACTGACAAAGTTAGAGCAAAAGATGAACGAACCGTTGGCTGTGTTTGAACCGTATTTAAACCGTACCATTGATTTTTCCGAGAAAAACACGAGAGCTTTACTGGACCGCTTGCAACTTAATAGTTTAGCGATGGACCGGGCGATGCTTGACCGGATTGTCGCCGGCTTTCGTCATCGCAATGAGCAGCCGGAACACGTTTAAGAAAAAGCAGCTAAAAGTGCTTGGGATAAATTTCCAAGCTCTTTTTTTTATTATACAGTCTTTTTCTTTTCACAACGGGATTAACCGGCGTGTACCAGCAAGTGCAGCGCATACGTTAAAAACGCAGAACCGATCATAAGTAACAGCGATCTTCCCCAGTGAAATACAGTGTGTTTCGGGATGAAAACAATATTAAAGACAATAAATATGGACAGAATAAACACAGGATACCAAGGTGTTAAAAGCGGGTTAGCCCAAAACAGACTAAACAAAAGATAGAAAAAAGCAATAATCGCTCCCGCGCCGATACTCACATTGCCAACGATCCAAGTGGCGGCCATTATTGAAGTACCCCTTTCATCCCGCAAAAACGGATCACTCATGTTTTTGAAGCATCCGTTCAGCGGTTAGTCAAGTTCTTCCAGGAAGGTTTCGATTGCTGAAACAAAACGATTGTTTTGCTGCAAGTTATTATGGCCGTAACCTTCGAGATGAACGATATTTGTTCGGCCGCCCCACTGCTCAGCGGTCGTTTCGGAATGCTGCGGCGGAATGACACGGTCTTCGGTACCAATGACGGTCAAGAGCGGAGACTCGATATCGGAAGCTCTGTCGCTTAATTCAAATGGATGGCGAATAAACGATGATATCGGTAAATACGGATGCCGATGCTCTTGCAGACGTGTCCGGCTGTCATAGGGAGAAATGAGAATGGTCCCTTTTGCATCGCGGACATCAGAAGCATGCACCGCCGGAGCGGTTCCCATACTGCGGCCCATTAAAACAATCTTATCTTCATTGATATCATCACGCTCGCTCATTGTATCAAAGAGTGTCTTGGCATCGCTGTACAATTCGTCCTGCCCGGGTTCGCCTTCACTTAAGCCGTAGCCGCGGTAATTCATAAACAGAACCGACCAGTCGGATAAATGATCAAACGTAGGGATCGCCTGTGACTGCTCTTCCGCGTTGCCGCCGAAATATATTACGAGCGGCTGTTTTTCTTGATCATTCGCTGCATGTCTGAGCCAGCCGTGCAGCGTCACACCGTCGGTTGCATCGATTGACAGTTCTTCTAAATCATCACGCTCCTCGCTTACTGAAAAAGCGCGTTCTTCTGAAATGGTTTGTTCCATAAACAGCTGTTCTTCTTGATTAAAGATGACCATAAACGTTTGCAAGCCGAAAAAAAGCAAAACTATCCCGGCGACCATCCCGGCGCCTGTCAGTAAAACCTTCATACATTTCCTCCAAACAGAAGCGTTTTCTCAATCTTACCTGGTGAAATATTTGTATTCAACCCGGCGCAATCACAGCTGCTTCCAGACAACAACAATGTAATGGCAAATAATCAGGTATTTAGGAATATTGTCGTGACATATGGAGGTCGATTATCTTATTTTTGTAAAATCAATTGACTTACAACTGTTGAAACGATACTCTTTACGAAATCGCTTTCGTTAACGGAAGCAAAATATCACTATTTACATAAGAGAATTTACGGGATTAGTTAAATGAGCCGGATATTTTTTGCACTTTTACGAAACCGATTTCGTAATGGGATTTTCTTTTGAAGGAGCGTATTAGCATGAAACTAAAGAGCGGATCGTTAATACTTTTGTTAACGCTTCCCGGAATGGTCGCATCATTTTGTGCAGATCAAGACGATGGTAATAATGCAGAAGTTTCTGGTTCAGAAACAGATTGGCAGATGACTTGGAACGACGAGTTTGACGGTGATGAATTGGATACGTCGAAATGGCGAATCGATACCGGGCACGGATTTTATGAAGACGATGAATGGATTCCCGGCTGGGGAAATGAGGAGCTCCAGTCTTACCAGAAAGATAATGTCAGTGTCGAAGATGGCCGTCTGATCCTGGAAGCGCGGGAAGAAACAACGAGCGATGAGCACGGCGAATATGACTATACATCGGGAAAAGTGTTGACCGATGAGTCGTTCAGTCAAGCCTACGGGCGCTTTGAGGCGAAGATGAAACTTCCGGAAGGGCAAGGCTACTGGCCGGCGTTTTGGATGATGCCGCAAGACGACGTTTACGGCGGTTGGGCCGCATCCGGCGAGATCGACATAATGGAAAACAGAGGTTCCGAAACCGGTATCGTCGGCGCCGCGATTCACTACGGGGATGTTTATCCGGACAACACATATTCTGAGGAAGAATATCAATTTCCTGATGGACAATCGACAACAGAGTTTAACGAATATGCGATTGAATGGGAGCCGGGTGAAATCCGCTGGTACGTCAACGATGAACTCTATTCAATGAAAACGGAATGGTACACCGAGGCAGGCGAATACCCTGCGCCGTTCAACGAAGAATTTCATCTGATTCTGAACCTTGCTGTCGGCGGTTGGTACGGCGGCGATCCGGATGAAACGACAGAGTTCCCGGAGCAAGTGGAAGTCGACTATGTCCGCGCCTATGAAGATGCCAATGCAGACCATCCGCTGCCGGAAGAAAATCCTGACGCCGAAGATTCGTGAGCTAATTGATTAATCGAGTAATGAAATAGTGCAGGGAGAAAAGATATTAACCTTAGGGGGTGTTCGTCTTCTGAGCAAATCGTGAAATCCGTATTTACTGCTGTACAATTAATCATTAAATTGAGAGGAGTTTGGTTATGAAATTAAACAAATTCAGCGGATCGTTAGTGTTGTTGCTGGCAGCTTCAAGTTTTCACGCATCGGTCAGCGCCGGTGAGAGTAACGAAGGCAACGGAGGGGATTCGGAACCGGATTGGCAAATGACTTGGAACGACGAGTTTGACGGCGATGAATTAGACACATCGAAATGGCGGATCGATATCGGAAACGGTTTTTACGACGGAGATGAATGGATTCCCGGTTGGGGAAATGAGGAATTGCAGTCTTACCAGGAAGACAATGTCACGGTCGAAGACGGCAAGCTGATTCTTGAAGCGCGTGAAGAACAGGTCAGCGATGAGCACGGCGACTACGATTACACATCCGGGAAAGTCTTGACAGACGAGTCGTTCAGTCAAGCTTACGGGCGCTTTGAAGCGAAGATGAAGCTTCCGGAAGGGCAAGGCTATTGGCCGGCGTTTTGGATGATGCCGCAAGATGACGTTTACGGCGGCTGGGCCGCGTCCGGCGAGATCGACATTATGGAAAACAGAGGTTCCGAAACCGATATTGTCGGCGCCGCGATTCACTACGGCGATCTTTGGCCTGATAACACATATACGGCGGAAGAGTATTATTTCCCAGACGGCCAGTCAACAACAGAGTTTAACGAATACGCGATTGAATGGGAGCCGGGTGAAATCCGCTGGTACGTCAACGATGAACTCTATTCAACGAAAACAGATTGGTACACTGAATACGGCGAATACCCTGCGCCGTTTGACCAGGAATTTCATATGATCCTCAACCTTGCTGTCGGGGGCTGGTACGGCGGCGATCCGGATGAAACGACAGAGTTCCCGGGACAAGTGGAAGTCGACTACGTCCGCGCTTATGAAGATGCCAACGCGGAACATCCGCCGCCAGGAGAGAAAATTGATCCGGATAATGGCGACGAAGATGAAGGGCTGCCGCCTGTCGATGAGTCAGCTAATTGGACAGAAGTCGGTGAAAACTTGATCGAAGACGGAACCTTTGAAGAAACAACGGAGTTCGGTGATGAAAACGACAGTCTCGTCTGGAATATTTTCAATATGGGCGATCACGATCCGAATGCAGGCACAGCTGATTTCTCGATCGAAGATAACGTATTAAATGCTACGATCAATCAGGTCGGCTGGGCTTGGTATCATATTCAATTAATGCAGGATGTTACCGTGCCGGAAGGGACGTACAAAGTTGAATTTGATATGAGATCCGACTATGACCGCGACGTATACGTAGAACTGGCCGGTGCAGAAGCGGGCATTTTAGACTTTGAAGTCAGCGACGCGATGGAAACGCAAACAGGGTATATCAATGTAGAAGAAGCGGGAGATTACAGCATGCTTTTCGGCCTCGGCCGCGATGAAGATGACCCGCAATTAGATGTACCGTATGATGTTCAACTCGATAATGTCAGACTCGTCGAAGTCGAAGAAGGAAAAGAACCGGCTGACATGTTAGAGGCACTGGAGAATATGACTGCCGAGTATAAAGATTCCGGGGACATCAGCGGACCTCTCGTTAATCAGCTCGGCAATTCACTCCGCCAAGCTGATCATCATTACAGCAGCGAGAGAGAAGAACAGGCAGCGAAGTTTATCGATAATTACCTGAAGCATTTAAACCGCGGACCGAATAATCGTCACATTGACGCCGACGTGAAAAGCGAATTAAATTCTTATGCAGAAGAGCTTGCCGGTCAGCTGAAAAACGCTGAGTGACTTAAAGGACAATGTTAAATCTATTAAGCGGTAATCAACACCCGGGTTCTTTTGAATCCGGGTGTTGAATTTTGTCATACTAATTTTTTTGTGATTTACCTGTCGTGCACAAAACGTTTTTCGTGTATAATATCTTTTTAGATTGGACGAAGGAGTTGTTTGTATGACAGTTTTTTTTGATTTAGATGATACGCTTTATGACCAGCTTGAGCCTTTTCGCAAGGCGGTAGCAGATACTGGTTTTGCTTGCAGCGGGGAAGAACTGTATGCATTATTTCGCCGAATACGTCATCATAGTGACACGATGTGGCCGCTATATGTTAACGGCGAGATCAGCCTTAATGAAATGCGCATAGTCCGAGCGCAAAAAGCTTTTAAAGACACGGGAATGGAGATCACTGAAGACGAAGCGGCCAAACTGCAGGATTCCTATGTATTTTATCAAGCGCAGCTCAGTTTCTATCCAGGTGTGGAAGATGTATTTCATCTGCTGCAAAGCGCTAATATTCAAATCGGACTTATTACAAACGGACCGGGCGAGCATCAACGCAAAAAGATCGAAGCGCTCGGTTTATCAGAGTGGATACCGGAAGAGCTTCAGTTTATTTCCGAAGAAATCGGTCTGACAAAACCGGACACGGCCGTATTTCATTACGTCAACGAAAAGAGCGGGACGCTTCCAGAGCAATCGGTTTATGTCGGCGACAATTGGATAAATGACATCGAGCCCGCGAAACACTCCGGCTGGCAAGCTGTTTGGTTTAACGACCGCCATCTTCAGCAGCCGAAAAGCGTTGAACCGGATGCTGTTGCAACGAGTTTTGCAGAATTGTATGATTGGCTTAACGAGCAGTACATTCCTTTTGAACCTGAAAGATCCGCAATAGAATGAAATCGGCAGTTGTCAACATAATTATGCGCGGGGGGAACAGGTCATGAATAAAAAAGAAGCGACGAATGCCTCATCGATTATTGCCGGTATTTTTATGATTATCGCGGCGCTTGTTCTTTGGATCATCGATATCTTTAATACAACAACGCTCGGGATCGCATTGGTTGTCTCATTTTTGATTCAATGGTTTGCGTTTCGAATTTTTCATACAGAAACCGACTAGCGAAAAAATTTTGCGGAGGTGCTTTTACGATGGCTCATATTCACTCAGCTGTAAAATTGAATAACGGTGTATTAATGCCTTGGCTCGGACTCGGCGTTTACAAAGCAGAGGCCGGCGAAGAAGTGAAACAGGCGATTCATACTGCGTTAGCGGCAGGCTACCGGCATATTGATACAGCCTCATTTTATAACAATGAAGAAAGTGTCGGTGAAGCGATCCGCGAAACGTCTGTGCCGCGTGAAGAGATCTTTGTCACGACGAAGGTATGGAACGATGATCAAGGGTATGACGAAACGCTGAGAGCTTTTGAAACAAGCCGGCAAAAGCTCGGTTTAGAGGTGATCGATCTTTATCTTATTCATTGGCCTGTCAGCGGAAAGTTTGTTGATACGTGGAAAGCGCTCGAGAAGCTGTACGCTGAAGGGAAGATCCGGGCGATCGGCGTCAGCAACTTTTTAATTGATGATTTAGAAGATTTAATGAAACATACAGAAATTAAACCGTCCGTCAATCAAGTGGAATGGCACCCGCGCCTTGTGCAAACGGAACTGCAGGAGTTTTGTCAAAAGCACGGTATTCAAGTGGAAGCCTGGAGCCCGCTCGGCCGTGCGCGGCTCTTGGATGAGCCGGTGTTGACGGAATTGGCTGAAAAACACGGCAAATCGGCGGCGCAAATCATTTTGCGCTGGGATTTGCAAAAACAGATTGTTACGATACCGAAATCGGTGACACCGGAAAGAATTAAACAAAATGCAGCGATATTTGATTTTGAACTGACGGATGAAGATATTAAGAAGATTGATGCACTGCACACAGGGGAGCGGTATGGACCGAACCCGGCTGATTTTTAGTCACGAATGAATGTTATAAAATCCGCGATCCAGGGTACAGTCTCCCGTACCTGATATTTAAAGGAGTGGATCGATCGTGAGTAAAATGGAATTTGAAGTAACCGGCGCTACCGATAAAATGAAGACTCAGGTAGAGGGGGCCGGTCATAGTATCGTGATTGATGAACCGCAAAATATGGGCGGGAACGATGAAGGACCTGACCCGTTAACAAATATGCTTGCCTCTTTAGCAGGGTGCGAGAATGTTGTGGCCAACATGGTAGCAAAAGAAATGGACTTCGATCTGCAGTCAATTCATTTCTTTATCAAAGGAGAGCTCGACTCGCGGGGATTAATGGGAGAACCGGGTGTACGGCCATTTTTCCAGCGTGTCGATGTACATGCACAGCTTGTCACAACGGAAACAGATGACCGCATTCGTGAAATGCAGGAAAAAGTCGACGCCCGCTGTCCTGTTTTTACGACGATGAAAGCAGCCGGAACGGATATGCATGCAAACTGGGAACGGGGATAATCGATTGATGCGACGCCTGATACTTTTCAGGCGTCTTTTTTAAATTGACATGACGGGCATCGTCCGGTAGGATATAACTAATTCGTGCCTAATGAGTTTTTTAGTGGAGCAGAGAAAAAAATGAGCTGAGGAGAGTGGAGTAAGATGAACTATGTTACGGAAGAAAAAGGGTATTTCGGCGAATTTGGCGGAAGTTTTGTACCGCCGTCATTGCAAGCTGTATTGGATCGGCTGACTGATGAATTTGAAAAGTACAAAGATGATCCTGATTTTAATGCAGAATATAAAGAGTGTTTGCGCGATCATGTCGGGCGGGAAAATCCGCTTACGTTTGCGAAACATTTAACAGAAGCCTACGGCGGAGCGAAAATTTATTTAAAACGCGAAGACTTAAATCATACCGGTGCACATAAAATTAACAACGTCATCGGACAAGCGCTGTTAGCGAAAAAAATGGGTGCACACCGAATCATTGCCGAAACAGGAGCTGGCCAGCACGGTGTTGCGGCAGCGACAGCTTGTGCAATGTTTGGGATGGAATGCATCATTTATATGGGAAAATTGGACATGAAACGTCAAGCGCTGAACGTGTTCCGAATGGAGCTCCTCGGTGCAAAGGTTGTATCGGTTGACCAAGGGCAAGGGCGGCTAAAAGATGCCGTAGATGTTGCGCTGAATGACTTAGTCGAAAATTATGAAACGACGTTTTATTTATTAGGTTCCGCGGTCGGTCCGCATCCGTATCCTTCGATTGTTAAACATTTTCAAGCTGTATCCAGTGAAGAATCGAAACGGCAAATGTATGAAAAAGAAGGAAAACTGCCGGATGCAGTCATTGCAGTTACCGGCGGAGGAAGCAACGCGATCGGTGCGTTTGCGCATTACATTGACGAACCTTCCGTCCGCCTTATCGGTGTCGAACCGGAAGAAGCAGCAACGTTATCGAAAGGAACACCGGCTGTTATTCACGGGTTTAAATGCCTCCTGTTGCAAGACGAAGACGGACAGCCTTCCCCGACGTATTCGATTGCGGCCGGATTGGATTATCCCGGAATCGGGCCGGAACACAGCTATTTAAAAACGAGCGGCCGGGCGGAATATGCTACGGTTACAAAAAAAGAGGTCATGGAAGCGTTCGAGCTTCTCTCGAAAAAAGAAGGGATCATCCCGGCATTAGAAAGTGCGCATGCTGTTGCGATGGCAAAAAAAATCGCACCAGGATATGACCGCGAAGCTGCGCTCATTGTCAATATTTCCGGAAGAGGAGACAAAGATGTGCAGCAAGTGTTTGATATGTATCAAAACGGAGAATTTTAACGGCCGTTGTTGAGTGTAAATGAAAAAAGACCGGAGCAAACATTGTTTGCTCCGGTCTTTTTTAGACTAAACGTCTTTGTCTTCATTTTGCCAAATCATCGCTAACGTACCTTCGCCGGCGTGAACAGCAATCGAGGAGCTGATCTCGCCAATCACAACATCGAGCGACGGAAATTGTTCTTTGACGCGTGATTTCAGTGCGTCTGCCTTATCAGCGACATTGCCGTGGAGAATCTGAACTTGGCGGATCCGGTACTTCTCATAAGACTCACTGAATAATTCCAGAATACGTCGCAAGGCTTTCTTTTCTGAGCGGACTTTTTGAAAAAGGCCGAACGTGCCTTCACTGGTGATTTGAATTATCGGTTTCACTGCTAACAAATTGCCGAGCAGAAATTGCGTTCCTGTCATTCGGCCGCCTTTGTAGAATTGCTCGAGACTGCCGAGCAGGATATAATTTTCCGATTTTTTCGCATTGTGATTAAGAGTTTCCTGGATTTCATCAGCGGATACCCCGTTTTCAGCCATGCTCATACCTTGTTCAATCAGCGTTGTGATTGCATAAGACATCGAGCGTGAATCAACAATCTTTACATCAAAATCCGCCATTTCTTTACCGGAAGCAGAACTTTCAATCGTCCCGCTCAGTTGGCTGGAAATGTGGACCGCAATCGCAGCATCATAGTTGCTTTTTAAAGATTCATACAGCTCAGCAAACTTTCCTGCCGCCGGCTGTGACGTTTTTGGCACTTCTTTGCTGGAGCGGATTTTTTGGTATAATTCTTCTGTCGTTAAGTCGACACCATCTTCGTAAGGAAATCCGTCTATAATAATTGAAAGCGGCAATACGTAAACATCGGGGTGATCGATCAGTTCCTGTGTTAAATAAGCCGTGCTGTCCGTAACCCAAGCGATCCGTTGCGCAGTCATAATCTCAGCTCACTTTCTTTCTTACTTAAGAGTAACTTCATTATACTATCATCAGTGATTAATACCAAGTACTAAATACGAAAAAATGTCTTTTAACGAACAAGAATAACATGTTTGCAGGTAAAAATCGCCGGGTAAGATTTTTACGTAACTAATATAAACTAAAGGAGAGATATAGATGAGTAAGAAAATTGCCAGTGTAATGTCGCACTTATTTGAAGACTCTGAATACACATCTCCATTAAAAGCAATGCAAAAAGACGGTCATGATGTTGTTGTTGTCGGTCCGAAACAAGGTCAAGAATTGAAAAGCAAGCAAGGGGAAGCCGAAGTAACCGTAGATATTGCCATCGGCGATGCTTCTCCGGAAGACTATGATGCACTCTTGATCCCCGGCGGTTTTTCACCGGATATTATTCGAACAGATGAACGTTTTGTAGAATTTGCGAAACATTTTGTCTTATACGACAAACCGATTTTAACAATTTGTCACGGGCCTCAGTTGTTGATAACAGCGGATGTATTGCACGGCCGCAATCTGACAGGGTTTAAATCGATTATTCAAGACCTGCGCAATGCCGGGGCTAATTTCTTTGATGAAGAAGTTGTTGTCTGCGGCAATCTCGTCACAAGCCGAACGCCTGATGACTTAAATGCATTTAACCGTGAATCGCTGAAAAAATTAAAATAATCTTTAAGCCGTCTGCACTAAGCAAACGGCTTAGAGTGTAGACAAAGTCATGACATCGATAGATGTCATATTAAAAGGAACGGATGACGACGCATCGTCCGGCTTCTTTCACCTGAAGGTATCACTGCGATATCGGCTCAAAAAGACTTCGCCGTGTCTTACTAGTCCGCGGGCGAGCGCCGAGCCGCTTCGGGCTTATGCCCTGCAGGGTCTCGTCTGTCTCGCTATCCCGCAGGATTAAGCCGGGATGCTGGGTCATCCTCCTTCTTTGAATCGAGTGTTTTCATAAAAAAGGAAGCCACGCATCCACTCCTCCGACGCCTCCGGGAAAGCAAGAGACGAAGATCCGTATTCGGCAGCCTCAGGCCGCCGAATACTAGCTGAGTCCTTGCCCGGGGCAAGCGGAGGTTAGTGGCTGCGTGGCTTACGTCAAAATAATAATTTGTCTACAATCTGAGCCGTCTGCACTAAGCAGACGGCTTTTATTTTTGATGAAAATTCACATGCAATCTTCTTTCTATTCTCGAAATAATTCGGTATTATAGAAAAAGATGATTTTTACGTCAGGAGATTATAGTTATGGAAGAAGATGATCCCAATAACCAAAAAGTGAACCGTATACCGCTCGTTGCTGTTTTGCTGGCGGGAGCTTTTGTGGCAATTTTGAACCAAACATTATTGGTGACGGCGATCCCGCCGATAATGGCTGATTTAAATATAACCGCAAATACAGGGCAGTGGCTTAATTCGGTTTTTATGCTCGTAAACGGAATTATGATTCCGATCACGGCATTTTTAATCGGAAAATTCACGACGCGGAAATTGTTTATGACGGCTATGGGCTTATTTGCCTTTGGAACACTCGTTGCCGGTATCTCGCCGAATTTTGAAGTTTTGATTCTCGGCCGGGTCATTCAGGCCAGCGGTGCCGGAATTATGATCCCGTTGATGCAAACAGTATTGTTCCTCGTGTTTCCTGTGGAAAAACGCGGTCAGGCGATGGGGCTTGTAGGTATGGTCATCGCGTTTGCTCCGGCAATCGGCCCGACTCTGTCCGGTTACATTGTCGACCAGTTTCCATGGCGCGCGCTGTTTTTTATTATCTTGCCAATCGCGCTTGCCGATATGATTATCGCTTACTTCATTTTGAAAAATGTGACTGAACAAACGTTTCCTAAGCTCGATATTCGTTCAATCATGCTGTCGACGTTCGGTTTCGGCGGTTTGCTTTACGCCTTCAGCGTTGCAGGGATGAACGGCTGGACGAGTACATCTGTTCTTGTCTGGATGGGAATCGGTGCGCTGTCGCTTCTTTGGTTTATTTTACGGCAGCTTAAATTGCCGGAACCGATTTTGGAATTTCGCGTATTTAAATCAAGCATTTTTGCGTTGACAAATGTTATCGGTGTGGTCGTATTCATGTCTATGATCGGAGCGGCAACGATCCTGCCGATTTATATGCAGGATATGCAAGGATTCACAGCATTTGAATCCGGATTGATGCTGATGCCGGGTGCGATTGTGATGGGTGTGATGAATCCGATCACGGGGAGAATCTTTGATAAAATCGGCGCCAGGTGGCTGGCGATTTCAGGGATGACTGTGCTGACTGTGAGTAATTTTCTTTTTACGAATTTGAGTGAAGATACCGGTTTTGCGTATATGGCAATCATTCATTCTTTTCGGATGCTCAGTTTGGCAATGGTTATGATGCCGGTCACGACGGCAGGTCTAAATTCACTGCCGGACAGACTTATCCCGCACGGTACAGCAATGAACAACACGTTAAGACAAGTCGGCGGTTCACTTGGAACAGCATTTCTCGTGACAGTGATGACTGTCGGAGCAGGTTTTGCTCCAGAAGGAACGGCTGAAAGTGCAATGATTTACGGTGTGAACTTATCCTTTTGGGTCACAACCGTGCTAGCGTTTATCGGTTTAATTATTGCAACGTTTGTGAAACATCCGCCAAAATCGGGAACAACTGTTCAAACTGACGATAAGCAAGACGAAAAGAGCGGCTGACATTATTGTCAGCCGCTTTTAATATTTATTCTGGAACATCAGCTAACCCGCCGTGGAAAAATCGGCTTTTTCGCAGTGTCAGGTTGAGTTGTTCAGCAATTTGCAAAAGCCGCTCTTCTTCGCCAGGAGTGACAAGAGAAACGACTGTACCGGTTTTCCCAGCTCTAGCGGTTCGGCCTGACCGATGTTTATATTGATAAACATCATTTGGCAAATCGAGTGAGATGACATATGTGAGTTCAGGCACATCAATTCCCCGCGAAGCGACATCTGTTGAAATTAAAAGAGGCGACGTCCCGGAACGGAAAGCTTTCATAGCTTGTTCACGGGCTTGTTTATTTGCACTGCCGTGCAATAAAGCGAACGGGCGTTTATGATACTGAAGATGTTCGCTAAAAAAATCAGCATCAAATGCGTTGTTCGTAAAAGCGATACCATAGAAATCTTGCATTCCGGCTAATTTACGGAGCAGTTTCGGTTTTTCCCGCCGGTCTGCAATGAGGTAGCGGTGCGTCATGTTCTCAAGCAATTCCCGGTCGAGTTCAATTCGAATAATTTCCGGCTTGTTCATCAAGTTTTTCGCTTCTTCTTCAATATGTTCGGGTACCGTTGCTGAACAGACGATTTTTTGACAGTCCCTTCTTGATGCTTTGATGATACTGTCGACAGCACCGCGGTGTTCTTTAGTGAAAAGCTGATCTGCTTCATCAAAGACAAGCTGGGACAATTCATGCAGCTTGAGTTTTTTTGAAGCAATGTGTTCAGTCAGGCGGCCGGGAGTTCCGACAATAAACTGAGGTTTTTTCTTCAGTTTTTCTTCTTGCCTTTTTACATTCGCACCGCCGATCAGCGGAACGCTTTGAATTTTGCTGCCTTTGGACCATTGCTGAATCTCTGTATGCACCTGCATCGCAAGTTCGTGTGAAGAAACGACAATAAGCACTTGCGGCTGTTTTGCTTGCAGATCAGTATCCGCAAGAGCAGGAAGTAAATAGGCTAATGTTTTCCCGGAACCTGTCGGCGCTTCAGCGATAATATCTTTTTGCTGCATAGCTGCAGGGATCATTTTCTCTTGGATCGGTGTCAGTTCTGTGAATCCGGAGGACTGCCAAACGTCGTGAACAAACGCGGGCATCGTTTGCGGCAATATTGCTGAATGTGTCATATAAGTGCTCCTTTTTATCGTACTGTGTCTTCTCAGATTATATCCTTCACAGGTAAATCCGTAAAGCTGCAGAAGGTAAGAATCAAATACGGTGGCTAAATTTGGATATCGTTTTATAAATTTTCAGAAAATGATTGACGCGAAAACTCTTCTGTTATAATATAAAAATTAATAAATATAACTGTACTAAAACAGAGGAGGGCTTTTATGACTTATCGGCACGAAAAACAAAATATGGGAGATTTTTTGCAGAACATGAGAAACATCGAATCGGAAAACTTGATGCTTTCAGAAGAAGACCGTCACCGTCATCATCCGAAAGGTCAAAGTGAACATTACCATACTTATTTGTTTTTTTAATCGTGACCGGGCAAAAACGCAGCTGCAAAAATGCAACTGCGTAGACTGTAGACAAACTATATTTTGATGTCAGCCATGAATCCACTACCCTCCGCTTGCCCCGGGCAAGGACTCAGCTAGTATTCGGCGGCCTGAGGCCGCCGAATCCGGATCTTCGTCTCTTGCTTTCCCGGAGGCGTCGGAAGAGTGGATGCATGGCTTCTTTTTTTATGAATACACTCCATACAAAAAAGGAGGATGACCCAGCATCCCGGCGATTAAACCAAGACCGACGAAAATTTCCCCCCCCCATGCGACGATAAAACTGAAAAGATCTGAGTTTGGCAGCGCCACGTTTTCAATAAATGCATGGTAGGTCGGATACTGCTCCATCACTTCTTCATTGCCAACGACACCTTGTAAATATCCGCTGGCGTCGAACCCCTCGGGTCCAAATACTTTATCCCAGCCTGACGTGAGCCACTGCCAACCGATGTAAATACGCAATACAGCTAAGATGGCTGAAGCGACGGTATTTTCCCTTAAAAATTTAATAAACATACGATAACCTTCTTATTAGCAGTTAAAATACGGTGATATTAGTGCAAAGCGTTAGTGAGTAAACACTAATTCCCTTTTAAGTTATAATTTAACAAATCTCATGGCCGGCAATGATTCTCAAATGTGATAAAATGGCAAACAATCTGTGACAAAATGATAAAAAAGCCGGTTCAGCAGAAACCGGCTTTTTTTATCACCATCCGTATTTGTAAGCGCCCCATGGCTTTTCGATTAAAGTTTGTTTCTGATACAAGAGTGTCTCGCTGGCAACATCCTGTTCCACACAAACACCGGAACCGACCACTGAGCGCGCGCCGATTTTTACTCCCGGCATGAACATGCTCATTATACCGGTGCGCACGAAATCGCCGAAAAAAACAGCGTTGCCGAATTGATCAGGGAATTCCTTCCTGCCGGCGACGGTTTGAACTTGCAGCGTATCATCAAAGCGGGCCATGCCTATCGTTACCCCGGCCGCAATGTCTGTTGCTTCACCGACGACACCGAAAACTTCGCCGTAATGAATAAAGCTGACGTTGGGAAAACTGACGCCGCTGAATTCAGCGCAATGTCCGATACGATTGCGGCTTCCGATTGAACTGTTCCCGGCAATTTTAGCAAAATGAGTGATGCTGCAATTGTCTCCAATCACAGCCGGTCCATCGATGACAACACCGTGATCAATGACAGTGTTGCTTCCGATCACTGCGTTGCCGTTAATACGGACATATTTCCCGATGTGCGAATTTTGGCCCATCACAACATAGCCCCGAACGTCTGCCGTTTTATCCAGCGTGCTTGATGCCGGAACATTTGATGCTGTCAGAGAAGCGGTTATGTCACTGACAGCGGTGTGATTTGCTTTCATGATATCCCACGGCTTGTCTAAATCGACAAATCCGTCAGCGATTGAATAATTTTTGACATAATTTCCATTTTCAATAAGATGCTGAAGCGCTTGTTCGATCATTCCTTCGTCCGGGGGCATGACGCCTGTGGGAACATTTGTCATTAAACCGGGCTGTTGTTTAAGGCCTTCACGGATATCTTCTTTATCGAGCAAAAAGGCGCCGATCACGCGTTCAGATACATAGTGCGGACGAGGATGGGCAACGATGTTGGCAACACGGCCGTTCTTTCCAAGCGCAGCGCCAATCGTCTCTTGGGGCATTTCTGCGCCGTAAGGACCGGTTAACAGACAAGCGGAAGCTTTCGTTTTGCGACAAGCCTGAAGCCATTCAGCCATACGCTTAGGAGTGAGATACAAATCGCCGTAAAATAGCGCGAAATTCTCTTCTTCGACATGTTCCAGTGCAGCTTCAAGACTTTCTGCCGTTCCGGACGAAGAAGAAACAGTAACAACTGTTATTTGTTTATATGCCGCTAGAATTGAACGCACAGATGAATGATCAGCTCTTATGACAGCGATAATATGGCCGACATGCTCGTCGGTTAATTGATCGATCAAATGTGAAATGACCGGCTTTCCGGCAACCGGAAGAGCTGGTTTTGCTTTCGTGACGGAATAAGGCCACATTTTCCGCCCGTTTCCTGCCGCCAGGATAACAGCTGTGTTCATAAATATTCCTCCTTTAAAAAGTATGCGCTTACATTGATCGTATGTCTTTTTACATAAGAAGTCAATTTCACAATAATGACACGGATGAATAATGACGGAAACTTTGGTATATTAAAGGTTGAATCGAAGTGAAACAGGGGTGGAGCGTTTGATTGAACAAAGGAATATATATGTTGTTGTCAAAGCCGTTATAGTCCGTGACGGGTATGTTTTGCTTGTTCATCGTACCGGGCGAAATCGCAAGTGGGAGTGTCCCGGAGGGAAAATGGAATTCGGCGAACATCTCGAAGATGCAATGATTCGGGAAGTTTATGAGGAAACAAAATTGAATATTCACGTAAATGCTCTTCTTTATGCTGAATCGATGTTGGCAGAGCCAGGCAAACAGCTCGTCATTTTAACGTACTTATGTGAAACCGACGAAGAGAGCGTTATTCTTTCCGATGAACATGATGATTACTGCTGGGCCGGGCGGCGTCAATTATATGAACTGATCGCTCCGGATATCAGAGTGCATTTTAGCGAGCACGGGCTTTTTGAGCGTGAGGATCTGTGCGAATAACAAGCACCCCGAAATCCAACCAAGTGGTTTTCGGGGTGCTTTGTCTGTTTAGGCTTGTTTTTCTTCGCGCCTTTTTTGTTTGAATTTTTTCGTTTCATTTACAATGACACCGGATAAAAGCAGCAAAGCTACTAAGTTTGGAAAGGCCATTAATCCGTTCATGACGTCGGCAAATCCCCATACGATATCAAGAGAGACGACGGAGCCGACAAAGAGCATGATCACAAAGGCAAAACGGTACGGCATGGAAACTTTGCCGCCAAAAAGGTAGGTGAAGCACTTTTCGCCGAAGTAAGACCAGCCGACGATCGTTGAGAATACAAAGAATAAAAGTGCAACAGCAACGACTAAGCCGCCAAAGCCGGGCAAGTATTGATCAAATGCTGCCGACGTCAGCTGAGCAGAACTGTCGAATTCAGCTTCTCGTGCATACATCTCGCTCATTACTAAAGCCAAACCGGTAATCGTACAGACAATAATTGTATCGATAAATACCTGTGTCATCGATACCAGCGCTTGACGGGCCGGGACATCGGTTTTTGCAGCAGCAGCAGCAATTCCGCCTGTACCGAGGCCGGCTTCGTTTGAGAAGATCCCGCGCGCGACCCCTTGCTGGATGACGGCACCGACAGCGCCGCCGGCCATAGCTTGCCCCGTAAAGGCGTCAGTGAAAATAAGGCCGAATGCAGCCGGAACTTCTGTAATGTTCATCAAGACGATAAGCAGTCCGGCACCGACATAAAATACGATCATGACAGGAACAACGATGCCGACAACTTTACCGATACTCCGTATCCCGCCAATGATGACCAGTCCGACGAGCACAGATAGAACAAGCCCGGTCACCCAGACCGGTATACCGAAGTTTTGGTTCGCAACACCAGCGGCTTCGTGCGATTGGACCATGTTGCCGATACCAAAAGCGGCTACCGCGGCAAAGGCGGCGAAGATAACAGCGAGCCACTTCATGCCGAGCCCCTTTTCAATATAGTACATCGGTCCGCCCGACATTTCCCCGCGTTCATTTTGAATCCGGTATTTCACCCCGAGAATAGCTTCGCCATACTTTGTAGCCATACCGACGAAAGCAGTGACCCACATCCACAGCACTGCTCCCGGTCCGCCGACGGCGACAGCAGACGCAACCCCGGCAATGTTCCCGGTTCCGACTGTGGCAGCCAGTGCTGTCATCAACGCCTGAAAATGCGTGATATCGCCTTGCGAAATTTTGTCGCCTTTTGTGAAGACGAGCTTAAGAGCGTACGGGAGCTGCTGAAAAGAAAAAAATGTGAGGCGAAAAGTTAAGTATAAGCCGGTGCCGACGAGCAAAATAATAAGGGGAAGCCCCCATACAAAATCACTCGCCGTGTTAATGATATTTTCGATCGCTTCCATTTGTTTCTCTCCTTTCTGTGCTGGAATTGGTTGAATATAAAGAATATTCTATCACACATTTTCTGTATATAAACGGATGATTTTATATTTTTATGTCAATAAACTTCGCAACCCGTGAAAATTATCCTCCAAGCCGGTATAATAGCGGTGGAACAGGAATGAAAAGGAGTGAACAATGTGACGCAGACGATACGCGAGCTTCACTATGAAGATTTACCACGTGTTGAAGCGATGCAAAACGGTATTGAGAACGATTATGTCCCGCGCGTTTTTAACCGGCTGACAAGCGGAAACAACCGTATATTCGGCATGTTTGAAGGTGAAGATCTGATTTCTACGGCAGGATATACGGTTTATGCCGAAAGTTATGCGATGCTCGGACGTCTACGAAGCGACATACGTTATCGCGGCAAAGCGAATGCAACAACGCTGTTAACGTATGTGCTCAGAGAGGCGGAGCGTCACCCGGGGATTCAGTGGATCGGCGCGAATACGCAACAGGCTAACAGTCCGGCAAGACGTGTTTTAGAAAAGATCGGATTTGAGCCGGTGACTGCGCTGTATCCTGCAGCGACAAAAGAACCGGCGCGGCTGGCTGAGAACGGCTGTGTCTGGAACCGGTTGACATCGCTCAGCGAAAAGCGCGCCTGGGTTAAGCGGATGTATGTCGATACAGGTGCTGTGTTTCCTTACGAATGCTATTACCCATTTCCGGCGAGCGATGATTTATTTCCGGATAATTTACTCGATAAATGGGAGTTTTATGAAAATGAAGATCGCTCTCGATTTTTACTTATGAAATACGATCAAAAACTGTATCATTATTTGCATACGGTTTATCCGTGGGATGATTTTACCGAGCAGCCGGGTCTTTGGAAAACAATCGACGAAAGTTATAAGCAGCTTTTACAGGAAACGGACGGCGAGACGTATGTTTGGATGGATATGACCGAAGCGGAAGCGTCCGCGCTTCCGGATGCGCACCCGTTTGAATTGCCGGATCCGTGGGTTCTTTATCGTTATGATTAATTTTCGCCGGCTTCATTCATCCGATTTGCGAAATATTCAACGCGTGCAAGAAGAGACAGCAGAAGCGCTGGAAGATCGGGATCACCTGGAAGCGTTAAGCGAAGCGGAATTTTTAGCAGCATTAAACGGGAAGGGCCTTGTCATGGGAGCGTTTGAAGCCGAAGTTCTTGTCGCTTTTCGTGTTCTGTTGTTTCCGGGCAAAAGCAGGGAAAATCTCGGCCGTGATGCCGGCTTGTCAAATGATGAGCTGCCGTACGTCGTTCACCAGGAATTGAGCTGTGTTCACCCGCAAAGCCGCGGCCAGCGCCTGCAAAAAAAACTTGGCGCCTTTTTGATGGCGGAACTTGCGAAAGATTATCCCGAAATGCGCTGGGTTTTTGCTACTGTTCATCCGGACAACAGAGCGAGTCTTAATGATAAGCTCGAGCAGGGGATGAAGGTTATTGCTGAAACAGAAAAATACGAAGGGAAAAAACGTTATATATTGATGAAAAAGCTCCATTGTTAAACGGTTCAGTTTTTCTGGGCTTAATTTTAAAGCTCGGTACAGCTTCGTTCGCTGTACCGAGCTTTTCTATTGTTTAATTAGAAAAACATTATCCGATCACTTCAACGAGTACTGTCATTAATAGAAATCCGCCGAGAAGACAAATTGTCGCCACGTTTTTATTGCCGTTCTCTTGCGAACCGGGAATGACTTCCTCGACAACGACGAAAATCATCGCCCCGGCGGCAAATCCAAGCGCAAACGGGAGGAGCGGTTCGACGAGGGATACGGCCAAAACGCCGAAGACAGCAGCGATCGGTTCCATCATCCCGGAAAAATGACCGATCAAAAAGCTTTTTCGCCGCGACAAACCGTCTCGCCGCAGCGGCATTGACACAGCTGCGCCCTCGGGAATATTTTGCAACCCGATTCCTAGAACAAGCGCCCCTGCACCGGCAAGCGTTGCTGACGGCATTCCTGCCGCCGCTCCGCCAAAGGCGATCCCGATCGCAAACCCTTCAGGTATATTATGAAGCGTAATGGCGAAGACGAGGAGGGTGCTGCGTTTTTTTCTTTCCGGGTGATGACCTTCGGCAGTTTCCGGGAAAGCCGTCGGATGAAGGTGCGGCAAAAGCCGATTAGCAATGGCGAGAAAAGTGCCGCCGGCTGCAAATCCGCCCGCGACAGGGAGCCAGGCAGGATCGTTATAGACGCCGGACATTTCAAACGCGGGGAGAAGCAGCGACCAGAAACTGGCCGCGACCATGACCCCGCCGGCAAATCCGAGCATGCTGTCGAATAATTTCATATTAATATCGCGGGTCGTAAATACAAGCGCCGCTCCGACGCCGGTTAACAGCCACGTGAAGATCGTTGCGATCAAAGCTTGCTCAAGCGGGGATAAGTTCATGAAGTAGGCAGTCATAATCAGTCTCGTCCTTTACAGTGTAATCGTTATTCATTTGATCGGTAATAAATCAATATTGATGAAAGGATGTAAGAAGACAAAAATGAATAACCGTCAACAGACAGCTTCCATCACCTACTACTATACCCTGAAAATTTCCTTTGAAATCTCATGATTATTCAGTCTGTCTGTTTCTGCTTATTCGATAACGATTTAAATGATATACTGATAAAAAAGAAAAAAATTAACACGAAAGGACGGGAACTACTCATGAAAGCAATCATTTTTGATTTTGACGGAACACTGGCCGATACACTGCCGATGCTGTTTGTTACCTTTCGCGACGTATTTAAAACGTATGACGGTGTGGATTATACGGATGAGGAGATTAAACAGATGTTCGGTCCGCCCGAAACGGGAGTTATTATGAACAATTTAAAAAGCATTGAGAGGAAAAAAGCTGTCGCTTATTTTTATCAGCGCTATGATGATCTTCACGATGAGTATATAACGGTCGATCATGCGATGAATGCGATGCTCACACGCCTTTCCGAGCATGCATCGCTCGGTATTATGACTGGGAAAGCCCGGCGCAGTTTAGATATTTCCTTACAGCGTTTAAATATGGAAGGAATCTTCAGTACGTTTATTTGCGGTGATGATATTGAAAAGCCGAAGCCTGATCCGGAAGGCGTTTTAAAAGCGATGGAAGAACTCGGTGCTTCAGCGGATGAAACGATTTTTACCGGAGACAGCGATGCCGATGTAACTGCCGGGTTGAAAGCCGGGGTTACAACCGTCGGAGCGCAATGGCTGGATAATCTTCAAACAACGGACTACAGTTTAACACCGCACCACATCAGCACGTCTTTGCAAGATTTTGAAGCTTATTGTATGACTTTTCTGCGCAAGTAACCTGAGTGCGCGAATCGAATGAGAGTGGCATTTTCGTTTTTGAAAAATGTTATGTAACAACAGTTTACAAATGAATGAAGAATTTGTGAAATCGGTGTGAAGTGAATCCGCATGTATTATACTTAAAATCGACAGTAAATTTTACAAAAGGCGGTGCAGAACGTGAAAAGAATTTCTTTAACAGTGACAGGGCTTTTATTCGCAGCATTACTGGCTTTTGTCATCACGAACATTGCGGAAGAACAAGGTGCGGCACCCGAAAGTGATATAAAAGAACTGGTGCATGCTTTCAGTACAGGCGCTGAAACAGCTGAAGCCGCCGCGATTTCATCACACGAATTGACGGTGGAAGGCGGAGAACAAGGTGACGTTCAATATGATTTGTCTAAAGAAGAGTTTTTGTCTCGATAGCGCCTTACGAAGATGAAACTCATCCGTGAGAAATTCATAACCTGACAGGTTGTCAGGGCGAGCAGGTGAGCGAAACGTTTGAGGTGTATATTGAAGATGAAGAAGGCAATGTTCATGTCGATAAAAAAATGGAAACGCTCGAGAATGGCTTTATCGATCTTTGGCTTCCCCGTGAAAAATCGTACAATGGGAAAATAGCGAATGACGAGGTTGAAACAACAGGTGAAATTTCAACTTTTGCAGGCGATAATACGTGCATTACGACAATGCAGCTGTCTTGACAGAAAACGTATGATTACTCGCTGAAATTATGCTAAAATCATCTCCAGCAAGTACAGTTGGAGTGATGATTATGCAGTGGTATTTAAAAGCGTTTAAAAATTTCGCAAATGTACAAGGACGTGCACATCGTAAGGAGTACTGGTCATTCTTTTTGATTAATGTGCTGATTACCGTTTTTCTCGCCGGGATTGAAACGAGATACGGGATCGACAATATTTTGACAACAGTTTACGGTCTGCTCATTTTTATTCCGATGATTTCCGTTTCTGTTCGGCGTATTCATGATTTAGGCCGTTCCGGCTGGTGGGTAGTATTGCTGTTTGTTCCGTTTTTATATCTTTTTTTAATGGCCTATTTTGCTTTCGACGGCGAAAGCGGACCAAATGCATACGGCCCTGACCCGAAAACATCGTCTTAAAACGAAGAAAAGCGCGTTGATCAACGCGCTTTTTAATTTTTATCTACTTATTCCAAACGTTTTATTGTATAATATAGGAAAGACTTTGTACTATTTGTTACACACGTGTTTAACCTTTTGAAGGAGGCGTTTGCGATGTATCAAATTGTCACCGAATTTCCGCATCCGATTTTGTACGAACAAGACGGCCCGTTTTTATCTCTGTACCAGCCGACTCACCGTTATTCGCCCGATAATCAGCAAGATCCGATTGTCTTCAAGAAACTGTTAGGGGAATTAAAGTCAGCTCTTTCTGCAAACTATCCGAATATCGATAGCGAAAAACTAATGAAACCGCTGTATGATTTACAAAAAGATAAACATTTTTGGAACAATACATTGGACGGTTTGGCGATTCTGTTATCGCCTCAGCAGTGTGCCGTTTACCGTTTGCCGAGACCGGTGAACGAGCGCAGCTATGCCGGTGACCGCTTACACATTCATCCGCTGATCCGAGTGTTTCAATCGGCTGATCAATATCAGCTTCTCGGAATTAACCGTGATACGTTTCATATTTTTCAAGGAAACCGCTACGGCTTAAATAAACTCGAGGTTAACTCAGGCGATCCGCAAACGAGAGAAGAAGTGCTGGGCGACCAGCGCACGGAGCGTTACCTTGCCAGGGCTGCTCCCGGCAGCGCCGGCGGGACGACACAAATGTTCGGTCACGGCTCAAAAAAAGATGAAGAGGATAAAGATACGGAAAAGTTTTTCCGCTATGTTGATCAGTACGTTTATGAGACGTTTTCGAAACCGTCTCAAGTGCCGCTTATTTTTACCGGCTTAAAACAACACCACGGCGTATTCAAAAAGATCAGCAACAATCCGTTTTTACTTGAAGATACGATTACGGCCGACCCGGACAGTGTTGATGAGGAGGCGCTTCGTAAAAAAGCGTGGCATGTGCTGGAGCCGATGTATCTTGAAAAAACGAAGAAGCTGACAGACGCTTATCATCAGGCAAAAGCGAAAGGGAAGGCGACAGACAGTGTTTATGAAATCGGTGAAGCTGTTATTCAAAACCGGGTGCAGACAATGCTTGTGGATGACCAGTCGTATGTTCCCGGAAAACTGGATGAAACGACCGGCGAAGTGACGTTAATCAGCAATCCTCCGCCAGCTCACAACGACGTCCACGGCGAATTAGCCGAAATTGTATATAAACAGCGGGCTGAAGTGGTGGTGCTGCCGTCCGAGCGCATGCCGACGGATAAAGGCATTGCTGCTGTTTTAAGATAGTATCGTAAGAAAAGGATCTGACAGCGGATGATTATTAATCATCCGCTGTCTTTTGCTGATAAGCGCGCCAATCGTTCTCCGTAATATACGGGAGATTGCCCGGATTTTCGAAGAGATAGACAAAAGCACTGTAAGTTTGACTGTCAGAATAAACGTTTAGCGTTTTTCGTTCGTATAAATTGGCACGATTTTCTCCAAAATACCCTTCAAGGCGATTAATATTTTTTAGCTGACTATCAGTGACAGCGTACAGTTCGCCTTTTACAGCGGCATAATCGTCTTTAATTAAAGCAGGGTATCCTTCGCCGGTATCGACGAGGCGGCCGTTTGTACAGCAATGTTCTTCTAAACAAGCAGCTTCGGTTAAATATCCGTGATTCGGCTCTCCTTTAAGCAGTGTGCCATAGACAAATACTAGTATGTGTTGATTCAACATGACCATCCTTTATAAATAAGTGTTATTTTACTATAAATCGATTTAAAGTTGAACTTCTTTGTATGTTAAACTAAGCTGATACCATTATTTTAAAAGAGAGGAAGATTGCGTTGTCTTTGTTTGAAGCGATTATTTTTGGAATTGTCCAAGGTTTGACAGAATTTTTGCCGATCTCCAGTTCAGCCCATATAGTCATTACCCAATTAGTTTTCGGTTACACGTTTCCTGGATTATCATTTGAAATTTTTCTTCATGTTGCTTCAGTTCTCGCTGTAATATTGTATTTTTGGAAAGATCTTTGGCGTGTTATTGAAGGTTTCTTCCGTTTTGTTGTCAAACGTTCACCCAAAGACCGAACACAATTTTATTTCGGACTTTACATACTTATTGCAACATTCATTACCGGAATTTTAGGGATTTTGCTCGAAGGGGCAGTCGGCAATTGGATGAAAACGCCCCCGGTAATCGCCTCAATGCTGACTATCACCGGATTGGCTTTAATTTTCATTGAACGTTTTCACAAGTACGGCGACCGCACTGAGAAAAACATGTCTTTTAAAGACTCGATCGTTGTCGGCCTCGGCCAGACGCTTGCAGTTATGCCGGGAATTTCCCGCTCAGGTTCGACATTGATTGTTTCTCTGTTAATCGGTTTGCAGCGTGAAACAGCCGTGCGTTATTCCTTTCTATTGGCGATCCCTGTCATTTTAGGGTCGACTGTGTTAGCAATCGGTGATTTCTCGGCGGAGATGGTTGCCTATATCGGCGGGCTGAATTTGCTCGTATCGTTTATCATTACTTTTGTGTTCTCTCTGATCGGTATTGTTTGGCTGATCGATTTTTTGAAAAAGAGCCGGCTTATTTATTTTGCGGTTTACTGTTTTGTTTTAGCTTTGTTTGTTGCAACAATGATCGATCCGGCTACAGTTATGGATGTTGAGTAAACGAATTGCGTAAGATCTGAACCGGATATACATCCGGTTCAGAGTGTTGACAAAGTCATGACATCGATAGATGTCATGTTAAAAGGAACGGATGACTACGCATCGTCCGGCTTCTTTCACCTGAAGGTATCACTGCGACATCGGCTCAAAAAGACTTCGCCGTGTCTTACTAGTCCGCGGGCGAGCGCCGAGCCGCTTCGGGCTTATGCCCTGCAGGGTCTCGCCTGTCTCGCGGTCCCGCAGGAGAAAGCCGGGATGCTGGGTCATCCTCCTTTTTTGAATGGAGTGTATTCATAAAAAAAAGAAGCCATGCATCCACTCCTCCGACGCCTCCGGGAAAGCAAGCGACGAAGATCCGGATTCGGCGGCCTCAGACCGCCGAATACTAGCTGAGTCCTTGCCCGGGGCAAGCGGAGGGTAGTGGATTCATGGCTGACATAAAAATATAGTTTGTCTACAGTCTAAACCGGATATACATCCGGTTTTTTATGTTAATAATAAAAAATGCCGTGCGTAAAGGACTCGATTTCAGGGTAAAGAAAACTATAAGACGGGAGGCAGTATAAGGAGGGTGAGGTATGAATTGGTACATCTATGCGATGAAAAATTATGCAATGTTTGACGGACGCGCGCGCCGGAAGGAATTTTGGTCTTACGCGATTATTCAATCGATTTTGTTCTTTGGCGTATATCTGCTTGACAATGCTCTTGAAACAACGTACTTATTGACAATATTGTTTATGCTAATTGTCCTCATGCCGACATTGGCAGTAGCGACAAGAAGACTGCATGATCTCGGAAGAAGCGGAGGCCTTGTCGGACTGTTGTTTATTCCGATTGTTAATATGGCAATGCTCGTTTTTTTCCTGTTTGACAGTGAATCCAGTACGAACCAATACGGTCCCAACCCTAAAGAAAGGCGCAGGGCGTCATAAATGCCATAAACCTCTCCTGTTAGCGGAGAGGTTTATTTTTGTGCATCAGCCGGGCAGCAATATAGAAAAATAAATACGAAAACATTCCGAGCAATGTGAAACCGCCTGCGAAATAGATCATAAACCGATCGACACTTTCAAAAGTTACAGCAAGGACGTTAAACGGGTCCCTTAAAATATCCCATGAGTTGAAACGGATAAAGCGGCCTAAAAAGATTCCGACTCCGGATAAAATTTGTACGGTCAGAACGAACAGCCAGCCAATCAGTGTATTAAATTGTCTCGTTACATTGAAATGAATAATATAAAGGCTGAGAACACTGATTGCCAGTCCGATTCCGGCTACATAAGCGATAGTGAAAAAAGAGTTCCACGCTTGCCTGTCCATTGCATAGACTGTTGTACTATATCCCGTTGCCGGTGTCGCATCCGGTTCTGACAGATGAAAATTGAGATCAGACAAATGAAGAAAATCAGTCAGGACATAAACAGCGTTCGGAAAGAAAAACAGCCAGGCTGCCGTGAAAATCATCACGATCGCGGCTCGTCCATGCAAGTGTGTCGCAATTGTCCAGGTCCAATGAGCCGCCAAAGCGAAAAAGAACGGAACCCAGGCTAAAAATAAATTCCAGGCGAGCGGATCGATCGCGGAACGATTAAATAAAAGCATCCAAATGCTGATAAAGAAAGAAGCTCCAATAAGTAAGGCGGTAAAATACCTAAGTTCCATATAATGGCCTCCTGATAGTCTTATCTAACGTTCACGATACTTTAATTAACTAATTAAAGCCAGAAAAACACGCTGACAATGTCAGCGTGTCAGGTTAAACTTTTTCCGGCGGAGCGGATTGTTGATAGATTTTTCGATAATCGAGCGGGGTCATGCCTTTAAATTTTTTAAACAGTAAACTGAAATGACTTTGATTGCTGAAATGATAGCGTTGAGAGATCTCGCGCAAACTTAAATTGGTATGGGCTAAATCTCTTGCGGAACAGCTGATCTTGCGTTTATTGATATGGTTGTTCATCGTTACTGTCATCTCCTCTTTAAACAGATGAGAAAGATACGTCGGAGTGATCCCGACCACAGCTGCGATTTTATCTAATGTAAGCTGTTCATAAATATGTTCTTCGATATATTGCAGCGCTCTATTAATATACGGGTTCGCTGAAGATAAACTTGAAAGGCTTTTATGTAGTTGAATCAGCTGATCGATCAGCCACGGACCTAAACGGATGAAGTCTGCTGTTTCTTTGCAGTCATCAATCATACTGATAAGAGCAGTCGATGTCGCGAATAAAGAGACGTCAATGCCGTTAGGGATCGCCTGACTGCGGACGATAAAGGATACAAATCCGGTTAAATAGAGTTGAACTGTACGTATAAGGTTGTCGTAAGGGACACTGACAAAACGGTAAAGGATATCGTTTAAAATTTCTTCTGCTGCTTCTTGCTGCGCATTCTCAATACAGTTTATCAGCTTTTCTTCAAGATGAATCATTTTTTTGTTTGCCTGAAGTGTTTCAACAGTCTGTAAATGCCGCTGGTATCGTGAATAAAATAATTCGTCAAAATGCTCCATTGTTATCTCCTTCTGCGAGATTATAATCCTAATATCGGATTAGTCGGCTCAATGTTTCAGTTAAAATCAAAAATAAATCGTTTATTTAAGGATATTTTTTACAGGATAAGCCGGTTGGAAATTCTGTGTCATGAGATTTACAATATAGTCAGACAAAGGAATCGACAAAAGGAGGTTGATCTTGTTGAATTGGCAAGTAGCGGATAAGACAATTGAAGTTATTCAAGGAGACATCGCCGCACAAGATGATATTGCAGCAGTAGTAAATGCAGCCAACGCTCAGCTTGAAACGGGAGGGGGTGTAGCCGGAGCGCTCCATAGAGCAGCCGGACCGGATCTCGCTGAGGCGGGCAGGAAGTACGCACCGATCAGCCCCGGTGAAGCAGTTATTACGCCGGCCTTTCAGCTGCCTAATGAAGGAGTTATTCATTGTCTCGGACCGGTCTTCGGCAAAGATAAACCGGAAGATCAATTGCTTTTAAGCTGTTATGAGCAAGCGTTGGAACTTGCTGAAAAAGAAAAGCTGGAAAGCATAGCTTTTCCGGCCATTTCTACAGGGGCGTTTGGTTATCCGTTTGAAGAAGCAATGAAAAAGGTGCTCCCCTTTGTATTTGAACGCCTGCCATCGTTAAAATTTGTTCATACTGTCCGATTTGTGCTGTTCAATGAACAAGAAGTTGAACAATATGTACGTTATATCGAATCCTATCTCATGAAATAACCGACTGTGAATCGCGGTTGATTCGTATGCCGAAAAACAAAACCGTTTCTTTCTAAATGATTGAAACGGTTTTGTTACGGGTAACGAGAAGTCATCACGGCAAAAGTGTCAGGACAGCAAAAAAGTGAGAGATACTGCCGCCAAGGACAAAAACGTGCCAAATTGCGTGATGATATTGAAACCCTCGCCACACGTAAAAAACAGCCCCGCCTGTGTAAAGGACGCCTCCTAAAATAAGCAAAAACAAGCCGTTGTTTTGCACATTAGCAACGAGCGGGTCCCACGCAAAGACGATCATCCAGCCGAGAATAATATACAGCAAGGTTGACAAGAAAAGAAATTTCTTAACAAAAAAGATTTTCAATACTGTTCCGACGATTGCCAACCCCCAAATGATCCCAAAAAGGGTCCAACTGAGCGCTCCCGGTACAGCAGTGAACAAAAACGGTGTATACGTCCCGGCGATAAAAAAATAAATACTAGCATGATCGAGAATTTCAAACACATCTTTAGCTTTACCTTCCGGAAAGCTGTGAACCAGTGTTGATGAGGTGTAAAGAAGCATCATGGTAACACCGAACAATGTAAAACTGATAACGTGAGCAGCGGTTCCTTCAACGGAAGCAACTGTGATTAAAACGACAAGGCCGACAACACTCAATACCATCCCGATACCGTGAATTAAGGCATTAGCGACTTCTTCTTTTTTTGAAAATCGGTGTGTGTAGGCCAAAGCAGTCATCCTTTACATTTATAGTTAAGAAAAGCTCCCCCGAATATTGGGGAAGCTGTCATAACAATTATGGTGATCCGTACTGGATTTGAACCAGTGACCCCTTGCCTGTCAAGCAAGTGCTCTCCCGCTGAGCTAACGGATCAGATTACAGTTGTGTCTGTCGATGTCTTTTCAGCGACAATTAATACTGTATAAGAAAAGCTCATCGCTGTCAACAGTTTTTCAGCAATTTTTATTCGTCATAAGTATAACGGATAATATATTTATCCGATTTCAGTTTGCGAATCTCCACAGAGGGGCCGATTTCATAGCCGCCGATCCAGTTATCTTCGATTTTAGTTTTTTGACAGTTGGCTTGAAACTTCGTTCGAAAAATTTCCTTCCAATAAATCCAGCGCGGTTGACGAAACGCCATGGAAACACCTCATTTTTTTGATAATCATCATTGTGAAAAGAATACCACTGATTCAGGGGGAAAACAAGAAGAGAGTCCCTGCTTGCGGGACTCTCACTGATTAACCGATACGTTCTTCGCTGTCGCGCTTTTCAATTTCCTCTTCCCGCAGCTCTTCTTGTCTGTCGCGAATCCGGTGAGCCAGGCGGCTGGATGCATTAGCAGCAATACTGCAGATAAGATCGTCTAAAAACGTATGAATTTTTTCGCTTTCCTTCGTATCCAATTCCTTAATAATCCCTGACTTTGCCTTGTCGAGATAGCCGAACGTGGTGACGGCGATACTGCCGTAACCAAAAACTGATCCTAACGCGACTGTCTCGTCAACGCCGAAAAGCCCTTCGTCAGAAGCAACAATCGATTGCAGCGGTTCGGATAACTGATTTTGCTCAGCCAGTTTGTCTAATTCAACACCGACGAGCACGGCGTGTTGAATTTCACGTTTTTCCAGCACACGGTCGACACTTTGTATGCAATCTTCCAGCGTTAACGACCCGTTAAATTCCACTTGCATATCATAAACTATTTGTGCAATGTCGCTAATTTCAACACCGCGTTCTTTCAGTAATTTTCGCGCTGCGTTCTCAACAACGTGACAGTGCAGCTGGTCTTTATTTACATAACTCATACTTAACATCCTCCCCAATCAATTTGGCGCTGATTTTTATTTTAACATATGTGCTGTCAGCGCAGAAAATTTCCCACTCAGTAGTTAAAAATACCCAATTTTCTGTCCGTATAAAAAATAGAAGCGTAATCATCGGGACAGGCGGGTAATTCGGCCGTAGAAGGAGGGTTAACGATGCAGAAAGAGCTGTACTACGTGATTTGGAACAGCGGAACGCATCTTTCGTTGCAAAAGCAACTGACTGATCCGCAACAAATCCATTATGCTGTGGAAGTAGACGATTATGAAAAGAAAAAACTCCAAGAAAAAATTGCGGAAGTTTCAGCTGGAGATGTGATTCCAGAACATGTTTTCGTTTCACCTTTTGATGAAACAAAAGGAGATATCGATAAAATGGAGCTTGGTGAAGACGAAGATAATTTGTTCCACATGATCTATAACGTTGGTACAGAACGCACGAAAGAGCGGTTGCTTTCACTATATAACCAATAATAAAAAAGGAGAGATAAATCATGAAAGAATTTACAGTCAGACCGAATAAAGACGCCGATACGTGGTTTGTAAAGACGGAGGATGCGGTTCCTTCTCATGAATACGACAAGATGGATGAAGCGATCAATGCAGCAAAAAATTTAGGCGAAGAAAACAAACCATGCAAAGTTTTAATTTATGACCACCACAATGAACTGGCAGAAGAATTAACGTTTGATTAATGAGAGAGCAGCCCTTTAATGTTGGGCTGCTTTTTTTGGTTGTCGAGTCAGAGTAAGTATATTATGATTGAATATAATAAAATGTGACAACGTTTTCCAACAATCACGATCGCAGGCTTGGTTTGGAAAAAAAGGAGGAATGAATAGAGATGAGATACGGGGTAGCTGCTTTCCCTTCAAAGAAATTACAGGATCTCGCCAACTCATATCGTAAACGTTATGATACAAAGTACGCCAAAGTGCCTCCGCACATAACTTTAAAAGAACCTTTTGATCTTGACGAATCAGAGGTTCAAACGGTGATTGAAAAAATTCGCGAAATTGCGAAATCATCCGCACCTTTTGACGTCTCAGTGTTGAAATTCAGTTCATTTTACCCGGTAACGAATACGCTTTATATGAAACTGCAAGAAAATAATGAAATGCGCCGTCTTCAGGAAAAATTGAATGAGGGCGAACTCGACTTCGGTCAAGAACATCCGTTTGTTCCGCACATTACGATCGGTCAGGAAATGGATTATGATGAATTATCGGATGTGTATGGCCGTTTAAAAATGGAGAAAATCGAACATCACGAAACGATCGATCGCTTCTCCCTTCTTTATCAGCTTGAAGACGGGACTTGGACAGCGTATGAGACGTTTTTGCTTGGAGGTACGCAATGACAGTCACTGTTAAACAGGCAGAAACAGAAGAAGAGATTGCGGATGTTTTCAGCGTTCGCCGGACAGTGTTCATAAATGAGCAAAATGTACCGGAAACGATTGAGATTGACGAAAAAGAAAACCAGTCGCTTCATTTTATCGCCTACAAAGATCAGCGGCCGGTCGGGGCAGGCCGGCTGAGGCTTGAGGATAAAAAAGCTAAAGCTGAACGGGTTTGTGTATTGACTTCATTGCGAAACACAGGGATCGGCGCGATAATTATGAATGAAATGGAGAATAAAGCTGTCGAATGCGGGGCTTCTGTGATGGTTTTAAATGCGCAGCTTCAGGCATTATCTTTTTACAGCGGCTTAGGGTATGAAGCGGTTTCGGATATATTTTACGATGCCGGCATTGAACATAAAACGATGGAGAAACAGCTTATATCATAACGGTATTAAAATAAAAATCCGGCAATTATACGCGCAGGCATTCTTTTAAAGAATACCTGCGCCGTGTTTTTTTATGATGCTTCTTCATCTTTGAAAATGACCGGCCAGCTGTCTTTTTCCGCCAGCATCTCTCGCGCCATTTCTTTCGCTCCTTCTAATGAATGGGAAGCAGCCCAGCCGCACTGGTATTCATTGCACGCAGGAACTTCATCGGCCTGCAAAATATCTTCAAGGGTTTTTTCGAGCAGACTCATTACTTCGTCAATACTGTCATCATTGATCAATGAAAGATAAAATCCTGTCTGGCAGCCCATCGGACTGATATCGACAACACGGCTGTGATGATTTCGGCTGAATTCAGCCAGCATGTGTTCCAGCGAATGGAGTGCAGGCATTGTCATATGCGCTTTATTCGGCTGTTTAAAGCGCAAGTCGTATTTGTAAATTGTATCTCCGTTTTCACCTTCAACTTTTCCTGCCATTCGCACATACGGAGCATCAACTTTTGTATGGTCAAGGTTGAAACTTTCGACGTTCATTTTTTTACTCATTTTTATTCCTCCTTTTAGGTTAGGATGGCTTTTGCTGTAACACCAGTTTAACAAATCTGGATGTCAAATTGAAATCAGCGGTGCATAAATCCTTTCGCTGTGATAATTTGCTGCATATCTAAGCGTTTGGGGGTTGCAAGCATCCGGCTGATTTGTCCGCTCCACGTATCTCTTCTCGTTCCTCCCGAACGTTTTTCATAATAATCAGCAATCGTTTCATTATAAGCGCGAAGCTCATTCATCCACTTCGCAGAATCATCGTTATACAGGTTCTCGTGATAGATGTTTTCCATCGGCAAGCGCGGTTTTAGATCTGTATCTGCTGAGGGGGTGCCGACAGCGAGTCCAAAAAGCGGAAGGACATGCTCAGGACAGTGCAGCAAATCAGAGACTTCTTGCAATTGATTGCGAATGCCGCCGATATAACAGATCCCTAAGCTCATTGATTCGGCAGCGACGGCAGCATTTTGAGCAGCCAGCGAGGCATCAATAACTGCAACCATGAATTTTTCTGTCGACTCAATCGAAGCAGCAACGTTTGTCTGCTCCAATTCAGCTGCGTACCGATGCCGGCGCAGATCGGCACAAAAAACGAAAAAATGTCCGTTCGTCTCAACGTAAGGCTGATCGCCGGCAAGCGAGGCGAGTTTGCTTTTTAATTCAGGATCTGTGACGCCGATAATCGTATAGGCTTGGATAAAACTTGAGGTGGATGCGGATTGGGCTGACTGGATAATGCAGTGCACTTGTTCTTCGGTTAAACGGGTATCAAGAAATTTCCGAATAGAACGATGGTTTACTAAGGTTTGAATCGTTTCATTCATATTTTATCCTCCTTTTTTGGTGCTGTCATTTATGATTATGATATCATAGACGGCGAAGCAAGCAGATGCAAAGTCAAGTTCATTAGCTCGCATGGCCGGGAGGGATAAACATGAAGCCGGAGAAAACAAAAAAAGCGATTATTCTTGTGCTGCTCATCTTAACTGTCGGACTTATGGCGGCATTTACCGTGCTTTCAATCATGTCCGTATTTTATGCAAATTAACAACCCCGTCCGGATTTGTTCCGGACGGGGTTGTTAATAGCTTAAACAGTATTAGGTGTTTCATCAATCAGTTGCCGATCCTCAATTTTAACGAACCGGTCGGCTTTTTGAACGAGCGAATCATCTTCTGTAACAAAAACGACGGTTATATTGTGCTTACGGGCAAATGAAAGAAGGTGATTAATAATCTCTCGGCCTTTTTCGCCTTCCAAGGCTTTTGTCGGCTCATCAGCTAATATGATTTTCGGTTTTGTCATTAATATTCTTGCAATCGTTCCGAGGATCAGCAGCTCATTGTCGAGCGATTCAATAGAGTGATCAATTTTATTTTCAGGAAAGCCTATTTCATCTAAAATGGCAAGCGCTGCTTTTTCTTTTTCAGGGTAATCCGGGTCATCTTCTTTTGTACCGATCAGCAAGTTTCCTTTTATAGACATGTACGGCATTAATACACTCTCGTCATTTAAATAGCCGATCGTATTCAGGCGCCATTCTGTCCGCTTTTTGATATGCACCAAATCTTCACCGAAAACTTTGACATCGCCTTTATTTGCAGGTGTCATTGCTGCAATCATTTGCAAAACCGTCGATTTTCCGACACCTTCTTCTCCGGAAATAACGACGAGTTCCCCCTCGCGAACAACAAAATCCATGTCTTCAAATAAAACTTTCATATCGCTTCCGTTAGCATATCGTTTTAAAATATTTTCCATCTCGATGACATTCATATGCCGGCCCCCTAAAATAAAATGGTAAGTTCATGATCACAGTTGTTAATTACTCCCTATACACATATTAAAACACGATAGGGGGGTAATTGAAACCGTTGTCAGGAAAAATGTTTGACAATTTTGCAAAGTTTGTAAACTTTTCATAGTAGTTAACTGACTTTGAATTGTATAAAAAAAGAACCCACACTGTGATGGGTTTAAAGAATTACAATGCACCGTCTTGAAAGCGGCGAAGGTCTTTTTTGTTGCCGATCATAACAAGAATATCGCCTTTGTTAATCTTTTCAGTCGGGTTCGGTGTGACGTCGACTTTATTTGTTTTTTTAATTGCAATGACCGTACAGCCGTATTTCGCGCGGATATCAAGTTCAACGAGCGACTTGTTGTTGATTTTGTCTGTCGCGAGCATTTCAACGATACTGTAATCGGACGAAAGATCAATGTAATCAAGCACTTTTTCCGAAGTGAGGAATTCAGCGATACGATAGCCCATATCATGTTCCGGATGAAAGATCCGATCGGCGCCGATTTTCTCAAGAACCTTATGATGGTAGTTATTTTGCGCCTTCACCCAAACTTTCGGCACGTCAAAATCTTTGAGGTGAAGAGTCGCGAGGATGCTTGCCTGAATGTCTTCTCCGATACCGACAATGACATGTTCGAAATTGCGGATGCCTATTCGCTGCAGAGCCGTTTCATCTGTCACATCAGCAACGAGCGTATGTGTCGCTACATCGCTCAAAGCATCGACCTTTTTCTCATTTTTATCAATTGCCAGCACTTCGTGTCCCATGTGGTGGAGTTCCCGGCAGACACTGCTGCCGAAGCGGCCTAAGCCGATAATCGCAAATTGTTTTTTCATGGTTCAAGTTCCTCTCAAGTAGAGTCGATATGTAAGTATATCATTTACAGCTCATGGTTTTCAAGTTACTATAAAAGCATATTAACCGCTGAAAGACTGCGGATTCAACGGTTCGGCTGAGAAAACAGTTGAATCATCATTTTCTATAAGGGAGAAACAATTATGAATATATTTATAGCCTCTGATCATTGGCTGCTGCAAATTTCATGGCAGGAATGGTTAATTGCTGCCGGCATATTACTGCTGTTTTTAACACTGCGCAAATTAATGGTGAATTATTTATTTAAATTTATTTTGCGTCTTGCTTATAAAACCCCGACGGAACTTGTAACGAATATTTTGTTATCTTTTGAAAAACCGTTAAGGCTGTTTCTCATTTTTCTCGGTGCATTTGTTGCTTTGCGCTTTTTACCGTTGACCGAACAAATTGACGGTATTTTGCTGCAAATTTTCCGGACAATCATCGTGATACATATTGCATGGGGACTGTTTAATCTTTCTGCTGCTTCCTCAAAAGTTTTTTCAAAAATCGGTGAAAAAATGGATGTACAGTTTGATGATATTTTGCTGCCTTTTTTGTCGAAGATTATCCGTTTTGCCGTGATTGTTATGGCTTTAAGTATCGTTGCCGATGAATGGGGCTACAATGTAAGCGGCTTTGTTGCCGGACTCGGTCTCGGCGGCTTGGCTTTTGCGCTTGCTGCACAAGACTCGATCAGCAACTTTTTTGGCGGGGTCATTATTATTACGGAGAAACCTTTCACGCTCGGCGATTGGATTAAGACACCGTCAGTCGAAGGCGTCGTTGAGGACATTTCGTTTCGCAGCACTTCGGTACGAACGTTTGCTGATACACTGGTCACTGTGCCGAATAACACGTTAGCGCATGAACCGATTGAAAACTTGCAAAAAATGGAGAAAAGACAAATTACCTTTAACCTCGGTGTTAAATATTCGACGCCCCGTGACAAAATTTCCCGCTGTGTCGACCGGTTTAATGAACTGCTCAAAAACCACGAACAGATCGATCAAGAACTGATCATTGTTCGTTTTACTGAGTTTAATGAAAGCAGCCTCGGTATATTCCTTTATTTTTTCTCTGCACCGACAGCTTGGGAGGAGCACCTGCAAATTAAAGAAGACATTAACTTGCGGTTAATGGGAATCATGGATGAAGAAGGGGTGCAAATGGCTTTTCCTAGCCGGAGTCTTTATTTGGAAGATACCGAAAGGCCTCTAGCAACTGAAAAGGAGGGGGATGTATGAGTCAAATAACTGTATATATCAGTTCGAATTGTCCTTATTGTCAGCGTGTGCTCGATTATTTTGCCAGTGAAATGATTGAGCCGCGCGTGAAAAATATTTCTGAAGATCAACAAGCGTACGCTGAGTGGAAAGCAATCAATCCGATCGGCACGCCGCTTACGTGTGTCGGTGATAACCATGTGGTAGGAGCAAACAAGAAAAAACTTGCAGAAATAGCAAATTCTTCTGGAAACAATGTTTGAAAAGGGTGAACAGCGATGCGCTATGTTTCGATTGACCAGCTTGATCAAGGGGAACAATTAGGCAAGCACATTTATGCCAGTGACGGAAGAATTTTGCTCAATCAAGGAGTGACATTGACAATCGGTCTCATATCTAAGCTGAGGCAGATGGGCGTCAGGTCGATCTTTATTAAAGACGACCGTTTTCCTGAAGTTGAAATCGAAGAAGTCGTATCTGAAACAACGCGCAGAGAAGCGATTTCGACGCTTGCCAATTCGATTCAGTACTTGCAGGAAGGTCAGCCGATTGAAGGAAATTCAGTCAGTTCGATCGTTGAAAAAATTATCGATGAGGTGATGGCGAATTCAGATGTATTAATTCACTTGACCGATATTCGTACAAAAGATAACGAACTGTTTGTGCATATGGTGAACGTTTGTATTATCTCAGTGATGATCGGTGTTCAATCAGGGCTTGGAAAAGCAAAAGTGCAAGAGCTCGCGGCAGGCGCTGCCTTGCACGATATCGGCAAGCTCATTGATCGAGTGAGCCGCCGCGATATTCCAACCGGTTACACGGAAAGGGATGAATTGATGAATCACCATTCCTGGAAAGGGTTTAATTTGCTGCGCAAATCTCCTGATATCAGCACATTGTCCGCGCATATTGCTCTTGCTCACCATGAGAATATTGACGGAACAGGGCAACCCCGCGGCTTAGAAAAAAATGACATCCATTTGCTGGCAAGAATTGTTGCGGTTGCAAATGATTATGACCATATGGTTTCAAGCCATACAGGCTCGAAAAGCTTTTTTCCGCACGAAGCGTGTGAAATCATCATGGGTCAAACCAACTCGCGCTTTGACCACCAAGTAGTTTGGCAGTTTCTCCGTTCGATCGCCTTTTATCCGAACGGAACTCAAGTGAAGTTAAGCAGCGGTTTAATCGGAGTCGTGACAAGTCAGCATAAAGGGCTTCCGCAAAGACCGGTCGTCCGGGCTTACGATCCTGATGGCGATGGTGTTCTGTTTGAGGAAGTTGATTTATCCAAAGAAACAACGACATTTATTACACGTGTATTTGAATAATCTTTACGATTGCATTTATTTATCTGAATGTCTATCATGGAGAAGAAATCTGATCTAATTAGAGGAGGATGCATTGAATGAAACAAATGGACGCAAACGAGATTATCAGCTTTATTTCCAACAGCGAGAAATCAACGCCTGTAAAAGTGCATGTTAAGGGAGATCTTGACGGTATTGATTTCGGAGCGAATACGAAAACATTTATCCAAGGCAATACTGGTGTACTTTTCGGCGAATGGAAAGATATTCAGCCGGCCGTAAAAAATAACGAAAGTAAAATCGAAGATATTGTCGTCGAAAATGACCGCCGCAATTCGGCGATTCCGACACTGGACTTAAAAAACATCCACGCGCGCATTGAACCTGGATCGATTATTCGCGATCAAGTGGAAATCGGCGATTCTGCCGTCATTATGATGGGAGCAGCCATCAACATCGGTTCCGTCGTCGGCTCGGGCACAATGATCGATATGAACGCGACACTCGGCGGCAGAGCAACAGTTGGAAATAACTGTCATATCGGGGCCGGGGCTGTGCTTGCCGGGGTCATCGAACCGCCTTCTGCCGATCCGGTCGTTGTCGAAGACGGGGTCGTTGTCGGTGCCAACGCTGTGATTCTTGAAGGCGTGCGCGTCGGCGAAGGTTCAGTTGTGGCAGCAGGAGCAATCGTAACAAACGACGTTCCGCCAAACAGCGTTGTTGCGGGAACCCCGGCAAAAGTTATTAAACAAATTGATGAGAAGACAAAAGGCAAAACAGAGATGAAAGCAGAACTGCGAAAGCTGAGTGATGAATAGATGACTTCATCACCGATGATGACAGAGCGCCTGGCGAATTATCGCCGGGCGCTTCATCAAATACCGGAAAAAGGTTTTGAAGAGTATAAAACCCAGCGTTTCATTCTCAATACGCTCGCCGGTTTCCCGCAAGATCAGATGGAAGTCGTGACGTGGCATACAGGTGTGCTCGTGAAAATTCACGGCACGGATCCCGTGAAAACGGTCGGATACCGAACGGACATGGATGGTTTGCCGATGGAAGAAGAAACAGCCCTGCCGTTTAAATCAGAACATCCCGGGATGATGCATGCCTGCGGTCATGATATGCATATGGCGATCGCGTTGACCCTTGTTGAACACTTTGCGTCGAACCCGGCGCGGGATCACTTGCTCTTCATTTTTCAGCCTGCTGAGGAAGGTCCGGGCGGAGCCAAACCGATGCTTGATTCAGAACCGTTTCAGCGTTGGCAGCCGGATGAGATGTATGCGCTGCACATTGCGCCGGAATACCCGGTCAAAACCGTTGCTGTAAAGCCGGGAATATTATTTGCCAACACAAGCGAATTGTTTATTGATCTTTATGGACAAGGCGGTCATGCGGCGTATCCGCATAAAACAGAGGACATGGTTGTCGCTGCAAGTTATTTTGTCACGCAGCTGCAGACGGTTGTTGCCCGCAATGTCCCGCCGCTTGATGCCGCGGTGGTTACAATCGGTAAAATCACCGGCGGTTCGAAACAAAACATCATCGCTGATCATGCCCGTTTAGAAGGGACGATACGCACGCTCTCGCTTGAATCAATGAACGAGGTGAAATCACGGATCGAATCGCTATGTAAAGGAACGGAGGCAAGCTTTCGCTGCCGGACATCGATCGATTACGGGGCGAATTACTGTCAAGTTTACAATGATGAAGAACTGTCCGAACAGTTAATCAGTGCCGCGGAAAATTCGTCTCACGTATCCTATACAGCTTGCGATAAAGCGATGACCGGCGAGGACTTCGGTTACTTTCTCGAAAAAATACCGGGTGCGATGTTTTGGCTCGGCGTAAACAGCGAACACGGACTTCATTCATCCAAATTAAATGCTGATGAGGAAGCGATGGAGCCGGCTGTGAACTTTCTGATCGAATGGATAAATGGGCGCACAGCGAATTAAACTGTCTTATTATCTGCTTGCCTGCGAATATAACTACTGCGGGCAGATCTTGTTAAAGCCAATCATTCGAGCGTAAGGTGTTGACTGAAAAAATGATAATACAAAAGAGGATCCTGAGTTTAATAACCCGGGATCCTCTTTTATATTATTCAGCTTCTTTCTCATTTTTATACAAGTTGACTTGATGAGGGAAGGGAATTTCAATGCCGTATTCGTCGAGCGATTCTTTCATCGCTTTGCGCAGATCGCGTTCCACCGCCCATTGTTCCATATTGGCGGTTTGCGACAATATTCGGATGACGACATCACTGTCGCCAAGAGTCTGCACGCCGACAACGTGCGGACCTTCTTTAATGCGCTCATCGTTTTCAGCCACACGGTCACAAGCGCGCTGCATGATATCCATCGCTTGATCGATATTTTCGTTATAAGCAATGCTGATATCGACAAGCGCCCGCATGTTTGAGCGCGAATGATTGCTCAGGCTGCCGATCTCCCGGTTTGGAATGTAGTGTACTGTTCCATCGAACCCTCTGATCCGGGTTGTACGGAGGCCGACCTCTTCGACAACGCCGTCAAGACCGGCGACGGTAACATATTCTTCTACTTCGAGCTGTTTTTCAAGCAAAATAAAAAATCCTGTCACAATATCGCTCACAAGCCCCTGCGCACCGAAGCCGACGGCTAAGCCTACAATACCGGCGCCGGCGATTAATGCCGTAACATCATATTCAAAAATTCCGACAATCAAGGTGGCTAAAATAAAGAGCAAAATGTAAGAAAACACATTTAATGCAAGGCGCTCAAGTGTAGCCGCTCGCCCCTCGCCGATGTTTTGTTTTTCGCTCATTTTCGAAAAACTGTTGCTGATCATTTTTTTACCGAGCGCGCGGATGATAAAAAAGGCGATCAGAATGCCGGCAAGCTGAAGACCGACTGTCAAAGCTTTTGTTCCGAGTGCTTGCCAGTCAATCGTTTGAATCCAATCCATAAACGATAACTCCTTTCGCGTCTATTGCTGTCATTTTTGGAACGACTTTTAGTATTTTACCACAATATATAAGCGGCTTAAACGTGAAATCATCTTTGAACAGCTTGAGATAAACATGGTATGATAATGTGTATGTAAGTACAATTGTGGAGGAACTGAGATGAAAAAACAATTTGCAATTATCGGTTTAGGCCGCTTTGGAGGCAGCATTTGCCGTGCATTAAATGAACAGGGGTTAGAAGTGCTCGCGATTGATACAAGCGAAGAAAAAGTGAACGAATTTGCCTCTGTCGCGACACACGCGGTGATTGCCGATGCGACGGAAGAAATGACGTTAAAGAGTTTAGGCATACGTAATTTTGATCATGTTGTTGTTGCGATCGGCGACAATATACAGTCGAGCATCTTGACGACGCTGATGCTTGTAGAACAAGGCGTTAACCACATCACCGTCAAGGCGCAAAACGATTATCACGAGAAGGTGCTGAACAAAATCGGTGCCCACAAAGTCGTTCACCCGGAGCGGGATATGGGGGTGAGGATTGCGCATAACGTCGTTTCAAAAAACGTGCTTGACTACCTTGAATTATCCAATGAATACAGCATTGTCGAATTAGAAGCTGGCAAACTCGTCGATAAGCGGTCGCTGACAGACCTTGATCTGCGATTGAAATACGGCTGCAACGTCATGGCGATAAAACGGGAAGACGATGTCAACGTGTCGCCGGCTCCTGATGATATATTGTTAGAAGGAGATATCATTATCGTTGTCGGCGCAGACAGCGATATTAATCGAATGGAAGAAGCATTGTTTGATGATAACTAGATACGTAAAACCGGCAGGCCGTTTATTATCGGGCCTGCCGGTTTTTTCTTAAACTTCCATAATGATCGGCAAGATCATCGGTTTTCGTTTTGTTTTTTCATATAAGAAAGGTCCGAGTGTGTCGGAAATCTCATTTTTAATTTCAGACCATTGCGTCGTTTTGTTTTTCATTAATCCGTTTAAATGCGTCGATAACTTACGCTGTGCTTGGTTGATTAAATCGCCCGATTCACGCATATATACAAACCCGCGTGAAATGATATCCGGGCCGGAAGCAATTTTATAATCTTTCATATTAATCGTTACAACAACAACGACTAACCCTTCTTCAGAGAGGATACGGCGGTCGCGTAAAACGATATTGCCGATATCACCGATGCCGCTGCCGTCAACATAGATCGATCCCGAAGGAATTTTGCCGGCAAGCGACGCTTCATTGCGATCGAGCGCAAGAACATCGCCGATATCCATAATAAATGAATTTTCTTCCGGAACGCCGGTATCTTTCGCTAAATGCGTATGCATTTTAAGCATCCGGTATTCGCCGTGAATCGGCATGAAAAACTTAGGACGCATCAGTCGGAGCATCAACTTCTGCTCTTCTTGTCCGCCGTGACCGGACGTGTGAATATCATTTAACGATCCGTGAATGACCTCGGCTCCTGCACGGAAAAGCTGATTAATTATTTTATTGACGCTCATTGTATTTCCCGGAATCGGGGAAGACGAGAAGATGACTGTATCTCCGGGAATGATCTGAATTTGTCTGTGCGTTCCGTGCGCAATTCTTGACAGAGCGGCCATTGGTTCGCCTTGACTGCCGGTACATAAAATCAAAACTTGATCTGCGGGAATTTTGTTCAGCTGATTCGGTTCGATAAACGTTTCATCTGGAGCATTGATATAGCCCAATTCACGCCCGATCCGAATGGCAGATTCCATGCTTCTGCCGAAAACAGCTACTTTACGTCCGTATTTCACCGCTGATTCGACAGCCTGCTGCAGCCGGTAAATATTTGATGCGAACGTTGCAAAAATAATCCGGCCGTCCACTTTGCGGAAAATGCCTTCAATACTTTCGCCGACTTTTCGTTCAGACATCGTGAATCCGGGAATTTCTGCGTTCGTGCTGTCGGAAAGCAGGCAAAGGACACCTTCCTCGCCGATCTTAGCCATCTTTGACAAATTGGCAGGCTCGCCGACCGGCGTGAAATCGAATTTAAAATCACCGGTCTGGACGATATTGCCTTCCGGTGTTTTCACGACGATCCCCAAAGAATCCGGAATGCTGTGTGTTGTGCGGAAAAAAGAAACGGCTGTTTTTTGGAATTTGATAACCGTATCTTCCTGTACTTCGTTTAAGCTCGCGTTTCTAAGCAAACCGTGTTCTTCCAACTTGTTGCGAATCAATGCAAGGGCGAGGCGGCCGCCGTAAATAGGAGCATTAATTTCACGCAGCAAGTAAGGGACACCGCCGATGTGGTCTTCATGACCGTGGGTTATGAAAATTCCTTTGATTTTATCTGCATTTTTGACGAGGTACGTATAATCGGGAATAACGTAGTCAATACCTAGCAATTCGTCCTCAGGGAACTTAATACCAGCATCGATAATAATGATTTCATCCTGAAATTGGACCCCGTACATATTTTTACCGATTTCCCCAAGACCCCCAAGGGTGAAAATCGCTACTTGGTGATTTTTAACTTTCATGATTTATGCTTTCTCCACGCGAAAATCTTCGTTGTTTTCTTTTTCGTAGGCTAGAGCGGCATCGGATAACGGGGTCACGAATTCGATGTTGTAATTAGTGTTTTTCAGTGATCTACGAACCTGTTCTTCGGTCTCTGCTTCAACGTACATGGCTTTTGTCTCTTCTCTGACAGGAACTTCCTCAATCGTCTCTTGATAATATACTTTAAATACCATTTATTCATTCTCTCCTTTGTCTGTACATACATTTATGCCTTTCTCCTGATCATTTCGTGAAAGATAATCGGCGCTTTCCTGCCATCTGTTTAGATCTGATGAAACAAACTGAGAAAAACGTTGATTGTCTTCATATTGCCTTTCCCGCCTAGAAAGGTGACGAATCGAATCATTTGAAATACTTGAAAATAGAAATATCCGCACTTTCCACCTTATAACATTCTAAACCTTGTACCTTGATACTTCAAGCTTCATGTGCGAAATTCCCTTTATAGCTGAAGGTTTATGCCAAGGGGACTTCATCTTCGCTGCGCTGAACGAGTTCGTGCGGAGGTAGCTCGATCTTATAAGGATCTTGCTCATCAATGCGGTCGTAAAACATAATTCCGTTTAAATGATCTAATTCGTGCTGAAAAACGATGGCAAGAAAACCGCGCAGCCGTTTTGTGAATCGCCGGCCGTCGAGATCGTAAGCTTCGAGTTTTACGCGTGCATAACGGGGAACGATGCCGGGAACATCTCTATCGACTGAGAGACAGCCTTCGCCGCCTTCTAAGTATGCCGATTGTTGCGAATGGCTGATAATTTTCGGGTTGAACATCGCCAATTCAATCAATTCGTCGTTATGGTCGGTTGTCCGCATTGCAATCATTCTTTTTTTGAGATTAATTTGCGGCGCAGCAAGACCCACACCGGGCCGTAACTGGTACTCTTGAGCGGTTTCAGGATCTTGGCTGTTACGCAAAAATTCGATCATTTCTTCTAATTGCCGCTTATCTTCATCGCTCGGCGGTAAAGCGACTTCCTCTGCTTTTTCCCGCAAAACTGAATTTCCTTCTCGGATTACATCGTCCATTGTTAACATTCCAGTATACCCCTTCCGTCGATCGATCATTTATATTCTATAATAACTAGAATGAATATGAAAAGGAAGAGGGAAGATTTGCGTTGCAATGATGATGAAAATCTCTTGTAATCTTAAGGAAAATAGGGTAATTTTATAATGGCAAGATCAGAATGGAAAAGGTATTTGAGGAGGTCATTTTATTGAATAAATTAACAACCGCATCTGTTAGTGCGTTGTCTGTTGCTCTTTTGGCCGGTTGCGGCGGAAACGATCCTGCAGAAGAAATGTATGAATATTTGGAAGAATCTGTGCAAATCGAATCTGAGATTGAAGAGAAGCAGGAGCCGATGCAAGAAGCGGAGCAAGAAGAACAACGGCTTTACGAAGAAGAGATGCTCCAGCTGACGGAAGTAGAGGATATTGCCCCATACGCAGAGGAAGCGATTGAATCTGCCGAAGAACGGAAAACATTAATGGAAGAAGAGCGGGATCTGATTGAAGAATCTTACGAGACATTTCAGCAAGCAGAAGAACCGAAAGCTAATTTAGAAGATGAAGAGCTTCAAGAGGCAGCCGAAGAGATGTTCAGTACGATGGAGACTCGTTATGATACATACAGCGAATTGTTTGAAACGTACATGGAATCAATCGAGCTCGATATCGAACTTTATGAAATGACGAAATCGGAAGAGACGGAAACAGATGAACTGGAAGAGCAGCATGAGCAGGTAAATGAAAAATACAACGAAATCACTGAGCTGAATAATGAATTTAACGAGCTGACGAATGAGTATAATGAAGCGAAAATGAATTTTTACGAAGCGGCAGATTTTGAAGTGACATTCGAATAACTCAGCAAATAAAAAAGGGGCGGAAGACTGCCTCTTTTTTTTTATAGCTTTACTATAACAGATGTTTAATAAATGTATAACAGATCGAGGGGTTCGCGAAGTTGCCTAAACAACTTATGTGTAGAGGTAAACTTATTTAACAAGCTTAAAGCGTTGACTTTTTTGTTACGAGTCGTGTAATATATGATTTGGAATCAGGGGTTGTACTACCTTTGAAATATATAGATTGTTACAGGTTTTACGCTATATGCAATCGACGATTATTTTTTTCAGTGAACGGGAATACAACCACTGTGAAATGTCTGGACGGAACTACTGATAACGGCGTGAATTTGTTGTAAGCAAGATATAAACCCCGTGATTCGATTTAATGAAAGGATGAGGTGAAAAGACAGATGGAAAAAACGAAGGAATTACAGCAGATCGAAGAGCAGTTTAAAACTTTTCAAATTATGGATGAAGAAGGGAACATTGTAAACAAAGAAGCTCTGCCGGACCTTTCTGATGAGGACTTAAAAGAAATGATGAAGCGTATGGTTTATACGCGCATTTGGGATCAGCGCGCGATTTCACTTAATCGCCAAGGGCGTTTAGGCTTCTATGCACCGGTTGCCGGGCAAGAGGCCTCGATGATCGGCTCGCATTACGCGCTGGAACAACAGGATTGGATATTGCCGGGGTATCGTGACATACCGCAAATTCATTACCACGGACTTCCGTTGCACCAGCTTTTTTTATGGTCGCGCGGACACTTCCAAGGCGGCCAAATGCCTGAAGGCGTTCGAGTTATGATGCCGCAAATTATTATCGGCGCGCAAATCACTCAAACGGCGGGCGTCGCTATGGGACTTAAAAAGAATAAAGAAGATGCGATAGCAATCACATATACAGGAGACGGCGGTGCTTCGCAAGGAGATTTCTACGAAGGAGTCAACTTTGCCGGCGCTTTCAACTCCCCGGCGGTCTTCGTTGTACAAAACAACCAGTTTGCTATTTCCGTACCGGTTGAAAAGCAGTCGGCTGCTGAAACGATCGCACAAAAAGCAGTCGCTGCCGGTGTACATGGCGTGCAAGTAGACGGCATGGACATCCTCGCCGTTTATGCTGTTACGCAAGAAGCCAGAAAACGGGGGCTGGAAGGAAACGGTCCGACGCTGATTGAAACAATGACTTACCGTTACGGCCCGCATACGATGGCCGGAGACGATCCAACGCGGTACCGTACATCTGAAGAAGATAATGAATGGGAAAAGCGTGATCCGCTCGTACGTTTCCGTAAATATCTCGAGTCAAAAGATATTTGGAGCGAAGAAGAAGAAGACGAGATTGTTGAACAGGCAAAAGAAGACATTAAAGCCGAAATTAAAAAGGCCGATCAAGCTCCGAAGCAAAAAGTTACGGACTTAATCGATCTTATGCACGACGAACTGCCGAGCAATTTAAAAGAGCAGCGTGCGAAATACGAAGAAAAGGAGTCGAAATAAGCCATGGCGCAAATGACAATGATTCAAGCAATTACGGATGCGATGCGGTCAGAGTTAAAAAATGATGAAAAGGTTCTTGTATTCGGCGAGGACGTCGGCCAGAACGGCGGCGTTTTTCGGGCGACGGAAGGATTGCAAGATGAATTCGGCGAAGAGCGCGTATTTGATACGCCGCTTGCCGAGTCCGGCATTGGAGGCTTGTCAGCCGGTCTCGGTGTAACAGGATTTCGTCCGGTAATGGAAATCCAGTTTTTCGGTTTCGTCTTTGAAACGTTTGATGCAATATCAGCTCAGATGGCGCGGATGCGCTATCGTTCCGGCGGTACGTACAACTCTCCGGTGACGATCCGTTCTCCGTTCGGGGGCGGTGTAAAAACTCCGGAATTGCATGCAGACAGTTTGGAAGGGTTAATGGCACAATCGCCGGGACTGAAAGTTGTCATTCCGTCCAATCCATATGACGCGAAAGGACTTCTTATTTCTGCGATTCGCGATAACGATCCGGTAGTCTATCTCGAGCATATGAAACTGTACCGCTCTTTCCGCGAAGAAGTGCCGGAAGAGGATTATACGGTGCCGCTCGGTAAAGCGAAAGTAACGCGCGAAGGATCGGATGTAACGATTGTGACTTACGGTGCCATGGTTCACCAGGCAGCAAAAGCTGCTGAAGAACTGGAAAAAGAAAATGTTTCCGCAGAAGTCATTGATCTTCGTACGGTATCTCCGATCGACATTGATACTATAATTGAATCAGTTGAAAAAACGAATCGCGCGATTGTTGTTCAGGAAGCGCAAAAGAAAGCCGGTATTGCTGCCAGTGTCGTGGCAGAAATTAACGATCGGGCGATCTTGAAGCTGGAGGCGCCTGTTTTGCGGGTAACAGCACCGGACACCGTGTTTCCGTTCGCGTCAGCTGAAGATGCTTGGCTGCCGAACCATAAAGATATTGTTGAACGGGTTAATGAGGTAATCAATTTCTAGGCACCGATTCAGCTTGAACATAAGAGGGCGGGGGGGAAGTTTCCCCGTTCTCGACTTTTTATACGTATTTTTATTTTTTGAAACGGAGGCATTCATCATGGCATACGAATTTAAACTTCCCGATATCGGTGAAGGAATCCATGAAGGCGAGATTGCGAAATGGCATGTGCAAGAAGGCGACGAAGTAAAAGAAGACGACGTGCTTTGTGAAGTGCAAAATGACAAAGCTGTTGTTGAAATTCCGTCGCCTGTTGAAGGAACGGTAAAAAAGATTCATGTCGAAGAAGGCGTTACAACAAACGTCGGCGATGTCATTATGACGTTTGAAACAGATGCGGAACAGCCGCCGGAAGCGCACGGAGAAGAAGAGGCGCCGCAAGAAGAAAAAGCAGCTGCGAGCAGTGAACCGGCATCTTCCTCCAAAAGTAAAGGCGATTATGAATTTAAACTTCCAGACATCGGTGAAGGGATCCATGAAGGCGAGATTGCGAAATGGCATGTGCAAGAAGGCGCCGAAGTAAAAGAAGATGACGTGCTTTGTGAAGTACAAAATGACAAAGCTGTTGTTGAAATCCCGTCGCCTGTTGAAGGAACGGTAAAAAAGATTCATGTCGAAGAAGGTGTGACAACGAACGTCGGCGATATCATTATGACGTTTGAAACAGACGCGGAACAGCCGCCGGAAGCGCACGGAGAAGAAGAAGCGCCGCAAGAAGAAAAGGCTGCTGCAAGCCAAGGTGATACAGCTCAGCCCGCAGACAGCGATGCACGGGTGATCGCTATGCCGTCTGTGCGCAAGTATGCCCGCGAGAAAAATGCTCAAATTCATAAAGTCCAAGGATCAGGCAAAAACGGTCGTGTGTTAATAGAAGACATCGATGCTTACTTGTCCGGAGAGCAAGCCCCTGCAGCCGAAGCATCAGCGCCAGACGCGGCAGGCGAGCCGGCAGCGCAAGCGAAGTCGGAAGAAAAAGCTCCTCAGCCGGTATCCTCCTACACACCGGCAAATGAAGCTTATGAAACGCGCGAGAAGATGTCCGGCATTCGAAAAGCGATCTCAAAAGCAATGGTGAACTCGAAGCAAACGGCTCCGCATGTTACACTGATGGATGAAATCGATGTAACAGATCTGGTTGCTCACCGGAAACAGTTCAAAGCAGTCGCTGAAGAAAAAGGCATCAAACTGACATATTTGCCATATGTTGTAAAGGCTTTAACGTCAGCGATTCGCGAGTATCCAGTTTTAAATGCTTCGCTCGATGATGCTTCGCAAGAGATTGTCTATAAGCACTACTTCAATATCGGGATTGCAGCCGACACAGAAAAAGGTTTGATGGTTCCTGTCGTCAAAGATGCTGACAGAAAATCGATTTTCACGATTTCAGATGAAGTGAACGATTTGGCGAAAAAGGCTCGTGACGGGCAATTGACGAGTGAAGAAATGAAGGGAGCGTCTACGACGATAACGAACATCGGCTCGGCCGGCGGGCAATGGTTTACCCCGGTAATTAATCATCCGGAAGTGGCGATTCTCGGTCTTGGCCGCATTCAAGAAAAAGCTGTTGTCAAAGACGGAGAAGTCGTTGTAGCCCCGGTGCTGGCGCTGTCACTCAGCTTTGATCACCGCATTATTGACGGAGCAACAGCTCAACACGCCATGAATCAGATTAAACGTCTCTTGAACGATCCGCAATTACTCATGATGGAGGGATAATTAATGGTAGTAGGAGATTTTCCAATTGAAGTAGACACACTTGTCATCGGCTCCGGCCCCGGGGGATACGTCGCTGCAATCCGGGCAGCGCAAAAAGGACAAAAAGTCACCGTTGTTGAAAAAGACAATTTGGGCGGGGTCTGTTTGAATGTCGGCTGTGTCCCTTCAAAAGCACTTATTGAAGCGGGTCACCGTTATCACAACGCAGGGAACTCGGACGACATGGGGATTTCTGTAGAAAAAGTTAACCTCGATTTTTCGAAAGTTCAAGAATGGAAAGAGTCCGTCGTGCAAAAATTGACCGGCGGTGTTCAAGGACTTTTGAAAGGAAACGGAGTCGAAGTTGTTCGCGGCGAAGCATTTTTTGTTGATGATACAACACTTCGAGTCATGGATGAAAAATCTTCACAAACGTACAAGTTTGAAAATTGCATTGTTGCAACAGGCTCACAGCCGGTAGAACTTCCTAAGTTTAAGTTCAGCGACAAAGTTGTGTCATCGACCGGAGCGCTGCAGCTGAAAGAAGTTCCCGAAAAAATGGTTGTGATTGGCGGCGGTTATATCGGTGTCGAGCTCGGCGCCGCATACGCTAATCTCGGGTCGGAAGTAACGATTCTCGAGGGCTTGAAAAACATTCTTCCCGGATTTGAAAAACAAATGAGTCAGCTTGTTGTGAAGCGTCTGAAAAATAACGGCGTGACGATCAAAACAGAAGCCTTTGCTCAAGAAATGGAAGAAACAGAAAACGGTGTGAAAATTAAAGCCGAGATTAACGGCGAAATCGAAGAATTTGAAAGTGATGTTCTGTTAGTGACGGTCGGGCGCAAACCGAATACCGATGAACTAGGCTTGGAGCAAGCCGGTGTTGAAGTTGGCGACAACGGCCTTGTGCAGATCGATAAGCAGTGCCGAACGTCGGTGAAAAATATTTATGCGATCGGCGATATCGTCGAAGGCCCGGCGCTTGCGCATAAAGCTTCCTACGAAGCGAAAGTAGCTGCCGAAGCGATTGCGGGCGAGCCGTCTGAAATCGATTATACCGCGATTCCGGAAGTCGTCTTCTCAGGTCCGGAACTTGCACAAGTCGGCTTAACTGAACAGCAGGCTAAAGACGAAGGTTATGAAGTCGAGGCCAGCAAATTTCCGTTTGCTGCAAACGGACGCGCGCTTTCTTTAAACGAAGAAGAAGGATTTATGAAAATGGTTACCCGCAAAGAAGACGGGCTCGTCCTCGGTGTACAAATTGCCGGTCACAATGCATCTGATATGATTTCTGAAGCTTGTGTGGCGATTGAAGCGGGGATGACGGCCGAAGATATCGCTTTAACGATTCATGCTCATCCGTCGCTAGGTGAAATCACGATGGAAACAGCAGAATTGGCAACAGGCTTACCAATTCATGTAGTTAAATAATGTGATCAATCCTCCGCTAAAACAGCGGAGGATTTAGGTTGTCGACAAATTATATTTTTATGTCAGCCATGAATCCACTATCCTCCGCTTGCCCCGGGCAAGGACTCAGCTAGGATTCGGCGGTCTCAGACCGTCGAATCCGGATCATCGTCTCTTGCTTTCCCGGAGGCGTCGGAGGAGTGGATGCATGGCTTTTTTTATGAATACACTCGTTTCAAAGCAGAAGGATGACCCGGCATCCCGGCTTTCTCCTGCGAGATAGCGAGACAGGCGATACCCTGCAGGGCATCAGCCCGAAGCGGATCGGCGCTCGCCTGCGGACTAGTAAGACACGGCGAAGTCTTTTTGAGCCGATGTCGCAGTGATACCTTCAGGTGAAAGAAGCCGGACGATGCGCCGTCATCCGTTCCTTTTAACATGACATCGATCGATGTGATGACTTTGTCTACAGTCTGGATCCTCCGCTAAAACAGCGGAGGATTTTTTGTTTGATTCGATTACCTTGTATTTACTTTGTTTATCTATAAATATCTCGAGATAGAAGCTAAAAGTGATATTTGCGCAACATGTATAAATGATATATATTTAATTTGTTCAATTCATATAATCTAAATTAAACAAATTGAACTTAAATGAATAGAAGAGGAGGGCCAAAATGTCTCATACGGACAGTGATAAATTAAATGAAGCACGTGATGTTATGATCAGCGCGATCGCACAGTCAATGGAGATTTACGGTGTTTCCCCTTCCGTCGGCCGAATCTATGGTGTTCTATACTATTCAGAGGAACCGATGTCGCTTGAGGATATTAAGGATGAAGTAGCGATGAGTAAAGCAAGCGTAAGCAACGGCATGCGCGAACTGCTTGATACAGAAATGGTCATTAAAGTCTGGAAAAAAGGTGAGCGCAAAGATCACTTTATTGCGGAAAAAGATTTCTTAAAAAACTTTATCAACTACTTTGTCAAACAAATCCGTCATGAAAAAAATTTGATTATGAAAGCATCAGAACAGGCTAAGCCGGTGTTTGATGAAATGCTTAAATCAGATGATAATCATGTACGTGATGCTGCTCAAAAGGACAAAAAAAATATGGAAAGCACTTTCGATTATTTTGACTGGACAATGCGATTGGCGTACGCGATGGAAACCGGCGAAATTTTCGATTATTTCCCTAAAAAAGAAGAAAAAGGTGAAGAAGATGGATAAAACAAAAACAGCGGTTGTACTTATTGATATGCAAAAAGAAAGCAGTTTTGGCATTGCTGATGTAGATCAGGTCATCGAAAAAGCAGCTCACTATTTGCCGTATTTTCGCGAGCAAGGAATTCCGATCATTTACACGCGTCAGATTAACCGCGCTGACGGCACCGGTTTATCGAATGAAGAACCTTTGAATGAAAAAGGAGAACCGATTTATTATCATGACGGGACTGATCAAATAGAAATATTTGACGAAATTGCTCCTCAAAAAGGAGAACCGGTTATTGATAAATATCGTTGGAGTTCGTTTCATGAAACGAGTCTGGATCTAATGCTCCGCAGTTTGAATGTAACAGATGTAGTTATGGCGGGATTTGTAACCGACGGCTGTTTAATGACAAGTGTCTTTGATGCTTATTTCCGAAATTACAAGGTACATTTATTGAAAGATCTTATTGCTACGACGAACGAAGGCGCTCACATGTCAGCAATGCTGATCATGGCAAATTGGGTTTATGACATGGAAGTTTATGATACCGAAGAATTAGTTAAAAAAATGAACGGCGAAACGTATCGATCTTGGAAAGGGGCAGGAGCGGATACGCTGCAGTTTACACCGGAGACAATAAGAGAACAATACAATCAATTGAAAGGTGTGGAGAAAACATGAAGAAGACACTAAACGTTTCAATATTAACCGGGAGTATGCTCTTAACTTTAGCGGCATGCGGCGAAAACGCAAACGAAGATAATAACAACATAAACAATGATACAACCAATGAAAATAACAACGAAGCAAACGAAGCAGTGTCAGAGGAAGAAGCGGGAGAGCTTGAAGGTGACGATCAAGTCATTACCTTTGGTGTGACGACATGGACAAGCACAGAGGCACCGACTGAAATCATCAGTCAAATTTTACAGGATGAAGGTTATGAAGTTGACTTTGAGTTTTTGGATCAGCCGATCATTTGGGAAGGACTCGCGAATGAAGATATTGATTTCTTCATGGATGCTTGGCTTCCCTATACTGAAGAAGAACTTTGGAATGAATATGAAGATGAATTGCAGCAAGTGACGGTAAGTTACGAAGAAGCTCCGCTCGGCTGGGTTGTGCCTGAATATGTCGCAGAGGATTCGATCTCGGATTTAATTGATCAAGGCGATAAATACGACAACCAAGTACTGGGGATAGATCCGGGCGCAGGAATTGTAACGATTTCTGAAGATGTCATGGACGGCTACGATCTTCATGATGAATATGAACTGTTGACTTCGAGTGAACCGGCAATGCTTTCTGATGTACAGAGCATGGTTGAAAACGAAGAGCCGGTCGTTTTCACAGGCTGGCGTCCGCACTCGATGTTTGCGGATATGGACTTGAAATTTTTAGAGGATGAAGAAGAGTACTTTAAGGAAGATGATGTATATGTCCTTTCTTATGAAGGGGTAGAAGAAAAGCACCCGGAAGTTTACGAGATATTATCTAACTGGGAAATTGAAGTCAGTGACCTAGAAGAAATGATGCTTGAATATGAAGAGGATGATCGTCCATTCGAAGAGTCAGCAGAAGAATGGATTGAGGAGAATGAAGAGCAAGTTGAAGAAATGGTCAATTCCTGATAGGTGAACAAAAGGAGTGAATCTAAGTGATTCACTCCTTTTTTCTCTATATAACAAGTTACGGATTATCTTTTAACGAGCGGGAATTCAGATTCAAGCTCGCGCACGATGTATGAAAAATTGTTTTCGCCGGAAACACGAACTTGTTCTTCCATATCATCAATGATTAGCAAGGACGGATACGATGATACATCAAAGTGGTCGGTCAGCATGTTTTGCTGCTTAGAGACGATCTCGACTTTTTCCAGCATACCCGGGTGTTGCTGTTGCATCGTTATTAATGCATCGTAATAATCATTTTCCTGATCGTAATCGGTCTCATCAGAAAATAATAGCGCAATAGCTCCTTCATCGTCTTCTTGATCTAAAAAGGGATATTCAGCTTGTATGTCTCCGCCGTTTGAACAGCTGTTAATCAGCGGTACGAGCAATACCGCAAAAAGCAGTATAGATTTCACATTATGACCTCCTAAATACGTTCAAGAAGAAAAACAGGAATTTCTGTTTTAATATGCAGTCCGTTTGCATCTAAAATGATCATAACAAATAACAAGCCGGAACAGTCCGATGTAATCGAACTGTTATTAGAATGATAAACAGATAAAAGACCGCCGATTATTGTAATCCGGCGGTCTGAACGATGATTATTTATGAACGTTCTTTTTTAGGCGGGCGTGCTATTTTTCGGCGCGGCGGAATCATTTCTTTACGGAGCGATTTCATTAAGCTTATCACCATAAAGATCATGATAATCACAAACGGAAAGGCGGCAATAATCGCAGCGGTTTCAAGCGCTTCGAGACCGCCGGAAAGCAGCAGCACAGCAGCTGTCGCGGATTGAATAACACCCCAAATCAACTTGACGTTATTTGGCGGATTCAAACTGCCGTGCGTTGTTTGCATGCCGAGTACAAACGTTGCGGAGTCAGCAGATGTAATAAAAAATGAGGCGATTAAGAGCAGGGCAATAATCGATAACACGCTGCCGAGATTATACTCCTGCAAAACAGTGAATAAAGCCGTCTCATTTCCTTCGTTTTGAATAACCGAATAAATATCGACACCTTGAAAAAATTGCAAATTGATCGCTGAACCGCCGAAGACGGAAAACCATAGTGCACCGAAAACAGTCGGAACGGCAATAACACCGATGATAAATTCACGGATCGTCCGGCCGCGGGATACACGGGCGATAAATGTGCCGACAAACGGCGCCCAAGCAATCCACCAAGCCCAATAAAAGATCGTCCATCCGTCGACCCATGTCGTGTCTACGTCGAATGTATCAAGCTGAAAACTCATGTTAATAAAATCGGCAATATAAGCGCCGAATGTTTGTGTGAAAGAATTCATAATAAAGTTTGTCGGTCCGCTGAAAAGCAGAAACAACATCAGCATGACAGCGAGGAAAATATTCACTCTGCTCAAGATGCGAATGCCGACATCTAAGCCGGTCAGTGAAGAAATCATATATAAAACAGTGATCACTAAAATGATGATCATTTGCAAAGTGATTGTGTTATCCATGCCGAAAATGATATTTAAACCGCCGCCTAATTGCGCGGTTCCAAAACCTAGAGAAGTGGCGACACCGAAAATTGTCGCAAAGACGACAATTGTATTGATCGCTGTCCCCATACCGCCGTTAGCTTTCTCGCCGATCAAAGGTTCAAATGCGGCGCTCACAACCCCGGGAGAATTTTTCCGAAATTTAAAATAGGCGAGTGTCAAAGCGACAACAGAATAGATCGCCCAGGGATGAACACCCCAATGGAAAAAAGAATAGCGCAGAGCTGCACCCGCGGCATCGATCGTACCTCCTTCAGTTCCTGCGTGCGGCGAAGGTTCAAACACATGGCTCATCGGCTCAGCCACTCCCCAAAAGACCAGTCCGATGCCCATTCCCGCTGTAAAAAGAAACGAGAACCATGTTAAGTAACTATATTCCGGTTCCTCATCTTCTTTGCCAAGTTTAATTCTTCCGTACGGGCTGATGGCTAAGAAAATGGCAAAGGCGACGAAGCCGGTTGCTGCTAATAAATAAAACCAGCCGAACTGTTCGGTAATGAAGCCTTGAATCGATCCCGTAATATATTCAAGGTTATCAGGTGCGATGACCCCCCACACAATAAACGCAAAAGCGATTGAGAATCCAATGAGGAAGACAGGTGTTAATTTTTTCACTATAATCACCTTTCTTTTTGACGGCGTAAAAAATTTGTTTGATAGTAGTCAACCCATTTATTTTAACGAATTTTGCAGTGAGGTCAAGAGGCAGAACTGGGAAGCACGGACTATTTTCCAAAAGGGGAGCTGCTAAGTCTTTCATGTGGCAAGTATTTTTTTAACGTGAAACTTTTTTTAAATCACTCGCCAGTCGAATCAAGTTATATGTTAAAATCTACTAGGTTAAATAATTTTTTTCGAGGAGATGCGCTTATGAAACGATATATATATCCAGCCTTGTTGGTGTCGGCAACAGTGATTACCGCTGCCTGCGGAAATAACGAGGAAGCAGAAAACATTGAATTGACTAACAATAATCATAACGAAAATATCCCTGAAGAGCATCAGGAAGAAAATGAGAATCAAGCAGAAATTGATACAGAGGAAAACAACAATGTAAACGAGGACACCGCAAGTAACGCTGAGAATAACAGCGATCACGGTGAAGATAACAGCGCGGAGAATAATGACCTGGAGGAAGCCTATGAGATTGCTGAAGACAGCTCACTTCAGCCGGTCGATGATGCGGATGAAGAGGTCGTTTTGATGACGATTGATGATGCTCCGGACGATAACGGGGTTGAAATGGCGGAAATTTTAGCTGAGAATGATGTGCCGGCGATCTTTTTTGTTAACGGTCATTTTTTGCAAAGTGACGAAGGGCGCGAAGAGCTGAAAGCGATCCATGAGTTGGGCTTTGAGATCGGAAATCATACGATGAATCACCTTGATTTGGCCGCTGACGATGTGACTGAAGAGGAACAATACGACGAAATCGTTGATTTAAATGACTTGGTGGAAGAGATTATCGGCGAACGGCCGCGGTTTTTTCGCGCTCCGCTTGGCCATAATACCGAGTACAGCAAGGAATTGCTGGAAGAAAAAAATATGCAGTGGATGAATTGGACGTACGGGTACGACTGGGAGCCTGATTACATGGAGCCGGAACCGTTGGAAGAGATTATGGTTGAAACGGAATTGTTGAAAAATGGCGCCAACCTGCTCATGCACGACCGGGAACACTCAAAAGAAGCGCTGGAAGGAATTATCGCAGGTCTTCGGGATCAAGGATATGAATTTCTTGATCCAGATAAAATTGAAAATAACGATTAATCACGAAAAAGGACGGAATGAAGATGAAACGTACAGTTATGATATCGATCGCCGGCATGCTTTTGGCTGCGGGCTGCAGCACGGCTGAAAATGAAACGGAAATTTCCAGCGAGAATACAGAGCGAGAAAACAACTCAGTCGCAAACAACGATGCAAATGACAAAAATAGTAACGCTGAAGAAAAGAATGAAAAAGACAACAGCCGTTACATGCTGGAAACCCATGCGTTAAATGACGACGAGTCTTTTGTTTCCTTAAAAGATTTGGCTGAGCGGATTGATGCAGAGCTCGAGGCTGATGAAACCGATCGGACTGCGGATTTGAAAGTCGGCAACCATAGTTTTTTCTTTGTCGAGGGGGTGCCTGTTGTAGAACGGGACGGGATTTATTTGCCGTCTGACGATGTGACGTTCCGTATCGAAGACGGCACTCCATATGTGTCGAAAGAATTTCTGCAAGTCGGCTTTGAAAAAGAGTTTGAGGCGGACCAAGGGATCGTTTCATTTAATTGGGAAGACTCTTTAACAGAGGCAATCGGTGAACCGAAAGATGACGGATTTAATCTGGAAGATCTTTCGCAAGAAGAAATGAAAGACTATTTATCTTTTATGGCATCACCGATTGAAAATGCAACGGTAAGCACGGAATCGAGTCATTTACCGGGGGCTCCGCGTGACTATCGTAACGGTGAGCATGAAGGGATCGATTGGTACGATCATACTTCAGCTGCTGATATAACGACAGAAACGCCTGTTCTTGCGCAAGCAGAAGGTGAAGTTGTCCGGGCTGACCACGATTTTGAAGACTATCAATCGCATGATGAAAGAAATGAAGATTTGGCGATTGCTGAAGATGAAGGGTATACGCCTGAGTATATTCTTGACCGCTTGCGCGGGCAGCAAGTTTGGGTGCAATACCCGGACGGAGTGATGATGCGTTATGCCCATTTAGATGATATACCCGAGGAGATTGAGGTCGGACAAACCGTCGACGAAGATACAAAAATCGGTTATGTCGGCAATAGCGGAACGAGCGGCGCGCTTGATGAAGACGGAAGCGGACTGCATTTACATCATGACTTGTTGATATACGGCGAGCTATTTTGGCAGCCTTACACATTGGAAGAAACAGCAGAAATCATCCATTATTTATGGGGGTAAGAAAAATTGAGCCGAAAAGGCTCATTTTTTTTTAAATATTTTTTATGTTTTTGACAAAAGACGACACGTTTTTTTCCCTATAGATGTTAGACTCACTGTAATACTTAATCATTCGATAAAAAGATGGTGATGATCGTAATGAATAAATCTGATTTTTTAGATGAACTGCGTCTGCATATCGGGGCGGCATATGATTATGCCAACACACGTGAAGAATTTATTCGATTTATGATCGAGGCTGTTTATGAGAAGACCGATCAAGAGCTGTCTTTTACACTCTCACGCTCGTCAAATGGAATTTTAACGACAATATTGTCTCTTGGCGAAGAAAAACATAATAAAGAACAAAACCGGTTAGGTGAAGGTTTCTTTTTAACTGACAAAATGCTCTCTGGCGGCTATATTAATAAAGGGGCAGAACATGTTTTTTATGTACCGATACCGATCGACGGCCGGACTTCATATTTTGTAACGGTGCAATTTACAAATCATAACTATATTTATACGCGTGAGGATCGGATATTTATTTCTGAAGTGCTGCAATTCATACATGTAAAACAATCAACATTACGGTAATCAGGTTTACTAAAAAAATAGCGGGGTATAGTATGCTAAACTGCGGCCGACGTTGGCAGTCAAACGATGCAACCGGAAGGAGGGATCATTCTGATGGAATTTGAACGTCTATATGATGAATCAGAACGGGCGAATGTCCAATTTGTCGGAATGACAACAGAATATTCAAGGTATGATTTTGCGATTGTGTATACGAATTTGTTTTTTGGCAAGCCGCTGATCACTTGTATGCAGTCAGGAAGGTCCTGCTTATTAAACCGGGAAGATTTGGATGATACGGAATATGTGCGCAAAACATTTCGTGTGACAGAAGATGCCGATGTTGAGTCTTTGCGGGAATTCTTTTTATCCGTATTGCCGCCTGCGATGCTTGAGCCGCAATATTAAATTGCCGGTGCCGGACAGTTAACTGTCCGGCACTTTTTCTTTGATTTATCTGATCGCTTCCTGTCTGCGGATCACTCGAATGTTTTTAAGTGTTGTATCCTCTAAACCTTGAACAGGAAGTCCGGACTCTTTGTTTTTAAGGATATAGTCAATGTTCTCATTTTCGATGATTTCGCCGGGAATAAAAATCGGGATGCCGGGCGGATAGATCATTATGAATTCCGCACTGATTCTTCCGGCTGACTCGGTTAACGGAACGATTTCCGTTTCACTGTAAAAAGCTTCTCGCGGTGAAAGGGTTAAGATCGGGATATTCGGAATATCTACGTTCAGCTGATCTGTCACCGGCTTTTCAGCGCGGAAATATTTTGCGGCAATTTGTTTGATCGCTTGAACAAGCCGGCCGGCCGTTTTTTCTGTATCGCCGGGTGTCAAAATACACAATAGATTGTACAAGTCGGAAAGCTCTACTTCGATATTGTACTCGCGGCGAAGTTCCTGCTCAATTTGGTACCCGTCAATTTGCAAATCGCGAAGGGAAATAATCAGTTTTGTCGGATCGAAATCAAACCGTGTTTTACCATCGAGCAGTTCACGGCCCGGGCAGTAAATGCCCGGGATGGCATTTAACTGTTTGCGCGTATCTTCAGCCAGCTTGATCGTATTCGTCAATGCTTGCCGACCGTTAACAGCTAAATAACGCCTGGCCGTATCGAGCGATGCAAGAAGCGGGTAAGAAGTAGAAGTTGTCGTAAGCATACTCATCACCGTTTGTACACGTGAGCGGGAGATGAGCTCGCCTTGAACATTTAATACAGAACTTTGCGTTAATGACCCCCCCAGTTTGTGAACGCTTGTCGCTGACATGTCGGCGCCGGCTTGCATAGCAGAAACCGGCAGTTCCTCATGAAAATGGATGTGAACCCCGTGAGCTTCATCGACGAGTACAGGTATATTATAATGATGGGCCGTTTCAACGATCGTTTCCAAATCGGCGGAAATCCCGAAATAGGTGGGATTTATCATGAGGAGCGCTTTCGCGTCTTCATGGTTGCGAATCGCTTTTGCAACAGAATTAACTGAAACGCCATGAGAGATACCAAGATCCCGGTCCAATTCCGGATGAATAAAAACGGGCTTCGCGCCGGAAAAAACGACAGCTGACATGATTGATTTATGGACATTGCGGGGAACAATGATTTTATCGTTCGGTCCGCAAACCGCCATGATCATCGACATGATTGCACCGCTCGTCCCTTGCACGCTGAAGAATGTATAGTCGGAGCTAAACGCTTCGGCAGCCAGTTTTTGCGCTTCGTCGATGATGCCGTGCGGATGATGAAGATCATCGAGCGGCTCAATATTAATTTGATCGATTGAGAGCAAGTTTTCGCCGATGAAGTGACGAAACTCAGGATCCATTCCGGTTCCGCGTTTATGCCCGGGAATATGGAAAGGCACGGTTTGTTTAGCAGCATGTTGTTTAAGTCCGTCAAATAACGGTGTTTGGTGTTGGGAAGACAAAAGGGTCACCTCAATAAATGAATTTTTCTGTACAGCGGTTTGACAAGAAAAAGATGCTTCATGTAGCATTTGATTGAAACAGAGGTAGTATATCAAAAACCTGACAAAATGAGAAGCAAACAATGAAACGAAAGAGGACAGAGGTGGCTCATATGGGAAATGAAGCGGATATTAAGTTTCCAATCTCGATGGATTGGACGACTGATGAGATTGTTCAAGTCGTGCATTTTTTTGAAGCGGTCAATGATGCTTATGAAAAAGGCGTTGACCGTGAAACGTTATTAACGCGTTATCGTCAATTTAAAAATGTTGTGCCTTCAAAGGCGGAAGAAAAGCAGCATTTTAAAGATTACGAGGAACAAACCGGTCAATCGGCTTATCATGTTGTTAAACATGCACGGGAGAACGCCGAGACAGAGGTAATTAAAATGAAATGAAAAAGGAGGACGCCGATGCAGTATCGGCGTCCTCCTTTTATTTGTTTACGATTGACATGTGTAGATATGCGAGGCTGCCTCGTAAAGCGGCAAAACAGTATCAAAGACATGTTCAACTGTTGCAATAAATTCATCGCCGTCTTGTAAGCGGGGATCATCGCTTGCGATTTGAAGCCCGCAAAGAAGTTCGGCTTTTTTTACAGATCCGAGCCGCTCAATCATACGCTCCAGTTCATCTTCTGACAGATCGCCGTGATTTACAGCTTCGGGTTTTGTATGATCAACGGACCAATGAAAATGTTCGGGAATTCTTTGAGTAATATCGGTAATTTGTTCTTGGAACTCGTTGGCCAATGGTTTTTTAACCGGTGATTCATAAATAACCGCAAACCAGATAAATACATGGGATCCAAACAAACCGATTTGAAAATGAGGAAGCTTTTTATAGCCCCGTTTATCATTAGCAAAAGCGACCCACGTATCATCCGGAGGATTTACTTTTCGGCGGGCGTGCTTTGCGACATGATAATACATAGGTTCTCCAATTTTCGCTGATAATTTTTCGGCGAATATTTCGCCGAGCGCTTCAAGTTTCGGTCTGACAATCGATTTAATATCAGTCATTCGTTCATCAAGTCCTTCAACAGCAAAAACATCAAAATCTTCTTGAGTAAATCCATCAAATGCCATGTGTATGTTAGCCCCTTTCTGAATTAATAATCATTTTAGCAAACAATTCCTCTATAAAAAAGAAATATAATTTGTTTCTCAATTACGTTTATTTATTTGAGAATATGGGAAAACACAAAATAAACATAACAGAATAGTTGCAAAATTCTAATAAATATCTTATTATTGTAATCAAACTTTTAAATCGATTGGCTGTCTGTTTTTGGGAGGAAATACCATACTAATTAAAAGGGGTGCGGAAAATGGAAAAGGTCATTCAGACTTTGCGAAGAAAAGATGGAGAGAATCGTATCCCAGTACTGAAGCTGGAAATTGATTACGAACTCCAGTCGTTGTATGATGCGATGGAAGCTAATGAAACATCAGCTGTCGAGCAATGTAAAGAAAATCTTGAACAACTTCGTTATGAGTGGCTTCGACTCGAAGCTTAATCAAGATATATCCTTTCTGTGAACCTAGTGATGGGTTCACTTTTTTTGTTTGCGGGTATTGGGTGACTGTGATATAAGTTAGAAAACGCACCTAAGATAGATAAAGGAGTGGCATTAATATGATTGAGTCTTCAATAAACATGAATGAGATAAAAGACATCGCCGAATCGTGGACATATGAAGCAGCAGCTAAGATTAAGCGGGAAATGAACGAAAGTTACAGCGTAGATACGAAAGCCGATGAACACGATCTTGTTACCGAGGTGGATAAAAGTATCGAAACTTTCTTTGCAGATAAAATTGCCAAACAATATCCCGGTCACCGCCTGATGGGAGAAGAAGGATCCTTCAAAGACATTCATGATTTAAACGGGATTGTCTGGATTTTGGACCCGATTGACGGAACAGTGAATTTCGTTCATCAGCGGACTGGATTTGCGATCTCTATCGGGGTTTATCAAAACGGTGAACCGCTGGTAGGAATTGTTTATGATGTCATTCAAGATGAAATGTTTTCTTCGGTGAAAGGGCAGGGTGCTTTTTTGAACGGGGTAAGGCTTGCAGATTTATATGAGAGCCGTTTAGATAGGTCGTTAATCAGTTTTAACAGCGGATGGGTACTTCAAGATCGAAGGCTGGAAGCATTAATCGAACAAGCTCGAGGTATGCGCTCTTACGGAGCGGCGGCTTTGGAAATCGCTTATGTCGCGTGCGGGCGTTTGGATGCATATATCAGTTTCAATTTGGCGCCGTGGGACATTGCGGGTGGCTGTGCGATCCTTCGAGAGGTTGGCGGGGTTGCTTCTGACTATGAAGGAAAAGAATTATCATTTATGGGAAAAGGCACATTTTTGGCAGCCAACCCCGGGGTATACAAAGAAATTTTACACACAGTGCACACGTCTTAGAAGCGGGCGGGCAAATGCCCGCCCGTTTCTCTGTCAGGATGTATGCGAAGGGGATGGGTACCGTTTGTTTTTTCGGCGAAAACCGAAAAAAAATGCCCCGAGTGTCAGGAGAAAAGAGACAGTAAAAATGGTTAAACTGAGCTGAGCGAGAGAGATACCGATCCCTACCATACCGGCGGTGCCGAGAATAGCGTAAATAAACGAAATAAGATCAAACCTGTCCATCGTTAACCTCCTTTTCTAAAGCTGAGTTTACTAAATTTTTGTTTAAAAATAAAGCGGAATCATAGTATTATTGCAAGGTGACTTTTTATATTGTGAGGTTCATGAATATGTATGCTATAATCAACAGCGTCTGCAAAAACTTTGGAATACCCTCATGAGGAGTGACAATATGATTTTTCTCAGTACCGGAAACGGGGAGCCGGCGCCAGATTTCACACCGATTGCTGAGTGGCTGGGAGCTGCAAATCCGGAAGAAAATTTTGTCATGGCTTTTTGGGTCATGTACATTATTATTAACCTGTTAAGTATTCTAGTTTTTAACCTTGGATTTGCTAGAAAACTGCCGCTGTTAAAAAATGTTGTTGTTTACGCAGTAATGTTTTTCGGAAATATGTTTATCACTTTTTTCGCTTTTACGATGCCGATTATTGAATCACTTATGATTGCGGCAGCTGTGTTGGGAATTTATAAACTGCAATTTCGGCGCCATCAACAAGCCGAAGCTTCTGATTCGCAGCAATAACAATAACAGTCGCGGCAATAAAAAACAGTCCGGCAGAGCATAAGCTCTGCCGGACTGTTTTTTATTGCCGTTGTTAAATATAATCATCTTTTTCCTCTTGCGGGGCATGCTGTCGAAACTCTCCGCTGTTAATCCGCGTTTCGGTCCGTTTCTTTATGCGGTCATAACAATTTTCGCACATATATGTGTGAATCGGCCGATTGCGCAATTTTTTTGCAATCGGCAGCTGAGGATCAATCGACTCTACCTTATCGCAGAGGACGCATTTAACTTTCATGATCGTCACCTCTCAGCGAAAGCGTTGGCTTAAGTATAACACAGGGAAATTATGACTGAAAATCGCAAATAAATGTTTTCAGTTTCCCTGCGAAAAGGTATGATAAAATCAGATCAGAAAAAGGAGGCACTAACATGGCTAATCGAGTAGAAAATGAACTGACTGAAGAATTATTGCCGCTATTGCAAGAAGAACGGTATGTAACTGTCGCGACGGTTGATCACGAAACCGGGGGACCAAACGTTAACGCGATCTCTTGGGTGTATGCGATGGACAGTAAACGAATTCGTTTTGCTGTAGATAACCGTTCCCGCATTGTGGAAAATCTCCGCAAACAGCCGCGTATCACGTTAACTATGATCGGCGGCGGATCGACGTATTCCATTACAGGCACTTCTGAAGTTATTCAAGAAAGTATGGACGATGTGCCGTTAAAATTGGCATTGATTGAAGTGGCGATCGAAGAAGTCCGCGACGTAATGTTTTACGGTTCCCGAATCACCGCAGAGCCGAAATTTGAAAAAACTTATGACAAGGAAGCGGCGGATAAACTTGATAAGCAAGTTGCCGACGCGATGAAAAAGTAATAAAAAAGTGCGCCTTCATCAGAGGGCGCACGCTTTTTTATACAATTTCAATTACCTCGATATGTGTGATCGGTTCGCCTTCGTTTGACCCGTCGCCAAAATAAAAGTGGACGGGGCCGGTATCCTTAAGAGGGCGTCCTTCTTTCGAAAAGGCAAGAATGCCGCTTTCTGCTTCTTGCTTTGTGATCGTCGAACCGTTGCCGCTGCCATCCATCAGATGAACAAATTCAGCGTCGTCGTTCAGTGCCGCATTGTCTAAAAACGGTTTTAACGGAACTGCGAGCGAATTTTCAGTAAGGTCCTTTTTATCGACGTGAATGATGTTTTGATTTGATTGCGGGTTCAACCCTTTTCGCTGGTTATCCCAAGCATCGCCGAGCGCCTTAACTTCTTTATGTTCAACGTGAGATACATCTCCCGAAAAAAAAGCATCTAGCGTGAAGCGGCGGTCATCAAATATCCAGACGCCGGGATCAAGCGTAATCGGGTGCTTCACATTTCCTTTGATACGGACGATCATTTCTTTCAACAAAATCCCTCCTTCTTCTTACAGTTTAAAGGCTGAGGGTATTTTTGTCACCGGTGAATTGCAGATGTTGAAATGTTGCAATTTCGAATCATAACCGATATGATGGAAAGACAATCATACAATTTTGTTTATGATATATAAGAAAACAGGAGATTATCTCCCGAATGAAGAACAGGAGGGATTCACGTGTCACTTGAAACCCTGTCAGGACAAAGCGAAAAAGCATATGCCCTTCTGCAGGAAGATGCTGAAAAAATTCTCAAGCTGATCGAAGTACAGATGACGAATTTAACGATGCCGCAATGTCCGCTATATGAAGAGGTTTTAGATACACAAATGTTCGGGTTGTCGCGGGAAATTGATTTTGCTGTCCGGCTTAACCTGATCAATGAAGAAGAAGGTAAAGAATTAATGGATAAATTGGAACGGCAGCTATCAGCGCTTCACGAATCCTCTATGGAACAAAAAGAAAAATCACAGTAACAAGCCGGCGTTTAGAGTACGGCTTGTTTTTTTTTGATAAATGCAACAATATTTTGAACATCCTTCATGCAATGCTCGTTTCAAGCTATTGTCACGATATAATTATTACATAAAGAGGTTTAAAATAATCTCTTTTAGGTTAAAAGCATGAATGAATGAAAATTTATTAGGGAGTTGATCGTAATGGCAAGAACAAAAACACAATCAGTAAATCCAAAAACAGCGGAAATTCTAAACCGCCATGTGGCAAACTGGAATGTCTTGTTTGTTAAACTGCACAATTATCATTGGTTTATCAAGGGACCGCACTTCTTTACACTTCATGAAAAATTCGAAGAGCTTTACAATGAAGCGGCCGGTCATATTGATGAGCTGGCTGAGCGTCTCTTAGCTGTGAAAGGCGAGCCTGCAGCTACAATGAAAGAATATTTGAACATTGCTACAATTGAGGAAGCTAAAGGGGAAACAACAGCAGATGAAATGTTAAATACATTGATTGCTGATTTTGAAAAAGTAGCAAAAGAACTTGACGATGATGTTGAAACACTTGAAGATGATGCGGGTGATGCAGCAACTGCTGACATGCTTATTGCACTTCGCCAATCGGTGGAAAAACACAATTGGATGCTTCGCTCCTATCTTGCATAATTAATTTAAAAAAGCTGCCGGAACAATATGTTCCGGCAGCTTTTTATTTCTTCATTCCCGATCGATTAGCTAAAAGCGCAGTATAACTGAAAGTTCCAAAAAGGACGCTGATCATAAAAGCATGAAACATCGTGGCATAAAGGTTAAATCCTGTGAAAATCACAAAAGCTCCGCTGATGACTTGGACAGTAATAAAAATCGTGCTCAGCAATATACTGACATATAGAGTCAGTTGCTTTTTGCAGTGTTTAAAGGCAACAGCTAAAAGACTGACCATAAATAAAAATAATGTTCCGGCTGCGAAGCGGTGGAAATAATGAATTAACTCCGAAGTATTCAACGACGGCACTAAGTTCCCGTTACATAACGGCCAGCCTCCGCAGGCACCTCCCGAGCCGGTGTGAGAAACATAAGCGCCCGTGTACACAACCGCATAGATAAAAATCAGCAAGAAATAAATATATTTTCTCATTGCGTTTGAAATGTTTGGTGTCGTGAACCTTGTAGCTTTTCCGTCTTCAAATGCAAGCAGAGTCAACAGTAAAACCGACGTAAACGATATTAAGGAAAAGCCGAAGTGAAGCGCCATGATCGCATCAGACTGCCCCCAAACTACCGCTCCAGCTCCGAGAAGGCTTTGCAAAATGATGAAGAAAACCGACAAGACAGCAAATAACCGTGTTTCCCGTAAATGTTTTAAACGGACCGCGCTCCATACAGCATGGGTGATGACCATTAACCCCATTATCCCGGAGACGAGCCGGTGGGTATATTCTATCAATGTGGGAATCGTCGGGTTCGATGGAATTAACTGACCGTAACACAGCGGCCATTCAGCGCCGCAGGCATCACCGGAACCCGTCTGTGTAACCAGTGCGCCCTGAATGATCACGATCAGCATTCCCGCTGTTGTTATTACCCCGAATATTCGTAAAGCCCATAAATGCACGAGCAACACCCGCTTTCGTTATATCACTTAAATGATTGGAAAAAAAAGTTTATTAACTTTATGATATGTAAATTATAGTGAAAAATTTTTTTGCTGCCAAATTTAATAACTGCAGTTTATTTTATGGAGAAATCAAGCAAAAGTCAACGCTTGAGAGACGTACTTCGTCTAAGTGAAAGCCCTTCCTCTTTCGTTTTATAATTGTCATAGTTTATAATGTTATCAACGTAATTAAGTTGGTTTCTTAGTTGTAAAGGGCGGGTAAGGGGAAAATAAGTCGTTTTTGTGAAAGAAATGTGATGAAAAACGGAACTTAATCATATATACTGTGTGTAAATGGTTTTTTTATAATAATGATTCTTATCTTAGCGATGTTTTTTAAGGATAATATTATATTCTTGAAAGACAAGCGATTATTTCGCAAATAATCTCGGGAGGAATTACAAATGGTGCGGCAAACATTGTTAAAGTTTGAACGAAAAGTAACTGAGGGAGGTGAAAGTAAGTGGAAAAATTAAATTCAATGTCAACCGTAAATTCAACAGTCGGAGTGCATGAGTCCGTTACAGATAAACAGGCAACATGGAAAGAATACTTAGCTATCTCGAAAACAGGCATCGTCATGTCCAATCTGATTACGGCTTTTGCCGGATTATACTTAGCCAGTCATTATACTGGAACGACTCTTGCAACCGACCCGCTCACAGCCTTGTTGGCGATGTTAGGCACTGCGTTTATTATTGCAGGGGCATCTGTATTAAATAATTACATCGATCGTGATATCGATCATTTAATGGAAAGAACGAAAGAACGTCCGACAGTGAACGGTCAGCTTTCAGGGCGGCAAACTTTGACTTACGGACTTGTGCTCGCAATCTTGGGTACGCTGTTTCTTTCGATGACAACGTTAACGGCTGCTGTTATCGGTTTTTCCGGCTTGTTAATTTACGTTGTTTTATACAGTATGTGGACGAAAAGAACAACGACATTAAACACGATTGTCGGCAGTTTTTCAGGAGCGGTTCCTCCGCTCATCGGCTGGGCAGCCATAGATCCCGGCCTTCACCCGATCGCCTGGACACTGTTTCTCATTATGTTTATGTGGCAGCCTCCGCATTTTTTAGCATTGGCAATGAAACGGGCCGATGAATACCGCGCTGCGGGTATCCCAATGCTTCCTGTTGTTGCAGGGTTCGCTGTGACAAAGCGGCAAATCATTTGGTATGTAGCTGCGCTTATCCCGGTGTCGCTCCTCGTAGCAGATTTTGGAATAATCTATACCGTCTCAGCTGTTTTGCTCGGCGGCGGTTGGCTTGTCCTCGGTTTGAGCGGATTGCGGGCGAAAGATGATGTGAAATGGGCGCGGCAAATGTTCGTCTATTCGTTAAACTATTTAACAGTGTTATTCGTCTTGATGATTGTTGTTCATATGATCTAACAGCGTATGAGAATTTAAAAAGAATTTATTTTATGACAGAAAGAGGGGTTTGTTACGAGATGAAGCATTTCTGGCGGTTATTACCACTGTCGTTCATTTTGTTATTGTCAGGATGCGGGGCTGAGAACATGTCAGCGCTCAATCCTCAAGGGCCGGTTGCAGAGATGCAATTTTCACTGATTGCATTGAGCCTTTATATTATGATTTTTGTACTCTTCGTCGTTTTTGCGATTTATATTTTTGTTTTGATTAAATTTCGCGAGCGTCCGGGCGATACACATATTCCGAAACAAGTGCACGGAAACCGCACTTTGGAAATTGTTTGGACGACAATTCCGATCATTTTGCTCTTAATGCTCGCAGTGCCGAACGTGATGGACACGTTCACACTTGCTAATACCGAAATCGAGCAGGAAGAAGCTGAAATAGAAGAAGAGAACGGGGAAGAAAATGGCGATGATGCTCCTGGAAGTGTCAGTGACCAAGAGGCGATCACGATTGAAGTGAACGCTCACCAATTTTGGTGGGAGTTTGAGTATAAAGATTATGAATTTACTGCGGGACAAGATATGTATATCCCAACCGATACTCAGGTGAACATTGAATTGATTTCTGATGATGTCCAGCATTCGTTTTGGGTTCCGGCGCTCGCCGGAAAGCAGGATAATGTGCCGGGAATTACAAACGAGATGTGGCTTGAAGCGCCTGAAGAAGGTGTTTATAACGGAAAGTGCGCTGAGCTGTGCGGCGCATCGCATTGGTTGATGGAATTTAAGGTCGTAGCAGTAGATCAAGGAACGTTTGATGACTGGGTGGACGGAATGACTGAGCCGCCTGAGGAATCGATTGAACCGACAAACGAAGTTGCAGCTGACGGACGGGAAGTTTTTGAAGACAGCTGCATCAGCTGTCACGCAGTCGGTGATGAGGGCGGTCAACAAGGCCCGGATTTAACAAACTACGGAGAGCGTCAAGTGCTTGCCGGTTATTTAGATCACGAAGATGAAAAACTGGAAGCGTGGCTGCGTGATACGGAAGAATACAAACCTGATAATGAAATGCCTTCCTTTAGTGAAGATGAAATTGACGACGAAGAAATGGATGCTCTTATTGAATATATGAATTCACTTAAAGTATTGGAAGAAGACTAAATCAAGACAGTTAAAGGAGGTACGTTTTCGTGTCTACAGCTCAGACAGGCTCAAAGAACGTGATCTGGGATTGGCTGACAACCGTAGATCATAAAAAAATCGGTATTCTGTATTTGGCCGGCGGAGCGTTTTTCTTCGTTCTCGGCGGGATCGAAGCGATTTTAATGCGGATTCAGCTAATGTTCCCGGAATTTACATTTCTAGGAGCCCAAACGTTTAATGAATTATTGACGATGCACGGTACAACAATGATCTTTCTCGCGGCGATGCCGCTGTTGTTCGGATTTATGAACTTTATCATCCCGCTGCAAATCGGCGCCAGAGATGTTGCCTTTCCGTTTTTAAACGCGTTAGGCTTTTGGCTGTTTCTTTTTGGCGGGCTGCTCCTTAATGTAAGCTGGTTCACCGGCGGAGCGCCAGATGCTGGCTGGACAGCTTATGTTCCATTATCCAGCGAATCGGCAGGGCAAGGACTTGATTATTACTTGCTTGGACTGCAGGTGAGCGGACTCGGCACATTAATCGGCGGAATTAATTTTCTGGTAACCGTTATTAACATGCGTGCGCCGGGAATGAGTATGATGCGGATGCCGCTGTTTACCTGGAGTTCGTTTGTTGCTTCAATGCTGATTCTCTTTGCTTTTCCGGCTTTGACAATCGGGCTGCTTCTGTTAATGCTTGAAAGACTGTTTGGCGGTCAATTCTTTGCCGTTGATTTCGGCGGAAACGTCATTATTTGGCAGCATTTATTTTGGATTTTCGGTCACCCGGAAGTATACATTTTAATTTTGCCTGCCTTCGGTATCTTTTCAGAAGTTATTCCGACGTTTGCGAAAAAACGGCTGTTCGGGTATTCAGCAATGGTCTTTGCAACACTTATTATCGGCTTTCTCGGCTTCATGGTATGGGCACACCATATGTTTACGGTCGGAATGGGACCGGTTGCGAATGCAATCTTTGCTGTAGCGACGATGGCGATTGCTGTACCGACGGGAATTAAAATTTTCAACTGGCTGTTAACCCTCTGGGGCGGACGCATTCGTTTTACGACGGCGAATTTGTGGGCGCTTGGATTTATTCCATCGTTTGTCATGGGCGGTGTCACCGGCGTGATGCTCGCGGTAAGTGCGGCAAACTACCAGTTTCACGATACTTACTTTGTTGTTGCGCACTTTCATTACGTGATTATCGGCGGTGTTGTTTTCGGTCTGTTTGCCGGCGCCTATTTCTGGTGGCCGAAAATGTTCGGTTACCGTTTAAACGAGACGATGGGAAAATGGTTTTTCTGGCTATTCTTAATCGGATTCCACTTAACGTTTTTCGTTCAGCATTTTCTCGGTCTCCTCGGTATGCAGCGACGTGTCGCGTCTTACCTTGAAGGCCAAGGTTTTGGCGATATGAACTTTGTCAGTACGATGGGAGCTTTTCTCATGTCGATCGCATTCATTATTTTCTTGATCAGTATTTTTACGTCGAAGAAAAATACAGAGAATGTAAACGATCCATGGGACGGACGATCGCTCGAATGGACAACGACAAGTCCGCCGCTGCATTATAACTATCCGCAAACACCGCTTGTTCGCGGTCTTGATGCATTTTGGCTGGAGAAATATGAAGGCGATGGCCGAATGAAGGCAGCCGAACCTTTGGGTGACATTCATATGCCAAACCCGACGATTTTGCCGATTGTGATTTCGTTAGGCTTGACGATAGCCAGTTTTGGTTTCATCTACCTTGTTTATTGGCTGATATTTGTCGGTTTGGGAATTACTTTCGGGGCGATGTTTATCCGCTCTGTAAAAGAAGATCACGGCCATCATATTCCAGTTGATGAGATTAAGCGCGATTTGGAGGAGGGATAATTATGGCAGAACAACAAGCATCTACTTATGAACAGCTTCCTCCAAATCCGGAAACAGCGACATTGGACGGAAGAAACAAATACCTCGGTTTCTGGTTCTTTCTTGGAGGAGAAACCGTATTGTTCGGCAGTTTGATCGGAACGTACCTCGGTCTTCGCGCCGGAACGGCAGATGGTCCCGGGCCGGCGGATTTGTTCCACCTTGACCTTGTCTTTATCATGACGATGATTCTTTTAACGAGCAGTTTGACGAGTGTTATGGCGATCATTAATATGAAACGCGGCAGCCATAAGAAATTGCTCGGCTGGATGTGGGGCACAGTTATTCTCGGCGCAGCGTTTTTGGGTTTTGAAATTTACGAGTTTTACGATTATTATCAGCAAGGGCTCGGATTTGGAACGAGCGCGTTCTCTTCGGCATTTTATGCGTTGGTTGGAACACACGGCGCACACGTGCTTTTTGGAATCCTCTGGATTTCGACACTGTTAATCCGCTACCGAAACAGCGGTATAACATTAACGAATGCACCTAAGTTTAATACGGCCGTTTTATACTGGCACTTTATTGATGTCGTTTGGGTATTTATCTTTACGGTTGTTTATTTACTGGGAATAGGAGGCTGATCGTATGAGTGAGCACGTTGATCCAACCGCACCGCTGCAAGGTGAGCCGTCAAAATCGACAGAACGTAAATTGCGCAAAGAGGCGCGTGTGCAAATTGTTTCGTATTTCTTAATGATCTTTATGACATCACTCGCCTTTTTCTCGATTGCAAGTGATGCTGTCGACTCTTCATTTGCGATTCCGTTTATCGTTATCGTCGGAGCTGTCCAAGTTGTCATGCAGTTGTATGTCTTTATGCATATGGGTGAAAAAGGCACCGGCTGGATTAATACGATGATTTGGTCAGGTATACTGATCGCGGCATTGACAGTCGGGGCTTTAATGTTCTTAATCGGGATTGTTAAATATTAAAAGATGATGCCCCTTCGCCTTATGAGCGAAGGGGATTTTTATTCAGTTCACATGGATACTCATGAACAAATGAATATGATATAATCTTTTCCGTAAAGGGTAGCAGTTAAGGAGGAGTTTTAATGGAATATTTTTTACCGTTTATAAGCACAGTATTTATAGCGATCAGCGCGGTGTTTGTTGCTGTCGGCTGGGTGCTCGTGGCAAAAGGTCACATTGAAACGCATAAAAAATCAATGTTTTGGGCAGCGGTGTTCGCTGTAATTTTTTTTGCTACATATTTAAGCCGGACGATATTTATTGGAAGCACTTCCTTTGGCGGTCCGGATGATGTGCGTTTGTATTATACAGTCTTTCTCGTGTTTCACATTACGATGGCTACGATTGCGGCAGTTTTGGGAATCATTCAATTAACGACAGGCTATAAAAATAAGTTAAGAGCGCATAAAAAACTGGGGCCGATCACGTCTGTTATTTGGTTTATCTCTTCGGTCACAGGGATTGCTGTTTATTTGTTGCTTTATATTATTTACCCGCCGGGTGAAACAACAAATTTGTTTGATGCGATCATCGGCGCAAGCATTCACTCATTTATAGTATAAATAAGTAAGACGGCCTCAAACCATGATTGGTTTGAGGCCGTCCTTTTACCGTTAAAATTTAAAATTAAATTTAATGATCCCTGCCTCACGGGCGCTTTGAAATAAGATCACGAGAAGCGGGCCGAGCACAAATCCGATTGCTCCGAGAAGCATCAAACCAAGATACAAAGAGATGAGCGTTGCAAGCGGAGACAGCCCGATATGATGCCCCATCACTTTCGGTTCAACTGTTCGGCGGATTGTCAACAGTACAGTCGCCAAGACGAGAAGCTGCACAGCAAGCACGGTATTGCCGGCAATAAGATGAAACCCGGCCCAAGGCGCTAAAACCGCAATCGATCCGATAATCGGAATAAAATCAATCAGCCAAATCATAATAGACATGATCAAAGCTAATTCAGGAGCAATAAACATCAGTGATGTAAATGTGACGATAAAGATTATGATACTGACTAAAAATTGCGCCTTAAAAAAGCCGATGATTACAAATGATAACCGTGAGCCCATAAAACTGACTTTTTCAGCTGTTTGTTCAGTGAAGAAGCCGTAAAGCTGGGTTTTTAACCGAGGCAGATCAAGCAAAAATAAATAAAGCGCAATAAGATAAACCAATAGTGAGACAATATATTGAGGTATGCTCATGAGTATATTGGTGACATGGCCGATAATATTGATTTCCTGAAACCACGTGCGCATTTCGTCCAGCTGTCTGCTGACTGTTTGATCAATTTCCTGTACGAGCTCCTGGGAATATTGATCAAATTGGTCGCTAAGCTGCTCAAGCAAGCTCATCCATGCGATATTGATTTCGTTGATCGTCATCGGCAAGTTCTCGACAAATTGATTGACTTGTGCCAAAGCGCGAGTGAAAATAAGATAAACGATAAAACTTGAAATAAGTAAAAAAGTGACGAAAACAATAAACACAGCAATATTCCGTGTAATTTTTGTCCGTCTCGCCAATGCGTTAATCGACGGGGTTAAAATTAACGCAGTCAGAAATGCGGCAATAATCGGTATCGATACGGGCAGAATAAAATATGCAGCTGTTCCAACTGCTGCGATTGCAAGTATGATTAGTATGTATTTTCTTACGAGCTGGGCTGTAGTTGTCAACTGAACTCTCCTTCCCGCAACCGGCTGTTCAAGTAAAAGGAAGGAGGTCTAACATAGTTTGTCAGCACCTCCTTCGTTACCTTTTACAACTTTAAAGCGATTCGGCCTGAACTTTTTCTGATACAAGGTTTGCTTTTTGCAGGCATTTATCAATTATTTTTTGCGGAAACTCTTCGTCGTATTCGACCCCGTGCGGGTAATAATGTTTACCGACATACGGTTTCATCAATTCAACGCGGGCTGAATTTTTGGGGATTTCCCCTTCGATCACGAAGCAAGGAATACGAAAGTAGTATGTACTGTTGTCGACTTGGTCTACTATTTTATAATCGTATGTTGCCCGTTCATAATCCCAGGCACGGTCGAATCCGCATTCGTCCATGATTTCATCAAGAACTTCAAATGTCATATGTTTTCCATGAAGACCTGTTTCTTCAAATTTCATTTTGATGCGACCTCCTCAATCATTCTTTCAGATTCTTCTTTATCATATTACGAAATACTGTTTGTTGCAATCTTAAAGCGAAGCCAGCTCCGTTTAAAAAATTACTCGTATTTTGGAGGCAAAGGATATGAAGCGTTTTATTATCGTCCTCGTGATGTTTTCGTTTGCATTTATTGGCGCGCAATATTGGTTGACAGATTACTTCAATCTTGGGAATCCTGTTGAAGATTTGCCAGAACGGCTTCCGACTGAATTGAACAGGCCGTTACACACCTCAGAAGAGGCGAGTCAAAATGTCCCATTAACGGAAGAAGATGCAGTTGAAAATCGAGACACTGCCGATTACATTGGTGCAGAACTGGCCGATCTGAAAGAGGAAAAAGGAGAGACGAAAAGAAGCGGCTGGACGCCGTACGGTTATGAATGGAACGTTTTTCAAGAGGACGGCAGTCGCAGTTACTTTGGTGTTGACAAAGAAGAAAACAAAGTTGTTTCGATCATTAAAACCGATCCGACAAAAGTTGACGGCGAACAAGTTTTTGCCGGCGATGATTATGAACAGTTAAATGAAAAATTCGCATTTAGTAATGAGGTGGACGTCACAAGAGGTGCTGACAATTTCACATTTGAATTGACCGCTGCCGATTTAAAAAGCAAACCGCTCGTGCAACTTGAAGATGATGTATATGCACAGTTTTATTTTGACACCTATGAACAAACGCTTGAGCAAATCCGATTTATAACCGGTGAGCCGCTGTTAAAAAAGCGGCCTTATGCGTTATCATACCGAGGAACATTGCCTGAAAAAGATGAGTTGAGCGGTGAGAACGGTGAACGTTGGGCAGAAAGTCAAGCGATACAAATCGCTGAGCTGACAAATGTTATTCGGGAAAAACGGGAGCTGGCACCGCTGGAAATTTCCGAACGTGTTGCGGAAACTGCGAAACGTCACAGTGAAGAAATGGAGGAGGAAGGTTACTTCGCTCATGATTCTCCGAATGAAGGGTCGCTCGCTGACAGGTTGAATCGTGACGGTATTTCTTATCAGTCGGCTGCCGAGAATATCGCGGCGCGTTATGTTGACGGTTTGGAAGCGACAATCGGTTGGCTTAACAGCGAAGGCCATCGGGTGAATTTATTAAATGAAGATTTCACGCATATTGGTGTCGGGGTGTATCGATGGTATTATACACAGAATTTTCTTCTGAAGTAAGGCGGTGCGTGCTGTTCAGGAGTTCATTATCCGTGTTATACTGCGGGTACGGAGGTGTTATTATGGTCGCAGCGATAGCAGATGTCAACATCATGCTTGAAGCAGACGAATTGAGTGAATCCATTCTCTCATCAGAGATATTTAATAAATATATCGAAGCAAAGCAAGCAGTTCAAAATGACCCGGACGCGCAGAATTTATTACAGGCGTTTCAAAGCATTAAAGCGGATTATGAAGAAGTGCAGCGATTCGGGAAATATCATCCTGACTTTAAGAAAGTAACGAAAGAAGTCAGGGAAAAAAAGCGGCAAATAGACAGTCATCCGCTGATAGCTGAATACAAAATTGCCGAGGAAGAGCTGGAAAAGTTATTAAATGAAATTTGTGAAACGATTGCTTATAAAGTATCGCCGAGTGTGAAAGTTCCTTCCGGAAACCCGTTTTTTGATCAGAGCTGCGGAGGGTGCGGAAGCGGCGGAAGCTGCGGCTGCAGCTGATACAGCAACCAAGTAATTGAGGAGGCGGGTGAATGGTTCCCAACAGAGTAGGTTTGGCAGTTTGGCTGCATTCAATGAAGCCGTTAAAGCAATTAAAACGTCATGGGCATGTTCATTACGTGTCGCGAAAAATGAAATATGCTGTCGTCTACTGTGACGAGGAAAGCATGACGGAAACAATAGAAAAGATTGCATCGATCAGTGCGGTGAAACATGTGGAACCGTCAATGCGGCCGTGGGTTAAAACAGAATACCAGTCAGCTTTACCGGACAAAGAAAAAAGTGATGATTATAAAATGGGTATTTAACATATAAGGCCTTCAGAATGCCTGAAGGTCTTTTTTTATGATATTCTTTTATTAACTGAAAAAGTAGGTGTTTAAGCATGCGGGTGATCAGCGGAGAGAGAAAGGGAATGCGTTTAAAATCGGTTGCAGGACAAGGGACACGGCCGACTTCTGATCGTGTCCGTGAGGCATTGTTTAACATGATCGGGCCGTACTTTAACGGCGGGCGCATACTGGATTTATTTTCCGGGAGCGGTGCGTTATCTATTGAAGCATTGAGCCGCGGCATCGATGAAGCTCTGCTCGTTGAAATCGACAAATCAGCGATAAAAACGATTCGGGAAAACATTGAACAAGCTCAATATAAAAGCAAATGTACGGTGTATAAAACGGATGCGAAAGCAGCGCTCAATAAAGTCGGCAAAAACGGCGAGCAGTTTGATATTGTTTTTCTCGATCCTCCGTATAATGCGGACGAACTTCCCTCTTTACTCGATTTAATTGACAGTAATAATTTATTGTCTGAAAGAGGTTGGGTTGTTTGCGAACACGAAAAAGGACTTGATTTGCCCGACCGTGCTGTTACGTTTGCCCGGAAACGGACACAAAACTACGGCAATACATCTGTAACTATTTTTAGAAGAATCGAGGCGAAGTGATATGCAAAAAACAGCCATTGTACCGGGGAGTTTTGATCCGGTCACACTCGGCCATATCGATATTATTAACAGGGCGGCAGTGATTTTTGATAAGGTGATCGTTTCAGTTCTGAACAATCAGCATAAAAACCCGCTTTTTTCAGTCGAAGAAAGAATCGAACTTCTGCAATTATCGCTCAAGGAACAAGCGAATATTGAAATCGATTCTTTTGACGGATTATTAATTGATTATGTGAACCAAAAAGAAGCTGATGTGATCATAAAAGGTTTGCGGGCTGTGTCTGATTTTGAGTACGAACTGCAAATGGCTTCGATCAATCGCAAGCTGGATGATAAGGTAGAAACGTTTTTTATGATGACAAACCCTGAGTATTCGTATTTAAGTTCCAGTATTGTGAAAGAATTATCACGGCACGGAGCAACAACATCAGACTTAGTGCCGGAATCTGTTGAAAAGGCGCTGCAAGAAAAGTTCACACGTTAATTTCGCTGTGTTTGCTTTTATAAATAAAACATAATAGGTGCGATCAGCAGTGCCGTTCGGAAGGAGCTTACAATCAATGGATAAATATGAACGTCCCGCCCGGAACAGATCATGGCTGAAATGGTTTTTGTTGTTTGCCGTATTAATTGCCGTGAATTTTATTCAGCTTCCTTATTATTTTACAGTGCCTGGAGATGCCAAAACATTAAACGAAGTAATAGAAGTTGAAGACGGCAGCGAATACGAAGGGTCTTTTATGTTGACGACGATACGGATGGGCCAAGCGAATACAGTCAACTATATATGGTCTTTTTTTAGCGATGAAAGAGAACTGCTGCACGAAAATGAAGTGCGTCCAGAAGGGGAATCGGATGAGGATTATCATCACCGGCAAATGATGATGATGGACGGTTCGCAGGAAACAGCCATTGTCGTGGCATTTAACTACACAGATATTGATGCCGAGTTTGAAAATCATGGTGTTCTCGTGACCCAAATTATTGAAGGTATGGACGCTGAAGAAAAACTGGAATCTGGCGATCGAATTATTGAAATTGAAAACGAAGAAATCATTAATGTTGAGAATATGATGAGTATTTTGGCTGACTATGAGATCGGTGATGAAATTGCTTTGACTTTGGAGCGCGGCGAGAACCGCGATAATTCTGAAGAAGTATCGTTGGATATTACGATCGAAGCATTTCCGGAAGAAATGGCAGCCGGGTCCGGTGAAGGCGGTTTAGGGATCATGTATCCAGTAACAGACCGTGAGCTTGTCACAGACCGGGATATTCATATTGATTCAGAAGACATTGGCGGGCCGTCAGCAGGTTTAATGTTTTCACTTGAGATATACAATCAGTTAACCGAAGATGATGTAACCAAAGGCCGCCATATTGCGGGGACAGGTTCTATCACAGAAGATGGGGAAGTCGGACAAATCGGCGGAACACATCAAAAAGTTTATGCAGCTGACAATGCTGGTGCAGATGCATTTTTTGCCCCTTCCGGTAACGGAGAGGCTGGGTCGAATTACAGCATTGCAGTTGAAACGGCGGAAAAAATCGGCACCGACATGGATATTGTCGCGATAGATACTTTTGAAGATGCTTTAGATTATTTAGACTCGCTGTAAAAGAAACGCTGTCCGTTATGGACAGCGTTTCAGATTGTAGACAAATTATTATTTTGACGTAAGCCATGAATCCACTGCCCTCCGCTTGCCCCGGGCAAGGACTCAGCTAGTATTCGGCGGCCTGAAGCCGTCGAATCCGGATCTTCGTCTCTTGCTTTCCCGGAGGCGTCGGAGGAGTGGATGCATGGCTTCTTTTTATCAATAAACTCGATTCAAAAAAGAGGATGACCCAGCTATCGATGTCATGACTTTGTCTTTTAATCGATGATAATTGGTTTTTTTTGATATTCTTTAAGCGAATCACTGCTTTGAACAAAATCAGCAATATGCGAAGCTTTTAAATCAAGGTCGAACCACGGATGTTTTCCGGCAGAAGCTTTTGTAATGAGCGGCATGCTCATCGTTTTTTTCATTGCAGATAAGTGCGCTTGTCCGGCAGTGTTCATACCAAGCAATCGAATGTAAGGGGCCGGATTGCCCGGCGACCAGCCAATTATGTCGCTTTTATTCACCCGGTTGAGTGTATGAACAGCTAAACGTTGAAGTTTTGTCCGCGTGTAACGTTTCGCTTTCACCGCATCAATAAACTGGCCGAAGGTTTTCGTTTGGTGAATATTTTTTTTGAAGCGGTGCTCTAACCCTTCGCTGCAATCATAAATGTTAGCAAGTTCCTCGGTCTCAGCTGTCATAAGGTTGTATTTCAAAAACGGAAAATAAGCTTCCCAATCAGTCAAGTTTTCTTTTTTTTGATGGAGAAGCTGAAACGAAATATCCGGTACATAAGGGCGAACATTCGTGAAAGGCTGATGCTTATCAAAGATAATTTTACGTAAAGCTGTCGCACTGGCAATCGCCGCAGAAGATGGATCTTGATCGTGAAAAGAACTGCCGATCCGTTTTATTGTATGGGCTTGGATGACATTTTTTCTCCGGCGGATCGCTTTGACATATTCAAGACCGAGAATGTTGTTCGGTTTAGATGTATCTAAGCCTATACTGCCTTGAAAAGCTTCAGTGACGGCTTCGTTATAGGCTCTGGGGAAGCTTTTTCCGGCACTTAAATGTGCGGTTACTTGTTGATCGATCTGTTGACCGTGTTGCTCGATCGATTCCGCTGCGTCTTGAAAAGGTTTAATCTCACCGTTCTCACTTCCAAAACAAATATCTGTAACGCCGCAAGCTTCGAGCATAGAAACAGCCCCGTCTGCAAAACGGTCAGCAGGCTGCACAGCAAACACATACGGCAGTTCGATCACAACATCAATGCCTGCTTTTAAAGCGGTTTCTGCACGTGTCCATTTGTCTACCAGCGCCGGTTCTCCGCGCTGCAGAAAAGGCCCGCTCATAACCGCTACTGTAAGGTCAGCGCCGGTCTTTTTCCCAGCCTCTTGTAAATGATGCAGATGCCCGTTATGAAAAGGGTTATATTCCACAATTAATCCTAATACTTTCAGATATCTCAGCTCCCTTCTTTAGCTCGACAACCTTAAAATATCACAGTTGAGCCGCCTTTTCACCTTTGTTTTTTCGCTCGAATATGATAATGTATACAAAAGCAGACTGCTGATGATTTTCAGGCGAAAGATTGTGTCGAGATCGTGTTGACAAAGCGTTTTGCGAAAGATATAATTACATTTGTTGTCTTGAGGTGAATGAAATGAAATGGTCGGTACAGCAGTTGCAATCTCTCCGGCATAAGGGGTTGCAAGTGAATGAATCGGTCGAATTAAACGAGTTATCAACACTCGATCCTGAAGTTCGGGATGTCACACCAGTTCATGTCAAAGGAGAAGCTTCATTCGTAGACGGAACGGTAACGTTTCGCCTGGCGATCGAAGGCGCATTGACATTGCCGTGTGCAAGAACATTAAATGATGTCGTTTTCCCTTTCTATATTGAAGCAGATGAAATGTTTCAGCTTGATGGGAAAGACGCAGCAGATGAAGAAAATGACGTCCATGAACCAGAAGGTCAAACAGTTGATCTCAAGCCTTACATTCAAGAGCGGATTTTGTTAGAAAAGCCGTTGCGTGTTTTCAGCGAAGAGCAAGACGGACCGGCACCCCCGGAAGGTGACGGGTGGGAGCTGCAAGTCGAAGAGGAACCGTCTGAAGAGGATGAAAAGGCTGTCGACCCGAGATTAAAGGAATTAGGGAAATTTTTTGATAAAGATTGATTCTTTATCACTGAGAAGACGATCGCAATCAAGGAGGTGGGACTGATGGCAGTACCATTTAGAAAAACGAGTAAGACACGTAAAAATAAACGTCGGACGCACTTTAAACTTCGTGTGCCAGGCATGGTTGAATGCCCAGAATGCGGAGAAATGAAGCTTTCTCACCGAGTTTGTAAAGAGTGCGGTGCATATAAAGGACGCGACGTCGTCGAAAAATAAGCGCATAATTAACAGGAAGGGACTTTCCCTTCCTGTTTTTTGTAGTGAGGAAAAGAGGTGCGGCATGACTGTTAAACTGACTTTTTATGATGAAGGAAAAGCAGCAGTGACGTTAAATCGACCGGACGCAAAAAATGCGGTGAATTTTCAAATGATTGCGGATTTAGAAATAGTTCTCACGGAGCTTGAACAGACAGAGAGCTTGCATGTTGTTGTGTTTCGCGGTACGGGGGACGCTTTTTGCAGCGGCGGAGATATCCGGCAATTTCATCAGCTCCGCTCCGCTGATGATGCCATGTCTATGCTCGAACCAATGTATCGCGTGTTAGTTCGGATTACAGAGCTTACGCCGTTAACTGTCGCGCACATTGATGGTCCGGCTGTAGGGGGCGGAGCGGAACTGGCCGCTGCTTGCGATGTGATAACCGGAACATCGAAGGCGAAGGCGGGTTTTATTCAAGGGCGTTTAGTATTGCCGCCTGGATGGGGAGGATCTGCTCTGTTAAAGAGCAAACTGCAGATAAGTGATGCTCTTTATATGCTCGTATCCGCGCAGATTTTTTCTGCTGACGAATTGCTCCGGTTTGGTTTTATCCAAGAGCTTGCAGACGAACCTTTCGCCCTGTTTAAAGCCGCGCCGGAAATGATCAGCTACCATAAAAAGCAAAAACAGTCGATACCGGATTTAGCGGAAAAAATGTATGCTGATGTTTTAGCATGTGCGGAATTTTGGGAATCTGAGTCCCACCATGCGGCGGTTGAAGAAGCTTTAACCAAAAAAGAGGGCCCCGCTGATTGACAGCGAAGCCGGTTGCATCAAGACTCTGTATCGTATGCTTGCTCTGTTACCCCTTTCGGAAACCAAACATACGGATTTTCGCCGCGATCGCGTTCAGTTTGGTATGTAAGAGGTTCGAATCCCTGTTTTACCCAAAAGTCATCGGAACGCTGGCGTGCGTTTGTCTTTACCGGGAGGCCGAAGCTTTTCGCAAAATCAACAAGCGCTTGGCCGATGCCTTTTCCCTGATAGCCAGGAAGCACTTCGAGTTTCCATAATTCAAAATAATCTTGCGGGGGTTCAAAATAAAAATCAAATTTTCGGCTGATTTTGTATAAACTCATCCGCCCGACCAGTTTATTGCCGAAATAAACCCCGTAAAATGGAGAATCACTGTCATTTTCGACAATGTTTTCCTGCAGGTCTTCTTTCATCGAAAGTTCTTGCTGACCGTATTCGCGAAAATTTTCAAATTCTTCAAGTGTTTTAAAGTTAACGCGTAAACGCACAACATCATGTTTGTTCATAAGATCCCCTCCGAATTGTATGCATCACAGCTAAGCATAAAGGTTATTTCATCTTTAATTATAATAGAAAAGACGATAAATGAAAACGCATTCTCACCATACTTATGGAAGATAGCGGAAATAACATAAAAATCGGCCGCTGAAAGGGGCGAGAGTTATGAAAATTATGGTTATCGGCGCCGGCGCCGTCGGCTTGCTGACGGCATTTTATTTTCAAAAGGCGCAAATCGATGTCACCGTTGTTGCGAGGAGAAAAGTTCAAGCGGAGAAAATCAACCGGGAAGGAATTAAGCTTTTGAGCGGCGATCATCAAGAGAGCGTATACCCAAAAGCTGTGCCGGCTGAGGAGATAAAATCTGCCGAAGCCGAAGCTGCCTTCGTCGCATTGAAACAGACGGAGTTTTCTTCCTGGGTGTTATGGGCGAAATCTCACTTAGACGTAACACTTCCGCTCGTTTTACTGCAAAACGGCGAAGGGCACACTGAGAAACTTCGTGATGCAGGTTTTACAGAACTGATCCGTGCAATTGTCACGCACGGCGCTATGCGTGAATCGGATACGGCTGTTCGCCACACGGGCAAGGGGAAGATGACGGCAGAAGATACTTCGATCATGCACCTTCTCGGTAAACCGTTTTTCAAGCACGCTGATTTTCCGATTCAATTATCGAAGAACATCAAAGCTGAAGCGGAGCGGAAATTTATCGTAAATGTAACAGTCAATCCGGTCACAGCTGTTTACGGTGTCCGTAACGGCGAATTGCTCGCGAATGAAAGTTTGCTGGATAAAGCGTATCAGCTGTTTACCGAAGCTGCCGGCGTTTTATGTTTAGACGAAAGTTACTGGAGGGACGTGTTAAACGTTTTGGACATAACAGCAGACAATTGTTCATCGATGTTGGTAGATATTCAAGTTGGGCGGCGTACGGAAGCAGATGCGCTTACCGGCTATGTGATCGCCGAAGCTGAAAAACAAAAGATTGCTGTGCCTCACACAATAGAAATACACAATCAATTGAAACAATTAGAAAGGCGTGAGCGCATTGATTAACGTTGCCGCCGGCTTTGTTGCAACAATTGTAACGGCACCTGTCATCGCATTTTTTATCGTTTATTACGCAGTGAAAAAAACCGGGAAAGCGCATAAAACAGCATTTAAACGGGCTGTGGACTTTACAGTGCTTCTTTTTATGCTGTCGGTATATTTTATTGTTCTGGAAACGTGGGGCCTGCCAATCGGTTGGTGGATCCTGCTCGGCTTGCTCATTACCGCCGTGATGTTTACGATTTATCATTGGCGCCATTACGATGATATTGATTTATTCCGGCTCGTCCGCGGTGTGTGGCGTATGCAATTTATTATTTATTTTTCGCTATACTGGATATTAGTGCTGGCTGGTTTTTATCTGCATATGAGTTCATAATAAAGCAAAACGTATTACTGGTGACGTTTTGATCTATTTGATATACTTTGCCATACTGGCTAACATACTCACTCCATCTAGTTGATTGGATACGGAAGGTTGTCGTTACGGATGAAATGGGTACGAACGAATACAAATGATCCTGAATCATTTATTGCTGCTTACATAAATAAGGAGGAACGATTAGCGCCGTTTTTCGATTATGAAATGAGTCAAACAGCTGAACATCAGCGGTTAAAGGAACTTGAACCCCTCAATTTTGACCGTGAGACGCTGGGAGCGATTCTTTCTGACTGCAATGAAAACCTCGGCCGCGGCGGGGAAACTGCTGAACAGATCAGACGGTTTAAACAAACGGACAGTGCTGTTGTGATCGGCGGTCAGCAATCCGGTCTGCTTGGCGGTCCGATGTATACGGCGCATAAAATGATCTCGATTGTTATTGAAGCTTCAAGACTTGAACAGACTCACGGAATCCCTGTGATCCCGGTTTTTTGGATTGCAGGTGAAGACCATGACATTGACGAAGTGAATCATACATATTTCACAGACGGCGTGTCGACGAAAAAAATCCGCGTCCCTGAAAGAAATGCCGAGAAAACACCTGTTTCTGAACGCTCGTTTTCGAAAGATGAAGCGCTTGAAGCGCTTCTTTCCGCTGTAAAGTTTTTGCCTGAGACAAATGTTACGGCTGAGCTGTTAAAGGCCTTAAAAGGCGATATTGCAGAAGCTTCGACGTACACGGAATGGTTTGCGCGCTGGATGGACAAACTCTTCCCCGATTCGCCTATTTTATTTATTGATGCCCACGATGAACGGTTGCGGGAGTTTGAACGCCCGTATTTTCAAGAAATGATTCGCAAAAATGCGGAAATCCGCAGCGGATTTTTGGCGAAAGGCGAAGCGTTGAATAATTCAGGCTGGGGTGAGCCGATTACACTCGACCCGGACAATGCCCACATATTTATTCATGTTGACGGTGAACGGCATCTTTTAAAATTCACGGACGGCTATTTTTTAAACGAACAAACGGGCCGATACTGGACTGAACACGAGTTAATTGAGGCTGCAGAGGAACGTCCGCTGAAATTAAGCAACAACGTGGTGACGAGACCGGTGATGCAAGATTTAGTTTTTCCGGTGCTGACATTTATCGGCGGACCCGGTGAAGTGAAGTATTGGGCTGTGCTTAAAGAAGTTTTTCATGCTTTTAATCATGCTATGCCGATTGTTAAACCGCGCTTGCAGTTCACGTTTATTCCCCGACGGGCCGAAAAAACACTGGGCCGTTACGGTCTGTCGCCGGGACATGTTATTCGAAACGGCGTTGAAGAAGAGAAACAGCGGATTACTCAAGATAGCGAAACCGTAAATGAAGCGGAATTATTTGCTGATACCCGCTTAAAATTAGATAACACAGCTGACTGGCTCAATGAGCAACTCCCGGACGAACACATGTTTATTAACGCTTCGGAAAAATTTTCTTACCGGTTAAGGAAAGCTCTTGCAGAGTTTGAAAAGGAGATAAAAGCAGGACGAGAACAGCAGAACAGTCATCATTTAAATCGGCTTAACGGATTGGCCTGTTGGCTTATTCCGGACGGCGTTCCGCAAGAACGGCGACTTAATGCGGTGCCGCTCGTCAATTTATACGGCTGGGATGTTTTCGAGCGGATTCAAAATGAATTGCTCAGCCACCAAAATACGATCGAACCGGGCGATCACATTTTTGTTTATTTGTAATTTGATTGATGCAACGCTTCGGGCTTATGCCCTGCAGGGTCATCCTCTTTTAGAAGCGAGTGTATTTATAAACAAGAAGCCATGCATCCACTCCTCCGGGAAAGCAAGCGACGAAGATCCGAATTCGGCGGCCCGAGGCCGCCGAATACTAGCTGAGTCCTTGCCCGGGGCAAGCGGAGAGCAGTGGATTCATGGCTGACATAAAAATATAGTTTGTCTACAGTCTGAGAACGGCATTTTGCCGTTTTTTTTTATGTAATCAAAAAGTAAAGTAGTTTTTTCCAAAACTAAGTGGTATAAAGTGGAGACTTGTGGTAAATTAGGGGTAATAAGTGGAAGGGGAGGTGGACCCCGATGTTCATGGGCGAATATCATCATAATATTGATGACAAAGGACGGTTGATTATACCGGCAAAGTTTCGTGATGGACTGGGGTCCGCTTTCGTTATTACCCGCGGAATGGATCAATGTTTATTTGTGTACCCGATGGAAGAGTGGAAGCAACTGGAAGAGAAGTTAAAATCGCTGCCGTTTACGAAAAAAGACGCGCGTGCATTTACGCGTTTCTTTTTTTCCGGGGCAATGGAATGTGAATTAGATAAACAAGGCCGTGCGAGCATTGCGCAAACACTGCGTTCCTATGCGGAATTGGAAAAGGAATGTGTCGTGATCGGAGTGAGCAACCGGGTTGAGATTTGGAGCAAACCGATATGGGAATCTTACTTCGCGGACTCAGAAGAATCTTTTTCTGAAATCGCAGAAAGTATGGTCGACTTTGACTTGTAATGTCCGATTCGAGGAGGTGTGAGTTTGTTTGAACACGATACGGTATTAAAAAGGGAAACGGTTGAAGGATTAAATATTCAGCCGGAAGGTGTTTACATCGATTGTACATTGGGCGGAGGCGGCCACAGTGAAGCGATAGCTGAGCACTTGACTGGAATCGGGCATCTTATCTGCTTTGATCAGGATGAAGCGGCTTTGGCTCATGCGAAAAGCAGGTTAAAAGCATGGGAAGACCGGATTACATATGTTCGCCGGAATTTCCGATTTTTGAAAGAAGAATTAGCTGAATTAGGAATCAGCGGGGCCGACGGGATTGTTTTTGACCTTGGCGTCTCCTCACCGCAATTTGATGAACCGGAACGGGGTTTCAGCTACCGTTATAATGCGCGTTTGGACATGCGCATGGATCAAAGTCAAACGTTATCAGCCTACGAGGTTATTAACGAATGGTCATTTCACGATTTGCTGAAGATTATCAGCCAATACGGGGAAGAGAAATTTGCCAAATCGATTGCAAGGCAAATTGAAAAGGTGCGAAAGCAAGCCCCGATCGAAACAACATTCGAACTTGTCGAAGTGATCAAAGAGGCGATACCGGCTCCGGCAAGACGAAAAGGGGGCCATCCGGCTAAAAGAACATTTCAAGCTGTTCGAATTGCTGTAAATGATGAACTCGAAGTTTTCAAAAAGGCGCTAGAAGACGCGATTGCGAGCTTGAATCCCGGCGGGAGAATCGCTGTGATAACTTTTCATTCACTCGAAGACCGGATCTGTAAACAAGTCTTTAAACAAAAAAGCACACCGCCGGATTTGCCAAAAGATTTACCTGTTATCCCTAAAGGTTTTGAACCTGAGTTAACGTTAGTGAATCGAAAACCGATTCTTGCCGGAGAAGAAGAGATGACAGCTAATAACCGAGCTCATTCTGCTAAATTGCGGATTGCCGAAAAAACAGTAAAGGAGGCTTACGATGAGTCCTGAAGAGCATAAGACATTGCATCACGGAACAGCGCCCAAAAGACATATCGAACGTCAAACAGTGCATGAGCGGGTATATAAAGGCGGGATTACAAAAGGGGAAAAAGTTCTTTATATCTTGTCAGGCATCATTATCGGCATCACGATGTTTTTTCTGCTGTCGAATTATGCGACAATGTACTCGCTGAATGACACGATTCAAGAAACGGAAACAGCAGTTTCTGAACAGCAAAGCACAGTCGATGGGCTGCAGCTTCAAGTTACCGAACTTTCGGATCCGGAGCGGATTTTACATATCGCTGAAAATGAACTCGGGATGACATTGGATGACAGAAACGTTCAAGTAATCCACAGACAGGAATGATTCGTTTTCTGATCGGTGTGATCGGTTGAAAAGGGGAGGTTTGCCCAAGTGGAGCAAATAAAAAACACACGGATTACAAAACGGGGGCTGTTCTTCCTCGTTTTGTTTTTGTTCATAATGGCGGTACTTTTTTCGAGGTTTGTTTATATCCAGGCAGCAAAAGAAGTGCAAGATGAAAATTTGCAGTCGCTCCTTGAAGAACGCTGGTCGCAGACGAGGGAGCTGGATGCGAGCCGCGGCGGAATATTTGACCGCGACGGTGAAGTGTTGGCTGAACAAATTCCGTCTTATTCGATTTATGCGGTGCTGGATGATGAGTACGATAATTATGTTGCAGACCCTGCATCCTCAGCAGAAGCGCTCAGCGCAGTTCTTGATGCAGATGCATCAACGCTCGAAGGTTATTTAAGCCGGGATGCTGAGCAGGTTGAGTTAGGACCTGCAGGCAATAACTTGAACTATGAAGAGCGAAGAGAAATTGAAGAGCTTGATCTTGGGGGTATTTTTTTCCGTGAAGATCCGCGCCGTTATTATCCTAATCAAACGTTCGCCTCGCACGTCATCGGATATACAGAACGGGATATGGAAAAAGCAAGAATGGGATTGGAACAAATGCTCGATGATGAACTGCGTGAAGAAGACGGGAGTGTGAGGTATAAGCAAGACGGACGGCAGCGCCCGCTTGTTAATGCTGACCAAATTATTGACGAACCGAAAGACGGAAGCGACGTGTACTTAACGATAGATTCGCGGATTCAAATGGCGATCGAACAAACGATGAATCAAGTTGATGATGAATATGCTCCGGAAAGATTAATGGCTGTCGTTGCCAGTGCAGAAACAGGAGAAATTCTCGGGATGTCAAATCGCCCAAGCTTTAATCCGAACGAATATGAAAATATCGAAAATTATACAAATTTCAACGTATCACACAGTTTTGAACCTGGATCGACACTGAAGGCCTTTACGTTAGCGGGAGCGATTGATAACGGATCGTTTGATGCCGATGCTGAATTTGAATCCGGTTCTTATGATATTTTAGATGCAACGATACACGATCACAATAACGGTGAAGGGTGGGGAGAGATCTCTTATCTGGAAGGCGTTCAAAGGTCTTCGAATGTTGGTTTTGCAAAGCTTGTTATGGATCGTATGGGAGAAGAACGGATGTATGACTATTTAACAGACTTTGGCTTTCGTGATCCGACCGGCATTGATCTGCCTAATGAGGCAGGCGGGCTGATTGCAGAGCAATATCCGGTCGATGCTGTGGTTACAGCGTTTGGCCAAGGTTCGGCTGTAACGCCGATTCAGCAGGTACAGGCGGCGACGGCCCTGGCGAACGACGGGGAAATGATGCAGCCCTACATCGTAGACAGGGTGGTTGACAGTGAAACAAATGAAGAAACATTAAAAAATGAGCCCGAAGCAAAAGCAAAACCGATTTCAGCGGAAGCTGCCGAAGAAACAATGGACATCTTAGAGACGGTTGTTTCGGCAGATGAAGGCACTGGGAGACCGTTTGCGATTGACGGGTTTGAAATTGCCGGAAAAACGGGGACAGCGCAAATTCCGAACGAATCCGGCGGCGGCTATATGACCGGAGACGGGAACAATATTTATTCATTTCTCGGCATGGCTCCTGCGAAAGATCCCGAAGTGATTGTTTACGTCGCCGTTGACCGGCCGGAGATTGAAAACGATCAAAGCGGCAACGAAGCTTCGAGCATGATTTTCCGCCAAGTCATGGAACAGAGCTTGCAGTATTTAAATATCGAGCCGGATGAAGAATCGGAAGCTCCCACGGTTCAAGAAGAAGAAGAAATGCCGGATGTGAGCGGAGAAGATACAAAAGAGACGGTCGAATCATTTGAAGAGAGAGGCTATAACGTTGCTGTCATCGGAGAAGAAGGGACAGCTGTAAAAAATCAGGCGCCGGAAGCGGGGACGGAAGTGGTTCAAGGAGAGCATATTTTGTTGTTGACTGATGATGATGACCCGCAGATGCCGGATATAACTGGATGGTCATCCCGTACAGTGTTCATGCTCGGCGACCTGATGGAGATGGAAGTTGAAATTGACGGAAACGGTTATGCGGTTGAACAAACTCCGGAGCCGGGAAATTCTATTGGCGATGCCAGCAAGATGAATGCAAGATTGACTCTTGAAGATGAAGAAGATGATGAGAGCGAAGATGACGATGATAACGGAAACGAAGATAATGAAGACGATGAGGACTTTTTCATGGATTGAGTCTCGAACAAGACTGACCGAAAAGTTTGCCGCTTCTTTGGTCAGTCTTGTTTCAGTCAAAAGGATGAACAGAAGAGCGTGACAAATAAAAAAGACAGAAGTAAAATGAAATGAGGTTAATGACAGTTAAGCAGAAGGATGATTTACAATGAAATTACAAGAATTAATCAGTTGTCTTCCCGCTTATGCCGTTGAGGACGATACGAATCCGGAGATTACGTCGCTCCAAATGGATTCGCGTAAAGTGCAGGACGGAGCATTGTTTTTTTGTATCCGCGGATTTACAGTTGACGGTCACCGCTTTGCGAAGCAGGCCGAAGCGAGCGGCGCTTTAGCCGTTGTTTCAGAAGAACCGCTCGATCTCAGCGTTCCCGTCATTGTTGTGCGGGATTCGAAGCGGGCGATGGCGCTGATTGCAGCACGATTTTATGATTTTCCGAGCACGAAAATGCGGCTCACCGGTGTCACGGGGACGAATGGAAAGACGACGGTGACGCATCTGCTGCAGGAAATCTATATGGAAGCAGGTTTTCCGGCCGGTTTAATCGGTACGATGTATACGAAGTACGGAAATGAAGTTAAACCTTCAGTGAATACAACTCCGGAATCGTTGGTCTTGCAAGAAATGTTTTTTGACATGCATGATCAAGGGATGGAGCACGTTGTCATGGAAGTTTCTTCTCATGCTTTGCAGCTCGGCCGGACACACGGCACAGATTTTGACATTGCCGTATTTACGAATTTATCCCAAGATCATCTGGATTACCATGAAACGATGGATGAGTATGCGGCAGCTAAAGCTTTGCTGTTTTCACAGCTCGGCAGCGGCTATCACCCGCAAAAGCAAAAGTTTGCAGTTATCAATGGAGATGATCCTTATGCGGAGAAAATGATTACGGCCGCAGCGGCTCCGGTGATCACGTATGCGATTGACAGCCAGGCGGATATCCGCGCTGAAAATGTGAACGTTCACGCCGGCGGTTCGGCGTTTGATCTCGTCCATTACAATCGGCATTTCCGTATCGAATTACAAATGCCGGGCCGTTTTTCTGTATACAATGCACTTGCCGCAGCAGCAGCGGCTTATGCAGGCGGGATTGGATGGGAAACCATTTGTAAAGTCCTTCCCGAAGTAAAAAGTGTCAGCGGACGCTTTGAAAAAATTGCTTCCTCTTCTCCTGTCAATGTCATCGTCGATTATGCGCACACATCAGACAGTCTGGAAAATGTATTACAGACAATAAGCGAGTTTGCAAACGGCAATGTGCGGACAGTTGTCGGATGCGGAGGCGACAGAGACAAAACAAAACGGCCGTTAATGGCATCAACAGCGGAAAAGTGGAGTGATTATGTCTACTTAACTTCGGACAACCCCCGTTCGGAAAATCCCCGCACCATTTTGGAAGAGATGGAACAAGGTTTGTCAACATCTGCTTATGAACTGATCGAGGATCGCGAAAAAGCGATCCGCCAGGCAGTCAATGATTCCGGGCCGGACGATGTCATTTTGATTGCCGGTAAAGGGCACGAAACATACCAAATTATCGGCGAGCAAACGTATGATTTTGATGACCGCCTTGTTGCCAAACAAGCGTTAGAGGAGCTCGGTATGAAATGACAAAAGCCCACCTGGACCGACGATTAATTCAAAAAGCCGCGAAAGAAATACAAGGTGACGTACCGTTGACGTTCGTTGCATCGGGCTTAAAAACAGACCCGCATAAAATCAGCCCCGGGGAAATTTTCGCGCCGGTTGTCACGAAAGATTACGACGGTCATGCTTTTATTGAAGCAGCGATTGAAAACGGGGCCTCCGCTTCGTTTTGGAATGAACAGATTCCGCTCCCGAACACGCTTGAGAGCGGCTTTCCTTTGTTTATTACCGATGATATCGCTGCATCTGTAAAGCAAATGGCGGAAGACTATTTGTTTGACCTTGATCCAGTAAAAGCCGCAGTTACCGGTGATTACACCCGCGATGTCACGAAAACGATGTTGAAGTATGCCGTCGAACCGATGTATACGATCCATGAGAGCGAGGATATGGATGGCAATGAATTCACCTATGCAGAAGCGGTATTGTCGATGCCGCCCGGTACAGATATTCTCTTATTTAACATTCCGGCCAAGTCGTCTGAAGCGGTAAGAAAAGCAGGGAAACTGTCGGATCCGAGTTTGGCGATCGTCAGTATTTTCCGTGTTGATGAAGGACAAGAGGAGGCTGAGAATGCGCTTCTCATCGAAGAGGGCATGAAGGCAAGCGGAACGACGATCATTGATGGCGATGCAGCAAGACTCGTCAAAGACGCCAAGACAGATCTCATCACGTACGGCTTCAACGAAGAAGATTTATTTCGCATCACGAATGTCAGGGAAGAAGAGCAGGCGGCAGTTTTTGAAATTCTCGGTGTCCGGATGCTGGATTATAAACTGCCGCTTCTGTTAAGCCAGCATGTTAAATTCGCTTCAGCTGTTGTCGGCGCAGGTTTGCATTTAGGTGTCGGCGCCGAAAGAATTCAAGCCGGATTAGAAAAAATCACAGCAGCAGAACTAGACTTTGAGTCCTTTGCGTCTGTCCACGGTTCTGTATTGCTGTTTGACGGTGAACAGGGAAGTGAAAGCGGCCTCGCGTATTCGTTGGGCATGCTGCGGCATATGCACCGTTTTGAGCGGAGAGCATTAATTGTTGATGAAGGATTTCAATCGAACCCCCTTAACAGCAAGTTTATACACGAAGTGGTGGCTGACGAGATTCGTTTTCCAATCACTGATGTGATCACTGTCGGAGAGAAAGCGTTTTGGATCCGCGATGCTTTAAATAAGTCGGGCTGCGAACGGGCAGGGGGGCATTATGCAACGCATCATGAGGCTATGAATGAACTGGAGAGTCTCCTTCGCTCAAATGCCTTGATATTATACAGAGGAGCAAACAAAGCTTTGTTAAAACAAATAATTAAAGAACTGAACAGTCGTTAGAAAGGAGTTCCATCAATGTTGGAACATGGAATCATTTATGCACTGCTTGCAGCTTTTGCCGTCTCAGCCGGCATATCACCTATCGTCATCCCGTTTTTACGTAAATTAAAATTCGGCCAAAGCATTCGGGATGAAGGGCCGAAATCTCATATGAAAAAAACCGGAACGCCGACGATGGGCGGTTTGATGATCATCGGCGCAATCGCAGTATCTGTGGTTGTGGTCGGTCTTGCCTACGGTGCGTTTGGTGTCGAAATCGCACTCTTGCTGCTCGTGACATTAGGTTTTGGTTTACTTGGATTTTTAGACGATTATATTAAAGTCGTTAAAAAACGAAACCTGGGACTGACATCGAAGCAAAAGTTTCTCGGTCAGGTCGGGATTTCTGTGATCGTTTATTTCACCCTGTTGCAAACTGGTATCTCAACTGACATTCGCCTTCCCGGTACGGAAGCGGCTGTCGAAATAGGCTGGCTGTACTTGCCGTTAATCATTATAATGCTTGTCGGCACGAGCAATGCTGTCAATTTAACCGACGGTTTAGACGGATTGGTCGCAGGCAGTTCAGTTTTTGCATTTGGCGCTTTTTCATGGATCGCTTATTCTTTCGGGGAAACTGAAGTTGCTTTGTTCGCCGCGGCAGTCGTCGGCGCATCGCTTGGTTTTCTGATTTTTAACATCAACCCGGCGAAAGTTTTTATGGGCGATACCGGCTCACTTGCACTCGGCGGCGCATTGGCGATGATTGCGATTTTGGCTAAAGCTGAAATTGTGCTCGTTTTAATCGGCGGGGTTTTTGTCATTGAAACGTTATCAGTAATGATTCAAGTCGCATCGTATAAAACCCGGAAAAAGCGAGTCTTTAAAATGAGCCCGCTTCATCATCATTTTGAGCTTTCCGGCTGGGGTGAATGGCGTGTTGTCACGGCGTTTTGGCTCGCCGGCTTCGTATTAGCTGCAGCGGGGACGATCTTAGAGGTGGTTATCATATGAAAGAAATTACCGTTTACAATAATAAATATGTATTAGTGCTCGGGCTTGCCAAAAGTGGAACTGAGGCAGCGAAACTGCTGCTTAAACTCGGGGCAAACGTCACCGTGAACGATCAGACAGCGTTTGGAAACAACCCGGCCGCCCAAGAGCTTGCCGACGCCGGAGCGGATGTGATTTGCGGTGAGCATCCGGAAGAACTGATCCACCAAAACCTTTTCCGGCTGGTGAAAAACCCGGGGATCCGCTATGATCACCCATTAGTCAAAAAAGCTAAAGAGCTCGGTGTTCCGGTTATTACTGAAGTAGAGCTGGCCTATGAGATTGCCGAAAGCGAAATGATTGGGATTACAGGATCGAATGGAAAAACGACGACGACAACTTTGACCGGTGAAATGCTCGAGGGTGCGGAGGTGTCTCCTCTTCTAGCGGGCAATATCGGCGAAGTAGCTTGCCGTGTTGCACAAGAAGCCACTAGTGAAGACGTGATGGTTGTCGAACTTTCCAGTTTCCAGCTGATGGGCATTCGTTCGTTCCGTCCGAAAATCAGCGTCATATTGAACTTGTACGAAGCGCACCTCGATTATCACGGCACGTTAGAAGAATACAAGCAAGCTAAAGCAAATATTTTTGCGAATCAGACAGAAGATGACTTGCTGATTTATAATGCTGATGATCCGGCAGTTACAGAGCTGATTTCCCAATCGAATGCCAAAAAAATCCCGTTTTCAACAAGAAGCACATATGAACACGGTGCTTATGTTGCGGACGGCTGGCTGCATCTGCTCGGGGAGAAAATCATCGAGGTTGAAAAAGTCGCTCTTCCCGGAGAACATAACATTGCAAACGGTCTGGCAGCAGCTGCAGCAGCATATTCGGCAGGAGCGGATGTTCAACAAATCGCACAAGTTCTCGCGACATTCGACGGTGTCAAACACCGGCTGCAATTTGTCAAAGAAGTAGCTGGCCGCCGTGTTGTTAATAATTCGAAAGCGACCAATGTGCCGGCGACGATTACAGCTTTAAAAGCGTTCCCCGCTGAGCAAATTGTGTTGATCGCAGGCGGACTGGATCGCGGGAATTCCTTCGATGACTTAATCCCTTATGTCAAGAAGAATGTCAAAGGTCTTGTCGCGTATGGCGAAACGAAAGAAAAACTGCTGCAAACAGCTGAAAAGGCAAATATTGTAGAGGTTAAAATGTGTGAAACATTAGAGGAAGCGGTTCACGAAGGCTATAAGATGACCGCGCCGAAAGATATTCTTCTCCTGTCACCGGCTTGTGCTTCTTGGGATCAATTTAAAACATTTGAAGAACGCGGAGACCGGTTTATTAAAGCAGTTGAAAACCTGGATGTTAAACACAGCGATTTTTTTACGGAAGGATAAGATAACATGCGCGTACTTGTAACCGGCGGAGGCACAGGCGGACATATTTACCCGGCCCTCGCTTTAATCCGCCATTTAAAAAAGCACCACGATGAACTTGAATGTTTGTACATCGGTACAGGGACGGGGCTGGAGTCAACGCTCGTTCCGCGGGAGGGAATACCGTTTGAGACTGTTGAAATATCAGGTTTTAAACGAAAAATTTCTTTTGAAAATGTTCAAACAGTCATGAAATTTATTCGCGGAGTAAAAAAGTCAAAGCAGCTTATCCGTTCATTTAATCCGGATGTTGTCATCGGCACGGGAGGGTATGTCAGCGGACCGGTCGTTTATGCGGCGGCAAAACTGAAAATTCCGACAGTCGTGCATGAACAAAACAGTGTTCCCGGTTTAACGAACAAATTTTTAGCCAAATTCGTATCAAGCGTTGCGGTGACGTTTCCGGGCTCGGCAGATTATTTTCCGAAAGATAAGACAGTGCTGACTGGAAATCCAAGAGCGACAGAAATGGTTGAGACGAAAAAGTTAAATGAAAACAGTAAACTGACGGAACTTGGCTTGGACCCAGAAAGAAAAACCGTTTTGATCGTCGGCGGAAGCCGGGGAGCCAAACCGATCAATGATGCTGTGATTGGCGCGGCTCAATCGCTGAAGGATAAATCATACCAGTGTCTGTATGTTACCGGTGATGTCCACTTTGATCATGTTCAAACAGAGCTTGCACAACACGGTCGGACAGAGCGGATTACCGCCGTGCCATACCTGCATGATATGCCCGCTGTTTTGCGGGAGGTAGACTTTCTCGTTGCCCGTGCGGGAGCAACGACGCTATCGGAAATTACAGCGCTCGGACTGCCTTCTCTGTTAGTTCCGAGTCCTCACGTTACGAATAATCACCAAGAGAAAAATGCCCGGTATTTAGAGGAAAATGAAGCGAGTGCGGTGCTCCTGGAACAGGAAATTACTGCAGATCGGTTTACGGAGGAGCTTGACCGGATTATTCTTGATGATGAGAAATTAAAGCGTATGAAAGAAGGAGCTGCTTCGATCGGGCAGCCAAACGCCGCTTATGAAATTGAGAACTTAATAACAAAGCTTGTTAAGTAATTCTCTAGTCTGTTTGCACCTTTTTTTCATATCAAGGTTATCACGGTTTAAACTCCGTAAACCTTCCTATACAATGGAGGAAACATTATGTCAGAAAAAAATGTCGTCGATATTGATGAAAAAGCCCCTCAGCTGAAAGCGATGAGGCGTAAACGTGCAAACCGGCGTTTTATGATTTTTATAGGGATTCTTTCTTGCTTGATTTTGTTCGTCTTGTATCTGGAAAGTCCATACAGCGATGTACAATCGGTTGTTATTCAAGGGAATGAATACGTTGAAAAGAGCTGGGTGACGGAAGCTTCCGGACTTTATAATGACGTCAGCATGTGGGCTCTGGACGAACAATCTGTTCAGAAAACATTAACGGAAAATGATATCATCGCCGATGTTACGTTAGAGAGAAACTGGCCGACAGAAGCTGTCATTCATATCGACGAACACAGCCTTGCCGCTTATTTGTACGACGATGATCAACATACGTTTATTCCGCTTTTAGAAAACGGCACGCTCGTTGAAAGTGCTAAGAATCGTTCACCCTCGGGAAAAGTGCCGCTTCTCTACGGATTCCTAGACTCAGACAGAGTCGGGAGCATCGCTGAAGAAATCGCTTATACGGACCGCTCGGTCATGCGAAGAATTTCGGAAATACATTTCGATCCTGAAGATTCCGATCCTTCAGGCGTTATGGTTTACATGACGGACGGTTTTCCTGTGCGGACTACGGTTACAAACTTTCATGAGCGAATTGATCCTTATCCGGCTATTATCGAACAATTGGACCGCGAGGAAGACGGTTTAATTCATATGCGGCTTAATCCGTACTTTGAAAGTTTTGAAGATGATGATTCAGACGAAGAAGAGGAAGATGTCCTTGATGATGGACAAGACGTCATAGAACATCACGATGAGGAGGGAACATGATGTGACTATAAAACGGCGTCAAATAAGTATCGCTGTCGTGCTTTTTGTTGCAGGATTTGCTGTTTCTTTGACGATTCAATCTGCGAATGACGCAGCGCCTGCCACTCGCTCTGACACGGAATCATCTTCGTTGCAGCCAGAAGAAATTCAAGATGAAATTCTTGCTGAACAAGAAGCAAACCGTGAAATTGCTGAAGAGATTTCTGCTGTTCAACGTGAAATAGCCTCGTTTGAAGACAGTATCGCTGCTCGGGAAGAAGAACATTACAATCAGCTTGAAGATATTGAGCGTCTCCGCATGATTACCGGGGATATCCCTGTAAGCGGTGAAGGTGTAGAAATCCGTTTAGACGATTCTGATTTCAACGAAGGTCAGGACAACCCGAATGAATTTATCGTGCATGAGCGTCATATTCAAAAAGTCGTTGATGAACTGTATGCTTCGGGAGCTGAGGCTGTTGCTGTAAACGGACAGCGTTTAGCCAACGACAGTTATATTTATTGTGTCGGCCCTGTTGTTGAAGTTGACGGTTACACCTCTTTTGCACCGTTTGAAATTACCGCGATCGGCGATGCAGAAACGCTGGAAGAAGCTGTTAATTTAGGCGGCGGAGTGAGAGATCAGCTTGTGAACGACAACGTGCAAGTCCGGACGGATCAGCTGAACGAAACAGAGATGGCCGGCTTGCATGAAGAAGGTGCGGCGCAATGAATAATAAAAGTCTGGTTATTATTTCAGCGTTCACATTGATCACCGCCGGGACGGCGCTTTTATTGTTTATGTCAGCAGACAGCGAACCTCAAGCTGTTGAGACGAGAGATACTGCCGAGCTGCAAGAAGATCTGTTGGATGAAAAGGACCGGCGGCAAAAATTGAATGATGAGCTTGCTCATTTGCAAGAAGTGTACAACCAATTTCAGGAAGAAGAAGATCCGGAGCTCGTAATGGACGATGTGTTAAATGATTTAAAAAGGGCAGCCGGCGTGACCGAAGTTTCAGGAGAAGGGGTCGTTCTTACAGTTGATGTTTACATTGATGAACATTATGAAGGCGGAGGCATCCGTCATATCCCGCCGTATTTGCTGCGCATGCTCATTAATGAATTAAATGTCCAGGGAGCAGAAGAAATCGCGATCGACGGTCAACGCGTGATAGCAACAACTGCAGTTAGGGAAGCCAATGATCAAACACTTGTGAACGGAAGCTGGCTCAGTTATTTCCCGATTGATGTTAAAGTGATCACTGAAGATCCGGAATCGCTTCATCACGCGATGATGTCTTCGCAGACGAGAGAGAGGTTTGAATACGAAAATTTGCAGTTTGAATCAGAAACTGTCCAATCGCTGACTGTTCCTGCTTATGACGGTGTGCAGAGAGTAAGACATATGACTCCGGCACAGGAGGGTTAAACAATGTGGATACCGATTGCGGCAGTTTGTTTAGGCTTAATTGCAGGTTATTTATTTTATGCGCCGTTTGAGTATATTTATTCTGGGTACTTGGCTGTTTTTCTGCTCGTATCATTAGATACGATTCTCGGCGGAATTCGCTCTTATCAAGAAAACACTTTCGATGAGCAAAATTTTTTATCCGGATTTGTCATTAATTTGATATTCGCTTCCGGAATCGCTTTTCTCGGGCTCCAACTTGGTGTAGACTTGTACTTAGCAGCAGTATTTGCATTAGGGGTCCGGCTCTTCCGGAATTTAAGCATCATCCGCCGGCACGTGACTGACCGGCTTAAAAAGCAAAAAACGGATCATTGATAACAAAAATTGTTCGATCTGAAGCTGATCCTGTTATTATTTCTTGATGCAAAGGAACTGACAGGGAATTACAGGTACACAAGGAGGTGCGGTGCTTGTCCAAACAAAATACATATGTCACATTGGACATCGGAACAACATCCGTTCGAGTAATGATAGGAGAAATGACAAACGGCTCTCTCAATGTTATTGGAATGGGCGAAGCTCCATCTATAGGCATTAAAAAAGGAGCGATTGTCGATATTGACGATACCGTTCAATCAATTCGGCAAGCCGTAGAAAAAGCAGAGCGCATGATTAATTCTAAAATAAACAATGTGGTTGTCGGCGTTACCGGCAATCATCTGGAACTTCAACCGTGTCACGGGGTTGTTGCAGTATCGAGTGATGACAGCGAAATCAATGATGAAGACATTAACCGAGTCATTGATGCTGCGCAAGTGATTTCAATTCCGCAAGAAAGAGAAATTGTCAACATCATTCCGCAGCAGTTTATCGTTGACGGAAGGGACGAAATATCCGATCCGCGCGGAATGCTCGGCGTTCGCCTCGAAATGGAAGGTATGATCGTAACCGGTGCCAAGACGATGCTGCGAAATTTATTGCGCTGTGTTGAAAAAGCCGGGCTCGATATCGCTGAAATTGCCCTTCAGCCTCTGGCGGCCGGGACAGCAGCGTTATCGAAAGACGAAAAGAACCTCGGGGTCGCACTCGTCGATCTTGGCGGCGGTTCGACTACTGTTTCAGTGTTCGAGGGAGGAACGCTTCGGGGCACATCGCAAATTCAAGTAGGCGGGGATCACATCGCTAACGATATTTCCGTCGGTTTTCGCACCTCAAAAGAAGAAGCGGAAAAAATCAAACTTGAATACGGATATGCGTTTATACCTGAGGCTTCTGAACAAGAAACATTCCGTGTAGCAAAAATCGGCAGTGATCAGCCGGAAAACCGCAATCAATTAGAACTGGCAAATATTATTGAACCGAGAGCAGAAGAAATCTTTGAAATGGTCGCCAAAGAAATTCAAAGACTCGGATTCAATGATTTGCCGGGAGGGTTTGTGTTCACCGGCGGAACGGCGAAAATGCCGGGAATTCTTGAACTGGCTAACGACATGTTCAACCAAAACATCCGCGTAGCTGTGCCGGATTATATCGGGGTGCGCGAGCCTTACTATATGAACAGTTTAGGGCTGATTAAGTTCACTCATCAGCACATGCGGATTCAAGGAGAAGATGTGTTTGCCGAGCTGACGCCGGCAGATGAGCCGCGCAATCACCGGCAGCCGCCGAAAAAGCGCGAGAAACAAAAGCCTAGAGAAGAAACGTATAAATCCCGGGAACCAGCAGCTCCGCAAGCGAACCGTGAAAAGGGTCAAATGAAGAAAAAAGTATCAAATATGTTCAAAACATTTTTTGAATAATCAATAGGTTTTGTCAGCAAGAGTTTGAATGAGACCGGATTGGAGGATCGATAATGCTAGAATTTGAAACGGACATGGACCAGTTGGCAACGATCAAAGTGATCGGTGTCGGCGGAGGCGGAAGCAACGCAGTAAACAGAATGATCGAAAACGGGCTCCAAGGAGTCGATTTTATTGCCGTAAACACGGATGCCCAGGCATTAAATCTGTCTAAAGCAGACAGCAAGCTGCAGCTGGGGGGAAAGCTGACGCGCGGTTTAGGCGCCGGGGCGAACCCGGAAATCGGCAAAAAAGCGGCGGAAGAAAGCAGAGATAATTTAGAAGAACTGCTTCGCGGCGCGGATATGGTCTTTATTACGGCCGGCATGGGCGGAGGCACCGGTACAGGTGCGGCACCGGTTATTGCAGAAATTGCCAGAGAGGTCGGCGCTTTGACGGTAGGTGTTGTTACTCGACCGTTTACTTTTGAGGGCCGAAAGCGGATGACGCACGCGTCTACCGGTACAGAAATGTTAAAAGAAAAAGTCGACACATTGATTGTCATCCCGAATGACCGGCTGTTAGAAATTGTTGATAAGAACACGCCGATGCTTGAAGCGTTCCGAGAGGCGGACAATGTGTTGCGTCAAGGTGTACAAGGGATCTCAGATTTGATTGCGGTCCCTGGGCTCATTAACTTAGATTTTGCCGACGTGAAAACAATTATGAGCGAAAAAGGTTCAGCCTTAATGGGGATCGGTGTTGCTACCGGCGAGAGCAGAGCCGGTGAAGCAGCGAAAAAAGCTATTTCATCACCGCTGTTGGAAACGAGTGTTGATGGAGCGCAAGGCGTGTTGATGAATATTACCGGCGGAACCAATCTAAGCCTCTTTGAAGTGCACGAAGCGGCCGAAATTGTTTCAACCGCTTCAGACACTGAAGTCAATATGATCTTCGGCTCTGTGATTAACGAAAATCTAAAGGATGAAATCGTTGTTACCGTTATTGCAACAGGATTTGATGAACAGCAGTCTGAAAATCAAAACGTATCAAAGCGGCAAACGCAAATGACCCAGTCCTCGAGCTCTCAATCACAGCAGCAGTCAGCACCGCAAGCGTCCAGAAGTGCAGAGGTGCAGCAGGAGTCTGCAAAGTCCGGGCAGCAACAGTCCGAAGACGAAGAAACATTGGATATTCCAACGTTTTTGCGAAATCGTCGAAATCGGTAAAGTATCGACTTGCAGCTGGTCCAGTTGCAAGTCTTTTCTCTACGTTTTAATGATTTTATGATAAAGTAAATGTAGCTGATAAACGAAAGTGTTATGAGGAGTTGTCTTGAAGATGTCTGTTAACGAAAACTGCCGGCAAGTCTTCGGCGCTGTAAAACGCGCATGTGATCGAAGCGGACGTGATCCGGCTGATATTACGGTCGTTGCTGTAACGAAGTATGCAACGATCGAGACTGCCCGCGAAGCTGCCGCAGCCGGCTTGGCTCACTTTGGTGAAAACCGCGCTGAGGAAGGTGTTGAGAAGGCAGAGGCATTGCCGGATACGATTGTTTGGCATTTTATCGGCCGTCTTCAGTCAAAAAAGGTAAAAAAGATGCTCGATCATTTTACTTATATCCATTCTTTGGACCGGTTATCGTTGGCGAAAGAGATTGATAAGCGTCTGCCTGAAGGCGAAAAGAAAAAATGTTTTGTACAAGTGAACGTTTTCGGCGAGGATTCTAAAACCGGAACCGCACCGGAAGAAACATTGCCGTTCATACGTCAGCTTGCCGATTATCCGGCTGTGGAAGTTATCGGATTAATGACGATGGCTCCTTTAACAGCGGACGAAGATCGGTTAAGAAAAGGGTTTGCTGCGCTCAGGCAGCTGCGTGATCAAGTTCAAGATGAAGCATTGATGCATGCTCCCTGTACGGAACTGTCCATGGGTATGTCAAATGACTATGAGCTGGCGATTGAAGAAGGCGCGACATTTATTCGGATCGGCTCTGATTTAGTCGGCAGCGAAAATAAAACTTGAAACGGGGGGATATCATGACGTTAAAGGGAAAATTCAAACGTTTTTTTGAGCTTGATGATGAGTATGAAGAAACAGAGATGGATGTTGACGTATCAAATGAAGAAGTGCAAGAATACCAGTCTGCCCATAAAGAACCGAAGCCGGGAAAGAAAGAGAAACAAAATGTTGTCAGCTTAAGCAGTGTGCAATCGCAAGCACGGGTGATGCTTTTGGAACCTCACAGTTACGATGAAGTGCAGGAAATTTCTGATCATTTGAAAAACCGTAAAGCCGTAGTGATCAATTTGCAACGCCTGCCTCACGAACAAGCGAAGCGCATCGTCGATTTTCTCAGCGGCACGGTTTATGCGATCGGCGGCGACATCCAAAAGCTCGGCAGCAATATTTTCCTTTGCACCCCGGATAACGTCGATGTGACAGGCAGTATTTCAGAAATGTTTCAGCATGAAGGGTAAGATTGATGAAAGGTGATGCAATATGCAAATTTTAGAAAATATTATTGTCCAAGCGATCCAGCTTTACTCGATTATTTGTATTATTTATATCTTTATGTCGTGGATTCCGAATGCGCGAGAATCTGAGTTTGGGCGCATAATCGGAAAAATTGTTGAACCGTTGTTTGCTCCGTTCAGACAAGTTATTCCCCCGATCGGGATGATCGATATTTCCCCGATCGTAGCGATTTTAGCACTTCGCTTTGCGATTACCGGTGTAGAAGCATTGTTCGGGTTCTTTTATTAATAGGGTGAGAGGGTGTTAACATGTCGTTATATCAGCACTTTCGACAGGAAGAGCACGCTTTCATTGATCTGGCGACTGATTGGAAAGAGCTTGTCGAAAACGAATACCGGCCGAAACTGACTGATTTTTTAGATCCGCGCGAGCAGCATATTTTACGTTCGTTAATTGGTGAAAAAGAGACGGTTTCCGTTGCTTTTAGCGGAGGAAGTTTAAACGCGGAAAGAAAGCGGGCGCTTATTTATCCGGATTACGTTACACCGGAACCGGATGATTTTGAGGTGGACGTATTTGAAATTCATTATCCGCGTAAATTCGTTCAATTGGAACATCCGAAAATTCTCGGCTCACTGATGGGTCTGGGGTTGAAGCGGGGCAAATTCGGCGATATACTGTCGGATGGAGGACGCTACCAAATTGCTGTATGCAAAGATATTGCCGATTATATCGAGTTAAATTTCACAGCTGTCGGCAAAACAGAAATCAGTCTTTCCAAACCGGCTGAGACCGACCGGCTTGAACAGCGGGAAATGTGGGAAGAGAAAATGACGACGGTCTCTTCGCTTAGACTCGATGTCATCCTTAAGGAAGCCTTTCACTTATCCCGAGCAAAGACGAAACCGCTGATTCAAAACGAACGTGTCAAAGTCAATTGGCGCCCGATAACCGATCCGTCGTTTTCCGTAGAAGAAAAAGACATGATCTCCGTCCGCGGTTTCGGGCGGGTATCGTTGCAAAGCATTGAAGGAGAAACGCGAAAGGGCCGTTACAGAGTTATGCTGGCTTATCCGGCATAGACGTGATATTAAAACAGCAATTAATCCGGTATTATGATTCACGCCGGGATACATAATATGGAGGTGCACGTATGGCATTAACACCGCTTGACATTCATAACAAAGAGTTTACCCGAGGGTTTCGGGGATATGACGAAGATGAAGTGAACGAGTTTCTTGATCAAATTATTAAAGATTATGAAATGGTGATTCGTGAAAAGAAAGAGCTCGGCGACAAAGTCAATGAATTGGAAGATAAACTGAGCCATTTTTCCAATATCGAGACGACCTTGAACAAGTCGATCCTCGTTGCGCAAGAAACGGCAGAAGAAGTTAAACGCAACGCCGATAAAGAATCAAAGCTTATCATTAAAGAAGCAGAAAAGAATGCCGACCGAATTGTCAATGATGCACTGGCAAAATCACGTAAAATTGCTTTGGAAATTGAAGAATTGAAAAAGCAGTCATCCGTTTACCGGACCCGTTTTAAAATGCTCTTGGAAGCTCAGCTGGAAATGCTCAATGATGACGATTGGGAAGCGCTGGAATCCGATATGGCACGCCAGCAGGAAGATGCCGAAAACTTTGAAACGGCAGGGTTTGAAACGGACGACACGTCATCTTGACGTTCTGGATCGATTCTTATATACTGATTGCAGATTTTAGCGATCATGATGCGACGATAGGAACAGTAAAATCAGCTGGCATGGCTTAGCGAGCCGGTGGTGGTGGAAGTCCGGCCCATGCGCTGATTTGAATATCTCCCTGGAGCAGCTGTCCGAAAGGTGTATTATCTGCCGAGTAGATGCAGCCGGTTCATGACCGATAGCTCATGACTGAGTGAGCGGCTGTGCCGTTTAACAGGGTGGTACCGCGGGTTTTTCTTCTCGTCCCTTTTTGGGCGGGGAGTTTTTTTGTTGATGGACTATGACAAGGAGGATTTTGCGATGAATTATAAAGACACATTATTAATGCCGAATACAGATTTCCCGATGAAAGGAAATTTGCCGAACCGGGAACCGGCGATGCAAGAGCAATGGGAAACGATGAATATTTACGAAAAGGTGCAAGAGCGCACGAAAGGGCGGCCGATGTTCGTACTGCATGACGGTCCGCCGTATGCCAATGGCGATATTCATATGGGGCATGCCCTGAACAAAATTTTAAAAGACTTTATCGTCCGTTATAAGTCGATGGCCGGATTCCATGCTCCGTATGTTCCCGGCTGGGATACGCACGGATTGCCGATTGAAACGGCGTTAACGAAAAAAGGAAAAGTTGATCGGAAGAAGCTGTCGATTGCTGAATTCCGGCAAAAGTGTGAGGAGTATGCGCTGGAGCAGCTGGATAATCAGCGTGAGCAATTCAAACGTCTCGGTGTCCGCGGGGACTGGGACAACCCGTATGTGACGCTTAATCCTGAATACGAAGCACAACAAATCAAGGTTTTCGGCGAGATGGCGAAGCGCGGTTACATTTATAAAGGCAAAAAACCCGTGTATTGGTCGCCTTCCTCTGAGTCTGCGCTGGCAGAAGCGGAAATTGAGTATCACGATAAACGTTCGCCGTCGATTTATGTAACGTTTGATGTTACGGAAAACAACGGTGTGTTGGACGGAGATGAGAAGTATGTTATTTGGACGACGACACCTTGGACGATTCCGGCCAATTTAGCGATCGCACTTCATCCGGAGCTGACGTACGTAACCGTTCGAAGCGGCGGAAAGAAATTAATTGTCGCCGAAGGTATGCTGGAGCATATGCAAAATGAAGAAGTGATCAGCGATTATGAAGTGCTCGCAACATACAAAGGGGCCGATTTGGCCGCTACGAAAGCGAAGCACCCGTTTTACGACCGCGAATCGTTAGTCGTTTTAGGTGAGCACGTAACGCTCGATGCCGGGACAGGCTGTGTGCATACAGCTCCGGGACACGGTGAAGATGACTATGTCATCGGGCTCGAAAACGGCCTCGATGTTCTTTGCCCGGTCGACGACCGCGGCCACTTCACCGATGAAGCGCCGATGTTTGAAGGGCAATTTTACGACTCGGCGAACAAGCAGATTACGGAGCTGATGAATGAGAACGGCACACTGTTGAAACTGAATTGGGTGACGCATTCCTATCCGCATGACTGGCGGACAAAAAAACCGGTTATTTTCCGGGCGACAGCGCAATGGTTTGCATCAATTGATGAGATTCGGGACAACTTATTAAGTGAAATTGAAAATGTCACGTGGCTTCCAAAATGGGGCGAAACAAGGCTCTATAATATGGTTCGCGACCGCGGCGACTGGTGTATATCACGTCAGCGCGCCTGGGGAGTGCCGATCCCGATTTTTTACGGCGAAGACGGAGAAGCGATCATTTCCGATGAGACGATTAACCATGTCTCCGAGTTGTTCAGAGCATACGGATCGAATGTATGGTTTGAACGGGAGGCGAAAGACCTTCTTCCTGAAGGATTTACCAGCCCGCAAAGCCCGAACGGCACGTTTACAAAAGAAACAGATATTATGGATGTTTGGTTTGATTCCGGTTCGTCTCATCAGGCTGTGCTGGAAGAGCGTGATGATCAACAGCGTCCGGCTGACGTCTATTTAGAAGGCTCAGACCAATACCGCGGCTGGTTCAACTCATCGTTGTCCACATCTGTTGCCGTAACCGGAAAAGCGCCGTACAAAGCGGTGATCAGCCACGGGTTCACGCTCGACGGTGAAGGGAAGAAAATGAGCAAGTCGTTAGGCAACGTTATTGTGCCGAACAACGTGATGAAAAATCTCGGTGCTGATATTATGCGGCTGTGGGTGTCTTCTGTCGATTACCAGGCTGATGTCAGGGTCTCCGACGCGATTTTAAAACAAGTTGCTGAAGTTTACCGCAAAATCCGCAACACACTGCGATTTTTGCTTGGAAACTTGAACGACTTCAACCCGGCGGATCATGAACTCGCTTTTGATGAGCGGCGCGAACTCGATCAATATATGTCCATTCAAGCAAATGAGCTGGTGAAGAGTGTCCGTAAAGGATATGATGATTATCAATTTGCCCAGGTATACAATAAAATTCACAACTTCTGCACGATTGAACTGAGTTCATTTTACATGGATGTTGCCAAAGATACGCTATACGTTAAACAAGCCGATCATCCGGCGCGGCGAAGCGTTCAGTCGACGATGTACGAAATTTTGCAAACCCTCGTGAAATTGATCTCGCCGATATTAAGCCATACAGCGGATGAAGTTTGGCAGCATATTCCCGGCAGATCAACAGAAAGTGTTCAGCTGACAGATATGCCGGAAGTAAAATCTTACAGCGGAAAAGAAGACCTAGTGCAAAAATGGGACAGACTGCTCGTGTTGCGCGACGATGTGATGAAAGGTCTTGAATACGCCCGAAACGAGAAAGGGATTAAACAAAATTTAAGCGCATCTGTTAATTTATATGCATCTGAACAGGATTTAACGCTGTTAAAATCGTTTAATGAACTGCATAAACTGTTCATCACTTCCGGTGCTCATTTAAAAGGCACGTTGGAAGAAGCTGCTGAAGATGCGGTGATGTATGATGAGATCGCTGTCGCTGTAAATTTAGCGGAAGGCGAAAAATGTCCGCGCTGCTGGCATGTTTCTGAAAATACCGGGACAGACAGCCGGCACCCTGAACTTTGTCCGGATTGCACAGAAACCGTGATCAATTATTATGAAAATGCTTGATAATTGTGGTGGAGCCGGCGGCTTGAACGTCCGGCTCCTTTTCACGGATCACACGCTTTCTTTCTACTTGCAAAGGTTTGTGCTAAAATTCGAAGTGACATGATTCGCTGATAGATTTGGGGGAAAAAGGGTTGATTTACTATTTTATTGCGATCGCTGTTATTGCACTCGATCAAATAACAAAGTATTTTGTCGTGCGTTATATGGATATTGGCGAAAGTATTCCGCTGATTGACAATGTCTTGTATTTAACCTCACACCGTAACGCCGGAGCGGCGTTTGGTATTTTGCAGGGACAGATGTGGCTGTTTTTCATTGCAACGATCATTGTCGTAAGCATTATTGTGTACTTGATGATCACGCAAGTGCAGGGCTCTAAATGGTTCGGGACTTCACTTGGGCTTGTATTAGGCGGTGCAATCGGAAATTTCATCGACCGGATGCTCGCAGGCGAAGTTGTTGACTTCATCGATGTGTTCATCTTCGCGTATAATTATCCAATATTTAACGTCGCGGATATGGCGCTCGTCACCGGTGTGATCATGATGATGATTCATTTTATTAAAGAAGACCGCAAAGAAAAAAAACAAGGGAAGTAATAATATGGAAACGATAATTTATAAAGCAGATGTATCTGGCGTACGAATTGATAAATGGCTGACAGGACAGATAGACAGCTGGTCGCGAAGTTATGTTCAGCAGCTGATAGGAAACGGGCACATCCGTGTTAATGAACAAGAAATAAAATCAAATTATAAGCTACAATCCGGCGATGAGATCGCTGTCAGTGAACCGGAAGTGGAAGAACTGGATGCAGAAGCCGAAGAGATGAACTTGGATATTCGTTATGAAGATGAAGATTTACTCGTTGTCAACAAACCGCGGGGCATGGTGGTTCATCCGGCTCCCGGCCATGTTTCCGGCACGCTCGTAAACGGTTTGATGGCTCATTGCACGGATTTATCCGGTATTAACGGCGTGATGCGTCCCGGCATCGTCCATCGGATTGATAAAGATACGTCCGGCCTTCTCGTAGTGGCGAAAAACGATTCAGCCCATGAATCGCTTGTCGAACAAATGAAAGCAAAAACGACGAAAAGACGCTACGAAGCGATCGTCGTCGGCGAAATTAATCATGACAAGGGAACGATCGATGCTCCGATCGGCCGGGATCCGGAAGACAGGCAAAAAATGACGGTGACAGAAAAAAACGCACGCAATGCCGTTACACATTTTCAAGTGATCGACCGATTTCCAAATTATACGCACGTGATGCTGGAATTGGAAACGGGAAGAACGCATCAAATTCGCGTTCATTTTAAATATATCGGCTATCCGATCGTCGGCGATCCGAAATACGGACCGAGAAAACGGCACGTATTTCCGATTGAAGGTCAGGCTTTGCATGCAGGAATGCTCGGCTTTATTCACCCGCGTTCAGGCGAAGAACTGATCGTTGAAGCAAAACCTCCGGAAGATTTTAACACCTGCCTTGAAGAACTTCATCGAATGAAGCATTGACTTTCAACGGCCGCTGTGGAATAATAACAGAAGTTGAATGAATCTTCCTTTAAATCCAATCCGGAGAGATGGAAAAGGAAACAGTTAAGCAGGCAGACATCTGTATGCCGCCGATTAACTCACAGGCCGATTGCGCTTATTTCCCTCTCTCCGTTCGGAGAGAGGTTTTTTGTTTGCATAAGCAGAACAGGGAGGGAGAAAATGGCGAAAATCATTATGGATGAACAGGCGATTCACAGAGCTTTAACGCGGATTGCCCATGAAATTATTGAACGGAATAAAGGAACGGAAGAGCTGATTCTCGTCGGAATAAAAACGCGCGGTGTTTATCTTGCCAAGCGGCTGGCGGAAAAAATTGAACAAATCGAAGGCGAGAGCATCCGGACAGGGGAAATCGATATTACGCTGTACCGTGATGACTTAACACCGAAACGAAAAGATCAGGAACCGGAATTAAAAGGGACAGATATCCAGGCGGATATTACGAATCAAACGGTCATTCTAGTCGACGACGTTTTATATACCGGCAGAACGGTGCGGGCTGGCCTCGATGCAATCGTCGATCACGGCCGGCCGGCGCAAATTCAGCTGGCAGTATTAATCGACCGGGGTCACCGGGAACTCCCGATCCGGCCGGATTTTATCGGCAAAAATGTTCCGACGAGCAAAGATGAAGTGATTGAAGCGAAACTGACCGAATTTGATCAAAGTGAAGAAGTATTATTAACACAAAAAACCTCCCTTTAAACCAGTCCCGAGAGGCTGAAAAGGGGTATATTCCTCCTCGCTGAGCGGCTGCTGCATGCATTGCAGCCGAGTCATCTATGTGCGGGCAGAGCGAATAACCTCTTTGGGCGGCAAAGAGGTTTTTTGTATATTCTAAAGGAGGAATAACCTTATGTCAGAAAAAACTGTCTCTATTAACGAAGTGCCTAGAATCGACAAATGGCTGTTGTTGAGTATACAGCATTTGTTTGCGATGTTTGGAGCGACGATTTTGGTTCCGCTCTTAACGGAGTTACCGCCGTCTGTCGCGCTTGTTTCCAGCGGACTCGGAACGCTTGCTTATCTCGTGATTACAAAAGGGAAAATCCCTGCGTACTTAGGTTCGTCTTTCGCCTTTATTATGCCGATTATTGCAGCGATATCGATCGGCGGACCGGAAGGCGCGATGATCGGAAGCTTTTTTGCGGGTCTTGTTTACGGAGTAGTCGCATTAATCATAAAAGCAACTGGCGTTAAATGGCTCATGACGCTGTTGCCGCCGATCGTTGTCGGCCCGGTGATTATGGTAATCGGTCTCGGGTTGGCTGCGACAGCTATTGATATGGCGATGAACGACCCGGCGACAGAGAGTTACAGCGGGATCCATTTTAGTGTCGCGATGCTTACGCTCCTGTTAACGATTATCGGCTCGATCTTCTTTCGCGGATTTTTCGGTCTCGTACCGATTTTGTTCGGTATCGTCGGCGGCTACATCGCTGCTTCTGTTGCCGGAATTGTCGATTTTCAAGCCGTAAGAGAAGCAGCTTGGTTTGAGGCTCCGGAATTTATCGTCCCGTTTGCAACCTACTCGCCGGCGATCTCTTGGGAAATTGTATTCATTATGGTTCCGATCGCGCTCGTGACGCTGTCAGAGCACATTGGCGATCAAATGGTTTTAAGCAAAGTCGCAGAACGGAATTTTGTCGAGGATCCCGGTTTGCACCGCTCGATCATGGGCGATGGTGCAGCTACTGTGATCAGTTCGTTTATCGGCGGTCCGCCTAACACCACGTACGGGGAAAACATCGGCGTCGTCGCTTTGACCCGCGTTTTCAGCACATTTGTCATCGGCGGCGCAGCGGTATTGGCGGTAGCCTTCGGTTTTATCGGCAAAGTATCGGCTTTGATCAATACGATTCCGCAGCCGGTTATGGGCGGCGTTTCGATCCTTTTATTCGGGATTATCGCCTCGAATGGCATGCGTATGCTGATTGATAACCAAATCGATATCGGCAAAAAACGCAACTTAATCATCTCGTCTGTCATTCTCGTCGTCGGGATCGGCGGAGCGTTTATTCAAGTGACAGATACGATCGAAATCGCCGGCATGGCGCTTGCAACCGTGATCGGTATTCTCTTAAATCTCATTTTGCCCGGGAAAGATCCAGTGAGGTCGACCTCGGAAATGTTTGAGGATATGAGCAATAATGATGAAAAGAAAGAATCAGCCTGACCCTTTAATGAAGTACAGCGAGACTTCAAAGGGTGTTTAAGCGGCAAGCGGGACTGCGCTTGCCGTGCACCCTTGTAATCTTGCAAGGGTGCTTTTTTTTGAACTCTCGCAGATGACAGCCCTGACTTTTCAAGGAGGTATAAATGTGAAAAATCTTCTGACACTGAAAACATGGCCGGCCGGTGACGTTGATCGTCTGCTGCATCAAGCTGAAGAATCGGCTTCTTCCCGGACAAACCGCCTTTGCGGAGACTTGACGGTGGCTAATTTATTTTTTGAACCGAGCACGCGAACGAAGAGCAGCTTTGAAATGGCGCAAAAACGGCTCGGGCTGGCTTCACTTTGTCTCGATGCATCCGCCTCAAGTGTGCAAAAAGGGGAGTCGCTTTATGATACGGCTAAAACGATGGAAGCGATCGGCTGCGATGCGTTAGTGATCCGCCACCCTGAGCGCGCCTTTTATGAGCAGCTCAGCGGCTTGAATATTCCGATTGTAAATGCCGGTGACGGTTCGGGAGATCATCCGACCCAATCGCTCTTGGATTTATTGACGATCAAGCAGGAATTCCGCCAATTTAAGAATGTGCATGTTGTTATTGCGGGAGATATTAAGCACAGCCGGGTGGCCCGAACGAACATCGAAATTCTTAACAGGTTAGGCGCGCATGTGTCGCTCACGGGTCCGGAGCAATGGCTCGATGATTCGACAGGCGCTGAACAGATTCTGTCGATGGATGAGGCGGCTGAACAGGCCGACGTTTTGATGCTCACAAGAGTGCAGACCGAGCGCCATCAAGGCGAGGATTTGTATACGAAAGCAGATTACCATCGGAAGTTCGGCTTAACCTTAAAACGAGAAAAACGAATGAAACGCGATGCAATTATTATGCATCCGGCGCCGGTAAACCGGGGCGCTGAAATTGCCGGCGGCCTTGTTGAAGCGGAACGGTCGCGGATTTTTAAACAAATGCAAAACGGTGTTCATGTCCGCAAAGCTGTATTGCAGCATGTGCTTGAGCTCGAGAACGCAACAATTGATAATGCGCTTGTTTAGTCAGATGATTATATAAAAAAAGGAGACCCGCCGATGAAAACACGACAGCTGATAATGGAAAACGGAGCGGTATTTACAGGTGAAGCTTTTGGCAGCGACCGGCTTACTGAAGGAGAAGTTGTCTTTAATACCGGTATGACGGGTTATCAAGAAATTTTATCGGACCCTTCTTACGCCGGACAAATCGTCACATTGACCTATCCTTCGATCGGCAATTGCGGGATTAACAGAGATGATTTTGAGAGCATGACCCCGTTTTTGCACGGGGTGATCGTGCGAGAGTCTGCGGAAACACCGAGTCATTTCCGTTCGGAAAGAACGCTTGACGAATGGCTGAGCGAAAATAATATTCCGGGATTAAAAGGGATTGATACACGCAGACTGACGCGGATGATCCGTTCTTCAGGCGCGATGAAAGGCCGGTTATGTTCTGTCGATGACGACAGAGAAGAAGTTGTTAAAATGCTGAAATCAACTGATCATGCAGGACAATTTATCGAGCGGACAAGCACGAAAAAAATGTACGTTTCTCCCGGAAAGAACGGGCGGATTGTCCTGATTGACTACGGCGCGAAAAAAAGTCTCTTAAAGGAACTGTCGGTTTTTGAAACGGAAATCGTCATCGTGCCGCATACGATGTCGGCCCGGGATATTCTCGATCTGCGCCCGGACGGCGTGGCGCTGAGCAACGGCCCGGGTGATCCGAAAGCTGCGAGCCATGCCGTGAAAATTATTCGCGAGCTGCTCGGCTCTGTGCCGATTTTCGGCATTTGCCTCGGTCATCAGCTTTTGGCCATGGCTGCCGGCGGCGACACAGAAAAGATGCCGTTTGGTCACAGAGGAGGCAATCATCCGGTGAAAGATCTGCGGACGTCGCAGGTGACAATCACCGCGCAAAATCACGGTTATACGGTGCGAAAAGATTCATTGGCGGGCAGAAATGTTGAAATCACGCATGAAAATGTTAACGACAATACGGTCGAAGGGATTTCACTGACGGACGCTGCGGCTTTCAGTGTCCAATTTCATCCGGAGTCTTCCGCGGGCCCTGAAGATGACAAAGCGCTTTTTCAGGCGTTTTATGATGAAGTATGTAAGCATCGCAACACAAAGCGAGGGGGAGCTGTTTATGCCGAAACGAACGGATATTGATAAAATTCTCGTCGTAGGTTCAGGACCGATCATTATCGGTCAAGCTGCTGAATTTGACTACTCCGGAACACAAGCATGTATGACGCTGAAGGAAGAAGGCTATGAAGTGATTCTCGTGAATTCGAACCCGGCGACGATCATGACCGATGAAATGACTGCAGACCGGGTGTATACAGAGCCTTTGACCGCCTCTTTTGTCAGCCGGATCATCCGAAAAGAAAAACCGGATGCATTATTAGGAACACTCGGAGGACAGACAGGTTTAAATATTGCAATGGAATTGCACGATACCGGTGTATTAGCTGAATGCGGCGTGGAGCTTTTAGGTACGGGGATTGATTCAATCCGCCAGGCAGAAGACCGCGAATCGTTCCGGACACTTATGAATGAACTTTCAGAACCGGTGCCGCAAAGCCAAATCGTTCACTCAGCAGACGAGGCAAAAGAATTTGCCGCGCTGAGCGGCTATCCGCTCATTGTCCGGCCGGCTTACACGCTCGGGGGAACCGGCGGGGGCATCGCGGAAAATGCGGAGGAGCTTGAAAACATCATTACCGGCGGCTTAAAAGCAAGTCCGACGAACCAATGTTTAATCGAAGAGAGTATTGCCGGGTTCAAAGAGATTGAATACGAAGTAATGCGTGATAAACATAATAATGCGATTGTTATCTGCAACATGGAAAACATTGATCCTGTCGGAATCCACACAGGGGACTCAATCGTCGTTGCCCCGAGTCAAACGCTGACAGACAGGGAATATCAGCTCTTGAGAAATGTCTCGTTAAGAATTATCCGCGCGCTTGAAATTGAAGGCGGGTGCAACGTTCAGCTTGCGCTTGATCCGTACAGCGAATCGTACCGCGTCATTGAGGTCAATCCGCGGGTGAGCCGCTCCTCTGCTTTGGCGTCAAAGGCGACTGGTTATCCGATTGCAAAGCTGTCAGCGAAAATCTCTTGCGGTTATACGCTGGATGAGTGCATCAACCCGATTACGCAAACGTCGTATGCTGTGTTTGAACCGGCTTTGGATTATATTGTGACGAAAATTCCCCGCTGGCCGTTTGATAAATTTGAATCGGGCAATCGGACGCTCGGCACGCAAATGAAAGCGACAGGCGAAGTGATGGCGATCGGCAGAACAGCGGCGGAATCACTGTTAAAAGCAGTCTGTTCCTCCGAAACGGATGTGTTTCATTTAAAAATGGAAAAATGGCAAGGATTAACGCGCAATGAAAGGAATCGGCTTCTCGTTCAGGCGACGGATGAACGGATTTATCTGCTCGCCGAAGCGATCCGGGAAAACGAATCGATCGAAAACCTATACGAATTGACGAAAATCGATCCGTTCTATTTGGAAGTAATCTCGTCGATTGTTAAGCTCGAACGAAGAGTGATGGCCGGGGAAAATGTGCTGTTCGAAGCAAAACGGGCCGGGTTCGCCAACCGCTGGCTCGCTGAAGCGCTCAATATGAATGAAAAGGATGTCGAACAGCAATTATTCACTTCCGGCATCGAACCGGTTTTTAAAATGGTTGATACTTGCGCCGGCGAATTTGCGTCGGCAACGCCATATTATTACAGCACGTACGAAGAAGAAAATGAATCTGCAGTTTCAAACACACCGTCGGTATTGGTTTTAGGCTGCGGTCCGATCCGCATCGGACAAGGAATCGAATTCGATTATGCCACAGTTCATGCGGTTAAAGCGCTTAAAGAGTCAGGTTATGAAGCGATCATTATAAACAATAACCCGGAAACTGTCAGCACGGACTTTGAGATTTCCGACAAATTGTACTTTGAACCGCTGACTGCCGAACATGTGATGAATGTTATCCGTCATGAAGAGCCGGAAGGCGTGATCGTTCAATTCGGCGGTCAAACAGCGGTGAATCTTGCCGCCGATCTGGCCGAACGCGGGGTGCGGATACTCGGCACATCGATCGGTGCAATGGATGAGGCTGAAGACCGGGAGAAATTCGAACAAAAGCTGGCATCACTGGAAGTGGCCCAGCCTGCCGGAAAAACAGCTTTTTCGATTGACGATGCGGTGAAAATTGCCGGCGATATCGGTTATCCTGTTCTCGTCCGCCCTTCGTATGTCCTTGGAGGCCGGGCGATGGAAATTGTTTATCAGGAAGAGGAATTGCTTGATTATATGACAAGGGCCGTTAAAGTTAATGAGAAACACCCTGTCCTGATCGATCAGTATATGGCAGGAACAGAAATAGAAGTCGATGCTGTTTCTGACGGTGACACCGTCGTTATTCCCGGTATTTTAGAACATATTGAACGTTCAGGGGTTCATTCCGGTGATTCAATCGCTGTTTATCCGCCGCGAAATATGGCGACCTCTATTAAAGATGAATTGATCGAACAGACGAAAACATTGGCGCGCGGGTTGAATATCGTCGGCTTAATGAACATCCAGTTTGTTGTCAGCCGCGGGAGTGTGTTCGTGTTAGAAGTCAATCCGCGCTCGAGCCGGACAGTGCCGTTTTTAACGAAAGTAACAGGTGTAAACATGGCAGGATTGGCAACAAAAGTGATGGCCGGTCAATCACTGCGAGAGTTGGGCTGGTCGTCGGGCTGTATACAAGAAGCAGAAAAATTTTCTGTGAAAGTCCCGGTCTTTTCGTTTGCAAAACTGCGCGATGTGGATATTTCGCTCGGTCCGGAAATGAAATCGACAGGTGAAGTGATCGGCACCGATATCTCGTTTGAAAAGGCGCTGTATAAAGGATTGATCGCCTCAGGCATGACAATGCCGAGTTCGGGTAAAGTGCTGTTTACAATTGCGGATAAAGATAAAGCTGAAGCTGTTCAGTTAGCTGCCCGCTTTAAAGCGCTCGGATTTGAATTAGCTGCTACAAGCGGTACACACAAAGTTTTATTAGCGCACGGGATTCGTTCTGAACCGGTTCGAAAAGTCGGCGAGAGTGAAGCGGACATATTCAATCTGACTGAAAACGGAAACGTTCAAGTGATCGTCAATACAATCACGCGGGGAAAACAGCCGATCAGCGACGGATTTAAGATCCGCAGAAAAGCTGTTGAACAGGGAACGATCTGTATGACGTCGCTGGATACGGCCGAGGCTTTAACTGATGCGTTGGAATTATTTCATTTCACAGCAGAGCCGTTAAAAAATCATCCGCGCGGCAACAAAAGCGGGGTGCTCACATGAAAACAGCAGATTTCAAGGTTATAAGTCATCGGCAGATTGCCGACCATATTTTCCAGCTCATTTTAACAGGCGAAGAGGCAGCGAACATGACCGAACCAGGGCAATTTGTCCATGTGCAAATTCCCGGGAAAACAGCTCCGCTCTTAAGAAGACCGCTGAGCATTGCGGATGCCGAACCGGCTGCAAAACAATGCACGCTCATTTATCGGGCAGAAGGGCCAGGGACAAAGCAGCTCGCTGCTGCAGGGGAAGGAGACGTTGTAAATCTGCTCGGCCCGCTCGGAAACGGATTTACATCCGCCCCGGAACAAGACGGCAAAGCCGTTTTGATCGGCGGCGGTATCGGCGTGCCTCCCTTGTATTATTTGGCGAAAAGATTCGCTGCAAGCGGAATAGCGCTCGATATTTATCTCGGTTTCCGCACGAAAGGAGAAGTTTTTTTACAGAAAGCATTTGCCGATTTAGGGCAGACAACGATAACCACGGAAGACGGATCGTTTGGTGAAAAAGGATATGTGACAGACCAAATCAAAGCGCTCCGCGGAAACGAGACGTTTTATGCCTGCGGGCCGCGGCCGATGCTTCGGGCGGTGCAAGAGGCCGCGGAAAGCAAAGCGTATCTCTCGCTGGAAGAGCGGATGGCTTGCGGTGTCGGAGCTTGCTTATCATGCGTCTGTGAATCCGCCCGTTCTGTCAATTCTCCTTATGTGAAAATTTGCAGTGATGGACCGGTTTTTAACAGTGCGGAGGTGAAAATATGACAGATTTGACCGTTAATCTTCCGGGTATGGCGATGGATAATCCGGTCATGACAGCATCGGGATGTTTTGGTTTCGGGAAAGAGTACAGTCAGTTTTACGATTTGAACACACTCGGTGCGATCACGGTAAAGGCTGTTACAGCAGAACCGCGGAGCGGAAATCCGCCCCCGCGAACGGCAGAGACGAACAGCGGGATGCTCAATGCGATCGGACTGCAAAACCCGGGAATGAACAAAGCGGTTGCAGCTGACCTCCCGTTTTTGGAAGATTATGATTTGCCGGTGCTGGTGAATGTTGCCGGCAACCAGCAAGATGATTACGTAAACGTGGTCGATCATTTGAGCCGTCAGGCAAAGTTATCGGCATTTGAACTGAATATTTCTTGTCCGAATGTCAGCTGCGGCGGACTGCAGTTCGGAAGCGATCCGGAGAGCGCGTATAAGTTGACCAAAGCTGTCAAAAACACAACCGAACATCCGATTTATGTCAAACTGTCGCCCAATGTGACCGACATAACAGAGATCGCCCGCGCGGTCGAGGAAGGCGGTGCAGACGGGCTCAGCATGATTAATACCGTTTTAGGGATGAAAATTGATCTTCAGTCATCGCGCCCGTTATTAGGAAATGAACGCGGCGGTCTGTCCGGTCCGGCGATCAAACCGATCGCTGTCCGGATGATTTACGACGTTTCCCAAGCTGTTTCCATCCCGATTATCGGTATGGGCGGTGTCGCCTCAGCGGATGATGTGATTGAATTGATGCTTGCCGGAGCATCTGCAGTCGCGGTCGGAACAGCAAACTTTGCTGATCCATACGCATGCCCGCGTATCATCGGCGACCTCCCGGCAAGAATGCACGAACTCGGCTGGAAAAGCGCTCAAGACCTGACAGGAAGGAGCTGGAATCATTGCAAATCTCCCCTCTCTACATTGCGTTAGACAAAGAAAATGAAACAAAAGCGCTCGCTTTTTTAAACGAATTTAAAGAGGAAACGTTGGATGTCAAAGTCGGGATGGAACTTTATTTCCGGGAGGGGCCGCGAATTGTGGAAACGATCAAACAAGCGGGCCACAGAGTGTTTATCGATTTAAAAATCCATGATATTCCCGTAACTGCCGAAAAAGCGATGCGTAATTTAGCGAAGCTTGAACCGGATTGTGTGAATGTCCATGCCCTCGGGGGGAAAGAAATGATGAAAAGAGCGAAGGAGGGACTGACAGCAGGAACTCCGGCATCAAAAGAGCCGCCGCTCTGTTTGGCCGTCACCCATTTAACGAGTTCGTCACAAGAAATGCTCCGTAACGATTTGGCGATAGCAACAGATATCCAAGCTCACGTTCTGCAATTGAGCGCTTCCGTTTATGAAGCCGGCTTAGACGGCGTGATTTGTTCAGCTTTGGATGTTTCGGCTGTGAAAGAACATTTTCCGCTTTACGCCCTTTGTCCGGGGATCAGGCGAAAAGCAGACGAACCGGACGATCAAAAACGGGCGGTGACGCCGAGAGAAGCGCGGGAATTCGGGGCAGATGCGATTGTTGTCGGCAGAGGCATTACGAAAGCTTCCTCCCCGCAAAAAGCTTATCAGGACTATATCAGAGAATGGTTAAAGGAGAGATAAACGATGAACAAAAGCATCGCCTCTATTTTACTGGAAATTGAGGCTGTCATGTTCAAACCTGACCAGCCTTTTACGTGGAGTTCGGGAATTTTATCTCCCATTTATTGCGATAACCGGCTATTAATGTCTTATCCGAATGAGCGGAGAGTTGTCATTAATGCTTTCAGTCAAATGATTCAAGATACGTATCCGGAAGCGGAATGTCTTGCGGCGACCGCTACTGCCGGAATTCCTCATGCAGCTTGGCTGAGCGAGCAGCTGCAGCTGCCGATGGTATATGTGCGATCGGGCAAGAAAAAACACGGCAAAGGCAATCAAATCGAGGGGAAGATGTCAAAAGGAACGAAAGTGGTCGTCATTGAGGATTTGATTTCAACCGGCGGTTCCGCGATTGAAACGGCTGAGGTGCTTCGGGATTACGGAGCGGAAGTTTCCGGTATTGCGGCGATTTTTTCCTACGGACTTCCGAAAGCGAAACAAAACAGTGAAAAGCACCGGATAAAAATGACGACACTGACAGCTTATGATGAATTAATTGAAGCGGCCGTCAGCGGCGAATATATCGAAGCGGCGGAATTGGATTCCCTAAGAGCGTGGCGAAAAGCGCCGGAAAAATGGGCATAACAAAAACTCCGGAAAAGTCTGGCTTTTCCGGAGTTTTTGTTTAAGAACGGGCTTTTTCTTCGGTGGCGCGCCGGCGCATCGTTTGAACAAGCTGCTCGTCCGGATTCACAAACAAGGTTGTCTGCTGATCGTATGTGACAAATCCCGGTTTGGCCCCGTTCGGTTTTTTTACATGCCGAATCAGCGTATAATCAACGGGAACTTGACCGGACATTCGCCCTTTGCTGAAGTAAGCAGCTAATTGCGCCGCTTCGATCAACGTTTCTTGATCATAGTCTGTGCTGCGAATTAACACATGCGAGCCCGGAATATCTTTCGTGTGCAGCCATGTATCATCTTGGCGGGCAAGCCGCATCGTTAAATATTCGTTTTGTTTATTATTTTTGCCGACGTATACCTCGGTACCCGACGAAGAAACGTACCGTTCAACTTGCGGTTTAGCCGGCTTCTTTTTCGCCTTTTTTTTCGAAGCCCGCTGCTTTAAATACCCTTCTTGCTCAAGCTCTTCGCGGATATCTTCTAAATCTTTCGTTGACGCCTGTTCCATTTGCTGCAGCAAGTTATCGAGATAAGACATTTCTTTTTTTGCTTCGCGTATTTGTTTTTTAACATGTTTGGCCGCGGCCAACAGTTTGCGGTATTTTTTAAACAGAGCCTGTGCATTCTCCGGGCCGCTTTTTTGCGGATCGAGCGCGATCGTCAGCGAGCCTTGATCGGGATCGTAATAATCAATCACGTCTACTTCCGTATCCCCGGGAGAGATTAAATGAATATGCGCGGTCAGCAATTCGCCTTGTTTTTGATAGTCCTCCGCCTTTTCTGTATCAGCCAATGTTGCGGTCAGTTTTGCAATTTTATTTTTGTTTTTCTCATATTCGTTGCGGACAAACCGCTCTAAATCGTGGGCGCGCTGTCTGACCCGGTCGCGTTCTGCTTTGTCTTCGTAGTATTGGTCGAGCATTGCTTGCATCGATGAGAAAACGACGGTTTCGCCCGCGGCGTGCGTCAGCGCTATGACCGAAAACAGCTCTTTATTGCCGTCGCTTACAATGTTTGGCGTGAAATCCCTTTTTGCGAGCGGTTCGATCACGTCGGTGAACGCTTTCGGCAGCGTCTCTTGGTTTACGAGGCCGGCCCGGTGCATAATTTCTTTAATCGTCTGCGGGGAGAGGCCTTCAAACGTTTGTAAAAGCTGCTTGTCAATTTTTCCGCGATTGTAATCGATTTTACGCCGGACGACGGTTTCGTCCGATTCTAACGGGTTAAGCTTGCCTTGGTGCGGCGGATCGACATACGCTTTGCCGGGCAGTACAGTCCGGTATTGTGACAGCGAGGGCGGAATGTGCTTAATGCTGTCAATAATGGTGTTATTTTCTGCATCGATGAGCATCAAATTACTGTGCCTTCCCATCAGTTCCAGCGTCAATTTTTTGTATGAAACATCCCCCAGCTCATTGCGTCCTTTAAAGGAAAAGGTGACGATCCGTTCCAGCCCCTGCTGTTCAATCGATTCGAGAATACTACCTTCAAGATGTTTTCGAAGCACCATCGCAAACATCGGCGGTTCCTTCGGGTTCTCAAATTTCAGCGACGTCAGGTGAAACCTGGCAAAATTCGGATTGACGGAAAAAAACAGCGTATGGTTTTTTCCGGCAGCGCGGACGGTGACGGTGAGGTCGGTCGGATAAGGCTGATGAATTTTCGTGATTCGTCCGGATTGAATCGTTTCGCTTAGTTCATGTGTTACGGCTCGGGTGACGGTGCCGTCAAAAGACATTCGTTCACCACCTCGGCTTTCTTTTCATCGTCATCAATTGCTGATGCTCGTTCTATTATAACAGACCTGTTCAGCCGGTTAAATTGCGGACAAAAACGGCTTAACAGAGGGAATTTCTGTTTCTCCCTTGTTGTAGCATAAAAAATTGTATAAAATGAGCATGTGGATGTGATAAGAATGTTGAAGAGTATGACAGGATTTGGCCGATCTGTAAAGGAAATTGACCGCGGTCAAGTCACAGTCGAAATGAGAGCGGTAAATCATCGTTTTTCAGAAGTGAACATGCGCCTTCCGCGGCAATTGTTCTTTATCGAAGACAGGCTGAAAAAGACGATCGCTGCCAAAATTCAGCGCGGCAAAGTTGACGCGTACGTTAATATTGCCGGGCAAGACCTCGGCGGACGGGAACTGCAAGTGGATTGGGAGCTGTTCAACAGGTATTATGAAACATTTGAGCGAATGGCGGAAAAGACAGTTGCTGCAGAAGCCTTTCCGATTGACCGGCTGCTTTTGCACGACGAGGTTGTCACTGTCAAAGAAACGGAAGATATTTCTGCTGAACTCGTCACGGCGGTGGAAGAAGTGACGGCTGAAGCGGCCGAGCATCTCGCTGAAATGCGCGAGCATGAAGGGGCGGAGCTGTGCGCAGATATTAAGCGCCGGCTTGACACATTTGAGGGGCTGATGAGCCGTATGCACAGCTTGAGTCCGGATGTACAGGCGGCGTATCGGGACCGCTTGCAGCGGCGAATGGAAGAGCTTCTTGCTGAATTCGGCGAAACGGATGAACAGCGGCTCATGACTGAAGTGGCCGTTCATGCCGAAAAGACAGATTTCCAAGAAGAACTGACACGAATGGACAGCCATGTCAAACAGTTTCGTGACATATTGCAAAGTACAGAACCTGTCGGACGTAAACTCGACTTTTTAATGCAGGAACTGAACCGGGAGGTCAATACGATCGGTTCAAAAGCAGGACATTTAGAAGTTAATCAGCTTGTTGTCGAGATGAAAGCTGAGCTGGAAAAAATCCGTGAACAAATCCAAAATGTCGAATAAAACAAACTGATCCATTACTAAATAACAACAGGGTGCAACATGTCCATCGTAAAATGGAACAATGAATTGACAAAGGAGTTATTTCTAATGAATCCGGATATTAAACTAATAAATATCGGTTTTGGCAACATCGTCTCAGCCAATCGCATCATTTCAATCGTAAGCCCGGAATCCGCGCCAATCAAACGGATTATTTCTGATGCCCGGGACCGCAACATGCTCGTTGATGCTACATACGGCCGCCGGACGAGAGCGGTCATCATTGCTGACAGCGATCACGTTATTTTGTCTGCCGTGCAGCCGGAAACCGTTGCTCAGCGTGTAATTACAAGTAAAGACGAGGCGAACGAAGACTGAACGCAAGAGAGTTTCTTGATACACGTATAAAATGATGAGCCACCGTATAGATTCGACGGTGGCTTTACACATGATTTTTCGTTGAACTGCTGTTGTCAGAAGTGAAATCATGTTAGACTGAAGAAATGAAAAGGACGCGGAGGTAAAGACATCTATGAAACGAGAAAAAGGACTGTTGATTGTATTATCCGGCCCGTCTGGTGTCGGAAAAGGGACCGTGTGCGGCGCGCTCAGAAAAGAAGATACCGATATCCGCTACTCTGTTTCAGCGACGACACGCGCTCCGAGAGAAGGAGAAGCGGAAGGCGTCAATTATTTTTATAAGTCGAAAGCTGAGTTTGAGCGGATGATTCAAGACGGGGAACTGCTCGAGTATGCGCAGTACGTTGAAAATTACTACGGCACGCCGCGAAGTTATGTTGAGGATATGCTTGCGGCCGGCCATGACGTGATTTTGGAAATTGAAGTTCAAGGAGCGCTCCAAGTTAAAGAGACGTTTCCGGAAGGCGTGTTTATTTTCCTCATGCCGCCAAGTTTAAATGAATTGCGCAGCCGGATTGAAGAACGCGGGACGGAAACAGCGGATTTAATCGATAATCGCATGACGGTTGCGAAAGAAGAAATCGACTTAATGGACAAATACGACTATGTCGTTGAAAACGATGAAGTTGAGTCGGCAGTTGAACGAATCAAAGCGATTGTGACAGCTGAAAATTGTAAAAAGGACCGTTTGATCCATTTATATAAAAGTCTTGTAGAGGAGTGAGCATATGTTAAACCCATCGATCGACTCGCTTATGGAAAAAATCAATTCAAAATACACCCTTGTGACAATCTCTGCCCGCCGAGCGAGACAGCTCCGCGACGAGCCGGAAACCGAAAATCCGAATGTTGATGCTAAATCACCGAACCTAGTCGGACAAGCGCTTGAAGAAATTGATCATCGCGAATTGACATACAAAAAAAGCTCTTTAACAGAAGAAACGTCCTAAACAGGGCGTTTCAAGGTGTAGACAAACTATTATTTTGACGTAAGCCATGAATCCACTACCCTCCACTTGCCCCGGGCAAGGACTCAGCTAGTATTCGGCGGCCTCAGGCCGCCGAATACGGATCTTCGTCTCTTGCTTTCCCGGAGGCGTCGGAGGAGTGGATGCATGGCTTCTTTTTTATCAATAAACTCGCTTCAAAAAAGAGGATGACCCAGCATCCCGGCTTTCTCCTTCGGGATAGCGAGACAGACGAGACCCTGCAGGGCATCAGCCCGAAGCGGCTCGGCGCTCGCCCGCGGAAAGAAGCCGGAGGATGCGTAGTCATCCGTTCCTTTTAACAGGACATCTAACGATGGCATGATTTTGTCAACACTCTGAAACGTCCTAAACAGGGCGTTTCTTTCTTTTTTTGTTCAGATCATTCAATCTGTATTATAATGAACAGCAAGATCGATTAAGCTGGAGGGGTATAGATGTCAGAAAAAAAACATATATTGCTCTGTGTCACAGGCGGGATCGCTGTTTTTAAAGCGGCGGCCTTAACAAGCAAACTTACACAGGACGGCTATCAAGTGAAAGTGGTCATGACAGAATCAGCTCGTGAATTCGTTACGCCGCTTACGTTTCAAGCGCTGTCGAGAGAGGTCGTTTATGAAAATACGTTTTATGAACCGGATCCGTCCTCGATTGCGCATATCGATATAGCAGATTGGGCGGATTTGGTTGTCATTGCGCCTGCAACAGCAAACATCATCGGGAAGTTGGCGCACGGGCTGGCTGATGATATGGTGTCGACGACTTTGCTTGCGTCGACAGCGCCGGTTATGATTGCTCCGGCAATGAACGTGCACATGTATGCTCATCCGGCTGTAACGAGAAACCTGACGGCGTTAAAAGAGATGGGCTGCGAATTTATCGAACCGGATGAAGGGTATTTAGCGTGCGGTTATTCCGGCAAAGGCCGTATGGCCGAACCGGAAGATCTGCACGCGATGATCGATCATCATTTTATTCGCCGCGCCAACCCGCAATGGCACGGATTAAAAGTCCTCGTAACCGCGGGGCCGACACAAGAAAAAGTTGACCCGGTCCGGTTTGTCTCAAATCGCTCGTCCGGCAAAATGGGATTTGCAATCGCAGAAGAAGCCGCTGCCCGCGGAGCGGACGTGACGCTCATTGCCGGACCGGTCGGTCTGCCGGATCCGCACGGTGTCAAACGCGTTGATGTGACTTCAGCGGCAGAGATGTATGAACAAGTTCATCAATATTACGGCAGTCAAGACGTGGTGATCAAAGCTGCGGCCGTGTCTGATTACCGGCCGGCTAACGTTGCCGAACAGAAGGTGAAAAAATCAGATGATGGCTGGACGCTGCCGCTCGAACGCACCGCAGATATTTTACAGTCGCTCGGGGCGGCGAAAAAGGGACAATACTTGGTAGGTTTCGCGGCTGAATCGGAACATATCGAATATTACGCGAAGAAAAAGCTCAGTGAAAAAGGATTGGATTTAATTGCAGCAAATTCGATTGTAGCAGAAGGCAGCGGCTTTGACGGGGACACGAATGCATTAATGCTTTATGACCGGGACGGAAACGAGGTGGAGATCCGTTTGACGGCGAAACGGGCCGCAGCAAAACAGCTGCTTGACGCCGTTCAAGTGCGGATGGGGGCGGAAAAATGATTGCCCGGACGATTGTTGATGTGCCGGCGAGCCAGACGGACCGGGTGTTTGACTATGCCGTGCCCGAAGAATTTGAACATTTGATTAAACCGGGTATCCGTGTTTATGTCCCGTTTGGACCGAGGAAGATTCAAGGGTTTGTTTTGGAGTTGACGGATACTACCGATGTTCCGGCGGGAAAACTGCGGGAAATCAGCCGCCTCGTCGATTTGACCCCTCCGCTGACAAACGAGTTAATGATGCTTGCGGATTGGCTGAAAGACCAGACATTGTCTTATCATATTTCTGCGCTGCAAGTGATGCTTCCGGCAGCCATGCGGGCATCTTACAGAAAAAATGTTGTCATCGCTGAGGACGCAGAGTTAGCAAACTATTCTGAGGCAATTCTTCGAGTGTTTCAACAAGATGATGGGATCAGCGATTGGGATAAATGGCAGCAAAAGGCGACCAAAGAAGAACGAAAAGAAGTAGCGGCCGGGCTTAGACGGGGAGACTTTCTAGTCACACCGGTTGTCAAATCAAACGAAACGGAAAAAAGGCAAACGGCGGTATACCCAAGCATCAATGCAAAGCTTGAGAACTTAACCGCGAAACAAAAGCTTGTGCTGGATTATATACATAATCTCGGCGATCATCCGGAAGATCATGCTGTTGCGCGCATACTTGAAGCGACCGGCGTCACGCGCTCAATCATTGATGCGCTCGTTAAAAAAGGCGCACTGGAGAAAAAAACCGAAGTTATCCAGCGTGACCCTTACGAAGGAAGAGAGTTTCACGATCAAAAACCGGCGGCGCTCATGCAGGAGCAGACGGAAGCGTTGCAACCGGTTGACGAAGCTGTCCGCTCCGGCCGGGCAGAGACATTTTTATTGCGCGGTGTAACCGGAAGCGGGAAAACGGAGATCTATTTACAGGCGATTGAGTCGGTCTTGCAAAAAGGCGAAGAAGCGATTGTACTCGTTCCGGAAATATCTTTGACGCCGCAGATGGTGACGCGTTTTAAGGGGCGTTTTGGTTCGCGGGTAGCCGTGTTGCACAGCGCTTTATCAAAAGGTGAAAAGTACGATGAATGGCAGCGGATACGCAACAAAGAAGTCGATGTTGCTGTCGGCGCGCGCTCTGCAGTGTTTGCTCCGTTTGAAAACCTCGGAATTATCATTATTGACGAGGAACACGAGGCGAGTTATAAACAAGAAGATGCCCCGCGATATCATGCGAGAGAAGTAGCGATACAGCGCGGCAAACACTACAGCTGTCCGGTTGTTTTAGGCAGCGCCACACCGTCGCTCGAAAGTTTTGCCAGAGCGAAAAAGGGTGTGTACCGGTTATTGACGATGGAAAAACGGGTCAACGATGTCAAAATGCCCGATGTTTCCGTCATTGATATGCGTGAAGAGTTGCGCTCGGGAAACCGCTCAATGTTTTCCGAAACGATGATCGACGCAATTCAAACGAGAATCGAAAAAAACGAACAGGCAGTCCTTTTTTTAAACCGAAGAGGTTACTCAACGTTTATTATGTGCCGGGATTGCGGTTATGTTGCCGAATGCCCCCACTGTGATATTTCGCTGACGTATCATTCTTCACAGCGAAAGCTCCAATGTCATTATTGCGGCTACAGTCATACCATCCCCACACTGTGTCCCGAATGCGAAAGCGAATCGATCCGGTTTTTCGGCACGGGCACACAAAAAGTGGAAGAGGCTCTGCGCGAGGTATTCCCTGATATCCGCGTGATCCGTATGGATGTAGATACAACTTCGCGGAAAGGCTCTCATGAAAAGCTGCTCGAAGCTTTCGGCAATAAAGAAGCCGATGTGCTTCTTGGCACGCAGATGATCGCCAAAGGTCTCGATTTTCCTGATATAACGCTTGTCGGAATTCTTGCTGCCGATTCGATGCTGCACCTGCCGGACTTTCGCGCAAGTGAACGGACGTTTCAGCTTTTAACGCAGGTGAGCGGTCGGGCCGGCCGGCACAAACGGCCGGGTGAAGTGCTCGTACAAACTTACACGCCGGAGCATTTCAGTATTCAGCATGTGAAAGAGCACGATTTTCTGTCTTTTTTTGACGATGAAATGCGCGTACGCAAAGCGGGCGGCTATCCGCCGTATTTCTTTTTAACGCTCGTGCACGTCAGTGCTGAAGATCTTGAATATACTGTGCAAGTAACAGACCGGATCGCCCGCTTTCTGCGTGAACATTTAAGCGGCCAAACGCTTGTGTATGGCCCCGTTGCCTCGCAGATTCCGCGGATCAAAGATAGATATCGTTATCAATGCATGATAAAATATAAAGTTGAACCAAAGTTGACGGAAACACTGCAAACAATGATGAAAACATTCGAAGGTGAATTGAATCGATCCGATTTAGCGATCGTGATCGATACGAACCCGAATATGATGCTGTAAGAATGGAGAGATCAATCATGAAAATCGTGTTTATGGGGACGCCGGATTTTTCTGTTCCAATATTACGGGGGTTGGTGACTGACGGCTGGCAAGTGCCGCTCGTTGTGACGCAGCCAGACCGGCCGAAAGGACGAAAGAAAACGATGACTCCGCCTCCGGTAAAAGAAGAAGCACAGCGGCTGGGGATCGACGTCTATCAGCCGGAAAAAATCGCCGATAGAGACGCGGCTGCCCGGGTGCTTGAAACAGAACCTGACATTATCGTAACAGCTGCGTTCGGGCAGATTTTACCGCGGGCCATTCTTGATGCTCCACCGCACGGCTGCATTAATGTTCATGCTTCATTGCTGCCGAAATACCGCGGAGGCGCACCGATTCACCGATCTGTGATCAACGGTGAAAACGAAGCCGGCATTACGATCATGTATATGGTGGAAAAACTTGACGCAGGAGCGATGCTTTCGCGGCAATCGATACCGATTGAAGCGGAAGATACCGCAGGATCCATGCACGATAAGCTGTCTGTACTCGGAAAAGATTTATTGCTAGAGACCCTTCCGAAGCTGATCAACGGAGAAATCAACCCGGAAGAACAGGACGAACAGCAGGCGACGTTTGCGCCGAATATCAAGAAAGAAGATGAACGGTTAAACTGGTCTAAGCCGGCAGCGGCTGTTTACAATCAAATTCGCGGCCTTTCGCCGTGGCCGGTTGCGTATACAACTGTCAACGGTGAACGAATCAAAATTTGGCAGGCGTCTTTACTGGACGCTGCTGCTGAAAAAGAACCGGGAACCGTCACTGCAGCCGGGCCGGACGGAATTGATGTCGTTTGCGGAGACGGCCGGCAAGTTCGTTTGCTGACCCTGCAGCCTGCAGGAAAAAATCAAATGAATGCCGAAACGTTTTTAAACGGAAAAGGAAGCACGTGGGAAATCGGTATGAAATTAGGAGAAAACTAAATGGCACAACATTCTGCATATAATGTCCGTGAAGCGGTGCTTGACATATTGCTTCACGTGAAAAAAAACCAAGGATACAGCAACGTGTTAATCGATCGGACAGTGAAAGAAAAAAAACTTGCCAGCGTCGATGTTCCGCTTTTAACGGAAATTGTGTACGGCACGATTCAGTATGAGAAAACGCTCGATTACTATATAAATGCTTTTTTGACTCAGCCGCCGGAAAAATTAAACGATTGGGTACGCGCGCTTTTACGTTTATCTGTATATCAATATGTGTATCTCGACAGGGTTCCTGATCATGCGATTATTAATGAAGCGGTGAATATTGCTAAAAAGCGCGGACATAAAGGGATTTCCGGCATGGTTAACGGTATACTGCGTTCGATCATGCGCGAAGAATTACCGTCGCTCGATGCGATTGAAGATCCGTCAGAACGTCTTGCGGTTAAAACGAGCCATCCGTTTTGGCTGATTGAGCGCTGGATCGAGCAATTCGGCAAGGAAAAAGCGGCGGAAATTGCAGCGAATAATTTAAACTACCCGATTACATCGGCAAGAGTCAACACGACAAAAACGACGCGCGAAAAATTGATTCGCGAACTGGCAGAAGAAGGGGTTGAAGCTGAAGCGAGCCCGCTAGTTGAAAATGCGGTTCGAATCCGTAACGGCGTGCTGACAAAAACAGCTGCATTTCATAACGGCTATGTTTCCTTGCAAGATGAAGGGTCGATGTTGACAGCTTTGTTATTGAATCCTCTTCCGGGCGAACGAATTCTTGATGCGTGTGCAGCGCCGGGAGGCAAATCAGCATGTATGGCTGAAAGAATGGACGACACCGGTGAAATTATCAGCGTTGATATTCAACAAAATAAAGTCAAACATATTACTGAACAAAAGAAGCGGCTCGGCTTGTCGATCATTACTGCTCATGCCGGTGATGCCCGCCGCCTCTCTGATGTGTATGAACCGGAGTCATTTGACGGCATTTTAGTCGATGCGCCGTGTTCCGGATTCGGCGTTATTCAACGCAAGCCGGATATTAAATGGGCGAAGGAGAAAGAAGATATCGAGCGTTTAGCTGCGGTACAAGCGGACATTCTCGATGCTGTTTGGCCGCTGTTGAAAAAGGGCGGGCGTCTTGTTTACAGCACATGCACGATCGATCTTGAAGAAAACAGCCGGCAAGTCGAAGCCTTTCTGTCAAGACAGCGAGACGCTTTCATTTCAGGACATGCAGAAGAACGTCTGCCCGAGCCCGTCTTGGCAACGGCCGTTCGTTACAGCGAGGGAGTTCAGCTGTTTGCGGGAGAATTCGGGACTGACGGTTTTTTCATGTCGCTTATTGAAAAAAGCAGCGGTTAATCATGACAGAGAAAAGAAAAGAGGGTGGATGATGAAAGGTATTTTTCGATCAGATAAAGGAAGAGTTCGCGCTCATAATGAAGATAATGGTTTTTTTTCCGATACGGAAAACAGTACAGTCTTGGCAGCTGTAGCAGACGGCATGGGCGGGCATCAAGCCGGTGATGTTGCTAGCGGCATCGCGATCGAACATGTGAAAAAAGCTTGGCAAAATCGTGCTGAAGAGCTCCGGGCAAAAAATTGCGGAGAATGGCTGAAAGAAACGATTCAGGGTGCCAACGAGGCGATTATCCGCACTTCTCTTGACCAGCCGCAATACGGCGGCATGGGAACGACATTGATCGCAGCTGCAGCCGAAGAATCGGACGTAACGATCGCCAATGCAGGCGACTCGCGAATGTATTATTATTCTGCTTCTCAAGCTGATCTCCGCTTAGTGACGAGTGATCATTCTGTCCCGGGAGAAATGGTGAAAAAAGGGCATATTACACAAGAAGAGGCAGAGGTGCATCCGCAAAAAAATATTCTTACGAATGCGCTCGGCACCGATTGGCAGATTAATGTTGATCTCGAACAGATGATTTGGGACGCAGGCGATATTATCTTGCTCTGCTCTGACGGTTTAAGTGATAAACTCGGCCTTGAAGATATACAAAAGCTATTGGCCGAAGAAACGCCGATTGAAAAAAAAGCTGACGAAATGGTTAAGCTGGCAAACGCCCGCGGCGGCGAAGATAATATCACCGTTTTGATGTTGGAAAATCGCCCGAAGGGTGGGGCCGGGAATGATTGAGAAACGCGTCAACGACCGTTATGAAATTATTCGTTCCATCGGAGCGGGAGGCATGGCGGATGTTTATTTGGCAAGGGATTTAATTCTTGACCGTGATGTTGCCGTCAAAGTTCTTAAAGAGCAATTTTCAAACGATGATGAATTCATCCGCCGCTTTCGCCGGGAAGCAAAGTCAGCGACAAGTTTATCGCATCCGAATGTTGTTTCGATATTTGATGTAGGTGAAGAAGATGACGAATATTTTATCGTTATGGAATACGTTGACGGAATGACATTGAAAGAATATATTCAGCAATACGGACGTCTATCTGCAGTTGAGTCGATGAGAATCCTCGACCAGCTGACGTCGGCTGTCGGACATGCTCACGATAATCAAATTGTTCACCGAGATCTTAAACCGCAAAATATTTTAATCCGTCATGACGGAACCGCAAAAGTGACGGATTTCGGCATTTCCCGAGCGATCAGTGACGCGACGATCACACACACGAACTCGGTGCTCGGCTCTGTTCATTATTTATCGCCTGAACAGGCGAAAGGCGGCTTTGTCACTTATCAATCAGATCTGTATGCACTCGGTGTAATCGGTTATGAGATGTTAAGCGGCGACGTTCCTTTTTCGGGAGATACAGCCGTGTCAATTGCGATCAAACATTTGCAAGAACCGATCCCGAGTCTAAGGGAAATGGATACAAGCATTCCGCAAAGCGTCGAAAATATCATTATCAGATCAACCGCGAAAGATGCAGCGGACCGTTATCGAAATGCTGCACAGATGAACGAAGATGTTGTTACCGCCTTGAACCCGGAACGGTTGCATGAAGCGGCGCTTCCCATCGTCATGAACGACTCTAACATAACAAAAGCAGTTCCGATTATCGGCGGGACGAAAAACGTTGAGGATAAGACGATTGTGCCGGGCAATTCACACCAGTTATCAGCAGATGAAAGACAAGCATCATCATTACATACGAATAAGGCTCATGAAAAACCAGACCGAAAAGCAATGTGGCTTAAGCTCGGCGCCTTAGGTGCCGGAGCGGCAGTCGTCATTTTGTTTCTGGCATTTTATTTCATTCCGAGCTGGCTTCATGTTGACGAAGTGACGATACCGGATAACCTGATCGGAATGCATTATGAAGAAGCGGAAGAAATACTGACTGAAGATCTTCAGCTTGAAGTTGAAACTGAGCGCCGTTTTGACGATGAGATCGAGGAAGATCATGTCGTGTCTCACAATCCTGATGCCGGTCACTCCGTTAAAGTCGGCGCTTTGATTACACTCGTTGTCAGTGACGGGATGGAGCCGGTTGAAATGGATGAACTGACCGGTGTCAACCGCGGCGAAGCCGAAGACCAGCTCGATGAATTTGCCGAAGTTGAGGTTGACTTCGAAGAAACGTATGAATCAAAAGATGATACCGTGATGCAGCAGGAGCCCGCACCGGGTGAGGCGGTGATCCCGGCAGAAACATCTGTAAAGCTTACCGTGAGCGAAACGCCCGAGTATACAATGGATAATCTCCGCGGGATGACAAGAGACGAAATCGTCAGTGCGATCGGAAGCGAACCGCTGCTCGATTTTACATTTGAAGACGAACCGCATGAACGGATCCCTGAAGGAGAAGCTTTTGAGCAAGATCCTCAGCGCGGTGAAACGATTAATGAACCAACGACAGTGGAGGTCGTTTTCTCTGAAGGTCCGGAAGAAGACGAAGAAAATGAAGAAAATGCGAACGGGAGCGAAAATAATCAGAACGAAAATAATGAAGAGGAAGTAATCTCCGGAACGGTGCCGTTTTCCGTCTCGGTTCCCGATGAGGAAGAGAACAATGACAACGAATTTGATGTAGTTATTTCCGTTGCTGATGACAAAAGCGATGAGCCGGAAGAAGAAATCACAGAAGAAGTTACGGAAGATACCGAATACGATGTACCGATGAGTTTGTATCCGGGAGAAACAGGCAGACTGATATTAGAGGTCGACGGCGAAGAGTTTGCTGATTCGCCTTACGAATTCGCTGCGGAAGACATCGAGCAGTAAAAGAGGAGGTTTGCATGGAAAAAGGCCGGATTATAAAAGCGTTGAGCGGGTTTTACTATGTTGAGAATAACGAAGGGGTTTTCCAATGCCGCGCGCGCGGCGTTTTTCGCAAACGGAAAATCGTTCCGCTCGTCGGTGATACGGTGATGTTTGAAGCGGCAAATAAAACAGAAGGTTATATTATGGAAGTGAAAGAGCGGTCGAATGAGCTTGTCCGCCCGCCGATTGCCAATGTAGAGCAAGCGGTGCTCGTTTTTTCTGTCGCTGATCCGGTTTTTCATCCGCTGCTTTTGGACCGGATGCTCGTACACGTTGAATCACGCAGGATTGAACCGTTGATTTGTTTCAGCAAATTAGATCTGGCTGATCCCAGTGTGCAGGCGAACATCGCCCGTTTTGAACAATGGTATAAAGAGATCGGTTATCAAGTGCTGAAAACCTCGATCTATACCGAAGAGACGTTAAAAACCGTCTACCCTTATTTAGAAAATAAAGTAACGGTCCTCGCCGGTCAGTCAGGTGTCGGAAAATCATCTTTATTGAATGCGCTGAAGCCGGGGTTGAATATTAAAACGGATGAAACGTCGAAAAGCCTCGGGCGGGGAAAGCATACAACGAAACACGTCGAACTCATTCCGTTGGAAAACGGCGGTTATGTCGCTGATACTCCGGGATTCAGTTCGCTGGATTTTACCGGCATTGAGGCGGAAGAGTTAACGCTCTATTTCCCGGAGATGGAGCAAAGAAGAGAATTTTGTAAGTTCCGCGGATGTTTGCACGTAAATGAACCGTCGTGTGCCGTTAAAACGGCCGTTCGGGACGGCGAGGTTGCTCAGCACCGCTATGATCATTATTTGCAGTTTATTGAAGAAATCCAACAGACAAAACGGAGGTATTAAGATGACCAAAATTGCACCGTCTATCCTTGCAGCCGATTTTTCAAAACTGGGCGCAGAAATTGCAGATGTCGAACAGGGAGGGGCCGATTATATTCATGTCGATGTGATGGACGGACATTTCGTTCCGAACATTACAATCGGTCCGCTGATCGTTGAGGCAGTCCGCCCGCATACCTCTCTGCCGCTTGATGTCCATTTAATGATCGAAAATCCGGATCAGTATATCCCGCAGTTTCGTGATGCCGGCGCAGATATTATCAGTGTGCACGTTGAAGCGTGTCCGCATCTGCACCGGACGGTTCACCTGATTAAAGAAACAGGAGCGAAAGCGGGAGTTGTATTGAATCCGCATACACCGGTAAGTATGATCGAACACGTTATCAATGATGTCGATTTAGTGTTGCTGATGACCGTTAACCCCGGATTTGGCGGACAGTCGTTTATTGATGCTGTCTTGCCGAAAATTTCCCAAGTAAGACAGATGGCTGAAAAGCTCGGTTTAGAGATTGATATTGAGGTTGACGGCGGTGTGAAAACAGCGACAGCAAAAAAATGTGCAGATGCCGGCGCGAATGTTCTTGTCGCCGGGTCTTCGGTTTTCGGGCAAGCTGACCGTAAAAAAGCGCTTGAGGATTTGCGCACAAGCTTGTAGAATGAAACGACAATATGAGCCACGAGGGGAGTCCGAAATGGGCTGAGAGGAAGCGCTGAGCTTCGACCCTAAGAACCTGTAAGTTCATGCTTGCGCAGGGATGTGGACCTGACTGTCAGCTTGTTTGTCATGACGATGACTGCATCAGTCAGGGGCATCTCCTTTCTGTGGTTCCACTTTGAAAGGAGTTTTTTTAATGAGAAATCGCCGAACATTAATTATGGCAGAAGTGTCAATGATGACAGCGGCGGCAATTATTTTGGATTTATTGACGTTTCTGCGTTTTTGGCCGCAAGGGGGATCAGTATCTTTAGCAATGGTTCCTGTGCTCTTAATCGCGTTTCGGCGCGGTTGGAAAGTCGGGCTTGTCACCGGTTTTCTTTACGGGATCGGGAACATGATTTACAATCCGTTTATTGTCCATTGGCTTCAAGCGCTGCTGGATTATCCGCTAGCTTTTATGCTGCTTGGACTGGCAGGAACGGTGCCGATATTTAAACAGTCGGCGAAATGGATGACGGCGTTGTGGTTAATCATCGGCACGTTTTTCGCGGCCGCGCTGCGGTTTGCCGCTCACTTTACCGCCGGGGTGGTTTGGTTCGGAGACTTTGCGCCTGAAGGCACACCTGTTGCGGTGTACACCTTTTTCTATAACCTTTCCTACATTTTGCCGTCAGCCGCTGTGTCGGCTGCTGTGTTAATACTGCTGTATTATGCTGCCCCGAGGCTCTTTACCCCGGACAGCCGCTAATGTTTTTAAACACAAAAAAAGCGCTCGATTGAGCGCTTTTTTTATGATCAGATCGCATTATACGCGAGTAACTTTACCGGATTTTAACGCTTTTGCGGAAACGTAGCAACGCTTAGGCTTGCCGTCGACAAGAATTCGAACTTTTTGTACGTTCGCATTCCATCGGCGTTTCGAAGCGTTCATCGCGTGTGAACGGTTGTTACCGGATTTAGGTCCTTTCCCTGTTACAACACATTTGCGTGCCATGGTCATCCCTCCTTAACAACTAACAGTACATACTTTAAACGTATTCTTGATCTCAAATCAGATACTTGGTTATATTAGCATAGCCTTGTTGATAATTCAAGGGTTTTATCGTAAAATATCAAGGTGTTTGCCTTGACAGCGGGCAGATGTAATAGGGATTGGAATTTGCCTTCCGCTTATAGTAAAATAGCGTTAGCCGAGCTAGGAGAATGAAAAGGAGGCGCACGAAATGACGATAGAAATGAAGACGAAATACGGGAATATTGATGTGTCCAAAGATGTTGTTTCGGTTATTGCTGGCGGCGCTGCAGTCGATTGCTACGGAATCGTCGGTATGGCGTCGCAAAAACAGCTGAAAGACGGCATTACCGATTTACTGGGCAAAGAAAATTTCGGCCGCGGCGTCGTGATTCGCGAAGAAGACAATGAACGAGTGCATATTGATATGTATATTATTGTCGGGTACGGAACAAAAATATCTGAAGTCGCGCATAATGTACAGTCGAAAGTGAAATATCAGCTCGAACAGATGCTGGGCCTTAAAGTCGAATCCGTTAATATTTTTATTCAGGGCGTGCGAGTCCTGAATCCGTAATAGATCATTCAGCTCAAGAAGGTTAGGAGGACCACCAGTGGCAATAAATGAAATCGATGGAAAGCTGTTCTCTGACATGTTAGTGTCTGGAGCGAACAACCTTTCTAATCAGGCGCAAAAAATAGATGCACTAAATGTATTTCCCGTTCCGGATGGAGATACCGGTACGAATATGAATTTAACGATCACTTCAGGTGTAAAAGAAGTGAATCAATCGAATGATCCGGAAGTAGGCAAAATCACTTCGGCTTTTGCAAAGGGCTTGTTGATGGGGGCGCGCGGAAACAGCGGCGTGATTTTGTCGCAGCTTTTCCGCGGATTCTCGAAGTCGGTAGAAGGGAAAACCGTCTTAACCGCGAAAGATCTGAGCGCAGCTTTTGAAAACGGCGTGGACATGGCTTATAAAGCGGTGATGAAACCTGTTGAAGGGACGATTTTGACGGTCGCAAAAGATGCGGCAGCGGCTGCCGTGTCATACAGTAAAAAAGATGATGATGTTATCGGTTTAATGAAGGCTGTCAAAACGGAAGCCGAGGCTTCGCTTGAACGAACGCCGGATTTACTCCCGGTGCTTAAAGAAGTCGGAGTAGTTGATTCGGGCGGTCAGGGACTTTTGTCGATTTATGAAGGCTTTTTGTGTGTTCTTGAAGGGGATCATATTTCGGCTGACGGTAAAGAGAACACCCCGTCGATGGAAGAACTCGTAAAATTTGAGCACCATTCTGCTCAAAGCCATATGGCGACGGAAGATATTCAGTTTTCGTACTGTACAGAAGTAATGGTGAAGTTTGATGAGGACAGCCTGCAGCAAAATCCTTACAATGAAGACGACTTTCGTGAGCTGTTGTCACAATACGGCGACTCATTGCTCGTCGTTTCAGATGACGATTTGTTAAAGATTCATATTCATGCAGATTTCCCCGGCGAAGTTATCAATGAAGCGCAAAAGTTCGGTTCGCTTGTAAACATAAAAGCAGAAGACATGCGCGAACAGCACTCAACTATTTTGCAAGAAGACAGCCAAGCATCGCAAAGCCGCGCTTCGCAGCAGCAAGACCCAGAAACGGCGGATTTTGCTGTCATTACTGTCTCAATGGGCCCGGGGATCGCCGATTTGTTTAAAGGGCTCGGCGTGACGAAAGTAATTGAAGGCGGTCAAACGATGAACCCGTCGACAGAAGACTTTTTGAAAGCTATCGATGACTGCCAGGCAAGCCGAGTGATTTTGCTGCCGAACAACAGCAACATTGTGATGGCCGCGCAGCAGGCAGCGGATGTTGCTGATATTGAAGCATCTGTTGTGCCGTCAAAATCTGTTCCGCAAGGATTGGCTTCAATGCTCGGTTTTGACCGGGAAGGAGGTCTTGAAGCCAATGTCGAAGATATGAAAGAGTCGATGCAAGACGTTAAGACCGGCGAAGTCACTTATGCTGTGCGCGACACGGAAATGAGCGGGGTATCGATTAAAAAAGGCGATTACATGGGAATTCAGGAAAAAACGATTCTAAGCAACGGACCGTCTGTTCAGGACGTTGCCCAGCAATTAATCGACGGGATGATCGATGAGTCGAGTGAAATTGTCACCATTATCTATGGAGAAGAACGCAGCAGTTCAGAAGCAGCAGAGCTTGCGGACTATATCGAAGCAAATTATGTAGAAGTAGAAGCGGAAGTGCATAACGGCGGTCAACCTCTTTATTCGTATTTAATCTCTGTGGAATAAAAAATTGCTTTTTTTAGGAGGAAATACAATGTCGAATGTTTCGATTGTAACGGATTCTACAGCAGATATACCGAAAGAACTGGCTGATGAACTGGATATTACGATCATTCCTTTAAAAGTGCATTTTGGTGAAAATGAAGTTTATGAAGACGGCGTTGATTTAACTGCGGAGCATTTTTATAAACGCCTCGGCGAAAGCGACACAATTCCGACGACGTCTCAGCCGACGCCTTATCAATTTGAAACGGTGTATCGGGAACTGCATGAAAAAGAACCGAATAAACCGATTTTGTCGATTCATTTGTCAGCAAAAATGAGCGGCACCCATCAATCGGCTTATTTGGCTTCGCAAAATGTCAGCGATGATTTTCACGTGACGGTGATTGATTCCAAGCGTGCTTCTTATGCGATCGGCATTATCGTTGTTGAACTGGCATCGATGGCCAAGGCCGGCGCCCAAAAAGACGATCTGCTCGAACGATTGGATGAACTTTTGCAAGATACCGAAGTTTTTTTCATGGTCGAGACGATGGAATATTTACAAAAAAACGGCCGTATCGGCAAAGCTTCAGCGCTTCTCGGCTCGCTTCTGAAAATTAAACCGATTCTGTCGCTGACAGAGGACGGCGAAGTGTATCCGTTCGATAAAGTTCGCGGATCAAAAAAGGCGATTCAGCACATTTTAACAGAATTATCTGATCGATACGGTGATGAGCCGGTCCACGTCGGCATTTCCCATGCGGAATCCGCCGAAGAGGCGAAAAAGATCATGGCGGAAATTACCGGCCGCTTTCAAGTGCGAAAAGAAGTTATCACCGATATCGGGCCTGTGATTGGCGCACACGTCGGACCGGGGACAATTTCCATATCTGTGACGAAATCGAAATTATAATGTTTCATTTACGCTGCTTCCGGTATATTTTTCCGGAAGCTTTTTATTTTGTTTGGCAGAAAAGATACCGGCGGATAGAAATATTTGTTAACATAAAGACAGTGAAAATCGTCAAATAAAGATTAACTCAGGGGGGATACGATGCAGTTTCGAAGTGTATTCGATATTATCGGTCCGGTTATGATCGGGCCGTCTAGTTCGCATACGGCAGGGGCAGCGAGGATCGGTTTAGTTGCAAGACAGCTCTTTGAAACAGAACCGGAATGGGCAGCCTTTCACTTATACGGGTCGTTTGCCAAAACGTATGAAGGGCATGGTACAGACGTTGCCCTCGTCGGGGGCATTCTCGGTTTTGATACATTTGACGACCGTATGACAACATCGTTTCATCATGCTGATAAGCGCGGTCTTCGTTACACGTTTATTGAAGAAAAAGCGCAGCCGGAACATCCGAATACCGTCAGGATCCGGCTCGGAAAAGGCGAAGATGTTCTTGAACTTGTCGGGATATCGATCGGCGGAGGGAAAGTCGAAATAAAAGAACTCAACGGCTTTGCTCTCCGTTTAAGCGGCAACCATCCGGCAATCCTTGTCATGCATGACGACCGTTACGGAGCGATTGCAAATGTCGCGACGAGGCTCGCGAAAAATGAGATTAATATCGGACATATGGAAGTGAGCCGGAAAGAACAAGGAAAAGAAGCGTTAATGGTGATCGAAGTCGACGAAAATATTGACAGCGAGACGATGCACGATTTGACAATGCTTGAGCACGTACGCAGAGTAACAAAAATTCATGATTAATTTAACATCACGAAGGAGGCTGTCATGTTTAAAAATGCCGAAGAGCTTGTCCGTATAGCTGAACAGCGATCCGTGCCGATTTCAGAAATTATGATCGAGCAGGAAATGGAAACGTATGACCGTTCGCGTGAAGACATTTATGCGCAAATGGATAAGAACCTTGAAGTGATGGAGCAGGCAGTCGAACGCGGCGTGACCGAACAAGTTCAATCTGTCTCCGGTTTGACAGGAGGGGACGGGAAACGTCTGCACGAATACTTGCAGACGCACACGCCGCTTTCGGGTGAATTAATCCTCGATGCAGTCAGTAAAGCAATGGCGACGAACGAAGTGAACGCAGCGATGGGGACGATCTGCGCGACGCCGACGGCGGGATCAGCCGGTGTCGTCCCCGGGACGCTGTTTGCTGTAAAAAATCGGCTCGAACCGACACGGGAAGGAATGATCCGCTATTTGTTCACATCCGGAGCGTTCGGCTACATTATTGCGAACAATGCATCGATTTCCGGCGCCGCCGGCGGCTGTCAGGCGGAAGTCGGTTCAGCAACGGGGATGTCAGCCGCGGCGATTGTCGAAATGGCCGGCGGATCGGCCCGCCAATCAGCGCAGGCGATGGCCATTGCACTGAAAAATATGCTAGGATTAGTGTGTGATCCTGTCGCCGGCTTGGTCGAAGTTCCTTGTGTGAAACGTAACGCATTCGGCGCCTCAAATGCGCTGACGGCGGCTGATATGGCTTTGGCAGGAATAGAAAGCCGTATTCCGTGCGATGAAGTGATTGATGCGATGTTTCGTATCGGTCAGACAATGCCCTCTACGCTCAGAGAAACCGGCGAGGGCGGCTTGGCAGCGACGCCGACAGGGAGAAAATATCAAGCCGAAATATTCGGCAAATAAGGCAGATGAAGGTGTGAAAACGATGAACGATCCGGTGACTGTTTTGTCCGGTGTCGGACCAAAAACAGCTGAACAGCTTGAACAGATGGGAATACGCACGGTTGCTGATCTCTTGGCGCATTTTCCATTCCGTTATGAAAATAACGAAATCCGTCCGCTGACAGATGCAGAACACGGCGAACAAGTGACGATTCAAGGAGATGTTCACAGCGAACCGGAACTTCGTTTTTTTGGCAAAAAGAAGTCAAGGCTGACCGTTCGCGTTCTCGTGGACGGTCTTCTTGTGAAGGCTGTTTTTTTTAATCAGCCGTACGTAAAAAAACAAATCGCCCTCGGCGATCATATCGTTTTATCAGGAAAGCTTGACCGTCACCGGCTCATGGTCAACGGCGCGGTATTAAAACCGGCCTCGAAACTCGAGCAGGGCGGGTTGGAACCTGTTTATTCGTTAAAAGGAGAATTAAAGCAGCGTACGCTGAAAAAACTGATCGAAGAAGCTTTTGCATTTGCCGAAGGGCGGATTGCGGAGATTTTACCCGAGTCTTTTCTTAAGCAGTATAAGTTAATGCCGCGCGCGGAAGCTTTTTTTTACATGCATTTTCCTAAAGACGAGACTGCGTTTCAGCAGGCGAAACGGCGAATGGTCTATGAAGAACTGTTGTTATTTCAACTGAAAATGCAATGGTTTCGCCAACAGGAGCGTCAAGCAGACGAAGGCATTATGAAATCGTGGGACAAGCAGGCGCTTCGATCCTTTACAGCAGGACTTGGTATTTCATTGACCGGGGCGCAAAAACGGGTGCTGCAAGAAATTCTTGACGACATGCGCGGCAGGGAACGTATGAACCGGCTGTTGCAAGGCGATGTCGGGTCGGGGAAGACGATTGTTGCAGCTGTCGCGCTCTATGCTTCAGTTTTATCCGGTTTTCAAGGGGCGCTGATGGTTCCGACAGAAATTCTCGCTGAGCAGCACGCCGTCTCTTTAAAAGAATTATTTGCCGGAACAGGTGTAACGGTTGTTCATTTATCCGGTTCTTCGCCCGCTAAAAAACGCCGTGAAACGCTGGAACAATTAAAAGAAGGGGCCGCAGACATTATCGTCGGCACCCATGCACTTATCCAAGAAGGGGTTGATTTTGCGAATCTGGGCCTGGTTATTACAGATGAACAGCACCGGTTCGGCGTGAATCAGCGGCGGGTTCTGAGAGAAAAGGGGCTTCATCCCGATGTGTTGTTTATGACGGCGACGCCGATTCCGCGAACGCTTGCGATTACAGCTTTTGGAGACATGGATGTATCGACGATTGATGAACTGCCGGAAGGAAGAAAACCGATTAAAACTCATTGGGGCAAACGGAATATGCTTCCGCGTGTGCTGGACTTTATTAAGCGCGAAGCAGAAGCCGGGAAACAAGCGTATGTAATCTGTCCGTTAATCGAAGAGTCTGAGATGCTTGATGTTCAAAATGCGATTGATTTACATAGTTCGATTGAGAGCGCGCTGCCTGAACTGACCGTCGGTTTGATGCACGGGCGGCTTCATCATGAAGAAAAAGAAACGATTATGACTCAGTTTCAGGCAAACGCTTTGCAAGTGCTCGTATCGACAACGGTTGTTGAGGTCGGTGTGAACGTGCCGAATGCGACGGTTATGGTGATCTATGACGCAGACCGGTTTGGACTGGCTCAGCTCCATCAGCTGCGGGGCCGGGTAGGACGGGGCGCGGATCAGTCTCACTGTGTTTTGCTTGCCGATCCGAAAACGGAGGTCGGCAAAGAACGGATGAGTATCATGACCGAAACGGCCGACGGCTTTGAACTTTCACAGCGGGATTTGGAATTGCGCGGCCCCGGAGAATTTTTCGGTGTGAAGCAGAGCGGTCTTCCCCGTTTTAAAGTAGCGGCTCTCGTTGAAGATTACCGGACGCTGGAAACGGCGCGGGCGGATGCTGCGAAATTGGTTGAGAGCGGTTCGCTGTGGCAGGCGGCTTCATGCCGGAAACTGTTTGAGCAGCTGGCTGCTGAAGGGCTGTTCAATAATGAACGGGTCGATTAATCAAGGGGTTGAAAACGAAAGCTCCAACATATATACTACTTTTAGTACCTAGTCATATGAGCGTGGTGAAATCAAAAATGAAAATGACAAAACGCCAGCGTCAGCCTTTATTAAAAGAGAAAATTGACGAGAATCCGTTTATTACGGATGATGCGCTTGCAGAGCATTTTCAAGTCAGTGTGCAGACAATTCGGCTTGACCGATTGGAAATGAATATTCCTGAAGTGCGTGAGCGGATTAAATATGTCGCAAAACAGCAGTATGATACTGTCAAAGCTTTGCCGGTCGAGGAAATCATCGGTGAAGTTGTCGATTTAGAGCTTGATCATTACGCCATATCGATTTTGGATATCGGAAGCGACCACGTATTTTCCCGAACCGGAATCGCCCGCGGTCACCATTTATTCGCACAGGCAAACTCATTGGCAGTTGCGGTAATCAATGATGAACTGGCCTTGACCGCCAATGCCGATGTATCGTTTAAACGTCAAGTTAATAACGGTGAACGGGTTGTCTGTAAAGCGAAAGTGGAAAATATTAGAGAAAAACGAACAATTGTAGCAATCACCAGCTTTGTCGAGCAAGAAGAGGTATTTTCCGGAACATTTTCGATGTTCCGCGACGAATCGGCTGAAGGAGGGGCGGAAAGCGATGAAATTAGCAGTTGATGCGATGGGCGGAGATCACGCCCCGGAAAGTGTTGTAAGCGGGTGTTTGAAGGCGTTGAGTACGTATTCTGACTTAGAAATCATTCTTTACGGCGACAAGCAAATGATTGATTCCTTTATCGATGACAAACCGGACCGTCTGACGATCCATCATACCGACGAAAAAATTGAAGCTGACGATGTGCCGACCCGAGCGGTGCGCCGCAAAAAACAGGCTTCGATGGTGCTCGCTGTTCAGGCGGTGAAAAACGAGGAAGCAGACGCTGCTGTGTCTGCCGGGAATACCGGGGCGCTAATGACAGCGGGGCTGTTAATGATCGGCCGGACAGAGGGGATTGAACGGCCGGCGCTGGCTCCGATGCTTCCGACAATGGACGGAAGCGGCTTTCTTTTGCTCGATGTCGGGGCGAACATGGAAGCGAAGCCGTCTCAGCTTTTGCAATATGCGCAAATGGGTGATGTCTACATGCGCAATGTCCGCGGGATTGAACGCCCGCGCATCGGCCTTTTGAACGTCGGCGATGAAGCCGGAAAAGGAACGGAATTAACGAAGGCTGTTTACGATCTTTTATCGTCGTCAGAGTTAAACTTTGTCGGCAATGTTGAAGCGCGCGACCTGCTTGACGGACCGGCTGACGTTGTCGTCTGCGACGGATTTACCGGTAACGTTGTCTTAAAAACGATTGAAGGCACAGCTATGTCTCTTTTCGGATTAATCCGCAAAGAGCTGACATCATCGTTAAAAACGAAGCTTGCTGCCGGTGTGTTGAAACCGTCATTTAAACAAATTAAAGCGAAAATGGACTATGCTGAATACGGCGGAGCCGGGTTATTCGGACTGAACGCGCCGGTGATCAAAGCACACGGTTCTTCTGATGCTCAGGCTTATTTCAGCGCTTTGCGACAAGCGCGCACATTAGTGCTGGAAAATGTCGCCGATACGATTAAAGAGAACGCGGCCGTTATAGACAAAGAGGAGGATACCGCTGATGAATAAACAAAAGACTGCGATCCTTTTCCCGGGGCAAGGCTCACAAGTGCCCGGGATGGGGAAAGATCTCGCTGAACATCACGAAGCGGCGGCTGCTGTTTTTCAAGCTGCCGACCGCGCTCTAAATGAGCCGTTCAGTGAACTTGTATTTCACGGTGCAGAAGAAGAACTGAAAAAAACAGCCAACACGCAGCCGGCGCTGTTAACGGCAGGGATCGCTATTTGGCGCGTTTTGCAAGAAAAAGGCGTCGACGCTGAATATACAGCGGGACACAGTCTCGGTGAATATGCCTCGCTCGTCGCTGCTGAAGCCCTGCCCTTTGACGAGGCGGTCTGTGCTGTCAGAAAGCGCGGCGAGTTTATGGAAGAAGCGGTGCCTGAAGGATCCGGCGCAATGGCGGCGGTGCTCGGCATGGAACGGGCGGATCTTGAGAGTGTCACGGAAGAGGCGGCTCAGACGGCAGGCGCAGTAGAACCGGCAAATTACAATGCTCCGGGGCAAATCGTCATCTCGGGTTCGAGAGAAGGCGTCGAGAAAGCGGTCGGGCTTGCCAAAGAGCGCGGAGCGAAAAAAGCTGTCATGCTGAATGTCAGCGGCCCGTTTCATTCCAGCTTGATGAAGCCGGCGGCTGATAAAATGGAGCAGGAACTGAACGGTTTGACGATTTCTCCGTTGCAGCGGACCGTAATTGCAAATGTCAGTGCGAGCGCCTATTCATCTGCCGAGCAAGTTACAAGTAGCTTAACCGAACAGATTCATGCTCCGGTAAAATGGGAAGAAACGATTCAAACACTCGTAGACGAAGGTGTCGACACATTCATCGAAGCCGGTCCGGGAAAAGTGCTGAGCGGGCTCGTTAAAAAGGTTTCCCGCCGGGCAACGGTTTTGCCGGTCTATGATGAAGAAACGCTCAACGCAGCTTTAGAAAAGCTGGCAATCGACTAATTGAAGGAGGTTTCATGATGCAAGGACAATACGCGCTTGTTACAGGCGGTTCGCGCGGCATCGGCCGTGCGATCAGCTTAGAATTTGCTAAAAACGGCATGAATGTTGCGATTAACTATGCAGGCAACGAAGCAAAAGCGGAAGAGACAGCGGCAGCCTGCCGCGCATTCGGTGTCGAAGCGATGACCGTTAAAGCGGACGTTGCTGAGCAATCGGAAGCGAAATCGATGGTTAAAACTGTGCTCGATCAATTCGGTCAAGTCGATATTCTTGTTAACAATGCCGGGATTACGAGGGATAATCTGATTATGCGTATGAAAGAGGACGAGTTTGATGATGTGATTCAAACGAATTTAAAAGGCGTTTTTAATGTCTCGCAGGCGCTCACCCGTCCGATGATGAAACAGCGCGGCGGACGGATTATTAACATTTCATCTGTCGTCGGCACGACCGGAAATGCCGGGCAGGCGAACTATGCTGCAAGCAAAGCCGGTGTGATCGGACTTACGAAATCTTTTGCCCGTGAACTTGCCAACCGCAATATTTTAGTGAACGCGGTTGCGCCCGGTTTTATTTCGACTGAAATGACCGATGAATTAACCGATGATACAAAAGAAGCGCTGCTTGGAGAGATCCCGCTCGGCAAATTGGGTGAACCGGAAGACGTCGCGAAAGTTGTTAGCGTCCTCGCCGGAGAAGCGGGCAATTACATGACCGGACAAACGCTTCACGTCGACGGCGGAATGGTAATGCCATAAAACATCTGGTTTTTTTTCGCGGTTTATCCTATAATAACTGAGAGGAGGTGAGACACATGGAAAAAATCCAGGAACGAATTGCGAAAATCGTCTCCGAACGCCTTGGGGTAGATGAATCTGAGGTTAAAAAAGACGCAACGTTTAAAGATGATCTCGGAGCAGATTCACTCGACGTTGTTGAGCTGGTTATGGAACTTGAAGATGAATTCGATCTTGAAATCTCCGATGAAGATGCGGAGAAAATTGGTACGGTCGGTGACGTTGTAGAATACATAGAGCGTCATCAGTGATGGCTGTCTGCCGAGTCCCTGTTTTTGACAGGGGCTTGGTCTTTATTATTTTATTGCGAACACAGGGGGTTCATATGCAGCAATCTAAACGGGTCCAAAGACGCAATATGAAAAAACAAGGCAAGCGGATGCAGATGTCGGAACATGAGAAAGCACCCTATTATACGTTTTTACGTCAATTGAACATGAACTATGAAAATGCAGATTTGTTTATTCAAGCCTTTACGCATTCATCTTATGTCAATGAACATCGAATCCGCCCTTATGATGACAACGAACGCCTCGAATTTCTCGGCGACGCCGTTTTGGAATTGGCCATCTCGCAATATTTGTTCAAACGGTTTGATCAAATGAGCGAAGGCGAGATGACCAAACTCAGAGCTGCGATCGTCTGCGAGCCATCTTTGGCGAAAATTGCCGGAGAGCTGGATTTCGGCAAGCATATCCTGCTGGGTAAAGGGGAAGAAATGACCGGCGGCCGCGAACGTCCGGCATTGCTTGCGGATGTGTTTGAAGCGTTCATCGGAGCAGTGTATTTAGATGGGGGGATGGATGCTGTTTATGCGTTTTTACAGCAATACGTCTACCCGAAAATTCATGACGGTTCTTTTTCACACATGATGGATTTCAAAAGTCAGCTGCAAGAATTGATCCAGCGCGAAAATCATGGCCAAGTTCATTATCAGATTGTTGAAGAAAAAGGTCCTGCACATGCGCGAGAATTTGTCTCGAATGTTACGCTGGACGATGAAATTTTAGGAACAGGCACCGGCAAATCAAAAAAAGAGGCCGAACAAATGGCTGCTCAGCAAGCTTTGGAAAAGATTTTTCAAGATGAAGAGGAAACAGACTAGACGCAAATATAAGCAGCCCGTTTTCTCGATGTGCCCCGTGCCTTATCGAGAAAACGGGCTTTTATGTACGGGGAGGAACGAGACGTGATACGCAGCATAATCGTCACAGCTGCCTGCTTAGGGCTGCTGTTAACCGGGTGCAATGATACCCCGGCTGAAATGGATGACGCGGTAGCAGAATTTCAAGGCAAATTGGTAAAGGCTGAAGACGTTGCTTATCAATATTCGCTTTCGGAAGAAAATATTGCCGACTACTTAAAAGAAGCAGCCGTTGTGAGTGAAGCTCGGTCGCTAGGGATTGAAGTCAGTGAAGAAGAGGTAAAAGACCATCGGGACAAGATGTATCCGGGTCTGGCGGAAGAAAGCGAGACCGCCTTTTTTGAAAAACAAGCTGACGTGTTAAATATCGAACCGGAAGAATATTATGATGACTGGGCTTATAAATTCGTTGAACGGAATATGTACATGCAGTTGTATGTGCAAGAGAAATTTGCCAACCCGCAAACAGAAGAAGAATTTGATCAATGGTCAGAAAAACTCGAAGCGCATATAAACGAGCTGTTTGCTGATTATAAAGCCGCAGGCGACATCGTCATATATTGAATACATAAGAGGCTGCCCCGGAATCCGGGACAGCCTCTTTTATTGATTATCACTGATCGTAGCGGTAATCCTGTTCAACTGATCGGAGCGTTTCAAGCGCCTTGTTGCTCCAGTCAGTTTCGAGTGATTGCAGTTCGCGGCGCTGTTTTTCGACCGCCTCTCTCAGCGAAGCGGCATAGTCCGGAACCTTGCCGTCGAAACGTTTAATGACATTTAGCGGAACATTCGCTTTTTCGTTTTTGCTTAACGCTTTTCGTTCATGAAAAAGCGGGACATTGGTTTGTTTAGGGTGGTGCAAGTCGCCTTGGACCGGATGATCGATAACCGCGGTGATTTTTACAACCGCGGTATTTTTTTTCGGCTCGGTCTGAACAATTTCTCCGTGGTAACGTCCGCTTTTATACTTGACTGTTACCGCCGTTCCCGGCTGTAGCGATTCCGTCATATCAGATGTCCCTCCTGAGTGATGCTGTGATTACTCTTCGCTGCTTTTATCGCGCATCGTCGCGAGTTCAGCAATAATGGCTTCCATTTCGCTCACGGAAAAATTTGATTTGCCCATTACCATTTGGTGCACTTCTTCAATTTCTTTATACTTTTCCAGTGAAAAATGTTCCGGTTTAATCGCAGCTCCGTTAACAATCTGGAGCTGGCCTTTAATATCCTCTATCATTGCCGAGAGAGTTTCCCGGTCGCTTTTAACGTCAGACAATGTGAAGCACCCTTTCTTTACTAAAATGATTTTTGTTTATCGTAACATGAAATGAAAAAAAGAGCACATCCCTTGCAATTGCCGTTTAATGAAAGCTTTATTTTATGATAAAATAAACAGGTTAACAGCTGAACAGATAGACGAGACAGGGAACAATGAGGTGAAGCGGGTGTTTTTAAAACGTTTGGAACTGACCGGGTTCAAATCTTTTGCCGATCGGCTCGGAATTGACTTTGTTCCGGGCGTGACATCGGTTGTCGGCCCGAACGGAAGCGGGAAAAGCAATATCTCCGATGCTGTCCGCTGGGTTTTAGGCGAACAATCAGCGAAAAATCTTCGCGGTGAAAAAATGGAAGACGTGATCTTTTCCGGCAGTGAACGCCGCTCGCCTTTAAATATGGCGGAGATCAGCCTCGTACTGGATAATGAAGACCAGCACTTGCCGGTTGACTACAGTGAAGTGGCCGTAACGCGCAGAGTCTACCGCTCCGGAGACAGCGAATACTTATTAAATCGCGAACCTTGCCGTTTAAAAGATATTAACGATCTTTTTATGGATTCAGGTTTAGGCAAGGAAGCGTTCTCGATTATCGGGCAAGGCCGGGTTGAAGAAATTTTAAGCAGCAAAGCCGAAGAACGACGGATGATATTTGAAGAAGCAGCCGGCGTATTGAAATATAAGTTTCGCAAACAAAAGTCCGAAAAAAAACTCAATGAAACGGAAGATAATCTCCATCGTGTGAAAGATATCCTTTACGAGCTGGAGAATCAAGTCGAACCGTTAAAAGAACAAGCTGCGATTGCCCGGGAACATATTGCGAAAACAGAAGAATTAAAGTCTGTTGAGACCGGTGTTCTTGTCAGTGAAATCGAAGAACGTCATCAGGAATGGTCTGAGACGAAAAAAGAACTTGAAGAATTGTCGCAAAAAAATGAGCGTCTTGAAACCGATGTGAATAAGCATGAAGCAGAAATCGAGCAGTTGCGGGCAACGATGCAAACGCTCGATGAGCAAATTCAGACTCAGCAGCAAATGCTTCTAAAGGCGAGTGAAGATTTAGAAAAGCAAGAAAGTCAAAAACAAGTCTGGCAAGAACGAAAAAAACATTTTTCGCATAATAAAGAGCAATTTCAAGCGGAGATAAAAGAACTGTCTGCGCTTGGCGCCAAAAAAAATGACGAATGGCAACAAGAAGCCGCAACATTGAAAGCGCAGCAGCAAAAAGTGGCTGAACTGACAGAACGGCGCCGGTTAACTGAAGAGGAGTTAACCGGTTTGGAGAGTAATTTGACCGAGCAGATCGAATCGTTAAAAAGTGATTATATTGAATGGCTGAATGAGCGTGCGGCTAAGTCTAACGAGCGGTCGTATCTTGAACAAGAGCGGACAAAAACGGCTGAAAAGCGCAAACGTTTGCTGGCGGATCATGAAGAATGGCTCAACCACCGCAATCAATTGAAAGCGGAAAAGGACGAGGCAGAGCGAAACTGGCAGAACGAAAAAAACCGCCTCGACCAGCTTTTACAAGAGCATCAGCAGCTGAAAGAACAAGAGCAAACAGCGGCTGAAAAAATCGCGGAAAATGACCGGCTGATTCAAGAAGCATCCCGTCACCGTGAAAAATTATCGTCGCGGGCGGAAGTTCTTGAAGAGATGGAAAACGAGTACGCCGGGTTTTATCAAGGCGTAAAAGAGATTTTGAAACGGCGCGATGCGAAAGAAAGCGGGATTGCAGGCGCTGTTGCTGAAGTCATCGCTGTACCGGAAGCTTATAAAACAGCGGTCGAGTTAGCTTTAGGCGCCGCTCAGCAGCATGTCATCGTCAAAGATGAGACAGCCGGCAGAGAGGCAATTCATTATTTAAAGAAACAAAATCTTGGCCGGGCGACGTTTTTGCCGCTCAACACGGTGAAACCGCGGTTCGTGCAAGAAAAAGATCAAGCAAGCGGAAGCGGCCAGCCCGGCTGGGTCGGTGTTGCCGGCGATCTGATTTCCTATGATGCGCGCTATGAACCGGTCATCCGCTCGCTGCTCGGCAATGTGATCGTCGCTGACGGTTTGAAAAATGCCCAGGAGATCGCGAAGCTTTCAGGGCAGCGGTACCGCATTGTCACATTGGAAGGCGACATCATTAATCCGGGCGGGTCAATGACGGGCGGCAGCCTGAAGCAAAAATCTTCGCAACTGATCGGGCGCAAACAGGAGCTCGAACGCCTGCAGGAAAAATTAACAGAAATGACGAGCCGCATGAACGGTTTAACAGCAGAAAAAATGAAACTGTCTGCGGAAAAAGAGGCGTTCGACAAAAAAATTCAAGAACTTACAGCTGCCGGAGAAGCCGCACGTGAACGCGAACAAGAGAAAAAAGGGATTTACAAAGAAGCTGAATGGGCGCTCGATCACGCCAATGAACGTCTGGAAGTGTTTGACTATGAAGATGCGGAAGCGAAAGAAGAAGACGAAAAAAACGCCGCGAAAATAGAAGAACTGGTCAAAGCTGTCACAGATGCAGAAGAAAAAGTTGCCGAATTGAACGAAAAAATTGAGGATTTACAAACACGTGAGCAAACTTCATCCGATCAAAAGCATGAACTCGAAGCGAAGAAAGCGGAATTGGATGTGGCGCTTGCCAAGGAAGAAGAGCTGCTTTCGCACCGTGAGGAAACTGTAAGCAGACTGGAAGACGAACTAACAAAAATCAACACGGATATCGAGCGAAAGAATGCTGAATTTTCGCAGTTAGAAGAGCAGCTGTCTACTGGTGACGACAGCGCTTCGCTGATTGAAGAGGAAATAAACGCACGGCGGTCTGAAAAAGATAAAGCTGAAAAAGCGATAGCTGAAAAAAGGGCGGAACGGATCGACAAGCAGCAAAAACATGAGCAAGTTGAACACGAATTAAAAGATATTAAACGTCAATGGTCTTTTGTCTCGCAAACGCTGCAGGAAAAAGAAGTGAAGGTCAACCGGCTTGATGTTGAATTGGATACGCGCTTAACTAAGCTGCAAGAGGAATATGAGTTAAGTTATGAAGCAGCTAAACAAAGTTATGCTTTGACGCTTCCGCTCGCAGAAGCGAAAAAACAAGTCAAATTGATCAGGATGGCAATCGAAGAACTCGGCCCGGTCAACCACGGCGCAATTGATGAATATGAGCGCGTGAAGGAGCGTTTTGATTTTCTGTTAGAACAAAAAAATGATCTGGAAGAAGCGAAAACGACTCTTCATAATGTTATTCAAGAGATGGATGACGAGATGACGCGCCGGTTTAATGAAACGTTTGAACAAATTCAGGCGCAATTTCAAGAAGTTTTTCGCGAGCTTTTTGGCGGTGGTTCGGCTTCGTTGGAGCTGTCCGACCCGAATAACTTGCTGGAAACAGGTGTGGATATCATTGCGCAGCCGCCGGGGAAAAAACTGCAGCACTTGGCGCTTTTATCGGGAGGCGAACGGGCTTTAACCGCGATTGCACTGTTATTTTCTATTTTAAAAGTGAGGCCGGTTCCGTTTTGTGTTCTTGATGAAGTTGAAGCAGCTTTGGACGAGGCGAATGTCGTACGTTTTGCCAATTATTTAAAAGAGTTCAGCAAAGAAACACAATTTATTGTCGTCACCCACCGTAAAGGGACAATGGAGCATTCTGACATTCTTTACGGCGTGACGATGCAGGAACACGGGGTATCCAATCTTGTGTCGGTGAAGCTGGAAGATACGACCGAATTGATCGGTTCAGATATGTAAACAGGAGGAACAGCGATGAATTTTTTTAAAAAATTAAAGGATTCGATTTCAACGCAAACAGATACGGTAACCGACAAGTTTAAAGACGGATTATCGAAAACGAGAGATTCGTTTGTCGGTGCGATGAATGATTTAATGAAAGATTACCGGACAGTGGATGAGGATTTTTTTGAAGAGCTCGAAGATATATTAATCAGCGCAGACGTCGGTGTGCACACAGTGATGGACTTAATTGAACAGTTGAAAGATGAAGCGCGGTTAAGAAATATTAAAGACGCGAAAGATATTCAGCCGGTGATTTCAGAAAAACTGGCGGAAATGCTGCAAAAATCAGCCAATGAAGCAGCGATCAATGAACAGCCCGGCGAGTTGACCGTCATCCTATTTGTCGGCGTCAATGGCGTAGGGAAAACAACCTCGATCGGGAAGTTGGCCCATCAATATAAAGAAGAAGGCAAAAAAGTCGTGATGGCTGCCGGGGATACGTTCCGCGCCGGCGCGATTGAGCAATTGGAGAAATGGGGCGAGCGCGTCGGCGTCGACGTCGTCAAACAGCAGGCCGGTTCCGACCCGGCCGCGGTGATGTATGATGCGATTCAGTCTGCCCGTTCTAAAAAAGCGGACGTTTTGCTGTGTGATACGGCCGGACGCCTGCAAAACAAGGTCAATTTAATGAATGAGTTATCGAAAGTCAAGCGTGTGCTCGGCCGGGAAATTCCCGATGCTCCGCATGAAGTTCTGCTCGTTCTCGATGCCACAACCGGTCAGAATGCAATGAGCCAGGCGAAAGCTTTTCAGGAAGCAACAGATGTATCGGGGATTGTGTTAACGAAATTGGACGGAACAGCCAAAGGCGGTATTGTGCTTGCGATTCGATACGAGCTCGACATTCCGGTGAAACTGGTCGGACTCGGCGAAGGAATGAACGATTTGCAGCCGTTTGATGCGACGCAGTACGTTCACGGACTGTTTGCCGAAGTTCTTGAGCAAACGGATACGGACGATGAAAATAGTTGACACTGCTTTTATTGCTCCTGTATCATAAGCGTGCGTAAAGGAACAAACCTTAACAAGGCGGTGGCGAAATGATTGAAAAGACCGTCCGGATTAATTATTTATACGATTTTTATCAGGCGCTTTTAACAGAAAAGCAAAATGAATACATGCGAATGTATTATCAAGATGACTGGTCGCTCGGAGAAATTGCAGAGTATTTTCAGATCAGCCGGCAGGCTGTTTATGATAATATTCGCCGAACGGAAGCGATGCTCGAGGATTACGAGGAAAAGCTGCGGCTCTTTGCCCGCTTTGAAACGATGCACAGTCATCTCGCAGAGTTAAAACAGCTGATCGAAGCAAAAGAGGATCGCGAAAAGCTGTTTGCCGTGATCGAATCGCTCGAGAAATTGGAATAGGGGGCTGTCATAGATGGCATTTGAAGGTTTACAGGAACGGCTCCAAGGCACCCTTAAGAAAATGAAAGGCAAAGGGAAAGTCACGGAGCAGGATGTTAAGGAAATGATGCGCGAAGTCCGGCTGGCACTTTTAGAAGCGGACGTGAATTTTAAGGTTGTGAAAAAATTTATTGCAGACGTTAAAGAACGGGCCGTCGGTCAAGATGTGCTCGACAGTTTAACTCCCGGCCAGCAAGTTATTAAAGTCGTTAATGAAGAATTGACAAAACTGATGGGCGGCGAACAAAGCAAGCTGCAGGCTGCACAGAAACCGCCGACCGTTGTCATGATGGTCGGGCTGCAAGGAGCCGGTAAAACGACGACAGTCGGAAAATTGGCTAATTATTTGCGCAAAGAGCACAATCGCAAACCGTTGCTAGCCGCAGCGGACATTTACCGTCCGGCTGCGATTGATCAGCTGCAGACATTGGGTAAACAGCTGGATATGCCGGTTTTTTCACTCGGTGATCAAGTCAGTCCCGTGGAGATTGCGAAACAGGCCGTAAAACAGGCGAAAGAAGATCATCAAGATTACGTTATTATTGATACAGCCGGACGGCTGCACGTTGATCAGGAACTGATGGACGAACTTCAGCAAATAAAAGAAGCTGTATCACCCGACGAAACGCTGCTCGTTGTCGATGCGATGACCGGTCAAGACGCCGTTAATGTTGCCGAAAGCTTTAACAATCAACTCGACCTTACAGGTGTTGTGCTGACAAAATTGGACGGCGACACACGCGGCGGTGCAGCAATATCGGTTAAAGCCGTGACGGACACCCCAATAAAATTTGCCGGGATCGGCGAAAAGTCCGATGCGCTGGAACCGTTCCATCCTGAGCGGATGGCATCGCGAATTCTCGGGATGGGCGACGTGATGACCCTGATCGAAAAAGCGCAGACAAACGTCGATGAAGATCGGGCAAAAGAGTTGGAAAAGAAAATGCGCACGAACGATTTAACGTTTGATGACTTTCTCGAACAGCTCGGGCAAGTGAAAGAAATGGGGCCGCTTGACGAACTGCTCGAGATGATGCCCGGCGCCGGGAAAATGAAAGGGATGAAAAACATCCAAGTTGATGATAAGCAGCTCGCTCATATCGAAGCGATTGTAAGGTCAATGACAAAGGCTGAGAGAGACAACCCGTCGCTTTTAAATGCGAGCCGCAAGCGCCGAATCGCTAAAGGGAGCGGAACAACCGTGCCGGAAGTGAACCGGCTGTTAAAACAGTTTGACGAAATGAAAAAAATGATGAAACAAATGTCCGGGCAGCAAAAAGGAAAAGGCAAGAAAAAAGGCGGCATGAATATGCCTTTCATGTAAAAACACAACGTTTTTAAACTGCGTTAAGGTTTTTTCCTTTACGGGGGTTGATCCCCTGATTTTTCTGTGATAATATACGTAAATGTGTGAGAGACTTATGGAGGTGAAAGGAATGGCAGTAAAAATTCGTTTGAAACGCATGGGAGCAAACAAATCTCCGTTCTATCGTGTGGTTGTTGCGGACTCCCGCGCACCGCGTGATGGACGTTTTATTGAAGAGTTGGGTACGTATAACCCGCTAAAAGACCCAGTTGAATTCAACGTCGATGAAGAAAAAGCATTGAACTGGATGCTCGAAGGAGCGAAACCTTCTGACACAGTTCGCAACTTGTTCTCCAACGTAGGTTTAATGGAAAAGCTTCACAATACAAAAAACGAAAAATAAGTTTTTTGTGTGGAAATAATCCTAGCAGGTGAGAAACATGAAAGAACTTGTCGAGTCAATGGCGCTCGCTTTAGTTGATCATCCTGATGAAGTGACGGTCACAGAGAAAACCGACGGACAGTCAGTAACAGTTTATTTGACTGTGCATCCCGACGATATGGGCAAGGTGATCGGCAAACAGGGAAGAATTGCGAAAGCGATGCGATCAGTCGTAAACGCTGCGGCTGTAAATCAAGACAAACGCGTTCAGTTAGAGATTGGTTAAAGGGTGAGGTTTTCCTCACCCTTTTTCCGTACGGGCGAATAAATATGATAAAATAACAGGGTACGATTTATTCGGAGGTGGCAAAAATGGAAATTATTAAAAAAGTGGTTGTCAAACAAGTTTTAACGGAAGAAAGCCGTGACCGGCTCAAAGAGCAGTTTCTTTCGCGACAGTACAAATTATCTACCGAATTGAAGCAGCTTGAATTCGTCCTACATAAAAAATTAAAAGAAAATACGGACGAAAAATACCAAAAATCGCTGCGTCAAAGTTTTGATAAAGAAGTGGCGAAAAGAAAAGAACGTCTCCGGCAGCTGGAACTGAAACTTGGTCAGCTGGATGAACTGGAACTCGGCGCTGAACTTCGCGAAGGGACGATCCAAATGATTGAACAAGTCGAAGAAGGCGATAATTGGGACGAAGTGATGAAAGGAACAGAGATCGTCATTAAAGACGGTGTAGTCAATGAATTGCGTCAAGGAGGCATGGAGGAAGAAGATGAGTGATTGGCTTAATGTCGGAAAAATTGTCAATACCCATGGGATTCACGGGGAAGTTCGCCTGATTGCGAACACTGATTTTCCGAATGAGCGATTCGCTCCCGGTGTGCGGCTTTCAATTTTAAACCGCGACGGTTCGAGAACTCCGGTTACCGTCTCCTCGTGGCGCACACACAAACAATTCGATTTACTCACGTTTGAAGAAATTCAAGACGTAAACGAGGCGGAGCGCTTCAAAGATTCTGATTTGCAAATAGACGCCTCGCAGCTCGGGGACGATGAATTGGAATCGAATGAATACTACTTTCGCGACATTATCGGATTGCATGTTGTTTCTGAAGACGGGGAAGAAATTGGCACGATTACGGAAATTTTGACGCCGGGCGCAAATGATGTTTGGGCTGTAAAGCAGGCAAAATCCGGGAAGGAAATATTGATTCCATATATTTCAGATGTTGTAAAACATGTCGACTTAGAGCAAGGTCAAGTCGTCATTCATTTGATGGAAGGATTGCTGGACGAATGAAAATATCCGTATTAACACTGTTTCCGGACATGTTTACCGGTGTGTTCGGCCACTCGATCTTAAAGCAGGCAGAAACAAAAGGTCTCGTTTCGTACGATGTCGTCGATTTCCGCGCGTATTCGGCGGATAAACATAAGCGCGTTGATGATTATCCTTACGGGGGCGGCGGAGGCATGGTGCTGACGCCCCAGCCTTTATTTGACGCCGTTGAAGATGTGAGTGCACGTGCGGAAAGTAACAAAAAGCCCCGTGTCATTTTAATGTGCCCGCAAGGCGAAACTTATTCGCAAAAAAAAGCGGAAGAGCTCGCACAAGAAGAACATTTGATTCTGTTGTGCGGTCACTATGAAGGTTATGATGAGCGGATTCGCGAACATCTGGTGACTGATGAAATTTCGCTCGGCGATTACGTTTTAACAGGCGGCGAAATCGGCGCGATGGCAGTAGCTGACAGCGTCGTCAGGCTCCTTCCGGGCGCGCTTGGCAATGATCAATCAGCCGTGTCGGAATCTTACAGCACCGGGCTGCTCGAATACCCGCACTATACCCGCCCGGCTGATTTTCGCGGCATGAAAGTACCGGATATTTTGTTATCAGGTCACCATAAAAACATTACCGAGTGGCGGCGCAAACAGGCTTTGCAGCGGACAAAAGAAAAGCGTCCGGATCTGCTTGAAACAGCCGAACTCACGCAGTTTGACCGCGATTATTTAGAGCGGCAGAAATCTGAAAAAAACGGTTGAGCCGGCCGTATTGATATGCTATGATTACTCTTGTGGCTATAGGCCAGATCAAGGTGTTCCGCTGTCAATGAACTTACTGACATGAAGATCTGCAGGAAGGAGGCGAACAGAAGATGGAACAAATTATTCGTGATGTAACAAAAGAGCAGCTGAAAACAGACATTCCGGAATTCCGTGCCGGTGATACACTGCGCGTCCACGCAAAAGTTGTCGAGGGTACACGTGAGCGTGTTCAGGTATTCCAAGGTGTTGTCATTAAAAAGCGCGGTACAGGCATCAGTGAAACGTTCACTGTTCGCAAGGTGTCCTACGGTGTAGGCGTCGAGCGTACGTTCCCTGTCCATTCTCCGCGAATTGACAAAATTGAAGTTTCACGCCGCGGTAAAGTACGGCAAGCTAAGCTTTACTATTTGCGCAACTTGCGCGGGAAAGCAGCTCGAATCAAAGAAAGATAGAATCGTCAAAGGGGCTTGGAGACAAGCTCCTTTTTCTTATGATTTTTTACATAACTGCAAACCTTGCAAATATGGTAGAATAGGAGAGATTTCTGCAGGACGGACGGGCCTGCAGTAAATGAATGCAAAGGATGGGTGAAAATGGCGAAGTCAGAATCGGCAAAATCAGAGTCTTGGGAATGGGTAAAAGCCATAGTCGTTGCGCTTCTCTTAGCGTTAGCGATACGGGCGTTTTTGTTTGCGCCGATTGTCGTGGACGGACAGTCGATGATGCCGACACTCGGCCACGATGACCGGATGGTCGTTAATAAAATAAATTATACACTTTCTGAACCGGAACGTTTCGATATTATCGTCTTTCATGCTCCGCATGAGAGTGATTACATTAAACGGGTGATCGGCGTGCCGGGCGACAGTCTTTATTACGAAGAAGATCAGCTCTATGTAAATGACGATCCCGTAGACGAACCATACTTGAATGAGTTTAAGGAACAGTCAGAAGAAAATCCGTTTACCGGTGATTTTGATTTAGAAGAAGTGACCGGCTATGAAGAGATTCCTGAAGATCACTACTTTGTGCTTGGAGATAATCGGCAACACAGCAAAGACGGCCGCCATATCGGCCTCGTCAGCGATGAGGATATCGTCGGTGAAGCAAGCTTTGTGTTTTGGCCGATCAGTGATATACGGATGGCAGAATAGGAGAGGTTGTCATGAGTATTCAATGGTACCCCGGACATATGGCGAAAGCGAAGCGCCAAATAAAAGAGAATATTAAACAAATCGATGTTGTCATCGAAATTGTCGATGCGAGAATTCCTGAAGCCTCGCGGAATCCGATGGTTGATGAAATGACGAACAGCAAACCGCGCCTGATGCTCTTAAATAAAGCTGATTTGGCTGATGCGAACACGACGAAACAATGGGTTCAATTTTATGAGGCAAAAGGGTTTGCGGCGCTGCCGATCGATGCGCAAAAAGGGAAAGGCATTAACGAAATACCTGCAAAAGTACGGGAGCAGGCGCAGCATCTCCTTGATAAATTTGCCCGTCAAGGAATCAATCCCCGCGCGATTCGCGCGCTTATACTGGGGATTCCGAATGTCGGAAAATCGACAGTGATTAATCGGCTGGCAAACAAGAAAGCAACAAAAATCGGCGATAAACCGGGGGTGACGAAGGCGCAGCAGTGGATAAAAGTCGGCAAAGATTTTGATCTGCTTGATACGCCGGGTATTCTTTGGCCGAAGTTTGATGATGAAAAAACCGGTTTTCGTTTAGCGTTGACGGGGGCGATCAAAGAAGAGATTTTCGACTTTGAGGAGACGACGCTGTTTTTATTGACGTTTTTGACGAATAATTATCCGGAAGCTTTGAAACAGCGTTATAACTTAAGCGAACTTCCAGAAAATACACTGTCATTATTTGACAAAATCGGCGAAAAACGAGGATGCTTAATGGCCGGCGGGGCTGTTAATTACGAAAAGGCGGCCGAAATCATTTTTCGTGATTTCCGTCAGGGGAAATTCGGCCGAATTACGTTAGAACATCCGCAAGAACAGTGAAAAATGCGCCGTGAGGATTCGCTCAACGGCGCATTTTTTATCGTTCATTTTAAAACAACGCCGGTTTTAGCCGATATAACGTTTGAAAGGACGGAGAAAATGGCAAGTATAAAAGAAATCGAATTGCGATTGAATGATATTCAGACAGAAACGGACCCGCGCTTTATCGAATTATTGACGGATGAACGAAAAGGTGTCCAGCAGGCTGTTGCGAAATGGCGGAAACGCCAAACAGAAAAAGAAACATTGCGCAAAGCTTTTGCCGAAATGACTCGTCATGAATTAAAAGCCCGCGATGACGGTGCTGTTATCATCGGCGGCGTGGATGAAGTCGGCCGGGGGCCGCTCGCCGGTCCGGTCGTCGCATCGTGTGTCGTTCTCCCGGAAGGAGAAGAGTTTCTCGGGCTGACGGACTCAAAAAAATTATCTGAAACGAAGCGCGAATTTTATTACGAAGATATATTTACGCGCGCAACAGCGGTTGGGATCGGCGAAGCAACAGCTGAAGAAATTGACACGCATAACATTTACGAAGCGTCGAAACTCGCGATGGTACGAGCTGTTTCGAACACAAATGCTCCGCTTGATTTCCTGCTCGTCGATGCGATGAGCCTTCCGCTTGAAATGAAGCAGGAAAGCCTCATAAAAGGGGATGCCCGCTCTGTTTCGATTGCTGCCGCGTCAATTGTTGCAAAAGTGACCCGCGACCGTTATATGAAAGAGATTGCCAAAGTTTATCCCGGCTACGGATTTGATAACCATGCCGGTTACGGAACCGCCGAACATTTACAGGCGCTCAAGACGTTCGGTGTGACAGACGAGCATCGACGCAGTTTTGCTCCGGTGAGAAAGCACGTAACAACGACTTAGAACAGGGGGAGTCAGTTATGTTTCAATCCGAGATGATTTCGTCAATGAACAGAGGTTTACAAACATCTGAGAACCGTTCCCTCGCACTGCGTCCCGGTCAAATGTTTCAAGGTATGATCACTAAGCTCTACCCCGGTCAAACTGCGCAGCTGCAAGCCGGAAATATGACGCTGACTGCTCAGCTCGAGGCGCAGCTTGAAACCGGGAGACAGTACTGGTTTCGGGTTCAAGCAGGAGACGGGATGCCGCGTCTGCAAGTAATGGAACAGGTCCGGTCAAATCCGCAAGGCGATCAGCAGCAAAGCCAGCGCAGCCAAATATTACAACAGCTCGGCCTGCAAACCGGCGGGCCGCATGAACAATTGCTTCGGCATTTTCAACAAACCAGTCAGCCGTTCACACAAACGGACTTAGCTTCCGGAGCCAGGCTTTTGCAGCAATCGGGTCTGCCTGCCCACCATTCACTTCAATTGATCAGCCGGCTCGTTAATGAGCAGCTTCCGCTGACAAGAGAAACGTTTCAAGCATTGGCTGCTTTGCAACATCCGCAATCGATGGGAGAGACGATGCATGCCTTGCACGAGTCGCTGGCACAATCTTCCTCCAGCGGAAATGAGAGCCGCGGTTTGCAGCAAATACTCGGTTCGCTGTTGCAGCAAACAAACAGCTCAAAACAAATCGAACCGGTTCGCCAGCTGTTTAACGCTTTGTTGACGGGAGAGAACTCTGTTCGCACGCAGGCAGAACAAGTTTTGCGCGAGACAGGTATTATGCGCGCGAAGGAATCGGCTGAGCAATTTTTTTCCCGAATCCAGGCGGAAGCCGTTAAACCGGAAAACCGCGCCCCTATGCAACAGGCTTTTCCCCAGCTTTTTCAAGGGCAGAGCGGGAATCAAGTGTTCAATGCGATGAAACCGGCAAATGTGTTTACGATGCTTATGAACGCAGCCGGTCCGGATCAACCGGAAGGATTAACGCAAATGCTTCGGCTGATCAATCCGGACACAGCTCCGCAACAAGTGTTTGAACAGCTGGACCGCCTGATGCAGCAGCGAAACCATTCCGCTTCTCCGCTGTTGCAAATGATTCACGAGCAGCAGGCGGATCGGGAGCTGTTATTTCTTCAGCGCGGCCAAGGACAGGACACCGCGCAGCTGCGGATGTTTTTGCAGCAGCTCGGGCTGCAGCATGAACATGATTTACGCATTGGTTTAAACGACCTGCAGCAAAGCCGTGAAGCAGGGCAAAGAATTGAAACGCTTAAAGGACAGCTGCTGCATTTTCTGCAAAACCAAGCCAATCAAACGCCGCAAACGATCCAGCAAGCAGAATTTTTACTTCAGCGCCTGACCGGATTTCAAATAGCCTCGCAAGAGCAGCAGCACCCGGTGCAGCACTTGTTGTTTCAAGTTCCCTTTAAGTTCGGCGAACAATACAGCGATATAACGATGCAATGGGAAGGAAAACGAACGAAAGAAGGTTATTTGGATGAAGACCATTGCCGTATTATGTTTTATTTAGAGCTCGCGGCAATACGCGATACGATGGTCGATGTGCAAATTCAAAACCGCGTCGTCAGTCTGACGATTTTCAATCAGATGGAAAAACCGGAGCAGCTTCAGCGCATGTTTGAACCGATATTGGCGAAGCGTTTGGAAGAAACGGGTTACAAATTGTCCTCTGTCCGCTGGAAGCAGCCGGACAACACGCCGGCAAAAGACAAAAACAATCCCGACGCGCAGACAGAAAAGCGAAAGCGCCAAAATTATAAAGGAGTGGATGTCCGGATATGACAGATCATGATGATCCCCCGCCGTTTTCTTCGGCAGATGAAGAAGAAAACAAGAGCCGAAAATATGCTGTCGCACTAGGCTATTCCCCGGAAAACGAAAAAGCCCCGGGAATACGCGCGAAAGGCCGGGGGTATGTGGCAGATGAAATCATCGCCGCTGCGAAAGCGAATGAGATCCCGGTCCAAGAAGATGAATCGCTCGTACAGCTGTTGTCAGAACTGGAAATAAATCAGCAAATTCCGGACTCTCTTTATCAAGTGGTCGCCGAAGTATTTGCATTTATTTACCGGATTGACCGAGAGCAGACTGAGCGTTCGAAAATGGAATAAGCGTGTTTATTATGGACAGACAAACATGTTTTGTTATAATATCCACGTAGGTTATCACCTGAGAGATTGTCACGAAAGGGCGTTACACGAATGCTTCATTATCATCTGTATGAAAAAGGTCCGCAGTATAAATGGGTCACGTTTATTCACGGTGCCGGCGGAAGTTCATCTACTTGGCACAAACAAGTGCGGGAGTTCAGAAAAAACTTTAACGTGCTTCTGATCGATTTGCGCGGACACGGACGTTCAAGCGGTATACCGTGGAAACGCGGCGACTCGTTTGCCGAAGTGGCTGACGATGTTATTGACGTTCTTGATGAGGCCGGTGTTAAGGTTTCGCATTTTATCGGTATTTCCCTGGGGACAATCGTGATTCAAACGCTCTCGCATAAATATCCGGAGCGCCTTGAATCGATGATTTTAACCGGCGCGGTTACCCATTTGAATATGCGCACGAAACTGCTGATCAAACTCGGCAATACATTTAAATACATGCTGCCTTATATGTGGCTGTACCGTTTTTTTGCTTGGGTTATTATGCCGAAAAAACAGCACATTGAATCGCGCTCGGCGTTTGTCGATGAAGCGAAGAAGATGTGTCAAAAAGAATTTGTCCGCTGGTTTAATATTATCAGTACCGTTAATCCGTTTTTAAAACGGCTGCAATCGAGTTTTAACGGCATTCCGACGCTGTTTGTCATGGGCGATGATGACCACCTCTTTCTTCCGCACGTCCGAGCGTTAGCGGAAAATAATCAGCACTTGCAGTTTCTTTGTGTTGAGAAGAGCGGCCACGTTTGCAATATTGATCAGCCTGAACGATTCAACCAGCTGACAATTGAGTATATTCATTCGCTGAAACGAGATGATGCGCACAGTGTATAAAACACTGTGCGTTTTTATGTTGAAAAAATTTTTTGAAAACGAAAATTTTTTGAGATCGTCTTCACAAATTTGTCGGAATATATAGTAAAATAAACCTTGCGCGATGTTTTAGCATCCGCAAACGGTTAGAATCCTCATTCTAAAACAAGGGGAGCAGTTGTCCCCTCCGTTGCACTCAGGAGAAATCTTTTGACTCAGTAAGGAGGATGGCAATGAATATCCATGAGTACCAAGGTAAAGAGCTTTTGAGGGAATACGGCGTTGCAGTTCCAAATGGGCAGGTAGCTTACAGCGTAGAGGAAGCTGTTGAAGCGGCGCAATCTTTGGGATCGAATGTAACCGTTGTCAAAGCGCAGATTCATGCCGGAGGCCGCGGCAAAGCCGGCGGTGTGAAGCTTGCGAAAACGATTGATGACGTGCGTACATACGCCGATGAAATTCTCGGTAAAACATTGGTGACACATCAGACCGGTCCAGAAGGAAAAGAAGTAAAAAGACTTTGGATCGAAGAAGGAAGCGATATTCTTAATGAATATTACGTCGGTATTGTCGTCGACCGGGCGACATCGCGAATTACAATGATGGCGTCGGAAGAAGGCGGCACAGAAATTGAAGAAGTAGCGGAGAAAACGCCGGAAAAAATCTTCCGGGAAGTTGTCGATCCAGTGACAGGCCTGATGCCGTACCAAGCACGGCGGCTAGCATTCAACATCAATATTCCGAAAGAACTGCTTAAAGAGGCAGTCAAGTTTATGATGGGGCTTTACAAAGTTTTTGAAGAAAAAGACTGTTCGATTGTGGAAATCAACCCGCTTGTCACAACCGGCGACGGTAAAGTGATGGCGCTCGATGCGAAGCTGAATTTTGACGATAACGCCCTTTACCGGCAAAAAGATGTTTATGCCTTGCGGGATTTAGATGAAGAGGATCCAAAAGAAATCGAAGCGTCGAAGTATGATCTCAGCTACATCTCGCTCGACGGCAATATCGGCTGTATGGTTAACGGCGCAGGCCTGGCGATGTCGACAATGGATATTATTAAACATTATCACGGCGACCCGGCCAACTTTCTTGATGTCGGCGGCGGTGCCGATGCAGAAAAAGTAACGGCTGCATTTAAGATTATTCTCGAAGATGATCACGTCGAAGGCATTTACGTCAATATTTTCGGCGGAATTATGAAATGCGACGTTATCGCTGAAGGCGTTGTCGCCGCAACGAAAGAGGTCGGATTGGAAATTCCGCTCGTCGTCCGTTTAGAGGGCACGAATGTTGAACTGGGCAAAAAGATTTTAGAAGAGTCCGGGTTAAATATTACGGCAGCGGATTCGATGGCCGACGGCGCACAAAAAATTGTATCGCTGGTACAGGCGTAGAAAGGCGGGATTGACGAATGAGTATTTTAATCAATGAAAATACAAAAGTGATTGTGCAAGGAATTACCGGCGCAACCGGGCTGTTCCATACGAAACAGGCGATGCAATACGGAACGAATATTGTCGGCGGTGTCACCCCCGGAAAAGGAGGGACAGAAATCGAAGGCATTCCTGTTTTTGATACAGTCAGTGAAGCGGTCGCCAAAACAGGTGCCGAGGCGTCGGTGATTTACGTTCCGCCTCCGTTTGCTGCGGATGCAATCATGGAAGCAACCGATGCCGGCGTGGACGTCGTGATTACGATCACCGAAGGCATTCCGGTAACAGATATGATTAAAGTCAAACGTTTCATGGAGGACAAAAAGACCCGTTTAATCGGCCCGAACTGTCCGGGTGTTATTACCCCGGATGAGTGTAAGATCGGCATTATGCCGGGCTATATTCATCAAAAAGGTCATGTCGGAGTTGTCTCGCGATCTGGAACACTGACGTACGAAGCGGTCCACCAGCTGTCAACAGCCGGTGTCGGCCAATCGACTGCTGTAGGAATCGGCGGGGATCCGGTTAACGGAACAGATTTCATTGACGTGCTGAATCTGTTTAATGAAGACCCGGATACTAAGGCTGTCATCATGATCGGTGAAATCGGCGGAACAGCGGAAGAAGAAGCCGCTGCCTGGATAAAAAAGCATATGACGAAACCGGTTGTCGGTTTTATCGGCGGACGGACAGCGCCGCCCGGAAAGCGTATGGGCCATGCGGGAGCCATCATTTCCGGCGGCAAAGGAACAGCTGACGAAAAGATCAAAACGCTCAACGATGCAGGAGTGCAAGTGGCAGAAACTCCGGCAGTCATGGGTGAAACGCTCATTAATGTTTTAAAAGAAAATAATTTATATGAAACATGTCTGACCCATAAGTAAACTGTTCAGCCATTGCGGAGCCTGTCCTTAGCGGGCGGCTCCGCTATTTTATGCATTGCATTTTGCAGCGGAAAGGACGATCCCTCTTGAAAAACTCCTCCGGTTTCTCCGAACGGCTAACCCACCTTCATTATTGTTCTTACGGCAGCCGCAAATTTATCAACAACCTTTTACAGACTGACCCCTATTTATCAGCTGTATATTCTGTGCGGAAAGCGGAGGTTATTCAGCGCTGTTTGCCGCCAAACAACGAAAAAATTAAGTCTCGAATGTATAAAGCCCTCGCAAACAGCTCTCCCCGGCAATTATCAGAGCATCTCCAATCGAAAAATATTCAACCGATCACGATTTATGACCGCAGTTACCCGGATTTGTTAAAACAAATACCTGATCCGCCGGCTGTTCTCTATGCTTCAGGCCTTACAGACATTCTTGATCTGCCCTGCCGGCTCAGTGTTGTCGGCACACGCGATCCGAGCGAAGCGGCTTGCAACGACATAAAGCAGTTGCTTCCCGATATCATTAAAGCTAATACTGTCATCGTCAGCGGACTTGCCCGCGGCATCGATGCGCTCAGCCATCGGCTCGCGTGCGAACGGGAAGGATATACGATTGCGGTACTCGGTTTCGGCCACGATCATTTATACCCGAAGCAGCTCCAGCCCCTATATCAAGAAATGCTCTCCTCTCAGCTCGTTATAAGCGAATATCCCCCTTATATGAAAGCCGAGCGCTGGCATTTTCCCGAGCGAAACCGGATTATCAGCGGTCTTTCGATGCTGACGTTAATCGTTGAGGCGAAAAAAAAGAGCGGATCGCTGATCACCGCGGATTGCGCTCTGGAACAAAACCGAACTGTCGCAGCGCTGCCGGGGCGAATAGCGGACACGTTCGCAGCAGGGACAAATCAGCTTTTATCCGAAGGAGCGCTGCCGGTGTTTTCGAGTGGAGATTTACTGGATGAATTAAACCTCACCCAGCGTTTGTAAAAAATTTTCAACAACGTTAAATCCTCTCTTTTGCTGGATCGGGTCTTGTTTTCATAGGATTGATTCGGCTTTCACGGTTTGACAAATGAACAAACTCTGTTTAATAATAGGGAAGATTTCATTAACCTCTAAAGGGAGGAACTAAAACATGTCCGATTACCTTGTAATCGTGGAATCTCCCGCAAAAGCCAAAACGATTGGCAAATACTTGGGAAAGAAATATACGGTGAAAGCTTCGATGGGCCACGTGATTGACTTACCTAAAAGTCAGATGGGTGTAAACGTCGAAGACAATTATCAGCCGAAATATATTACTATTCGCGGGAAAGGCCCGATCCTTAAAGAATTAAAACAAGCAGCGAAAAAAGCTAAACGCGTCTATTTAGCAGCCGACCCCGACAGAGAGGGCGAAGCGATCGCTTGGCATTTGGCAGACAGTTTAAACATTGATAAAGATTCAGAATGCCGCGTCGTTTTTAACGAAATTACTAAAGACGCGATTAAAGAATCGTTTAAACATCCGCGCACGATCAATAACAATCTTGTCGATGCGCAGCAGGCGCGCCGGGTGCTTGATCGGCTCGTCGGTTACAACATCAGCCCTTTGCTGTGGAAAAAAGTTAAAAAAGGCTTAAGCGCCGGCCGGGTGCAGTCCGTTGCAGTGAAAATGATCATCGAACGGGAAAACGAAATTACATCGTTTGTGCCGGAAGAATACTGGTCAATTACGGCCAATATGTTTAAAGACAGCGACTCCTTTGAAGCAAAATTCCAGTCGCTTGACGGCAAAAAGACAAAATTATCATCAAAAGAAGATGTCGACCGCGTCATGAACAGTATTGACGGCAAAGAGTTTCAAGTTGCGTCTGTTAAGAAACGTGAACGAAAACGCAATCCGGTGGCTCCGTTTATCACGTCTTCATTGCAGCAAGAAGCAGCCCGGAAATTAAATTTCCGCGCGAAAAAAACGATGATGCTTGCCCAGCAGCTTTATGAAGGGGTGGACTTAGGAAAATCCGGCACGGTCGGTTTGATAACTTACATGCGTACGGATTCAACCCGGATCAGTGAAACGGCTAAAAATGAAGCGAAAGAATATATCGAAACCCATTACGGCCGCGAGTATTTGCGCGGAACGAAAAAAGAAGATAAACAAAACAGCAATGCACAAGATGCGCACGAAGCCGTAAGACCTACAGGCGTCATGCGGGATCCTAAAGCGATGAAACCGTATTTAAGCCGTGACCAGCACCGTCTTTATAAGCTGATTTGGGAGCGCATGGTTGCCAGCGAGATGGCCCCGGCGGTAATGGACACGATGGCTGTTGACTTGGAGAACAACGGGGTTATGTTTCGCGCGAACGGCTCAAAACTTAAGTTTGCCGGATTTATGAAACTTTATATTGAAGGCAGCGATGAAGGGAAAGAAGAGAAAGATAAGCTGCTCCCTGATTTAGCTGAAGGCGATACAACAACGGCTGAGAAGATTGAACCGGCGCAGCACTTCACGCAGCCGCCGCCGCGTTATACGGAAGCGAGGCTCGTCCGGACACTGGAAGAGCTCGGGATCGGCCGTCCGTCTACGTACGCGCCGACATTGGATACCATTCAGCGCCGCGGTTACGTCGCGCTGGAAGATAAACGTTTTAAACCGACGGAACTCGGCGAAATTGTTTTAGAACTGATTGCGGAGTTTTTCCCGGAAATATTAAACGTTGAATTCACAGCTGATATGGAGACGAAATTAGATGCTGTTGAAGAGGGCGAAGAAAATTGGGTTAAAATTATTGATGAATTTTATCAAGATTTTGAAAAACGCCTCAAAGTTGCCGAAACAGAAATGAAGGAAGTCGAAATAAAAGATGAACCGGCCGGTGAAGACTGTGAAAAATGCGGTCATGAAATGGTGTATAAAATGGGGCGGTACGGCAAGTTTATGGCTTGTTCGAACTTCCCGAACTGCCGAAATACAAAAGCGATCGTTAAAGAAATCGGCGTCGACTGTCCGAAGTGCGACAACGGAAAAGTTGTTGAACGAAAAAGCAAGAAGAACCGTATTTTTTACGGCTGCGATCAGTATCCTGAGTGCGACTTCATTTCTTGGGACAAACCGATTGCCAGACCTTGTCCGAAGTGTGAGAGTTTGCTTGTTGAAAAGAAGTCGAAGAAAACAGTCAACGTGCAATGTACCGGGTGCGATTATAAAGAAGAAGCGAATTAATCGTTTATGCGAAAGGAGCGTTACATGTGTCAGCAGCAGTAAATGTTATCGGAGCCGGATTAGCCGGCAGCGAAGCGGCATGGCAGCTGGCTGAACGAGGCGTTCATGTCCATCTGTACGAAATGCGGCCGCAAAAACAGACGGCAGCTCACCATACCGATAAGTTCGCCGAACTTGTTTGCAGCAATTCACTGCGCGGAAACAGTTTAACGAATGCTGTCGGCGTTTTAAAAGAAGAGATGCGCCACCTTGATTCCGTGATTGTACAAGCTGCCGATGAGTGTTCGGTTCCAGCCGGCGGCGCCTTAGCGGTTGACCGGCACGAATTTGCCGCAAAGGTGACAGAACGGGTGAAAGGCCATCCGCTCGTGACCGTTCATGAAGAGGAAATCACGTCGATTCCAAGCGGGCCGACAATCATTGCGACTGGGCCGCTGACTTCGGAAGCATTATCGCAAGAAATAACGGCGTTAACCGGAGAAGAACATCTGTATTTTTATGATGCCGCCGCGCCGATTATCGAAACGGATTCGATAAACCGCGACAAAGCTTATTTGAAATCGCGTTACGATAAAGGCGAAGCGGCTTACATCAACTGTCCGATGACGAAAGAAGAATTCGAAACCTTTTATAACGCACTGATTAATGCAGAGACGGTGCCGGTTAAAGAGTTTGAAAAAGAAATGTTTTTTGAAGGCTGTATGCCGATTGAAGTGATGGCCAAGCGCGGGGAAAAAACGCTGCTTTTCGGTCCGATGAAACCGGTCGGACTCGAAGATCCGAAAACCGGCGAGCGTCCGTATGCCGTTGTACAGCTGCGGCAAGATAATGCGTCGGGCACGCTTTACAACATTGTCGGCTTTCAAACTCATATGAAATGGGGGCCGCAAAAAGAGGTAATCCGAACGATCCCGGGACTGGAAGATGCAGATATCGTCCGCTACGGCGTTATGCACCGGAATACGTTTGTGAATTCGCCGAAAGTATTGGAACCAACATACCAATACAAAAGCCGGCCCGATCTCTTTTTAGCCGGGCAAATGACAGGTGTCGAAGGCTATGTTGAATCGGCTGCGTCCGGTCTGATCGCAGGGATTAATGCAGCAAAATACGTTAATGATGACGAGATGCTCATCTTTCCGCAGGAAACAATGCTCGGAGCGATGGCCGATTATATTACAAATGCCAACCCGGACAATTTTCAGCCGATTAACGTGAATTTCGGCCTTGTTCCTCCGTTTCAAGAACGGATCAAAAATAAGAAAGAAAAATATGAAAAGTATGCTGAGAGAGCGATCGGCGCAATTCAGAATTTTATGAAAAAAATACCGGAATGATTGAAAGAGCCGCTAAGTTGTGATACGATTTAGTGGCTCTTTTGGTTTTCAGATAATTCAAAGATTTTACATGTGTATATTGAGCAACCCTTCCTCTTATAAGGCTGAAGGGTTTTGTATGCTGGGCAAAAGAAGGTGGCGAATGAGCTTGAATACTGAACAGGAACAGGTTTCTGCATTTTTAACGTATTTGCAAATGGAACGGCAGGCATCTTCGTACACAGTTGCGAACTATGCAAAAGATATTGAGCATTTTTTCGCCTTTTTTTCTGAGCAGGGGCGTGAGACGCCGCTTGATCAAATCTCATACACGGATATTCGTCAATATTTAAGGTCATTAAACGAAAATGAGTATGCCCGAAAATCGGTCGCGCGTAAACTCTCTGCGTTGCGTTCGTTTTGGAATTTCCTGCAAAGAGAACACGCCGTGCGCGATAATCCTTTTCGGTTTGTCAGCACACCGAAAGCTGAGCAGCGGCTGCCGGTCTTTTTTTATGAGGATGAAATGCGGGCGGTCCTCGAAGGGATCGATCAAACGACGGATCTCGGCAAACGAAATTTGGCAATTGTTGAACTGCTGTACGCTGCGGGAATCCGTGTGAGCGAATTAACCGGAATTACAGTCGAGGATTTGGATCTTGCAATCGGCACACTGCTCGTTTCCGGAAAAGGCCGGAAGGAACGATACGTTCCGGTTGGATCGTTTGCACTGGATGCACTTGAAAATTACCTTGAATCGGCGCGGCCGAATTTGGCGAGCAAAGCTGCTGAGAAAAATGATCAGCTGTTTTTAAATTATCGCGGCGGCCCTTTAACGGACCGGGGAGTTCGCAAAGTCCTGAATGCGGCGGTGGAAGACGCCGCGTTAAAGTCCCGGATCAGCCCGCACGTTATCCGTCATACCTTCGCGACCCACATGCTGAATGAAGGGGCAGACTTAAGAACAGTGCAGGAACTGCTCGGTCATAAAGGATTGTCGGCTACACAAATATATACGCACGTAACAAAAGACAGACTGCGGGAAGTTTACCGAAACAGTCACCCGCGGGCATAAACAGGAGGCTGTTGATGAATGGAACAAATTAAAGGTACGACAATATTTGCCGTACAACATAACGGGATGTCGGCGATGGCCGGTGACGGTCAAGTTACGATGGGCAATGCTGTAGTGATGAAACAAACAGCTACAAAAGTTCGTACATTATACCGGGGCCAAGTGGCTGCAGGGTTTGCCGGTTCGGTCGCTGATGCTTTTACGCTTTATGAAAAATTTGAAGCCAAGCTCGAAGAATTCCGCGGCAATCTGCAGCGGGCAGCTGTTGAATTGGCCAAAGAATGGCGCAGCGACCGGGTGCTGCGAAAATTAGAAGCGATGCTGATCGTGATGGACCGCACAAACATGTATGTGATTGCCGGAACCGGCGAGGTGATTGAACCGGATGACGGAATCATTGCAATCGGATCCGGCGGGAATTATGCTTTATCAGCCGGACGGGCTTTGAAGCAGCACGCAGCCCATCTTTCAGCGGAAGAAATTGCTAAGGCAAGCCTGCAAACAGCAGCTGACCTGTGTGTTTATACGAATAATCATATTACGGTTGAAACAGTCAGCGAATAACGACAGGACCTATCTTACTTAAAAGCGGGGAATGAGAACAGATGAGCAGTTCATTGACACCGAAACAAATTGTTGAACGACTCGACGAATCCATTGTCGGCCAGGCAGCGGCGAAGCGGTCTGTCGCAGTAGCACTGCGAAACAGGTATCGCCGACACATGTTAGAAGACAGCTTAAAAGACGAAATCACGCCGAAAAATATTTTAATGATCGGTCCGACGGGCGTAGGTAAGACTGAGATTGCGCGCCGGCTCGCGAAACTGGTCGGAGCTCCCTTTACAAAAGTCGAAGCGACCAAATTTACCGAAGTCGGCTATGTCGGCCGTGACGTGGAATCGATGGTTCGTGATCTCGTTGAAACGTCTATTCGCATCGTAAAGGAAGAAAAAATGAACAAAGTCCGTGCAAAAGCGGAAAAGCAAGCTGATGAAAGACTCGTTGAGCTGCTTGTGCCTTCAGGGAAAAAGGATACATCGTCGTCCTACCGGAATCCGCTTGAAATGCTGTTTCAAAGCGGGGGCACGGAGGAAAGTGAACCGGAAGAACCAGCAGAGGAAAGCCCGGCCGAAGAAACAGTCCGCAAGCGGCGCGAACGGATTGGCGAACGGTTAAAAGCCGGAGAATTAGAAGACCGTGAAGTATCGATTGAAGTTGAAGAACAGCAAGGAAACTTCTCGGATATGATGCAAGGTACGGGAATGGAACAAATGGGTATGAACATGCAGGACATGCTCGGCAGTATGATGCCGAAAAAAACGAAAAAACGCAAGCTCCCGGTCAGAGAGGCGCGTAAAGTTATAGCTGAAGACGAAGCGCATAAACTGATCGATATGGAAGAAGTAAACACCGAGGCAATTTCACGCGCAGAACAGCTCGGGATCATTTTTATTGATGAAGTGGATAAAGTCGCCGGCAAAAGCGAAGGGCAGTCTGCGGATGTCTCGAGAGAAGGCGTCCAGCGCGACATCCTGCCGATTGTCGAAGGATCGACGGTGATGACGAAATACGGTGCTGTAAAAACCGATCATATGCTCTTCATCGCAGCCGGAGCGTTTCACTTTACGAAACCTTCCGATTTGATACCGGAACTGCAAGGGCGTTTTCCGATCCGCGTGGAGCTCGACAGTCTGACCGTTGAAGATTTTGTCCGGATCCTCATTGAACCGAAACACGCGTTAATTAAACAATATCAAGCGATGCTGAACGTCGAAGAGATCGCGCTTACATTCACGGACGAAGCGATTCACAGAATTGCTGAGATCGCGACGTTTGTTAACGATGAAACGGAAAATATCGGCGCCCGCCGTCTCCACACCATTTTGGAAAAGCTTTTAGAAGACCTGTCGTTTGAAGCATGCGACATTAATATGGAAGAAATTACGATTACAAAAGAATACGTGGAAGAGAAATTGGCGAATGTTGCGGAAAACCGAGATATGAGCCGCTACATTTTATAACCAACTAGAGGAGGAAGTTATATGGATTTATTAACGAAAACGAGAAAAATTAATGAACTGCTGGAAAAAAGCGCAGGACAGTCGGTCAATTTTAAAGAAATGGCGGTAACGCTTCGCGATGTTATCGGTGCGAATATTTTTGTTGTCAGCCGTCGGGGAAAGTTGCTCGGCTATTCGATTAAGCAAGAAATTGAAAACCCGCGGATGAAACAAATGCTTGAAGAACGCCAGTTTCCTGAAGAGTATATTGCCGGTCTGTTTGATATAACCGAAACATCACCAAACATTGACATTAACAGCGAATACACTGCTTTTCCTGTTGAAAATAAGGAGTTATTTGCCAACGGGTTAACGACAATTGTACCGGTACAAGGCGGCGGCGAACGGCAAGGAACTTTGATTTTATCGCGGTTGGATGAGTCTTTTGATAACGACGATCTGCTTCTTGCTGAATACGGGGCGACGGTCGTCGGCATGGAAATCTTGCATGAAAAATCGGAAGAACTTCAAGAAGAAGCGCGGAAAAATGCTGTTGTAGATATGGCGGTCAATTCATTGTCGTACAGCGAAATGGAAGCTGTCGATCACATTTTTGAAGAATTAGAAGGCGATGAAGGCTTGTTGGTTGCAAGTAAAATTGCCGACCGGGTAGGAATTACCCGTTCTGTGATCGTCAATGCGCTGCGAAAGCTGGAAAGCGCCGGGGTCATTGAATCGCGGTCGCTCGGGATGAAAGGGACATATATTAAAGTAACGAATGAGAAGTTTCTTTCAAAATTAGAAAACCTTAAAAAGTAGACAAAAAAGCGTTGATTTTATGAACGCTTTAGAGTGTTGACAAAGTCATGACATCGTTAGATGTCATGTTAAAAGGAACGGATGACGACGCATCGTCCGGCTTCTTTCACCTGAAGGTATCACTGCGACATCGGCTCAAAAAGACTTCGCCGTGTCTTACTAGTCCGCGGGCGAGCGCCGAGCCGCTTCGGGCTGATGCCCTGCAGGGTCTCGTCTGTCTCGCTATCCCGCAGGAGAAAGCCGGGATGCTGGGTCATCCTCTTTTTTTAAGCGAGTGTATTCATAAAAAAGAAGCCACGCATCCACTCCTCCGACGCCTCCGGGAAAGCAAGAGACGAAGATCCGGATTCGGCGGTCCATGGCCGCCGAATACTAGCTGAGTCCTTGCCTGGGGCAAGCGGGGGGGTAGTGGATTCATGGCTGACATAAAAATATAGTTTGTCTACAGTCTGAAGCGTTCATTTTATGAACGCTTTTTTAATTTTTTATTTTTTTTTAGAATTTATGCCAGAATTTAATAAAAATATGTTAAAGTATGTATGGATAAATCAAGGTAAAAAATAGGGATAAAGATTGGTGTATTGCAAAAAAGTCTGCATTATCTATTAGGCCTATTTTATTAACATAAGAAAATTTTCAACATAAATCGACAAGCTTGTTTTTTTTCATTAAAATGACAATGTAGTTACCCGAATGTTACATAAGTTAAACAGATTTTATTTACACGTTCAATAGTTTTAAAAATTTCTCTGAAAAAGGAAGGCTGAAAAGGGATGGATGTTGTAAACAACTCATTGAACCAATTGCTTCAAACATCATTAAATGCGTCTTCCGGCCGACAAAAATCGATTTCAAATAATATTGCCAATGTCGATACTCCGAACTACAGCGCAGAGAAGACAAAGTTCAATCATCAGCTTCAAAATGCGATGGAAGATCAGCGGCTCAATGCCCATCAAAATGACAACAGGCATGTGGAGTTTGGCGGCGGTCCGGCCGGCGGTCAGCCAGAAACGCTGAAGCGCAAGAACACAGACTACAATCATAACGGCAATAACGTCGATATTGATTTAGAAATGAGCCAAATGGCGGAAAATCAAGTTTATTACAACGCGTTAATTGATCGGCTGAACGGCCGATTTAACAGTGTGCGGACCGTATTAGGACAAGGAGGTGCGTAAGAATGTCGATGTTTGACGGAATGAATGCAACAGCTTCGGCATTAACATCGCAGCGCTTGCGGATGGATGTCGTATCTTCGAACATGTCGAATGCAGATTCGACAAGAGGCCGGATGGTCGACGGTGAGTGGGAACCTTACCGCCGGAAAATGACGACTTTGCAGCCGAACAGCTCTGACAGCAGCTTCTCTGACCATTTGAACCGGGCTTCTTCAGGCGGAGCGACAGAAGGCGTCAAAGTCGGGAGCATTGTCGAGGATCAATCGCCGTTTCGCCAAGAGTACAATCCGGAACATCCGGATGCTGATGAAGACGGTTATGTCGAACTGCCGAATGTCGATCCGCTCAAAGAAATGATTGATCTAATGAGCGCTTCGAGAAGTTACGAGGCGAACGTTACAACGTTTGATGCGCATAAAAATATGATGATGAAAGCATTGGAAATCGGGCGCGGCTAATCCGTCTGCCGGTATTGATAGATAAGGAGGAAGATCTATATGAATATGGAACAGGTTCAGCGGATGCAGGCTATGCCGTCAGCAAGAGAGAATAACCCTGTGCAAAATCAGGAGATGTCGTCCGGAGAGGCGCAGTCGACGTTTAAAACGATGCTGAATGAAGCGGTCGAAGACGTCAATGATAAGCAATTGGAGTCAAAAGAGATGACCGAAAAAATGGCGCGCGGCGGCGATGTCGATCTGCACGATGTGATGATTTCATCCCAGCAGGCATCGATTGCATTGCAAACAACGATTGAAGTTCGCGACCAAATTGTCGGCGCTTATGAAGAAATGATGCGTATGCAAGTGTAATGAAACTGTGTTGCGCGAAGAGAGACCCGGGTCAGTGTTGGCCAGTCTCTCTTTTCTTCCGCAGTCATTTATTGTTTTTTAAAACGAACAGCACCGAACATACATACAACTACCAATTATTTAAGCAACGGCTGCTTATTGTCGTAAAGTAGGAGGAGCCATGAACGAAAAGGTACTCGATTATAAAAAGAAAACAACTGAATTTTGGCAGTCCCGGACGAAAAAACAGCAAGGGCTGCTTGTTGCGGCAGCGGCTCTCATGTTGATAGTGATTTTAGCTTTTACTTGGATGGGAAGCCGGACAAATTACGTTCCGCTCTATACGAATTTAACTGAACATGAAACAGGCGAAATTAAAGCAGAACTCGACGGACGGGGAATAGCCAACGAAATCTCCGCTGACGGCACTGTCATTCGCGTCCCGGAAGAACGTGCCGATGATTTGCGTGTCGACTTGGCGGCGGAAGGTATTCCTGATTCGGGCAGAATAGACTATTCAACGTTTGGCGATAACATGGGATTTGGAACCACAGACAGCGAATTTGAGTTGCTTGAACGGGCGGCAATACAAAGTTCGATTGAAGATCTTATGCGTAATGTTGACGGAGTGCAATCTTCACAAGTGATGATTACGATGCCGGAAGAGAGTGTCTGGGTCGGTGAATCAGATGAAGAGGCAACAGCATCCGTTTTAGTGAATTTGGAGCAAGGGTTTTCGTTGGAAAATGAACAAATTCGCGCCCTGCATCACTTGGTTTCCCGGAGCGTTCCGAACCTCCCGCTTGAAAACATTGTGATCATGGATCAAATGTCGCGTCATTTAACATTGGAGGATGAACCGCGATCAGGCGATGGTTCGATGTCCGCTTATGAGGAACACCGTGCGATCCAGCAGGATATTGAAGCCGATATTCAAAACGAACTGCAGCAAATGCTCGGCATGCTCATCGGGCCTGACAAAGTTGTCGCAACTGTGAATACAGATATTGATTTCACGCAAGAAAACCGCATGGAAGATCTTGTCGAACCGGTGGATGAAGAGAATATGGAAGGTTTAGCGATCAGTGTTGAAAATATAACCGATACATACGAAGGCGAAGCGGTCGGTGAGGAAGTTGCCGGTACCGGTGATGATGACATCCCGAACTTTCCTGCAGCAGCAGGAGGCGGAGCCGGCGACTCCGAACGGATTGAAGAACGGATCAACTATGACGTGAACAGAATTCACAGAGAGATCAGCGAAAGCCCGTATATGGTCCGCGATATCGGCATTCAAGTGATGGTGGAACCGCCTGAACCGGAAGATCCCAATTCGCTTCCGCCGGAGACGCTCAATGATATCGAAGAAATTTTGGGCCAAGTCGTGCGAACATCTGTTTCAGCTGATATTACCGCGGAGTGGGAAGATGATGAAATCGCAGACCGGGTCTATGTATCATCGCAAGAATTTTTTGGACGTACAGAAGTAGAAGAAGCGGGCGGCGGGATTCCTTCATGGGTTTATGTTGCCGGAGCCGCCGGAGCTGCGGTGATCGTTCTTGTGATCATTTTAGCGCGCAGACAGCGAAGCGAAGATACAGCAGAAGCGGTTACATTACGGGAACAGGAAGAATTTCAGCTTCCGCCAATCGATGAAGAACCGAATACAGAAGAAGCAGCTCGGCGAAAACAGCTTGAACAGCTGGCGAAAGATAAACCGGAAGAATTTTCAAAACTGATCAGAACGTGGCTGTCAGAGGATTAAAAGGAGGTACAGACAATGGCGAAACGAAAAGAACTGACCGGCAAAGAAAAAGCCGCCATTCTATTAATCTCTCTCGGCCCGGATGTTTCAGCTCATGTTTATAGACACTTATCCGAAGAAGAGATTGAAAAATTAACACTTGAAATTGCCGGGGTCCGAAAAGTGGAACAAAACACAAAAGAAGAAGTGCTCGATCAGTTTCATCAGCTTGCTGTTGCGCAGGATTACATCACGCAAGGCGGCATCGGTTACGCAAAGGATGTACTGGAAAAAGCGCTCGGAGCGGACGATGCAATGGAAATCATCAATCGTTTAACGTCGACGTTGCAAGTGCGGCCGTTTGATTTTGCCCGAAAGTCCGACCCGCAGCAAATTCTCAATTTTATTCAAAATGAACATCCGCAAACGATTGCACTGATTTTGTCGTATTTAAGCAGCGAACAATCAGGACAAATCCTCTCAGACCTTCCGCAGGAATTGCAGGCCGATGTCGCGAAACGGATCGCCGTAATGGACAGCACGTCGCCTGAGATCGTCAATGAAGTCGAAAACATTTTGGAAAAAAAGCTGTCCTCAACCGTTACGCAAGACTACACGCAAGCAGGCGGAATCGAGTCTGTCGTTGAAGTCTTAAACAGCGTCGATCGTTCGACAGAAAGAACGATTTTGGATTCCTTAGAAATTCAAGACCCTGAACTGGCTGAAGAAATTAAAAAGCGCATGTTTGTCTTTGAAGATATCGTTACTCTCGACAACCGCTCGATACAAAGGGTTATTCGCGATGTTGAAAATGAAGATTTACAGCTGTCCTTAAAAGTAGCCAGCGATGAAGTGAAAGAAACAGTCTTCAATAATATGTCTCAGCGCATGTCTGAAACGTTTAAAGAGGAAATGGAATACATGGGGCCTGTCCGTCTTCGCGATGTTGAAGAATCCCAAACAAGAATTGTCGCTGTGATCCGCCGTCTTGAAGAGGCCGGCGAGATCGTGATCGCCCGCGGCGGAGGGGATGATATTATTGTCTAGAATTATCAAGCCCCCGTATGCTCTGCCGAAGAAACAAGCTGAACGCACAATCGGCTTAAAAGAGATCAAACCAGAAACGGCCGCCGTTTTCGAAGAGGAGTTCTTATCGCATCAGCCTGACGATAACGAAACTGCTGCTTCCGAAAAAGAACGTCTGGCCGCTGAAAAAGAAACGATTCAGCAAATGCAGCAGGCGTTTGAGGAGGAAAAAAGATCTTGGGCCGAGGAAATCGAAGAAGAGAAACAGCAAATCGCAGCAGAAGCTGAAAAGCGGTTCAAAGAAGCGTCTCAATCCGGGTATGATGACGGGTATCAGCAAGGCGTTGCGATGGGAAAAGAAGAATACCGCGAAATTATTAACGAAGCGAAACAAATTGTCGACGCGGCGAAAGCGGATTACAATCGGCGTCTTCAAAAAGCTGAACCGGATATAATCAAAATTGCAGCAGCAATGGCAGAGAAAGTGATCAGCCGTACGCTGGACGAAGATGCATGTTCTTGGACAGAGCTTGTTAAACAGGCGGTCACGGAAGTCCGTGAACAGGAAGAAATTAAAATTTACGTTCATCCTGATTGGTATGAATTCACCCTCAACCATCAACAAGAACTGCAAGAAATTGCTGTTCATACCGGAGAATTGGTGATTTATCCTGATGAACAGCTGCAAGTCGGCGGTTGTGTATTAGAAACCCCTTTCGGACTTGTTGATGCATCCGTTGACAAACAGCTGAAACAAATTCGGCATCAACTTTTTGAATCGTTAAAAGGCGGTTTGCAAGATGAATACAAATAAGCTTCTTTCTGTCATTGGCGAAGTCTCTCCGTACCAATATTTTGGCAAGGTATCGCAAGTCGTCGGTTTGATGATTGAATCAAAAGGCCCGCGGGCATCTGTCGGTGATATTTGCAGTATTCATGTCGGCAAACGGGGCAGACAGATTTTAGCGGAAGTGGTCGGGTTTAAAGAAGAGAATGTACTTTTAATGCCGTTTGACCGCCTCGTTGAAATTGCCCCCGGCAGTCTTGTTGAATCGCTCGACCGGCCGTTGGAAGTCAAGATCGGAACAGAACTTATCGGAACGGTTGTCGACAGTCTAGGCCGTCCATTTGACGGGGAACGAGCCCAAATCGGGCTGCAATCGTACTCGACAGATAATCCGCCGCCGAATCCGATGACACGACCGCGGATTAAAGAGCCGCTTGGATTGGGCGTGAAAGCGATCGACGGGCTGTTCACTGTCGGAAAGGGACAGCGGCTCGGTATTTTTGCCGGAAGCGGTGTCGGGAAAAGCACGCTGATGGCGATGATATCGAAGAGTTCCGAAGCGCAAATAAATGTGATCGCCTTGATCGGTGAACGCGGGCGCGAAGTGCGCGAGTTTATTGAACGGGATTTAGGCGCGGAAGGTTTAGCAAACACGGTTATTGTTGTAGCGACGTCCGATCAGCCGCCGTTAATGAGGATTAAAGGTGCAATGACAGCTACGGCGATCAGTGAATACTTTCGCGACCAAGGTTATGATGTGAATTTGATGATGGATTCGGTTACCCGCGTTGCGATGGCCCAGCGGGAAATCGGTTTGGCGATCGGTGAACCGCCGACGACGAAAGGTTACACGCCGTCAGTATTCGCTCTGCTGCCGCGTTTATTGGAACGAAGCGGATTAAATGCGTCGGGGTCGATTACGGCATTTTATACTGTTTTAGTTGACGGGGATGATATGAACGAGCCGGTGGCCGATGCTGTCCGCGGTATTTTAGACGGTCACTTGGTCCTCGACCGGGATATGGCGAATAAAGGACATTTTCCAGCAATCAACCCGTTAAAAAGCATCAGCCGTGTGATGAATGACTTAGTTTCTGACGAACATCGCCGGGCGGCAGATAAAATCCGCAACATTCTTGCGACGTACCGGGAATCGGAAGATTTAATCAACATCGGCGCTTACAAAAAAGGCTCGAACAAAGCGGTGGATGAAGCCGTCAAACGGCATCCGGATGCGACGGGATTTTTGCAGCAATCTTTCAACGAAACGTATACATTTGCAGAAACAGTCGGTGAGATGACAGCGCAATTTGATGAAGGAGGAAAGCGATGAGTTTTCAGTTTTCATTGCAAAAAGTTCTTGATGTGAGAGACCGCGAGAAAAACGAAGCAGAAAAAAGTTATCACGAAGCGGTTGAAGCGTTTGAACAAACGGCGACTAAGCTTTATGAAATGCTGAAGCGGCGCGAAGAGCTTGAGCACGAAAAAACGCGGCAGTTAACAGAAGGCTTGTCGATTGCCGGCATTCAAATGACCGAGCAGACACTCGCTTATTTACAAAAAGAAATTGCCCGTTTGGAAAAGGAAACGAATCAAAAACGAAGCAAGATGCAAGAAAAACAGAAATACTTAACAGTTAAAACAGTTGATTTGAAAAAATACGAAAAAATGAAAGAACTCAAACACGAAGCATTTTTAGCCGCAGAAAAGAGCGAAGAAATGAAATTTCTTGACGAAATCTCTGTGCAGCAATTTGTCAGGCGATGAAAACGGGTGAATTTATGAGTAAAAACAAGCAAGCTGAAAAACAACAAAGCAAACTGCAAGTTTTCTTTATGGTCGTATTTATTCCGGCGGTATTTGCTGTAATCTTGGCTGTTGTACTTTTGTATTACCTCGGTTTCAACGTCGGTTCGTATCTGCAAGACGCCGTGAATACGCTTCCGTTTACAGATAACGAAGAAACTGAAGAGACCCGAAGCGGCGAGGATCTTCCCGATGATGAATACATTGCTCAGCTCGAGCATGAAAACGATGCGCTGCATAATGAAATCGCAGCCTTGGAAGCTGATATGGAGGAGTTGGCAGAAGAGAACGAAAGTCTCGAAGACCAGCTCGAACTGTATGAATCCGACGGAGAGGGTCAAACTGAAGAGGATGAAGAAGACGGTGCTGTTGTCGACCTTAACGATGTTGTCCGCACGCTGCAAGAGATGACTCCTTCCCGAGCTGCTGCGATAGTCGAAGAAATGTCTGAAGCAGAAGCAGTGACCTATTTTCGGGAAATGAGCCCGCGTGATCGATCAGATATCCTTTCCCGCGTTGAGCCGGACTTAGCAGCATCGATTCTTGATCAATTAGCTGAATAACCGTTAACACGTTTTGAGAGGAGGTGAAAAAAATGATGCATGCAGCAGGAATAATGCCTGCAGGGGGCAATGTGCTTCATGAAAAGGCACAAGGGAAAACACCGCTAAACTCGTCATCGTCCATCAAGGAAAAAGACGGCGGCTTTTCTGCGCTGCTTGCCGGTCTCTCCTTGGGTGAAGAGAGCGAAAAAAAGGGAGCGGAAAAGCTGTTATCCCTGCTCGATTCCGGGATTGAAGACAGCGGAAAGCTGAAGTTGCTGATGACAAACGCAGATCTCTCTCTTGAAGAGATATTAAAGGACGTGTCGTTGTCAGCAAAGAAAGAAGAAGCCCTTGCGGAGATCGGTTCGTTATTGAATCATGAAATACCGGCGGCTTTTGCAAATGCTGATTATGCCGAATTGCTGGAAAAAATGCAAGATCTGCTTGCAGAAGTTCCCGAGGATTCACTCCGGCTGGATGAGGAGAGCTTAGCAAGTGCGGATGCCGAAAACCTCCTCGGCGAATTGCCGTCCGAGTGGCGTGAGGAACTGAAAGCGTTCTTTGAAGAGCAGGTTTCCTTTCAAGAACTGACGGAAGATTTTGCAGACAGCGGCGATCCGCTTGCGATTATCGCCATGCTGATCCAAGCAGGTGATGAGCAAACGCCGGTTGAGTTAATCGATGGAGATTCTGAAGCAGCGTTTGTTCAGGCTTTGGAACAAACGGCGGCAAAATTGTTTAGCCTAAAAGATCCAGCTTCCCGTCCCGAAAGCCGTTCAGTCTTAAACGACATGAGCCGGTTATTTCAAAAAGCCGAACAAGAGCGCCAGATGCCGGCTATAACTGAAAGAGCGAGCGAGAGCAGCCGTTCTGAATCAGCGTCAAGCCGGTACGCGGAATTAGCCTATTTAAAGCAAGCAGCGCAAAAAGCTGTAGCGACGAATCCCGGCAATCAAGGACCTTCGTTAATGCTCGAGTCAACGAACAGTCAACTCGCTAGGTTTCAGCATTTTATGAGTTCAGCCGGCGACACCCAGCCGCAGCAATCAGAGCGGACTTCGCAGGAACAGCTGATACGCCAATTTCAAAATCTGTTATCCCGCAGTTCGTTTCAGCAGTTAAATAACGGTTTGCAGCAGCTGAATATTAAATTGCACCCTGAATCACTCGGGCGCCTTGATATCCAGCTTCAACAAGTTAACGGCATGATGACGGCCAAATTAATGACAAGTACGCAATCGGCCAGAGAATTGCTGGATGGCCAGCTGCAATCTTTAAGAAATGCTTTCCAGGCACAAAATATTCCAGTGGAAAAAATTGAGATTACGCAGCAACAGACCAATCAGCTGTTAAAAGATCAAAGTCAATCTGATGCTGAAAATGGCAGCCACTCGCCGGAAGAGGATGCAGACGAACACGAAGAAGCTGAAACGCTTGATTTTTCCGAGTTTCTCGAAGAAACGCTGGAATCTGAAGCATCCATGAACGAAGAAGCTTAATGAAGGAGGCAAACGATGCCGATCACGGGTGATATGAACGCCCAGCCAATGCAGTCTCAGTTTGGAAACACCCAGCCGCAAGGTCCGGATGTGACGGACAGTTTAAGTTACGAAGATTACTTAGAGCAGCAAGAACAGCAGTCAGGACAAGGCGACCCGAACTTAGACCAGGATGCCTTTTTACAAATTTTAATGACTCAGCTGCAAAATCAAGACCCGCTGGATCCGATGGATGACAAAGAATTTGTCGCGCAAATGGCGCAATTTTCGTCAATGGAGCAAATGATCAGCATGAATGAAACATTGACTGATTTCGTTGCCTCGCAAGAACAGCAGCAATTTGTCAGCCACAGTGATTTAATCGGCAAACAAGTTGAATGGGAAAGGCCGCTTACAAACGAAGAAAAAGAAGAAGGGCTGTCCGAAGAAGAAGTTCATTTAGAGAAAAACAGCGGACTCGTTACCGCCGTCAAATTTAAAGACGGCAATGCAACGCTTGTGATTGATGATGAAAAAGAACTGTCAACCGAGGATATTCTCTCTGTGCAGGAACCGGCAGCAGAAACCGCGGCAAACGAAAATCAACTTTAAGAGCAGGTGACAATGATGGATCACAAAATCATGCCTCACCATATTCGGCAGCCGATGCAAAAGCCGCCTGTCCAACCGAAAGAGGCGGAGCCGAAAACGTCCGGGACGTCGTTTCAATCTGTGTTGAACAAAACGCTTGAGGAATCGCCCGAGCTGAAAATCAGCAAACATGCAGAAAAACGGTTGCAAGAACGCGGTATTGAAGTCGCAAGCGAGACGTGGGAAGGCATTCATGAACGGGTAAAAGAAGCAAAATCGAAAGGTGTGAACGATTCACTCGTTTTAACAAATGACGCGGCGTTTGTAGTCAGTGCTGATAATGAAACAGTAATCACAGCGATGGCCCGGGATGAAGCGGGCTCGCAATTATTCACCAATATTAACGGCGCAATTATTATCGACGAGTAAACATGTCGGCCGGACCTAACGGAAGCCGACCCGCTGCTGACTGACAGATGCAGCGCAAACATTCATAAATCGAAAGGGGAAGGTACTATGATTCGCTCTTTATACTCAGGAATTGGCGGCATGGACAACTTTCAAAATAAGCTCGATGTCATCGGGAATAACATCGCAAACGTAAATACGTACGGTTTTAAAAAAGAACGGGCGACGTTTAACGACTTAGTCAGTCAGCAAATGCAAGGGGCAACGGGTGCGACAGATGACCGGGGCGGAACGAATCCTCAGCAAGTCGGACTCGGCGGCGGCTTATCGTCTGTTGATACGATCGCTACACAAGGCTCTTCGCAAGGGACAGGCAGAGACTTGGATATGGCTATTTCAGGCGACGGTTACTTTATTGTCAACGACGGCGATGAAGAATACTTCACGCGTGCGGGGAATTTCTATCTCGACGAAGAAGGCACGCTTGTTAATGCGAACGGCATGACGGTGCAAGGTTACGGCCCTGATGTGGATCCGGAAGGTGCGGAAGAGGATTTCGGCGAGCTGCAGGTGCCTGCCGGAGAAACAGCGGATGCAATCGGGTTAGATGACGGCGGCGATGCGACACTGGACAGTTACAGTATTTCGCAAACCGGCGAAATTAACGGTGTCTTCTCCGACGGTGAAGTCCGTTCGCTCGGACAAATCGCGATGGCGAATTTCAACAATCCGGAAGGGTTGAATAAACAAGGGGATAACTTATTACAGCCGTCCGCAAACTCGGGTGACCCGCAATACGGTATCGCAGGAACGGAAGGCCGCGGAGAAATTCAAGGATCGATGCTCGAGATGTCTAACGTCGATCTTGCTGAAGAATTTGCTGAGATGATCGTCGGTCAGCGCGGATTTCAAGCTAATACCCGCATGATTACGACTTCGGATGAAATTTTACAGGAATTAGTTAATCTAGGGCGTTAATCGGTTTGGCTTAGCGCACAGGCGCTGAGCCTGCCCGCTTTACCGATCGATCATTCGCAGGCAAAGGAGGCAGAGTTTCACTTCTGACAGTGGAACTCGCATACATATTATGATTAAACTGACAAGGTTAAACGATCAGACGTTTACATTAAATGCTCTTTATGTGGAACAGGTTCAATCGTTTCCTGATACAACGATTACATTGACGAACGGGAAAAAGATTGTCGTAAAAGAGAACGAAGCGGACGTCGTCGAAGAAATTGAACGTTTTTATAAGCAAATCGGCTTTATGCCTTTGCTGAAGTCTCCGCAGCAATCGGCGGAAGAAAAGGGGAACGGTTTTGATGTTTAACAATCGATTAGTAAATATTATGCTGATTGTGCTAATCGCTTTAACGTTAATCGGCGCAGTAGCATTGGTGCTGTATACCCAATTTTTTGATGAGGGAACCGCGGATGGTGAGCCGACGATCGACGAAGTGATTGAACGCTCTGTTGAAACGGATGAAATCACAACGAACTTGCAGTCCAACCAAGTTATCCGTTCCCAGTTTGTCATCGAGTTAAATGATAAAGGGGCGCGAAATGAACTGGAAAAAAGGGATTTTCAAGTCGAAGATATCATTATTAACGAACTCTCCGAACTTGGCTCAAGTGACGTCGACGGACAAAAAGGCCGCGAAGAGATGAAACGAAGTGTGATGAATGAAATGAATCAGCTTCTTCAAGAAGGGTATGTCGAGGAGATTTACATTAACCAATGGGTCGTTCAATAACGATTAAAGCCGGGAAAGAAAAGAGGTGATGCTTCATGGCAGATGTGCTATCGCAAGGAGAGATTGACGCTCTTCTCTCTGCCCTTTCAACAGGGGAAATGGATGCAGATGAATTGAAAAAAGAAGACGAAGAAAAAAAAGTTAAAACGTATGATTTTAAACGGGCTTTGCGCTTTTCGAAAGATCAGATCCGCAGTTTAACGCGGATTCATGAAAACTTTGCGCGGCTGTTAACGACGCAGCTGTCTGCGCAGCTGCGGACATTTGTCTCGATTAATGTCGCTTCGGTTGATCAGCTGCCGTATGATGAATTCATTCGTTCAGTACCGAAAATGACAATTTTGAACGTGTTTGAGCCTTATCCGCTCGATGGACGGTTCGTCATGGAGGTCAACCCGAATATTGCTTATGCGATGCTTGACCGCATGCTCGGAGGACAGGGCGAAGCGTACGACAAAGTTGATAATTTGACAGAAATTGAAACGAAAATTATGACGCAGCTGTTTCAACGCACACTCGAAACGTTCCGTGAAGCATGGATGTCAGTGGAAGAGTTCGATCCGGTTATGGACGATATGGAGGTTAATCCGCAGTTTTTACAGCTCGTCTCGCCGAATGAAACCGTGGTCGTCGTGTCATTTTCAACGACAATCGGCGAAACATCAGGGATGATAAACATTTGCCTGCCGCACGTAGTCATTGAGTCGATTTTGCCGAAGCTGTCCGTTCATCTATGGATGCAGACGAAAAAGAAAGAGCCGGATCCTGCCGAAGTTGCTGCACTTGAATCCAACCTTAAACAGGCGCCGCTGGAAATGACGGTTGAACTCGGGCACTCCGAGATCACAATCGAGGAGTTTATTCAGCTTGATATCGGCGATATGATCGAATTGGACCAGCTGATTGACGATCCGCTGATCATGAATGTGGATGAACAGCCGAAGTTTAAAGTGCAGCCGGGCAAGATAAAACACAATCTCGCTGTGCAAATAACTGATGAAATAGAAGAGGAGGGACTTGCGGATGAATAAAGAAAATGATGATATGCTTTCGCAAGAAGAAATCAATGCCTTGTTAAACGGCATAGATGAAGAAGACGAAAACGACGCTGAATTATCGGCAGCTGAAGCGGATCAGCCGGAAAATAAAACTTCAGACCGGGGCAATTATTTATCTGATATCGAAGTGGATACATTAGGGGAAATCGGCAACATTTCGTTTGGAAGTTCGGCTACCGCCCTTTCTTCCTTGATGAATCAAAAAGTCGAGATTACAACGCCGGGAGTTTCCGTTATTCACAGCGATGAGCTTGTAAAAGAGTTTCCGAAACCTCATGTCGCCGTTTCGGTAGAGTATACCTCCGGTTTTGAAGGGTTAAACTTGCTCGTCATTAAAACGTCCGACGCTGCCATCATTGCCGATTTGATGATGGGAAACGACGGGACAGCTCCGCCTGCAGAACTCGGCGAGATGGAATTAAGTGCTGTTCAGGAAGCGATGAATCAAATGATGGGTTCAGCATCGACGTCGATGTCGACTGTATTTAATAAAAAAGTCGATATTACGCCGCCGAATATCAACATGATGGATTTAAAAGAAAACCCTGAAGGCATCACACTGCCGGACGATGAAATCATGGTGAACATTTCTTTTCATCTGAAAGTCGGGCAATTGATCGATTCGAAAATTATGCAGCTTTTGACGGTGGATTTTGCCAAAGATATGGTCGCAGAATTAATGAATCCGGCAGAAAGCGAGACGGCGTCACCGGCTGCGGAAGCAGAAACCGCACCGAAAGAAACGGAACAACAGCAAACGCCAGAGCCAAAGGGAGAACCGCAGCGCAGCGAGGAGCCTGTCATGTCAGCACAGAGCGGCGAAGACCAAGCCTCGGCTGGCAAAAACCAGCAAATTTCTTCGCGTCAGCACCGCGAAGGCCGGGAGGCGGATGTGCAGCCGGCAGCTTTTTCAAACTTCGACGGCCCGTCATTATCGCAAAACGAACAGAAAAACCTCGATATGCTGATGGATATCCCGCTGGAAGTGACGGTTGAACTCGGGCGGACGAAGCGGTCGATTAAAGACATCTTAGAGATGGCGCAAGGCTCAATTGTGGAACTGGATAAACTTGCCGGCGAACCGGTTGATGTTTTAGTCAATCAGCGGTTGATTGCCAAAGGCGAAGTTGTTGTGATCGATGAGAACTTCGGTGTTCGGGTAACAGATATCGTCAGCCGGAAAGAACGGCTGAATAACTTAAGATAACTTCGAGATTGGAAAGGAGACGAGATGATGGCAACAAGCGTATTGATTGTAGATGATGCCGCGTTTATGCGGATGATGATTAAAGATATTTTGGAGAAAAACGATTTTAATGTCGTCGGCGAAGCTGCCGACGGACAGCAGGCAGTGGATATTTATAAAGAACAGTCCCCGGATTTGGTCACGATGGACATAACAATGCCGGAAATGGACGGCATAACAGCATTGAAAGAAATCCGCACACATGACCCGAACGCCAACGTGATTATGTGCTCAGCGATGGGCCAGCAAGCGATGGTTATTGACGCTATTCAAGCCGGCGCGAAAGACTTTATCGTCAAACCGTTCCAGGCAGACCGTGTGCTGGAAGCGATTAATAAATCCCTTGCCTGACAGCATGGAGGTGTCGAACGAGTGATCATTAAAAGTATGTTCGTGCTGCTCTTAACGCTCAGCGTATTCCCGTCTGCTGTCAGCGCTGATGAATTCGGCGAAGAGAATCAATCTGTGATCGACGGCTTGCAAGATTCTCCGCCTGAAACGGAGGCGCCTCAAGAGGACGGCGTGCCGGACGAAAGCGACACAAACGATCCGTTTGATCAAGACAGCACGAATGAAGAAGATGAAACCGAAGCGGCAGGTATTCAAGATCAAAATATGTTTTTTCTGACAATGCAGCTGCTTTTAGCACTCGGTGCGGTCATTTTTGCGATTTATGCGATCTTGAAATTTATTAATAAACGCTCACAGCGCTTTAACAGTCACCGGACGATCCAAACAGTCGGCGGCGCCGGCGTCGGTCAAAACAAGTCGGTCCAGCTTGTGAGAATCGGAGAAAAGGTGCTTGTTGTCGGTGTCGGCGATTCCGTTCAGCTCTTAAAAGAAATCGATGATCCTGAAGAAGTGGCTGCGATAACGGAAGAGATTTCTGGAAATGAGTTTTACGCTGAACCGGTCTCTAAGTTGACAAGCTGGCTGAAAAAGACCGGCAGCCGTTATTCGGCAGGGGAGAAACCGTCGGCTTCGAATGAGGAAGCGTTTAAAGATTTATTAAACCGGGAGATGCAGGATGTCAAAAAATCGCGGCAAAAGATTGATTCGGCAATGGAGGATAGAAAATGATCGATTTGTTAATGGTCGAAATACCGGCCTTGGATATATTCAGCGACGATCCGGCCAATTTAACATCAACCGTTCAGCTTCTGCTTTTATTGACGGTGCTGTCGCTTGCTCCGGGGATATTAATATTGATGACCAGCTTTACGCGGATCGTGATCGTCCTCTCGTTTGTCCGAAACGGCTTGGCAACGCAGCAAATGCCGCCCAACCAAGTGATTGTCGGACTGGCGCTGTTTTTAACCTTTTTTGTCATGGCTCCGACGTTTTCGGCCGTGAACGAAGCTGCGCTTGAGCCGTTGTTTGAAGGAGAATTGTCACAAGAAGAGGCATTTGAAGCGGCGGCGGACCCGATGAAAGAATTCATGGCTGAACATACGAGAGAACAGGATTTGGCGCTTTTTATGGGCTATGCCGGCCAGGAGCAGCCCGATTCATTGGATGATATTCCGCTTACATCGCTCGTTCCTGCATTTGCCATCAGCGAATTAAAAACCGCTTTTCAAATCGGTTTTATGATTTTTGTCCCGTTTTTAGTGATCGATATGGTTGTTGCGAGCGTACTCATGTCGATGGGGATGATGATGCTACCGCCGGTTATGATTGCGCTGCCGTTTAAAGTCTTGCTGTTTGTCATGGTTGACGGCTGGCATTTAGTGATACGCTCGTTACTATTAAGTTTTTAGAGGTGGATGATTATGAGTCCAGATCAAGTCATAGCATGGGCGGAGCAAGGCGTATTTACGACTTTGATGATCGCTGCTCCGCTGTTAATAACTGCGCTCGCTCTCGGATTGTCCGTCAGTATCTTTCAGGCGACAACACAAATTCAGGAGCAGACGCTTGCGTTCATTCCGAAAATTGCCGGTGTTTTGATCGCTCTAGTCATCTTCGGACCTTGGATGCTGTCACAGGCGATGACGTTTGCGACGGATATTTTCAGCAATCTGCATGAATATATAGGTTAGTGCGATGACGGAATTAGACCTGTTTGAGTGGTTTCCGGCTTTTTTACTCATCCTCGTGCGCCTGACAGCTTTTTTCATGACCTTGCCGTTTTTCGCTTATGAAAATATTCCCGGACGGCTAAAAATCGGCATTGCGCTGTTTTTGGCCTGGATTGTCTTTATTACCGGCGATTGGCCGGTGTTTGCAATAAACTACGAATTTGTTCTCTTAATCTTAAAAGAAGCGCTTGTCGGTTTGACAGTCGGTTTAATTGCGACGATTTTGCTCTATGCCATTCAAGTCGCCGGCGGATTAATGGACTTAAAACTCGGGTTTTTAATCGCGAATGTCATTGATCCGCAAACAGGCACGCAGTCACCGATGATCGGCAGTTACCTTTATACGTTTGCGATGATGTTTCTGCTTGCGACCAATGCCCATCATTTATTAATTGACGGAGCATTTTACAGCTTTCAATTTATCCCGCTCGAGCAAATATATTTGCCGTTCGATGATGAGAACTACGTGCAATATATCGCGACCACGTTTAACACGATGTTTTTAATTGCTTTTCAGATGTCGCTTCCGATCGTCGGCTCGATCTTTTTAGTCGATGTCGCCCTCGGTATGATTGCCCGGACCGTCCCGCAAGTCAACGTGTTTGTCGTCGGGCTGCCGCTGAAAATTTTTCTCGGTTTTATTATGATGTTTTTAACGATGGCGCCTTTTTTCATGCTCGTGCAAAATTTGATGGATACAACGATTGAAACGATGAGGACGCTTATGGAAATTTACGGAGGCGTGTAAAACATGTATATCCAGCTCGATTTACAGTATTTCAATCAGGAAAAAACAGAACAGGCGACGCCGAAAAAGCGCAAAGAATCGAGAGAAAAAGGACAGGTCGGTAAAAGCACCGACGTAAATACAGCATTTATCCTCATGTTTGTTTTTTTGCTCTTTTGGTTTGTCGGTTCATTTGTGATTGATCAATTAACGAGCATTGTTCAGTTCACGTTCGAAGAGTACATGCTGATGGAAGTGACCCCGGCCAACGTCTGGGCGATGTTTGTTACCTATGCGTACGAAGCGGCTTTGACTGTTGCGCCGATTATGCTCGCGGCAGCTTTGGCAGGTATATTCGCCAATTATATTCAAGTTGGATTTATGTTTGCGCCTGAAGCGATCAAAGTGAAATTAGAAAAAGTCAATCCGATTAAAGGAATTAAACGAATTTTCAGTGTCCGCGCGCTTGTAGAGTTTTTAAAATCGATGATGAAAATCACCTTCGTCGGCGGCGTCACCGGGATTGTTTTGTGGTTCAATATGGACGAGCTGTTGCGGCTGGGCCTGTATTCAGTCAATGAATCAGCGAATATGATCGGCAATTTAATCGTCGTGATGGGATTGGCTGTCGCTTTGCTGCTCGTGTTTCTTGCGATGCTTGATTATACATATCAAAAATACGATCACGAAAAAAATATCCGTATGTCGAAACAAGACGTCAAAGATGAGCATAAAAAAACAGAAGGCGACCCGCAAATTAAAAGCAAGATTAAAGAAAAGCAGCGCCAGCAAGCGATGAGCCGTATGATGGAAGAAGTGCCGAAAGCCGATGTCGTGATAACGAATCCGACACACTATGCAATTGCATTGAAGTATGATCCTGATCAAATGGATGCGCCCGTTATCGTTGCCAAAGGCGTTGATTACGTCGCGTTAAAGCTGATCAACATTGCGAAAAACAATGAAGTAGTCACAGTGGAAAACCGGCCGCTTGCGAGGTCTTTGTACGATCAGGCCGAGATCGGCCAGCTTGTGCCGGAAGATTTGTTCAAAGCTGTGGCTGAAGTGCTTGCTTATGTGTACCGGATTCAAAAGAAAGTGTAAGGCGAAAAAGAATTGATTGATCTGTAAGGGGAGAAGCGCAAATGCCATTGAAAGATTTCAGTATTTTATTAGGAGTCATCATGATCGTGATTATGCTGATCATACCGCTGCCGACAGCGGTGATCGATTTTCTGATCATTATAAACATCACGTTTGCGCTTTTGATCATACTCGTGTCGATGAATACGCGCGAGCCTTTGCAATTTTCAATCTTTCCGACTTTGCTTTTGCTCGTGACGCTCTTTCGCCTCGGGTTAAATGTGTCGACAACGCGGGCGATTTTAGGTAATCAAGGGGACGCCGGCAACGTGATCGATACGTTTGGCGATTTTGTTGTCGGAGGTAATGCCCTCGTCGGATTTGTTGTGTTCGTTATTCTCGTCGTCATTCAATTTATTGTTATTACAAAAGGGGCGGAGCGCGTTTCTGAGGTCGGCGCCCGTTTTACCCTCGATGCGATGCCGGGGAAGCAGATGAGTATTGATGCCGATTTAAATGCGGGAATGATTTCTGATCAGGAAGCGAAAGAACGGCGCAAAAAAATCGAAAATGAAGCGGACTTTTACGGCTCGATGGACGGTGCGAGCAAGTTTGTCAAAGGCGATGCGATCGCCGGTATTGTGATTGTCATCATCAATATTATTTTCGGTTTAGTCATCGGAATGGTGCAAGAAGGACTGCCGCTTGATGAAGCGGCGAATAAGTATACACTCTTGACGGTCGGCGACGGCCTCGTGTCACAAATCCCGGCTCTGCTCATCTCGACAGCGACCGGCATTGTTGTCACGAGAGCAGCTTCTGAAGGAAACCTCGGCCACGATATCACAAAACAGCTGCTCGCCTATCCGAAAATGCTCTACGTTGCCGGCGGGACAATTTTTGCCCTTGGCGTGTTCACACCGATCGACATGTTTGTGACGACGACGATTGCCCTTCTTTTAGCAACCGGAGGCTTTTTCCTTGAACGCAGCGCCGGCAAGGAGCAAGTTCTTGCTGATATGACTGCTGAAACGGCCGAAACCGATGAGCAAGGCGATGAGGAGATGAAGTCGCCGGAAAGTGTCGTGAATTTACTGCAAGTGGATCCGATTGAATTTGAATTCGGCTACGGGTTAATCCCGCTGGCGGATGCGAATCAAGGCGGCGATCTGCTCGACAGAGTTGTGATGATTCGCCGGCAGCTTGCCTTGGAAATGGGAATGATCGTCCCGGTAATCCGGATTAGAGATAATATTCAGCTGCAGCCGAATGAATACTCGATAAAAATTAAAGGCAATGAAGTCGCTAAAGGCGAGTTGCTTTTAGATCATTTTATGGCGATGAGTCCCGGTGTTGAAGATGAATCGATTAAAGGGATTGAAACAGTCGAACCGGCGTTTGGCCTCCCGGCCTTGTGGATAGCAGAGGATTTAAAAGAGCAGGCGGAACTTTCGGGTTACACGGTCGTCGATCCGCCGTCTGTTGTGTCGACGCACTTGACAGAAGTGATCAAGCGCCATGCGCATGAATTAATCGGCCGTCAGGAAACTAAGCAGCTCGTCGACCACTTGAATGAATCTTATCCGACGCTAGTCGAGGAAGTGACACCCAGTCCGCTTTCAACAGGTGAAATACAAAAGGTGCTTGCGAATTTGCTGAAAGAAAAAGTGTCGATCCGCAACTTGCCGATGATTTTTGAAACACTGGCCGATTACGGATCGATGACGAAAGACACCGATTTAATAACGGAATACGTGCGTCAATCGCTTTCGCGGCAAATTACAAAACAATACGCGCCGGACGGCGAAGCCCTTCATGTTATCAGCGTCAGCGGCAACGTAGAAAAAATGATCGCCGATTCCGTTCAGCAGACAGAGCACGGCGCGTTTATTAACATGGATCCGCAAACGTCGCAGTCGATCATCGAAAATGTGATGAAAGAAGTGGAACGGATGCAGGAAGCAGGCCGGATGCCGGTGCTTCTTTGTTCGCCGGCTGTAAGGATGTATGTCCGGCACTTAATTGAACGGTATATGCCGCAAGTTCCGGTTCTTTCGTTTAATGAGCTTGAACCGACAGTCGAAGTACAGAGCGCAGGGGTGGTGAATGCCGGATGAAAATAAAAAAAGTACACGCCAGGGACATGACGGATGCGATGGCAAAAATTAAAGATGAATTGGGCAAAGATGCCGTCATTCTTAACTCGAAAAATATTGAGAAAGGCGGAATCTTCGGTTTTTTCAAAAAGAAAAACATTGAAGTGATCGCCGCCCTTGATGATGATCGTTCTTCACCTAAGCCTGCAAGCGAGCGCAGGCCGGTACGAACCCCTGCCGCAGCAGGAACAGATACAGCTGCTGTTTCACCGCATGGCGGTAAGAACAACAGCGCTGGCACTCATGAGCAAACAGCCGGCGCAAACGATCGATCAGCTTTGGCAAGCGAAATCGAAGAATTGAAAAGACTTGTTTTAACCCAGCAGACGGGATCTCAAAACGCAGGCATATACCCGGAACCGTTAGATGCTTTGGACAGCTTTTTAGCCGATCAGGAAATTAAAAGCGAGCACCGAATGGAACTGATGAAAGAACTGTTGCGCAAATGGTACCGGACAGATGAGCATGCGCCAGGATACGAAGAAGCTTTTTCCTGGATGAAAGAAGCCTTGTATCATCGTTTAGCGGACGCTGACTTTTCACAGCTTGATTACTCGCATAAATACGTCAATATCGTCGGTCCCACCGGTGCGGGAAAAACAACAACAGCGGCAAAAATCGGCGCCGAAGCCGCGCTTAATGACGGGAAAAGCGTCGCGTTTATAACGACGGACACTTTTCGGATCGCCGCGATTGAACAGTTAAAAACGTATGCGAAAATTTTGAATGCCCCGTTAGAGGTTGCTTATTCAATTGATGATTTTCGTGAAGCAGTCAAGAAATTTTCCGCGTATGACCTTGTTATCATCGATTCAGCGGGAAGGAACTTTCGCAATTCGCAGTATGTTCAACAGCTGAAAGAACTGATCGATTTTAACGAAGATATTGAAACGCATCTCGTGCTGGCAGTCACTTCGAAATACCGGGATATGAAAACGATTATTGAACAGTTTCAGCTGATTGCGATTCATAAGCTGATCTTTACAAAAGTCGATGAAACCGATTCTTGCGGAGCGATGTATAACGCCGTGCTTGATTATGGTATCGGCATCAGCTATATCTCAAACGGACAAAATGTACCGGATGATATCAGCGGAACTTCTGCAACAGATTTGGCCGAACGGCTGATGAGGAGATGAGGAGAGCGTGAATGATCAAGCAGCGGCTTTAAGAGGCAGGGTGAACGGGATGACAGAAAAGCGCGGAAACCGCAGTCATCGGGCCCGAGTGCTGGCGGTAGTCAGCGGCAAAGGCGGCGTCGGCAAATCGAACTTTACGGTTAACTTCGCGTTAGGATTGCAGCAGGCCGGCAAAAAAGTATTAATGATTGACCTGGATATCGGAATGGCGAATATTGACATTTTGCTGGGGGCAACGGCCGATCGTTCGATCGTCGATATGCTGAAAGAGGAGCTCTCGATCTGGTCAATCATCGAACCCGGTCCGAAAGGGTTAAGTTATATCGCAGGCGGGAGCGGTTTAAATGACTTATTCGAGTTTGACCGGTATAAAGCCGATTATTTTTATGCTCAGCTCGACGTGATCGAATCAGCTTACGATTACATATTTCTTGATATGGGAGCAGGGGTGAATGGAAACAGCGCTTATTTTTTGTTTGCCGCACATGAAGTGTTTTTAGTTACAACGCCGGAACCGACAGCAATCACAGATGCGTATGCGATGGTGAAATACATCGATCAAAACGATGAAAACCTTCCTGTCCGGCTGATTGTCAATCGGGCGCAAACGAAACAAGACGGCCGCAAAACGGCCGACAATATGATAAATGTTACCGAGAAGTTCCTGTCGAAAACGATCGCTGAACTGGCGATTATTGCCGATGATAAAGCAGTATCGAAAGCCGTCCGCTCGCAAACCCCCTTTCTGCTCCATGCGCCCAAATCAAAACCGTCACAGCAAATAACGGCCGCTGTCAACGATTACTGCGCCCCAAAAACGGTTGAAAACAGCCGTGCGGAACAATCGTTTTTGCATAAACTCAGAAGTTTGATGAAATCGGACGAAGCGAAGAGGTGAAGAGATGATTAAAGTGCTTGTCGTTGATGATTCAGCGTTCATGCGAAAAATGCTCGCTGACATGCTTGACAGTCATGAGCAGATAGAGGTTATCGCTAAGGCAAGAAACGGTCAGCAAGCGTTGGAAAAAGTTGTTTCCTTCAAACCCGATGTCGTCACGATGGATGTTGAAATGCCGGTGATGTCGGGAATCGATGCGCTGAAAAACATCATGGCAAATCACCCGGTTCCGGTAATCATGGTTTCAAGTGTTACAAAAGACGGGGCGAATACAACGTTCGAAGCGATGTCTTACGGGGCTGTTGATTTTATAGCGAAACCGTCCGGCGCAATGTCTTTAAAGATGCAAACGGTGCAAGCGGATTTAATTGCGAAAGTGTTGGCTGCGGCCTCGGTGGAGATGCCAAAACTGACGGACCAAAAAATCTTTTCTTCTGTTGTACAGCCCAATCATGAGAATAAATACCCAATACCAAACGGACCGGACGTGACAGTGGCTGCAATCGGCACGTCGACAGGCGGGCCGAAAGCTCTTCATCACTTGCTGACAGCTTTGCCCGCAGAATTTCCCTGCCCGATCCTGATCGTTCAGCATATGCCGGAAGGTTTTACGAAATCACTGGCAGAAAGATTAAATGCCCGTGCGAATATCACCGTTAAAGAAGCAGAAAACGGTGAGAGATTAAAAAAAGGGGTTGCCTATCTGTGCCCGGGAGGATACCATTTAAAGGTAAAGGAATTAGGGACTTCAGTCGGGGTTCTATTAGATCAATCAGATCCTGTGAACGGTCACCGGCCGTCTGTTGATTCGATGCTGCTGTCATTGGCTTCAAGTTCAATATCGCGGGTGATCGCCGTTATCATGACCGGAATGGGTGCAGACGGAAAAAAGGGGCTGATCGAACTGAAACACTGCAAAACGACAGCGGCGATTGCGGAATCAGAAAAAACGTCGGTCGTTTACGGCATGCCAAAAGCCGCTCGAGAAACCGGCTTAGTTGATGAAGTTGTTGATTTGCATGACATCGCCGAGGTTTTGCTGAAGTACAGTTAACAGGAGGGAACGTTGTGGAAAACAGTCAGTATTTAGATATGTTTATCGATGAAAGCAATGAGCACTTGCAAGCTGTAAATGACAATCTGCTCGAATTGGAGAAAAATCCTCAAGACTTAACGATTGTCAACGAAGTGTTCCGTTCAGCGCACACGCTGAAAGGGATGGCTGCAACCATGGGGTTTGAAGATCTGGCTAATTTGACGCATCAGATGGAAAACGTTTTAGACGGTATCCGCAATGAGGCCATTGCTGCCACAGACGCTGTTATGGACGTTGTTTTTGCAGCGGTCGATCATATGGAAGAAATCGTCCAAAACATTGCTGACGGCGGCGAAGGAGAAAAAGATGTTGCCGCTGTTGTCAATCAGCTGGCACGGATTGAAAAAGGGGAATCTCTCCAGCCGGAACAGACGGATGGGGCAGCGGAAGCTGAATACGGAGATAAAGACGAAACTGAAGGCGCGGAATTTGATGAGTTTGAACGAACCGTGTTGGTTCAATCGCAGGAACAAGGGTACGACGCTTATCACGTTTCTGTGGATTTAAACAGCGATGTCATTTTAAAAGCAGCCCGGGTTTACATGGTATTTGAAGTGCTCGAACAAATTGCCGAGGTTATTAAATCGTCACCTTCTGTAGAGAAGCTTGAAAATGAAGAATTCGAGTTTAGCTTTCAAGTAACGGTGCTGACAAAAGAAACCGAGCAGGAAATTGAAAACCGTATTTGCAAAGTGTCGGAAGTCGAGAAAGTTGCCGTCAAAAAGCTGGATGTCGCCGCGATCGTCGCTGCGCATGACGCGGAAGACGGCACGTCATTGTCAGAAGAAGCTGCAGAAGCGGAAACAGCCGCGTCAGTTGCTGAACCGGAAACAGCGCAGCTTGAAAGTTCCGGTGAGCGCGATGAAAAAGCGGCACCGTCCGGGAATAAAACAATCCGGGTCAATATCGAACGTTTAGACAGTTTAATGAATTTGTTTGAAGAGTTAGTCATTGACCGCGGGAGGCTGGAGCAGATCTCAAATGATTTAAACAGCGCCGAACTGACGGAAACAGTCGAACACATGTCCCGAATATCCGGGGATTTGCAGAGCATTATATTAAATATGCGCATGGTGCCGGTCGAACAAGTCTTTAATCGTTTTCCCCGAATGGTTCGCGGCTTAGCAAAAGAACTCGATAAAAAAATTCAGCTTGAGATTATCGGTGCCGAGACAGAACTCGACCGCACGGTGATTGATGAAATTGGCGATCCGCTCGTTCATCTTTTGCGCAATTCGATCGATCACGGGCTGGAGTCACCTATCGAACGGATAAATGCCGGCAAACCTGAGGAAGGCCTTATCACTTTGAAAGCTTACCACAGCGGAAATCATGTTTTTATTGAAGTAGCAGATGACGGCGGCGGAATCGACCGGGAAAAAGTTTTGGCGAAAGCGCTAAAAAGCGGTGCAGTTACAGAAGAAAACAGCCGAAGCATGACCGATAAACAAGTGTATGAGCTCCTGTTTTCCAGCGGGCTTTCCACCGCTGAAGAAATCTCTGATATTTCCGGGCGCGGCGTCGGGCTCGACGTTGTGAAAAATAAAATTGAATCGCTCGGCGGACACGCATCGGTCGACTCTGTTCCGGGGCAAGGAACGACGTTTTCGATACAGCTCCCGCTTACGCTGTCAATCATTTCAGTCATGCTTGTCGAAGTGCAAAAAGAAATCTATGCCGTCCCGCTTTCATCGATTATTGAGACAGCAATTATTAAAAAAGATGAAATCATGTCGGCGCATAATCAAAAAGTGATTGATTTTCGCGGAAGCATTGTCCCGTTAATCGATTTGACTGAATTTTTTGCAGTTCCAAAAGAATTGGCAGAAGATGATTACTGCTCGATTGTCATTGTCAGAAAAGGCGAAAAAATGGCCGCGCTCGTTGTGAATTCTTTTATCGGCCAGCAGGAAATAGTTTTAAAATCGTTGGGAAATTATTTAACCGATGTATTTGCTATTTCCGGCGCAACGATTCTCGGCAACGGCCGTGTAGCTTTAATTATTGACTGCAACGCGTTAATAAAATCGTGATTTTGCTTGGAGGAGGAAGTTGTTATGAACGAAGGAATCGCAGCCGACGTGAAAGTGATCGTATTTTTATTGAAAGATGAAGAATACGGTGTTGAAGTTGAGCAAGTCCGATCGATTGAACGATTGGAGCATGTCACCCGGGTTCCGTCTACGCCGGATTTTGTGGAAGGAGTGATTAATCTGCGCGGTGTTGTCACACCGATTATCGATCTGCGGAAACGCTTCGGTATTGAAGAGGCCCCGCACAGCGAATCGACGCGTGTCATCATCGTGACCGTTAATCAGATGGATGTCGGGCTTGTCGTCGACAGCGCGAATGATGTCATCGATATTGCCAGGGATGCCGTTGAACCGCCGCCGGAAGTAGTTGGAGGTCTCGAAGCCGAGTACATCCGCGGAGTGGCAAAACTGGAAAAACGGCTGTTAATTTTGTTGAATTTAGAGAAAGTTCTTAACCCAAATGAACTGCAGGAACTCCAAGAAATTGAAGGTACGGTTTAATGTTTCAATATGAACACGTGACGGCCGGTCATTTGGACATGTTGAAAGAAATCGGCAATATCGGCGCCGGCCATGCAGCAACTGCCTTGTCAGAAATGCTCGGAAAAACGATCGATATGAACGTCCCGTCTGTACGCGTCGTTCCGTTCAATCAAATCTGTGATGCTGTCGGGGGCGATGAGGAACCGGTTACAGCTGTTTTTTTGCGCATTGAAGGCGATGCGCCCGGGAGCATGTATTTTATGATGCCGGCTGCAGAAGGCTCGCGGCTGATCGGGCAGCTGTTAAATGACAGCGGGATTGATTTTTTGTCAAATGAGCCTAACGCGATGGGGCGCTCGGCTTTAAATGAAGTCGGCAATATTTTAGCAGGGGCGTACTTGTCGTCATTGTCCGATTTCACCGCGCTTAATCTTAAGCCGACCCCGCCGGCGCTCGCTGTCGATATGGCGATGGCCGTCTTGTCGTTTGGACTGATTGAGATCTCCAAGGCCGGCGATTACGCGATTGTCATTGATACGGAAATCAGTGAAACCGGCAGTGATAATGCATTGAGGACGAAAGGTCATTTTTTCTTGCTTCCCGACCCGGATTCGCTTGAAGCAGTATTTCATTCCTTAGGGGTCAATGAGAATGGATAAGCTTGTAAAAGTAGGGATGGCGGATTTGAACACAGCGAAAGTGCCGCAGACAATTCGAACGTCCGGTTTAGGCTCGTGTATCGGGGTTGTCGTCTATGATGAACGGCTGAAGTTATCGGCAATGGCGCATATTATGCTGCCGGATTCAACTTATGCGCGCAGCGGTGTCATAAACCGGGCCAAATACGCCGACACGGCTGTTGCTGATTTGATCGGACTTCTTGAGGCTGACGGAGCGTTACGTTCGAGACTGAAAGCAAAAATCGCCGGCGGCGCACAAATGTTTCAATTCAGCTCTTCAAACGAAGCGATGCGGATCGGACCGCGCAATGCCGAAGCTGTCAAAGACGTGCTTGCATCGTTTCGCGTCGAACTCGTGCATGAAGATACGGGCGGCGGCAGCGGCCGAACGATAGAATTTAACCCGGCAACCTCCGTGTTAAATATCAGGACAGTCAATAAAGGGGTGGTGGAAGTATAATGAAAGTCAATCGTTTGCAATGGTTTTTAACGTCAGGAATCGCAGGATTTTTAATCGTGCTCTTGTCTTCTTTCGCCGTAAACGAAGCAGCGACATCGTTTTTCCGTGCAGGCATTGCATTTTTCCTCGCCGCTCCAGTCGGTCTGCTGTTTTCTTATGTATGGGATTGGATTACAATGGATCTTACAACAACGGTTCGTGCGAAAAAATCCGCTGAAACACGTAACGATCAAGAAGATCATGACAAAAGCTAGCTTTCACGGTATTTAGGAGGGGTTCAATGTCCCGGATTGAATTGACGGAAACGCTGAAAGAAGATTGGAACGCATGGACAGCAAAGCGAGACAAAACAGCCGGAGACCGGCTGATCGAAGCTTACTTGCCGTTAGTTGATTATCATGTCCACCGCATAAGCATTCATCTGCCCAAAAGCGTGCAAATAGAGGATCTTCGCAGCCACGGTTTAATGGGCCTTTATGACGCGTTGGAAAAATTTGACTCATCGCGCGAGTTAAAATTCGATACATACGCCTCTTTCCGGGTGCGCGGCGCGATTATTGACGGACTCCGGCAAGAAGACTGGCTTCCCCGTTCGATGCGTGATAAAGCTAAAAAGATTGAACAGACGATGGAAGCGATGGAACAAAGGCTCGGGCGCAACGTGTCTCCGCAAGAAGTCGCTCATGACTTAGGCATGACGGTAACCGATGTGACGGCGACATTGAATGAAAGCTTCTTTGCCCATTTGCTGTCAGTCGACGAACCGACACAGGAAAGTGAATCGAAAGAAACGTACGCGCAAACAATTGTTGATCATAAAACCCCCTCACCGGATGAACAGATCGGCAAACAAGCTGATTATGAAGAACTGGCTGAGGCGATTCGAACGTTAAATGAAAAAGAACAGCTTGTCCTCTCCCTGTTTTATTTTGAGGAGTTCACTTTAACAGAAATCGGTGAGGTAATGGAGTTATCAACGTCTCGCATCTCGCAAATTCACTCGAAATCCGTATTTAAACTTCAACAAAAATTGACTTCTTCGGCGGGCTGATCTCAGGTGCCGGATAAGTCGGTTATGGCAAAAAGGAGCATGAGACATGTCTGATTTATTTGAAGTTTTCGAACTGGAAATTTCACAAGATGTCCTCCAGGCGAAACTGAAACAAAAGGCGCCGGCGCCTGAAAATCTTACATACGAAGAATTAAACGCATTTTTGCAGCAATCCGGAGTATCTGCCGGCTTAAAACACGATGTGATCGCCGCCGTCATTTCAGGAGATGTTCTTCCGCCTGTTGTCATTGCGGAAGGAAAGGCGCCAAAAGCGGGGAAAGACGCTTTTTTATGGACGGTTCTCGATGAACAGGCCGCAAGCGATATCAGAAATGAAGAGCTTGAAACGAAATCGCGGGTAAACCTCCGGGAAGTGATCGATATACCGACTGTCCGTTCGGGCGAGGTTGTCGGAAAAAAAATACATCCGACTGCCGGAACGGATGGAACGGGGGTAAACGGCGAAGTGCTGCCGGGCAAAAACGGTAAAGACATAACCCTGCGCCCGGGAAAAAACACCCGTATAAACGATGATGCGGATGAAATAACGTCGGCGATCGACGGACAAATTTCAGTTGAACCGAGGCTTGTCCATGTATACCCTGTCTACGAGGTAAACGGTGATCTCGATTTAAAGACCGGGAACCTTGATTTTATCGGCAATGTAAACATTCGCGGCAATGTTCCCGCGGGGTTTTCCGTGAAAGCACAAGGCGACATTCGTGTTCACGGTTCCGTCGAAGCTGCCCGCTTGACTGCCGGCGGTTCAATTTATATCCATCAAGGCATTGTTGCCCAGGGAGACGGCGCCATTGAGGCAGAAGGCGAGGTGCGGACGTCGTTTATCAATCAGGCGAATGTATTTGCGGCCGGTGACATCACTGTTTCGACGTCAATTCTTCACAGTCACATTGAAGCGCACGGCGCGATTATTTGCAACGAACGAAAGGGTAACGTATGCGGGGGAAAATTGGCTGCTGTAAAAGGGGTAGATGTTAATGAGATCGGCAATCAGATGAACACCCCGACAGAAATTTACATCGGAGTGAGCAAACGCTTATTGGAGCGGGAAGAACACCTCCGTCAGCAAAAAGCCAGAGCAAACGATGAACTGAACAAAAACGGCAAACTGTTGAAAAAAATTATCGACAAAGAAAAACACCAGCCGCTCTCTGATAAGGAACGGACGACGAAAAAACGAATCAGAAGATCGTTTTCAAATACGTATGAACAGCTGAATGAAGCAGCCGGCGCGCTGGATGCTGTACAGCGCTCGCTTCAGTTAAATGAGCAGGCAAAAATTGCGATAAGACGGCAAGTCTTTCCGATGACTGATTTGTATTTCGGCAAATACCGCCGGCGGATCACCAGTACACATCAAGGGGTCATTTTTTATTTGCGTCAATCGGAGATTACGTTTGAACCTGTGTAAATCTGGAACAATAAAGGTCGGAGCAACTGATCCGCCGTTTAAGAAGTGAGGAGTTTTGATGGTTTATTTAGTCATAGTAAGTCTCGTTCTGCATTTAGTCAGCTTTTTTGTTATGATTATCCTGTATCAAAAAATTGAGAGCAGTCAACCGCCGGATACCGGGCGAACATTAAAAGAAATGGAAGATATGCTGATATCTTATACAACGGAAATTAAAGAAAACAATGAAAAACTTGCCCGGCGTATTAACGATATGGATACGGCGGCATCAAAGCCCGCCCCGCTGACAGAAAATCTTCGTCATGCTCAAGCTGATGAACAAAAGGATAAGCGGGCTGCAGAAACTGCTGCAAAACAAGATACAGCTGCAGACGCTGATTACAGCGCTTATAACCCGCCGCTACCGGAAGAAACGGCAGCACAAGAAGCGGCCTTTATATCGTCGGAAACATCACGGGTGCTGTCGATGCATCAGCAAGGTTTCAGCGAAGCCGATATTGCCCGCCAGCTTGGCATCGGCGCGGGCGAGGTGCATTTATTGCTTAAATTTTATAAATAATTCCGGTCAGAGTGCTTGTCTCACCTTTATGAATATGATATATTAACTCTCGGTGTTACAACACTACGCACGTCTGTTGATTTTTTTCGGGGTGCTTTTCTGCGAAAAGTCCGAGAAAAAGCTGATACAGGCGGAGGAACTAAAAACCAAGAGGAGGTGAGTGAAGTGGCAGTGATTTCCATGAAACAACTATTAGAAGCAGGGGTACATTTCGGACACCAAACGCGCCGCTGGAACCCTAAAATGGATCGCTACATCTTCACAGAAAGAAACGGTATTTACATTATTGACCTGCAAAAAACGGTCAAAAAAGTTGACGAAGCGTTCAAATTTGTCCGCAACCTTGCAGCAGACGGCGGAAACGTTCTGTTTGTCGGAACGAAAAAGCAAGCGCAGGATTCTGTCCAAGAAGAAGCCGAACGCTGCGGGATGTACTACATCAACCAGCGCTGGCTCGGCGGAACATTGACGAACTTCGAAACGATCCGCAAGCGTATTCAGCGTCTTAAAGACCTGGAAACAATGGCGGAAGACGGAACGTTCGATGTGTTGCCGAAAAAAGAAGTTGTCTTGCTGAATAAAGAAAAAGATCGTCTCGAGAAGTTTCTCGGCGGAATTAAAGATATGGACCGCGTACCTGATGCGATGTTTATTATCGATCCGCGCAAAGAGCGCATTGCTGTTGCAGAAGCGCATAAACTGGATATTCCGATTGTCGGCATCGTAGATACGAATTGCGACCCGGACGAAATCGACTACGTCATCCCTGGTAACGATGATGCGATCCGCGCTGTGCGTTTATTGACGGCGAAAATGGCAGACGCTATCATTGAAGCCAATCAAGGCGAAGAAAACGAAGTGCAAGAAGCTTCGAGCGAAGAATCGAAAGCATAAGTGCTGACACAAAGGGTGATAGAGGGCCGGACCCTTTATCACCCTTTTTTTGAAAAAGTGACTTTAATAAACCCGAGGAGGAATAGAATATGGCAATTTCAGCTCAAATGGTAAAAGACTTGCGTGAACAAACAGGCGCAGGCATGATGGATTGCAAAAAAGCACTGACAGAAACAGACGGTGATATGGAAAAGGCGGTTGAATTCCTGCGTGAAAAAGGGATTGCCAAAGCACAGAAAAAAGCGGACCGTGTCGCTGCTGAAGGTCTTGCTCACGTCGTAGTTGACGGAAATAAAGCCGTTATCGCTGAGATCAACGCAGAAACGGATTTCGTTTCAAAAAATGAAAACTTTGTCAACATGGTGGACGGCGTGACGAAGCATTTGTTGAAAAACGAGCCGGCAACAGTTGAAGAGGCGCTTACGCAAGCGTTTGACGGCGATGCTGAAAACCTTGAAGCGTATATCAATGATCAAATCGCTAAAATCGGTGAAAAGATTTCTTTGCGCCGTTTTCAAGTCATCGAACTCGGTGAAAATGAAGCGTTCGGTTCGTACATTCACATGGGCGGACGCATCGGCGTGTTAACCGTCTTGGAAGGCACGACAGACGAGACTGTCGCGAAAGATATCGCAATGCATGTTGCAGCGATTAATCCTCAGTATGTCAGCCGCGAAGACGTTTCTGCCGAAGAGGTTGAAAAAGAGCGCGAAGCGTTGAAAAAAGAAGCGCTTAACGAAGGCAAGCCGGAAAACATCGTGGAAAAAATGGTTGAAGGACGACTCGGCAAATACTTCGAAGAAATTTGCTTAAACGAACAGGCGTTTGTAAAAGACGGCGATCAAAAGGTCGGCGATTATGTGAAAGCTCAAGGTGCCAACGTTAAAACGTTTTACCGTTACGAAGTTGGCGAAGGTATGGAAAAGAAAGAAGACAACTTCGCAGAAGAAGTTATGTCTCAAGTGAAAAAGTAATCCAAAAAGGGGCACAGCTGTGTCCCTTTTTTCCAAGCTATACGTTTGATTTAATGAAACTCGGGCTGGACGAGCGCTCAATATGGAGGGTATTATGGAAGAAGCAAAATTTAAACGGATCGTTTTGAAGCTTAGCGGCGAAGCTCTTGCCGGTGAACAGGGCTACGGTATCGACCCGAATATGATTCAATCGATCGCGGATCAGATTCACGATGTAGCAGAACTGGATGTCGAAATTGCCATTATTGTCGGCGGAGGCAATATTTGGCGGGGGATGGCAGGGAGTGCGAAAGGCATGGACCGGGCGACCGCTGATTACATGGGCATGCTCGCGACGGTTATGAATGCGCTCGCTCTTCAAGACGGTCTCGAACATGAAGGGGTGCAAACGCGTGTGCAAACGTCGATTGAAATGCGCCAAGTCGCCGAACCTTACATACGCCGCAAAGCTATTCGCCATCTCGAGAAAAAGCGCGTCGTCATTTTTGCTGCCGGAACAGGCAATCCATACTTTTCAACGGATACGACGGCTGCGTTAAGAGCAGCTGAAATTGAAGCTGATGTTATTTTAATGGCGAAAAACAATGTGGACGGGGTGTACAGCGCCGATCCGACGGTCGATTCCGGAGCCAAAAAATTCAGCACGCTGACGTACCTTGACTTGCTTAAAGACGGGCTCGCTGTGATGGATTCAACCGCTTCGTCCTTATGTATGGATAACAATATTCCGCTTATTGTATTCTCAATTGCAGAAAAAGGTAACATTCGCCGCGCAGTGCTCGGTGAAGAAATCGGAACAACGATTAGGGGGAGTCAATAATGTCTAAAGAAGTATTGAAGCAGGCAGAAGAACGAATGAACAAATCGATTGAATCATTTCAGCAGCAGCTGGCTACATTGCGGACCGGCAGAGCGAATCCGTCGATTCTTGACCGCGTGCAGGTAGAGTATTACGGCATGATGACGCCGCTGAATCAGCTGTCGTCAATCAGTGTTCCCGAAGGGCGTATGCTCTTAATCCAGCCGTTCGACAAATCGGTGATTTCGGAAATTGAAAAGGCGATTCAAAAAGCTGATCTCGGTCTTTCACCGTCGAATGACGGCAATGTGATCCGCATTTCCGTCCCGGCCCTGACAGAAGAGCGGCGCGAAGAAATTGTGAAATATGTCGGCCGTTACGCTGAAGAAGCGAAAGTCGCGGTTCGCAATGTCCGCCGTGAAGCGAATGACGAACTGAAGAAAATGGAAAAAAGCAATGAATTAACTGAAGATGGTTTGCGGCGCGCTCAGGATGATGTGCAAAAATTGACAGACAAAATGATCGCAAAAATTGATGATACCGCAAAAGCAAAAGAAGAAGATATCCGCGAAATATAAAAGAATTCCACTTGCTTTGACCCTCTGCCTGCAGGGGGTTTTTTCTATGATAAAAGGCTAGAATGAAAATCCTTCTTATCCCAAAGGCCAGTTCGTGATAGAATATAGGAGGCTCTGTACTTGAGTCATCTGCAATATGCTTGTCTGCTTATAAAACGATCGTAATTTAGTTACCACGGGGGATATCATCATGCTGAATAAACTGATGGGGAAAGAAAAACCTGCAGAAGAAGACGAATTAAACGAAATCGAACCGGAAGAAGAAAATATTCCGAAACATATCGCTGTCATCATGGACGGAAATGGACGCTGGGCGAAAAAACGCGGTCTGCCGAGAGTTGCCGGCCATAGAGAAGGGATGAATGCGATTCGCCGGATGGTAAGGCTCGCGGATCGGACCGGAGTCGAAGTATTGACGCTATACGCATTTTCCACTGAAAATTGGAAGCGGCCAAAAACGGAAGTAGAATTTTTAATGCGCCTGCCGGAAAGATTTCTGAACGCGGAATTGCCGGAACTGATTGAAAAAAATGTCCGCGTGCGTGTGACGGGAGAAATTGAAACGCTGCCTGAATACACGCAGCGTGCTGTAAAAAAAGCAGCGGAAGAAACTTCCGGAAATACAGGAATGATTTTAAATTTCGCCTTAAACTACGGAAGCCGTTCAGAAATTATCGAGAGTGTGAAAACAATTTACAAAAAGGTAGAGTCGGGTGAAGTCGCTTTCACTGAAATCGATGAAGGTTTGCTGTCAAAGCATTTGATGACCGCAGAGCTGCGCGATCCTGACTTGCTTATTCGGACGAGCGGAGAAATCAGGCTGAGCAACTTTATGTTATGGCAGCTTGCCTATGCGGAATTTTGGTTCACAGATGTCCTCTGGCCGGACTTTGATGAAAAAGATTTCAATGAAGCTGTCCGAGTCTACCAGCAACGCCAACGCCGTTACGGCGGAGTGTAAAAGGAGGTCATCATGAAACAGCGCGTACTGACCGGAGTCATTGCCGGCGCCGGCTTTCTCAGTTTAATAATCATCGGCGGCTGGCCTTTTGCCGTCTTAATGTTTGCCATTGCAACGATCGGCACGGCAGAACTGTTAAAAATGAAACATATCCCGATCCTTTCAGCAAAAGGATTCATCGGCATCGTTTTTATGTGGATTTTGCTCGTCCCGGATAATTTTGCTCTGCTGGATTGGATTCCGCTGCACCGGACTGAATTGTTTTTATTGCTGATTGTGTTGCTGCTTGGATTAACAGTATTGTCTAAAAATAAATTTTCCTTTGATGATGCCGGTTTCACCGTTTTAACGTCAGTGTATGTCGGGTTCGGGTTCCATTATTTTATGTTTGCCCGGTTTGTGGAAGACGGTCTCCTGCTGATTTTTCTCATCCTAATTCTCGTTTGGGCAACAGATTCGGGGGCGTATTTTGCAGGAAGAAAATTCGGCAAGCATAAACTCGCGCCTTCGATCAGCCCGAAAAAAACAGTCGAGGGGTCTGCCGGCGGTGTCATGCTTGCATTAGCGATCGGCAGCCTGTACACGCTGTTTTTCCCGTTTTTTGATACGTGGGCACTGTCGCTCGCATTTATGATCGTCGTTTCATTGACGGGACAAGTCGGCGATTTGATTGAATCGGCGTTTAAGCGCCATTATGCGGTCAAGGACTCCGGCAATGTTCTTCCCGGACACGGCGGCATTCTTGATCGGTTTGACAGCCTGATTTTTGTCATGCCTGTTGTTTTTTTGCTCGGATTCTTTTAATACTTACAATCTAATTAACTGTGGTGATAACTAGTGAAAACGATTAATCTCATCGGTTCAACCGGCTCGATCGGTATCCAAACGCTGGATGTCATGCGTGCACACCCTGAAACATTCCGCTTGCAGTCGATGAGCTTCGGTTCTAATATTACCGAAGCTTTAAAACAGGCGGAAGAGTTTAAACCTGCTGTGATCTGTACAGCAACGAGAGAGCTGGCAGACCGTTTGAAAATGCAGCTCTCATATCCGGCAACGGTCGTTTACGGGTTTGACGGACTGATTTATGCAGCTGCCGAGACAGACGGGGAAATGCTTGTCAATGCCGTGATGGGCCGGGTAGGCTTGGAACCGACGTTAAAAGCGATTGAAGCCGGCAAAGATATTGCGATAGCCAACAAGGAAACTCTTGTAACAGCAGGACACCTTGTCACCGAAGCGGCTGAGCGCCGCGGCGTTAAGCTGATCCCGGTTGACAGTGAACATTCAGCGATATACCAATGTTTGCACGGAAATTGGGAGAAAGAAGTTGAAACATTGATTTTGACTGCTTCCGGCGGCAGTTTCCGTGATCTTTCAAGAGCTGAACTGGCAAATGTAACATTAAAAGATGCGCTAAACCATCCTAATTGGAATATGGGCGCAAAAATAACCGTCGATTCAGCCTCGATGATGAATAAAGGTTTGGAAGTTATCGAAGCTAAATGGCTGTTTAATATGCCGTACGATCAAATTGATGTCATACTGCATAAAGAAAGCATTGTTCACTCAATGGTAGAGTATATTGACGGCAGTGTTTTGGCCCATATGGGAACGCCTGATATGCGCGTGCCGATTCAATATGCTTTGTCAGAACCGTCGAGACTTGATTTGCAAGACAGCAAAAGGTTAAAATTATGGGAAATCGGACAGCTTCATTTTCAGAAAATGGACTTTGAGAGGTTTCGTTTGCTCCAGCTGGCATACGATGCCGGCAGACTAGGAGGCACTGCTCCGACGGTTATGAACGCGGCGAATGAAGTAGCAGTCGCTCGTTTTCTCGACGGTGAAATCAGTTTTTTGCAAATCGAAGAGTTTATTGAGCGTGCGCTGCACAATCACACCCCGCTTCAAGCGCCGGATCTGGATACCATTGTTTCGGTTGACAAAGACACGAGATCGTCCGTATTAACTTACAGCAAATAAAGGGTGTGAAACATCATGAACACATTTTTAGCGGTTATTATTATCTTCGGCGCCCTCGTTTTCATCCATGAGTGGGGGCATTTAATATTTGCCAAACGGGCGGGAATTCTTTGCCGGGAATTCGCGATCGGGTTTGGTCCGAAAATTTTCTCGTTTACGAGAAACGAAACGGTTTATACGATCCGCCTGCTACCGCTCGGGGGATTTGTCCGGATGGCCGGAGAAGACCCGGAAACGGTACAAATTAAGCCGGGTTATGAGATCGGCTTAATTTTCAACGGGGAAAACCGTGTTCAAAAGCTGATCATTAATAACAAATCGAAGCATCCTGACTGCAAAATCATTCAAATTGAAAAAATCGACTTAGAACATGATTTAACTGTGAGCGGCTATGTCGATGAAGACGAATTCGTCACGTACGAAATCGACGACAAAGCTGTTTATGTTTACGATCAAATCGCTACGCAAATCGCGCCTTACGACCGGCAGTTCGCTTCAAAATCCGTCGGGAAACGTGCGCTCGCAATCGTAGCCGGTCCGATGATGAACTTTGTACTCGCCGTATTTGCCTTCATGGCCTATGCAATGCTTGCCGGCATGCCGGTTGACGAACCGCAAGTCGGCGGATTAACCGATGACGGCCCGGCGCTTGCTGCCGGTTTGGAAGAAGGCGATGAAATCATCGCGATTGACGGGCAAACGTTCGATTCTTGGGAAGAGATGACGATGTATATCATGGATCGTCCGCACGAAGAAATGACGGTTGAATATGAACGGGACGGAGAGACGTCAACGGTAGATTTAACGGCAGATGCGCGCGAAGGCCCGGAAGATGAAGAAGAGGGCGTAATCGGCGTCTATGCCCCGACGGAACACTCGATTACAGGTTCAATATTATTCGGGTTCACGCAAACTTATGAAACAACTGTGCTTATATTTGAAGCACTCGGCATGTTAATTACCGGGCAGTTCAGCCTTGATGCATTGGCCGGACCGGTGGGGATTTATAATTATACCGGCGAAGTCGTCGCCATGGGCGTCCTGATTTTGCTGCAATGGGCCGGTATTTTAAGCGTCAATTTGGGCATTATCAATATGCTTCCGTTACCAGCGTTAGACGGCGGAAGGTTAATGTTTATCGGTTTAGAAGCCGTCAGAGGCAAACCGATCGATCCGCAAAAAGAAGGTATGGTTCACTTTCTCGGATTTGCTTTGTTAATGCTGTTAATGATTGCCGTTACATGGAACGACATTAATAAATTTTTCCTTTGATGCTGACGGTTTATACGGCAGCTACACAACAATAAAACAGAGGTGGCTCATCAATGAGACAAAGTACGTATTTAGCGCCAACATTGCGTGATGTTCCAAATGATGCTGACGTTGTCAGCCATCAATTAATGCTTCGAGCGGGACTGATTCGCCAAAGCACGTCCGGAGTTTATTCTTTTCTTCCGCTCGGTATGAAAGTGTTAAAAAAGGTTGAAGAGATTATCCGCGAAGAAATGAACAATGCCGGCGGCCAGGAAATGCTGATGCCGTCGATCCAGCCGGCGGAGCTTTGGCAGGAATCAGGCCGTTGGGATGACTACGGCCCAGAACTGATGCGGGTCAAAGACCGTCATGAACGGGAATTTGCTTTAGGCCCGACGCACGAAGAAGTCATTACATCAATTGTAAAAGATGCGGTGAATTCATATAAACGGCTGCCGATGAATTTGTATCAAATCCAGACAAAATTTCGTGATGAACGGCGCCCGCGATTCGGGGTGCTGCGCGGACGGGAGTTTCTCATGAAAGATGCTTATTCATTTGATACAGATTTTGCCGGGCTCGACGAAAGCTATCAAACGATGTATGACGCTTACACGCGTATTTTCACCCGCTGCGGTCTGGATTTTCGCGCGGTTGTGGCGGACTCCGGCGCGATGGGCGGAAAGGATACGCATGAGTTTATGGTATTAACGAGTGTCGGCGAAGATACGATTGCTTATTCAGACAGCTCAGAATATGCAGCCAATATTGAAATTGCCGAGGTCAACAAGGTGTATCCGGCTGACGAAGAGGCGCCGAAAGAATTGACAAAGGCAGCGACTCCCGGACAAAAAACGATCGAAGAAGTAGCTGCTTATTTGAACACAGCGGCTGAAAAATGCCTGAAAACAATACTTACAACCGTGGATGAGAAGCCTGTATTAATTTTGGTGCGCGGAGATCACGAGATAAACGACGTGAAAATAAAGCACCATTTGGATGCCCGCTCAGTCGAATTTGCTACCGAGACTGAGACAAAATCATGGCTTCGGGCTGAGCCGGGTTACCTCGGTCCAGTCGATGTACCTAAAGACATTCCCGTGATCGCCGATCATGCTGTAAAGAGTTTAGTGAATGCTGTTTGCGGTGCGAATGAAACCGATGTTCACTTTGTCAATGTCAATCCGTCGCGAGATTTTCGCGTCGATGAGTATGCCGATGTCCGGATGATCCAAGAAGGCGACCCGTCTCCGGACGGCCAAGGAACGATCCGTTTTAAAGAGGGCATTGAAGTCGGTCATGTGTTTAAGCTCGGAACGAAGTACAGCGAGGCGTTGGGAGCGACGTATTTAAATGATCAAGGGAAATCGCAGCCGATTGTGATGGGATCATACGGAATCGGTGTTTCACGGACGGTAGCGGCGATTATCGAACAGCATCATGATGAGGACGGCATTATATGGCCTTCTTCCGTTGCGCCTTTTGACGTTCATGTGATTCCGGTTAACACAAAACAAGAAGAGCAAAAACATCTCGCCGAAGAGCTTTACAGTGAATTAAATCGAAGCGGCTGGGATGTTTTGCTCGATGATCGCCAGGAACGGCCCGGTGTGAAGTTTAAAGATGCGGACCTTTTTGGCATGCCGCTTCGCATCACAGTCGGAAAGCGGGCTGCGGAAGGTTACGTAGAAGTGAAAGTCCGCCGAACGGGCGAGGTTATTGAGCTTCATCGCGACGAGCTCACGCAACTAAAGCAATATGTATAAACATGTCACTGGTATCCTCATTCAGGATGCCAGTGACGTTTCCTTAGAACGTTTATGCATGATCTAGGAGGAAAAGCATGTCTGCAGATTTACATATACGAAAAGAGCGGTTTCAGCTGTTAATGGAACAAGTCGCTATGCCGGATGACATCGTCCAGACGTATGTGCAAGAGGCCTATATTGACAGGCTGGATGTATACAAAACGACGAAGAAATGGCATTTTTCGTTCGTTTTGCCGCAAATGCTCCCGTATGAAACGTATGAACGTTTTCGCGCGCGAATTGTCGACGGGCTTCAGCATATTGCTGACGTGTCATTTACTGTGCAGTACGAGCGCGTGCCTGAGCTGGAGAAGCGTTTACAGGAGTACTGGCCGTTTATAATCCAGCAGCTGCGCGCTTATACGAACGGACTGATCCATCGCTTGGAATCTCAAGATCCGCAAGTAAAAAACAATACGATCGTTTTGGCATGTATAAACGAAACCGAACAAGAAATGATTCAGCGCCGGGTCAATGAACCGCTGCAGCAAACGCTGCAGGCGGCAGGGTTTGGCGAGATGGCTCTTGAGGTCGTCATTAAAGAATCGGAAGAAGAAGTTGCCCGTTTTAATGAACAGAAAAAAGAGGAAGATCATTTTCAAGTTGTTGAAGCGATGAAGGAAAAGCAAAAACAAGCGGAAAAGCTGAAAGAAGAAGACAGTTCCCGTCCGCTTGAGCTCGGTTACGCGATAAAAGAAGACCCGTCGCCGATCCGCGATATTCAAGAAGAAGAGAAAAAAGCGACGATCCAAGGCTTCGTATTTGACGCAGAACTGAAAGAATTGAAAAGCGGGCGTACGCTGTTAACATTTAAAATTACCGATTATACCGATTCGATCATGGTGAAAATGTTTACAAGCGGCAAAGAAGGAAAAGAAGATCTCGCTGTTTTTGAACAGATCAAAAAAGGCATTTGGCTTAAGGTTTGCGGGGGAGTGCAGTACGACACGTTTATCCGTGACCTGACCTTGATGGGCCGCGATCTTAAACAAATTGTTCCTGATACGAAAGAAGATCTTGCGCCTGAAGGAGAAAAGCGGGTTGAATGGCATCTTCACTCCCCGATGAGCCAGATGGACGCAGTGACGTCGATGAAGGATTATGTAAAAAAAGCGAAATCATGGGGACATGAGGCGATCGCGATCACGGATCATTCCGTTCTCCAAGGTTATCCGGAAGCCTACAGCGCGGGAAAGGCAAACGATATCAAAATTATTTACGGCGTGGAAGCCAACTTAGTCGATGACGGTGTGCCGGTTGCTTACCAGCCTCAGGGCCGGGAGCTGACAGACGATACGTACGTCGTTTTTGATGTTGAAACGACGGGTCTGTCTGCTGTCTACAACAAGATTATTGAGCTGGCGGCTGTCAAGGTGAAAGACGGAGAAGTGATCGACCGCTTCGAAAGCTTCGCCGATCCGCATGAGAAATTAAGCCCGACGATCATCGATTTAACCGGGATCACCGATGATATGGTTGAAGGACAGCCTGAAATCGGCGATGTGCTTCGGGACTTTCGGGAGTGGTGTGAAGATTCCATTCTTGTTGCGCATAATGCCGGTTTTGATATGGCCTTTTTGAACGCCGGCTACCAGGCTGCCGGCTTGGAGAAAGCGGCCAACCCCGTGATTGACACGCTCGAATTAGCCCGGACGCTGTATCCGTCATTTAAAAATTACCGGCTGAATACGCTTTGTAAAAAGTTTAATATCGAACTTGTTTCCCACCACCGGGCGATTTATGATGCTGAAGCGACGGGACATTTACTCTGGAAGATGGTGAAAGACGCGGTCGCAAAAGGAATCACGACCGACAGCGCCTTAAATGAGCAAAGTTCGGCGGATGATTTTAAAAAGCAGCGCCCGTCTCATTGCACGATTTATGCGCAAAATAAGCAGGGGCTGAAAAATTTGTATAAACTCGTTTCGCATGCGCACATTCACTACTTTTTCCGGGTGCCGCGCATTCCGAAATCCGAGTTGGCGAAATACCGCGAAGGGCTTGTGATCGGATCCGCCTGTGATCAAGGTGAAGTGTTTGATGCCCTCTTGCAAAAATCGCCGGAAGAAGTCGAAGAAATCGCTGATTTTTATGATTTTCTTGAGGTGCAGCCGCCGCAAAATTACGTTCACTTGCTTGAAAAAGAGATCGTCCGCGATGAGCTGGAACTTCGCAAAGTGATCAAAAATCTCCTTGCTCTCGGTGAAAAATTAGATAAACCTGTCATTGCAACGGGCAACGTCCATTATTTGCAGGAAGAAGACCACGTTTACCGAAAAATATTAATCGCTTCGCAAGGAGGCGCTAATCCGTTAAACAACCGGACGCAGCCGCCGGTGCATTTTCGCACGACTGACGAGATGCTCGACTGTTTTTCGTTTTTATCAGAGGAAAAAGCGCATGAAATTGTCGTGAAAAACAGCCGGGAGATGGCGGAGCAAATGGAAGAGATCAAACCGATTCCGGATGACCTTTACACCCCGCATATTGAAGGGGCGGATGAAGAGATGCGGGAAATGTGCTATTCAATGGCGAAAAGCATATACGGCGATCCGCTCCCGGAACTCGTAGAAGACAGGCTGGAAAAGGAATTAACGAGTATTATCCGCAACGGGTTCTCCGTGATTTATTTGATCTCACAAAAACTCGTAAAAAAATCGCTTGAAGACGGCTATCTTGTCGGTTCGCGCGGTTCCGTCGGTTCAAGTTTTGTTGCCACGATGACGGAAATTACCGAAGTGAATCCGCTGCCGCCCCATTACGTCTGTCCGTCGTGCCGCCATTCATACTTTTTCAATGACGGCTCTGTCGGTTCCGGCTACGATTTGCCGGATAAAAATTGTGAACATTGCGGCGAAGCGTATAATAAAGACGGTCATGACATTCCGTTTGAGACGTTCTTAGGATTTAAAGGCGACAAAGTGCCGGATATCGATTTGAATTTCTCGGGTGAGTATCAGCCGATTGCGCATAACTATACGAAGGAACTGTTCGGTGAAGATTTCGTTTACCGGGCGGGTACAATCGGTACGGTTGCAGATAAGACGGCCTACGGTTTTGTCAAAGGGTACGAAAGCGACCACGGCATGAACTTGAAAAATGCGGAAATTGACCGGCTAGTGTCCGGATGCACCGGGGTGAAACGGACGACAGGCCAGCATCCCGGCGGCATCATTGTCGTACCCGATCATTTAGATATTTATGACTTCTCGCCGATTCAGTATCCGGCGGATGACAAAGAATCGGAATGGAAAACGACGCATTTTGACTTCCATTCGATTCATGACAACTTATTAAAACTTGATATACTCGGGCACGACGATCCGACAGTGATCCGCATGCTTCAGGATTTAAGCGGGATCGACCCGCTGAACATTCCCGTCGACGATCCGGAAGTCTTTAAATTATTTTCCGGGACGGAAGCGCTCGGGGTCAATCCCGATCAAATTATGTGCCAGACAGGCACGTACGGCATCCCGGAATTCGGCACCAGGTTCGTCCGGCAAATGTTGGAAGAGACAAAGCCGACGACATTCAGCGAACTCGTGCAAATTTCCGGTTTGTCACACGGCAGCGACGTGTGGCTCAATAATGCAGCAGATTTGATTGCTGCCGGCACGTGCGAACTGAAAGATGTCATCGGCTGCCGCGACGACATTATGGTTTATTTAATCTATCAGGGGGTTGAACATTCGCTCGCCTTTAAAATTATGGAATTTGTCCGCAAAGGTAAAGGACTGGAGCCGGAGTGGATTGAGGAAATGAAAAAAAACGGTGTGCCGGATTGGTATATTGATTCATGCTTAAAAATCAAATACATGTTTCCGAAAGCGCACGCAACTGCTTATGTATTAATGGCCATCCGGATCGCGTACTTTAAAGTTCATCATCCGATTTTATTCTATGCAGCATACTTTACTGTGCGGGCAGGAGATTTTGAGCTCGATACGATGATCCGCGGGTCGAAGACGATCCGCAAACGTATCGAAGAAATTCATAACAAAGGACTTGATGCTTCGCCGAAAGAAAAAAGTGTCGTGACAGTGCTTGAATTAGCGCTGGAAATGAGCGAGCGCGGGTACTCGTTCCAAAAAGTTGACCTGTACCGTTCGAAAGCATCTGAATTTCTTGTTGAAGGAGATACGCTGATCCCGCCGTTTGATGCTATTACCGGCGTGGGGACAAACGCGGCGATCAACATGGTTAATGCCAGAGACGGCAATGAATTCTTATCTAAAGAAGATTTGCAAAAACGGACGAAAATCACGAAGACAGTGCTTGAAAGTTTGGACGAACACGGCTGTCTGGAAGGACTGCCTGATTCGAACCAACTGTCGTTGTTTTAACGGCGCCGCTGTTTGCATGCTGAAGGTCAGTATGATATATTATTTAGGGACTAGCAGAAAAGAAGCGACCGAAGAGTGGGGGCAACCCACTCTTTTCTTTGCACTTATGGCCGTTTACTAAGTTTTTTAACTGACGATTCCCTGAAAACGGCTGTTTAAAAGGAGGGAAATGTATGAGCAGTAATATTCCATCCCAAGTTGAGGCGTTGGCTGAACCCGTCGCCGATGAAATGAATCTGGAAGTCGTGGATGTCGAATTCAAAAAAGAAGGGAAAAACTGGTTCTTGCGGGTGTTTATTGACGGCGAAAACGGCGTCGATCTTGATGATTGCACGTCCGTCAGCGAACGCTTGAGCGAGGTTTTAGACCAGCATGATTTTATTGAACAGGCATATTATTTGGAAGTTTCGTCTCCCGGCGCTGAACGCCCGTTAAAGAAAGCATCGGATATGGAGAAGGCGGTCGGGAAGAACGTTCATTTAACGATGTATGCGCCGGTCAACGGCGAAAAAATGCTCGAAGGCAAGCTGACGTCTTTTGACGGGGAGAAACTGCTGATTGAACGGCGGGTTAAGACGCGCTCAGAGACGGTTGAAGTTCCGTATAACAAAGTAGCCAGCGCGCGTCTCGCGGTTGTGTTTTAATATTTTCGGCTTTATGTGTGATCATTGAAAGGGGGACGGCTCTCCATGAATAGTGAATTTATGGATGCATTAGCAACCATCGAGAAAGATAAAGGAATAGACAAAGAAATTATTTTAGAAGCGATTGAACAGGCCTTGATTACCGGCTATAAGCGCAATTTCAATTCCGCGCAAAACGTGCGGGTTGAAGTGAACCGCGATGACGGTCAAGTGCGTGTCTTTGCACGCAAACAAGTTGTCGAAGAAGTGTTTGACGTGAGACTGGAAATTTCACTTGATGAAGCAAGAGAAATCAATCCGCATTATGAAGTCGACGACATTGTAGAAATCGAAGTGACGCCGCGGGATTTCGGCCGCATTGCTGCTCAAACAGCGAAACAAGTTGTCACGCAGCGGGTCCGTGAAGCGGAGCGGGGGATTATATTTTCTGATTTCATCGATCGCGAAGAAGATATCATGACCGGCATTGTCCAGCGGCAAGACCACCGGTTTATCTATGTAGATCTGGGCAAAGTTGAAGCGCTCATGCCGCTGAGTGAACAGATGCCGACAGAAACTTACCGTCACAACGACCGAATAAAAGCGTTCATAACAAAAGTAGAAAAAACGACGAAAGGGCCGCAAATTATGATATCGCGGACGCACCCCGGGTTGTTAAAGCGCTTGTTTGAACTGGAAGTGCCGGAAATTTACGACGGAACCGTTGAGGTGAAGTCGGTATCCCGCGAAGCCGGCGAACGCTCCAAAATCTCCGTCCATGCTGAAGACCCTGAAGTAGATCCGGTAGGTTCATGCGTCGGCCCGCAAGGACATCGGGTGCAAACGATCGTCGACGAGTTAAAAGGAGAGAAAATTGATATCGTCCGCTGGTCGGAAGATCCGAAAGTTTACGTATCGAATGCGCTCAGCCCGTCGAAAGTGCTGCACGTTTCGGTAAACGAAGAAGAAAAAATGACACAAGTGATTGTGCCTGATTATCAGCTGTCGTTAGCGATCGGCAAGCGCGGACAAAACGCCCGGCTTGCAGCAAAATTGACCGGCTGGAAGATTGATATTAAAAGCGAATCCGAAGCAGAGGAAGCTGGCATTTATCCAGTTGAAGACGATGCTTTTGCCGAAGATGATGAATTAGAATCGAGCATCTCGTTTGAAGAATTGGAAAATGAATTTTTCGAACCTTCATCCGCGGATTCAGCCGAAGTAGAAGCTGATGATGAAGAAGATTGGTTTATGGATGAAGATGATGAGAAATAAAGGAGTGAACTGAGATGAGCAGCAAGAAAAAAACTCCGCTGCGAAAATGTGTCATCACTCAAGAAATGAAGCCGAAAAAAGAGTTAATACGTGTCGTCCGTTCGCCTGAAGGGGACGTTTTTATCGATCCGACGTCAAAAAAATCAGGACGCGGCGCGTATATTTCCAACGACAGAGATGTCATTAAACAGGCGCGCGATACGAATCGTTTGCAAAAACATTTAAACGCGGAAGTTCCTGAGGCAATTTATGATGAGCTGATAAAAATTTATGAACGGAGTTTATTATAATGGCCGGTTCTGTATTGTCTTTTCTCGGCTTAATTCAGCGGGCAGGAAAATTGGCAACAGGAGAAGAAACCGTGATAAAGGCAATCCAGGCACAAACTGCGAAGCACGTTATCATCGCTTCGGATGCATCAGCATCAACGAGGAAAAAAGTGACGGATAAATGCACGTTTTATCAAATCCCGTGGACGATTCTGACCGATCGCGCGACGATCGGCCGAGCGATCGGAAAAGAGGCACGGGTCACATTGGCGATTTTAGACGAAGGCTTCGCCGTAAAATTTCGCTCATACGAATAAGAGCAGCGGGTCCGGACACAGTAAACCGGTATCCGGAGGATTACGGGAGGTATGTATATGACAAAAAAACGTATTTATGAATACGCAAAAGAAAAAAATTTAACGAGCAAAGAGGTTGTAAACCAATTAAAAAATATTGGTGTGAACGTAACAAATCACATGAGTGTGATCACTGACGAAACGATTCAAAAGCTTGAACAGAGCGGCAAGCCAAAAGCTGAAACAGAACAGCCGGCCAAAAAACCGGCTGGTTCAGCGCCTGCCGACAAGCAGCAGACGCCGTCTGCCGGTGACAAAAACAAGCAAAATGCATCCGCACAAAAAAGCGGCTCTGCGAAGCAAGCGAGCGGCGAACAGAAAAAATCCGGCAATCAAAAACAAGCTAAAAATCAACAAAAGCCGCAAGCGAAAAATGCCAACAAAGGCCGTTCAAACGATCGAAGTCAAAAGGGCGGCAAGCCGGCGAACAAGAAAAAAGAACAGCCGCTTCCGGAAAAAATTGTCTATCAAGCCCCGCTGACTGTCGGCGAATTCGCCGAAAAAATTCGCCGCGAGCCGTCTGAACTGATTAAAAAGCTGATGGCTTTAGGCGTTATGGCAACGAAAAACCAAGAATTAGATAAAGATTCGGTTGAAGTCCTCGCCGAAGATTACGGAATTGTTGCTGAGGAAGAAGTCGTTGTCGATGAATCTGATTTCGAATCGATCATCGAAGAGGACGACCCGGCAAAATTGGTTGAACGTCCGCCGGTTGTGACAATCATGGGGCACGTCGACCACGGGAAAACTACGCTTTTAGACAGTATTCGCCACACGAAAGTTACAGCCGGCGAAGCAGGCGGTATTACCCAGCACATCGGCGCATATCAAGTCGAAGAAAGCGGCAAAAAAATTACGTTTCTTGACACACCGGGCCACGCAGCGTTCACGACGATGCGTGCACGGGGAGCGCAAGCTACAGATATCACGATTCTTGTCGTTGCAGCAGATGACGGTGTCATGCCGCAGACAGTGGAAGCGATCAATCATGCGAAAGCAGCAGAAGTGCCGATTATCGTCGCTGTGAACAAGATTGATAAAGAAGGAGCCAACCCGGACCGGGTAATGCAAGAATTGACCGAGCACGGACTCGTCGCAGAAGCGTGGGGCGGAGACACGATTTTTGTCAACGTCTCGGCGCTCAGCTCACAGGGCATCGATGAGCTTCTCGAGATGATTTTGCTCGTGGCTGAAGTGGAAGAACTGACAGCCAATCCGGACAAAGTTGCTCACGGGACAGTTGTCGAAGCCGAGCTGGACAAAGGGAAAGGCCCGCTTGCAACACTGCTCGTTCAGGGCGGCACTTTGCATGTCGGCGATCCGATCGTCGTCGGCAACACGTTCGGAAAAGTGCGGGCAATGGTTAACGATGTCGGACGCCGTGTTAAAGAGGCGCTTCCGTCGCAGCCGGTTGAAATTACCGGCTTAAACGGAGTGCCGCAAGCAGGCGATCAGTTCCAGGTGTTTAAAGATGAGAAAAAAGCCCGTCAAATCGGGGAAGCACGCGCCTCAAAGCAGCGCGAAGCACAGCGCAAAGAATCGTCGAGCCTCAGCCTAGACGACTTGTTTGAGCAAATTCAGCAAGGAGACATTAAAGAAATTAATGTTATTGTCAAAGCAGACGTGCAAGGTTCTGCGGAAGCGATGAAAGGCTCGCTTGAAAAGATTGAAGTTCAAGGCGTCAAAGTTAACATTATTCATACCGGTGTCGGCGCGATCGCAGAATCAGATATCATTTTGGCTTCGGCTTCAAACGCGATCGTCATCGGCTTTAATGTCCGCCCGGATGCGAATGCGAAACGGACAGCTGATGCTGAAAAAGTGGACATCCGCTTGCACCGCGTCATTTATGATGCGATCGAAGAAGTAGAATCGGCGATGAAAGGCATGCTCGATCCTGTATATGAAGAGAAAGTGATCGGACAAGTGGAAGTCCGCCAAATCATTAAGATCTCGAAAATCGGGGCGATCGCCGGTTCATACGTTCTTGAAGGCAAAGTCACCCGCGATTCAGGTGTGCGTGTCATCCGCGACGGTGTTGTCGTCCACGAAGGAAAAATTAAAGATTTGAAACGATTTAAAGACGATGTTAAAGAAGTTGCCCGCAACTACGAATGCGGCATTACCCTGGAAAACTTTAACGACGTTAAAGAAGGCGATATTATCGAAGCTTATGTGATGGAAGAGATTAAGCAGCAGTGATTATCGGTACAATGATTGTAGAGGCGACGCTTTACGAGGCGTCGTCTTTGAAAGCGAAACGGTCTGTTGTTAAAAGTATTTCAACGCGAATAAAGCAGAAATATAATGTTTCGATCGCTGAAACGGGCCATCAAGAAGCCTGGCAGCGGGTTCAGTGGTCAATCGTCTCCGTCGGCAATCAGCGCAAGCTCGTTGAAGCAGAATTGGAACGAAGTCTTGCGCTGATCGAATCGTCGGCTGAGCTGGAAGTCATCCATGTTCAGCGGGAAATGGTATAAGAAAAACAATCGGTTCATGCTGACTGTTTGCGCAAATAAAACCAGCATGAACTGCGGTTTGAAGGAGTGAGGCCAAATGGCAAATGTTCGAGCCAATCGTGTCGGCGAACAGATAAAAAAAGAGCTCACTGACATTATTCAACGGGAAATGAAAGATCCGCGCATCGGTTTTGTAACAGTTACCGGTGTAGATGTCACCGGTGATTTGCAACAGGCGAAAGCGTTCGTCACCGTTTACGGCGATGAGGAGGAGCGCCGGCAATCGCTGGACGGATTAGAGAAGGCGAAAGGCTTTATCCGCTCAGAAATCGGCCAGCGTATCCAGCTTCGCAAAACGCCGGAGCTCGAATTTGAGTTTGATGAAAGTATTGAACGCGGAAACCGGATTGAAGAATTGCTGCGGAAGTTAAATGATGAGGAATAAGCGGAAAAAAGAGATGGATCTTTAATCTGTCTCTTTTTTTCCATCTGTTCAATGCAACGTCTGAGAAAGGGCTGACATGTAAATGGATCAACAAAAAACCGGTATTGTACCGTTATGGAAACCTCGCGGAATGACATCCTTTCAGGCCGTCAAAGAAGTCGGCCGTCTGCTCGGTACGAAAAAAGCCGGCCATACAGGTACGCTTGACCCTGAGGTAGACGGAGTGTTGCCGATCTGTATCGGCCGCGCGACAAAATTGGTTGAGTATTTAACCGCGGAGGAAAAGGTTTATCACGGGGAAGTGACGATCGGATTTTCAACGACAACAGAAGATCAAACCGGAGAGATAGTTACCGAAGCTGTACCGGAGGAACTTTTTAATTCGGCAGACCTTGAGCATGTCTTCACATCATTGACCGGAACGATTACCCAAACCCCGCCGATGTATTCTGCTGTAAAAGTAAAAGGCAAGCGGCTCTATGAATACGCCCGTAATGGAGAAACGATCGAACGCCCTTCCCGGCAGGTTACGATTTACTCGCTGGCGCTGTTAAATGCACCGCGGCGAAATACGGACGGGACAGTGTCGCTATCGTTTCGTGCCCGTTGTTCGAAAGGGACGTACATAAGAACATTGGCCGTTTCAATTGGCGAAAAGTTAGGTTTCCCTGCGCATATGTCTAAACTGACGAGGGAGGCTTCCGGTTTTTTCGCTGCGGATATGTGTTTGACGCTGGATCAGCTGAAGCAATCTGTTTTATCAGGCCGATTGGATGAATGCCTCGTTTCCGTTGAAGAAGCATTAAAAATGTATCCGGCTGTCACCGTTTCCGAAAAAGACGCGGGCAAAGTTTTACAGGGAGCGATTTTGCCCCTGCCCGAAGGAATATCGTTCGAAGACGATCCGTTTTTAGCTGTCTTTTCTCCGAATGGGACGTGCTTGGCGCTTTACAAGCAGGATGACAAAAGAGCAGGAAAAATGAAACCGGAAAAAATGATCCGGACGGTTGATCATCCCGGGTAACTCAATCATGCAAAGAGGTGTTGCTGCATATGGAAATAATCCGCTTAAAACATCCGGTCTCGCCGCTGAATTTACCGCCGATTTCTGTTGCGCTCGGTTTTTTTGACGGGGTGCACTTAGGTCATCGCTCCGTTATTCAAAAAGCAAAAGATGAGGCTGAAAAAAAAGGGTATAAATCGGCAGTCATGACGTTTTACCCGCATCCGAAAGAAGTATTGCAGCGCGAGCAAAATACCGTTGTCCAATACTTAACCCCGCTTCCTGAAAAAGAACAATTGATTGCTGATTTAAACGTTGATTATTTGTTTATCGTTGAATTTGATGCTCACTTTGCCGAGCTGTCGCCGCAGCAGTTTGTCGACCGCTATTTAATCGGGTTGAACATCCATCACGTCGCCGCCGGTTTTGATTACACTTACGGGCGTCTCGGAAAAGGAACGATGGAAACGCTGATCTTTCATTCGCGGGGAAAATTTACGCAAACTACTGTTTCCGAACAAGCTGTTAACGGTGAAAAAATCAGTTCAACGGCGATTCGAAACGAATTGAAAGCTGGAAACATTCGCCGGGCGGCCGCGTATTTAGGCAGGGAATTTAAGCTCTCCGGCATTGTGCAGACTGGCGATCAGCGCGGACGGACGATCGGATTTCCGACAGCGAACATTGCTCCTTCGCCGAAAGTGCTGATACCGGCTCCGGGTGTTTATGCCGTTCGGTTTTTTTGTGAGGGACAGATGTATGACGGTGTATGCAACATCGGCTACAAACCGACGTTTAACGAGGAAAAACCGGAGGTACCGACCATCGAGGTTCATATTTTCGACTTTGCCCGCGATATTTACGGCCGGGAAGCTTCCGTTTATTTTGCCGAATATTTGCGCGGAGAAATTTCGTTTGACTCTGTCGACGAGCTCATCCGTCAAATGCAATTGGACAGTGAAAAAGCCAAAGAGATTTTAAAGCAGTAAATTTTTTTGCTGCTCTTGCATTGTCCAGGGACAGATAGTATGATTAGAAATGTTACGAACCAATGCTTGGCAGTGCGAGTCACCGACGCATGCTCGGCAATTGGCGATTATAGTAAAGGAGGTGACCAGGGATGGCACTTACAAAAGAACGCAAAAATGAACTGATTGAACAGTTCAAAACACACGAGAACGATACCGGATCACCGGAAGTTCAAGTGGCTATCCTTACGGAGCAAATCACAACATTGAACGATCACTTGCGCACGCACAAACAAGATCACCATTCACGCCGCGGGCTGTTGAAAATGGTCGGTCAGCGCCGCAACTTGCTGACGTATTTGCGTAACAAAGATGTTGTACGTTACCGTAACTTAGTGGACCAGCTCGGTCTGCGCCGATAAGATGAGACGAAAAGCGGGAGCTCTACTCCCGCTTTTTCTTATGGCTTTAAACGGATGATTCTTAAATTGTTTCATCATGGTAATTTTTTTGATATGATATACGAGATTGAGTCTTTCCCTGTTTTAGTAAGCAGAGAATATACATATAAAAAACGAAATGAACTTTGAAAAGCTCATGGAGTGAGAGGGGTAAAAGATATTATGAGTGAAGAAAAACAAGTTTTTACAATGGATTGGGCTGGACGTACACTGACGTTTGAAATCGGTCAATTCGCCCAACAAGCAAACGGCGCGGTGATGGTCCGTTACGGGGATACGACGGTGCTGTCAACGGCGACCGGGTCAAAAGAACCGAAAGATTTGCCGTTTTTCCCGTTAACAGTTAATTATGAAGAGCGTCTGTACGCTGCCGGGAAGATTCCGGGCGGATTCATTAAACGCGAAGGGCGGCCGAGCGATCATGCTGTCTTGACGTCTCGCCTGATTGACCGTCCGATTCGCCCGCTTTTCCCTGACGGATACCGCAACGATGTTCAGGTTATTTCCATGGTTATGAGTAATGATCAAGACTGCTCGCCGGAAATGGCAGCGATGATCGGTTCGTCGATGGCCTTGTCCATTTCCGATATCCCGTTTGAAGGACCGATTGCCGGTGTCACTGTCGGGAGAGTCGGCGGCGAATTCGTTATCAACCCGAGCACAGCGCAAATGGAAGAGAGCGATATTGAATTGATTGTTGCCGGTACGAAGCATGCGATCAATATGGTTGAAGCGGGAGCGAATGAAATTCCTGAAGACGTAATGCTCGATGCGATCATGTTCGGACACGAAGAAATCAAACGTCTCGTTGCTTTTCAAGAAGAGGTTATTGCGCAAACAGGCAAACCGAAAATGGAAGTATCTTTAGCCGTGAACGATGCCGATTTAACGGAAGATGTGCGTGAAAAGGCGCTCGAACCGTTAACGAAAGCAGCGACAGTTGTTGAAAAAGCGGCGCGGGAAGAGGCGATTGAAGACGTTTTTGCCTCGATTGCCGACGAGTATGCAAGTGAAAATGAAGATGAAGACCGCTCGAAAGAAGTGCGCAATATTTTAGATAAACTCTTAAAAGAAGTCGTTCGCAAGTTAATCACGCAAAACAATATCCGCCCGGATGGACGGAAAATTGATGAAATCCGTCCGCTCGCCTCTGAAGTTGATCTGCTGCAGCGCACGCACGGCTCAGCTATGTTCACACGCGGTCAAACACAGGCGCTCAGTGTTTGCACGCTCGGAGCGCTCGGTGATATGCAGGTGCTCGACGGACTCGGTATTGAAGAGTCCAAACGATTTATGCACCATTATAATTTTCCGCTCTTCAGTGTCGGTGAAACAGGACCGATCCGAGGACCGGGACGCCGCGAAATCGGTCACGGTGCTTTAGGTGAACGGGCATTGGAGAAAGTGATTCCGCCTGAAGAAGAATTCCCGTACACGATACGGCTCGTTTCCGAAGTGTTGGAATCCAACGGTTCTACCTCGCAAGCAAGTATATGTGCAAGTACAATGGCGATGATGGCAGCAGGTGTTCCGTTGACTTCACCGGTTGCAGGAATTGCGATGGGACTTGTCAAACACGAAGATGATGTTGCTGTTCTGACAGACATCCAAGGTATTGAAGATGCTCTCGGGGACATGGACTTTAAAGTCGCCGGCACAGATAAAGGTGTAACAGCTTTACAAATGGATATCAAAATTGACGGCATTGACAAACAAGTTCTCCAAGAAGCGTTGCGACAAGCTCAAGACGGACGGATGAAGATCTTGAACAATATGCTGTCAGCGATTCCGCAAGTGCGCGACGAACTCAGTCCGTATGCACCGAAAATCATGACGATGAAAATTAATTCGGATAAAATCCGCGACGTGATCGGACCGAACGGTAAAACCATTAATAAAATCATCGAAGATACCGGTGTGAAAATCGATATTGAGCAAGACGGCACGGTCTTTATTTCGTCGACAGACGCTGCCAAAAATGAAGAAGCGAAAAAAACGATTGAAGATCTCGTGCGCGAAGTTGAAGTCGGAGCAACTTACCTTGGTACCGTAAAACGAATTGAAAAGTTCGGTGCATTTGTCGAAGTCTTCAAAGGCAAGGACGGCTTAGTTCATATTTCTCAGCTGGCCAATGAACGCGTCGGCAAGGTCGAGGATGTTGTGTCGATCGGCGATGAACTGCTTGTCAAAGTCACGGAGATTGACAGTCAAGGACGCGTGAACTTGTCGCATAAAGATGCGTTGAATGAAGAGAAAAAAGAGACAGAAGGATAAAAACGAGATTCGGCCTTTTCGGGCCGAATTTTTTTGCATTTTCGGATGATTGTATTGATGGTATGATAAACAATGAGAACGGCCGTCTGTATGGCAAACTGTCTGCGTTTATTTTTAGGAGGATTATTGTGGTAGAACGTTATGTAAGCGACAACGGCCTTCGGGTCGTTTATGAACCGATAGAACATGTCCGAAGTGTCGCCATAGGAATCTGGGTTCATACCGGCTCGAGGTATGAAACGGCTGGCACGAGAGGAATGGCTCATTTTATTGAACACATGCTTTTTAAAGGGACGAAAACCCGCTCAGCTCAACAAATTGCCGAAGAGTTTGATGCTGTCGGCGGACAGGTAAACGCGATGACATCAAAAGAGTATACATGTTTTTATGCGAAAGTGATGGATACGCACGCTGAAAAAGCGCTCGATATACTCGCGGATATGTTTTTTAACTCCGTTTTTGACCCTGACGAGATGGAAAAAGAAAAGCAAGTGATTTATGAGGAAATGAGTATGTATGAAGATGAGCCGGATGATTTAGCTCTTGAAATGCTCAGCGAAGCGGTCTATCAAGATCATTCACTTGCAGCGCCGATATTAGGGACGAGAGCATCGGTTGCCTCGTTTACCCGTGACGGCGTCATCGCGTATATGAACGACCAATATCATGCCGGGAATGTCGTGATCTCGATCAGCGGACACGTCGGCGATGATATTGTCGAAGCGGCACAGGATCGTTTTTCGCCGTTAGCTTCAGGTTTCGGCAACACGAGCTTGCTTGCGCCGCATTTTATCCCCGGGCAAGCCGTAAGGCAAAAAGAAACCGAACAGGCGCATATTTGTCTCGGTTATGAAGGCGTGTCTTTACAAAACGAGCAAATGTACGCGATGGTGCTGTTAAATAATGCTGTGGGCGGAAGCATGAGCAGCAGACTGTTTCAAGAAATCCGCGAAAACCGCGGGTTGGCTTATTCGGTCTTTTCGTTTAATGCAGCTTATCAAGATACCGGGATGTTCACCGTTTATGCCGGAGCGCGTCACGATCAGCTCGATGAAGTGTACGCCGCTTCAATGGACATTCTCGATAACGTGAGCGCTAAAGGATTGACGGAAAAAGAATGGCAAAACGGAAAAGAGCAGTTGAAGGGAAATTTAATGCTCGGTTTGGAAAGCACGTCGAGCCGGATGAACCGCAACGGCAAAAATGAGTTGCTGCTTAACAAACACCGCTCGCTTGATGAAGTCATTTCGCGAATCGACGAAGTGACGATGAGTGATATTCAGCTTACAGCTGCCGCTGTTTTCAGCTCTGAACACGCTTCAGCAGTGGTCAGTGAAACCGGCGAACTTCCAGGAAAAATCAGTCATTATTCAGCTCGTCCGCTGCCGAAATAACGTCGATTTGTTGCGGGAAATAAGGAGCGGTCATAAAAACGGACAGAACGAAACCGTATGTCGGCACTTAACGGCAGGCGCGACTTCCGTTATAATAAGACCAGTACGATTAAAATGAGGAATACACAATTCGAAAGGGGAATACAAACATGTCAGAAGAAGCTGTTCACGTAGCGGTACTTGGGGCCACAGGCGCTGTCGGCAAACAAATGCTCGAAACGCTCGACCGGCACAATTTTCCGCTGGCCTCGCTTAAATTATTGTCTTCAAAAAGATCTGCCGGGAAAACAATTGAGTTTCGCGGTCAAACATACACAGTTGAGGAAGCGACACCAGAGTCGTTTGATAACGTTGACCTCGCCTTATTCAGCGCCGGGGGATCTGTCTCGAAGGCGCTCGCTCAAGAAGCAGTGAACCGCGGGGCGGTTGTCGTCGATAATACGAGCGCTTTTCGGATGGATCCGACTGTCCCGTTAGTTGTACCGGAAGTGAATGAAAACGAGCTGCAAAATCATAACGGAATCATTGCTAATCCGAATTGTTCGACGATTCAAATGGTTGCGGCTTTGGAACCGATTCGGCAAAAAGCAGGCTTGAAGCGCGTAATTGTATCCACGTACCAAGCCGTTTCCGGAGCTGGAAACGATGCGGTTGATGAAATGTATGAACAGACGCAGCAAATCTTAAACAAAGAGCCGATCGACCCGCAAGTCCTTCCGGTCGGATCGGATAAAAAACATTACCAAATCGCTTTTAATGCCGTTCCGCAAATCGATGTTTTTCAAGACAACGGTTATACGTTTGAAGAGATGAAAATGGTCAATGAGACGAAAAAAATCATGAATGATGCGGAGCTTTCTGTTGCAGCGACTTGCGTCCGCCTTCCGGTGGAGACAGGCCATTCGGAATCTGTTTATATCGAAACAGAAAGCGCAGATTTGACTGCAGAACAAATCAAAGAACTGATGACAGAAGCCCCGGGCATCACGCTGCAAGACGATCCGTCACAGCAAGTGTACCCGCTTGCTTCTGATGCACACGGAAAAGAAGATATTTTCGTCGGCCGGATCCGCAAAGACTTAGATGATCCGTGCGGATTTCATTTCTGGGTCGTTGCAGACAACCTGTTAAAAGGGGCTGCGCTGAACTCTGTGCAAATTGCCCAATCTTTGCTGAAAATGGGTCTGTTGCAAAAATAATCGCTGATAAAGGAAGATGAGAAGCATGAGAATTATCGTACAAAAATTCGGCGGCACATCGCTGCAGTCAGAAGAAGCGAGAAATGCAGCAGCAGAGAGGGTGATTGAAGCCGTCCGTGAAGGGTATAAAGTTGTCGCTGTTGTATCGGCAATGGGCCGAAGCGGTGATCCGTATGCGACGGACACGCTGATGGAGCTTGTCGGCGGCATTCAATCCACTGTCACAAAACAGGATCAAGATTTGCTTCTTTCTTGCGGAGAAACGATTTCATCCGTTGTTTTTTCCGGCCTTCTTCAGTCGAAAGGATTGCGCTCGATGGCTATGAATGGCGCACAGGCCGGTTTTCGCACAACGGAACAATACGGAGATGCGAAAATTCTCGACATGAAAACAGACGGCGTAAAAGCTGCATTGGCGGAGCGCGACGTTGTTGTTGTCACCGGTTTTCAAGGGGAAACGGTAAAAGGAACGATTGCTACGCTTGGACGCGGAGGATCCGACACATCCGCGACGGCTTTAGGCGCATCACTGCAAGCTGAGGTTATCGATATTTTCACAGATGTTGCCGGCGTGATGACAGCCGATCCGAGAATCGTCCCTGATGCGCGGACACTCTCCTCGGTTACTTATAATGAAATCAGCAACTTGGCTCACCAGGGTGCCAAAGTTATTCACCCGCGCGCCGTCGAAGTTGCGATGCAAGCAGAAGTGCCGATCCGCATCCGCTCGCTGTTTGACGACGGACGCGGCACGCTCGTTTCGAGCACAACGGCTGCCGGGTTGGGCCGCGATCTCGAAGAACGCCCGGTAACCGGGATCGCTCACGTATCCGGCCTGGCCCAAGTAAATGTTGATTTGACCGGACTCGAAACAGCGAAAACGACAGCAGCTGTCTTTCAGGGAATGGCTGATTCCGGGATTTCTGTCGATTTCATTACGATTCAGCCTGACTTCGTCCAGTTCACCGTGCCGAATCATTTGATTCAAACAGCTGAAAGCGTGCTGACAAACATCGGCATAGAGGTGACGTTTCTGGAAGGGTGTACGAAGGTGTCGGCCGTCGGTGCGGGCATGACCGGTGTTCCCGGAATAACAGCAAGTATCGTGCAAGCATTGGCGGATGAAAATATTTCCATTTTGCAATCAGCAGACTCCCATACCACGATATGGGTGCTCGTGAAAGAGACAGAGATGAAGAAGGCTGTGAATGCCCTTCATCGAGCATTTTTAATCGAAGAAGAGGGGGAATAAGCATGGGTTTCGGCAGTGTTATAACAGCAATGGTTACGCCGTTTGATGAAAAAGGACAGGTGGATTTTGAAAAACTTCCAAAGCTGATCGATCACTTGATTGAGAACGGTTCGGAAGCGCTTGTCGTCGGCGGAACGACCGGTGAATCCGCGACGCTCAGCGAAGAAGAAAAGGCGGCGCTTTATCAACAGTCTGTCAAGGCAGCGGACGGGCGCGTCTCGATTATTGCCGGTACAGGAATGAATGACACGCATGCGACGGCTGAATTGACAGTCAGAGCTGAGCGGGTCGGTGTCGACGGGATTATGCTCGTTGCGCCTTATTACAACAAACCTTCGCAAAAAGGGCTGTATGAGCATTTCAGAACGGTTGCCGAAAAAACGTCGCTGCCGGTTATGTTATACAATGTCCCGGGACGAACAGTCGTTAATCTGCTGCCGGAAACAGTGATTGAGCTCGCAAAAATTCCGAACATAACTTGTGTTAAAGAGGCGAGCGGCAATCTTGAACAGGTGACGACAATCGTTGATCAGACACCGGATGATTTTCTTCTTTACTCCGGCGACGACAGTTTAACGCTTCCTTGTCTCTCCGTCGGCGGTGACGGTGTTGTGTCTGTTGTCAGCCATGTTGCCGGTAAAGAGATGGGCGATATGATCCGCGCTTATCAAGCCGGGGATGTGCAAAAAGCTGCCGAGATTCACCAGCGTTTATTGCCGGTCATGAAGAGCATGTTCGTTTCACCGAGCCCGGCCCCGGTGAAAACAGCGCTGCAAATGAAAGGAATGGACGTCGGCGGCGTGCGCCTTCCGCTCGTGCCGTTGACTTCTGATGAGCGTGAGAAATTATACAGCGCTGTCATGAACGAATAAAAAATCTTTTTTTTGGCGGGCGCTGCCCGCTTTTTTTATTAAACAAGTCGTGAAAAGAACACAAAGTTGGCAGCGGACTGTTTCTTTGCTTGTAGAAGAAATGACCGGTGCGTTATACTGATTAAGGAGTAACGACCGAACCGTGAAAACATTATTTATTTGAAACGATATAGGAGGAACACAAATTGTCAAATCAACAGACAGAAAATATTCGCATTTATGCCCTCGGCGGGCTTGGCGAAGTCGGGAAAAATATGTACGTACTTGAACTGGATGATGAAATGATTATCATCGATGCCGGCTGCATGATCCCCGAGGATGATATGCTCGGCGTCGACATTGTCATTCCGGATATTACGTACTTAGTCGAAAACAAAGAGAAAGTCAAAGGGATCGTGCTTACGCAGGCGCTTGAAGACCATATCGGCGCCATCCCTTACGTGCTGCGTGAGCTTAATGTGCCGGTATACGGGACGAAATTCACGCTCGCGCTTGCGAAAGATCTGTGTAATGAAGTGAAGGTGCCGGGAAAACAGCAATTTATCGAAATCACCTCGAATTCAAAAATTAAAATCGGTACGACACCGGTGAACTTCTTTCGCACAAACTACAGCGTCCCGGATACGCTCGGTATGATTGTTCACACTTCGCAAGGGCCGATTGTGCACACCGGCGACTTTAAATTTGACCAAAATCCGGTCGATCAGCAAACGACAGAGATGGGCAAACTGACTGAAATCGGCGACAAAGGTGTGCTCGCTTTAATGTCAGACAGCACGAATGCTGAAACCCCAGGTCATTCAGCCTCCGAATCCGTTGTGGCGGACGGGCTGAAAGAAGCGTTCCACGAAGCTCCGGAAGCGATCATTGTAGCGGTTTATTCTTCACATATTCACCGGATTCAACAAATTCTTGATGCTTCCAAGCGGGAAGAGCGAAGCGTCGTATTTATCGGCAAATCGATTGAACGGGCTGTCAGCATTGCGCTGGAATTAGGGTATTTGCAAGACCCTGAAGGGCTGATTGTTTCACAAGATGAACTGAAGACGAAAAACCGCAGCGATCTTGTCGTTGTCACGACCGGCAGCCAAGGTGAACCGCTGAGCAGTCTGATGAAGATGGCCAAAGGTTCACATTCGCTGTTTAAAATTACCGACCGCGACCGGGTCGTTATGTCAGCGATGCCGAGTCCCGGCAATGAAAAAGTCGTTTCTCAAATGATTGATTTACTGTCGCGCACAGGTGCTGATGTGATTTACGGAAAAGAGGAAAAAGTCCATGTATCTGCGCACGCGAGTCAAGAAGAGTTAAAATTGATGCTCAATGTCATTCGGCCGCAGCATTTTATCCCGGTTCAAGGCGAGTACCGAATGCAACATGCTCACCGTCATTTAGCGAATTCGGTCGGTATTGATGACAGCCGGATTTTCTTGCTGGAAAAAGGTGAAGTCGCGGAATTTACGAAACGCAAAGGCAGAAAAGGCAATAAAGTCCCGTCAGGCCATGTTCTGATTGACGGCCTCGGCGTCGGGGATGTCGGCAATATTGTTCTCCGCGATCGGCGCTTGCTCTCAAAAGACGGCATTTTAGTTGTTGTGGTTACGCTAAATAAATCCCATAAACAAGTGCTTTCGGGACCGGATATCATCTCCCGCGGATTCGTGTATGTCCGTGAATCAGAAGAACTGATTGCTGAAGCTGAAAAACTCGTGTCCGCATCACTGGAGCAGCTGATCGCGCAAAACCAGACGGAGTGGGCGCAAATGAAAAGCCAGATTCGCGACCAACTGAGCCGGCTGCTGTTTGAAAAAACGAAGCGGCGTCCGATGATTATGCCGATCATTATGGAAGCATAAGCCAATCTGCCAATGGGCACACCGGTATGAATGTGTTACACTGAACCAAACAGACGATCTCATTGAGCAGCCGGATATCCGGCTGCTTCTTGTCTATTTGTGAGTAATCGTTGTGTAAAGGAAGGGGGCCTCGTTTCATGACAAAAAAATCACCTAAAAAAGGAAAATCTTCAGCGAAGAAACAAACGAAAAACGAAGAGACGGCAAAGCGCTCGATTACATATGAATTAACGGGCCTTTTCATTTTTATACTAAGCGTGATCGGAATTTTTCAATTCGGCGTAGTCGGGCAATTTCTTGCTTCCGCCGTTTATTTTTCAGCGGGGAACTGGGCCTGGCTTTTTGCCGTCTTAATCATTTGGTTTTCGTTGTATGTAATCGCTAAACGCAGTGTGCCTGCATTTTTGAACCGGCGCTTGATCGGTGTTTACTTATTTACGATCAGCTTTCTTCTTATCAGCCATGCCCGTTTATATGCCCAGCTTCCGGAAACAGACAGATCAGTGGTCGGGATGACTTGGGATCTGTTTTGGAACGAAGGAAGCCTTGCGCAAACAGCTGACGGTTTAGGCGGAGGGATGATCGGCGCATTGCTTTTTTCATTAACGAATGCGCTGATCGCTTTAGGCGGAACGTACGTTCTGGCCGGAGGGCTGCTGCTGGCTTCGCTTATTTTTCTTACCGGAAAAACGTTAGTTGAGCTTTATGAACAAACGAAAAAAGAAGATACAACGTTTTATGAAGCCGTCGCCGATAAATGCCGCCGCGCCTGGCAGGGTGTCGGCCGTATAATTGCCAATCGCCGCAGCGCCGAAAAAAATAAACGCCAGGCTGCCACCGAGAGCACAGCTGCTGAACCGGTTTCGGCTGATAAAAAAGAAAATGCGACAGAAGAGGAGCCGGTCATCTATGACTTCACCCATCAGCTCGCACCGCCAGCTGAAGGCGAAATCATTGATGTTCCGGCTGAACCGGTGAAGACGCCCGCAAAAACCCCTTCGGCCGCCAGCGAAAATAACAAGAAGCCGGCTGCCGGCAATGGCGGCAGCGGCGGAGAAATGAACGAGGAAAAGTCCGGCGAGACCCTTGTTGTGCGTGAAACAGAGAATGCAGACTATATTTTGCCGAGCATGGATTTGCTTGCCAGCCCGGGAAAGCCTTCGCAGTCAGGCGAGCACGCGATGCTTTCAAAAAATGCCCGCAAGCTGGAATCGACGCTGGAAAGTTTCGGGGTGAAAGCGAAAGTCTCCAAGGTGCATTTAGGTCCGTCCGTTACGAAGTATGAAGTGCACCCGGAAACCGGGGTGCGCGTAAATAAAATTGTCAATTTATCTGATGATATTGCGCTGGCGTTGGCGGCGAAAGACGTTCGGATGGAAGCTCCGATTCCGGGAAAATCGGCGATCGGCATTGAAGTACCGAATCAGGAAGTGTCGCTCGTCAGCCTGAGAGAAGTGCTGGAATCTAAAGAAATGAAACAGAAAACGAACCCGCTTGCTATTGCGCTCGGCCGTGATATTTCCGGCGAAGCTGTGATCGCTGAATTAAATAAAATGCCTCACCTCCTCGTTGCCGGAGCGACGGGGAGCGGAAAAAGCGTTTGTATAAACGGGATTATTACGAGCATTCTTATGCGTGCGAAACCGCATGAAGTGAAATTGATGATGATTGATCCGAAAATGGTCGAGCTCAATGTATACAATGGGATTCCTCACCTTCTCAGCCCGGTGGTAACAGAGCCGAAACGAGCTGCACAGGCGTTAAAAAAAGTCGTCAGTGAAATGGAACGCCGCTACGAATTATTTGCCGCATCCGGCACGCGGAACTTAGAAGGGTACAACCAGCATATCGCAAAAGAAAATGAATACCGGGATGCTGAAGAAGCTTACTCGCCGCTGCCGTATATTGTCGTAATTGTCGATGAGCTGGCAGATTTAATGATGGTTGCATCGTCGGAAGTAGAAGATGCGATTACAAGGCTGGCACAAATGGCACGGGCGGCAGGGATCCATATGATTATTGCGACGCAAAGACCGTCCGTTGATGTCATCACCGGGGTGATAAAAGCAAATATCCCGTCACGGATCGCTTTTGGTGTTTCAAGTGCGACAGATTCGCGGACCATTTTAGACTCGAACGGCGCAGAAAAATTGCTCGGCAAAGGAGATATGCTGTTTATCCCTGTCGGGTCGTCTAAATCAACCCGGGTCCAAGGCGCTTTTTTAGCGGATGAAGAAGTCGAAAGGATCGTCGGTTATTGCATCGAACAGCAAAAAGCGCAATACTCGGAGGAAATGGCCCCGGCTGAAGCGGATGAACAGTCGGCAGCGGGCGAAGTGGACGATGAGCTTTACGATGATGCAGTGGCTCTTGTTATGCAAATGCAGTCCGCATCTGTGTCGATGATCCAGCGCCGTTTCCGCGTCGGTTATGCCCGGGCAGCACGGCTGATTGATGAAATGGAAGTGCGCGGAATTGTCGGGCCTTATGAAGGGAGCAAACCGCGCGAAGTCTTGGTCGATAAAGATCCGAATGAATCATAAAAATATGCTTGCGCTTTCATGAATTACAGATAAAGGATAGTCGTCTGACATATTTCGTGATACATTACTATTAAGAAGCTTGTCATTTTGTCAGCAGGGGGATTTCATATGATCAGATCGGATCAGCGTCCATTATATTTGCAAGTCATCGATAAGATGAAAGAAGATATTGATAACGGCGCTTATAAAGCAGGAGAACGGCTGCCTTCGGAGTTCCAGCTTTCAAAACAGCTCGGGGTCAGCCGCGCAACGCTGCGAGAAGCATTGCGGATGCTCGAAGATGAAAATGTTATCGTCCGCCGTCACGGGGTCGGGACATTTATTAACACGAAGCCGCTTTTTTCTTCCGGAATTGAAGAATTGTTCAGTGTGACAGACATGATCCGCCGAGGGAAAAAAGAACCGGGAACAAATTTTTTATCCTCGTCGATTCAACCGGCGACAGATGATGATCAGCGCCGTTTTCTTGACGAAAAAATGCATGAACTGATCACGATTGAACGGGTGCGAACAGCTGACGGAGAGCCGGTTGTATATTGTCTCGATAAAGTTCCTGCCGTTCACTTGCCTGATTACACGTCGCAAGATGAACAGTCGATGTTTGTTCAATTGGAAAGCACAGGCACAACTATTGCTTATGCGTTGACACAAATTGAACCGCTCGGCTATCACGAGAAAGTATCAGAAATTCTTCAGTGTGAACCGGAGACCGCACTGCTAGTCTTAAAACAAATGCATTATAATGAATGGGACGAACCGATTCTTTATTCGATCAACTATTTCAGGGCAGATAAATTTAAATTTCACGTATTGCGAAAACGCGTTTATTAGTATGTTTCCGGCCCTCCTGTTAGATTGTCAGGAGGGCTGGTGATTTTCGATTGAATTGACAGGAGGAATGTACAATGGAAACGATGCCGATAAAAACCGATCATGTCGGACGGATGAATATACATGTTTTTCCGACCCGGACGTATAAGACAAATACGATTGTATTGCAGCTTGCCTCACCGCTTAAGGAGGAGGATGCTTCCAAACGGTCTGTACTTGCGAATGTGCTGAAAACATCGACGAAAGATTACCCGACACGCCAAGCGCTGCAAGAGCGGTTGGAAGATCTTTACGGCATGTCGTTATCTGCGGATGTTTACAAAAAAGGGGAATGGCACATAATCAGCATCCGTGCGGAAATCGCCAACGAGAAATACTTGCGGGATACGGAGCCGCTGACGGAGACGGCCGTTCAGCTGCTGGCTTCGCTGCTTTTACAGCCTAATGCTGACGAATCCGGTTTTGACGAGGCTGTTACGGCTGATGAGAAGCGGGCGCTAAAGCAAAAGCTGGCTTCGATTTATGACGATAAAATGCGTTATGCAAACAAACGCCTCATCGAAGAAATGTGCGGCGGCGAGCCGTTTTCTGTGCATGCCTACGGAAATGAAACGGCGATTGACAATATCGATCCCGCTTCGCTTTACAGCTGTTATCGTGAAATGCTCCAAAACGATCAGTTTGATTTGTATATTCTCGGCGATGTCGCTGAAGAAGAATGCATGCGCTGGGTTGATCACTATTTCAAGGATAGCGATTTATTACAGGGCGGGCACGTTAAACCGCCGCGTCCGCAACTGGTGTCTTCTAGAAACAAACCGCAAGAGATTACCGAACAGCAAGAGGTCCAGCAAGGGAAGCTGCACCTTGGTTATCGAACGGGGATTGTATACGGAGACAGTGATTATTTTGCTTTACAAGTTTTCAACGGTCTTTTCGGCGGTTTCCCGCATTCGAAATTGTTTATGAATGTGCGCGAGAAAGCAAGCCTCGCCTATTACGCCGCGTCGCGTCTTGAAACACATAAAGGGTTGCTTATCGTTATGGCCGGGATTGCGTTTGAAGATGAAAATGAGGCGAAATCAATTATTCATGCTCAACTCGATGCGATGAGAGCAGGTGACTTCACAGAAGACGATATTGCACAAACAAAAGCGATGCTTAAAAATCAGCTTTTGGAAATGACCGATTCACCGCGCGGGCGGATTGAGCTCGAGTACTATAATGCGTTAAGCCAGACGGATTTAACGATAACGGAATGGCTGAGCGCAATCGATGCTGTTTCGTTTGATGAGATTAAACAAATCGGAGAAAAAATTCAATTGGATACAGTCTATTTTCTCCGCGGAAAGGACGGTTCTGCTCATGAAAGCAGTTGAATTTCAACAAATTAATGAAACACTCTATACGGAGACGTTGCCGAACGGTCTAACCGTCTACTTGCTTCCGAAAAACGGTTTTAAAAAAACGTTTGCGACGTTTACGACGAAATACGGTTCGATTGACCGAACGTTTCAGCCGTTAAACAGCGCGGAGACGATTACGGTTCCAGACGGGATCGCCCATTTTTTAGAACATAAAATGTTTGAAGATGAAGAAGGGGACGTTTTTCATACCTTCAGTAAACAAGGGGCTTCAGCAAACGCTTTTACGAGCTTTACGAACACAGCCTATTTATTTTCCAGTACAACGAATGTCTCCGAAAATGTCCAAACGCTTTTGGATTTTGTGCAAAAACCTTATTTTACCGACGAAACAGTTGAAAAAGAAAAAGGCATTATCGGCCAAGAAATTAATATGTACGATGACAATCCGGATTGGCGCAATTTTTTCGGGCTGCTTAACGGGATGTATGAAAATCATCCTGTCGCTGTCGACATTGCCGGCACAGTCGAGTCCATTAACGAGATTTCCAAAGATGATTTGTATACCTGCTATGAAACATTTTACCACCCGTCAAACATGGTTTTGTTTATCGTAGGCGCTGTTGACCCGGACAGTTTGATTGAAGAAATCCGGACCAATCAACAGGAAAAGACATTTCCGCCAGCTCCGGCGATTCAACGTCAAGAAGATTTTGCCGAACCCGAAAAGGTTAAACAGCGGTCAGTAGAAATATCGATGCCGGTTCAAACACCGAAATGCTTAATCGGTGTAAAAGAAGCATCGCCTGTTTTAAGCGGAAAAGCCCTCTTGCAGTATGAATTGGCGGTTGAATTAATTCTTGAGATCGCTTTTGGCGAGAGTTCCCCGCGTTATCAAGAGCTGTTTGAAGAAGGGTTAATTGATGACAGTTTTGAGTTTGATGTCGAATATGAACGCGGATTTGCTTTCTCCGTTTTCGGCGGGGAGTCTCCGCGTCCGTATGAACTCGCTGAGAGATTGAAGCAGATCGCCTTAGCGGTCCGCCCGGAGATCACACAATCAGAATTAAACCGGATGAAGAAAAAGAAAATCGGCGAATTTTTAAAATCCTTGAATTCTCCGGAATTTATTGCAACGCAGTTCACCCGCTACCGGTTTAATGATGCTGAGCTTTTCGATGTCATTCCGATTCTTGAAGATTTAAACCTCGAAGACGTTCAGCGCGTATACGATGAACATTTTCGATCGGAAGAACAAATGACAGCTTGCATTGTGATAAACAAGGAGGAAGAAAACGGTGGCTGAACAAAGAGCGGTAATCACCGGAGCGAGCGGCGGAATCGGACGTTCGGTGGCCCGTATTTTAGCAGAAACGCATAATGAATTGATCGTTCATTATTTTCAAAATGAAAAAGCCGCTGTTGAGCTGAAAGATGAATTAGAAGACGCCAAGCAGTGCCGCGTTACACTTATTCAAGCGGATTTCAGCGACACCGCAGCTGCAGTTTCGAAATTTGCCGCTGCGGCGAAAAAAATAACGACATTAGTGCATTGCTGCGGGGTATCACCGGTCCGTCAGTTTCAAGATGAGTCTGAAGAAACGATCAGCCGTCAAATAGCGGCAGGACTTACAACACCGACAGTGATCACTAATTTATACTCAGCGGAAATGATTCGCAGCCGGAGCGGCTCAATTGTTTGGATCACCTCGGTTTGGGGTCTCGAAGGGGCTGCCTGTGAATCGATCTATTCGTCTGTGAAATCAGGGCAGCACGGTTTGATCAAATCGCTCGCGAAAGAGTTTGCCCCTTCGCATGTCACTGTGAACGGTGTTGCCCCCGGAGCGGTTGACACCGGCATGCTCTCAGTCTATTCCGAAGCTGAACTAGAAGAAATCAGATCGGATATCCCGGCAGGTTATCTCGGTAAACCGGAGGATGTTGCTAATGCTGTGCGTTTTTTGATCTCGTCTGATGCATCCTATATAAATGGACAGATTATTTCTGTGAACGGCGCTTGGCACTGTTGATGCAATGGAATTGTCAATTCCGCCCCGGATGATCAGGCGAGAATTATCAAACCTTTTTCCTTATCTTTGCCATATCTCTTTTAATGCGCGCTGAAATCCATTATTATAGAACAAGGTGCAGTCTACACGTTTTATCAGCTTCTCTGTCCAAGAAATGGGGTGTCTCTGCAATCATGGAGCCAAAAGAATGGTATTTAGAGTACCAGATCAATGAAAACCGTCCCGGTTTGCTCGGTGAAATTGCCTCGCTTTTAGGTATGCTCCGGATCAATATTATAACGATAAACGGCGTTGAAACGAGCAATCGCGGCATGCTGCTGAAAACTACGAGCGATGAGGCAATTGAGCGGCTTCGTTACATTTTGCAGACGATGGATGTGATTACGCTCTACAAACTGCGCCAGCCGAAATTGCGCGACCGTCTCGCGGTCCGCCACGGTCGTTACATTCAAAGAGACCAAGACGAAAAAAAGAAGTTTCGTTTTGTTCGGGATGAACTGGGTGTATTGGTTGATTTTATGGCAGAACTGTTTATGAAAGACGGACACCGTTTGATCGGTATACGGGGAATGCCGAGAGTCGGCAAAACCGAATCGATCGTTGCTGCCAGTGTCTGTGCGAGTAAACGGTGGTCCTTTCTATCGTCGACGCTATTAAGGCAGACGATTCGGAGCCAGCTGGCAGATGACGAAATGTCTGAAGACCACATTTATATTATTGACGGGATTGTTTCAACGATGCGCGCATCTGAAAAACACCGGATGTTAGTGTCAGAAATGATGCGGATGCCTTCAACAAAAGTGGTTGAACACCCGGATATTTTTGTCAGAGAAACAGAATACTCATTGGAAGACTTTGATTATATAATCGAATTACGAAGCGATGAAAACGAAGAGATCACTTATCAAGCGGTTGACTCCGGGTTTTCATCCTTCGATATTAGCTAAGTGGCAGGTGTTTGTATTGTCAGAATTGGGAGTAAGATTAAAAACAGCACGTGAAGAAGCCGGTTTTTCGCTGGATGAACTGCAACAGCGGACGAAAATTCAAAAGCGTTACTTGCAAGCGATTGAAGAAGGGGATTTTTCAAAAATGCCCGGGGAGTTTTACGCCCGTGCGTTTGTTAAACGTTATTGTGAAGCCGTCGGTCTTCAGCCGGACCTTATTTTTGAGGAACATGAAAATGAATTGCCTAAGCCGAAAGCGGAAAAACAGGATTTGCCGCCGCGGACTGAAAAAGATAAAACGGCGTCCCGTCCCGGGAAAAGAAAATCGAAAATGGCCTCGCTCGTCCCGTCAATTGTCGTTTTGTTATTTTTAATCGGAATTATTGCCGGTGTTTGGTTCGTGCAGCAGGGCGGAACCGGCGATAATGACGCTGTCTCAAGAGACGAACAGCAAAATTCACCGTCTGTTGAAATCACAGATGATTTAAATAACGAGAACGAAGACGGCGAAGGTAATAACGCAGAAGAGAACAATAACAACAACGAAAACAACGAGAACAATGAGAACGGCGAAAATAATGCAAATAACGACAACAACGAAAATGAATCGGAAGAGCAAGAACTTTCAGCAGAAGACGTTGACGGTTCGACAACGACGTACTCGCTTTCCCAAGCTGATGATTTCACGATTGACTTAGAATTCACGGCTGACAGCTGGATCAACGTATCGAATGCAGATGATGAAGATTTGCACGAAAGCACACACAGTGACGGCGATGAAATTTCGTTTGATTTCAGCGGCGAATCAGAAATTATTTTTAATATCGGCAATACGTACGGAACAGAAATTTATGTAAATGATGAGCTCCTTGAATATGAACGCGACGACACCGATCATCAATATATCGTTATTCAATATGAAGAGTCTTCATAAGGTGCTTTAAAGCAGTCTGCAACAGACTGCTTTATTTGTTCGCATAACGTTACATAATTTGATAAACTTTTAGTAGTCAAGCTGGAAATGATCGTTACAGTCAGGAGGAATAGTGTGAATATACCAAATCAAATTACCATTTCCCGAATTATTTTAATTCCTGTCTTCATGCTTTTACTGCTCGTTCCTTTTGATTGGGGCTCATGGGCTATACTCGGAGCCGATATTCCTGTTCACCATTTCTTTGCCGCGCTTGTATTCATCATTGCGGCAGCGACGGATTGGCTGGACGGCTATTATGCCCGGAAGTATCAACTCGTGACGAATATGGGAAAATTTCTCGATCCGCTTGCGGATAAACTGCTGATCACGGCCGCTTTTGTGTCTCTTGTCGGACTTGACATGTTCCCGGCGTGGGCAGCTGTTGTTATTTTAACGCGGGAATTTGCGGTTACAGGCCTGCGCCTTGTTGCATCCGGTGATGGCGAAGTGATTGCAGCGAGTATATGGGGCAAGTGGAAAACGGTCAGTCAAATTGTCGCAGCGGCTGTCATTATGCTTCATAACGTGCTCTTTGAACTGATGGCACTCCCTTTTGATTCAATCATGATCGCGGTCGCAGTCATTTTGACGGTGTTATCAGGCGTTGACTATTTCGTGAAAAACAAGCATGTGCTGATGTCAGCCGGAGCTTAGAAAGGATTTATCATCTATGAATGCGGAAATTATTGCGGTTGGGTCTGAACTTTTATTAGGACAAATAGAAAACTCGAATGCAGCTTATCTGTCAAAAGAGTTAACGACGCTGGGGATTAACGTTTATCACCATATTACGGTCGGGGATAATCCGGACAGGCTGCAAGCTGCGGTCGAATCCGCCGCCGAGCGGGCAGATTTGCTGATTTTTACCGGAGGACTGGGGCCGACAAAAGACGATTTGACAAAAGAAACTGTGGCGAAAGTGACCGGCTCTCCGCTTATCTACGACGATGAAACAGAACAGCGCATTTTAGCTTATTACGCTAAGCGCGGCCAAACGATGACAGTCAACAACCGAAAACAGGCGCTTATCCTGGAAGGCGCTGACGTGTTCCCGAACGATCACGGCATGGCCTGCGGAATGTCGCTAAAAACCGACAAAGCGCAGTGGATCATGTTGCCGGGACCTCCAAAAGAACTGCAGCCGATGGTAGAAGATTACGTAATGCCTTACTTGCGCCGCGAGCTTTACACAAACGAAAAAATCGAATCGAAAATTTTGCGTTTTTTTGATATCGGCGAATCAAAAATTGCCGAAGAGCTCGATGACTTGATTGAAAATCAAACGAACCCGACGATTGCTCCGCTTGCTTCGGAAGGGGAAATAAAAATCCGTTTGACGGTTAAAGGCGATGATCCGGCTGAAAATGGCCGCCTGCTTGAAGAGATGAAAACCGAGGTTTTAAGCCGAATCGGAAAATATTTTTACGGCGAGGGTGAAAAAGATTTACGCGAGCTTGTAAACGACCGTCTTCGCGCGTCAAATCAAACAATTGCTTCGGCTGAAAGTTTAACAGGCGGGCTGTTTGCAGAGACGTTAACATCGCTTTCAGGAGCATCGGATGTTTTTCCGGGGGGTGTGGTATGTTATAGTAATGCAGTGAAGGAAAACGTCCTGTCGGTACCCCGGAAATTGTTGGACGAACACGGAGCTGTCAGCGGAGCATGTGCTGCCCGGCTGGCTGAAAACGTCCGTAAGCTGATGGATGTGGACATTGGAATCAGTTTCACCGGAGTTGCGGGACCGGACCCTCTCGAAGGGCATGAGCCGGGAGTCGTCTTCATGGCGATTTCTCAAATAGATGATACAACAGTAATACCATTGAACTTGGCCGGAAGCAGGCGAAATATCAGCGGACGCACAGTGAAATACGGTTGTTTTCATCTATTGAAAATACTAGAAAAGCAAAGAGAAAAGGATGGATGAATTGAATGATGACGTTTGAAGACTTTAAAATCTCGAATGACTTGAAAAAAGCTGTAAAGGATATGGGGTTTGAGGCAGCTTCTCCAATTCAGGAGCAAGTGATTCCGAAGATTCTTGAATATAAAGATATAGTCGGTCAGGCGCAAACAGGCACTGGTAAAACAGCCGCGTTTGGACTGCCGCTGCTTGAACACATTACAGATCAAAAAAGTGTGCAGTCACTGATTTTGACGCCGACACGCGAGCTTGCGATCCAAGTTTCCGGAGAAATGCAAAAGCTCGCGAAATATAAAAAGGTCGATATTCTTCCGGTTTACGGCGGTCAATCGATCGGCCATCAAATTAAATCGTTGAAGCGCGGTGTGGAAATTGTTGTCGGGACGCCGGGCCGTGTACTCGACCATGTTTCGCGCGGAACATTGAAACTGGATAAAATTCATACGCTTATTCTTGATGAAGCGGATGAAATGCTTGATATGGGCTTTATTGAAGATATTGAAAAAATTCTCCAAAAAGCGAATGAAGACCGGCAAACATTGCTGTTTTCAGCGACGATGCCGCCGCCGATCCGCAAACTGTCGAATAAATATATGAAAAACCCGGAGCAAGTTACCATCAGCAAAAACGATGTTACGGCTCCGTCGATTGACCAAGTGTATTATAAAGTGTTGGAAAAAAATAAACTCGACTCGCTTTGCCGCCTGATTGACAGTGAAGCTGTTGAACTCGGCATTATTTTCTGCCGGACGAAAAAAGGCGTGGCAGAGCTGACCGAAGCATTGCAAGCCCGCGGGTATCGCGGCGATGGCCTGCACGGCGATCTGACGCAGTCACAGCGCGATATTGTGATGAAAAAATTCCGTGATTCATCGATTGATTTCTTGATCGCAACGGATGTAGCCGCCCGCGGAATTGACGTCCAGAATGTGACCCACGTCATTAACTACGATATCCCGCAAGATCCTGAAAGCTATGTGCACCGCATCGGCCGAACCGGCCGGGCCGGCCGCGACGGCATCGCTCTGACACTTGTCACGCCGCGCGAGATGAAGCACCTGCGCTCGATTGAACAGCAAATTAAAATGTCGATCCCGTCACAAAGCTTGCCGTCGGTCGAAGAAGTGATTGAAAAGCAGCAAGAAGCATGGAAAGCCCAAGTGATTGATATGATTGAGAATGATGACGATCAGCATACGAGCAATTACGATACGATTGTAACGGATTTGCTCGATCATTATCCGGCGGAAAAGGTCGTCACAGCGATGATGAAGTTAGCTTTTTACAGCCAAGATGAAATCGCCACAGACGGCGGTTACGATTTTGGTGATACCGGCGCGCAGGAAGGTATGACCCGCTTCTTTATTAACGTGGGACGAAACGTGGATATGACGCCGAAAAAATTAGTGGACGAAGTTTCGCGCCTTGCAGGTGTGAGTCCAAAATCGATCGGTAAAATTGACATTTTTGAAAACTTCACATTTATGGAAGTACCTGAAGATGTCGCCCCGTTTATTTACGAAGGGTTAAAATACGCGCGTGTCAGCGGAGCAAAAATCAATTTAGAACCGGCAAAACCGCGGCCGAAGCGAAAGTAATTATATAGTAAAGAATAAAAATCCGCCTGCTCTTTACAAGGCGGATTTTTATGTCTATAATTATAATCATCGAACGAATGTTTGTATTTTTGCAGAATATAACGAGGATTCATCTGTCATCAGACTCGTCAATTTGATCAATAAAGGAGAGAATCGCATGTCATCAGAACGGAAACAAGCTTTGGATATGGCATTGAAACAAATCGAAAAGCAATTCGGCAAAGGGTCGATTATGAAACTGGGTGAACAGGCAGAACAGCGTGTTTCAACCGTTTCGAGCGGTGCATTGGCGCTCGATATTGCTCTAGGCGTCGGCGGCTATCCGCGCGGCCGTGTTATCGAAATTTACGGACCGGAATCGTCCGGTAAGACGACAGTAGCTCTGCATGCGATTGCAGAAACACAAAAAAACGGCGGCCAGGCAGCATTTATTGATGCCGAACACGCGCTTGACCCGGCGTATGCACAAGCTTTAGGCGTTGATATCGACGAGCTGCTTCTTTCGCAGCCTGATACCGGTGAGCAGGCGCTGGAAATTGCTGAAGCGCTTGTTCGCAGCGGAGCGGTCGACATGGTCGTGGTCGACTCGGTCGCAGCGCTTGTACCGAAGGCTGAAATCGAAGGCGAGATGGGCGATTCGCACGTCGGTTTGCAAGCACGCTTAATGTCCCAGGCTCTTCGGAAACTGTCCGGGTCCGTCAGTAAATCAAAAACAACAGCAGTATTTATTAACCAAATCCGTGAAAAAGTCGGGGTAATGTTCGGAAGTCCGGAAACGACACCCGGCGGCCGTGCGCTGAAGTTTTATTCATCGGTCCGCCTTGAAGTCCGCCGTGCGGAAACACTTAAGCAAGGCAACGATATGATCGGAAATAAAACGAAATTAAAAGTTGTTAAAAATAAGGTCGCTCCGCCGTTTAAAACAGCAGAAGTCGATATTATGTACGGGGAAGGAATTTCCCGCGAAGGCTCGATCCTTGATATCGCTTCCGATCTGGATATCGTGCAAAAAAGCGGCGCATGGTATTCGTATAACGGCGATCGTCTAGGTCAAGGCCGGGAGAATGCGAAGCAATATATGAAAGAAAACCCAGAGACGGCTGAAGAAGTTGAATTAAAGATCCGTGAATATCACGGATTGACGGAACCGAAAGACGTGCCGGCTCCGGACGAAAACGATCCGGAAAACGGCAAAGATCAGCCTTTGGATCTTAAATAAACGAAAAGACGGCCTCTTGGCCGTCTCAAGGTGTAGACAAACTATTATTTTGACGTAAGCCATGAATCCACTACCCTCCGCTTGCCCCGGGCAAGGACTCAGCTAGGATTCGGCGGCCTCAGGCCGCCGAATCCGGATCTTCGTCTCTTGCTTTCCCGGAGGCGTCGGAGGAGTGTATGCATGGCTTCTTTTTTTTCAATACACTCGCTTCAAAAAAGAGGATGACCCAGCATCCCGGCTTTCTCCTGCGGGATAGCGGGATAGACGAGACCCTGCAGGGCATAAGCCCGAAGCGGCTCGGCGCTCGCCCGCGGACTAGTAAGACACGGCGAAGTCTTTTTGAGCCGATGTCGCAGTGATACCTTCAGGTGAAAGAAGCCGGACGATGCGCCGTCATCCGTTCCTTTTAACATGACATCTAACGATGGCGTGACTTTGTCAACACTCTGAGACGGCCCCCGGCCGTCTTTTTTAAAAGCATTTTTAAGGCAGCAGTGTTTTTGTAACAAGCGCTGTTAAAACAGTCACATACGTTTTTTGACAGCTTGACAACACACGTCATGAAGCATACAATTAACGGGAATACTGAATGAATCGGCAAAGAAATATTGCCGTTGCTGGATGTATCCAAGATGTTTAATGATGATTAGTATGTCTTAAACAAAACTGAAAAACAAAAGTAATAGCATGAGGAGGTGAATCAGATGGATCTGATCGTTCAAATCCTCATTTTGCTATTCGCAGCACTAGTCGGTGTCCTGATTGGCTATTTCGTGCGTAAATCGATCGCAGAGGCAAAAATATCAAGTGCGGAGAGACTCGCCAAGCAAACCGTAGAGGAAGCAAAACGGGAAGCAGATGCGAATAAAAAAGAATCCGTGCTTGAAGCGAAAGATGAGGCGCATAAACTTCGAATGGAAGCGGAGAAAGAAGTTCGTGATCGACGTAACGAAGTTCAAAAGCAGGAAAACCGTTTACTCCAAAAAGAAGAAGTTTTGGACCGAAAGAGTGAATCGTTAGACAAAAAAGAAGAGACGTTAGAACAGCGTGAAGAAGACTTATCGAAACGTCAACAAGAAATCGACGAAATGAATAGCAAAGTAGAGGAAGCAGTTGAAAAACAGGAAAAAGAATTACAGAGAATTTCTGGATTCACAAAAGACGAAGCAAAAGAATCGATTATGCAGACTGTTGAAGATGAGTTAGCTCATGAAAAAGCTGTAATGATTAAAGATTCCGTGTCCCGCGCAAAGGAAGAAGCGGACAAAAAAGCGAAAGAAATCTTGTCAACAGTGATGCAGCGAACGGCCGCCGACCATGTCTCAGAGACTACGGTGTCTGTTGTCAACTTGCCGAATGATGAGATGAAAGGCCGTATTATCGGCAGAGAAGGCCGAAACATTCGTGCGCTGGAAACACTCACCGGCATCGATCTCATTATTGATGATACACCGGAAGCGGTGATTTTATCCGGCTTCGATCCGATTCGGCGCGAAATCGCGAAAACCTCGCTTGAACGTCTTGTTTCAGATGGCCGTATTCATCCGGCGCGGATTGAAGAAACGGTCGACAAAGCACGCCGTGAAGTGGATGAAATGATCCGTGAATACGGAGAACAGACCACCTTTGAAATGGGAATTCACAATCTTCATCCCGATTTAATTAAAATTCTCGGGCGGCTGAAATACCGTACAAGCTATGGACAAAATGTGCTTAATCATTCTAAGGAAGTCGCTCATTTAAGCGCGATGATGGCAGCCGAACTGGGAGAAGATGAACAGCTCGCGAAACGGGCAGGGCTTCTCCACGATATCGGTAAGGCGATCGATCATGAAGTCGAAGGCAGCCACGTGGAAATCGGTGTCGAATTAGCGACAAAATACAAAGAACATCCAGTTGTTATTAACAGTATTGCATCGCACCACGGGGATACCGAAGCAACATCGGTCATTGCGACACTTGTTGCCGCAGCTGACGCATTATCTGCTGCCCGTCCAGGTGCCAGAAGAGAAACATTAGAAACGTACATTAAACGTCTGGAAAAGCTTGAAGAGATTTCGGAATCGTTTGAAGGCGTTGAGAAAACTTACGCAATTCAGGCTGGACGTGAAGTGCGTATCATGGTGAAACCGGATATTATTACGGATGAGGATTCGTACCGGTTAGCCCGCGATATAACAAAAACAATCGAAAATGAACTTGACTATCCGGGCCACATTAAAGTAACAGTCATCCGGGAGACCAGGTCAGTCGAGTATGCTAAATAAAGTGGTATTTATACCACTTTATTTTATTTAAAGGAGCATTGAAAGATGAAGTTATTGTTTATTGGAGATGTTTACGGTTCGCCGGGAAGAGAAGCCGTAAAAGAATATTTGCCAAAATTAAAACGGAAGCACCGGCCTGATATTACCGTCGTCAATGCAGAAAATGCAGCAGCCGGCAAAGGCTTGACGAAAAAAATCTATAACGAATTGAAAGAAACCGGGGCCGATGCCTTCACGATGGGTAATCATATGTGGGATAAAAAAGAAATTTTTGATTTTATTGATGACGTTGACGATATTGCCCGGCCGATTAATTACCCGGATAATAATCCCGGGGTCGGCATAGTTAAAAAAAAGGTCGGCAATAAAACGATCGCGATTATTAATGCGCAGGGACGAACGTTCATGCCTCCGGCAGACTGTCCGTTTCGCAAGCTCGAAGAAACCGTTACTGAAGTGCGCAAAGAGACACCGTTTATTTTTATCGATTTTCACGCGGAAGCGACGAGCGAGAAACAAGCCATCGGCTGGTATCTCGACGGCCAAGTTTCTGCTTTAGCCGGCACGCATACCCACGTACCGACGGCGGATGAACGGCTGCTTCACAACGGGACGGCTTTTATTACCGATGTCGGTATGACCGGTCCGTTTGACGGGATTTTAGGCACGGACAGAAATATTATTATCCGCCGATTTTTGTCCAATTTACCCGAACGCTTTGAAGTCCAAGAAGGCCGTCTGCAGCTCAACGGGGTGTTAATTGATATTGACGATGCATCGGGATTGGCGAAAAGAATTAAACGGATACAAATTAACGAAGACCGGCCGTTTTTTGATTAATATTCCAGTTGCCGGTGAATGAAGCAGTAAAAACAGGTTTTAATCGACGCTCAACAAGGTAAAGGTGAACAAAGTATATTATACTTCCATTTTTACATTTCAAGCGGTCGCATTTTATTTAACAAACACTGTCACGTCAATTCACCAATCGATGAGGAGGTACTGGAATGGAAGTCTTAAAAGTTTCAGCAAAATCCAATCCTAATTCTGTAGCAGGAGCTCTTGCAGGTGTGATAAGAGAACGTGGAACAGCCGAAATCCAAGCGATCGGAGCCGGTGCGCTCAATCAATCTATAAAAGCGATTGCGATTGCCAGAGGGTTCGTCGCCCCTAGCGGAATTGATCTAATTTGTGTGCCGGCGTTTACGGACATTGAAATTGACGGTGAAGAGCGCACGGCGCTGAAATTAATAATTGAACCGCGATAAAAAAACAGGCCCGGCGCAGCAACGCAGCCGGGCCTGTTTTTTATTCCTAAAACATTCTTTAATAAAGAAATGATTTCCTGTTTACATCGTCTTCCTTTTCGAGTAATCTTTTCAGTGGCTTGTACAAATTTGATAGTTGGAGGATGTTATGGAAAGTATTTTAGATCAGCTTGCTAGTTTACAAATGCTTAATCAGTTTTGGATTACGCTGTTTTTAATTATTCCTATGGTGCTGATTTCCCGCACAGTTGTGGCAGGTACACGATATTCGCCGATATTGATTATCGTTATTTTCGGCTTGGCGATGGGCTATATCCTTGTGCAGAGCGGTGTCGGCGAGCCGGGCTTGGCTGAATTTCCGATGGTGGACTTGATCGCGCAAACGACAGTTGTGGCGTTGACCGTTTCGTTTTTTGTCGGCGGACAAGAACTGCGGAAAATATTTGGAAAAAAAGAGCTGCCGGCTGTCAAAGATATGGTCGAGCCGTCGAACGAAGAGGCGGTTTTGGGAACGAACCGCACGCAGCTCGTGATGATTGTCCGCGCGTTCTTCTTGTTAATCGGTATCGAAGGTGTGACAAGGTTAGTTACCGGCAGCGATGCCGGGGCTCTCAGTGATGTGTACGCGTTGATCGCCTACATTGGGTTAGTCGGAGCCGTAATATTCATCGACAATAAAGCGGTTATTTCTGATAAACCCCTCTACATACGCAAAGGGATTATGGAGATTGCAGTGATTATCCTCGTATTATACGGTGCTTATCTGATCGCAACTGCGGTTGAACCGGTCATCGCTCTGCCGCAAATTTTCTTTGCGATGCTGATTGCAGCAGGATTGGGAGCTGTTTTTTATACTTGGAGATTCGGACCGACGATCAAATCGCTCTTGTTTGCCGGCATTCCGGTAGTGTTAGCCGGCAATTTTATGGTCGGCGGCAGCCGGATTGATGAAGCGTTTATGATCGAAGGGATGAATTCAGTATTAGCTTACGGCTTTTTCGGTCAGCTTTTCTGGATGTTCGGCGGCATTGCTCTGTTAATTTACTTTGCCAAAACAAATCACGTCCGTAACTTAGCTCCCGGTATGGCGGGAGGATTGTCTCATTCCGGTTTGACCGGAGCGTGTACGGCCGGAGACTTAGGAGAAGGAGCAGCGAAACGCGCGCCGATCATGATCAATATCCCGTTTTTCGGCCACGTGTTCGTCTTTTCTGTTTTGGCGATCAGCGCGCAGCAAGGCGGATTGATTATGATTCCGGCCCTGCTGATTTTATTTGTCGGGTTTGGATTGACGGCTTACTCGCTCCGCAATTTGCGGCTTGCTGCCGGTGAAGACGGAAAAGAAGTAAAATCATTGATGCAATTTTCTTTCGGCTGGCAGCTGATTGCTGTTTTTGGCGGCCTCGTGCTGCTTAATTTCGGTACGATGCCGTTTGACTATGCCGGAATGGCTCAGGCATCCGCCATATCTCACTTCGGCTTGTTTGCGGCGATTCAGGAAGGGATGTTCAGTGCCGAGGCGGCTTCGTTAATTCCGTTTATCTTTTCAATGCCGTTTTTAGTGCATCCGGTCGTTTTCTTTATGTTCGGTAAAGCGATGAAAGATGACGGGTTAATGCCGATAAAGACCGTGTATCTTCTTGCGGCTGTCGGTGTCGTCGGCGTATTTGGTTCGGTATTATTTTTGTAATGTCAGCACTCATCCTGCCGGGTTGTAAAACCCCGGCAGGTTTTTTTAATTTTCTTGAATTTTCTATCATATGCGCAGATTTATTTATGTTACAATCAAATTGTAATAAAAAATTCATTGATGCAAACGCTTACAACATTGGCGTCGCTAAGAGCTGTTTTTAATGCATCCTAAAAGCGAGGTGTTGGGTGGAGGGGGACTCTCGATGGGAATCATTCTTCATCAGAAGCTACATACATGATTTATTTGCTTCATGATTGAAAGCGCAGTAACTGTCAAGTATAAAAAGGGGTGTCGCATATGAACAGGCAGCTATCTTGGAAAGTGGGAGGCCAGCAAGGCGAAGGGATTGAAAGCACGGGGGAAATCTTTTCAATGGCCTTAAACCGTCAAGGGTATTACTTATACGGGTACCGTCATTTTTCTTCACGAATTAAAGGCGGACATACAAACAATAAAATTCGTGTCAGTACGTATCAGACAAACTCGATTTCTGATGATTTAGATATTCTCGTTGCGTTTGACCAAGAGACGATTGATTTGAACCATCACGAATTGGTAAATGGCGGAGTTATTATCGCCGACAGCAAATTCTCGCCGAAATTACCGGATCAGTCTGACGCACGCTTATTTTCCATTCCTTTTACCGAGATCGCTTCGGAACTTGGGACAACATTGATGAAAAACATGGTGGCTGTCGGTGCGTCAGCCGGACTTCTCGGTTTACAATCGGAAACGTTTTATTCCGTCGTCGAGCAAATTTTTAAGAAAAAAGGCGAGTCGGTCGTTGAAAAAAACATGAATGCGATTCGAGCAGGCATGGAACATTTCATACATGATGTTCCGGATGATTTAAAAGATTTCACGCTCGAACCCGGAGACGGCAAAAACCGCATGTACATGATTGGAAACGATGCCATAGCGCTTGGATCTTTAGCTGGAGGAGCCCGGTTTATGCCTGCCTACCCGATTACGCCGGCGTCGGAAATTATGGAATATTTAATTAAAAAACTTCCGGACTACGGCGGAACCGTTATTCAAACCGAAGACGAAATGGCTGCCTGCACGATGGCGATCGGTGCCAATTACGCAGGGGTGCGCAGTTTAACAGCTTCAGCAGGGCCGGGGTTATCGTTGATGATGGAGTCGATCGGTTTGAGCGGAATTACCGAAACACCGCTTGTCATCGTCGATACACAGCGCGGCGGTCCGAGCACCGGCTTGCCGACAAAACAAGAGCAATCTGATTTGATGGCGTTAATTTACGGAACACACGGCGAAATTCCCAAAGTCGTCATGGCGCCGTCAAGTGTTGAAGAAGCTTTTTACGATGCGGCAGAGGCATTCAATATTGCTGAAGAATATCAAGTGCCGGTGATTTTAGTAACGGATTTGGCGCTGTCGCTCGGCAAACAGACCGTAAATCCGCTTGATTACAGTAAAATTGAGATTCGCCGCGGAAAACTCGTGAATGAAGAACTGCCGGAATTAAATAAAGGCGAATATTTTAAACGTTATGAAGTGACGCAGGACGGCGTGTCGCCGCGGCCAGTACCCGGGACGAAAAACGGTATTCATCACGTTACCGGTGTTGAACACAGTGAAGAAGGAAAGCCGTCTGAGAGCACATTGAACCGCCAAGCACAGATGGATAAACGGATGCGAAAGCTCAATGGACTGCCGCGCCGTTTTCCTAATCCGATTGTGAGGTATGAAGAGCATGAGAAAGCAGATTTGCTTGTCATCGGCGTGAATTCAACTCGCGGTTCGATTCAGGAAATGATACCGCGCTTAGAGACAGAAGGCTTGAAAGTCAATCACGGGCAGATTCGTCTATTGCACCCGTTCCCGGCGGATGAAATGGAAGCGATGATGAAAAAGGCCAAAAATGTTGTAGTGATCGAAAACAATGCGACAGGACAAATCGCGCAGTTACTGAAATTAAACACAAGTGCCAAAGATGTTAAGTCGATTTTAAAATATGACGGCAATCCGTTCTTACCTTCGGAACTATACAATCAATGCAAGGAGCTGTTTGCATATGGCAACGTTTAAAGATTTCCGAAATAATGTGAAACCGAACTGGTGCCCCGGATGCGGTGATTTTTCCGTTCAGGCAGCGATTCAGCGCGCGGCTGCCAATGTCGGTGTTGTTCCGGAAGAATTGGCAGTCGTTTCAGGGATCGGCTGTTCAGGCCGGATTTCCGGTTACATTAACTCTTACGGTCTGCACGGGATTCACGGACGGTCCTTGCCGATTGCCCAAGGTGTAAAAATGGCCAACCGTGAATTGACAGTCGTTGCTTCAGGCGGCGACGGCGACGGATTTGCGATCGGGATGGGCCATACCGTGCATGCGATTCGGCGCAATATCGATGTCACTTACATTGTGATGGATAATCAGATTTACGGGTTAACTAAAGGACAGACTTCTCCGCGAAGCGAAATGGGCTTTAAGACAAAAAGCACACCTGACGGTTCAATCGAATCCTCACTCAATGTGATGGAACTCGCTTTAACGGCAGGTTCGACATTTGTTGCGCAAAGTTTCTCTAGTGATTTAAAAGAATTAACATCGTTAATTGAACAAGGTATGGAGCATAAAGGATTTTCGCTGATCAACGTATTCAGTCCGTGCGTCACATTTAATAAAGTCAATACGTACGAATGGTTTAAAGAAAACTTGACATCGTTAAATACGATTGAAAATTACGATCCGAACAGTAAGGTTCAAGCAATGAACACGTTAATGGAGCATAACGGTCTCGTGACCGGTTTGATTTATCAAAATACGGAAAAACCTTCTTATGAGGAGATGGTTCAAGGTTTTAACGAAGAAGGGCTGACAAAGCAAGATTTGACAATGGATGAAACCAAATTCAATCAGCTCGCGGCTGAGTTTATGTAGGCCTGTCTAAAGCGCTCATTTATGAGCGCTTTAGATTGTAGACAAATTATTCTTTTCACGTGTCACGCAGCCACTAACCTCCGCTTGCCCCGGGCAAGGACTCAGCTAGTATTCGGCGGCCTGAGGCCGCCGAATACGGATCTTCGTCTCTTGCTTTCCCGGAGGCGTCGGAGGAAGTGGTTGCGTGGCTTTCTTACTTTGCAGAACAATATGGACACCGCGATGTTTGAAACAAGGAGGATGACCCAGCATCCCGGCTTTCTCCTGCGGGAAAGCGAGACAGGCGAGACCCTGCAGGGCCAAGCCCGAAGCGGCTCGGCGCTCGCCCGCGGACTAGTAAGACCCGGCGAAGTCTTATTGAGCCGATGTCGCAGTGATACCTTCAGGTGAAAGAAGCCGGACGATGCGTAGTCATCCGTTCCTTTTAACATGACATCTAACGATGTCATGATTTTGTCTACAGTCTGGAGCGCTCATTTATGAGCGCTTTTTCTTTGAAAAAAATTCCGAAAAATTTTTCTGCAGAGGCATATGTACATATGTTATGGACAGTGCGGTTTACGGAGGACAATCATTCGTGCTACACTTTTATAAGACAGCGCTTACAAAAGCGGTGATGAGAAAGGTCAGGGGGTGGCGTATGTGGGGCAGACAATGAAAGCAATCGTGAAAAACCGTCCCGAAAAGGGGGCGGAACTTCAAGAAGTCCCGATCCCGGAAATCGGTGACCGCGATGTATTAATTGAAGTGAAGGCCGCCTCAATTTGCGGCACGGATGTTCACATTTATGAATGGGATCAATGGTCGGCAAATCGCGTTAAACCGCCGTATGTTTTCGGCCACGAATTTGCCGGCGTCGTGGTAGCGAAAGGCCGTTTTGTTGAGAGAGTAGAGGTCGGCGATCATGTTTCAGCAGAAACGCACCTTGTTTGCGGCTATTGTCCGCAATGTCTGAACGGTCAAGCGCATATTTGTGCGAATACCGAAATTATCGGGGTTGATCGCGACGGAAGTTTTGCAGAATATGTAGCGCTTCGTGCAGACAACGTATGGAAAAATGATCCGGCGCTGCCGTTTAGCGAGGCCAGCATTCAAGAACCGTTCGGAAATGCCGTGCACACAGTTCTGTCCAAAGACGTCGCCGGCAAGTCCGTTGCCGTGATCGGTTGCGGACCGATCGGGCTAATGGCGGTAGGTATTGCCAAAGCTTCCGGAGCGTCGCAGGTGCTTGCTTTTGATGTGAATGAATATCGGCTTGATTTAGCTGAACAAATGGGGGCCACCCGAACGGTCGACTCTTTGCGTGAAGATCCGGTTCACGCCGCTAAGGCATTAACGTCCGGCAATGGGGTGAATGTCGTCTGTGAAATGAGCGGCAGTCCGCAAGCGATCGATCAGGCATTTAAAATGGTTACAAACGGCGGACATATGGCGATACTCAGCTTGCCTGTAAAACCGGTTACACTGGATATAACGAATGATATTGTTTTTAAAGGAATCACCGTTAAAGGCATTTCCGGCAGGAAAATGTATGAGACATGGCAGCAGACGGCTGGACTTCTTCAGTCAGGACAAGTGAATGTGAAGCCGCTCATAACGCACCATTTTCCGCTTGAAGATTTTCACAAAGGTTTTGAACTTATGCTCGAAGGTAATTGCGGCAAAGTAGTGCTGTATCCATAAAGACAGTTACGGAGGGATCGTATGCAAGGTTTTGAACATTTAGAGGAAGAATTGCAGCAAATGAAAACGGACAGTGTGTTTCGCTCGCTTATTCCGCTCGAAACCGATCAAGGTGCGAAAGTGATGATTAACAGCCGGGAGATGATCCAGCTGTCGTCAAATAACTATTTGGGGCTTACAACGCATCCGCGTCTCAAGCTGGCAGCTGTAAGAGCAACTGACAAGTACGGCGCAGGCACCGGGAGCGTCCGCACGATTGCCGGAACGTTTACAATGCATGAGGAACTGGAACAAAAGCTGGCTGAGTTTAAACATACGGAAGCTTCGCTTGTTCTGCAATCCGGTTTTACAGCGAATCAAGCGGTTTTATCATCGATATTATCAAAAGAAGATGTCGTTATTTCCGATGAACTTAATCATGCTTCGATTATTGACGGGATTCGTCTGACGAAAGCGGCGCGAAAAATTTACAGTCATGCGGATATGACAAGTCTTGAAAGTGCACTTGAAGCGTCACAGGATTACCGAAAGCGGCTCGTTGTGACCGACGGGGTATTTTCCATGGACGGAAATATTGCACCGCTTCCGGAAATTGTTGCATTGGCGGAGAAATACGACGCCCTTATTATGGTGGACGATGCGCATGCGAGCGGCGTTCTCGGCCGCAACGGCAGAGGATCAGTTGATCATTTCAATCTGAATGACCGTGTGCACATTCAAGTCGGCACATTAAGCAAAGCCGTAGGTGTGCTCGGCGGCTATATTGCCTGTCCGCAAACAGTCAGGGATTACTTGATTCATAAAGCGAGACCGTTTCTTTTCAGCACATCTCATCCGCCGGCGGTGACAGCGGCCTGTTCTGAAGCAATCGATGTATTAATCGATGAACCGGAACGTATCAGCCGTCTGTGGGAGAATACCGCGTATTTTAAAGAAGAACTGTTAAAACTGGGCTTTGATACGGGCAAAAGCGAGACACCGATCACGCCGGTTGTCACAGGTGACGAGAAAAAAGCGCATGAACTATCTGATAAACTGGCTGATTACGGGGTGTTTGCCCAAGGGATCGCGTTTCCGACGGTGCCGAAAGGTCAAGCGCGCGTCAGGACGATCGTCACGTCGGATCATACGAAACCTTTGCTTGATGAAGCGTTGGCTGCCTTTGAAAAAGCAGGAAAAGAATTGGGGCTGATTTGAGCGAACATTCTTTTGCCGGATTGTTTAAGAGCCAGACAATTGTCTGGCTCTTAAAGTGTTGACAAAGTCATGACATCGATTGATGTCCTATTAAAAAGAACGGATGACTACGCATCGTCAGGCTTCTTTCCTGCGGGCGAGCGCCGAGCCGCTTCGGGCTGATGCCCTGCAGGGTCTCGCCTGTCTCGCTATCCCGCAGGAGAAAGCCGGAATGCTGGGTCATCCTCTTTTTTGAAGCGAGTGTATTCATAAAAAAGAAGCCATGCATCCACTCCTCCGACGCCTCCGGGAAAGCAAGAGACAAAGATCCGGATTCGGCGGCCTCAGACCGCCGAATCCTAGCTGAGTCCTTGCCCGGGGCAAGCGGAGGGTAGTGGATTCATGGCTGACATAAAAATATAGTTTGTCTACAGTCTGAGAGCCAGACGATTGTCTGGCTCTTTTTCACGCAGTTTCAACTGTTGTACAATCTGCGTATACACTTTATAATTTAAAGTTGCGGACCTATTTATAAAGGAGACGAGAGATGTATGAATGAAGAGCAAAAAAACGAACAAATGCGTGCAGTAGAAGAAGCTTCTTCCGCGGACAAAAAATCCGGACAGGAAAAAGACTACTCGCAGTATTTTCAAACGACATATACACCGCCTGACCTGAAACAAGCCAAGAAGCGCGGAAAAGAAGATGTCGATGTGCATTATGATTTTACGATTCCTGACGACATGAAAGAGATCGGTGTCGGAAAGAAATTTTTAATTCGGACATACGGCTGTCAAATGAATGAGCATGATTCAGAAAACATGGCCGGGATTTTACTGGAGATGGGCTTTGAATCGACAACGTTTCAAGAAGATGCTGATATTATCTTGCTGAACACGTGTGCGATCCGTGAAAATGCGGAAAATAAGGTGTTCGGTGAAATCGGCCATCTAAAGGCGCTGAAGAGGGAAAAGCCTGAGCTGATTATCGGTGTTTGCGGCTGTATGTCGCAAGAGGAGTCGGTTGTAAACCGTATTTTGGAGAAACATCAGCAAGTCGATTTAATTTTCGGGACACACAATATTCATCGCCTGCCGGAATTGATTAAAAACGCGATTTTTGAAAAAGAGATGGTTGTTGAAGTTTGGTCTAAAGAAGGCGATATTATTGAAAATATGCCGCGGGCCCGCAAAGGAAAAATCCAAGGCTGGGTAAACATTATGTACGGCTGCGATAAATTTTGCACATACTGTATTGTGCCGTTCACCCGCGGGAAAGAACGCAGCCGGCTTCCGGAAGATGTTATCGAAGAAGTCAGGCATTTGGCTAGAAACGGATATAAAGAGATCACACTGCTCGGTCAAAATGTTAATGCGTATGGCAAAGATCTCGTTGAACGTAACTACCGCTTGGCTGATTTACTCGATGAAATCCGGCAAATCGGGATTCCGCGCGTCCGTTTTACGACGAGCCACCCGTGGGATTTTGAAGACGAGTTGATAGAGGTGTTAGCTAAAGGCGGCAATATGATGGAACATATTCATTTGCCGGTTCAAAGCGGAAATAACGATGTATTAAAAATTATGAACCGCAAGTATACGCGTGAGGGCTTTATTGAACTGGCAGGAAAGATCCGTAAAGCAATGCCGCATGCGTCGTTTACAACAGACATCATCGTCGGTTACCCAAATGAAACAGAAGAACAGTTTCAAGATACGCTGTCTTTAATGACAGAAATGCAATTCGACGCAGCTTATACGTATATCTATTCTCCGCGCGAAGGAACGCCGGCTGCACAAATGGAAGACAACGTGCCTAATGAAGTGAAAAAAGAACGTCTGCAGCGTTTAAACGCCGTCGTGAACGATCTTTCAAACAAAAGCAATAAAAAGCTCGAAGGCGAAATTGTTGAAGTGCTTGTCGAAGGAGAAAGCAAAAAAAATGCAGAGGTTCTGATGGGCCGTACGCGGACAAATAAGCTCGTCAATTTCCGCGGCGAAAAATCTTTAATCGGTCAACTAGTCAATGTGCGGGTCACAGAAGCAAAAACATGGTCTCTCGATGGCGAAGTTGCTGAAACGGCAGGAGTGAAATAACAATGAGCGAAGGATATACGAAAAAAGAGATTATGGAAGAATCACGCAAGCTTGCCGAAAAAATTGCCGAAACCGAAGAAGTCGACTTTTTCAAACGTGCTGAAGCACAAATTAATGAGCATTTGCGTGTACAGGAAATCATCGGACAGATCAAATTGCTGCAAAAAGAAGCCGTTAATTTAAAGCATTATGAAAAGACAGAAGCCTTAAAAGAAACAGATGCGAAAATTGATGCGCTTCAAGATGAGTTGGATGATATCCCGCTCGTGCAAGAGTTTAAACAATCTCAAGGTGAAGTGAATGATTTGCTGCAAATGGTAAGCAATACGATTTCGAATACTGTCACGCAAAAAATTGTTGAATCGACCGGCGGCGATCTCTTAAAAGGCACGACACAAAAAAGCCCGTTTGACCGCTGATAATTCAGTTACCAGCTAAACGAGAAGGCTGTTTTCCTGCGGGAAAGCAGCCGTTATTCGTGTCATGAAAATCCATACAGCTGTGCTATAATGTAACACACAGTCTATGTTGGGCAGAAAATAATGATTGGATGATAACGATGGCAACAACTCCGATGATGGAACAGTATTTGCAGATTAAAGAGGAATACCAAGATGCGTTTTTATTCTTCCGCCTCGGCGATTTTTACGAGCTATTTCATGATGATGCGCTGCTTGCCGCGAAAGAATTGGAGATTACGCTGACAGGCCGCGGAAAAGGGGAAGAAAAAATCCCGATGTGCGGGGTGCCTCACCATTCATCGAAACAATACATTGCAACGCTGATTGACAAAGGGTATAAAGTGGCGATTTGTGAACAAACGGAAGATCCCTCTCAGGCAAAAGGCGTTGTCAAACGTGACGTCGTTCAAGTCATTACCCCCGGAACAGTGATGGAAACGAACGATTTGGGCGCAAAAGAGAACAATTACATAGCAGCCATTTGTGAGGATGGTTCAGCGCATTTCGCGATGGCTGCAGCAGATACGACGACGGGCGAAATGTTCGTAACGAAGCTGGAAAGTTATCCTGCTCTTGTCAGTGAAGCATCCGCATACCGTCCGAAGGAAATTGTCGTATCAGATTCTTTATCGAAAGCGATGCAAGCTCAGCTGGAAACGGACCTTGCTGTAACGTTGTCATATGCGGACGCGGCTGAAGACGGACGCAAAGAGAATTTGAGCGACCCGGCTCTGCAAAATGCTTTCGGAATCTTAATCGGATACTTGAACTATACAATGAAGCGTTCACTCGATCATTTGCAAGAACCGACGTTTTATTTGCCGCAAGAGTTTATGACGATCGATCAGCATTCAAAGCGGAATCTGGAGTTAAGTGAAACACTTCGTGACAAAACGAAAAAAGGTTCGCTCCTCGGTGTGTTGGATCGCACGTCGACGGCGATGGGCGGACGTTTGTTAAAGCACTGGCTTGAAAAACCGCTCGTAAAAGAAACAAGCATAAACGAACGTCACTCGTTAGTCGCAGCACTGATCGATCAATTTTTCACGCGAGAAACGCTGAAAGAGCAGCTGCGGGGGGTTTATGATTTAGAACGGCTCGCCGGACGCGTCGCGTTCGGCAATGTTAACGGCCGTGATCTGCTACAGCTGAAACAATCGCTCGGCTGTATTCCGGAAATGCTCGAGACAGTGCGCTCGCTGAATCATCCCGGGGCTGATCAAATGATTGCTCATGCGGATGAAGCGCGCCCGCTGAAAGAACTGTTGGAAGAAGCCATTCATGAAAACTGTCCGGTCAGTATTACAGAAGGGAATGTAATTAAAGACGGCTATTCTGAACAATTGGATATTTACCGTGATGCGATGACAAACGGCCGAACGTGGATCGCTTCACTGGAGAGGCAAGAACGGGAAATCACCGGGATTAAATCGCTGAAAGTCGGCTTTAACAAAGTATTCGGTTATTATATTGAAGTGACGCGCGCAAACCTTCCTTATTTGCCGGAAGGCCGTTACGAACGGAAGCAAACCCTGGCCAATGCTGAGCGGTATATTACAGAAGAACTGAAAGAGAAAGAACGGACAATCCTTGAAGCGGAAGAAAAAAGCGAAAAATTAGAACACGAGCTGTTTTTAGATATTCGCGAACGGGTGAAAGCGTACATTCAGCCGCTGCAAGATTTGGCGCGGATCATCAGCACGTTCGATGTTTTAACAAGTTTTGCGGACGTTTCCGAAGATAGGCGGTTTGTCCGGCCGTCGTTCAACCAAGCAGGGCGTCTGGACGTTTCTTCCGCCCGTCATCCGGTCGTTGAGACGATGATCGATCAGGGGAAATACGTGCCGAATGATATTTGTATGAATGGCAGCCGCGAGATGCTGTTAATTACTGGACCGAATATGTCCGGCAAAAGCACATATATGCGCCAGCTGGCGTTAATAGCGATTATGGCGCAGGCGGGCTGCTGCGTTCCGGCAGATAAAGCGGATTTGCCGATATTTGATCAAATATTTACCCGGATTGGAGCGGCTGACGATTTATCCCAGGGCCAGAGCACGTTCATGGTGGAAATGATTGAGACGCAGCACGCCGTTAATAATGCAACGGAAAACAGTTTGATACTGTTAGATGAGATCGGCCGCGGCACCTCAACGTATGACGGGATGTCGCTCGCGCAATCGATTATTGAATATATTCACAGCCATGTTCGGGCTAAGACGCTGTTTTCGACGCATTATCATGAGTTGACCCATCTGGCCGGAAAGCTTGACCGGCTGGAAAATGTTCATGTCCGGGCTAAAGAAGAAGACGGCAATGTCGTTTTTCTTCATCAAGTCATGGACGGACCGGCTGATCGCAGTTACGGGATTTACGTTGCTCAATTAGCCGATTTGCCGGACGAAATTATTTCGCGCGCCAAACATATTTTAGCAGAATTTGAAAACGGTGCAGGCGCAGAAGGAACTGAAGAACAAACGAACGAACAAAAAGCTGATCAAATTCCGCTTTTTCAAATCGAACAAGGAAACAGTGAGGAAGAATTGCCGGCGCATCTTGAAGAAATAAAAGCCGAAATAGCCCGGTTTAATTTACTTCAAACGACGCCTTTGGAAGCTATGCAGCTCCTGGAGAGGCTGCAGCAGAAATTAACTGACAGCTGATGGTTTAGCAGGAAAGGAGGCCGCAGATGAACGCGATTCACCAGCTCGATACATTTTTATCGAACAAGATTGCCGCCGGTGAAGTGGTCGAACGGCCGGCTTCTGTTGTGAAAGAGCTTGTAGAAAATGCCGTTGATTCCGGTTCCGCACAGATCAGGATTGATACCGCAGAAGGCGGTCTGGCGAAAATCCGCGTTCTCGACGACGGCGGCGGTATTGCTTCTGAAGATATTGCGCTCGCATTTTCCCGGCATGCCACAAGCAAAATTTTTGCAGACGAAGATCTGTTCAGGATTAAAACGCTCGGTTTTCGGGGAGAAGCACTGCCGAGTATTGCATCAGTTTCAAAAGTTACCCTCCGCACGAGTACGGGAGAAAAAGACGGGGAAGAGGTGTTTATCGAAGGCGGCGAAATCCGCGAACGAAAAACAGCGGCGCTTCGGCGCGGGACGGAAATTACCGTAACGGACTTATTTTACAATACTCCGGCGCGATTGAAATATTTGAAGACGGTTCATACAGAACTCGGTCATATTTCCGAAGCTGTCAACCGCATTGCCCTTGCCCATCCGGAAATTGCATTCACACTGACGCATAACGAGAAAACGTTGCTGCAGACGGCCGGCAACGGCGACATTGCCCGGGTCATTGCAGCGATATACGGTACGTCGATCGGCCGAAAGCTGTTAAATATCGAAGCGGAAGACTTGGATTTTCAAGTAACCGGTTATATTGCCAAACCGGAAGTGACCCGGGCCAACCGTAATTACATGACGACGATTATTAACGGCAGGTTCGTTAAAAATTACGCGCTCTATAAAGCCGTTCAAGACGGATTTCATACCCTTTTGCCGATTGGGAAATTTCCGCTTGTCGTGCTCCACATTGAGATGAACCCGCTTCTCGTTGACGTAAATGTTCATCCTTCAAAATTGGAAGTGCGGATCAGTAAGGAAAAGGCGCTCCAAGATCTGGTTAAAAAGGCGGTTCAAGAACGGCTGCAAAAAGAACGGCTCATACCGGAAGCAGAAACACCGCATCCTGTTCACGGTGAAGGGGGAAAACCGCTTCGAACCGAGCAGCTGAATTTAACGTCGAATCAGCCGGCGCCTTTTTCCGAACCGATCAAGGATCCGCCGCTTGAACACGTTAACCGGGGAGATGCCGCCGGCGAAACGGTGCATGAAGAACAGGAAGATTTACACGCATTATCCGCGCCTGAGCCTTTAGATCAAGGCGGAGACAACGAAGACCGTCAAGCAGACAACATTGCCAAACCGCCTGATGAACCGCCGTCTTCAAAAGTTCCTGAACTGGAACCGATCGGGCAGCTGCACAGCACGTACATTGTCGCTGAAAATGAAACCGGTTTGTACTTGATTGATCAGCATGCCGCCCAGGAACGAATTAAATATGAAGAATTTCGCGAAAAGTTGGCTTCGGCCGCGAAAGAAACACAAGAACTTCTGGTTCCGCTGACGATTGAATGCACAACATCCGAAGAAATGCAGATTGAACAGTCGCGTTCATGGCTTGAAGACGTCGGACTCGAGCTTGAACCGTTCGGCAAAGGCACGTATATTGTTCGTGCTTGTCCGACCTGGTTTCCGCAAGGTGAAGAAGAAGCGATCATTTTTGAAATGATTGAACATTTAAAGCAGCTTGACCATATTCATATCGGCAAAATCCGTGAAGAAGCTGCGATTATGATGTCATGCAAAGCGGCGATCAAGGCGAATCACTTTTTAAGAAAAGAAGATATGCGTTACTTGCTCGATGACTTGCGTGCATGCACAGAACCCTACACGTGCCCGCACGGCAGGCCGATTATTGTTCATTATTCGGTCGGCGAAATCGAACGGATGTTTAAACGAATTCAATAACGTGTGAAAGAGGGAAAATGAATGAACGAACACGCGCCGCTTCTTGTCATTATCGGGCCGACAGCTGTTGGGAAAAGTGAAACGTCGTTAAGGGCTGCGGCTGAATTAAACGGCGAAATAATAAACGGCGATTCGATGCAAGTCTATCAAGGAATGGACGTCGGGACCGCGAAAGTATCGGCTGAAGAACGCAATCTGATTCCTCATCATTTATTTGATATTTGCACACCGCAAGACAACTTTTCGGTTGCCGACTTTCAACAGGAAGCGAAACGGGCGATCGCGGATATTCACAGCCGGGGCAAATTGCCGATTATTGTCGGAGGCACCGGACTTTATGTCAGCGCGGTGATTTATGATTACCAGTTTTCTTCGTCAGGCGAAGATGAAACGATTCGCAAGCGACGGGAACAACAAGCAGCTGAATACGGTGATCTGTGGCTTCATGGGGAACTGCAAAAAGTCGATCCGGAAAGTGCAGCACAAATTCATCCCCACAACAGACACCGAGTGATTCGAGCGCTTGAAGTTTATGAGCGGACGGGCCGGCCGATCAGCGAGCGGGCAATGGAAGCGAAAACTTCGCCGTATGATGTTCGTATCATCGGTTTGACGATGGACAGAGAGCAGCTGTATGCGCGGATTAATGCACGTGTCGACCAGATGATTGAAAATGGACTGCTTGATGAAGTGCAAACGCTGCTTGAACACGGTTACCGTGAAACAAAAGCAATGAAAGGAATCGGTTATAAAGAGATGATCCCGGTTATTGACAAAACCGTGCCGCTGGCGGAAGCTTCTGAGCAGTTAAAACGAAACACGCGCCGGTTTGCGAAGCGTCAATTGACGTGGTTTCGAAACAAAATGGACGTGGAATGGTTTGATTTAACGGGAAACAGGGAAGAAAAGATAGAAGAAATCATTGCACGTCTAAAATGATGCTGTAAAAAGAAGCGGTTATTGCGGCGGCACAATGAACAGGGGGCGTGAAAGAAATGAAACAGCAGCCGGTAAATATTCAGGACCAGTTTTTAAATCAATTGCGTAAAGAGAATATGCCTGTGACAGTTTTTTTATTGAACGGATTTCAATTGCGCGGTCATGTGAAAAGCTTTGATAATTTCACTGTCATTCTAGAGACTGACGGAAAGCAGCAGCTGATTTATAAACACGCAATTTCCACGTTTTCGCCGCAGCGAAATGTTCAGCTCTATCAGGACAAAACACAGCCGGCTAACGACGCTGACTGATCATATTCCGACTGAGCTAAGCCTGGCAGCGCCAGGCTTTTTGACTGTTCCGATCCCAAAGATAAAAAGACGAGGTGGCCTATGATCGAAACGAATAAGTCGATTAAAAAAGAACAGCCCGCGGTTCTTGCAGGAGTAATGAGAAAAAAAGCGAAGGAAGAAGATTTTCAGCACCGGATGGAAGAGCTCGCATCCTTAACGAAAACAGCGGGCGGTAAAGTAGCGGCGAAAGTTACTCAAGCGTTGGAACACCCGCATCCGTCCACTTATTTCGGCAGCGGTAAATTAGAGGAATTGGCCGCTGTTTTTGCCGAGACAAATGCGGAACTGATCATCATCAACGATGAATTAACCCCGTCGCAGCTGCGGAATTTAACGAATAAGCTCGATGTTTTAATTATTGACCGGACACAGCTGATTCTCGATATTTTTGCGAAGCGGGCGCAATCGAAAGAAGGAAAGCTGCAAGTCGAACTTGCTCAGCTGAATTATTTGCTTCCCCGGCTGCGCGGACAAGGACATGTATTAAGCCGTCTTGGTGCAGGGATTGGGACACGCGGTCCCGGGGAAACGCAGCTGGAAATCGACCAGCGTCATATTCGCCAGCGGATGGATGACATCCGCAAACAGCTCGATAATGTCGTGAAGCACCGCGAACGCTACCGCGAGCGGCGGAAAAAAAATCAAGTGTACCAGATTGCGCTTGTCGGTTATACGAATGCTGGGAAATCGACACTGCTGCATCGACTTGCCAATGCGGATATTTTAATTGAAGACCAGCTGTTTGCGACACTTGACCCGACGACAAAACAAATCAAACTGCCGTCAGGTATGCAAGCTGTTCTTACCGACACCGTCGGTTTTATTCAGCAGCTTCCGACATCTTTGATTGCAGCTTTTCGCTCAACATTGGAAGAAGTAACGGAAGCGGATTTAATTTTGCATGTTGTCGACGGCTCTCATGCAGATGCGCTCAACCACGAGTATTCTGTCAATGAACTGCTGCATGAACTTGGAGCTGACGCGATTCCTAAATTGACCGTATATAATAAAAAAGATCAAATGAAGCGTGACTTTATCCCGCCTTCAAATGATCCGTCCGTCGTGATTTCCGCTATGGACGAAGCTGATTTGCAGAAACTTTTAAAGGAAACGGAGAACAGCATTTTATCGTCTTTTATTCCTTACTATACAAAAGTTGATGCATCGGACGGAAAATTCCTTCACCGGCTGAGAGAAGAGACAATTACAGAAAAACAGCACTTTGATGAAGAAGCAGCCCAGTATTTTGTTAAAGGCTACGTCGATAAAAACGCGCGTATTTACGATGAAATTATCAAGCGCAGTGCTGAACAGGAGGAAGAGTGAATGACTAGTGAGATCGATCGATGGAAAGAAGAAGCTGAAGCAGCATTGCAGCCTCTTTTTACAGCACGAAATCGGATTGCTGAAAAAAACCAGCGTAAAGTATTAGAGGCATTTCGTGCCGAAGGTGTGTCAGATTTTCATTTTGCCGGTTCGACAGGTTACGGCTATGACGATCAAGGAAGAGAAAAATTAGAACATATATACGCCCGTGTATTTGAAGCCGAAGCGGCGATTGTCCGCCCTCAGCTGATCTCCGGTACGCACGCGATCAGCACCGTACTGTTTGGCATTCTCCGTCCCGGTGATGAAATGGTTTATGTCACAGGAAAACCGTATGACACTCTGGAAGAAGTGATCGGCGCTGATGATCAAGACGGAAGCGGTTCGCTGCGCGATTTTGGGATTTCTTACCGCGAAATCCCGCTTAAAACTGACGGCCAAGTCGATGTCGGCGCGTTTTATAATACGCTTACGTCAAACACGAAACTCGTCGGTATTCAACGTTCGCGCGGTTATGATGACCGTCCGTCGTTAACCGTTTCTGAAATCGAGACGATCATCGGCCGCATCCGTGAAACGGCACCGCAGGCGGTGATTTTTGTCGATAACTGTTACGGGGAATTCGTTGAAGAACGTGAACCGACTCAAGCAGGAGCAGACATCATCGCCGGATCATTGATTAAAAATCCGGGCGGAGGATTGGCGAAAATCGGCGGTTACATAGCAGGCAGACGCGAATTGATTGAACGGTGCGGAAACAGATTAACGGCTCCGGGAATCGGCTTGGAAGGCGGACCGACTTTGCAGACGATGACGGATTTTTACCAAGGTTTTTTCCTTGCTCCGCACGTCGTCAATGAGGCTATGAAAGGTGCTTTGTTCACCGCGCACTTGCTCTCTTCAGCCGGCATGGACGTTTCCCCCCGGTGGGATGAACCGCGGACCGATTTAATTCAATCGGTCGCTTTCCCGGACGCGCAAGCAATGATCGCTTTTTGCCAGTCCGTTCAGGCGGGTTCGCCGGTAGATGCGCACGTAACGCCGAACCCGAGTCAGATGCCCGGTTATCAGAGCGATGTCATTATGGCTGCAGGGACATTCGTCCAAGGATCAAGCATTGAATTGACCGCAGACGGGCCGATTCGTCCTCCGTACCGAGCTTATATCCAGGGCGGCCTGACCTTTGAACATGTAAAAATTACCGTAACCGATGCGTTAAAACAGATTAATAAACAATAAGAAAAGAGAATATTCTCTTTTCTTATTGCAAATATATGACAACGCTGTCATTAGCGGTAAAAGCGATGAAACCAGCTGAAGAGAAAAAACTTTTGAGATCTGTCAGATAATTTCTCTGTCAGATAATCTGACAAAGGCCTACACTTTTTGACGGAACTTCGTTATTATTTACACATCGAACAAAAGAACACTTTTCAGCAAAATTTTTTGAAAAGATGGATTCTTTTGAATTATTGATTATTTCCGTGGTTATGACGGAAGCTACTATTTAAAGGAGGCGTACAAACAGATGAGCAACTATTCGAAAGAAGACATTCTACGCATGGCTAAGGAAGAAAATGTCCGGTTTATCCGGCTGCAGTTTACCGATTTATTAGGGATTATTAAAAACGTGGAAATCCCGGTCGATCAATTGACGAAAGCGCTGGATAACTTGATGATGTTTGACGGATCATCGATTGAAGGGTTTGTCCGGATTGAAGAATCGGATATGTACTTATACCCTGATTTGGATACATGGGTGATCTTTCCTTGGACACCGGAAAAAGGGAAAGTTGCTCGTCTCATTTGCGACGTGTATAATCCAGACGGAACGCCATTTGCCGGAGATCCGCGCGGTGTCCTTAAACACGTTATGAAGCAAGCAGAAGAACTCGGATTTACCGATTTCAACATCGGTCCGGAGCCGGAATTCTTCCTCTTTAAAAACGATGAGCGCGGTGAACCGACACTTGAACTGAACGATAAAGGCGGTTACTTCGACTTAGCGCCGACGGATCTCGGTGAAAATTGCCGGCGTGACATTGTGCTCGAACTTGAAGACATGGGCTTCGAAATTGAAGCGTCTCACCACGAAGTCGCACCTGGGCAGCACGAGATCGACTTTAAGTATGCAGACGCCGTCACGACGTGTGATAATATTCAAACGTTTAAGCTTGTTGTCAAAACGATTGCGCGCAAGCACGGATTGCACGCAACATTCATGCCGAAGCCGCTCTTCGGTGTCAACGGAAGCGGCATGCACGCGAATATGTCGTTATTCCGCGGAGAGAAAGAAAACGCATTTTATGATGAAAACACAGAAAGCCAGTTAAGCGAAACGGCGATGCAGTTTTTAGCGGGGACGCTTAAGCACGCTTCGGCGTTTACGGCGATCACGAATCCGACGGTCAACTCCTTCAAACGGCTTGTTCCAGGCTACGAAGCGCCGTGTTACATTGCCTGGTCGATGCGCAACCGTTCACCGCTTGTCCGTATTCCGTCTTCGCGCGGCATCAGCACACGGATTGAAGTCCGCAGTCCGGACCCGTCGGCCAACCCGTACTTGGCGATGGCAGCTATGCTCGCTGCCGGTCTTGACGGCGTGAAAAATAAGATGACACCGCCGTCGGAAACAGACCGCAATATTTATGCAATGGATGAAGACGAGCGCAAAGCGGAAAAAATCGAGGCGCTGCCTGAAACGCTTAAAGGTGCGATCGATGCGTTGAAAGAAAATGATGTGATTTTGAAATCTCTCGGCGAGCATGCCGTTGAACACTTCATTGAAGCAAAAGAAATTGAATGGGATATGTTCAGAACGCAAGTTCACCCTTGGGAACGCGAGCAATATATGCAAATGTTTTAATCAACATCCTCCGGCACAAAACCGTGCCGGAGATTTTTTTCATCTGTAAGCAGGATAATAAAATTTTTTTACAATTATTTGTTTGGTTTTTGCCGGGACGGGGATAGACAGGTAGGCACTTAAAAATAGGGAGGGGATGGTTATGAAGCATGTGATTCAGCCTTGTCTTTGGTTCGATAATCATGCAAATGAAGCGGCGGATTACTATTCACACGTGTTTCAACAATGCACAGTATTATCCGCATCGCCAATGACCGTTCAAATTGAAATTGAAGGACTGCCGTTTACGCTGTTAAACGGCGGTCCGCATTTTACTCCGAATCCGTCGATCTCGTTTTTTATCACGTACGAGTCGGAGGCGGAATTGGATGCCGTTTGGAACAAACTGTTGCCGGGCGGAGAGTTGCTGATGCCGCTTGCAGAATACGAGTGGAGTAAAAAATACGGATGGATCCAAGACCGTTACGGAATTTCATGGCATCTGTCGCTGGGCCGGATCAGTGATACCGGCCAAAAAACCGTGCCGTTTTTGCTGTTTGTCAACGAACAATACGGCCTTGCAGAAAAGGCGGTTGATCACTATACAGCGATATTCGATGATTCGTTCATCGACGGCATTCTCCGCTACAGTGAAGAGGAACGGCCCGAACGTGCCGGCTCTGTAAAACATGGTCAATTCGGATTGAAAAATGAAAAATTTATGATCATGGAAAGCAGCGACGACCACCGGTTTTCCATGAATGAAGCGATATCTTTGATTGTTTACTGTAAGACACAAAAAGAAGTTGATTATTACTGGGAGCAGTTAACGAGAGGCGGACGCGAAGTGCAATGCGGGTGGCTGAAAGATGCGTTTGGCGTTTCGTGGCAAGTGTGCCGGTGCAATTGATCGAGCTGTTGAAAGATCCGGCCAAGCAAGAGCGGGTGATGGACGCCTTCATGCAAATGAAAAAAATTGATATTGCCAAGTTGGAAGAAGTGTAAAGCGGTTAATATAAAACAGGGACATTCTGAGAATGTCCCTGTTTTAGAGGAGGGAAGTAAGTTGAGCAAACTCCTCCGTGATTAATGAAGCGAACGGAAAACGCCGACAACTTTTCCGAGAATTTGCACATTATCGAGAATAATCGGCTCAAGCGTCGTATTTTCCGGCTGCAGGCGGAAATGATCCTTTTCTTTGAAAAAACGCTTTACAGTCGCTTCGTTTTCATCCGTCATAGCGACGACGATCTCGCCGTTAGCGGCCGTGTTTTGCTGCTGGACGACGACGTAATCGCCGTCGAAAATCCCCGCTTCGATCATCGAATCTCCGGAAATTTCCAGAATGAACGATTCTTCATTATGGACGAGTGTTGCCGGCATCGGCATGTATTCCTCGATGTTTTCAATCGCAGTGATCGGTTCGCCGGCAGTGACTTTTCCGATCACAGGCACTTGAATCGAGGCAGTTTCGCTTGCAACTTCGTCATTTTCCTCACCGATTAATTCAATCGCTCTCGGTTTTGTCGGATCGCGGCGAATATGCCCTTTCTTTTCCAAGCGGGCTAAATGGCCGTGGACCGTTGAACTGGAAGCGAGACCGACAGCTTCGCCTATTTCACGAACAGAGGGCGGATACCCTTTTTGTAATACCTCGCCGCGGATATAATCGAGGATAGCCTGCTGTCTGGCAGAAAGTTTCTTCATAGTTATGCACCTCATTTGTAAGGGATGGTCTTTAAGGGCGTTTCAATTATTCATAACCAAATTGTAGCATGAGAACAGATGTTTTACAAACATCCGTTCTATTTTCCCTTGACACGAACAAGCGTTCTTAGTAAGATTTATAGGAACACACATTCTTGTTTGGAGGGGATTTTATGTTTAACGAAGTAATGAAACGGGCGAAAGACGGGAGTCTTTTCGTGTTCGCAGTTTCTGTGTTATTGTTTTCGTGGACATGGATAACGGACGGAGGTGCCGAAGAACCAGATTCGCTGCCGACAGAAAGTTATCAAATCTCCGAAGGCGAATCCCTTTGGATTATTGCTGAAGAAACCGCGGATTATACCGAGATGAATATCGAACAGACGATCGATTGGATGATGAAACATAATGATATGGAATCGGCTAAAGTTGTTTCTGGAAAGACAATTGAAGTGCCGATTGAAGTGAAAGGGGTAGCAGGTGAGTGAAAGGAATCGTTTATTGCCGGGTAAGCACTGAAAAAGAAGAACAGGCGTCTTCGCTTAAAAGACAAGAACGCGAGTTAACGGCAGCTGCTGAACAATGGGGAATAACGGTTGTTAACGTTTTAAGCGACCAGTCGTCCGGATACGACACCGAGCGCGAAGGTGTATTGCAGACGCTTGATGATTTCCGTGAAGAGAAGGCGGATACATTGCTCATTACTGATGAAACACGGCTCGGGCGCGGCAATGCACGGATTGCATTGATTCATCAGCTGAGAAAAATGAACGTCACCATTTTCACGTTGCAACACAGCGGAGAAATTGCTTTATCCGAAGCCGATACCATGGTACTCGATATTGTTTCCGTCGTAGAAGAATATCAGCGAAAACTGCACAATGCTAAGATAAAGCGCGGAATGCAGGCTGCTATTGAAAGAGGGTATCAGCCGGGAGAAAACTTGAAGGGGTCGCAAACGCACGGAGGAAGAAAAAAGAAAGACGCGCCGCTAGAAGAGATTATTCGCTTGCGGCAGCGCGAGTGGACGTTTCATGACATTGCTGTTGCTTTGCGCGGCCAAGGTTACAGTTTGTCAAAAGCGACAGCGCACCGGCGCTATCAAGAGTATGTAAACCGTACTCAATCAGAGCAGAAAACTTGATTCAAGTACTGATTTCTATTAGAATGAAACGAAATTCATAGGTTATGGAGGGAATTTTGTGCTCGATCAAGCTAAAATTACACGGATTAACGAATTAGCCCGTAAATCAAAAAACGAAGGTCTTAACTTAAAAGAACAAAAAGAACAAAAAGAGCTTCGAAGTGAATATTTGAAAAATGTCCGCAAGTCTTTCAAAAACCAATTGAAATCGGTGAAAGTTGTGGATGAAGAAGGGCAAGACGTGACGCCGGAAAAGTTAAAAGAAGAAAAACGAAACTCCGGATTGAATCATTAAATAAAAACGGCAGGGGCTGAATTCTCCTGCTGTTTTTATTTATGCAGATGTTTTTGCAAAAGTTTTATTAAAACGCTGTTGTCTAACCTTGTCAGAACATATATGATAGAAATAGTGATTGTATTCTATCAAGAAAAGAGAGGTTGATGTCAGATGTCAGTTCAATTGGATGACTTGGCAGTTAATACGGTGCGGACGCTTTCAATCGATGCGGTTGAAAAAGCAGCTTCCGGTCACCCCGGCTTGCCTATGGGAGCAGCTCCGATCGGGTATAAGGTTTTTACTGAATTTATGAAGCACAATCCGGAGAATCCGCAATGGTTTAATCGCGACCGGTTTGTTTTATCTGCAGGACACGGATCGATGTTATTATACAGCCTTCTTCATCTCTCGGGTTACGATGTAACACTCGATGATTTGAAAGCGTTTCGCCAATGGGGAAGCCGCACGCCGGGCCATCCGGAATTTGGACACACCCCAGGAGTCGAAGCTACTACCGGACCGTTAGGCCAAGGGCTCGCAATGTGTGTCGGTATGGCGATGGCTGAAAAACATTTGGCTGGTAAATACAATACCGAAGACTTCAATATCATCGACCACTATACGTATGGGTTATGCAGTGACGGCGACTTAATGGAAGGCGTTGCAGCTGAAGCGTCTTCTTTGGCAGGTCATTTACAGCTTGGAAAATTGATTCTGCTTTATGATTCCAATGACGTATCGTTGGACGGCGAACTCAATCAAGCTTTTTCGGAAAATGTTCTGAAGCGTTATGAAGCTTACGGATGGCATGTTGAATACGTCGAAGACGGCAATGATCTTGAAGCGATCGGTAAAGCGATTGAAAACGCTAAAAATGATGAGCGGCCGTCGATGATTGAAGTACGGACGGTGATCGGGTACGGCTCGCCGAACAAATCAGGCAGCTCCGCTTCGCACGGCGCTCCGCTCGGTGAAGATGAAGTGAAGCTGGCAAAAGAATATTACAAGTGGGAGTCTGACGAAGCGTTCCATATTCCGGACCGCGTGCGTGAACACTTTGCTGAACTGAAAAAGCAAGGTTCCGCGAATGAAAATGCATGGAACGAACAATTCGCCCGTTATAAAGAAGCTCACCCTGAACTGGCGGCAGAATTGGAACAAGCAATAAACGGTGAATTGCCGGCCGATTGGGCTGACAATCTGCCGGTTTATGAAGAAGGCGATAAAGAGGCGACACGCGCAACCGGCGGTGAGGCGGTAAATGCGCTGTCAAAATCTGTCCCGTCTCTGTTTGGCGGTTCAGCTGATTTGTCTGTGTCGAATAAAACAATGATTAAAAATGAGCAAGACTTTGCGGCGAACAATGCAGCAGGGCGAAACATTTGGTTTGGCGTGCGTGAATTTGCTATGGCGGCAGCCGGAAACGGCATGATGCTTCATGGCGGCTTGCGGCCTTACGTTTCGACATTTTTTGTCTTTTCCGACTACCTGCGCCCGGCGCTTCGTCTTTCGGCATTAATGGGGGCACCGGTTACGTACGTGTTCACACATGACAGCATTGCTGTAGGCGAAGACGGCCCGACACACGAGCCGATTGAACACCTCGCTTCATTGCGTGCGATTCCTAACCTGTCTCTTATTCGTCCGGCAGACGGCAATGAAACGGTCGCAGCCTGGAAAATAGCGCAAGAAAACCGCAAACAGCCGACAGCGCTTGTGTTAACACGTCAAGGGCTGCCGACGCTTCCGGGCACGAAAGACGCTGCCTATGAGGGTGTTCGACGCGGAGCTTACACGGTTTCAGAAGCAAGCGGCCAAGTGGACGGTTTACTGTTGGCTACCGGTTCGGAAGTTTCTTTAGCAGTGGAAGCGCAAAAAGAACTCGAAAAAGACGGTATCCATGTTTCGGTCGTCAGCATGCCGAGCTGGGACCGCTTCGAAGCGCAGCCGGCTGATTATAAAGAACAGGTGCTGCCGAAATCTGTTAAAACACGTCTGGCAGTTGAAGTGGGCGCCCCGATCGGTTGGGAGCGTTACACCGGCGATCAAGGTTCTGTACTGGGAATCAACGGCTATGGCGCTTCAGCACCGGGCGACCGTATTATGAAAGAATACGGTTTTACAGCGGAAAACGTAGCTGCACGGTTTAAACAGCTGATCGAAAAATAAGTATAAGCAAACGATGAAGCGGGCATTCGCAACGTGCGGGTGCCCCTTCATCTTTTGTTTTGCACATTTCAAAATGAATCTTCCCAATCACAGCACATTCATGTATAATGAACAGGGTTGTTTGAAAGAATGAAATGCAGATGTAAAGGAGGTCAACGCCGATGTGGGTTAATATTTTAATCGGTGTCATTGCACTGTTGGCAGGACTTGCCCTCGGGTTTTTTATCGCCAGACAGTACATGATGAACTACATGAAGAAAAATCCCCCTATTAATGAGCAAATGCTTCGCACGATGATGATGCAAATGGGGCAAAATCCTTCACAGAAAAAGATTAATCAAATGATGAAGGCCATGCAAAGCCAGCAAACAGATGATAAGAAACCGAAAAAGACCAATGATAAGCAACAGAAAAAGAAGAATTAACACTCCGATTTGGGGTGTTTTTTCATATAAGATTCTTTAACGAAATAACCGGCTGCGGGGAGGGCGGGACATGCGTGTCTTTTTAGAATTAAAATGGTATTTTATCCAAGAACGTCGGCGTTACAGTCTTGGGATTTTAATATTAGCGTCGGTGTCGCTATTGTCGCTGCTTCCTCCTTATGTTGTCGGGATGATCGTCGACCATATTGATCAAAATACGCTCACGCCGCAAATTCTGTTCAATTGGATGACCGCTCTTTTTGGCTTGGCTGTTACGGTGTACATACTCAGATATATTTGGCGGATTATGATTTTCGGGTCATCGATTCGCCTTGCCAGGCAGCTCCGTAACGACCTGTATGAACATTTTACGAAACAGTCAGCGCGTTTTTTTCAAACGAAACGCACTGGCGATTTAATGGCACATTCAACCAATGATATTCGGGCCGTCGAGCAAACAGCCGGCGCAGGAGTGTTAACGCTCGTTGACTCTTTAACACTGGGCGGATTTGTCATTATTACGATGGCGGTATCGATCAGCTGGGAACTGACGATAATTGCGCTTTTACCGATGCCGTTGATGGCGTTAGCCGTCAGTAAATACGGTTTTATGCTCCATAAACGTTTTTCCGGTGCTCAAGCGGCCTTTTCGCGGTTGAATGATAAAGTCCAGGAGAGTATGAGCGGTATCCGCGTAACGAAAACATTCGGAAATGAAAAAGATGACGTCGCGGCTTTTCGGGATGAATCGGCAAACGTCGTTAAAAAAAATATCGATGTAGCCAAAGTGGATGCCCTTTTTGATCCGACGATTATGCTGATCGTCGGAAGTTCGTATTTTCTTTCAATATCCGCCGGGGGATACCTTGTCGTCAATGAAACATTGACAATCGGACAGTTGACGAGTTTTAACGTCTATTTAGGCATGCTGATTTGGCCGATGCTTGCTTTTGGCTGGCTCTTTAATATTGTCGAAAAAGGCCGGGCGTCGTACGGAAGAATCCGCACAATCCTTCAGGAAGAACCTGACATAGAAGACCGTCGCAATGCTGTAAACACCCCGCCGCGAGGTGATATTTTCTTTGACATAAAGCGGTTTTATTTTTTTGAGGACCAAAAGCCGGCGCTTGAAAACATTTCAATTGAATTACCCCGCGGTCAGACATTGGGGATTGCCGGAAAAACCGGTAGCGGTAAATCGACGCTTGTCAGAACACTGATTCGCGATGCGGAAATCCAAGACGGGACGATTTATTTTGCCGGCTTGCCGATTGCAGAGTACACACTGGATGCGCTGCGATCATCAGTCGGGTACGTCCCGCAGGATCATTTTTTGTTTTCCGCGACGATAGCCGATAATATAGCTTTTGCCCGCCCGGATGCATCGTATACGGAGATTATCAACGCGGCTTCATACGCAGCGGTGCACGATGATATCACTGCATTTAAAGATGGTTATGAAACCGTTGTAGGTGAACGCGGCGTAACCCTTTCAGGCGGACAAAAACAGCGGATTTCCATTGCCAGAGCGCTTTTGGCTGATCCGGAAGTATTGATTTTGGATGATTCATTGTCAGCGGTGGATGCGAATACGGAAGAGATGATTTTAACTAATTTGCGTACGCTGCGCAACGATAAAACGACGATTATTACTGCTCACCGGCTAAGCGCGATCCAACATGCCCGGCAAATTGTCGTGCTTGAGAACGGCCGGATCGCCGAACAGGGAACACACAGTCAGCTGATGCAAAAACCCTCATGGTATCGCCGCATGTATGAGCGTCAACAGTTGGAATCGTTAATTGAAAAGGGCGGTGATGATCTATGATTGAACGTCACCGCCACTTAATGACCCCGTTAAACCAAAAAGAAACATTCAAACGCTTGATGGGTTATGCAAAAACTCATTGGAAAAAGCTTGCTATCGCGCTTCTTCTTTTGCTCGGCGGGACGGCTTCGGAACTGATCGGCCCAATTTTGATTCAAATATTTATCGATGATTACTTAACGCCGCGGGAGTTTCCGCAAAATGAACTAGTCATGCTCGGTCTGCTGTATATTGTTTTACATCTCGGCGCGGCCGGGATGAATTACGTGCAAATGCTGTTTTTTCAAAAAGTTTCGCTGGAAATCATTCAGTCGCTTCGGATCGATATTTTCGCAAAAGTTCAAAGCCTCGGTTTGTCTTTTTTCGATCAATTTCCTGCCGGAGGTCTGATCAGCCGCATTACAAATGATACGGAACAAGTGAAAGAACTTTATATCAGCGTTCTCGGGACATTTATTCAAAATATTGTCTTTTTACTCGGGATTTTTGTTGCGATGTTTTATTTAAACCCGCAGCTGGCGTTGTTCTGTTTAGTTCTGATTCCGCTGATTATCGGGCTGATGCTTTTGTACAAGCGGTTCAGCTCGCGGTACTATGCGCGTATGAGTGAAAAACTGAGTGAGTTAAACGCTCGTTTAAATGAGTCGATTCAAGGTATGGCGGTCATTCAAATTTTCCGACAGGAGCGCCGGATGCTGCGGGAATTTAAAGCAGTCAATGAAGATCATCACCAAGCGTGGCTGAAAAGCATTAAATTGGACGGACTGCTTCTGCGCCCGGCAGTCGATTTTATTTCGATCGCCGCGCTTATCTTCATTTTGTCTTATTTTGGCATCACTTCGTTCGATCAGCCGGTTGAACTCGGCGTTTTATATGCATTCGTGAACTATTTGGACCGTTTTTTTGAACCGGTCAATCAGATTATGCAGCGCTTATCGGTATTTCAGCAAGCAATGATTTCTGCAGGACGGGTCTTTCGTTTAATGGATCATGACGAACCGTCGCCGGGGCAAAAAGGAACAGGTTCGCCGGTTATTAACCAAGGCAACATTATATTCGAAAATGTGTCTTTTTCGTATGACGGACATGAAGATGTATTAAAAAATGTCTCATTTACGATTCATGAAGGGGAAACATTAGCGATTGTCGGCCATACAGGGAGCGGCAAAAGCAGCATTATCAATTTGCTGCTAAGGTTTTATCCGTTGGAAAGAGGAGAAATTTACATCGACGGTGTAGCGCTGTCCCGTTACAATAACAAGGAACTGCGGGAGAAAATCGGCCTCGTTTTACAAGATCCGTTTTTATTTGCCGGCGATATATCTTCGAATATCCGGTTATACGATCAGCGTTTAACGGATGCAGATGTGCAAAAAGCAGCCGAGTTTGTCCGTGCTGATCGCTTCATCGAAAATTTAACCGGCGGATACGCCCACCCCGTAGGTGAACGGGGGACGACATTTTCCGGCGGTCAGCGGCAATTAATCGCGTTTGCCCGCACGATGGCGAAAGCACCGAAAATCCTCGTTCTCGATGAGGCCACAGCCAGCATTGATACGGAAACTGAAGAAGATATTCAGCATGCGCTGGAAAATATGCGCAAAGACCGGACGACGATTGCGATCGCTCACCGCCTTTCGACGATCAAACATGCAGACAAGATTTTAGTGATGCATCAAGGAGAAATTGTCGAACAAGGCACACACGAAACGTTGATCGCAGAACAAGGTTTATACGAAAAAATGTACCGTTTGCAAAAAGCGTATTAGCAGCCGGTGCCGCACAGCAGTAAAACACTCCCGTCAGCGGGGGTGTTTTTTAGGGTATCTGTCAATAGTGTTTAACCGCTCTTTATATAGCAAAGGGTAAGTACCCCGGTTGACAAATATACATACCTGGGGTAGGGTATACTTAACAACTGAAATGAGGTGAGAAAATGGATGATGCAAAGCTAGACATTCCGTTATCTCCGGAAAAGACACCGGTGAAAATGCGCACCGAAGAAGATAAAAAACAGCTCGTCCAGCGTTTGAAGCGGGTGGAGGGGCAAGTTCGAGGCATTCAAAAAATGATCGATGAAGACCGCTACTGTGTCGATATACTCGTTCAAGTGTCAGCGATCAACGCGGCTTTAAAAAAGGTCGGTTTTCAGCTGCTTGAAGACCATACAAAAGGCTGTGTAACAAAAGCTGTCCAAGACGGAGAAGGCGACGAAACGATTGAAGAATTGCTTAAAGTATTTCAGCAATTTACAAAATCATGATCAGTTGAAGGCAGGTGAATGAAGTGGCTAAAACGAAAGTCGAACTTCCGGTTGAAGGCATGACGTGTGCGGCTTGTTCCTCACGGATCGAAAAAGTATTGAATAAAGAAGAAGGCGTTCAAGCCTCGGTGAATTTACCGATGGAACGGGCGACGATTGAATATGATGACGAGCGCTTTTCTCCTGATCAAGCGATCGGGAAAATTAACAAAGCGGGATTTTCCGTCCCGGAAAAACAGCTTAGTCTTGATATCGAAGGCATGACCTGTGCGGCCTGTTCAGCAAGGATTGAGAAAGTGTTGAACAAGCACGAAGGGATCCGCGAAGCTTCTGTCAATTTAACGATGGAGACAGCAACGATTACGTATATTCCCGGGCTGATTGACGAAGAGACGATATTTGAAAAAATCGAGAAAGCCGGGTTTCGAGGGAAATATCAGCAAGAAGCTGACGAAGCCTCTTCTGAAAACAAAGATGCAGCTTTGAAAAAACAAAAATTCTTGTTTATTTTTTCACTCATTCTCAGCTTGCCGCTTTTTACAACGATGATTGATCACATGTATCCGCAAGAAATGATTTTGCCTCACTGGCTGATGAACCCGTATTTACAGTGGGCGTTAGCGACACCGGTGCAATTTTACGCCGGACTGCAGTTTTATAAAGGGGCGTACAAGTCTCTTCGCGGCGGAAGCGCGAATATGGATGTGCTTGTCGCTATGGGGACGTCAGCTGCCTATTTTTACTCTGTATTTCTCGTCATGAACGGCGAAGTGTATTTGTACTTCGAAACGAGCGCGGTTATTATTACGCTTGTGCTTCTCGGGAAAATGCTGGAAGCGCGGGCGAAAGGACAAACCTCCGAAGCGATTCAAAAACTGATGGGTCTCCAAGCGAAAAAAGCGACGGTTCTGCGGGGCGGATCTGAACAGCAGGTTGCGATTGAAGACGTGCAAATCGGCGACTGGATCCGGGTGAAGCCGGGAGAAAAAATTCCCGTCGACGGTGTGGTCAAAGAAGGGGCTACATCAGTCGATGAATCGATGCTGACCGGGGAAAGTCTCCCGGTGGAAAAATACGCCGGGGACGAAATGATCGGCGCGACGATCAATAAAAATGGAACGGTGACGTTTGAAGCGACGAAAGTTGGGCGCGAAACAGCGCTGGCGCAAATTATTAAAGTTGTTGAACAGGCGCAAGGATCGAAAGCTCCGATTCAGCGGATGGTCGATGTTATTTCCGGTTATTTCGTGCCGACGGCTGTTGCGATTGCTATATTATCGTTTGGCGGATGGTATTTTATTGCCGGGTTGCCGTTTGAAGCCGCGCTGATCAATTTCACTGCTGTACTTGTGATCGCCTGTCCGTGCGCTCTTGGCTTGGCGACACCGACTTCAATTATGGTCGGCACAGGCAAAGGGGCCGAAAACGGGATTTTGTATAAAGGCGGCGAATATTTAGAACGGGCGCATCACACAGATACGGTCGTTTTGGATAAAACCGGAACGATCACGAAAGGAAAACCTGAAGTCACTGATATTATCCAGTTTGCCGGACTGTCTGATCAGGATCTGCTCCAAGTAAGTGCGACGATCGAAAACTATTCAGAACATCCGCTCGGTGAAGCGATTGTCGAAAAGGCCTCCGAGGAAGGTGTGCGATTGTCGGAAGCGGAAAAATTCGAAGCAGTTCCGGGACACGGACTGACCGGGACCGTTGACGGGGCCGCTGTTCTGATTGGCACCCGGAAACTGATGCATGAACACGGGATCAACGCAGCTGAAGCGGAAGAAACGATTCAAAAACTCGAGCATGCGGGAAAAACTGTTATGCTTATTGCCAGCGGCGGAGAACTGGCTGGTGCGATCGCGGTAGCTGATCCGCTGAAAACATCCTCAGTCCAGGCAGTAACATCGATTCGAGAACTCGGCTATCATGTCACGATGATGACCGGTGATAATGAGCGCACAGCTCAGGCGATCGCGGCATCAGCGGGCATTGATGATGTCTTCAGCGAAGTGCTTCCTGAAGAGAAAGCAGATAAAGTCGCGCAGCTGCAAAAAGCAGGCAAACGCGTTATTATGGTCGGTGACGGCATCAATGACGCACCTGCGCTAGCAACTGCCGACATCGGGATGGCGATCGGCACCGGCACGGATGTGGCGATGGAAGCAGCCGATATCACACTCATGCGCGGCGACCTTCGCTCGATACCGCAAGCGATTATGCTGAGCCGCAAAACGATGCGCAACATTAAACAAAATTTATTTTGGGCGTTTGTTTACAACTCGATCGGCTTGCCGATTGCGGCATTCGGGCTGTTAGCCCCGTGGGTTGCCGGTGCGGCTATGGCATTTAGCTCAGTGTCTGTAGTGACGAATGCGCTCCGCTTAAAACGGGTGAAGCTTGATCAAACGAAAGGCGGCGGCAACGGCCGCGATCCGAAAAGAACGGAAAGCGAGCCGGCAACGGCCTGAATTTTATAAAAGGAGGGTATTTATGAGTGAAGAAACGATTGAAGTGCAAGGAATGACGTGCAAACATTGTAAAGCATCTGTTGAAGGTGCTCTGAGCGGTTTGGACGGCGTAAATAAGGCTGAGGTAAACCTTGATAAAAATCAAGTGACGGTCGATTTTGATGATGACAAAGTTACGATTCAAAAAATGAAAGATGAAATCGAAGACATTGGTTTTGAACCCAAATAATGAACAAGCCGGCCGATTTGATCATAACGCAAATCGGCTGGCTTATGTTATACTCGCATACATACCCCGAAGTGTATAAAGGACGTGTAAACGTGTTAATCATGAAACGAGGTTTATTTTTAATCATGGCGGTGTCTGTCGGCTTCTTTCTGTGGCTTGGACAAGAGCAGGAAAACATTGATGACGGACAAAGCGTCAGTTATCCCCAACCCGGGCACGAGGCTCCTGCCTTTGAAGCCGGGGCGTTTGGCGGCGGCGAATACAGCTGGGAAGAGGGACAACCGGCGGTGCTTTATTTTTGGACATCATGGTGCCCTTATTGTCAAGCCTCAAGTGAAATGATAGAAGAGGCTCATCACCGGTACGGAGATGAGGTTGAAATGATCGGTGTGAATGTGCTGACCCAAGACCGTCAACAAGATGCAGAAACATTTATACGAGAGAACGGGTTATCGTTTACCAATCTGCAAGACAGTGAAGGAGCCATTTCGGATATGTATTACGTACCGCCCGTTCCGACAACCGTTTTCATTGACGAAGACGGGGTGATTTCGCATCGCAAAACCGGTGCGATCGCTGAAGGAGAATTAACTTCTGAAATCAGAAGCTTGAAAGGGGGCGGGGAGTAATGTTTCCTCCGTATGAAACGTGGACGCTCGGACCGCTCAGTTTGCAGACGGAATTGATTTTTCTGCTTCTTACGGCTTTGATCGGAATTTTCACCTTTTCGTTGTATTTAAAATACATCGGTGCAGAAAAAGAAAAGGATATGTCGGACAATATTACCTGGGCGGTCCTGGCTGCAATCGGCGTATTTAAGTTTTGGCCGGTTATCACCTCGCCGGCGCTTTTAACCGATCCGATGAATTTAATTTATTTTACCGGCGGTGCCGGAGCTTTGCCGGCGGCGGTTATTGTCTTCGCCGGGGTTATGACTTTCTTTTTCTTTCGCCGGAGCTGGCCGGTGGTGATGTGGGAAAGTTTGCTCGTCAGCGTAATGACGGCAGCGGTTGTTTATTTTGCGGCAATTGTATTTTACGGGACAGTATCGCCGCTGTCTGTCGGGTACAATGTCAATGATGAAGTCGTACATCCGGTTAATTTATATGCAGCGTACTTATTAGCGCTCACACTTGCAGGTTTGCCGGTCTTTTTTCAGCGCAGAACACGCTGGTATGCGCCGCTCGTCTATTTAATAGCGGCGGCGGGGGCAATCGCATTTCTTTTGCAGCCGTTTTATGTTTCTTCATGACGTTGTATGATACAATATCACAGGAAACATAAAGGAGTGACAACGGATGTACGGTGTAATTTTATCTGTTTTGGCCGTATTGATGGCTGTATTAGCGATGTTTGTCCGCATGAAAGCGATGAAGCGGCCGGCGTCGGTAAAAAAAATTCTTTTGCCGCCGGCGGCAATGTCAACAGGCTTTTTGATGTTTTTGTACCCCCCGGTCCGTGAAATCACGGCGTTGCAAGTTGCCGAAGCGTTCACGGTCGGCCTGATTTTCTCGATTATTCTCATCAAAACGTCATCTTTTGAAATTCGTGACGATCAGATATACATGAAACGGTCAAAAGCGTTTCCGTTCATATTGATCGGGCTTTTAGTCGTGCGGATTCTCTTGCGCCAATTTTTCGGCATATACGTTGAATTAGAAGTGCTCTCCGGGATGTTCTTTATTTTAGCGTTCGGGATGATTTTACCTTGGCGTGTTGCCATGTATGTAAAGTTTAAGCAAGTGCAAAAACAGCATACAGCTCCGTCGGCATCCTGGCAGACGTAAATCCCCGGAAAGATGACGAATGCGTCAGCTTTCCGGGGGTTTAGTTTGACTGAGAAAAAATATTTTCGTACTGCTGTTCATCAATATTTTTTTCCCGGAGTTTTTTACGCAGAAATTTGTGGTCACGTTTTGGTGTGGCGAGTATATACCCGCGAATCAGCAATTCTTCGGTAATCTCTGTTGCCCCCTCGTTTAGAGCAAGTTCGCCGATCTTACCGGCGATTTTTTCTTTTGCAACATCGCGGAAAATTTCCGGGACCGGCTCGACCAATTCGTTCAGAAAGACCTTTTGATCTTCGGTCCATAGATGGAGAGTTTCTTGAATGTAGTAATCTTGCCAGTCCAGTATCGATTTGCCGTCTTCTTTCGGCATTTTTTTCAAAAATTTGCGAAACATAAAATAACCGCCGATGGCGACCATAACAAAAATGAAAACAGACCATAGAAAAATAAACCACATAAACCAATCGTTCATTAAGATCGCTCCTTCCTCCATTTGTATTTTACGATATAGCTACAGTGTTTTAAAGAGAAAGGTCGCAGTGTCCGATCCGACGATAGGAACAAATGTTCGAATCCGCTTATAATCAACGATATTATATGGTAAAATAAAGGCACAGCAGAAAACGCAGATGGGCGGCTGACACTCCCTTATGAAAGGGGGTGATCGGGAAGTGGTGACATACGACACGCTTAATATCCTGATTCAATTCGGGATTTTTCTTACGACCGGTCTTGCTGCAATCGCGGCAATATTGGCGATAGTCACCGACAGCAAAAAAAAGTAACCGCCCATCTCCTCTGCCAAGGTGTGTGGGGCGGTTACCGTCCGTCATTTCACGCATGTTGGTCAGCCGCCGTCAAACGGCGAACTGCTGGATATTCGGCCGGACAGTTAATGTCCGGTCGTTTTCTACTTCCAGTATACACAATGATGCGGCCTGTCTGCAAGATAAATTGTTCAAGCGTATTCGAAGTTGACGTGTTAAAATGATGAAGTTGGTAGATAAAATTCGATGAAACAGAGGGTCGTTATGTCTGAGGAAAATATTACACGCCTGACAGTGAACAATAAAGAGGTTATCTTAATTGGCACTGCGCACGTCTCGAAGCGAAGTGTAGAACAAGTAAAAGAAGTGATTGAAGCTGAAAACCCAGATTCAGTCTGTGTTGAACTGGATGAACAGCGGTATCAATCCGTTATGCAAGATAACCAATGGAAAGACATGGACATATTTAAAGTGATTAAAGAAAAGAAAGCCTCTCTTTTGCTGATGAATATGCTGCTGTCATCGTTCCAAAAACGAATGGCGAAGCAAATGGGCGTTAAGCCCGGCCAAGAAATGATTCAGGGAATTGAATCAGCTGAAGAAACAGGGGCGGAATTAGTGCTCGCGGACCGAAATATTCAAGTGACATTCGCCCGTATTTGGGGCCGGGTAGGTATATGGGGAAAAGCGAAATTGATGGTTTCTGTTTTCGGGAGTATTTTAAACAATGAACAAATCACCGAAGAAGAACTCGAACGAATGAAATCAGAAGACATGCTCAATTCAGCGATGGAAGAGATTACAAAAGCTTTTCCGGGCCTTAAAACGCCGCTGATTGATGAGCGGGATCAATATTTGGCGCAAAAAATTAAAGATGCCCCCGGTGAAAAGGTCGTCGCCGTTTTAGGTGCAGCGCACGTGCCCGGCATCAAAGAACAGCTGTATGCAGAACAAGACCTCGACGCTTTAAACGAACGACCGCCGAAATCTAAAGCGCCGAAGTTTTTTGCCTGGGCGATTCCGGCGATGATTATTGCCATTATTGCAGCAACACTGATTACTAACCCGGCAGCTGGTATGCAGCAAATTGTCAGCTGGCTCTTATGGAACGGCTCGTTTGCTGCGCTCGGGGCGCTGCTTGCCTTCGGACATCCGGCGGCTGTAGCGACGGCCTTTGTGGTCTCGCCTTTGAGTTCGTTAAGTCCGCTGTTAGCCGCCGGCTGGTTTGCCGGCATGGCGCAAACGTATTTTCGCCGCCCGCATGTGACTGATTTTGAGGAGCTATCCGAAGATGTTTACAGTTTTAAAGGGTTTAAAAATAACAAAGTAACCCGAATCCTGCTTGTTGTTATTTTCAGCAACATCGGCAGCACGATCGGTTCGCTCGTCGGCGGAGCAGATGTGATCCGTCTTTTCCTGCAAAATTTCTTTTAAAATTGCATCATTATAAAGAAAAACCGGGCTGATTTATCGCCCGGTTTTTCGTATGGATGCTTGATTTGACGGGGGTTGTCAAATCATTATATTAAAATAACTCCCGTCTTCGAGCGTGTCTCTCTCAGAAGGACATAATGTACGCTATAAAGAACGGCAAGGGGCAAAAAGACCCTCTGTATGATAACAGAGGGTCGCAGTCATTTTTTTGGCGGGACCGTCTGGGAATCGAACCCAGCGGAGACGCCACGCGCCTCCCTGATGGTTTTGAAGACCACGGCAAGCACCAGCTACGCATCCGGCCCCAAGATTTAAAATCCGACCTTCATTATAGCTTGCACGCAGTTTTCCTGCAAGCAATTTTTGACTTTTGAAGCGTCTGAACTTATGACATATGCTAAAATAGGCAAGGTAGAAGCTGATAATCTCAAGAGGTGAGAATATTGTCAAAAAGGTATTACACGATTGGAATGGCAGGTCATATTGACCATGGTAAAACGACGCTGACGAAAGCTCTGACAAACGTTGATACTGACCGTCTAAAAGCGGAAAAAGAACGGTCAATCTCAATCGAGCTCGGGTATGCCCCGCTCAAATTGGATGACAATATGGAAGTTTCAATTGTCGATGTTCCCGGTCATGAGAAATTTATCCGGCAAATGATTGCCGGCGTGGCAGGAATTGATTTAGTGCTGCTCGTCGTTGCGGCGGATGAAGGCGTGATGCCGCAAACAGTCGAACATTTGGATATCTTAAACCTTCTCGGTATTCATGAAGGCTTGATCGTTGTAACGAAAGCAGATTTGGTTGAAGATGATATGGAAGAACTGATTGAAGCGGATATTGCAGACCAGGTAGCGGGTACATTTTTCGAAGGAGCTGATCTTCACTTTGTAGACAGTGTGTCCGGCCGCGGGATCGATGACCTTCGCAGTGCGATCCGAACGAAGCTCGCAGACGTGCAGATGCGCGATGCGCGCGGAGCATTCAGGCTCCCGGTCGATCAAGTTTTTACTGTGCACGGTCAAGGGACGGTGGTCCGCGGAACGGTATATGAAGGAAAGGTGACTGAAGGTGATACACTTGAAGTGCTTCCGGAACGAAAAAAAGTTCGTGCTCGGCAAATTCAGGTTCATCACGAAAAGCAGCCGTCAGGGCGTGCCGGCCAGCGGGTTGCGATCAACCTCGGCGGTGCATCGAAAGATGAGCTGCAGCGCGGAGATGTCCTCGTTTCCACGCAGTATTACAGCACGACGACAACGGTAGATATCACATTGGATACGGTTGAGAATTTAAGGTTTCCGTTAAAGCAGCGCGGATATATTAAACTCCACCTTGGAACAGCCGAGGTGTACGGGAAGATTGTCTTTTTTGACCGCAATGAGCTGGTCGTCTCCGGCGGGCAAGGAATCCTCTGTCAACTGCGTCTCGACCATCCTGTCGTGACAAAACGCGGCGATCGCTTCATCTTAAGGCGCCCGTCGCCTGTTGAGACGATCGGCGGCGGTTTTGTTATTGAGCCGAACGGTCAAAAATACCGCTTCGGTGAAGAAACGATTAAACAATTAGAACGCAAACGGGAAGGGACGCCGGAAGATCTTCTGTTTGATCTGTTAAAAACGGAGCGCTCAATGACACGCAGAGATTTAACTGAAAAGCTCGGTACAGCCGAAGAAGAACTGGATGAGCTGCTCGTTGCCCATATAAATGAAGGGACAATTCGAACTGAAGCCGGCCGGATTTTTCTGCAGTCAGTCGCTGAAGAACTGCTGGAGCTGATTCAAGAAGATCTGGCTGCGTATCATCAATTGTATCCGCTTCGGGACGGCAAAGACCGTGCCGTTTTACTCCAAGAGTTTATATCGTACGGAAAAGAATTAACGTCACTCGTTCTCGATGAAGCTGCTGATCGCGGTGAATTAAAAAAACATGCTTCGGCTGTTGCACTTGGAGATTTCGCGCCGGGTTTTCCGAAGCAATGGGCGAAAAGAATGGAACAAGTGGAGCAAACGATTAAAAATCAAGGGCTTGAAGTCGAACAAGAGAGTGAAATATTTGAACGTGCCGGGCTTCCGGCTGAATGGATACAGGAACTTCGTCATTATTTAATGCGCAGCAAGAAAGTAATTGAGCTCGATGAAAAACATCTGCTCAGTGTTGAAGCATTTAATGAAGCGGCCCGTAAGCTCTCTGCTGAAACAACAGAGCGTTTCAGTCTGCAAGATGCGAAGCAAGTTCTCGGTCTGTCGCGAAAATACCTCGTTCCGTTGATGGAGAAGTTTGATGAAGCCGGTTGGACGAGGCGCGACGGCAGCGAGCGTCTCTGGGTGAAAACGCCTGAATAACGGTAAACCCGCCTTTAGTTAAGCGGCGGTTTGAACATTCGGAAAATTTCGACTTAATATTCTCTTAATACAATCGCAATCTTCTTATTATTAAAATTCATATTCTGATGTTTTAGAATACAATTTGTCGGGAAAAAAAGCAGACTTTTTTTAAAAGAAACTATACATATCAGGAGGATGAATTTTAATGCGAAGATTATCAGCGAAGATTGCAGTAACGACGATTGCAGCAACTATGGCATTTGGAGGAACTGCGGCAGCAAGTGAAGTAACGGTAAGTTCTGGCGACAGCTTATGGAGCATCGGCCAAGAAAACGGCGTCTCAGTCAGTGAACTGAAAGATATCAACAACTTAAGCAGCGACATTATTCATGCAGGCGACACATTGCAAACTTCAAGCGGAGGATCTTCGTCGACAGATGAAGCTTCGTCAGCTTCCAATAGCAGTTCCGGCGGCGAGGTTACCGTTCAAGCAGGCGACACACTCTCTGCGATTGCCAACCGCGAAGGTGTCACAGTCAGCCAGCTGCAAGACTGGAACAACATGAGCGGCACATTGCTTATGGTCGGCGACACATTGCAAGTGGAATCTTCAGGCAGCTCCGGCGGATCAAATGACAGTGCAGAAAGCACATCGTCAACAGGAAGCAGCAACGGGACCGTTGAGAGCTATATCGATACGGCTAAAAGTCAAATGGGCGCACCGTATCAGTGGGGCGGCACAACGCCGGCCGGCTTTGATTGCAGCGGCTTTGTAAATTATGCGATTGACGGCGAAGGATTGCCGCGCACAGTCAGTCAAATGTACAATTCCTTGACGCCCGTAAGTTCCCCGGACCGCGGCGACATCGTCTTTTTTGATACTAGCGGCGGACCGTCACATGCCGGCATTTACCTCGGCGGCGGAGAATTTATTCACGCTGGCGCTTCCACAGGTGTGACCGTCTCGAACATGAACTCTGGTTATTGGAGCAACGCATACCTCGGTGCACGTACGTATTAATAGTAAAAACCGAATTTAAAAATAAGCGAGGCTTCCCGATCTTTCGGGAAGCCTCGCTTTTGTTAGGTCGGCTTACTTGTTGTGATTCACGGTAATCGGTGTAGCGATTTTTTCTGTGACAGAGCCGATAATTTGCGCCTGAAACGGGCTTTTGCTGTTATAGGCTTCGATGTAAGCATCTGCTTCATCAGCCGGAAGACTGATTAATAATCCGCCGCTTGTGATCGTGTCACATAAAATCAATTCATCGCTTTCACTAAGAGATGGATGATAATCGACAAAATCAGCAAGGTAAGCGCGGTTATCTTTGGCGCCTCCGGCAGCGATTCCGTTCTCGGCATGCTTTTTAGCGCCTGCAAGAACGGGAACCGTTTCGTAATCGATATGAAACGTCACTTCGCCGCCGGTCATTTCATAAGCGTGGCCGAGCAAACCGAAGCCGGTCACATCGGTTACAGCAGACGGATGAAATCCTTCAAGCGTTTCGGCGGCCGTTTTATTTAATTCAGCCATAACCGCCATATTTTCATCGATTTCGCTGTCTGCCGCTTGTTTGCGCTTAATCGCTGTCGAAATAATTCCTCCGCCGAGCGGTTTCGTTAAAACAAGCACATGGCCGGGCTTTGCGCCGACATTTTTGAATATCCGGTCCGGATGAACCGTGCCGGTGCAGCTCATGCCGTATTTCGGTTCCTTATCGTCGATCGAGTGTCCGCCGGCGATGACAGCCCCTGCTTCGGCCGCTTTGTCAGCACCGCCGCGCAAAATACCGGCAAGCACTTCCGGGGAAGCCTTTTTAATGGGATAACCGACGATATTCAGCACTGTAATCGGGGTTCCGCCCATGGCATAAATATCGCTTAAAGCGTTCGCAGCTGCAATTTGCCCAAACATGTACGGGTCGTCACAGATCGGGGTGAAATAGTCGATCGACTGCACGATCGCCAAATCTTCTTTTAATTGATAAACACCGCCGTCGTCGTTTGTGCCCAAGCCGACAAGCAGCTTTTCGTGTTCGTCTGTTGCAGGTAAATGACGCAAAACTTGCGCCAGGTCGCTCGGACCGATTTTACATCCTCAACCGGATTTCGCGGTCATTTGTGTTAATGGAAGATCAGTATATTGAAAATCTTCAGCCACTGGAACCACCTCCTTTTCCCTTACAGTATAATCTCCCGGATTGACGTTCGGCAAGAATGAACTTACAATAGCACATACAAAGTCTGTCACAAAATTTTCACAAAGGAGCCGTTGTGTAATGAAATTACGGATTACAGTTGAATTTTGTATGCAGTGAAACTACGCGCCCAAAGCTGCGAGTTTCGCAGAAGATGTTTTTGAAGATATGACGCACGACGTTGAAGTGTTTGAGATGATTCCCGGTTCCGGCGGTGTTTTTGAGGTTTATGCAAACGGAAAAAAAGTCTTTTCCAAGTTTGATACCGATCAGTTTCCTGATCATAAAGAAGTGATCAACAAGCTTCAGTCAATCGTTCAATACGGTTGAAAAACCGGTTCGCTGTATAATTAATCCCGCGGTTATAAAGGGATTAACCGAAAGTGAAGCTTTTCACGGCGCCGGAGTTTTTGTATAATGAAGGAGTGTTAATTCAGTGAACGTTTGAAAGGAGAGAAGAAAATGAAATCATTGTTAAAGATTGTCGGAGTTGTTGTCGGCGCCGTTTTTGCTGTTTATGCAGCAAGTGTTGCGCGGGATGCAAAAGAGCAAAAGGAAATTTTCCGCGAGCGGGAAACGTTCGGCACTGGCAAATAAAAAGGCGGTCTGCGGACCGTCTTTTTATTTGCCGGCTTGCTGTTTTTCAAGTGAAGACGTTTGGAGGACGGTAAAGATGAAAACGATATTAAAAAACCTGCCGTCAATGCAAGAGCTGCTGGCGGAAGATCAGGTGCAACGAATAAAAGAACAGCATCAGATTCCTGAAAAAAAGGCAAAAGAGTGGATGAATGAAACGCTCGATCAGTTTCGAAAGCAAATTATCTCGGACCCTGACAGTTATAAACATTATACAAAAGAGGCGTTCTTAAAAGAAGTTGTCTCGGCAGCGGCAATAAAAATGACATCCGAATCGAAATACCGATTAAGACCGGTAATTAACGGCACGGGGACCGTTCTGCATACCAATCTGGGACGTGCAAGATTAAGTGATCATGCGGTTCAGCACGTTGTAAATACCGCCCGGCAATATTCAACATTGGAATATGACTTAACGACAGGCGAGCGCGGTTCAAGGCATTCGATAATTGAAGAGCTCTTGAAAAAAGCGACCGGCGCAGAAGCGGCGATCGCCGTCAACAATAATGCAGCGGCCGTGTATTTTATTTTGCGTGCACTTGCCCAAGACAGCGAAGTAGTCGTCTCCAGGGGCGAATTAATTGAAATCGGCGGTTCGTTTCGCGTGTCTACTATTATGAGCGAGAGCGGCGCCCGGTTGACAGAAGTGGGGACGACGAATAAGACGCACCTTAAAGATTACAAAGACGCGCTTCACGACGGGACAAAGATGATTATGAAAGTTCATACGAGCAATTTTGCCCCCGTCGGATTTACGGCCGAAGTGACGGTTCCTGAGCTGCGGACATTCCTTGATGATCAAAGATTGCAAGAAGATATTTTATTATATGAAGATTTAGGCAGCGGTTCGCTTTTTCCGTTTGCAGAAGAAGAGATCGGCAATGAACCGATTGTGGAGCAGTCGCTGGCAGCCGGGGCGGATCTCGTGTCGTTCAGCGGCGATAAACTGCTGGGCGGTCCGCAAGCCGGAATTATCGCCGGCAAGAAAGAAGTTATCGATCAGTTGAAAACTCATCCGCTCGCACGCGTTTTGCGTTTGGATAAAATGACGCTGGCTGCACTTGAAGCAACCTTGTTTGATTACATTTATGATGACGAAGCGCGCAATCAAATTCCGGCGCTAAAAGATATTCGCGCTTCAGCAGAAACGATTTATCACCGTGCAACAACGCTTGCCGAACGGATAAACGAGAAGGCGGATCATTTCCATGCTTCCGTCCGACAGGATACATCCAAAGTCGGCGGAGGAACGATGCCGCTCGTTGAACTGCCGACGTATGGGGTGTTTCTCTCTAAAGACGGATGGCGGCCAAATCAGATCGAACGTTATTGCCGAGCATTAAATCCGCCGCTGATCGTGCGGGTGAAAAACGACGGGGTCTTCATTGACTGCCGGACGCTCGATGAAGAAAACGCGGACACTGCAGCTGAAATATTGACCGGCGGTTAACCGCCGGTCAGAGACTGTAGACAAACTATATTTTTATGTCAGCCATGAATCCACTGCCCTCCGCTTGCCCCGGGCAAGGACTCAGCTAGTATTTGGCGGCCTGAGGCCGCCAAATCCGGATCTTCGTCTCTTGCTTCCCCGGAGGCGTCGGAGGAGTGGATGCATGGCTTCTTTTTTATGAATACACTCGCTTCAAAAAAGAGGATGACCCAGCATCCCGGCTTTCTCCTGCGGGATAGCGAGACAGGCGAGACCCTGCAGGGCGTCAGCCCGAAGCGGCTCGGCGCTCGCCCGCGGAAAGAAGCCGGACGATGCGTCGTCATCCGTTCTATTTAACATGACATCTAACGATATCATGACTTTGTCAACACACTAAGACCGGCGGTTAACCGCCGGTCTGTCTGTTATTGCCGAGAAGAGATGTGACGATTTTTCGAAAAAAGGTTTTAGACAATTGTGACAATCTGTTATATGATAGGGGATGAAGGAGGGAGTACATATGTCCAATCCAAACGATACTTTGTACAACGCAAAAAAATCTTTTGAAGTGAACGGCAAGACGTATCATTACTTTGATCTAAAAGCAATGGAAGACGCCGGAGTTGCAAACGTTTCCAAACTTCCGTATTCCATTAAAGTTTTGCTTGAATCGGTGTTGAGACAATACGACGGCCGCGTGATTAAACAAGATCACATCGATAACTTAGCGAAGTTCGGTGAGCCGGATGCAAAAGCGACGGACGTTCCTTTTAAGCCTTCGCGTATTATTTTGCAAGATTTCACAGGGGTTCCGGCGGTTGTCGACCTTGCTTCGCTTCGTAAAGCGATGAACGATTTCGGCGGCGATCCTAAACAGATCAACCCGGCGATTCCCGTTGACCTCGTTGTGGACCACTCTGTCCAAGTTGACTCGTTCGGTCAGTCGGATTCGTTAATGCGCAACATGGAATTAGAATTTAAACGAAATGAAGAACGCTATAAATTTTTAAACTGGGCGCAAAAATCGCTTGATAACTACCGTGCAGTTCCGCCCGCTACGGGGATCGTTCACCAAGTCAATTTAGAGTATTTGGCAGATGTCGTGATGGAAAAAGAAGAAAACGGCGAAACGATTGCTTATCCGGATTCACTCGTCGGCACCGATTCCCACACGCCGATGATTAACGGCCTCGGTGTACTCGGCTGGGGTGTCGGCGGGATCGAAGCGGAAGCCGGCATGCTGAAACAGCCTTCTTATTTCCCTGTACCGGAAGTCGTCGGAATGAAATTCACCGGTGCGATGCCGGAAGGGGCGACGGCAACCGATTTGGCGCTTAAAGTTACGCAAACACTGCGGGCGCAAAACGTGGTCGGGAAATTCGTCGAGTTTTTCGGACCGGGATTGCAAGATATGAGCTTAGCTGACCGGGCGACGATTTCCAATATGGCTCCGGAATACGGGGCGACGTGCGGTTATTTCCCGATTGATGATGAAACGCTGAACTACATGCGTTTTACCGGCCGTTCAGAAGAACTTGTCAACTTGGTCGAAGCGTATGCTAAGGCAAATGACTTGTTTTATACCCCGGATAAACCCGATCCGAACTTTACCGAGGTTGTGGAATTAAACCTTTCCGAACTGGAACCGAATCTCGCCGGTCCGAAGCGGCCGCAAGACCTGATTCCGCTTTCGTCAATGAAACAACAATGGCATAAAGCCTTGACGGCTCCGGTCGGAAACCAAGGCTTCGGTCTTTCAAAAGAAGAGATCGACAAGAAAGTGAAAATTGAGCACCCGAACGGAAAGACGTCCGAAATGACGACCGGGTCGCTCGCGATCGCGGCGATTACGAGCTGCACGAATACGTCAAACCCGCACGTCATGCTCGGCTCCGGCTTGCTGGCGAAAAAAGCGGTCGAAAAAGGCTTGGATGTGCCGGAATATGTGAAGACAAGTTTTGCTCCCGGTTCGAAAGTCGTAACAGGCTATTTAGAAGATTCCGGCCTGATGCATTATTTGAATGAACTCGGATTTAACCTTGTCGGCTACGGCTGCACGACGTGTATCGGCAACAGCGGTCCGCTTCCTGAAGAAATTGAGCAGGCGGTAGGAGAAAATGATTTAACCGTGTCATCGGTGCTGTCCGGAAACCGTAATTTCGAAGGGCGGATTCATCCGCTCGTCAAAGCGAATTACTTGGCGTCGCCTCCGCTTGTCGTTGCTTATGCGCTTGCCGGAACAGTTGACATCGATTTTCATAAAGAACCGCTCGGCAAAGATCAAAACGGACAAGACGTTTACTTCAAAGACCTTTGGCCGACGAACGAAGAAATTCAGCAAGCGATGGACGAAGCGGTTGATCCAAAGCTGTTTAAACGCGAATATGAGCGGGTCTTTGATGATAATGAAGAATGGAATAACCTTGAATCATCCGACGGGGATTTATACGATTGGGACCCAGAATCTACCTATATCCAAAATCCGCCGTTCTTTGAGAACCTTTCGTCTGAACCGGAAGATGTTAAGCCGCTCAGCGGATTGCGCGCTGTTGCGAAAATGGGCGATTCCGTGACAACGGACCATATTTCTCCAGCCGGGGCCATTGCGAAAGACAGCCCTGCAGGAAAGTATTTAATGGAGAAAGGTCTGAAGCCGTCTGAATTTAATTCCTACGGTTCGCGGCGCGGAAATCACGAAGTTATGATGCGCGGCACATTTGCAAATATCCGCATAAAAAATCAGCTGGCACCCGGCACGGAAGGCGGCTTCACAACATATTGGCCGACCGGCGAAGTCATGCCGATTTACGATGCCTGCATGAAATATAAAGAAGACGGCACCGGGTTGTTGGTGATGGCCGGAGAAGACTACGGCATGGGCAGCTCGCGCGACTGGGCTGCAAAAGGTACGAATCTGCTCGGTATTAAAACCGTCATTGCCGCGAGCTTTGAACGGATTCACCGCAGCAACCTTGTTTTAATGGGGGTTTTGCCGCTGCAGTTTAAAGAAGGTGAAAACGCTGATACGCTCGGTTTATCCGGAACGGAACATTTTGATGTAGATGTCAGCAATGATTTGCAGCCGCATGATTATGTGACGGTTACAGCAAAAGACCCGGAAACCGGAAAGGAAACATCCTTTGAGGCGCTCGCACGCTTCGACAGTGAAGTGGAAATTGATTACTACCGTCACGGCGGTATTTTGCAGATGGTCCTTCGCAACAAACTGCAAAGTCAATAAAGACGAACGAACCGGTGCCGGCAGACTGTTCTCTGCAGCGCCGGTTCTTTTTTTACTTGCATCGCTCGGCAATACATATGATAATGAACGGGCAGTAGAATAGTGGAGGAGTGCGCTGACGATGGCAAAGAAAACACAACTTAAGAAAAAGCAGCCGCGAAAAAAAGGGAATTCAAACGGCCGCTCCCGTTTGCGCTGGTTATGGGCAGCCGGTCTCTTTATCTATCTGGCCGGGTTGTTTTACATCACTCTGTTCGCATGGAACCACGGATCTTCTTACGGAAACTTAGGACCGGGCGGCCGAAACTATAATTTGGAACCATTTTTAAGTATATATAATATTCTTACGTTCAGTGACGGCCCGCAAGATCCGCTGAGAATTCTTGCCGGAAATGTCGTGCTTTTTTTGCCGTTCGGTTTTTTGCTCAGCGCTTCTATAGAAAGTTTCAGACGGAATCGTAAGCGGTACAGCCTTTTGAGCGCTGTTGTAATGTCCGCCGTTGTGTCGACAATCATTGAAGTGAACCAGTTTCTATTTACTTACCGGGTCGCCAATATAGATGATGTGATTTTAAACACAGCCGGAGGATTGCTCGGTGCGCTGTTGTACCGTTTTTTCTCGCGGAAAAAGGGGAAGAATAAAAAAAGCAAGCGAAAATAAGCAAAAAAGCGCCGCTTGAAAGACGGCGCTTTTAAGAAACGATTTATGAAGAAAGATTGTTGACCGCGGTTTGCTTAATTTTTCCTGTCCAGTACCGGTAGCCGGTATAAACAACGGCGAGGAAACTTCCGTAAATGACAGCCATGTACACTAATTCCGCCGGGTCTGTCACGATTGTATGGCCAATCATAGCGAATAAAGTCATCGCGGGGATTTTCCCGAGACCGGATGCTGTGGAATAGAGCAGAAAATGTACGCGGCTCAGTGCGGCGTAAGCATTTATGACGATAGAAGGAATAACAGGAATCATCCGGAGCACGGTAAGCGACATGAACGCGTTTCGTTCAAATAACAGCGTAATTTTTTTCGTTACCGGGTATTTGAGCAAAACCTTTGTCCCGAGCTTATGAAACCCGCCGTAGCGAACCATCAAAAAGAAGAGCACGGAAGCGGAAGTGGAGCCGATCCAAATAATCAATGCGCCTGTCACCGTGCCGTAGGCCGCACCGATCACTCCGCCGACAATCGGATAAGGAATAACAGGAAATAAGCTCATTAACGTCGCGATTACTGAGGCAAGCAGGATATGATCCCCTTCTTGTCCGTGTATCCATGCTAAAAAAGATTCGTGATACACAGCTAAGAGCGTAATGATGATAAGGCTGACGGCCAGAACAGAAATTTTTCGGTACATACAAGACGCCCCGCTTTCATTAAACTATTCAAACTATAACAAACTGTTTTATTAAAGACCAATAATAATTCCCGAAAGGCTGATGAATCCGTATGGAACATCGTGAAAAACCGGAACAACCATTTTCGGAAAAAATTGAAGAGCTGCGGCGAACGTCATTCAGCCGCTTGAACGAAGCCCGGCTTGTCAGGCTTTACGAACAAGCAGCCGGCGGCGCGCTCAGTCAAGAAGAAGAAGCGGACCTCCAAGCGATGATGGCTGCGGCGCGGTTCGAACGGAAAAAAACCTGGGATGTCCGCGTCGATCAATGGCTCCGTTCGGCTGTGGCGGCTGATCCTTCCCCGTATGTCAAAAACACGCTGGAATACTTAATTGCCGCGTTAATGGATGAACCATGGTTCACAGCGGATATTCCGAAAATTCGTGAAACGGATCACAGCCAAGGTAAAAAAACGAAAACTGAGGCGGTCATTTCGCTGATGAAAGAAGCGAACGAACGTTATCATAAACTTCAAGGCATTTTTTCGATGCTGCAAGCTTTTCAAGCTTCTTCATCAGCAACGATTCGTCAAGCGGATGATCTGCTGAAAGAAATCGGCGCGCTTTTAAACCGTGTAATCGATGATGCCCGGGCATATGAAACGACGATCAGCGGAATATATGCTTCGAAAGAAAAAAAACAACAGTTTGACGAAAGCTTGGCGGCGCTGTTTCATTATATTGAACAATGGGAAGCGCTGCGCGAAACATCATCAGAAAGCCCGCACAGCCCATTGCGGGACTTGCAGCGGATGGTCGGCCTGGAGGAAGTTAAACGAAAAGTTGAAACGTATTATTATTATCTAGAGTATCAGCGCGAGCGAAAAAAGCAAGGGTATCATTTTGAAGATGAACGAAGTCTTAATATGGTGATCACCGGCAATCCAGGTACCGGTAAAACGACGATCGCCCGGATGCTCGCGCGGATTTATCATGAGTTGGGCGCTCTCCCGCGTGAGGAAGTGCTTGAGGTGGACCGCTCGCATCTTGTGGGCGCGTACGTCGGACAAACGGAAGAGAAGACAATGAATGTGATTGAACAAGCGGTCGGCGGTGTGCTTTTCATTGACGAGGCATACAGTTTAAAACGTGAAGGTGCCGGCGGGGCCGATTACGGACAGACCGTTATCGATACGCTCGTTGCAGCGATGACAAGCGGAGAATATGCCGGCCGGTTTGCGGTTATTCTTGCCGGTTATCCCGAGGAAATGCGGAGATTTCTTTGGAGCAATCCCGGCCTGAGAAGCCGCTTTCCGGAAACGAACCATATCCATTTGCCGGATTTTTCGATGGACGAACTTGTTGAAATTGCTGAGCACGTCGCTCTTGATAACGATTTTACGTTGACGGATGAAGCGGTCCGCCGTTTGAAAAATCACATCGAAAAAGAGCGGGTCGATGAATCATTCGGCAATGCTCGCGCCGTCAAAAACCTCGTACTGGAAGCGATTTTTTACAAAGGCGCTGAGGCGGCAAAAGAGAAGAATTACTCCCGGCATATGCTGACGGTGTTGGATGAGCATGCTTTTTCTTTCGATGACGACCATTCTTCCGGCAATGAACAAACGGCTTGGACAGAACTTGACCGCCTCATCGGTTTGACGGAAGTGAAAGAAGAAGTGAAGAAATTGTCCTCGTTTGTCCGTATTCAGCAAGAAAGGGATCAAAAAGGCTTGCCGTCGATCCCGATCCAGCTGCACGCCGTCTTCAGCGGTCCGCCCGGAACTGGGAAGACAACAGTAGCGAAACTTTACAGCCGGATTCTTTACGAACTCGGGCTGTTGAAAAGAGGCCATCTCGTCGTTACCGGTCGCAGTGACTTAGTGGCGGGCTACGTCGGTCAGACGGCACTGAAGACGAAACAAAAAATTCGCGAAGCGCTCGGAGGCGTCCTCTTTATCGATGAGGCGTATGCACTTTTAGAAGGTCAAGGGACGGAAGGGTTCGGCAAAGAAGCTGTCGACACTTTGGTAGAAGAAATGACAAAACATGAGGAAAACTTGATCGTCATCCTGGCAGGGTACGAACAGCCGATTCAGCAGCTCTTGGCATCGAATCCCGGCTTGTCTTCAAGGTTTAAAAAGTTTATTACCTTTCCGTCTTACAATGTCAATGAACTCGGTGAGATTATTACGTTCTTTACCGAGGATTACGGTTATGAACTTCAGCCGGGAACCCTCGAAGCACTGATCAATTATATGGATGAAGCTCCGCCGGAAGGCAACGCCCGTGCGATGAAAGATTGGGCGGAAGAAGCGATCCAGCGCCAAGCGTACCGGCTTGTTCATCAACAATACAGCGATGATGATTTGACTGTATTGAAAAAAGAAGATTTTTTATTAACGGAGTGAAACGGAGGACTGTGTCATGAAAACGGCATCTGCTACTTTCCCTGTCCGCTATGCGGAAACAGATCAAATGGGCGTCGTCTACCATGCTAATTACGTCATTTGGTGCGAAATCGGCCGGACAGCCTTAATTAATGATTTCGGCTTTTCATATAAAGAAATGGAAGAAGCCGGTGTCATCTCACCGGTTACAAATATTAACCTTTCTTATAAAAAGCCGGCGAAATACGGCGATGATATTACTGTGCATTCCTGGATTGAAGCATATAGCGGAGCGCGGGTCACTTACGGGTACACGATTGAAAATGCAGCCGGCGACCGGTTGTCAGAAGGAACGAGCGAACACGTCTGCTGTGACGATCAATCGTTTCGGCCGATTCCGTTAAAGAAACGTTTTCCGGCCTGGGATCAAGCGTATAAACAGCACCGCCGCAAGAAATAAATGCTGTGAAGTTTTTTGACGATTTCTTGTCGTTTGCTTGAACTGCCGGTTCGTCTAAGTTTAAGATAGAAACAGAAAGGGGCTTTCCGATGGCGTTTGGTGTCACAAAACGAGAACTGTATGAGTGGAAGCAGGAAGCCCGGCAAGGGGAGATCGCGTTTTTGACCCATTTTTGGTACGATGAGCGATTTCCAACCTGCACGACCGTGACAAAAGTGGCGTGCAGCGATGTGCAACGGTTAATCAGCTGGGGAAGACAGCACGGATTACATCCTGACTGGATTCACATACGCGAAGATTATCCGCACTTTGATTTGCTCGGCAAGACGCAAAGGGAAGTTTTAAAGCGTGAAAGCCGCGAAGATAAGCTGGATGAACTATTACAAAGAATTGAGCAACGTGAGGGAGGCGGTGCAAGTGGACACAATGCAGAATGAAATTATCCGCGAGATGGGCGTGAAGCCGGCAATTGACCCGGAAGAGGAAGTTCGCAAGCGAATTGATTTTTTAAAAGCGTATGTTAAAAAAACAGGTATGAACGGGTACGTTCTCGGCATTTCCGGGGGACAGGATTCATCGCTCTTGGGAAAACTGCTGCAAATGGCGATGGAAGAATTAAATCGTGATGAGCAGACATCCGTGTATACGTTTAAAGCGCTTCGCCTCCCTTACGGAGAACAAAAAGATGAAGATGACGCGCAAAAAGCGCTGCAGTTTATTGCGCCTTATGAACAGTATACGTTTAACATTGAAGCGGCGGTCGCTGCCTCACTCGCAACGTTTGAGCGCGCGACCGGGGAAGTGCTGAATGATTTTGTCAAAGGGAACACTAAAGCCCGGGAGCGGATGAAGGTGCAGTACGATCTCGGCGCGCATACGCGCTGTCTTGTTGCCGGAACCGATCACGCCGGGGAAGCTGTAACGGGATTTTTCACGAAATTTGGCGACGGATCCTGCGATGTTGCCCCGCTCTTCGGGTTAAACAAGCGCCAAGGCGCTGAATTGCTGAAGTATTTAGGCGCGCCGGCTGATATTTTTGAAAAAGCTCCGACCGCAGACTTAGAAGACGACCGGCCGCTCATTGCAGATGAAGAGGCGCTAGGCATCTCCTACAAAGATATTGATGATTATCTTGAAGGCCGAACGATTGCTGAGGACGTACAAAAAAAATTGGAACATTTATACAAAGTGACCGCTCATAAGCGCGCCCTTCCGGTAACCATTTTTGATGATTGGTGGAAAAGACTTTGATTAGCAGGCGGGAAAACAAAGCGGATTTGCATATGCACACACTCGCTTCAGACGGGGGGTATTCCCCGGCTGAGCTCGTTCGCAAGTGCGCGGAAGCGAATGTCACTTTAATCGCCATTACCGACCACGATACGACTTCAGGGTTGGCTGAAGCGGCGAAGGAGGCGGCAAGGCATGGTCTGTCATTTGTGAACGGAATTGAATTATCGACACGCTTTAATGAAGAAAGCATCGATATTCTCGGATACGGGATCGATCCTTCCGACGCTTCCCTGCAGGACAAACTGGCGTTTCACCGCAACCAAAGGATGAAGCGTATGACAGAAATGATCGGCAAATGCCGGGAACAGGGGTTTGAGATCACAGAAGAAGATGTGAAAAAGTTTGTAACCGGTGACACGTATTCGCGGCCGCATTTAGCGAAGGCGTTGGAGGCGAAAGGGTATGTGCGCAATGTGGCGGATGCATTCGACCGTTTTATCGGTTACGGCCGGCCGTGTTATGTCCAAAAAGCTGAGGAAATGGATCCGCGTGAAGCGATTCAATTGATTCATTCAGCCGGCGGCGCGGCGGTTCTGGCGCATCCGGTATACTATCAGCTCGATGATGAGGTTCAAGAATGGGTGCGTTTATACGGATTAGACGGGATTGAAATTTATCACCGCGATCACAGCGAAAAAGATATTGCTCGTTTTAAGAAGCTGGCAGAACAAATTGAGCAGGATCAGAGCTGTTCGTTGTTTCGTACCGGAGGCAGCGATTTTCATCATGAATCTTACGGCCGAACGGGTGAAGAAATCGGTTTGACGAAGCTTCCGTTTAAATATGCTCGTTCCTTGGCTGATGCTTTCAACGTGAAATAATCCAGGTGAGTTGATTCTTTTTTGAGATGACAGGCATTACAATCTAACAAAACATATGATAAAGGCAGCTGGGAGGGACAGATCTTGGAAGCTCATGATGTAATCGATCGTCTTGATCAGGTTTTCCCGGTTTTTCAGCCGGTTTTTAATACGGAAGAATTTCGTATTATCGGTTATGAAGTGCTCGGGCGGATTGAACAAAACGGTGAGCCGCGTTCATTGGCCTCGTTTTTTAATGATGAAACGGTTCCGGCTGAATACCGCTGGGAAGCAGAAAAAACCGTTCAAGATCAAGCGGTAAAACAAGTCTTGGCGTCAGCAGAAAAACCGAAATTGTTTTTTAATTTGAACGCGAAAGTGATTTTTCAGCTCGATTGTCTAGAAGAGCTGATGGAGCGCTTTGCCGACTATGAAGCGAAAGGACTCCCGCCGGATCGGGTCGTGTTTGAATTTCAAGTTGACCGGCTGAAAGAACAGGAAGAAGATTTCAGCCACATGTTGATGTATATGAAAGCAAGCGGGTTTCACGTCGCAATTGACGACATTCGCATTAACGAAACGAACTTAGACCGTTTTTCACGTTTGGAGCCTAATGTAATGAAAATTGATCTTTCTGATTTACGAAGCGGGAAAGATCCGAATACGTATCAAGACGTGCTGAATGCTCTCGCTTTGTTTGCCCGAAAAATCGGCGCGATCCTTCATTTTAAAGGGATCGGCGAATCGTTTCAGCTCTTGCAGGCGTGGCGGCACGGCGGCCGTTTTTTGCAAGGGACGTATTTAATGAAGCCGGTCCAGTCTTTTCAGGATCCGTTTGCCGCCCGTCCGCTGCTTGAATCAAATATTCATGCATTTATTCAAGCCCGGCACCGTAAATTGAAAGATCAAATTGCATTTATGCAGTCGCTCGAAAAAGTGCTGGAAGCAAATGTAAAGGGCAAACAAGATGATCCGGACGCTTTTATCCGCTCGATAACTAAACGTGTTCATGAAGTGTCGTCACGTATTTACGTTTGTGATGAGTTCGGTTATCAGATCAGTTCGAACTGGGTGAAAAATGAGCGCGGACAATGGGAGATGGACCCCGAAGCGGAAGGGAAAAACTGGAGCTGGCGGACGTATTTTCTTGATTTAATTATGCAGATGAAATATCGGAAATCAGGTATGCTCTCGGATAAATACCGCGATATCGAAACGAATGTGTTTATTCGCACGTTTTCGTATCCGATTGATCATAAGCGGTATGTATTTATTGATATTGATCCAACGTACTTATTCGAGAATGATTGGCTCATGTAAAACGGACTCTTTATAACGAAGGGAAGTACTTATGCAATCTACGTGGAAATTAAAGGGCATGTTGTTTTTCTTTCATGCCTCAATGACAATTATGATCAGCTATTTACCGGTTTATTTTCAGTATTTAGGCCTGTCCGGTTCGGAAATCGGCATTTTGCTCGCTGTCGGTCCGGCGGCGGCGATTATCGCCCAGCCGTTTTGGGGATTTATGAGCGATAAATGGAAAACGGTTAAACGGGTCATGCTCCTTTGTATGAGCAGCGCGGTTGTGATCGGGTTCGTCGTCTTCCAAATGACGGCCTTTCTGTTTATTTTGCCGGTTTTATTCATTTTTTTCAGTTTTATGTCCCCTTCCGGAGCGCTCGGTGACAGCTTGGCGCAAAAGTTATCGCAGCAGCGCGGCGTGTCGTTTGGGAGCATCCGGATGTGGGGGTCGCTCGGGTTTGGCAGCGCTTCGTTAGCGGGAGGTATTATTTTAACGGAGATCGGCATCTGGAATATGTATTATGTTTATGCTTTTTTTATGCTTCTGGCGTTGACATTTACGGTTTTTGCCCCGGACAGCGAGCCGTCGAAAAAACCTGTGAAATTATCTGCAGCATTGAAATTGCTGAAAAAACGTCAGCTTCTGTTGTTTTTAGCGGTGATTTTTTCGGTCAGTTTAACGCATCGGATGAATGATTCTTTCATCGGTCTCTACATCGTTGAACTTGGCGGCAACGAAACATTTATCGGCTTGGCTTGGTTCATCGGTGTTTTAACCGAAGCGCTCGTCTTTGCGCTCAGTTTTTATTGGGCAGGTCGGGCCCATCCGCTCACATTCATTTCCATTGCAGCTCTCCTCTACGCTCTGCGGTGGCTCTTAATGATTTTTGTCGGCGATCCTGTTTCACTCCTTTTCGTCCAAGTTCTGCACGGTGTGACGTTCGGGCTCTTTTATTTAACCGCATTTCAGTTTGTCACAAAGCTTGTTCCGGAAGAGCTCGCATCAACCGGGCATTTATTGTTTATTTCCGTCTTTTTCGGGATTTCCGGGGTTATCGGTTCTGCATTTGGCGGTTTTGTGATGAACGCCTTCGATGTGAATGCTTTGTATATTTTAATGTTTTTCTTCGCTTCCGGCGGCTTTATCGGTTCGCTTATTTATCGTAAATACATTTTTAAGCGAAATGCGGCTGCGGCCGGTTCCGTTTAACGGAAACAGAACAAGCACGGCTTGTTTTCGTTTAGTTTTCAGCGAATCTCCGCTATAATAAAAGTAAGAAGTTTGGCAGAGAAATACAGGTGACGTGTATGAAGCCGTATGTACTAACCGTGATAACTTTGGCGCTCGCAATTTTTGTCTGGTCGCAGTGGGAGTGGATTCTTGAACTGCGTAATGAAAATATCCCGTTTTTTGCGGAAACGCTCTATGCCCGATGGGGGCACGGTCTTTTATTTATTACACTTCCTTTGATGGTTGTGCAAAATGTCATAACGATTTTTCCGATCATTGTTGTGATTATCGTTCATTACTTGGTGTTCGGTGTTTGGGAAGGGTTTATTTACAGTGCGGCCGGCACCTCGCTCGGAGCGCTGTATTGTTTTTATTTAGCGCGAACGGCACTGTGGCGCCGGATTTCTTCGTTTTGGCAGAAAAAAGAGCAGGATTTGCAACGGATTCTTCGTTTGCTCGAGGTTTACGGGGTATGGATGATTGTCTTGCTCCGGAGCATTCCGGTTATGCCGAGCAACCTGATATCAATAGCTGCTGCCCTCAGTCCGATTCCCGCCCGTACTTATTATTGGTCGACGCTTATCGGCAATATGTCGATGGTCTGGATTTTAAGTTTCATATCTATGCCGTTCTGGCTGCAAGGACGTCTCGATCCACTTTATATCCCGGTGTTTCTGCTCTTTTTGTCCGGTATTGGCGCGGTATTTTTCCGAACGGTTGGATTAAATCGTTCAAGGGAGGGGACAGAGCGTGAATAATGTCTTGTTTTTATCGCTTTTTATCGTGTTGGCGGCAGTTTCGCTGATTTTTCTCTTCATTGACCGGAAGAAACGCACTCCGAAAACAGGTTCAGCAGCGGAAACAGAAAGGGTGTTCCCGCCGGTTTTGGCAAAACTTGTCGACGGGACAGGCGTCGTCTCACGCCACATGACGGCCGGTCTGCTTTCGTTCGTGCAAGACAATTATGCCTCATTAAACAGGGAAGGGACGGAAGGGATGCCGGTGTTTACAGCCGTGGAAGAACCTCCAGGGGCGAGCGCCGGCTATCTTTACCGTTGGCTGTTTTATAAAATTGGTGAAAACGGCCGATTCGAACCGGACCGGCTTTTTATGTACACTTCTGCCGAACACGGCAAAAGAGCTTTTTTTGAAGACCTCAACGAGTGGGAAACGATTATGGAAAAAGAACTGACAGATACCGGCCTTCTTCGTCCGTTCACCCCGCTCAGAAAAACGATCGTCATGCTGCAGCTGTTTATGATGGTATTTGGCAGCGCGCTGTTAATCGTCTCGCCTTGGACCGGACTGTTATATCTTATGTTTGCTTTAGCGGCGTTTATTACCGTATTTGCCTCGTCGCCGCGCTCAGCTGAAGGGGAACGGCTTTTCCAATTCGGGAAAGCGTATAAGCAAAAGCTCGCCGGCACGGACGAACCTTTGAATGCGGCGGACCCCGAAGCTCTCACAGATCATTTCGTTTACGCGGTTGCTTTCGGAGTCTGGCGTTCTTATACCCGCCAATTCCCTGTACGGGAAGCCTCAGAAGTCGCATTGGTCTCCAATCAGCTGCCGCTTTATTATTATGCAGCGCCCGGAACGGCCGTTCTGTCGCTTGAAGGTATCAGGATGATCGACGAAACAGAAGCCTCGTTCTCGTTTGCTGCCGGCGACGGTGAAAGTCCGGCTGTTTGGGAAGACAGTGATTCGTCATTGCCGCTTGAATAAGTTATTTTCGTGTTAAAAAACGGTTCATGACAAAGGGGTGAACTGCTCCCTGGGTCAGCACATACAGTTTCCAAGGAAGAGCAGGCTGAAAATCGGTTAATGCTGTATAAATCCCTTGTCTGCCGGAAGGCGCTTTTGACGCGGCAATCCAAAACCGGCCGTGCGGGCGGACTGCATTCCTTTCTTTATTTAACAGTCCGCCGCAAATGGTCCAGCAGCAAAGGGTTTCAGAGCCGAAATCCTTCTTGAAACGAAGCAGACAAACCTTGTTGAATAGGAAAAACACCGCTTCATTTTCACTGTTGTAAACGCGGATGATCCCTTTCATAACCCGGTCGAGCCAGGAGAAGTATTGATACATTTGCCTGTCCGCCGGGTCGTGCCGGTTTCTTTCTTTGTATTGCACGGACAGGACACGCTTATTTCCGGGCGGAGCTTTACGCGTTAATCCGGTCATGTTCAAAAAAGCGCTTATTGCAGCGGGAGTGCCTTGCTGCCATTGCTGTGAATTTTGAGCGCCGGCACAGGAGTGTTTTATCTTGTTCATCAGCTGATCCCGTCCTTTTGTTTAACGTGATGGAGACTGCCTTTATTTTTACGTAATAACAGCCGGAATGCAAGTTTGCAGAAAGGAGTTTGTGATGAAGACGTTTAAGTTATGTTCATTGATGATCGTGCTGGACGAGGAGGGAGTTTCCGAAGAAGAAATGAGTGCTCACGAAATACCGCTTGTTGACGGTCTAATTATTAATAAAGAAGAAGCTCAAAAAGATTGGCTTTTAGAAGCTGTAGTCGACCGTGAGTGGGAAACGTTTTTCCGTAATTATCAAGAAGCCGCAGAGCCTTTTATGGCTGAAGTGACGATCACGAAACGGACGAATGAGCCAGCGAGCCTCGTTTGTCATGTCAGCTCGATTTTTGAACTGGAAAACCATCTGTCTGTTCATCTCGAAGGGGTGCTCGTAGTTAAGCGGGACGATTTATCAGATATGCTGCTGAAAAATTTAATCGATGAAGGATACGAAGGAGAAGAACTTTACCGTGAATACAGATTGCGCAAGAAAAACCGCGGGCAGGCGATTCAAGGTATTTTGACGAATGCGTATGAACAGGTGAAGGAAAAAGGGTTTTACCGCCCGGATGATCATTGATTGTCTGCGCGCAGTATTGAGGGGGCTTTATGAGCAGGATCATCGACAGTCACATTCATTTATCTTATATTGACTCTTTTTTTCAAACAGCGGAACATCAGTCTTTCGTTGATTATTCTTCTTCCGGTCTGCAGATGGAAATGAAGCATAACGGCGTGCAGGCGGCTGTTGCGATGGGGGTAAGGGAAATCGAAGGCGGCGAGGAATTTCCGGATTCGAGTGTTTCTTCACCGATGGGGATTGACCTGTCATCAGGCGCGGAGAGCGGCATCTATTATTGTGCAGGTATCAATCCTTACCGTTTAAATAAGCAGGATTTAATCCGCCTGGAAAAAGAACTGTTGAAACCGGAAGTCGTCGGGATCAAGATTTATCTCGGTTATTACCCGTTTTATTCAGCCGATCCTGTCTATGATCCAGTATATGAACTGGCTCGTTCGTACGATCTTCCGGTTGTATTCCATACGGGTGATACGTTTTCTGAACGGGGAATTCTCAAGTATGCTCATCCGTTGACGATTGACGAAACCGCCGTCAAACACCGCGGAACGCGTTTTGTCCTCGCTCATTTCGGTGATCCGTGGATGCTTGATGCCGCAGAAGTTGTCTACAAAAACGGCAATGTTTATGCGGATTTATCCGGTCTGATCGTTGGGGATGCTAGAGAAGTTGCCCGTCTTAACAACAAAGCGCATTTTTTTGATCATTTTGCCCATGCGCTTTCGTTTTGCGACCGCTACGATAAGCTTATGTTCGGCACGGATTGGCCGCTTGTCCCGATGAAGCCCTATATCGATTTTATTCAGTCCCGTTTGCCTTCCGCAGCGCAAGATGACGTGTTTTACCGCACTGCTTTATCAGTGTTTTCGAAAATTCCGCTCGCCGGCAAATGATTAATAAAGCTGTTTCGGTTTGGCAGGAGTGTCTGTGAAAAGCTGTTCAATTGTTCGGCTGACTTGGTTTCGCAAGTGCGGATTTAAATATTTGGCTGTGACGACGTAACCGCGGAAAAAAATGCTGTATTCAGAAAACGTGCTGTCCATACGCTGGAGCTGAACTTGAAGATCCGCCTGTTTCATTTCCCATTTTGTCCGGTACATATGTGTGCTCAGTTTTTCTAAAGCCGCTTCGATTAAACGTATATACGGTTCTTTGATTTTTAAAGGCGCATGTTGAAGCCTGCTTAAATCTTTTTCCAACACTTTGCGCGCTATATCGAGAAAAATAAAGGACTCAACAATCTGTTCTTCTTCACGGGAAAGTACAGCCACCAGCATTTCACCACCTTAATAAAATATACGAACAAATGTTCTTATGTATATTATATCGCATCGTTTTTAACAGTCAAGATCGATACGATTGAATTCGGTAAAAAGGAGAGAAACAAATGAAAAAGTATATTCGAACGATAAGTGCAGCAGGAGCATTGGCGGGGATCGGCTTGATTGCCGGATGTGCCGATTCATACGATGATGCGGAGATCAATCATTCGGACAGCGAGGCAGGAAGCGGCGAACTGCCGCAGCTGACAGAAGAAGCAGCGGAAAATGAAGCGGAAGCGGTGATGTCGACAAACCACGGTGAGATTCATTTAAAACTGTTTCCTGATGCGGCCCCGAAAGCGGTGGAGAATTTTATTACATTGAGTGAAGACGGCTATTATGACGGGGTTATTTTTCACAGAGTGATTGAAGATTTCATGATTCAAGGCGGCGATCCTGAAGGTACCGGAATGGGCGGTGAGAGCGCGTTTGGCGAACCGTTTGAAGATGAATTTGATGACTCTGTTTACCATTTTAACGGCGCGCTGTCGATGGCGAACAGCGGACCGGACACGAATGCAAGCCAGTTTTTCATCGTCCACGCCGATGAGGTGAGCGAAGACATTTTGGCGCAATTTGCAGATCAATATGATGATGAAGTTTTGCAAGCGTATGAAGAAAAAGGCGGCACACCGAATTTAGACGACGGGCATACCGTCTTCGGCCATGTGATTGACGGCATGGATACGGTTAACAGCATTGCTGAAGTGCCGACAGCAGAGCAAGACCGCCCGGAAGAAGAGGTTGTTATTGAAGAGATCGAGATTATCAGCGAATAAGCTTAAAAGTCAACACGAACCGTGTTGACTTTCTTATTGTACCAGTGTACTATTTACTTAATACACTAATACTTAAGAAGGTGCGGGGTGCTAATGGAAGCGGCGATTCAGCTTAAAAATGTATCGAAAACGATCAATAAAAAAACAATTATTGACAGCATCAGCCTTGACGTTTATCCGGGCGAAATTTTCGGCCTGCTCGGTCCAAACGGGGCTGGGAAAACAACGACGATCCGGATGATTGTCGGACTGATGAAAACGTCAGCCGGAGAAATCCATATTCAAGGGCAAAACTTGGCCGTCTCTTTTGAAAATGCGCTCAAACATATCGGTGCTGTCGTTGAGAACCCAGAAATGTACGATTATTTGACCGGAAGAGAAAACCTTATTCACTATCAGCGGATGATGCCCGGCGTGACAAAAGAGCGGATTGAAGAGGTCACCGCGCTTGTCGGAATGTCTGAGCGGATCAATGAACCTGTCGGAAACTATTCGCTCGGAATGCGTCAGCGTCTCGGCCTTGCACAGGCGCTCTTGCATCAACCGGCTATTTTAATTTTAGATGAACCGACGAATGGACTGGACCCGGCAGGTATTCAGGAGATCCGGGCTTACTTGCGTTATTTGGCTGAAGAGGAGAATGTATGCATTGTTGTATCAAGCCATCTGCTGGCGGAAATGGAGAAAATGTGCGACCGAATCGGCGTTTTGCAACACGGAAAGCTGATTCAAACGGCGGAGATCGGCGAATTTACAACTGAGAACAACCGTGTTTGTTTCAAAGTATCGCAAGCATCTGAAGCGGCTGAACAGATTCGCCACGCTTTTGGCTACGCGCTGGCAGTTAAAGATACGTATATTGATATCAGCATGAGCGAAAAAGAAGTGCCGGATGTCGTTCAACTGCTTGTCAGCGGAGGATTCAGTATTTTTCAAGTCAAGCCCGCAGGACGTTCGACGCTTGAGGAGAAGTTTCTCACTATTACTGGAGGGGACAGCTGATGCCGGGGCTTATTCGCAATGAATGGATGAAAATATACCGCCGAAAAGGAACAAAAGTGATGGCCGCCCTTCTCATCGCGGTCGTTATCGCTGTCGGGCTGCTCTCGAAATATGCCCTTCCCGCTCCGGACGAACCGTTTGACGGACAGACGGCAGAAGAGCATCTTCACTTGATTGAACAAGAGCAAAGCGTAAATGATCTTCCTCCGGCTGTAGAAGCGGAGTTGGCTGAACAGCAGCAATTGTACAATTATTATCTTGAAAAGGATGTTGAACCGATTCCCAATGAACATGTTTGGTCCTTTCTGCTGGATAATCCGCAGCTCGTGACGTTTATGACGATGTTTACTGTGATTGTCGGTGCCGGAACTGTTGCCGGCGAACATGCGAGCGGTACGATTAAACTGCTGTTGATTCGTCCGGTTAAACGGGGAAAAATTTTGCTTTCAAAATGGATCGCGACGATGCTGTTTGCTTTGATGATGCTCTTTGTTTTGTTACTCGCAACGGTCGTAAGCGGGTGGGTTCTTTACGGTTTTTCTGTTGAATCGTACCGGGTCATCGAGCTTGTTAACGGCAGCATTCGCGACATGCCGCTTTGGGAATATACAGCTGCCGTTTACGGTTTAGCATTTACAGAGCTTGTGATATTTACAACGTTTGCTTTTATGATTGGAACTGTTTTTCGCAACCAGTCGCTTGCGATTGGTTTATCCCTTGTACTTCTCTTTACAGGCGGACAAATCGTCTATTTGCTTAATGATTACGAATGGATAAAATACCTGCTTTTCGCCCATACAAATACGCTGCAGCAATTTCAAGGCGAGCCGCTGCTTGACGGTGTCACGCCGCTGTTATCCACGCTCATTTTGCTCAGCTATTTTTTCATTTTTGCTGCTGCCGCCTGGATAGTTTTCACCCGGCGCGATGTTGCTGATTAAACAAAGGGGGAGGGACAAGTATGCCATCGTTTCATCACGACCGGCCGATATATAAACAAATCAGTGAGATTATTTACGGCCGGATTTGCCGCGGCCACTTACCTGCAGGGGAGAAGCTGCCGTCTGTCAGAGAATTGGCTGTAGAATTAGGCGTGAACCCCAATACGGTTTCGCGAACGTATATTGAATTGGAACGAGAAGGAATTGTGCTGTCAAGGCGGGGGCAAGGGACGTTTGTAACGGAAAATGAGCATGTCATTGACGACTTGCGCACGGCGATTGCTAAAGAAAAAACGGCTGCGTTTTTAACGCTGATGAATGATATAGGGTTTACTGCAGAAGATACCGTTTCGCTGATTCAGCGAGAAATCAAGGAAGGGGGGGAGTGTTGATGACCCGAATTGAAGTCGCAAATGTCCGCAAAAATTATCGGACCAAAAAAGCATTGGCGATTGATCATCTTACGTTTGATCAGCCCGGTTTAACGGGTGTAATCGGCCCGAACGGGAGCGGGAAGACGACGCTGTTGAAATTATGCGCCGGCCTGATTAGACCGAGCCGGGGATCTGTATGGATTAACGGAAAAAAAGTAACGCGAGCTGCAGGGGATGCGGTCAGTTTTTCTGCTGAGGATGAGTCGCTGTATGAATTTATGACGGTTCAGGGGAAAATTCGCTTTTGCAGCAAAGCGATTCCCGGATTTAATGAAGAAAAAGCGGAAAAATGGTCAATGAACTGAAGCTTAACTCTAAGCAAAAAATTGACAGTTTATCGAAGGGGAATAAAGCAAAGGTGAAATTTATCATCGCACTGTCCCGGGAATGTCCGGTTCTTTGTCTCGATGAACCGCTCGCCGGATTGGATCCGATCGTGCGCGAGGAAATTTTGCAGCTGCTGATCAGTTATGTCGATTTGACTCGGCAAACGGTTATTTTGTCGACGCACGAAGTAGCGGAAGTTGAACCGTTTCTTGACCGTGTGATTCTGTTAAAAGCCGGCGGGTGCGAACTTGACACAGATGTTGAAGCGCTGCGCACAGAAAAAGGCCAGTCTGTGCTTGAAGCGATGCAGGAGGTGATCAAATGATCTGGTTTGCCCTTTTGTATAAAGAACTTCAGCAAAGCAGCGCCCGTTTTTTTATCAGTCTTGGTTTAATTTCAGCTGCTTATTTGCTTATGTTTTGGCTCGTTCATTATGAATTAACGTTGTTATTTTTACTGGCGGCTGCGATTGTCTTTTTTCACGTTTTTTATTTGTTTATCGCCTGGCTGGCAGCATTTTCGCAAGAATGGCGCAATAAAACGCAGCTGTTTTGGCTGAACCTTCCCTCAGGAGCTGTCCGCCTTCTTTCAGCGAAAATGGCTGCGGGCCTTATACAAATGATGGTTTCCTTGGCTTACGCGATGGTTTTCGCTTTCTTTTTGATCCGAAGAATCGCCGCTCAAAATATTTCCGGGAGCCCGGAGTTAGCAGCAACAGTCAGTGACGGGCTTACAATCGTGCAAACAGTTTATCTTGAATCAGCACCGCTGATCTATGTCTCCGTCATTTATGGCGCGCTTCACCTGGGTTTTGCGGCAGTGTTCATTTTTCTTGTTTCCAAAGTGATTCGGCCGTTCGGCTGGCTTGCCGGTATTGCTGTGACGATTTTGGCACAGGCCGGTTTATCCTCGCTGCGTTCAAAGCCGTTTTACGAAACTATGACGGAATGGGGGCAAATTTTTCGGATCGACGGGGTGCGGGAGCGGATTGCAGCGAATATAAACGGTTACAATCAGGCTGCCGCAGTTGAGACCGGAGAAGTACTTTATATCGGCGAAGTTTTAGCCGCGAGCGGATGGTTTTTATTGCTTTTTGCCCTTTTTGTTTATTTATTTAATCACCGCGTACAAGCATAAACAAGCAGAGGGATTTTTTCCCTCTGCTTGTTTTAAGATGATCACCGAGACCGGGTTATTCACGAATCATATAATATGCCATCACAATCAGTGTTGCAAAAGCGACAATCACAAACGGCCCGTCGCTCAGCGATCCGCCGTTTCCGTTTTCATCCGCTAACACGGTTGAAGCCGGAGCTAAAACCAAGATCATCGTAAACAGTCCGGGAAAACCCCATTGCTTTAACATGAAAATCCCCCAATCCAGCATAACTGTTATCATTAACATTATATAAATAATAAAAAAAAGAAGCAATTAAAATTTGTCGATTTTGTGAAAATGCCGCAAAATTTTACGGAAATGTAATCGCATATACGCGCATTACATGGTACTCTGTACTCAGGATAAAAGACAGGTGAAAGAAAAGTCACCGCTAGGAGTGAGTGTGAAGTGAGCAGAGACGAAAAAGGGATATTGTTAGAAAGCGGCACGAATGAATTAGAAGTGATCATGTTTACGGTCGGAAGCGGGACCTTCGGAATTAATGTTATGAAAGTCCGAGAAATTTTACAGCCTGTCGATGTTACACTCATGCCGCATATGCACCCGCATGTGCAAGGGATTATCCGCCTGCGTGAAGAAATCATTCCTGTGATTGATTTGGCTAAGGCGATCGGTTTTTCCCAACCGGAACAATCGTCTGCGGATAAATTGATTGTTGCGGAGATGAACCAAATGAAAGTGGCCCTGCATGTCCATTCAGTATCGCGTATTCACCGGATTTCTTGGGAACAAATTGAAAAAACCGGAACACTCGGGCAAGGGCTTGACGATGTAACGATCGGCGTTATTAAAATGGAAGCTAATATGATTTTGATGCTGGACTACGAAAAAATTGTTTATGATATTTTGCCTGAAAACGGGATGAAGTCAGCAGCGGTTGATACGAGCCGAGCCGCAAAGCGAAAAAATAAAACCATTTTGCTGGCGGAAGATTCATCCATTTTACGTGAATTGCTTAAGAACACATTGACCGAAGCCGGTTATGAAAAGTTAATGTTTACTCAAGACGGCAAAGAAGCGCTTGAGACGCTTGATTCAAGTCATGACAAGGGGGAGATCGATGCGGTCATTACAGATATTGAGATGCCGCTGATGGATGGTCATCATTTAACTAAATTGTTAAAAGAGGAACGCGGCCGCCGGGAGCTGCCCGTATTGATTTTTTCATCTCTTATTACAGGTGATTTGTATCATAAAGGGGAACGCGTCGGCGCTGATGCTCAGATCAGCAAGCCGGAAATCGCCAATCTCGTCGAAGAGCTTGATAGACTGTTGGCGGTGAAGTAAGAGAAGTAAGAACTGTATTTTTACAGTTCTTTTTTTATTGTCGAGATTGTTGCAAAACAATGTTGTGTATTAACTATTGTTATAGTACAATGTAAACAACAAATTAAAGGAGGGCGAAAAAGATGTTAATGTCGAGCGTCGAATTTTTTCAAAAATTGCCTGCAAAACAATGCAGCACGTGCGGAGAAAAGATTGAAGAAATGCATGAATGCTATTCGAACGAATGCGAAAAGTGCTCATCTGCGAAGCTGTAAGCAGCAGCTGACAGAAGCAGGATCATCTTTTTTGCCGCTGACGTGAGAAAAGAGCTGTGATCATCCTAATGATCACAGCTCTTAGAGTGTGGACAAAGTCATGACATCAATCGATATCCTATTAAAAGGAACGGATGACGACGCAACGTCCGTCTTCTTTCACCTGAAGGTATCACTGCGACATCGGCTCAAAAAGACTTCGCCGTGTCTTACTAGTCCGCGGGCGAGCGCCGAGCCGCTTCGGGCTTAGCCCTGCAGGGTCTCGCTTGTCTCCCTATCCCGCAGGATTAAGCCGGGATGCTGGGTCATCCTGCTTGTTTCAAACAGCGCAGTGTCAATTTTGTTCTGCTAAGTAAGAAAGCCACGCAACCGCTTTCTCCGACGCCTCCGGGAAAGCAAGAGACGAAGATCCGCATTCGGCGATCTAAGACCGCCGAATGCTAGCTGAGTCCTTGCCCGGGGCAAGCGGAGGTTAGCGGTTGCGTGGCTTACGTCAAAATAATCGTTATCCTACAACTTGAGAGCTGTGATCATCCCAATGATCACAGCTCTTTTTGGGTTTCTGTGCAGTCTAAATAAGAGGTGTTTCGTGTTTTGTCTTCAGGATTTTCCAGCGGCGCTCTACTTCTTCTTCAAATGAGCTGAGCAACTTGTTGTTTTCCTCTTTGAGCAAGTGTTTGGTTTTACCCATATAGCCGAGCCATTCGGACAAATCAACACGTTTTTTCTTTGCTTCAGGGTCATACGTGATCAAAGTTTCGCCGCGTTCGATTTCATAAAGAGGGAAGAAACACGATTCAACCGCAGCTTTCATGATTTTTTCACCGTCGCGGTCGTTGCTCTTCCAGTTAAGCGGACAAGTGATCAGCAGCTTGCCGTAAACGAGTCCCTCGTTTTGCGCATACCATTGTGCTTTCGCTGCTTTTTTGATGAGATCTTGCGGGTACGCTTCAGTGCCGGTGAAAACATACGGAATATTTGTCGCAGCCATAATTTGCGCTGTATCTTTATGGTGGAACGCTTTGCCTTGTTTTTCTTTGCCGACGCCGGTAGTGCTTGTCATATGGCCGATCGGTGTCGAGTAGGACATTTGTGATCCGGTGTTCATATACCCTTCATTATCATACTCTAAAATGATCATCTTGTGGTTTCTCAAGGCAGTACCGATCGCTGATCCCATCCCGATATCCATGCCGCCGTCGCCGGTCACCATGACAAAGGTGAAGTCGTCATCAATATCTACTTCGCCGCGGTCTTTCATTTCAAAGAAAGCTTCAACGGTTCCTGAAAGAGTCGCCGGACCGCTTTGGAAAAGGTTGTGAATAAACGGCTGTTTATGCGAACTGTACGGGTAGGCCGTCGTGACGACGTAGCCGCAGCCGGTGTGAAACAAGATGACAGCATCCCCTTCAATCCCCTTGAAAAACAGCTCGAGTCCGGGGAAAATTCCGCAGCCCGGGCAGGCGCCGTGACCCGATGCGAACCGTTTCGGTTTCGTCGTTAATTGACGCAAAGGCGGCACTTTAACTTTCAGTTTGTTCGTTTCTTCATCTTCCGTGACTTTGATTAAACCGGAGTTGTAAACATCTTTTGTTTGCGGTTCGATGACCGGCTGCAGTTTCAGTTCTTCTTTGCCGGGGACGATGCCGTAGTAATCAAACGGTTTTTCTATTTCTCCGGTTGCCGCGGCGTCGATGGCGAGCTGGAAGAAGGCTTCCGCGTCATCGGCGTAAAAATCTTTGCCGCCGAGGCCGAATACACGGCTTAACACTAACGTGTTATTGTCCGGGTCTTCTTGCAGCGCAGATTTAATTTCGTGCGTCAGATTGGCGCCGTTTGCGCCGTATGAATCGGCGCGCTCACCGACAAGCACCGCTTTGACATTTTTCAATGCCTGGCGGATATCTTCAGACGGGAACGGACGGATGACGTTTGGACTGATAACGCCGGCTTTAACACCTTCGTTTCGAAGGCGGTCGACCACGTCTTTTGCCGATTCCGCCGCAGAGTTTAATAAGAACAAGGCTACTTCTGCGTCTTCCATGCCGTATTGATCAAGAATGCTGTAGCTGCGTCCGGAAATTTCTTCGTATTCTTCGGCGACTTCTTTATAAACATCGTAAGCACGATAAAGAGCTTCCGACTGCTGAAAATGATTGTTCAGCAAATCGTCGCCGTTCATGTGCGCGCCGATCGTTACCGGCTGTTCTTTATTAATCGACGTCGGATATCCTTCCGGAGCTTCGCCGACAAACGCTTGGACCGGTTCGCGGTCTTTGAATAAATCGACTTTTCGCTTTTGGTGAGATGTGAAAAAGCCGTCGTAAGCGACTATAACCGGAAGGCGAACATCGCTGTGTTCAGCAATCTTCAGCGCCATAATATTTAAATCGTAAACTTCCTGCGGCGTGCGGGCTGTTAAGATGACCCAGCCGGTATTTAAACCGTAGTATAGATCAGAATGATCGCCGCGGATATCGAGCGGTCCGCTGACAGCGCGGGTGACGAGGTTTAACACCATCGGAAAGCGCAAGCCGGACTGTGCGGGGAGCTGTTCGATCATATACAAAAAACCGTTCGCGCTTGTGGCGTTAAAGACCCTTGCGCCGGTGGTGGCAGCGCCGAAACAAATACCGGCCGATCCGTGCTCGCCGTCGGCGGCAATCAATTCAATGTCATGCATGCCTTTCGAAGCCATCATGTCCAAATATTGAGCGACTTCCGTTGACGGTGTGATCGGAAAGTATCCCATCACGTGATAGTTAATTTGCGCTGCGGCCATCGCAGCCATCTCGTTTCCGGATTCAAACGTTTGAACTTGTTCCGGCTTTGTTTTTTTCGTGACATTCTTTTCAGTCATCGCCATTATTTCATACCTCCTGATACGAGCGGAAAGTTATGCTTTACACGGTGTTCATCGGCATAGCCTTTTTCTTCAACCATATCGGCGAGCGCGTCGGTCGGGCAGGCGTCGACACATTTGAGGCAGCCTTTGCAGTACTGGTAATCAATCCCTTTTAAAAACATTTGCGGTCGGCCTTTTTTATCTTCTCCTTGTTCCCAAACAAAGCAGTAATCGGGACAAACCGTATCGCACTGAGCGCAATGAATACAGCTGTCGGCACGATACTCCGGCAAATAGCCTGTGCGCGAACCGCTCAAATCTTTTTCGATACTGTTTGCTTGAGCGCTGATAATGCCGCCGATTTCCTGGGTTTCATAACCTAGACGCGGCTGCGGCCGGGTGAAAGATTTATTTACAGCTTCTGCTGGAACATCGAACGTTTTAAACTGTACTTCATTGTATCCGCGGTCAAACGTACGCAAATTCGGTTCGACAAGGTGCGGATATTTTTTTTCAAATGTCGTGCGGATGACACCGCGCATATGCTCAGCATCGAGGAAATCGAGAATGCGGTAAAGCGCCCCGAGCATGGCGGTATTCACTTTCGTTTTTTCTTCGTTGGCGATTTTTAACGCGTCAACTTGAGCGACCGTTCCGTACTCAAGCCCTAAATCCTGCTTGATCGTTTCAAAATCGCTTTCTGTATTAACGAGTACGACGCCGTCAGCTTTGAGACCGCTTACAACATCGACCATTTTATATAATGCTTCGTGAAAAACACCGATCACATGAGGTTCTTCAATCGGTGAATGATCGCGGATTTCTACATCCGGATCGCAGTAACGTACAAACGATTTGACAGGGGATCCTTTTTTCTCTGAACCGTATGAAGAGAAATTGGATCCATTTAATCCGTGGCCGATTACCCCCGCTTCCGCCAGCATTTTTCCTGCGAGATTGGCTCCGAGTCCGCCGATCGATTCGAGACGGATTTCAAAAAAGCCAAGCTCATTTTTCTTTGGTAAAATTGACATGTGACAATCCCCTTTCAAAGTAATTGCATAACTCCCTTATCCGAAGTATAGAAAATATTCGCATAGAAAGATATGATTTGCGTCACACTTTCACAAAATGTTTAAATTTAATTACTGCTACACTTTTTTTAAAAGATCGAAAAATCCCGTCTTGCTCTGCTTTTCACAAAGTGACAGATATATGGTACAGATAATCATTGAAAATAGTACAGCATGGTACAGTTTATTTTTTTCGAATGAAAATTCATCTTGGTTAATGCTTAATAGAAAGAGGAGATAAAAATGCACGTTTTGATTGACCGAGCAGAACAGTTAGCCCGGCGATTTTTTACCGAAGATGCCAGCGGGCATGATTGGCACCATACCGACCGGGTCCGCCGCCAAGCTGTAAAACTTGCTGAGCGTGAAGGAGCGGACCGGAATATTTGCGAAATCGCTGCGTTACTGCATGATGTGGCTGATGAAAAGTTTTACAATGAAAAAGGAGCAGGCATAAAGCGGGTAGAGCACTTTTTGGCGGATGCAAATACAGACAGCGAGACAGTATGTCATATTCTTGCAGTGATTGATACGGTTTCATTTAAAGGCGGGAACAATCAATCTCCAGACACGCTGGAGGCAAAAGTTGTTCAAGATGCAGACCGGCTGGATGCGATCGGCGCAATCGGAACGGCGCGCTGCTTTATGTTTGCCGGCAATCGCGGAGAAGCGATGTATGTACCGGATGCGTCGGCAAGAACGAACATGAGCGAAGATGAATATCGCCGTAACAGCATTTCTGCGATCCATCATTTTTATGAAAAGCTTCTCTATTTAAAAGATCATATGAAAACGGAGAGCGGTTTCGAAATTGCTGAAGAGCGGCACCGTTTTTTAGAAGTGTTTCTCGAGCAGTTTTTTTCGGAGTGGGACGGGGCGAAATGATTAAAGATCATTAAGAAAGGGAAGAGCAGAAAAAGAAACGAATGAAGGAAAGGGGCGAGTGTTCTATGAAGTTAGCCGGTAAAAAGGTGCTGACAGTTATTGAAAATGATTTTGAGGATTCAGAATTGATCTACCCGCACTACCGTTTGCAAGAAGAAGGAGCCGCTGCGCATATTGCCGGGAAAGAAGCAAATAAGACGTATGTAGGTAAAAACGGCGTGCCGGTTATGTCTGACTATGCGTTTGAACAAATCAACATCGAAGATTACGATATTCTGCTCGTGCCAGGCGGATGGGCCCCCGATAAATTACGGCGTTATGACGAGGTTTTATCTTTTGTGAAATATATGAATGATCACAATCGCGTCATCGGTCAAATTTGCCATGCCGGTTGGGTGCTCATTTCAGCCGGGATTTTACAAGGGAAGAAAACAACGAGTACGCCGGGGATTAAAGACGATATGATCAACGCCGGATCCGAGTGGGTCAATGAAGCGGTCGTTACCGACGGCAAACTCGTTTCAAGCCGTCGCCCGCCGGATCTTCCCGCTTACGGAAAAGCGCTTATCGAAGCCGCATCTAAATAATGGATTCAAGCACCCGTGATATTCGCGGGTGCTTTTTTTCTTTTGTATTATATGGCGATAAGATAGAATACAAGTAGTAATAACGATCGGTAAAAACGGGGGAATTGATATGAATAAGGAACATTCTTGGCTCGACGATTTACGTGATGTGATGCCGGATTTATCGCAAAATAATCCGCATAACCGGATCGCCTCGCTTCATTATTACTTAACGTACTACGGGTTCGACAGAAATAACTTGTCCTCCTACCGTGCCGGGTTAGTGACGTCGCGGCGGTACAAGGTTTTTACCCAGCATTTTCAACCGGCGAATCCGGAGGCGGCAGTCTTGTTAATCCATGGGTTTCTTGATCATTCAGGCGGTTTGAGCAAAACCGTGAATGCTTTTTTAGAACAAAACTGTGAAGTGATTTTATTTGACCTGCCCGGACACGGTTTATCAGATGGATTGAACGGTGAAGTGATCAGTTTTGATGATTATCTCGATGCGCTCCGGGACGTATACGAAACAGTGAAGATAAACGTTTTTTGCGATCAATTTATCGGTGCCGGGCACAGCACAGGTGCTGCGATTCTTTATCATGCTTCAAGCATTCGGATGCTGCCGTTTTCGTCGTTGATTTTAGTTTCTCCGCTTTATTTTCCGCACCGCTGGACGTGGACACGGGGCTTCATTCACTATACGACGAAACTTTTACGACGGACGAAACGGGTGTTTAAGCGAAATTCCGAAGACCGATCGTACCGGGCATTTATTAAAGAAGACCCTTTGCAAGTTCAATGGATCGGCACTCATTGGCTGAAAGCGATGGAAGCATGGCAAATGCGGATGCATTACAGCCCGGTTCTCCGCATACCGGTTTATTTAATTCAAGGCGGGCGCGATAATACGGTCGATGAAAAAGAAAATATCCGCTTTTACCGGCAAAAATGTCCGAATATGCAAATCTGTTATATCCCGGGGGGAAGACATCAGCTCCTCAATGAACAGCGCGTGATCCGCGCCGATGTTCATGAACGGATGATTGAATTTCTTCGCCAGCCGTCTGTTCGGTGATGTAAAGAAAAGAGCAGAAAAGCGAACGACAAGATCATCACCGATGCAAATAAAAACGGCAGGCCGAACCATTCGGTGACAGCCCCGGAGAGAAAAGATCCGGACACCACGCCTAAAGAAAATGCTGAATAAAAAATACCGTAAGCTTTTCCCCGGTCGACAGCAGACGAGGCGTCTGCAACCATACGGTTCATCGATGGAAAAACGAAGGCGAATCCGCTTCCGTATACAACCATAGCCAAAATAATGACGATGAGCAGCTGAAAATAGCTGAGCATGATCATTGATGCGCCGATCATTATCATCCCTGCAATCATAAGGGGGACGGGATGGACGCGGTCAAACACTCTGTTAAGCGGCGTCAAAAAAACAATCAGCGCAACAACGCCGTAAACGCTCAAGAGAGCGCCTGTAAAAGCCGAAGAATAACCGGCCCCTTCGATTTTTAACGGCAGGGCAAACGCGAGCGTGCCGTTGCTGATCATGAGCGCAAAAGCCGTCAGCGCAGCTTTGAAAATCGCCGGCTCTTTTAAAACCGGTCCGAAATCTTGCAAGGAAACCTTGCCGCGCTCGGGCGGAGAAAATGATTCATGCAAATAACGCGAAGCGAAAAAAACGGTGACGGCAAACAGAACGGCCGTAAAAATAAACACGTATTCCGTTTCAGCTGAAGCAGCAATGCCCCCGCCTAGAGCAGGGCCGATAATGGCAGCAATGCCGATCGCCGCGCCGGTATAAGCCATTTTACGACCGCGGTTTTCCGGAACCGTTTTATCGCCGACATAGGCGAAAGCGGCCGGGATTAAAATTCCTCCGGCCAGGCCGTGAAGAAAGCGTATCGAAAAAAGCTGTTCGCCGCTGCCTGCGAGCGGATAAAGCAAAAGAACAGCTGCTGCAGCAGTCATTGCTGTCAGCAGCATTTTTTTTCTTCCGAAGCGGTCGATCCAGTATCCGCCGAACACATTGCCGGCCATATTGGCCAGCGAGTAGACAGCGATAATGCTTCCGGTCAATACATTCGATGCGCCTAACTCTTGAGCATAAGGCGTGATGATCGGCAGTTGTATAAAAGTATCCATAAAAGCAACTAAAATCAGCACATATAAAATCGTTGTCATGGTGTCTCCTTTCGCGGGAGCAGCCCAATCGCTAAAAACGTGTGTTAAAGACTGCTCATTGTTATGTGAACAATAACGGTTAACGTAAAAAACAGCGATGCGCGCTGGTGATTCCTGCGCCGGAACCCGTTAGCTTTGCGGCTGCGCAAATATCCGCTCAACAGCGTCAAAATCAAAAAAGCACCGGCAACGACGCCTGTTGTATAAACCGGTTTGGACGCAAAGAAGCTTCCGCCGTCGGTAACAGTGTAGATATGTAAGATGATAGCAAATGAACCGGCAATCCCGACAGCAGAATGACTTTTCATGATTTGACGGGTATAACGCGCGACATAAATCCGCACCCGGCGTGAAGAGCTTTTGCGTATGATGTAAAAGAGTGCGTACATAGATAAATTCAACGCAAATAATAAGGCAGCCGCGTACCCGGTGATAAGACTCATGATCAATCCTCCTTCAAACATGAATATGCATAGTTTAGCAAAAATTTTTTTGCAGCGGTTGCGGAATTTTGTTTTTTGCGTAATTGTTCACCTCTTCATATCCAAACACATATTCGGTATAATAAAACGAAGAAGGAGTGAGCGTTATGTTTGGTAAAAAGACGCTGCAAGATCTCATTACACAACTCGCTGCCGATGAGAATGTTGCGCAGTGGCACGAAATCCCGGAACGTCCCGCGTCATTTGCAGATTTTCCGGCAGACATGCACGAAAAGATAAAAACGGGTCTCAAGCATCGCGGGATTCGGCAAATTTACGCCCACCAGCGCTCATCATTTGATGCAGCGCTGAAAGGTCAAAGCATTGTTACGGTGACGCCGACAGCATCCGGGAAAACGTATTGTTACAACCTTCCTGTCGCGGAGCGTTTTTTACGGAACCCAAATGCCCGAGCGCTGTATATTTTCCCGACAAAAGCGTTGGCACAGGATCAAAAATCCGAATTGAATGAACTGGTTGAGGATATGGATATACAATTAAACAGCTATACATACGACGGGGATACACCGGCGAATGTCCGGCAGGCCGTCCGTAAATCCGGTCACGTCGTGATCACCAATCCGGATATGCTTCATGCTGCCATCTTGCCTCACCACACAAAATGGATATCGCTGTTTGAAAACCTTGAAACGGTTGTGATTGATGAACTTCATACGTACCGGGGAGTGTTTGGCTCCCATGTTGCGAATGTGATCCGCCGGTTAAAACGGATTTGTGCGTATTACGGAAGCCGTCCGACGTTTGTCTGCACGTCCGCGACGATTGCCAATCCGGTTGAGCTCGCTTCTGAGCTGACCGGTGAAGATGTTCAGCTCGTTAACAACAACGGCGCCCCGAGCGGGAAGAAGCATTTTGTTATGTATAACCCGCCCGTTGTACATGAGCAGCTGAATATCCGCCGCAGCGCCACAAAAGTTGTCAATCAGCTTGCGGCCGCCTTTTTAAAAGAAAACATTCAAACGATTGTGTTTGCCAGAAGCCGAGTGCGGGTCGAGGTGATTTTAAGCCATCTGCAAGAGCTCGTGAAAGACGAGATTGACCAAAAGCGGATTCGCGGTTACCGGGGCGGTTATTTACCGAAGCAGCGCCGGGAAATTGAGCGGAATTTACGCAATGCTGAAACGATCGGCGTCGTCAGCACAAATGCGCTTGAACTCGGTGTCGATATCGGCCAGCTGCAAGTTTGTGTCATGACAGGTTATCCCGGGTCGATAGCTTCGAGCTGGCAGCAGGCCGGCCGCGCCGGCCGGCGTCAGGATGAATCTGTTGTCATTATGGTTGCGAGTTCATCCCCGGTGGACCAATACATTTTACAGCACCCGGAATATTTTTTTGATCACACGCCGGAAACGGCCCGGATTAATATAAATAACCTCGTTATTCTCGTCGATCACTTAAAATGCGCAGCCTATGAACTTCCGTTTAAACAAGGCGAAACTTTCGGCACAGAAGATGTCAGTGAAATTCTCGAATACTTAACGGAAGAGCGGGTTCTTCATCAATACCGCGGCCAGTGGCATTGGATGAATGATGCCTTCCCTGCGCACAACATCAGTCTGCGCTCGGCCGCTCAGGAAAATGTCGTGATTATTGATCAGACGGTGACCGAACATCACCGGGTTATCGGTGAAATGGACACATTCAGCGCGTTAACTTTATTGCATGATGAAGCGATTTATTTGCATGAAGGGACACAGCACCAAGTCGAGCACTTAGACTGGGATGAGAAAAAAGCTTACGTGCGCGAAGTCGATGTCGACTATTACACCGACGCGAATTTGGCTGTGGAACTGAAAGTGCTCGAGATCGACGAGGAGAAAGCGGCCGGGAGCCATGCCGCCTCTTACGGGGACGTCATGGTCACGGCGATGGCGACGATCTTTAAAAAAATCAAGCTCGACAGCTTTGAAAATATCGGTTCAGGGCCGATTCATTTGCCCGAGCAAGAGCTGCATTCAAACGGAATTGCTCTGACATTTGCGCCTGATTTTTTTTCCGGGCTGTCTGAAGAAGCGCAAGAACATATCCTGAGCGGGGTTGCCCACGTATGGCAGCACGTCGCTTGCGTGCACGTGATGTGTGATAAAAACGATCTTCACGCTGTCGCCCAAGTGAAAGCGACGCATTCAGAAAAGCCGACAGTCTTTTTATACGACCGTTACCCCGGGGGCATCGGTTTGAGTGAACGTATTTTTCACCAGTTAAACGATATTTTGCATGAGTGTTTGAATTTTGTTTGGTCGTGCCCGTGTGAAGGGGGCTGCCCATCTTGTTCCGGAACAGATGCCCTCGTGCATGATGAAACAGAAGTGAAGACGTGGATATTAAAGGCTTACAGTACGCTTGTTTCGTATGACCATGCTGCTGATTAGGTAAAGGCGGGTGAAGAACAGATGAGTATGAAAGCCAAGCTGCAGCGGATGAAAACGCACTTAGCCGCTGAAGATGATGCTGACGGCGAAGAATCCGTCTCAGGAAATACGGAAAAATCATCACCTCAAACGAGAACTGACAGAGCGGCAGAAGATGCTTTTAAACAACTCGGTTTTATCCCGTTTTCAGCTGCCGGCGAAGTATCGTTTCGCAAGAAAGTGTTTTACCCGGAACAAGCAGAACCGGGAGAGAAAACGGCGTATGAACGGCTCAATGACATGCGGTCATTTTGGTCGCAGCACAGCTCATCTCATGCACTCAGTTTCGGGAACGTTCCGGTGCAAAACCTGCTGTTTTTTGATACGGAAACGACCGGCCTTTCACAAGGAGCGGGAAATCGGATTTTTTTAATCGGATACGCCCGTGTATTTCCTGACGGCACGGAAGTGACGCAGCATATTTTGCGCGGGCCGGCAGATGAGACTGCTTTTTTAACGGGTTTTCTGGATGATTTTCATGCTGATGATGTCATTGTGAGCTATAACGGTAAATCGTTTGACTGGCCGCAAGTTAAATCCCGCCATGCTTTTATGTACCGGACACTTCCGGAACTTCCGCAAACCGCTCATATTGATCTGCTCCATGCTGCGCGCAGGCTGTGGAAACATGAACTTCCGTCCTGCCGGCTCGCTGTCGTTGAAGAATATAAATTAAACAATCCGCGAATGTCTGATATCCCGGGCCGTTTAGCGCCGATTCTATATTTTGATTATTTGCATGAAAACGATCCTTTTCAGCTGCAAGGGGTTATTTCCCACCATGACCAGGATGTGCGTTCGTTGATCACGCTCTATGATCATATGAGCCGTCTGCTGTTCTTCCCGGAAAAGTCTTTGCCGTCGGCAGAAGAACACTTGCAAATCGGGCGCTGGTTTGTGAAAGAGAGCTGGCTCAGCAATGCTGAAGATCATCTGTTTTCAGCTGCTGAAAAAGGCGGCCGTTACGCTGCCGGCGCTTACCGCGAACTCGGGTATTTGTACAAAAAATTAAAACGGCCGGAACAGGCAAAAACGATGTTCATTCAAGCGATTGAAAAAACACGCGAACCGCGAGCTGATCTTTGGGCGGAAGCAGCGAAAATCGCTGAACATTCAGACAAAGATCTGCAAAATGCGTTATACTTAGCGAGAGAAGGTTTAAAAGAAGCCGAAAAAACCCGGATTCATAAGGAAAAATTCCGGGACGATTTTGAAAAACGCATAGACAGGCTTGAAGAAAAAGTGAAGCGGCTGTAAAAGTTTGATCGCGGAGGTGGAGCGGGTTGAAAACGGTCAAATCTTACGAACATGTTATTCGGACGACGTTCCCATTTGATCATTTAACAGATGAACAGTTTGACCGTCTGATCAGCAAATCTAAACGTCAGACGTATCGAAAAAATCAGTTTTTATTTTATGAGGAAGATGAAGAAACCGATGTGTTTTTTTTGTTAAAAGGGCTTGCGAAAAACGTTTTGCATCGGGACGACGGCAAACAAATTTCTGTTCGCTACTATTATCCGGGGGATTTAATCGGGCTGATGATTTTGCTCAGCGAAGGGCAGCTAAATTTTTCGGTTCAGGCGCTTGAGGATTGTGAAACGGTGCTGTTGCCGAAAAAAACACTGCTGCAGCTGATGAGAGACAATAAATCTTTTTCCAACATTGTTTTGACAGACATCGGCGAACGAATGAAGTCGCTTTACGATGAGATCAAGCATGAAAGGCAAACGGGCGGCGAAGCTGTAACACCGCTTTTCCGCTCGCGCGTAAGAGATGTCATGTCAAAACCGACGACAGTGCCTGCTCTCGCCTCTGTATCGGAAGCGGCGAAAGTTCTTGTTCATTCCGATGCCGAGTCGCTTGTCGTCATCGGCAATAACGGAACCGTTGCCGGTGTGTTGACAGACAAGCAAGTGATTGAGTGCTTTTTAACCGGACGAGGCGGCGAGGCTGTTAAAGACTGGATGATGACCGGCGGAGGAGAAATTGAAGACCGCGCTTTTATATACGAAGCACTCGCTTATTTTCGTGAGAGCCGTACAGACTGTTTGCCGGTCATTAATGAAGGCGATTTAGTCGGCATCTTTACCGCAAAATCATTTCTGCACGTGCGTGAGTCGAAATATTTATACTTATCCGGAGATTTATACAAGGCAACGACCCGGAAAAAATTAGCTTCTTTGTCACCAAAAGCGCTTCCGGATTTTCTTGAATTTACGGAACTTTTGCTCCGCGAGCGGACGTATCCGCGTGAAGTCAGTGAATTTATATCCAATTATAATGATCAAATCCACCGTCAGGCGCTTTTCATTGCGCAAAAAGAGATGCAAGCTGAGGGGTACGGCAAACCGCCGCTCAGTTACTGTTTTATCGTCATGGGAAGCCAAGGGCGGCTGGAGCAAGCATTCAGCTCAGATCAGGACAACGGACTGATCTTGGAAGATTACGCTCATTTGGCTGACCGGCGTGAAATAGAAGAGTATTTTCACCTGTTTGCGGCAAAAGTGAATGAAATATTAGCGGAATCAGGCTTTCCGGAGTGCAGCGGCGGTATTATGGCGCGGGAGCGTAAATGGTGCCGCGGTTACAGTGAATGGAAAGCTGAAGTCTTTCGCTGGATGAAAGAAGCGGACGCTGAAGATGTCCGTAATTTTACGATTTTTATCGACTTTCGGCCGATTGCGGGCGATTATCAGTTGGCGCAGCGTCTTCGTGAAGCAGTGACGGAGCCGCTTCAATACAGCCGGATTCTGCAGGCGATGCTGATGAAAGACACCCTGAGGTTCCGGGTGCCGCTTCAGCCGCTGGGGCGAGTGAAACTTAAGGGAAAAATGAAAGAATTGGATCTAAAAAAACACGCATTAATGCAAATTGTTAATGCGGTAAGAATTTATGCGATTCGATACGGAATCACGGAAGTCAATACGACAGCGAGACTGAAAGCGCTGAAAGAGGCCGGTGTTTTTCATCCCCGGGATGCAGCCAATGCGGAAACGGCTGTCGATATTCTTATGTCCTTTCGATTTGGCGAACACGTTCGGCAAATTCGGCAAGGCAATCCGCTCTCAAACCGGCTTTATTATTCAAACCGGACAGCGGAAGAAAAGAAACAATTAAAAGAAGCGCTGACGATTGCGAAGCGTTTACAGCAAATGACGGAATTAAGCTTTCAAAAAAATCGCGGGGTGACCTAACGTGGAAGTGTCAATTTGGCCGGCAATCCGGTTTGTGCTGTTCGATTATTTCCGGTTTGTCACACACCGAAACCAGTGGCATATGAATGAAAGTCATGAGCGCGAAAAAGTGATGCATCGAATACGAAATTTTCAGCCTCCGGTTCTCCAGAGCAGCGAAACGCTTGAACAGCTGACATTCACCGTTTTTGACTTGGAAACGACCGGATTTTTCACGGAATTCGGAGATGAAATCATTTCGATCGGTGCAGTCAAGATGGATCTGACAGGCGATCATCCTCCGCTTTATTTTTACGACATTATCTGCCCGTCAAAATCTGTTTCGAAGCAAATAACAGGACTGACAGGCCTGACAAATGAAAAGCTCAGCACAGCGGAACGGTTTCCGTCTGTTATCGCAAGGTTTTTAGCTTTTATTGACGATACTGTTCTCGTGGCTTATCCGGCTTCGTTTGATGTGCCGTTTCTCGTAAATGAATTAAAAAAATGGAAACTTCCTCGTGTATCGCCGCTGTATTTAGATGCGCGAAAGATGGCAGAAGATTTATTTCCCGGACATAACAACGATTTATCCGATTGGGCGGAGCGGATGAACATGGACAAAGATTTCCGCCATCATGCATTAAAGGATGCATGTGTAACATCATTTGTATTTGAGGCGATTTACAGTGAACTCGACAGCCGCGGATTAACGCTCTGGGGTGATTTGTCAGCAGCATGGAAAGGCGGAACTTCCTGATTGCTCTTCCGCTCCGCTTCCGTTATAGTTAAGGGAGGTACGACTTACTTATAAAAGCAGGAGCGTGATGGGAAGATGGTTAAAGTTGTTCTTGCGATGTTTTTTGTGATTATCGCCTCAACGTTTATATTATTTCAGTAACCGCTAATACAATAATGCCGCCTTCCAAATGACCGGACGCGAATAAGCGATTCGGTCATCTTTCAGGCTAAACGGCGATCAACCGGTCAAAGGATGAAGACAATGTATAAGTCAGCCGCAGTTACAGGATATAAACCGCATGAAATCGGGGTCTTTAACGAACAACATGAGCAGCTCCCTTATTTGAAACGCGCCTTGCAAAAAGCGCTTACAGCCCGTATTGAAGAGTGGGATCTTTCCTGGATTGTTATTACCGGTCAGCCCGGTGTCGAGCTTTGGGCCGGTGAAGCAGCGCTGGAATTAAAAAAAAACGAGTTTCCAGATTTGAAACTGGCCGTTCTCGCACCTTTTTATCATCAGGAAGAACGTTTTCCTGAACCGGTCAAAGTGCTGTATCAAAAAGTATGGGACGGTGCAGATTTTAAAGATTACATTACGAAGCGTCCGTATGAAAACCCGTCGCAGCTGCGGATGAAAAATGAATTTATCGCAGAGAAAACAGATGCAGCCCTTGTATTATATGATGAAGAGATCGAGGGGACGCCGAAATTTTTTCTCGCTGCAGCAAAAAAACAGGCGGGAAAAACGGATTATCCGCTCGTTTACGTTACGCCTGATGATATCGAAGACTTGATCCGGGAAGAGCATATTGACGGGGCTGATTGACATTTCATTGCGATTTTGAAAGAATATAGCTGAAGAGAGACTTCCGATTGAGGTGAATCGATATGGATAAAAAACAAATAGCGAACCTTTCACGTAATGATATATATGAAAAAGAATTTAAATCAAGCATGCGCGGATACAACCAAGATGATGTCGACCAATTTTTAGATGAGGTTATTAAAGATTACGAAGCATTTGAGAACCGGATTAAATCTTTGGAACAAGAAAACGAGAGTTTAAAAGAGGAATTAGCAGCAGCGCGAGAAAAGGTAAAACAACAGCCGCCAAAAGAGCAATCTGAAAATCAGCCGTCGCCCGGAAATACGAATTATGACATTTTGCGCCGTGTGTCAAATTTAGAGAAACATGTCTTCGGCAGCAAACTTTATGAATAAGGGCCGAAAGAAATGATTACTGAAGTTTATTTTGACGGGGCCAGCGCCGGCAATCCGGGTCTGTCTGCGGCCGGAATTTTCATAAAATCGGACGGGCATATGCTGCGTTACAGTTATCCGCTGGGAACGATGAGCAATCATGAAGCCGAATTTGCTGCTGCCAAAAAAGCGCTGGAACTTTGTATGAGTCACGGCTACAAAGTCGTGTCTTTGAAGACGGATTCCCAGCTTGTTTGTGATGCGATCGATAACCGATTTGTGAAACAGACAGTGTATGCGGCTTATTTAGAGCCGATTTTGGAAATGATCGATGGGGAATTTGATCATGTGTTTATTAAGTGGATAGCCTCCGCGCAAAACAAAGAAGCGGATGCGCTCTCGAAACGTGAACTTTTCAAAAACAGGCAAAACAACATTTGATTCTCGCCGTACAGTTATGATACGATTAACTTTGGTTAATAGGGACCGTTTGTGTTCGGGTGATCGCTGTACAGCCTGGCTGTATAGAGGAAAGTCCATGCTCACACAGTCTGAGATGATTGTAGTGTTCGCGCCTGACGAAACAATAAGTCAGGGTAGCTGATTTTTCAGCTAACGGCAGGAGAAGAACCTACGTGCGTTTGGCGCATATGGATCTTCACCTTGAAAGTGCCACAGTGACGAAGTCTGATTGGAAACAATCAGAGTGGAACGAGGTAAACCCCGCGAGTGAGAAACCCAAAACATGGTAGGGGAACTTCTGCGAAGGAATTCAACGGAGCAGAAGGCAGCTCTGTATAAGAGCTGCAGACAGATGATTACCGCTTTTTGTGCGCTGCATAAAAAGAACAGAACATGGCTTACAGAACACAGACGGTCCTGATGAACTGCCAAGAAAGCTCCACGATCAAGTCGTGGAGCTTTTTTCCATAGATGATGATGAAAAGCGGAAGGATGACGAAGATGCAAACCTTTAGATTGATCGCAACGGCAGCAATGGGCTTAGAAGCGCTGACAGCGGAGGAAATAAAGCAATTAGGCTACAAAGATATTCAAGTTGATAATGGCAAAATATATTTTACCGGCGGAGCAGACGCGATCGCCCGCGCCAATTTATGGCTTCGCACAGCAGACCGGGTGAAATTGGTTGTCGGAGAATTTTATGCTTATTCCTTCGAGGAGCTGTTTGAAAAGACGAAAGCTTTGCCTTGGAACGAATTTATCGCACAAACGGATACCTTTCCCGTCGCCGGACGGTCGGTAAAATCGAAGTTATACAGTGTTCCGGATTGTCAGGCGATTACAAAAAAAGCGATCGTGGAACAAATGAAAGACGCTTACCATCTGACGTGGTTTGATGAAAGCGGGCCGAAGCATCAAATCGAAGTTGCTATTCATAAAGATCTCGTTACCCTGACGATCGATACGAGCGGGGAAGGCTTGCATAAACGCGGTTACCGCACCTTGCACAATGAAGCGCCGCTAAAAGAAACGCTCGCGGCTGCGATGATCAAACTGACGAACTGGCATCCGGACAGACCGCTTGTTGATTTGTTTACGGGATCGGGCACGATTCCGATTGAGGCGGCGCTTATCGGGCAAAATATTGCTCCGGGGATAAACCGCTCTTTTGCGTTTGAGAACTGGGCGTGGTTCGATCAAACCGAATTGACGAAAGCGCTAGATGAAGCGGAGGAAAAGGCCGATTATGAACAAGAGCTGAATATTCTCGGCACAGATATCGAACATCCGATGATTGAACTGGCTGAAAACAATGCAAAAGAAGCGGGTTTATTCGGTTTGATTACCTTCAAACAAATGCAGGCGAAAGATTTCCGGCCGAAAGAAGACTACGGAGTCATTGTATCAAATCCGCCGTACGGAGAACGATTGAATGATCAGCAATATGTTGAAGAAACTTACCGCGAGCTGGGCCGCAACCTGCGAAATTTCCCGACCTGGTCCGTCTATATGATTACCAGCCATGAAAAATTTGAACTGCTTTACGGTCAAAAAGCGACGAAGCGGCGTAAATTGTACAACGGCAATATTAAAACAACGTATTATCAATATTGGGGCGAACGGCCGCCGCGTTCGTCAAAGCAGCAATAAACAGAAAGTTTCGACTTTTCACTGTAAACATGTTGCAAAAACGTGAATATTAGAAATTTCGCTTGTCGCATACAGCTGTCCGCCTTTATAATAAAGGCAGGGAGGCTGATTTCATGGATCCAGCAATCACAGACCGTTTAGGCAGGCCGTTAAGAGATTTGCGTATATCTGTAACAGATCGTTGCAACTTTCGCTGCAGCTATTGTATGCCCCCGGAAATCTTCAATAAAAATTTTAAATTTTTACCGAAAGATGAGATTCTTTCGTTTGAAGAAATCGAGCGGCTGGCGAAAATATTTGTTCGAGAAGCAGGGGTGCGAAAATTGCGTATCACCGGCGGAGAACCGCTGATGCGCGCAGATTTGCCGCGTTTAATTGAAATGCTTTCCCGGATTGACGGGGTGGAAGATATTGCGATGACCACAAACGGTTCGCTCCTTCCTCAGCACGCGGAATCATTGCAAAAAGCAGGCCTGAATCGTGTGACCGTCAGTTTGGATTCACTCGATGATCTGACGTTTCGGAAAATTAATGCACGCGATGTCGGGGTCGAACAAATTTTCCGGGGTATTCAGGCTGCTGAAGACGCTGGTCTCGGCGTGAAAATGAACATGGTCGTTAAACGAGGGATGAACGAGCAAGATATTTTACCGATGGCGAGGCATTTTAAAGACAGCAATGTCATACTCCGTTTCATTGAATATATGGATGTCGGTAATTCAAACGGCTGGAAACTGGATCATGTCGTCAGCAAAAAGGAAATTATTTCGATAATCAATCAGGAAATGCCGATCGAGCCGAAAGACCCGAATTATACCGGAGAAGTAGCTGACAGATTCGTATTTAAAGAAAACGGACATGAGCTCGGTGTGATCTCTTCTGTAACAGACGCATTTTGCTCATCATGTTCGCGTATTCGTCTGTCGGCGAGCGGACAGCTGATCACCTGCCTGTTTTCGTCAAAAGGACATGACGTCCGCGATATCGTCCGATCAAACGCAACAGATGCTGAAGTGACTGCTAAAATTGCGCAAATATGGCATGCGCGCGATGACCGTTATTCGGAAGAGCGGTTAAACAATACGGACAAACAAGAAATTAAGAAAGTGGAGATGTCGCATATCGGCGGTTAACTATCCGCCGTTATCCGGCCCTTAAACAAACTGGCACCTGACGATGTCACGTGTTTTTAAGCAGCGGTTATCTTTTTTAAGATGACCGCTGCTTTATTTATTTCGGGTTTGTCACGTCATCAATTCGCGGGTTGTTGTATGTGACGGCGTCAAAATCAGCGTCATAATCGATCGTCATCCCGTCAAAATACCATGCGTCATCTTCAGCGATATAAAAAATAATCCCTTGTTCTTCATGTTTATAGACAGCAGAGTGATCCGGCCGGCCGCGGCTCAGACCGGCAGAAAAACCGCCGGATCCGACGCCGCCGACGCGGACATACAAGGTGAGCGTATCATTATCCGCTAAGTTCAGTTCTTGTTTATAAAATTGAACAGCTTCATTTGTAATGGTTAAATTCATCGTCTCAGTCCGCTCCTTTCTGGTGTTCTTTTTCAGTATAACATGAGCAAGAAGAGATGAATCAGCTGAAAAAAACGTGTAAAATAACGGCTGTACATATTTTTAGCGAGGAGTTGACCAACATGATGAAGACTGGCGAAATAGAGAACGAATTTTTAGAGTTTGTAAAAACGATCAGTCATTACGAAGAAGCGGTAAGTTTACTGGAATGGGATTTGCGGACGGGCGCACCGAAAAAGGGCACAGAGCAGCGCGCTGAAGTGCTCGGCACCTTATCATCGGAAATCTTCAACCTGTCTGTTTCCGAGCAAATGCGCAGCTTTATTGACCGCTTATCGGCTGAAGAAGTTTGGAATGACCTCAGCGAAAAAGCGCAAAGCACGGTGAAAGAATGCAAAAAAACACTGGAAAAATTCGCAAAGATTCCGCCTGAGGAGTATAAAGCGTTTGTCGTTTTAACATCGCAAGCTGAATCGGCTTGGGAAGAAGCGAAAGAAACGGCTGATTTTCAGGCCTTTCAACCATATTTAGAAAAAATTGTCGCGTACAACCGTAAATATGCAGATTGGATCGGTTATCAAGCGAATCGTTATGACGCGTTGCTTGATGATTTTGAACCCGGTTTGACAGTCGCAAAAGTCGATCGGGTATTCAACCGTTTAAAAGAGCAACTGGTGCCGCTCGTGCAAGAAATTAACGCTGCTTCCTCTAATCCGGAGACAGGTTTTTTATTTCATCACTTTCCGGCCGAAAACCAGCGGATTTTCAGCGAAAAAGTTCTCCAAGCGATGCAGTACGATTTTGACGCCGGCCGGCTTGATACTACAGTGCATCCTTTTGCGATCGGGTTGAATGTCAATGATGTCCGCGTAACGACGAAATACGATGAAAAAGATTTTCGCACCGCGGTTTTTGGAACGATTCATGAAGGCGGGCATGCTTTATACGAACAAAACGTTTCCGAATCGTTTGCAGGCACACCGCTCGCAACCGGAACATCGATGGCTGTGCATGAATCGCAATCTTTGTTTTGGGAAAATTTTGTCGGCCGGAGCCGCTATTTTTGGGAATCGTTTTACCCGGAGTTAAAAGCTCAGGCAGATGGGCAATTTGACGACGTATCGCTTGATGATTTTTACCGCGGGGTGAATACCGCCGGGCCGTCGCTCATACGAATAGAAGCGGATGAACTGACGTATTCATTGCACATCATTGTTCGCTATGAACTGGAAAAAGCGTTAATTAACGAAGAAATTGAAGTTGCCGACCTCCCCGAAGCGTGGAACAATAAAATGGAAGAGCTTCTCGGCGTCCGTCCGTCTCATGACGGCGAAGGAGTACTGCAAGATGTCCATTGGGCCGGCGGGATGTTCGGCTACTTCCCGTCATACGCGCTGGGATACGTCTATGCTGCCCAATTAAAAGAAGCTATGGCTAAAGAATTGCCGCATTTTGACGAGCTGTTGGCGAAGGGACAATTAGCTCCGGTTAAAGACTGGCTGACAAAAACGATTCACCAGCACGGAAAAAGCAAAGATCCAGCAGAATTGATGACTGCAGCGGCCGGAGAAACGATGAATCCGGAACCGCTTCTGAACTATTTAACAGACAAATACCGCAGCGTTTATAACCTGCAGCCGTAAGCTGAAACAGCCGGATCTATTGATTCCGGCTGTTTTTATTTTCGGGTTTAACGGCTACCGATTAGGTGAATGGAACAATAAATTAATTTTGCTGAAAATAGAGGTGTTGAAATGATAGCATTCGATCGTGTAGAGAAAACTTTTAAAGACGGGACAGCGGCTGTCAACGGCATCAATTTCCACGTGAATGAAGGTGAATTTTTTGTCTTGATCGGCCCGAGCGGGAGCGGCAAAACGACCGCGCTGAAAATGATTAACCGGTTGATTGACCCGACAGCCGGTCATATTTATGTTGAGGGAACTTCTGTTTTTGAGCACAACTTAAAAGATTTGCGCTACAAAATCGGTTACGTGCTCCAGCAGATTGCCTTGTTTCCGCATATGACGATTAAAGAAAATATCGGCCTTATTCCGGAAATGAAAAAATGGCCGCAAGAGAAAATTGATGAGCGGATTGATGAATTGATGACGATGGTGGGTTTAGAGCCAAAGACGTATAAAAACCGGCGCCCGGCGGAACTGTCCGGCGGTCAGCAGCAGCGCGTCGGAGTGATCCGTGCGCTCGCAGGCGATCCGGATATTCTGTTAATGGACGAACCTTTCAGTGCCCTTGATCCGATTACGCGTGAACAGCTGCAAAACGATCTCGTGAATTTGCAAAAAAATATTAAAAAAACGATTGTATTTGTCACGCATGATATTAACGAAGCTATGCTTCTCGGCTCGCGCATATGTGTGATGAACAAGGGTGAAATCGCCCAAATTGATACTCCGGATAATTTGATCCGTCATCCGCAGACAGAATTTGTCCGTTCGTTTATCGGCGACCGCCGCAATGCTTGGGAAGATCCTCTGATCAAAGTTTTGCGCACGATTGAAGGCGAATCGGATAATCCGTCTGATCCGCAGCCTGACCGTGCGGCGCTCAACAGCGAACTGACTCTTTCAGAAGCGGTTAAAAGGCTCGATCAATCGTTCGAGCCGAGTCTGCCTGTTTATTATCAAGACGGCTATCTCGGTGAACTTTCATATAAACGCGCCTTAACCTATTTACGCTCAGCGCAAACAGCGGATAAGCGGGTAGGGGGGACGATTTTATGACAGCGAATATATTACTCGATTTTACCGCGTTTTCTATTGAGCGCCGGGAACAGCTGTATATAACCCTTTGGGAACATGTGCAGATGTCGTTGACCGCGTTGTTAATTGCGGTTTTTATTGCCGTGCCGGCCGGTATATTGCTGAATCATTATCAAAAAGGTGCTGAACCGGTGATCGGAACGACTGCGGTACTGCAAACGATCCCGAGTCTTGCTTTATTAGGGTTTTTAATCCCGTTTATCGGGATTGGAACAGCCCCTGCGATTGTGGCGCTGACCGCTTATGCCTTGATGCCTGTTTTGCGGAATACATATACAGGCATTCGAGAAGTCGACCCGGCTTTGATGGAAGCCTCGCGAAGTATGGGGATGGATTCACGGCAGCAGCTGCTAAAAGTGCAGCTCCCGTTAGCGATGCCGATGATGATGGCCGGTATCCGGACGAGCATGGTGTTAATTGTCGGGACAGCAACATTGGCCGCACTGATCGGCGCCGGCGGACTCGGCGATCTGATTATGCTCGGGATAAACCGGGCCGACAACTTCTATATCCTTCTCGGCGCGATTCCCGCCGCACTGTTAGCGCTGTTCTTCGACGCCGTTTTACGCTTTGCTGAAAAACGCTCGCTGGGAACATCGTTAAAACCGATGGTTGCTGTCGTGGTGATCGCGCTGCTTGTTGTCGTTTCACCGCGGCTGTATCAGGCGCTCCCGTTTGCCGACGAAGAAGCAGATATCGTCCTCGCCGGAAAAATCGGCGCAGAACCAGAAATTATTCTCAATATGTATCAAGAGCTGATCGAATCTGACACGGACTACAGTGTTGATATCGAGCCCGGGTTCGGCACGACGGATTTCACATTCGAAGCCGCTCTGGCGGGAGAAGTAGACGGTTATTTGGAATTTACCGGAACAGCGATTGCGGATTTTTTAAATGAAGACCCGGTCAGCAATGATGAACAAGAAGCATATGAACAGGCGCGGGAGGGGATGAAAGAGGAGTACGGGCTTGAATTTCTCGAACCGATGGATTATCAAAACACGTATGCTTTAGCGATTACCGAAGAGATCGCTGAAGAAGAGGACCTAAATGCAATCAGTGATTTGCGAGGCATTGCTTCCGAGCTGACTGCCGGCTTTACATTCGAATTTATCGACCGAAATGACGGTTACCCGGCAATTCAAGATGTGTACGGCATTGAATTTGGCGATGTCGAAGGGATGGATCCTGGCCTTCGTTCAGAAGCGCTCGTCAGCGAAGACGTGCAAGTCATTGATGCCTATTCAACAGATGCTTATATGATCCGTTACGATCTGCTTGCATTGGAAGATGATGAAAATGTATTTCCGCCGTTTAACGGGGCGCCGCTTTTAAGGCAGGAAGTGCTGCAAGATTATCCGCAAATTGAGGACAGTTTGAACCGGCTCGGAGGCATGATTACCGAAGAGGAAATGATGGAAATGAATTACCGGGTTGATGAAGAAGATGAGGATGCTGCGGAAGTAGCCGAAGAGTTTTTAATCGCTGAAGGGCTGATTGACGGCTAAAACCGCTTACAAGGAGGGGAAGATATGTTCAAACATATTGTATTGGCTGCGGACGGATCGGCGCATTCAATTAAAGCGGCGGAAAAAGCTGCAGGGATCGCGCAATTGACTGCGGGTTCGGCGGTGACGCTGCTTCATGTTGTCGATGATTTGCCGACGGCAGCTGATGTTGCTGACGAGCAGCTGCGTCCGCGTGATATTCCTGATCACCGTAAACAGCGGCTATTTCCGGTTGAGGAAGTGCTTATAAATGCAGGAGTGACGTATGAAACGAAGCACATTTACGGTGATCCCGCAATGGCGATAGTAAAAGAGGCCGAAGCGGAAACTCCTGATCTGCTTATTATCGGAAGCCGCGGTCTCAATCCTGTTCAGCAGATGGTTCTCGGCAGTGTGAGTCAAAAAGTTGTTAAACGGGCGACGTGTCCGGTTATGATTGTAAAAGATAATTGACAGGAGCTGATATAATGCAAAACCCGGATAGAGAGACGATTCGGTCAATTTTAGCAAACGCGCAAACGATAGCCGTCGTCGGCTTGTCGGATAAACCGCACCGCACGTCTTATCAAATTGCGCAGGAAATGCAGGCGAAAGGGTATAAAATCATTCCGGTAAACCCGGGCATAGTCGAAGTTTTAGGCGAAAAAGCTGTTGCCTCTTTGAGCGATCTGCCGGAAACGCCGGACATTATCAACGTTTTTCGGCGAAGTGAGTTTCTTCCGGAGCTTGCAGAGGAGGCGGTGAAAACGGATGCGCCGGTATTTTGGGGTCAGCTCGGCGTTGAAAGCGAGCAAGCTTATGCAATATTAACAGCTGCTGATAAAACTGTAGTGATGGATCGATGCATTAAAGTTGACCACGGCGCACTTCTCAGTTAATAAAACCAGCAGAAAACGTCCGCGTTTTCTGCTGGTTTTATATGTGACAGCAAAAGAACAAATGTTCTGTTTTGTGGAAAAGAAATGATTCCCCCCGTTACAAAGATAATCAAGTTGTGCTAAGGTATAGTGTGAACGGTACGCACTGGACGGGAAAGGGGAAAGCACCATTGTCAAAGGAAAATGAATTTAATTATAACGATGATGCGATACAAGTATTAGAGGGGCTGGACGCGGTCAGAAAGCGTCCGGGAATGTATATAGGAAGCACAGATCACCGCGGATTGCACCATTTAGTGTTTGAAATTGTCGACAATTCGGTCGATGAAATCCTCGCCGGTTTCGGCAACACGATTACCGTGACGGTTCATAAAGATAACAGCATCAGCGTTGAAGACGCCGGGCGCGGATTTCCGACCGGCATTCATCACACCGGCAAACCGACAGCGGAAGTGATTTTGACGGTATTGCATGCCGGCGGAAAGTTCGGCCAAGGAGGCTATAAAACGAGCGGCGGTTTGCACGGTGTCGGTGCTTCAGTTGTAAACGCGCTGTCTGAATGGCTGGAAGTGACGATCCGCCGTGACGGAAGCAAGTACCGTCAACGCTTTGAAAACGGGGGACGCCCGGTGACAACGCTTGAAAAAATCGGCGCGTCGAAAAAAACCGGAACGGCGATTCATTTCAAGCCGGATGAGACGATTTTTTCGCAGACTGCGTTTCATTACGACACACTTGCCGAACGCCTGCGCGAAGCCGCGTTTTTAATTAAAGGTGCGCAAATTGAACTGATTGATAAGCGTTCTCCCGAGGAGCCGGAACACGATGTATTTCAATTTGACACCGGCCTTGAAGCTTTCGTCGATTATTTAAACGAAGATAAAGAGACGCTTCATCCGGTGATTTCTTTTCAAAGTGAACACGACGAAATCGAAGTCGATGCGGCTTTTCAATACAATGACGGTTTTACGGAAAACTTGCTTTCTTTTGTTAACAATGTCCGGACAAAAGACGGCGGCACACATGAACTGGGAGCTAAAACGGCGATCACCCGTGTGTTCAATGAACACGCCCGCAAGCTCCAGCTCCTGCGCGACAAAGATAAAAATCTTGACGGAAGCGATATCCGTGAAGGGTTTACCGGGATTGTTTCTGTACGAGTTCCGGAAGATAAACTGCAATTTGAAGGTCAGACGAAATCGAAACTCGGTACGTCGGAGGCGCGCTCAGCCGTCGATCAGGTTGTTGCGGAAAAACTGTCATTTTTCCTCGAGGAAAATGCGGAAATCAGCCACTTGCTGATCCGAAAAGCAATAAAAGCTTCCCAGGCGAGAGAAGCGGCGCGTAAAGCGCGTGAAGATGCGCGCAACGGGAAGAAGAATAAACGTAAAGACGCGATGCTGAGCGGAAAGCTCACACCTGCCCAATCTAAAAACGCCAAAAACAACGAATTGTATCTCGTTGAGGGTGATTCTGCCGGCGGCTCTGCCAAGCAAGGACGGGACCGGAAGTTTCAGGCCGTTTTGCCGCTGCGCGGAAAGGTAATTAATACAGAAAAAGCTAAATTGGACGATATCATGAAAAACGAAGAGATCCGGACGATTATTTATGCCTTGGGTGCTGATGTCGGCCCAGATTTTGACTTGGCGAATACGAATTACGATAAAGTTGTAATTATGACGGACGCAGATACGGACGGCGCACACATTCAAGTTTTGCTATTAACATTTTTCTACCGCTATATGCGTCCGCTTATTGAAGCCGGCAAAGTTTACATTGCATTGCCGCCGCTATATAAAGTCAGCCGTAAAAGCGGGAAAAAAGAAGTAGTTGAATATGCATGGGATGAAGACGGGCTGCAAGAGGCGATTGATAAAGTCGGTAAAGGCTACATTCTCCAACGTTATAAAGGTCTCGGCGAAATGGATGCGACGCAGCTGTGGGAGACGACGATGAATCCGGAATCCCGTACGCTCGTACGCGTGACGATTGACGACATTGCCCGCGCAGAACGGCATGTGTCAACGCTTATGGGCGATAAAGTTGAACCCCGCAGGAAATGGATTGAACGTAACGTCGCTTTCAGTCTTGACGATGAGACCAATATACTCGACAACGATCATTTATTTATTACGGAGGAGGACTAATCGTTGGAACAAAAAGAACGGTATCTCGATCTCCCGCTCGAAGATGTGCTGGGAGATCGATTCGGACGATACAGCAAATATATTATTCAAGACCGGGCTCTCCCGGATGCGCGCGACGGATTGAAACCGGTCCAGCGGAGAATTTTGTATGCGATGCATATGGACAATAACACAGCGGATAAACCGTTTCGAAAATCAGCGAAAACGGTCGGCAACGTGATCGGCAATTATCATCCGCACGGCGATTCGTCTGTATATGAAGCGATGATCAGACAAAGCCAGGACTGGAAAATGCGCCATATGTTAGTTGAAATGCACGGCAATAACGGTTCGGTTGACGGCGATCCTCCGGCAGCAATGCGTTACACAGAAGCGCGCCTGTCCAAACTCGCTGCGGAAATGCTTAAAAATATCGAAAAAAACACTGTGGATTTTATGCCGAACTTTGATGATTCAATTGAAGAACCGGTTGTATTGCCGGGGAGCTATCCGAACTTGCTTGTCAACGGCTCAACAGGAATCTCAAGCGGGTACGCGACAGACATTCCGCCGCATAACTTAAACGAAGTCATCGATGCGGCTGTCTACCAAATGGATCACCCTGACTGCACAGTCCAAGATTTAATGTCGTTTATGAAAGGGCCGGATTTCCCGACCGGCGGTATCATTCAAGGCATTGAAGGGCTGCAAAACGCTTATGAGAACGGAAAAGGGAAAATTGTGCTCCGCGGAAAAGCAGACATTGAAACAGTGCGCGGGGGCAAGGAACGGATTGTGATCACGGAGATTCCCTATGATGTCAACAAAGCGAATCTCGTAAAAAAAATGGATGAACTGCGGATTGATAAAAAAGTTGACGGCATTGCCGAAGTGCGCGATGATACGGATCGCACCGGGATGCAAATCATGATTGAATTGAAAAAAGATGCTGATGCGCAAGGCATTTTGCATTATTTGTATAAAAATACCGATTTACAAATCACCTATCACTTCAACATGGTAGCGATTTATAACAAGACGCCGAAACAGCTTAATTTAAAGCAAATGATCGCTTCGTATATTGAGCATCAAAAAGATGTATTCACAAGACGGAGTCATTACGATTTGACGAAAGCGAAAGACCGCGCCCACATTGTCGAAGGGTTAATTAAAGCGATTTCTGTACTGGACGAAGTCATTCAAACGATTCGTTCATCGGAAAATAAAAAGGATGCCAAAGAGCGTCTTAAGGCGCAGTTTCAATTCAGCGATCAGCAAGCTGAAGCGATCGTGAACTTGCAGCTTTACCGTCTGACGAATACAGACGTTGTATCACTGGAAAAAGAAGCGTCTGAGCTGAATCAGCAAATTGAGGCGCTCGAAGCGGTTTTAGCAGATGAGAACCTTTTGCTAAAAGAAATAAAAAAAGAAGTGAAACACGTGAAAAAAACTTACGGCGAAGTGCGGCGTACGGCGATCGAAGAAGAGGTGGAGGATTTAAAAATCAACCTCGAAGTCGTTGTGCCAGCTGAAGATGTGCGCGTTACGGTCACCGAAGAAGGCTATGTGAAGCGGTCAAGTTTGCGTTCTTACAATGCATCAAACGGAGGACTGCCGGGGATGAAAGAAAGCGACCGGCTCCTTTTTTCCGGCGAAATGAACACGACGGATACGCTGCTGCTGTTCACCCGAAAAGGGAATTACCTGTTTACACCGGTGCATGTATGTCCTGAAATTCGCTGGAAAGACAACGGCCAGCATGTCGGCAATTTGATTTCTATGGACCCTGAAGACCGGATTATTCAAGCTGTGCCGGTCCGCGAATTCACAAGTTCGGATTACATCACGTTTGCGACGAAAAACGGGATGATTAAAAGAACGCAGTTGAACGATTACTACGCGCAGCGCTACTCGAAAGCGTTGCAAGCTGTGAAATTAAAAAGCGGCGATGAGGTGACCGGGGTTGAGAAGACGTCCGGTGACGACAACATCTTCTTAGCAACCCGAAATGGTTACGGTTTATGGTTCGATGAGGAAGAGGTCAGTGTGACCGGGCAGCGGACAACCGGTGTTAAAGCGATTAATTTAAAAGAAGAAGACTTTGTGCAGTCTTTTGTTGTTTTTGCAAAAGATGAATATCCCGCTTTATTTCTCGTTACACAGCGCGGAGCTTACAAAAAAATGCCGTTAAAAGCGTTTGAAAAAAGCAGTCGGGCTAATCGCGGCTTGATTATGTTGAAGGAACTGAAAAAAAAGCCGCATAAAACAGCAGCTGTCATTAAAGCTCATCCGGGTGACCGATTTATGCTTTACAGTTCGCACGGCGCTGAGTTTGAAGTGCAGGCTGATCAAGTGCGTACAAATGACAGATACACGAATGGATCATTTATGTATGACAGTGACGAACACGGTGAAGTCGTTGATGTAAGACGGATTGCTGCAGACAATCATCATGACGAAAAGCAAACGCCATCCAAACCGGATTCAGATCATACAACATTGTTTTAATGAATTTTGCAGCGGCGGTCATGATAAGATGGCCGCTGTTTTTTTAATTTCTGTCTCAAAATTAAAGCTTACTTTTGATAAAGAGATGAAAATCGAAGCGCATTTATTGGTTCCGATAATTTATGTTATGTAAACTAGATAATAAAAACAGAAACCGGCAGTATTTAACCTAACCGGTTTCCCTCTTCTTTATCGGCTGTCCGTTTTCAAATCGATTCTTTTTATCGGATCATTCTTGAATCGGTTTACGTCCGGCGAACCCGTCTTCAGGTCCGTGGTAATGCGTGATCTCTTTTTCTCCGTATTTCCAGCATAAAAGCACATTTTCTCCGTTCAGTTCTGCAGGAAAATCAACCAGGCCGACGTCGACATCTTTAATCTCCACACCGTACTGTTCAACATTATTGACATGCATTCGTGCTTGCATTTCAATAAATTCAAGTTTGCTTTCAGCCATGAATACATCAGGCTGATCGGTACTGACTTTACTGCTGTCAATCGACTTTTGTTTGTTCAGGATGTTGACGGTATCTTGGAAATCTTGATTAAGTCTTTGCAATTCAGCGATTTCTGTTTCTAAAACAGGTATAAGTGCATTCGCCTCTTCCAGTGTAAATGTTTTTTTATCCATCGGGGCGTCCACCTCCATTTCCTTTCGGTCATTATGACAAATCATCGCTTCGAAACAAAAGAATTTGCTTAAATTTTATAACCTATTGCAAATATTTCCGGATCGCAACGGCAAGGCCGGCCTCATTGTTGGAAAATGTCTGCCAGTCGGCAGCTTCTTTGACAACTTGTTGAGAATTGCCCATCGCCACACCGACGCCGGCATCTTTAATCATCCGTACATCATTTAAACTGTCGCCGGCGGCAAAGACGTGTTTCATATCAAGGTTCAAGTGCGATGTAAGTTTCTGCAGCGCGTTTGCTTTGTTTACACCGGCAGCATTAATTTCTAAATTCGTTGTGCTTGAATTGGTTATTTCAAGCTCGGTAAAGGTGATTAACTTATCGTGAATCATCGTGCGAAGTTGGTCATCTTCCGTATCGAAACCGAATTTCAACCAGGTATGGTTGTAAAGATCCGCCGGCATGTCCGTTTTATAAACTGCTTCTGTACTCGCGGCCCAAAAACGTACCCCGGTATCAGCTTGCAGTTCTTTCATAAATGCAACCAGGTCTGATTTCAGCGGGGTTCGTTCCAAGAGTGATCCGTCGCTGAGCCATATTTCGCTTCCGTTGCCGGTGATCATATGAGAATTAAGCTGCAATTTTTCCGCAAACGGCTCGGCAGACATTTTCGAACGGCCGGTGCAAAGAATAACATCAATTCCTTGTTCGCGTGCTTCAAAAATTGCTTGTTGGTTTTCGTTTGGTATCGACAGATCATCTGCAAGCAGCGTTCCGTCAATATCGAGAGCCATTAATTGAATCGTTTTCGTCATGTCAGTATCTCCTCTCCATCAGCCGTAAATAAAGTACAACACAGTTAAAACCAGGGCGGGAACAAACGTTACGACATAAATAAATGATAAAATTTTAAAGTGTGCATTCGATTTATTCTCATACTCTTTATCTTCTGGGTTCATCCCGATGCGAATCGTAACGACTAGCGCGATAATACAAAGAATACCGCCGGCGATCAGGTATGGTGTTAAATAATGGTGTACTCCCAAGGTGACTCACCGCCTCTATTAATGTCCGGCTTATGAACGTGCAAAATGTTAAAAACTTTATTAATCAATCTATACCCGAAAGGCAGATTGATTAAATCTGTCTTTCTTACCCTTCTATTATGACATATTTGAAAACAGTGTCATAACAAAACAGCTGACCGAGGGTCAGCTGTTAAACGTTATCAATCTTTTTTAAATTTGCTGAAATAAGGTATACTATGCAGTGAAAACGAACGTGTTTAGGGGGGATTTAAGTGCGCGACCGTCTAATATTAACGGCAATCGCCGGCTCTGCCTTTTTATTTTTGATTTTTCAGTTTGATCTTCGCAGCGATTTACCGTATTTAACCGCTGTGCTTATTTTATTTGCGCTGTCATTTGCAATTTTTATCGCTTTTATGAACGAATTCAGCCGCCGATGGCAGCTGCGGCTCTGGATTGTAAATGGAACTGCGGCTTTATTCGTGCCGATCATCGAAGGGATGATCTATATTTGGGTAACAGCGATTATCTGGCTCCTTCTTATAGGATCAATGTCGGCTTTTTACATTTTGCAAAGCGATCAAGATAAAAGTTAACTCCCGCTGAAAAAAGCCGGAATTTCGCTTTGCCGTCCGCGCTGATAGTCTTTAGGAGAGAGAAGTTGTTTCGTCAAATCTGTCAGCTTTGTAACGCCGTTCTCCCGGCATTTCTCCGCCATTTCACCGTACCCTCCGGCGTTTTCGACCTCTTTATGAATATCAATTTGAATGTAACGGATAGCGGTTTGGGAAGCCAAAAACGCGCGCGGGTGATCGTCGATTAAAATAATTTGTTTGTCAGCTATGATTGCCGGAAAGGGCTTTTCCGTAAGTCCGTCTTCGTTAACTCCTTTCATAAGCCATTCCCCGACATCTTTTTGATTCAAATAGAGCGCACTCGGCTGAATAGATTCGATTTCTACCGTCCGGATCATCTCACTTCCGCCTTTCATATGGCAATTACCGCATCTTTTCTGGATCGTTCTTTTTCGTTTCGCTGACCATCGTAATGAATTGATCAATCGCTTCGTAGTTCATCGAATGAACATTTTCAATCGAGCCGGACACTTTTTTCGCAATCATCTTTTCGAATATATTCATTTCTTCAAATAACAGTTCGCCGCCAAAAAAACCGTGAGCAACGGCATGCTCGCGAAGCGTTTCCGGAAACGAGCGTTCAAATTGAAGCTGAGCTTCGATATCTTCATACAGGCAGCATAAAAATAGACCGAGTGTTTTCGACATCAATGCCGGCTCTTCTTTGTAAAGGAAATTGCGCATTTTACGCGGAATCGCTCCCATATGAATCGAAGCGCCGATGATCACTTTATCGAATAAATCCAAGTCCGGAACGCTGTTTTGTTTTATATTAATAAGCACTGTTTCTTCCTCATTTTTTACCTGATCGCGTATCAACATTGCTGCTTTTTCGGTTGTGCCATGTGTTGAACTGTAAACAATCAGCACAGACATTGCCATCAACTCCGTTTCCAATAGAATGTCTTCTACTTCTATTATTAAACGCAATAACAGCACTGTCTATGTGAATATGTGAAAATTTTTTAACTATGCAAAGAAATGTTGGAATTTGGTCACCGATATGAAAAAAAACTCCATTCACATGGAGGGGCAGAGTGTTGACAAAGTCATGACATCGTTAGATGTCATCTTAAAAGGAACGGATGACGACGCATCGTCCGGATTCTTTCACCTGAAGGTATCACTGCGACATCGGCTCAATAAGACTTCGCCGTGTCTTACTAGTCCGCGGGCGAGCGCCGAGCCGTTTCGGGCTGATGCCCTGCAGGGTCTCGTCTGTCTCGCTATCCCGCAGGAGAAAGCCGGGATGCTGGGTCATCCTCTTTTTTGAAGCGAGTGTATTCATAAAAAAAGAAGCCATGCATCCACTCCTCCGACGCCTCCGGGAAAGCAAGAGACGAAGATCCGGATTCGGCGGTCTCGGGCCGCCGAATACTAGCTGAGTCCTTGCCCGGGGCAAGCGGAGGGTAGTGGATTCATGGCTGACATCAAAATATAGTTTGTCTACAGTCTGACCCTCCATTCGCATGGAGGGAGAGCGTTTAAATGATTTTGTATTCCGTATGGCGCAAGACAGTCCGCGGCTTTGATCCGTCGACATCTTTTTCATCGAGTTCAATCGAGATTGAATTCGAATATTGGGAGATGACTTTGGCTGTTTTACCGGTGTACTCTCCTTTTGTTACTTCGATTGCGTCGCCGGAATTGAGGATCGGGCTTTCAGGAATGGCTTCCTCTTCCTTTTCAAATTCTTCTTCTTCTTTTTCCTCTTCCTCTTCTGCCTCTTCTACCTCTTCTTCTTTTCCTTCTTCGCGCTGATTTTCTTCTTCAGTCATGTTACATCCTCCTCATCGTTCATTGCATTGTTCTATTTTGCGATAGTAACTTCTTCAATAAGAATCGTCAAGTATTTACACCGCAAGCAGTTTTTACGTACGCGAACTGGAGATCGTCATCGCGTCAAGATTAATTTTCGCTCCGGTTTTTTTAAGAAAATCCAGGCCGATCACACCGTCTTTATGTGTATCTTCAATATACACCGTAAACGGGCTGACTTTTAGCGGCCCGATACTGATGGAGTTTAACTGCACATCTTTACCCTTCATCTCTGACGGGATGCCGAGCTTATTTGCGAGCGCCGGAGAAATAGTTGTATAAAGCGCGCACGTATCAATCGTCATGTTTTCGGCTATATGGATTTCCCCTTCATAATGGAAACGCATTTCTGTCAGCAGTTTTTTTTCTTCATAGCGAATGCTTTTCATCGAGATCCCTCCTCAAAAGTCGCGGTATCGTGAATATGAACCGTTCCGCTGTTTAAGATGACACCATATAAACCGCCGCGTTCATGATCAACCATCGCCTGTTTTAAACCGGGGAGCGCTTCGTCCATTCGTTCACATGGTTTTGTCTCACCGAGCAGTTTAATCTGAACTTCGCCGAGACGGAGTATTTGTCCTCTCTTGCCTTGCAAGGAGACATTTTCAGTCATGACATTGGCTCGTCTTGTTTCCGGCGGCAGACGGCTGCCGAAGCGATCCATTAAATCTTGCCATACCTCCTGCTCAATCACGGTTACTTGCCGTTTCCCGCGCTGATCTGCATTATGAACAATTCCTTGATCCGCTAGAAACTCAGCGGATTTAACCGCATCCATCGGTCCGCGTTTCATCCGTTTCACCCACAGACCGGCAACCTTTCCGCTCATCGCTGTTCCCCCGCTTTCAAATTGGTTCATTACTTACGTTTAATTGAAACCGAGCCGCGGTGCAGAACGGCTATTTTAAAAACGTGAATCCGTCTTGCTGTTCGACTTTGTCTTCTTTAAGGAGTTTGCCGATTGCCCGCTTAAACGCCCCTTTGCTCATGCCGAGCGAACGGTCGATTAAGTCCGGAGGCGACTGGTCGGTTAACGGCATTTTCCCGCCTCGCCCTTCTAAGTAAGAGATGATTTTTTCTGCATCCGAGGCTTGCCTTTCTGTACGAATCGGACGAAGGGTCACGTTGACGGTTCCGTCCGTTTTTCGCTCGATAACGCGTCCGGAGACCGCTTCGCCTAAGCGGAGAACCCCGTTTGCTTCACTTTCGTGAATAAACCCGCGTATGCCTTGTTCCGAAAAAAATACCGCGCCTTCATCGAGAATCCGGTATATCTGTCCTGAAATCGCCTGGCCGTTGATATCATCTTGCGCAATATCGCGTTCTTGAAGAATGATCTCTTCAGTGACCGGCTTGGCGACGAGTCTCTCCATTCTGTCGTATCCGAGCGTGACAAACAGACTGTCGCCGGCTTTCGGCCATTGCTGGCGCATTTCCGGCAAATCATCTTTTGATAAAAGTATGTCTTTGGTAATGCCGATATCAACAAATACTCCGGCACGCGGGTGAACGTGGACGACGTCAGCCCAATCATATGTGTCGAGGGTGACGCCGGGTATCTGCATCGTTGCGTTTAAATTCCCTTGTTTATCTTCGTATAAAAAGACCGATACGTCCTCCCCTTTTTTGACAGGTTCGATCGCGTCGTTTGTATGAAGCAATATTTTAATCCCTTCATGGCGAAGAACGTAACCTGTTTCGATTATTTTCTCTACACGGCATTCCGTGATCATTCCTGCTTTAGCTGTTTGCATGGAATCCTCCTGTTTTCTTCGATTAATTGCTACAGTCTACTATACAATGATATTGAAAAATACGAAAGAAAAAGCCGGAAAACAACTGGTTTTCCGGCATCATCTCATGATCAAATCAGCAAGTTAAACAGTTTTTGATCTTTGTTGATTTCTGTATAGTCGAAGCCGTTCTCCATCATCCGCTGCACGAGCGGCAAGTAATCGTCGCGGTCCTTTAATTCAATGCCGACGAGCACCGGCCCTTTGTCGCGGTTGTTTTTCTTCGTGTACTCAAACCGCGTGATGTCGTCGTGTTCGCCGAGAACTTTTGACATGAATTCCCTTAGCGCACCGGCGCGCTGCGGAAAATTGACGATGAAATAATGCTTATAGCCGTCGTAAATCAGCGACCGTTCTTTAATTTCCTGCATGCGGTCAATATCGTTATTACCGCCGCTGATCACACAAACGATTGTTTTTCCTTTGATTTCATCTTTGTACTGATCGAGGGCGGCGATCGGAAGCGCACCTGCAGGCTCTGCGACAATGGCGTTTTCATTGTATAAACTGAGGATCGTTGAACATACTTTGCCTTCCGGAACAACGCGGATGTCATCGACCACTTTCTGTGCGATATCAAACGTAATATCCCCGACCGTTTTTACCGACGCGCCGTCCACGAATTTATCGACTTGGTTGAGGCTGACAACATTGCCTTCTTCAAGTGATGTCTTCATCCCGGGTGCACCGGCAGGCTCTACGCCGACAACCTTCGTTGCCGGACTGATACTTTTGAAATACGAGCCGACGCCGCTTATTAAACCGCCTCCGCCAATACTCATAAAAATATGCGAGACAGGTTCTTCGATATTTTCGAGAATCTCCATCCCGATTGTCCCTTGGCCGGCGATCGTCCGCCGGTCGTTGAACGGATGGATAAACGACATCCCTTCTTCTTCGCGTGCGTTCATCGCTTCTTTGTATGCATCATCGAACGTATCGCCTGTCAAAATAACTTCAACGAACGGTTCGCCGAAAAATGTCACTCGCGACACTTTTTGCCGCGGCGTGGTTGTCGGCATAAAAATTTTCCCGCGCACACCGAGCGCTTTGCACGCGTAGGCAAAACCTTGCGCGTGATTGCCGGCGCTTGCGCAGACGACGCCGTTTTGCAAGTCTTTTTCCGGCAAGCTTTGAACTAAGTGATACGCTCCGCGCAGTTTAAACGAGCGGACAACTTGTAAGTCTTCGCGTTTTAAATAGATGTTCGCCCCGTATTTTTCTGACAAAAGCGCATCTTTTTGCAACGGTGTGTTGACGACAACATCTTTTAATTTTTGGTGAGCAACAAGAATATCTTTCACCGGGATTGTTTCGTGTACGGTTCGCTCCATGATGCATGTTCCTTTCCGATTAATCTACCGAATTTTATGACTAATCTTAACACACTGCGCCCCTTCTGCAAACCGTCATTTTCGAAGGTTGCCGTTTATTGGTATAATACATGTGTACACTTACACTTACGTTGATTGAAGGAGGAAGTTATATGACTAAAAAGTGGGCGTTTGTTTCCGATTTTGACGGAACGATCTCAAAAAAAGATTTCTATTGGATTGTGATCGAGTCGTATTATCCTGAGGGTGAGGAATTGTATAAACAATGGAAAAACGGCGAGATGAAAGATATCGAGTTTCTATCGACGGTATTTCAAGCGACCGAGCTTTCCGTTGAAGAACTGAACGCACTCATTCATAAAATCCCGCTCGATGAAGGGGTGTTTCCGTTTATCGATGCGGTTAAACAAGCCGGCGGTGACTTTATCATTCTCAGCGCCGGAACGGATTACTATATTCATGAGCTGATTCGTTACTATGATCTGCCGACGATCCCGGTATTTTCAAACCGCGGTTCTTTTGAAAACGGCGGAATACAGATTTATCTCGACCATTCAGATCCGTTTTACTCCGAGCGCTACGGGATTGATAAAAAAACGGTTATTGAAGCTTTGCAAAAAGATTACGAGTTCGTTTTTTATTACGGCGACAGCGAACCGGATTCACACCCGGCGCGTTCAGCTGACCGGATGTTTGCCAAAGATAAACTTGTGTCGATTTTGGATGAACAAAACGTCGGCTATGAACAGACAGAAACGTTTGCTGACGTTCATGAGCGGCTGAAATCTGAAGGGTGGGTATAATGATGAATGACGGCTTAAGCATTCCGATTCCTGATATTATGGACATTGAACCAGGTTCGTTGGCCTCGTTTTATACAAAACTGAAAGCGCGCGGAATGACGAAAGTCGGAATTTTATTCGACGAGTTTGCCGATGAGCATTACCGCAGCAGGCTGTTAGCTGCTGCTCCGGACGGGGTTGATGTTGAGGCGGTCAAGTACAGAAATGAGCAGACCATTCATGATCTCATCAGCCGAGCATTTGAAATAGACAGGTATGATGCGATTTGCGCGATGGGCGGCGGCGCAGTGATTGATGCAGGAAAATACATCGCATTTTCCCGCCGGACGCCGTTTATCAGTATTCCGATTTCGCCGTCCAATGACGGCTTTGCATCAAGCAACTGTTCACTTTACGTGGACGGGAAAAAGACGACGGTTCCGGCCCGTGTGCCGTACGGGATTGTTGCAGATCCCGCTATTATTGAAACAGCGCCGCGCCCGCTCGTTCTTGCCGGAGTCGGCGATTTAATGTCGAACATCACCGCGCTATACGATTGGGAGTATGAAGCAGAGATCGGCGCAGCCACGGTCCATGCTTTTGCATCGATGCTCAGCAAAAAAGCTGTCAACAGTTTCATTCGAACGCCGATGGATGATTTATACAGCGAGGTTTTTTTGAAAGAACTGATCAGTTCGCTTGCAATGGGCGGTGTATCTACCGTTATCAGCGGCAACAGTTCCCCGATCAGCGGAGCTGAACATATGATTTCCCACGCATTGGACAGGACAGCAAATAAGCCGCAAATGCACGGTGTTCAAGTCGGCATCGCCTCTTATCTTATGGCGCTTGTTCATGAACACCGGGCTGAACGAATGGTGAAAGTGTTTGAACGGACAGGCTTTTTTGATTACGTACAGACCTTGCCTTTAAACCGGGACGAATGGCTTTATGCGATTGAGATTGCGCCGGAGATGAAGCCGAAACGGCACACCTATTTGCATGAAGAGCGTCACCGCAACCGAGCGAAAGAGTTGCTGCATACCGATCCGGTGCTCAATCGTATATTTGCCGAATCGTCAGCGCTGGAATGAAGCGATGTACCGGTAAACGTCACCGAGTGATCGAAACCCGTCTTTTTTGAGCCGCTCGACGGAACAGCACCAAAGGCTGGCAGCCATTTTTGCATCTTCAAGGGCGTGATGACGGCCGTTCAGCGGAATTTGAAAAAAGCGGCAGCAGTCTTCCAAGTCTTTAAGCTGTTTTAAATCGCTGATTAAGGACGTTAACAAAACTGTATCGACGATCCGGTGCGGGAACCCGGTTTTATAAACCGACCACGTTGCCTGCTGCAAAAATGCTTTTTCATGGGCTGCATGATGAGCAGCGAGCGTTTCTTCTTTCGTAAACGAATAAAACGAATGAAGCGCATGTTTCTTTTCCGGTGCACTTTGCAGTTCTCGTTCCGAAAGGCCGGTTAACTGCTGAATCTCTTCACTGATCGGCCGGTCATGCTGGATGAGTGTATAAAATGTTTCGTTTTCGAGCGGCCGATTGTTGCGGATCTTTTGTGCGCCGATCGATAAAATCTGATCCCCTTTTAACGGATAAAAGCCTGTCGTTTCTATATCTACAACGGTAATATGAAGGTCATCAAACGGTACGTCCAGCGTTTTTCGCTGACGGATCTCTTTTTTTAAATGACGCAAATAGGCGATTTTTTTCGGATCCTGGCTGCCGGAACCGGGGTATATCGTTTGATCGATCAAGGAACCGGATATGTTTTTCATCCAATCAAATAACGGATTCACGTGCGTCACCTCTTTTTACATTCATGTAAAAGCTGCTGTTCGGTTTTGCGCATGAAACGCGCGCCGTCTGTCATCCATTTTTTAACGAGCGCTGTTTCCGATTTTGTGAAATAGCCCGGGTTAATAAAATGAATACCTTCTGTTTTATCGCGCCGGCAATATTTGAGCCGCAGCTCCAGTGCTTTTTCAAACCAGCCGGGAACTTGCGGCGTGTTACTATGTTTACCCTGCAATGCCCCGAGTCGCTCGATCGTTGACGTCGGCTGCAGATTTTCCCGGAAGGCCCATAGTCTGGCGGCGTGAACAACGGGGTAAAGCACTTGTTCTTTGAAATTAAAGGTCCCTTGATACTCCCCGTTAGACACCGTGAGGATTTGTCCGATCGCATTGATTCCGCGCTGGCGGTGAGCGGTATTTTCAATCAGTCGTTTCATCGCGTTCGACCCCGGGGCAATCTGCTGAAATAAGCTGTTTTTAATATCATCCAGCAGCCATTTTGCGCCATACAAAGCCCGGGCATCACTGAAAATCAATAAATACCGCAGACTGCTCCAGCTGTTTTCTTCGAGCCATTCGTCAATTTGCGAAAACCAAGCGTGGTAACTTTGACACCAAGCGGCGTGATTGCTCATCACTTTTCCTTCACAGCGCGGATAACCGGCTTTTTCTAATTGATGCGTAATTTGTTCGCCGAGGTATTGGAAATATGCCTGTTCTTCGTCTTTCCCCCAAAAAATGATGCCGTGATCTTGGTCGCTTCGAACTGATTGTTCCTTCCTTCCTCCGCTTCCGGTCAAGAAAAACACAAAAGGAGCGGGGGCTCGGCCCCACGCTCGTTCTGTGATCGTCACCGCACACTCGCAAGCATTGTATGCCTGCTGATCGTGCCATTGATTTAATTGATGCTGTGACAACGTTTCATTTAGCATGTTATGCTCCAAATTTTTCGTCTTCACGAATATTTTCCGGGTAACCGTAACTGCCGTGTTCGCTGATATCAAGCCCCATCAGCTCTTCTTCCTCACTGACACGGATTCCGCCGAGTACGGCGCTCATTGCTTTAAGAATAATGAAGGCTGCGACGAAAGCGTAAATTCCGGAAACGGCAACGCCGGTAAATTGAACCCCTAGTTGAGCCAATCCGCCGCCGTAGAGAAGCCCGGCTTGGCCGCCGTTCATTTCTGCCAAGGCCGGTGTCGCGAAGAAGCCGGTTGACAATGTACCCCAAATACCGGCAACACCGTGCACGGAGAGTGCGAAAATCGGATCGTCGATCTTCATTTTATCAAAGAAAAGCATGCTCAAATATACGAGAACACCGGCGATCAACCCGATCACAACAGCTGCCCAAGTGGCGACAAAAGCGGTTGAAGCTGTAATCGCAACGAGTCCGGCCAGGGCTCCGTTAAGCATCGTCGGCACATCGGCTTTACCGGTAAGAGCCATCACCGTAAGCATGGCTGCCAATGCCCCGGCCGCTGCTGCGAGCTGCGTTGTTAAGGAAACGTAACCGAAAAAGGCACCTTCTACGCCAAGCGTGCTCCCGCCGTTAAAACCGAACCAGCCGACCCATAAAAGCAGCACACCGAGCGCGGTGTATACTTGGTTGTGTCCGGCTAAGTTGTTCGCTGAACCGTCTTTGTTGTATTTGCCGATCCGCGGTTTTAATACGATCGTTGCAGCAAGTGCGGCCATTGCGCCGGTTAAGTGCACGACGGTTGATCCGGCAAAATCTTGCTTACCGAGTCCGGCCAACCAGCCGTCGCCCCAGATCCAGTGCGCTACGACCGGATACACAGCTGCTGAGAACAAAACGGCAAATACGATGTAAGCAGAAAGTTTCGCCCGCTCAGCAAACCCGCCAAACGCAATTGTTAAGGCAATTGCAGCGAAGGCAAGCTGAAACATAAAATCAACCGACCCCGCTAAACCGTCGACCTCAGATGTAAAATCACCGTAAAAGAAATCTGATAAACCTATGAATAAGTTCCCTTCGCCGTAAATAAATCCGTAACCGACGGCCCAAAACACAAGTGAAGCAATTCCGACTGTGAAAATCGTTTTCCCGGCAATATGCCCGGCATTTTTCATGCGCGTTGAGCCGGCTTCGAGAAGAATGAATCCCCCTTGCATGAGTAATACGAGCACAAAACAGATAATGATAAAGACATTGTTCATCAAAAAGATTTCATCCATTTGAGATTCACGCTCCTTTTAAAAATTTGTCAGTTTTTTCAACTGATCTGATTCTCAGTATACTGTCAAAATTTTCTGACACACTATTTTCGTCAGGTTATCTGACAGACTTTTTGCCGAGCATTTTTTGTTGCACCAAAAAAAGCGTGCAGTTAACTGCACGCTTCAGAGTGTTGACAAAGTCATGACATCGATAGAAGTCATATTAAAAGGAACGGATGACTGCGCATCGTCCGGCTTATGTCCTGCGGGCGAGCGCCGAGCCGCTTCGGGCTGACGCCCTGCAGGGTCTCGTCTGTCTCGCTATCCCGCGGGAAAAAGCCGGGATGCTGGGTCATCCTCCTTCTTTGAATCGAGTGTATTCATCATAAAGGAAGCCGCGCATCCACTCCTCCGACGCCTCCGGGAAAGCAAGAGACGAAGATCCGTATTTGGCGGCCTGAGGCCGCCAAATACTAGCTGAGTCCTTGCCCGGGGCAAGCGGAGGGTAGTGGCTGCGTGGCTTACGTCAAAATAATAATTTGTCTATAAGCTGAAGCGTGCAGTTAACTGCACGCTCTCTTAACACGGTCAGGCATCTTCTGTTACGTTCAGCACGGTTGCTGAGGTGTGTACATGCGGTTTTTATTGCGGCGAATATTTTTTCGTCCGTAAATATTGCTGCTCGATATACCCGGTCCCTAACAGGACACCAAAGACAATTAAGATGAAGCCGCCGATTTGCGTTAAATAAATTTGTTCACCTAAAAAGAAAAAGGACCCGATCAAGGCAAAAAACGGCACTAAGTTATTGAATACAGCCGATTTACCGGCCCCGATTTTTTGAATCGCGGCATTAAACAAGATGTGCCCCATGCCTGTTGCTAAAATTGCTGAAGAGAAAAAGACTGACCATACCAAGGTTCCGGCAGTTAAAAACGGCTCAGCAGTAACCGGTTCGACAGCGAAACTGATACCGACTAAACTGATTGAACCGATTAACAGCATCATCGCTGTTAATTGACGCGACGACAACGTCCCTGTCACTTTTCGGATAATGATAAACGATATTGCTTGCGCAAACATCGAGAGGAACACGAGGAGATCCCCTGATGATACGGCGCCGGCTGGATCGCCCGGGTTGATCACGACAAGCGCGACACCGCCGAATCCGAGCAAGATCCCGGTGAAACGGGATTTCGTGACATTCTCATTTAAGAAGATCATCGCAAGCACCGCGGTCGTGATCGGAATTAAACCGAGAATAAGCGATCCGTTTGAAGCTGTCGTGTACTGCAAGCCAACAGCTAGCAATGAGTGATGAGCAACTTGACCGAATAAAGCGCCGGCGATGATAAATATCAGTTCTGTCCGGGTCACTTTCCGCAAATCTTTCAGAAAATATAAAACGATCAATGCCGCCAGTCCGGCTGTACCGATTCGAAGTCCTTGCATCATGACCGGGTCGAAATGTTCAACGAGAAATTTTACAGCGACAACATTCATCCCCCAAATGAACATGACGGTGATTAAAATGAAATATGTACCTGTTTGCTTCATTGTCGACCTTCTTTCATGATTAGAATGGATTGGCAAAACGTTTAAACCACAGTTTTACATACTAAGCCGAGAAACTCTCCTCGTCAATCTTGAACGGAAGTGATAGAATGATACATTGTGATTATTGCAATACTCTGCTTTAAGCTCGGAAAGAAATTGGGTGAACCATATGAAAAGTCCGCAAATGATCAAAGAAATATTCGTATTGCGGAGTCTTGGCTGTATAGGAATCGTTCTGTTGCACAGCATATACATTGCGCTTTCAGCTCATTCGCCGGAGGAACTCGGAACGGTCGTTTATACTTTGCTCGACTCCTTACAGGTGTTTTTGTACTACGGAACGCCGATGTTTGTTTTTATCTCTGAATTTGTTATTTCCTATTCTTATCGTTCACGCCGCCTGCCGGGAAATTTTTTGCAAAAGCGGCTGAAGTTTATTATGATCCCGTATATCACGATGGGCCTTTTGTATTCGATTCCTTTTTTTCAACTCGGCGTAGAATTTTGGGGGACGAAAGCTTTGATGAATATTTTCGTCGGGGATTATCACGGTTATTTTGTGTTAATCATTTTTCAGTTTTATCTCGTTCATTACTTTTTTAACAGTTATTTGAAGCGATGGTCGCCGAGAGTAGTGATCTCAGCGGCACTCGCTGTAAATGTACTGTATTTGGCTGTGTTTAACTACACAGCACCGCCTGACTTTCTCCCCCACGGCGATTACATTTGGGACCGTTTTTTCTGGGTGCCGATGTTCGGATGGGTGTTTTATTTTGTGATCGGCTTTTACTCTGGGTACTATTATGAATCGTTTATCGACTCGCTGACAAAATACCGCTTTGTTATTTTCGCCGGTCCGCTCGTTTCAACAGCATTTTTAATGTTTATGTATCACAGCGGGATTTTGACCGAACACAGTTCAAAACGAATTGATATTCTTTTGCATACGACAGCGATCAGTCTGTTTCTGTTTTATATCATGTCGTTTTTACCGAGACCGCCCCGGGTGCTCGTTTTTATCAGCCGCTACTCATTCGGGATCTTTCTCTTTCATTATGCGTTCATATTCATTATGGACTACGTTTATCAGCAATTTTTCCCGTACGATCTGCTGCTGATGTATATTCCGGTTCTGTTTATATTCAGTCTGTTCAGTTCGATTTTTGTGATCTTCTTGTTAAATAAAACGCCATACGGGTTTTTATTTGTCGGAAAAATCGGGATCCCTTATGATACCGGCAAAAAAGCTGCTTAAATAAAAGGCTCCGGCATTTGCTCCGGAGCCTTAGCGATCTTCTTGGATCTGTGAATCGAGAATCAGCTGCAGCAGCTGCAGGCGCTGCAAGTTATTGACGCTGTCTTGCGCCACGGTGAATGCTTCCTGATTTGAGTCGACCCGATGCACAAATACGAGGTCGCGTTCAGGAATTACCTCAATCGACTGGCCGTAGCGGCCGATCGCGGAGAACATGTCCAAATCGCTGAACGGCGGTTCGACAGCTGTCCACCATAAGTATCCGTAATCCATTAAATCATTTGAGGGCACTTCTGCTTGCGGGGAAGTGCTTTTTTCCACCCAGTCTTGCGGGACAATTTGTTCCCCTTCCCATTTGCCTTCCTGCAAATACAACTGGCCAAATCGAGCAAAGTCGCGCGCCGACATGCGAAATAAATAGGACGGATGAAGCGAGCGGCGGTTTTCATAACGGTAGTTCGTGTTGCCGAGCTCAAAATCTTCCATTCCGAGCGGTTCGGCGATGCGGTCGGCAAAATCTTCAAACAAGTCCCGCTCGGTTTCTTGGTTATAAATCGTCCCGAGCACATTAAAATCCCAGTTGTTATAATAGTAGTACGTTCCGGGCAAAAATGATTCCCTTGCCGGCCGGGCTTGCCTCATCCCCCACGACTCTTCCCCGGCAGGCAAATACACCCCTGACGTAGAAGAGAGCAAATGTGAGAGCCGGGCGCGTTTTTCTAAATTTGTCAGCGGCGGGTCTTCCTCTATTTCAAAATCAAACAGTGTCTCGTGCAGCTCAAAGGTGCCCTTTTCAAGTTCGATGCCGTACAGCGCGCTCAAAAAGCTTTTCCGCACGGAATGGGCGTTCGTGTTTCTCGTTACATCTCCCCAAGAAAGCAGCACGTCGCCGTCATAAATGACCATGAGCGCGGTAGAATTGATTGATTCATAATAATTTCTCGCCTGCAAAAGCGCATCCGGGTTCCAACCTGCTTCTTCAAAACTTTCATGGCGGTCCCATGTTGTTTCCTCTTCGTTTTCGAGTGTGAAATATTCATACATAAACAGAAACGTCAAAACGGATAAAACGCCTGCTGTAAATACGATCCACTTATCAAGCACCATTGATCATTCCTTGCAGTCAGCGTATGTAGTCTCGTTCACTATAACACGGAGTTTGTGTCCCGGTCACGGACAAACAGCATTTGCACGTTGGATGTTAACGCCCGAAAGCCGTTGACCGGCGTGCGAAAAGCTGATAGTATCTAATTGATTCAAGTTAATACAACGGGCAGTGAAGGCGTGGATAAAACTATTGCTGGAGCCGCTTCTGGAGAGACCGTTCCGCAGACGGCGCCGAAGGATTCATGATCTCAGGCAAACGGACAGAAGAAGCAGTGCAGCTTTGCACAGTTTTCTTGCGGGATTGGATGGTTATCCAATCTTTTTTTAATGGATTCAACTACGGAAAGGAAGATGTATGATGGAACAGCAACGGGCGGTTATTACAGTCGTCGGGAAAGATCAGGTCGGTATAATTGCGAAAGTGACCACGGCGTTGGCCGATAATCAATTAAACGTTCTCGATATCAGTCAGACAATTTTGCAGGATTTCTTTACGATGATGATGATCGTCGATTTAAGCCGAGCGGCTGATTTAGAGAAACTCCAGGCTGATCTTGAAAAGATCGAGCAGGATATGCAGCTGCAAATTGATATGCAGCGTGAAGATATTTTTCAATCGATGCACCGGATTTAGGATTAGGGAGTGAAAACTATGAATATTGCGTTTACAGAAATCCAGGAAACGATTCGGATGGTCCAGATGGAAAGCTTAGACGTTCGGACTGTTACTATGGGCATCAGTTTGAGAGATTGCATCGATGCTGATGCTGAAAAAATGAATGAAAAAGTTTATCAAAAAATCGTCGGTTATGCCGGTGAGTTGCGGGAAACGGCGGAACAAGTCGAAAAAGAATACGGCATTCCGATTATCAATAAACGCATTGCGATTACCCCGGCTGCTGAATTGCTCGGCCAAGCAAGCACTGACGATGCTGTTATGCTCGCGAAAACTCTCGATCAAGCGGCAACGGATATCGGTGTCGATTTTATCGGCGGGTTCTCCGCCCTCGTTCATAAAGGAACAACCCGCGGCGATAATGTATTGCTTAAAAGTTTAGCCGAAGCGCTGAGTGAGACGGAACGCGTTTGCGCTTCTGTTTCTGTTGCGACCACTGCGACAGGCATCAATATGGACGCTGTACGGGAAATGGGCGAAATCATTCACGATGCAGCAGTACGCACGCAAGATCAAAACGGCATTGCCAACGCGAAACTCGTTGTTTTTTGCAATCCGGTTGAAGACAACCCGTTTATGGCCGGTGCGTTTCACGGCTCCGGCGAAGGTGAAGCGGTGATTAATGTCGGCGTCAGCGGTCCCGGTGTGGTCTTGAATGCCTTGAAAAAACATCCTGATGCTGACTTGGGCGAAGTGTCCGAAGTGATTAAACGTACGGTGTTTAAAATTACCCGCGCGGGTGAGCTGATGGGCCGCGTCGTTGCCGACCGGCTCGAGCTGCCGTTTGGTATTATGGATCTCTCGCTTGCTCCGACAAACGCGATGAATGACAGCGTTGCGGAAATTCTCGAAGAAATCGGCCTTGAGCGCGTCGGGACGCACGGAACGATCGCGGCACTGGCATTGATGAACGATGCGGTTAAAAAAGGCGGCGCCATGGCCAGTTCGTATGTCGGCGGGTTAAGCGGCGCATTCATCCCCGTGAGCGAAGATAACGGGATGATCAAAGGCTTGGAAGACGGCGCTTTAAGTTTAAACAAGCTCGAAGCGATGACGTGCGTTTGTTCCGTCGGTCTCGACATGATCGCTGTTTCAGGCGATGCGACTCCCGCCTCGCTGTCCGGATTGATTGCTGATGAAATGGCGATCGGCATGATCAATAAAAAAACGACCGCGGTTCGAATTATTCCTGTTCCCGGCAAAAATGAAGGGGATTTAGTTGAATTCGGCGGGCTGCTCGGCCGCGCTCCTGTGATCGGCATCAGCCCGTTTAATTCAGATAAAATGATCGCCCGCGGCGGCAGGATTCCCGCCCCGCTTCAGTCATTAATTAATTAAAAGCTTTATCTTGACAACGTGCTTTGAATCATCGATAATACTTTGTTACAGAGGAAAATAAATGAGTGACCGTGAAGATCAGTAATCAGACACTGGACAGACAGAGAAGGAAATTCATCGGCTGAAAAATTTCCTGCTGTACAAGACTGATGAACCTGCTTCCTTTTTGTGAAGTTACACGTGCCGTGAGCGTTAATCGCGAATGAGAGGTTCCGCTTAACGGAAAAAGCGGTTCAAACAAGGTGGTACCGCGGAGCTGACAGACTTCGTCCTTATTTAAGGACGAAGTCTGTTTTTGTATATCCGGAGGTGAAACAAATGGCGAAAAAACGCATTGTGATTAAAATCGGCAGCAGTTCGCTGACAACGAATCAAGGAAAGCTGTCGGAAAAACAGATGGAGCATGTGACACAAATGATTGCTGCCTCTTATCGGGACAATTACGAAGTGATTGTCATTTCTTCAGGAGCTGTCTCAGCCGGATTCGGCGAAATGGGTTATCCGGTCCGACCGCAAACGTTAAAAGGAAAACAAGCCGCCGCCTCAGTCGGTCAAACCGTTTTAATGCGCCATTATCAAGACCGTCTCAACGCAAACGGCGTAGTTTCCGCCCAGTTATTGCTGACGAGAGCTGATTTTACGGACGAAGAGCGTTATCATCATATGTTTAATACGTTTGATGAGCTGTTTAAGCGCGGAGTCGTCCCGATTATTAACGAAAATGATGCAACCGCTGTCGATGAACTGACATTTGGTGACAATGATATGCTCGCATCGCTTGTCAGCGGCTTTATCCATGCGGACCAGCTGATTATTTGGACAGATGTTGACGGCATATACAACGGCAACCCGTTGACCGATGCGCACGCCGAAAAAATTTATTCACTGACTGGACTCCCAGCTGAGTTAATCGACGGGATCGATAATTCGAGTTCTTCCTCTGTCGGCACCGGCGGGATGAAATCAAAGTTATCTGCAGCAGACAGGGCTTTGTCTATGGGAGTTCCTGTTTTTATCGGCAACGGTATTCATCAGCATGCAGTTCACGACGTCATTGCCGGTCAAGGAAACGGCACCTATTTATACCCTACGACAGATCGGCCGATGAAAACAAAAAAACAGTGGATTGCCTTCCACTCCGACATTAAAGGGAGCCTCACCGTTGATAACGGGGCGGCCGAAGCGCTGGTGGAAAACTATCACAGCCTCCTACCCGTCGGTATTATCAGTGTGCAAGGAGAATTTATTGAAGGTGACGTGATCACTGTGTACGACAGTGACGGCAACCTGCTCGGAAACGGCAAAGCGGGCATTTCAAAAAACGAATTGGCGACGATGATAGCTTCAGGCTCATCACCTGCCTCCAAAACGCGCACGGCGATTCACCGTGATGACTGGATTACGATTAAAGAAGAGAAGAAAGGAGAATCTTTATGAGTTCAGAAGTGAAGCAAAAGACCGATCAGGCACAAGCTTCCGTTGTCGCCATGTCAAAAGCATCGACAGATATAAAACATGAAGCGCTTGAAAACTTGGCGAGCTGTTTGGATAAAAACCGCAGCGAGGTTTTAGCGGCAAACACCGAAGATGTCGAGCGTGGCAAAAGCAACGGCTTATCTGCAGCCTTAATCGATCGTTTAACACTGACAGATCAGCGCCTTGATGATATTATAGACGCGATTTATCACCTTGTTGATTTGCCCGATCCGATCGGGACGGTTAAATCCGAAAACAAACGCCCAAACGGGTTGACAATCCAAGAGAAAACCGTGCCGCTCGGGGTGATCGGAATGATTTATGAAGCGCGTCCAAATGTTACGGTCGATGCCGCGAGTCTCGCGATAAAAACCGGCAATACAATTTTACTGCGCGGCAGCTCCTCCACCCTCTCCTCGAACCGAGTATTGACCGAAATTATTCAGACTGGTTTAGAAAAAGCGGGCTTGCCCGCCCATGCAGTGCAGTTGATTGAAGATACGGAGCGAACGGCGCTTAAGGAAATGTTTACGATGCACGGCGATATTGATGTCTTGATCCCTCGCGGGGGCGCAGCTTTAATCAATCAAGTAGTGAATGAATCTTCTGTCCCGGTTATTGAGACAGGAGCAGGCAACTGTCATGTTTACATCGATGAATCTGCTGATCGTGACATGGCGGTGCAAATCACCGTGAATGCAAAAACGCAGCGCCCGTCAGTTTGTAACGCGTGCGAAACGGTAGTCGTACATGAAAGTTGGGCCGCCCATCACCTTCCGCGCTTGATCGAATCGCTAGAAGAACACGGTGTGACTATTGTCGGCGACGAACAAAGCCGTTCTTATTCCGAAGCGATCTTACCGGCATCCGAAGAAGATTTCGCAGCCGAATTTCTCGATTTAAAATTGGCTGTAAAAGTTGCAGCGGATTTATCTGATGCGGTCGAGCATATTCGCCGCTACAGCACGAAGCATTCTGAAGCGATTGTTTCGCAGAACAGCGAAAACGTGGAAACATTTTTTGCAAGTATCGATGCGGCGACACTGTATCATAACGCGTCAACGCGTTTTACAGACGGCTTTGAATTCGGTTTCGGGGCAGAGATCGGTATCAGTACGCAAAAGCTTCATGCCCGCGGACCGATGGGGCTGCCGGCATTAACAACGATCCAATATCACGTGTTGGGCGACGGACAGATAAAATAACCCCTCCCGTATTTCATGTGTTTATGGTATAATTGTTAGGTTGAATCAGTTTAAATAAGAAGGAGCTTTTGCATGACTAAACGAACAGACATCCGAAACATTGCGATTATTGCCCACGTCGACCACGGTAAAACAACATTGGTGGATGAAATGCTTAAACAATCGGGCACGTTCCGTAAACATGAGCAAGTTTCCGAGCGCGCAATGGATTCGATTGATATTGAAAAAGAACGAGGCATTACGATTTTAGCTAAAAATACGGCGGTGGATTATGAAGGTACTAGGATCAACATTCTCGACACCCCGGGTCACGCCGATTTTGGCGGTGAAGTTGAGCGGATTTTGAAAATGGTTGACGGTGTTTTGCTCGTCGTCGATGCGTTTGAAGGCTGCATGCCGCAAACGCGGTTTGTGTTGAAAAAAGCGATGGAACAAAAACTGCGCCCTGTCGTTGTCGTTAATAAGATCGATCGGCCGATGGCGCGTCCGGCAGAAGTGATTGATGAAGTTGTTGATTTGCTGATTGATCTCGGCGCGGATGAAGATCAGCTCGATTTTCCCGTCATTTATACATCAGCGATCAACGGCACGTCCAGCTTGGACCCTGCTCCGGAAAATCAAGTCGCTTCGATGAAAGACGTTTTTGAATCGGTGATTGAAAATGTGCCGGCGCCTGTATACAACGCCGATGAACCGCTCCAGTTTCAGGTGACGATGCTCGATTATAACGAGTACCTCGGACGAATCGGTGTCGGCCGCGTCTTCCGCGGAAAAGTTAAAGTCGGCGACCAAGTGTCTTTATATAAGCGGGACGGTTCAACGAAATCGTTTCGTATTACTAAGCTGTTTGGTTTTCTCGGCTTAAAACGAATGGAAATTGAAGAAGCTGAAGCCGGAGATTTGATTGCGATCGCCGGGATTGAAGACATTATGGTCGGCGAAACAATCTGTCCGGCCGATCATATGGACCCCCTTCCCCTCGTGCGCATCGATGAGCCTACGCTGCAAATGACGTTCCTCGTTAATAACAGTCCGTTTGCAGGACGCGAGGGCGATTATATTACAAGCCGCAAAATCGAGTCCCGTTTAATGACGCAAGTGGAAACAGACGTCAGTTTAGAAGTTGAAAATACCGACTCGCCGGATGTTTGGAAAGTTTCCGGACGCGGTGAACTGCATTTATCCATTTTGATTGAAAATCTTCGACGCGAAGGTTTTGAACTGCAAGTATCCAAGCCGGAAGTTATCATACGCGAAATTGACGGCAAAAAGTGCGAACCTTACGAAATGGCGCAAGTGGATGTGCCTGATGATTACACCGGAGCGGTGATGGAATCGCTCGGTGAACGAAAAGGCGAAATGCTTAATATGACGAATAAAGGCGACGGCCAAGTGCGCATGGATTTTCTTATCCCTTCCCGCGGCTTAATCGGTTATACGACTGAATTTATGGCGCTGACGAAAGGTTACGGGATTTTAAACCACAGCTTCGACCGCTTCTTGCCGCTCGCTGAAGGATATACCGGCGGCCGCCGCCAGGGCGCGCTTATTTCAATGGAAAACGGCAAAGTGACGCCTTACGGCATGATGCAAGTGGAAGACCGCGGTGAATTGTTCACCGAACCGGGTACGGAAGTTTACGAAGGTATGATTGTCGGCGAACACGCCCGCGAAAATGATTTGACCGTCAATTTGACGAAAATGAAGCAGCAGACAAACGTACGGTCTGCTACGAAAGACCAAACAGTGACGATGAAAAAACCGAGAATTATGACGCTTGAAGAAGCGCTCGAGTTTCTTAATGAAGATGAGTACTGCGAAGTGACACCTCAGTCCATCCGCCTGCGGAAAAAAGTGCTCGACAAAAGCACGCGTGAACGCGAAGAGAAACGCAAAAAACTGGCAATGAAACAAGACTGATCCCTCCACCCCCCAAGTCCCGGCTGTTTATTCAGCCGGGGCTTTTTTGATCTCATATGTGGGAATTATATCCAAAAATAATTTGCATTTGCTTGTATTCTTTACAATAAGCGAGCAATAAATAAGATGAACGTTCTCAGCATTACTGAAGATGACATTTATCAGAAAATACGGTCAGAACCGATATAAACGCATTTGCTCATTTGATCATTTCTCACTATCATTAACGTATGCGAGTCAAACAAAGAACCGTTTTTTCAGCGTTCTTACTTGACTGCTAAATCGAATAACAATGTAAGGTGGGTTTTCAACATGAGCGAACGTTCGGCAGCAATGCTTGATTCGTTAACATTCGGGAAACCGACAAAATTTGACGGAAAGAAAATGTGGACCTTAGTTAAAGAGTCCACGCTCGATTTAAACTCAGCTTACAAGTATTTAATGATGGCTGAATACTTTTCCGAAACTTGTGTGATTGTAAAAGAAAAAGATGATGTTGTCGGCTTTATTACCGGCTTCATCGAGCCGGATGCACCGGATACTGTCTTTGTTTGGCAGATTGGTGTAGCCCCCTCACAGCAAGGTAAAGGGCTGGCTTCGAAAATGCTGAGTGAATTAATCACCCGTCCAGCGTGCCGGGACGTCCGGTATGTAGAAGCAACCGTTACCGCTGATAATGAGGCGTCCAAGGCTTTGTTTACGCGGTTCGCTAAGAAAAACGGTATGGATTTGAACGTGTTTGAAACGTTCCCCGAAGATGCTTTCCCGGACGGGCATGATGCTGAATTCACATACCGGATCGGACCTATATCCGAGTAAAGACGTGAGTTTACAAGGTTTTGACGGCCGGGCACTACTATAAAACAGACAGTATATTGGAGGAGATTATAGCGATGAATAATGAAAAACTTAACGTTATTGAAGAGCTTGAATCATCGGTAAGAAGTTATGTGCGAAGTTTTCCGACGGTGTTTACAAAAGCGCGCGGACATAAAATGTGGGACGAAAACGGCAAAGAATATATCGATTTTTTCTCCGGAGCGGGAGCGTTAAACTACGGCCATAATGAACCGAACATGAAAAAACGTCTCGTCGAGTATATTCTTGATGACGGGATCACTCACTCGCTTGATATGGCGTCAGATGCAAAGGTTGAGTTCCTTGAGAAATTCAATGACGTCATTTTAAAACCGCGGGAAATGAATTACAAAGTTATGTTCCCTGGACCGACAGGAACGAACAGTGTAGAAAGCGCGCTGAAGATTGCCCGCAAAGCGACGGGACGAACAGATGTCATCAGTTTTACAAACGGTTTTCACGGAATGACGATCGGTTCCCTTTCCGTAACCGGAAACTCGATGAAGCGTCAAGGGGCCGGGATTCCGCTGCAGTATTCTCCTACGATGCCTTACGATGATTTCGTCGGCAGCGAAGACGACACACTCGATTATTTAGAGCGCTTTTTAGAGGATAACGGAAGCGGCGTGTCGATTCCGGCTGCAATGATTTTTGAAACCGTTCAAGGCGAAGGCGGTATTAATGCCGCGCGGTTTGAATGGATGAAGAAGCTGTCTGATATTTGTGAGCGCTGGGGCATCTTGTTGATTGTCGATGATGTGCAAGCCGGTGTCGGGCGCACAGGGACATTCTTTTCCTTTGAACCGGCAGGGATTAAACCGGACATTGTCTGCCTGTCAAAATCGATCGGCGGTTACGGTTCGCCTTTCGCGTTGACGTTAATCGATCCGAAGCTGGATGAACTTTGGGTTCCCGGCGAGCATAACGGCACCTTCCGCGGCAACAACCATGCGTTTGTAACTGCGGCAGAATCATTAAAATACTGGGAAGATCCTAAATTCGAAAAAAGCATTCAAACAAAATCAGAGCTGATTACGAAACGGCTTGAAAAACTGATTCAAGACTATCCCGCAATGAAAGGTCATTTGAAAGGCCGCGGATTTATGCAGGGCGTATCTTCAGACGTCGACGGTTTCAGTGAAAAAGTCGCCGAAAAAGCGTTTTGCCACGGTCTGATTATGGAGACGGCCGGCGGACATGATGAAGTGTTCAAGCTGTTCCCGCCGATCAATATTGATGAAGAAGGTTTAACTGCAGGATTGGACTTGATTGAAAAAGCGGTTCAATCGGCGATTACAGCGATGGAACTCGATAAAACCCCGGTTGGACAATAAAATCCGTATTACTGTACTCAGGAGGAGAAATTATGAAAACAGTTCGTTTAGAAGATGTAATCGGAACAGAAAATGAAGTTAAAGGCGAGAATTGGACAAGCAGACGCCTGATTTTAAAGAAAGACAACATGGGCTATTCCGTTCATGATACAACGATCAAGGCCGGAACGGAAACGCACCTTTGGTATAAACACCACCTCGAATCTGTCTACTGTATTGAAGGCGACGGCGAAGTCGAAACATTAGCGGATAACAAAGTTCATAAAATTACGGCGAATACGATTTATGCGCTTGATCAGCACGATGAACATCTGCTTCGCGCGAATACAGATATGCGAATGGTCTGTGTGTTTAACCCGCCGGTCACCGGTCAAGAAATTCATGACGAAGACGGCGCTTATCAACTCGTAGACGATGACTCGTAAATACCTAAACCGGCTGCTTTTGCAGCCGGTTTTAGACTGTAGACAAACTATATTTTTATATCAGCCATGAATCCACTACCCTCCGCTTGCCCCGGGCAAGGACTCAGCTAGTATTCGGCGGTCTGAGGCCGCCGAATCCGGATCTTCGTCGCTTGCTTTCGAGGCTGCTGAAAAAGTGCTGGATAAACAAAGTCGGCGTTTATTTATGAGCCGCATAGAATAAAGAATATTATGAGCCCTCCGCAAACTCGCTTGCCGCGGGCAACGCCTCAGCCTCCTCAGAAGCGAAATCGCTTCTTGTGGGGTCTTCGGCAGTTGCTTTTCCCGCAGGCGTCGAGTTTGCTCCAGTCTCATAAAACTTCTCAATCTATAAGGGAGAATAAATATGCAGTCACCCAATTGATCATCTACTTTTTCAGCAGCCTCCTTGCTTTCCCGGAGGCGTCGGAGGAGTGGATGGATGGCTTCTTTTTTATGAATACACTCGTTTTGAATAAAAGAGGATGACCCAGCATCCCGGCTTTTTCCTGCGGGATAGCGAGACAGACGAGACCCTGCAGGGCATCAGCCCGAAGCGGCTCGGCGCTCGCCCGCGGACTAGTAAGACACGGCGAAGTCTTTTTGAGCCGATGTCGCAGTGATACCTTCAGGTGAAAGAAGCCGGACGATGCGTCGTCATCTGTTCTATTTAACATGACATCTAACGATGGCATGACTTTGTCAACACTAAACCGGCTGCTTTTGCAGCCAGTTTTTTTGCTGCGATCATCTTTATGATACAATGAATAAAACCAAAACCGACAGAAAGCGATGGAATTTGATGCGACTCTTTTTGACCGTTCTTTTAGGAAGTGCCGGCGGAACAATATTTATGTATTTGAATACGCCAATTCCCTGGATGCTCGGGCCGTTAACAGCGGTGATGCTTGTCCAATCGCTCAGTTCTTTTCAGACGTTTTGGCCGGTTACGATCAAAAACAACGGTCTCATCGTTCTCGGTGTATCTTTCGGCCTCTATTTTAATGCAGAATCGCTCGCCGCAATCGGTCCTTACCTTCTTCCTTACGTAACGTTAGCAATCGCAATCATTGCCGTCAGTATTTTGCAAAGCCTAATCGTTACGAAATGGATTAATATCGACCGCTTATCAAGTGTTTTCGGCGCAATTCCCGGCGGATTGACAGAAATGGTCATCGCCGGAGAATCACTCGGGGCCAAACCTTCGTACGTCATTGTATTTCAAACGATCCGATTGCTGTTAGTGCTCTTTGCTGTTCCGTTTTTCGTCGTGCATATGTTTTCGTCCGACGCTGCGGTGACGGCTGATACCCTTACAGATGAAGGCGGCGCGTTTGCAGCGCTCGACGCGGCTTGGCTGTTACTTCCGGTTTTAGCGGCCTGGAAATTTCACCGCCTCCTTCCTGCCGGCTGGATTGTCATTCCGATGCTTGTGACAGCTGTTCTTGCTGTCAGCCCGGCTGCGCTTCCGTCGATGCCTGAGCCGATCTTTCTCGCGGCCCAAGCTGCTGTCGGAATCTCCCTCGGAAAACAAATTTTACTGCAAGATATTAAAAAAGCCGGAAACTACGGGTTTGTTTACGCCGGTTTAGCTGTCAGTTTGATCATTGTCTCCTTTGGGTTCGGCTTTCTCCTCGCACGCTGGACGGCGATGGATCTGCCTACGGCTTTATTGAGTACGGCGCCGGGAGGATTAGTTGAAATGGTTTTAACAGCTTCAATGGTCGGCGCGGATCCTTCTGTTGTCACATCGCTGCAGCTGTTGAGAATTTTATTGATTATTCTGGTTATCCCCGCCTTTTTGAAATGGCTGTTTAAACGGATGATTCAGGTTTAGGAGGAATTACGTGAAAGATATTATTCTTTTTGACGGCGTTTGCAATTTATGTCATCGCGGCGTTCAATTTATCATTAAGCGGGACCGTCATGACAGATTTCGATTTGCTTCACTGCAGAGCGAAACGGCCAGCCGATATTTGCCGAAAAAAACCGAATCCGCTTTTGGGGATTCGATTGTTTTGATTGAAGCATCCGGAGAAATTTCGACCGCTTCGACAGCTGTGATAAAAATTTCCCGCCGGCTCTATCGTATTTATTTTTTAACAGCGGTGTTTTTGCTCGTGCCAAAACCGTTCCGGGATGCGTGCTACCGGATCATTGCCCGCAACCGCTACCGCTGGTTCGGAAAAAAGGATGCCTGCCCGCTCCCCTCTCCCGAGCAACGGAACAAATTTCTTGATTAACTGTTGAGTGCGGCTGTTTTACCGCGGTTTTCTTCGCAAAGCTTTGCGTTCTGCCTGCGGTACGCATTGAAAACAAACGTGCACCGTTTCATCGCGCTCATTCAAATAGACGGTTGTCTCACGTGTTTTTTTGCCGCAGATGGCACATGACTTGCCGAAAATTTTTTTAAACATACGAGAAGCCTCCTTTCGATATTCCGTCAGCTTCGCCGCGGCGTCAAAATCCCCCGTTCTGCTGCTTTTTCCTGCAATTCTTGCTGACTTTTTCCGAGTTGAACGGATTCTGCCGGGAGCGATCTCACAGCGTCTAAATCGGTTATAATCGTGGCCAGTTCATAACTGATGTTCACTTTTTCTTCGCCTTCGATCAGTTTTTTCTTATAACGTTTAAAACGTTCATCTAATTCCCCTTGCGCAAGGACCTGATAGAGGGTTTGCAAATCACCGTATGTCTGAATAAGCGGGTAAGCTGATTTTTCGCCGACACCGGGACACCCGGGAATGTTATCGGATGGGTCGCCTAACAACGCTTTAACGTCAACCCATTGCGAAGGTTCCAATTGAAATTCTTGGCGAAACAGTTCAGGCCGGTAAATCACTTCTTCTTTCTTTTTTGCAATCACTTGAGCGACATTTTCATTGATCAGTTGAAGCATATCTTTATCGTTGCTGTAAATCCATACATTGCCGTTTACGCGGCTAGGCCAGTGCCGGCTCCAGGTGCCGATAACATCATCAGCTTCGTACCCGGGAGCATCCATTTGATGAATCCCGGCTTGCATGAGCAATTCTTTGATCAGTTCGTATTGATCGACAAGCGGTTCCGGTAAATCTGATCGTTGCGCTTTATAAAAATCGTACTTCTGCGTTCGTAAAATATCGCTTCGTTTCCCGTCCCAGGCAATAGACAGATCGGTGACTGCATATGTGTCAATCAACTGCTGCAGTTTTTGCAAAAAGACGCGGGCAGCATTAATGTACTCTCCGCGGCTGTTTTTCGGCAGCTCATCGATATTTCGCCCGTAAGAAGTAGCAAAATATCCTCGGCTCAGCAAGTTGAAGCCGTCAATCAGTAAAAAATTCTTTTCGTTCATAGCGTCCTCCCTACCTCGATATAGTGCGAGAAAAACTCCCGCCAGAGCATGGTTTTTTCTGCGAATGATTTAACGTTTTTCCCCGGCACCGGACTCGTAGACGGCAATTGTTTGCGCTCGAACGGCAGCACTTCGTGAATGTTTTCCCATTTACGCAAAGAGTCAGTTGCTTTTGTCCCGTTCAGTGCGAGAGCGCACAGCTTTTCCGGGTAACTTAATAAATTTTCAAGCGGATTGTATTGTTCATTTGTTATGCGCTGATCGGCGCTCCCTCTCCGATCGCAAGAAGCGATCACATCCCAAAGACCGACTCCGCGGTCAGTCAAGCGGGCAAGTTTCGTTTGATAGTTCATAGAAGGAAAAGGTTCTTGAAAAATTTCCGCCATTATGTACCAAAAGTGGTTGCGCGGATGCCCGTAATATTGCTGATATTCAATCGATCGTTCACTCGGCATTGAGCCGAGCACAACGATGCGTGTATTTTTTTTCAACACTGGTTTCAATCCGTAGCGATACGTTATCATCATCTCCTTTTCGAACAGCTGCACCAGTATTTCAGTTTAGCATAATTTATGCTTAAACAGAATAAATTGCATGTTAGAGACTGAACATGTAAGATAAACTATGCGTATTAAAACTGAAGGAGATTTGACGTATATGCTCGGACCGTTTTTTATCGGAATTGTTTTTATTATTATTCATCTGCTTGCAAACAGCATTTTGCCGACCGAGCGGCTGAAAAGAATTCGTTGGTTTTCATTCTCCGGCGGTTTAGCCGTGTCGTATGTCTTTGTGTATATTTTACCGACACTGCATACCGTTCAACAAGATATTGATGACCCGTTCGCGATGGAGTCGGAAATTTATTTCATCGGACTGCTTGGAGTATTAATGTTTTTTGGCAGTCAGCTGTTTGTCAGACAAAAAACCGAGTATACGATGTCGTCTTTTTGGCTGCAAATCAGTTTCTACTCGGTATACAATATGATGGTCGCCTACGTTGTTCTTTCGACAGAAGTGACCGGTATTCAGGCTGTCTTTTACAGTTTTGCCATCGGGATGCACTTTATTGCTGTTGCGCATGATATGTGGCGGGAATTCTCCGATTTGTACAATAAAGTCGGCCGTTATATTTTAGCGCTGGGGATTGTTGCCGGCTGGCTTATTGCTTTGTTTATCGATTTCGTTCCGCTTATGCAGGCATTTATTATCGCGTTTATTTCCGGGGCGATGATTTTAAACGTATTTAAATATGAATTGCCCAATGATAATGAATCGCATTTTCCGACGTTCGCTTTTGGCGTTGTTGTCTACACACTGATTACGATGTCGTTGAAATTTTTCTTTGAATGGTAAAGCGCCGCAGGTAATGCGCGTGACCATGGCAAAAAAAGCTGCCTCATCGGCCGGATTTTTCCGGCTGGAGGCAGCTTTTTTAATGCCGTGCTACACTTCTGTAACCCAGTTGAAATGGTCTTTGACAGTCCCGGTTTGAATCCCGGTGAGAGTGTCATAAAGTGCTTTGGTTAATTCGCCGGTTTCGCCGTCTTGTACCTGATATTGCGTCTCGTCGATCGTAAACGCGCCGATCGGCGAGACAACAGCTGCGGTTCCGGCCCCGAAAGCTTCTTCCAACTTGCCTTGACGGTGCGACTCAATGACTTCGTCAATCGTAATTTTCCGCTCAGTGACGGGCACGCCCCACGATTGCAGCAATTCGATGATCGATTTTCTTGTAACCCCTTCCAAGATGCTTCCGCTCAGCGACGGAGTGATGACTTCGCCGTTAATCTTAAAGAAAATATTCATACTGCCGACTTCTTCAACGTATTTTTTTTCAACTGCATCGAGCCAAAGTACTTGGGCATGACCGGAATTCGAAGCTTTTTCCTGAGCATTGTAGCCGGCGGAATAATTGCCGCCGGTTTTAGCCATGCCGGTTCCCCCTTGAGCAGCACGGGTATATTCTTTTTCGACTTTAATTTTCACCGGATTGATCCCTTCCGGGTAATAAGAGCCGACCGGCGATAATATGACAAACAGCTGATAGGAATGGGACGGGTGCACGCCTAAGTTGGGCTCGGTTCCGATAATAAACGGGCGGATGTACAGCGATGTGCCCGGTTCGCCGGGAACCCAGTCTTTTTCAATTTCGATCAGCTGTTTAATGTATTCGAGCATTTCTTCTTCGTTAAAAGAGGGGATACTCATCCGTTCATTCGACCGGTTCATCCGCTTCATGTTTTCTTCAGGGCGAAAAAGTAAAATTTCGTTGTCGGCGCTGCGGTAGGCTTTGAGCCCTTCAAACACCGATTGGCCGTAATGAAAAATCATTGACGCCGGGTCGAGCGAGATCTTTTCGTATGGCCGAACTTGCGGCTGATGCCAGCCGTTTTCCTCCGTATAGTGCATTGTAAACATGTGATCTGTGAACATGCGTCCAAAGATTAACTCGTTAGGATCCGGCTTTTCTTTTTTTGTCGGTGCTTCAATCCACTCTAATTTTTTAACTGTCATACGTCTGCGTCACTCCTCTAATTTCTTTGCGCGCCTCGGTTTTTGCTTGCAAACCGATCTTCCGTATTGCTTTAACGCGTTAGTGTGCACCCATTCTATCATATCTTGTTTTGCACAGACAGCTTTTTTAACCGAATTTACCGATTATTCCGTCTTTTTTTCCAGCGTCCGGCCCGCTTGTTTCAGTTGCTCTTTGACAGCTGTTTCTGAAGTGCCGCCTTCGCTCGTGCGTGCATTCATCACTGACCGAGGCTCGAGCACAGAAAAGATATCTTCTTCAAATGACGTGTGAAATGCTTGAAATTCTTCTAATGTTAAGTCGAGCAAGTATTTGTTTTCGTTAAGACCGTAAAGAACAATTTTTCCGATCACTTCATGAGCTTCACGGAAAGGCAGCCCTTTATTAACGAGGTAATCAGCGATATCCGTCGCGTTGGAGTAATCCGTATGAACCGCGCGCTGCATCGTTTCTCGGTTTACCGTCATCGAAGCAATCATCGGCGCGAGCATATCAAGAGCGGTTTCAACGGTGTGTACCGTATCAAACATACCTTCTTTATCTTCTTGCATATCTTTGTTATAAGCGAGGGGAAGCCCTTTAAGCACCGTCAACAATCCGACGAGATTGCCGTTAACTCTCCCTGTTCGCGCGCGCAGCAGTTCCGGAACATCGGGATTTTTCTTTTGCGGCATAATACTTGAACCTGTGCAAAAGGAGTCATCCAGTTCGATAAAACTGAACTCTTCGCTCATCCAGATCACAAATTCTTCAGACAGCCGGGAAATATGTGTCATGATCAAACTTGCCGCCGACATGAATTCGACGATGAAGTCGCGGTCGCTGACCGCATCCATGCTGTTAGGGTAGACAGCTTCAAATCCAAGCCGCCGCGCCGTATCTTCCCGGTCGATCGGAAATGTTGTGCCGGCGAGGGCACCTGCTCCGAGCGGAGACCAGCTGATCCGTTTTAAACTGTCATTTAACCGGCCGTAATCGCGTTCGAACATCCAAAAGTAAGCGAGCATATGATGGGCAAACGAAATCGGCTGCGCCCGCTGCAAATGAGTATACCCCGGCAAAATGGTGTCGGTATGCTCGCCGGAAAGATCATAGATTGCCTGTTGCACATCGGCGAGTTTTGTCATGATCTGTTCAGTTTTGTTCAGTAAATAGAGATGCATATCTGTCGCGACCTGATCATTTCGGCTTCTTCCGGTGTGAAGTTTTCCGCCGACGGCGCCGATTTCATCAATCAAGTGTTTCTCAATATTCATATGAATATCTTCGTGTTCGGGCGAAAATGACAGTTGTCCGTCGCGCAGTTTTTTCTGGACAGTAAACAGACCCTGTTCAATTTGCGCTGCCTCATGTTTTGTTAAAATCCCTTGTGATTCGAGCATGTAAACATGCGCCAGGCTGCCTTCAATGTCTTGTTCTGCGAGCTTGTAATCAAACCCGATTGATGCCGTTTCTTTCTCAACAATTTTATTCGTTTCTTTCGTAAACCGGCCGCCCCACAATTTTGACACGGTTTGCTCCCCCCTTATCGAATTGAAGAAAAGGTGCAGATTGCTCTACACCTTTTCCATCGCTCATTATTTGCTTGGATTTGCCGCTTCCGGTTCCTTTTTGTGAACTTCTGAATACGTTTTCGTCGTCAGTCCCCACAGTTTAATAAATCCTTCGGCAGCGTAGTGATCAAAAGCGTCCCCTTTAGAATACGTCGCGAGCTCTTCGTTGTAAAGGCTGTTTTCGGAATGACGCGCGACGACCATGTGCGTGCCTTTCCAAAGCTTCACTTTGATTTTCCCGTTGACATCTTTTTGTGTCTCATCAATAAATGCTTCCAACGCGTTTTTGATCGGCGAATACCAAAGGCCGTCATAGACGAGCTGGGTCATTTTTTGATCGATGTTGACTTTATACTGGGTTACTTCTTTTGGCAATGTTAAAAATTCGAGTTCTTTGTGCGCATTGATTAAAATCAGCGCAGCCGGTGTTTCATAAACTTCACGCGCTTTAATGCCGACGAGTCGATTTTCGATATGGTCGATCCGGCCGATCCCGTGTTTGCCGCCGATAACATTCAACTCTTTGATCAGTTCGGCTAAGGACATCGACTGTCCGTTTAACGCTGTCGGTTCGCCGTTAACAAAGTCGATTTCAACGTATTCCGGCTCGTCAGGAGCATCAGCGATTGATGCCGTCCAATCAAACGCTTCTTCCGGCGCTTCGTTCCAAGTATTTTCGAGTACGCCGGCTTCGCAGGCTCTGCCCCAAATATTAGCATCGATCGAATACGGCTTTTCCAAGTTTACAGGAATTTCAATGTTTTTTTCCTTCGCGTAAGCAATTTCTTCCTCGCGGTTCATCCCCCATTCACGCACCGGCGCGATGACTTCTAAGTCCGGGTTGAGCGCTTGAATCGATACCTCAAAGCGAACCTGGTCATTGCCTTTGCCTGTGCAGCCGTGGGCGACCGCTACAGCGCCCTCTTGTTCGGCAACTTCTACGAGGAGCTTTGAAATTAGCGGCCGTGACAGCGCAGACGACAGCGGATATTTTCCTTCATACATCGTGTTGGCTTTCAATGCCGGCATTAAATAATTTTTTGCTAAAAGTTCTTTCGCATCGATAATGACGGCTTTTGATGCGCCGACTTCATAAGCTTTCTCTTTCAGTTGATTTAAATCTTTGCCTTCGCCGATCTCAAGACCGAGCGCAATCACATCATAATCGTATTGCTCCTGTAAATATTTTATGCATACAGATGTATCAAGGCCACCTGAATAAGCTAAAACGACTTTTCCCTTACTCATTAACAATCTCTCCTCTGATCAGTATTTTTATCTATACTAACGTATTTTTATACATCTGTCTACAAAAAAATTAAATTTACAGCAACTTTTTTAATAATGCTTTTTGCGCGTGCATCCGGTTCTCTGCCTCTTCAAATACGAATGAGCGCGGCCCGTCAATAATCGAGGCGCTGACTTCTTCTCCTCTGTGGGCAGGCAAGCAATGCAAAAACATGTAATTCGGGGCAGCGGAAGAAACGAGAGCGACGTTCACTTGATACTCGGCAAACTTTTCTATCCGTTCGGCTTCTTCCGTTTCATTGCCCATACTGGCCCATACATCGGTAAGAATGACGTCAGCATCGGTAATTGCAGCGGCAGGATCATGCGAAAACTGAAAGGAGCCGCCGTTTGTTTCATGAAGACTGTGCACTTTGTTTGTAATATCCGCTGACGGTTCGTACCCTTCCGGACTGGCGACGTGCATATTCATACCCATTAATGCAGCGCCTTCCATCAAAGAGTGCGTCATATTATTGTAGCCGTCACCGATAAAACACATCGTTAATCCCGTTAAGTCTCCTTTTTCTTCGCGTATCGTCATGAGATCGGCGAGCACTTGGCAAGGGTGGTGCTCATCGGTTAAGCCGTTAATGATCGGCACCTCGGCATAATGAGCAAATTCCTCTATTCCGCTGTGTGCAAACGTACGGATCATCAATCCGTCGACGTAACGGGAGAGCACATTGGCTGTGTCATGAATCGACTCGCCGCGGCCGAGCTGAATGTCGCGGTGACTGAGAAACAGGGCATGACCGCCTAACTGCATCATGCCTGCTTCAAAAGACACACGGGTACGCGTGGATGATTTTTCAAAAATCATTCCGAGCGTTTTGCCGGAGAGATCATCATGGTTGATCCCGCTTTTGCGTTCATGCTTTAACTTGATCGCTTCATCAATCAGTTCCAGCGTTTCTTCCTTTGTAAAATCCGTCACAGTTAAATAATCACGTTTAGTCATTTAAATTCACCTCGGGGTCGGCTGTTATCGATGCTGCTAAATAGCGGTGCAATGCTTGCGGCCGTTCATTGACATCATCGGCAATTAAAACATCAGACATCGCTTTAAACGTATCGAGACTGGTGAAATACGGAACATCAAAACGGACGGCCAGTTCACGAATAAAAAACCCTGTTTTTTCTTTTTGTCTGCCTTGACTGGCAATGTTTAAGACGATGTGCGGCGGATATTCTTTAAAGAGCGTGCTTAATTCTTTTTTCGTACGGTAAATATGATCGGCCGGATACCCTTGTACACTGAGCCACTCGGCGGTTCCTTCTGTGGCAAAAATCGTCACCGGACTGTTCAAGAGCGCTTGAATATACGGTTTAGCGTCATCCTTCATCCGGTCGCTCAAGGATAAAAATACCCGCCATTTATCCTCTTCCGGATCTTTTTTCGGTTTCATTGCATGGAACGCTTTAGCCATTGCCCGTTCTTTCGACGTTGACAAACCGATTAATTCCCCGGTTGATTTCATTTCAGGACCGAGCACATGATCGACGCCCTTTAGTTTCGGTGCGGAAAATACCGGCGCTTTGACCGTATAAAAATTCGGCTCCTTCATCAAGTCCGTCTCTTTGACCGTCTCGTTCAGCGGTATCCCCAGCTGAGACTGGACAGCATGCTCAATCATCTTCACGCCGGTAACTTTGCTCATGATCGGCACCGTCCGGGACGAGCGCGGGTTGACTTCTAAAACGTAAATGGTTCCTTGATGAAGCACGAATTGAATGTTCATCATCCCGATGACATCCGCTTCTTTTGCAATCGTGCGGCTGATTTCGGTAATTTTATTTTTTTCAGCCGCTGTTAACGATACCGATGGAAAAATCGTTACGCTGTCGCCGGAATGTACACCCGCTTTTTCCAAGTGTTCGAAAATTCCCGGTATCACGATATCATTGCCGTCGGAAATAACATCGACTTCACACTCTTTACCGGGGACGTACTGATCGACCAACAGCGGCCAGCAACGGTCGGCAGTGTCTTCTTGAATACGTTCGGAGTAAGCGATCAGTTCATCATCATCGTAGCAAATAAACATCGATTGCCCGCCGATGACGTAAGAAGGCCTGATTAACACAGGGTACCCGAGCTTTTTAGCTTCAGCGAGCAGTTGGTTCGATTCGTAAGCGATCGAGCCGGTAATGTGGTCAATGCCGTATTCGTTCAGCATTTGATAAAACTGATCGCGGTCTTCTAACCGGTCGATGTTCGCCGGTGATGTGCCGAGGACATGAAATCCGAGTTTTTTGAGCGAATCGGCAAGATTGATCGCTGTTTGCCCGCCGAACTGAACAATGACGCCGTCGATATTTTCCGTCCGGGCAACGGAATAAACGTCTTCCAGCGCAAGCGGCTCGAAATAAAGACGGTCGGCGACGGTATAATCAGTGCTGACCGTTTCAGGATTGTTGTTAATCACGATCGCTTCATGCCCGAGCTTTTTGACAGCTTCTGCAGCGTGCACAGAGCAATAATCAAACTCAATCCCTTGGCCGATTCGGATCGGACCGGATCCGAGCACAAGAATCCGCTTTTTGTTCCCTTCTCTTACAGCTTCATCTCTGCCTTGCCATGTTGAATAATAATAAGGAGTTTCGGCATCAAATTCTCCGGCGCATGTATCAACGAGTTTATAAGCCGGATTCAAGCCGAACGATTCATAAATTTCCCGCAAATGGGCAAAAGACATGTCGAGCGTGTCAGCAATCCACTCGTCACTGATGTTTAAGCGTTTGATCTTTTTCAATGTTTCTTCGGTTAAAATCGTATGCTGCTTGTGTCGAATCTCTTCTTCCATCATTACGATATTGTTCACTTTTCGTAAAAACCAGCGGTCAATCTCAGTGATTTGATGCAAATCATCTTCAGAGTTTCCGCGCCGGATCGCCTCACTGATAACGAAAAGGCGCTGATCGTTCGGTTTTTTAAGGTGTTCTTCGATCCACGCATCGTCTTTTAGCTTCATGCCGGGGAGCTGAACTGACAATGTATTTTGTTCCAGTGAACGGACGGCTTTGTTCAGCGCACCTTCGAAAGTCCGGTCGATCGCCATTACTTCTCCGGTTGCTTTCATTTGCGTCCCAAGCTCACGGTCTGCTTCGGGAAATTTATCAAATGGAAAGCGGGGAAGCTTAACGACAATGTAATCCAGCGCCGGTTCAAAAGAAGCGTATGTGCTTCCGGTAATCGGATTAATAATTTCATCAAGCGCATAGCCGAGGGCACACTTTGCCGCGATTCTTGCAATCGGATAGCCGGTTGCTTTACTTGCAAGCGCAGACGAGCGGCTCACACGCGGATTCACTTCAATAATGACATAATTTCCGGTTGCAGGCTCAACGGCAAATTGAATATTGCATCCCCCGACGACATTTAAAGCGCGGATGACATTTAATGAAGCGCTCCGCAGAATTTGGTATTCATTGTCTGTCAATGTTTGCGAAGGAGCTGTGACGATCGAATCGCCGGTATGAACACCGACCGGATCCATATTTTCCATGTTGCAGACGATCGTGCACGTATCGTTATGATCGCGCATCACTTCGTATTCAACTTCTTTCCAGCCTTTGATGCTTTTCTCGACGAGCACTTGATGAATCGGGCTTAAGTGCAGGGCGTGTTTTAACATTGAGCGCAGTTCCTCTTCATTGTAGCAAAACCCTCCGCCGGCGCCGCCGAGGGTATACGCCGGACGAAGAATGACCGGATAACCGATTTGTTCAACGAATCTGATGCCTTCGTCGACGCTTTCTACGATATGGGACTCAGCAATCGGCTCGTTTACCTCGATCATTAATTCACGGAAAAGGTCGCGATCTTCCCCGCGCCGAATCGCTTCAACGGATGTGCCGAGCAGCTTAACATTGTATTTTTCAAACAGACCGCTGTTGTAACAGTCAACGGTTACATTGAGTCCTGTTTGCCCGCCGAGTGTTCCGATCATGCCGTCAGGTTTTTCTTGTTGAAAAATGTACTCGACAGATTGAGCGGTCAAAGGTTCAAAGTATACACTATCGGCAATCGTGTCATCAGTCATGATCGTCGCCGGGTTGTTGTTGAGCAGAACAACCTCAATCCCTTCTTCTTTGAGGGCGAGACAAGCTTGAGTTCCGGCGTAATCAAACTCAGCAGCCTGGCCGATAACGATCGGTCCAGATCCGACGACTAACACTTTTTTTATGCTTCCATGCTCTCCCATAACGAAAGTCCTCCCATATTTACTGTATCGATAAATTGATTAAAAATGTAAGCTGTGTCGTTCGGTCCCGGGTGGGCTTCCGGGTGGAATTGAACGCCGATCATCGGCAAATGCTTGTGCTTAAATCCTTCGACTGTGCCGTCGTTAACATTTTTTAAGAAAAAGAAAAAATCATCGGAGTTGATCGAATTAAACTCGACTTCGTAGCCGTGATTTTGCGAGGTCATCCACACTTTTCCGGTTTCGATATCTTTGACGGGGTGGTTTCCGCCGCGGTGGCCAAACTTCATTTTCTTCGTTTTTGCTCCGTGTGCGAGTGCTGTGACTTGATGACCAAGGCAAATACCGAGCGTCGGATAAGTTAAGCTGAGCTCTTTTATATCTGAAAAGATCGGAGTCAGTTCCATCGGATCTCCCGGTCCGTTGCTTAAAACAATCCCGTCCGGGGCGAGCCGGTGAATCTCATTCGCCGGAGTGTCAAAGGGAACGACAGTAACGGCGGCATCCTGCTGCAACAGCGCATTTAAAATCGAGTGCTTATGGCCAAAATCAAGCAGCACGATATGCGGTCCGTCTGCTGAATCGTAGGAAGTATGATCAACTTCGGCTGCTTGTTTCACATAGCGGCCGTCTTTCGGCGGTTTTTTGAGTGATTCGGGTTTAACGAGTTCGGGGTTTTTGGTTAACACCGCGGTCACTGTGCCATGACGACGAATTTGCATGACAATCTCCCGCGTGTCGACGCCTTCTAATCCGGGGATGCCTTGCCGGACCAGTTCATCCTCAAAGGTGGACTTTGCCCCGGCGTGATTCGGTTCTTTGCAAAGCTCATTCATAATCACTGCCGAAGCCTGAATTTGGTTGCTTTCCGCATCGTTTTTCTGCCAACCGTAGTTGCCGATAAGCGGATACGTAAACGTTAATATTTGCCCTGTATAAGAAGGGTCTGTCACCATCTCTTGATAACCGGTCATGCTTGTATTAAACACGAGCTCGCCGGAAATATCTGTATCGGCGCCAATCCAGTTTCCTGTAAAAACATCGCCTGTTTCCAACACTAAATAGCCCATTGTCATTGTACATCCTCCGTTTCATGCAAATTTTGCAAAGACTGCGCGAATTTTTCCAAGAAGAAATCGGCTTCCTCGAGATCCGTATTTAACGGCGGCAGCACGCGCACAACTTTTTCACCTGCTGGAAGCGCAAGCACGTTACGCTCCCGCAAATCTGCTAACAGCGGCTTAACGGGCTGAGTTAATTCAATGCCGATCATCAGCCCCGCTCCGCGAACGTCCTCTATGACGGAATGTGTGAGTTTAAATTCGTTCAGCTTATCAAATATTTTTTCGCTGACTTTTTGGACGTTGGTTAAAATATCCGTTGAGAATAAAGTCTCTGCAGAAGCCAAAGCCGCACTCATAACCAGCGGATTTCCGCCGAATGTGCTCCCGTGACTCCCTTGAGAAAAAGATGCAGCGAAAGTATCCTTTGCAATCATTGCCCCGACCGGAAGGCCGGAACCAAGCCCTTTCGCGACGGTAACGATATCCGGTTTAATCCCGTACTGTTCGAATAAAAACGGGGTGCCTGTCCGGCCCATGCCGGTTTGTACTTCATCGACGATCACCGGTATGCCGAGAGATTGTGCTTTCGTTACAAGATTTTTCACCCAACCGGAATCGGCGGGACGGACCCCTCCTTCACCTTGGATCAATTCGAGCATAACTGCCTGAAGCGGCGCATTGTTTAAAATATCGAAACTTTCAACGCTGTTGAACGGCTGATAGACGAAACCGGGTGTTAAAGGCTCGAATCCGTTATGAATCTTCGGCTGAGCAGTGGCGGCCATCGTTGTTCCGGTCCGGCCGTGAAAGGAGTCTTCAAAGGTTAAAACAGACGTTCTGTTGTATTCCCCGAGGTCGTTCCAATATTTTTTAACGAGTTTAAGCGCTGCTTCATTCGCTTCTGCGCCGCTGTTAGCAAAGAAAACCCGGTCCATGCCAGCCGTCTTTGCCAACAGTTTGGCGAGTTCCTCTTGTTTCGGGATATGAAAAAGATTTGACGTGTGCCAAATTTTCGCAAGCTGTGATTCGAGCGCTTCAGCGACGGCTTGCGGACGGTGGCCGAGATTGCAAACGCTGATCCCTGATGTGTAATCAAGATAGCTCGCTCCGTCGCTTGCAACAACCCAGCTCCCTTCGCCGGACGCCAATTCTAGCGGAAATCTGCTGTACGTATTCATGACATAAGAAACGCTGTTGCTGTCAAACATGATAGACATTGTCCTCCTTAATAAATTTTGTGCCGACATTTGCTGCATTTTGGTAGTCAGACAAACTCGATGGCTGTTTGCCGTTAAGGATAATCACTTCGTTGACGCCTTTTTCAATACTCGTTAAGGCAGCTTGAACTTTCGGAATCATCCCCCCGTAAATAATGCCTTGATCAATAAGTGTTTCAGACGACGAGGCGGTCAATACGCTGTGATGGATCCAGCCTTCTTCGGTTTCTTCCATGACACCGTCGACGTCGGTCAAGTAAATTAACGGTGCATCGAGTTTAGCCGCAATCGCACTCGCAGCTGTATCAGCGTTAATATTGTATGCTTCGTGCTGTTCATCTGACCCAAGCGGTGAAATGACCGGTACCCATGAGGCTTGTAAAAGCGAATGTAACAACGCAGGATTGACAAATGTAATGTCGCCGACGTAACCGAGTGCTTGTTTGTCTAACGGTTGGACAGAGAGAATATCGCCGTCTGTTCCGCTTATCCCGAGTGCATGAACGCCGCAATGTTGAAGTTTGCGGGCAAGCTGCTTATTTACTGTTCCGCTCAAGACCATTTCGGCCACGTTTAATGTTTCGGCGTCAGTGACACGCAGTCCGTCTGTAAAACTGGTCGGAACATCCAATTTTTCGAGCATTTCACTGACGTGCGGGCCTCCGCCGTGGACGATCAACGGATCAATTGCTTCATTTGCACAAAAAGAAGCAATATTCTCGCACAGTTCATCCGGAATCGGGTCCAATAAACTGCCGCCTAGTTTAATTACAATCGGATTCAATCTTCATCCCTCCATTACGTCCGGTAAGAGGCGTTGATCGTGACGTACTGATACGTTAAGTCGCATCCCCAGGCTTTCGCTGATTCGTCACCATCATGCAGATCCACCGTGATTTCAATAGTTTTATTTATTAAATAGTCCGTGGCTTTTTCTTCATCAAAAGCGAGCGGGAGACCGCCGCTGACAACCTGCACCGGGCCGAGAAAAACATCAACAAGATCCGGATTTACCGGTTCGTTGCTGTAACCGACAGCGCATACGACCCTTCCCCAGTTCGGGTCTGCACCATAGACGGCAGTTTTAACAAGGTTGGAAGAAATGACGGATTTCGCAATTTTTCTTGCTGCCGTCACAGAATGTGCATTCGTGACATTCACTTCAATCAATTTTGTCGCCCCTTCGCCGTCTTCAGCGATTTTTTGCGCCAGCTTCTCACTTAATAGCGTCAGAGCTTGGATAAAGACCGGATAGTCTGGATGATCTTCTGTCAGTGTCTCGTTTCCTGCCCGCTGGTTTGCCAGCACTAAGACTGAATCATTCGTGCTTGAATCACCGTCGACTGTAATCATATTAAAGGTTTGATCCGTAACGCTTCGGAGCGCTTTAAGAAGCGGTTCGTGTTCAATAACGGCATCTGTCGTTACAAACCCGAGCATCGTTGCCATATTCGGTTCGATCATGCCGGATCCTTTCGCGGCTCCGCCGAGCGTAACGGTTTTGCCGTCGATTTCACACTGGACCGCAGCGTGTTTTGTGACGGTATCTGTTGTTAAAATCGCATGTTCGAATGCATCGACCTGATAGGCGGATTGTTCGGACATCTGCTCAATTCCCGTTTTAATTTTGTCCATCGGGAGCTGTTCGCCGATCAGTCCGGTTGAATAAACGGCAACATGGTGAGCGGCGACATTCATTTTTTCTGCTGTTTCCTCTTGCATGATCTTTGCATTTTTATAGCCGATATGGCCCGTGCATGCATTGGCGATCGCTGAATTACATACGATTGTTTGAATTTTTTGATCGACTTCAATCGCTTCCTGAGTTACTTTTAACGGCGCGGCTTGAAAGGTGTTTGTCGTATAAACACCGGCTGCAACGGCAGGAATATCGGAATGCAGCCAGCCGAAATCCAGTTTCTTCTTTCGTAATCCTGTATGCACACCGCCGGCTGTAAAGCCGGAAGGTGTTGTGACGTGTCCCTGTTCAAGGCAGCGGATCGATTTATTCATAGTATTTGTCATGTTCATCTTCTTTCCTCCTTCATAGTTGCGCTTTACGGATAAATCGGAATCTGCTGCAAGCCGCATGTTTCCTCTAAACCGAGCATTAGATTGGCGTTTTGTATGGCTTGTCCGGAAGCTCCCTTCATCAAATTATCCAGCGCCGAGAAGACAGCTACCCGCTTAGTGCGTTGATCAACGTGTATGCCGATATCGCAATAATTGCTTCCGAGCACAAATTTTGTCGCCGGCATCTGCTCATACGGATGGATCCGGACAAACGGATGACCGCGGTAAAACTCCCGGTATTTATCAATCCATTCCTCTGTAGTTCGGCTCTTGTCTGTTTGCCCCGCGTACATGCTGCAAAGCAACCCGCGTGTCATTGGAATTAAATGCGTCGACATTTGAATCGTCCACTCTGCTTCCGATGACTGCATTAAATAGCGTTCGATTTCCGGGATATGCTGATGTTTGCCGATTTTATAAGGCATCGTGTTCTCATTCGTTTCAGAAAAATGGGTTTTAGCCGACGGAGTTCGGCCGGCGCCGGACAGCCCGGTTTTTCCGTCAACTGTCACGGAATCCGGATTGATCCAGCTGCTGTTGGCTGCAGGCAGCAATCCGAGTAAAGCTGACGTGGCAAAACATCCCGGATTGCTGCAAAGTGCGGCTTCCTGCAGCTTATCCCGATTGAGTTCAGGAAGTCCGTATTCAGCTTCGGTTAAAAATTCATCTGCTGCGGCAGTTTGCTGATACCAGTTTTCATAGTCTGATTTGTGCAGGCGAAAATCCCCCGATAAATCGACAACATAAACGCCTGCTTTGATCAGCGCCGGTGCATCATTTTTAGCAATGCCGGCCGGTGTAGCAAAGAAAACAATGTCTAATGTTTTTAAAGTTTCAAATTGAAAAGAACTGAAAGGCTCAAAAGTAAATCCATTCATATGCGGATACATGTCAGCTATATGTTCGCCCTCATGAGACTGCGAAACAAGCGATGTAATTTCAATGTGCGGGTGAAACTGCAATAACCGCACGAGTTCTAAAGCTCCATATCCTGTACTTCCGACAATGCCAGCATGTATCAAAAAATCGCCTCTTTCTTTAGCGGAAATGTTTTTTTAATTATACGAAATCGTAAATATAAATGCAACATTTTTATGTAATTCCATTTATCTTTATACATGCATGTGCAAAAAAAAGAGAGCCGCAGCTCTCAAAGAGATTATTTCTTACAGTATTGGCGAGAGAAGACGAAACAAGGATTCTTTAATCCGGATTAAAGGCGGACGCCGTTTGTACATAGCCAATGTCAATTCATTTGATTGCTGCATATCGTTTTCAAAAGCAGCTGTTAATTTTTGCGTTGTCTCTTCATCATAAATAAATGCATTCATTTCAAAATTCAGTTTAAAGCTACGCATATCAATGTTTGCAGTGCCGACAGAATTGATTTTTCCGTCAATCAGCATCGTTTTCGAGTGAATAAAACCATTTTCATAGATATACACTCTCGCTCCGGTTTCTAAAACCTTGCCGATATGAGAATAGGTCGCCCAGTAAACAAAAGGGTGATCCGGTTTGTTCGGAATCATAATGCGGACATCTTTTCCCGCTAAACAAGCGATTTGTATCGCATCTAATAAACTTTTATCCGGAATAAAATACGGTGTTTGAATATAAATCGTTTCTTCCGCTTCAAACACCATTTTCATCAAACCGTTTTTAATCTGTTCGTGGTGGCTGTCAGGACCGCTGGAGACCATTTGAACCGCTGCGTCGCCTTCGCGCTGTTTCGGCGGGAAGTAATTTTCGCTGTACGCAATCGGTTCGTGTTTCGATGCTAGATTCCAGTCGAGTATAAAGCGTGTTTGCATCGGGTCGACCGCTTCTCCTTTGATGCGCAAATGAGTGTCGCGCCAATATCCGAATTTTTTAGAGTTGCCTAAATATTCATCGCCGACATTAAATCCGCCGATGTATCCGATCTCGCCGTCAATGATCGATAATTTTCGGTGATTGCGGTAATTAAGCCGAATATTAATCTTCGGAAACGTGGCTGGAAAAAACACACCGATTTTTCCGCCGGCATCGGTAATCGGGCGAAAATGGCGCCGGCGCATTTTGCGCGATCCGAGCTCGTCATACAATAAACAAACTTCCAGTCCTTCAGCAGCTTTTTTGCGTAATTCTTCTATCATTCGCAAGCCGAGATCATCATAACGAAAAATGTAATATTGAATATGAATATGATGTTTCGCGCTGCGAATATCTTCGATAAGCTGATCAAACTTCTCGGCGCCGTCATTAAAAATTTCAATTTGATTTCCTTTAGTCAGCACCGCTTCGTTATTGATCAAATGCATATAAATAAGATCGCGGTAGCGGTCGACAATCGCGTTGCCGAATGAAAAGGTCCGGTCGCGTATTTGCCCGATTTGTTGATTGATCCGATCAACAAGCCCGATTTGATAAATCCCTTCCCAATCGAACATCCGGCGCCGGGTTAAATTTTGTCCTAAAAATAAGTAGATAATAAAACCGATGACAGGAATAAAGAATAAAATCATCACCCATGCCCAGGTTGCAGCCGGATCTTTTCTTTCAATAAATATAATAACACCAGCAAAAAAGATATTCACAATAAATAAAATCACTAAAAAAATTGAGGTAAAATCCATATGTCCTCCTCTGAACAATGTTCCACATTTTGTATTTTACCTTTTTTGGACGATTCTGTACACAGAAGGATTACGAAAAAGAAAGCGGCGCAAGATTGTTTTCAATTTCTTTGCGGCGGGGTTCCAGAAACGGCGGGAGCGCTAAGTTCTTTCCTAATTCATCAAATGATTCATCCGTTTCAAAACCGGGTCCGTCGGTTGCCAGTTCAAACAAGATACCGTTTGGATCGCGGAAATACAGCGATTTAAAGTAATAACGCTCAACAAATCCTGAATGAGAGAACCCTCGTTTATCGATAACATCAATCCAATGCCGCAAAGATTGTTCGTCTTCAACTCGCAAAGCAACATGATGGACGCTGCCGCGCCCCGGTTTTTCCGTTTGTTCTTGAGGTGAAGGTTCAAGGTGAATTTCGGCGCCGGCTCCGCCGTTGCCGCAAGAAAACACTTCGACCGTGCGGCCGTTCTCTTCGTACGAACCAGTCTTCACAAAGCCGAGTGTCTCTCTTAATAACTCAGCGGTTTTAGCTGCTTGTTTAACCGTCAATCTGACCGGTCCTAAGCCAGTGATGCCGAACTCTTGAGGAACAGGACTTTCGCTCCAAGGTATTCCGCCAGGATCACCGCTGTTTGTTTGATCGGAAATCAGCTGTATCCTCTGCCCTTCAAAATCTTCAAACGCTAATTGGCAGCGGCCGCAGACGGTCTCGGGCTGTGAAACGTTGACATTATATGAGCTGAGCCGCTTATACCAATAATCAACAGCTTGATCAGAAGCTACGCGCAGACCGGTGCGGCTGATGCTGCCGGAGCCGCGGTACGTTTGACCGGCGTTCGGGATTTCGAAAAATGTAAAATCCGTTCCCGGCCGCCCGCGTTCATCTGCGTAAAAAAGATGGTACATGGAAACGGAATCTTGATTCACGGTCTTTTTCACAAGCCTCATTCCCAGTATTTCCGTGTAAAAATGCAGATTTTTCGCTGCATTTGCTGTAATTGCAGAAACGTGATGAATCCCTTTGATTTGCGTCATATGCATTCCGCCTCTCTTACTTACTTTTATATAGTGTGAAGCAAAAATACCTGAAAAGGAAAGATGAAGATGGAGGCTGAAAATCGGGTTTTATTTGATTTCCGGCACAATATAGCGGAGAAACCATTGAAACGGATGCAAGCTTTTGCGCTGCGGTAAAACCGATGTAATCACAGCAGTCACACCGCTTACCGGTTCAAGAATCAAAAATTTCCCCCCGCGTCCAGCTGCATAAACCAATCTTGGCTGTTTCCCGTTGCCGCCCTCATTAATCCACCAATGAAAGCCGTACGATTGCCCGGGTTTGTCCGTATTTGTATGGGAATGAAAGGCTGTTTCCAGCCATGATTCCGGAATCACTTCAGTATCATTCCGCCTGCCCCTGTTCATCAAAACAGACCCGTATCTCATTAAGTCGGCGGCGGATAAATACAGCCCGTAACCTCCGAGCGTGATCCCGTTATGATCAGTCTCCCAACTGTAATCTGTTATCCCGAGAGGCTGAAATAAGTATTGATCAGCAAACGCCTGAAGAGACATATTCGTCCGCGCTTCGATTACTGCACTTAAAAGCTGTGAATCGGCATTGTTATAGATCATTTTTTCGCCGGGCTCACCGCTCGGCACCCCGGACCAAATCGCTGATAAGGGCAGTTCCTCTTCTGTGTACGCTTCCCACTGTTTCCTGCTTAAACCGCTCGTCATTGTTAATAGATGCCGAACAGTCAGCTCAGAAGGGGCGTTTGCTGCATTGGCCAGAATCTCAGATACCGGTTCATCAAGTGAACGGAGTCTGCCTTGTTCTAAAGCGATTCCGACGAGCGAACTTAAAACAGATTTTGTCACTGAATTAATTTTATGCTTTTGATCTATGATTCCGCGGTGGTTTTCATACTGGTAGCCGACAATACCACGGCGGCAAAGCGTAAACGTTTCGACCCCGCTTTTTTTGAGTTGGTCTTCCAGCGCTTCAAACCGTTCCGTCGGAATGCCGATATCTTCTGGTGAACCTTGCTGAAATGAATGGATCATACAAGTCGCTCCTTTATTGCCAATATTCATAAATAAAATCATCTCTGCCGGAATCACGGCGTTCCTGCTCATAAGCTTCAGGTTTTTTTTGGTGAAATTTTTGATGGTGTTCTTCCGCCTCATAAAACGGAGCTGCCGGTAGGATTTGCGTTACAATCGGGTTTTGAAACCGTCCGCTCGCTTTAAGCTCGGATTTCGACTGTTCGGCTTTTTGTTTTTGGTCTTTGTCGTGATAAAAAATCGCTGTCCGGTATTGCGAGCCGCGGTCAAAAAATTGACCGCCGTCATCTGTCGGATCAATTTGCGGCCAATACAAATTGAGCAGCTTTTCATACGGAAACACGTTTTCATCATATGTAATTTGCACGGCTTCGTAATGACCAGTCTCACCCGTTTTAACGTCTTCATACACAGGAGCTTCGGTCTTCCCGCCTGTATAACCGGAGCGTATATCGAGAATCCCTTCCATCTCATCAAACGGCTTTACCATACACCAAAAGCAGCCGCCGGCAAACGTAGCTTTTTTAATCGATTGACACGCCATGTAAATCTCTCCCTTTAAAAATACTGTGTTCATCTTACAAAATATTTTACAGATTAGCTAGCAAACTGCATTAAAAAACCGCTCAGAAGAGCGGTTTTCAGACTGTAGACAAACTATATTTTTATGTCAGCCATGAATCCACTACCCTCCGCTTGCTCCGGGCAAGGACTCAGCTAGCATTCGGCGGTCTGAGGCCGCCGAATCCGGATCTTCGTCTCTTGCTTTCCCGGAGGCGTCGGAGGAGTGGATGAATGGCTTCTTTTTTATCAATACACTCGCTTCAAAAAAGAGGATGACCCAGCATCCCGGCTTTCTCCAAGCGGCGATGGAAACACGGCGAGGTCTTGTCGAGCCGATGTTGCTCAGGTGCCTGTGGTAGATACCGAGATAGACGAGACCCTGCAGGGCATCAGCCCGAAGCGGCTCGGCGCTCGCCCGCGGACTAGTAAGACACGGCGAAGTCTTTTTGAGCCGATGTCGCAGTGGTACCTTCAGGTGAAAGAAGCCGGACGATGCGTCGTCATCCGTTCCTTTTAATTAGGACATCTAACGATGTCATGACTTTGTCAACACTCTGAAAACCGCTCAGAAGAGCGGTTTTTTTAGTCCATTTTATTTTATTTCGCAGTCACGTGCAGATCAACGTCGATGTTGCCGCGCGTCGCTTTCGAATAAGGACAGAAATCGTGCGCTTTTTGTGCGAGTGATTCCGCCTCTTCTTGGGAAACGCCTTTAATTTCAACATGCATTGTTACGCCGATTTTAAAGCCGTTGTCTGTCGGATCTTTAATTAAGCTTACTTCTGACGTTAACGTAGACTCAATGTCTTTTTTTTCGTTTGAAGCCATTAAGTTTAGCGCGCCGTCATAACAAGCTGCGTATCCTGCTGCAAAAAGCTGTTCCGGATTAGTCTTATCGCTTGGAATGTTGTCACCTTTCGGCATTGATAAATCAAGGTCAATGACTCCGTTGTCCGACTTCACGTGTCCTTCGCGTCCGCCCGTTGCCGTTGCTGATGTTGTCAATACTTTATCTGCCATGTGATCACTCCTTAGTAATATTGTTTCAAAAGTTACTATTCACGTTTCTGTCATAATTTAAACATCATATTCGCGTCCGGCAGTCTCACTTGATATAATAAAGCAACGATTCAGAAAAGGACGCGATGCGATTGATCACTTCAACATTTACGTTTTCAGACAGTGCAGTTATACCGTATTACGAGATCGAAAGCCAGGAGCGCGATAAGACGAAGACAGTCATCGTCGGTATTCACGGCTTGATGTCAGATCTCGATTACTGGAAGCGTCTGGCTGACAATTTAACGGTTTTAGCTTCGGTTGATGTTCATCTGCCGATCTTGCGCGGATACACTAACGCCGAAACTAAAAAAGGCGACATTCCGAATGCCGGTCAATATGACAACGATCTCGTAGAAATATTACAAGAATTAGAACACGAATACGAGCGTATCGTTTTGATTGGCCACTCGACCGGCGCAGCCAACGTTTGCCGGATTCTAAACGCCGGTCGTCTTCCAGTTAAGACGGAAAAAATCATTCTCGCTGCACCGTTTCTTCATCCTGCTCTGCCGGTTAACCGGGAGATCTCCAATCAGGAAAACGGTTCGGACAGCTGGGCCGTTTATTCAAAACGCGCAAAATTTTATCACATTTGGGCAAATATCAATCCATTTTTTCAAGGCCGCGCCCCTGTCGTGAAGGTTCCTGTCCGTGATGTCCCGTACGATGCTTCCTCGCAAGTTTACCCGTACGAATTAAGTTACCGTTTAGTCATGAGCCGGTTTATCGATTTAAAACATACCAATTGGCAATTGTTTGCGAAATCATCTGTTTTTATCGGCAGCGCTGACGAAGTCATCGACTCTGAAAAACTTAAGCAATTATGGAAAGATAAAACCGGAACAGACATGCACACAGTAGACAGCGAGGATCACAATTCCTTATTAACATCACCGCCGTTTATGCAACACATCCTGGAATCCGTTCGCCTCTTGTAAAGTTGCGGACGGATTCTTCTCAGTGCAGCGTGTGTGTTTCCGCTTGGATATGTTCTGTTTCCGGAAGTGTATCAGGGATCCGCCCGCGGATTTTCCGTAAAAACAGTTGCTCCCCTTCCAGCCACGCCTTAAAATCAATCGTTATCGGGGCAGCATCCGGGCCGATGCCGACTGTTGCCTGCAAGTTTTTTGTATCGTATACAGCTGTATGGATTGTTCCGGCCCAGCTGCGATAGTTGGTTTTTGCGATGCCGTTTTGCAGCTGGTTCAGCTGTTCGAACATGGTATTTCTATCGGACTGAGCCGTTACCGTTGCGTTTAACAGATCAAGACGACCGATTGATTCTGTTAAATAATTCCGGTTTTCAATCAGTTTGTTCTCCGATTGAAAATGGTTCGTACATGTCAGCCGCTGCTTGCCGGAACGTTCATCAGTCCCTTTAGCCGAAGCTTCGACAACAGCGCTTTTGCCTGTCCGGTCAGTAAGCGAGTAGTTAAATGCGAACCTGTGCGGCAATTCATGTAAAAGCGCCGTTGCTTCATCGACAGAACGGCATGAATCGAGGATCAGCCGTGCAATCGTTGTACAGATAAACCCGTCGCCCGGGCGGAGCCGATTTACAAAATGATAGCCGACAGCTAAGCCATGTTCGTTCATCCCGTCCATTCTCCCCGCCATTCGCTGCGCAAAACCGATATGAGCAGCTCCTTGACCTGAAGAAGGCTGCCATAATACGAAGCGGCCGTCGTATGTTTTCGGGTGGTAATCATAATTTCGCCCGTACACACCGTTTGCCATAAAAGAACTGCATCCTGATGTAACCCAGCTTTGCTGATAACCGGCATACTCGTGCAAAACATTTTCCAACGACCACTTCAGCCCGTCCGCCATTCCGTTTAGCTCTGCCCACAATGACGGCGAAAAGGCGGTGATCCAATTTTTTGCTTCTTTGCTGTCTACGGTGTATTGACGGATCGATTTTTTTCGGCGTTTTAAGTGTTTGTCTTTTAATAGCGATGATACATGCTGCCCTTGTTTTACGCCAAAGTCATAAGGATCTCCCCGTCCGTGAATCACATCTGTTTCAATCAGCATCTAAACCCAGCTCCCTAAGTTAAAAATCGTTGTTTGCTGCTTTTCAGCGTTTTAAACCGGTTGACATGCCTGTCAGTTCTTATGATAAAGGAGCTTAATCCGTTGGACAGAGAGACTGTCAAGCTCTTCCTTGATCCGAAACTGTTCGGCCTCTAACCGGGTCAACCCGTCATGGATGAGATCGATTTTGCTGTCGATCGTTTTTAACCCTTCCGTTAAGCGGCCGTGACAGATCCAATCTGTTATTGTCCGAGCAAAAAAGTGTGCTGAAACATCGAGCAAATGGCTGAAGTCGGCCTCGATCATTTCGCTCTCATGCAAAAATGCCAATTCAGTTTGCCAATACAAGAGTAAAGTCTCCGCATGAAGACAAGACAAAGCTGCGTTATCCAACGGAAGAAGCTTGGCGGCCGATGTGGCCAGTTGCTGATTTAACTGTTCCGTAAGCACGGTGTCGTTTAAATGATCTGCCATTTCTTTAGTTTCATATAATGAAGCGAGGACTTCCTCGCTGAAAATAATCAGATCTTCCAATGTTTGCATAAAGCTGAGCATATGTGCTTCGTTAACCGTTACGTCATACAGCTCGTTTGTCCAGACTGCAGATGTGTCGGCAATCAGTTCGTCTTTACGCTCCTCTAAATTTGTGTATTTGTGATCCAATGTTTCTTTAACGGGCGCAGCTTGCATGAATCCGGCCGCATCGTGGTGTAATTTGCGGATTTTTTCCTGCCAATACCAGCGGTTTACGGCTGCGGTCAATTTCGGCGATTCATCAGTTTCCTGCAACGAAAGCTGACAAGTCAGCACGGACGGATCGTGTGGACTCTCAGGATTGAAAATCCCGTCTCCGGTATCTATCCCGTCATCAATCGTCTGTTTTGCGGCGGCTGATAAGCGGTTATATTTCAGCATTCTCCGTGTCTTTTCAGTCAGGTCTACAATCTCTTCGTTTAAACTCTGCATCTTTGTCCTCCTCCGTTAACGAAAAAAAAGACTTGGCGCTCTTAACGCCAAGTCTATCATGAGCTGTTCTGTCTCGGGTAGTATCCTGTTTATGCTTTTGTATGAACGCCGTGATAAGCGTTGCGGTAAATATCGGCAAGTTCGGATACAAGAGGCATCTTCGGATTGCTGATCGTACATTGATCTTCAAAAGCTAAATCTGCCAATCGCTCCACGTTGTTTTCAAACGTTTCGTGATCTACGCCGCACTCTGCAATGCTCATCGGAATACCGACTTCTTCAGCAAGCTTAATGACAGCTTGGACTAAGCTTTCTACGCCCTGATCAGTTGTATTCGCTTTTAAACCGAGCATTTTTGCTAAAGCCGCATAACGCTGATCCGCTTTGAAACTTTCGTATTTTGGGAAAGATGCAAATTTCGTCGGTTTTTTCGCGTTGTATCTGATCACATGCGGCATCAAAATCGTATTTGAGCGGCCGTGAGCGATCTTGTATTCGGCGCCGAGTTTGTGAGCTAAACTGTGGTTAATGCCGAGAAACGCGTTTGCAAAGGCCATACCCGCAATCGTCGAAGCGTTGTGCATTTTCTCCCGAGCTTCTTCGTCATTGCCGTTATGATAAGCGCGCGGCAAATATTCAAACACGAGCTGCACTGCTTTTTCTGCCAGCGCATCGGTGTAATCATTCGCCATTACAGATACGTAAGCTTCGATGGCGTGTGTAAGCACATCCAACCCTGTATCTGCCGTTACGGATGGAGGAACCGTTTTAACGTAAACCGGGTCAATAATCGCGACATCGGGTGTCAGTTCATAATCAGCAAGCGGATATTTTACATTGTTCTCTTTATCTGTAATCACGGAGAACGATGTTACTTCAGAGCCGGTTCCGGAAGTGGTCGGAATCGCGACAAACTGCGCTTTATTGCCAAGTTTAGGGTATTTAAACACGCGCTTGCGAATATCCATAAACTTTTGTTTCAAACCGTGAAAATCCAGGTCCGGGTGTTCGTAGAAAAGCCACATCCCTTTCGCCGCGTCCATAGCTGACCCGCCGCCTAACGTGATAATCACATCCGGTTCAAAGTTTTGCATCATTTTTGCCCCGTTCATGACTGTTTCAATCGACGGGTCTGCTTCTACTTTGGAAAATACTTCGTACTGTACAGATTTTTCGCGTTTGTTCAAATAGTAGAGTACATTGTCTACATAACCTGTATTTACCATGACTTCATCGGTTACAATCATCGCCCGCGAAATGTCAGGCATTTTTTCCAGGTATTGCGTCGCGTTTTTCTCGAAGTAAATTTTAGGCGGAACTTTAAACCACTGCATATTGTTACGACGTTTACCGATTTTTTTAAAGTTTAACAAGTTGAAGGTCGTGACATTTTGTGATACAGAGTTATGACCGTGTGAGCCGCAACCGAGAGTAAGTGAAGGAATGTATTCGTTATAAATATCGCCGATCGCTCCTTGTGATGATGGACTGTTTGAGATGATTCGTCCCGCTTTCATGCGTAAACCGAAAGCTTCTATTAATTGATCATTTTGCGAGTGAATAACCGCTGAGTGGCCGAGTCCGCCGAAATAAAGCATTTCTTCCGCCCGCTTAAAGCCTTCTTCATAGTTTTTAACGCGATAACAAGCTAGAACCGGACTCATTTTTTCGCGTGATAGCGGTTCATCTGCGCCGACAGTTTCCAACTCGGCGATCAAAATTTTCGTATCTTCCGGCACAGTTATTCCGGCCATCTCTGCGATTACCGGAGCCGGTTTGCCGACGATTTCCGGACGGACCGCCCCTTTTTCGATATTGATGACCGTATTTTCAACTTTCTTCTTTTCATCTTTGGAGAGAAAATAACAGCTGTTAGCTTTTAATTCATTTTTCGTTTCTTTAAACACCGGATCATCAATAATGACCGCCTGTTCCGACGCACAGATCATCCCGTTATCAAATGTCTTCGACAAGATTAAGTCATTGACCGCCTGTTTGATATTCGCCGTTCTTTCGATAAAGCAAGGAACATTACCCGGACCGACGCCAAGTGCCGGTTTCCCGGTACTGTAGGCGGATTTAACCATTCCAGACCCGCCGGTCGCGAGAACTACTGCTGTGCCTTGATGGTTCATCAGCAGCTGCGTCGCATCGATCGACGGCGTCGGGATCCACTGAATGCAATGTTCCGGAGCGCCGGCTTTTACGGCAGCATCATACATGATTTCCGCAGCTTTTGAACTGCATTGTTGAGCGGACGGATGAAAGGCAAAAATGATTGGATTGCGTGTTTTAATTGCAATCAGCATTTTAAACATTGCCGTCGATGTTGGGTTTGTTACGGGGGTCACCCCGGCAATTACACCGACAGGATCGGCAATTTCAACGATCTCTTCGAATTTGTTTTCATTGACGACTCCGACAGTTTTGTCGTACTTGATGGCATGATAAATGTATTCTGTTGCAAAAATATTTTTAGTGATTTTGTCTTCATATACCCCGCGCCCTGTTTCTTCATGTGCAAGCTTGGCAAGCGGCATATGCTGATCGAGCCCGGCAAGCGCCATTTTATGAACGATCGCATCAACCGTTTCTTGATCGAAATTCATAAATGATTCCGACGCTTTTTGTCCATTTTCAACTAGCCGGTCAATCATTTCCCGCGTCTCTTCTTTTTGCGTAACATCCGTTTCATTGACAGCCATGTTTCGTCACCCTCCATTTGTGAATGTTTTCACTTGATTCGTTAAAAATAAATGACCACCGTTTGTGATCTTTCGAATTGATTATAACTCGATAATGCGCTGTTTTCTATGTCAAATTTGTGAAAAGATTCACATTGATGAGTGTATCCGTTTTCAATGTGGCGGTTTTGTGACGGCCGTTCAGCTCTTGACGGCCGCCCCTTGCAGCAGCGTGACGGCTGCCATTTTTTGAATAAATGTTCTCATTTCGTTTATGGAGTAATCTTGCAATGACATCATATCAAACGTATCGAGTTCCCATTTTTTTAAAATCCATTCGATTCGTTCGCGGTCATTCGTTTCAATCCGTTTTTCGTCATACGGGATATTAACGAACAGCTGACCTTCCCTTCTGTCGAGCGCTTCCATCAGCGGCAAAGTAGTCAAAAAAAGCGTTTCTGCGCGGTTTTCAATTCCGATCAGTTCTAAATGGACGGTGTGCGGGCACTTTAATTTTCGTTCCCCTTGTTTATAGACGATTCGCAGCTGCCCTTCATCGTAAAGCTCACCGCGAAAATAAACGTGAAAATGCCGCTGCTGCTCGGCTTCTGTCGCGGATAATTCCTTTTTGACGACCCGGTCGGAAAACAATAAAGTGAAGTCTGACCAGGCGGTGTTTAAGTCCTGATGAAGCAAATCTTCGCCGAACATGATCAGTTCATCTTCATACGTTCGGCCGGAGGATCGATCCTGAGCGGCCTGGCTGAGCATTGGCTGAACAGAGGCAAGTTCATAAATATTAAAGCAAGAGAACTCAAACTGTTCCAACAGCGCTCGGTAGTTATCAGCGAATTCCGGTGAACAGACAACCCGATGAAGGATTGCTTCATCATCGAGTTCGGCTGCTACATAATCAAATAAAACACCTAAATACACCCTTGTCAGGGGCTTTTCAAAAAAGTAAACCCGCCAGTTGTTTTTTTGCTGGTCTTCATAATCCAGTGTCGTTAAATTATCAGCAAAAAAAGATTGTGAGCGGATGTATGTTAAATCTTCCCCGAGGAGACTGGGGAATTGCTTAAATTTCGTTAACAGATCTGTCGTTGTCTGCATCTTGATTCCTCCGCTGTTAATTATTGGTTCATTATTATGTAACCATATATTCCTTCGTTTAAACAAACTATTTCTGAAGGTCGTAATTTTTCTTCGCAGATGATATAATGCTTGAGGATTTCATTAAAAGAGGATGATGTATATTATGTTAGATGTAAACAAAGTCGGACTGCGTTTTGGCGATCAAAAACTTTTTGAAGATGTGAATATAAAATTTACTCCGGGCAATTGTTACGGCTTGATCGGTGCAAACGGCGCAGGCAAGTCAACTTTTCTGAAAATTTTATCCGGCGAGATCGAACCGCAGGACGGCAACGTTCATTTAGCGAAAGATCACCGCATGGCTGTTTTAAAACAGGATCACTTTCAATATGAGAACGATGTCGTTCTCGATGTTGTCATGATGGGACATGAACGAATGTACGAAGTCATGCAGGAGAAGAATGAGATTTATATGAAACCCGATTTCTCCGACGAGGACGGAATGAAAGCAGCGGAACTTGAAGCTGAATTTGCTGAGATGAACGGGTATGAAGCGGAATCAGATGCTGCCGTCCTTTTAAAGGGGTTGGGCGTTTCTGAAGATTTGCATTCGAAAACACTGTCTGAACTGACCGGTTCAGACAAAGTGAAAGTTTTGCTTGCGCAAGCTTTATTTGGCAACCCGGATGTGCTTCTTTTGGATGAGCCGACCAATAACTTAGATATTCAAGCGATTCAATGGCTGGAGGAATTTTTAATCAATTTTGAGAACACGGTTATTGTCGTTTCCCACGACCGGCATTTTCTTAACCATGTTTGCACGCACATTGCAGATATTGATTACGGAAAGATTCAGCTCTATGTCGGAAACTATGATTTCTGGTATGAATCCAGTCAGCTCGCGATGAAAATGGCGCAAGAACAAAACAAGAAAAAAGAAGAGAAGATTAAAGATTTAAAGGAATTTATCGCCCGCTTCAGTGCGAATGCATCGAAATCAAAACAGGCGACATCACGCAAAAAACTGCTTGATAAAATTGAACTGGATGATATTCAGCCGTCTTCAAGGAAGTACCCGTATATCGCGTTTAAACCGGAACGCGAGATCGGTAATGATGTACTCGAAGTGAAAAACTTATCGAAAACGGTAAACGGTGAAAAAGTGCTCGATAATGTCAGTTTCACGATCGACCGTGATGACAAAGTGGCACTTGTCGGACCAAAAGAAATTGCGAAAACGACGTTAATGCAAATTTTAATGGGCGAAGTTGAACCTGATGAGGGGACGTATAAATGGGGCATTACAACGAGCCAAACGTATTTCCCTAAAGACAACTCGCCGTACTTTGAAGGCAAAGATGTGACACTTGTCGATTGGCTTCGCGAATATTCGCCTGAAGATCAAACAGAAACGTTTATTCGCGGGTTCCTCGGGCGAATGCTCTTTTCCGGTGAAGAAGCGAAGAAAAAAGCGCCGGTGTTATCCGGCGGCGAAAAAGTGCGCTGTATGCTGTCAAAAATGATGCTTTCTGAAGCGAATGTGATGCTTTTGGATGAGCCGACGAACCATTTGGATCTAGAAGCGATTACAGCGTTAAATAACGGGTTGATTCAATTCAAAGGTGTATTGATCTTTGCAAGTCACGACTTGCAATTCAATGAGTCGATCGCCAACCGCATTATCGAACTAAAAGAAACCGGCGTTTATGACAAAAAAATCTCATATAATGAGTACTTGCAAGAAAAACTGCAAACATCCTCATAAAATTAAGCCCCGATCAACTAATGATCGGGGCTTTTCTTTGTTGCAGCGGAAGTACGGTTAAGAAGCTGGGCAAGGTTCAATCAGTTCAGTGTCTTTTACAGCATCACTGTTTATATAGCCGTATACATGCGGAAACATCATACCGCGCTCAGACACATCTTCATAAATGATTACGCTCTCTATCTGCTGCGGATCGATTTTCAATACATACAATGAACGGCTGTTTTCAAAACCGAGATCTTTAATTAACAGTTCGAGCTGGCCCGGTTCTGCACAAGGAATATAGCCGAGTTCATCGAAATTTTCCGGCCAATACTCATCTTCTTCGCGGACTGACAGCCATTCCTCCGGCTTCATCACATAATATATCATCGGTAGTCCCTCCCTGCAGATCATTTCTGTAAATACAGTATAACGCGTTTTCCTGCCTTTGGAAGGGTTATCCCGTGACAATTCACCGAACGTATACGGCAAGTTTTACTAATATGACGGCAACCGTTAACTGTATTTTTGACTGATGATCATCAACACGCTGCGGTTAATCTCCTTCTTTATAAACTGGTCCTTATTTCATCGGGACTGTGCTGCCGATATCGAATAAATACAAGTAGGCCTCAGCAACCGTTTCATTCCAGCTGCTTTCCAGCGCCTCGCAGTACAAATCAATTTGAAACTTATATTTGTTAAAAAAGTGATCTTGAATGGCTTCGTTTGACCAAGTGTCAAATTTACCGCGGATACGGTCGGTTTTATAATCAACTACACAAAGCGTGCCGTCCTCTTCGCGGAACACCGCATCGATCATCCCTTGTACAAACACGCGTTCCTCTAAAGAGCCTTCCCAGTTGCTGTATGCCCGATGAGCTGGAAGCAGATAACTGAAAGGAATTTCTCTTTCGACTTGAGAGGCACATTTCATCCGCCGGCCGATTGCAGAACTGAAAAAAGCCGATATATCATGCGGTGCAATTTGCGCAGCTTCTGCTTCGAGCATTTGGTCTTTTTTCATCCATTCGTTTAGTTGCTCTTGCACCTGCTCGGGTTCGGTTTTAGTTAAATTGATTCTCTCCATCGCTTCATGGATGACGGTGCCGATTTCCGCCGCGGATAATTTATCTTTTTGCAGGAACGCGGGTCTTTCGGCAAAATCCGTTTCAAACGTACGAATAAATTCTTCGCTGCTGTAATCAGCTTCCCGGTCTTTTTTCAGCTCGGTCACCGTCTGCTTAGCTTGAAAAACAGTCGCATCGTGAAACGGATACGACCAGTTCAAGCGGTCGCGTATTGTCTCTTCCAACGCTTCATCTGCTCCCGGTACCGGCTTAAATGAAGCCAACGCCTGCTCGATGATATGGTTTTTTGCTTCGCCTTCGGACTGTTTGACAGCCAAGTCCGAACTTTTTATTGCCCGGACTGTCCAAATGGAGGGATCTTCCGCCCAAGCGGCGGCAAGATCTGTTTTTGCCGTTTCATATGCTGATTGCAGATCGCGGAATGCGCGGTGACGGTAAAGTGAGAGGCCAAGCCAATCAATAAATGACGTGCTTTTTTCACGGTCCGCTTCCGGCAGCACCCAATCGTCGGCGTCTTTCGCCTGCGACCACTTTTCAACTTTTTTCTGCAGATCACTGACAGTTCCGATCAGAAATAACTTTTCTTTCGCCCGTGTCATCGCCACATACATTACCCGCATTTCTTCAGCACTCATTTCGTTTTTAACCCGGTTTTTCAGCACTTGCTGCGGGATGCTCGGGTAGGCGGTCCGAAGATCAGGATCAATCATTTTCGAAGCAAATCCGAGTTCTTTATGCATTAAATAAGGCTGATTAACATCGCTCATATTGAATGGTTTCCCTAACCCCGTAAACATGACGACCGGAAATTCGAGCCCCTTACTTTTATGAACAGTCATTAGCCGAACGACGTCTTCTTGTTCCCCGACAGCACGGGCTGCGCCAAGATCATCTCCTCTTTCTTCCATCCGTTCAATGAAACGAAGGAAACGAAACAAGCCGCGAAAAGACGTCTCTTCGTACCCTTTCGCCCGGTCATAGAGCGCTTGCAGATTGGCTTGCCGCTGTTTTCCTCCCGGCATCCCTCCGGCGTAAGCTACATAGCCGGTTTCTTCATAGATCTGCCAGATCAAGCGTGATAATGAACCGGACCGGGCACAGTTGCGCCAATGTTCAAGACGTTGTTTAAAAGCGGTTAATGTGTGGTGTAAACTTGGATCCTTTCCATCTGTCCCCTCAAGGACACGAATTACAGCACTGTAAAATGACCCGTTTTTATCGTAAAGCCGCACAGCAGCTAACTGTTCTTCATTCAGGCCGACGACCGGGGAGCGTAAAACGGCAGCCAGCGGGATATCCTGATAAGGATTATCGATAATTTTCAGCAAGGAAAGCATCGTCTGAACTTCTGTGGCATGAAAATAGCCGGAAGATAAATCAGCATAGGCCGGAATTCCTGATTGCCGCAGCTCATCGAGAATCGTTTCTGCCCAGGGCATTGAACGCATAAGAATCACAATGTCCCGGTATTGAACGGGACGGGTTGCGCCGAGTGATTTGTCGAACACCGGACGCTTACTCTCGATTATCCCCTGAATCTCCGCCGCGATTGCCTTTGCCTCCACTTCTGATTTTGCTAATTCTTCGGCGTCATCATCTGACTCATCAGCTTGCTTTTGAGACGAATTCGCTTCGTCTACAAGAACGACGGACGTTTCTGCATCGATGCTTTCATCATAATCGGTATTGCCGATTTTCAGTTCAGCAGCGTCGTCGTAGGCGATATCGCCTACGCTTTCATCCATAAGCTGCCGAAAAACGTAGTTTGTACTTTGCAGCACTTCTTTTCGGCTCCGGAAATTTTTAGCTAAGTCAATTCTTAAACCAGCACCGCTTCCGTCCGGCGAATAACTTTTATATTTTTCGATAAAAATCGACGGTTCCGCGAGCCTGAAACGATAGATCGACTGCTTGACATCACCGACCATAAAGCGGTTATCTCCAGCAGATATAAGGGTGAGAATCGTTTCTTGCACAGCGTTGGTATCCTGATATTCGTCAATCAAAAGCTCATGAAAATAGCGGCTGTACTGACGGGCAATATCCGACGGCGCAAATTCTTTTCGTTCTTCAGTCAGAATACGGAGCGTTAAATGCTCAAGGTCGGAAAAATCGAGAATTCCCCGCGCTTTTTTTTCCTGGAAAAAACGCTGCTGAAATTCAATTGTTAATTCCATCAGTTTTCTAATCGAGGAGCTCATTTCCTGTAAATCCGTCAGCAATATTTCTTCCGGCGCTGTGAAGTAACTTTTTTTCACCTCGCCGATCACATCTTTGTAGGCATTACGGTTGTTTTGCGCGGCTTTTTTTAAGTTTTCATCAACTTCGTCTTTTTTTGTGATCGAAGGGACTTTTGCTGCAAACGGAATGGTTTCAACCGCTTCAGCTAATCGGCGGTAGTCAGTTTCAGCGAGTGCGGCGGCAATGCCTTTGTACTCTGCTATGATGACATCTAAATATTTCTGCGGTCCGCTCGGCGCTTCTGCTGCTTCCCATGCTTTAGCTGCCAGGTCTGAAGCTTGAGCAAGCGACTTTTTAATCGCCTGAATCATTTCGTTATACCAAGGCAGCGAAGTGATCTCTGCCGCAGAAATTGTCTCGTACTTCTCGGCATTTTCTCGCAGCCACTTTTCAGGACGGGGATGACTGCGCGAAAACCGGTCGAGCTGCAGGACGATTCGGCGCAGTTCTTCATCTGAGCGGTCGCCGGAGTAACGGTCAACGAGGTCGAAAAAAGAGCTGTTATTGGCTTCATACTCTTCTTCGAACAAACTATCAAGCACTTCTTCTTTTAACAGTTCGCTTTCAATTTCATCGGTAATCCGAAATTGCGGATCAATATCGACTAAGTAATAATACTGGCGCACGACATTCATGCAAAAAGAATGGAGTGTCGAAATCGGCGCTCGCTGTAAGAGTGTCAGTTGGCGCCGTAAGTGGACGGAGTCCGGGTGTTGTTTTATTTTGTCTTCCAAAACTTTTCCGATTCGGTGGCGCATTTCGGCGGCAGCAGCGTTAGTAAACGTCACAACGAGCATGCGGTCAATATCAGCCGGATGATGGGCTTCGGTGACTTTACGAATAATTCTTTCGACTAAAACGGCGGTTTTTCCACTTCCGGCAGCAGCAGCTACAAGGATATTATTTCCTTCTGCGCTGATCGCATCCCATTGTTCATCCGTCCATGGCGACGAATCTGGTTTTGCTTTCCGCTGAATCATCGGTTTCCTCCTTTGGGATCATTTTCTAAGACAGTAAGAATATCGTCATTATCTTTGCTGCGCAAATAGCGGTAATCATTTTCTTCTAATGAAGGATCAAATTGACAAAAAGATTTATAACTGCAGTATGTGCAAGGAACTTTTTGTTTTTTCTTAAACGGCGTTAATGACGTGTCGCCGGCTGTGATTGCTGAAGCAGCGTACTTTACCTGTTCTCGTAAAAACATGCGGAGCCGTTCGTAGTCGTTATCATTAATCACCCGCGACCGTTTTCCGAGCTTTCCGTCTTTATTTTTTGTTACAGGGACGATCTCTGAAGACTGACCGTTGTCGAGTGATTTATCCATTTCTTCGATAACCGACGGATCGGACGAGAGCAATCCTTTCATTTTAAACTGTTCCATCATTTTAGCTTCAATCTCGTCAGCTGACAGTTTAGTGTCAGCTGTGACAATCGGGTTATGCACATGAAAATATAGCACGCCTGCAGGGGTGACCTCTGTTTGAAACCACTTACCGCCGTGTGTCAGCAGAACATCCAGATACAAAAGCATCTGCATGGAGAGTCCGTAATAAATATCATCGAGCCGCAAATCTTGTGCGCTTGATTTGTAATCAATAATCCGCACGTATATGCCGTCTTCGCGCTCGGCACGGTCGACCCGGTCAATTCGGCCGATCAGCTCTACTTTAACCCCATTATCCAACGTTACCGTCAGAGGCGGCAGTTCGCCTCCGGGACCAAAATCAACTTCAAGTCCGGCTGGTGAAAAACCGGATTTTTGCGCTTGCTTTGCTAAGACGATCGAAGCGCGTGTGACAACTTCTTCAAGTTTTTTTTGCACATACATATGCCGGTGTGAACTGCGAAAAATTTCACGCTGGATTTTAGGCGCCAAATTCTCAACAATCTGCTTAGATCTGACAGCTGCTTCGCCCTCGGTTAAATCTTTGAAATCGATCGCTTCTGCATTCAACGACTCGGCCATTTCCTTTAATGCCGCATGAAAAAGTTGGCCGATGTCAGGAGCTTCCAGTTTGAATGTTTCCCGTTCTTTTAACTTCAGGCCGTAATTGGCATATTGCTGAAACGGACAAGAATAATATTGTTCCATTCGCGACACACTCGTTTTTAATTGCTCGCCGTACAGCTGTTTTGATGTCGCTGCCTGCAGCGAAACCGGCACATTCCGGTAAAACAGGCTCTTTAATGCTGTTTCAGCCTGAACATCAGGCGGGTTTTGCACGGCAAAATAGTTGTATGCCGCCCACCAGATCGATGAAACCGGGTATCCTTGTTTCCATTGCTGAAGCTGTGCTGTCATATGAGAGACCGTTTTTTTCTTTGTTGTGACAAACGCCAGTTCTTCATCTTCTGTCAACACATCCAAAGAAGAATCAAAAACCGTTTCTGCTTGCAAAGCGGGAAACATTTCATACAAATGGTTTAAAATCATCGATGGCTGAAGCGTCCGGCCTTCTTGATCGGCGAGTGCATAACTGATATAAAGCCTGTCTTTTGCGGAAGTTTGCGCCAAATATACGAGAAACGATTCGTTCATGAGTTGTCTTTCAGCCCCCGGGGCCAACACCCAGCCTTGTTTTTCCAAGACCGTTCGTTCGTCTTCAGAAATCATGCTCGTTTCATCGGGAGACGCAGGGATAATCCCTTCATTGGCGCCCATTAAAAACGTGCAGTCCACAGCACTTAACCGCGAAGTTTCCATGTTGGCCACGACGACTTGATCGAAGGCCGGCGGAATAATTGAAAATGTCATGCCCTCTAAACCGGCTTCAATCATTTGCGTGAACAGTTGTAGAGAAATCGGTTTGTTATCAGCGGTTTCGACAACTTGATCTAACAGCTGAACGATTTCCCGCCAAACTTGATCGTGCTGTCGCGCCTCTTGCGGTTTGCCCTCGGATTCCGCCCGCTCTCTCAAGCGCGACAGTTTAAGCGGTGCATCGACATCTTCAAGCAGCTGAAATAGCGAAGCGGCAAAGTCTTGCATCGTCTGCGAATTTTTGATCCGGTCTTGAAAACGGACGAAAGGTGCGGTTAGCTTATCTTTAAGTCTGTTAATTTCTTCTTCCATTTCGATTTCAGCTCCGGCAGCTTCAAGGTCGCGCTCTACTGTCGTACCGAACTGCCGATAAATCCAGCGTTTTCCCGAATACCAAGAAGAACCGCGAATACCGTAAGCAATGACGTAGTTTTCCAATCGATCAATATCCTCGCGGACAGATTCATCATCCAAATCCGTCGGTATCTCGGTTTTCAACGCGCGAAACACGGATTCATAACGCCAGTGCTGCTGGATGATTTCTAACGATGAGCGGATGAATTCGACGAGCGGGTGGTACAGAGCGGATTGTTCTTGGTCGAAAAAAAACGGCAAGCCCTCAGATTCAAACTGCGTTTCGATGTAGTGGCGATAATCGTCGATATTACGCAGAAAAATCGCAAACTGGCGGTAACGCATGCCTTCATCGCGGACAAGCCGTTTGATTTCCCGGGCACACCAGGCAACTTCCGCCCGTCTGTTCACAGCATTGATCAAGCGAATCCCGGTGTGATCGGCGGCCGGCGCGGCCGGGCGCCGGACGCTCTCGCGCTCAAGGTGCGCCAATGCTTCGGTTTTGAACCGTTTTTGTTCATCGTATTCAAATATTGCCGGATTCGGGAGATTTAAATGATCGATCATCTCTTTTAGTTCCAGAAATGTCGATTTCGTTTCATAAAATAGATCAAGCGGGTGCAGTTCTTCATCAAGCGCAGGCGGTCTGTCTGCTGTTAATACAAAAACAAGCTCGTTAACCGTTTCGAGCAGCGATGCAAGCACGGACTGCTCCAAAGGAGTGAAACTGTGAAAACCGTCAATATAAACGGAGGCAGAATGCAAATATTCACTGTGCGGCAGACGCTCAGCGAGAAGTTGAAGGTTATCTTCGCTGTCAAGATACAACTCAGCTGTTTCTTGTTCAAATTGAGACATGATCATTGCCAAATCGGACAGTTTGTCGATTAACAGCTGATCGGCCCCGTTCGGAAGCGTCTCGGTCATTGCAGTCGAGGAAATATGATGACGCTTGAGTTCTGTTATCATTTTTTCGGTTTTTTCAATAAATCCGTGGTTTTCAGATGCCTTTTCGAAGATTCGAAAGTTCTTTTTTTCTTTCTCGGTAATTTTTCGCAGCAGCATATGTATGCCGTTCTTTTTTAACGGCAAAAAACTTTTCCCGCCTGTCTCTTTAATAACCCGCTGACTCAGCCTGGAGAAACTGAGAACTTCAATACGCGTTAAGCCTTTATCGGAACGTTCAATCAACTCTTTTTCCGCCTGGAAAGTCATTTGCTCAGGAACGATTAAAACGATCGGCGGACCGTCCGGATACCGGTCACATTCGTCGATGATACGGTTATAGACACTTTCCGTTTTTCCTGTCCCGGAACGTCCGAGATGAATTTGTACTGTCAATTCAGCCACCTCTTTTAGTTATACAAGCATATGTTCGTGTCTCCTATTGTATCAAATTGACGACATTCAACAAGAACAAACGCACCCGAAACATTAACGGATGCGTTTGTTCAAATTTTTTCATCGGGCAGTAAATCGATGTCGATCTCTTTTTTCGCCAACCGTTTACGAACGATAACCGGTATCGAAAAGGCAATGATAAACGTCGAAACTGTTAAGAGGATCATATTGAGCGATAAATCAACGATCGAAGCGCCAAGAAAATTAAATGCCAGTGTTCCGGGAATGATCCCGACCATCGTAGCGCTCATATAGGTCCGGAAAGGAACGCGGGAAAGCGCAGACAAATAACTCAAAAAATCAAAGTTTATAACGGGGATAATGCGAAGCGACAAAATGTAAAAAAAACCGTTTTCTTCGATATTTTTTTGCAATTGCTCCGCCCGCCCAGTCCATTTCTTCGTTCTGAAACGGTGCCCCATTTTTCGCATCACGATAAATGAGAGAGCAGCTCCCGACAGAGAACCGATATACGTTGCCGCCGGCCCGATAAACGGACCGAACGAAAGACCGCCTGCAATAGCCATTACTGATGCAGGAAAAAGAACAAATGGCCGGATCGTGTAAAGAACGATAAAGACAAGCGGCGCTAAAATTCCAAAACTGAGCATGAACGTTTGGATTTGACCGGGTGTAAATCGTAAATAGTTTTCGCTGAAATAAATTAATCCTAAAACAAGAGGAATAAATAAAGCGATCTTGATGAGTAATCGTTTTGGCATAAACGTCCCTTCCTCAATAATACGGCGGTAATTGTAATTGGGTGATTGAAAGAGTTTACCCGTTTTTCATCGTATGTGCGATGTCATAATGTTCTTCTGTAATATTTAAACCTTGCTCCATCGCTTTTTTCGCGAGCTGTTCACCGAGAAACGGGCCGGAAGTCAAGCCGGTTGCCCCCAGGCCGTTTGCCGTATAAACATTATTTAACCCCGGAACTTTGCCGATAACCGGCAAAGAATCAGCTGTAAATGGCCTTGTCCCTACTCTTGTTTCAACTAACGAGGCGTGCTTTAAGCCCGGGGCAACCGTTAAAATCTTTGTTAAAATCTCATTGATGGCGCCGACAGTCACTTCAGTATCGTACTCTTGATCATCTTCCCGTGAAGCTCCGGCGACGATATGTCCCTTGCCGAAATGAAGCATGTAATAATCTTTCGGCGGCAGAACAACCGGCCAATCAAAGTTATTAACGTGCGGCATATGCAAATGAAGAATCTGTCCTTTTTGCGCACGGACGTACATCGGCGCTTTTATTTTTTCCGTGATCCTTGCCGCCCATGCACCGGCAGTTACCAGCAGTTTATCCGCCGTGAAGATTTCGCTGCCGACCCTGACTTGATGCACCTTATCCTTGTCTCGTAAAGGTTCGGCATGACCGTATATACGAACAGCGCCGAATTTTTCTGCAGCTTGCAGTAAACTGTTGCGCAAATCTCTGCCGTTCACGCGGGCGCCTCCGCTGACATAAAGACTGATATATTCGTCAGATACGAGCGGGAATTTTTTCTGTGTCTCCTTTGCATCGAGCTTTTCGATCGAACCGATCTCCGGCGCATCTTCCCGCCGTTTGACGGCTCTTGCTGCTGTGTCATCGACCTTGAACTGGTCGTAATGCAGGCTCACGGCTCCGGAACGGTAATAGCCTGTCTCTGTCTCGCCCATATCGTTAAGCTCTTCGATTAAAGAGGGATAAAAAGCAGCTCCTTTTCTTACAAGTTCATACCATTTCTGGTTTCTCCTTTGCGACAGCCACGGACAAATAATTCCCGCACCGGCGTCTGTTGCCTGCCCTTTATCACCGCGGTCAATAACGGTGACGCGTTTGCCCTCTTTAGCTAAGTGGTAAGCTGCCGATGCACCTAAAATGCCGGCGCCGATTACAATATAGCGTTCCATGATAAGCCGCCTTTCCACCAATACGTTGATTAAATTTTCATTTTACACAATGATTGGAGCAAATACAATTACACGCAGGCTTGAAGTTCTGATACGGGTTTGTTACAGTAGTAGCTAATTGAATAATTACTTGACTTCATTCCTATAGAAGTGAAGGTAGAGGTGCAAAACAGATCAGTCGGTCCTTGGAGTACGGGGTAACGAAGAAGAGGATTTAAAGGCTGTTTTGCCGAAGTCTGCAGTGATCTCCATCATTGCAGGCTGGTTCCGGCATTGAACAAATCCGGAACTGTCGTCCAGCAATTGCTGAACGAGGAGCTATCTGCTTATTTCGGTTTCTCAACCGCTAAACAGCGCAGAACAGCTCTGCGCTGTTTTTTTATTGCCGTATGAGAGCGGATTTTTTAGCGCATGCAATAAACTTTTAAATGAGGTGGAAAAGATGTATTTCGGATCGTTAATAACGGCGATGATCACGCCGTTTCATGAAGATGGCACACTGAACACGGATGCTTGCGAGCGTATGATTGAACATTTGATTTCCGAGGGTTCTGATGCGATTGTCATAGCCGGTACGACAGGTGAAGCTCCGACCTTATCGATTGATGAAAAATCGAGACTGTTCAGATTAGCAGCTGACAAAGCTGCCGGCCGGGCATATATTATTGCCGGCACAGGAACGAACAGCACCCAGGCTGCCGTGCAATTATCTGAACAGGCGGAAACAGCGGGTGTGGATGCGGTTATGCTGACCGCTCCCTACTATAATAAACCGAATCAAAAAGGAATGTACGAACATTTTCGAACGATTGCCGAAGCGATCGATCTTCCGGTCATGCTTTATAACATTCCCGGCCGGACCGGCGTTAATATGACAGCAGACTTAACTGTATCATTGGCAGAAATAGAAAATATCGTCTCCGTCAAAGAAGCAAGCGGAGATTTAGATCAAATGAGCAACATTATTGAGCGGACAAGTGCCGATTTTTCTGTCTACGCTGGAGATGATTCACTGACACTTCCAGCAATGGCCGTCGGCGCAGACGGGATTGTGTCGATTTCAAGCCACGTGATCGGCAGAGAAATGAAGGAAATGATCACAGCGTTTGCCGGCGGAGAACATCAACAAGCCTCCCGGCTTCACCGCCGCTTGCTTTTGTTCATGCAGCATATGTTCATTGCACCGAGTCCTGCTCCGGTAAAAGCAGCGCTTAATTTAATTGATTTCCCTGCCGGTCCGGTTCGGCTTCCGATGACTGAGCTTGATTCGCAAGACCGTGAAAATGTCCGGAACGTCACAGCTGATCTCGGCAAACTGCATTAAATATCAAACTGCCGCCTTCACTCAGAGGCGGCAGCCAGATTGTAGACTAATTATTATTTTGACGTAAGCCACACAGCCACTACCCTCCGCTTGCCCCGGGCAAGGACTCAGCTAGGATTCGGCGGTCTGAGGCCGCCGAATCCGGATCTTTGTCTCTTGCTTTCCCGGAGG
>NZ_RKQQ01000004.1 GCF_003814815.1 Salisediminibacterium halotolerans
TCACACCCGTTCCCATGCCGAACACGGAAGTTAAGCTCTCCAGCGCCGATGATAGTCGGGGGCTCTCCCCCTGTGAAAGTAGGACGTCGCTGGGCATTTCAACGAAGGCATTCTCGTAATGAGGATGCCTTTTTTCTTTAGTGCTTTATCTAAGCCAAATTCGTATGTAATACAAAAAAAGACCGGTGCGCTGGGCACCGGTCTTTTACTTTTATGAAATGAAAAAGGGGGAATCACTTCATAAGATGAAGAAAACAATGGCTTGATGGTTCACTTATTATAATAACAAGCAGATGTTAAGAGAAGATTTTGAGAAGATTAATATTTTATGAATTTTTACTACAATCGTATTACGTAAGCTGAAAAACTTGGTCTCATTCATAGCTGTTAACTTTGATTTATTGTAAGATGGTACGTATCGACAGTATAGAAAGGATCGGTGCACTTGTATGAAATTCAACACACGAAATGTTCACTTTGCTGCGCAAATTCAAGCAGAGGAAAAGAGTAAATCTACGCCGATTTATCAGACGTCAGCGTTCGCTTTTCAAGATCTTGAAGAGATGGAGACGTATTTTTCCGGCGATAAATCGTATTTATATACTCGCATGGGTCATCCGAATACCGATGAACTGGGGCGCGGTGTTGCTCAGTTGGAAAATGCAGAGGCCGGGGCGGCTTCGGCCTCTGGTTTATCGGCAATTTTAGCAGGTGTACTGACGGCAGCTTCTCACGGCGACCGTGTAGTGGCTACAGAGGATATTTACGGCGGTACGTATCAGCTGTTTGAAAACGAACTGCAGGAATTCGGGATAAAGGTCGAATTCATTGATTTCAGCGATCACGAAGCTGTAAAAAAGGCATTGTCAGAACAGACGGCGCTGCTTTACACAGAGTCGCTTACCAATCCGCTTTTGCGGACAGAAGATCTTGAAGCGGTCGCGAAGTTGGCGAGAGAAGCTGATGCCAAGCTGATGGTCGATAATACATTTGCCACGCCGTATTTGCTCCAGCCCCATGATCACGGTGCTGATCTTGTCGTGCACAGTGCGACGAAATACATCGGCGGTCACAGTGATGTCACTGCCGGCGTGTTAACAGGCAACGCGGAAGACATTCGAAAAGCAAGGGCAAAAATTTCGACACTCGGCAGCAACCTCGGGCCCTTCGATGCATGGATAGCTTCCCGGGGATTGAAAACACTCAGTCTGCGTATGGATAAACAATGCTCTAATGCGGCTCGGCTTGCTGAAACACTGCGCGCTCACCCTGCTGTAAAAAGAACGTTTTACCCTGAGTACGTATCGCCGCGCGGCAACGGTGCAATTGTCACGATTGATTTGTATGATCATATCGATCTGAACCTGTTTTCCAAAGCGCTGTCGTGGGTGAAAGTCATTCCGACGCTGGCGGGAGTTGAGACAACGATTTCTTATCCAAAAGGAACGTCACACAGAGCGCTTTCTCAAGAGGTGCGCGACCGTCTCGGCGTAACAGATACAATGATTCGCGTCTCCGTCGGGATTGAGGATGCAGATGATATTGCAGATGTATTTACAAAGGCACTGGAAGAAGCAAACGCTGCTGAATGAGCTGAATGCAATGCCCTCCCTTAGTGTACGGGCAATTTGATATAATATAACAGGTATGTCATAACAAAAGGTGACTGACGATGGATAATGAATTTGATTGGATACGATCGATACAGCCTAAAACCCATAAGCAGAAAACAGTCGAGGTCGGGATTGGCGATGATGCAGCAATTGTCCGCCCGAATGACGGCTGCGATACAGTGCTTGCTGTGGACACAATGGTGGAAGGCGTTCATTTTACAAAAGATACGATGACAGCGGAAGATATCGGTTATAAAGCGTTGGCTGTAAATTTGAGCGACATTGCTGCTATGGGAGCGGTACCGCTTTATTATATCGTTTCGATCGCTGTCCCGAAAACCGGGTGGAGTCAAGATGAAACGCGCGGAATTTACCGCGGAATGGCTGAGTTAGCTGAGATTCATGAGATTGACTTAATCGGCGGAGATACCGTTTCGATTAACGGACCGCTCGTCATTTCTGTTACGATCGGCGGTGAAGTTGAAGAGGATTGCCGACTGCTGCGTCAAAATGCACAGGCGGGGGACATCGTTTTTGTCACAGGCCCGCTCGGCCGTTCGCCATACGGTCTGGATCATTTGCTTGAATACGGACGGGAAAGAGCCGATGAAATGCCGGCTGTCTATCCGTATGTGGAGGCGCATCAAAGACCTGTCCCTCAGGTCGCGATCGGACGGTTTCTCGCTTGTCAGGACGTGAGAATCGCGCTGAACGATATTAGTGACGGCATTGCCCATGAAGCGAAAGAAATTGCCGAAGCAAGCGGGGCAGCTGTTATTCTCGAATGGGAGTCCTTGCCTGTAGATGAGAAGCTTAAAGAAGCGCCGCTAAGTAAACAGGAAGATTGGGTGCTTTACGGCGGAGAGGAATTTCAGCTCGTCGGAACGGTGTCTGTACAAGACTGGTTCATACTTAAGCGAAAGGCAAAGGAGCACGGGTTTGAACTGACCGCGGTTGGAGAAGTTACGGCCGGGGAAGGTGTTTTCCTTCGGCGCAATGATACAATCGAACAAATCAGCCGATCAGGATATACGCATTTTTAACCGGGAGTGAAGAACATGATTGAATCACGGCTATTTATTTCGGAGAGCACAGAAGATACGGAGCGGATTGCCGGTATGATCGCCGGATTGCTCGGTCCGAATGATCTGTTGACGCTTGAAGGGGATTTGGGCGCCGGAAAAACGACGTTCACGAAGGCGCTGGCTGCTTGCTTAGGGGTCCAGGAAACGGTTAACAGTCCGACGTTTACGATCATGAAAGAATACGCGGGCCGCTTGCCATTTTATCATATGGATGCATACAGAATTGAGTCGGAAGAGGAAGAATTCGGTTTGGATGAATATTTTCAGAGCGGCGGAGTGACCGTCATTGAATGGGCTTCGCGTATCTCTGATCAGCTTCCGGAAGAGCGATTTGACCTCGTTTTAACATACACCGGGCCGGATTCGCGCGAGATTGAGTTAACAGCCCGCGGGAAACGCTGCACGGAACGATTAAAGGAGATAACAGAGACATGAATGTACTGGCGATTGACACATCGAGTTATGTGATGGGCACAGCACTGGTAAAAGACAGTCTGCCTCTTGGTGAAATCACGACACATGAAAAGAAAAACCATTCGCTTCGCCTCGCCCCGGCGATTAGAGAACTGTTGCGGCAAACAGACATGCAGGAAAACCAGCTGGATCGGATTGCGGTCACGGAAGGGCCGGGTTCTTATACCGGTGTGCGCATCGGAATCACAACAGCGAAAACGATGGCATGGGCGCTCGGAATTCCGCTTGTTGCCGTATCAAGCATGGAACTGTTAGCACAAAACGGGCGTTATTTTGACGGATGGATTGTCCCGTTTTACGATGCGCGCCGTACACAGCTGTACACGGGATTGTTTAAGTGTATGAACGGGGAAATCGAACGCCGGGAAACCGATCAAATGAAGCTTTTAGAAGATTTATTGCATGAAATGAAGAATTTGGACGGTCCGGTGTTGTTTTTAAGCCCTGATCGGCTGATTCATGAACAGCGGATCAGAGAAGTGCTTGGCGATCAAGCGGTTTTTGGTGCCCCGCTGGACGGCCTTCCGCGTCCCGGAGAACTGGCACAGCTTGCGGTGAACCGCGAACCGGTTGCCGATCTGCACAGCTTCACACCGAATTACATTCGCCTTGCTGAAGCAGAAGCGAAATGGCGTGCTGCCCGGGCAAAAGCAGAAGACAGTTCGTCCTCGCAAGGAGATTAATTATGGATCATTCAGTCCGCATTCGATTTATGAAGGTCGAAGATTTAGATCAAGTCCAAGAAGTTGAAGCCAGCTGTTTTCAAAAACCGTGGACGCGTGAAGCATTTTTCAATGAAGTGACGAAAAATCAGTTTGCATACTATTTAGTGGCGGAGGAAGGCGACTCTGTTGTCGCCTATTGCGGTGTTTGGATCATTATGGATGACGCGCACATTACAAACATTGCTGTCCATCCGGCTATGCGCCGCCGCGGGATCGGTGAAGATCTTCTCCGCGGTGTTATGGACATGGCGAAAACACTCGGCGCGCAAAAAATGTCGCTTGAAGTCCGCGTTTCCAATGATAATGCCAAAGCGCTGTATCGAAAATACGGATTTCAAGACGGCGGTATTCGAAAACAGTATTACACGGACAACCAAGAAGATGCGTTGGTCATGTGGGTGAGGTTATAGCATGAAAAAATTAGAAGATACAATGATATTGGCGATTGAAACAAGCTGTGATGAAACGGCAGCAGCTGTTGTTAAAAACGGGCGCGAAGTTTTAAGCAACGTTGTCGCTTCGCAGATTGACAGTCATAAGCGTTTCGGCGGAGTTGTCCCGGAAGTCGCTTCGCGTCATCATGTGGAACAGATTACGTTAATTATTGAAGAGGCGTTAGCTGAAGCGGATATTACCCTTGATGATGTCGATGCTTTTGCTGTTACAGAAGGGCCGGGGCTTGTCGGAGCGCTTTTAATCGGTGTTCATGCCGCAAAAGGTCTGTCGCTTGCAACGGGCAAACCGCTGATCGGGGTGCATCATATTGCCGGGCATATTTATGCGAATCACCTTGTGGATGAATTAACGTTCCCGCTGATCAGTCTTGTCGTCTCCGGCGGGCATACAGAATTGATTTATATGAAAGAGCACGGCGTGTATGAAATGCTCGGTGAAACGAGAGACGATGCTGTCGGTGAGGCGTACGACAAAGTTGCCCGCACACTCGGTCTTCCCTATCCGGGCGGTCCGGCGATTGATAAACTTGCAGCATCCGGCGAACCGGCGATCGATTTACCCCGGTCTTGGCTGGAGGAAGGTTCGTTTGATTTCAGCTTCAGCGGGCTCAAGTCATCTGTGTTGAATACGCTGCACAACGCAAAACAGCGCGGGACAGAATTCGAGACGGCGGATTTAGCTGCCAGTTTTCAAGCGAGCGCTGTCGAAGTGCTTGTGGAAAAAACAGCTGCGGCTGCCGAAGCGTTCGATGTGCCGCGCGTTGTTCTTGCCGGGGGGGTGGCAGCGAACAGCGGGTTGCGCGACGCTTTAACCCGGCGGATGGAAAAAGACGGCCGTAAGCTGACGATTCCGCCGCTGCATTTATGCACTGACAACGCGGCGATGATCGGCGCGGCAGCAATGGTTCAGTATAACCGCGGCGATTTTGCCGGCGATGATTTAAACGGGCGTCCCGGTCTGAGTCTCAGTAATAATGACTAACTGAAATCCCTTCTGTACGAAGGGATTTCAGAGTGTTGACAAAGTCATGACACCGTTAGATGTCATGTTAAAAGGAACGGATGACGACGCATCGTCCGGATTCTTTCACCTGAAGGTATCACTGCGACATCGGCTCAATAAGACTTCGCCGTGTCTTACTAGTCCGTCGGCGAGCGCCGAGCCGTTTCGGGCTGATGCCCTGCAGGGTCTCGTCTGTCTCGCTATCCCGCAGGAGAAAGCCGGGATGCTGGGTCAGCCTCTTTTTTGAGGCGAGTGTATTGATAAATAAAGAAGCCATGCATCCACTCCTCCGACGCCTCCGGGAAAGCAAGAGACGAAGATCCGGATTCGGCGGTCCAAGACCGCCGAATACTAGCTGAGTCCTTGCCCGGGGCAAGCGGAGGGCAGTGGATTCATGGCTTACGTCAAAATAATAGTTTGTCTACACCTTGGAATCCCTTCTATACGAAGGGATTTTTTTCGTGTTTTAACGCGGATATTCACGGAACAAAAGAATAAGCGAAAGTACGTTCCTGTTTATAAAATTTCATCCACAAGTTGTGAACAATGTGTATAACTTCTGAAAAGCCTGCTATTAAAATAGTCGAGTTGTTGACAGCAGTTCTGTGGATAAGTCGCCGATTTTGTGCATAACTTTTGAAACTACGGCGTTCATCAAACTTAAAGTGTGGATAAAGGTGTGTACAGTGTGGATATGTCAGAATTGCTCCACAGTTTTGAAAGTTGATGTTCACAGAAGATGAAACAAGGGTAAAGAGAAAATGTAAACGATATACTCAAGGAGGTAATTTTTCATGCATAATTTCAGCGGAAAAACAGTAGTTGTGAATGGAGGAACATCGGGGATTGGGCGGGCGGCAGTTTTACAATTTTCGGAACGGGGAGCTGATGTATTTTTCAGCGGCCGTGATCCGGAAAAAGGCAAGGAAGTTGAGCGTTCATCGGGCGGGAAGGCTGTGTTTATTCAGACCGACAACACAGATTCGGAAGCGATTGCTTCGTTTTATCAAACATTGGAATCGCGGATCGAACGGTTGGACATACTGTTTAACAATGCCGGTGTTTTATCGATTGGATCCGGACCTTTACACCGTCTGAAAGAGAAAGACTGGGAGACGCTGATTGATACGAACCAGCGGGCTGTTTACCTTTACATGAAGCATGCGTTAAATATTATGCAAAAGCAAAAAAGCGGCGTGATTATAAATAATGCTGCTATTCTCGGAAATGACAAAGTGAATGCGATGCTTCCGGCTTACAGCGGTACCAAAGCAGCGATACGGGCAATGACGCAGAGCACAGCGCTTTATTTTGCAAAGCAGGGGATAAGAGTCAATTGCATTTCGCCGGGGCCGGTCGAAACGGACCTTTCCATTAAAGCGTACGGAGGAAAAGAGGCGTTTGATAAGCATTCGAAAGAACATCCGCGCGGTTTTTATGCGGCGCCGGATGAAGTGGCAAACGCTGTGCGGTTTCTCGCGTCCGATGAAGCATCTTACGTGAACGGAACTGAATTTGTTATCGACGGCGGTTATTCCTTAAAATAAACGGATGTTCATAGAAAAAATCTTCTTGTTACCTTAAAAAAACGGCTTGAACCTTTTATCCTGAGGTCCAAGCCGTTTCGTCGTTACTGGGTGCTGTTTTGCAGCGTTTCCCATTCTTCCATTTTCGTTTCGTTTTGATTGTTCAGCTGCTCCATCTCTTCGTTCAGTTCAAACGAACGCTTCGAATCTTGATAAATGTCCGGATCGCACAGAAGTTCTTCGATTTCTGCGATGCGGTTTTCGTTCGTTTCAATCGTTTGTTCAATTTCGGCAACTTTCCGTTCGATTTGCCGTTTTTCTTTTTGGCGTTCCTTTTGCTTTTCATACGTTTCTTTCGCTTCACCGCCAGCTTCCGATGCTGACTTTTTGCCGATGTCTGACCCGCTTCCGAGTTCGTCTTCGGGAGCCTGTTCAAGTTGCTTCCACTGATATTCTTCGTCTTTTTTCTCGACGTAATAATCGTAATCCCCTAAATAATTCGTCAATTTTTGTGAGCTCAGCTCTGCGATCCGAGTTGCCATTCGGTTGACAAAGTAACGATCGTGCGACACAAACAAGATCGTACCGGGGTAATCGATCAGCGCATTTTCCAGCACTTCTTTGCTGTCGAGGTCCAGGTGGTTGGTCGGTTCGTCTAAAATCAGCACATTCGGTTTTTCCATCATCAGCTTTGCCAGCGACAGCCGCGCCTTTTCCCCGCCGCTTAATTCATGGACGGACTTTAACACATCTTCTCCGGAAAAAAGAAAGTTTCCGAGCACGGTGCGGATATCTTTTTCCTTCGTTTGCGGGTAATCATCCCAAAGCTCATGAAGAACGTTTTTCTTCGGATTCAGAGCGGTCTGCTCTTGGTCATAATAGCCGATATGAACATTGCTCCCGTAACGGATCGACCCGTCCATCGGATCGAGCTGTCCGGCGATCGTTTTCAAGAGCGTTGATTTGCCGATCCCGTTCGGACCGATCAAAGCGACGCTTTCGCCGCGGGTCATTTTTAATGTTACATTGCTTAACAGCGGTTCGCTGTAACCGAAAGCGAGCTGTTCAATCATCAGTACGTCGTTGCCGGTTTGACGTTCGATGTCGAAGCGAAACTTTGCCGATTCATCTTCGGTCATCGGTTTATCGATCCGCTCAATTTTTTCAAGTTTTTTGCGCCGGCTTTTTGCTCTGTTGCTCGTCGAGTCCCGGGCGATATTTTTTGCGACAAAGTCTTCGAGCTTTTTAATTTCTTCCTGCTGTTTTTCATACTCGCGCATTTCCTGCTCAAACCGCAGTGCACGCTGCTCGAGGTAGTTTGTGTAATTGCCGGGATAATGATACGTCTTTTGAAACGTCATCTCAAAAACATTGTCGACGACGCGGTCGAGAAAGTAGCGGTCGTGACTGACGATCAAAAGGGCGCCGCTGTATCCGCTCAAATAATTTTCCAGCCACGTGAGTGTATCGATATCGAGGTGGTTGGTCGGTTCGTCTAAAATTAACAGCTCCGGTTTGGCAAGAAGGAGCTTTCCGAGCGAGAGCCTCGTTTTTTGTCCGCCGCTTAACGATGCGATCGGTGTTGAATAATCGTAGTCTTCAAAATTTAAGCCGGATAAAATGCTGCGAATATCAGCTTCGTACTGATAACCGCCGCGATCACGAAAATCTTGCTGAAGCTGATCGTAATCGGCAAGGACTTGTTCATAATCCGGACGGTCAGGGTCCGCCATTTTTTCTTCCAGTGACCGAAGTTTACGCTCGATTTTTTTCAGCGGTTCAAAAACGGTCATCATTTCCTCCCAAATCGAGCGTTCGGAGGCTAGTCCGCTGTCCTGCGCTAAATAACCGATGGACACCTCTTTTGGAATCATGACGGTGCCTTCATCATGAGAAAGTTCGCCGGTGATAATTTTTAACAGCGTCGATTTACCGGCACCGTTACGGCCGACAAGTGCGACGCGTTCGTTGGATTTGACTTCGAGTTTTGCGTTTTTTAAAACGGTTTCTGCCCCGAACGATTTCGAGACTTGTGAACATTGCAATACAATCATGATAGGTCATCCTCTTACGTGTGGCTTTCGTTTTGATCACAAACTAAGTGTACATTAGACCGGCATCCGCGGGCAATGTTTGCATATTCAATGATGTACATTGTGAACAAATCGTGTACAATAGGAAGAGAATTGAAGGGGGAATAGCAAGTGGACGGATTTACACATATGAACGAACAAGGGCGGGCCAAAATGGTTGATATCTCCGATAAGGAGACAAGCGTTCGCACAGCCGTTGCAAAATCGAGCTTGCTAGTGAATCAAACGATTTTTGAGAATATTCAAGCCGGCACGATGAAAAAAGGAGACGTGCTTGCGGTTGCTCAAGTTGCCGGAATTATGGCGGCGAAAAATACGTCGCAATGGATTCCGATGTGTCATCCGCTGTCTTTAAGTGGAGTCGATATCGCATTTGAATGGTCGGAAGAAGAGAATGGCTATCGTTTGCACGCAGCGGCAACAGTAAAAACAAAAGGAAGTACAGGGGTAGAAATGGAAGCGTTAACATCTGTTTCAGCAGCAATGCTGACAGTCTATGATATGTGTAAAGCTGTCGATAAAGGCATGGTCATCGGGGAAACTTACTTAGACGAAAAAACAGGCGGAAAAAGCGGCGATTACACGCGCGGCGAATCATAAACGTTTAAACGGTGCAGACAGAAAGGAAAAAGGAATAGAATGGGAGGATTCAGACATGTTAGAGATTGATCAGGCAAAAATCCCACAGGCGACAGCGAAACGGCTGCCCCTTTATTATCGCTTTTTAGAAGGACTGCAAGCATCCGGCAAACACCGTGTTTCCTCGACGGAGCTGAGCGAAGCAGTGAAAGTCGATTCAGCGACGATCCGCCGTGATTTTTCTTATTTTGGTGCGCTGGGGAAAAAGGGCTACGGCTATAATGTAAACTATTTATTATCTTTTTTCCGAAAAACGCTTGATCAAGATGAATTGACGAAAGTTGCGCTCGTCGGAGTCGGAAATCTTGGGACTGCTTTTTTAAATTACAACTTTAGTAAAAACAACAGTACCCGGATCGAAATGGCGTTTGATGTTGATGATTCGAAAGTTAATCAAGAAATAAGCGATGTGCCGATCTACCATCTCGATGAGTTTAAAGAAAAACTTCCTGCGGATATCGAGGTCGTCATACTTACCGTGCCGTCTCAGGCTGCGCAAGGAATCGCGGATCAGCTTGTCGAGGGGGGCATTAAAGGGATTTTGAATTTTACACCGGCCCGATTGACAGTGCCCGATGATGTGCGCGTTCATCATATTGATTTGTCTGTTGAACTGCAATCTTTAATTTACTTTTTAAAACACTATCCGCTTAAATAAGAACAGCACCCGCCCGAGATCTTCGGGCGGGTTCAGTCATGAAAGCAAAGGTGAGAGAAAATGCAAAAGATCCCAGATAAATGGCTTGTCGTCATTACCGTGCTCCTCGGCGCGTTCACAGTTATACTGAACAACAGCATGCTGAATCCGGCTGTCCCCCATTTTATGGCGGTTTTTCAAGCGGATGCTGTCGCGGCCGGCTGGGTCATTACTGTATTTATGGTTACGATGGGAATGGCGATGCCGCTCACCGGCTATTTAGCAGATAAATACGGCAAAAAACAAATGTATATTAGCGGGATGGCTCTGTTTATCAGCGGTTCTGTTTTCGGATCGCTATCGTGGGATTTATCCTCGCTGATTATGTTTCGCGGTTTGCAGGGCTTGGGTGGCGGGTTGATCATGCCGCTGTCGATGGCGCTGATTTTTGACGCTTTTCCGCGCAATGAGCGGGGCCTTGCAACCGGTATTTACGGGATTGCAGCGATGATGGCGCCGACAATCGGTCCGACGCTCGGGGGCGTGATTATTGAACTTGCCGCATGGCAATGGCTGTTTTTGATGAATATTCCGATCGGTGCAGCCGGTCTTCTCTTTGCCGTTCGCTATTTGCCGCAGTCACGGACGGTGCCGGAGATCCGCTTTGATCTGCCCGGCTTTATTACGGTCACTGCTGGTGTCGGTGCAGTGCTGACGGCGCTTGGAAGGATCTCCGAACTTGCCCATCTTATGAATCCGGTTAATATCGGCCTTGTCATCCTCGGTGCGGGCAGTATCGCCTTGTTCATTCGAATTGAAACGAAACAACAACAGCCGCTTTTGGATTTGTCGATTTTCCGTATCCGCGCCTATACATACAGCGTCTGGGTGGCGATTATCGGTTCGATGAGCCTGTTTGGCGGCATCTTTTTAATTCCGCTGCTGATTCAAAATGTTTACGGGTACGGGGCGATTATGACCGGACTCGTCTTTTTGCCGGCAGCGTTATTAACCGGGGTATTTATGACTGTCGGCGGCCGGCTTCTCGATAAACAAGGTCCGACAGTCGTGGTGACGACAGGCCTCACCCTTTTGACGCTCGGTACAGGTCTGATGGGTTTTTTGGACATGACAACGTCGCTTTGGCTGATTTTCTTGCTTAATGCGATTCGGGGTGTCGGGATGGGCCTCAGTAATATGCCGGCAACGACTGCAGGGATGAATTCGATCCCGGAAGCTTTTGTGTCCCGAGGCTCAGCAATGAATAACGTGATGCGGCAGATGAGTTCTGCGCTCGGGATCGTGTTTGTGTCCGTTTATTTTGAAGTCCGGCGCGCGCAGCTGATGAACGGAGAAAGCTTGCTGGTCGAAGAAGCGAGTCTTGCCGCCATTAATGAAGGGTTTATCGTTCTTGCGGTTATTTCGCTTTTAAGTATACCGGCAGGATTGCTGCTCGGCAGGGAATATCAGAAAAGTTCTGACGCAGATGAAAAGGGTGAATAACGATATGAAAATGCTTATAGCAATGGCTGTCTTATTGACGGCCGCAATCAGTGCGTTTATATGGACTTCGGCTGAAGATGACCCTGTTTATGAAATCAGTGTGTTAGCCAGTGAAGAAGATCGCTTGAAAAAAATTGACGGCGTGGTTGACGGTTTACATGATCTCGGATATACCGAACAAGAGTATCGGTTAAACGTTTTTCAACCGGAGCCCGAGACAACGTTAGCCGCGGCAGCTGAACAAGCGGCCGATGCTGAACCGGATGTGATACTTTCGCTTGGCGGGGTCGAATCGCAAGAGCTGGCGGAAATGTTGCACAACCGTTCGGTTGAATTGCCGGTCGTATTTGCAGGTATGGCAGCTCCAGTTCAGACGGGAATGATTGAAACATTCGAAGAACCACAAGGGCTCTTCACCGGGATCAGCAATCATCAAAGGACGTTGTCTGCGAAACGCGTAGAACTGTTTGCTGATTTAATACCTTCCATGGAGCGGATCATTCTTTTATATAATGAAAATATTGATATCAGCAGGCGCTCGCTGGCGGAGGCAGAAGCGGCAGCAGAGCAGCTGGGGATTGAAGTGACCGGTTTTGATGTCGGAATGGAGACGGATTATGAAGCCTTGGCAGATATTGTTGATACCAATACAGGGGTGATGACGCTCCCGAGCTATATCATAGAAAGTAAAACAGAAGAATGGGTACAGTTCAGTAATGAACAGGAAGTCCCCTTAATGGGAATTCATGAGTTTGAAGTAGAAGCCGGTTTTTTGGCAGCTTATGGTACGTCATTTTATGAACAGGGATTGCAGGCTGCCCGCCCTTTGAGTCTTATCCTGCAAGGAAATGAGCCGGAAGATATTCCTGCAGAGCTGCCTGATGTCGTAACATTCTATAAAAATGATCAAGCTTTTGATAACTGGAGAGGGAAAATGAACTCTGATATCGCCCGATTTGCCGAATCCGTTCAATCGGAAGGAGAAGAAGAATGAAACGCTGGCAATCGATCCGCATGAAAGTATTGATGTTCGGTTTGCTGATGACATTTGTACCGCTATCTCTTATCTCGATTTATTATTTTACCGACATGGCACAATATATTGAGCAGTCGTCCGTCGAACAGCAAAACCTTGAGCTCGAGAATCTCAGTAACGACATTTACCGGGATATTGAAGCAGCGCAAAGAGAACTGGAATTGCTCGTCTCGCTTGAGAGGACCTCAGGCGAAGCCGGCGTATTTTATGACATCCTGAAAAATCATCAAGCTTTCACTGAAATCGTTTGGCTGAGTGAAGATGGACAGATCGAAGAACGTTATGCCCGCTATACATTGAACGAAGAAGCTGACAGTTCCCGCTGGGCTGAAGACGAGCAGTGGCAGGAAGAAGGGAACAGCTCCTTTTCCGAAGTGCGCTTTGATGACTTTGGTCAACCCTATATGCAAATCACTGTAACCGATTCAGAAACAAATAGAAAAGCTGGCGCTTCTTTGCAGCTGCAAAAATTAATCGGGCAAGTCGCCTCTTACAGAATATCAGACCAGGCTTCAATGTATTTAGAGAATCAAGGCGGTCAAGTGATTGCACATCAAGATTATTCGCAATTATGGCAGGAAAAAGACACGACCGATTATGATAACCCGCTTATTTTTAAGACGGACGTCGAACCGCTGGATTGGACACTTAGTATCGAACAGCCGGAAAATGAAATGCTGGCGCCGCTGTATTCGATGATGCAGCAAGGGGGCTTGGCTGCGGCCGTGCTAATTTTTACCGGCAGCATAATCAGTGTCTTTGCCGGCTTGTCGTTTGTGAAACCGATCGAGTATTTGCAGCGGCGGATCAATGCTGTGAAAGCCGGCGAATGGCCGGAGCGTATGGCTGTTGGGCGCCAAGATGAATTCGGTGAATTAACCTATGCATTTAATACAATGAGCGAAACAATACAAGAAAAAGAACAATGGCTGCAGCAGGAGAAAGAACGGCTCAATATTGTTGTTAACAGCATGGATGCAGGGTTAGCTGTGATCCGCAAAGATTTCTCCATCGCATGGATGAATCCGACATTGGAAAATTGGCTGGGAAGACAAGCTGACGTTCCGTGTTTTCAACTTTTTAATGATCGTTCTTCACCATGCTATTCTTGCCCTCTCAGTCCGGAAACGCCGTTTGACAAAATGGATGAGCAGCTTTTCAAAACAGACGAAAACGGCAGACAGCGTATTTACCGGCACCGTGTTTATCCGCTTGAACATACATTGGAAGAAAACGAAGAAGCATTAATCGTGATGGAAGATATAACAGAAGAGAAAGAAATGGAAGAAAAGCTGATTCAAACGGATAAGCTGTCAGCGCTCGGTTTAATGGCATCGTCGTTCGCCCATGAAGTAAACAATCCGCTCGCTTCCGTGCAAGTGTATTCCGAAGACTTATCCGACCGGCTGAGCGAGGAAGGGACGGAATTGATTGCAAACGGGGAAGCTCAGCACTATATGAATGTCATCCGGAAAAATATTGACCGCTGTAAAGAGATCACGACGAATTTATTGAATTTTTCGCGGAAATCTCAATGGGACATGCGCGAATTATCTGTTGAGCAAGTATTGGATGAGAGCCTGTCCTTAATGAATTATGCTTTGAAAAAACAAGGCACGTCGGTTGAGAAACATTGCGTTGATAATCTTCCGCATATTTATGGCGATCCGCTAAAATTAAGTCAAGTTTTTGTGAATCTGATTCAAAATGCGCTGGATGCAATGGAAGAGCAAAAAAACCCGCTGTTAACGCTTGCGCTCACAAAAGGCCATGACGGGGTAACCATTACGGTGCAAGATAACGGGAGCGGGATATCAGCCGAGCAAATCCCGAAATTATTTGATCCGTTTTATACATCCAAACCGACAGGAAAAGGAACCGGGTTGGGCTTGTCGGTGTGTTATGGTATTGTGCAGCAAATGAGCGGAACGCTGACTGTCGAATCTGAAGAGGGGAAAGGAACAACCTTTTTTGTTAATCTTCCTGCATAGGAAGAGAAGATGCTTTGGGAGGGTTTAAAAAATGACATCGATTCTTGTCGTGGATGATGAAGAGGATTTGCGCGATCTGCTTGTCAGCCGTTTGAAGCGAAAAAATTATCAAGCTGAAGCAGCGGAAAGCGCAGAAAAGGCATTGGCGTTGCTTGCAGAAAAATCTTTTGATTTAGGGATATTTGATATTCGCATGGAAGAGAAGGATGGCTTAACGCTTCTTGAAGAAGTGAAAAACGGCTTGCTTCCGGCAATGGAAGTTATTATGTTAACAGGGCATGGAACGATTGAATCGGCGATCGATGCGATGAAAAAAGGCGCTTACGACTATATAACAAAACCGTATAACTTGTCTGAATTGGAAATGACGATAGAAAAAGCGCTGGAAAAAAAGCGTTTAATCGACCGCAATGAAACGATGAAAGCTTGGATGCATTCGCGGGAAAACAATTTTGATATGATCGGCTCGAGTTCAAAGATCCAGGCAGTCAAAACGTTAACGGCAAAAGTTGCTGATGCGAGAGCCTCGATTATGATCGAAGGGGAAAGCGGAACAGGAAAAGAACTGGTAGCCAAAGCGCTCCATTATTGGAGTGACAGGGCGGATGAACCTTTTATCGCTGTCAATGCAGGTGCGATTCCTGAACAGCTGCTCGAAAGTGAATTGTTCGGACATGCTAAAGGGGCCTTTACCGGCGCGCAAAAAGAGAAAAAAGGACTTGTTGAAGCGGCAGACGCCGGAACACTTTTTTTGGACGAAATCGGCGAGATGCCGCTTGAAACCCAGGCAAAATGGCTGCGTTTTTTGGAAACCGGACAATATCGGCGCGTCGGTGAAGTGCAAGAACGATCAGTCAACGTCCGTGTTGTGGCTGCAACAAACCGGGATATGGCTGATCAGGTAGCCAAGGGAGAGTTTCGCGAAGATCTCTACTATCGTCTGCAAGTGCTGACGATTGAGGTGCCGCCGCTGAGAGAACGAAAAGAAGACATCCCGGAACTGTGCGAGCATTATCTGCGCACTGTCAAAAAGCGTCCGGATCTCTCCCTTTCGCAAGATGCTGCGAGAGCACTGCAAAGTTATGATTTCCCGGGAAATATCCGCGAATTATTTCATTTTCTAGAACGCGGTGTTTTACTGGCATCTGCTAAAACGATCGAGACAGAAGATTTGATGCTTCCCGGCTTACAAGGCAAAGAAGGAACAGCGAAAGATGGAGCGGAGCAAAAGCAAACGCTCGAAGAAATTGAAGCTTTCCATATTAAAAACGTACTTGATGAAACCGGCTGGAATAAATCAGAAGCAGCGGAAATCCTCGGGATCAGCGTTCGCAATATTTATCGAAAAATTGATCATCACGGGCTGGAATCTTAAGGATTCGCAGAAAAAGGTGTGCCATTTTGTCATCGCAGCTATGACAAAATGGCATGAATTGCAGCCTGCAAACAGAGCTGTTTTTGAAGCAGTGAAGAAACGAAAAATAAAAAATTTTCCGCGGCAGCCCTTTTTCAGCGTATACCCAAGGCTTCTCTTCTTTTTTAGAAGGGAAGTTTTTTTATTTTGGCATAAATGTTGCATCTATTTAAGGTAAGGAAAAAAGTTTAAAAGGAGGGCGTAAAATGATATCGAATATCGGTGTTCCCGGGTTAATCATCATTTTAATCATTGCATTAATCGTTTTTGGTCCGGGGAAACTTCCGCAAATAGGCCAAGCTGTCGGTGAAACTTTAAAAGAATTTAAGAGGTCCACAAAAGAACTGACCGGTGATGAAGACGAACAATCTTAAACATTCAGGAGGGGAAAACAATGGGGAAGACGCATGATCTTATTATTGATCAATCCCGCTGGAACGGCGAGGAAATATTAAAATCATCGAAATACGATACAGCGCTGGGATTAAATATGGCAGAAGACGCACGAAAACTGGCTGATGGACATATCAGTGAAGAGGCGTTTGTTGCGAAATATCAGGAGTCAGTCGAAAAGGAGTTTCAACAAACGTTGGCTGTACAAGCGAATGAGACAGACCACTCCGGAGTGAGATGGGGGATGGTGATTGATTTACGCAAGTGTGTTGGCTGTGAAACGTGCACCGTGTCTTGCAAAGCGGAAAATCGGACGCCTCCCGGGGTGTCTTATAATCAGGTTTTTGTAAAAGAAGAAGGAACGTTTCCGAATACATCCCGAACGAATATTGCCCGTCCGTGCATGCATTGTGACAAACCGCCTTGTGCTTCGGTTTGTCCTGTACGGGCAACGTATAAAGCAGACAACGGCATTGTTATTCAGGACGCTGATCGGTGCATCGGCTGCCGTTATTGTATGGTCGCGTGTCCTTATGGCGCGAGAACGTTTGATTTCGGCGAGTCCTACGATGAGATGACGGGGTACGAACAAGTCCAAGCGCCGGAACACGGGATGGACCGCGGAAAGCGGGAAGACGGCAAAGCTCCGGTCGGAACTGTCCGAAAGTGCAACTTTTGTTTTCACAGGTTGGAGCGCGGAGAAGAACCGGCTTGTGTCGAAACGTGTATTGGCGATGCCAGATATTTCGGCGATTTAAACGATCCTGACAGCACCGTATCTCAGCTTGCTGCAAGTGACCGGGCCTTTCGGTTAAAAGAAAGCGCCGGTACGCAACCACGCGTCTATTATTTACGCTAGGAGGAATCAGAATGGAAGTGTATTCAGGAAAACAACAGTCAAAAATGACAACTGAAGCGATTGTTGCGAGAAGGTATAAACGGTGGATCAGTGCACTGATCATCAGCATGATAATTGGCGGTGCTGCCATTGGCTACCGAGTTATTGAAGGACTCAGCGTAACCAATTTGAGTTCATTTGTACCTTGGGGAGCTTGGGTGGCCTTGTATATTTTCTTTGTCGGACTTAGTGCAGGGGCGTTTTTGTTATCAACATTAATTTTTGTTTTTGGTATGGAACAATATGAGAAAGTTGGAAGGTACGCGCTGTTCACAGCTTTAATATGTATGGTTGTCGCTTTGACCTTCATATTGCTGGATTTAGGAAGAATGGACCGTGCATTCAATGCGATGACTTATTGGAATGTTCTCAGCGTCTTGTCGTGGGAAGTGCGTTTTTATTTGATATATATGGTTCTCTTATCCGTTGAGCTTTGGTTTGCGATGAGAACGGACCTGATTCGGATGGCGAAAACCACGGGCGGATTGAAAGGGAAACTGGCTGATATTTTGCGGCTCGGAAGTGAGGATCTGTCGGAAAGGAGTGAAAAAAAGGATCATCGTTGGATGAAAATTCTCGGTATGATCGGAATACCGATCGCGATCATCGGAGTGCACGGCGGGACCGGAACTTTATTTGCGGCCGTTGCAGCCCAGCCGTATTGGAACTCGCCGCTTTTCCCGGTCATTTTTGTCGTCTCTGCTCTTGTTTCAGGCACCGCTCTATTGATCGCCATGTATGCAGTACAGCGGAAAGCAGCAAATAAAAGTGTTGATTTACAGCTGATTAAAGGTTTAACAATGCTGATGATCTTTTTTTTAGTTATTGATTTAGGGCTTGAATTTTATGAATTTTTAGTTGCCGGCTTATCGATGAAGCCGGAGAAAATCGAAATTTTATCAGTGATGTTCACGAGCAGTATGTCTTGGTCTTTCTGGGGGATACAGATCTTCCTCGGAGCGGTCGTACCGATCTTTTTGGTGTTCAACCGCCGTACGCGGGATTCTGTCAAGTGGCTGACAGCAGCATCTGTCTTAGTTGTCATCGGAATCATCGGTGTGCGCTTTAACATCGTTGTACCGACACAAGTTGTTCAATCGATGAGTCCGCTTCCGCATGCAGAGTATGCTCCGAACTGGGTGGAGTGGTTCAGTGCATTAGGGGTGGTTTCGATGGGATTGCTTCTCTATTCGATCGGGGTAAAACTACTTCCATTAGAAACTACAAATGAAGAGGTGAGCAGTTATGAGTAAAACGGTATTCGATAAGAAAGTTAACCGGCGGTCGTTTGTTAAAGGAGCGGGAATACTAAGCGCAATTGCCGTCGCTTCGCCGTTTTTTGGAAGTCCGGTCCGGCAAATAACGAGCGGGAATGTATGGGCCGACGATGAACACGGAATCGGTACAGAAACGGAAGACTACACAGCGGAAAATGTTATTTATACCACGTGCGAGCAATGCAATACTCACTGCACGATAAAAGCTTACGTTAAAGAGGGAAAAGTTGAGGGCGGATGCACGTCGATCGTGCGCAAAATTGCCGGAAATCCTTACAGTCCGCTGACGATGAAGCCGACAGGACATATTGATTATCATAAAGCCGCTGCCGAAGCGGCGCTTGGCGGCGGCAGTGTCGCAGTTGCCGGGCGAGGTTTGCGGGGCGGACGAACGTGTTTGAAAGGCCAGGCAGGTATTCAAACAGCCTACGATGCCTACCGGTTAAAAAAACCGATGAAACGGGTAGGCAAACGAGGGAGCGGCAAGTGGAAAACAATCAGCTGGGAACAGGCTTACGAAGAAATTATTGAAGGAAGTCCGGATCTTGGAACACCAGGCCTTCGTGAACTTGCACAATATGTCGAGAAAGAACCGGTTATGCAGGATTGGGACAAAGTGAAATCGGGCGAGATGACGGAAGAAGATTTTCACGAAACTTATAAAGACGTCCTGATCGATACAAAACATCCGGATTTAGGACCGAAAGTAAATCAGATTGCCTGCCTTGGCGGAGACCGCCGTCATTTTACGAATACGCGGGTGTGGACACAAGGACTCGGCAGCAATAATTTTGACGATCACGGCGGAGTTTGCGGGGTCAGCAGTGTGATTGGCAATGTCCGCTCTTTTGAAGAGCCAAAGCGGCGGACGTACACTGATATTGATCATATTGAATACATGATTGCTTTTGGCACAAACCCGCTTGTCGCAAATAAAGGACCGACATGGATGGCACCGCAAATCACAAATGCGATCGAGCGGGGAATGAAAATGGCTGTTGTCGATTCCCGCATGTCAAAATCCGCTGAGAAGGCTCATCATTGGCTTCCGGTCATACCGGGTTCTGACGGCGCTCTTGCCCTTGCTTTAGGACGCTGGATCGTGGAAAACAAACGCTATGATGAAACGTATTTACGCAATCCCAACCAAGAAGCCGCCGCTGAAGACGACGAGCCGACGTGGAGTGATGCCGGGCATCTCGTTAAAATGGACGGTGATACGAAACAAAAATTACGAACGTCTGAAGCAGGAATAGATAACGAAGATGATTACGTGGTGCTCGAAAACGGGGAATTGAAAGCGGCGTCGGCAGCGATGAAAGCAGATTTAGACGTGGATACAGATGTGAAAGGAATCACGGTAAAATCAGCGTTCACTCTTTATAAAGAAGAAGTCATGAAGTATTCGATGGCGGAATATGCTGAGATAACCGGGATTGATGAAGACCGGATCGCCGAAGTGGCAAACGAATTCACTTCGCACGGAAAAAAAGCTGCAGCGTTCGGCTATCGCGGCAATGCGATGCATACCAATGGGTACTACAGCGTCCGGGCAATGAACACGTTAAACCATTTGATCGGTAATTACGACTGGAAAGGCGGAAGTATTTCCAGCGGAGCAACGTATGAACCGTTCAATGGTGTGTATGATCTTGATACGGTTCCAAACGGACGTGAACCTTGGGGTATACCGATTACCCGTAAACAGTCCAACTATGAAGACAGTTCCCTGTTTGACCGAGACGGAGGTTACCCGGCTGTCCGCCCGTGGTTTCCGACGACAGGGAATGCGTCGCACGAGTTGATTCCAAGTGCAGATGCTTCTTACCCTTATGGATTGAAGGCTTTGTTTATTTATCGAATCAACCCGATTCTCTCCTTTCCGGCTGGACATAAATACCGCCCCATCCTTAAAGATGAAAAGAAAATTCCGCTCCTTGTCAGTTTGGACATTTCTATTAGCGAAGGTGCGGAGCTGTCAGATTATGTGTTGCCGGATTTGACCTATTTAGAAAGGTACGGCCAAGAGACGATCTATCCGAATCAGCTGCATCGATTGAGCAGTATCATGCAGCCGGTTACCCGCGTTGTCCCGGAAGCCAAAGCAGTTGAAGACGTTTTTATTGAATTAGCGAAACGCCTCGATCTTCCCGGTGTCGGTGAAAATGCCTTTACAGACGGAAGCCGGCTTGATTCCTATGAAGAATATTACATGAAAATGGCGGCAAATATCGCGCACCACGATGAACCGGTCCCGGATGCGGATGAACAAGAGCGGAAAATTTTCGCCAATGCGCGCAAAAAAGCGTTAGGCGATTATTTCGATATCAATCGTCTAAAAGGGGCAGTGAAAGAAGAAGAATGGGCTAAAACCGTATATGTGCTGAACCGGGGCGGCCGTTTTGAATCCCCCGGGAATGAGTACATTAACGGCGGAAAACATATTAAATATCAATACGGCGGCCAAGCGAATTTTTATGATGAAATAACCGCGCGAAACAAGCATTCGTTTTCGGGAGAATATTTCAGCGGTATTCCGGTTTATGAGAAGATTAAAGAATACGATAACAGCGAGTATTCCCGCAACTTGCCGCTGATCATGATCAATTGGAAAGCGAAACATATCGGCACTCACCGGGAAATTTCCAATGCTTGGCTGCGTGAAATCCGCGAAGACAACCCTTTATGGATGAATCCAAAAGATGCGCAAAAACGAGGTTTAACGAACGGGGATTCGATTCGTATTGCCGGGAGCGATTATGAGGTCGAAGGAAATGTTTTATTAACCGAGGGGATTCGTCCGGGCGTGGTTGGAAGCAGTTATAATTTCGGGCATACGGCCTTTGCTTCTGAGCCGGTAAAGATCGATGGAAAATGGAGCGGAGCCGCGTCAGAATACGGACATACGAGCTACGAATTTGCGGAGCCTAAAAAAGAATCCGGCCTCTATGCCAAAGGAAGAGACACAGGTTTTTCTGCTAATGATCTATTAAGTGTCGAAAACAGCCTGGAAAATAACGGGATGTTCGATCCGGTCGGGGGATCGGCAGCGCAGCTTTTTGCAGAAGTCGAGGTGAAAAAAGCATGAGCGATCAAACTGTCCCCGCGCCGGCTGACGCGAGACTGAAAAAAAGCGGCATTTATTTGCTGGCAGCGAAACTCATGTACGGCGAAACAGCCGAGGTGAAACATCTTCTTCTTACTCATGAGTCGATGTTAAACAATCTGGATGATGAGTCCGTTCAACTGTTTGCGGAGCTTCTTAATACGGACGATGAAGAACTGACGGTTCAATATGAGAATTTGTTTTACATTCCCGGCCGTTACTATGTTCCGCCCTATATGACAGTCTATCCAGAAACAGGCGATGACCATCCGGTTTTCAAAGCAGATCATACAGTTTGGTTTCGCGAAGCCGGCATCGATTCGTGGACGGCTCTTCGTGACGAACGGTCCGATCATCTTGGCCATTTTTTGATGCTGTTGCATAAAGATTTTTTAGAGGCAGAAAATACCAGCACGTCAAATAAAGTCATTGCCTATTTACATCAAGCTTTCGGGTTATTTGAAAAACAAGTAAGCGAGGTGATCACAAGAGGATTTTATTTAGATGTTGTCCGTTATCTTCATCAACTCATTGATGAAGAAAAACGAGAACGGGAGCTGGATTGCTAACTGCGATATATATAACGTAAAAAACCGCTTATCCAATGCGTCCGGATAAGCGGTTTTCGTTTATTCTTTTTTATCAGCTTGCTGTCTGGCTGCGCCAAAGTAACGAAAGGCGATGAAATAATCGAGCGCGGCAAAAATCATTAAGAGCACGGTCATGAAATCCCAGCCGGTTTCTGTGCCGGCCCATTGAATCGCAAGGAACAAAAAGACGGTTCCGAGGATGAAATACATTAAGCCCATAAATCGCGGTGATTTGACCATATCAGAATAAGCCTCCTAACAGTGCCATCGCAGCTTGCTCCAACTCTTCAAGCTCGTCAATCATATCCTGAATTTGCTCGCCGAAAACGACTTGGATGAGCATAACAAATGAGTTGATTCCGACGTGTGCGAGAATCGGCACGATGATTCGTTTCGTTTTTACGTATAAATACGCAAAGACGACACCCATCGATAAGTAAATCAATAAGTGTTCGAAATCCATGTGTACAAGCGCAAAAATGAAACCGCTCGTCAAGGCAGCAATCCAAAAATTGAATTTTTTATACAGGCTGCCGAAAATCACTTGGCGGAAGACGATCTCTTCCATGATTGGGACGAATACGGCGACGACGATCATCATAGCCGGCAACGACGTAGCCATATCAACGATCATTTCCGTGTTTTCTGAGCCGGGTTCGATCCCGAAAACGAACTGCTCAATGATACCGGCTGCATACTGCGCGGCAAATGCCATGAAAATCCCGCCGATCGACCAAAGGACCGTTTGTTTTAATCCGGCCCGGTTACGCTGAAATAGCGGATCCGGTTTGGCCCGCCAAGCGATCAGCGAAATAATAACAAACCCGATTGAAAAAGCAATTGTTACACTGAGCGCATTGAGCTGTCCGAGCATTTCTTGTGAGGTCCCTTCGCCATAACCGAGCGCCATCAGTGCTGGGACGAGAACAATCGGAGACAGCTGCATTAAAATGAAAACGACAATAATCAGCCAATATTTTTTATTCATTTCATTCTACTCCTTTATGTATCGTGCTGCATCGATTGCAAAGAAGCGGCAATCAACCGTCATTGTATCACACCTTGATTCGGCGAAAGAAGCAGGAGGCACGTTTCAGCGAGAATTTCTCCGGGAATAGTCCGCTTGTGTGTGCAAAAGCTGAGCGGCTAAGCGAATAGATAAAATTTTTTCACAGGGGTTGCAAAAATTTTTTCGTTTGATTATGATAATAATTGTGTTAGCACTCATGACCGGTGAGTGCTAATAAGGACATACTTAACAAAGCACAGCACGTGCGAATCAATATGAAGGAGGGTGTTTTCCTTGTTAAAACCATTAGGTGATCGGATTGTGATCGAACTGATTGAACAAGAAGAAAAAACAGCCAGCGGAATTGTTTTGCCGGACTCGGCGAAAGAAAAGCCGCAGGAAGGGAAAGTCGTTGCTGTCGGTTCCGGCCGGGTAGCCGATAACGGTGAACGAATCGATATGGAACTGAGCGAAGGCGACGCTGTTGTATTCAGTAAATACGCCGGAAGCGAAGTGAAATACGACGGAAAAGATTATTTAATTCTCCGCGAAAGCGATGTACTCGCGATCATTAACTAATGGTCCCTGCAGGATCAAACACGAAACGAACGATATTCATTTCAGGAGGTTGATGTATCATGGCGAAAGATATTAAGTTCAGTGAAGACGGCCGCAGAGCAATGGTTCGCGGGGTTGACCGCTTAGCCGATACGGTCAAAGTCACACTCGGACCGAAAGGCCGTAACGTAGTTTTAGAAAAGAAATTCGGTTCACCGCTGATTACCAATGACGGTGTTACGATTGCAAAAGAGATCGAACTCGAAGATAACTTTGAAAACATGGGCGCGCAGCTCGTATCTGAAGTGGCGAGCAAGACGAACGACATTGCCGGCGACGGTACAACGACAGCAACGGTGCTTGCGCAGTCGATGATCGCTGAAGGTGTGAAAAACGTTACGTCCGGCGCGAACCCGATGGGCATTCGCCGCGGGATTGAAAAGGCGACAGAAGCGGCTGTTGATCAGCTGAAATCGATTTCGAAGCCGATCGAAAGCCGTGAATCGATTTCGCAAGTCGCGTCGATTTCGGCTGCGGACGAAGAGGTCGGCGGCTTGATTGCCGAAGCGATGGAACGCGTCGGTAACGACGGCGTTATTACCGTTGAAGAATCGAAAGGTTTCGGCACCGAACTCGAAGTCGTCGAAGGTATGCAGTTCGACCGCGGTTACGCTTCACCTTACATGGTGACAGATTCCGACAAAATGGAAACAGTCTACGAAGATCCGTACATTTTGATTACGGATAAAAAGATTAATAACATTCAAGAAGTTCTGCCGGTGCTCGAGCAAGTCGTGCAGCACAGCAAGCCGATCTTGATCATCTCTGAAGACGTCGAAGGCGAAGCGCTCGCAACGCTTGTTGTGAATAAGCTCCGCGGCACGTTCAACGCTGTGTCTGTTAAAGCACCAGGCTTTGGCGACCGCCGCAAAGCAATGCTTGAAGATATCGCGACACTGACGGGCGGCGAAGTGATCACCGAAGAGCTCGGCCTTGATCTTAAATCAACTGACATCAGCCAGCTCGGACGCGCGTCGAAAGTCGTCGTTACAAAAGACGACACAACGATCGTTGAAGGCAAAGGCGATGCAGCGGAAATTTCCAACCGTGTGAACCAGCTGAAAGCGCAGCTTGAAGATACAACATCGGACTTTGACCGTGAGAAACTGCAAGAGCGTCTCGCGAAATTGGCCGGCGGTGTCGCTGTCGTCAAAGTCGGCGCGGCAACGGAAACAGAAATGAAAGAGAAGAAACTGCGTATTGAAGACGCGCTCAGCTCCACACGCGCAGCAGTTGAAGAAGGCATCGTTGCCGGCGGCGGTACGTCATTAATCAACGTAATCGACGCTGTGAAAAACCTTAACCTTGAAGGCGACGAAGCAACAGGCGCAAGCATTGTGCTCCGTGCACTGGAAGAGCCGGTACGTCAAATTGCTCATAACGCTGGGCTTGAAGGCTCGATTATTGTTGAGCGCTTGAAAAACGACAAAGTCGGCATTGGCTTTAATGCAGCCAGCGGCGAATACGTCGACATGATCGAAGCAGGTATCGTCGATCCGACGAAAGTATCCCGCTCCGCTCTGCAAAACGCTGCTTCCGTATCCGCGATGTTCCTCACAACCGAAGCGGTTGTCGCGGACTTCCCGGAAGAAGAAAGCGGCGGCGGTGCCGGCGGCGGCATGCCTGACATGGGCGGCATGGGAGGCATGGGCGGCATGATGTAATGCCGCTTGCCTGACCGTGCACGATCCTTTAAATAAAAATCCTTCATCACATCATTATGTGGTGAAGGATTTTTTTATGTCCGCTGTTGGGCTAATGTTCGTGATCGTCGGGATGTTTCTTTTCATGGCGCACGCGGCTTTTTTCGAGCCGGTTCTTTTGCGAGTATTCAAACAGCTTCGTGACAAACCCGACGATAATGCCGATCCCGGCAAACATGTAAATAATTGTAAATATTTTACCGAAATCCGTTTGCGGCGTGAAGTCGCCGTACCCGACGGTCGTTAACGTGACAACGCTGAAATAAAGAGCATCAAGCGAACGCAAGCCTTCAACCGTGCTGTAAAAGATCGTCCCGGATAAAAGGGTGATGGCTGTTAACGTTAAGAGGACGCGAAATTCCGGCTCCTTCAGTCCGGTTTTCACCGCTTTCAGCATTCTTCTGAGCGTGAGTAAAAATGAGACCATGCTTATTCATTCCTTTCATCAGCAGCAGTATATCCGTTCAAAAGCCGGTGTGACTTGATCTTTTGTCCTGTATTCATTATACATGAAAGTTTACCGGTTTTATTCTCGGATTGTACTTCCCGCTCATCTTTAAAAAATATTAATCCCCGCTCAATACAAACATTACATTTTTCTATTAAGATAGAGATAAAGTTATTTAAGTAAAGGGCGTATGAAGAATGTCAACGAATAAAACGATTCAAGAGCTGGACAATCCGCAATTTTTTAATAACCGGGAACTGAGTTGGCTTGCTTTTAATCAACGCGTGCTGGAAGAAGCGCTCGATGAACATAACCCGTTATTCGAACGATTGAAATTTTTAGCGATCGCATCGTCAAATTTAGATGAGTTTTTCATGGTGCGGGTCGCCGGGCTGAAAGATCAGGTGAAAGCGCGTTTTAATAAGCCGGAAAACAAGGCGGGGATGACACCGAAGCAGCAGCTCGCCAATATCTCAGAGATAAACCACGAGATCGTTGCGCAACAGAACAAGGCTTTTCAACTGATGAAAGGCGAGCTTGAAACGGAAGGCATTTCCCTTTTGACGATGAATGATTTGACAACCGAAGAGATAAAACGCTTTGAAAACTATTTCATGGAAGAAGTCTACCCGGTGTTAACGCCGATGGCCGTGGATGCTTACCGGCCGTTTCCGATGCTTTTGAACAAATCGATTAACTTGGCTGCCGTGATTCGGGATTTGCAGCATCCGGATGAAACGGCGAAGGCAGCGATTGTCCAAGTGCCGTCTGTTCTCGACAGATTTGTACAGGTCGGTCACGAGTCGAAATACCAATATATATTGCTTGAAGACATCATCGGCCATTTCCTCGGAAAACTCTTCAAAGGGCATGAGGTCGAATCGATTACGGAATTCCGGATTACGAGGAATGCAGATATGACGATTCACGAAGAAGGAGCCCGCGACCTTCTTAAAGAAATCGAAAAAGAACTGAAAAACCGAAAGTGGGGTGCGGCTGTCCGCTTGGAAGTCCGTGACGGGAAATACGACCAGAAGATGATCGGCTTTTTGCTGGAAGTTTTGGAAATCCACCGGGGCGATTTGTATATCGCGGACGGACCGTTGGATTTAACTTTTTTATTTTTATTTTATAAACAGTTTGAAGAGGTAAAAGACGAGCTGTATTACAAAACGTTAATGCCTCAGCCGCCGCGCGATTTGGATGAAGAAGACGATATTTTCACGGCCGTTTCTGAGCGGGATCTGTTTTTCCATCATCCTTATGAATCGTTCGAACCGATCGTCGATTTTGTTGCACAAGCCGGAGAGGATCCGCATGTTCTGGCGATCAAGCAAACGCTCTACCGCGTAAGCGGCGATTCACCGATTATCGAAGCGCTGAAGCGTGCGGCCGAAAACGGCAAACAAGTGACGGTTCTTTTAGAGCTGAAAGCACGGTTTGATGAAGAGAATAACGTCCAATGGGCGAAAGAACTGGAGAAAGCCGGCTGTCACGTTATTTACGGGATGACGCACTTGAAAACACACAGCAAAATCACACTCGTCGTGCGAAAGAAAAATGAAAAAATTGAACGGTTTGTCCATTTAGGAACAGGGAATTATAACGACCAGACGGCCTCGCTTTACACGGATATGGGCATTCTGACGTCGAAAAGGAAATTCGGCATCGATGCGACCGACTTTTTTAATTACTTGAGCGGGTTTACGGAAAAACCTCGTTTTCATCATTTGTCGATGGCGCCGTTTGACATTCGAAGTGATTTCATTCGGTATTTAAATAATGAAATTCGTTTTCAAAAACAGCATCAAAACGGACGGATCATTGCGAAAATGAATTCGTTAACGGATAAAGATATTATTATAAAACTTTATGAAGCGTCTCAGGCCGGGGTGAAGATCGATTTAATCGTCCGCGGTGTCTGCTGTTTACGTCCGGGGATTCAAGGCGTAAGCGAGAATATCCGTGTGTTCAGCATTGTCGGCCGGTATTTAGAACACAGCCGGATTTATTATTTTCACCATAACGGGGATGAGCGGATCTTTTTGTCGTCAGCGGACTTAATGACGAGAAATATGGTCAAGCGCGTTGAGCTGCTGTTTCCGATTTATGAACCGGCGATTAAATCCCGGCTGCAAACGATTCTGACCGTGATGCTCAATGATAATGTCAAAGCCCGTGAACAAAAAAGCGACGGCAGCTATCAGTATGTTCAACCGAATAACAACGGGAAACGGGTGAACAGCCAAATGGCGTTGTATGAGATGGCATACCGCTTGTTAGAAGATGAAGAGTGACGATCAACATGAACGTATTGCAGGAGGGATAAATGTGCAAAAAAATCAGCAGTTTTCCGCCGAAGAGATCGATCGGATCGTGGAAATGGCTTGGGAAGACCGGACGCCGTTTGATGCGATAGAAACGCAATTCGGCTTGAAAGAAAAAGACGTGATTAAACTTATGCGCAAAGAGATGAGCGCTTCCTCATTTAAAATGTGGCGTAAACGGATGAATAAGCGGGCAACAAAGCACAGTGCTTCACGCCGGGGTGATGCCAAGCGGTTTCGCTCCCCGATGCAGAAGCCGCTGACATACTGACAGGGATTTAACGGCGCGCGTGTTTGAACCGTCGGTTACGAATGAGCATTTAAATTGATTTTATCTCCTTGCCAGTTTACACTATATCCACAGTGAATATGTGAATCGCATCACAGAAGCGGCAACTTAACCTTATTTTGCATATTCACTGTCTTTATTTAAGCAGTTAAGTGAATCTTTTCACAATCATAAGGAGGAATTGCTCATGAAAATTGCAGTCATCGGGAGCACGCACGCAGGAACGGCAGCGGTTAAAAACATGGCTCAGCTTTATCCTGACGCGGAGATTCACGTCTATGAACGAAACGATAATGTTTCCTTTTTATCTTGCGGTCTCGCGCTGTATGTCGGCGGCGTCGTGCAAAATGCAGACGATTTATTTTATTCGTCTCCTGCGGAACTGAAAGCGATGGGAATTAACGTCCATGTCGAACACGATGTCTCATCGATTGATACGGATAAGCAGACAATTGAAGTGACCGACTTAAAGAGCAATGAAACGCGCACAGATCACTATGACCGCCTTGTCATGACAACTGGATCATGGCCTGTCACGCCGCCGATTGAAGGCATTGAGCTTGAAAACATCTTGTTGGCGAAAAACTATCATCAGGCGAACCGGATCATTGAACAGTCTAGTCATGCTGATCACGTGACGGTTGTCGGTGCCGGCTATATCGGCGTTGAGCTCGTCGAAGCGTTTCAGCAGGCGGGAAAGCGTGTGACTTTAATTGACGGAGTTGACCGAATATTAAATAAATACTTGGACGAAGAGTTCACCGATCTTGTGGAAGCCGACTTTACTGATAAAGGAATTGAAATGCGTCTCGGGGAGACAGTTGCCCGGTTTGAAGGCGATCAAAAAGTGAACAAAGTCATTACCGACCGCGGCAGCGTCGAGACCGATATGGTTATCATGTGCGTCGGATTCCGCCCGAATACCGATCTGCTTCAAGGCAAAGTTGATATGCTTGAGAATGGCGCAATTAAAGTGGACGACTACATGCGGACGAGCAATCCGAATATTTTTGCCGCAGGCGACTGCTGTGCCGTGCGATACAATCCGACCGGTGATGCGGCTTATATCCCGTTAGCAACAAACGCTGTCAGAATGGGGACGCTCGTTGCCCGAAATATTATGACGCCGCAAATGAGAAACGTCGGCACGCAAGGCACGTCAGGTTTGCACATTTTCGGGATGAATATGGCCTCAACAGGTTTAACGGAAACAGCAGCAGCAAGTATGGGAATTTATGTGAAAAATGTCACAATCAATGAAAAACACCGGCCGGAATTTATGCCGACCTCAGAGGACGTGCAGCTGAAAGTAACGTTCGATCCTGATTCAAGGAGTATTCTCGGAGCACAGGTGATTTCGAAAGCAGATGTGACACAGTCGATCAACACGTTAAGTCTCGCCGTTCAAACCGGCTTGAAAATTGATGAACTGGCGTTTGTCGATTTCTTTTTCCAGCCGCATTTCAACCAGCCGTGGAATTTTCTTAATAAAGCAGGACTTGCGGCGTTTGAGCAGCCGGAGCCTGTAACGCCGCACGAACGAATCCAAGCTTAATCATTCCCGCTTTCGCGGGATGTTCATATATAGGCAGGAAGATGACGAGCCGTGTTTCAAATAACATTTGAAGCACGGCTTGTCTATTATTTTGTAAAACGGGAATAAGGAAACGAGCAAAGGAGGTTAACGGAGCATGAATTTAGTCTGGTTTCGTCACGATCTTAGAATCCATGATCATCTGCCGCTAAAAAATGCGTTACAATCAGAAAGAGAAACCGAGGCGGTCTATGTACTCGACAGCCGCAATAATGAGTCAGTTTCGCCGGGTCTCAGGCGAATGGGGGTGAAGCGGTTTGATTTTTTAGCCGAATCTCTTCGCGACCTCGAAAAGTCGTTGGAAAAACTCGCTGTCCCGTTGGCTGTTCTTGCCGGCACCGTGACCGCTGAGCTTGAAGACGTGATCAGGGAAAACGAGGTGACGGATGTTTATGTTCACTCTCATCCCGGTGTCGAAGAGCGAAAAGACCTTGAAGAGCTGATGCAGCGATTTTCGGAGGTTCGTTTTCACGTCAGTGCAGGCCATACGCTGCTTCGGCGCAATCAGCTGCCGTTTGACCGGAGCGAATTTCCGATGTCGTTCAGCCGTTTTCGGCGCGAATTGGAGAAAATACTGCCGATCCCGACAAAGGCGTCGGTGTTTTCACCGCAAGAGGCGGCGTTGTTTCAAGAGACCGTGATGGCTCCAGCTCAAGGTTCGCACTTAAATGACAACAGAAGCCGGATCAGGCCGTTAACGGACCTCCTCGCCGGTTATCCGAACCAGAAAACGTTCGTTGAAGGGGGAGAAACAGCGGGAATCCGTCAGTTAAAAGCTTTTGTAAATGATCCGGAGCGGCTGTTTGCTTACAAAGAAACACGCGACGGTCTGCTAAGGTTTCACGACAGTTCGAAACTGTCGTTTTGGCTTGCAAACGGGAGTCTCTCTCCCAAAAGAGTATATCAGGAAATTTTGCAGATGGAAGCGGAACGCGGCCGGAATGAATCGAGCTATTGGCTGTTTTTTGAGCTGCTTTGGCGCGAGTATTTTCAATGGCTCATGTGGATGACCGGCAGCCGTTTATTTCAGCGGCGCGGATTTTTACCGGAAGATCTTCCTTGGCATGAAGATGAACACGTCTTTGCCAAGTGGGCAAAAGGCGAGACAGGCTACCCGCTCGTTGACGCGGCGATGAAAGAGCTGAACGCAACCGGCTATATGAGCAACCGTGCCCGGCAGAATGCAGCAAGCTTTCTGACGAAAAATCTCGGGATTGACTGGCGCTGGGGAGCGCGCTATTTCGAAGAGCAGCTGCTTGATTATGATCCTGCGAGCAATTACGGAAATTGGGCGTATCAGGCCGGCGTCGGCACGGATATGCGCGAGCTTCGCGCGTTTAATGTGATTCGGCAAGGCGAGCGGTATGACCCTGGCGGCGACTATGCGAAATATTGGTTAGAGCTGCCTGAATATATTCCCGGAAAAGATGTTTATGATCCTGACAAACTGAAGTTGTACACATCGGTTCCGGAACCGATCGTGAACTTTGCCGATTCGCTCGAGAAACGTAAAAAAGAGCTCGGGTACAGCTAGCAGTGATAGAAAGAGAACAAGCCCAATAACGGCGCGACTTTTTGTACAATATCCGAAAAAAATTTAAAAAAATTTTCTTAATCGCGCTTTACAAAAACGTGAAATATGTTAAAGTAAAAATTGTTCAAAACGTTAAATAAAAATTTAATAAATAGATTTTAGGAGGTACAAGATATGCCTGAACAATTTGATTATGTCGTCATCGGCGGCGGAAGTGCGGGTTCTGTACTCGCGAACCGATTAAGTGAAGACGAAACAAAAAGTGTCCTCGTTTTAGAAGCAGGACGCAGTGATTTTTCTTGGGACTTGCTGATTCAAATGCCGGCAGCTTTGCCGTTCCCGGCCGGAAAGAGTTTGTATGACTGGAAGTATGAATCGGAGCCGGAACCTTACATGAACGGCCGGCGCATCAAGCATGCCCGCGGAAAAGTGCTTGGCGGATCAAGCTCGATTAACGGGATGATTTATCAGCGCGGCAATCCGATGGACTATGAGCGCTGGGGCGGCGATCCGGGAATGGAATCGTGGAACTTTGCCCACTGCCTGCCTTATTTCAAGCGTTTGGAAACTGCGCTTGCAGCGGATAAGGATGATGAATACCGCGGTCATGACGGCCCGCTCAAGTTGGAGCGCGGTCCAGCGAAAAACCCGTTGTTCCAAGCGTTTTTTGATGCTGCTGTGGAAGCGGGGTATACGCGTACACCGGATGTGAACGGATTCCGTCAAGAAGGGTTCGCCCCGTTTGACAAGCACGTTTATAAAGGCCGACGCATGTCGGTATCACGGGCTTATTTGCACCCGGTAATGGACCGTAAAAACCTCACAGTGCGCACCCGTGCGTTCGTATCGAGCATTGATTTCGACGGCACCCGCGCTCAAGGTGTGACGTATAAACGAAACGGGCAGACGCATCAGGTGAAAGCCGGTGAAGTAGTGTTGGCCGGCGGAGCAATCAATACACCGCAAATGCTTCAGCTTTCTGGTGTCGGCGATGCCGAACATTTGCGTTCACTCGGAATCAAACCGGTGGTTGACCTTCCGGGTGTCGGCGAAAACTTGCAAGATCACTTGGAAGCGTACATTCAGTATTCCTGCCCGCAGCCGGTCTCTGAACAGCCGAACTTAAAGAAAGCGAAGATGCCTTGGATCGGCTTGCAGTGGATGATCGGCCGCAAAGGTCCGGCCGCGACAAATCACTTCGAAGGCGGCGGATTTGTCCGTTCAAACGAAGACGTGCTGTATCCGAACTTGATGTTCCACTTCTTGCCGGTAGCGGTAAGATACGACGGTCAAGTCGCTGATACGGCTCACGGCTTCCAAGTGCACGTCGGACCGATGTATTCCGATGCCCGCGGATCGTTAAAAATCCGGTCGAAAGATCCGAAAGAACATCCAAGCATGATTTACAACTACCTCTCCACGGAACAAGACCGTCGCGAGTGGATTGAAGCGGTGAAAATTTCCCGCAAAATTATGTCGCAGCCGGCGATCGCCCCTTACAACTCCGGCGAGATGGCGCCTGGTCCGGATGTCCAAACAGACGATGAGATTCTCGATTGGGTCGCAAACGATGCTGAAACAGCGCTGCACCCAAGCTGCACAGCGAAAATGGGACCAAAGTCGGATCCAATGGCCGTTGTCGATCCGGAAAGCATGAAAGTACACGGTCTCGACAACGTGCGCGTCGTAGATGCGTCGGCAATGCCGTATGTCACAAACGGCAATATCCACGCACCGGTGCTCATGCTTGCGGAAAAAGCAGCCGACCTTATCCGCGGCCGCAAGCCGCTTGAGCCTCAGAACCTGGACTTTTACCGTCACGGCGTTCACCCGGCCGATGCAGGGACGTTGAAAAAATAAAGAGAGTTTCCCCGCTAAGAAACCCTTTCTAACCTGAATCGTGAACAAACACGAAAAAATTACTGACCTCGATTCTCAGCTTTGTTGCTGAAAATCGGGGTCTTTTTTTATTTTCGACAAACTCATACCGTTGTTTTCATAATTAAATCCTTTTCATGGAAGAACGATTTTGAAAAGAATTTGTGAACTGTTGAACATTTCATGAAAACTTTCACAAAACAAACAATTGATAATGATTATCACTTACAATGGAGGCAGTTGAGGTTATTTAGATTTTGGGGGGAAGATCATGAAACAGACAGGTATATGCGCCGTTTCGTGCAATAAAGTTTGTAAAGTAAAAGAAGTGCCGGCGTGTGAGCTGCTTGAGTCGCTGGGAATCGAAGCGGGATCGACTTTTTGCGTGAAACAAAAAAGTCCTTGGAAAGGGCCGGTCGTGGTGGAAATGAAAGGCCGAAGAGAGCTGGCAATTGATTACAGTATCGCCTCGCAATTCGTCGTTGAGGAGGTTGATGACAGTGTCTTATCATGGCAACAATCATAGCGGCGAAACGTGCAGCAAGCGCCGTGTGCTCCTGATGGGAAACCCGAATGTCGGAAAAAGCGTCATATTTTCAACGCTGACAAATAAACGTGTGATGACCGCTAATTACTCCGGCACGACCGTCACATCTGCACAAGGGGATATGATCGGCGCGAAAGTTCCGACTGCATTGATTGATGTGCCGGGTGTATATTCATTAAAAGCCGCTTCTCAAGCAGAGAAAGCGGCTGTTGATATGCTCGACAGCGGAGCGGATGTTATTGTTGCCGTTTTGGATGCAACGAACCTTGAACGTAACTTAGCTTTGGCGAAAGCGCTGAAAAAGACGGGGATTCCGGTTATTTTCATGCTGAATATGGTTGATGTGGCTGAAAGCAGAGGGATAAAAATCGATCAAAAAAAGCTAGAAGAACTGCTGGGCGCGCCGGTGATAAAGACGGTTGCTGTAAAACGCAAAGGGTTCAACCGGCTGATTGTTGAGCTCAACCGATTATTGACGGCAAATAATGCTGATGTCGATACAACTGCCGATTCTGCCCCTTCTGCTGCAACGATCGCCGAGGAAGTCATTACGTATACAGACTATGAAGAACGTCTGTCAGACAAGCTCGAACGCTGGACGATTAAGCCGTTCACCGGGATCCCGATAGCAATTTTAATCGTATTCCTTTGCTTGGCTTTTGTCGTCGGAATGGGAAAAGCCGTCCGTGCGGCATTGTTTTTGCCGCTGCTCAACCAGTATTACATTCCGTTTATGGAGCGGCTGGCAGCTGGCTTTACAGCTGAGGGAACAATGATGTATGCAATTCTAGCCGGAGAGTTCGGCGTTTTGATTAAGGCGGTGGAGTGGCCGATTGCCTTAATTTTACCTTACGTTTTTTTCTTTTATATTGTACTGTCTTTCTTGGAAGACAGCGGCTATTTGCCTCGGCTCGGGATAGTGATTGACGGATTGTTACGAAAATTCGGGCTGCACGGCCACTCAATTATTCCGATTTCAATGGGGTATGGGTGTGCGGTTCCGGCAATTATCGGGACCCGGACCGCTTCGAGCATGAAAGAACGCTTGATTGTTTCAGCGCTCGTCAGCCTTGCTGTTCCTTGCATTGCGCAAACAGGGGCATTTATTGCTTTGTTAGGCGACCATTCTTTCGTGCTGTTGCTCCTTATCTTCTTTGTATCTTTTATCGTGATGTTTATCAGCGGCTCGCTTTTGAATAAAGTATTGAAAGGCACGCTTGACCCTGTCTTGATTGAAGTACCGAATTTATTGGCACCGAGTATAGGGAGTTTGTGGAAAAAAGTGAAGATGCGAACAAAGCACTTCATGATCGAAGCGGAAATTCCGATGGTGATCGGGATTGTTGTTGCCGCGCTGACGATTGAGACCGGTGTGCTGGAATATGTCGGCTTTATTGTTGAACCCGTTGTCGTTCATTTCCTCGGACTTCCGCCGGAAGCGAGTGTTGCATTGATTCTCGGTGTGATCAGACGTGAACTTGCCGTTCTTCCTTTACTCGGAATGGATCTGTCTTTGGGGCAAATGTTTGTCGGTTCACTGGTTGCCTTGCTTTATATCCCTTGTATGAGCGTTTTTTTTGTTTTGATCAAAGAGTTTCAATTGAGATGGGCGCTTGTCATCAGCGGCGCAACAATTGTCACGGCAATGATTGTCGGGGGGACAGCCAATTACGGGATTCAGATTCTCCAGTGGTTTATGTTCACACTCGGAGGGGGAAACTAAATGAATCTGATACCAAAATGCACGTCGTTTTGTGAAAAGCTATGCTGTGATTCGAATTTTTGTGCCCGGCTGGGAGCGGTATACTATGAACGAATTATCGAACGAGAGATCAGCTCGATTAAAATAGACCCTCATTCAAAAGTTCTCTGTGTCGGCGGAGGGCGCACGCCTTATACGGCATGTCTGTTGGCGGAAAAAACAGGTGCGGATGTCAAAGTGATTGATCATGATTCGTCCGTCATCCAAGATGCCGATAAATTTATTGCGTCTTGGAACCTTAAACAAGGTTCCGTTGTTTGTGAGCATTGCTGTGGTTTAGAAATTAACGAACAAAACTTCGCTGCCGCGCATATCGCGATGCAGGTTACTTCTCAAGAGGAAGTCTTAAAACATATGTTGATGAATTGTGCTTGTCCGGCGGTACTTTGCCGAATGCCGAAAGAAAAAGTCAAAGCCCATTATCCTGACAGTTTGTCCGATTCAGTGAAAGAAGCGGCTCATGACAAAGTAACCCACGCAAACGTCTCCATGATCGGTGAAACGTGTATCTTCACTGATTTTCACTTAACGGCGGTTGATGGCTGATGATCCGGTACAGTTTGTTCGCAGTCGTTTTCGCTTTGTTGATTTACACTTTCCTGCAGCTGGATCATGCTGCGATCATCGATGCCATAGCCTTTATGAATGCTGAAACAATGATTCTTTTGGTCTTGATACAATTCGCCTCTTTTCAATTAATGGCGGTTCAATGGGGACGAATTCTTCACGTTAAAGGGGCAAAGGCGCATTGGAACCTTGTCCGCATCTTGTTTATGAGCGCCTTCACAGAAGGGGTGACCCCTTCTGTTAAATTCGGCGGAGAGCTGACAAAAGGCGTTTTAATTAAAGAAGCATTTGCATTGCCTGTAAAAACGGTCTTCGCTTACGTCACTATGCAGAAGCTGATCAGCATAGCGGGGATCTTCCCGTTTCTCGGAGTTGCGATCTGGATTTGGCGACCAGCGAATCTGCACATAAGTATGTTCATTGTGTTCTTTGGGCTTATTCTCTTCGTGTTATTGCTGCTGCGATGGAAACATACAATATTCGAACGCATTTTAAATGGAATCACCGGACGGGAGTGGCTGGTGCAATTAGTGATTGCCACGATGATTTGGACGTTATTTCCTTTAAAAGGATACTTGCTGGCGCACTCGTTCGGGCTCGATGTCAGCTTCCCGGCGATGCTTGCTATTGTCTTCATGCCTTACCTCGCAGCGATGATCCCGGTGACACCGGGAGGGATCGGAACGTTTGAAGCAACGATGACAGCTGTATTTATCGGCTTTGGCGCAGAAGCCGAAGCTGCCCTCGCGTTCACATTGGTCTTTCGCTTTATCACATTTTGGCTGGGCGTTTTGACCGGCGGAGTCATCACGGTTGTTGAACTGTCAATTGGCAGAAGCATTTCGTTCAAGAAACGCTCCCCGGCCGGATGACTTACTCCTAAATTCTTAATTACAGTCCAGTTTCCGCCGGAAAAAGAATTGAGTATTTAACTAACCGCCGGACGTGGTACAATAGTGTAGGATTAAATCATTTGGAGGCAGTGTTCATGAAGATGAAAATGGGTTTAGTATACGGCGGGAAATCGCCGGAACACAACGTATCATTACAAACGGCCAAAGCGGTCATTAAGGCGCTGGATTTAACGAAGTACGATGTCCACCCGATTTATATTACTGAAAACGGGGAGTGGATTCGCGGCAAGCAGCTTAATCAACCGGTCGAGGACGTCCGAGACCTTCGCTTAGAGAACGGGGAAGCGATCTCGCCGATGGCGATGAACCCCGAAATATTTTCAGTCGGCGGGGGTCAAAACGGTTCCGCTACGGAAAAACTAGATGTCGTATTCCCGCTGTTGCACGGACCGAACGGCGAAGACGGCACGGTACAAGGACTGTTGGAGCTTTTAAACATTCCGTATGTCGGCAACGGTGTTTTGGCTTCAGCAGCGGGAATGGACAAAGTGATGATGAAAAATGTGTATGATCAAGCTGGCATCAAGCAGCCGGCTTACGTCTGGTTTTTGCGCGGGGACTGGGAAGAACAGCGCGATCTGCTTTATAACAACGTCGAAGAATCGCTCGGTTACCCGTGCTTTGTCAAGCCGGCGAATCTCGGTTCAAGCGTCGGGATCTCAAAAGCGCGTAACCGCGCTGAGCTCGACGAAGCTTGTGCGACAGCATTTGCTTATGACCGGAAAATCATTGTTGAAGAAGGGATCGACGGCCGAGAAATTGAAATGGCTGTATTAGGAAACGATGCTCCGGAATGTTCGGTTGTCGGCGAGATCAAACCGGAGACGGACTTTTATGATTATAAAGCGAAGTATGAAGACGGAAGCACGGGATTGATTATCCCGGCGCAGGTTACCGAAAGCGAATATGAAGAAATGAAAAGCGTCGCTGTTCGCTCGTTTAAGGCATTGGATTGTGCCGGTCTTGTCCGCGCAGATTTTTTCTTAACAGAAGCGGGCGATGTCCTGATGAATGAAGTCAACACGATGCCCGGTTTTACACCGGTCAGCATGTTTCCGATGCTTTGGCAAAAATCCGGACTTTCCTATCCGGAATTAATCGAAAAACTCGTCCAGCTCGGGATTGAACGCTTCGAAGAAAAACAAAAAATCAAACACACCTTTTAAAGTGCCAGGCGGGCTGACTCCTTAAAGAGTCAGTCTTCTTGTACATAAGGAGAGATAAAAATGATTCAGCGAACATTAAAAGAAATTACAATGTGGCTTACCGGGAACGATGAAGCTAAAAGCGCACAAGCAATCAAAATCTCTGGAGTATCGACCGACACGCGTACGATTCAACCAGGAAGTTTGTTTGTACCGCTGACCGGCGAGAACTTTAACGGCCATCAATTTGCAGAAACCGCGATGGAAAACGGAGCGGTCGCTGCGCTTTGGGGCAAGCATGAAGCGAATCCGCCGGAGAATCTGCCGGTCATTTATGTTGAAGACACATTGACAGCGCTGCAGACGCTGGCGAAAAAGTACTTGGCAGAGCTGTCGGTGAACGTGGTCGGCATTACCGGCAGTAACGGTAAAACGACGACGAAAGATATGGTTGCAGCCGTTCTCGGGAAGACGTATCGCGTGCAAAAAACAGAAGGGAATTATAACAATCATATCGGTTTGCCGCTGACGATCCTTGCCCTTCGCGAAGAAACAGAAATCGCCGTGCTCGAAATGGGCATGAGTGCCCGTGGCGAGATCGAATTTCTTTCCAAATTAGCGCAGCCGGATGCAGCAATCATTACGAATATCGGCGAATCGCACATGGAAGAACTCGGCTCGCGCGCAGGCATTTCCGAGGCGAAGTTTGAAATTACCGCTGGCCTATCACCAACCGGAACGCTGATTATTCCCGGCGAAGAGCCGCTGTTAACCGAAAAAACAGCAGGCTGTTCGTTTCAAGTGCGGACATTCGGGATCGAGGAAACGAATGATTTATATCCGCAAGATGTTGAGCAGCGCAGCGACGGCACGGCATTTTCGATTAACGGTGAGAACGGGAGCGGGTTTTTTATTCCAATCCTCGGTAAACACAATGTGCAAAACGCGCTTTCCGCTGTTGCGGCGGGGGAAGTTTTTGCTGTTCCCCGTGAAGCCGCGAAAGAAGGACTGAAAACACTTGCGATGACGGGCATGCGTACAGAACTTGTCAGCGCCAAAAACGGACTGACGTTTATTAACGATGCGTATAACGCAAGTCCGACCTCGATGAGGGCAGTCGTCTCTTTGCTGAGCGACATGGACGGTTACGAACAGAAAATCGTCGTTTTAGCAGATATGCTCGAACTCGGCGTCAATGAAGAGGCATTTCATATTGAAACCGGTGAAGCGATCGACCCGAAACAGATTGATTATGTACTGACCTTCGGTGAACTCGGCGAAAAAATTGCTGAAGGGGCAAAGCGAGCGTTCGGGGAAGAGCGCGTCAGTGCTTATCAAGATAAAGATCATTTGATTGCGGATTTACAGAAGATCGCTGCCCCCGGCGATATCGTTCTTGTTAAAGGCTCCCGGGGCAAAAAGCTGGAAGATGTCGTCAATGCGTTCGTGTAGGCGAAGCCGATTGTAATAAGATCTTGTCCGCTAAAAACTCCCTAAAGTAAACGGAGTTCTCAGGTTGTAGACAAACGATTATTTTGACGTCAGCCACGCAGCCACTCCCCTCCGCTTGCTTTCCAGGAGGAGTGGATGCCTGGCTTCTTTTTATGAATACACTCGCTTCAAAAAAGAGGATGGCCCGGCATCCCGGCGCTCGCCCGCAGTGATACCTTCAGCTGAAAAAATCCGTCAGAAATTCAAGTAAACGCTTTCACTTTCTTTAAACCTATGGTAGAATTAGAAAATACATATCCCATGATGTTGTGTCAGTGTGTATGCACGGATATATACGTTAGGCGCTTCTTTTTTGAAAAATTATGTGAATGAAAGCACAAATGATGCGCCTTAAGGAGCATCAATATTGAAAGCGCTTCAATAATTGTTACAGAAAGGAGGAAGGCAGCCATGATTGAAAAAACAGTTGAAATCAGCTTGAAAGATGGATTGAAAGCGCGCCCAGCAACGCTGTTTGTCCAAGAAGCCAACCGCTTCAGGGCAGATATATTTGTCGAGGCAGGCGACAGGCAAGTGAATGCGAAAAGTATCATGAGTCTGATGAGCCTGGCGATTCGAAGCGGAACAGAAGTGACGATCAAAGCAGACGGAGACGATGCTTTTGAGGCGATTAAAGCTTTGACCGAGTTTGTCCGGACACCGGATGTATTAAAAATGATGAACAGCTGAATCTGTCCCTTGCCAAAGGAACTCTGCGGCAAGGGACTTTTTTATGCAGCATTTTAAAACCTTAAGGGTCCTTTAATACATCGTGAGGTAGAACACAGTCAAGGCTATCAAAAATAAAGGTATTACAATGAGCGCGCTCTCGGAGAGCGCTTTCATAAATGATTTTAGACCTCCCCTCCGGTCATTCAAGGAGGCGGCTTCGAACATGATAAAAACAAGCAGGGCTGCTCCGGCGAGACCAAGAATCCATCCGTTCATGATTATTCCCTCCAAATAGTCAGCATCCAGCTATAAAATATCATGAATGACAGGAGGATTAATACCTTCAGAAATAAAAAAACAGCGGCGCCTTTTGGAAAATAAAAGGTCATCCGCTGTAAAGGGGGCATAATTACTCTTCATTGATTTAAGTACCATTTCGGGAAGAGACCGGCAAATGCTTGAAATAAAAAGCTGCCAATAAAACGAGCGGTACGAAAATCGCCCAGCCGACGATCGGAATCGGCACAATCGCGGTGAAAAAGAACAGGCCAAACCCGCCGAACCATAGAGCGAAAGGGGTCACTGCGCTTTTGCTGTCGGTGATTCCTTGTTTCTTGCGTGTGCGAAGAATAAAAAAGAGTGCAAGTGTGAAAAAGGCGAAAGTAAATAGCTCCATCATATGTCCTTTCTATTCGAAAAATCGTTTGTTGCTCTGCAAAAATCGTACCACAGTATTCAAAAGTTAAAAAGGATGCTAAAAAATACACCGCTGCCATTAAAGAATGGCGGCGGTGTTGTCGTTTGCCGGTGTGGCTTCTTTTTGATAACTTTCAACCCAGTTTTGTTTGAATAAAAAGGTCATCAATTCAGCACGGTTGTGCAGGCCGTAACGGTCAAGCATCCGCGAGATCGCCGTGTTGATCGTTGACGGCGCGTAAAACAGCTTTTTTTGAATCGCAGTTGTGTCGTATCCGGCGAGTAAATGATCGAGCACATCAGCTTCAATGACGGTTAACGTTGATTTGATCTTCTCTTTCAAACGGTATTCCAACAGTCCGGCCCGCTGCAGTTTCAACTCGTTAATTCTTAACGCTACCGGCTGGTGAAGTTCAGGGGAGAGAATAAAATAGCCCTTTTCTAAATGATCCATGATCGCCTGATAATGGCGAATCAAATCAGTCGAGGTGACCACCGAGACAACATTATAATACAAGCATATTTCCGGATCGAACGGGCATTCATTATTCAATACAACGAGCAGCAGCTTATCCGGGTGATCCGCAATCATAGCTTCTACCTGGGCGGTGTGAGAACGGTTGATGTCGCAAAAACAAGTGATCAGCTCATCTGTCAGCGTTTTACTGCCGGCCTGATTAAACTGACTTCCCGGTAATTCTACAGTATTCTGCTTTACAAAATTCACACTCATCGTTGAGATCGCCATGGCAGACACACCCTTTCATCTATTTATACTGATTACACTATATAATATTTGTTGAAAAGATGCGGAAGTCATGACGAGCGATATGGCGGGCTTTTTCAAGGAAGAGGCGGAATGTTGCCGAGCAGCTGTTTAAAAATATACTTATAATTATATTTTGTATTTATTCAAGCTTGTATTCCTCAATCACTTCTCGCGGATAAATCGACATATATGATTGATCCGTCGCTTCGAAGAGTTGAATTGCCTTATACAAGTAAGTGAGAGCACGATCTTCCTCGTTTAAAAATATATAAGTGAAGCCTTTTTGGTGATATAATTCGCCTAATAGCGAGAACGTTTTATTTTTTAGTGAAGAATCGATTCCTTGATTAATTGCTTCAAGAGAATCTCTGTATCGAGAACTTTTCGTTAACGCTTGTGATAAGGTGAAATAAATACGGGTAAGCATACGTGTGTTAGGTTCGGCGATATATTGCTCTTGAATGGTTATCGCTTTTCTTAACCAATAGATTGCCCGATCATGGTTTTCAAGCAAATGTTCGAAAACCCCGATACTGTGAAGAATATTGATTTCCTGTGCAGTATAATGGTGGACTTGATGTTCTTCAACAATTTGTGTCAGTGCTTTTTTTACATAATCTATCCCTGTTTGATAATTATTATTGAAATGAAATTCGGCAATTCCCATGTGCCAATAAAGGAACTGTTTATCATAGGAGGATTTAAAAATCGGGTTTGTCATCTCTCCTGTTACAAGTTCATATAATCCTTCATAATCGCGGGCACGAACCATGTCGCCGGCCTGTTGGCGAAAATCTAGAATGTAATCACTGCGCTCGTTTTCGATTAAAGAGAAAAAATAGTCGAGACTAATGCCCAATTTCTTGATAAACTGGTAACAAAGGATTGCATTTGGAATCATCAAGCCGCTTTCGATCCGGCTGATTTGTGCTTGCGTGCAGAGCCCGTTGGACAGCTCGATTTGCGTGAGTCCTTTTTGCTTGCGCAAGTATTTCAGTGTGCTGCCGAGAATTTCTTCTTGCGTTTGCATGATTCGATCGCCTCATTTCTTTCGATGCACCATTTTATACTTATAAGTATATTATAGCAGTGAATATGAGGCAAATATTACTGCAGGTCAGCTCAAGAGCTTAAATAAAGCCAGAAGAGCTTTCCGCCTTTTTATAAGATTCGGTATACTGAACGTGTAGAAAATCCAAAAAAACAGGAGTGATGATTGATATGAAATTAAAAGCACTTGTAGCGGCAGGTTTTCTTGTACTCGGAAGTATCGGCATGGGGACAGTTGCAGACGGCGGCTCGAGCGACGCAGAGCTTGATAACTATGCAACGAGTTTTGAGATTCAAAATATTCCATCCCGACACTATTAAAATTGACATTACCACTTTTTTGAACCGACCGCCTTTTCCAGCCCTCTCTGGGAAAAGGCGGTCTTTTTTTATAGACTTTTTTGCTATACTTTACGCAAATACCCTAAAGGAGGCGGGTTTATGCGCGTCGTTTCACTTTGTCCGAGCAACACTGAGTTGGTCGTCTATTTAGACAGAAGCCAGTTTTTAGTCGGGGTCGATGATTATACGGACTGGCCGGAAGAGATCGCCCACTTACCGCGGGTCGGTCCGGATTTGTCGATCGATCTTGATGCTGTTGAGGCGCTCAAGCCTGACATCGTGCTGGCGTCTTTATCTGTTCCGGGGATGGAGAAAAATCTCGACGGACTCGAAGCCCGCGGTCTGCCCTATATCACGCTCGATCCGCAAAGCTTGGCCGACATCGGTAATGATTTAATCCGCGTCGGCGAGGCGATCGGCTGTCCGGAAACAGGCAAACAAGCGGCTGATGACTTTTGCGAGAAGTTGCACACGTTTCGGGAAAAAAGCCGACAGGTTCGGACTTATCCGACGATCTATTGGGAATGGTGGCCAAAGCCGGTGTTTACCCCGGGGGAAACCAATTGGCTCACAGAGATCAGCGAATTAGCCGGCGGGGAAAACCTCTTCGAAGATTGGCCGCAAAGCAGTGTGCAGACGACGTGGGATGATGTGCTTGAAAGAAAACCGGATATCATTTGTCTCTCGTGGGTCGGTGTCGATCAAAACCGGGTGAACCCAGAGGCTGTCAAAAAACGGCCCGGCTGGGAGTCGCTTTCGGCGGTCAAAAACGACCGCGTTTATGTGATGGAAGAGCCGCTGTTTTGCCGGCCTTCTCCCCGCCTTTTGCTCGGGTTGGAAAAATTGGCCGGGGTGCTGCATCCGGCAGTTTTTCGGACCGAAACGTAAATAAAATTTTAAAATGCCCCGCCTCAGCTTTTAACAGCGCGATGCGGGGCTTTGTGTCAATCTTCCGTTGTTAAATCCAGCTGCAAGTAATTGCTGATGATTTCGGTTACTTCAAACGCGGTATGGTCGAGCCGGTAGTTTTCAAACGCATGCTCACAAACTTTTTTGTAGGCCATGTCGCGGTCATAATGGGATAAGTGCCGTTCAATCACAGCTTCATTGTCTCCGCGTTCCCGCTGCCGCTCGATCACTGTGCTGCGGTCGGCATAAATAAAAATGCGGATCACTTTCTCTCCGTACAGCTGTTTAAGAATATCGGCGCCTTCGTTATTTAAGACGAGATAAATACAGCCTTTTTGGGCAAATTTTGTGCGGACGTCCTCTTCTTTAATTCCGTAACGGTAGCCGTTAATAACAACATCTTCAAGAAATTCCCCGTTTTCTTTTGCAACATCGAATGCGTCTTCGGAAATGAAATGATAATCTTCCCCATCTGTTTCATAAGGCCGTTTCGCCCGGGTGGTGTAGGAAATCACGCCTGTCATGTGCAGTGTCGTGCGGGCGGCCATGTTGGCAACCGTTTTTCTGCCCGAACCGTCCGGGCCCGTGAAAACAAAAATCATTTCTTTATCCTTTAAATCGTACATATACATCCCTCCCCAATAAACAGTTTCTACAAAATCGAAACAAACTCCTGCTATTATCAAATAATGCAAAGAAATTCAACTCGAAATGTGTCGAAAAATGTGAAAATTCAATTGTCGGGCCGTGTTTTCTGTGCAACAATATAAGGATAAAATAACCGACTGGTTCAAAGGAGACAACATCATGTGGCGCATATTGCTGGAAAAGAACCGAGAAGAATTTCTGCAGTTTATTGATGCAATGTCGGACGCGGTTTTTGTCATGAAAGTCGAGGATGAAGAGTTTACATATGCAGCGGTGAATAAAGCGGGTATTCAGTTAGCCGGTTTTCCAAACGACATCTTTGGCAAAACCCTCGCAGAAGCTGTGCCGCCGGACGCGGCTGCGATACTCTACAGCGAATACCGCGGGCTCGTTTATCAGCAGAAACCGAGCCGGTTCGAGTTTCACAGCGAAGCACGCGGAACCTATGAAGAATCGCTGTTAACGCCGATTACGGATGACAACGGCCGGGTGAACTATATCATTACTGTAACGAGAGATATCACTGAGCGGAAAAAGGTTGAGAAAAAACAGGAATTAGCAGAACAAAAATTCGCCTCGCTCGTTACCTTAAACACCGCCGGGGTTTTTGAAATGGATGAAGCAGGGCGTGTCATTCAGGTTAATGCCGCGATGGAAAACCTGACAGGTTACAGTGAAGCGGACTTAGTGAATGACAGGATCCGGGGTTTTTTCATTGAAGGTGCGGAGGAACTGTTTGCAGGTCAAGTGCTTCAGCAAAGCGGCGAATGGCATGTGACGGGACTTCGCTGTGACGGCGAGGTGCGTGAATGTCATTTAAAGACGGTGCCGATTATTGTCGATGAGGAACTGTTTGGCGCGTTTGGCGTAGTGGAGGATGTGACGAAAGATCGGGAATTGCTCCGAGCGATAAAGCAAAGTGAAGAGAAATACAGCCGTTTAATTGAGGAGTCGCCGGATGCGATGTTGATTCACTGCGGCGGTTACATCGAATTTGCGAACCAGGCAGCGGCAACTCTTTTGGATGCCCCTAATAAGGAGTGGCTGTTTGGTAAATCTGTGTATGATTTTCATGCATTTGGTTACAGAGCGCTGCTCGAGCGTGAGTTATGCGACCTTGTTAATGGCGAGATCGACCGAAGTTTTGAAGAAGAAACAGTTGTGACAGCTTCTGGACGGAATATTGAAGTTGAAGTCGGAAAAGTCCGGGTTGATTATAAAGCCAAAGAAGGTATTCATTCGACGATCCGCGACGTTTCAAAACGAAAGCACATGGAGAACGCCCTGAAAGAAAGTGAAGAAAAATACCGGCTGATCGCAGAACACTCGACGGATCTTATTCAGCTTGCGGATACGACAGGGGTCTTATCTTATGTCTCACCCTCGCATGAGAAGATTTTGCACACCAATGAAAGAGAGCTGAAAGAAACTCTGGTATTTTCCCTTATAGATGAAGACCACCGAGAGTTGTTTTATCAGCTGTTTATGAAGGCGCTTCGGACAGGCGTAAACGAGGCACTGGAAGTGAAAATGCACCATCCGGAAAAACAATGGATATGGGTTTATACTGATTTGCTGCCGATTCGCGGTGAAGACGATCGGGTCGAACAAATGCTCGTTGTCGGTGAAGATATTACGAAGCGAAAAGAACATGAAGCAAAAATCCATTACATGGCTTTCCATGACGGGCTGACCGGTCTTGCTAACCGCGAATTGTTTGAAAGTGAATTGAAGAAGGCAGCAGAGAAAGAACCCGGTTTTACGTTAATGTATATCGATTGTGATGATTTCAAGTCGGTTAATGATGAAAAAGGTCATGCTGCCGGCGATCATTATCTCGTTACGGTTGCGGACAGGTTGACGCACACGGTACGTAACGATGATCTTGTTGCGCGAATCGGCGGGGACGAATTTGTTGTTTTAATCCGCGGGCTGACAGATCAAAGACAAATTGATGAGATCGCCCGTCGCATCGTGAAGTCGATGGAAACGCCGTGGGTGTACGAAGGGGAAACGGAAACGATCAGCATCAGCATCGGGATTGCCGTAAGTTTCGGTGAACATGATCACGGCGATGTTCTCAGACGCGCGGACAGTGCGATGTATCAAGCTAAAAAGCAAAAAATAGAAGGCTGCCGTTTCGTTGACGGCGCAGAAACGTGAAGCCGCCTCCGGTTTTAAGAGGCGGCTTTTTTTTATCGTAACAGATCGGTATTTGTTGTAAGGCGCTTCAGACGGCATTACGTTCCGCAATACGTCTGATAAGGCGGAAATGAAGCGGGAGGCGGAGCCGTGTATGCTTCTTGCGTTTTGGAATGCGCATACGGATCGGACAGCACATCAAGCAGCTTATACAACACGCTGTAGTCGCCGTCTTCAACCGCTGCATGGAGCGCTTGTTCAACGCGGTGATTGCGGGGGATGACGGCTGGATTACTTTGTTTCATCAGCATCTGCACCGCTTCTTCAGAGCGGTTCTCTTTAGCGAGTCTCGCTTTCCAAGTCTCTTTCCACTCGCTAAAGGCTGTCGATTGCTCGAGCGCCGGTTCCGTCACCTCTTTGAACGTCAATGCGCGAAAAGCGTTGGTGAAGTCGGCTTTTTCAGTGAGCAATATCTCAAGCAGCTGATCGATGAGAGCCCCGTCGCCTTCGTGTTCTTCTTTGAGACCGAGTTTAGCGCGGAAATGAACGAGTCGGCGAGCGTCAAAGCGCGCCATAAATCCGGAGATAATCTGCTGGGCTTTTTCAACGGCGGCTTCTTCGTCTTCATCAATTAACGGCAGAAGCGTTTCGGCAAAACGGGCGAGGTTCCAGCCGGCGATTTTCGGCTGATTGCCAAACGCGTAACGCCCGCCGCGGTCGATCGAACTGAATACGGTTTTCGGATCGTACGCATCGATAAACGCACAAGGGCCGTAATCGATCGTTTCCCCGCTGATCGCCATGTTGTCGGTATTCATCACGCCGTGGATAAATCCGGCCGCCTGCCAGCGGGCGATCAGGTCAGCCTGACGTTCCGCGGTCTTGTCGAGTAAATAGAGATACGGATTGTCCGATTCACTGCACGGCGGAAAATGCCGTTCGAGCGCGTAATCAGCAAGCGTCCGCACTTGTTCAGTTGACCCCCAGGCAGACGCGTATTCAAACGTGCCGACGCGCAAGTGGCTCGCTGCTGTCCGCGTTAACACAGCCCCCGGTTCCATCGTTTGCCGGCGCACCTGCTCGCCGGTTTTGACAACGGAAAGACTTCTGTTTGTCGGGATTCCGAGCGCGTGCATCGCTTCACTGATAATGTATTCGCGCAGCATCGGCCCGAGAGACGCCCGGCCGTCGGCACCGCGCGAATAAGGGGTCGCGCCTGATCCTTTCAGCTGTATATCGATACGGCGTCCGTCCGGTGTGAGCTGTTCACCGAACATCAGCGCCCGGCCGTCGCCAAGCATTGTAAAATTGCCGAATTGATGCCCGGCATAGGCTTGCGCAAGGGGGAACGCCCCTTTTGGCAATGAATTGCCCGCTAATACGGCGACGCCTTCAGCACTTTTCATCACTTCCGGATTGAGCCCGATTTCAAGGGCTAGCGGTTCATTAAAAAGCACGAGTTCCGGCGCAGCAACGGGCTGAACATCGACCGGTGTATAAAACATTTGCGGAAGCTTGGCATAGCTGTGGGTGAGATTCCACCCCGCCGTTTTATTTAGGTCGTTCGTCATGATAGCCTCCTTAATCTTGTGACGGATTGTTGTTTCAGTATATCGCGCTGCGGGGAAGCTTATCAAACAATCGCGTTTGCCATATCGCGTCAAGCTCATTTATGATAAAAGAAATACCGATCTAAAACCGACAGAAACAGGAGACTAAACAATGACTTCCGTCTGGTACAAACGCATATACGAATTGCTGATGCTCGTCTTAGCCTCTATTTCCGTCGGAACGATCTGGTACAGCGGCTGGTCGGACAACGGCTGGATGATTTGGGGAATTTGGTTTGTCTTTTTCACCGACATCTCGATCCGAGCTTGGCGCGCCCGCCATACGTGGCGTTACCTGCTGAAAAATCCATTCGATGTCGTCAGCGTCATACCGCTTGACAGCACATTTTTGTTTGCCCGCTTCGCCCGGTTTATCCGTCTTTTCCGGATGAAATACATCTTGAAACGCTACGCGAGACCGTTACGAGTGCTGGCGGGAAAAACATCGCTCACCGTTTATTTTTCCACGGCAGCAACGATCATGCTGTCTGCGGCGGTTGTGATCTCGCTGATCGGGGATTTTACGTGGTTTTACAGTGCGGAATGGGTATTGATGAATGTGCTGTTCTTTAATTATGAAGAGAATATGGAAAGCGCCTTTCATCTCGGGATTGCGATTATGTTAAAAATTCAAGGGTTGTTGACGTACGGACTTGTGATCAGTCGGGTGATGAACCGGCTTGATCCGCACGTGGAATGGGTGAAGGAATATCCGCACCGGCGTTGGCTGCTGTAATACAAGGAGGAAGAAACGATGAAGAGAATGGCAGTGTTTTGCGGATCAGGGAAAGGAACGGATCCTGTCTATGCTGAAGGGGCTAAGGCGCTTGGCGAAGAACTCGTTCGCCGGGAGATCGGCTTGGTCTACGGCGGGGCAGGGATCGGCTTAATGGGCGTGTTGGCGGATACGGTGCTTGCCGGCGGCGGTGAGGTAATCGGCGTGATGCCGGGTGATCTCGTCCAGCGGGAAGCGGCGCATACCGGATTGACGGAACTGCGAAAAGCCAATTCGATGCACGAGCGAAAGGCGGAGATCAGCGCGTTAGCTGACGGTTTTATTGCGCTTCCGGGCGGACCGGGGACGCTCGAGGAATTTATGGAAGTGTTCACCTGGGCGCAGCTCGGCTATCACGTGAAACCGTTTGGACTGTTAAATATTGCGGGCTATTACGATCCGCTTCTGGCGATGTTTGATCAGATGAATAAGGAAGCGTTTTTACAAAACGCTCATCGGGAATTGGTTTTACAGGATGCATCGGCAGACCGATTGGTACAGGAGCTGGTTGAAAGGAGCTGAACAAACCGATGAGCGAGGGATTATGGCGCCCGGTTTACCTGGCTGGATCGTTAATTTTGCTGCTGGCGGCATGCGGTGACGGAAACGATAACGCCGGAGTGGATGAAGAAAATGACGAAGAGAATACCGCGGCGGAAGACGGCGGGGAAGACAAGCGCGATATTACGGAGCTTACGGCAGAAGACTGGGACGTTGAGACCGTCGCCAGCAATTTAGAGGTGCCGTGGTCGCTCGCAATCGCGGACGATCTGTATATTATGCCGAGCCGTGACGGTCACATGATCGAAGTCCAAGACAATGAGACGGAACAGACGGAGCTGGAAACCTCGGATCCGATCGCCCATGAAGGCGAAGGCGGGCTGCTCGGGTTTATTTTAGCGGAGGATGAGAGTGAGAACCTCCGCGGATTTGCTTACTATACGTACAGCGGCGAAACGGAGTTAAAAAACCGTATCGTCGCGCTGGAAAAACAGAACGGAACGTGGGCGGAAACAGATATCCTGCTCGATCAAATTCCCGGTTCGGGGATCCATAACGGCGGGCGGCTCGCCCTCGGACCCGACGGTTATTTGTACGCGACAGCAGGTGACGCAAATGTCCCCGACTTAGCGCAAGACAAAACGAATTTAGCCGGCAGCATTCTTCGTATGACACCGGAAGGCGATGTTCCGGAAGATAATCCGTTTGACGATTCATATGTATACAGCTACGGGCATCGCAATGCGCAAGGACTTGCGTGGAACAGCGAGGGAGAGCTGTACAGTTCCGAGCACGGTCCGACCGCCCAAGACGAAATCAATATCATCGAAGCGGGAAAAAATTACGGTTGGCCGGAAATTGAAGGCGATGAGTCCGTGGACGGACTTGAAGATCCGGCCATTCACTCTGGCAATGAGACGTGGGCGCCGTCCGGAACAGCCTTTTATGAAGACGTCCTGCTCGTGACGGGTCTCCGCGGCGAAAGCCTTTATGCGTATGCTGAAGAGGCCGGTGAGATGGCAACGGTTTTTGACGGTGAAGGTCGCTTACGCGATGTGAAAACAGACGGCGAGAACGTTTATTTGTTAACGAATAATACGGACGGACGCGGCAGTCCGGGAGACGATGATGACCGTCTTTTACGCCTTAGCATTGACAAATGACGGTATCGCTTTCCTTGCAAAACGAACAAGGGTCTGTAAGTGAAGGAGTGTGATCATAATTAGCACCGTGCTTCTGTCTTGGCCGTTCCGACCGTTTTGGCTCCTTATTCCGCTGGTCATTGCCGCGGTACTCATAGTTTTGTTATATGTCTTTCAAGATCGGCTGATCTTTTACCCGCAGTCGATCGCAGAAGATGACGCGGAAGCGATCGCAGAGCGTTACGATCACGTAAGTGAAGTTAGCTATCAAGTTGATGATGAAAAACATGTTCACGGCTGGCTGCTCGACCCGCAAACAGAAAACGGCGAATCCGAGGGACTGTTGATCTATTACGGCGGCAATGCAGAAGAGCTTTCGGCGCAAATTCCGGAAATGTCTGCTGAGCTGCCGTCGTGGTCTGTTTTGCTCGTGAACTACCGCGGTTACGGTTTAAGTGACGGCGCGCCGTCTGAAGAAGCGCTTTATAATGATGCGCTGTTGATTTTTGACGATATTAAGCGGCGGATGGATCCTGAGCCCCCGCAGACTGTATTGATGGGGCGAAGCATCGGCACCGGGGTGGCTGTGAAAGTAGCATCTGAACGGCCGGTTGACGGCACAATTTTAATATCGCCGTTTGATTCGTTAAAAGAAGTCGGCCGCCAGCATTATCCGTTTCTTCCCGTCGGCGCATTGCTCCGTTACGATTTTTCTTCGGCTGAACGCATTAACGCCGTCGGTTCACCGATTTTGACCCTCAGCGGCAGCAATGATTCAATTATCCCGAAAGAACGGACGCAAGAGTTGATCGAAAAAATCCGCTTGCCGCACCGGCACGAAGAGATTGCCGGACGCGGACACAACGATATACACCTTGATGCGAAGTATTGGGAGACGATTCATGAGTTTTTGGATGCGGAGTGAAAAAAGCAGATCATCAGGTCTGAATTGGATACGGACCATCGTCATTAGTCCCGGGCGCTCCCGGGGCTTTTTTCTATGAAATCGATTAAAGCCGTTTTTTCGACGGGCGGAATTGGTAAAATAGATGTATAAGAAAAGTCAGAGGAGGCTAACGATGGAATGGATGGATACAAACCAAGATGCGCAAAGGCTCCTTGACCGCAAACTGGCTCGCGATGTCGCTTCTGACAGCGGTTTAATTCTCTTGCGCGAAGGAATGGCCGTGACGGCCGATCACCTCAAGATGCTTATTAAGCACGGTGTTGAAAAAGTAGCCGTCTCCGGACACGCTTCGTTTCTCGATCAGCTTGATGCGAAATGTAAAGCGCAACACGCGGCGTTTGTTGCGGCGTACCGTGATCAGTACAACCAGCTTCAAGCTCTCTTCAAAACGGCCGGCCGGCCCGGTGAAGAAGAACTGGCGAACGTGCTGAACTCGTTTGAGACGCTTGCAGCCGAAGCGCTTGAGAGCTACAGCTTGTTTGAAGTTCTCCAGCAGCTCGAAGGCCATGACGGGTACCTTCTCCGCCACAGCATTCATGTCGGAATCCAATCCGCATTCATTGCCAAATTTGCCGGAAAAAGCCGCGATGAGATTCTTACGTTCGGCAAAGCCGGGCTGCTCCACGATATCGGTATGCTGCAGATGCCAAAAGCATTATTCGAACAAAGCCGCACGCTGTCAGAGGAAGAATGGAACGAATTGAAGTCTCATCCGGCTAAGGGCGAGCAGCATCTGGCTGAAACAGATGTCGGCGGCGCCGTGTTCGAGGCGGTGCGCGACCATCATGAACGGATGGACGGATCCGGTTATCCAAAAGGAAAAACGGCCGACGAAATTTCTGAAGCGGGGAAAATCACGGCTGTTGCCGATGTCTTTGACGCCGTTTCCTCTGACCGGGTTTACCGCAAAAAAGCGAGTCCGATTGCCGCGCTGCAGGAAATCAGCAGGGAGGTGTTTGCCGGGCGGCTGTCAGCTGAACACGGCATGCGCTTTATCGATTGCATGTCGAGCATGTACAACGGGACGGATGTTTTATTATCGGACGGCCGGCTGGCAAAAATTGTCCGCTTGAAGGCGACCGACTTAAGCAATCCGCTTATCAGTATCAATAGAGAGGTCGTCGATTTAAAGCAGCTTGACGGCGTGTGGATTGCCGACATTGCCGATCCGCGCCTGCTGACGCATCAAGGCAGCTGATATACGCGAACTGGCGAAGGCGGTTTTCTTGTTTCAGAACAAGAAATTAGGTTGTAAACAAACGATTATTTTGACGTCAGCCATGAATCCACTAACCTCCGCTTGCCCCGGGCAAGGACTCAGCTAGTATTCGGCGGCCTCGGGCCGACGAATCCGGATCTTCGTCTCTTGCTTTCCCGGAGGCGTCGGAGGAGTGGATGCATGGCTTCCTTTTTATGAATACACCCGCTTCAAAAAAAGACGATGACCCAGCATCCCGGCTTTTTCCTGCGGCGATGGAAACACGGCGAGGTCTTGTCGAGCCGGCGTCGCAGTGATACCTTCAGGTGAAAGAAGCCGGATGATGCGTAGTCATCCGTTCCTTTTAATATGACATCGATCGATGTCATGACTTTGTCTGCACTCTGTTTTCTTGTTTCAGAACAAGAAATAACGGAAATGGGAACGGAAAGTTTAGTTATTTTTTGGAGGCGATACGATGATTGCTGGATTAAATCCGTATATTATCTTGAGCGGACGTGCAAAAGAAGCGGTCACCTTTTATGAGCAAGCCCTTGGCGCGGAAGTTCTCGGCGTGCAGACGTTTGGCGAGATGCCGGAAGACTCGGACACCCCGCTCCCGGAAGACGTGAAAAAACAGGTGATGCACGCCCATTTACGTATCGGCGGTGACGATTTGATGTTGTCAGACGGTTTTCCGGGACAGCCGGCGCAGGTCGGTACGCATATCGTCTTAGCCGTGAACGTCGATTCGGCGGCCGAAGCGGAAGCTGTTTATGAACGGCTTGCCGAACGGGGAGAACAAGTGATGCCGCTGCAAGAAACCCCGTTCAGTCCGGCTCACGGTCATGTGAAAGACCAATTCGGCATTACCTGGTATGTGACAGCAGCCGGAGAAGGGGCGCAGTAAGCAAATCTCTGTGCTTTTTAATCGGAATAACTGTTTTTATCAAGCGTTAGTCTTTTGCTCTTGAACTGGACAGTGCCGACATTTTTAATCGTCAAATTGATGGGAGACCATTGAATCGGCAGGTTGGAGAATTTACAGGAGCCTCCCGGTTCTTTAAGAATAATCAGTCCGTTATGATCGCCGATAGCAGCGAAATGTTTATAGGCGCGGCCGAGTATCGGCAATCCGAAGGCCGTCAGTTTATTAGCCGAGCGCACGACATTGTCGCATACGGCGGTGACTTCGCCGATCTTAAGAAAGTCAGCCGCAGAAAATTGCGGTTTAAATCGGCTGCCGGTATCGTTTGCGGCGGTCAGTTCGACAACATTTCCTCCGGGATCACGAAAGTAGAGCGATTTTTTCTTATGCCCGGGGAAGAAGATGTCGTCGTAACCGCCTTTGTTATGTAAAAACATCCGCAGTCTAATCCACTCTTTTGCTTGAAGAGAAGATTTTTCGGGAATACGGACAGTGTAATGGCAATGAGAAACAGCTAATTGTTCAGATTGGACAAATGTCAACGCCGTAGCGCCGAAATAGACAGTAAAACGATCGGAGGCATAAGAGGCAGCTTCAGGAAGCTGAAGGGTGTGACGGTAAAAGTCGTACATTTGCTCCAATTTGTGGGTTTTGAGGACGAGGTTTTGAAAGTTCATAGCAACATTCTCCTGACTGGTTTCAAATTTTTCAATGTTGGATCTTCTCGGGGAATACCATTCGCGATGTATAGGCAAGGAGGAAATCATGACATTTTATCATTACGCGCTGTTTATTTTTCCGGCGGCAGCAGCTGTCTTGGGGGCTTTAGGTTACGTCGTTTTCCGCAACCTGTATCTCATGCCTTTGTTCGTGTTGCTGATCTCCGCTGCAGGAGCGTTTACACTTTTCAATACAGGCTTTTTAATCGCAGCGCCTATTTATATGGTGATTGCCTGGTTTGGCGGGTCGGCTGTCATTTTAATTAAGCGCGGGAGAGGTGAGTCGTGGTGAAAACATGGAAACAAGATGTTGTCATTCAAGCGCCGATAGAACAAGTGAGCCATTATTTTGAAGGCGGTCTGGCTGAGCGGCAAAAAATCATGCCGAATGTAACCAAACATGAACCGGTTGCCGTGACTGAAAAAACTGTCGGCAGTGTCTACCGGCAAGCTTATCAAAAAGGGAACCGGACCGAAGAATATGATGTACATATAACAGAATACTATAATAGTTGTGAGAATAAAAGACTAGAAGAGAAATATATTCTCGGCGGAATTTTTGAAATTACAACACGATACGAATTGGAAAAATTGGATGAATCTAAAGTGCAGATGACGTATACGATGACGAATAAGCCGCTGAAATGGTATGTAAAACCGTTTCTTTTTTTCGCATCGCATAAAGTGGTCGATACGTTTGTCAAGGTCGTTAAAACCGTTGCTGAACAAGAAACGGCAGCCGAACGAATAAATTAACAATGCCGGCAGCTGACACTGCGGGTCGAGGAGGCGGAGGTAGTGAACTGGTATATTCATGTGCTGCGGAATTTTAGTAATTTTCACAGCAGAGCACGGCGAACAGAATATTGGATGTTCGTCTTAATCAATTTTCTCATTTTGTTGGTGCTGAATTTTATAGAATCGGCTCTCGACTTGCCGACGGTGCTGTCTTCTTTGTACTCGCTGATTGTCTTTCTTCCCTCATTGGCCGTTGCCGTCCGCCGTTTGCATGATACGGGACGAAGCGGTTGGTGGATTTTGATTAATTTGGTTCCGTTTATCGGGCAAATTGTCTTTTTGATTTTTGTTATTATCGATTCAGAACAGCAGGAAAACCGTTGGGGACCGGTCCCGAAATAATTTTTAATTGTTTTTAGAGGGGAAAAGCGCCGGTGAACGTTATTCAGCCAGGCCATTTTTGATTGACACCGCTTTTCAGATGAGATAAGGTTTACGATGATTATTATAAACTAAATCCGCTAAACGATTTTGTGTTTGGCGGGCGAGGTTCTAGCCCAACCCTCGATAAAAAACTAAGGAAAGACGCATCCTTAGCCAGGGATGGGTCTTTTTTTTTCGGGCAAACCGGAGGTGTTTGCAAATGAACGAAGCGAAAGAAAAAGCCGTCGTCGTCTTTAGCGGCGGACAGGATAGTACGACGTGCCTTTTTTGGGCATTGGAGCATTTTGACGAAGTGGAAACGGTCACGTTTGATTACCAGCAGCGGCACCGCAAAGAAATTGAGACGGCAGCGGCGATTGCCGAGGCGCAGGGCGTGCGCCACCATCTGCTTGATATGTCGCTTTTACACCAGCTGGCGCCAAACGCTTTGACCCGTGACGATATCGCTGTTGAACATAAGGAAGGTGAATTGCCGTCGACGTTCGTTCCGGGACGCAATCTGTTGTTTTTATCGTTTGCAACGATTCTTGCCCGGCAAATCGGCGCGAAGCATGTAGTGACCGGTGTGTGCCAAACGGACTTCAGCGGGTATCCGGACTGCCGCGATATGTTTATTAAATCGCTGAATGTCACGCTGAATTTGTCGATGGACGACGAGTTTGTGCTGCATACCCCGCTGATGTGGCTCGACAAAAAAGAGACGTGGGCACTTGCTGATGATCTCGGCGTCTTAGAGACGGTGCGCGAACAGACACTGACTTGCTATAACGGCGTTCCCGGCGACGGCTGCGGCGAATGCCCGGCGTGTGAACTGCGCAGACGCGGCTTGGAACAGCATTTAGCGGCAAAGGAGGAATCGCGGTAATGTACGGCTTTGAGATTGTCGATAAGCTCGAGAAAATCGATGAAGATATTCAGCGCGATCAGCTGAAGTATCATTCGAAACGCGTGCTTGTCAGTAAAGAATTTACCTTTGATGCAGCGCACCATTTACACTGTTACGAAGGGAAGTGTAAAAATCTGCACGGCCACACGTATACCGTCGTTTTCGGAATCAGCGGCTATACCGAAGCGACCGGTCTGATGATGGATTTCGGCGATATTAAAGAAATTTGGAAAGAAGAAATTGAAATCCATCTCGACCACCGCTATTTAAACGACACGCTGCCGAAAATGAATACGACAGCGGAGAACATGGTCGTCTGGATTTATGAAAAAATGTCTGACGCTCTCAAACGGCGCGATACCGGGCAACAAGAGCGGGTCGAATTCGTCCGGTTGTTTGAGACGCCGACAAGTTATGCGGAAGCGCGGCGGGAGTGGATGGAACTTGAGTAAACTGCCGGTCTTAGAAGTGTTTGGTCCGACGATTCAAGGCGAAGGCATGGTGACAGGACAAAAAACGATGTTTATCCGCACAGCCGGCTGTGATTATGCCTGTTCCTGGTGCGATTCCGCGTTTACTTGGGACGGCAGCGCGAAAGACGATATTAAGCAGATGACGCCGGAACAGATTTGGCAATCACTCAAGGAAGCAGGCGGCGTCCGGTTTTCACACGTCACCATCTCCGGCGGCAACCCGGCGCTTTATCCGCAGATGGGCGACTTCGTGCGGCTTTTGCACGAACAGCGGATCGACGTTGCCCTGGAAACACAAGGGAGCCGCTGGCAGGATTGGTTTGTCGAGGTTGATGATTTAACCCTTTCGCCGAAACCGCCGAGTTCGAACATGACGGCAGATTTCGAAAAACTCGATCTGATTGTCGCTCGGCTTATCGATGCGGGGCGGCAAGCGCATGTGTCGCAAAAGATCGTCGTTTTTGATGAAGCGGACTACGATTTTGCCAAACAGGCAGCGAAACGGTATCCGCAGCTGGATACGTATTTGCAAACCGGCAATCCGGACGTCGAGACCGCTGATGATGAAAAGCTCCGAACAGATTTACTCAGCCGCTATGAAGCGTTGGTCGACCGGGTGATGGCAGATGAGGAGATGAACGATGTCCGCGTTCTCCCGCAGCTTCACACGTTGCTTTGGGGCAATATGCGCGGGGTGTAACATAGAAACAGTTTCCACTGAACAGAACTTGCAAATTCATGACGATTGCAGTATGCTGACACGTAACAGGATATCCACTAGGGGAGCCGATAAGGCTGAGACAGATGAGATCTGGACCCTCTGAACCTGACCTGGGTGATACCAGCGGAGGAAAGTGGCGCATACGATACGGCCGTCCGGCCTGTAACGTTGCTTCTCTTTCTCCGGAAATGAGAAGCTTTTTTCGTTTCCGGAGGTGGGTGTCCTTCATATTATTATGAAGGAGTGAAGGAAATGAAATTTTCTGAACAGCTGCGAAAGGAAGCCGATCCGATTTTTGAAGCGATTTTTAAGCACCCGTTTATCGAAGGAATCGCCCGCGGCGACGTGCCGAAAGAAGCGCTCATTCACTACGTCAAACAAGACTACGAGTATTTAAGCACGTTTTGCCGGATTTACGGGCTCGCCGTGTCACAGTGCGAGTCGCGGGAAGACATGATGTTTTTTCAAGAACAAATCGCGTTTGTTTTAAACGAAGAAGTTCATCCGCATAATAATTTTTGCGAGGTTGCCGGTGTGAATTATGACGATCTCCAGCATGCGCCGCTTGCCCCGACGGCGCATCACTATACGCGTCACATGCTGGAAGCGGCTTCGAACGGTTCGCTCGGCGAGACGCTGGCAGCCTTGGCGCCGTGTCCGTGGACGTATTGGGAAATCGGCGAGCGCCTCACAAAAGAAGTCAAACCGGGAGCGGATCATCCGTTCGCTGAATGGATCTCGTTTTACGCCAATGACGAAGTCGCGCAGATCACGCAGACGTTCAAAGACAAAATCGATAAGTGCGCAGAAAAAGCGAGTGAAAAAGAGCGCGAACAGATGATGGCGCATTTTTTAAAAAGCACGCAGCTAGAGCACCAATTTTGGACAATGGCGTACGAGCAGGAAACGTGGCCGGTTGAGACGAAGCATCCGACGCTTGCGATAACGTCAGAATAAGCCCTCTCCCCCTGAACAGCCGATGTTCAGGGGTTTTTGTGCAAACTGCTCATTCCGGAAGTTGAAAATTGGAGCATTTGTTCATGGCAAACGAGCTGTCCTGCGGTAAAATATGGTTCACATTATAAGGAGGTGCCTGCATGAAAACGGATATGAATTTTAGTACACCAGCGTTGGCAGACTATATTGCGAAACTGTCTGCGATCGGCCGGACACATAATCACGGAACGACACGGCTGTTGTACAGTGAATCATGGATGCAGGCGCAAGAACAGCTCGCCGCATGGTTTGCCGAGAGCGGACTGACGGTATCGTATGATGATATCGGCAATCTTTACGGTCAAATCGCAGGAACAAGGGAAGCTGATCTGCAGGGCTTTCGGGGCTGCGTGTGAATTTCACATCAAGATTTACGATTTTTACATCTTTTCTTAACATGTCCTTAACAATAAACGGGTACAGTGGAGATGTACGATGCACGATGTGAAAAAGGAGGGATCTGCAAATGATGGAAATGCGCGCATTATTTCTCGATGTTGACGGCACGCTGTTAGCGCCGGACGGAACATTGAACACGGTGACAAAAGAGGCGGTGTCTCAGCTTCGCAATCAGGGCGTGAAAGTATTTTTGGCGACCGGGCGTCCGTATGAAGGGACGGTTGCGCTTCATAAAGAGCTCGGGTTAATGACGCCGATGATCTGTTTAAACGGCGCAGGAGTGTACAGTCCGTCATCGATTATTCCGGCAGCATCCCGTTCGATTAAAATCAATCCCAACGCTGTCCGCGGCTTTGCGAATACGCAGACGGACAACGTGATGATTCATACAACGAAAGGGCTCTACTGCCGGAAAATCGATGACGAAATCCGCACTTGGACCGAATCGAGCGGCATCTCACCGCTCGGCGTCGGGCCGATCGATCAGCTGCCGGACGAACCGATTTTGAAATACAGCTTTCGTACGAAACAAGGGATGTCCCCGCTCGCGGAACCTTACGGCTACGGCAACAAGGTGATTCAGTGGCAGGACGGCTTTGAAATTCTCGCTCCGCACGTATCAAAATGGTCGATGATTCGCTCGGTGCTGCATGCATACGGCATCCGCCGCAGCGAGACGGTCGCGATCGGCGACGGTCCGAATGACGTGGAGATGCTTCGGTTTGCCGGCACAGGTGTGGCGATGGGCAATGCGGCTGAAAAGATTAAAGAAGCGGCTGATACGGTGACGCTGTCGAATGCGGAAAATGGCGCAGCTGCGTACATGACGAGCCGGCTCGTGCGCAGCCGGGTTGTGTAAAAAAACAGCGGGCAGTAAGAGGAAAAGCACTGCTGTTCCTCTTAGCTTGTTGATTAACAAAATTTTGACGTAAGCCATACAGCCACTAACCTCCGCTTGCTTTTCCTAGAGGCGTCGGAGGAAGTGGCTGTATGGCTTCTTTTTTATCAATACACTCGCTTCAAAAAAGAGGATGACCTAGCATCCCGGATTTCTCCTGCGGAATAGCGGTGTTATTCTTCTTTGTCTTCGGCTTTTTGTGCGAGCGCTTCGGGGATCATTTCGAAGCCTTCGATCACGGTGTTTTCCGGCACTTCAAGCATGAGGTGGAGTTTGCCGTTCATCTCGATTTGCTTGACGTATTTTAAATCTTGCGGGCTGATGGCGATATCGGCAACTTTCGTTTTGATTTTAATCGATTTTGACGTGTATTTCGGCACGACGTTTTCGGCTTTAAGCTCATATTGCTCGTCATCGATCACGGTTTTAAACGCGTCGCGGACTTTTTCGCTGTCGACTTCTTTGACGCCGCTCGATTGGAGCACGTTTTCGACGTCGCGGCTGTCGAGCGTGCGCGGTTCATCTTCCTCGTGTTCTTCGACGGCGCGGTGAATTTCTTCATACACGTTCGCGAGCGTCTCGGTGTTGATTTTTTCGCCGGCGGCTTCTTTGACGATTTCTTCAAAGACAGCTTTGTCTTCTTGCGCAGTCATCACTTCTTCGGCTGTTAACACGTCGGCGATGAAGTCGGTATCCGGTTCATTCGCTTTCGCCGCAGCGTAAAGAATCCGGTTGACATCGGCGGTGCCTTCGTGAAAAACCGGGAAGAGAAAGCCGGCGATCGGCGCTTGCAAATTGATGATCGGATCGACGACGATATTGTATTTGAACTCTTTTTCGACATAGTCGAAGAGGAGTTCTTTTTTTGGATCCAGGGTCTTATTTATGCTGCAGAGGATAAACGGATTGGCATACACCGCGTCGCGGTCGCTTTCTTCTGTCATCCCGCCGCCTTTTTTCACCGGCCGGTTGTATTCGCCGCGAATGAACGTAATGACGATATCGAAGTCGTACGTTTTGTTCGCGAGCATTTTTTGGACGATTTTCTCCATCTGTGCGGTCCAATCAGCGGACGCATCGCTTAACAGCCCTTGGTGGAGCGTGAGCTGACTGCTGTCGTCAGCGTCTTTTTGAAACGCGAGTTCAAACAGTTTCTCATCGAGCTGGCCGGTGAGCACCTTTTTGAAATTCGTCATAAACATCTCTTTTTGCTCATCTTCCAACAGTTCAAACGGCATCGTTTGCTGATGGTAGATTTCATCCGTCTCTTTCATGACGTAAGCATTGGATATATCCGTGACGGTTAATAAATCGTTATCAAGCTTAAACTGATTGCGCATATGCGCGATATCTTTTTTGTTCAATCCACTCACTCCAACTTTTAAGTAACTTTTTCTGACGTAGTGATTTTAACACACGATAGGCTGCCGGCGAGAAAATATTGATAGTAAATTTTTCTTTAGAAGTGTTTGACATATAAATAGTAATATATTATTATTTAGGTATCTCATCGCAACCGACGGGTTGTGTATCTACCAAAGACTGCAGGATCTACTAAAACAAGGCCTTAGTGCCGGAATTGATCCTGCGGGATCAAAAGGGAGTCACTTTTTAGTGACTCCCTTTTTTCATACATATAAAAGGAAAAAATAGTATTATCACTGTGTATAAAAGATTAATTAGGAGGGTTTCGGATGGCGAATTACACGTTTGGGTTGGATATTGGGATCGGTTCCGTAGGTTTTGGAGTGATTGATGAAGATATGAATATTATCGAATCAGGAGTGAGGTTGTTTCCTGAAGCGGATGTTTCAAACAATGACGGCCGTCGAGCGAAAAGAGGAGCAAGAAGATTGCAGCGCCGGCGAAAACATCGAAAAGAACGCCTAGTGAGGCTTTTGCAGAATTACGGTTTTGATACGGAGCAAGTATCGGAAGAAAACCCTTATGAACTGCGGGCAAAAGGTTTGTATGAACCCTTGAATCAAAATCAACTGATAGCAGCATTGTACCATTTAATTAAACGCCGCGGCGTACATAATGTTACAGCCGATTTAGACGATGAAAAAGCCGCTGATGATTCGCTGTCGACAAAAGATCAAATCAAAAACAATGAAAAACAACTGCAAGAAAAATACGTTGCTGAACTTCAGTTAGAACGATTACAAGAAGATGGCGAAGTTCGCGGACACAAAAACCGGTTTAAAACAGAAGATTATGTAGAGGAAGCAAAAAAACTGTTGGAAACGCAGCAAACAACGCATGGAAAAATTGATGATGCTTTCATAAAACAATATATTGAGCTGCTGGAAACCCGCCGTGCTTATTATGAAGGACCTGGATTCGGCAGTCCGTTTGGCTGGGAGCAAGATACGGAGAAATGGTTCCGGCAAATGATGGGGAAATGTTCATACTTTCCAGAAGAAACCAGGGCGGTTAAAGAGTCTTATAGTGCGCAGCTCTTCAATGTGTTAAATGATTTAAACAACTTAAGTATTACGCGTGACGAGAATGACAGGTTAACAGAGGAAGAAAAAGCAGAGCTTTTGGAAAAAGTATTTAAAGCAAAAGGGAATCCTACCTTAAAAAAGATTGCAAAAATCGTCAAAGTTAAGGAAGAAGATATCAAGGGATACCGAATTGACAAGAAGGGCAAGCCGGAATTTACGGTGATGAAAATTGCGCAGGAATTAAACAAGATTGATGCCAATTTGATGCAAGAACCTGCAGAAACGTTAGATCAATTGGCGGAAATCGTCACAGTTTGGCAAGATTTTGACAACAAGCTCGAGAGAATAAAGACATTGGATTTGAACTATTCGGAACATACATTGGCAAAGCTAGCCGAACTGAATTTTGGCGGAACTCATGCCCTTAGTTTGAAAGCGATTCAAATGCTGCTGCCTGATCTCTGGGCAACGAATAAAAATCAAATGGAGCTGTTTACTGAGTACGGTTTGAAACCGAAAAAAATTGAACTGAAAGGCAAGAATAAAATCCCGCATGATTATATTAACGATTTGATCTTATCTCCGGTAGTTAAACGAGCGTTTGTTCAATCGATCCGGATCGTTAATGCATTGATTGAAAAACACGGTGAACCGAGGGAAATTGTCATTGAGCTTGCGAGAGAGAAAAACAGCAGTGATCGAAAAACATTTTTGAATAAAATGCAAAAACAACACGAGGCGATTAACAAACAAGTTCGCGAAAAACTCGATGCGATGGATCTAGTAGAAAGGGGCGGGATGTTTGATAAATTGCGCTTATGGCATTTTCAAGACGGACAGTGTCTGTATTCGCTTAAGCCAATTGAGCTTGAAGATTTAATCAACAACCCTTCTCGTTATGAAATCGACCACATTATTCCTCGTTCGGTATCTTTTGACGATTCGCAAGCAAACAAAGTATTAGTGCATACAGAGGAAAACCAGAAAAAAGGGAACTTAACCCCTTATCAGTATTTGAAGTCCGGGAACGGCGAGATTACTTACGAAAAATATAAATCGCATGTACTGCAGCTGGCAAAATCATCGGAAAAAATGTCGAAGAAAAAGCGCGAATACCTGCTCGAGGAACGAGATCTAACGAAATATGACGTACAAAAAGAATTCATTAACCGTAATTTAGTTGATACGCGTTATGCGACGCGCGAGATTATGACACTCTTGAAAGCTTACTTCAAAGAAAATGAGAAAGACGTGATTGTAAAACCGATCAACGGTTCATTTACAAACTATTTACGTAAATTGTGGGGCTTAAATAAAGATCGGGATGAAGATTTTAAGCATCATGCTCAAGACGCACTCGTTGTTTCGATGGCTGGTTATTTACTTGAACATAAAGATGATTTCAAACAACAAAACTTGATGATTGACGAAGAACGAATTATTGATAAAGAAACGGGCGAAATTATGAATGAGAAAGATTTCGCTGCATCATTTACAGAACGCATGAATAAAGTGAAAGAAATTAAAGAGTATCCGCATTATAAATATTCTCACCGTACCGATCAAAAACCGAACAGACAGTTGATGAACGATACGATTTATTCGACGCGTGAGACAGATGAGGGAGAATATATCATAGGTAAAATGACTGATCTATATGACCCTGATAATGATAAAATCAAAAAGCAGTTTCATAAGTCACCAGAGGCTTTCTTAATGTTTGAGCACGATGAAAAAACCTTTGAAAAACTGACGACCATCATGAAGCAATACGATGAAGCGAAAAATCCATTAGCTGCTTATTATAAAGAAACTGGGAATATGCTGACGAAATACAGCAAAAAGGATAACGGACCGCCGGTGAAATCATTGAAATACCGGTCAAAAAAGTTAGGGGAACACAAAGATTTGTCGCATAAGTTTGATGGAAATGACAAACGAGTCGTTACATTGTCTTTAAAACCTTACCGGATGGATGTTTTTTATGAAGATAACCGGTATAAATTTGTTACAGTTCGGTTTGATGATTTACACGAGTTAAAAAACAAATATTTTATTCCTGAGAAAATCTATCAAGAAAAAATGGCTGAAAAATCTATAGAGGATTGGGGAAGTTTTCAATTCAGTGTGTTTAAAAATGATATTTTGCGATTAAGCGGACAAGTATATAAGTTTATTGGAGTGAATGAAGATAAGCGAAATGTAATTGAGTGCGATCTTATCAATCAGAAGTCTGATAAAAGGTTAAGAATGACGGTTAAAAAAGAAATTGCCGATTTTCGAAAATTTAATACTAACGTGCTAGGTGATCATTATGTATCAAACAATGAAAAACTCAAGTTAGAAATCCAAAAATAGTTTGGAGAGGAGGGAGTCAATGTCTTGGAGGGTAGTTCATATCACGAATGTTGAGCAGATGTCCCTTCATTTAGACAGTTTGAAGATTAAGCGCGGTGATGAAGAACTGAAAATTCCATTGGCTGATATTTTTTCCGTGATTATTGAAGATTTAACTTGTAAGTTGACGAGTCGTTTGATGGTTGAATTGTCGAAAAACAATATTCTTGTATTAATTTGCGGCCAACAGCATTTGCCGGAATCACAAATCCTGCCGATATCCGGGCATTTCGGCCAGCATAAACGAATGATTCAACAGTTAAACTGGAATGAAGACCAACAGGCGGAGTTATGGGGAAAAATTATTGGTCAGAAAATTTATAACCAAGCGAGAGTGATGGAACGTAACCAGATTGAACAGCAACGTGTGAATCGGATGTATAATTTAATCTCTGAAATACAGCCTTGGGATCAAGAGAATTGTGAAGCGCAGGCCGCGAGATTGTATTTCAACTCATTTTGGGAAGGTGAGTTCAGCCGTAATGACCCTGATAAAATCGAGAATGCGGCTTTGAATTACGGCTATGCGATTTTTCATGCAGCCTTAGGTCGAACGATTACGGCAAAGGGCTTGTTACCGGGGTTGGGGATCTTTCATAAAGGGGAACGAAACCCGTTCAACCTTGCGTCAGATTTAATTGAGCCATTGCGGCCGATTGTTGATGCTTTTGTTCTTGATAACCCGCCAGAAGATTATTTAACTAAAGAGTACCGATTGCAATTAATTAATTTGCTACACGCGAGAGTTATGATCGACGGAAAGCTGCAAACCGTCATTCGAACGATTGATATTTATCTGGGCTCAATCATCGAATATTTCGATACAGGCGGAAAACTGGAAAAATTGAAAATACCGAACACCCATAAGATGAAACTGTATGAGTTATAGATTTATGCGTGTATTTATTATGTTTGATCTGCCTGTAGAAACGAAAGCCCAGATTAGAACGTACACGAAATTCCGCAAACAATTGATACAAGACGGCTTTTTAATGATGCAGTATTCGATCTATATCAAATCATGCATCAATAAAGATGCCGCGAATCAAACCGTCGCAAAAGTCAAAACGTATTTACCGAAGGACGGTCACATTCGCGCGATGATTATTACGGAGAAACAGTTTGAAAAAATGATGATTCTTGTTGGTGAGGAAGATAAAAATATCGAGCTTCTTGGAGATAATCGCACGATTGAGTTTTGAAAGGAGTTGACTTTTATGCCTTGAAAGATTCGTTATGCCGAGCAAGAATTAGATATCAATATCTCCTCGTACACGTGTATATTGGATAACTATACGTTCAATGAAAGAGGCATGCTCGATTTGTTGACGGAATACTTTCAGCCTCGGAGCAAAGTGAAAGAAGAGATGCGTGTCTCAGATTTAACATCTGACCAGGATTTGACCCATCATCAACATCAAATATTTAAAATGAGCAATATGGAGTTGCTGGAAGAAACGCAGCTTGGTGCAAAAACGTTGCTGAAAACGAGACTGAAAGAAGATTTATTGAATGAATTAGAGTTTGAAGGGTACGTCCAAACAGTTAACAGCTTGTTAGAAGATTTGGTCGAATTAACGTCTTCTGATTTGCCCTTATATGTCAAGAAATTAGATGCGGAAGCGATCATTAAACTTCTGGGTGTCGATTTTGGCCTTGCTGAAGATGAATATGATTACGGTTTTTTGTTCAACCGTTTAACAGTCATTCTTCCTGTTATTGAAAGAACAATTTTAACAAACGCGAAAACATCACCAATCTTTGTTTATTATTACCCCGAGCATTTATTGAGTCCCAGGCAGCAAGTAATGTTCAAAGAGTATTTACTGCAAGTTTCTGAAAAAATGAACGTTCTTGTTTTGTCTAAATCGCGATATTTTCTATCCGATGAATTGATGGGAAACAATGTGATTGCGAACGGAAAACAAATTATAACCGAAGATTTTCTCGAAGAGCTGGAATGGCGTGCTCCTGTTAACTATTCGATCGATCAGCTAAAGCAATCATGTACCGATTTACTAAAATCCTATGCGATGAATTTTGAAACGTTTCCGGTTATATCTAACTGTAAGTTAGCTGATATTCATGTCTTTGCAGAAGCGGATCTTTATGTAATTATTGAGTTAATGGAAGAATTTAATTTTGAATATGCTCTGGAAATCAATTATCAAAAGCTCTCGCGGCCGGTTTCCAAGTATGTTCAACAATTTGAAAGGAGGTGATGAAAAATTTTCACGGCAGGTTTTAGTACCCTGCAGTTTTAGGTAGATATGAGATTTTATGTTGGATGAGGATATGTTTCAGGACGTTTTAGTACCCTGCAGTTTTAGGTAGATATGAGATTCACAGGCGCTAGACGGATGCACAACGGTGGTTTTAGTACCCTGCAGTTTTAGGTAGATATGAGATACATTGTCACCGTAAGCTTTCTCCACTTCTGTTTTAGTACCCTGCAGTTTTAGGTAGATATGAGATTTCCGGGTGGAGATAATATTACTCTAAGCAGTTTTAGTACCCTGCAGTTTTAGGTAGATATGAGATTCTGCACTTTCGTAAGTTTTTAATCATGATGTTTTAGTACCCTGCAGTTTTAGGTAGATATGAGATACCGGAACGTGAAACAGGTGATTGCGAAAGGTTTTAGTACCCTGCAGTTTTAGGTAGATATGAGATCATCATCGAAGGCTTCTTGAAACTCCTGTAGTTTTAGTACCCTGCAGTTTTAGGTAGATATGAGATGTATTCCGATTCCTTTTCCTGTTGCGACCCGTTTTAGTACCCTGCAGTTTTAGGTAGATATGAGATCATTTTCCAGCGCCTCCAATAACAACGCCGGTTTTAGTACCCTGCAGTTTTAGGTAGATATGAGATCCGAACTTGAGTGTATTTAATGATCTGGAGTTTTAGTACCCTGCAGTTTTAGGTAGATATGAGATAACGTGAAACAGGTCATCGCGAAAGAGGGTGTTTTAGTACCCTGCAGTTTTAGGTAGATATGAGATACCAGTCTAACTGGAATTTAGTGCTCGAAAGTTTTAGTACCCTGCAGTTTTAGGTAGATATGAGATACAAATACATGTTCTTCCTTTTCCTTCTTTGTTTTAGTACCCTGCAGTTTTAGGTAGATATGAGATATATATCGAACTTAGAGATGAATTTGTCCAGTTTTAGTACCCTGCAGTTTTAGGTAGATATGAGATAAAGTTTGTGCGCTTGAATACGCGGCTCAAGTTTTAGTACCCTGCAGTTTTAGGTAGATATGAGATTCGCAATCTCACCGGCCCGTAACGAAAGCGTTTTAGTACCCTGCAGTTTTAGGTAGATATGAGATAAAATAAACTCGAGATTCGTATAATAAGTAGTTTTAGTACCCTGCAGTTTTAGGTAGATATGAGATATTTAAACGCTGATTATACGTTTGAAATTGGTTTTAGTACCCTGCAGTTTTAGGTAGATATGAGATGAGTGTTCGTGCAAAAGGAACGACACACGGGTTTTAGTACCCTGCAGTTTTAGGTAGATATGAGATTCTCTTGCCGCCTCTACTAATTCCCCTTTAGTTTTAGTACCCTGCAGTTTTAGGTAGATATGAGATGAAAAACTTGCGGGGTTGCAACGGAAATCAGTTTTAGTACCCTGCAGTTTTAGGTAGATATGAGATACGTAAAACTAATGCCTCGCAAACTAAACGGTTTTAGTACCCTGCAGTTTTAGGTAGATATGAGATCACCTGCCTTTTTTGTACGCTTCGAACGCAGTTTTAGTACCCTGCAGTTTTAGGTAGATATGAGATTCGTGTTAAAAGTCTTTGAGTTGATGGATGGTTTTAGTACCCTGCAGTTTTAGGTAGATATGAGATCTCAGATGCATAATGGCATCTTTAGAGACGGTTTTAGTACCCTGCAGTATTAGGTAGATATCAGATTTAAGTGTTGAAATTTAAAAAAGACGTACATTCAGTTTTAAGACGATGACCTTCTAATACAACGGTCATCGTCTTTTCTCTATCTGCTTCTCTGAAAAAACACTTGGTCATCGATATTCCGAGTGCGTTTTCACAATCTTTTTTTCCAAAAAATGATATGATTTTTACATGAAGTTTTAAATTGGGGTGAGTGTGATGAAGCGTATTTGGGTGAATGGGTTGCTCGCTGTGTCGGTCGCGGGGTTGGTTATGTTCGCCGGCAGTTTCGTATATGCATTGGCGGACGAGGCGTTAGCGGGCAACAATCCGTCTGCTGAGGAGCGTGTCGGAGGTGCGTTGCCGGAGCGGCAGTTTGCGATGCAGCCAATGGCGATTGGCGATAATGACGGCGATGCTAATGCTGAGACAGCAGAGGACGGAACGGTGCAGCTTCTCGGCCTCGGCGATTCGCTGACGAGCGGTATGGGCTCTTCAGACGGCGAGGGTTATCTTCGTTATGTCGAGGAATCTTTTTTTGAGAGCAATGACTTGGAATTGACGGTGACGAATGCAGCCGTTGACGGTCACCGCACGGAAGATGTTTTACGGGATATCGAACAAGCGGATTTAAACGGGCAAGTGCGTGCTGCGGATGTGATCGTAATGACGATCGGCGGCAATGATTTGTTTCAAGGCGGACAAAGTTTACTTAATGATGATCCTGAGTTGAATGAAGATGCGCTCGACGATTTTTTAGTGAATCTTGACGATCTTTATGACGAATTAATCGAGCTAAATCCCGAGGCGCGCGTCTATCACATCGGGATTTACAATCCGTTTCGGGAATTCGGTTTGTCTGCAGCCGATGACCAATTTGTCCGCGAATGGAATTATGCGACGCTTGAGAGCGCCGCGGAGTATGATCAAGTCACGTATGTTCCGGTGGAAGACATGTTCGAAGAAGACGTCGGAGCTTACTTATCAGGAGATTTCTTCCACTTAAACGATGACGGCTATCAGCGCGTCGCGGACCGGTTAATGACTACTTTGCGCTGGCCGGAAGAGGAGGAAACGTCATGACGGAAGAACGGCCGGTTTTGTCAGTGCAAAACGTCAGTAAAACGATCGAAAAGACGCCGATTATTCACGATCTGTCGTTTGATTTGTATCCGGGCGAAGTGTTTGGGTTTCTCGGTCCGAACGGCTCGGGGAAAACGACAACGATCCGGATGATTGTCGGGCTGATCAAACCGACGGAGGGGGCCGTCACGATCAGCGGGCACGATGTGCAAAAACAGTTTGTCCAAGCGATGCAAAATATTGGGTCGATCGTCGAAAACCCGGAGATGTATGATTATTTAAGCGGCTGGGAGAATTTGAAGCAGTATCAGCGGATGATTCCGGGGATCACAGAGAAACGCATGCATGAAGTGATTAAACTCGTCGGCATGACCAACCGGGTGCACGATCTCGTGCGGACGTATTCGCTCGGCATGCGCCAGCGGCTCGGGATTGCGCAGGCGCTACTGAACGAACCGAAAGTGCTGATTTTAGATGAGCCCGCGAACGGTCTCGATCCGAAGGGGATCCGGGAAATGCGCGAATTTATCCGCACGCTTGCGGAAGAGGAAGGCTTAAGTGTGCTTGTCTCGTCGCACTTACTGAGTGAAATACAGCTGATGTGCGACCGGGTGGCGATCATTTCGAAAGGGAGGATTTTAGCGGTTGACCATGTCGATGCGCTCCTGGCAGAAAAAGGCCGGGTTATTTGGCAAGCGTCGCCTGCAGAAAAAGCACGGCCGATTATCGCAAAGCACCTGCAAGTGATCGAAACTGCTGAACAGCAGCCGGAAGCCGAGCAAATCGTGACGCTCGATGATCAATCCGATTTGGCGATCGTTAATGAAGCGCTCGTCGCGGCCGGCGTGAAGGTACATTTGATCGAACGCCGGCTCCCTTCGCTTGAAGATTTATTCCTCGATCTGACAGGCGGTGAATCGATTGATTAACTTGATTTATAATGAATGGATAAAGCTTGTCCGAAAAAAACGGTTTTACGTCGTCGGACTGATCGTTATTTTATTTATCGGCATGTTTGCGTACGCGCAGCTCGTCCAGGAACGAAATGCGGAAGAGCGCTTCGGATCTGACGTTGCTTGGGAAGAGCAATTAGAAGAGGAAATCGGCAGTCTCGAATCGCGTCTGGAAGACACAGAAATGCCGGAAGGGTTTGCCGAGAACTTTGCCGCGCAAATTGAACAGCAGCGCGTGTACCTAGAAGAAGGCGTGAATCCGAACGAAACCGGGGCGGCGATGTTTTTGCGGATGTTTTTAGATAACTCCGGGGATCTGTTCATCCCGCTTCTCGTCGTCGTCGTTACTGCTGATCTTGTCTCTTCGGAGCGGAGCAGCGGAACGATTAAGATGCTTTTGACAAGACCGGTCGAGCGCTGGCGGATATTATTAAGCAAGTATTTGACGATGGTTTTATCTGTTTCGTTAATCGTGTTGTTTATCAGTTTGGTCTCCATCGTGATCGCTGGCAGCCTGTTCGGTTTCGGCGGCTGGACGCAGCCGATTATTACCGATTTCAGCCTGAGCTCAGCGGAACTGACGATGATTCCGCATTGGCAATACATTCTCACGGCCGCGGGGCTGACGTGGTTTGCCGCTGTTGCGGTCGGCTCGCTGACGTTTTTGTTATCCGTGTTATTAAAGGGGACAGCTGCTGTGATGGGATTTATGCTTGCAGCTCTCATTTCCGGGACGATTTTATCCGTTTTCGTATCGAATTGGGAAACGGCGAAATACTTGTTTATGGTCAATTTAAATTTAACGAATTATTTAAGCGGGCAGCCGCCGCCGGTCGAAGGGATGACACTGCTTTTCTCCATCGGAGTTCTTTTCGTGTGGGGTGCCCTAGCAACGTTATTAGCGTTCCGGCGTTTTCAGACGATGGATATGCTGTAAACAGGTTGATCGAGTGCAATCCCTCTGAACTGCGCTCAATTGTGACAAAATTAAGAACAGAATGGAAAGAAAAAGTGAAATCAATAATTATATGAAGCGCTTTCATTAAGAATTGTGATATGCTGAACATAATTTAATACATTCTCTTGAGATGATGAGACCGCAGGAATGAGTCCGGGTATTGCTGAGCAATCCTTTGGACGGCTTATTCTGCGGTTTTTTTATGTCTTGCCGGCTGCGATTTTTTAATATTGGGCTGCACGTACTTTTGATACCAATCTGAAAGGGGAGATTAGAAAATGTATGATGTTGTCATTATCGGCGGGGGGATTACCGGCACAACGATTGCCCGGTCCTGCGCAACGAAAAATCTTAAGACCGTCCTGCTGGAAAAAAGCAACGATGTTGCGAACGGAACAACGAAAGCGAACAGTGCGATTGTCCATGCCGGATTTGACTGTATCCCTGGAACGAATAAAGCGCGGACGAATGTAAAAGGGAACCGGATGTATCCATCGCTTTGCCGCGAGCTCGACGTGCCGTTTCAGCAAAACGGTTCACTCGTGCTTGCGTTTACAGAAGAGGACCGGTTGCATCTCGAGCACTTATTCGCGCAAGGAGAACAAAATGGGGTGCCAAGTCTTCAAATACTGGAGCAAAAAGAGCTCAGAAGAATGGAGCCGAACGTGACGAAAAACGCTGTCGCAGCGTTGTATGCTCCTTCCGCCGGGATTGTCGGCTCTTACGAACTCGCGATTGCTTGTATGGAAAATGCTATGGATAACGGCGTTGAACTTCGTCTTAACCATCAAGTGACAGCGGTCGAAGCGAAAAAAGGAGGCTATAAACTGGTTGCAGGCAACGAGGTGATCGAGGCGAAAACAGTCGTCAATTGCGCCGGTCTTTATGCGGATGAGATCGACCGTCTGCTTCACGGTGAGAGCCGCTATGACATTTTGCCGTTCGCCGGCGAATATAATTTGTTTGATCAGTCCACAGGGAATTTCACAGCGGCGACCGTCTTTCAGCCCCCGTCAGAAAAAGGGAAAGGCGTTGTTGCTTTGCCGACGGTGGAAGGGAATTACCTTGTCGGTCCGACTTCTGAAGGACCAAAAGCAAAGGACGACCTGCGCACGACCCGTAAAGGGTTACAGGAGCTTCGGGAAAAAGGCATGCGGGCGATTCCCGATTTTCCGTTTCAGAAAGTGATTACCTCTTTTACCGGGCTGCGAGCGAAAACGTCAGGCGGCGATTTTATCATCGAGGATTCTGAGAGGCATCCTGGTTTTATCAGTGCCGCCGCAATTGATTCGCCGGGCTTAACCGCAGCGCCGGCGATTGCTGAAGAGATCCTCGAAAAACTTATCGCTTATTTTCCAAATACGGGTGATAACCTTTCGTTTAATCCATACCGACGTCCTGTCAAGCGCTTTATCGAAGCGCCGCCTCTAAACAAGCAGGAAATGCTTGCAGAAGATGAGCGCTTTGGCCGGATTATTTGCCGCTGCGAAGCGATTACTGAAGGCGATATAGTCGATATGATCCACCGTCATGCCGGAGCCGAGACGCTTGACGGGGTGAAACGAAGAATTCGCGCAGGAGCGGGACGTTGTCAAGGCGGCTTTTGTTCACCGAGAGTCATGGAGATTCTTGCCCGCGAGCTTGGGCGCGAAATAACGGAAATCGTGAAAGACGGTCCGGATTCGTATGTCCTGATCGGCAGTACGAAGGCGGAACAAACCGATTTTTCGCCTGAACCGGTAACAGCAGATGAAAAGGGGGGATGACTTGTGAAGGCAGATCTGGTAATCATTGGCGGAGGGCCTGCGGGGCTGGCTGCAGCGATCGAAGCATACGAGAACGGTGTCGAATCGATTCTTGTCTTAGAGCGGGACCGGGAATTGGGCGGAATTTTGCAGCAATGCATTCATAACGGCTTTGGTCTGCACCGTTTCAAAGAAGAATTGACCGGGCCGGAATATGCAGAGCGCTTTATCGAAAACATGAAAGAAAAGAACATTGAATACAAATTGGACACGATGGTGCTTGATGTTACCGAAGAAAAGCTGGTTACGGCAGTGAATACAGCGGATGGTTTGATCCAAATTGCAGCGAAGGCCGTCGTGCTTGCGATGGGCTGTCTCGAGCGGACGCGCGGGGCAATCAATATTCCCGGGACTCGTGCATCAGGGGTGTTTACAGCCGGGACAGCACAGCGCTATGTCAATATGGAAGGATATATGGTCGGCAAAGATGTTGTCATCGTCGGCTCCGGTGATATCGGTTTAGTCATGGCGAGACGGATGAAGCTTGAAGGCGCGAATGTTCATGCGGTGGTAGAACTCATGCCTTATTCGGGAGGGTTGGCCCGAAATATCGTTCAATGCTTAAACGATTATGATATCCCGCTTTTACTGAGTCATACCGTAACGGAAGTCAGAGGAAAGGAGCGGGTTGAAGAAATCGTCATTCAAAAAGTCGATGAAGCGATGAACTTGATCCCCGGAACAGAGCAAACGATTCAATGCGATACGTTGCTGTTATCGGTCGGGCTTATCCCGGAAAATGAGCTGTCCAAGAAGGCGAACATCGTTTTAAATCCGCTGACAAACGGTCCCGATGTCAACGAATCGATGGAAACATCGGTTCCGGGAATTTTTGCCTGCGGAAACGTTGTTCATGTGCACGATTTGGTCGATTGGGTAACAGAAGAAAGCTGCCGTGCCGGACGCAGCGCTGCCCGCTATGTAAAAGAGACGTTAAAGTCGGGAACAGGTTCGCTGAATACCGTTCCTTCCTCGGGGGTGCGCTACGTTGTGCCGCAGTATATCGAACCTGAAAACATTGATACAAATAAATTGACGTTGATGTTTCGAACAGACAGCGTATATGAGAATGCGCGAATCGTCTTGATGAACAACGGCGAGAAGATTAAAACGGTCAAAAAACGGCATATGGCTCCGGCTGAAATGGAATCAATTGTTTTAAAAGAAAAAGATCTCGCTAAGATGTCGCGCGGAGAAGTCACGGTTAAGATCGAAGTCGAGGAGGCGGTGCGGTCATGAAGGTACATGAATTTACCTGTATTACGTGTCCGATCGGATGCGGACTTGAAGTGACGGAAGTGACAAAGCCGGAAGGAACCACGTATCAAGTAGACGGGAACACTTGCAAGCGCGGGGAAAAATATGCGATCGATGAATTAACCAACCCGCTGCGGATGGTAACGACGACAGTACAAATCGAAGGCGCCCATCTCCGAAGAATACCTGTAAAAACTCTTGAGCCGATCCCTAAAGGTGAGATTATGGCTTGTATGACTGAACTGAATGACGTTGTTCTCGAAGCACCGGTTGACTGCGGCGAAGTCATTGTCGCAAGTGTCTGCGGTACGGAGGTACCGATGGTGACGACAAGGTCGATCGAACGGGTGTAACAACAGAGCAGCAAGCCCAGACGGTTGCCCAGTGTATGAAAATACCGGGCAAGCGTCTGTTTGTTTTTCATTGACTGTAAGGATTAGAAAAACATTCAATTAGTCGTTCTCAAGCTAAAAAACGGGTATACTATACGTAGTTGCGTAAAGTATTGCATGCAGAGTTTTTTCTGTTTCTGTAAGAGAGGGGCTGATCTAATGTCGTTCGTTCCGTTTCTCGTCGGGATTGTCTTTATTTTAATTCATTTGCTTGCCAATGCATTACTTCCTGCGGAGCGAATTAAACGGATGAAATGGTTCTCTTTTTCCGGGGGACTTGCCGTCTCGTATATTTTTATTTATTTATTGCCGACCCTCCACCGGGAGCAGGCGATGATTGAAGGGCCATACCGCCGCTTAACGATGGAGTCGGAAATTTATATCGTCGGGCTCGTTGGCGTCGTTGTTTTTTTAGGTATTCAAATTATTATCAGCCGCAGAGAAGCCTCGCAGATTGCTTCATTTTGGACTGCCGTATTATTTTATGCACTTTATAATGCGCTTGTTTCTTTCGTTGTTTTGTCCCTGGAAGTTTCCGGAGTGCAGGCGATTTTTTACAGTTTTGCAATCGGCCTGCATTTTATCGCGATCGCCCATGATATGTGGCGAGGTTTTCCGGATGAATATAATCAATACGGACGTCAAGTTTTAGCTGCTGGGATTGTTGTCGGCTGGGTGTTTGCCTTAACGGTTGAGCTTGCTCCGATTGCGAAAGCAATTATTTTTGCCTTTGTCGCCGGAGCGATGATTTTCAATGTCTTTAAACATGAGCTTCCAAATGTTAAGGAGATCCACTTTTTCACCTTTTTAATGGCGGTGGCGCTTTATTCGGCGATCACGATCTCGTTGAAATTCTTTTTTGAATGGTAGTGAAGATCGTTGTACGATGTAAACAAAATTTAACAAAACTTTCAGATATTTTTTCTTCAGAAGGGGTATATGAACCTGTGCGTCAACAGTTTTAAATCTTTCTAGGAGGGATTTATCGATGAAAGCAGCAGTGTGGCATAAGGCGAAGGATTTACGTGTGGAACAGGTGGACGAGCCGTCAGTCAAGGGCGATCATGATGTCAAAGTGAAAGTATCTTGGTGCGGGATTTGCGGCAGTGATTTGCACGAGTATGCAGCGGGGCCGATTTTTATTCCCGTCAATGCACCGCATCCGATCAGCGGTGATAAAGCGCCGATCGTGATGGGGCATGAATTCGGCGGCGAGGTGACCGAAGTCGGCAGTAAAGTCACGAAAGTCAAACCGGGTGACAGAGTCGCGATTGAACCGATTCTTGCTCCGAATGAGAACGGCCGCTATATTGCGGAAAAGTACAATTTGACCGAGCTGCTCGGTTTCCATGGCCTCTCCGGCGGCGGCGGCGGATTCTCTGAATACACCGTTGTCGGCGAGCATATGGCGCATAAAATGCCGGACAGCTTGGCTGATGAGCAAGCAGCGCTCGTGGAGCCTGCAGCGGTCGCACTGCATGCAATTCGCGAAAGTTCGCTGAAAGCCGGCGACACAGCTGCCGTTTTCGGTACCGGTCCGATCGGTTTGATGGTGATTGACGCGTTAAAAGCCGCCGGTGCTTCAACGATTTATGCTGTGGAAATTTCCGCTGCGCGTAAACGGAAAGCTGAGCAGCTCGGCGCGGTCGTGATCGATCCGTCGGAAAAAGATGCGGTCGAAGAAATTCATCGTCTCACCGGCGGCGGAGTCGATGTGGCGTTTGAAGTGACCGGGATCCCGAAAGTGCTCAATCAAACGATACACAGCGCGCATCGCGGCGGGGAAATCGTTGTTGTAAGCATTTGGGAATCCGAAGCCTCGTTTCAGCCGAACGATATCGTTATTCAAGAGCGGACGATGAAAGGAATTATCGCTTATCGCAACATTTATCCGCAAGTGATGGAGCTGATGACTCAGGGTTACTTCAGCGGCGATGATATGATTACCGCCCGGATCGGCATTGACGATGTTGTCGATAAAGGATTCGAAGCGCTCTTAAACGATAAAAGCCATGTCAAAATCATGGTTAAACCGGAATAAAAAAAGTTTGATTTCCGCCCCTTTCTGCACAAAAAATCGATAGAAGCTTATTATAATAAAGGTAACTTAAATGAAAGGGGAGGTTTCAAATGAAAAAAAGATTTATGTCTGTCCTGCTCGGGTCAGGGGTTATTCTCGCCGGGCTAGGCATCGGCGGTCAAGTATTTGCAGATGACGCGAACGAAAACAATGAGGGGACGTTCAACTGCCCGTTCGGCGGTGGCGGTCCGGGCTCCGGCCAACCGGGGGAATTTTCGGAACGCGGCCAGCATATGCAGGAATACTTTGATATCGATGAAGAAGAATTTGCCGAGTATATGGAGGAACACCATCAAGAAGGTTTTCGCCATCATAACGGTGAAGGACATCACGGCGGGATGATGAATCGCGGAAACGGCGAAAGAGGATGGGATAATTAAACAACAACCACGGTCAGCACCAGCTGGACCGTGGTTGTTTATTTATTTCAGCAATTTCGGCTCAAACGGAAAGTCGGAAAAGTTCTCGGTCCCGCTTTCCGTCACGAGCAGCTGCTCTTCAAGCTTGACGCCTTCTTTTCCGCCCGGACTGCCGATATAACTTTCGACAGACAAGACCATGTTCGGTTCGATCCCCCCGTCGTAGCCTTTTTCTTCAAAATCTTGCGGATAGACGATATACGGGTATTCCCCGCTTAAACCGGTTCCGTGCGCGACGGTAAAGTAGCGGTTCGGGAAAAATTCGTCGGGAATCTGCCAGCTTTTCTCCGCGTATTCACGGAAGGTCATGCCCGGCTGCAATCGTTCAATGTTCGTTTGAATTTGTTCGTATGCGGTTTGATAGAGGCGTTTTTGTTCGCCGGTCGGCTCGCCGTCACCGCAGTAAAACGTTCGGCTGATATCGGTGAAGAAACCGAACGGCCCGTTCATGTCGGTATCGAACGCGACGAGTTCACCGTCTTGGATAACTTTGTCGCTGCATTCTTGAAACCACGGGTTCGTTCGGCTGCCGGAGTTTAACAGCCGCGTTTCAATGTAGTCGCCGCCTTGCGCGATGTTCGTCTGATGAAGCTGCGCCCACAGTTCATTTTCGGTAATCCCCGGTTCGAGCGCTTCCTGCATGCGGATCATCCCTTCTTCCGCGGTGCGGACAGAGATCTTCATCGCTTCGATTTCCTGTTCGCATTTAATGCTCCGCGCATGTTCAATCGGTTCTTGTCCGTCAACGACCTCGATCCCCTGTTTCGCCAGTTCAATTGCGCCGACGGCCGGAACGTAATCAATCGCCAGCTTTTTGTTGCCGCCGCCGTGCTGAGAAACAAGCTCGGCAATTTCTTTTGCCCACGAAGCAGCATTGTCGTAAAGATTCTCTCCGGACGCGACGTACGAGAGCGTCGTTGCTTCGCGCACGTCATCGATCGTTTCGATTCCTGCAGAAAGATGCTCGCAATTCGGGAAGTCAAACAGCGTCACAGGCCCTTCAACGGGAATGTAGACGTAGCGCCCCGGATTGCGCAGCATAAACACTTGCATGTTGCGGCTTCCTGTCGCGTAGCGAAGGTTGACGGGATCATAGACAACAATTCCGCCGGCACCGATCGCTTTCACTTGTTCACGCACCCGGTTCAAACGGTATTGCCGCATGCGCACGATATCGATTTGTGTTTTCGCATGCCGGATGCTTGTCAGTTTATTCATCTTGACACCTCGTTTAAGTAATGGAGTGCCTTCTTGTTTGCATCATACTACTGTCACAGCAGGTTTACAACGGCTTAATATTGGAAATTCTACTCGCGCATTTTTAATGCGGCGGGATGAATTACGAGGCTTTGTACGATTAATGAGAGAATAACAGCGCTGAACGCGATCGCGGTAATCAGCTCTGTATCGGCGACGGCTTGTTCCTGCACCTTTAAAATGAAATACACAGACACCGCGCCTTTTACCCCGGTGAGACTGATGAGAAACGATTCTTTGTTTGTCGGAGAAGGGTTTGACGGCAAAAGCGAAAGCAACCCGGCTACGACAAGCCAGCGGGTAAAGAGAGTGATGATAAAGATGATAACGACTGCGAGCCAGTAGCTATGCACTAAATAAGGAGCGGCAGTGATGCCGATCAGCAGAAATAACAGCGATAAGACAGAAATCTCAATCGTTTTCCAAAAGCCGTCAAGCGATTCGCGGAAATGATCTTCGCGGTGACTGCGGCTGAATGTCAAAGATACAATCAGCCCGGTACTGATCACCGCTAAAACCCCGGAGGCGTGTACGGCTTCAGCCGTGAGAAACACCCCGTAAACAAGAATGATGCTGAGCATTACTTGGTACAAGCGTTCGTGCGTCAGCGGCACAGCTCTGTTATACAGCCACCCGCCTGCTGCACCAACGGCAATACCGCCGGCCGATACGAACAATAGCTCCAGCGCTGCTTGCGGCAAAGTCATTGCCGATCCAAGATAAGCCTGAAAAATGAACGTGAATGCGACGATGCTCGTCCCGTCGTTTAGCATGCTTTCCCCCTCGACCGTTGTCGAGACGAGTTCATCGTTTAAATCTTTTGATAAGATTTGCACAACGGAAACAGGATCGGTCGGCACTAAGACGGCAGCGATCAAAAAAGCAGCAAGAAGCGGGAGGGAGAGAAACAACGAAAGCGAAGAGAAAATGAACAGTCCGGTGACGACAGCGGTTGCGAGCATGCCGATCGTGCCGAGTACAAAAATATTTCCCGCATAGCGCTTCAGCTTTTCGATCGGAAACTCGTAGGCGCTGACAAATAAAATCGCCGGAAGCATGACGTGATAAATTAAGTCGGCGGTGATATCGACCGTTTGAAAAAACGGGATAAACGAGAGGACAATGCCGATAAAGACGAGCACCGGAGGAACCGGGATGACTTCTTTATGCCGGTCAAATGTGTAAACGACGTAACCGATGAAGAGCAAAAAAATGTACGGAGCGATCGTCATCACCGGTTCCTCCTTTTTACATGATAGTAAGCTATACCGCGAAACAAGGCATGATAAACAAAAAGAATCTCCCGCGTTTTCAAGCAGGAGATTCTTTTAACCATTATCCTTGGTTGTTCGGCCGGACGATGACTTCGTTGACATCGACATTTAACGGCTGATTGGCTGCATAATAAATCGCTTCAGCAATATCCTCGCTTTGTAACGCCGCAAATTGCCCGAAACGTTTTTTGAGCATTTCAAGGACATCCTCGTCGGTGATCGTTTCAGTCAATTCAGTATCGACGACGCCAGGTGAAATCGTCGTTGTCCGGATGTTGCTTCCGGCGATTTCTTTACCGAGCCCCTCCATAATAACACGGGCGGCGAATTTCGTTCCGCAATAGACCGCTCCGGACTGCATTACTTCATGCCCGGCAATCGAGGAAGTGGTCATGATGTGGCCGGTATTGCGTTCAAGCATATGCGGCAAAACGGCCCCGACGCCGAAGAGCACGCCCTTAATATTGACATCAACCATCTTTTCCCATTCGTCGACGTGTTTGTTTTTCATGAAGCTAAGCGGCATAATGCCGGCATTATTTAATAAGAGATCCACTTGCCCGTACGTATCAATTGTGAATTGTACAAGGTCTTCCACGTCTTGTTGTATTGTCACATCCGTCGTTTTGATTGCAAGCTCGCCGGGCTGGCTGCCGAGCCGGTCTTTCAATTCGTTCAGCCGGTCTTCTCTGCGGGCAGCGAGTACAACGTTCGCTCCTTCGCCGGCAAATTTTGCCGCCGTTGCTTCACCGATTCCGCTGCTTGCACCTGTTATAATGACGGTTTTTCCGTTCCAATCGCCCATGAGCAATCCCACCTTAATCGAAATAATCTTGCCGTAGTCTTGTTCCCTCTGCTGACGAGCCTAAAACGCCGATCGGAGTGGAAGAAATAGAACTCATTGGAAAAAAGAGGAGTTTATTTATCCGGCGGCGAATATACCATTATCTTGAAAAAGGGAGTGTGGATAATGCGAGAGAAGAAAAAAATCGATGTGTCACTTCTGAACGGTATTTTTGACAAGTTTGCCTCTGCGCGAGATGTTTCGTTTGTTTATGGTGATCCGATCACGCTCGAGCATAAAACGATTTTGCCGGTTGCCAAAGTAAAATACAGCGTCGGTGCCGGGAGCGGCTATGAACAAGGAGAAGACGGTGAGAACGATGAGAGCCGCGGTGAAGGAGGCGGCGGGCAATTTTCAATCAAACCGGTCGGTGTTTACGATATTACTTCTGAGAAAACGACGTATAAACCTGTCGTTCCTGTCGGGCTTGTCCTGTTTGTACCGATTGCCGTAACCGCCGCTGCCATGCTTATCGGCATGTGCAGTGAATCAGATTAAGTTCATTATCTTTAAGAAATAAGTGTTTCAGCAGCTGACCGGTTTGTTTAAACCGGTCTTTTTTATGGAGAAAAGAGGAAAAAACGCCTTCAGTGTCAAAGTATTACAGTATAACGGAAAGCGATATCAAGTTGAAGCAGGGGGGAAGAAAATGAATGAACGAGAATATCAGCACCGGCTGTCTGTCCACAGACTGGAGCCTGAAGATTTGCGCTCAGAGAGCAGCCCTGATCAGTTCCCTTTTGATACAACAGAGGATATGAAGGGCGAGGATTACGGAATGATCGGGCAGGAACGCGCAGAACGCGCGATGTCGTTCGGACTTGCGGTAAAACAGTCAGGATATAACTTGTTTGTGGTCGGACCGACAGGAACAGGGCGAATGACTTACACACAAAAGCGCGTTGAAGAATTGTCAGCATCGCAAGAAGTGCCGTGTGACTGGTGTTACGTGAATAATTTTGACGATCCGGACCGGCCGCTCATTCTTTCGTTTCCAGCGGGCGAAGGCCACGAATTCCGCAAAGAAATGGAGACGCTGTTACTCGACATTGAGCGGGAGATTCGCCAAGCGTTTTCAAGCGATTCGTACGAAAATCAAAAACGGATGATGCTGGATGACTTGCGTTCGCAAATGGATGAACTGTGGAGACAAGCGGGCGATTTTGCCTTGGAGCGCAACTTCAAACTGGAACAGACACACAGCGGAATTAACACAGTGCCGCTCCGTTTCGGCAAACCGATGAGCGTAAATGAATACAATCAATTGTCGAAACGGGACAAAGACGATTTGAAAGAACGCGAGAAAGAAGTTGAAACAAAGCTGTCTGAGACCGTTCGTGAAATCAATAAAACCGAGGCGCAGTTTCGAAAAGACGTCCAGGCTTTTATGATGACAACCGCGTCCAATGCTGTTAACGGTCTGTTTAAGCCGCTTCGCGAACAATATGCAAATAATGAGCATGTTCTCTCGTATTTAAGCGCTTATGAACGTGATGTCGTGGAACATTTCTCGTTCTTTTTTTCTGAAGGCGATGAGCAGGAACAAATTATGAGTGCAATCGCCGGATCAAAAGAGCGGCAGTATCAGCGTTATACCGTGAATCTTTTAGTCAATAACAAACATTGCGAAGGGGCGCCGGTCATTTTCGAATCGAATCCGACGTATCACAACCTTTTCGGCAAGGTCGAATATCAAGGTCAGATCGGCAATCTCGTGACGGATTTTTCGTTAATTAAGCCGGGAGCGCTTCATTTGGCCAACGGCGGCTATTTGATTTTACAGGCGATCGATCTGCTGCAGCAGCCGGAAGCCTGGAACGGGCTGAAACGAATGCTTCAAACCGGCCACGTTCATATTGAGAACCCTCACGAAGGCCGCGGGCTCTTCCCGACGAGCGCGTTAAAGCCGGAACCGGTGCCGCTGCAGACGAAAGTAATCATCATCGGCTCCTATCCGATTTACGATCTTCTGTCTCGCTGGGATGAAGAATTCGATAAACTGTTTAAAGTGAAAGTCGAATTTGACACCGTCATGACCAATGATGAAGAAAACAGCTGGAAGATGGCGAACTTTGTGAAAAAGCACGCTGAAGAAGAAGGGCTTTTGCCTTTTCACAAACGGGCCGTCGCAAAAGTGATCGACTACAGCTCCCGGCTTGTCGATGAGCAGGAAAAACTGACGACGAGGTTTCAGGATATTTCAAAGCTGCTAGTCGAATCGAGTTTTTATGCCGCTCAAAGAGAACGGGCGTACGTCGATGAGGAAGATATTTACGAGGCGCTTGAAGAAAAAGTGAAACGGTCCAATCATGTGCCGGAGCTTTACCGCGAACAAATTCATAAAGGGACGATCATGATTGAGACAGACGGCTACCGCGTCGGGCAAATCAATGGTCTCGCTGTGATGGGGACGCGCGATTCGGTGTTTGGCATTCCGACAAAAATCACCGCGCAAACGTATGCCGGCAAGAGCGGTTTTATGAACATTGAACGGGAAACGGCGATGAGCGGACAAATTCATCATAAAGGGATGATGATTTTAACCGGCTTTTTGTCCGGGCAGTTTGCAAAAAACCGCCCGATTCCGCTGGCAGCAAGCATTACCTTCGAACAGACGTACAGCCTGATTGACGGAGACAGCGCTTCGAGCACGGAGCTGTACGTGTTGTTGTCGTCGCTTTCAGAAGTGCCGATCTACCAAGGCATCGCTGTAACCGGTTCGGTGAACCAATGGGGCGAGATTCAGCCGATCGGCGGCGTGAACGAAAAAGTCGAAGGGTTCTTCCATATTTGCGAGGAAAAAGGCTTAACCGGACAGCAAGGCGTAATTATTCCGAAGCAAAACGTTCGCAACTTAATGCTGGAAAAAGACGTTGTCGACGCTGTCAACGACGGCAAGTTTCATGTTTGGGCTGTCGGCCATGTCTGTGAAGGCATTGAGATTTTAACGAAGGTCCGCGCCGGGCATATCCGCGGCGATGACGGCCGCTTTCCGGAAGGGACGGTATTTGCCAAAGCGGAACAGCGCTTTGATCGGATGTATGAAATTGCCCGCCAGCAGCAAGCGGAATTGAAAGAGAAAACGAACAACGATAAGAATGAGACGTAATTTGTTTGGATAAATTAATCCCGAGACAAAGACGGGCCGGCTGAAAAGCCGGCCGATCTTGAGTTTGAGTCTCCTCTAAAAAAGAAAGGAATGCGTTCAAAATGACGGAAATGTTTACAGACCGACTGTACCGGAAAGCAGCACCGATTTGGGATGCTTATTTGGAACACCCATTCGTGAAAGGGATCGGCGAAGGCTGGCTTACTGAAGAAAAATTTAAGCATTTTATGAAACAAGACTATCTTTATTTAATCGAGTATTCACGGATTATGGCGCTTGGAGCAGCAAAAGCACCCGATTTAACAACGATGAGCATGTTCGCGAACCTTCTGCATGAAACGCTCGAAACAGAAATGCAGCTGCACCGGGAGTATGCCGGGCGCTTCGGAATTACTGAAGACGAACTGGAAGCTGAAGAGCCTGCAGCGGTAACGACGGCTTACACGAGCTATATGTTGAACGTGTCGCAGATCGGCGGTGCGGAAAATGTGATAGCTTCTGTTTTAGCATGTGCTTGGAGTTATAATCATATCGGCAAAATACTCGCCGGGTGGCCGGGCGCGCTCAAGCATCCGCTTTACGGAACGTGGGTGGAGATGTATGCTTCAGACGAATTCACAAAGCTCGCCGAGGACTGTAAAACCTTGATGAATCAAGCAGCTGAAGGGCGGACAGAAAGAGAGCTTAAAACTCTTGAAGACATTGTCGTGAAGACGAGCCGGTTTGAATACATGTTTTGGGACATGGCAGAACACTTGGAAACATGGCCGACGGAAAAGTTTGAACGAGAACGATAAACTCGATATTGATTATGAGGACAACCACGGTTTCAAATCTTTTAAGGGAGTGACCGGTATGAGGGCGACGAAGATATTGATCTGCGGAGCGGGACCATTTGGCAGTTTGTTTGCAGAACGGCTGACAGAGGCAGGGCACGATGTCACGTTAATGGCACGGGGCGAACGGCTGAAAGAGCTGGAAGAACACGGCGTGGTGATTGAAAACAGTAAAACAGGCGAAAGCACGGCGGTTCGGGTGCCGCTCACCGAGAGGCTGGAACCGGATGATGCGTTCGATTTGGTGATCGTAACGATGAGGAAAAATCAGGCGCTGGAACTGCTTCCGCAATTGGCTGAAAATGACCGGGTGCCTGTCTTTTTATTTATGATGAACAACGCTTCCGGTTTTGAAGAACTCATCCGCAAGCTCGGGCGGGAGCGGGTGATGATCGGCTTTCCGCTTCCGGGCGGCGCGCGGTCCGGTGAAGCGATGAAGATGCTTCCGGTTGACGAAAAAAACCCGTGGACGATCCCGCTCGGTGAAGCGGACGGTTCAATGCGGATGCGGACGGTGAAGGTTGCGGAAATTCTCGCTTCGATGCGCGGCTATAAAGTTCAGCTCCGTTCAGACATGGATGCATGGCTGAAAACGCATGTCGCGCTCTTAATCCCTGCTTTTGTTCCTGCTGTCTATGCAGCCGGTACTGATTTAGAACGTTTTACCCGCACGCGCGATGCACGGATTCTCTGTGTGCGCGGCATTAAAGAAGCGCTTCGCGAACTGCGGGCATCCGGAACGCCGATTACGCCGAAGGAATTGCGTATACTCGAATATATTCCAGAGCCGACGCTGGCGTTTTACCTCGGTCAGGCGGTCAAACTGGATATGTTTAAAGTCAGCTTGGAGCATTTGAAAGCAGCTCCGGATGAAATGGCGCAGCTCGCCGATGAATTTAACCGCTTGACCTCAGGAGTGAAAATGACGTCACCGGCCTTAGATCAGCTCTCCGGTTATTTTGACGGGACAGAGCCCGAGCTTAAAGACGGTGCGAAGGATATTCCGGTGAAGTGGAGCGGGTTTGCCGCATCGGCGCTGTTGAAAACCGCGGTGATTGCCGGGGGATATTACCTTTGGCGCCGGTCGCGAAAAAATCATCATGATCATTGACGATGGAAAGCAGACGTAGTACAGTGCAAAGTAGAACGGTCATTCTACTTTGAGGGGCTGAAACGAACGATGTCAATTAAACGCGAGAAGATTCTGCGCACGGCAGACCGGCTGTTTTACGAGCACGGTTTTCGCGGCGTCGGACTGAAACAAATCATAAAAGAAGCCGATGTGGCGACGATGACACTTTACAATCATTTTGATTCAAAAGATAAACTCGTTGAAGAAGTATTGCTTACCCGCGAAGAAAGGTATTGGTCTTATCTCGACCATGACGTGGAAGAAGGGGGCGAATCGCCGTTTATTGCGGCGGTTGCGGCGCACGGCCGTTTTCTGAAGCAGGAATCGTACAAAGGCTGCATGTTTTTGCGGGCGATTCAGGATTATGCGAATACAGATAATCAGATTGAACAAATCGCCCGCCAGCATAAAACGAAGCTGTTAACGTATTTTCAACAGTTAGCTGAGCGAAAAGGCAAAACACAGCAAAAAGAGATTGCTTACCAAATGACGCTTCTCCTTGAAGGAGCCACCTCAATGACTGAGCTGATCGGAGCTGAAGCGGCGACAGCTCACTCGATTACGATGGCGCGGATGATGATCCGGGAATCATCGTAATTTTTTTACACTAAAATTAGAAAGGTCGTTCTATCTAATTCAAGGAGGGTCGAGTATGAAATTCACCCGGCTGGTTTTTCCGGGAATTGCGATGATCGCTTCATCTTACGGTCTCGCTCGCTTCAGTTACGGACTTTTGCTGCCGGATATTAACGAGTCGTTGGCGATGACGGAGTTTGCTTCCGGGGTTGTCTCGGCACTTTTTTATTTATCGTACTGTTTCATGATTGTTATTTCGACGGTATTGACGACAAGGGACGGCCCGCGGGTCATGATCCTGGCGGCCGGGGCATTGGCGGTTGTCGGCATGGCAATCATGAGCGCAGCGCCGTCCGTTTGGCTGCTCGCGCTCGGAGTTTTATTTGCCGGCGGGAGCACCGGGCTTGTTTCACCGCCCTACGGTGCAGCGATTTCGCTCTGGATTCGCCGCAAAGACCAAGGGCGCGCGAATACATGGATAAACTCAGGTACGAGCATAGGCATTGTCTTAACCGGTCTGGGCGCGATATTGCTCACCCCGCATTGGCGGCTGACGTATTTGATTTATACCGTCATCGCCCTGATCGTTTTATATTGGAGTTACCGGACGATTCCGAAAAGTGAACCGGATGTTTATTTTGACAAAGGTCAGTTATCGCTTCGCGGAGCAGACACGCCTGGGCCGCTCGTTGTCAGTTCATTCGTGATGGGAATTTCGAGCGCCGCTTTCTGGACGTTTTCCCGCTCGTTCATTGAAGCGGCAGGGACGTATACGAATGTGCAGTCGTCCGGTTTTTGGATCATGATTGGATTGTTCGGAATGGTCGGCGGGATCTCCGGCGGGTTTATCGAAAAAGCGGGGCTGCAGCGCGCGTTTATGACCGGCGGATTATCGCTTTCAGCGGCTTCGATCATACTGGCCGTTTTCCCGGAGATCATTTGGAGTTCGTACTTGGCGGCCGCTCTTTTTGGTGCGTCTTATATCTTTTTGACGGGAGTCATTCTTGTTTGGGGCATTCGCGTTTTTTACAGCAACGCCTCGCTCGGAATCGCGATTCCGTTTTTGCTTCTGGCTGTTGGACAAGTCGCAGGCTCGCCGCTTGCCGGCGGCCTGATCGCATTTGCCGGTTATGAAACAGCATTTTTAATATTTGGCCTCATCGGCATTGCCGGGTCGCTCGTACCGACAAAAGAGCGGCCGCAACAATACAGCGAAACCCCTTGATCAAAAGAATCAAGGGGTTCAGACTGTAGACAAAATCATGACATCGTTAGATGTCATGATAAAAGGAACGGATGACGACGCATCGTCCGGCTTCTTTCCGCGGGCGAGCGCCGAGCCGCTTCGGGCTTGGCCCTGCAGGGTCTCGCCTGTCTCGCTTTCCCGCAGGATTAAGCCGGGATGCTGGGTCATCCTCCTTGTTTCAAACATCGCGGTGTCCATATTGTTCTGCAAAGTAAGAAAGCCACGCAACCACTTCCTCCGACGCCTCCGGGAAAGCAAGAGACGAAGATCCGTATTCGGCGGCCTCAGGCCGCCGAATACTAGCTGAGTCCTTGCCCGGGGCAAGCGGAGGTTAGTGGCTGCGTGACACGTGAAAAGAATAATTTGTCTACAATCTAAACCCCTTGATCAAAAGAATCAAGGGGTTTTAGTCTTTCAGCTGCCTGCGTGACGTTCGGCTTCGGTTGTCAGTTCGATGCCGCCGCGCGCAGTTTGGTTCACCGTTACATAGACCGATTCCGGTTCAATCGCGCTGACGATATCATCGGCAATTTGCGCTGCGAGCGATTCGCAAAATGCGCCGTGATCTCGGTACGACCAAAGGTAAAACTTAAACGATTTCGATTCGATGCATTTATGCCGAGGCGTGTAACTTACTTCAACCGTGCCGAAGTCGGGCTGGCCGGTTTTCGGACAAACCGCGGTAAATTCCAAAGCGCGAAACGTAATGCGCGAAACATCCGGAGCGTCAAATGCTTCTTCAGCCAAGATGCGCTGGCCTTCTTCGACCGATTCCGGACGCGGCATCGGTCCGGAGCGGGGTAAATAATAATCTTCTGCCAAGGTGAAGTCCTCCTTTTCGATGATGCAGGTTGATCGATATCGATCCGTTATTATACCAAAAGATTTTTAGAAATGGTGAAAAAATGCTTAAGAATGTTTGCCGGGATGCCGAAAATAATTATGTATGGTTCATTTTAACTAGTAGAGATGCAGCGAAAAAGGGGACTGGTGTTGATGAAGTGGCTGAATGTAAGAAAAAAACTGTTGGGGATCTCTGCGATCCTGCTGCTCGTTCCGAGCTTAATCGTCGGGGGAATTTCGTATTACACAGCGAATGAAAGTTTAAATGACTCCGGTGAGCAAACGATTGAAAACGCCGTGACGATGGCGCTGCAATTGATCGATGCGATGAACGAGAGGGTGGAAGCAGGCGAGCTGGAGCTTGAAGAAGCGCAGGAACAGGTAAAAGTGTATCTGCTCGGAGAAATGAATGAAGACGGCGAACGTCCGATCAATGATGAGATTGACCTGGGCGAAAACGGTTATTTTGTCATTTATGACGAAGAGGGAACAGAGGTGGCGCACCCGACGTTGGAAGGCGAGAATATGTGGGACGCGCAGGATACGGACGGCCAGTATCTTGTCCAGGATCAAATCGAAGCTGCCCAAGCCGGCGGCGGGTTTACGACGTATTCATGGGAATTCCCCGGCGACACGGACCGGGTCGGGGAAAAAATTATGTACAACGACATCGACCCTCATTGGGACTGGGTGGTAACGGCCGGGTCGTATATGGAGGATTACAACGAGGCTTCCAATAACATTCTTTGGGTGATTTTTTGGACGCTCGCCGGTTCGTTGCTGATCGGGACCGTTGTGATTGTCCTGTTTTCCAATCACATTTCCCGGCCGATCCAAGCCGTCAATCAGCAGCTGCAGTCAATGAGCGAAAACGATTTGCGGCTGGACGATCTCCCGGAAGACCGGGGTGATGAGTTCGGCCAGCTGGCGGCAAATATGAATACGATGAAAGCTAACATGCGGGAGATGATTATGCGGATCGTTGATTTTTCCGGCTCGCTCGCGTCGTCATCCGAAGAGTTGTCAGCCAGTTCAGAAGAGACGACAAAAGCGACCGAACAGGTGACTGAATCGATACAAACGATTTCCGAGAATGCATCGGATCAGGCAGAGAAAGCCAACGGCATGCAAGAAGATGTCTTGGATGTATCAGAAGAAATCGCCTATATTCAAAAGAACATGTCCGGTGTCGATAAGGCGATCGAAGAAACGAGCGGGCGGATTGAAGAAGGAAAAGGGAAACTGGCAGAATCATCGGCGAAAATTCATACGATTCAGGATAAAACAGCAACGGTCTCCGAGTCGATCAATCAGCTTGGCGAGAAGTCAGCGGAAATTGAAGGCATTTTGAAACTGATCACCGATATTTCGGAGCAGACGAATTTACTCGCATTAAATGCGGCGATCGAAGCTGCCCGCGCCGGTGAACACGGCAAAGGCTTTGCCGTTGTAGCTGATGAAGTGCGCAAACTCGCAGAACAGTCAAATCACAGCGCCTCAAACATCCGTCAGCTCGTCAGTGACATTCAAGGTGATATTCGAGCGGCGATCGATGTGATGGAAGAAAACAAGGCGGAAGTTGACGAAGGGCAGCGCTCGATTGAGCAAACAGGCGCGGCCTTTGACGAAATCGGTTCATCTAAAGAACAGATTGTCGATTTATCCGGGAAAGTATCTGAACATATTCAAGCTGCCAACGGCAAGACCGGAAAGGTCGTTGAAGCGGTGATGGCAACCGTTCAATCGGTTGAGTCATCGTCGAATGAAGTCGCAACCGTCGCTTCCAGCTCTGAAGAACAAACGGCCTCGATGGAGGAAGTTTCCTCGGCATCGGCGTCGCTCGCGCAAATTGCCGAAGAATTAAACGAGATTGTTTCGTCCTTTTACTTGGATAAAAACAACAAGCAGGATGAAAGAGACACAAAATAGACAGAAAATTCATCGCAGCGATTTTTGCCGTTGTGTTACGATAAAAGAAACAACATCATAAATCGGCCTGATATAAATGAGAAAGCCATAAAAACCGGAACGAACTCGTTCTGTCGTTTTTATGGCTTTTTTTGATTGTTTAGATGAAACAGACAGAAAGGGGAATGCGTGATGACAGCTCGATTTGAAACGGATGTCGTCATTATCGGCGGCGGAGTGACCGGCGCCGGTGTCGTACGGGATTTGACGTTGCGCGGTGTTCGCGCAATTTTAGTTGAGCAGCAAGATGTCGTGCACGGCACGTCTTCGAGAAACCACGGCCTGCTCCATTCCGGCGGACGCTATGCGGTCCGTGATGAGAATGCAGCGATTGAGAGCTACCGGGAGAATTTGATATTAAAAGAGACCGTTCCGGGATCGATTGAACAAACCGGCGGCCTGTTTGTCAAAGTTCCGGGAGATGATGACGATTATGTCCGCCAATGGCTGAAAAGCTGCGAAAAAGTCGGCATTCCGACAGAAGAAGTGTCTGTTAAACAGGCGCTGAAAGAAGAGCCTTACTTGAATCGGGATGCCGAAGCGGTCTTTCGTGTCCCCGACGGTGCGGTCGATCCGTTTACGCTGACGGCGGATGTGATTGCCGATGCGGCGGACCGCGGCGGCGGTCTGCTTCGATATCACGAAGTGACGAGCATTTCCCGGCAAAACGGCCAAGTCGAATCTGTCACCGTTCAAGACCGGTTTACCGGCGAACTGAAACAGATCGAAACGTCAATCGTTATTAATGCGGCCGGTCCGTGGGCAGCACACGTGGCCCGGATGGCCGATGTTCCGATGGAGTTGATCAACAATAAAGGTACACTGACTGTGTTGAATCAGCGTATCAACCGGCAAGTGATTAACCGTCTGCGGATGCCGGGCGATGCGGATATATTTGTTCCGGCTCACAATGTGACGATTTTTGGTACCACAGGAGTGAACGTCGATCGGCCGGATGATACCTCGCTAGATCGCGATGAAATACGTGAAATGATTCAAGAGGGCGCAGCGCTCGTCCCCGAAGTCGAGAACATCCGGATGATACGGGCGTTCAGCGGAAGCCGGCCGCTGTATCAGGAAAAAGCGGACAGCGATGCAAGCGGACGCGGAGTGACACGGGGCATGGCACTTTTAGATCATGAAAAACGGGACGGCCTCGGCGGTTTTATTACGATAAGCGGCGGCAAGCTGACGACGTTTCGCTATATGGCGGAAAAGACAGCCGATCTCGCGGCAGAAAAACTCGGTGTTCAGGCGGGGTGTACGACCGATCGCGAACCAGTGCCGCACCGTGTAACCGATCGCGATTTTTCTAAATGGGATCTCTCCCCGGCAGCGCAAAAAAAGGTCCAATACTGGGCTGGAACAAATGTTGAGCGACTGGAAAAATCATTGCATGAATCCGTCAATGCCAGTGAGGTAATTTGTGAATGCGAACAAGTGACTTGGGCGGAATTAGAGGCGGCTTTTCCTGAAGACCGGCCGTTTCACCTGGGGGATTTACGGCGGAGAACACGGCTTGGCATGGGGACGTGCCAAGGGACGTTTTGTCATCAGCGTGCAGCAGCATTAGCCGTCGAAAACGGTTATGCAACCAATCAAGAAGCTGAAGCGGCGCTTGTGAACGCGCTTGAGACGCGTAAAAAAGGGATGACACCGCTCGGAGATGAACAAACACGGCGGCAGACAGAAATGATGGATGCGATTTACTGCGTGTCGCTTGGAATGCAGAAGGAGGGGGAGTCGAATGTATAATACGGCTGTGATCGGCCAAGGGCTGACGGGGCTCTTTGCTGCGATCTTATCTGCAGAAAAAGGCGGCAAAACGGCGGTAATATCCAATGGAGCGGGCAAATGGCTGCAGTCCAGCGGATTGTTTGATTTCACGCCCGGTTTCGCGGGGGACTACGACAGTTGGAGCAAGCAGTTTGGCCCGGCGGGCAGCGACCCGAAAAAAGCGGTTGATGCGTTTTTACAGCTGACGAAAGAAGTCGGCTATCCTTATGCCGGCTCATTCGAACAGACCGTTTCGGTTGTCACCGGTTCCGGCCATCTCAAACAGACGCAGCTCTACCCGCCGACAATGCGCCCGATACCTGATAAAGGAAACTTCCTAGTTGTCGGTTTTGAAGAAGTGATCGATTTCCAACCGGCGCAGGCAGCCGGCAATTTGCAGCGCGAATGTCCGGGCTGCAATGTATCTGAACTGAAAGTCTCGCTGGGCGAACGCTCGTCGCGTGGAATGTCGCAGACGGATGCCGCCCGTTTGCTCGATCGAAACGGCGTTCGTCAAGCCGTGATCGCCTCGCTGAAAGCGGCATTAAAAGACCGGGACGCTGAAGCGCCGGATGTCGTTGTTTTCCCTGCTTTACTCGGGATGAAAAACTGGGCAGAAGCTGTCAACGATTTCGAAGAAGCGTTCGGTTGCGCTGTTACAGAAGCGCCGGGACTGCCGCCGAATGCGGGCGCGCTCAGGCTTTATCAGCTCTTGAAAAAACGGGCGGTCCGCCTTGGCGTCCGCTTTTATGAGAATACCGCTGTGAACGGGGCAAAGATACAAGGGAACCGTGTCGGATCGTTAGGGATCGAGCAAGGCGTGCGCCGGCAAAACTTGCAGGCCGAACATTTTATTGCTGCAACCGGGGGGATTCTCGGCTCGGGATTAATCGATACACTCGACGGCTTCGAAGAAACGGCGCTGCAGCTCGAGGTTGATGCGAACGGAACGATCATCGAGGTGCCGGAAAATCTTTACCCTGTCGGAGCAGCGGCGGGAATCGATAAAACGCGCTGCGGCATCACGGGCGGAATCTATTCGCTTGTTTCCGGATACGATGCCGTCGATCAAATCACGGCAAAACGAAAGGGCGGTGATTCTCGTGCACTTACAGGGGCTTAATGATCTTGATTACAATTCGTGTTTAAAGTGCAATGCCTGTACCGTGAGCTGTCCTGTCTCGAATGTGACCCTCGATTTCGGCGGCCCGAAACATTTGGGGCCCGAACTGGCGAGATTGACCGAGCAGCAAGAACCGATCGATGATAAGCGAATTGAATTGTGCACGCTTTGCGGCACTTGTGACGCCGTTTGTCCGGAAGGCGTGCCCGTATCCTCGCTTACCGCGAATGTAAAGGCGCTTCACGCAGAAGAAAACGGCACGAAATTCCGAGATTTCGTCCTCAGCCACGCGGAGTACGTCGGGAAAATTGCCTCAGCATTTGCCCCGGCAACGAACTTGACGATGAAAATTAAGCCGGCAAGAAAAGTGATGCAATGGGTAATGGGGATGCACGCCGACCGGCAGTTTCCTGTGTACCGCTTTAATAACTTCAAAAGACGATATACGAAAAAAACAGCGGAAACGAAACGGAAAGTCGCGTATTTTACCGGCTGCTATGCGACGTACAATCAACCGGATATCGGCGACGCATTTGTGAACGTCATGAAACACAACGGGATTGACGTTGCGGTTCCGAAGCAAAAATGCTGCGGCGTGCCGATGTTTGCCAACGGCAGAATGAAAGAAGGAAAGAAAAATGCCGCGTACAATGTGGACAGTTTACTCGCGTATGTCCGTGACGGATACGATGTCGTCGTTACGTGTTCAAGCTGCAGTCTGTCGTTTAAAAAAGAATATCTTCACTATTTAAACAGCGCAGAAGCTGAAGAACTGGCGCAGCATGTTTATGATGCGAATGAGTATTTGCGTTTCTTGAAAGAAAAAGACGAACTAAATGAAGACTTCGGAGCGATCGGGCAGCGGGCCGGCTATTTTTCACCGTGCCATATGAAAGGCCAAGGAATCGGCAATCCGGCGATGGATATGCTTGAACTGATCCCCGGTTATGAGATTCGTGATTTAGCTGCCGATTGCTGCGGACAATGCGGCACATTCGGCTTTAAAGAAGAAAAATATCCCTATTCGATGAAGATGGGTGAGTCGATGAAGGAAGCTGTAAATGAGCTGGACGCTGAAATCACCGTGACTGAGTGCGGAATGTGCAAAACGCAGCTGGACCAGTTAACGGAGAAAAAGACGATGCATCCGATTGAAGTATTGGCAAAAGCTTATGAGACTGTATAATTTATAATGTTGCAAACGGGCACACCCAAAAAGCGGGTGTGCTTTTTCTGTTGTTAAACGATTTGATATGGTAAAATTCAAATTTAGTAAGTAAAGTAAGAACAGGAGCAGATAGCGATGAAATCAAGAGGAATTGTCTTTTTATTTTATATTGCCGGACTGGCGATGCTGACGTTCGGAATCAGTTTAATCATTAACGCCGGATTGGGGGCGGGGCCGTGGGATGCCCTGTTTGTCGGTTTGGCGGCAAACCTCGGTCTGACAGTCGGGAGCTGGACGTTTATTATCGGATTTATATTAATTTTGATCAACGGCGCGCTTTTAAAAGAGCGGCCTGATTTTGCCGCGTTAATTACGATGTTTTTAATCGGTATATTTATTGATTTCTGGCTGCTTATTGTTTTCGGCGGGGTAACGCTTGAAGCGTATACGGTCCGCGGTCTCGTTTTTTCACTCGGGGTTCTTTCGAGCGCTTTCGGGATTGCCAGCTACTTGCAGTCGAATTTTGCCCGCAACCCGATCGATAATGCGATGATGGTGTTTCATGAGCTGACAGGCAAGAGTCTGTCGTTTTCGAAAACCTTTTTAGAGGTCAGTATTTTGATTGTTGCCTTTTTCATCGGCGGACCGATCGGGGTCGGGACGGTGATTGTCGCTTTTGGAATCGGTCCGCTGATCCAGTTGTTCTACCGGCCGATAACAGCCTTTCGTCATCGGCTCGCAGGCGTCTAAATACGAATCGGATGTTAGAAACAAGCGCTGCTTTATTTGTGAAGCAGCGCTTGTTTATATTTCTAATCTTCTGAATAATCCGATATTCAAACGCTTACATAAATGCCGTATAGTGGAAACGGGGCATACAATAGCTGGAAAAACCGTTGCCGGTTCAGGTGTATGTATGCTTACAGGGCAGAAAATGCGGTTTTACTGAAACCGCTTTGGCTTGGCATGGACTACACATTAGCGGGAAGGTGGATGATCGGTATGATGAAAGGTGATTTATTAATTTCATCGATGATTGAGCGGGCAGAGCGTTTTTTTCCGAAAAAAGAAGTGGTTTCTCGGACGATGAACGGGATTCAGCGGTTTTCGTACAAGCAAATCGGGCAAAGGACGCGGAAATTGGCGAGCCGGCTCGACGAATTCGGAATCAGCCGCGAAGATAAGATCGGGACATTGGCGTGGAATCATCATCGGCATTTAGAGCTTTATTTTGCAGTGCCGAGCATCGGGGCCGTTGTGCATACGATCAATATCCGCCTCGCCCCGGAACATATTGTGTATATTATTAATCATGCAGAGGATGAACTGATTTTTGTCGACGAAGATGTCTTTCCGCTTATTGAAGCGACGCATCAAAATCTCCGCACGGTGAAGGCGTTTATTGTCATGACCGATAATGAACTCCCCGAGACGGCCGTGCCGAATGTTTATTCGTATGAGGATTGGATTGCTTCAGGCGATCCGGATTATCAGTTTCCGAAAGATATTGATGAAGAGGCGCCTGCCGGTATGTGTTTTACATCGGCGACGACCGGCAATCCGAAAGGAGTTTTGTACACTCACCGCTCGACGGTGCTTCACAGCATGAGTTTGGCGATGGCGGATACAGTCGGGGCGAGTGAAACGGATGTGAGTATGCCGGTCGTGCCGATGTTTCACGTAAATGCCTGGGGGATGCCGTATGTCGGGACGTGGCTCGGCTCGACGATTGTCATGCCGGGGCCGAGGTTTACACCGAAACTGCTGGCTGAATTGATTGAACAAGAGCGGGTGACGATGACAGCCGGCGTGCCGACGATTTGGCTCGGTTTGTTAAAAGAACTGGAAGAGAACAATTACGATGTCTCGAGTTTGCGGGCGGTCGTCTGCGGCGGGTCGGCAGCTCCGCTCGGAATGATTAAGACGTTTGAAAAGAAATACAACGTGCCGTTTCTCCATGCTTACGGGATGACAGAGACGAGTCCGCTCGCTACAGTTTCACGCTTGAAAAGTTATCAGCACGATCTACCGGAAGATGAGCTGTATGAAGAGCGGGCAAAACAGGGGATTCTTGTTCCGGGCCTTGATATGAAGGTCGTCGGCGCTTCCGGCGAAGTCGCTTGGGATGAAGAAGAAATGGGCGAATTGCTTCTGAGCGGACCGTGGATAGCTGATGATTATTACAAAGATGACCGCGGCGAGGAAGCTTTCATTGACGGCTGGCTTCATACCGGCGATGTGTGCACGGTTGATGAAGAAGGGGTGATCAAAATCGTCGACCGGACGAAAGATTTGATCAAAAGCGGAGGAGAATGGATTTCATCGGTTGATTTAGAAAATGCGATTATGGCGCACGAAAGTGTATTTGAAGCGTCGGTTGTCTCAATTCCGGACCCGGAATGGCAGGAGCGGCCGATTGCCTGTGTCGTTGTGCACGATGGGAAAACGGTGACAAAAGAGGAACTATTCGATTTTCTCCGCCCGCAGTTTGCGAAATGGTGGCTGCCCGATGATGTCCTCTTTATGGAAGAAATACCGAAAACGTCCGTCGGGAAATTTTTGAAGCGCGCGCTTAGAGATGAGGTGCAAAAGCATTACCAAGTTTAACGTTAAACAGAATCAGTAGCGATTGAAAAAAGCAGGCGTCCCGTGAAGGGAGCCTGCTTTTTATAACGTTGTTATTACAAAATCGGTTCGGATAGCAAACGGCCGCGGAAATCGTGACTGCGGACGGGATGGTTCTTAAATAATGAAAGCCCTGCCTCTCTTTCATCCTTGCGGTCCTTGTAACCGCGCCAGTGGAAATAAGGCATCGTATATTGTACACACAGTTTGTTAGATTGTTCGGTATCCAATTGTTCGTAAGTAACGCTGTGCCATGGTCGGCAACATTCTTAATGTACCATGTCGTTGAATGGGTGTCAAGTACATCAGCTACGAATGAGTCTGTCTGCCGCGTTCATACGCTTTTTGATCAAACGTCCAGGCATCCTCGGAAAGGTGTCCGTTTTTCGCTGGATTTCGCCGGATCAACCCGCTTTCTTCAATGTAAGCGAGGTAGCTGTGAACTGCTTCATCGCTTTCTTTATTTCGGAAAACTGCTTCATTCAGCTGTTTTGTCGTCCGTTTTTCGCCGGAAGCCAATTGACGCAAGTGGACGAGGAGCTTTACGCGTTTTTGTTGGCGCCGGTCTTCTTTATAAGCGCCGGTAAATAATTTTTTCAGCGGCTCAGCGGCAATCACGCCTATCGTGATGCCGATCACGACGAGCAGAAAATCATAAAGAATCATTGCTTGTTCTCCTTTCATTTACATCATAAGAATCGTATCACGAAAATTTGGGAATAAAAAGAAGAAGTTGCGTTGTTCTGATTGAATTTTCTTGCATTTACTGAGATACTAAAATAAACCGACAAAGTGAGGCTAAAGGTATGGGGAAAACGGCGATTTTTACTGGTTTTATCTCGTTCGCTTTACTGCTGTTTTCCTCTGCTGTCTCAGCGGCGGAGACAGTGCCGCTTGACGGGACAACCGACGAAAAAGATCTGAGTCCATACATTGAAATATTACCCGATGAAGACGGTGAGTGGACGATTGACGATGTCAGTTCGGCCGGATTTCACGATGAATTTGAACTAAACAGCGGCGGGGCACCGAGTTTTGGTTACACCGAGACCGTTTATTGGGTGCGAGTCCGACTGGAAAACCGCAGCGATTACAGCAATTGGCGGATTGAATTAGATAATCCGCCGATGGACCGGGCGGATTTTTATTCGCCGACGCTGGATGAAGCAGCTTGGAACGTCGAACGGACGGGCGATTTACGGCCGTTTCATGAACGCCCGTTTATCAACCGGCAATTCATCTTCCCGGTGGAAATACCGGAAGGCGAAGAACGGATCTTTTATCTGCGGCTTGAATCTGAAGGCGCGATGCAAATTCCCTTAACGCTTTATAATCAGCAGCGGTTTATTCAGCACACGCAAGTGGATTATCTCATTTTTGGTTTGTTTATCGGCCTCGCTGTCGTGATGGCTTTGTACAATTTGTTTATTTACTTTTCTCTGCGCGAGCGGAGCTATTTGTATTACGTTTTATTTATCGTTGCCAACATTTTCACGCTCCTCGCATTTTCCGGGCTTGCTTATCAATATTTATGGCCGGAGGCGGTCTGGTGGAACAATCGTTCGATTATCTTTTTTATGGCGACAGCGAATATTTTTGCGGTATTTTTTGCCCGCAATTTTTTAGAAGCTGAAGGCGTCGTACCGTGGGAGAAAAAAGGATTTATCGGCGCTGTCGTTGCGAATGCAGCGATTCTTGCGGTGCTTGCGTTCAGTTATCCGCTTGCCCTTGATTTAATTGTGCTCGCTTCTTTAATGACGGTCGGGATTATTATTACCTTGGCTTATAAAATGCTCCGAAGCGGATTTCGTCCAGCTCGCTTTTTCTTTGCTGCGTGGATTGTCTTTATCATCGGCGTGTTCGTTTCAGTGTTCACAGACCTTGGAGTATTGCCGTTTTCGTTCATTACAAAATACGCCTGGCAGCTGACAACAGCGGTCGAACTCGTTTTGCTCTCCTTTGCGCTCGCGGATAAAATCAACACGATTAAACAGGAAAAGAAAGAAGCGCAAGCAGAAGTTTACCGGCATCAGCAAAGGATGAATGACTTTCTGCGCAAACAAAATGAACGTCTTGAAGAAAAAGTGAACGAACGGACGGAAAAACTGTCGAAATCGAATCAAATATTAAACAAACGAAATACAGAATTGCAAAAAGCCGAACAGTTTCGCGTGGAACTGCTGACGAATATTTCCCATGAACTAGGGACGCCGATGACGTATTTGCAAAGTTACGTTCAAACGGCACGGGAAGGTATCATTGATGCGAATGATGAAAAGTTTTTAATGACGGTTGAAAGTAAAGTGAAACTGCTCGACAGGCTGATTCATGACTTGTTTGAACTCGTTAAATTGGAGTCCGGGAAAATCAGCATGATGCTGGAAACAGTTGATGTATCAGACTGGATTGATGATATTCATTGTCATTTCCGTCAGGACGTTGAAAAAGCAGGAATCCGGTTTCCAGAGCCGGTTATTGACGGTCTTATTCCTTCTGACAAAAACGTGCTCGCAACCGTTGATCGGACCCGGCTGCTGCAAGTATTTACGAATCTTTTGTATAACGCAACCAAGCATACACCGAAGGGCGGCAGTATAAGCATCGTGTTAAAAGTGGAGCAGGGACATACGGATCCCGATTTTGACGGCAAAGCCGTGATTGAAATTCGTGACACAGGTGAAGGGATCGATCCGGATTTCCTTCCGCATATTTTTGAGCGTTTTTTTCATAAAGTCGATCGAAACGCAGTAAGCAGCGGAACAGGGCTCGGTTTGGCGATCACAAAAGAAATTATCTCGTATCACCGCGGAGAAATATGGGCTGAAAGTGTTCAAGGTTCTGGAACGTCGGTCTACTTTACACTGCCGGTTATTTTTGAATGAGCAGCCGAAAAGAGGTGATATCTATGACCGGAAACAAAATTGCGATTATTGAAGATGATGAAGATATTCGTGAATTGACGGCACTTTATCTCGAAAACAAAGGCTATTCTGTTGTGGGGGAAGGACATGGTGACAAAGCTCTTGCGCTGATTCATCAAGCAGGGCCGGATCTGATCTTGCTGGATATGATGCTGCCGGGAAAAAGCGGCGAAGAACTTTGCGCTGATATCAGCGCCTCGTATGATGATATACCGATTATTATCATGAGCAGCAAACGGTCCTCAGAAGACAAAGTGCGCGGATTAAATGCCGGCGCAAACGACTACATTACAAAACCGTTCGATATGGCGGAGCTCGAAGCGCGGATTAAAGCAAATTTGCGTCGTAAAGGGGCCGGAACAGCGCAGGCAAACCATCAGCTGCGGGCGGGAGATATTGTTATTGATACTGAAAGTTTTGACGTCACCGTTGCCGGCAAACCGGTGCATCTGTACACGAAAGAACGTCAGCTGCTGATTTATTTTATGCAGCATCCCGGTCAAGTGTTCAGTGCGGAACAGCTGTATGACCGTATTTGGGGTGAAGATTATTTTGGCGATTTGAAAACCGTGTCGGTTCATATCCGCAATTTACGAAAAAAAATCGAGCACGATCCAAAAAACCCGCAGTATGTCATTACGGTCCGCGGTTTCGGCTACAAATTTTCAAAAAAATTCGAATTTGTTCAAGAAGTTTAACCTGTTTTTAACCTTGCCGTTCTATAATCGACCTATACACTTAAACTTGTCACTAAGTCCAAGTACCTCCTAATTCGAGAAAGGCAAACTCTCTGAAAAGAGACGACGCAAAGTTATGGGTCTGTCGGAGATATTCCTACGATCGCCAAACTGCCGATTAGGTATTCGATTTTAAGGAGGCAGAACGTTATGGAGGAAGTCAGACGGATTGAAGCAGAAGAAACGTGGGAAGAACTGATCGTTCAGGCGCAGGAAATCGGATTGTCGGCAGAAGAGGTACGGATCTTTTTGACAAAAAAGAAAATTGAACAACGTCGGCAGCGTGCACAAACGCCATTGCGGAATTATCAATAATTTATTGAAAAAACCTGATTAGAGATAGGGCCTCTAATCAGGTTTTTTCTGTTTGCTGCTCCGTTTCATCGCGGTCAGCTTAAAAGTTGTTTGATCGCTTTTACAGTCGGGACTTTTCCGCTTTCTTTGACTTCGCCGTCGACGACGAGCCCCGGTGTCTTAAATACTCCGTATTCCATGATTTGATCGAGTTCTTCTACTTTCACCACTTCAGCTTCAAGTCCCAGTTCTGTGACGGCTTCATTTGTTCGTTCCTCAAGCCGCTTGCATTTAGAGCACCCTGTTCCGAGAATTTCGATTTTCATCGTTCATCATCCTTTCCTCAAGTTGATAAATTAAAAGAACACGATCCCGGTAATCAATGCGGCTGTCGCTGAAATAAACGTGACGAGTGCAATATAAGTCAGCGTCTTCTTCAACCCCATAACGCGGCCGACAATAATCATGTTCGGCAGACTCATCGAAGGGCCTGCGAGCAAAAGAGCCAAGGCCGGTCCTTTAGCCATACCGAGATCGAGGAAACTTTGTACGATCGGCACTTCTGTTAAGGTGGCGAAGTACATAAACGCCCCGAAAATCGAAGCTAAAAACGTAGCTGCGAACGTATTCTCGCCGGCGGCATTGCTCATAAATGTTTCTGGGATCAAGACGGTAATCACCCCGGCAACGAAAATACCGACTACGAAAAGCGGGACGATTTTTTTGACTAGATCATACGTTTCAAGGCACCAGTCCCACAGCTCATCGCGTTCGAAAAAGAGGACAAGCTGCACGATCAAGAAGATCAAGAATGTTGCTGTTACCCACGGCAAATTCATCCCGGCTAACAGCATGACAAGAAGAGTTATAAAAAACATCACGTTTTGCCACATCGGCCGGTCGCTGCTGTCGTTGACGTGAAACATGTTACTGTTGCGGCTGTCTTCCGTTTCGCTTTTGTAAAATAACACATGCATCAACAGGCCGATCACAACGGCGAGAATGATCGCGGTAACAACACGGCTGATTCCAAGCCCAATGCCGAGAAAACTGAACGTAAACGTAATCGCCAAAATGTTAATCGCCGGTCCGGAAAACAAAAAGGTGACGGCCGGACCGATGCCGGCTCCTTTTTTCCAAATACTTGCAAACATCGGAAGAACAGAACACGAACATACGGTCAAAATCATTCCGGAGACCGACGCCATCGTAAATGCTGTCGATTTTTTCGCATTCGGTCCGAAATATTTCAACACCGCGCCTTGGGATAAAAATTGCGCAATCGCGCCGGAAATGAAAAAGACGATCGTCAGTGTGATGACACGCGGGAGCGTAAAATAATCAAGCAGAAACTGCCAGCCGGCCAGCAAAACCTCCATCATAATGAGATTCCTCCAAGCCAAACATTGACTTGTTGCCGATCTGCCTGGAGCTGGTAAATGGTATACTTCCCTTTCCGCTCTCCTTTGATCAGTCCCGCCCGTTCAAGGATCGACAAGTGGTGAGTGATCGTTGAAGGAGCGCCTTCGAAAGCATCGAGCAGTTCACACTTGCAACAGTTCCTCTGTAACAGCATGCCGAGCATTTCCAAACGCAAAGGGTCCCCGAGGGCTTTGTATATGTTTGCTGTTTCGGCTGTTTTGTCTTCGCGAAAAACAGCATGCTGCTTATACACATTTTGCAAAAGCATTTCTGCTTCTTGTTTGTTTAAAATGGTGATTGTTTCTCCCACGGAAATCCCCTTCCTTTCTTAATTTAAATGTAGCATAAAAAAACTATAAAACTAGTTATATAAATGTGAAGATTTTATTACAGATAAAAGGTTTTTCAATTAGCGCATTTATGATACACTAATTTTATTAGTATGACACAATTAACGAGGTGATGAGGTGAATAAGACGTATCATTTATTTATTGTCTCTGATTCTGTCGGCGAGACAGCGCATCATTTAGTTCAAGCAGTATCGGGACAATTCCCGCAACAACAAACAGTCTTTCACCGCTATCCTTACATGAAGCGGCTTGAAGAGATTGACCGGGTGATTGCCGAAGCGAAGGATTATCCGTCGTTAATCGTTTTTACGGTGATAGTGCCGGAATTAAAAGAATATTTGCTCCAACAGGCTGAACATTACGGAATCGAAGCAGTGGATGTCATGGCGCCGTTAATGAACGCGTTCGGCAAAGTGTTCGACAGCTCACCGAAGCTCGAGCCCGGATATATCCGCCGGTTAGGCGACGATTATTTTCGGCGGATTGCAGCGATCGAATTTGCAGTGAAATACGATGATGCACAAGAGATGTCGGGAATTAACAATGCTGATATTGTACTGGCTGGTGTGTCGCGGACGTCGAAAACACCGCTGTCCATGTACTTAGCGAACAAAGGTTATTATGCGGCGAATATACCGATTATTCCCGAGGTGCCGCCGCCGAAAGATATTTTTTCAATTCCAAAAGAAAAAATGATCGGCTTGATGATTTCTCCGGAGAAATTGTTGGATATCCGCCGGGAACGCTTGCGGGCGCTCGGTTTGAAACAAGATTCTTCTTACGCGGACCGAAAGCGGATTTTAGCTGAGCTCGATTTTGCTGCGGATGTGCTGAATCAGATCGGCTGTCCGGTGATCGATGTATCAAACAAGGCTGTTGAAGAAACAGCGCAGGATTTATTGGAGCGAATGACACCAACAGGAGGCGGGATTGTATGAATAAGCATGTCTTTATGTTTGACGATACCGATGCAAACGGAAAGGAACTTCTCGGAGGAAAAGGGGCGAACCTCGCCGAAATGACAAGAATCGGCTTGCCGGTGCCATACGGGTTTACGATTTCAACGAAGGCGTGCAACGCCTTTTACGAAGCGGGTGAACAATTGCCTGCGGATGTAAAAAAACAGGTGGATACAGCACTGGAGAAACTTGAGACGACGACTGGCAAAGGATTGGGCGACACAAAAAATCCATTGCTCGTGTCGGTCAGATCAGGCGCGGTGTTTTCGATGCCCGGGATGATGGATACCGTGCTCAATTTGGGGATGAATGACGAGACGGTTGTTTCAATGGCTGAGCTGACAGGGGAACCGAGGTTTGCTTACGATTCATATCGGCGCTTTATTCAAATGTTTTCCGATGTTGTCCTAGGGGTGGACAGTGAAAAGTTTGAACGTAAAATTGAAACGCATAAACAGCTGCATGGATTTTCAGCTGACCCGGATCTGTCGGCGTCTGATTGGAAGACATTGATTAAGCAGTTTCAAACGATTGTCGAACAGGAGACGGGCCGGGCGTTCCCGCAAGACCCGCGCGAACAGATGATTTTGGCGATTCAGGCCGTCTTTGGTTCGTGGAATAATGACCGGGCCCAGCTGTACCGAAAATGGCACGGGATTCCGGGGCATCTCGGAACAGCTGTGAATATTCAAAGCATGGTATTTGGAAATACCGGTAATGATTCCGGGACGGGTGTGGCGTTTTCCCGCAATCCGTCGACCGGGGAAAGCAAGCTCTACGGTGAGTACTTGATCAATGCGCAAGGAGAGGATGTCGTCGCGGGTATTCGCACCCCGCAAGCGATTGAAACGCTTCGTGATTCGATGCCGGACGTTTACCAAACGTTTGCTGAAACTTGCCGACGCCTGGAGAATCATTACCGGGATATGCAAGATATTGAATTTACAATTGAACGGGGAAACCTGTTTATTTTGCAGACGAGAAACGGCAAGCGGACGGCAGAAGCGTCTGTCCGCATCGCTGTGGATATGCATGAAGAGGGGATTTTAACGAAAGATGAAGCGTTAATGCGGGTTGATCCGGAACAGCTCGGACAGCTATTGCATCGGCGTATTGATGAAACGTCTTCGTTTGAAGTTCTTGCGAAAGGGTTGCCGGCTTCTCCCGGGGCAGCGACAGGGAAAGTCGTGTTTTCAGCTGATGATGCAGAAGATAAAAAAGCAGCCGGGGTTCCGGTTATTCTCGTGCGGCCGGAAACAACACCAGACGACATTCACGGAATTATTGCTGCAGAAGCTGTCGTCACAACGCGCGGAGGAATGACAAGCCATGCGGCCGTCGTGGCAAGAGGGATGGGGAAAGCGTGTATCTCCGGATGCAGCGACGTTTCGATTGATTTAGCGAATCAGACGTTTGCTGTTGGCAATACGGAAGTCGCTTACCTGGATACTGTGACGATTAACGGCGGTACCGGAGAATTAATGCTCGGCGAACTGACGATGGCAGACCCGGAACTGTCGGATGAATTTCACCGTCTTCTGTCTTGGGCGGATGACCGTAGACACTTAGGGATTCGGACGAACAGTGATACACCGGATGATGCCGCACGTGCACTTTCCTTCGGAGCAGAAGGAATCGGTCTTTGCCGCACAGAGCATATGTTTATGGATCCGGAGAGGATTCCGGTTGTCCGGGAAATGATCTTGGCTTCGACATCTGCCGACCGGCAACAGGCGCTGGACCGATTGCTGCCGATGCAGGCGGATGATTTCCGCGGTATTTTTGAAACGATGGGAAGCCGCCCGGTGACGATCCGCCTTCTTGATCCCCCGCTGCATGAGTTTCTGCCTGATAAAGAGGAACTAATTAAAGAGACCGCTCAGCTGGAGATCACCGACCCGGCGTCAAGTGAATTAAAGACGAAGAAAGAGCTTCTCCGGGAAGTGCGCCGGCTCGATGAATCGAACCCGATGCTCGGTCATCGCGGCTGCCGTCTCGCCATGGTTTACCCGGAAATATACGCGATGCAAGTGGAAGCGATTATACACGCGGCGATTGACCGGGCGGCAGATGGAGCGGCTGTCCGTCCGGAAATCATGATTCCGCTTGTCGGCCACGTCAATGAGTTAAAAGCGATGCGCCGGCTCGTAAAAGAATCAGCAGACAGAGTACTCAACGAAACAGGTGAATACGTCGCTTATACGATCGGAACGATGATCGAAGTCCCGCGCGCAGCGCTGACTGCGGATGCGATTGCCGCCGAAGCTGATTTCTTTTCGTTTGGAACCAACGACTTAACGCAGACAACGTTCGGTTACAGCCGGGATGATGCCGAAAATAAATTTTTGCAGCGCTACATCGATGATGAAACATTAGCAAATAATCCGTTTATGGTGTTGGATAGCGAAGGTGTCGGGGAACTCGTGAAAATCGGTGTCGAAAAAGGCCGCCGTGTTAAAGAGCAATTAAAAACCGGCATCTGCGGTGAACACGGCGGAGAAACATCCTCAATCGCTTTTTGCCATGCACAACGGCTGGATTACGTCAGCTGTTCGCCTTACCGCGTTCCGCTTGCCCGTCTGGCTGCAGCACAAGCGGCAGTCGTGGAGCAAACGGGGACGGCGAAAGAAAAAATGAACGTTTAATCCTCGCTGCATAAAAAACCCTCTGCTGTCTAAATCAGGACAGCAGAGGGTTTTTGCGTTTCATCCTTACGTTTGTTTTCCTTCTGACGCGCGGTCGGCGCGGCGGAATTTGTCCGCGTATTTAACTTCTTGAGCGGAGCTTAATCCGTTCTCGCGTTCGTTAATTTGACGGTGCGGTTGCTGATTTTTTTCCATTGGAAATGACTCCTTTCATTATCTGTAAAGTTAGGAATCCTCTTCCCGGCTGAAAAACTGTTTAAACATCCGGTCCGGTTTATTTAAAGCGCCGCGTTCCGAACAGAAGCCAAAGCAAGGTGAACAAAACGACTGCGGCTCCTTCCATGCCGAGAATATACCAAGGATGCGGACCGAGGATGTCGAGCAAACTTCCTCCGGCCGGTTTTTCCATGATAAACCAGTAATTACCTCCGGTCAGCAGATTAACGCCGTAAATAAAGGGAAGCAGGATGTTCAAAAAGATCATTGCTTTGATTACACTGATAAAGGGAAGCGGGTAAGCGCGGTGCCATAAGAAATAAAATACGACCCAGATGACAGCGATATGCGTATAAAAGAAGTGCCAGTAACGAAAATGAGGGAAGCCGTATCCGAGTACAGGGGTCACGATCGCTTGTATCGCCCCGCCGATCGCAATTAAGAAGACGATTTGAAACAGTTTTTCATTTCGGTACAGTAACAAGACTATCGTTAAAATAACACTGGAACTGCTGAGTTCCAGCGGTAAGGAAAACCGAACGTCCCAATTACCGTGAAAAACCGCCCAGATATGATAGCCTGATTCGAACAGGATGAGTGAAACGGCAATGCCGACTTCGATCGGCCGTTGAAGCCGGGGAGCGATCAGTCCGCGCGTAAGGTAAACAACGGTGCAGCCAAACACAAAAACAACGATCATGATATTGTGCTCGGCTCCCAATGTCGTGAAAGGCACCTCAGAGTTGTCACCGGCAAACCACATGAGATTCTCCTCCTGTCTTAAAAATCATATTTCGTATACAATGGAACTATCAATATTTTATCAAAAAGGCGGATGGTTCGATGTTGTTATGGATATCAATGGGAATAACAGTGCTTACGCTGTTGATTGTCGGCGCTACGATTATCTATATTTTGAAAGGGAACGGTTAAGATGCTGCCTGATTGGAAAGACCGCGGCATTGTTGCGGGAGGCTGTGTGATCGCGATACTTATTCCCGTACCGGTGATTAATATCTTAATTGTCTATGCGCTTTATCAGCGGTTGCGTACCGACCGCCCATTTGTTGACCATCAACTGCGGCAAAACGTCAACTTTCAAATCAGTATGCAAGTTTATCTTGCCGGGGCGTTTATCTTGCTGTTTGCGCTGCCGTTTCTGCCGGGTTTGTTTTTTCCCGGATCGCTTGATTGGCTGCGGATTCCCTTGGGGCTGGGAATGATCGGGACAAGTGTTTTACTGCTTTTTATCTGGTTTACCATTTTTACGGCGGCGCTAATTTTTGCCGTTTCAGGCCGATGGTTTCAATATCCCTTTTCACTTCAATGGCTCAAATAAAACGCCTTGAGACAATTTTGTCTCAAGGCGTTTTATATTGAAAGTGAATCAGCAAAATGAATCTTTCGGTTTTGGGACAGACAGGCCGAATAAAGGACGTAAAAACAAGGCAAGAAATGTTCCGGCCATCGCAACGACGCCCCATATATAGCCGTGCATGCTGAACGATGCAATCCCGCCGAAATAGGCGCCAATGTTACAGCCAAAAGCGAGCCGCGCGCCGTAACCCATTAACAGACCGCCGATGACAGAAGCGGCAGCGTTGCCTTTTGTAATTTTGCTCAGTTTGAACAGTCCGCCGGCAGCGGAGGCGAGAAACGCACCTAAAATCACACCGAAATTCAGTACCGTCGTTGTGTCAGCAAAAATTGATTGCTGCAGAGCTTGAGCGCTTTCTCCTTGCCAATATCCCCAGCTTGCCGGGTCAAAACCGATCACTTCGGCTCCTTTGGAACCCCAAAGTGCCAGAGCGGAGGTGACCCCCCACGGCTCACCGCGGGTCATCAACGTCAACGCGTTTAAAACCGCTAATACAACGGCTGCAATCACAAGCGGCCAAGCCCCGCGGAAAATCCGCTTAATCCCGGATTCTGTCGGAACGTCGGCCATGCGCGGAGCATTGCGCCGCCGTTCGACAACGAGTGTAATCCAGGCAATCAACCCAAACAAAATGATCGAAGCGGCCCATGCGCCGCCGTAGCCCCAGCCAGTCGTTGTTGCCAGAGAGATCGGTTCAGCGGCAGGCATTTCTTCGGTCCAAAACGGCAAGTGATAGGCGCCGATGGTTGAACCGACAATAAAAAATAACAGTGTAATGAACATAACAGATCGACCGCCGCCGACAGCATAAAGCGTACCGGACGCACAGCCGCCGCCGAGCTGCATGCCGACCCCGAACATAAACGCACCGACAAGCAGGCTGACGCCGACAGGGGCGACATATCCGGCTACCTCCACATCAAAAAAGGAGAGACCGAACGCAAGAATCGGCGCGAAAAGTGTCACAGCGACCGCGAGCATGACCATGTGCGAGCGCAACGCTTGGCCGTTTCCGACCGCCATCAAGCGCCGAAATGCGGACGTGAAACCAAATCGGGCATGAAACAGTGTATAACCGAGCAAGAGGCCGATGATTAACAGAAGCGGGTGCATCGCCTCTTGGCTTGCCATTAAATAAACCAGTAAAACACCGGTTACAATCAACCCGCCAATGATTAATTTTATTTGCGGCGGGCCGAGCGGAGGTGCGCTGGAAGCCAGCGTTTTCGTTTGTTTTTCAGCAGCAGATGTTGTCAATGGATATCCTCCTAATCCTTATTATATTGATCGGAATTATTTATTTATAGTAAAACGTTAAATTTCATTTGTCAAAAAAAACGTGTGATTTTTTTATTTTACTGTTGCAACGGATTAAAGCGAGGCGTAAAATAATGCATTAGATTGAAAAATCTGAGCATTTGAAAGGAGTATAATGAATTATGAAAGGACTTCAGCTTGCAGGTTCGTTTATGAGCCGTTATTTTGCTATTATCGTTATTTTTGTATCTGTTATTGCTTTCTTTACACCTGATGCTTTTGTCTGGATTGCACCGTACATAACAATCCTTTTAGGCGTTATCATGTTTGGAATGGGGACGACAATGCGGCCGGAAGACTTCAAAATTGTTCTGCAAAAGCCGTTTCCAGTTTTATTCGGCGTCGTTGCGCAGTTTGTTGTTATGCCGCTTGCGGCATTAGGGATCGCTTATGCGATGCAGCTGCCGCCGGAACTGGCAGCTGGTCTTGTTTTAGTTGGAGCCTGCCCGGGAGGAACTGCATCGAATGTGATGGTTTACCTCTCCCGCGGTGATGTCCCGGTGTCTGTGGCGATGACATCGGTTTCGACGATGCTTGCGCCGGTGTTGACACCGTTGGCAGTTTTTCTTTTAGCGGATCAATGGCTTCCTGTCGGGTTTGCTGATATGTTCATGAGTATCGTTCAAGTCATTATCATACCGATTGCACTCGGTTTGCTTGTGAGCAAACTCTTGCCGGCAGCAGTCGATCGGGCTCAGTCGGCTTTGCCGATGGTTTCTGTCACGGCGATTTTATTGATTGTTGCCGCAGTCATTTCCGGCAACACAGAAAATCTCGTCACATCAGGAATTGCTGTGTTTACAGCGGTGATCTTGCACAACAGCTTTGGCTTACTGCTCGGTTACTTTACGGCTAAGAGTGTCGGGCTTGATGAAACAAAACGCCGTGCAATTTCAATTGAAGTCGGCATGCAAAACTCAGGTCTCGGCGCTGCACTCGCTACGGCGCACTTTACGCCGATGGCAGCCCTGCCGAGCGCAATATTCTCCGTTTGGCATAACATTTCCGGTCCTGCACTCGTTTCTTTTTGGAACAAAGGCGGATCAGAAGAAATTAACGGCAATGAAAAGGACAAGAGCTGATCAGCTCTTGTCCTTTTTAGTAGCTCGGATACACATACGGCGAGTCAGGTTCGGATGCCCGTTCGATGTCTGCATCTTTAAGTACAGGTACAGTCTCGCCGTTTAATTCCGTTGTGTCGAGCACACCGCTCGCGGTAAACCAGTCATCATCCTCTTTATGAATACACTCGCTTCAAAAAAGAGGATGACCCAGCATCCCGGCTTTCTCCTGCGGGATAGCGAGATAGACGAGACCCTGCAGGGCGTCAGCCCGAAGCGGCTCGGCGCTCGCCCGCGGAAAGAAGCCGGACGATGCGTAGTCATCCGTTCCTTTTAATAGGACATCAATCGATGTCATGACTTTGTCAACACTCTGAGTCCTCGACAAAATGTCGAGGACTCAGGGTTTACGGCAAATAAGCGATGCCGTCCGGATGAATGCCGACATCAATCCGTTCCGTTTCTTTCAACGTTTCCAGCGAAATGACAGAGATGTCATTCGTTTTATTGTTTGCCACGTAAGCATGTGTGCCGTCCGGGTGAAATACAATGCCGCCGGCCCATTTTCCAACCGGAAGTCGCTTGATTTCCCACGGGCGTATTTGACCGTTAATCCGCTGTTCAGTCTGAATGATTGAAACGTCGTCTGATTCGCGGTTGGCAATGAACGCATACTGCCCGTCCGGTGAAAACACGAGGCGGACGGGGATGTGCCCGACGCGCCGTTTGTAGTTCACTTCATAGTCTGTCGTATCCATAATCCAAAGAGTGTCATCATCCTGGTTAGCGACGTAAATCTCTTCGCCCGATGGATGAACAGCGACCCCTTCCGGCCCTTTGCCGACCGGAAAATGATTGACGATTTCTTCTGTTTCCGTATCGATCACCGTAATGTTATCACTGCCGATATTCGGAATGTAGGCGGCTTTACCGTCTGGCGAGAACGATATCATGTGTGAATACGTTTGGTACGTCGGAATAATTTTTCGAATTTCATCTGTTGAGGTATCAATCAAAAAGATTTTTTCACTGAACGTCGAAGCGAGGTAAAGCGTCTTGCCGTCATTCGTTATTCCTACGCCGTGCGGAAAATGAAACTCCTCGTGTGAAATATGACCCGTTATTTCGAAGGTCTTATTATCCATAATATCGACGGTGTTGCCTAGTGAACAGGCAATGTATGTTTTTTGCCCGTCATGGGAAACGACAACTTCATGGGGGTTGTGACTTGTGGCGACAGTCTGTTCTACCTTAGAAGAACGCAAGTTTACAACCGATAAATTGTCTTCATCTTTATTTAATACAATCAGCTTTCCTGTCATCTAATCATCCTTTCAAATGGTTTCGTTGATTTTACCATATGCAGTTCACATTTCGCATCACGAAATAAACACCCTTATGAGTCTTTGTGCTTAATGTAAATCTGGTAAATTTATGTTAAGATGAGCTCTCATTATTTTGAAAAAATGCCTTTACGTTTGGAGGAAAGAAATGCCGATTACACCAGAACAGCTGGCACACCTTTTTCTTGAAGGCAAAGAAGACGAAGCGTTTGATGCGGTAAAGGCCTATCAAGAAACCTATTCAGAGATTGAAATGCTCGAGGAATTTATCACCCCCGCGATGTATGAAGTGGGGTTCTTGTGGGAAGCAAATAAAATCAGCGTAGCAGATGAACACCTTGCGACAGGGATTTGTGATTTTGTCCTGACAGCAGCGGTGAAACCCCGTGCGAAAACAAATTCGTCCGGAAAAACAATCGTTTTGTTTGGGGCGGAAAACGAGGAGCATTACCTCGGGTTAAAAATGGTCGCAGCCGTTTTTCGTGTGAACGGCTGGCAAGTGTATAACATGGGACCGAATATGCCGATTGCCGATGCCATCGCAGGTGTAAAACGCTGGGAGCCTGATGTTGTCGGTGTTTCGACCGGGTTCGCGCCTAATGAAGAGCGGACAGAGCGTTATTTAAATAGATTGATGGCAGCATCGCCAAAAACAGAAATTATTTTGGGCGGACGCTATTCCCGGTTACACAGAAAATTTGAACAAGACAGCCGGCAAGTGACCGTAATCGACCGATTAGAAAATGTGAACAGCTGGCTCAGACAAGATGAAAAAGGAGTCCGTCATGCAACAAGTTAAATCCCCGTGGCCATTTCCAATATTTAAAGTAGATAAAAAGCTGACTGTCATCGAGCAGTCGAGTGATGCGCAACGATTGTTTGGACAGGTATCTTCATTACAAAGCCTCTTGGCGGAAGGCAGCCGGGAAAAAGCTGCATCATTTATCAGCTCGGAGGACGATCATGGTCCAGTTGAACTTTATATGTACAATAAAGAAGGAGAAATGACGCTCGTAGACGGTTACATGTCAAAAGAGAACGATTTGCAGGTTCATCTGATGGTCATTGAAAAAGACAGCAAAATTAAACAAGTCAGCGACCGTCTTACTGAATTGCGCAAGGAGCTGGAACGAAAAAATGAAGAGCTTCTTGATGAAAAAGAACGTGCAGAGAAAATGTTGGCGGAGAATCAGCGCCTATCAGCGCCTTTTATTGAAGTAAGTAAAGGGGTCGGTCTGACACCTCTTTTCGGTGAAATCGATCAAGACAAAATGATCGTTGTCACGCAGCACTTGCTTGAAAGAGCAAATGAAACGAAATCGAAACAAGTGATCATCGATGTGACAGCGTTGGACACGCTGGATATCGAAGGCGTAAAAGCGTTGGAAAAACTGTTTGTCTCGCTCGATGTGATGGGTGTCAATGTGACGGTATCAGGGATTCAAACTGAGCAGGCCAAGAGTATGCAATTGATGAATACAAACGCCAGCGTTCGATATATTTCTTCCCTTGAGAAGGTTTTTTCGTACCAATCTTCATAACAAATCCCCTGCGGCTGTATGACTCAAACAGCTGCAGGGGATTTTTATTCGCCGTTTCACTTGTCATCAGTTTGGGCATCAGGATCTTTTGTTCCCTCACGCTCATCCCATTCCTCATCGGTCATCGGACGGGTATTGTGCAGGAAGAAGGCCAGGATAAGTCCGATAAACGTTAAGACGGTAATCACGAGTGTTGCGATATTTACCCCGACAATATCAGCAGTTGTATCAGCACTTTCTACATGCACTGTTTGCGCAGTTGTCGTCATGATCGTGACTAACAGCGCTGTGCCGACAGATGCCGCAATTTGCCGCATCGTATTATTCATCGCTGCTCCGTGCGGAATTAATTTTCGCGGCAATTCATTTAAGCCGGAAGTTGTCACCGGCATCATGACCATAGAAAAGCCGAACATTCTCAGTGCAAACAAAATCGCGAGCACAGCCATCGTTGTATGCAAATCGACGAAAACAAATCCGGCTGTTGCGACGGTCATGATTGTTAAACCGGTAAATGCAAGCGCCCGGGCGCCGATTTTGTCAAAAATGTACCCGGTAATCGGCGACATAATCCCTGACAGCATTGCTCCCGGGAATAACACGAGGCCCGCTTGCATCGCTGTGTTGCCGAGCATATTTTGCATGTAAAGCGGTATGATCGTTTCCAGCCCGATCAAACCGAGAAAGCCAATCATCCCGATAATCGTCGCGAGTGTAAATGTCCGCAGCTTGAAAACGCGAAATTCAAGCATCGGATGCTTCATTCCGAGCTGGCGGCGGATAAAGAGATAAAGAGCGACAGAGCTTACAGCAAACGACATGAGTGTCATATTTTCTGTCCAGCCAAAGTTGCCGGCGCTTGTAAAACCGTAAAGCAGTCCGCCGAAACCGATCGAAGACAAAATAATTGAGATCGGATCAACTTTCGGGTTTTTCAGGTCGGTAACGTTTTCGAGAATACGGTAAGACACGGCGGTAATGATCAAAATCATCGGCAAAATCAGCCAAAAAAGATAACGCCATTCAAGCGTTTCCGTAATGACCCCGGAAAGCGTCGGTCCGATTGCCGGTGCAAAAGAAATTGTTAAACCGACAAATCCCATAATCGTCCCGCGCTTTTCAACCGGGAAAATCAGCAGAAAGACCGTCTGCATAAGGGGGAGCATCACCCCGGCGCCGGCGGATTGAATGATTCGTCCAATCAATAGAACTTCAAAATTCATCGCGATCCCGCCGATAACCGTTCCGACGGCAAACGTGCCCATCGCAGTTAAAAACAGTTGCCGCGTCGTAAACTTTTCGATTAAAAATGCACTGATCGGTATCATGATACCGTTAACGAGCATAAAAACGGTTGTCAGCCACTGGGCTGTGTTGGCGGTAATGTTCATTTCCTGCATGATCGGCGGAATCGCTGTAATCATCAATGTTTGATTTAGCACCGTGACGAATGCGCCTGACAGGAGCAATGCAGCAATTAATTTTTTATTTGGTCGGCCTGATGCCATATAGCGTGGTCCTTTCTTTCTACTATTTCGGGTTACTAAACTTATGCAAACCGTCATCATTTTATCATTCATGATTGGAAATCGCTACTACAAGAAAACAGTGATTCCGCTTACACATCTCAGTTATGTATGCTAGAATTGCCTTATTACGTGTAAAGGAGCTAGAGCGATGACCTATTGGATGAAACGTTTTTGGACAGCTTTAATCGCTGTACTGACAGTCGGCCTCTACATCCCGCAGCTGGATGCTGATGCGGATACCGATGTAAAAGAAGCCCCAGTGAATCCGTATGATGAGTCGCTTTACACGGGCGAAGAAGACGCCTTCGCCGAAGTGTCTGATACGTCACATCTGAACGAAGACGAAACCGATTTTTCCGCATTAGTCGCTGATGAAGATATATTGCAGTTATTTACAGAACGGGCGAAAGAAGAAACGTTGACCAAACTTGGGCCGAAGATTTCCGGAAAAGTCGAAGATCATATTGCAGAAGAAATTTTTCCGACGATGGAAGAAGCGATTCATACCATTTTTGATGATTGGCCGTCGGATGATTTAACCGTCCTCGAACTGAGAGAACAAAAATCATCGTATACAGGTGAGAAAATTTTTCATATCGTTGATGGCGATAAAAATGAAGATATTGCCCGCTTTCATGTTCGGCGGGATTTAAAGCCGAAAGAAGGATATTGGTTTAATTTTCACTATCATACGCATGATGATAATTTCAGCGGTCATCATGAAATCGGCGAAATCTATTGGGACAAAAACACTCCGCCGAAATGGATGTCATAAAAAATCTTGAGACACAACAAAAGTTGTGTCTCAGACTGTAGACAAACTATATTTTGATGTCAGCCATGAATCCACTACCCTCCGCTTGCCCCGGGCAAAGACTCAGCTAGTATTCGGCGGCCTCGGACCGCCGAATCCGGATCTTCGTCGCTTGCTTTCCCGGAGGCGTCGGAGGAGTGGATGCATGGCTTCTTTTTTATGAATACACTCGCTTCAAAAAAGAGGCTGACCCAGCATCCCGGCTTTCTCCTGCGGGATAGCGAGACAGACGAGACCCTGCAGGGCATCAGCCCGAAGCGGCTCGGCGCTCGCCCGCGGAAAGAAGCCGGACGATGCGTAGTCATCCGTTCTTTTTAATAGGACATCTGACGATATCGTTACTTTGTCTACACTCTGAAAACACAACAAAAGTTGTGTCTTTTTTTAATTTGACTCATTTTTCCTGTGCTTATTTGCTATAATAGTAGGAAATTATGCCTTGATCAGAACTGAGGTTTTCACAGTGAAGCGCTTCTTGCGACCTATGATTGTATTGATAGACAAATTAAAATATCCTGAGAAGTTCACGGTGATCGCGCTGCTGGTGCTTATTTTTGCCGGATCTGTTCTGACTCCCTACGTACAAGAACTGCACGACAAACGTGAGGCGCTCGACGAAGGGATCGATGGAATCGAGATGATCAGCGATGTGCGTGACTTAATCGAAGAGCTGCAGACGCAGCGGGGATTAATGCAAGTCCATTATCAGAATCCGGCCGCTGCAGAAGACTATCTATCTGCCCGTAAGCGAATGTTGAGTTATCTGCGTGAGATTGATGATCATTGGCTTGAAACGATCAGTGATTACGGGGTGCTTAATGAATGGCTGTACATCTATAATGACCTTCACCGTCTTTACGATGAACGTCAAGGTGAACTTGAAGCCCCGTTTCAGCTGTTTGAAGAACAATCGGCTCTTATTCAGCAATTGATCAATTTAATCCACCTCGTTAAAAATCAAACGCTGTATGCGATCGAAACCGACATTGAATCAACCGTGTTAATTAACGAAATGACGAATACGATTTTAAGAGGGGCTGAAACATCGGCCCGTTTGCGCGGAATGGTTTCCGGGCAAATGGCTCACGGTATAGCTCCGGACGTTTACGAAGATGAAATCCGTGTTCAAAAAGGTGTAATTAATAATCTTCGTGAAACGTATATATACGGTAACAGTGTCATTTTTGCTTCTTTTTTAACACATGAAGATTTGCACAAATATTTTTCGGAAAATCAAGACTCGTTAAATGAGCTGTTTTTACATATCGGCAGTTTTTTGGCAGATGGAACGATTGGCGCGGGAGCCGGTGATTTTTTTGCCGAGTCTACGGAGTCGGTGGATTCGTATTACAGCATTTTCGATGAAATTATCCCGCTGATTGAAACGGATCTTGCTGAACGCTCGGCAGCGGTTGATCGGAGTCTGCTGTTTTCGTTCGGGGCATTCGGCTTCGTTATGTTGGGACTTCTCTATGTTTTTGCCGGTTTCTATTACTCGGTCGTTCGGACAGTATCTGAATTATCCTCAACTTCTGAGCAAGTGGCAGCCGGAGATTTTACAGTCAGAGCAGCGTTAAATACAAACGATGAAATGCAAACGATCGGGACGACGTTTAATCATATGATCGGACAAGTCGATGGTTTGTTTTCGGAGAATTTGAGCGTGTTGCGGGATTTGCAGTCAAGCGAACAGCGTTTTAAGTCTTTGTTTGACTACAACCCTGAGCTTGTCGCCCGTTTTGACAAGGAAGGGAAAGTTCAAGAGCTGAATCCGGCTTTTCAAAAACGAATCGGTCTTGATGTTGAAACCGGCAGCGACCTCTCTGTTTTTGAAAAATACATCAGCCGCGAGGATCGTATCAATGCGGGACGCTGCTTTTACCGTTCATTTCAAGGGGAAACGGTCGAGTATATGCTCAAAGTTGTCAATCGCAGAGGGGAGCTTTTACATTTAGATGTTATGAATGTGCCGATTATTGAAAACGGGGAAGTTACCGGGCTTTTTTGGCTTGCCAAAGACGTGACATCGGAGTATGAGCGGGAGAACCGTGAAAAACAGGTGCGAAAGCGGACGCAACAGCAAAATGAGACGATCTTGGCACTGTCGTTATCATCGAACTGGGACAGCGAAACGATGATTGATGAGATTGTTCACAGCGTCTCGAATGTTTTGCACCGTGAACGAACAACAGTTTGGCTCGAAGGAGCCGACGGTTTTCGTTTAGAGACGCTCTATGATCCTTACAGTACTGTCAGCGAAAAAGGTTTGCACGTCCCGGAAAACGAATTGCGAAAACTGCGAGACGATTTTTTGCGCGGATTAAATATTCAGCTGGAAAATGTCGATGAAATCATCCGGACACAGCCGGTTGCCGGACAGTACTTTGATGCAAACGGAATTAAAGCCGCGCTGATCACTCCGGTCCATACAAAAGGAGAAGTGCGCGGCGCGGTTATTAGTGAATCGCGGATTGATGGGAAAGTATGGGAAAAAGACGAAGAACGTTTCGTCCAATCTGCTGCACAGCTGATTGCGACCGCTTTGGAGAGACAGGCGACGCGTGAACGGGAAAAAGAAGTGCACAAGATGGCGTTTTTTGATGAATTAACGGGTCTGCCGAACCGGCGGCATTTTCAGCAAAAGTTAGAGAAGGAATTAACGGCCAATCAAGATGAAGAGACAACGAAGGCTGTTTTATGCTTGGATTTGGATATGTTCAAACATATTAATGATACGTGGGGGCATTCAGCCGGGGATGAATTGCTGCAAGTTGTTACCGCACGCTTGCAGCAAGAATCAGGCGAAGGTGTATTTGTATCGAGGTTTGGCGGAGATGAATTCATGCTGATCATTTCCCCGGCCCGCAGTGATAAAGGTGTCTATGAACAAGTTGAACATCTAAAGCAACTGTTCGACAAGCCGTTTAAATTGGGAGATGCCGACGTTTATACAACGTCAAGCATGGGGGTCAGCCTGTTTCCCGGCGACAGCAGCGACGCGGAAGAACTGATCAAAAATGCTGATATGGCGATGTACGAAGCAAAGAAAAACGGCCGGAACAAGTACGTGTTTTTTCATCAAACGTTGTACGAAAGCCGGTTGAAACGGATTGAACTTGAGGGTGATCTGCGCAGAGCCGTCGCAAACAGCGAGTTGCAATTGCATTATCAGCCGCAAGTCAATTTACAAACCGGAGAATTAAGCGGTGCCGAAGCTCTCGCAAGGTGGCACCACCCTAAACTAGGCGAGATTTCACCGCAAGACTTTATTCCGCTTGCCGAAGATACAGGTTTAATCATCCCGCTCGGGAACGGATTGATTTATGAGGCGTGCCGCTCGCAACGGCAGTTTCTCGACTGGAACTTGCCGCCGGTTCCGCTCAGTGTTAACGTATCGGTAATTCAATTAATGGATGAAAGGATCGTCGACGAGTTCCGCACCAATCTGGCCCGCTTTCACCTCGATCCGTCGCTTATTTGGCTTGAAGTGACAGAAAGTATCAGTGCAGCCCATTTCGATACGATCAAAAACTGTCTGGAGAAAATCAGACAGATCGGTGTGAAAGTATCGATTGACGATTTCGGGACGGGACACTCTTCACTGAGTTATTTGAAATCATTTCCCGTCGATGTCTTGAAAATTGACCGCTCGTTTATCGAGACGATTCATGAAAGTGAAGAAAATCAGGCGATCGTTCGCTCGATCTTCGAGATGGCCAAAGGACTGAAGCTTACCGTCATTGCTGAAGGAATTGAAACATCCGCTCAGTTGACTTGGATTCGTCATGAACAAACGATTTACGGCCAAGGATATTACTTTTCCAAGCCGCTCTCTGCCGAAAATTATCGCGATTATGTGCATCATAACCATTTTCTAAATACGTAAAACCAGCCGGAACGTTTTATACTGAACGTTCCGGCTGCTTGATTCAAAGTGAATTCGTGAAAAATCTCCTGAAATCCGCTAAAATAGAATAAGCGATGACCGCTTGATCACAAACGGAGGGACAGTATGAAAGCATTAAAGGAGATAGCGAAAGCACAAACAAAAGAACGGGCGATACTTATTGCCGGATCGTTGTTGATGGGAATAACGATTGTTGCAATGGCTTATTTTATTGTCGCCGTCGTTGATTTAGTCTTTTTACAGGGAGCGTCTTTTCACGAAACGACGGGTTACCTCTTCGGATTAGCTGCTGTTTTACTGTTGCGTGCACTTTTGACTTACTTAAACGGCCGAACCGGCATTTATATGGCTGCGAAAATCAAAGCGCGCTTTCGTAAAAATCTCGCCGATACATATCGGAAAAACCCGCTAGAAACGGCGATAACAGGTCAAACAGGGGAAAAAGTCAGTGTTTATGTCGATGCTGTCGATGATATTGACGGTTATTTTCGCAATTACTATCCTCAGCTGATGCAATCATCGGTAGTACCCCTTGTTTTACTTGGGGCGATTTTTTATGCGAACTGGATCTCGGGACTGATCATTCTCGTTACAGCCCCTTTTATCCCGATTGCGATGATTGTTGTCGGCAAAAATGCCGAGAAAAAATCGGAAGAACAAATGGAAGAATTGAACCGGTTTTCCGGAACATTTCTTGATATATTGCAAGGACTCGCTACGCTGAAGTTTTTCGGCCGTTCAAAAGAAAAAGCGGATGTGCTGGAAAAAAGCAGCCTTGCTTATCGTGATCAAACGATGGGCGTATTGCGTGTCGCCTTTTTAACATCGCTGATGCTCGAATTTATTTCCATGCTCAGTATTGCGATTGTGGCGCTTGAGGTCGGGTTGCGCCTCGTCATTTATGACCAGTTAAGCTTTTTTACCGCTTTTTTCGTGTTGATTTTAACTCCGGAATTTTTTGCTTCATTAAAAGAACTCGGCACTGCCTTTCATAACGGTAAAGCGAGCACCGGTGCTGCGGAACGCGTTATGGGCGAGTTGAACAAGGACGATAAAGAACCGCAGAGAGCGAAAAAAGATGTGCAATATCGAATAGAATCAAAAGACACCCCGCCTGAAATCACGCTTGAAGCAGTGCGTTTTTCATACCGTGATGATTCAGCAGTCATTAAAGGGGTTGATGCGGTGATTCCGAGCGGTTCGCAAACGGCGGTCATCGGTCCGAGCGGGGCCGGGAAAACGACTGTTTTGAACCTTTTGGCCGGTTTGGCACAACCCGATGAAGGAACGGTTTCCGTTAACGGCGTCGATCTTCAGGCGATCTACGAAGAGGATTGGTTCAGGCAAATCAGTTACATTACACAAGAACCGTATATTTTTTCTGGGACGATTCGTGAGAATGCTGTCATCGGGATGGATGCTGATGTTTCCGGGCCAGAACTGGAAGAGGCTGTTGAGAAGGCAGGAATGCGGCCGGTGATTGAGGAACTCCCCGACGGTTTTGCGACCGTTGTCGGCGAAGGAGGACGGCAGCTCTCCGGCGGAGAAAAGCAGCGGCTCGCGCTTGTGCGCGCGTTTTTAAAAAAGCCCTCGGTCATTCTGTTTGATGAGCCGACGGTAGGTTTGGATCTGCGTACAGAACGGATTTTGCGGCGTTCGATCGAGGAGTTATCACAGGGGGCGACGATGATTACTGTTGCGCACAGACTTCATACGATCCGTCATGCTGACCAGCTCCTCTATTTAGAAGGCGGTATTTTACAAGGGCAAGGGACGCATGAAGAGCTGTTAGCGAAGTTGCCGGCTTATCAAGAAATGGTTCGTGTTCATCGAGGAGGTGCCCAGCAGTGAAAGCATTAAAAACGATTACACAGCTGATGTTTACGGAGAAAAAAGACTTGCTTCTCTCCATTTTATTTGGTGTCCTCGCAGGCCTCGGCGCAGTTGCACTGTTTGCCAACAGCGGCTATTTAATTTCAACGGCCGCTATTATGCCGCCGTTTTATGTTTTGACGATCAGCATTGCGATGCTCCAGCTCTTCAGCGTCACCCGGGCCGTGACTCGCTACATCGAACGCTTGTATTCGCACCGCGGGACGTTTACGATTTTAAGCAAACTGCGGATGTATTTTTACTGGCGGCTTGAACCTCTTGCACCGCGCATTTTTGAACGCTACCGCAGCGGAGAACTGCTTGCAAGAATTGTCGGCGATGTCGAGAGTTTGCAAAATTACTTTTTACGGGTGATTTATCCGCCCGTCGTAGCGATCATCGTATTTTTAGCAACGATCGCGTTTGCCTCGGTTTTTTCCTGGGAAATTGCGCTTTTGTTATTGATCGGCCTGACCGTTACGAGTGTGTTAGTCCCGGTTTGGTTCAGTTACCGGCAGAAGGTGACAGCGAATAAACTCCGGCAGCGCCGCGGAGAGTTGTCGACGGAAACGACAGAATTTCTTTACGGGTTTCGTGACTTGAAAATCAATCAAAAGCTTAAACATCAGCAAGACAAAATGGAAAATGCATCAAACCAACTGATCGAAGGGCAATCGGACGAAGCGAAACAGACACTCTTTAATCAGACAGTGAATCAAGCGTTTGCGTTTATCATTTCTGTTGCCGTCTTAGCCTTAGGCGCATATCTGACTGCCGCCGGCGAGATGCAAGGTGTATATCTCGCGATGCTTGTGATGGTTTCTTTAACCGTTTTTGAAAATACGACGCCGATCGCATCGGTTCCGGTATATTTTGAGGACAGCCGCAAAGCATCGGACCGGCTGTTACACGATGTGGCGGAAACCGATCAAGAAAATCAAAGCGCACAAGACACTGAGAACGAGTGGACGCCGCAAAACCCGGTTTCGATTACAGCTGAGCGGGTTTCATTGCCGGGGGATCGTCCGGGAAAACCGATCTTAAAAGATCTTTCCCTTCATGTAGAAAAGGGAGAACATGTAGCTGTAGTCGGACCGAGCGGCGCCGGTAAATCGGCGCTTCTCCATACGCTCCTCGGCATCTTCACTCCCGCTGAAGGGACGGTCAAGTGGGGAGATCAAAAGATTGCGGCGTGCGCGCAGGAATCTTTGTGGCAAGGAGCGAATATTATCGCGCAGACAAGCCATTTCTTTTACGGAACAGTCCGGGATAATTTGCAGCTTGCCGGCGATCATTTGCATGATGATCAGCTGCGCTCGGTGCTAGATAAAGTACAGCTTTACGACATTGCACTTGATGATGAGATGAAAGAAAAAGCAGCTAATCTTTCCGGCGGAGAGAAACAGCGTCTTACACTTGCCCGTGTACTGCTGAAAGCGAAGCCGAACTGGTTTTTTGATGAGCCGCTGTCGTCTGTCGACCCGGTAACAGAACAGCGTCTTCTCCAAGACTGGCTGGCCGCGGCGGCGGGGGAAACAGTTGTTTATATCAGCCATCGGCTTGTCGGGCTTGAACAAATGGACCGGATTATTGTGATGGAAGACGGAGCGATTATCGAAGAAGGTTCATTTTCTGAGCTGATTGCCAGAAAAGGCGTCTTTTATGAGCTGAAAGCGATCGAGGATGAAGTCATACCGGCGCTTAATTAAAAAGTGAAGCCTCCGCTTATTCAAGCGGAGGCTTCAGAGTGTTGACAAAGTCATGACATCGTTAGATGTCCTAATTAAAAGGAACGGATGACGACGCATCGTCCGGCTTCTTTCACCTGAAGGTATCACTGCGACATCGGCTCAAAAAGACTTCGCCGTGTCTTACTAGTACGCGGGCGAGCACCGAGCCGATTCGGGCTGATGCCCTGTAGGGTCTCGCCTGTCTCGCTATCCCGCAGGAGAAAGCCGGGATGCTGGGTCATCCTCTTTTTTGCAGCGAGTGTATTCATAAAAAAGAAGCCATGCATCCACTCCTCCGACGCCTCCGGGAAAGCAAGAGACGAAGATCCGGATTCGGCGGCCTCAGGCCGCCGAATCCTAGCTGAGTCCTTGCCCGGGGCAAGCGGAGGATAGTGGATTCATGGCTGACATAAAAATATAGTTTGTCTACAGTCTAAAGCCTCCGCTTTTTCAAGCGGAGGCTTTTGTTGTGCGGTTATTAAAGAGCCCATTTTCGGTCACTTGTAAAGGCGATCGTCAACCACAGCTTGCTGTCCTCATTTAACAGCTTATTATTTAACATTTCGCGGACACGGTCTTGATCTTTAACCGTCTGCACTTTTGAATCGGGCTGGACGACAAAATCTATTTCAACCCAAAGGGTGCGGCCGATTTTGGTCACCCGGACGAACGATTCAGCCAGTTTGAAGCGTTCTTCCGCTTCGGCGACAAATGTGTCAATATGCGAAGTGATTTGTTTGTCCGGCTTCATTTCCAGCACTTCCTTTAATGCTGTCCGCATTTCCCGAACGGGGTATTTCAAAAAGTAAACGGACACGAGTATGAGCATGACCGGATCGACGTACGGTACCCACGGATTTAAAGCAGGAATATATTGAAACACCGAGGCAAGAATAAATCCTGCGAGCACGCCGGCTGTGATCAATGTGTCCATCAGCCATTGATTGGCTTCGGCTTTAATTAAGCCGGAAGCTGTTTTTTTAGCATGTTTGTTCAAATATAAATAGTAACCGTAACAAGCTGCTGTTCCAAGTGCTGCATAAAGTAAAGCAATACCGACTGCCACGTCTCTGCCGCCGGTGAAAACAGCATGAACAGCTGAGAGCAGCGACAGGATGACTAATAAAAGGATGACGCTGTATTTAAATAAAATCACCAGCGGTTCTACCATGTTTTTGCCGAAAGGGAAACGCTCTTCATCGTTTTTCCCGATAAAAACGGCAGCAGCGAGTGAAAGGTAGGAGAGCGCAACGATGATCATCGAATATAAGCCGTCAAATAAGACAATATGCGAACCGGACAGGACGCCGAGAAAAATGCCGGCAAATGAAAAGGCAACAGCGCCAATGACCGACATCGCTAATACATTGCGTTCGATTTTAACGTTTGGTGACATGTGCACTCCCCCTTTTTTAAGATCATGATTAAAAAATGTTACGGCTGCAATGCTCTGCGTAAAAAGACGAAGCATTCATGCTTCGATTGTTCTGGGTTTTCACTTAAAGCGCCGGATAAATAAAACGATTCAGCTGCGTGTTCGATAAAGCCGACGGTGTAGTTGGCGGCGTAAGCAAACGGCGTGTCGGTCTGAATCTCACCGGTATCTTGAAGAGAGACGAACTTTGACATCAGCCATTCGTAATACGGCGCATAAATTTGCTCCCATGTTTCAAAGGAATGGTAAAACGCCATACCGGAATAAATAAACGTAATCAAATCTTTATATTCTTCAGTGATCGTATAGGTAATCTCAATCAGCTTTTTAAGAAGTTCATCCAATGAAGCAGGTTCTTTTGGAAAGGCTTCTTTCGTGCGATCGAGCTGTATATCAAAAATTTCTCTCGCGATCGCCGGGATCAGTTCATTTTTGGTTTTGAAATAAAGGTAAAAGGTTCCTTGGGCCACTCCTGCGCGGCCGACAATCTGTGAAACGGACGTTTTTTCAAATCCTTGTTCCCGGATAACATCAATGGCCGTATTGATTAACAGGCTGCGTTTATCGGCGGACATCGCCATTCCTCCTAAACATTTGTGACTGACTGTCAGTCAGCGAATTCTTATTTTACGGTATTTATGCCGGATTGTCAAATGGAAAAGACCCCGCTGATAGGAATCAGCGAGGTCTTGCGTATAGACGGATTTATACTTTTTCAGCTGTTCCCTTTGCGACAACGGCATAGATGTTGTTTTTCTCGCTGCTTTTTTCGATCAGCGTGTGACCTGTGCTTTTACACCAAGCATCGACATCGCGAATGAAGCCCGGGTCAGTGACGGTGATTTTGACTGTTTGCCCTTCGTCCATTCCTTTTACAGCTTTGTGTAAATTCATGATCGGTCCCGGGCAGGACAGTCCGGTGGCATCGATTGTTTGATCGGCTTGCTGATGTTGATACGCGGCGAAGTCAGCTGCATTTTCTTCACTTTCCGGCGCTTCTTCAAGCGAGGAAGGGGAACAATCGTTGTTTACACACGCATACGTTTTGTAACCGCCGCTTAAGTTCACTGTTTCCTTGCCGTGCTGTTCTAAGATGCGTGTAGCAAGGTAACCGCGAAGACCGACTTGGCACGTGATATAAACAGGTTGATCGTCCGGAAATTCGCTGATCCGGTCACGGATCTCATCGAGCGGGATGTTAACCGATCCTGGTATAGCGCCCATGTCGACTTCGAGCGGATCACGGACATCGACGAGAAAACCTCCGTCAGCAACGATTTGATCAATTTCGTCGTGATGGACGATCGTTAAGTCTCCGTCGGCCACGTGACTTGCAACGTATCCGAGCATATTTACAGGGTCTTTCGCCGAGCCGTAAGGCGGAGCGTAAGCCAGCTCCAGTTCAGGCAGATCAAAAACAGTCAGTCCGCCTTTAATGGCAGTGGCTAAAACATCAATCCGTTTATCGACTCCGTCCATACCGACGCCTTGAACGCCGAAAATTCGTCCGTCTTCCGGGTCGAACGTCATTTTAAGCGAAACAGGCGATCCGCCCGGATAATAACCGGCGTGCGAAGCAGGATGAACATGGACAGCTTTATAAGACACCCCGAGCTTTTTCAACGTTTTCTCATTGTTGCCGGTAGCTGCTACCGTGTAATCAAAAACTTTAGCGATCGAAGTGCCGAGCGTTCCTTTATAACGGGTTTTCTTGCCGTAAATCGTATCTGCGACGATGCGCCCTTGGCGGTTGGCCGGCCAAGCGAGCGGTACCATCGTCGGCGTCTTTTGATTGTAATCTTTCACTTCTACGGCGTCGCCGATCGCATAAACGTGCGGGTCATCGGTTTGCATGTAGTCATTCACAACGATGCCGCCCCGATCGCCGATTGCGAGGTCGGCGTTTTTCGCCAGTTCATTTTCCGGCTGTACACCGATCGAGAGAATTGTCAGGTCGCTTGTCAGCGTCTCTCCGCTTTGCAGCTGAATTTGACTGCCTTCATGTTCAAACGATTTTACGCCGTCGCTTAAAATTAAGTTGGCTTTCGTGCGAATATGTTCATGCACGATTGACGCCATTTCATAATCGAGCGAGGCCATGACTTGGTCGGCCATCTCGACGACGGTGACTTCGATACCTAGATCATGCAAGTTCTCAGCCATCTCTAAACCGATGAATCCGCCGCCGATTACGACAGCTTTTTGCGGATTGCGGCCGTCAACCCAGGCTTTAATTTGATCGGTATCCGGCACGTTGCGGAGCGTAAAGAGCTGCTTCGCTTCATTTAAACCGGGAATCGGCGGAACGATCGGCCGCGCGCCCGGTGAAAGAATCAGTTCGTCGTAGGCTTCTGTATATGTTTCACCGGTTTGAACGCGTTTAACTGTCACCGTTTTTTCGTTACGGTTGATCGCGGTAACTTCGGTTAAATTGCGGATGTCTAAATTAAACTTGCGTGACATTCCTTCGACGGTTTGGACGAGCAGTTTTTCCCGGTCGTCTATTGTGCCGCCGATATAATAAGGCAATCCGCAGTTAGCAAAAGAAATGTGTTCTCCTTTTTCAAACATAACAATATCCGATGTTTCATCAATTCGGCGCAATCTTGCAGCAGCGGTAGCTCCGCCGGCAACCCCGCCGACAATAATAATTTTTTTACTCATGAATAATGACCTCCTTGATCATTCAAACACTATTTGTGAATGGTTTAACTTGATACCCTAATAGGTATAATAAAGCAATTCGCCTGCAGTGTAAATACGATTTGCCGCGGAGATATGTCAATTCGGTGAAAAATATTATTTGGCAGTTCGGTCGAAGTTTTTCGCTGAATTTGTCATAATAGATATAATAAAGGGTGTTATTAAAGTATCAATTTGGAGGTTATCCGCATGTTTGATGTTTACTGGCCTTCGATCGGCTTATTGCTGTTGACGGTAGTTGTGTTGATCAGTTTGAGCGTCTGGCTGATATATAGGAGCAGAAGATAATGATAAGCATCTTGATTGTGTCTGTTTTGTGAACGCTGATATAATACTCCGTGGTTAAATCCACGATTTTTCATTGATATGAGGAGGAAGATGATTTATGAGTGAGACAGCTTTTACACACGATGTCGGTCTGTTTCAGACGATGGAAGAACGGCATTCTGTCCGCAAATATGATCCGAAAGCCGTTATAACGGATGAAGAAATTGAAGATATGCTCGAAAAAGCGTCGACGGCTCCGTCGTCATGGAATTTGCAGCACTGGCGTTTTCTCGTGATTGATGACGAAGAGAAAAAACAGGAGCTTTTGCCGATCGCTTATTATCAGCAGCAAATTGTTGACAGTTCTGTGACAGTCGCGATTTTAGGCGATTTACAAGCAAATTTGGAAGCCGATACGATCTTTCAAGAAGCGGTCGACAACGGATTTATGACAGATGAAATAAAAAATACGATCGTCACTCAAATTCACGGCGCTTATGAAGGTGAAACACCGTTTGCACGCGACGAGGCGGTGCTGAATGCTTCTTTGGCAGCGATGCAGCTGATGCTTGCAGCGAAAGCGAAAGGCTATGACACTTGTCCGATGGGCGGATTCCAGCGTGAGCCGTTTATCGAGGCTTTCAACATCCCCGAGCGCTACGTTCCGGTAATGCTTTTGACAATCGGAAAGCCGGCGAAAGAAGCCCATGCCTCAGCACGAAAAGCGGTCAGCGAAGTGACAGTAAAAAATTCATTTTAACGAAGAAAAGCGGGCTGTCTGATAATAAAGACAGCCCGCTTATTTATTCACATCCGCGTGCGGGCGTAAACGCCGGCGGCAAAACCGAGAACAAAATTAAACAGCATTAGCATGTAAGAAGGATACATGATCATTTCCTCAGTGACAACAGTATTGTCAGCGGCTTCAACTACCAGGGCGGTAATCGGCGTGTACGCAGTCACATAAACTTGCGCGAGGGCTGCCATGATCACCGAGCGCCCTTCTTCGGTCATGATTTGAAACTGATGGAAAAAAAGCAGCAATGATAACAGCCAAAGGCTGTTTCCGAGTAAAAAACCTTTCCAAAGCGGCGGGATTGCCCGCCCGAAATAAAACCCGGCAAATGTCCAGAACATAATCATTGCGATCGAATAAAAAGCATAGATCGACTGAAAAAAGCCGATAAAATAATTGAATAAAAGACCGGTGAGAAGAGGAGCCAAAACAATCAGTACAATCCGGTTTTTGTGTGTTGTATGAATTCCTTGCTGGGAGCTAAACGCCGGCATGGACGACCAACCTTTCTGAACAATATTCTTTTCTCACTTTATCACAGCTTATGGCAAAAAAGAAAAAACCGGTCTGTCTTTTCACGAGACAAACCGGTTTGTGAGTCATTTTCGGCCAAAATACAACATTCCAAAAATCATCCAGAACAGCGTGATGACAAGAGCACCGATAAAAAACGGCACAGCGCCAAACTGGAAGATCAGCGGCATGGAAGCTGCTGTGACCAAACCTCCGCCGACGAACGGTTCGAAAAGGACCTGTTTATACCCGAAACCTTCAAACGCCGGGGTATCGGTTTCAGGGTCGGCTACTTTCATTAAGAGCAGCCCTGTGGCAGCAATACCGGTCGCTTGGCCGAAATCACCGATTCCCCGCTCAAACCAGTAGGCAGGGATCATTTTCGGCGCTAAAAACAGAAACGCAATGACGTTCCAGGCTACCCCGACGGCAGCCAAGGACAAGAACGCGACAATGTTTTCGCCAATAACAGAAACCGAGATCGTCGCCAGCGCGCTGACGATCAAAACGTCGAGTGAGAACCCGCCGATCCGGTCAATCATGCCTTTATCAATCACGCGGAATTTATCGAATTTGTCAGAAAAGCCTTGGACGATAATGCCGCCGACCATGGCAAGCGGGAAAAGCGGTACGTATTCAAACAAATACACGTCCGTCTGCCCGCCGTATGTTGCATCTTCCAACCAGACGAGCGCTTCTAAGAGCACCCAGCCGATGCCGATCGCTAGTCCGACATAGGCAAAGTGAAGAGATAACGGATCAACAGATTCAGGGCGGGTGGTCATCTCGCCGCTTGAGTACCGGTTGTTCAGTTCAACGATCCCGTTGCGTCCTTTACTGGAAAACGTCGCCTTGCCGCCGACATACGGAGCTCTGCCGGTGCGCGCGCCCCAATTGATTAAGATGATACCGATGATAACACCGCCGAGAATCCCGATCGTCGCGAGTCCGACAGCGAGGTCTTGTCCCTCGGCGAAACCGAGATCGGCAAACGTATCGCCCAGTCCGGCGGCTGTGCCGTGTCCGCCGACGAAGCTGATTTCAATCAGCGCGCCTGCAAGCGGATTGGTGCCGAAAAACGGTGTTAGAATAAGCAGGACAAGCAGAATACCGATAACGTACTGTCCCCAGGAAACCATTTGCCCCATCGCGACTTGCGGACCGCCGGTAAACCAGACTTTTTTCAGACTCGGAAGCGTCGTCCCTAAAAACAGCGAGGCGAAAACGATGCTGATTAACAGCCCCGGCAGGGCCGACCAAACTTCGATCACGTTCGGAGGAATAAGACCTTCCGCGAGAGCATGATCAGCGGAGAAAACTGTTTCAGCTATTGCTCCGAGCACTTCGGGACCGGCCAAGAGTGCGAGCAGTCCGGCGATAATCGATGAAGGCAGAAAGAGCTGCTGCAACAAAGGTGAAAAAACACGAATCCACTTGCCGATAATAAGAAAAAATCCGAGAATAATAAACGCAAAGCCAATTTGATCAGGAGTCATCGAACTCCTCCTTTATGTATAGAAATGTTCACTAATCGTCCGTCAAATTATAGATGAAAAATATTATTCTGTCATCGTTTTTTATGTGAAATATGATGTGAAATCTATGGTTTTGTTAGAAAAATATAACGTTCCAATACGTAATAGCCGTTGGAAGTAAAAGTGTCCCCATTCATGATATGATAATAAGCAAGATTTTATTCGTCTGAAACGGAAAGCAGAGGAGGCCTAACCATTGAGCGAGAATCAGCAAAACCACGTTTCACTTCATCCCGCAATTGATCAACTGATCACAAATATTGAGACAGTCGTTGTCGGAAAAACACGTGAAATTGAATTGAGCATCGTTGCTCTTTTAAGCGGCGGTCATGTGCTCTTAGAAGATGTTCCCGGGGTCGGTAAAACGATGCTTGTACGGGCGATGGCGAAATCAATCGGAGCCGACTTTAAACGGATTCAATTCACACCTGATCTTCTTCCGTCAGATGTGACAGGGGTTTCTGTGTTTAATCAAAAAACAATGGAATTTCAATTTCGTAAAGGCCCCGTCATGTCACATATCGTCTTAGCAGATGAAATTAACCGTACGTCTCCGAAAACACAAGCTGCCCTTTTGGAAGCGTTGGAAGAAGGCAGTGTAACGATTGACGGCGAAACAAGGATGCTCCAAAGTCCGTTTCTCGTAATGGCGACGCAAAACCCGATCGAATACAGCGGAACTTACCCTTTGCCTGAAGCCCAGCTGGATCGGTTTTTATTTAAATTCCGGATCGGCTATCCAACTAAATCGGAGGAATTAGATATGCTCGGCAGGGTGGAAAAACATCATCCGATTGAGAACATTCAGCCGGTTTTGTCATTGGAAGATATTCTGGCGATGAAAAAAGAAGCGGCTGAAGTAACTGCTTCTGAGAAAGTTAAAGAGTATATCATTGATCTAGTCAGTGCGACGAGAGAGCATCACAATGTTTCACTTGGAGCCAGTCCGCGGGCATCGATTGCATTAATGAGCGCCTCGCAAGCCTATGCTTACGTGCAAGGAAGATCTTACATTATTCCTGATGATGTGAAATACCTTGCTCCTTACGTTTTGCAGCACCGGATCATTCTTCATTCTGATGCGAAGCTTTCGAGTACGACGAATGAGCGTGTGATCAAAGATATCATCGAACACATCAGCGTGCCGTTCGGTGATAAATGATGATAAAGCCCAAGTTCCGCATCGCGAGTTTGTTATTTCAGTTGAAACGGGTGTTCAAGCTGCTCTTGTTCATCGCAGTGTTGGCAGGGTTGTACAGCTATGCGATGTTTCAAGGCGGCTTTGTCAGCTGGTTTCTATTTTACAGTGTGACAACGTTAATGATCTTGATGATCCTCTATGCAGCTGTTCCGCTCGGCGCGCTTACCGTTGAAAGGGATGCGGGAAACGATGCGCTTCCGGCGGGAACGGATGTCCAGGTAACGCTGACAATCAGGCGTAAGATCCCGTTTCCGTTTTTATATTTAGCCGTTGAAGATAAAATGGAGAGCCGTTTGCAAAACCAGACACCGGCAAACAGCACACGGATCATTTTTTATCCTGGTTTTAAACGGACGCTGCAGTTTACGTATGAGATTCCGGCAGTTAAACGCGGGGAATACCAATTTCTCGGAACGTATTTTGCTACGAGTGATTTTTTCGGGATGTTCAGAAAACGAAAATTCATCAGTCAGCCGGCGCTTTTGCTTGTTTTCCCGGGTTATTATGAACTGAATCACTGGTCGGTTTTTGAAAAAACAGCGGAAGAAACGTCTCGCTCCAGACAAGAGTTTGTCGAGGACCGGACATCCATCGCCGGTGCGCGCGAATATGTTCCGGGCGACAAACTGACAAGCATTGATTGGAAAGTGACTGCCCGTTCGGGAAAGCTCATGACAAAAGAGTTTGAAGAACATACAGACCAGCAATTTATGATTCTTTTAAACAATCAGCTGAGAGAGCAATCCTTTGCTCAAGAAGAAGCATATGAACGGGGGATTGAGCTTGCAGCCTCTTTTGTGATGCACTGTTATAAACACCAGCTCAAAGTCGGTCTGACAACGCTTGATGCTCAGGGGGATTATTTCAGTATCGATGCGGGGGAAAAGCAGCAGACAAAGCTGATAAAACATCTGGCCCAAATTGAACCGCAACAGCCGTCTGATTCTTTGCCGAGTCTTTTTCGCGACGGACCTTTCAGTGCCGGCGGCGAGATCATTTTATTTATTTCTGCCGAGCTGACCGATGCAGTCATTGAACAAGTCAATCGGCTCCATCAACGCCGGCTGTCGATTTATTTTTTTATCGCAGAAAGAGAGAGCGGATTAAACGAGAAAGAAGAAGCGGGGCTAAAAGGGTTGCGACAATCAGGGGTTGAGGTATACCGTCTTGCTCCGGGAGCTCCTGTTTTTCGGCAGAACGATCGTGAAAAGGGGCGGGTAGAATGAATCGCGGCGTAATCAGTTATTCGCTGTTACACCTGTTTGTTTATATTTTGGCGCTGTTTATTCTCTGGGAGTGGCTTCGTCCGATTCCGATCGTAACAGATACAGCGGAAATCGGCTGGTTTGTAGCATTCGCGTTTGTTTCGGCCGCGCTCATCTATTTGCGAATACCGCTTTATGTAATGCTGCCGCTGTTGTTTCTTTTCAGCTTATGGGGGCTGCATGAATTATTCGGCGAAGGGACGTTGTTTTCCCGCGAAGGTGCGAGCGCTGTTATTTGGCGGTTTATCGAAGAATTTCGTCAGAACGCTTCCGTCATATGGGGCGGCGACTTTTCCGGCTTAACGAACTTTTTCCGGACCTTTTTATTGTTTGTACTGATTTCACTGATCACGTATTTGCTTTATTATTGGGTGTTTCAAACGAGGCGGGTTTTCTTTTTTTTACTTGCGACAATTGTTTATATTACGGTCCTCGATACGTTTACGGAGGCTGATGCTTCACAGGCGGTTGTCCGTATTGTCGTGATTGGCTTTTTTATGATCACCCTGCTTCATTTGTCAGGCATTCAAGAAGAAGAACAGATGATTGGACGGCGAAGCAAAACGTTCGTGCCGGCTGCTTGGCTGTATACCTTGATTATTATGGCAACGGCTGCGGTAGCGGTCGGAATGTTCGCACCGAAACCGGAGCCGCAATGGGATGACCCCGTTCCTTCCATGCAGGCATTTGTTACCGGTGATGGGGGAAGCGAAACAGTCAGCCGTGTCGGATACGGCGATAATGATGAAGAACTCGGCGGCGGTTTTATTCAAGATGAAGGCCCTGTGTTTGAAGCGTTAGCAGAAGAACCTGTCTATTGGCGAGGCGAAACGAAAGATGTGTATACAGGACGGGGCTGGGAAACATCGAATGAAGATTTTCGCGACAGCCTGACTTACGGTGCAGAAGGGCAAATTGATTACTATTTATATGATTTTATTGAACCGCCGGATTTTATTGATGAAGAAGACGTTTCCCGTCGATCTGCAGAGATTGCCATGGCTGATGAGGCTGAGTTTTCGCATCTTTTTTACCCGGGTCAGCTCTTAAATGCCGAGATCGGCAATATCACAGCTGAGACCGGCGGTGAAACGATCAGCGGCAACGATCTCGATTTTCAGACCGATCGGCTCAACGGCCGGATTAATGCGTCTTCGGCCGGTGCAGATGCACATTTGCAAAATTACACGTTGGATTATATGGATGTGACCTTTCCGATTCATGAACTCCGTGAACTGTCAGAAGATGACCCCGACGGCATTACCGGCCGGTACTTACAGCTTCCGGATGACTTGCCGGAGCGGGTGATTGATCTCGCAGCTGAATTGACCGAGGATGAAGATAACCGCTACGATCGGGCGGTTGCTGTGGAAGACCATTTGCACGGCCCCGATTTTGATTATGTTACGGAAGACGTCGCCGTGCCTGGAGAAGATGAGGACTATGTCGATCAGTTTTTATTTGAAACGCAAGAAGGGTATTGCGATAATTATTCGACAGCGATGGTCGTCTTGCTTCGTGCTGCTGATATTCCCGCCCGTTGGGTGAAGGGGTTCACAGCGGGTGAAGAAATTGAGAACGGCGAAGATATGAATCGTTATGAAGTCACAAATGCCAACGCTCACTCATGGGTGGAGGTTTATTTTCCTGAAGTCGGCTGGATTCCGTTTGAGCCGACGCAAGGTTTTGATAACTATGCGGATTTTGAAGAGGATTTCGACATTGATATTGATGACACGGAAGATGAAAATGACGAGCAGCCTGGAGAACAAGAAAACGATCCGTTTTTAAATGAAGATACCGCTGACAATGAGCGAGAAGGTGCTGAAGGAATCGGTGCAGCGGTTGATCGTTTTGCGGGAACCGGATTTACCGAGCTGATTATGATCACGCTTGCCGTGGTGATTTTGAGCATCGGGATGTACGTGAATAAACACCGGATTTTGCGGCGAGTATACATGCAATACTATTCTGTTTTTAAGCAAGATAAAACATTCGATGCAGCATACAGCCGTCTCCTCTGGCTTATCGGCGACCGCGGCTATCCCAAACGTTCAGATGAAACCCTGCGGGAATACGCACACCGGATTGACAAGGTGTTTCGGACTTCGGAGATGACCAAGCTGACAGAAGTATATGAACGCCGTTATTACGGCGGGGTGACGACTGACGATGATTGGCTGTCCAATAAAGACCGGTGGGAATTTATGATGGAAAAAATCAATTGACCGGCAAGATACGAGTTGGTAAGATATCATTCATGAGTAAGAATAGCGAAAATAGAGCTTCATATATCCTCGGGAATACGGCCTGAGAGTCTCTACCGGGTTACCGAAAATAACCTGACTATGAAGGCGGAACGTGACGTTTATAAACGTATAAACGGAATTTCGCCTTCGTATATCCTTTTGAGGTTTGCGAAGCGAAATTCCGTTTTTTGTTATCAGCACACAAGCTGAAATATCGATTGAGGAGTTATGAAGATGGAAGAATTAAATGAACGCATTATCGTGCTCGATTTTGGCGGTCAATACAATCAGCTTATTACCCGGCGAATTCGTGATCTCGGCGTATTCAGTGAATTGGTCAGCCACAAAATTACTGCCGAAGAAGTGCAAGAAATGAATCCCCAAGGAATCATTCTTTCCGGCGGTCCCGGAAGTGTTTATGCGGATGGCGCACCGCAGCTCGATCCAAAGATTTTGGAATTAGGTGTTCCGATATTAGGAATTTGTTATGGCATGCAGCTATTGACACATCATCTTAACGGTAAAGTCGAAAAGGCCAATCACCGTGAATACGGGAAAGCGCAATTGGAGATTGTCAATGACTCAGACTTTTTTGGCGATCTGCCGAAAACGCAGTCGGTCTGGATGAGTCATGGTGATTTAGTGACAGCGCCTCCGGCCGGTTTTCAGGTTGACGCGGTGAACGTCTCCTGTCCAGTGGCAGCGATGAGTGACCGGGGACGCGGGATTTACGGGGTGCAGTTCCACCCGGAAGTACAGCATACCGATTACGGCAATGATATGCTTCACCACTTTATTTACGATGTTTGTAAGGCAGAAGGCAATTGGTCAATGGAGCAGTTTATCGAAATTGAAACAGAAAAAATCCGTCAAGCAGTCGGCAACAGCAAGGTGCTTTGTGCCTTAAGCGGCGGTGTGGACTCCTCGGTTGTCGCTGCTCTTCTGCACGAAGCGATCGGCGATCAGCTCATTTGCATGTTTATTGATCACGGGCTGTTGCGAAAAAATGAAGCCGACAGCGTTGTGAAAACATTCGGCGACGAATTTGATATGAATTTGATCAAAATCGATGCTCAAGAACGGTTTCTTTCGAAATTAGCGGGAGTAAGCGACCCAGAAGAGAAGCGGAAAATTATCGGGAACGAATTTATTTACGTGTTTGAAGAAGAAACGTCGCAGCTGGATGACGTCGATTTCCTCGCGCAAGGGACGCTTTATACCGACGTGATTGAAAGCGGCACTGACACAGCGCAGACGATCAAATCACATCATAATGTCGGCGGACTGCCGGAAAAAATGTCGTTTGACTTAATTGAACCGTTAAATACGCTGTTTAAAGATGAGGTGCGTGAAGTCGGCACTGAGCTCGGCTTGCCGCATGATATCGTTTGGCGTCAGCCATTCCCCGGTCCGGGTCTCGGGATTCGGGTTTTAGGCGAGATCACCGAAGAAAAGCTGGAGATCGTTCGTGAATCGGATGCGATTTTACGTGATGAAATTAAAAAAGCCGAATTAGACAAAGTTATTTGGCAATACTTCACAGCGCTGCCGGATATGCGCAGCGTTGGAGTTATGGGTGATGAACGGACGTACGATTACACGGTCGGCGTCAGAGCCGTCACATCCGTTGACGGGATGACTTCAGATTGGGCGCGGATTCCGCATGAAGTATTAGAACGGATTTCCACTCGGATAGTTAATGAAGTTCAAAATGTAAACCGAGTCGTCTACGATATCACGTCGAAACCGCCGAGTACGATTGAATGGGAATAAAACCGAATGATTTTCAGAAATTTATTTTTAATGTTCGTTTTTAGCTTGACGTCAGTTCGACACGTTGCTAAAATGACAGCATAATTTAATCAGAATGTTCGTATAATGTCGGTAATATGGATCGATCGTTTCTACCGGGCCGCCGATAACGGCCCGACTACGAACAATAAACAAACTCAGCTGAGCAGAGGCCTGTTCGGCAAGTTTGTTTGTTGTTTTGGAAACTTCGCGCTATGGCCCGGCTGGGTCATAGCTTTTTTTATGACTGAATACGAGCGAATAAGGAGTGAAAAGTCATTGAACCGTTATTTTCAATTTGATGAGTTAGGGACAAGTTACACGAAAGAAACTCTCGGCGGAATCACGACGTTTTTGGCAATGGCGTATATATTATTCGTCAATCCGAATGTGCTTGAGCCGACAGGCATGGATACCGATGCGGTATATGTAGCGACGGCTTTAGCCGCCGCGCTCGGAACACTGATCATGGGGCTGGTCGCCCGCTATCCGATTGCTTTGGCCCCGGGAATGGGCTTGAATGCATTTTTTACTTACTCGGTCGTCATCGGTATGGGAATTCCTTGGGAAACGGCTCTTCTAGGCGTGTTTATATCTGGAATTATTTTTATCATTATTACTGTCGTCGGAATTCGCGAATTTATAATTAATGCGATCCCGGCTGAACTGAAGTTTGCAGCAGGAGCCGGAATCGGTTTGTTTATCGCCTTTATCGGGATGCAAAATGCCGGGATTGTCGTGGCTTCTGAGGCGACATTGGTAGAAATCGGCGATCTCGCTGTCCCGTCTACATTGTTGGCCATTTTCGGTGTTGTTATTACCGTGATTTTAATGAGTGTAGGTTTGCGCGGCGGGATCTTTTACGGGATGATCATTACCGCGATTGTCGGAATGATTTTTGGCACCGTGCCTGTGCCTGAACAAATCGTCGGTTCGATTCCAAGCTTGGAACCGACGTTTGGAGCCGCGTTTTCTCCTTTTGCCGAACAAAGCCTTGGCGAAATATTCACGTTGAATTTACTGATCGTTATTTTGACATTTTTGTTCGTCGACTTTTTTGATACAGCGGGGACGCTTTATGCCGTTGCGAATCAAGCCGGCTTTATTAAAAATGACAAACTGCCGCGCGCTCAGCGGGCGCTCTTATCAGACTCCTCGGCGACGTCGATTGGCGCTTTGCTCGGCACATCGACAACAACGGCGTACATTGAATCGACAGCGGGTATTGCAGCCGGTGCGAGAACCGGATTTGCTTCGATTGTGACCGGGATTTTGTTTTTAATCGCTCTGTTATTTTCGCCGCTGCTTGTCGTCGTAACTGAAGCGGTCACGGCACCGGCGCTGATCGTCGTCGGCGTTCTTATGGCAAGGTCGCTTGCGAATATCGATTGGAAACAGTTTGAAATCGCTGTGCCCGCCTTTTTGACGATTATTGCGATGCCGCTGACGTACAGTATCGCTACCGGCATCGCGCTCGGGTTTATCATGTATCCGATCACGATGGTCAGTAAGGGCCGCGCGAAAGAAGTTCATTGGATAATGTATATTTTATTCTTTGTATTTATATTTTACTTCGCATATCTCGGTGAATAAATATCAAGCGGGAAAGCACGGATGATAAACATCCGTGCTTTTAGAGTGTTGACAAAGTCATGACATCGATCGATGTCTTATTAAAAGGAACGGATGACTACGCATCGTCCGGCTTCTTTCCGCGGGCGAGCGCCGAGCCGCTTCGGGCTTGCCCTGCAGGGTCTCGTCTGTCTCGCTATCCCGCAGGAAAAAGCCGGGATGCTGGGTCATCCTCCTTCTTTGAATCGAGGTATTCATAATAAAGAAAGCCAAGCATCCACTCCTCCGACGCCTCCGGGAAAGCAAGAGACGAAGATCCGGATTCGGCGGTCTGATACCGCCGAATCCTAGCTGAGTCCTTGCCCGGGGCAAGCGGAGGGTAGTGGCTGCGTGGCTTACGTCAAAATAATAATTTGTCTACAATCTGAAAGCACGGATGGAAAGCATCCGTGCTTTTTTTTTATTTATAAGGTCAAAAAAGATCAAATAATTCCTTGACCATCTTTGACCTTCGTATTATAATACAATTATAAAAGATCAAAGATAGTCAAAGTCAAACTAAATGTCGGCTGTAAGGAAGTCATAAAACGAAACAGAAAGAAGGAGGAATTGTCATGACTTGTCAATATTGCGGACAGCGCCAAGCAACGATTCAATGGCGCGTTCAAGTAAATGGTCAAGAACAATCAGCAAAACTATGTCAGACTTGTTATGAACAGCTGTCGATGCAGGCGCAGTCGCAGCAAATGAATCAGCAGCCTGGTGGAGTGCCGGGAGGATCTTCGCCAGACGGGGGCGCAACGGCTCACGAAGAACAAAATGAGCGCATGCTCGATCAATTCGGAAGGGATGTCACGGATCAGGCGAAGCGCGGCTTAATTGATCCGGTCATCGGACGGGACGTTGAAATTGAACAAATGACGGAAGTATTGAACCGGCGCAACAAGAACAACCCTGTATTAGTCGGGGAACCCGGTGTCGGGAAAACGGCGATTGCCGAAGGGCTCGCGCTGAAAATCAGCGAAAATGATGTGCCGGCGAAACTGCAAGGCAAACAGATTATTTCCCTCGATGTCGCTTCACTCCTGTCAGGGACGAGTTACCGCGGACAGTTTGAAGAAAAAATGAAGCAGATCGTTAAAGAACTTGAAGATGACCAAGATGTGATTTTATTTATTGATGAAATTCATCAAATCGTCAATGCAGGCAAGACAGAAGGATCAACCGATGCGGGCAACATTTTAAAACCGGCGCTGGCCGGCGGGCAGATTCAGGTGATCGGTGCAACAACTTTGGATGAATACCGTAAAATTGAAAAAGACGCAGCGCTGGAACGCCGTTTTGAGCCGGTTCATGTGCATGAACCGAAAGTCGAAGATATGATCGATATTCTTAAAGGTTTGGCGCCCAAATATGAAGCGTATCACGGTGTCGTTTATCCGGATGAAACATTGGAAGCTTGTGCGCGGCTTTCGCACCGTTATATTCAAGACCGGCGCATGCCGGACAAAGCGATTGATTTAATGGATGTTTCCGGAGCGCGGCTAAATCTGCAAAACGGAAGCGGAAACCGCGAGGATTTAGAAGCAAGGTTGAAAACGATTGAAAAAGAGAAGCGCGAAGCAGCCGAAAAGGAAGAATACGAAAAGGCTGCCAAGCTTCGTCAAGAAGAACTGCAAATTCAAGATCAGTTAGCGGAAGCAAAAGATCATCGTCAGTCAGAAGAAACGACAGTATCTGTTGCAGATATTCAACAGATCATCGAGCAAAAAACCGGTATCCCGGTACAAAAACTGGAACAAGCTGAACAAGAAAAGCTCCAGCACCTAAGTGAGCGGCTTTCTGCCAGAGTGATCGGCCAAGATGAAGCTGTAGATGCAGTGTCCAAAGCCGTTCGGCGCGGCAGAGCAGGATTTCGCCGGGAGGGGCGTCCGATTGCTTCGTTTATGTTTCACGGCCAAACCGGTGTCGGAAAAACCGAACTGACGCGCGCGCTGGCTGAAGAAATGTTCGGCGACCGTGAAGCGATGCTCCGGCTTGATATGAGTGAATATATGGAAAAGCACACCGTCTCTAAACTGATAGGCTCCCCGCCGGGCTATATTGGACACGACGAAGCTGGACAGCTGACCGAACGCGTCCGTCACCGGCCGTATTCGATTATTCTTTTAGATGAAATGGAAAAAGCTCATCCGGACGTGCAGCATATGTTTTTGCAAGTGTTAGAAGATGGGCGTTTGACAGACAGTCACGGCCGAACGGTCAGCTTTAACGATACGATTATTGTAATGACGACAAATGCAAAGCCGCTTGAGGGCTATTTCAAACCGGAATTTCTGAACCGGGTTGACCGGGTTGTTGAGTTCGGAACATTGACTCAAGACGAGCTCGTAAAAATTGCCAAGCTTATGGTCAAAGAGGCAGCTGAACACAGCCGTGAACAGGGAATTGAGCTGACGTTCAGCGAAGAAGCCTACCGTTGGCTTGCAGAGCACGGTTATGATGAAAAATACGGAGCCCGGCCGCTTCGCCGGACGATTCAAGAGCATGTCGAAGATCCGCTTGTTGATTTAATGCTGGAAAATGCCGACCTTGAATCTGTTCATGTCGATACAGAAGACGGCTCTCTGACTGTCCGACCGGCAAAATAAGCTATCCGCCCCGCCAACCCAGGCGGGGCGGTTTTTCTTTCGGCATAGACGGCGGGATTGCTCTTTCTTCTGCAGCGAGGAAGGCGTATAATAACAGTAGATTCCAAACGAAAGGTGACTATCGCAATATGGGGAAAAAGAAAACGAAACAGACGTTTAAAGTCGGCCGCGATGAAACCGTTGACGACTGTCTTAATCGAATGAAAAGCGAAGGTTTTGTCCCGGTTCGGCGGATGGAAGAGCCAGTATGGGAAGAAGTCGACAGCGAAGGCGGGAAGCAGACTGAAATTGCCTACCAGCAAATCATTTTTGAAGGAAAACCGAAGTCTGATTAGTCAAATCCGAACATTTAAGCTGACAAACCTCTATAATGTTCGAAATTCAATTGACCTGCTTGCCAAAACCTTGCTACAATATAAACAGATCAATAATACCTCATATAAGTCGGGAATACGGCCCGAACGTCTCTACCTGCTGACCGTAAATCGGCGGACTATGAGGGATGATCGTGCATGCGTTTTTTCTGCGGTTTCCTGTGTTTATAGGCCAGGAAGATCAACATTGTGCGGAAATTTTTGTCCGGCGTGTCTGATGATCCCTCATGATTTTTCATGGTGGAGAATTCAGGCACGCCTTTTTTGCTTTGAAAGAAAAACTGACAATCAGCTCGATAAGAGAAGGGAGATCGTTAAATGACGCTGAAAGTTGGAGTGATCATGGGGAGTACGTCAGATTGGGAGACGATGAGGTACACGGCTGAAACCCTTGCTGAACTTGGTGTCAGCTATGAGACAAAAGTTGTCTCAGCCCACCGGACACCGGATCTCATGTTTGAATATGCTGAAACGGCGAAAGAACGCGGAATCAAAACGATTATTGCCGGTGCCGGCGGGGCTGCGCATTTGCCCGGGATGGTGGCGGCAAAAACGGTGTTGCCAGTCATCGGCGTTCCTGTGCAGTCAAAGGCGCTTGACGGGATGGATTCACTTCTGTCGATTGTACAAATGCCGGCAGGGGTTCCAGTGGCGACTGTCGCGATCGGCAAGGCAGGCGCGATCAATGCGGCTTTGCTTGCGGCTTCGCAGTTGGCAGCGTTTGATGATGATTTATCGAGCAAAATCGAAGCACGCCGCGAAGCAAAACGAGACGAGGTATTAAATACGGGGGAGTTGCAATGACAGATCAACGGATTGAACCGGGACAAACGATCGGTATTCTCGGCGGCGGACAGCTCGGCCGGATGATGGCGCTTGCGGCAAAAGCGATGGGGTACAGAACGGCGACGCTCGAACCGAAAGCAGATTCGCCGTGCGCACAAGTCTCCGATACAGAGGTGATTGCAGATTATACCGACCGCAACGGGGCGGCGCGGCTTGCCGCTTTGAGCGATGTTTTAACGTACGAATTCGAAAATATTGACTCAGATACTGCTTCGTGGCTCGAATGGGAAACGTACTTGCCGCAGGGGGGCGACTTGTTGGCGATAACGCAAGACCGCTGGCAAGAAAAAAAGGCGGTCCGTTCGTTCGGCGTTCCGACCGTGCCGTACAAAACGGCTGAAACGGCGGATGAGCTGCAAAAGGCCGTTGAAGAATTGGGGACGCCGTGTGTCATGAAAACGGCGCGCGGCGGTTATGACGGCAAAGGTCAGCAGGTGATTACCGATCGGACGGATTTAACGGAAGTTTGGTCAGAGATGGAGGCGAGCCGTCCGTTTGTGATCGAAGCCTGGATTCCGTTCAAAGCGGAAGTGTCTGTTGTCGTTACCCGGACAGCGGCGGGGGAGGCGGCTGCTTTTCCGCCTGCCGAAAACATTCATAAAAACGGGATTCTTCATACCTCGATCGTTCCGGCGAGACTCGAGCCGAAAGTCATCGATCATGCAAAAAAGACGGCGCTTTTATTGGCGGAATCCTTTCATCTGATCGGAACGCTGGCGGTTGAAATGTTTGTCACGGATGACGGCTTTTTGTATGTCAATGAATTGGCGCCGCGGCCGCATAATTCCGGACATTATACGATTGAAGCCTGTGAAACGTCGCAATTTGAGCAGCATATCCGCGCCATTTGCGGCTTGCCGCTCGGACCGGCCGGCTTGTTGAAACCGGCAGTAATGGTGAATATTTTAGGCCAGCATGTGCAAAAAGCGCGCGAAAAACGTGATCTGTTTCCCGACGGACATTGGCATGAATACGGCAAGGACGAAGCAAAACAAGGCAGAAAGATGGGCCATGTCACAGTATTGACCGACGATGTTGCCGGCACGTTAAAGCGGCTTGATCAATCAGGAATATGGCGAAACGATACGTAATCAGAGCAGGAGGACGATACAATGATCGAACGTTATACCCGTCCGGAAATGGGCGCGATTTGGACCGAAGAGAACCGTTTTCAAGCATGGCTGGAAGTTGAAATTCTTGCTTGCGAAGCGTGGGCAGAAAAAGGGCATATTCCCAAAGACGATGTAAGAAAAATCCGCGAAAATGCCGGCTTTGATGTTGCGCGGATTCAAGAGATTGAAGAGGAAACGCGTCATGATGTCGTTGCCTTTACACGCGCCGTATCAGAAACGCTCGGGAGCGAACGAAAATGGGTTCACTACGGCTTGACGTCGACTGATGTTGTGGATACAGCGCTGTCTTATTTGTTAAAGCAGGCAAATGACTTGATCGAACAAGATTTGCTCCGTTTCATCGCCATTTTGAAAGAGAAGGCAATCGAACATAAATATACGGTGATGATGGGCAGGACCCATGGCGTTCACGCTGAACCGACGACGTTCGGCTTGAAAATGGCTCTCTGGTATGAAGAAATGAACCGCAATCTCGAACGGTTTCGTCAGGCGAAAGAAACGGTGCGCGCCGGAAAATTATCAGGTGCTGTCGGAACGTATGCGAATATTGATCCGGATATCGAAGCGTATGTTTGCGAAGGTCTTGGCCTTCAAGCGGCGCCGATTTCAACGCAAACGCTCCAGCGCGACCGCCATGCGCATTACGTCGCGACGTTGTCACTCATTGCTTCATCGATCGAAAAAATGGCCGTAGAGATTCGAAATTTACAAAAAAGCGAGACGCGCGAAGTAGAAGAGTTTTTTGCGAAAGGACAAAAAGGGTCTTCAGCGATGCCGCATAAACGCAACCCGATCGGCTCAGAGAATATGACAGGGCTCGCCCGTGTACTGCGCGGCCACGTGACAACAGCCTATGAAAACATCGCTCTTTGGCATGAGCGCGATATTTCCCATTCATCAGCGGAACGGATTATTTTACCTGATGCGACGATTGCGCTTAATTACATGCTGAACCGTTTTGGCTCGATTGTGGAAAAATTGACCGTTTTCCCGGAAAACATGCAGGCAAACATGACGAAAACATACGGATTGATTTATTCACAGCGCGTCCTGTTAACGCTTGTTGAAAAAGGGATGACACGCGAAGAAGCATACGACCTCGTGCAGCCGAAAGCGATGGAAGCATGGGAGAAAGGAATCGCATTTCGCAAGCTTGTTGAAGATGACGGTGAGATTACCTCGCGCCTTTCAGCAGAGGAGCTTGATGATTGTTTTGACTACCGCCATCATTTGCAGCACGTCGACACGATATTTGAACGGCTCGGATTAACACAGACGTAACCGGGTTTAACGGAATGCCGCTGAAAGATTTGCGAAAGGGGCTTAAAAGGTGAAAAAAACAGAACTGCTGTATGAAGGGAAAGCCAAGAAAGTATTTCGCACAGATAACGACGACACGCTCCATGTCGAGTACAAAGATGATGCGACCGCTTTTGACGGGAAAAAGAAAGAGATGCTTAGCGGAAAAGGCCGTCTGAATAATGAAATCAGCGCACTGATTTTTGCCAAGCTTCATGAATTGGGGATTCCTAATCATTTTATTGAGCGGATTTCACAAACTGAGCAGCGCATCCGCAAAGCCGAGATGATTCCGCTTGAAGTCGTTGTCCGAAACCGAGCAGCGGGGAGTTTAGTCAAACGGCTCGGCCTGGAACGCGGGCAGGACATGACGCCGCCGGTGATTGAATGGTATTTAAAAGATGACAACTTAGGTGATCCGCTCATTAATGAAGAGCATATCCGCGTTTTAGGGGCGGCCGCTGCGGATGAACTGACGGAAATGAAGGCGCTCGCCTTGCGGTGCAACACCGCGTTAATCGAACTGTTTCAAAACGCCGGGCTTATTCTTGTTGACTTCAAACTGGAATTCGGCCGCGATCACAGCGGACGGATTATTTTAGCGGATGAAATCTCGCCGGACACGTGCCGGCTCTGGGATGCAAAGACCGGCGACTCGCTCGACAAAGATTTGTTCCGTTTTGACGGCGGAAATTTACAGGCGGCATACGAAACGATTTTTTCACGGCTTGGAGGGCTGACAAATGACGTATGATATTCAAGTGTTTGTAACATTGAAAGAGGGCGTGCTTGATCCGCAAGGAAACGCCGTACAGACATCGCTTACCCGCTTAGGGTATGACGGCGTACAAAATGTCCGCATCGGCAAAAAGATGGATATTCGCATGGAGAGTGAACCGGAAAAGGTTGAAAGTGACGTTCGGGAGATGTGTGAGAAACTGCTTGCCAATCCTGTTATTGAAGATTACGAGTACACGATTGAGGAGGCGCTGTCCGTATGAAGTTTGCGGTGATCGTGTTTCCCGGTTCAAACTGCGATAAAGATATGTATTATGCTGTCAAAAATGAACTCGGTGAAGAAGCAGAGTATGTGTTTCATGACGAAACATCGCTCGACAGGTTTGATGCGGTGCTGCTTCCGGGCGGTTTTTCTTACGGCGATTACTTGCGCTCCGGAGCGATCGCCCAATTTTCGCCGGTGATGGAAGCCGTGAAAAAAGCAGCTGCAGCAGGCAAGCCTGTTCTCGGTGTTTGTAACGGGTTTCAAGTGCTTTTAGAAGCCGGACTGTTGCCGGGGGCTATGCGCCGTAACAAAGGGCTGAAGTTTATTTGCAAGCCGGTGACGCTTCGGACGGAAGAAAACGCGACGATGTTTACATCGGAATACAAGCAAGGCGAAATGATCACAGTTCCGGTAGCTCACGGCGACGGGAATTATTATTGCAGCGATGAAGATTACCGGATTTTAAAAGAAAACGGCCGGATTGTCTTCACGTATACAGATGATTTGAACGGTTCAAAAGCAAATATTGCCGGCATATTGAATGAATCCGGAAATGTTCTCGGGATGATGCCGCACCCGGAGCGGGCAGTCGATACACTGCTCGGTTCCGCCGACGGCCTTCCGCTTTTTCGATCCATCGTTGCCAACTGGAGGGAAACACATGCCGTACATCGATGAAATAACACCCAAGACGATTGAAACGGATAAACTGTATCTCGACATGGGTGTGACAGAAGATGAATTCAGCCGCATTCAAACGATATTAAACCGCCTCCCGAATTATACCGAGCTCGGTCTCTTCTCTGTTATGTGGTCAGAGCATTGCAGTTACAAACATTCGAAAGCCGTTTTGAAAAAGTTCCCGGTTGAAGGTGATCGGGTTTTGCAAGGGCCGGGCGAAGGCGCCGGAGTGATTGATATCGGCGACAATCAAGCTGCTGTTTTTAAAATGGAAAGCCATAATCACCCGTCAGCAATAGAACCTTATGAAGGAGCCGCGACAGGGGTCGGCGGAATTTTACGCGACATCTTTTCGATGGGCGCCCGTCCGGTAGCATTGTTAAATTCGCTCCGGTTTGGCGAATTAACGAACCCGCGCGTCAAGTATTTGTTCGAAGGTGTCGTGTCAGGAATTGCCGGTTACGGCAACTGTGTCGGGGTTCCGACTGTCGGAGGCGAAGTTCAATTTGACGACTGTTACGAAGGGAATCCGCTTGTCAATGCGATGTGTGTCGGTTTAATTGATCACAGCGACTTGCAACAGGGGATAGCCAAAGGTACAGGCAACCCGGTGCTTTATGTCGGAGCAGGAACCGGTCGCGACGGCATTCACGGCGCGACGTTTGCTTCGGAAGAGTTGTCAGAACAATCGGAGTCGAAACGTCCGTCAGTGCAAGTCGGCGATCCCTTTACCGAGAAGCTGCTGATTGAAGCTTGCCTGGAGGCTGTTCGTCATCCGCAATTAGTCGGCATTCAAGATATGGGCGCAGCCGGACTGACGTCGTCTTCAGCTGAAATGGCGAGTAAAGCCGGCAGCGGTATTCATTTAAACCTTGATGATGTACCGCAGCGGGAAGAGAAAATGACGCCTTACGAAATGATGCTGTCAGAATCGCAAGAGCGTATGCTTCTAGTGATTGAACAAGGGAGCGAAAAAGAGTTTACCGACTTGTTTGAGCGTTGGGGATTACAAGCAAAGGTGATTGGCGAAGTAACGGACAATCAGCGTATGACGCTCTCCTTTCAAGGTGATACGGTTGCTGATGTCCCGGTCGATTCATTGGCGGAAGACGCGCCGGTGTATCATCCCGATTCTGTTGAGCCTGAGCGGTTTCGCGCTTTTCAAGCCGCCGGTCAGCCGAATTTGACCGCAGAAGACCCGGAAGAAATACTTCTTACCCTTTTACAGCAGCCGACGATCGCAAGCAAGGAATGGGTTTACGAACAGTATGACTATATGGTGCAGACAAACACGGTTGTGCAGCCGGGATCGGACGCTGCTGTCTTGCGTATGAGAGGCACGGATAAAGCGCTGGCGATGACGACGGACGCGAACTCACGATTCTTGTATCTCGACCCGTATACCGGCGGACAAATGGCTGTTGCTGAAGCAGCGCGCAACCTCGTTTGTTCCGGCGCGGAACCGCTCGGGGTAACAGATTGCCTGAATTACGGAAGTCCGGAAAATCCGGAAATATACTGGGAATTAGAGCGCTCCACCGACGGCTTGTCCGAAGCTTGCCGGGCGCTGAACACCCCGGTTGTCGGCGGAAATGTCTCATTGTATAACGAAACGGCCAAAGGAGCGGTTTATCCAACTCCGGTTGTCGGTATGGTCGGTTTAATTGACAAGCTCGATCATATTACGACACAGACGGTGAAAAACGCTGGAGATGCGGTTTATTCGCTCGGCAAAGCAGGCAATGATTTCGCCGGAAGCGAGCTGCAAAAAGTGACGGAAGGCCGAATTTACGGACCTGCGCCAACGTTCGATCTGGCAGCCGAAACCGAGCGGCAAACAAAGGTGCTTACAGCGATTCGCAAGCAGACGGTACAATCAGCGCACGATATTTCTGAAGGGGGCTTTGCTCCGGCATTGGCCGAAAAACTCTTTTCCAGCGGGCTGGGTGTTGATGTCACGCTTACGCAGAGTGAAAGCCTTACAGCGTCGCTGTTCAGCGAGACCCCGTCCCGTTATATTATTACAGTCCGTGAAGAAGACCGCGAGCGCTTTGAAAAATTAGTGCCTGAAGCGGAAATGATCGGACGTGTCACCGAAACACCGCAATGTATGATTCGCGGCAATGACGGCACCCCGCTCATCAACCGGTCGGTACAAGAGCTAGAAAACGTTTGGAGAGGTGCGATTCCATGTTACCTGAAATCAGAGGATTAAACGAAGAATGCGGCGTTTTTGGCGTGTGGGGACATGTTGACGCGGCGCATATCACTTATTACGGCCTGCACAGTTTGCAGCACCGCGGCCAAGAAGGAGCAGGAATTGTTACGAGCGACCGGGAACGCCTGAAGATTCATAAAGGCATGGGGCTGGTAAATGATGTGTTTGACGCGGAGACATTGAACCGGCTCAGCGGCGACGGCGCAATCGGTCATGTCCGCTATACAACTGCGGGAACGAGCGACTTCATCAACTGTCAGCCTTTGCAGTTCAATTCACAAACCGGAAGCATTGCGCTTGCCCATAACGGCAACATTGTCAACGCGAACATGCTGAAGCGGCAAATGGAGCATCAGGGCAGTATTTTTCAAACGACGTCTGACACGGAAGTGATTGCCCATTTGATGAAACGAAGCGGCTATCCGGGGATGAAAGATTCGATTCAAAGTGCGTTATCGATGGTAAAAGGCGCGTACGCGCTTGCGTTTCTCGTCGAAGATTGCATGATGGTAGCGCTCGACCCGAACGGTCTGCGTCCGCTGTCAATCGGCAAGCTCGGCGATGCCTATGTCGTCTCGTCAGAAACGTGCGCGTTTGATATTGTCGGCGCGGAATACGTACGTGACGTGCAGCCCGGTGAATTTATTCGCATGGATGACAACGGGATGCATATTGAGACATTCTCTTCGTCGACCCGCAAGACGATCTGCTCGATGGAGTACGTTTATTTTTCCCGGCCGGACAGCAACGTGGAAGGAATCAACGTTCATCATGCACGAAAAAACCTCGGGAAAGTACTCGCCAACGAGGCGCCGGTAGAAGCAGACGTCGTCACCGGCGTTCCGGATTCGAGCATCTCTGCGGCGATTGGCTTCGCTGAAGAGTCCGGCATCCCGTATGAGCTCGGTCTGATTAAAAACCGTTATGTCGGCCGCACGTTTATTCAACCGTCGCAAGCACTTCGCGAACAAGGTGTGAAAATGAAATTGTCCGCTGTGCGCGGTGTCGTCGAAGGAAAACGCGTCGTTATGATTGATGATTCGATTGTCCGCGGCACGACGGCAAGCAGAATCGTGAAGCTGCTTCGGGAAGCAGGGGCGAAAGAGGTGCACGTCCGTATCAGTTCACCGCCGATTATCAATCCTTGTTTTTACGGGATTGATACGTCGACGAAGGGAGAACTTGCCGCGGCGGAAAAAACCGTCGAAGAAATCCGTGACGATATGGGCGCCGACTCGCTGTATTATTTATCCGTAGACGGTTTGAAAGAAGGGCTCGGCCGCGGACCGATCAACGAAGATTGCGGACAGTGCCTGGCTTGTTTCACCGGTGATTATCCGACGGAAATTTACCCGGAAACCGACCACCCGTATGATAAAGTATTAGGGGGAAAATAATGTGTCTAAAGCATATCGATCTGCCGGTGTAGATGTAGAAGCCGGGTATGAAGCGGTAAAGCGAATGAAAAAACACGTTCAGTCAACCTCCCGTCCCGAAGTGATCGGCGGTCTCGGCGGTTTTGGCGGGATGTTTGACTTTTCAGCTTTGAAGATGAAAGAGCCGGTGTTAGTTTCCGGGACGGACGGTGTCGGGACAAAACTTATGATCGCCAAAGAAGCGGGGCAACACGACACTGTCGGAATCGACGCTGTCGCCATGTGCGTCAATGATATTCTCGTTCAGGGCGCTGAGCCGCTGTTTTTTCTCGATTATCTGGCACTTGGCAAGGCTGACCCTGAACAGATCGAAGCGATTGTCGCAGGAATCGCCTCCGGGTGCCGCGACGCAGGCTGTACATTGATCGGCGGTGAAACAGCGGAAATGCCCGGGATGTACGATGCGGATGAGTATGATATTGCCGGTTTTGTTGTCGGAGCGGCGGAAAAGCCAGACCTTTGGCATCCGGAGCGTGTGGAAGCGGGGCAGGCATTGATTGGACTGCGTTCGTCCGGGCTTCACAGCAACGGCTTTTCACTCGTGCGAAAAATTATTTCTGAGCAAAATCTTGCCTGGAATGACCCGGCACCGTGGGACGCAGAGATAACGGTCGCTGAAGCATTATTAACACCGACCTCGATTTACGCCGGTGCGCTGAAACCGTTTTTCGGAACCGAACAGGTAAAAGCAGCTGCACACATTACCGGCGGCGGCCTCGTTGAAAATGTGCCGCGTATGCTTCCTGACGGGGTGAAAGCGGTGATTGACGAATCAGCTTGGAAACTTCCCGCGGTTATGCAGTGGCTGCAAACAGCCGGGAACTTAACGGATGATGACGTACGCGAAACGTTTAACACAGGGATCGGGATCGTGCTGGCTGTCGCTGAAAAAGATCGTGAAACGGTGCTGGATACATTAAAACAATCGGGTGAAACGGCTGTTATCATCGGGCGCACAGAACGTGGAGAAGGAATCGAATTTGAAGGGACGTGGAACCGATGAAAATAGCCTTGTTTGCCTCGGGAGACGGGAGCAATGTTCAGGCCGTGCTCGATGCCTGTCAGACAGACTGTATGAAGGCAGAACCGGTGCTGATTGTCTCAGACAATCCGGAAGCGTTTGTTTTGACGCGGGCAGAGAAAGCGGGCGTTCCGACATTTTCTGCCCGTCCGAAAGATTTGGGCGGAAAAGAAGCGTTTGAACGAGAAGTGCTGCAAACGTTGCGCAGTTACGGGGCGGAATGGCTTGTTTTAGCCGGTTACATGAGGCTTTTAAGTCCGGTTTTGCTCGTTCCTTTTGAAAAGCGGATTATCAATATTCATCCTTCTTTGCTTCCCTCTTTTCCCGGACTTGATGCCGTCGGACAGGCTTTTCAAGCCGGCGTGAAGATAACCGGTGTAACGATCCATTTTGTTGACGAAGGGATGGATACGGGTCCAATTATTGAGCAAGAACCTGTTAGAATAGAGAAGACAGATACATACGACACGCTGTCAAAGAAGATTAAGCAGATCGAACACCGGCTTTATCCGGATGTGATCCGCCGTGTCATTGAAGAAGAATAGAGGAGTGTGAGAAATTTGGCAAAACGGGCATTAATCAGCGTTTCTGATAAAACAGGAATTACAGTTTTCGCGGAAGAACTCGCCGCGCTCGGTATCGAATTGATCTCGACCGGCGGCACGAAACGGGCCTTGGAAGAAGCAGGGTTGAACGTAACCGGAATCGAGGAAGTTACCGGGTTTCCGGAAATCATGGACGGACGCGTAAAAACATTGCATCCGCTGATTCACGGCGGACTGCTCGGCAAGCGGGACGAGCCTGCCCATACTGATGCGATGAAGGCACAGAAAATCGCACCGATTGATATCGTTGCCGTTAACCTTTACCCCTTCCAGCAAACGCTGGAAGATCCGGAGAAGACGTTTGACGATGCGGTGGAAAATATCGATATCGGCGGACCGTCGATGATCCGTTCGGCAGCGAAAAACCATCAGGATGTCACGGTCCTCGTCGACGCAGCAGATTACCCGGATGTATTGAGCGAGCTGAAAGAAACAGGCGGCAGTCCGTCGTTAATGACGAAACGCAAACTGGCGGCGAAGGCATTTCGGCACACTGCCGCATACGATGCGCTCATTGCCGAGTATTTAACGACGAGTGTCGGCGAGGAATCGCCGGAGAAATTAACGCTAACGTATAATTTAAAGCAATCGCTTCGCTACGGAGAAAACCCCCATCAAAATGCCGCTTTTTATGAGCGTCCGCTCGGCAACCCTGCTTCGTTAGCGAAAGCGGAACAATTACACGGCAAAGAACTGTCTTACAATAATATCAATGATGCCGATGCGGCCATGGCCGTCGTGCGTGACTTTAAAGAACCGGCTGTCGCTGCCGTCAAGCATATGAACCCTTGCGGCGTCGGCATGGGCGCTTCCGTATATGATGCCTGGACGAAAGCTTACGAAGCGGATTCGACCTCGATCTTTGGCGGAATCATCGCGTCGAACCGTGAAATAGACGGAGAAACGGCGGAAAAAATGAGCGAGATCTTTTTGGAAATCGTCATTGCTCCGGGATTTTCTGCGGAAGCGCTGGCGGTTTTGACGCAAAAGAAAAACATCCGTCTGTTGAAAATCGATTTGCCGAATCACCAAACGAGTGAACGGCGGGTGACGACTGTCGCCGGCGGCGCCCTTACGCAAGAAACCGACACAATCAGCTATGAAGATGTTGAAGCAACGATTCCGACGGCACGCAAACCTTCCGACCGTGAACTGGAACAAATGAAGCTCGCTTGGAAAGTCGTCAAACATGTGAAATCAAATGCGATTACGCTAGCGAAAGATGATATGACGATCGGTGTCGGAGCAGGCCAAATGAATCGCGTCGGCGCAGCGAAAATTGCTCTTGAGCACGCCGGGGAGAAAGCGGACGGCTCGGTGATGGCCTCTGATGCATTCTTTCCGATGGCGGATACGGTTGAAGAAGCGGCCAGAGCAGGTGTGCGGGCAATCATCCAGCCGGGCGGTTCCAAACGCGATCAAGAATCGATCGATAAGGCGGATGAATACGGGATTGCAATGGTCATGACCGGTGTGCGTCATTTTAAACATTAGACGGTGAAAGATATACTAAGCAGGAAGGGGAATAAAACCGATGAAAGTGTTGCTGATCGGAAGCGGCGGGCGTGAACATGCGCTCGCTTGGACGATGTCAAAATCGGCGAAAGTCAGCGAGATTTTAGTGGCGCCTGGCAGCGACGCGATGAGCTATGTTCCCGGATGCCGGGTGATTGAAATCGCTGAAAGCGACCATGAAGCGCTAAAAGAGCTGGCACTTGCAGAGAAGGTAGACTTAATCGTTCCAGGGCCGGAAGGGCCGCTTGTCGAAGGGATTACCGATGTTTTTCAAGAGGCCGGTCTGCGTGTGTTCGGGCCGACAAAAGCGGCGGCGGAAATTGAAGGAAGCAAGGAGTTTGCGAAAAAAATCATGGACCGCTATCAGATTCCGACAGCAGCCTATCAGTCCTTTTCCTCCATTGCTGAGGCGAAAGCGTACGTTGATACATGCGGCGCGCCGATTGTTGTGAAAGCGGATGGTCTTGCTGCCGGCAAAGGTGTCGTTGTCGCGGAGACAAACGAGGAAGCATATCATGCGCTTGATGACATGATGACAGCCAAAGCGTTTGGTGATGCTGGGCGATCGGTCGTGATTGAGGAATGTCTGAGAGGAGAAGAGCTTTCTGTCATGGCGCTTGTACATGGCGAGACGGTTGTCCCGCTCGTCAGCGCGCAAGATCATAAACGCGCCTGTGACGGCGATACCGGACCGAATACCGGCGGGATGGGGGCCTACTCACCGGTGCCGCATTTAGACGCATCGTATACAGACGAGATTATGCAAAAAGTTCTCCGCCCGGCAGCACGCGGGATGTCAAAAGAGGGTCGACCGTTTACCGGCGTTTTATATGCCGGGTTGATGATTACAGAAAAAGGTCCGAAAGTGATCGAATTTAACGCCCGATTCGGCGACCCGGAAACACAAGTTGTGTTACCGCGGTTAAAAAGCGATTTATTTCTCGCGATGATGCGTATTCTTGCCGGGGAAGAAATTGAGCTAGACTGGACAGAAGAATCGTGCGCGGGTGTTGTTGTGGCCTCTTCCGGTTACCCCGGACCTTATGAAAAAGGCTGGCCGTTTCAGCTTCCTTCCTTGGTTGAGCCGACTGCCCAACAATGGTTTCACGCCGGGACAACAAAAGATGACGAATCAACCGGCGGCGACGGGGCGTGGAAAACAGCCGGAGGCCGTGTACTTTTGCTTGCAACCGTTGCACCGGCGCTTGATGAAGCAGTAAAAAAGACGTATCAGGTGCTTGAAGCAGGCGAGTGGGAAGGGATGTATTACCGCAAAGATATTGCCGGCAAAGTGTTAAACTGACATTGCTGAAGGCTTGAATTTTAGTACCCTGGGGTGTATAGTGGCAGGAAAAGCAACAAGGAGGAAATAGTATGAACTCTGCAGACATTGCAATTATCGGCGGGGGAATCGCCGGTTTATCCGCAGCGATTTACACGGCTGAAGCGGGATTTTCTACGGTTGTGTTTGATCAGAATAAATCACAGCTTCGCCCGATTGAACATGTACAAAACTACCCGGGTTTTCCTGAGGCGATTACCGGAGACGAATTGTTAAGCCGGATGCGAAAACAAGCCGAATCTTTTGGCGCTGAACTGAAAAAAGAAAAAGTTGCCGCCGTTAAAACCGGGGAAACTAACGGCAGCCGGTTTCTATTGACTGTCGCGGATGCGGAAGGCAACGAACGCTCATTTTCGGCAAACTACGTGATTGCCGCGTCCAACATAAATAAAAAACCGCTTGAAGATCTCGGTATAGAAACTGAGGTCAGCCCCGCTGTACCAAGCGGGAAAATTTCCCGGATAAAAGGCGGCTCTTGGAGCGGGGAGACAAATGTTCCGGGATTTTATGTCGCCGGTTTGTTATCAGGCGTGCCGACGCAAAGCATTATTGCCGCAGGCCAAGGAACACAGACGGCGATGGAAATCATCTCGAAAGAAAAAGGCAAAGCCCATGTGTGGCATGATTCATAAGCGCTAAAGTTTCAGTGTTTAGACAAACTATCATTATTTTGACGTAAGCCGCGCAGCAACTAACCTCCGCTTGCTTTTCCTACAGGCGTCGGAGGAAGTTGCTGCGTGGCTTTCTTACTTCGCAGAACAATATGGAAACGGCGCAGTTTGAATCGAAGAGGATGACTGCGCATCTTTCGGCTTATGGCTCTGTAGGGTCTCATCTGTTTGGCTATCCTGTAGGGAAAAATCCGGGATGCTGAGTCCTTGCCCGGGCAAGCGGAGGGCAGTGGATTCATGGCTGACATCAAAATAATCGTTTGTCTACAAGCTGAAACGCCCTCCTGAAATGCAGGAGGGCGTTTTTGTCTTTATCAGCCAGTGTATTCGATTGGTGAACCTGGTCCAAGCGGCAGGCCTAAGAGCATCCAAATAATCAGCATAATCGTCCAGGCGATGGAAAACCATACGGTGAACGGGAACATAACTGAAATCATTGTACCGATACCCATATTTTTATCGTATTTCTGGGCAAACGCGATAATCACGGCGAAATACGTCATCAACGGTGTGATGATATTCGTCGTCGAATCGGCGATGCGGTAAGCCATTTGGGTCATTTCCGGCGAATAGCCGAGCTGCATCATGATCGGCACAAACACCGGAGCCATCATTGCCCATTTGGCGGAGGCGCTTCCGACAAACAAGTTAATGAAACCGGCAACGACGATGAAGCCTAAAATCAACGGAATTCCGGTTAAATTGGCGGCTTCAAGGAATTCAGCGCCGTAAACACCGAGGACAAGTCCCATGTTAGATTCAGAAAAGTAAGCAACAAACTGACCGGCAGTAAAGGCCAACACGATAAACATACCCATCGAAGCCATCGTGTCAGACAATTGATGCGCAACGTCTTTGTCGTTTGTGATGTTCTTTGTCACGATTCCGTAGACGAGTCCGGGAATAAAGAACAGTAAAGCAATGATCGGCACGAGTGAGGCCATAAACGGCGATTGAATAATTTGCTGCACGGTGTCGCCTTCATCCCCGCGAAGCGGTGCATTCGGCAAGGCAACGAGCAGAACCGCACCGACAAAGCCGAGCCCCATTGCGGTAACAGCCCAGATAATTCCTTTTCGCTCAATCGGTTCTAATCCGTTTAAATCTTCTTTATAATCCCCTTCGTACGTGCCAAGACGCGGTTCAACGACTTTTTCCGTGACGATCGAACCGACGATCGTCAGCAAAAAGACAGAGGCGACGATGAAATAATAGTTCATCGCGATGTTCATTGTTTCAGCATAGCCTTCATCGATGATCGCAGCTGCGTTAATTGTCAGTTCTCCGAGCATCGGGTCAGTTGCTGATAAGAATAAGTTTGCGCTGAATCCGGCTGATACACCGGCAAACGCGGCAGCTAAGCCGGCGAGCGGGTGGCGTCCGAGCGCGGCAAAAATGACCGCACCAAGCGGCGGAAGAACAACGTAACCGGCGTCTGATGCGACACTGGACATAATCCCCGCGAAAATAAGGCCGCCGGTAATCAATTTTTGCGGCACCGAAAGGACAAATCCGCGCAGTACAGCACTGATTAGCCCGGTGCGTTCAGCTAAGCCGATTCCTAGCATCGTCGCAAGTACAACACCAAGCGGGGCGAAGCCGATAAAGTTATCGACCATACTTGTAAATATGTATTCGACCCCTTCGGCGTTCAACAAGTTTTGAACAGAGACCATCTCGCCTTCTTCGCCCGGATGTTCTACAGTAACCCCTGTCCAAGAAATCAGTGCGGATAACACAAGCACCATGCCGGCGAGCATGGCAAACAGGGTGATCGGATGCGGAAGCCGGTTACCGGTACGTTCAATCATGTCCAGAAACCGCTGAAAAAAGCCTCTGCGTTCTTTAGCCATCATAATTACTCCTTTCGTTAGTGGAAATTTTCTGAAAAAAAGTTTTGAATAAAGACGTACTCAATACGGGGAAGTATACATTTTTTCAAAAGAATAATAAATACTTCCATAAATTGATGAAATAATGAAACTATTCTAAAAAATTATTCCTGAGACGATGGTTGTGTGTGAAAAAGAAAAAAGTCCTTGCCGTTTGGAATGGATAAAAAAAGCCCGTAACGGTGCAAAGCAAAGATATGTTAAAATTATGTAAGCGTTTACTGGTTTTCTCCGGTTCTACGCTATTTTTGCGATGTGTAAGCCGAACAAGGCGGCAATTTTTTTGTAGGTCTTTCGATCTTTTTTTTTCAAAGGAAGGTGAGAAGCGGTGCAGAGCATTTCACGGTATTGGACGAAAAAGCAAATACGCCGGCAGTTACATATCGTCAGCGGCGAAGAGCAGCCGACAGCTGTGATTGAAAACGGGACTTATTTAAACAGCATGCGAAAAATTTGGCAAAAAGGACATATTTGGCTGGACGGAAGCCGGATCGTTTATGTCGGAGAAGCTCTGCCTTCTTCAATGGATGGAATCGAGCGGATCGATGCTGAAGGATTTTATTTAGTTCCCGGCTATATTGAGCATCATGCCCATCCGTTCCAGCTTTACAACCCGCTCACGCTCGCCCGCTTCGGTGCAGAGCGAGGAACGACGACATTTGTGAATGATAACTTACCGTTTATTCTGCATTTGGAAACAGCTGACGCGCTCCGTTTAATTGAGGAAATTCAGCAAACCCCGGCTGTCATGCTCTGGTGGGCGCGTTATGACGGTCAGACTGCTTTAATTAACCAACATCATATATTCTCCTATTCGGCGATGAAAGCTTGGCTCGATCACCCCTATGTCGTTCAAGGCGGTGAATTAACTGATTGGCCGGGAGTTTTAGAAGGAAATGATGAAATTTTACATTGGATGCTGGAAACGAAACAAGCCCATAAGCCGATCGAAGGACACTTGCCCGGAGCCGGCAAAGAAACGTTGGCGAAAATGGCTTTGCTTGGTGTCGACGGTGATCATGAATCGATGACAGCTGAGGATGTGCTTGCCCGGCTTGATGCCGGGATGACAGCATCGCTTCGCTATTCATCAATCAGGCCTGATTTGCCGGCAATTATCAGCGGACTGCAACAAACAGGCAAGGTCGGTTACGACGATCTGATGATGACGACAGACGGATCGCCGCCGCACTTTATCAAAGAAGGATTGATGGATATGCTGATTGATAAAGCAGTGGCTGCGGGCGTGCCTTTTATTGATGCCGTTCTCATGTGCACAAAAAATCCGGCGCGCTATTTTCATCTTGATGACACGATCGGGATAATCGCTCCCGGCAGGCTGGCAAACATTAATTTTCTGCCGGAACTTACGTCGGCTAAACCGACTGACGTCCTGGCGAAAGGCGAGTGGGTGCGAAAAGATAACCGGCCTGTCTTTCCAAAAAGAGGGATCGACTGGGCTTCATTTGGCTTCACCCCGTTTAATCCTGAGTGGGAACTGACGTGGAATGACTTGCATTTTTCCATCCCGCTCGGTGTTGAAATGGTGAATGAAGTCATTATGAAGCCGTATCAAATTCAGCTTGATATGACAGGCGATTCATTGCCCGATGACTGCGATGAATGCTTTTTATTGTTAGTGGACCGCTTTGGCAAGTGGTCGGTGACGACCCTGATAAAAGGTTTTGCCGCACATATATACGGGTTTGCGAGCAGTTACTCGACTACGGGAGACATCATTTTAATCGGCAAATCGAAACACGGTTTGCTTCAAGCCTTTCAGGCATTAAAAAAACAGCGGGGCGGGATCGTGCTGCTTGATCAAAACGGTCCGGCTGCTTCGATTCCGCTTACGATCGGCGGTACTTTCTCGGAAAAACCGATTGACGGCGGTTTAACCACGGAAGAAAATCATTTGCGCGCTGAATTGTTTGCACGGTGTTACCCGTTTAATGACCCGATTTACAGCTTGCTGTTTCTGTCGTCAACGCATCTTCCGTACGTCAGAGTCACACAAAAAGGGATTTATGATGTAAAAAAGAAAAGGGTACTCTTTCCTTCGATTATGCGTTAAACTATGAAAGTAACAGCAGATATACTACAATACAGAGGTGAACGGTGCATGCGGAAAACACGTTCGTTTATCTTGCTGCTTTTGCTTCTCGCAGGCGCCTGCAGCAGTGCTGATAACAGCGCTTCTGGCAACGGCAATGCAGGTGCAAGTGTAAACAGTGAAGCTGATCAGCCGGATGACAAGGATGAAACAGAAGAAAACGACCCCGTTTCATCGAATGATTCAAATGAAGATAAAGAAAATATGTATCCCCTTTCAGGGAAGAAAACGGACAACAGCGTCGACCATCGCGCTTTTGGCCTGATGATCGAGGATTCGGCATTATCGAGACCGCAACAGGGGTTAAATGATGCGGATATTGTCTATGAAGCATTGACGGAAGGGCGAATTACCCGTCTGCTGGCGGTTTATCACAGTCAAGAAGCGGAGAGAATCGGCAATGTGCGCAGCGCGCGCAGTTACTTTGTCAAAGCAGCTGAACAGCTGAACGCCGGCTTCGTTTCCGCAGGAGGCAGTCCGGATGCCCGGACCCGCTTAGAAAGCGGAAATGATTTTGTCGATGCGCTGCAATATACGGATTATTTTGACCGAATTGACAGCCGTCCTGCGCCGCATGACGTCTACACGTCTGTCGGAGGTGTATTTTCTGCAGCCGAAGAGGCGGGTGTAGCAACAGACGGACCGAAACCGCCGGAACTGCCGTTCACAGACGAACTTTCAAACGCGCAAGGCGAACAAGCTGAACATGTTCATATAGATTTAAACAGCGCTGATAACAATGTTGAGTGGGAGTTTGACGAAAGATACGGATACATGCGGACTGTCGGGGGCGAGGCAATGAAAGATAAACAATCAGGATCCCCGCAATCAGCGCGCAATGTGCTGCTGGTTGAGACCGGTCATGACGTTGTCGATGATCAGGGGCGAAGAGACATTGATATCGAATCGGGCGGTAAGGGCCTGCTCTTGCAGGAAGGCCTTGTTCGAGAAGTATCCTGGCGAAATGAAGACGGACTGATCTTGCCTTATAAAGACGAAACTGAACTGAGTTTGCTTCCGGGTCAGACCTGGGTCCACTTCATCGAAAAAGCTGGCGGCGGTCTAAACGACCGGGTTGATTTTTAAACGAAGCAGATTTTTAACGTGAATACGTATGAACAGAAAGGGCGGATGAGAAAGATGCAAATTGATAAATTGCGCGGAAAAGAATTGGATCAGCTGTTTGAAGCGATTTTAAGCTTAAAAGATAAAGAAGAATGCTATCAGTTTTTCGATGACTTATGCACGATGAACGAAATTCAATCGCTCGCGCAGCGTTTAGAGGTTGCCCGGATGCTTATGGACGGCGATACGTATCAGCATATTGAAAAAGATACCGGTGCCAGTACCGCGACGATTTCCCGGGTGAAACGCTGCATTAATTACGGCAACGAAGGGTACAGGTTTTCGCTTGACCGCGTTTATCAAAAGCATGAATAAAAGAACGTCTGACTCGGAGCGAATCGGCTTCGGGTCCTTTTTTATCTCGAGAACGGCGGTGATTTTTGATATACTGTTTGAAGAAATGAGAATGAAACGATGAAGGGGAAATTTTAACGATGAAACCGTACTACGAATGGCGTCACGTCTTTAAACTGGATCCGGCTAAGCCGCTGTCTGATGATGCATTGGAGCAGCTGGCCGAGTCAGGAACAGATGCAATCATTATTGGCGGAAGCGACGGCGTAACGGAAGAAAATACATTGGATTTACTTATGCGCGTTCGTCAATACAGCGTCACGTGTGCTTTAGAAGTGAGTACAATTCAAGCTTTGTCGCCCGGCTTTGATTATTATTTAATTCCGTCCGTTTTAAATGCCGCTGAAGTAACTTGGCTGAACGGCTTGCATCACCGGGCGTTGAAAGAATACGGACATATGATGCCGTTTCAAGAAGTGCTTTCAGAAGGCTATTGTGTCCTGAATGAAGACTCAACGGTTGCCCAGCTCACCGGAGCGAACACGAATCTGGACACAGAGGATGTGGTTGCTTACGCACGGATGACTGATCAGCTTTTTCATATGCCGATTTTTTATTTGGAATACAGCGGGACGTACGGCTGTCCAGAGACAGTAGATGAAGTAAACCGGACGCTTGAACAGTCGCAGCTTTTTTACGGCGGGGGAATCGCCACGCCGGAACAGGCGGAAGAAATGGCTGCCAGCGCGGATACGATCGTTGTCGGCAACGTGATTTACGATGATCTCAAAAATGCGTTGAAAACTGTCGGGGCAGTCAAAACATACGCGTAACGAACCGATCGGCAGCCGCTTTGGCGGCTGTACTTTTTGTCGAAAGTCAAGTAAACTGCAAATATAAGAACGTATGTTTGGATGGTGATCATAATGAAAGAAGCAATGTTAAAGGGGCTCAACCCTGAACAGCAAGAAGCCGTGCAGCATACCGATGGGCCGCTATTGATTATGGCCGGTGCCGGAAGCGGAAAAACACGGGTATTAACGAACCGGATCGCGTACCTTATCGGCGAAAAAGGCGTGCCGCATTGGTCGATCTTGGCGATAACGTTTACGAATAAGGCTGCGCGCGAAATGAAAGAACGTGTTGCGAAAAATGTCGGTCCGGAAGCGGAAGAAATGTGGGTGTCGACGTTTCACTCGATGTGTGTCCGCATTTTGCGGCGGGATATCGACCGGATCGGTTTCAGCCGCAATTTCACGATTTTGGATGCGAGCGACCAGCAGACGGTGTTGAAGCGGATTGTTAAAGAGTTGAATATTGATTCAAAAAAATTCGATCCGCGCACATTGCTCGGGTCGATCAGTTCGGCGAAAAACGAACTGAAAACAGCTGCTGATTACGGCAAAACAGCGAATTCCTACTACGAACAAACTGTGCAGCAAGTGTATGAAGCTTATGAGCGCGAACTTAAGCGCAATCAGGCGCTCGATTTTGACGATCTGATTATGACAACGATTAAACTGTTTAAACAAGTATCCGAAGTGCTGGAATACTATCAGCGCCGGTTCCGCTACATTATGGTCGACGAGTATCAAGACACGAACCGTGCCCAGTACGTGCTCGTTAACCTGATGGCTGAACGTCACAAAAATTTGTGCGTTGTCGGGGATTCCGATCAGTCGATTTACAAATGGCGCGGCGCCGATATTCAAAATATTTTATCGTTTGAAAAAGATTATCCGGACGCGAAAGTCGTCATGCTTGAAAAAAATTACCGTTCATCTAAACGGATCTTGGATGCGGCGAATAAGGTCATCGATCAAAATCAAGGCCGGAAGCCGAAAAATCTTTGGACGGATAATCATCCGGGCGAAAAAATCGTCCAATATGAAGCAGGCAACGAACACGAAGAAGCCCGCTTTATCGTCGGTGAAATTCAAGAAAAGATCAAGCAAAATGAAGCAACCCCGGCTGATATTGCCGTATTGTACCGCACAAACGCGCAGTCGCGTGTGATGGAAGAACTGCTCGTAAAGTCGAATATGCCGTACACGATAGTCGGCGGGACGAAGTTCTACGACCGTAAAGAAATCAAAGATTTGCTCGCCTATTTGCGCGTGATTGCCAACCCGGATGATGATATCAGTCTGCGGCGGATTATCAATGTTCCTAAACGGGGGATCGGCCAGTCAACCGTCGATAAATTAGACCGTTATGCAGCAGACCGCGATATCAGCTTAATGGAAATGCTTGATGAAGTCAGTCAAGTCGGACTGAGTGCACGGTTCACCCGGAGTCTCGAAGCGTTCCGCGATCATATGCGCAACTGGATACAAATGCAGGACTATCTTCCTGTCAGTGAGCTGATTGAAGAACTGTTAGAAAAGACCGGTTATCGCAAAGTGTTGAAAGAGGATCAATCCCTCGAATCTGAAGGCCGATTGGAAAATATTGATGAATTTTTGACCGTTGCTAAAGAATTTGAAGATGCGAGCGAAGACAAAACATTAATTGCTTTTTTAACCGATCTGGCACTTGTCGCGGACATTGATAAAGTGGAGGAAGAAGACGAAAAAGAAGAAAAAGTGCTGTTGATGACGCTGCATTCTGCCAAAGGTCTCGAATTTCCGTACGTTTTTCTCATCGGGCTTGAAGAAGGGGTATTTCCGCACAGCCGTTCTTTGATGGAAGAAAAGGAAATGGAAGAAGAGCGCCGCTTGGCGTACGTCGGCATTACCCGGGCGGAAAAACAGTTGTATATGACAAGAGCAGCAAGGAGAACAATGTTTGGTAAAACAAATGCGAATCCTGCTTCCCGCTTTTTAAGCGAGGTTCCCGACGAACTGATTGAACGAAAAGCAAAAGATGGCGGGCTCCCGAAAGATAAAGATTTGCCGTGGAAAAAAGAAGCGGCGGAGCGCTCCGATGCAACCGGGGCGCGCGTTGGAGCACAGTCTGCCCGAAGTCCGAAACCGCAGCCGACATCGACCGGAGGCGCGTCATTTGAATGGCACGTCGGCGATAAAGCGAAACACGGGAAGTGGGGAGTCGGCACTGTCGTCAGCGCCCGCGGAGACGGGGAAAATACGGAGTTGGATATCGCTTTTCCTGAAGTCGGCGTCAAACGGCTGGCAGCGAAATTCGCACCGATCACGAAAGAATAAGGAGCGACGACAATGGCTACAGACGAGTCTTCAATAAAACAGCAGATCAATCGGTTAACAGATGAGTTGAACGGTTACGCACACGATTACTACGTTCTTGATGATCCGAAAATTTCCGATGCCGAATACGATCAGCTTCTGCGCGAATTGCGCGAGCTGGAAGACAATTATCCGCAATTTAAACGGGCCGATTCGCCGACAGAGCGCGTCGGCGGCGAGCCGCTTGAGCAGTTCCAAAAGGTGAGACACGAACGCCCGATGCTCAGTCTTTCCAATGCGTTTGATGCCGGAGAACTCCGCGATTTTGACCGCCGTGTTTGCGAAGGGCTCGGCGATTCACCGGAATACGTATGCGAAATGAAAATCGACGGGCTCGCAGTGACGTTAAAATACGAAGACGGTGTATTTGTGCAAGGTGCAACCCGCGGTGACGGCGATGTGGGTGAGGATATCACGGCAAATTTAAAAACGATCCGTTCGATTCCGCTGAAACTTGCCGAACCTGTTACGATTGAAGTTCGCGGCGAGGCGTTTATGCCGAAAAGATCTTTTCACGATCTGAATAAACGGCGGGAAGCCAATGGAGAACAGGTTTTTGCCAATCCGCGCAATGCTGCCGCAGGTTCGCTCCGGCAGCTTGATCCGAAAATCGCGGCGAAGCGTCATCTGGACATGTTTGCCTACGCGATTGCGGCGACAGAAAACACGGCGATTCAATCGCACGAAGAAGCGATTAACTATGTCTCTGAACTCGGTTTTAAGACGAACGAGGAGATCAGGCGCTTTGATAACATTGAAGATGTGATCGCTTTTTGTGAATCCTGGGTGGAAAAACGGGCAGACTTGCCGTATGAAATCGACGGCGTCGTGATTAAAGTGAATAACTTAAGCGAACAGGATAAGCTCGGTTACACGGCGAAGAGTCCGCGCTGGGCGACATCGTTTAAGTTTCCGGCGGAAGAAGTGATTACAACGCTGACTGATATCGAGCTCAGCGTCGGCCGCACCGGAGTGATCACTCCGACAGCGATTCTTGAACCGGTGTCGGTGGCGGGCACGACCGTGTCGCGCGCTTCGCTGCATAATGAAGATCTCATTCGTGAGCAGGACGTAAAAATCGGCGACAAAGTTACGATTAAAAAAGCGGGAGATATCATCCCTAAGGTCGTCAACGTTTTAACAGGTCAGCGCAGCGGCGAGGAACGCGATTTTTACATGCCGGAACACTGTCCGGAATGCGGGGCAGAAACCGTGCGTCTGGACGGAGAAGTGGCGCTTCGCTGCGTGAATCCGGCCTGTCCGGCGCAAATTCGTGAAGGGCTGATTCATTTTGCATCACGCGATGCAATGAATATTGACGGCCTCGGCGAGCGTGTCGTCACACAGCTGTTTGAACATAACTTAGTCCGCAGTGTGGCCGATCTGTATCGTTTGGAAAAAGCTGAACTTATTGCGCTTGAACGAATGGGTGATAAATCAGCGAGCAATTTGCTCGAAGCGATCGAAACAACAAAGTCGAATTCACTCGATAAGCTGCTCTTTGGTCTCGGGATTCGTTATGTCGGTTCGAAGGCCGCCCGCACGCTCGCGGAACGCTTCGAAACGATCGACCGTTTAATGGAAGCGGGCACAGAGGAGCTTGAAGCGGTTGATGAAATCGGTGAAAAGATGGCCTCAGCAATCGCAGCTTATTTTCAGCAGGAGAGCGTCCGTGAGCTGATTGAAGAACTTCGGCAAGAAGGCGTTAATATGACGTATACCGGTCCAACATCGAATCAGGCACAAGAGGCAGATTCAGCTTTAACCGGCAAAACGGTCGTCATTACAGGAACGCTTCAGACATACAGCCGCAAAGATGCCAAAGCAGCTGCAGAAGCTCTCGGCGCGAGTGTGACGTCTAGCGTTACAGGAAGCACAGACATTTTAATCGCCGGAGAAAAAGCCGGATCCAAACGTGCTAAAGCGGAAGAGCTGGGGATTGAGATATGGGATGAAGAAACATTCCGTGCAGAAACAGCGAACAACTAGATGCTGAAAACTCTTGCTGCCTCCTGGTAGACCGCTTTGCCAGATTGTGAGAAAATAAAACTGTCTTAATTGTAACCGGGAGAGTGTAATCATGAAAAAAATCACAGGCACGGTTTTCTTCTTTGCCGCCGGGCTCGCTGTTTTAACTGGCTGCGCGCCGGATGTGAATCAAGCGAACGAAGAGGAAAATGAAGACGATGTCATCGTCGTTGAGGAAACAGAAGAAGAGGAAGAAGAGCCGGAATACAGAGTGACGCCTACGATTGATTCACCGGACGATTTCTACCGCAACGTTTTGCGCGACGGGACTTACGAGCGCAGCGAAGCGCGGGGAAATGTGGCTCACGCGATGGGCAACCGAATCGATATCGATCAGTTTGAGATGGGTTTAATGGAAATAGCGACAGACCGGTTCAGCCCGGATGACTACTATTTTTCTGAAGGCACTTTTTTATCCGGAAATGAAATTAATTATTGGCTTCGGCGTCAAGCGGACGAAGAAGGCTATGAATTCGGATTGAATCCGTCTTTGGGAGACGGTGACGACCAAGAAGAACAAATGCGTGATCAGCCGCTCGTCATTTCGCATATTATGGAGCATAATTATTATTCCGGAAACGGCGATGACGATGTAAGCTTAAGCGGGATTGTCCTCGGGGTGTCGATCCGTTCTGTTTATTATTTTCAAACGGAAGATGACGACGGCGGCCTGTATTTTCATGAAGAAAACGTAGATGAAAACTACGCTGATGAACATGCTGAACAGGCTGCCCAAGTGATGGTTGAACGGATGCGGGCAAAAGAAGGTGCTGAAGAGGTGCCGATTCAAGTCGTTTTCTACCGTGAAGAAGAACGCGGAGCGGTTGCACCGGGATCATTTTATCAAATGGCAGATGTTCCCGAAGGAGAAACGGAGATTACTGAATGGGAAGCGATCAGCGAAGAACAGCTCGTTTTCCCGTCTGCGGAGGCGCGTGAGAAAGACGCCAACCTGTCGGCGAATTTTACTCAGTTTACAGAAGGGATCGATGAGTTTTACGGCCGTACAGTCGGTGTTATTGGGAACGGGCGCTATAAAGACGGCAACTTGGATCAAATGGTGATCGATATAAACCTTCAATCACCGGGACAAGCAGAAGTCATCGCTTTGGCACAATTTATCGCCGGGGAACTGGAGGACACCTTAAACGCTCAAGTGCCTGTTCATTTATATTTGAATTCTGTCAACGGCTCTGAAGGCATTGTCATTCACCATCCCGGTCAGGAACCTTATATTCATATTAACCGATCGTAACGAACGGCAAGCTGCTGAACATCGTCTTGTTCAGCAGTATTTCTTTTGGGCAGGATTGCCTGCATTACAGCAATTTGATATGATCAATTCATTGCTGACAATTCAGATAACAACAGCCTATTAAACGGAGGTGGAGAGATGTCCCGTATAACGAAAGAACAAATCGAGCATGTTGCTCATTTAGCCCGTTTGTCTTTTACTGACGAAGAATTGAATGAATTCACTGATACGCTCGGTCAAATTATTGAATTTGCCGAACAGTTGAACGAAGTTGATACAGACGGGGTCGAGCCGACGTCGCACGCAACAGAGGTGCATAACGTTTTGCGCGAAGATGAAACGAAGCCGTCCCCTGCACGTGAAAACTCAATGAGAAATGCGCCAGATCAAGAAAACGGCCAGTATAAAGTGCCGTCCGTTTTGGAATAGGGAGGTGACGATAAATGATAGACCAATCAATAAAGACAATGAAAGAAAAATTAGCTTCAGGCGACATCACTGTTCGGCAGCTCGTTGATGCATCGATCGAACGGATTGAAGAAGTGGACGGAACAGTCGGAGCATTTTTACGGCTTGATAAAGAAGGTGCCCGCCTTGAAGCAGACCGCCTGGATATGCAGCTGATGGACGGAAAGATGACAGCATCTGCGGTATTAGCGGGCATTCCGGTCGGCATCAAAGACAATATTGTTACAAAAGATATTACGACGACGTGCGCAAGCGCGATCTTGTCAAACTTCGATCCGATTCATAATGCAACCGTAGTTAACCGTCTCCACGAAGCTGGAACGGTGACGATCGGCAAGTTAAATATGGATGAATTTGCCATGGGTTCCTCGAATGAAAATTCATCGTTTCATGTGGTGAAAAACCCTTGGAATCTTGCGAAAGTTCCCGGCGGTTCAAGCGGCGGTTCGGCAGCAGCTGTTGCAGCCGGAGAAGTACCGTTTACGCTCGGAAGCGATACAGGCGGCTCGATTCGGCAGCCGGCCTCTTACTGCGGTGTGACAGGATTAAAGCCGACGTACGGCAGGGTGTCACGTTTCGGGCTCGTCGCTTACGCGTCTTCGCTCGATCAAATCGGTCCGATTACCCGCTCAGCCGAGGACAGCGCCTATGTTATGCAGGCGATTGCCGGGCACGATGCCGCGGATTCGACGAGTGCAAATGTCGATGTTCCCGATTACACAGAAAAATTATACGCCGATGTCAGCGGCTTAAAGGCGGCGGTTCCGGCGGAATACTTAGGCGATGGCATTGATGAAGGGGTTAAATCCCGGGTGAAAGAGGCGATCGCAGTTTTAGAAGAACAAGGGATCGCTTGGGAAGAAGTGTCGCTCCCGTATTCGAAATACGCGCTGCCGACGTATTATATTCTTGCCTCATCAGAAGCTTCGGCAAATTTGGCCCGTTTTGACGGGATTCGTTACGGCGTGCGCCACGAGTCGGATAATTTAATTGATACGTATAAAAAATCACGAAGCGAAGGGTTCGGCGAAGAAGTTAAACGCCGGATTATGCTGGGAACGTTCGCTTTAAGCACCGGTTACTATGACGCTTATTACAAAAAAGCGCAAAAAGTCCGGACGTTGATTAAACAAGATTTTGATAAAATTTTCGAGCGTTTTGACCTGATCATTGGACCGACAGCGCCGACGACAGCGTTTGGTCTCGGGGAAGAATTGGACGATCCTTTAACAATGTACGCGAACGATATTTTGACGATCCCGGTTAATCTCGCCGGTGTTCCTGCGATCAGTGTGCCGTGCGGATTTTCTGACAGCTTGCCGGTCGGCCTGCAAATCATCGGTAAACATTTTGACGAAGCGACTGTCTTGCAAGTTGCAAATGCTTATCAACAACAGACCGATTTCCACACGGCAAAGCCGGATCTGTAAGAGAGGGGGAGACGTATGAATTTTGAAACGATCATTGGACTTGAAGTGCACGTTGAACTGAAAACGAACTCGAAAATATTTTGCAGCTGTTCGAACGCTTTTGGCGCTGAACCGAATTCAAATACATGCCCTGTATGTCTCGGTCATCCCGGCGTATTGCCTGTTTTGAACCGGGAAGCCGTGAACTTCGCCGTTAAAGCAGCGATGGCTTTAAATTGTGAAATCGCTGAAGAAACGAAATTTGACCGGAAAAATTACTTTTACCCGGACAACCCAAAGGCTTACCAAATATCGCAATTTGATCAGCCGATCGGAGAAAACGGCTGGATTGATATTCACGTCAACGGTCAATCTAAACGAATCGGGATTACCCGGCTTCATTTAGAAGAAGACGCAGGAAAACTGACGCATATGGAAGAGGATGGTTATTCGCTCGTCGACTACAACCGTGTCGGAACCCCGCTGGTCGAGATTGTCTCAGAACCGGACATTGAAAGCCCGGAAGAAGCTTATGCGTATTTGGAAAAACTGAAGGCGATTATGCAGTATACGGAAGTTTCCGACTGTAAAATGGAAGAAGGTTCGCTTCGCTGTGACGCGAACATTTCCCTGCGTCCGAAAGACACAGAGCCGTTTGGCACGAAGACCGAGCTGAAAAACTTAAACTCGTTTACGCACGTGCAAAAAGGTCTCGCCCATGAAGAAGAGCGGCAGGCAGAGGTGTTAAATGAAGGCGGCGAGATTCTCCAGGAAACGCGCCGTTGGGATGAAGGACTTAAGAAGACGATCTTGATGCGTGTGAAGGAAGGTTCGGACGATTACCGTTACTTCCCAGATCCTGACCTTGTCAAGCTGAATATAGACGAAGCTTGGAAAGAAAGCATCAGAAAACAAATTCCTGAACTTCCTGATGCGAGACAAAAACGATACATTGAAACGCATGGGCTGCCGGCTTACGATGCGGAAGTCATAACGAAACAAAAAGCGATGAGCGATTTCTTTGAAGAAGTGCTCGCTGAGGGCGGCCCGGCTAAACAAGCGGCGAATTGGCTGATGGGTGAAGTGAACGCTTATTTAAATCAGCACGAGTTAGAGATGCAAGATGTTCCGCTGACACCTAAAGCGCTCGCGGACATGATCAATATGATTGAAAAAGGAACGATCTCATCAAAGATTGCCAAGCAAGTTTTTAAAGAACTGATTGAAAACGGCGGCGATCCTGAAACAGTCGTGAAAGAAAAAGGTCTCGTACAAATCAGTGATGACGCGGCGATTCGCGCGATGGTCAACGATGCGCTCGATCAAAACCCGCAGTCGGTTGAAGATTACCAAAACGGCAAAGATAAAGCGATCGGCTTTTTAGTCGGTCAAGTGATGAAAGCAAGCCGCGGCAAAGCGAATCCGCAAATGGTAAACGAACTGTTAACTGAAGAGATAAAGAAACGCTGATAAGTAAAGCCGCTTCCGACACACTGTGCGATCGGATCCCCAAAAGCCAGATCAACGGATCTCACTTTTGGGGATCGCCACAATGCGGAAGCGGCTTTTGTATGTATTACGTTTTGCTTAATTCATTTCAGATAAAGGTGAACGGCATTCAAAGTCAAGGTCTAACGGAAACCAAGATTGTTCGATATTCGGCGTGCCTCCTGTTTCCTCGCAAAGGTTTTCCGCTTCGGCAAGGTTTTGCTGTGTTAAGTATGAGAGACCGGCGAAAATTGTGATAAGCAAGAGCGCAGTTACGAGCAGCCAACGAAAACGAGATGTCAACTTATCCCTCCTTTCTACTTGTAATGTAACATGGTTTAAATTGTATGTCTGTAAAAAATACTGAAAAGTTGAAAAAGTTATTATTTTCAAGGAAAATCGTGAATTTTTAAGAATGAAAGAGATAATCGCTGCAGAAATAAAAATCTGAATATTTACAATTATTAATATATTGTGTACGCTACCACTAAGCAATAAAGATTGCTTAAATTTGTCGAAGGAGGGAAGCCGTCGTAATACCTGCAACCATCATGTAAAGGAGGGCAGCGATACGTTTAAGTCCAAACAATGTTTAACGGACTTGTATACACGATGATTGCAAAGGAGATGGTTAATCAATTTATGGAATGTGACTTAAAAACGTAACGGCCCCGTCTCGGTAATTGAGGCAGGGGCCGTTTTCTTGTGATAACGGAATTGAACAAGTCAGAATCGATTGTTCTCTGGCGAATTCCTTTTCTTTACGGTGTAATCCATGTATACTGTCGGTGTAGCGAGTGAGAGAGAAGCACCGGTTTGGAGGTTTTGGCATGACGGCGAAGCGCGCACGGTTAATATACAATCCAAAGTCTGGCAGAGAACAAGTGAAAAAACATTTGCCTTACATATTAAACGCATTTGAAGAGGCAGGTTATGAAACCTCGGCTCATGCGACGAAAGGAGAAGACTGTGCCGTAAAAGCGGCTGCAGCTGCCTGTGACGATCATTATGATCTGATCATTGCCGCGGGAGGAGACGGGACGATTAATGAAGTGGTGCGGGGGATGGCTGAGAAGCCGCATCGACCGAAGCTGACGATTTTGCCCGGCGGCACGACGAATGATTTTGCCCGAGCGCTTCATATTGCAAAAGATTTACCGACAGCCTGTGACCAATTAACAAAAGGCAAAACGCTTCCCGTTGATATCGGCAAGATCGGTGCAGAATATTTCATAAATATTGCCGGGGGCGGTACGCTGACGGAGCTGACTTACGAAGTGCCGGGCCGGCTTAAAACAATGCTCGGCCAGTTAGCTTACTATATCAAAGGGATTGAGAAATTGCCGCGGATCCGGCCGACAGAAGTCGTCATTGACTATGATGGCGAACGGTTTGAAGGCGAAATCATGCTGTTTTTAATCGCGAATACAAACTCCGTCGGGGGCAATGAGAAACTTGCGCCGAACGCGCGGATTAATGACGGATATTTTGATATGATTCTTGTTAAAAAGACGAATCTCGCTGATGTTGTCCGCTTAGCCGGCGCCGCTTTGCGCGGGGAACATTTGGATGACCCGCGCGTGCTTTACCGCCAGGCTAAGCGAATTGATGTCAGTGCGGCTTCTGAAATGCTTTTAAACGTTGACGGTGAATACGGCGGGAAGCTTCCCGGCGAGTTTATCAACCTCCATGCCCACATCGACATGATTATCCCGGATATTGATCTTCCTTGTGTAGCAGATCATGAATAAACCCCGCTGAGGCGGGGTTTTTCAGAGTGTTGACAAAGTCATGTTATCGTCATATGTTATCCTGATTAAAGACCGGATGACGACGCATCGTCCGGCTTATTTCCTGCGGGCGAGCGCGGGCGGCTTCGGGCTGATGCCCTGCAGGGTCTCGTCTGTCTCGCTTTCCCGCGGGAAAAAGCCGGGATGCTGGGTCATCCTCTTTTTTGAAGCGAGTTTATTCATAAAAAAAAGAAGCCATGCATCCACTCCTCCGACGCCTCCGGGAAAGCAAGAGACGAAGATCCGTATTCGGCGGTCTCAGGCCTCCGAATACTAGCTGAGTCCTTGCCCGGGGGCAAGCGGAGGGTAGTGGATTCATGGCTGAGGTCAAAATAATAATTTGTCTACAACCTGTAACCCCCGCTGAGGCGGGGGTTTTATGTTTGAAGCAGGGAAATGCGAGCAACGGGGGAATCATTGCCGCCGAATCGGAACAATTCTCATATATGTGCCGCTGCGCCAGAGCCATTCCATTGGACCCAGTGTGAAATAGTTCAGCCAATGGGTGCTGATGATCATTTGCATGATAAAAAGGACGGCAACAAGCAGGATTCCCGGCAAAATGCCGAGGTTTCCAAAAAGACCCAGGCCATAGCCGTAAAAAACCGATGTCATAACAAACGATTGTCCGAGGTAATTGGTTAAAGCTGTTTTTCCCACAGCTGCAAGGCCGCGGTTTAAGCCGGTTCTAGTGAAACGGAAATAGTTTAAATTAAAGGCGGCTATCCAGCCTAATCCAAGCAGCGGTCCGCCGATCATATAGCCCGCATAATCCCAGCCGGCGGTGAAAACCATCATGCCTTTAAGAAGCAAACCGGCAGGAAGGGCCGTCCAAAAGATTGTCTGCCAAATATTGCGGTAAGTTTGCAAGTTGTGCATCCATTCTTTTTTGGCAATGTAGCAGCCGATTAAAAATAAAAATAAAATTTGTCCAAGCATAAAGATAAACGAGGAGATCGCTGCCAGTTGAGAAATGCCGGCTTTTTCATACGGATCGCCTGAAATTCGCAAATCGAGAACTTCTCGGTACGTTCCTTCTGCGAGGATATGTTGCTCGGCTTCGATATAATCAGCAAACAGTTTCGCTTCGTTCATACCAGGGTCGCCGCCGAGCGCTGGAAGGATGATAAATAAGGCGAGCGAGACAATCCAAATCAAGATCGTTTTCGCCTGCGCTGCAAGAAAGGCGGTAAACACAAAACCAGTCAAGGCGTACGTCAGCAAAATGTCGCCGTCCCAGAGGAGATATAAGTGGGCAGCGCCGATGAACAATAAAATCAATAAACGCCGGGCGTAAATGGAGTAAAACGGTTTGCCTGCTTTCGCTGCACTCATAAACATTAAAGCGCCGCCAAAGCCGAAGAGAATCGAAAAAACCGGGTAAAAACTTCCTTGAAAAAGCCACTCGATCAGCAATAATCCGGCGCCGTCGCCTGTGTCGGCCGTACCGGGTGACAACGTTTTGAATCCATACATACCGTACTGAAAAGCGAGCATATTTACGAGCAGAATGCCAAAGAGTGCGAAGCCCCGTAAACTGTCAACATGTTCAAGCCGTTGCGGATGTTTTCTCTCTGCGATCAGATTCACACCACCTTTCAAATAACAAAGCCCTCATCTGAATGAGGGCTTCAGAGTGTTGACAAAGTCATGCTATCGTCAGATGTTAACTTGATTAAAGACCGGATGACGACGCATCGTCCGGCTTATTTCCTGCGGGCGAGCGCCGAGCCGCTTCGAGCTGACGCCCTGCAGGGTCTCGTCTGTCTCGCTTTCCCGCGGGAAAAAGCCGGGATGCTGGGTCATCCTCTTTTTTGAAGCGAGTGTATTTATAAAAAAGAAGCCATGCATCCACTCCTCCGACGCCTCCGGGAAAGCAAGAGACGAAGATCCGGATTCGGCAGCCTCAGGCCGCCGAATCCTAGCTGAGTCCTTGCCCGGGGCAAGCGGAGGATAGTGGATTCATGGCTGACATAAAAATATAGTGTGTCTACAGTCTGCAAAGCCCTCATCTGAATGAGGGCTTTTTCTTGTCAGGCTTCATTTTTGTCTGTTTTGCTCATTTGTTTCAAATAATAGAAAAAAGCCGCTCCGCGCAAAAGACCTTCGAGCTGGCTGCGGTCAATCGCATCAGCACCTTCTTTCGCTTTGTCTGTTTTTTGACCGGTAAAGCGGACAAGTGTAGAAGTTAAGTGGTGCGCTGCTTGCCCGGTATCGTGAATAATATCAAAAACCGGGTTCACTTTTTCCATCTTGCCGTGCACATCGGTTAACGTTTCGTTAGCGTTGTGCAGAATCACGGTGATTTCGCCTGTCATTTCACCGACGCTTTTATTAACCGTACTGACCGTGTCTGCGGTGTTGCCGAGTGTTGCCGTCAGTTTTTTCATCACCGGAATTAAAATCACGACCAAGCCGGCAAATGCCAAGCCTAAAATAAATACGCCAATTCCTAACCAATCCATATGTAATCACTCCTTTAAATTTATCGCGGCGACATCTGCGCCGTTTTGATATTGTTGAATCATATCAAGAAATTCTGCAATCCATTGACCGACTAACGGCAGTGAAACAGCTTGGCTGAGTATATAAAACAGCAAACCCAATACAATAGCCGTGCCGAGCGTTAATCCGACCCCGCGGGCGACACCGGCGATGAGATTGGTTTTAATCACTTCTTTTTTATTTGTGAAATGATAAGCCATGTCTTTTAGACGGCCTTTTGTCGTCATTTCTTCCAGTTTATCAAGCAAGGTTTCGAAGCGTTCGTTTTCTTCCTGGCGCTTTTGATCGCCTCGTGTTTTTGACTGAATTTTCTTTTCTTCCTGATCGCGGGAGACGCTCACATAATCCTCTCCTTCAGAATGATCTCTGTGTACTCTTTGACTATTCCACGATCACTATTATTGTAAACCAATTCCTGCAAAAGTTCCATGCCTGAAAAAATTATTGGAAGGGGTTTCAATTTACAAACAGTTTTGCTAAAGTGAAGAATGTACAACAAGACGTTAGACGTCTGATCTACTTTGCGGAAATTTCAGAATACTACTTGCATCTAAGAGGTGAGCGGCAATGAATATATTATGGGGAATCATGGGGATTTTAACGGTTTTCGCAATCGCTTTTTTAATTTCGAGCGATAAAAAAGCGATTCGTCCGCGAACGATATTAGGCGGATTAGCGATTCAAATGACGTTTGCGTTTTTGGTGCTGGAATCGGAAGTCGGGCAAAATGCGCTTCAAGTATTGACGTTTGGTGTCACAAATGTCATTGAATACGCCGATGAAGGGATTAATTTTCTTTTTGGACCGGTGCTTCCAGAAGACGGCAATGTCTTTGCATTTCAAGTATTGACCGTTGTGATTTTCTTTTCATCGCTGATTTCAGTTTTATACTACATAGGTATTATGCAATGGATCGTCAAGATTGTCGGAGGTGCACTGTCGAAACTTCTCGGCACGAGCAAGCCGGAATCATTATCCGCTGCCGCAAATATTTTTGTCGGCCAGACAGAAGCGCCGCTGGTTGTTAAACCGTTTTTAGAAAAAATGACGCGTTCAGAACTGTTTGCGATTATGACCGGAGGGTTGGCGTCTGTCGCCGGCTCGGTGTTAATCGGTTACTCTTTGTTGGGCGTTCCGCTTGAGTATCTTTTGGCCGCGAGCTTTATGGCGGCTCCTTCGGGTCTTGTAATGGCAAAAATGATTATGCCCGAAACAGATCCTGCTGCTACCTCGGATGAGCGGGAAGAAATGACGATGGGCGATGACAAGGAATCCTTCAACGTAATTGATGCAGCGGCGCGCGGCGCGAGCACGGGGTTGCAGCTGGCGCTAAACATCGGAGCGATGCTGTTAGCTTTTATTGCCTTGATCGCTTTAATCAACGGGCTTCTCGGCGGTGTGCAGACGGGCGTGAATGAATCCGTCAACACGTTAATGAGCTGGTTCGGTTCTGATTTTAGAATGGAATTTGAGGCTTTAACTTTAGAAAATATTTTCGGTGCACTGTTTGCCCCGCTTGCTTTTATGATTGGTGTCCCGTGGGCAGAAGCGTTTGATGCAGGCTCATTTATCGGACAAAAGCTGATTTTAAATGAGTTTGTCGCGTATGCAAATTTTGCGCCGGAAATTGATGCGCTCGATCCAAAAACGGTTCTTGTCGTTACCTTTGCTTTGTGCGGATTTGCAAACGTCTCCTCTTTAGGGATATTATTGGGAGGACTGGGAAAATTAGCTCCATCAAGACGATCCGATATCGCCCAGCTCGGTTTGAAAGCGGTCGCTGCCGGTATGCTTGCTTCATTGCTTAACGCGGCAATTGCAGGAATGTTTTTTTAACAAAGAGTTGCCTCAGCAGCTCTCACATTATAGAAAGGGTGATGAGAAATGACATCGTTAGCAAAAATGATCGATCACACACAACTGAAACCGGAGACGCGCGAGGAGAAAATCCGTGAAATTTGCACGGAGGCGAAAGATTATCAGTTTGCTTCCGTTTGTGTGAATCCGACGTGGGTAAAATTAAGCAGTGAGCTGTTAACAGGTACCGGGGTAGATGTCTGCACTGTGATCGGTTTTCCGCTCGGTGCGAACACCCCGGAAGTTAAAGCGTTTGAAACGACCGATGCGATTGCAAACGGCGCAACCGAAGTCGATATGGTGTTAAACATCGGTGCACTGAAAGACGGAAATGATGAGCTCGTAGAAAAAGATATGAAAGCGGTCGTCGAAGCAGCAAAAGGCAAAGCGTTGACAAAAGTAATTTTGGAAACGTGTCTGTTGACTGACGAAGAAAAAGTGCGTGCTTGTGAGATCGCCAAACGCGCCGGTTTGGACTTCGTCAAAACCTCTACCGGATTTTCGACCGGCAATGCAACGGTGGAAGATGTCGCGCTGATGCGAAAAACAGTCGGCAGCGACCTCGGGGTCAAAGCGTCCGGCGGGATCCGCAGCCTGGAAGATGCAGAAGCGATGAAAAATGCCGGCGCGACTCGAATCGGTGCGAGCGCCGGTGTGAAGATTGTTAAAGGTGAACAATCCGACAGCGATTACTAATACGCGACATTCAGCGAAGCTGACCGATTCGGTCAGCTTTTTTCTGTATCGGGAAATGCTCCCGGCCTTTTTGCGTCTGTGATACAATCAAACGAGATGAATTTAAGTTGTTATGGAAGGATGTATATACATGAGTAATACGGCTCCGCCTGTACAAAAAAATGAAACGGTGCAGGTCACGTTTGAAGACTTAACGCACGACGGCGCCGGAGTGGCGAAAATTGACGGTTACCCGCTGTTTGTAAAGAAAGCTCTTCCGGGCGAAACCGGCGAAGTGAAAGTGATTAAAGTGAAAAAAAATTACGGTTTCGGACGGCTGATCTCGCTTGAAAATGAAAGTCCCGAGCGAACGGAACCGCCGTGCCCGATTTTTGACCGTTGCGGCGGCTGCCAGCTCCAACATTTAAGTGCGGCTGGACAAAACCGCTATAAGACGAATCTTGTGTCGAGTGCGCTGGCTAGGATCGGCGGAATGGACGATGTCAAAGTCCATCCAGTACTGGCGATGGATGATCCGTGGCGTTACCGAAATAAAGCGCAAGTGCCTGTCGGTTTTCAAAATGGCGAACTCGTCGCCGGATTTTACGCGGAAAGAAGCCATAAAATCGTCGATATGAACGAATGCTTGATTCAGCATGACGTTAATGACCGTCTGCTGCAAACCGTCAAACAGGCGGCAAAAGATTTCGGCATCACCGCCTATAATGAAGAAACCGGCAAAGGGCTTATGCGGCATGTTGTCATCCGCCACGGTCAAGCGACCGGAGAAAAAATGGTCATTCTTGTTACGAACGGCAGCAAGCTTCCGCAAGCGGACAAACTGATTGAAAAAATTCATGCCGCCGTTGACGGGGTAACCTCAATTGTGCAAAACATTAATACAGCGAAAACAAATGTCGTTTTTGGCGAGCAGACGCATGTTTTGGACGGGAAAGCGGCAATTGAAGATAAGATCAGCGACATTCGTTTTCACATTTCGCCGCGTTCGTTTTATCAAGTCAATTCTGAACAAACTGAGGTGCTGTATGACGAAGCGCTGAAAGCCGCGGGTTTAAGCGGGGATGAAACGGTGCTTGATGTGTACTGCGGGATCGGAACGATCAGTCTCTTTCTCGCGCAAAAAGCGAAACACGTATACGGCATCGAAGCGGTGCCGGAAGCGGTGAATGATGCGAAGAAAAACGCGACGCTCAATGCGATCGACAACGCCTCCTTTTACGTCGGCGAAGCGGAGACGCTTATGCCGTGGTGGCGTTCGCAAGGGATGGCGCCCGATGTCATTGTCGTCGATCCGCCGCGAAAAGGCTGTGATGAAGCGCTGCTCGACGCGATGGCAGCGATGAATCCGGCGAAGATCGTTTACGTTTCTTGCAATCCGGCAACACTCGCGCGCGACATGGCCTATTTAGCAGAAAAAGGCTACCGCAGCGACGCCGTGCAGCCGGTCGATATGTTTCCGCAGACGACGCATGTCGAGTGTGTCGTCCTGCTTGAAAAGACGGAGCAATAAATTAATTTACATCGTCGGGAGGGGATTTTTTGAAAACGAAAATGATTTTCAACGACTATTTTGAGAGTGACCGATTGAGTGATGAATTAAGCTGGTTTTGTGAACCGGACAAATGGTTTATCGACACACATTCCTCTCAGCTTGTTCTCAAGACAGACAAGAATACGGATTATTGGCAGAAAACGCATTACGGTTTTCAAGCAGATAACGGCCATTTTCTTTATCGGGAAATAAATAAAAATTTCAGATTAACGACAAAAGTGAGCGCCAAACCTGAATCAAAGTATGATCAAGCAGGCTTAATGCTTCGAGTTACAGAAGATGAATGGGTCAAAACGTCATTGGAATATATCCCTGACGGCTCGAGTAAATTAGGCGCAGTTGTGACAAAAGGCGGCTATTCCGATTGGTCATCGCAACCTGCAGCTGATGATCAGGAGTATTTGTATTACCGGATATCAAGAATTGGCGCAAACATTTATGTCGACGTCTCGTTAAACGGCGCGGAATGGAAGCAAATACGTGTCGCTCACTTGGACATCCCGGAGCATTCTTCCGTTAAAGCCGGGTTATATGCATGCAGTCCACAGGGAGAAGGTCAGGAAGTAAGGTTTGATTATATTGAAATTGAAGAGCTGTCGGACGACCCTCAAGAGGCTTACTTATAAACGTGGTTTTAGCGGCTTATACGGGCCGCCGAGGCCGTTTGAAGGCGGGATGGTAACTGAACATCCACAAAGGCAAATGTTCGCTGGGATTATAATTTTCATATAGAGGAGTGAGGCTGTGAATCAGCAAACCTTTCATTTTATTAATCCTTTTCAAATCGACATCGACCCGATGGACCGGCTCTTGCTCGTGAATATTGAAAACGATCCGGATGATATTTATATCGGTTTTGAGCCGCAAGTATTTGCCGACGAACAACTTGGCGAAGTGCATTTAGTCATCGGGTGGCGGCGTGACGGCAAGGTTGATGTCTACCATCAACCGGGGATGAACATTGACCCAAGCAATTATGATATTGTCGGCAAGGGTTTGGCCGCTATCGTTGAATGCGAATTCGCGGCAGCGTTTTATGAAGTGACCGATACCGGCGTGCAAGCGAATTATCAATTTGCTGATCGATATCAGCGCGAGATTAATATAAAGATTGCTGAAACAAATTCAAAAAAGCGCAAACCTTTTGGCTTGCTTGCCCCGATGGGGGATGCGGCAGAAACGCCGTCAGCGCTGCCGTTAGTTCTGCTGCACGACTTTTATTTTGTGCGAAAAAAACAGACGACAGCCGAGGTGGAAATCAACGGCAAGTCGCATCAGCCGGATGAATTGCCCCTGCCGATCGACCGAGCAAAGATGCTCTTTACCCGCTACAGCCCCAAACCGCTGATTGCAAGATTTAACCCTGCAGTTGAGGAAGATTTAATCCCGCTGGAAGTCCAATTGCAGCAGGAACAGCTTACATTAGCGAACTGTGATTTTACCTTTGAGTGGACAGGGCGTAAGCCGGCGATCAAGAGCATCACGCAGAGGAATGACATTTATCCTGTTACGTTACGTTTTACCGAGGCTTTTCCTGATATTAAATCTTTGTATGAAAACAGCAGATTTGAAGGGAAGTTTGAACTGAGCGCTCATCCTTCTACCGGGGTGATCGCCGGAAACTATGCGGTTGAGAAAACAAAAGGCGAAACAACGATCACGATCGTCCCGTCAGACGGGTGGAAACCGCGTCCGGCAAAATTGTCACTGCTGTTTTTATATACAGCAGCGAAAATTTTTAAGCATTGGCCGAAAACGTATGAATGGACAGCCAATATTTACGAACAGGACAATGGCCAGTATGCGATCAGTTCGAATTGGAGACGAATCAGGTAGTTAGCTGTAATCATCATCATTTTGTCAGCGAAATGTACTGAGGGGATTTTTATGAATTGGCAAGTATATAATGAATTAGCATGGACGGACGCGTTGCTGTCTGCGGCAGAGGATTATCAATACGAAGTAAACTTGTACGTTGAATGGCTGAAGCAACACGCGAAAAGATCAGTGGACAATGTCCTTCATCTCGGTTGCGGGGCAGGCGGGCATGATCAGTTTTTGAAGCAGTTTTTTAATGTGACGGGTGTCGATTTGAGCGACGGCATGCTGAAAGAAGCTGAAAAAACCAATCCTGAAGTGGCCTATATCAAAGACGATATGCGGACAGTGAACCTTTCCAGGAAATTTGACGCGGTTGTTATTCCTGATTCCATCATGTATCAATCGGAAATAGAAGATGTCGAGCGTACAATTCAAACGGCGGTAGATCATCTCTTGCCGGGCGGGTGCCTGTTGATTGTGACACACACGAAAGAACAGTTTCAGAACAATCAATTTAGCTACACAGGCTCTGATAATCACACACATATTACATTGTTTGAAGATAATTTTATCGTCTCCGAGAGTACATATGAAGCCGCATTCGTGTACCTCATTAGACAGAATAATGAGCTTTCGATTCACGAAGAAGTTCATACCCTCGGCATTTTTCCTGAAAAAGATTGGCAGCAATTATTTCATCAAGCTGGTTTCGAAGTTTCAGTCAAACCGTTACCGGATTTATATGAAAGTTATCTGCAAAATGAGGGAGACTATCCGCTGAGCGTCATAGTCGGGACATTAAAAGCAAATGATGAGAGTGAATAAAACAGCCCGCTTCTGTAAAAGAAGCGGGCTGTTTGAGTTCATTCGTACAAGGTTCGGCGGTCAAACCGTTATCGGCATACGGTGTTCATAAATTTGCCATTTTTTTATGATAAATATCGTTTTATTTGTAAATATTTATTGAGCAGCCGGCAAACCGGCTATATAATTAAATTAACAGGTACTGGGTGTAAATTGAGAGGAGATGCTGCTCTATGTACTCGGAGTGTTATTTTCATCCAGGTAAAGGATCCGTAGCAGGATGTGGGGATTGCGGGAAAGGACTGTGTCGTGACTGCGCTGCTTACTGGGAGCCGCCGTCTTGTTCGAAATGTGTGGAAAAGGCACTCAGCCGGCAAAAAAGTCAGGTTATGGGATTGTTGATTGCTTCGGCCGTGTGTTTCGTCATTGCCATCTTAATTCCAATTAATAACTGGCTTTTTATTTTATCATTCACCGGCATCCCGGCTATTTACTCAGCTGCATCTTTAAAAGACCCGATGGAGGACAGTCTGATTTTTAACTATTACTTTTGGTGGTGGTACTTAGTCAAGTTGGTACTTGCATTTATATTCGGTTCGTTAGGGTTTATCTATATCGTTTACAAAGTACTCAGCTTCTTGAAGCGGGAACGTTCATACAAAGAACTTTTCAATCGATCGCCCAACTATCAAGTGTCGGGAACTGTATTTCCTTCTGACATGAAGGAGGAAGATGCCCAGGCAGCGAATGTCGTAGCTGGTTCAGCGGTATATGCGCAATATTCAGGAGACAATTGGTTTTATTTAGCTAATGTAGAAGAAGTTTTTGCTGATCGGGTCACAGTGAGGTTTTTTGATAATATTGTTGAAACGCTCCCGTTGCATAAGCTGCGCGACATCGATTATGCCCTTAACAACATGAGTCCGCACGCCAATATGAACAATATCGGTTATTATTATCAATGCGGGATTGAACAGATTTTTCCCGATCATATCGTCGTTAATTATTTTGGCAATCAACCAACAGAGAAAGTCAGCCTAGAGCAGCTTCGCTTTACGATGATGTAGAAGATCGGAGCCAGCGATACTGCGACAAAGGTTTCTTGGAAAGGTAAAAAGCTTCAGTTGGCATTTATTCCAACAGGTCATGGACGGCGAAAGGACTCGATCAAATCGAGCGTATTCATAATAAAAGATAAAAAATGGCTCTCACTGATGTGAGAGCCATTTTTATTTACTGGTTTTTGTCCCAGCCTCTTTAATTTAATTCATCACCGGTTCCGGCGTGCGGATCAAGTGATCGAAGGCGCTGAGTGCTGCTGTTGCACCGCCGCCCATCGAAATGATGATCTGTTTGTACGGCGTGTCGGTACAGTCGCCGGCGGCAAACAGCCCCGGCACGTTTGTTGCACCGCCATTGTCAACGATAAGTTCGCCGAATTTGTTTTTCTCAATCTCGCCGCCGATCCAATCGGTATTCGGGACGAGGCCGATTTGAACGAATACACCTTGCAGGGCAATGTGTTTCGTTTCCTCTGACACGCGGTCGAGATAGGTGATCCCATTGACCGTGTCATCACCGGTGATTTCGGTTGTTTTCGCATTCGTAATCACTGTTACGTTGTTTAAACTGTTTAGTTTTTGCTGCAAGACCTCGTCTGCTTTTAATTCCGGCATGAATTCAAGCACGGTGACGTGTTTGACAATGCCGGCAAGATCGATCGCCGCTTCGACGCCGGAGTTGCCGCCGCCGATCACCGCAACATCTTTGCCTTCAAACAGCGGTCCGTCACAATGCGGGCAGTAGGCCACGCCGTTATTGCGAAATTCCTCTTCGCCCGGAACGCCGATATTGCGCCAGCGTGCACCGGTTGAGAGGATAACGCTTTTGCTTTTCAGTACAGCATCGTTATCAAGTGTTAACTCAAAGTGATCATTCTTTTCCAGTCCGGCTGCCGTCAGCCCTTTCATGACATCGACATCGTAATCGTTGACATGCTCTTCAAGGTTGGCAACAAGCTTCGGGCCTTCGGTTTTATTGACACTGATGAAGTTTTCAATACTCAGTGTATCTTGGACTTGGCCGCCGAAACGGTCAGCAACAAGTCCGGTGCGAATTCCTTTGCGGGCAGCGTAGATCGCTGCGCTGGCACCGGCAGGTCCGCCGCCGACAACGAGAACGTCAAACGGATCTTTTTCAGACAGTTCATCAGCATCAATTCCTTGGCCGAGTTTGTCTAAAATCTCTTCGATCGTCATCCGTCCGCCGCCGAAAAATTCACCATTCAAGTAAACGGCCGGCACAGCCATCACATTGTTGTTTTCTGCTTCATCTTTGAATGTCGCTCCGTCAATCATCGTATGCGTCACACCCGAATTCAAGACGCTGAGCATGTTCAGTGCTTGGACGACTTCCGGGCAATTTTGACAGCTTAAGCTGACGTACGATTCAAAATGATACTCGCCGCTTACAGCTTTCATTTGGTTCATAACGTCTTCGTCCACTTTCGGCGGGCGGCCGCTGACTTGCAACAGGGCCATGACAAACGATGTGAACTCGTGGCCGAGCGGAATTCCGGCAAATGTTACACCGGAATCTTCGTCGGCGCGGTTTATACTGAAGCTCGGTGTTCGGTCTAGAGCTGTTTTTTCGACAGAAATACGCGAAGACATGTCCGCAACTTCATGAACGAAAGACAACAGGTCATCTGATGACTTTTCCGAACCGGCGCTCACTTTCAGGACGATGTCGCTCTCCAATAGCTGGAGATATTGCTTCAACTGTTCTTTAATGTTTGCGTCAAGTGTCATGCGGCTCCCCTCCTTGATTTAGATTTTGCCTACAAGATCGAGGCTAGGCGTAAGTGTATCTTCGCCTTCTTCCCATTTTGCCGGGCATACTTCGCCTGGGTTGTTGCGCACGTATTGCGCAGCTTTAATTTTGTTAGCAAGAATACTTGCATCACGGCCGATGCCTTCTGCATTGATCTCTGCAGCTTGAATGATACCGTCCGGATCAATGATGAATGTTCCGCGATCAGCAAGGCCTTCTTCATTCAGCACTTCGAAATTGCGGGAAATCGTCTGCGCCGGATCACCGATCATCGGATAGGTAATTTTACCGATTTTTTCGGAAGCGTCGTGCCATCCTTTGTGTACGAAGTGTGTATCCGTTGAAACGGAGAAGACTTCGGCACCGAGCTCTTTCAAGTTTTCGTATTCGTTTTGCAAATCTTCAAGTTCTGTCGGGCAGACAAAGGAAAAGTCGGCAGGGTAGAAGCAAACAACGCTCCACTGTCCTTTGAAGTTATCTTCTGTTACATCAATGAATTCTCCATTTTGATACGCTTTCGCCTGAAACGGCTGAACTTCTGTTCCGATAAGTGACATAGTAAATCGTCCTCCTTTGAATTGTCAGCCGGTGTTAAAACACCTAACTGTTTATAAGAATTATTACTCGATAGCTATTATTATATAAATGCGATTGTTTGTCAACTCTTTCACAAGCGACGGGCTGTTTCGGCAAAATGTTATCAGAACAGGTTTACGTCAGATGTGCAGTAAGAACAATAAAAAGAAAATTATGAACATTTTTTAACGATCTCTTCTTAATTGCTAAAGGTTTTTCTCAGTCGTGCGTTTGAGGATAGTTCTGTACGGCAAAGAGGAAAACATGTACGCTTGAAGCAGAAGATGATACCAAGGCTGATAAATATAGAGGAGGAATTGTGATGAACATTCGGCAGGCGGATATTTCCGACGCGCAAGCGATGGCGCGGATTCATGTCGATTGCTGGAAGCAAGCTTACGAAGGGATTTTACCGGAAGACTTGCTTCGTTCACTTTCATATGAAGATCGCGCAAAACGCTGGAAAGAAAATATCGAAGAAGCGACGAGCGGCGGATCGATGATTTATGTCGCCGAAGATCCTGAACTCGGCGTCATCGGTTTTGTGCTTGGCGGGACGATGCGCGATGCGACGATGAGAATGCGTTATACCGGCGAAATATACGGCATTTATGTTTTGCCGCGTTACCAGCGGATGGGGATCGGACGGGCGCTTTTTGAAAAAATGGCTGCATTTCTCGATGCGATCCATCACGCCAGAGCGGGCGTATGGATTTTGGCGGATCACCCTGATCGGCTGTTCTTTGAAAAATTAGGTGCAGAAGAAGTGTACAAAAAAAATGAAAAAGTCCGTGATGCAGATCATGTAACGCTAGCTTATGGAATTGAGGACTTATCTGCTTTTGCTGAGGATACTTCTTCAGGTGCATAAAATGTGAAAAAAAACGCAAAATTGTGTGTTCTGAAGCTATTCTCCGCTAAAAAGGCTGTATCGGCCTAAGTCGAGCTTAACCTCGTTTGTAGTAATACAGTGAAAGAGATATAATTCACTGTTGTAAAAAAAATTAAGAAATGGGGTATGGCTGAATGATGCGAGGATCTTTGCTTTCAACCGGTATGCTCTCTGCAGCACTGATTTTGACAGCTTGCGGAGAAAACAATGCCGATAATACAGAAAATGAAAATAATCTAAATGAGAACGAAACGAATAATATCGATGAAGACGGAAATGAGGTTTCCGGTGAAGATGAAATTGAAATCGGCTTAAATAACTGGGCGGAAAACGTTGCCGTTGCCAACATGTGGGGCGTCCTCCTTGAAGAAGAGGGCTACGATGTTGAACTGACAATGTCTGAAAAAGCGCCGATTTGGGAAGCCGTCGCGACAGACGGCATCGATCTTTCCTTGGAAGTGTGGCTTCCGACAACAGACGAGCCGTTTTATGAAGATCATGGAGACGATGTATATTTGAGCGATGAAATCTGGTTTGAAGGAACCGGACTCGGCTTGGCTGTCCCTGAATACGTCGACATTGACAGCATGGATGAGCTGAATGACAACGTGGATATGTTTGACGGCGAAATTGTCGGAATTGACGCCGGCGCCAGTTTAACGAGACTGACCGACGAAGCGATTGAAACCTATGACTTAGAGTACGAACAGCTCGTCAGTTCCGAGTCGTCGATGCTCTCAGCCTTAGATCAAGCATACAGCAATGAAGAGCCGGTGCTTGTCACGATGTGGAATCCGCATTGGGCGTTTTCAGAATATGATATTAAATATTTAGACGATCCGGAAAATGCCTTCGGCGAAGCAGAAGATATTCATTATAAAGCCCGTGAAGATTTCCCGGAAGTTTATCCGGAAGTAAAAGAATGGCTTGATAACTGGATGATGGATGATGAGACCCTCGGTGATTTAATGTCGTATATTGAAAACTCCGATGACGAGCGCGAAGGTGCAGAAGATTGGATTGAAGACAACCGTGACTTGATTGATGAGTGGATGGAATAAACATGAACGGTCCAGTTTCGCTGGGCCGTTTTTTAAATCAAGCTTGTATAAAAAGGGATTTTTGTGTAAAATATTCTGACAACGGGTGTATAACCGTTATTTCATTATTAGATGAGGAGAGATTTAGGCATGGAACGTTACAAAGTAACTTTTGAGTTCACGAACGGTAATATTGAAGATACGTATTTTACGGAAAATCCTCATGCCCGTGTTCAGTATTGGATTGAGCGGGAAAAAGGCGACTGGATCCCGATTGAAACGGGGATGGTTAATTTGGACAATGTCAATATGATCCGGATTGCCAAAGTAGAACTTGACGAGAAAACCGAAAAAGAAACATTTATTGAATGGGTATAATACGAATCCCCTGCTGATCGACAGCAGGGGATTGTTCATATCCTTAAGCATTGTGACAGCGAGGTGAGAATTTCCTCACTGAGGAGATTCACCGCTTTTTTCTGCGGCATTTTTCGCTATAATGAAAAGAAGGATGTCCGATAGGAGGAAAACCGATGTGGATTGAACAACTGCTTCACGAACCGCTCGTGTTAATATTTATCATTTTATTTTTCGGCTCGCTTTTGGGCCGGCTCAGTTTTAAAGGGATCAGTCTCGGGACGAGTGCGGTTTTATTTGTGGCGATGTTTTTCGGCCACTTCGGCTATGAAGTATCATCAGTCGTGCAAAATTTAGGGTTAAGTTTGTTTATTGTCGCTGTCGGCTTGCAAGCCGGTCCGCGTTTTTTCCGGATGATGCGGACGACCGGGGTCGTTTTTGGAATTATCGGGCTGATTACGATTGTGATTGCAGCTGTAACGACAGTGGTGATGGCAAAGCTGACGGGAATTTCGCCGGCGTTAAGTGTCGGAATTATGACCGGAGCGCTCACAAGCACGCCTGGACTTGCGGCAGCGCTGGATGCGACGGGCGATCCGCTTGCTTCGGTCGGATACGGAATCGCTTATCCATTCGGGGTGTTGGCGGTCGTATTGTTCGTGCAGCTTTTTCCGAAATTATTGAAAGTTGATTTAATGAAAGACTTGCATAAAAAAACCGGTCCGGTCAGACATAAAGGATCTCCTGAGGCGATGACAATTGAGGTGACCCGCGATGAATTGCATAAGCGCACGCTGAAAGAAATCGGCATCGGCAAAGGGACTTCAGCCGTTATCAGCCGGGTGATTCGAGGCGACCGAAACATTATCAGTTTGAGTGATACGGTGATTTTAAAGGGAGATCGCCTTGTTGCTGTCGGTTTACCGGAAGATTTACGCAAAGTTCGTGATCAAGCCGGGCGCGAGGTGGAACAAGCGTACGAAAACCCGGACCACATCGGCCTGCGCCGTGTGACGGTGGATTCAGACGAGATTGTCGGCAAAAGTTTACGGGAGCTTGCGCTGCGCCGAAATTACGGTGTGACCGTAACCCGGATTGAACGGGGCGGTTTTGAATTTAATCAGCAGCCCGGCTGGCGTCTTGAAAACGGCGATATTTTGACGATTGTAAGCAGCAGCGACCGGATCGACGAAGTTGAAAAACTGTTCAGCCGGCGGCCCTTGCAAGTGACAAATGTACATATCTTTTCGCTCAGTTTGATCCTGCTGATCGGGGTGTTGGCAGGAATGATACCGATCTATATTCCCGCTCTCGGTTCGATAACGCTCGGGGTAGCCGGAGGTCCTTTGTTTGTCGCCTTGATTATTGGGCATTTCGGCCGCCTAGGACCGATTCGGGCGCGTTTTTTTCAGCCGTCTAACCAAGTGATTCGCGACATCGGTTTGGTTCTGTTTTTAGCCGGAGCCGGCACCACAGCGGGGGACGGTTTAGTGGAGGTTGTTGCTGAAGAGGGACTGCGTCTGCTCGGCGCCGGGGCCGTTATTACGATTGTTCCGCTTGTCGTCGGGTTTTTAGTCGCGAAAAAGCTCTTTCATTTAAGCATGGTTCACTCGCTTGGAGCGCTGTGCGGCGGGATGACGAGCACACCGGGATTAGGTGCGCTGAATCAAATCGTAAACAGCGAAGATCCGTCGATTGCTTATGCTGCAGCTTACCCGTTTGCATTAATTTTTGTCGCGGTTGTTTCGCAGCTGCTCGTCTTTTTCTTATAACCCAGCAAATGATTAAGAAGGTGATCGAACGTGGAATGGCATGTGAAGAGATTTGAGGAATTGACGGCGAAAGAACTTTACCGCATCCTCGCGGCGAGAGTCGCTGTGTTTGTCGTCGAACAAAATTGTTCGTACCATGAAACTGACAATAAAGATGAAGCATCGATTCATATATACGTGCAAAATAACGAACGGATCACCGCCTACGCACGGATTTTACCGCCGGGATACGCGTACGAGGCACCGTCGATCGGGCGGGTCTTGGTCGAGAAAGAACAGCGCCGAACGGGACTCGGTGCTGTTTTGATGAAAAAAGCGCTCGAAATAACCGTGAATGAATGGGACTCGGAAAAAGTGATGATCCAAGCCCAGACACAGGCTAAGTCATTTTATAAAGGGTGCGGATTTGAAACCGTCTCAGAGATGTATCTGGAAGATAACATTCCGCATGAAGACATGGTGTGGAGGCGCCCGTTATAACTGAAAAGCCGCGGCTGTCAAAGCAGCCGCGGCTTTTTTTTAAGTTGACGCAGTTCGAACAGGCCGTTTCAACTTAGAGATTGTGTAAAGGATCAACCCGCTCCAAATCAATAGAAACGAAACAGCATGAACGGTAGTAAAAGGTTCTTGATATAATAATACGCCGAGCAAAAGCATCGTTGTCGGTGCGATGTATTGTAAAAACCCGATCAATGAGAGCGGAATATGCTGGGCGCCGTAACCAAACAGGATAAGCGGGACAGCTGTTGCAGCGCCGCTGCCGATCAGAAGCCAGAGCGTCGTATTTTCGCCGCCGCTAAGATGAAGCGCCTCTGTCAGTGAGCCGTGCAGCCAAAAAAGGTACACAAGAGCTGCCGGCATAAGCAGGATCGTCTCAATCATCAGTCCTGTCATCGAGCCGACCTGTGTTTGCTTTTTGACGAGTCCGTAGAAGCCGAAACTGAATGCCAAGATTAACGCGACGTAAGGAATTTCACCAAACGAGAATGTCAACACTGTTACGCCGCTTAAAGCGAGTAAAACGGCAATCCGCTGCGCATAACTGAGTGATTCTTTGAAAAATAACACGCCTAATACGACGTTTATCAGCGGGTTTATGTAATAGCCTAAACTTACTTCGACAATTCGCTCATTGGCGACCGCCCAAATAAATGTCACCCAATTAATGCTGATTAAAAGGGCGGTTAAAAAAATGGCAACGAAGATTTTTGGATGGGTCTTTATATAGCGAAGATCGGTCTTTAAAGAGTCGATTCGGTTCATAAGGAAAAAGAGCACGCCGAGAAAAACAACAGACCAGATGATTCGGTGAGCGAGCACTTCATCAGCTGGAATGTGGTCGACCAGTTTCCAGTAAATCGGCAGGAATCCCCATAACAAATAAGCTCCGATCCCGGAACTGACACCTTTACGTAAATCTTGGTACGCGCTCGTCATCTTCTATGCCTCCGTTTAACTCGAACATTCACTTCCTACAGTATAGACGCGAATATTCAAACTTGTAAACGAAATTGTTTAGTGACACGAATAATCTGCTGTGAAAGGCGAAAAAAAGCCGCTTCGGGCTTATGCTCTGCAAGGTCATTCTCTTTTTTGAAGCGAGTGTATTGATAAAAAAGAAGCCATGCATCCACTCCTCCGACGCCTCCGGGAAAGCAAGAGACGAAGATCCGGATTCAGCGGCCTCAGGCCGCCGAATCCTAGCTGAGTCCTTGCCCGGGGCAAGCGGAGGGCAGTGGATTCATGGCTGACATAAAAATATAGTTTGTCTACAGTCTGAAGCCGCCGGTTTAATTGAGACCGGCGGCTATCAACTTGTTATCTTTTAAGCGTTCTATCAAGCGGGGCTGTTCAATAAATAAACCCGGGCTTCATAAGGGCGAAGTGAGACAGTCAAAGCATTCGAATGGTCCGGATAATCCGGATAATTGATCAGCTGTAAATCCTGCGCTGAAAGAGCTGAAGCCTCTTTGTCAGCAGTCCATTCCGCCTGTTCGTCTGTCAGATTTGTGATCACAAGCGCAGTTGTTCCGTTCAATTCACGGCGATAAGCGAAAACAGCCTCATCTTTCGGCATCAACAGATCGTAACTTCCGTACGTGAATACGTCTGCGGATTTTTTCAGCCGAATCATTTTTCGGTAGAAGCTCAAGATCGAGTCAGAGTCTGCGGTTTGATCAGCAGTGTTGACGCCTGCTTGATAATTGGGATTTACTTTCATCCAAGGTGTTCCGTCAGTAAAGCCGGCTTGATCAGTTTTATCCCATTGCATCGGCGTTCGGCTGTTATCCCGTGACGTGTGCGCCAGTATTTCCAGCACTTCTTGAGGATCTTTTCCTGCCGCAGTTTCTTCGTTGTAAAAGTTCAGTGCCGCCACATCATCGTAATCTGCAATCGCATCAAAATAAATGTTTGTCATCCCGATCTCTTGGCCTTGATAAATGTAGGGGGTCCCTTTCATGAGAAAGTACATCGCTCCGAGCGCGGTAGCACTCTCTTTCCAATAGGTGGTATCGTCGCCCCACGTCGAGACGACCCGGGCTTTGTCGTGATTTTCAATAAACAGGGCGTTCCACCCGTCATGTTCAAGTCCTTTTTGCCAGCGGGAGAGCGTTTTTTTCAGTTCAACGACATCAAGGTCCGAAGCGACTTCGTAATCCCAAAGATCCAAGTGTTCAAACTGAAAAACCATATCCATTTTCCCGTTGTTTTTTCCGACCCACTCATCGGCATTTTTAGCGCTGACACCATTCGCTTCACCGACGGTCATCACATTCGGATCGTTTCCGTACGTGTGATCTTTCAGTTCTTGCAAAAACGTATGAATACCTTCTTGATTCATGTGCATTTTAAATGACGGGACGTAAGTCAAGCCCTTCGGATTCGGCATATCCGGCAGTCCCGGCCGTTTTTTAATATGGCTCAAGGCATCGATACGGAATCCGTCGACGCCTTTTTCCAGCCACCAATTAATCATGTCGTAAATGGCCTGGCGAACGTCGGGATTTTCCCAATTTAAATCAGGCTGACGGCGGCTGAAGACGTGCAAATAATACTGCCCGGTTTTATCATCATACTCCCAGGCGCTTCCGCCGAAGATGCTTTCCCAGTTGTTCGGCTCCGAACCGTCCGCTTTCGGATCACGCCAAATGTACCAGTCTCGTTTCGGACTGTTTTTTGACTGGCGCGATTCGATAAACCAAGGATGTTCATCGCTCGTATGATTCGGGACGAGATCAATGATTAACCGCATGCCGCGGTTGTGCACTTCGTTGAGCAGCTCGTCGAAATCAGCCATCGTGCCAAAGTCATCTAATATATCGCGGTAATCGGAAATATCATAACCGTTGTCATCAAGCGGCGATTTATACATCGGACAGATCCAAATAAAATCGATTCCTAGCTGTTTTAAATAATCAAGCCGGCTGATGATCCCTTGTAAATCGCCGATTCCGTCTCCGTTGCTGTCTTGAAAACTGCGCGGATAAATTTGATATCCGACCGCTTCTTTCCACCAAACACGTTCCATCAGACTCCACCTCTTGTCCATACATTTTGTGCAAACGATTTCCCAACTCATCATACCTAAAAAAAGGCGTATTTTCAATTCAGCGCATGAAATTGTTTGCAAAAATTTTTGCGGTGAAATATCCGTCTCTTTTTTCTGGAAATGGCTTATGAGTTTTTATCAGTCGATAGAACAGAAAAGCTGTGATACAGTTAGCAAAAGAATTTTTCGACTCTCTAACGATTAAGTCGAGTGTGAGGATGCGGTCAATTTATGAGACATATTTTTTCAGCGTTAAACCGTTACCGCTTTGCTGTCGTCATTGCGTTGTTATTAACACTTACAGAACTGGCGGTCGAATTAGTGCAGCCGCTGATTATGGCGCGGATCATCGATCAAGGTGTCGTTCAGCAGGATATGGAGACGGTGCTCTTTTGGGGCGGGGTTATGCTTATCCTCTCGTTTGCGGCATTCGGAGCCGGGATTGTCAACTCGTTCTACGCCGCACATGCGAGCCAAAATACAGCGTACGATTTAAGAAACGGTCTGTTTGCAAAAGTGCAGTCGTTTTCGTTTGCGAATTTCAGTCAGTTTCCGACCTCATCGCTGATGACGCGGATAACAAACGACGTGAACCAAATACAAAATACGATTTTTATGAGTTTGCGGATTATGCTCCGTGCCCCGCTGCTGGTAGCAGGCTCTGTCATTATGGCGATCGTTGTCAACGCTCAGCTCGCGCTCATTTTAGTGTTGACGATTCCGCTTCTCGTCGTTTTTCTCGTCTATTTAATGCGCAAAGCCGGAGCGCTGTTCAAACAAGTGCAATCGCGTGTAGACCGGGTGAACAGCGTCGTGCAGGAAAATTTAACAGCGATCAGAATGATCAAAGCCTTTACAAGGCGTTCTTATGAAACGGAGCGTTTTGACGGCGCGGCTGATGAGCTGCGTGTAAAAATGATGCGCACATTTCGTTTGATTGAGACGACGATGCCGGTCATTTTGCTCGTGATGAATTTCTCGATTATCGTGGTTCTATGGTTTGGTACAACAGGGGTGAATACCGGCGGAGCGACGATCGGCGAAGTCGTCGCGATCATCAACTACATTACCCGTATGAGCGGAGCTTTAACAGTATTTTCGATGATTATTATGATCTTTTCACGCGCCAGGGCATCAGCGGAGCGGATCGGCGAAGTGTTTGAAGCGGATGTTGATTTAAAGGAGCCTGGCGATCCTTACGATGATGCGTTGCTGTTTAACGGGGAGATAGTTTTTGATAATGTTCATTTCCGCTATCCGGGGACGAGGCAGTCTGTCTTAAACCGCTTGTCGTTCACCGTACAAAGCCGAGAGCAAACAGCCGTTCTCGGGGCGACGGGAGCCGGGAAAACATCGCTTTTTCAGCTGATCCCCCGCCTGTATGACACGGATGGCGGAACAGTGCGGATCGACGGCAAAGACGTCAGCCGAATGCCGCTGAAATCTTTGCGCCGGCAGATCGGTTACGTTCCGCAAGAAACGATGCTTTTTTCCGGTACAATTGAAGAAAATCTGCGCTGGGGAAATGAAGAAGCAGATGAAAACGAGATGATTCGAGCGTTAAAAGATGCGCAAATTTATGACACTATTGCTTCGTTAAAACACGGTTTGCAATCAACAGTCGGCCAGCGCGGTGTGAATTTATCCGGCGGGCAAAAGCAGCGGCTCGCGATTGCCCGAGCGCTTTTGCGCCGGCCGTCGATCTTGCTGCTTGATGACAGTACAAGCGCGCTTGACGCTAAAACGGAACAATCGCTTTTACAGGCGATTCGCAAGTATTCATGCACAACGATCATGATCACGCAAAAAATGAGTACGACGGTACGCGCGGATAATATTTTGCTTCTCGATGAAGGTGAACTTGTCGGTAAAGGCAGTCACAGTCAATTGCTTCGCGAGTCCGATCTGTACCGGGAGATTTACGCGTCGCAGCATGCGGTGAGCGAAGAGGAGGGAGTGCATGAATAAATGGACCGAACCGTTTCGTTATGAACGGATACAACTGAATCAAACCTGGGAAGATAACGATCTTCAGACAGAAACAGCGCCGGCCAAACGGGCGGAAGATTTCCGGGGAACTGCGAAGCGGATTTGGCAGCTATTATCCGAGCGGAAAATGTCTTTATATCTCGTGATTTTGATGGTTGCCCTCAGTTCATTTTTTTCCTTGGCCGGCCCCTTTGTCGTCGGGATGTCGATCGATTGGTTTGTTGAAGACGGTGACGTGACAAATTTAATTTATGCACTGATCGTTTTAGCTGTTATTTATTTATGTCATTCGCTGACGGTTTTTTTACAGCATTTTTGGATGATTAAAATTGCTCAAGAAACGGTATATCACATGCGGATTCAGTTATTTCATCATATGCAAAAACTTCCGATCCCGTTTTTTGATCGGCGCCGGCACGGCGAATTGATGAGCCGATTGACCAATGATATGGATAACGTCAGCAATATGCTGAATTCGTCCGTAATACAGATTATTCAAAGCGTTTTGACGCTTGCCGGTGTGTTGACGGTTATGCTGTATTTAAGCCCTCTTCTCACACTGGTGACGCTAACGATTATCCCGGCGATGTATGTTGGCATGAAGTGGATTACAAAGCGTACAGGGAAACTGTTTAAAGCGCAGCAGCGCCATCTCGGTGACATGAACGGGTACCTTCAAGAGACAATGTCAGGTCAAAAGGTTATTAAAAGTTTTTCCCAAGAAGACCGGGTGATCGCTGGGTTTGAAGAACGAAACGTCCGTTTAAGACTGGCAGCATTTTGGGCGCAGGTGATTTCAGGATTTATTCCAAAATTGATGAATATGCTGAATAATTTCAGTTTTGCAATTATCGCAGGTGCAGGCGGATTGTTCGTGCTGTATGATATGATTACGATAGGTGTTATTGTCATTTTCGCTGAATACGCCCGGCAATTTACCCGCCCGTTAAATGATCTTGCCAATCAGTTCAATACCCTCTTGTCGGCGATTGCCGGTGCTGAGCGCGTCTTTAACATTATCGATGAGCCCGATGAAGTGACTGAAGAAGCTGACAAAAAAGAACTTGTTTCGCTGCAAGGCGGAGTCTCGTTTGAAAACGTTTCGTTTGCTTACGATAATGACGAATGGATTTTAAACCGGCTGTCGTTTCAGGCCTCTCCCGGTGAAACGGTCGCCTTTGTCGGCCCGACCGGCGCAGGAAAAACGACGATTATCAGTTTGTTATCGAGGTTTTATTCGCCGACAACAGGTCTCATCCGCTTCGACGGGGAAGATGTGACCAATTTTAAGCGGGAATCGGTGCGAAATAACATCGCCTTTGTCCTGCAAGATTCCTATTTGTTTGAAGGGACCATTCGCGAGAACATCCGGTACGGCCGGTTAAACGCAACCGATGCGGAAATTGAAGAAGCGGCCGTTAAAGCAAATGCTCATTCGTTTATCCGCCGCTTTCCCGACGGCTATCAAACGAGGATCGACAGCGAAGGCGGCGGAATCAGCCAAGGGCAAAAACAGCTCCTTTCCATCGCCCGGGCGCTGTTGGCCGACCCGGATATTCTTGTCCTTGATGAAGCGACAAGCAGTATCGATACGGTTACAGAAATTAAAATCCAACAAGCGCTCAACATTCTCATGAAGGGGAGGACAAGTTTTATCATTGCGCACAGATTAAACACCGTCCGTTCGGCTGATCAGATACTCGTACTGAATGAGGGTGAAATTGTCGAGCGCGGCAATCATGAGCAGCTTCTGAACAAAAACGGTTTTTATGCGGATTTATATGCCAGCCACTTAAAAGAAAAGAGCGGCTGACGAACACAAACTATTTGCAGAGGAGCTGAAAAATATGGCGAACCGAAAAAAAGAACTGATTCAGGCAGCGTCTGGGGAGAAACCGGCCGATTTAGTTTTAAAAAACGGCAAGGTAATTAATGTCATGAATTTACAAGTGGAACAAGGAGATGTTGCAATTGTTGACGGAAAAATTGCCGGCGTCGGCCGCTATTTTGGCCGCGAGGAAATCGATGTGACCGGCAAGTATATCGCGCCGGGATTTATCGATGGACACGTGCATATCGAGTCGTCGATGATGACCCCGCACCACTTTGCCAACGAACTCGTGAAGCACGGGGTGACGGCGGCTGTGACCGACCCGCATGAAATCGCCAACGTCTCCGGAGCGGACGGAATCCGATTCATGCTTGAGGATTCCGCAAACGCGCCGATCGATATTTTTGCGATGCTCCCGTCCTGTGTGCCGGCGACGCCGTTTGAACACGCAGGTGCTCGTCTGACAGCTGACGACTTACGTCCATTTTACGACCATCCGCGTGTTTTCGGACTGGCGGAAGTGATGGATTACCCGTCGGTTCTTAAGCAAGATGATGATATGCTGGAAAAATTGGCTGACGCCGAAAAGCAGCGGGGACGAATTGACGGACACGGCGCCGGGTTTGATGAGACTGCATTGAACGTGTACCGGGCGGCAGGGATTTTAACCGATCATGAATGCACAACAGCCGAAGAAGCAGCGGAGCGGATCCGCAAAGGGTTTTATGTCATGATGCGTGAAGGCTCGGCGGCGAAAGATCTTTTACAGCTTTTACCGGCAGTTACGACTGCCAATGCACGGCGGTTTTTGTATTGCACCGATGACAAACACATCGATGAGATTGAAGCAGACGGCAGCATTGATGCGCATATCCGCATGAGCATTCGCCACGGAATGGATCCGCTGCAAGCGATTCAGCTGGCAACGCTTAACGCAGCAGAATGTTTCAAGCTCCACAGCCGCGGAGCTGTTGCACCCGGGTATGAAGCCGATCTCGTTGTCCTTGATGACTTAGAAAATGTCACCGTCCGGCACGTCTTGAAAGACGGACACCCGGTTGTTAAAGATCAGCTTCTTTTAAAACCGGCTGAACCCGCTTCAGTGATGCCCGAATCGGTGCAAAATACCGTTAATATCATGGAAATAAGCGCGGAACAGCTGCGGGTGAAAAATGAAAATGCAGCTGAAGCGTTGACGATCGCATTCACGCCGCACAGCTTATTGACAGAAAAAACTTCCTTAAAGCTTCCGGTTCATAACGGCGCCTTTACAGCAGATGTCACGCAAGATACGTGGAAAATGGCCGTGATCGAACGACATCACGGGACCGGTCATATCGGCACCGGATTTATTCAAGGTCTCGGGTTAAAGGAAGGGGCGATCGCCGGCACCGTCGCTCACGATTCCCATAACCTTGTTGTGGCCGGGTCAAACGATACGGATATGCTGAGAGCGATTGAAACGATCCGCGAGATGCAGGGAGGACTGGCAGCAGTGAAAGACGGCAAAGTGCTTGCATCGGTCCAGCTTGAAGTCGCCGGTCTTATGACGAACCGCGGGCAGCAGCAGGTAACCGAAGACCTTCACCGCCTGGATGAGGCTCTGGAGAAGCTTGGCGCAGCCGGTGATTTCCATCCGCTCTCGGCATTATCGTTTATGTGCCTTCCGGTCATTCCGTCGCTGAAATTAACCGACCTCGGTTATTTTGATGCTGCAAAAGGCAAGCACGTGACAATTACCGGGGCGGACACCGAATAAAAAAGACCCTTTACAGGGTCTTTCAATCTACGCTCCGATCAAGAATCGGAGCGTTTTTGTTTGGCGGTCAAAATTTGATGGAAAAGAACCGCTGCTTTTTCGCGCGGGTCGTCGGCAGTACTGATTTCAGATATTAGCGAAATACCGTCAGCGCCGCCGGCAATGACTTCCTGTGCATTTTCGGCAGATATACCGCCAATCCCGACGATCGGCAGATCAATATTCGCATTGCGCATCGAAGCAATCATTTCAGGTCCGCATACGTCTTTGGCGTCGGATTTGGTAGAAGTAGGATACATCGGTCCGACCCCGATATAATCAGCGCCGCTTTGCAAGGCGTGTTCGGCTTCAGAGATTGTATGAGCGGATACGCCGAGAAGCATATCGGGTCCGATTTGCAACCGGACATCTTCAGCGCGAGAATCTTCCTGCCCGACATGAACACCGTCAGCGCCGATAGCAAGGGCGAGCTCGACATCATCATTCACGATAAAAGGAATATTTTGCTGGCGGCATTGTTTTTGCAACGTTCTTGCCATTTGTTCTTTTTCTTTGCCGGTTAAAGAGCCGGCCCCTTTTTCACGATATTGAAAAGCGGTAATCCCGCCGGCAAGGGCATCTTCCAATACAGTGTGCAGGTCTCGGTCCGTATCTTGGGTGCCGGAGATAAAGTAAAGAGAAAGTGCATCTTTAACATTGTTTTTCGCAATCATTAGGACGAGGTCACCTCCAATTCATTAAACGGGTTGTTACGATGAGCGCTATGATCTACAGGTCCCGGCCCTTGACCGATGCGAAAGCCGTGTTTAATCGCTGTGTGAATATATTTTTTCGCCAAAATAACGGCATCGAGCAGCGTTTCTCCCCGGGCGAGATAAGCAGTGATCGCAGAGGCATACGTGCAACCTGTGCCGTGGGTACTTTTCGTGTTTATTTTCGGCACGCTCAATGCATGAAACGATTTGCCGTCGTAGAAAAGATCGGTCACGGTATCCGCGCCGTCTTCGTGTCCTCCTTTAAGAAGAATCGTCTTTGCGCCTTGAGCAGCAAGTTCTTGAACAGCTTTTTTTCGGTTTGCCAAGCTGTTTAAATCCATACCGGTCATTACTTCTGCTTCCGGAATGTTCGGTGTAATCACTGTGGCAAGCGGGACAATTCGCGTCATCAGATGTTCGATCGCGTCATCTTTCAGCAGTTTTGCGCCAGATGTCGAAACCATCACCGGGTCGACGACCAGCTCGGGCCAGCGGTAATGATCGGCCAAATCGGCAACGACATCGATAATTTCTTTATCAAACAGCATGCCTGTTTTAACGGCATCGGGCGCCAAGTCATCACTGACTGAACGGATTTGCTGTTCAACCCCCTCAGCGGAGACGGGATACACCCCCTGAACACCGAGGCTGTTTTGCGCCGTCAGAGCTGTGATCGCGCTCATTCCGAAGACGCTCAGTTCTTGAAACGTTTTGATATCTGCTTGAATGCCGGCGCCGCCGCCGCTGTCTGAACCGGCAATAGTCAGCGCTTTTTTCATGATTGCTGCACCTGCTTTCGCTCTGAAATATCACAAAGACGAGACAAGTCATCGTCGCTAATCAAGGCCAGTTGATCTAAGAAGCGGACTTGAAACGTGCCGGGACCGATCGTTTTGTCAGCGGCGGCTTTTTCAGCTGCAGAGCCGTAATAAGAGACAGCTGCACAGGCGGCATCAAACAGATTGTCGCCTCTGGACGCAAACGCGCCGATCACAGAGGAGAGAAGGCAGCCTGTTCCAGTAACAGAGGATTGGAGCGAATGACCGTTATTGATATAAACGATCGTTTCTCCATCAGTGACAATATCGGTCTCACCGGTCATGACAGTTAACGCTGAAAATGTCCGTGCAGTTTGAATCGCAGCTTCTTCGGCATTTTCAACCGGGTTTTCGGAATCGACGCCGCGTACGGTAACGGCAATACCGGCAAGGCGGGCGATTTCTCCTTCGTTGCCGCGAATGACATCGACATCAAGTTCTGCTAATAGACGTTTCGCGGTTTGATCACGAAATGTAGTCGCCCCGACACCTACGGGGTCAAAGACCACCGGTGTTCCGGCTTTGTTGGCAGCTTTTCCGGCGGTAAGCATCGCTTCGACTTGCTCAGACGTCAGTGTCCCGATATTAAGTGAAAGCGCGTCGGCGTGACCGGCCATTTCAGTAACTTCTTCAATGGCGTTGGCCATAACCGGTTTTGCGCCTAAGGCATACAAACCGTTGGCGGTGAAATTTGTGACAACAACATTTGTCATGTTATGAACAAGCGGGGGTTTTTCTGTTATTCTCTTTCGCATTTCGGATGGGCTTAGCATATGTCAATCACTCCTCTTGAAAAGTTGTATCGGCAATAAAAAACGATACCGCCTGAACCATGCGGTATCGTGAGTGAGCTGTTTAAACGATTCATAACGGCTCTGTCCACATTTCCTCCGCTGGCATTATCCAGGTCAGGTACGAAGGGATCAAGCGCAGCTTGTCTCAGCCGAAAACGGCACCCCCAGTGGTACTTATTGCATTTCACTTCAGTTTATCACAACTGAGAAAAAATCACAAAAAAACCAGTAAGCGCTTTCTTTATCACAATAGTGTGAAAAAACACACAGACTATGTACAACTTGCGAAAATAAGTGCATAATGCAGTTTGAGTATTCATAATCTATTTTAATTAAAAGCAGGTGATTTGATGTTTTTCATGCAATTATTGCTCGTTTTGATTGCGATATTTATCGGTGCCCGAATCGGCGGAATCGGTTTGGGTGTTATGGGGGGTGTCGGACTCGGTATTCTGACGTTCGGGTTCGGCCTGGAGCCGACATCGCCGCCGATAGATGTCATGTTAATGATTGTTGCTGTTATAACAGCAGCATCCGCTTTGCAAGCTTCCGGCGGGATGAACTATCTCGTCTCGTTAGCTGAGAAAGTGCTGCGGAAAAATCCGTCGCGGATTACGTTTATGGCGCCGATCGTCACGTATACGTTCACGTTTTTTGCCGGAACAGGCCACGTTGCCTACACGCTTCTTCCGGTTATTTCCGAAGTGGCGCAAGAATCGAAAGTCCGTCCGGAACGCCCGTTATCGATAGCAGTGATCGCTTCACAGCAGGCGATTACAGCGAGCCCGATTTCAGCCGCAACTGTAGCGCTCCTTGCGCTGATTGCTCCGTACGATTTAACACTAATGCACATTTTAGGTGTCACGATTCCGGCGACGTTGCTCGGTGTTATGACAGCGGCATTTCTTATCCGCCGCCGCGGGCCTGAATTAGAAGACGATCCGGAATACAACCACCGTCTCAAAGAAGGTTTATTGCCGGCAAGAAAAGAACGAGAAAAAGAAGAAATTACCGGCCGTTCGAAACTATCGGTCGCACTGTTTTTAACCGGTGCTGTTATGGTTGTTCTCTTCGGTTCATTCGAACAGCTGCGCCCGTCGTTTGAATCAGGCGGCGAAATCACCGTGCTTTCGATGCCGGATACGATTCAGATCGTTATGCTGACGATCGCGGCGCTTATTATCGTCCTTTGTAAAGCCGATGTTCACCGCGTGGCTTCCGGCAGTGTTATGCGTGCCGGGATTGTCGCGGTTATTGCGATTTTCGGTATCGCCTGGATGGGGGATACGTTCATTGAAGCAAACATGGATACCATTGAACCGTCGCTTCAAGGAGTTGCACAAGCAGCGCCGTGGATGTTTGCGTTCGCACTGTTTATGATGTCGATTTTATTGAATTCTCAAGCGGCGACAGTCCAGGCGCTTATGCCTCTCGGTCTGTCGATCGGGATCAATCCGATCTTTATGATCGCCATGTTCCCGGCTGTCAATGGTTACTTCTTTATTCCGAACTACGGTCCGATTATTGCAGCGATCGGCTTTGACCGCACAGGAACAACGAAAATCGGCAAGTATGTCCTCAATCACAGTTTCATGATTCCAGGTTTAGTCACGATCACAACAGCCGTGGCGCTAGGGTTCTTGTTCATCACAGTATTGCTGTAATAGAAAACGATCCAAAAAACCTGCCTGAGTTTATCTCAGGCAGGTTTTCAGATTGTAGACAAATTATTATTTTGACGTAAGCCACGCAGCCACTACCCTCCGCTTGCCCCGGGCAAGGACTCAGCTAGTATTCGGCGGCCTGATACCGCCGAATCCGGATCTTCGTCGCTTGCTTTCCCGGAGGCGTCGGAGGAGTGGATGCGTGGCTTTTTTTTATGAATACACTCGCTTCAAAAAAGAGGATGACCCAGCATCCCGGCTTTCTCCTGCGGGATAGCGAGACAGGCGAGACCCTGCAGGGCATAAGCCCGAAGCGGCTCGGCGCTCGCCCGCGGACTAGTAAGACACGGCGAAGTCTTTTTGAGCCGATGTCGCAGTGATACCTTCAGGTGAAAGAAGCCGGACGATGCGTCGTCATCCGTTCCTTTTAAGATGACATCTGACAGTGTCATGAATTTGTTAATACTCTAAAAACCTGCCTGATTTTATCTCAGGCAGGTTTTTTTATGATTGGACGCTGCTTTTTTCTTGTTCTGAGAACGTGCGGATCGCGGAGATGAATGAATCGCCGTAGGCGGCTAATTTCGTTTCACCGACACCTTTGATTTTAAGGAATTCGGTATGCGTTTTAGGACGGAAACGGCAAAATTCACGGAGCGTCTGATCCGAAAACACCATGTACGGCGCGACATCGTTTTGATCAGCCAGCTGTGAGCGCAATTCCCGGAGCATATCGAAAAGCGGATCGTCTTCAGTAATTTTTTTCGGCTGCACGGTTTGTTTGCGCATGACTTTCTCTTCGTTTTTTAAAACCGGAAGCGCATGCTCAGTCAGCTTTAAAACGGGATATTGGCCGCCGCTAAGAGCAATGTAACGGCTGGCGACAAGGTAGTCGATCAGCTGCATCACTTCTTTTTGTCCGGCTCCTTTCATTAAGCCGTATGTTGAGAGCCGTTGGAATGAGAAATCTTTCATTTTCTGATTAGAAGAGCCGACGAGAACTTGCGCGACAATCGTTTTCCCAAAGCGTTCATCCATCCGTTTGATGCAGGAAAGGACCATTTGCGCTTCTTTAGTAATATCGACAACGGAGCGCTCATCAATGCATGAGGAACATTTTCCGCACGTATCGCTCCCTGGATCACCGAAATAATCAAGGATATACCTTTCCAAGCATCCTTCTGTGTGACAAAAATTCACGATGTCCTGGAGCTTATCATATTCATTCTTTTTCCGGTCTTCAGCAAGATCAGATTGATCGATAAGAAACTGCTGAATTCTCGTATCTTGCGGATGAAAAAGCAGAATGCACTCGCTCGGAGAACCGTCCCGTCCCGCGCGTCCTGCCTCTTGGTAATAGCTTTCGATGTTGCGGGGCATTTGTGCATGAATAACAAAACGGACGTTCGATTTATTTATTCCCATGCCGAACGCATTCGTTGCGACCATAACGGTCAGCTCGTCATAAACGAACGCATCCTGCATTTCTTTGCGTTCGTCGGAGCTCATCCCGCCGTGGTAGGTTCCCGCCGCGATTCCGGCTTTTTTCAGTTTCGTCCCGAGTCGTTCCACTTCTTTTCTTGTCGCTGCATAAATAATCCCGGACTGTTTAGCATTTTCTTTGACGTAATCGCGGATGAACTTATCGCGGTCAATCCCTTTATGAACGTGAAAAGATAAGTTTTCGCGGGTGAAGCCGGTCAAAACGGTCCGCTCTTTCGGAATGTCAAGCAGGCGCCGGATATCAGCTGCGACTTCGGGGGTAGCTGTCGCTGTCAAAGCAAGAACCGGCGGTGCGGGATGGATTTGCGCTAAAAACTCCGGGATTCGCATATAACTGGGTCTGAAGTCGTGTCCCCATTGCGAAAGGCAATGGGCTTCATCGACAGCAACGAGCGATACGTGCAAATTACGAAGCATATTCATAAACGAAGGTGATTCCAGCCGTTCCGGCGCGATGTAAACGAGCGAGTATTCCCCCCGCCTGACAGCGCGGAACCGTTCCGCACCTTCTTCCTGCGAAAGCGAGCTGTTTAAAAACGTCGCCGGAATGCCCGCTTCTTTTAACTCATCGACTTGGTCTTTCATAAGTGAGATTAACGGCGAAATAACAAGCGTTACGCCGTTAAGAAGCTGGGACGGAATTTGATAACAGATGGATTTCCCTCCGCCGGTCGGCATAATCCCGATAGCCGAGGCGCCGGAAAACAAGTGCTGCATAATCGTTTCTTGGCCGTCTCTGAACGCCTCATGACCGTAGTAATGTTTGAGTATTTCCTGTGCATCTTTCAGCATGGCGGCCTCCCAATCAAGTTCGTTGATCGTTTATTTGTTTGAATGCACCGGATGTCATTCATTCTCCGGCACAAAGGTATGATTTACAATATGTAGAACTGCTGTTATTATTTTCTTAAACTGCAGCGAGGAAGTGAACAGATGAGCGAAACTTGGTATTACTTAGAGTCGTATTCAGAAGATGCCGCTCGAAATATGGCCATTGATGAATGGCTGATGACGAAAGTCGGCGCCGGAGACAGTAAACCGGTGTTGCGGTTTTATACATGGAAGCCGAAAGCTCTTTCTCTCGGCTATTTTCAGAAAACGGACGGAAAAATTGATTTGGATGCTGTTCAAGCCTCAGGCGCAGACATCGTTCGGCGTCTCACAGGAGGACGCGCTGTCTTGCATGATCATGAACTGACGTACAGCGTGATTCTGCCTGATACACATCCTAACATGCCGACATCTGTGACGGAATCCTATAAAATTTTATCACAAGGACTCATGGAAGGATATCGGAACTTAGGTATTGATGCAGAATTAGCGGAAGATCGTCCAGAAGGAAAACCGGATAATTCCGCTGTCTGCTTTGAAGAGCCGAGTTGGTATGAATTGCTTGCTTCCGGGAAAAAAGCTGCCGGGAGCGCTCAAGTAAGAAAAAAAGGCGCTCTTCTGCAGCACGGTTCTGTTCCGATCACGATGAACATTGAAGAACTTTATGACATGTTTATGTATCGAACCGAGCGTGCGAAAGAAAAAATGCGCGAATCATTCCGCGAAAAAGCGACGACAATTGCTGATGAATTGGGTCGGACTCCGGATATGGAAGAAGTGGCAGCAGCTTTTTACAGCGGATTTGAAAAAGGATTGAATGTAAAGCTCGAACCGATTGAACTTTCGAAGGAAGATCAAGATCAAATCAAAAGGCTGGAAAGCCGTTATCAATTTTCGCCGGCGCCGTCGGTGTCTTATTTAACGTAAATAATAAGTTAGCAAGTATGGAAAGGGTGGAATGGACTTGGCAAAGCAAACGTATCAACGCAAGCCGGAATGGCTGAAAATCAATTTAAACACGAACGAAAATTATACCGGGCTGAAAAAAATGATGCGCGAGAAAAACTTAAACACCGTCTGTGAAGAAGCGAAATGCCCGAATATTCATGAGTGCTGGGCGGTGCGCAAGACAGCGACGTTTATGATTTTAGGGCGTGTCTGTACCCGGGGCTGCCGCTTTTGCGCGGTGGAAACAGGTGTCCCGAATGAACTGGACCGTGAAGAGCCGGAGCGGGTGGCGGAATCGGTCCGCTTGATGGACTTGCGTCATACCGTCATTACCGCTGTTGCACGCGATGATTTAGCGGACGGCGGATCGGAAGTATTCGGCGAGACAGTCAAAGCAGTTAAACGGCTGAACCCGCAGACGACCGTAGAAGTTTTGCCTTCGGATATGAAAGCGGATGACGCGAGTATTCATAAGCTGATGTGCGGTGAGCCTGATATTTTCAATCACAACATCGAGACCGTAGAGCGGCTGACACCAAGGGTGCGGTCAATTGCTACGTACGAACGGTCGCTTTATTTGTTAAACCGCGTTAAAGAGCTTTATCCTGAGACCCCGACCAAATCAAGCATTATGGTCGGTCTCGGCGAAACGAAAGAAGAATTGTATACAGCGATGGATGATTTGCGCGCACATAACGTAGATATTTTAACGATCGGTCAGTATTTGCAGCCGACGAAGCAGCACCTGCAGGTTGAGCGCTATTACGACCCGAAAGAATTTGCAGAACTGAAAGATATCGCAATGGAAAAAGGATTTTCCCATTGTGAGTCAGGTCCGCTTGTCCGTTCATCTTATCATGCCGATGAACAAGTATCAGCAGCGGCAAAAAAACGCCGTGAGCAAGCCGAGTAACAGAAAGCCGGTCTTTTTAGGCCGGCTTTTTTTGATGTTTGAATCCGGCGGATTTCGGGGAAAGACTGGTGGAACACTTACTTTTTGAAAGTGATTTAAGGAGGCGATGTTGATGCACCATGTTTTTAAACAAGGAAATAATAATACTGATAAGACGCTGTTGCTTTTGCACGGAACAGGCGGCGATGAGAATGACTTGCTTCCGATTGCGGAAATGATCGACCCCGATGCAAATGTTTTAAGTGTCCGGGGCAATGTGAATGAAAACGGGATGAATCGTTTTTTTCGCCGGCTGGCTGAAGGCATTTTTGATGAAGAAGACTTAATTTTCCGGACCGAAGAGCTTCACCGCTTTATCGATGAAGCTGCTGCGAAATACGGATTTTCTCGTCATTCGCTTGTGGCTGTCGGCTACTCGAACGGAGCGAATATTGCCGGGAGTTTGCTTTATCATTATTCTTTTCCGCTTGCAGGCGCTGTTTTGCTTCATCCGATGGTTCCGCGAAAAGGAATAACCCTCCCGGAGATGAAAGACTTGCCGGTGTTCATCGGTGCCGGAACCAACGATCCGATCTGCCGTCCGGAAGAAACGGAAATGCTTTCGGACCAGCTCCAGGAAGCCGGCGCCCGCGTGGAAGTCTTTTGGGCAGATCAAGGTCATCAGCTGACTCGAGGAGAAATAGATCAAGCGAAAACTTGGTATGAAAAACTTGTTAAACATGAGGGGTGAACTGCGGTGCGAATTGATCCAACCGAGTGGACGAAAACCGAGCGGTACCGGTTTTTAACATCTGCCGTTACGCCGCGCCCGATTGCATTTGTAACAACGGTAACAAAAAACGGCACGGTTAATGCAGCGCCGTTCAGCTATTTTAATGTCGTCAGTGCGGAACCCCCGCTGCTGTCAATTTCAGTAGGGCGTAAGGAAGGAGCGATGAAGGACACCGCGCGAAATATTACCGAGAGCGGTGAATTTGTCGTCCAGCTTGCTGAAGCGGATATGATTCAGGCTGTCAATGATACATCGATGAACGCGGGTCCCGAAGAGAGCGAATTGCGTCATGTTCCGCTTAATACCGCTGACAGTCAGGCCGTCAACGTTCCGGGAATACTAGAAGCGCGGGTTCGTCTGGAATGCAAGCTGGAAAAACATCTTATCTTTGAAGAAGGCGCATCGGCAACGGACTTATTGATCGGCCGTATCGTGTCGATTTATACGGAAGACGGCTTACTTAAAGAAGGAATGGTTTCGCCGGATGAGTGGAAGCCGGTCGCCCGTCTCGGCGGGAAGAAGTACGCAGAGATCGGAAGAGTATTCGAATTGGAACGCCCGCAATAACAAAAAGCCGGATATTTATCCGGCTTTCAGACTGTAGACAAACTATATTTTGATGTCAGCCATGAATCCACTACCCTCCGCTTGCCCCGGGCAAGGACTCAGCTAGTATTCGGCGGCCCGAGACCGCCGAATCCGGATCTTCGTCGCTTGCTTTCCCGGAGGCGTCGGAGGAGTGGATGCATGGCTTCTTTTTTATGAATACACTCGCTTCAAAAAGAGGATGACCCAGCATCCCGGCTTTCTCCTGCGGGATAGCGAGACAGACGAGACCCTGCAGGGCATCAGCCCGAAGCGGCTCGGCGCTCGCCCGCGGACTAGTAAGACACGGCGAAGTCTTTTTGAGCCGATGTCGCAGTGATACCTTCAGGTGAAAGAAGCCGGACGATGCGTAGTCATCCGTTCCTTTTAACATGACATCTAACGATGTCATGACTTTGTCAACACTCTAAAAGCCGGATATTTATCCGGCTTTTTTGTATTTGTTTACTTACCGTTCGGTCACGTCGTAACCTTTATCCTCCAACAGCGCAGGGATCCCGTTTTCTGAGACGAGATGCAAGGCTCCGACAACGACAAAGTGGGTATCATCATTCTCGCTTTCAAGTTTTTCGGCGAGAACAGTAGACATATTTTCATCGCGCGAGTCCATCGCTTCTTGTCCGTGTTCATCATCAAACGAACGCATCTGCTTAAAAATCTCATTGTCGCCGGAGCGCCAAAGCCGAAGCATTTGTTCCAGTTCTTCTTCGTAGATCGGCAAACTTTCAAGCGTGGCTTTTAACGAGCTGATTTGTTCATCAAGCGGGGAGCTGCTCATAAAAGCAATCTGATCTTCAAGCGTTTCCAAGCTTTCAATCGGAATATCGTTGTCATTGGCTTGATCAATAAAATACTGATCAATGCCTTCTTCGCCGGTGAATGGGGTTTCTGTTCGGGCAATATCGTTTAAAAGCAGAGAGATGAACCATGGTTCAAATTGATTGATAGACATCTCCGGAATGCCGAAGTCGGTCAAGTGCTCTTGAATCTCGAGATACGTTTCTTCGGAGACGAGTTCTTCAAGCGATTCGTTATCCGGATTCATGCCTGCTGCTGCCATTTGTTCGGAAGCTTCGCTTTCATCAAAATCGTCAATATTGATTTCAACAGCAAGGGAATCCGCTTCACTGAACGCTTCTTCGATATTGTCTTGAAGGGGATAAATCCGCTCATCGCCGACATGAATCGAGCCGAAAAGATACATCGTTTGTCCTTCATGGCTCACTTCATAAAAGATTCCTTCTGACGGCCCTTCATGTTCGGGAAAAGACAGGCGCGGTCTGGTCCGAACGTCGACGCCGTTGTCTTCCAAGGTTTCCAGTTCACTTGTAACGGGATCATCTTCAGCGGATTCACCGGTAAAAAATATATCGCCGGCGTGCAACGAGGTTAACTGATCTAATTCCAGCAGCGGTTCAAAGGATTCGATCCGGTTCTCGGCCAAATTTAACTCGGCCAATGAAGTAAAAGCTTCAAGTCCTTCAATCGTCTCAATATCAGCATCGGCTAAATCGAGGGATTCAACATCTTCAGCTTCGGATGTTTTAATCGCGTCATCTCCTGTTTCAAGCTTTTCTGCAAGAGTTTGTTTCAGGTTATCGTCAGTAAACATAACCGTGTCTTCTTCCGATTGACAGGCGGATGCAAGAAGCAGGCTGGCGCCTGCAGCTATCGCATAGGTTTTATGAATGATTTTCATCACAGTTTCCTCCTATTCGTCGAGAAGTTCAAATTCTTCCAGCGATTGAACTACTTCCCCTGTGTCCATATAAGCAATCGCCACGTTATCGCCGGATTCCAGAAACACAGCATTCGGGTAGGAATTTGAACTTACGGAATAAATCGTGTCGCTGCCTTCGATTGTAAACCTGACCGTCACACTGTCTTCACGGTCCCATTGGTAAACACGGTCAACGGTTTCTTCCGCTTCAATTAGATCAGTGTATTCCCCGGGGACAACATCCTCATCGGTTTCTGTCGTGAGCTCCATTTGATAGTCACTAAACGCTTCTTGTTTCGTCGAGCCGTAACCGTAAACATTTTCATCTGATGAATTGACGAGCATGATTTCACGGAGGACATTGTTTCGGTCCATGAGCGGAACAATCCATGTATATTGCCCGTACATATTATAAAGCGACGGGGTTCCGGCGACGTAATCATCTCGCCTGAACGTGCGTTCCGCCAAATTCATCGCTGTCCGTCCGTTCAGCGCGCCGCTTGCATCACGGTAGTAATCCAGTTCTCCTGTCCGGGCGTTAAACATGGTAAAGCCGATCATCGAATTCGACCCTTCTTCGCCTTCGTCGGTCAGACGCATATGGTCGGTAAACCAAGTTAAGTTCAAGTCATTATCGACGACGCCGGTGACCGTATCATCGGCCTGCCACTGAGTCGGTTCGGTCAGTCCTTGCCGGCCGAAAAAGCGGTTAATAATTCCTTGTTTATAAATGCCGAACCAGCGGTTGCGTTCTTCAGCGATGTGCGGCGGGTAAACCCGGTTCACCCATTCCGGGGCTTCATCCGCTTCATACTGAGATAATTCGCCTGTTTCCGGATCAACGATAATGACGCCGTCAACGTCTGCGACACGGCGAAACTCTGTAAAATCACCGTAACTGACGATGTAGTAAGGATTACCTTCACTGTCGATTTCAAAATGAGTGTCAAGCATTACAACATCCGGAAATTCTGCGCGCACGTGTCTGTCGATATTTTCATGAAAAAAAGCTGACGGCACATACGTCATTTCTGCTTGGACGAGCTCCGGATCTTGTCGCGGGTTTTCTGCGCTGACACGAATATAGCCCGGAGCGGCATCGCTTCTAATCCAGCGGAAGAACCCGTCGTATTCAATCGGCGTAACCCAGTAAAGCGAGCCGTCAGCCTCTTGAATCCTTGTCGTGCCGAGGTTATAGAAAGCTTGATTTTCCAGCTGGCCCATTAATACATCGGACCGGTATTCGGCGTAGCTTCTCGGTACGACCGGGATATGTTCTTCATTGACAGGTTCGAGGTCGTCGATCGTTACTTCTTCGCCGTCAGCAATGTTATACTTTGAATCAGCAAGAAAAAGCGGCTGAAGTGCCCAAAAGACGCCTAAAAGGACAATTAACCCTGCACCGATTCCTGCGCCGATCAGTGCAGTTTGTTTTCGGAACGTGCGGATGAACATGAACACCAAAGTATAATCGGCAATAAGCCCAATGCCGATGACCGGAATGTAGTAGGAAAGAACAGCTGTGAGGCTTTGGTCAAGCAAGCCGACGTAAAACAGCATCCCGCCATAGATGATGCCGGCGAAGTACCGGGAGGGAATCCATTTTCTAAACATCGGCTGTTTCCAAGCTTCGGGGTGAAAAGGTAAAAATAACAGCGCTAAGACAGCACTGACTAAAATCATTTGCCACATCGTTTGTCACCTCTTAAAAGTAAGTATAATTGACTATGAATACTAAAGACAGTTTATCATGAATCGACGCCGCACAGGTGAAACGAATCTGATAGAATGTAACAGGAATCTATGTTGAAAAAGGAATGATCTCAATGAGCTTATTACGGTGTGAAAATTTACATAAAATGTTCGGAGAAAAAACATTGTTCGACGGTCTTTCATTTACTGTCGAACCGAATGAACGGATCGGTTTGATCGGCGTAAACGGAACTGGGAAATCTACGCTGTTAAAAGTGCTTGCCGGCATCGAAAGCAGTGAAAAAGGTGAGCTTTACCATGCGAATGACTTTACCATTGAGTATTTATCACAAGACCCAGAGCTTCCTCTTGACCAAACAGTGCTTGAAGTGATTTATCAAGGCGACGCAGATGTGATGAAAACGATGAGAAATTACGAATTTGCCTTGCAGCAATTAGACGCCCGTCCAGACAGTGAAGAAGCTCAGGCAGCGCTTACGAAGGCTCAGGAGAATATGGATCTTCACCAAGCTTGGGAAGCGAATGCTGCGGCGAAGACGGTGTTAACAAAACTGGGGATTTTTGATTTTTCCGCCCCGGTCCATACGCTGTCCGGCGGTCAAAAAAAACGGGTTGCGATTGCGAAGTCGCTGATTCAACCCGTAGACCTTCTCTTGCTGGATGAACCGACGAATCATCTCGATAATGAGACGATCGAATGGCTCGAGAGTTATTTGGCGTCGTATAAAGGGTCGCTGATTATTATTACGCACGACCGCTACTTTTTAAATCGCGTCACGAATACGATTTTTGAACTGGATCACGGCAGAATGTTTCGATACGAAGGGAATTACGAGCTTTTTTTACAAAAAAAGGCGGAGCGCGAACAGCAAGAAGCGGATGCAGAAGCGAAGCGGCAAAATTATTTGCGCAAGGAACTGGAATGGATGAGCCGACAGCCAAAAGCACGCGGAACAAAACAAAAAGCACGCAAAGACCGAATTGAAGAGGTGAAAAACCGCGAAGGACCGAAGCAAGACGGCGACGTCGATTTCGCAATCGGTTCAAAACGCCTCGGGAAAAAGGTTATCGAGTTAAGCGATGTGCAAAAATCCTTCGACAGCCATACATTGTTTTCAGGCATTGATGAGCGGTTTGTTCCGGGGGATCGTGTCGGACTGATCGGCCCGAACGGTTCCGGAAAAACGACGCTGTTGAATGTGATCGCCGGAAAGGAAACCCCGGATGAAGGTGAAGTGGTTATCGGCGAGACGGTGAAGATCGGTTATTATACGCAGGATCATGAAGAGATGGACGAAGATATGCGTATGCTTGATTACATTAAAGAAACGGCTGAGGTTGTTTATACAAAAGACGGCGATGAAAAAACGGCCGAACAAATGCTTGAACGTTTTTTGTTTCCACGGTCAACCCACCGGACTTATATTCGCCGGCTTTCAGGCGGTGAGAGGCGCCGTCTTTTCTTGCTGAAAACATTGATGGAAGAGCCGAACGTTCTGTTTCTCGATGAGCCGACAAACGATTTGGATACAAAAACACTGTCGGTGCTGGAAGATTATCTCGATCAGTTTCCCGGTGTCGTTGTGACTGTCTCACACGACAGATACTTTCTTGACCGCGCCGTCGGCCGCCTGCTCGTTTTTGACGGTGACGGCGGTGTAACAGGGTTTTACGGTTCGTATTCTGATTGGCTTGAGACAAGACGTGAGGAAAATGAGCGCACCGCAGCGAAAAAACAAGAAGATACAGATTCTTCGCATAAACAGACGGCGAAACCGAGAAAAAAGCTGTCGTATAATGAACAGCGGGAGTGGGAATCGATTGAAGATGAGATCGACGCCTTAGAACAGCAGATCGAGCAATTAGACAGCGAGATCGAACGAACAGGCAGCGACTTTGACAAGGCGAGAGAACTTCATGAAGAGAAAGTAGAAACAGAGAAAAAACTCGAAGAAAAAATGGATCGCTGGGCAGAATTATCAGAAAAAGTCGGCGACTAAAAAACACAGGCAGAAATGATTCTGCCTGTGTTTTATTACTGTTCCGGGGTTTTCACGATGATCGTGTAAGCTTCTTCATGCTCAAGCGTATCGATAAGTGAAAAGCCGGCAGATTCAAGTTCTGCAATAATTGTATCGCGCTCAATCCGTTCATAAAGAGGCGGGCCGGAGTCGCTTTCGACGGGAGCCCAATCAGTTATCGCCGCGCGTCCGCCGGGTATGAGCATCCGTTTAAGCTCTTCATAGGCATTGACCCGGTTTGAAATTTCGTGAACGACAAACGCAGCAACTGCAGCACCGGCGCAGTTATCAGCAAGCGGAATCTCTTCTAAATCCGCTTCGATATAGCCGATATGATTGTATCCGGCCGTTTGCGCCCGGACGCTCAACAGTCCGAGCATCTCGGGCTCAACGTCAACAGCGTAAATGTCCCCCGATGTGCGGGCAGCAAGCGGGAAGGTGAAAAATCCGTTCCCGGCGCCCAAATCAAGTACATTCATATCCGGACTGATGTTTAGACGATCAGCGATGGATTCAGGATCAATTTTCTTCGTTCGTTCAGGATCCAATAATTTTTCCGCTTTGGCTGGATCAAATCGGTGACCTGCCATGTTTATCCCTCCAAAAGTAGTGGCGCTATCTTTACAGCCATTCAATTTCACCAGATTCAGTGTGGTACAAACCGCCGATCACCGGAATATCAGAGCCGGCTTCACGGTAGGCGGATGTCGACAAGATGTGTTCGACTTGAGCTTGGATATTCAACTTTTCTAATTCGCCGACTGATAAATTTTCCAGGTCGGCTGTTTGCGATTCCAATCGGTTTTGTATAACAGCAAGCCACGGAGCCAATTCAGCGTGATCGACCCCGTCTTTGACGGCTTTAATTCCGCCGCAGCCGGTATGTCCAAGAACGATGACCGCATCAACTTGCAGCGCAGCCAGCGCATAATATAAACCGGCGCGGAAACTGTCGTCATTAACGTTCGCTTGGTTAGCAATGTTCCGGTGCGAAAAAATCCGTCCCGGCAGTGAAGATGTGATCGTTTCCGGATCTGTTCGGGAATCGCTGCAGGCTATCACGAAATAATCCGGGTTTTGACCGGCACCGGAAGTTTTAAAAAAATCAGGATCAATTTCTTTCATCCGTTCAATAAACTTCCTGTTGCCGCTTTGCATGTTATCTGTCGACATGTTCTTCACCTCTGCTGTTTAATGATAAAACGCTTATCGTTGTATCATATCAAAACACGCCTATCTTTCAAAGACAGGCGTGCATCGAGTATCGGTTAAGATTTTTTAATCCAAAACGTTAAGATACTGTCTGTTTCATTTTGATCAAGCAGTTCATTGCCGCTTGATTTAATCCACGCCGGAATGTCTGACTTCGCCCCTTTATCGGTCGCGATAACCTCCAAAATGTCTCCGCTGTTCATCGTATCCATTTCTTTTTTTACTTTAACAACCGGCATTGGGCAAGCGAGCCCTTTGGCATCAAGTGTTTTAGTAGCTTCCATGAGATGATTCTCCTTTCAAATTTTAAAATATTTAAACGCAAGGCAGTTCCGGAAAAAATTAGCCTTCTTCTGTCGGACCGTCCCATTCAGTCATTCCGGGCTTTACATTCCAAACGTTTTCAAAGCCCTGTTCTGTCAACGTGAGCGAAGCCATGTTGCTTCGGTTTCCTGTGCGGCAAACAACGTACGTCTCTTTGTCCGCATCGAGTTCAGAAAGGCGGTCTTCTAATTCACCGAGCGGAATCGAATAAGCGCCGGGAATATGGCTGAATGCATATTCTGCCGGTTCGCGGACATCGACTACTTGAATATTATTTTCATTCATTTTTGTCTTTAAAGTGTCGTTATCAACAATGTGTTCGTAATCTTTCACTTCAATCGTCTCGCTTTCGTCAGATTTTCGTAAATAATGATAAAGGACGTCACCTTCTTCTTTTGAACCTAAATACTGATTTCCGGTATTTTTAGCCCAGCCTTTAACATCTGCCAAGGAGCCGCGGTCGGTTGCTTCAAGCAGCATAACTTGTCCCGGTTCCAATTCATCCATCGATTTTTTCGTTTTGACAACCGGCATCGGGCAAGCCAGCCCTTTAGCATCAACGACATGATCTACTTTAATACTCATGATTTGTTCCTCCTTTTATTCCTTATACCTATAAGGGTATATAATTGTGTAAAAAAAGAGCCGCTTACGTTATTACAATTACCCCTATGAGTATATTAATAAACCTTCACAAAAATGTCAAGACTTAACCTTGCCGTTTTTGAATGCGGATTATTCCGCTTTATATGACGAAATCATTTGATTCATCTCATCAAAACGAACGAACCGGGACCCCCGCCAATACTCTTTGCCTTCAATAAATAAAAGCACAGTCGGTGCGGAAAAGACGAGGTACTCACCGGAAAACTCAGGAACATCTTCAAGTTTAATGCGGGCTGCCGGGACTTCGGGATCTTCAACTGCCCCGTCTTCAAGCTGTTGTTCGACCGCATCGCAGACAGAGCAGCCGTTCGTTTTCACGAGCAGGACAGCGACGTCATTGTCAGAGATAAGTGAATAAAATTCATCAAGTGATTGGATAGGTACCATTATATTCCTCCTTAAGTATCTGCAATGATACCGTTTCTTACTGCGTCTGTCTAGTAATGCCGTCTAACGACGGAAACAGCTGAAAATGTTCATTGTGATCCGGACGTGATAAGATATGTATAATCGTTGGAAAAAAGGGGGAGGCGGAGATGTGGACAGGAGTAAGTTTAGTCATATTTTTCGGCGCTTTGTTCGTGGCTGTTCAGTGGTATACAGGTGTGCGTAAACTGCCGGTTTTGAGCCGGGAAAAAACAGCAAAGATCGAACAGCCTCCCTCGGTAAGCATCATTGTTGCTGCCAGAAACGAAGAGACGACGATTTACCGTGCTGTCAGCAAGATGCTCGATCAGTTGTATCCAGAAATAGAAGTGATTGTCGTGGACGATCGCTCAACAGACCGGACCTCAACGTATTTACACGAGCTAAAAGCGAAGCACCATCAGCGGCGAAAACTGAAAATCATCCAAATCGAAACGCTCCCTCCAGGTTGGCTCGGAAAAAATCACGCCCTCTATCGGGGCACACAGCACGCGGCGGGAGAGTGGTACGTATTTATGGATGCGGACGTTATGATGGAAAAAAACACACTGTGGCGAAGCGTTCATTATTGTTTGCGGCATAATTTGGATCACTTTGCTCTCGTCCCGGAAAATATCGGCGGAACGCTGCCGTACCGAGCTTTTCACAGCTACTGGGGCATTCTCGGCATTTGGAATTTCATCCAGTTGAAACACGCCGGAATCGGGGCATTTAATATGGTAAAGGCAAATGTATATGAACAAATCGGCACGCACGGCGCTTTAAAAATGTCACCGGATGATGACTTGAAACTGGGTAAACGAATTGTCGAAAAAGGCTATCGCCAACAGCTCGGCTTTGGCACGGGGTTATTGCGTATTCAATGGTACGATTCTTTAAAAGCAACGGCTCAAGGGTTGGAAAAAAATCTATTCGCGTTTATGCGCTACCGGTTGTCTTATGTGCTGGTTTTTTCAGTCTTGATATTTTGTACACACGTGCTCCCGTTCATTGGCATCTGGGGACGTGAACCGGCAGCATCCTTTCTGTTTGCTGCAACGCTGATCATTTATTTTACGATGTATGCATACAACCGCCAAATAACCGGGGAATCAATCGTGTATTTTTTCTGGATGCCGGTGAACGGTTTGTTTTTTATTTCCTGTCTTATACGATCTGCTTTCAAAGCGCTGAAAACAAAGCAAGTTGATTGGCGGGGTACATCTTACTCATTGAGAGAACTTCGTAAAAGATTGTAAAGAATTGAAAATTTATTCTCTTGGTCATTTGAAAATCTGTTATATTGGATATATAAACTAGAAGGGAGGATGCGGTATGACAAAAGCGCACGGCTGGATGTTTTTGCGGCTTTTAGCAGTGATTGCATTTATTTCAGGTCTTGTTTGGCTGATCGGAGCGATCTTTGCCGTATCTTACCCTTTTTGGATATCCGCTGCTCTTGTAGGGATGTTTTATCCGGTAATTAAATTTTTGCACAATAAATTGCGCTTTCCCAATATGCTCGCGGTAATCATAACCCTTCTTTTTGGCTTAAGTATTGTCGGCGGGGCGCTGACCGGTCTTGTGTTTCTAATAATATTCGGTGTTCAGCGTATCGCACGCTACGTTCCCGATTGGATTCGTTCAACAGCAGAAGATCTGCAGGATTTCTTTAATGAATCGATATTCCCGCTTTGGCAATCGCTCTCCGGTATGATGGAGACACTGACACCCCAGCAGCAGGCGACGTTACAAAATGGTATTGAACAGCTGGGAAGCCAGCTTGCCGAGACATCGACCGATTACGGCCAAAGACTCGCGGATGGATTGACCCAGGTGATCATCTTTGTACCAACGGTGCTGTTAATCATGCTGTTCGTCATTATCGGTTTTTATTTTATCGGTAAGGATTGGGCGAGCATGACGACGAAAATCTATCGCGCGACACCTGCGGCGATAGTGAAAAAAACCCGTGCGTTTAAGAAAATGTTCAAATACCGCGTATTTGGCTTTTTACGAGCACAAGTATTTTTAATGTTTATTGCAGCCGTCATCGTCTTTATCGGTTTACTCATTTTGCAAGTGGAAAACGCTTTGACGATCGCCATTATCGTCGGTGTCGCAGAAATTCTTCCTTACTTAGGGTCTGGCACAATCTTAATCCCTTGGTTTATCTATATGATGCTGATCGGCGATCTCGGTCTCGGGATCGGTCTTGCGATTGTATACGGGGTGACAATGGCCATTCGTCAAGCGATTGAGCCGAAAGTACTGTCGTCGAGCATGAATTTAAACACGCTTGCCGTGCTGATATCTTTGTTTGCCGGGTTTCAGCTTTTCGGTGTTGTCGGAGTCTTTATCGGACCGTTTATCCTCGTCATCCTTGTCATCTCAAAAGATGTCGGGATTATTAACGAACTGTGGCGTTTTGTTAAATACGGATTTAAAGAAACGCCGAAGGGCGCGTTTAAAAAACACGGTTAGCGCTATGTCATAAACGAACCGCCTGCCGGCCAAAAAAAAGAGCACTGTCCGTGACGGACAGTGCTCTCAAATATATTGAAGTGTGTTTTATAGCCGTGAATCGTGGTTAGTGCCAAAGGTTTGAGCTGCGCCCCGTTCTGCTTGGGCAATTTGGAATTCTTCTAAGAATGTATACAGAATCCGCAACTCTTCTTCAGATAACTCGTCGATCATACGAAGGACATCGCGTTTGATGACATTCATTGAAAAGCCCCCTCTGTTCGTTCTACAGTTCTTTACCCTGGACTGACAAGCGTTAACCCGAATTTTTTTGCAAGAAGCGTTTTTGTTTAAGCAATTGGCTGATTGCCCCAGATGCGATCACAATCGCTCCTGCGCTTGCAATGAAAGCAAGCATCGGTTCTGTCGCACTTCTTTCAGCGAATATTCCGATATAAGCCCAGACAAAAACAAGCGGGTAAACGGCATCTTGCATGAGAAAAGATAAAAGCACAGCCAGCAGGACGCCTGCAAGCAATGCTGCAGCTGTCCATGTTTCGGCGGTAAGAAAAAGTCCCTGCTCAAAATTGAAACTGTTAAAAACAACGCCGATATTTAAAATAAACGCGACGGAAATCCAGCCAAGATAAATTGAAAAAGGAAGAAGCGTGAATGTATCGGCTTCATAGCTATGCTGGATGCGCCTGTATATGGCTATAAGGTTGACTAACAAGCCGGTCATGACAGCGAATGTCAGCAGAAAGAATTCATAGTGGAATAAGACAATCCAGGCAGCATTCAATAAGGCATTGACGGCAAAGGCATATTTTATTGCGGTTATACCGGTTTTATCAGGTGAGCGGCCGGACACGATCCAGCTCCGGACGATCCAAATTGTTAAGAGCGCATAAATGACACTCCAAATGCTGAAAACATAACCTGCCGGCGTAAACAGCACGTTTAGATTGGCGGAAATTTCTCCGGTTGTTTGTCCGTTGAGGGGAAGCACGTTCGCTAGTGTGTTCATGATGAGAATGATTGCCATGGATGCAGAGTTGATAATTAGCAATATGACCGGCTTAAGTTTTTTCATAAAAAATCTCTCCTTAACGAAGAACGTCTTTACTATACCGTGTACCCTATGTATTCGCAAAAAAACGTCAAAATTGTCAGCAAGGATTGAAAAATCCCTGCACAGCTGTATGGTTAAAGCAAGGAAGAAGAGGGAATAGATTCTACGTACTTAACGATTATACGATCGGTGAAAAATGATCAACCGAGATGAAAATTTGGAGGGGGCGCAACTGATGATAGAGGCGATCAAAGTGTTAAGAGATACGCAAAAACAATACTTCTATTCCGGGGAAACGCGCGGAATTGCTTTTCGCAGAGAGCAGCTGGAGAAACTGAAAAAAGCGATTCAAGAACGAGAACCGGAAATTTTAGCCGCTCTGAAAAAAGACTTAAACAAAGGGGAACATGAGGCATATTTAACCGAAATCGGCTATGTATACAGCGAAATAAAGGACTTGGCAAAAAATGTCGATTATTGGGCGGCGCCCGCGAAAGAGAAAACGCCGCTGACACATACCGGAAGTAAAAGTTTCGTATTCAAAGAGCCGTACGGGGTGACGCTGATCATCGCTCCGTGGAATTACCCTTTCCAACTTGCGTTGGCTCCGTTAATCGGCGCGATCGCGGCCGGGAACACCGCTATTGTTAAGCCGTCAGAACTGACGCCGAATACAAGCGGAGTGATCCGTGATTTGATCGCAGCGACGTTTCCGGAAAAATACATCGCTGTTGTTGAAGGCGATGCAGAAACAGCGAAAGCGCTTCTCGATGAAAAAATGGACTATATCTTTTTCACCGGCAGCACAGCGATCGGGAAGAAAGTCATGAAAGCGGCAGCTGAGCATCTGACACCGGTCACGCTGGAACTCGGCGGGAAAAGTCCGGCGATTGTAACGGAAGATGCCGATTTAAAACTGGCTGCGAAACGGATCGTCTGGGGTAAATTTTTAAATGCCGGCCAGACGTGTGTAGCCCCGGATTATGTCCTCGTCAGTGAGAACCGGCGCCGGAAATTTTTAAAGCACCTCGTTCAATATACGAAAAAGTGGTTTGGCAGTGACGCGCGCCGCGATCGGGCATATCCGAAAATCGTAAATGAAAAGCACGTCGAGCGAATCGAAAAGCTGATCGACCCGGAAAAATTATTTTACGGAGGCACGGTCGAAAAAGAAAGCCGCTTTATTGAACCGACGATTTTACTGGACGTCTCAATGGAAGACGACGTAATGGGAGAAGAAATATTCGGACCGGTGCTGCCGATTATGTTTTATGAAAATGAACATGAAGTGATTGACCTTGTCCGAATGCGGCCGAACCCGCTCGCGTTGTATTTGTTTACCGAAAATAAAGACAGCGAGCGTTTCATCATCGAAAACCTTGCCTTCGGCGGGGGGTGTATCAATGATACGATCATGCACCTTGCAACGCCTTACTTGCCGTTTGGCGGCATCGGCGAGAGCGGTATGGGTGCCTATCACGGGAAATACAGCTTTGACACCTTTACCCATGATAAAAGCATCTTAAAGCAAACGACATCGTTTGATTTGCCGATCCGCTACAACCCGTCGAGCACCTCGCTGAAGACGCTGCGAAAAATGTGGGAATAATTCATCGCCCCTCGATCCTGTACAACAGGGGGAGGGGCGATTCAGACTGTAGACAAACTATATTTTTATGTCAGCCATGAATCCACTACCCTCCGCTTGCCCCGGGCAAGGACTCAGCTAGGATTCGGCGGCCTCAGGCCGCCGAATCCGGATCTTCGTCTCTTGCTTTCCCGGAGGCGTCGGAGGAGTGGATGCATGGCTTCTTTTTTATCAATACACTCGCTTCAAGAAAGAGGATGACCCAGCATCCCGGCTTTTTCCTGCGGGATAGCGAGATAGACGAGACCCTGCAGGGCATAAGCCCGAAGCGGCTCGGCGCTCGCCCGCGGACTAGTAAGACACGGCGAAGTCTTTTTAAGCCGATGTCGCAGTGATACCTTCAGGTGAAAGAAGCCGGACGATGCGTCGTCATCCGTTTCTTTTAATATGACATCTATCGATGTCATGACTTTGTCAACACTCTGCATCGCCCTTCGATCCTGTACAACAGGGGTAGGGGCGCTTTTGATTTAAAAAAAGTCATACATAAACGGCTCTCTGTTATCGATCAGCTGGTCAAGCACCTTCACCGCATCCGGATCTTCACTTTTCAGCACCTCTTCTTCGAAAAGCGTTTGTGCTGACAGCTTCCCTAAGCAAACGGCCGTCAGCGAACCGATTTCAACCCGGACACCCCTTTTAGGCGGATGCTGACAAGCGGTGTTTTCTTTCGGTTTGTCCTCAAAGTGTTCAATCGCTAGCGAGCCGCGCTGATTTTTTAAAATAAAAATGCCGCGGTTCCATGTACAGACAGGATCATCCACATGGAGAATAAGCGGTTTCTTCAAAGCATCGGTATTGACAGGAACGCTTTCAAAAAACTTTTTCAAATCGACAATCCGGCTCATGAAATATGAGCGGATTTCTCGTTTTACGCCCGGGTCGGGCAAGATAAACGGCAGCACGCCGTCGGGATTCGTTTCAATTACAGCTTGGTCAATCATTGAATCATGGTTGCTCACAAATGTGCTCAGTCCCCGGCGAGCATCCGCATCAAGCCAGATCCATTCTTTAATCGTCATCGTCCGTTCGGCTGTCGAATAAATCATATAACCGCGCGCCTCTCCGTCTTGGTTGCGATAAACGGCAACGGTTCCCGTTTTTCGGCGGAAAACATGGCGGTTCCACCATTGATGATCTCGAGCGACTATACCGTTATATCGGCGGGCCCACTCGTCATAAATCGGTCCAAGAACCTCAGCGTCTTGGTCGATTCGGCGGACCCGGCCGGAAAAGCGGCTTCGTTCAGGGAGCTGATCTTTTTTGAGCGTGATCGTCTGTTTATCAGCATACATTTCCCAGCCGAACTTGCGGTAAAACGGAACCGAAAAAGGGTAAAGCAAAGCTAAGTGTTGGCCGTTTTCGCGCATCGTTTTTAGGCTGTGCTCCAAAAGCGAGCGGACGATACCGCCCCGGCGGTGTTCCGGCCATGTAGCCACACCGGAAATGCCGCCGGCAGGGATTCGAGTTCCGGCAAGAAAAAGATCAAAAGATAACAGCGTCAATTTCGACATCAGCGCACCGTTTTCTTCCGCTACCCACGTTTCTTCCGGGCGCATTTGCTGTTTGCGCTGTTCGCGCTCTTCGTCTGTCAGCGTTGCTTGAAAGGCGAAGAGCGATAAATCAATACTCTCATCACGTTCGTCTTCGCGCAGCTGCCGAATGTTCATATGGAATCTTCTCCTTTGTACCTGGCTAATGCTCGTTTTCGTTCGGTGTCGTGATCGACGATCGGTTCCGGATAGTCACGGCCGATGCGGCATCCGGATGAGTGCTGACTGTCTATAGGCATTAAGTGCGGTTTGTGAATATAGCGGTCCGGTACATCAGCCAGTTCCGGCACGTATAAACGGATAAACGCACCGTCAGGGTCGAACCGTTCTGATTGCCGGTACGGGTTGAATATTCGGAAATAAGGTACAGCATCTGTCCCGACGGAGGATGCCCACTGCCAGCCGCCGACATTTGAAGCCTCATCGTAGTCCGTTAATTTCCGCTCAAAATACTGTTCGCCTTTTCGCCAATCAATGTGCAAATCTTTCGTTAAAAAAGAGGCGGTGATCATCCGCAGACGGTTGTGCATCCAACCGGCTTGTTCGAGCTGCCGCATCGCTGCGTCCACAATCGGAAAGCCGGTGAGGCCGTCGGACCATGCTTTGAAATGCTGCGGATTCTCGTCCCACGGTATCGTGCGAAAGGCTTCTTTGAAAGCCTGGTGTTTAAGAAACGGAAAATAATCGTAAATCATCGCATAGAAATCGCGCCAAGCGAGTTCATTTAAAAAGGTTTGCGCACTCTCGTCACCGTTGTCGGCATAAGGTAAAACATTTCGGTAAACGTAGAGCGCAGACAAACTTCCGGTTGCCAGATGCATCGAAATGCGGGAAGTTCCGTCTAATTCCGGCATATCACGTGCTTGCTTATAGGCGGTCATTTTTTCATCGATAAATTCTTGAAGCCGTTGACGTCCGTCGTGTTCACCGATGGACGGCCATTTTCTACTGCAGGCCGGGAGGACCGTTGTATCAAAAAATTTCTCTGCGTCCGGGTCAGCTGGTTTTAATACTGTCATCCCGGGCAGTTTTTCAGCAATTTTTTCAGACGCTGCAAGCTCTCGTTTCGCGGTTTTATGCCAGCTTCGCATATAAGGGGTGTAAACTTTATAAGGCGTTCCGTCGCTTTTTAAAACGTCCTTTGTTCCGGCGATGCTGTTGCCGTCGAAGAGCTGAAAATCGATCCCTTGCTCATTTAACTGAGTAAAAACGTGTTCGTCACGCTCGGCTGCGAAAGGTGTGCGGCTCAGCGTTGCGTACACAGCTGAAAGGTCAGGCACGGCAGCAATTAACTGTTCGAAAGCCCTTGTCACAGGGCCGTGCAATAAATGCAAGGTTATTTGATTCGCGGATAACCGGTTGCGAAAATGCGCGAGTGTTTGGAAAAAATAATCGTTTCGCGCCGTGATCTCAGCAGTGAAATATTCATGTAAATGAAAAAACAGCACAAGCTTCGATCCATTCTTTTCAGCTTTATTAAATGCTCGATAGAGAGCCGGGTTGTCTGTAAGCCGCAAATCGTTGCGGAACCAAACGCCGATTGTATCTGTCATATCTCAACCTCCTAGAATAAGTCGCCACGTTAATCTTAGCGCAATCTTTATCAAATTGAAAACGATTCAAAAATGGACAAACTATGTTCAATATTTCACATGTACAAGGTGAACTGTTATGTTACAATGATCATAACGAAAGGGGATGTGATACAGATGAAAACAATCAATAGACCTATGATGTGCGAATGGCGGGACTTTTCAACGGATACGGAAACGTATACTAGAACAGTCTTTGAAGCGAAAGTCGGCGATAAATTCGATGCGATGATGTTTGAATCCGAGACTGATGAGATCCCTTCTTACATCTATACAAAAAATTACGTTTGTATCATCCGCCGCAACACTAGAATGATTAACGATATTTCCATTACGAAAATTCCGCGCAATCCTGATTGTTCATAATTATTACTGCATTTTTTAAACTCTGAGTATACTTTGCCTTTATATACCTTTTGTAAACCTTGTTTCAAGTTACAACTTGAAACAAGGTATTTTTTTCATCAAGTCATTAAAAAATAAGTCGATATCTGATGATTTCAGCGTTTAAAAAGGATAATCACCAAAGGTGTCTCCCAGTATTGCCTATTCATGTTAAGGTGAATTAAAAATTTATAGTCAGTGCGGAGATATTGAGCTTGCACAACAAAAACTTGGAGGAATTCCAGGTTTAGTTGTGCAAGTTTTTTTATTGAAATAAAAGGGAACTTATGTAAAAGACTTTCCGGTGTAAAACAGGCTTGCGGCAGCCGGCAGAAATCCCTCAGAACACTTGAGAAATCTCTGTCATTGATGGGCATAAGTAAAATATACGAGGAGGAACAATATGAAAAAAATCATTAATGAACCGAGCAATGTCGTAGATGAAATGTTAGACGGGTTTGTATATGCGAATGGCGATCGAGTGAAACGTATTGAAGATACAACTGTGATTGCACAAAAAGATATTCAACCAAATAAGGTTACATTGGTGAGCGGGGGCGGAAGCGGCCATGAACCGGCCCATGCAGGCTTTGTCGGAAAAGGAATGCTGCAAGCCGCTGTGAGCGGAGAAGTCTTTACTTCTCCGACTCCTGACCAAGTCTTCGAAGGTATCAAAGCAGCTGATGCCGGTGAGGGAGTCTTTTTAATAATTAAGAATTATACCGGCGATGTGATGAATTTTGATATGGCAAAAGAACTGGCAGAAGCTGAAGGTATTAATGTTGATTACGTCATTGTGGACGATGACATTGCCGTAGAAGACAGTACTCATACAGCGGGTAAACGCGGGGTAGCCGGAACGGTATTCGTTCATAAAATTTTAGGTGCTGCAGCTGACAGAGGCTATTCTCTTCATGAACTTAAACAATTAGCAGTCAGACTCGTCTTGAATGTCAAATCAGTAGGCGTCGCGATGACTGCAGCGACTGTGCCCGAGGTAGGAAAGCCGGGTTTTACTTTAGCTGATGATGAAATGGAATACGGGGTTGGCATTCACAGTGAACCTGGTTATAAACGTACTGCGATTAAATCAGCCGAAAAGATTGCCGCAGAATTGACAGCTCAGTTAAAAAAGGCATTTGATTTTCAGCCGGGTCAAGAGTATGCCTTACTTATTAACGGTTTGGGAGCAACGCCGTTAATGGAGCAGTATATTTTAGCAAATGATGTAAAAAAACAATTGAGTAATGAAGCAATTGCAATACCTTATAAAAAAGTCGGCAACTGGATGACATCATTGGATATGAACGGGGTCTCACTGACAATGCTAAAGCTAGAGGACGACTGGGTCGAGCTGTTAAATCATCCAGTCAGCGTGACGGATTGGTGAAGGAGGATAAACATGTTAACAGCAGAACAAACAAATAGATGGCTTGAACGTTTCGCTGAAAAAATTGAGGCAAATAAAGATTATTTAAGTGAATTAGACGGCATTATCGGCGATGGCGATCACGGTAATAATATGGCCCGCGGTATTGAAGAGATGCGTAAAAAATTACAAGCAGCTGACCCAGCAAACGGCAGTGAAGTTTTAAAAAATGCCTCAGTAGCGTTATTAAGTAAAATCGGCGGCGCAGCCGGCCCCCTGTATGGCACAGCTCTCCTGGAAATGTCGAAGCAAATGACGGAGGCTGATGATTTAAGTGCTGTTGTCAAAGCAGGGTTAGACGGTGTTCAAAAGCGAGGGAAAGCTGAAGAAGGCGAAAAAACGATGGTTGATGTTTTTGCCCCTGTTTATCGAGAGCTTGAAGCAGGGAATTTGACCGTTGAAGCTGTCGAAGATGCTGTCGAAGCGACAAGAGAATTAAAGGCAACCAAAGGACGCGCCTCTTATTTAGGGGAGCGCTCGATCGGTGAGCTCGACCCGGGTGCAGTTTCAATCGGTTATCTATTTATAAGCTTAATAGAAGAGGGGCTGACAGATGTCTGATATAGGTATTATTATTTCATCGCACGTTGCAGATTTGGCTCATGGTGTCTACAGGATGTTGAAAGAGGCGGCTCCTGAAGTCTCGATTACCTATGCAGGCGGAACGGATGATGATGATATCGGTTCCAGCTTTGAAAAAATACAAGCCGCGATTGAAGCCAACGAGAGTTCGCATTGTCTGGCGTTTTATGATTTAGGAAGCGCCAAAATGACAATGGAGATGGCGATCGATATGAGTGATAAAAAAATTGAACTGATGGATGTATCATTTATTGAAGGAGCATATACGGCCGCTTCGCTTTTATCAGGCGGCGCCACGTATAATAATGTTATGGAGCAATTAGCCCCATTAAATATTAAGTGATACACAGAGAAAAGAGAAGAGAATTTGTCTCTTCTCTTTTTTTATGCGGAAGTTTTGCATCCTGACAAAGAGTTTAAGATAATGAGTTCAGAAACGGAGGGGTGTCGAAATGAAATTAAGCATCCTCGATCAATCGCCGATCGCGAAAGGACGAACAGCCAAGGACGCGCTCAACGAAACGGAAGAGCTGGCGAATTTAGCAGAACGATGGGGGTTCCATCGTTTTTGGGTCTCCGAACATCACGATTCAGGCGCGCTTGCCGGAACATCACCCGAAGTTTTATTAGCCCGGCTCGGCGCGAAGACATCGACGATAAGAATCGGTTCCGGCGGAGTGATGCTGCCGCATTACAGCCCGTTTAAAACAGCAGAAAATTTCCGCATGCTTGAAGCACTTTATCCCGGCAGAGTGGATCTAGGTATCGGCCGGGCGCCGGGCGGAATGCCGGTTGCTTCCTGGGCGCTGAGCGAAGGCAGGCCGCGCAATGCTTCGCGCTTTCCGCAACAGGTCGATCATTTGCTAATGTATTTGCGGGACCAGGCAGATGAAACCCACCCTTACCCAAATGTCCAAGCCGGTCCTGTCATTGATACCGTTCCGCCGGTTTGGATACTCGGCTCCAGTCCGGGAAGCGCAGCTTTGGCGGCAGAAAAAGGGCTCCCTTATACCTTTGCGCACTTCATTAACGGTGACGGAGGCCGCGACTATATGGCCGAGTACTTAACGGGTTTTACACCGGGGGTGCAAGCGGAAAAGCCGCAAAATATGGCGGCGGTGTTTGTTGTCTGTGCAGACACAGAAGCGAAAGCAGAATACATTGCGAAAAGTTTTGATTTATCATTGTTGATGCTGTTAAAAGGTGAGAAATCGTCAGGTACCCCGTCGCCATCAGAAGCTGAAAAGATCGAACTGTCGAACTTCGAAGCTGAGCAAATCAAGGAAAACCGCAAGCGGATGATTGTCGGCACGCCTGACCTTGTGCGAGAGCAGCTTCAGCAATTTGCTGCTGATTATCAGACGGATGAGGTGATGATTGTTACAATCACATATGATCAAGATGACCGCTTCCGGTCGTATGAGCTCGTTCAATCCCTGGATCTGCATGAAAAACGGTCGCCTGATTCGTAATCAGGCGACCTGTCTTAATGCTCAATCTTAAATTTCGCTTCACCGGGGACGATTTCCTTTTCGGTTTTGTCAATCTTTTTAATTTTTACAGGGTACGGAAGTGATTGCAGCTTAGAAAAAAATGCGTCCACGTTTGTTGGTTCTCCTTGTGCTTCTAATTCGACCGTGCTGTCGCTTTTGTTTTGGACCCAGCCGGTTACATCGTTTTCCGCTGCAGTCATTTGCGCCTGAAAACGAAATCCGACGCCCTGAACACGGCCGTCAATAATAGCATGATATCGGATCATAAGCATCCCTCCCTGTTAAATCGTTCCCCGAAAAGAAGCTTTTTAATCATGGCGTTTTTTTGAAAATTATCGTTTTTTCTCCTTGCACTGTGTCAAACTTGATAAAATAAAGACAGTGAAGGGGGGGCTGCATGATGCTTGAACGGTTTTTGTTTAAACGCATACAGGAGCGGACGATGATCCGAATCAGCGAGAGCAGGTGTTTGCGTCAGCGTCACAAGGAGAATGCCTGCACGGCATGTGTGGATGAATGTCCGCACAATGCACTGGAGATCGACGGCCGTGCGGTCAAGTTTAACAGTGAACAATGCCGTGACTGTCATTTTTGTGTTCATGTATGCCCGACGGATGCTGTCTTTTATGAAGCTGAAATGATGAGCAAATACGAAAGACGGATTTTACAGCGGGACAAGGTTACTTTTACATGCCGCGAACAAGCCGATTCAGACGGCAACGACGTCGTTTTGCCTTGTTTGAAATGGCTGAGTCCGGAATGGCTGATGATGACTGAACTGCATAATAAAGCGAAAGAGGTGTATTGTGATCCCGGCATATGCTCGTCGTGCTCTGTCAGCTGGGATCCGGAAGAAGGCTTAAGCTGGCTGAAGGACTGGAATCGCCTTTCCTATACAGATGATACAGAACTGATTGATAAAGCTTTTGATAAATCCGGTAAGAAAAGAGCGTATAACCGGAGAGAACTGTTTCAAATGACATCGGTGCAGACAAAACAAGAAATCGGTGATTTATTTATCGATTCTTACACCGAGGAACCGTCGCTGCAAAAGAAAATTCCGCAAACGGAAAAACAAACGTACGCGGCTGCTTATTTGTATAAAGTCGACGCAGACAGCGGCGAAAATGATGCGGATATTGCCAAGCGGATGACAAGCGGAGAAATCAGCTTGAAAGCTCCCTCATCTTCTTGGGATTTGCTCACAGCCGTTTGTCCGACTGGAGCGATCATCCGCGAGGATACCGCGGACCGTGCCGACTTATATGCAGATCCATCAAGGTGTGTTGCTTGTGATATTTGCAGTCTGGCGGCAGAAGAAGTGACAATCAAGTCTTTGGATACTGTCGGCAAGTTCAGCCGGCCGATTCTTCTGCAAACGTTAGAGATGGACGATTGTCCTGCCTGCGGCGGAAAGAAAGAGCGAAGCCGGACGAAATGTCCGGACTGTGAAATGAAAGAAGAGAAAAAACGCGCGTTATTAGCCGATTGGTAACTCTTAATGCTTTATGCTAAGATCCAATTACAACTGTGAAGAGATAAAGAAAAGAAAGGGACGACACTTATGCTGCGCACGGCTGTTTGGTTTGTCTATTTTGCGAGCTATTTGGTCGCGGTGCTTCCAAAGCTTTGGAAGGCGAAGCGGCTGAAACAAAAAGACATCAACGATTATCACGATTATATCCACATCACCGCAAAAAACTGGTCGTCACGTTTAATTAAACTTGCCGGCGGAACGGTGCATGTCAACGGAGCAGCAAATATCCCAAAAGATGAACCGGTGCTGTTCGTTGCCAATCATCAGGGAAACTTTGATATTCCGGTGCTGCTTGCACACACAGGCAGAAAAATCGGCTTTATATCGAAAATGGAAGTGAAAAAAATTCCGCTGATTCGTGCTTGGATGGAGCACCTGGACTGCGTATTTATTGACCGGAAAAACCGCCGGCAAGCGATCGGCGCCTTGCTTGAAGGAGCTGAAAAACTCGAGGGCGGCAGAAGTCTCATAATCTTTCCGGAAGGAACGAGAAGTAAAGGCGGACCGGTCAACACGTTTAAAAAAGGCAGCTTCAAAATGGCGGAAAAGTCGAAAGCGACGATTGTTCCTGTTGCTATTGAAGGCACCTATACAATGATGGAGGCAAATGAAAACCACATCATCACCCCCGGCGAAGTTCAGGTAACTTTTTTAGAGCCGATCCGGATCCATCAATATGATGCAAACGTTAAGAGTGAAGAACTGGCATCGGCGAGCGAAGCGGCCATTGCTGTAAAGTTGGCTGGGTTGCACCCAGATGCAGAAAGTGCAGAATAAAACGCTCGTCTATGCGAGCGTTTTTATGTATAATAGAAATGAATGAACATTCAATCATTATATGGCGGGGTGAGAATATGGCTGTGCAGGCAACCTTTGAAAAACTGACGGCAAAAATGAATACAGATCCGGCGCCGATCGAACAGCTTTCATATGTTTATCAATTTGACCTTACCGGTTCAGAATCTGGCACATACCAGCTGAAGATCGATCGCGGAGAAGTGACGTATACGACAGGTGTGAAGTGGGAGCCGAGGTTAACGCTAAAATTGAGCGACGATCATTTTATCCAGTTAGCAAACGACGATTTAAACCCGACAATGGCTTATATGAAAGGGCAATTAAAAGTGGACGGCGACATCGGACATGCGCTGAAGTTTCATCAATTAATTAAAAAATACCAAGATGACTGATAGAAAACCGGCCCCGCATTCGCGGGAGCCGGTTTAGCGTAACACACTCGATGTGTGTTTTTTCACATGTTTTGTTATGCTGTGTTACGAATTCTCAGCTAATTCTTTCTCGTATTTTTGGTCAATCCGCTCTTCAATCTTAGACATTGCTTGATCATCTTTTAATATTTCAGCTTTATTCTCTTTCACGAGCTCATCGAAGCTTTTTTGTATGCGCCGTCCCATCAAGTCATCACCCTTTAATCAAAATTTTCTAACAATTACGATTGTAAAGGTTTTCACATAGGCTGTCGAGCAAAAGCCTTTACAATTTTATGAACAATTGCAAAGAAGCCGTAAAAAAGGATGGGAAATCATGATGGAATTACCGCTGATTAAAAAAACAGCTCAAATAAGGCAAATGACGCTGCCGACACCTTTTCTCGTCGGGCCTGTCAACACGTACCTCATCTGGTCAGATGCGCTCGTGCTGATTGATACAGGGCCGAAAACCGAGGAAGCCCGAGGGCAGCTGCTGCGCCGGTTACGCGAAATGAACTTACGGCCTAAAGATATTGACCGTGTGATTTTAACTCATCATCATCCGGATCATATCGGGATGACGCACGTATTTCAAGAACATGCTGACATTATCGGTCATCCGAAAATAGAGCCTTGGCTCCGTAAAGATATGAGTTTTTTTGAAGAAAGAAGAAAATTTTTTGCCGGATTTTATCGTCAGCACGGTATGCCGGAAAACTGGATTCAAGATATCGAACAAGGAAACCGTTATTATATGAAGTACACAGAAGAAAATCGCTTTGATGGCTCGTTGCAAGAAGGCGATGAGATCGACGGGTTGCCGGGATGGCGGGTAATCGAGACGCCTGGTCATGCCGAGACGCATATTTCGCTATGGAACGAAAGAGGCGGGACGATGATCGCCGGCGATCATTTAATTGGGCATATTTCCTCGAATGCGATCTTAGAAGCTCCTTATGAGAAAAACGAACCGCGCCCAAAAACATTGCTGAAATACCGTGATGCGATGAAAAAATGCCGCGGAGCTGCGATCGTTTATCCGGGTCACGGTGAAGATATTACCGAACCGGACCGATTAATCGATGAACGTTTGCACGAACAGACGAGTAAAGCAGCTGTTTTTAAAAAATGGCTTGAAGAAAAGGAAAAGACGGCTTTTGAAGTCTGTCAACAGATGTATCCGAAAATGTACAGCAAGCAGCCGGCGCTGACATTTTCAGAAACGCTCGGACACTTCGACTTGCTTGAGGAACTTGGCGAAATCACATCGCGAGAAGAAAACGGGAGAATCTGGTACAAAAGCGTTTAACCGTGAACGGATTATTGGTAAAATGATAGACAGGCATAATGGAGGAAACTATAAGAACGGAAGGGAGCTGGAAAACATGAACACAAAACAATGGGTAATCGGCGGCTCGCTGATCGGTTTAGCTGCCGGGAGCATTTTTGTTGCTTCAAACAAACAAGCTCGCAATACAGTTGCAGAATGGGCGGGGACGACGAAACATTGGACGAACGTAATTAGCGAAAATCGCGAGGAAGTTATCAATCAGCTCCGTCAATCGAGCGAGCGGATCCAAACGATCGTTGAAGAAGCTTCCAAAGATGTAGAACAGATTATGGAATCGACGCAAAGTATGAAAGGCCATATATACCAGCTGCTTGATGCTGTGCAGGACTCTTATGATGAAGTCAAAACAGTTAAAGCGAAACTGGAATCGCCGCAAATGCAGCAAGAATCATTGCCATCCGGTGCTGAAGAACAGAGCAGTCAATAATCAATCCGAAAAACCCCGCATAAGCGGGGTTTTTCAGGTTGTAGACAAACGATTATTTTGACGTAAGCCACGCAACCGCTAACCTCCGCTTGCCCCGGGCAAGGACTCAGCTAGGATTCGGCGGTCTAAGACCGCCGAATCCGGATCTTCGTCGCTTGCTTTCCCGGAGGCGTCGGAGGAGTGGATGCATGGCTTCTTTTTCATTAATATACTCGCTTCAAAAAAGAGGATGATCCAGCATCCCGGCTTTTTCCTGCGGGATAGCGAGACAGACGAGACCCTGCAGGGCAAGCCCGAAGCGGCTCGGCGCTCGCCCGCGGACTAGTAAGACACGGCGAAGTCTTTTTGAGCCGATGTCGCAGTGATACCTTCAGGTGAAAGAAGCCGGACGATGCGTAGTCATCCGTTCCTTTTAATAGGACATCGATCGATGTCATGACTTTGTCAACACTCTGAAAACCCCGCATAAGCGGGGTTTTATTTTTTGAAGTTTAATCCATTTCAAAACGGGTTACATTCACACTAGACAAGAAATTAGGAGGAATCCACATGGCACTGACTAACGAAATACAAGAACTGAAAAACATTCAATGCGATGACAAGTGTATTTTTACGCTATATCTGAATACGGACCCTGCCAACCCGGATAAGCAGAGCGGTGAGTGGAAAATTGAATTGAAAAACGGGCTTAAACGTATTACGGAGTATTTAGATGCATCTGGTGACAAAGATCAGAAAAAAGCATTTAAGACAATCAGCGATAAAGTGAATAAGGAAATTGAAGAAAACCGCACATCTCTGCAAAAAAGCGTCGTAATTTTTGCGTCCGAAGAAAAAGATTTATGGAGTGTGCACTTCTTGCAAATACCGGTGGAAACAAGCTTTCATTGGGAATCTTATCCCGTGCTTGACCAGTTAAAAGAATTAGAAGAAACGCACCCGCGCAGCGCAATTGTGCTTCCGAACATGGATGAAGTGCGAGTTCTCGACACTGCCCTCGGTGAGGTTCATTCAGAGCTCGTGTATACGTTCGATTCCGGTAAGGAAGAATGGTCGCTGCATGAAGGGCTCGGTTCTGCAGACCGAACCGCTTCAAGCGCCACGCACGTAGATAAATTCCAGACAAGATTTAAAGAAAACATGTCACGGTTTTATCGCGATCTGGCGACGAAAGTTGAGAAAATGAAGAAAAAATACGGCTGGCATGATATTCACATCGTCGGCGAATCCGATCAGGCGAATACGTTCAAAAACGCCATGCAAAAAGAGCCGGAATCGGTTACGTATAAAAACTTGAACGAAGCGAAAAACGATAAAATTCTCAGTGAAGTATTTTCAAAATAAATGTTAAATCGAAAAAGCTTGCCGTCAATGTTTCTGGCGGCAAGTTTTTTATGCGGCGTTTTCCAGTTGCGTATGTGTGCGGATGCGAAAGATAACCCCGGCAATAAACAAGAGAAACAGCATGCCGGAGAGAGAATAATAGACAGCGCCTTGACCGACGAGTCCGATCATAACACCGCCGACGACCGGTCCGATCATGCTTCCGGAAGCGAACATGACGGCCGTCATCACACTGCCTGTTGGAAGCAAAGAAGCAGGGACTAAGTCGGCTAAATAAGCTACTCCGAGCGAATAAAGAGAGCCCAGCAGCATTCCCGTGATGACAAACAGGCTGAACAGCACAATAAGGTTTTGCTCCGCCCAAGACATGGAGAAAAACAGTACGGATCCGACAGATAACAGCACCAGCAAAACGTTGCTTCGTCCGAATTTGTCACTGAGAATACCGAGCGGGAGCTGAGTGATCAGGCTTCCGAAAACAAAAGAGGGGAGCAGAAACACAGTGACGAAATCAAGATCAATCCCCATCCGGATCGCATAAACCGGGTAATTCCCGTGCAGCGAAGCTTCCATATAGCCGAAGGCAAATCCCGGAAGAAGGGCAAACCACGCGAGTTTTAACACGCTGGCATAACGCCCGAATGTATTTAAATTTTGCGCCGTTTCAAAGTCTGCAGCAGGATACTCGTTTTTTAACAAAAGCATGAAGCCGAGAGCAATTAAACTTGACCCGGCTGCAATAATAAACGGTAAATAATCATTAAACGCCAGCAGACGGGTCATCATCGGTCCGATTCCGAACCCGAGACCGAAAGCAAGGCCGTAAATGGCAAGCTGACGTCCCCGGGTTGAAGGGGCAGCTGTCGTGCTGATCCAGACTTGTGTAGAAAAGTGGATTAAATTATCGGCAATCCCGACGATAATCCGCAGGAAAAACCAAAACCAAAACGCTTGCCAAACAGGAAAGAGAAGTAAGGAAACGCCGACTAAAACAAGCCCGATCAAAATAATCGGTTTATAGCCGTATTTTCTCACGGGCTGTTCGATAAACGGAGATATTAAAATAATCCCGATATACAAAGCGGCAGCGTTCAGGCCGTTCGCGGAGGAAGAGATGCCTGCGCCTTCGAGCATGACAGCTAATACCGGAAGCAGCATGCCTTGTGAAAAGCCGGCAATCATAACCATTCCGACGAGTGTCCAATACCGGTATATCGGATTGTTAGACGGTTGTTGAGTTTGTGTCACGTCATCGGCTCCTTTGAATCAGAAAATGGCTTGCGCACTATATTGTAACGCGTCTCGAAATAATTGCAATCATAATTGTTGAATCATGATGCGCTGAGTGTTTAAACTCATAATACAGTGAACAGAAAAAGAAAGGGATGACAGGTATGAAATTTACGTATAATCACAACGAAGGTTTTGAAACCGATACAGAATTCGGCAAGATGACGATTTCCGGGAATGAAGAAAAAGGATACCGTCCTTATCAAATGATGGTCGGATCGATTGCCGTATGCAGCGCTTCAGTGCTGAAAAAAGTGCTGGAGAAGAAACGGTTTACAGTTGAAGACATCTCGGTTGAAGCAGATGTCGAACGCGATGAGCAAAACGCGAACAAATTGACAAAAATTGCCTTGCATTTCACCGTGATCAGCTCGGACATTGAGGATACGAAATTAGCTAAAGCAGTTGAAACAGCTCATAAACATTGCCCGATGGCGCGCACAGTTGAAGACGCGGTTGAAATAACGGAAACGTACGAACTGAAACAAGCGTAAGCTTTTGTTCTCAAGGGCAAAGAAGGAGGCCGGCTTTGCAATCTGCTGCGTATGATTTTACAAATGGCAGTATTATGCGGAAAATGGTGCTGTTTTCCGCACCGATATTTTTAACAAATATTTTACAGACGTCTTATCAAGTTGTCGATTCATTGTGGGTCGGCAACTTACTTGGGCCGAATGCGCTCGGTGCGATCGCGATCTCAGGAACGGTCGTATTTACCATTTTATCATTTATTATCGGAATCAATACCGCTGCGCTTACCGTCCTTTCACAGCACAGAGGAGCGAAAGATGAAGCGGGATTAAAGCGGGCACTGAATGCATTTGTTGTCACGCTTGGGTTATTAACGCTTCTGATGGGCATTGTCGGCGTGGTCATTTCTGAACAAGTGCTTATATGGATGGGGACCCCGGATGAGATTCTCCCTCTTGCCGCTTTATACTTGCGGATTAATTTTATCGGGATTATCTTTTTGTTCGGTTACAATTTTATCGCGACAGTTCTTCGCGCGCTTGGCGACAGTAAGACGCCGGTTCGCTTTGTGACTCTGGCGCTGTTATTAAATACTGTTTTAGATCCGCTGTTTATCTCCGGTTTTGACTGGGGGATTGCCGGCGCTGCTTATGCTACGATTGTTTCGCAAGGAACGGCGTTTTTATACGGGCTGATCTTTTCAGTGAAAAAGGCGGGCGTTCCGTTTTCGATCCCCTTTCTGCCTCGGCTTGAACAGCTGCGGAGGATATTTAAGCTCGGATTGCCGTCTGGTTTGTCGATGATGGTGATCTCCGGCGGAGTGCTCGCGATTATGACGGTCGTTACCGGGTTTGGAGAGGAAGTTGTTGCCGGCTTCGGTGCAGCACAGCGGCTCGACAGTTTAATTATGCTGCCGGCACTGACGCTCGGTTCGGCGATTAACAGCATGGCCGGACAAAATATCGGCGCTGATTTATGGCCGCGTGTTCGGGAAATAACGAAAAGCGGGTTGCTGTTAATTGCGATTGTGTCTGGAACGGTGAGTACACTTGTCTTCATCTTTGCCGAAACGCTCGTGGGGATGTTCGTCCAAGACCCGGAAACGATTGCTTTTGGCACGATGTATGTGCAGACGGTCGCGTTTTTCTATCCGTTTTTAGGGATCAACTTCGTCCTCAACGGAGTTATCCGCGCAGCAGGTGCGATGTTCCAAGTCTTTGTGTTGAATGTCATTTCGTTTTGGGTGCTTCGTTTTCCGCTCACGTACATCGCGGCCATGTATTTCGGCGAAGCCGGGATCGGCATCGGCATGGCAGCGAGCCTTGTTTTGAGCAGTTTAATCGCGATGCTCTATTACCGATTTGGCGGCTGGCGCAATATTGACATAATGGGTGAGGAAAAAGCATGATAGTTGAAACCGGCGGAACCTTTCCGCTGGTTTCAAAATGTTGATAAACGATCATTTTGACGAAAGCGGCGCGAAAAGATGAAGCTAACTCGTCGAAATAATAAAAGACGTTGCAACGAGTTCTTTCACAGTGTAAAATTTCCAAATAGATGGAATTTTCATTTTCGATCTTGAACGATAAGGGGGGGGGAATTATTAAGAAAGTCATTTATACTATTCTGGCACTGTCACTTTCGTTCGCAGCCGTTTATTTCATTACATATTCATTTATCCCTGCATACATCGAGGGAGGAAATGACGAAAAGAACGAAGCAGCGGAACAATTGAACGAATCAACTCATGACGAACTCGATCATCTGCCGCAAAAGGAAGCGGAAGATATTGAAAAATCAAATGAGGTCGTTAAAAAAGCCCATCAAACGATGAACGAATTGACTGGACACGGTGCGATCGCCAAATACAGGGACGAAAACAACTGGTCAGGTTCAACCGATGAAATGCGCAACGAAGTTGAACGAGTGTCGGGTTTTTTAGAAAAAAACCAAGTTGACTCAGAATCGATTGAAAAAGATTTGACCAACTTTGTTGATCTGCTGGACCATGCGATTGAAGATAAAAATAAAACGGCATTACGCTATGCTCACCGTGTGATTCATGACCTTGATATCGCGTATAACGGCTATCAAAACAGTAATATTTTTGGTGTTTCACATTATAACGAGGAAGAAAGAGAAGTCAGGATGGAAAGATTGGAAGAATTATTAGCAGAGAGCGGCGAATAACATTCGCCGCTTTTGTTATGCTCAAGATCATGGTTTTGTCACTTTCGCATGTCGTTTTGTGAAGTCGGTATCCGGGTAGTAAGCTTGTTTAACGAGCAAGTTCGGACCGAGACACTCAGCAGCGGGACAATGACAGTTTAATGCTTGTGCCGTTTTGGTATCGCGCCATTTGCGATAAGCGTCTTCCAATGAATCGGTTTCGATATTGCCTAATTGTCCTTCTGCCGTAAAGTCGGTTACGTGAATATCACCGCTGAAAATATTAATATTTACCCGTGATTGACCGTCAGGGTCGTTTCTCACAGTGACGTTTTGTTCATTGAACAGCCTTTCGATCAGCGCTTGGTCTTCTGCATCGTCATTGCACGGGTAAAACGGCAATGTGCCGAACAACACCCACATATCAGGATCTTTATGATCAAGCAGCCGGTGTATTCCAGAGCGTATGTCATCGAGCGAAGCGACAGGCAAGTGATCGGCGAAGTTTGTCGGATACATCGGATGCACCTCATGACGGGCTGCCTGCATTTGTACGATTTGATCGTGGATGCTTTCAAGATGCGGCAGTGTTCGGCTGTTGATCATTGTTTCCGCTGAGATCATCACCCCTTTGGCAGCTAAACGGCGGCTGTTTTCCACCATTGTTTGAAACAGAGCCTTTCGTTTTTCTGCAGACGGTTTTTTGTCCATGACCGCAAAACCGATCTCGGCAAAATCGTCAGCGCTCCCGTAATTGTGCGAAATGTGCAGCACATCGAGATAAGGAAGAATCCACTCATAACGTTCGAAAGGCATCGTCAAATTTGAATTAATTTGCGTTTTCGCACCGCGGCTTTTCGCATATTGAAGCAGCGGCAATACGTGGTTTTGAATCGATTTGACTGACATCATCGGTTCGCCGCCGGTAATGCTGAACGTCCGCAAGTGCTCGACGTCGTCGAGGCTTTGAATAATCCTCTCGGCTGAGTAGGCATCCGGGTCTTTTTTCAGCAAGGAATAACCGACGGCGCAATGCTCGCACCGCATGTTGCACAAGTGAGTGGTTGTGATTTCAATATTTGTCAGGCGCGCCTCGCCGAATTGTTTAATATCTGTATACGGCTCCCAAGGATCGTTGCTTGGGAAGATCGTTTGTTCTTTTTGCACCATAATTAGGCTCCTTTATGTCTGAAACTGAGTCATGAACAGTCAAAATTATAACATAATCAACCGGAGCGCATTCCCCTTGAGCTGATATTTTGATATACTGACGGTCGCCGTGAAAGTAACGAACTGTTTTTTGAAGGAGGAGCTTAAATTGACAGATAATGAAACGAAACTGAATGCCTTGTATCAGCAGATGGAGGCGCTCGCTAAAAAGCTGGACGAATTGAATCCTGAGGAAACGAAAGTAGAAGATATCGATAATATGATTGCTCTTTTAGAAGATGTCGAAGCGAAATGCGAATACATTCGTCAAGCTGAAAACAACAGGTAATTAATTTTGACAATTTCCCACATTTATTATTTAGCCACTCGAAATACTGTTCTGACGCCCTCGCAAGCTCGTAAGCATAAATGGAATCAGTGAGAGCTTCATCTGTCAGTCGTTTAGAATGCCGCATACTGGGAAAAATGTTGATATAATGCGATATGGAACACGATAAAGAAAGGGGAATGTATTCATGAAAGTAGTATCAAAATCATTGCTCGTTGCAGGTCTGGCTGTCGGTTTAGCTGCCTGCGGCAACGTAGAGAATGAAGAGAACAACAATGGCGAGAACATGAACAACAATGAGAACAACAACACAGAAAACAATGTTGACAACGAAGAGGAAGACAACAACGAAAACGAGATGAACAACGAAAACAACAATCTTGATGAAGAAAACAATGAGGCAGATGAAGATGCTGACGCAGAAGAAACGGCAGAACTTCCTGTGGAATTAATCGAGCATGAAGGCGGCGAGCTTGTTTTTGAAATGGATGGAGAAGAATACAGCTTTGAAGCCGAACAATATGAAACAGATTTCGGCAAGGAAATTACCTTAGTCGACGGTATGGAAACAGAATACGGTGAAGACGGATTGGTTGAATACGTTAATTTTACGATGGAAGATGAAGACCATGAGCTTTATGGCCTGTCGTTAAGAATTGACGAAGACTTCAATTATGAAGAAGGAGAAGAAGTCTTAATTTATACGCAAGAGCCCGATCCGGAAGCGACCATTGGTATGGAAGCTACAGAAGTCAATGCGGCCGGTCATGTTGAAGACTTGGAGAGTCATTTAATCGATGATGACACACCGTATCATTTTTACTATGAAATCTCCGGAAATGCCGGTTCTACCGGTGAATGGCATGAATCGCTCGAAGACGAAGACTATCAAGGTTACATGTTTTATGAGCTGATTGAAGAAGGGCAGTATATTGTCTCGGCTCACTTTGCTGAAGACGCTGATGAAAGTGTTGAAGGAGCAGCTGTTGCCATGGCGATGTCTTTTCAGCCGGAAGGCTTGACGGCTGATCTTGACGATGACGATTATGTCGGCGGCGGTGAAGAGGAATAATTCAATTGTACGATTAAGAGCTGTCCCGCTTGGGGCAGCTCTTTCTTTCGTGTACAATTAGCAGAGGAAACTAACAAAAAGGATGAGAGCAACATGACTACAATTTATTTTGTCCGCCATGGACAATCGGAAGCAAATAAACAAGGGATTATTCAAGGACATGCGGAGTTTCCGCTGTCAGATTTAGGCGAAAAACAAGCTGAACTGGTCGGAAACAAGCTGGCCGATCTGCCGCTGGATGCGGTTTATACGAGCGATTTACAACGGGCTTTTTTTACAGCGAAACAAATCGCGAAACATCATGAACTGGCGCCGGCTGCCGTGTCCTATTTGCGCGAAGTCGGATTAGGTCCGCTCGAAGGCAAAACCCGCGAACAAATGCGTGCAGAGTTTCCCGATATGAAAAACGAAAGTCTGCTTACTTCCGGGATCAAAGGTACTGAACAGATTGAAGAGATCACGGAACGCTGCCGAATTGCAACGGAAAGCTTAAAAAACTCCCCGGGAAAAAGCATCGCTGCTGTTTCTCACGGCGGGCTGATCAGCATTTTACTCATGTATATGATCGCAGGTGAGGACTGGCACTTGCTTAAACGCCCTTTTGTAATCGGAAATACAGGCATAACAAAAGTGGAAGTGTCGGAAAACGGACCGAAAATCCATTATATGAACCAGACAGCTCATTTAGAACTCGAAGAAAATTTACAGTCTTCAACGGTCGTTTACTGAGGACTCGGAGGGAGTGAGAACCTGAATGCGTGAACAAATTGAGCTCGACCAGCCGTATGATTTTAAACAGGCGCTTGCCCGCTTGGCAATTGATCCGCTTCTAGTGATCGTCAGAGACACTGAGCATATAAAAGTCCCCTTATGGATAAACGATTCTCCTGTGACCGTTGATCTGAGTCAGACCGGGACATTCAGCCGGCCGGTTTTTAATATTGAAGCGAACCTTCCAGCCGGTGTCACAGACGAGGATGTGATAACGGAATTGTCGAATCGTTTTCACTGGGACGTAACGATCAGTCAGATTGCCGATCATTTTCGCGGCAACGACTTGTATCCGCTCGTGGAAAAATACCGCGGCACGCCGTTTGTCTGCGACTTTCAGCGTACCGGCGCTTTAATGAAAGCGATCATTCACCAGCAATTGAACATGACGTTCGCCTTCACCCTGACAACCCGCTTTGTCAAAACATACGGGTTTGAACATGACGGCGCCTGGTTTTATCCGGAAGCGAAGACGGTGAAAAATATTGATCCAGAAGCTTTGCGTGAATTGCAATTCAGCCGGAGAAAAGCGGAATATGTCATCGGGTTGGCCGAAGAATTTGACGCCGGCCGGTTATCGCTTGAACAGTTTGAGCAATCAGATGATGCGGAAATTCAAAAACTGTTGACGAGTATTCGCGGCATCGGCCCGTGGACGGCGGAGAATTTTTTAATGTTCGGTTTGGGGCGGCTTGATTTATTTCCCGTTCAAGATATCGGATTGCAAAACGGGATGAAACATTTCTTCGGCTGGGATGATAAACCGTCGAAAGAAACAATGCTCGATTATTCAAAAGACTGGTCGCCGTACCGAACGTATGCGGCATTGTATTTATGGGAAAGCATCGAAACCGGCTAAACGAAAGGACGCAAAGATGGCAAATAAACCAAAACAGACAAATGTTCATATGAAAATCGGTCAGCAGTTTCCGCTTACGATCAAACGCCTCGGGATTAACGGAGAAGGAGTCGGTTTTTTTAAGCGGCAAGTTGTGTTTGTTCCAGAGGCTTTGCCGGGGGAGGAAGTTGTCGCCGAAGTTGCAAAAATCTCCGGTTCTTTTGTCGAAGCGAAAGTGCTGAAGATGCGGAAAACGTCGAAGGAACGTGTAACTCCGCCGTGTCCGGTTTACGACAAATGCGGCGGCTGCCAGCTTCAGCATTTATCGTACGCCGCGCAATTGGCAGAAAAACAAGACTTAGTCCGCCAAGCGTTCGAACGTTACACATCCGTGAACTTAAACGACGTTTCGCTGCATGAAACAATCGGGATGGAATCGCCGTGGTACTACCGGAATAAAAGTCAAATGCAAACCGGGGTGCAGAATAATCGGGTTGCTGCCGGGCTGTACGGAAAAGACAGCCATAAACTGATCGATATTCCTGAGTGCATCGTGCAGCATCCTGCAGCCAATGAAATTACCGCAAAAATGAAGCGGATTTTAGAAGATTTATCAATCCCGATTTATAACGAACGAAAACGAAAAGGCGCTGTGCGGACGATCGTTGTGCGCGCCGGTTTTGCCACAGACGAACGTCAGCTGACTTTGGTCAGTGCCGTTGATCCGCTGCCGCGTGAAGAAGCGGTGATCGAAGAAGTGAAAAAGCGGATTCCTGAAGTCGATTCGCTTATCTTAAACGTTAATGCGAAGAGAACATCGACGGTTTACGGCGACAAGACAAGGGTGCTTGCCGGACGGGAAAAAATTGCGGAAAAGCTTGATGAATCGGTGTTTTACTTATCTTCGCCGGCATTTTTTCAGCTCAATCCGCCGCAAACAGAGCGGTTGTACGAAACGGTGCGTGAAATGGCCGAGATTGACGGCGACACGAAAGTCGTTGATGCGTATTGCGGCGTCGGAACGATCGCAATCACGGCAGCGAAACACGCAAAAGAGGTGCGCGGCATGGATACCGTTGCGGAAGCGATTGCCGATGCGCGAAGCAATGCAAAAGCAAACGGTGTTGATAATGCGTATTTTGAAACGGGGAAGGCCGAGGCGTGCTTGCCGAAATGGATAAAAGACGGATGGCGGCCGGATGTCGTCATTGTTGATCCGCCGCGCTCCGGCTTGGACGAATCCTTGATCCGCACCTTGATCGAATCAGAACCGGATCAGCTTATTTACGTATCGTGCAACCCGTCGACATTGGCGAAAAACACGAAGGCGCTTGAAGATGGCGGGTTTACATTGCTCGAAGTTCAGCCGGTTGACATGTTCCCGATGACCGCGCAAATCGAGAGTGTCGCCCGTTTCAGCTGGGAAAAATAAAGGAGGGCACCGCATGAATCAACGGCGTTATGATCTGATCGGGATCGGCATCGGCCCGTTTCATCTCGGCATGGCGGCTTTAACAGAAGAGGTCGGCGACATTGACGCGCTGTTTCTTGACGAAGATGAAGAATTTCAGTGGCATCCCGGAATGCTTTTAGAAGGCGCGGATTTACAAGTGCCGTTTTTGGCAGACTTGGTCACGTTTGCCGATCCGACGAACCGGTTCAGCTTTTTGAATTACTTGCATCAGCACAACCGGTTGTATCAATTTTACTTTTTCAACCGTTTTGATATTCCGCGCCGGGAATACAATGATTACGCTCAGTGGGTCGCTCATCAGCTTTATTCCTGCCAGTTTGCCCGCCGCGTCATCGATGTGATTGATCATGACAATGAAGACGACCCTTTTTATGAAGTCGTGACGGAACATCCAAAGACAAAGGCACAGACAGTTTATTATGCCAAGCACGTATCGCTTGGAACAGGGAGCAAACCGGCTGTTCCCGAAGGATTGCGCCATTTGCCGGAAAATGATGTGATTCACTCCAGCCGGTTTTTGGATTCTAAGGAAACGATTTTAAACAGCGGGCATGCGGTCGTTTTAGGTTCCGGCCAGAGTGCCGCAGAGCTGTTTCTTGAGCTTTTGCAAAACCAGCGGTATACTCAGCCGCATATAAGCTGGCTCACGCGTTCTTCAGGTTTTTTTCAGCTTGAAGCGGGAAAAATCGGCTTGGAATTTTTTTCGCCTGACTTTGTCGATTATTTTTATCAGCTTCCTTATGAAAAACGGATGGATGAAATCCCGTTATTAACCCGGCTGCGAAACGGTGTGGAAGAACAGACGCTGCACAAAATTTACGATCTGCTCTACCACCGATCGGTTGAAAACGGCGAGCCGAATGTGACGATCCAAGGCCACACAGAAGCACTTAAAGCTGAAAAACTCGAAAACGGCCGCTATCGTCTTCACTGCCGCGAGTGGCAGGAAGAAGAGACCTTTTCGACCGATGCGGATAAAATTATTCTTTCAACCGGCTATAAGCCGCACATCCCGGATTGGTTCACGAAGTTTGCGGACAAGATTGAATGGGAAGATGACGCGAATTATAAAGTGACACGTGATTACCAGCTCGTGTTTAAAACGGCCCGGCCGCACCGCTTTTTTACGCTGACGGACTTGCTTCATTCCCACGGCATCGGCGCAACCAATCTTGCGCTCTCTGTGCAGCGTAATGTGACGATTATTAATACGATTGCGGGCCGAACGGTGTATCCAGAGCAGCGCAACACGGTCTTTCAACAATTCGGCGTCAAAAACAAACCGGAGTAATCATAAAACCAGCAGCCAAAGACGGCTGCTGGTTTTATTGATTCATTAAGCGTTTGACGCGTTCTTCATGCTCTAAAAACATGATAAATGTATCCATCGCTTTTTTCGGTTCACTCTGCAAATCGTGGATATAGCGGTCGATCAATTCTTGATTTAACAGCGAACTGTTTTTAACCCGTTCTTGCATGTATACGTAGCTCTCGGATCTCATATCATTTGTAAGAAATTTAGACTCTTTAAATAACGCCATCCCGACTGCGCCCAAGACAGCGAATAACAGCAAAAACCAAACCATTTCCGCGCCGGAGGGAACATGAACGAGCAGAAAATATAAATTAAATACAGAAGATATGATTAACGGGATCGCAATCGCCCCGTAGAGAAGGCTTTTTTTCATTTTCGGTGCAAGCATTTTTTGCAGCGCATCGACTTCGTGTTTGACATATGCAGAAAACCGCTCTTTAGATTCAGATGCCACGGTAATCACCTCACTTCGTTAGATAACCTCATTTTCATATATTTCCCGTTCTTTGGCAACTTAGATGCACTTTTAGTTAGTGCCCACTATCAATAAACACTATTAATAAACACAAATGTGATTTAATTCACAAAAAAGACATTGTTTCTTTGCTCTCTATTCACATTTGCGGCGCTGATGGAAGATGATTACTTATATAATTGAATATAAGAAGTCTGTTAACAAGGTAATATTTATGTAGGGGAAGAGATGCAATCGTAACTTTCTGAAGAGGTTGTTTTGGGAGTTAATCATGAATTTTGGAGGTGGCGAAGTTGAAATTATCACGCAGAAATTTTTTGAAAGCATCAGCAGTTACAGGACTTTTTGCAGCAGGGGCAAGTCAAAAAGGTCCAGTTATGAATGCGTTCTCAACGGCTGCGAACGCTGAAGAAGAAAATGTCGAACAAGGAGAGTGGATACCGAGTGTCTGTCAAGGCTGCACAGCTTGGTGTGCAGTTGAAATTTACCGTATTGATGGGCGGGCGACGAAAGTCAGAGGTAATCCGAATGCGAAAGCGAACCACGGTCATTCGTGTGTCCGTTCGCACTTAGGGTTGCAGCAAGTCTACGATCCAGACCGCGTGAAGCAGCCGATGAAGCGAACAAATCCGAATAAAGGAAGGGATGAAGATCCGGAATTTGTGCCGATTTCTTGGGAAGAAGCGATGGACACGATTGCCGAGAAAATCATGGAGCTGCGTGAAAATGATGAGACGCATAAATTTTCTGTTTGGCGCGGCCGTTACACATCGTTAAACGGCATATTATACGGCAATATGCCGAAAATCATCGGGTCCCCCAATAACATTTCGCACAGCTCAATTTGTGCCGAATCAGAAAAATTCGGCCGCTACTACACAGAACGTTATTGGGGCTATGCCGATTATGATCATGAGAACACGTTATATGAAATATTCTGGGGCGGCGATCCGATTTCGACAAACAGACAGGTGCCGCACACAGCGAGCATTTGGGGCGACTTGAAAAGCCGGGCGACACTTGCGTGTATTGATCCGCGCCTTTCAACAACTGCTGCCAAATCAGATGAATGGCTGCCGGTGATGCCAGGTGAAGACGGCGCGCTCGCCTCAGCGATTGCTCATGTGCTTTTAACCGAAGAACTATGGCACAAGCCGTTTGTCGGTGATTTTACGAATGGGGAAAATCAGTTCGTTGCTGGTCAAGAAGTTGACGAAGATGATTTTGAAGAAATTCAAACCCACGGTTTAGTTAAGTGGTGGAACTTAGTATTAAAAGATGCGACACCGGAATGGGCTGCCGAGCGTTCAGGTATACCGGAAGATCAAATTTACCGGGTCGCCCGCGGTTTTGGGAAAGCAGCTCCGCGTGCTATTTCTTTTTCGTCCCCGGGATCAAGCATGACCATTCGTGGCGGGTACACGGCGTTAGCGCAAGCGGCATTGAATGGATTAGTCGGTTCTGCCGATGCAGAGGGCGGTGTTATCAGCAACGGCATTGATGTACCGACAAACGATTGGCCGGAGATTGATGACTATCTCGATGATATTGCGGAAGCCGGGTTGGAGCGCGAACGCGTTGATCATGGCGGACGCTTAGAACTGCCTGCGCTAAAAGACAGTGAATCCGGCGGCGTTAAGCCGACGAATACAGTGGCCGACGCGATGTTAAACGAGGATCCTTACAACCTCAAAGTTGTTATGAGTTATTGGAATAATTTTAATTTCAGCAACCAAGGAACGGAAAGATGGGATGAAGCGTTAGCGAAACTTCCATTTATGGTTCATATGACAGTTAATCCCGCTGAACAGACGCATTATGCTGACATTGTTTTACCGGTGCCGCATTCAATGTTTGAACGCTTGAGCCCGGTCGACGGAAGCAACGGAAATCTTCATCGCCACTTGCATATGCAAAACAAAGTGATTGAATCGCCATTTGATATTCGTGTTGATGAAACGGAAATTCCATGGATGCTCGGGGAGGCTCTAGAAGAAAAAGGGTTTTCGAATTTAATCGATTACTTCCGCAACGAATTTCGTGATCCTGAAACGGGAGATGCGCCGACAAATGCGGAAGAATTTAACTTAATCGCAACGAAGCAATATACAGAACCGATTTGGGATCCGTCTTTTGAGAAAGACGGAGATACAATCAACGGCTGGGAAGAACTGTTGGAAGTCGGTACGTGGAATACAGCCAAATACGAATTCAGACAGAAGTGGGACGGCAACTGGGGAACAGAAACCGGCCAATTTGAGTTTTACAGTGAAACGCTGAAAAAAGCGCTTGAAGAACACGCGGATAAGCACGATGCCAGCGTCGATGAAGTGATGGAAGCTTGTAACTTAGAGGCGCGGGGAGAGCTAGCTTATGTTCCGCACTATGAACCGGCAATGAGAGTCGGTGATGAAGACGAATATCCATTTATTTTCACCGAGCACCGTTCGAAATTAAACCGCGAAGCTCGTTCAGCGAACACGTCGTGGTACCAGGCATTTAAAGATGTCGATATCGGCGATGAAGCTTGGGATGATGTTGCGAAAATAAACCCGAAAGATGCTGATGAACTTGGGATTGAAGACGGTGATGAAGTGAAACTGACAACAGAAACAGGATCGATTACTGTGAAAGCAAAGCGTTGGGAAGGAACGCGTCCCGGAGTTATTTCGAAGTGTTACGGGCAGGGGCATTGGGCTTACGGCCATATTGCCTCATTAGATCGTGAAAACCAGATTGCCCGCGGAGGCAATAATAATGACATCCTCGCGCCTGTTCATGAAGCACTCAGTGGAAGCGGTGCAAGGCACGGCGGACAAACGCGTGTGCGTATTGACAAAGTATAAATAATAATCGGAGGTGAAACCCATGGGGAAAAACTATGCGATGACGATAGACCTGCAGTCATGTATCGGCTGTGCAGCTTGCTCAGTCACATGTAAAAACGAAAACAACACAGATGACGGGATTAACTGGATGCATTTTTTGAAAAAAGAGACAGGGACATTCCCGAACGTCCGCTATGAATTTATGCCTGCTTTATGCAATCATTGTGACAATGCGCCTTGTATTAAAGCTTGTCCGGTTACAGCAATGTATAAAGATGAAGACGGGCTGACGCTTCACGATGCAGATAAATGCATCGGCTGTAAAGCCTGCATGGCAGCCTGTCCGTACGGTGTTATTTCCTATAACAAAGATAATCCGCACGAATACTGGACGTCAGAGGAAGCTTGGAGTGAACTTTCAGCGACGCCAGCCCACGTCAAACAAGAAACCGGCGAAACTCTTCCGTATTACAATCCGGAGCGAGCGTACAACTATGAAGCGATCCGAAGCCGCGGCGTTGTGGAGAAATGTCAGCTTTGCGACCATCGTTTAAAGCGCGACGAACAGCCTTACTGTGTTGAGCGATGCCCATCGGAAGCCATGTATGTCGGTGATTTAAACGATCCGGATGATAAAATTCATGAAATCTTAAAAGATGAGCACAAAACGTTAAAAGACGAACTGGGAACGAAACCGAAAGTGTACTATATTAACAGCTTCTAAACCGGAATCTAAAAGGAGTGAGAACATGGAGCCAGAACAGTTGGGAGAATTTCATTATAAGGCCAATCTCTTCAAAGTGCTCAGTGAACTTTACAAAGAACCTGTTCCTGAGCACCCTGACTGGATTCCTGCGCTGAATGAAGCAGTTGCGGAACTGTATCCAGAATTAACACCTTTCGCGGAGAACCTGGAAAAAGAAATTGCAAGTTATCAGTTAATCGAACAAAACAATTCGCTGATGATAGATTATGCTAAATTGTTTGTCGGTCCGTTTGATTTATTCGCACCGCCTTATGCCTCCGTCTATTTAGAGCAAGGAAGACAGATCGTCGGGGAATCGACGAAAAAGGTAGAGAAATTTTACCGGGAAGCGGGGATAGAAAAGGCAGCTGATTTTCATCAGCCTTCGGATCACATTGCGGTTGAGCTGGAGTTTATTTACTACTTGTATTATATGTATGCTGAGACAAACGAACTGAGGTATTTAGAGCTGCTGCAAACTTTTGTGACGAGACATTTGCAGATGTGGATTTTTTCATTTACAGATAAGATGAAAAACAGCGCAGGGGAAACGTATTACCGGATGCTGGGAGAATTGACCGAACAGATTGCAAATAAAGAATTAGAAGCTGTCGGGTACCCCGTAAAATAGTCCGTCTCCCCATGTATTAATTAATGAACGAAGGAGGGAGTCATTAATGACAGAGAAACTGAGTTTTAACAAAACGACGATTGCAGTAATTGCTGTATTGTTAGTGGTTGTTGCTGCCGGTGTATTCGCAATGGTGAATACACTTATACAAGGACAGGTTCTGTTTGGTTCGTCAGATCAAGTGCCGTGGAATCTCTTGATTGTTGCTTATGTATTTCTAGCGCTAATGGCCAGCGGTATGTGTATGTTTGCTTCTGGAGCCCACTTATTTGGTTTTGAGAAGTATCAATTTTTAGGCAAACGTTCGATATTTTTAGCGTTAGCGGTGTTAATTCCAGGGTTGGTTGTGCTCGCAATGGATCTTGGAAGATTGGACCGGGTGTATTATTTTATCACTTCCCCGAACTTGCAGGCGCCAATGTGGTGGATGGGAGCAACGTACGGCATTTATGTTGTGCTCTTACTTGCTGAGTTTATTGCAATGCATGTAAAAAATGAAAAGGTAATGCATTATCTTTCGTATTTCACGCTCGTAGGGGCGGTAGCGGCAACTAGTATTCTCGGCGGTATTTTTGCTACAGCTGTTCAGCGGCCGCTATGGTACGGCGGATCTACAAGCGTCTTCTTCGTGCTTTCAGCATTATTAACCGGTGTTGCAGCGTTAAGTATATTCGTTTACTTTACGCAAAAGTCACTTTTCAAACAAGCGTCTGAAAATGTATCATACGCGCTGAGCGGGCTGTCAAAACTTTTAGGGGTGCTCCTCGCTGTCGCTCTCGGGTTTAATGCTTGGAAGCTGATCACGATGTTTTATACCGGAACGCCTGATTTTGCGATGATCTTTAATGGTGAATATGCACTTCTCTATTGGGGAGGAGTTATCACGATCGGTTTAGTCATTCCGTTAATCGCGCTCATTGTTTCGCGTTCTCCGGTAACGATGGTAGTTGCGAGTTCGTTCGCTCTGATCGGGATGTTTATCGATAAGTACGTAACCGTTATCGGCGGTCAACTCGTTCAGCCTTTCGGACAGGAGATGGCAGTTTATTCAACAACAGTGACAGAATGGCTGATTTTTATAGGGGCAATGGCTGCCACAGTAGTTATATATATGCTGGGAATTAAATATTTATCATTGGATGATCACGATCCTCATCAATTGAAAGACGAAAAAGAAGACCGAACTGCGGCAGAAGCATTGTAATGTTTGCGATGAATTTGACCTTGTATGCGGAGATAACCTCTGCGTACAAGGTTTTTAAATTGTATTTAGAAAATAGAACAACCTGAATTTGCCGAAGTTAACACTACTTAAATAGTGTTTGTTACAAAATGTATACAATCTCGACACATCATATTCGAAACTTTACGTGAACAACTGCACAAAGATTTGATATTATTATGTTAAATAATTATTTATTTATTAAGCTATCTGATGTTCGAGTGAAACATTTTTTTAAAAAAACTATGTGATAACGTTCACAAGAAAATGCTGGGATTATTACACGGAAGGGTGAAGATAATGGAATTTCGACAGAGCGTTTATGACAATGCCAAGCAAATTACCGATGGATGCATGGGCTACGAAGAGGCATTTTGCACCGCGGCTTGTCCTATGCACACCGATGTTAAAAAGTATATTCGCCAAATCGGCGAAGGTAACGTAGAAGGGGCTATGGAAACAATTAGAGAGAAATTGTTTCTGCCAAACACATTAGGACGAATTTGCGCGCATCCTTGTGAAGCTGCTTGCCGAAGAGAATCTGAGTTCGGTCAGCCGTTATCCGTTGCAGCGCTGAAGCGATACGCAGCAGAAAAAGCTGATGAGAAAACAAGTTGGGACACGACGACAGGTGAAGATACCGGAAAAAGCGTTGCGGTAATCGGAGCCGGACCGGCCGGTGCGCAAGCCGCGATTGATTTACGCAAAGCCGGTCACCGGGCTGTCATCTATGACAAATTAAACGTTGTTGGCGGCATGATGCGCGTCGGCATTCCGGAATACCGGCTGCCGCGGGAAGTGATTGATTTTGAATACAGCTATCTTGAAGATTTAGGTGTTGAATTCAAAATGGGCGTTGAGATCGGGAAAGACATCACATTTACAGACCTTCGCGCTCAGCACGATGCTGTGATTGTCGCAAACGGAGCGCACAAAGGCGGGGTCCCGCCGGTTAAAGGTAAAGAAGCGCAAGGTGTTACGAACGCTTGCGACTTTCTGAAAGAAGTCAGTTTAACGCGCCAATCGGAAACAGCCGGCAAACGCATTGCGGTCGTCGGCGGCGGGGATGTAGCGATGGATTGCGCCCGCTCCGCTTGGAGAATCGGCGCCGAGGAAGTTTCCCTGCTTACGCTGGAAAGCTTTGATGAGTTGCCGGCCAGTAAAGAAGAAATTCATGAATCGATGGAAGAAGACGTTCGTTTTCTGAACAGCTGGGGAACCGATGAAATCATTGCCGATGAGACAGGCCGGGTTCAAACGATCCGCTTGAAAAAAGTCTTGTCAGTGTTCGATGAAAATGGAAAATTCGCGCCGCAGTTCGGCGAAGAAACGATGGAAATTGAAGCTGATACAGTCATCTTTGCCACCGGTCAGCAAGTGGAAGATGTTACCGGCGGACTGATTGAACAAAAAGGCGGCGGCCGTTACGTCACGAATCCTGAAACATTGGCAACAAGCGAAGACGATGTTTTTGTTGCCGGCGATGCATCCGGAGGGTATATCGTCGTCGAAGCAATGGCACTCGGGAAAAAAGCAGCGAAATCAGCGGATCGCTTTTTAAATCAACAAGAGCTGGAAGAAGGAAGAAACTTTAAGTACGAATACAGTTTTGTAACGAATTTAGATGTGCCGCTTCCGAAAGGAACGGAAAACCTTCCGCGTCAAAGCGGGAATCACCGAGCAGCAGAAGAAAGAAAACATGACTTCCGGCCTTATGACCTCGGTTATACAGACGAGCAAGCGAAGCAAGAAGCTTCCCGCTGTCTGCAATGTGAGTGCAAGCTGTGCATGGAAGAATGCTTGATGATGAACGATTACGGCGAGTGTCCGCAAGATATTTTCGGTCAGTTTTTGCAAGACGGCGAAATTGAGCCGATTGTTCCTTACTCTTGCAATGTTTGCGGCGGTTGTACGCATGTTTGTCCAAACGACTATCCAATCGGCGAAACATTCATGGCCATGCGGAAGGATTTCATTTTGCACAATGACGGAAAATCGCCGATGGAAGGTCATAAAGCGATCGAAATGCACCAAAAACTAGGATTTTCAAAAGTCTTTACGACGAAAGTTAAAGGGGGCAAATAATCATGACTGCATCGAAAAAAGGATTTATGCCAGGCTGCTCACTCCCTTCATATACTCCGGAAGGCGTTCAGAAAACGATGGAATATTTAAAAGAGATTTACCCGGATTTAGGCGGCGTGCAGAAGTGCTGCGGCAAGGGGACAAAAGCGCTCGGGCAAGAGGAAAAATTTAAAGAGCGTTTTGACGGGTTGCAGCAGGATATGGATGATATCGGGATTGATACGATGATCGTTGCTTGTCAAAACTGCTATAAAACGATCAACGAGACAAGTGAAACAACAAAAGCGGAATCACTCTGGACGCTGCTGCCGAAAATCGGTCTGCCGGAGGAGGTTCGCGGCAAGGCGAAAGACAGCGATGTGATCTTTGCTGTTCACGATTCATGCTCTACGCGGTATGAACGCGAAATGCAAGACGGCATCCGCTGGATATTGAGAGAACTCGGCTACCGTGTAGAGGAATCAGAAAACTCTTTTGAAAATGCGCGTTGCTGCGGGTTTGGCGGGATGATCGTCCCGGCGAATCCGGATTTGGCCAATCGGGTCATGCAGCGCCGGGCAGACGATTTTGAGAGTGACTATGTCGTCGTTTACTGCGCTGCGTGCCGCGCCTCGTTATCAAAAGTCGGCAAAAAAGCATTTCATATTCTCGATCTGTTGTGGGGACCGGTTGTGCATCGTGATGATGATGCGCCGGAAGATGTTCTCAGCAAACCGGCTCAAGCATGGATTAACCGTTACAAATCGAAGCGGGTAGTAAAGAAAGTCGTTAAAGCGTAAGACCTTTTATGTGAATAATTGATCAAATAACAGGGGGAATGAATGATGGGAAAAGCCATGAAAATCAGCGGATTATCAGCAGCAGGGTTAGTATTAGTCGGCGGTGCAGTTTACTTTTCGATGACCGGGATCGATGCTGAGGAAGTTGACATGAATGCTCAGGAAGAAAAGATCAGTGAATATGCGAACCCGGATGCGTTTGTCAGTCCGCGTCAATTGCAGGATATGATGGACAGCGATGAAGATGTTGTCGTGATCGGAACGATGGATGAACGAGGGGGAGCGATCCCGGGCTCATTTGAAGTGTGGCGCCCGGATTATTCCGGAACGGACGCTTACGAATATGACGGCATGGCAAATTCAAAAGAGGAAGTTGAAGAGCTGATGAGCTCTTTCGGTGTGACAGAAGATACGACTGTTGTTACGTACGCGGCGAATGCACAGCACGATTCCGCCCGCCTCTTCTGGCAGCTTGAAATGCTCGGTCATGAAGATGTCCGCTTTTTAGACGGCGGGATCAATGCCTGGAAAGGGGCAGGGTTTGATACAGGTGATCCGCTCGAAGCAGGCGATGTTGAAGAAACAAATTACGCAGCCCCTGACTTTAACGAAGAAGGTTTCAACGCTGATTTAGATCATATGCTCACAGCTGCGGCGGATGACAGTGTCATCATCGATACCCGCGATCCTGAGGAAGAAGACGGAAGCACGACTGTGACAGGTGCATTCGGACCAGGGAAGATTGCCGGATCTGAGTATATCAATTGGACAGAAGCGGTCGCAGAAGATGGAACAGCTGTAAGTGCAGACGAACTTGAAGATCTTTACGGAACGTATACAGACTCGGGTGAAACGATCATTCCTTATTGCCAGTCAGGCGTCCGTTCGTCTTATACATGGCTTCTGCTGACTCACGGAATGGGCTATGACAATGCGCTCAATTATGACGGCTCGTGGATCGAGTGGTCGTATCAAGCGTATGAACAAGGTGATGAAAATGTCATTAACCTGACTGAAAACGGTGATTTTTAAGCTGTCCAAATCGAAATAAGGAGTGAATGGTATGTCTGATAAAAATAAGTCTTTAATGAAAATTGTCGGATTGGTTGCTGCGATCGGAATTGTCTTCCTGATATTTTGGCAGACCGGTGCGATCAAATACTTTCAAAATATCGAAGCGATGCGTGAAGTGATTGAAGGATTCGGGGTTGCAGGTTACGCGATCTTTGTCGGCGCGTTTATGTTCTCCGCTGTGTTCTTGCTTCCCGGGGCGATTTTCCCGATCGTCGGCGGTGTGGCATTCGGACCGATCCTCGGCGGCATTCTCTCGCTTGCAGGAGCAACTCTGGGTGCGGCAGCCGCGTTCTTAGTCGCGAAATACTTGGCGCGAGAGATGATTTTGAAGAAATTTAAAGGGAATTCTATTTTTGAAAAGATCGATAAAGGCGTTGAAGAAAACGGCGGAAGCTTTTTGATCCTTACCCGGTTTGTGCCGGTGTTTCCGTATAATGTGCAAAACTACGTTTACGGCTTAACCCGACTCGGCTTTTGGAAGTTTACCATTGTTTCGGCGATCACGATGGCGCCAGGGGCGATGATCTACGCATTTATGGCCGGACAGATTGCCAGCGAAGGCGTTTCGACAACGCTTGTGCTGCAATTCGCCGGAGCGGGTGTGATTTTATTCCTCCTCTCCCTTGTGCCGAAAATATTTGCAAAGAAAAAGGGTATCGATATTGAAGAATTAAAAGAAACTTCATAATAAGAGTTTGAACTGGGAGCGTTCGACATTAGCGAACGCTCTTAAGTTTATCTTGCAAACGAATGGAAATCAGGACTTGAATCCAAAGGATACTGCTTTTTTACAAACAAATAAATGATATAATTTTGGTGGATTTAAACAAAAGGGGTGCAAAAATGAAAAAAGTATGGTTTTTAGGGGTAACTGCTTCATGTATACTGGCCGCCTGTTCGTCTGAAGACGAACAATTAAGCGCAGATGAATTGGCAGAGAAGGACTGGGATGCGATTAAAGAATCAGCCGAAGGCGCCGAAATCGGCATGTATATGTGGGGCGGCGATGACAGTGTGAACCGTTATATCGATGATATTGTCGTCCCGCATTTAGATGAAAACTATGACGTTACACTGGAGCGGTATCCGATGGATGCGCCGGATTTTTTAAACCGTCTGATGTCGGAGAAAGAAGCCGGAGACCAAGACGGCACGGCTGACGTTCTGTGGATTAACGGCGAAAATTTCCGCACGGCGAAGCAAAATGACCTGTTGTACGGTGAATTCACGCACTTGCTTCCAAATATGGAAGAGTATATTGGCGATGAAGCATCGTTTGTTCATATCGATATGGGAACTGAAATCGAAGGGTACGAAGCACCGTGGGGTAATGTTCAGTTTGCCTTTCAATACGATGCCGACCGTGTCGATGACCCGCCGAGCACAATGGATGAATTGATCGAGTGGTCGATCGACAATCCCGGTGAATTCACGTATCCGAACGTGAATGATTTTACCGGCAATTCGTTTATCAGCCATATGCTTTATTCCGTTGCTGACAGTCCGGATGAACTGGAAGAGTATGATGAAGAATGGCTGCGTGCGAATGAAGAAGAACTTTGGTCGAAACTGAATGATTTTCAAGATTCGTTATGGCGGGAAGGTCAAACGTATCCGGATGATCTGTCCCAGCTCGATCAAATGTATGCAGACGGAGAAGTATCATTTACGATGGGCTTCAATGAACACCGGGCAGAAAGTATGATCGAAGACGATGTCTTTCCCGAATCAACGGAAACGATCTTTTTAGAAGAGCCGGGTTCGATCGGAAGCACGCATTATTTATCGATGCCGTTTAATACAACGGAACCGGAAGCCGCCCTCATTGCGATAAATTATATGATCAGCGCTGAAGCGCAAATCAAAAAACTCGACCCGAGTTTATGGGGAGAAGGCCATGTGCTGGACAGCGATTTACTCTCTGAAGAGCAGCAAGCTGAAATCGAAGAACACTTAGGTGATGATGCGGTCGAGGCGGACGCTGACATCATTTTGCCTGAACTCGATTCCCGCTATCACGACTGGATTATTGACCGTTGGGAAGAGGAAGTTGTTCAATAACACCCCGTTAAAGCGTTTTTCCGCTTTCGGTTACCTGCTTCCGGCATTGTCCGTCATTTTATTCTTTGCAGGATACGGTCTTTACAGCGCTTTTCGCAACAGCTTGCATTTAGGAGAAGAAAGGCCGTTGTTTGCGTCTTACCAAGAATTATTACTCGAATCGCCGTTTTGGGAGTCCGTATCGATCAGCATCTGGGTCGCCTTTTCATCAACGGTCATTTCGCTTGTGATCGGGATCTTTTTAACGAGACGTCTGGTGAGACTGTTTCAACGCGATGATTGGAAATTTGCTGCGTGGTTTCCGATGCTTCTGCCTCATTTTGTGGCAGCATATATCATTTATTTATTGTTTGCACCGAGCGGATGGTTTTCCTCACTGGCAGCGCAGATCGGCTGGATTGATACGATGAGCCAGTTTCCGGTGCTCGTAAACGATCCGTTGTATACCGGAGTCATCTTCACGTATGTCTTCAAAGAGATTCCGTTTGTGATTTTAATGATGCTGCCTGTCTATCAAGAAATGGATCTTCGTTATGAAGACGTCAGTAAAACGCTCGGCGGCAGTGATTGGACCGTGTTTAAAACGGTGGAAGTGCCGTGGGTTATGCCGGTGTCCTTAGAAGTGTTTTTGATTTTATTTGTATTTGTCCTCGGAGCCTTCGAAGTGCCGGCGCTTTTAGGTGTGACGTATCCTAAAATGCTGCCTGTGCTTGCTTATGAATGGTTTTATCAGGCCGCATGGGCAAACCGTCCGCTCGCTCAGGCGATGATGGTTCTGTTATCAGCTGTCTCGCTCCTTGCCGCTTTTTTGATACTCCGCTTCACGTATAAATGGCGGTCGCACTGGGCAATGAGGAGGGAAGACGTATGATAGCGAAAAGAGACCTGCAGAAAATTTTTTGGCTGCTGTTATTGTTTCTGCTCTTTATTGCTCCGGCGCTGTTGATGTTTTGGCGCAGTTTAAGTCCCGGCGCCGTTTGGCCGGAACTTTTTTCCGGAGAATGGAACTTTCGCGCTTGGCAAGTGATTTTTAGTGACGGAAATATCATAAATGCGCTGATTAATACGGTGCTGATTGGGGCAGCGGTAGTATTAATCAACTTTTTGCTTGCCGTGCCGGCAGCGTATGGACTGGCGCGCTTTAACTTTAAAGGCAAGCCGCTGATCGAATCCGTGATGATGATGCCGATTTTAATCCCGGTATTGGCAATTGCGATGGGCATGCACATTACCATGATCCGGATCGGTTTGACGGACACGATGACAGGGGTTATTTTAATTCATTTAATGCCGACACTCCCCTACGCGATCCGCGTGATGAAAAGCGGGTTTGACCGCCTTTCGATTACATGGGAAGAACAAAGCGCTGTACTTGGCGTCGGCCGGTTTCGAACGTTTTTTACCACGCTGATACCGTTGCTGCTGCCGAGTATCCGCAGTATGGCTGTGCTCGTATTTGTTATTTCCTTAAGCCAATACGTTTTGACGTCGATTATCGGCGGCGGTCAAGTATCGACGCTTCCGCTGATCTATTACCCTTATTTTAACAGTGCTGACAGTGCTGTCGTGGCAGGGTTCTCAGTGATTTTCGTCTTGTTGCCGATGTTGTTTTTCCTTGTATTTGAAGGGTTAATCCGCTTGTATTTATCCGCTGTTCGAAGTGCGTGAGGAGGCTGAAAAAATGTTAATGGAATTAAAAAATGCAAGCAAGTCTTTCCGTGATACGGAAATTTTTCACGATTTAAATTTACAAATCACCGAAGGATCAGTGATGAGTCTTGTCGGCCCTTCAGGGTGCGGCAAGTCGACGCTTCTTAGGGCAGTGGCGGGATTGACGGCGCTTTCAAGCGGACAAATATTGATTGAAAATGAAGACATGACAACTGTAAAAGCTGAGAAGCGGCCGGTTGTCATGATGTTTCAAGACCCGCTGTTATTTCCTCACTTAACGATTTTAGAGAATGTGACGTACGGTTTGAAATACGGACGCAACAAAGTTAATAAGACGGAGCGGATCAAACGGGGCCGGGAGCTGCTTGAAAAAGTAGAGCTGGAAAGTTATGAGAACCGTTATCCAAATCAGTTGTCCGGAGGGCAAAAACAGCGCGTTTCACTGGCAAGAGCGTTGATTTTAAACCCGTCAGTCATTCTGTTAGATGAACCGTTCAGCAGTCTCGACCCGGAACTTCGCCACTCGATTCGCACATGGGTGCGCAGTTTTTTGAAAAGGGAAAATGTCACGGCGTTATTCGTGACGCATGACCGGGAAGAAGCGATGATCCTCGGCGATCGAATCGCGATAATGAAAAACGGGACGTTTTGTCAAGTCGGTTCTCCTGAAGACATTTATCATCACCCAAAGACAGACGAAGTAGCAGATATGTTTTCGGAAGGAATCATTTATAAAGGAGAATTTATTTCATCAGGCCGACTGAAGATTAAAACTGCAGATGAACCGGCAGCTGAAGAAACGGCGCTGGGCGCGGTTATTAACTACCGTATTTATAAATACGGGTTGCCGTTTTACGCTGTCACGATCGAAGTGTCCGGACAAGAAGTCATGATACACAGCGATCAGGCATGGAAGCGGGAAGATGAAGTGATGATTGCTTTTCGGCCGGAAGCGACGAACGAATTAACAGCGGTGGAAAGCGAGAAATAAAAGGGTGTGACATCATGCTAGACTCAAATGCGCGTCAATATATCCAGCCGGTTGTCGACACGTCGGCGGATCTATTTTTAAAGCGGGGATTTACCGCAAATCAAGTTACGGTTATATCATTTATTATCGGTGTGTCATCAGGGATGTTCGTCTATTTTGAGATGACAGTGACAGCGTTAATTGTGTTGTGGCTGTCGGGTTTTCTCGATGTCATCGACGGCACGATGGCGCGGAAAACAAAACCGTCTTCGTTCGGTACGGTTTTAGATGTCAGTTTTGACCGATTAGTCGAAATCAGTGTCATTTTAGGGCTGGCATTTCGTTATCCCGATGCAATGTGGGTCATGCTCTTGTTGAGTGTATCGATCATTTACTGTATGACGATCTTTTTGTCGGTAGGAGCGGTAGCCGAACAAAAAGGGATTAAAACGTTTTACTATCAGTCGGGTTTGGCGGAGAGAACAGAAGGATTTATTCTGTTTTCACTGATGATCATTTTTACCGATTATCTTATTTGGATCGGGCTGATTTTTCTTGTTGTTGAAATTATCACTTCGCTGCAGCGGCTCTTGGAAGCAAAAAAGATCTTACACGCCCATGAAGGACGATAACGAAGCAGCGATTGTTTTGTGAAATTCAAGTGAAGTATCAGGATTTGAATAGTAATTGGAGTGTTTTGTATAGTATCATGCACTTATTGGTATTTTAATATTATAAATAGTGATAAGTGCGGAGGCGATGAGATTGAAACTAGGAAGTTTAATTGTTTTAACAGCAACACTGTTGGCAGCTTGCGGTGAAAATGACAATGACTCTGAACCGGTAAACGTAGATAATATTAACATGGAAGAACTGGAAGCAGAATTAATGATTCCTGCAGAAACGGAACCGGGCGCAGAAGAAACACTGGAAGTTGAAGTTACCCAAGGTGACGAGCTCGTTGATGATGCCAGTGAAGTGATTTTTGAAGTGTGGATTGAAAAGGAAAAAGATGACAGTGAAATGATCGAAGCTGAACTGCCCGGTGATGAGGGACGTTACGAGGTGAGCTACACATTCTCGGAAGAAGAGGCCTATTTTGTGCAGCCGCACGTCACGGCGCGGGGCTCGCATGTGATGCCGGTCGAATCTGTTCTTGTCGGCGATGCAGAACTTGAGGATGATCACGATACAGAAGAGTGGGAAGAAGGCGACATGGAAGACCATAACAGCCACGGCAATGATGAGGAAAATCACGCCGAGAACAATCACTAAATAATCAGCTGAGACCGCCGGAACGCCGGCGGTCATAGACTGTAGACAAACTATATTTTTATGTCAGCCATGAATCCACTACCCTCCGCTTGCCCCGGGCAAGGACTCAGCTAGTATTCGGCGGCCCGAGGCCGCCGAATACGGATCTTCGTCTCTTGCTTTCCCGGAGGCGTCGGAGGAGTGGATGCATGGCTTCTTTTTTATGAATACACACCATTCAAAAAAGGAGGATGACCCAGCATCCCGGCTTTCTCCTGCGGGAAAGCGAGAGAGGCGAGACCCTGCAGGGCATAAGCCCGAAGCGGCTCGGCGCTCGCCCGCGGACTAGTAAGACACGGCGAAGTCTTTTTGAGCCGATGTCGCAGTGATACCTTCAGGTGAAAGAAGCCGGACGATGCGTCGTCATCCGTTCCTTTTAATAGGACATCGATCGATGTCACGACTTTGTCGACACTCTGAGACCGCCGGAACGCCGGCGGTCATTTTTTATTTGGAAATAAACTTGAACGTCATGTATATACAAGTTACAATAGGCGTATGATAGCGTTTTACTGAAATGGCAAGTTAAACAGAATGGAGGTATCTGTATGGAAATAACGATGAACGAGTGGTGGCGGCGCTCCGTTGTCTATCAAATTTATCCGCGCAGTTTTAATGATACGACCGGAAACGGAATCGGCGATATCCCGGGGATTATTGAAAAGCTCGATTATTTAAAAGAACTCGGTGTTGATGTGATCTGGCTGACGCCGGTATATGCCTCTCCGCAAAATGACAACGGCTACGACATATCGGATTACTTCAGTATCCATCACGAATTCGGAACGATGGAAGATTTCGACCGCTTGCTTAAAGAAGCGCACAGCCGCGGGTTGAAAATCATTATGGATTTAGTTGTCAATCATACGTCGACAGAGCATCAATGGTTTAAAGAATCGTTAAAAGATCAGAACAACCCTTACCGCAGTTATTATATTTGGAAAGAACCCGTAAACGGAGGAGAACCGACCAATTGGCAGTCGAAGTTCGGCGGGAATGCTTGGGAGTTTGATGAAACGACGGGCGAGTATTATCTTCACTTATTCGATGTGACCCAAGCGGATTTGAATTGGGAAAATCCCGATGTGCGCAAGGATATTTACGATATGATGCATTTTTGGTTTGAAAAAGGCATCGACGGGTTTCGGCTCGATGTCATTAACTTAATTTCAAAAGATCAGCGCTTTCCAAACGATGACGGTTCTGTTCCGCCGGGGGACGGCCGGAAATTTTACACCGACGGCCCGCGCGTCCATGAATTTCTCAATGAGATGAACCGCGAAGTGCTGTCCGATTACGACGTTATGACGGTCGGAGAGATGAGCTCAACAACGATTGACGACTGTATTAAATACACGCGGCCGGACCGAAACGAATTGAATATGACGTTTAATTTTCATCACTTGAAAGTCGACTATCCGGACGGAGAAAAATGGGCGATCGGGAAAATGGACTTTCATGAACTGAAGCGGATCTTGTCTGAATGGCAGACAAGAATGCATGAAGGCGGCGGCTGGAACGCGCTGTTTTGGTGCAATCATGACCAGCCCCGCGTTGTGACACGCTACGGCGATGACGGCGCTTATCATCAGCGCTCGGCAAAAATGCTTGCGACAACGATGCACATGATGCAGGGCACCCCTTACATTTATCAAGGCGAAGAATTCGGTATGACGGATCCGAAATTTGAATCGATTGACGATTTTCGCGACGTCGAAACGCTGAACATGTACAAAGAAAAAATCAACGCCGGTGTTCCGGAAGATGAAATTTTGCGCGTAATTCAAGCAAAAAGCCGCGATAATTCCCGCACACCAGTACAATGGGACAGCAGCCGAAATGCCGGTTTCAGTGACGGCGAGCCGTGGATTCCGGTGGCGCCGAATTACGAGCAAGTTAACGCCGAACAAGCGTTAAACGACCCGGAGTCAATATTTTATTACTATCAAAAATTGATCCGCCTGCGTAAAGAAATCGATATTTTGACTTATGGAGATTATACGCTGCATTTGCCGGAAGATGACCGTCTGTTTGTCTTCACGCGCAGCTGGAACGGCGAGAAGCTCCTCGTTATCAGCCATTTCTATGAGGGGACGGCTTCGTTTAACGCTGGATCGATTGTTAATCTGGATGACTATGAATCTGAAATGCTGATTGCCAATACCGAGGGCAAACCGTTAACGTCTGAAATGGAGATCGGCCCATACGAGAGCATTGTTTATCACTTAACTAAAGCGTGATAAACTGATAACGGTGATGATGATGCAAAATAAATATATTCAGATTTATAAGCAGATTGCAGAGGAAATCTCCGAAGGACACTATAAACCGAAAGAGAAACTGGCCTCGGAGCATGAGCTGATGAACGCTTATAAAACGTCGCGCGAGACGATCCGCAAAGCGCTCAACCTTTTGGCACAGAACGGTTACATCCAAAAGATCCAAGGGAAAGGGTCGATTGTGCTCGACAGGCAAAAGTTTGACTTTCCTGTGTCCGGACTTGTCAGTTTTAAAGAGCTTGCCGGGAGCTTAGGCGATAAACATCAAACTCACGTAGAAGAACTTGCTGTGATCGATGCGGATGACTATTTGATGTATCAGCTGCAAACACCTCCGGAGACTAAGATTTGGAAGGCGCTTCGTGTCCGGGAAATTGACGGGGAACGGATTATTCTCGATAAAGATTATTTTCTGCAGTCGAACGTTCCTGAATTAACAAAAGAGATTTGTGAAGTATCGATCTATGATTATTTAGAGAACGATCTCGGGCTGACGATCAGCTTTGCTAAAAAAGAGATTACCGTGGAAGAACCGAGTTCTGAGGACCGGCGGCTTCTTCATTTAGAGGGTTTCTCTAATATTGTCGTTGTAAAAAACTATGTATACTTGGAAGATGCGACATTGCTTCAATATACAGAATCGCGGCACCGGCCGGATAAATTCAAATTTGTTGATTTTGCCCGCCGCTCGCATAAATAATTTAAGAGCCCGTCAGGTTATCCTGACGGGCTCTCAATTCGTTAAATAAGTAAGCCGCGCAGGCACTCCTCCGACGCCTCCGGGAAAGCAAGTGACGAAGATCCGGCTTCGGCGGTCCAAGACCGCCGAAGGCTAGCTGAGTCCTTGCCCGGGGCAAGCGGAGGTTAGCGGCTGCGCGGCTTACGTCAAAATTCTAGTTTGTTTGCAGTTTAAGAGCCCGTCAGTTTTATCCTGACGGGCTCTTTTCGCTTGTATTTTATGAGCTTGTTTGCGACCTAAGGATATCGGCAATTGAGCGGCGCAATTCTTTGTTGGAAATCGTCTTTGACAGCCACTCTTTGTTCGTAAGCGCTGTTTCTTCTTTGACCCGCTGCAAAAGACGGGATAATAAATGTTTCATCATCGAAGTGTAATGAACGTGGTCGATTTTGTACGACTCTTGCAAAATCGATTCCACCGCTTCACGGTTGTTCACATCGACATAATCAGCGGCCCGGGCGAGAAATTCGGAGAGAATATCGCCGTTTTCGACGCTGATGTAGGCAACAGAGACTTTTTCGACCAGTTCCGGATGCTCTTGGACATGATTGGCGAGAAACGGAATGTAATCATCAAGCCGGTGTTTGGCGAGAAAATCGAAACTTTTTATCGGGTTCGCTTCTTTTATCGCTTCGGTCAAGGCAATCATAATTAACGACTGTGATGATTTGCCGTCGGCGTTTTGGAGTGCGATCAACCGCGATGGCCATTGATGTTTAATATCTTCGAGGTGTTCGTCCTTCAAATACTTCATAATATTATCGTTTTTCTTTTTCGCTTCGCCTTCAGGTTTTAAAGCGTCGTGCAAATCATCTTGGGTGACTTTATGCTTTTTCTTCCGTTCAGCGATTTCTCTGTAATGCTCCATCGCTTTCGCAGAGTCTTCCGTCGTTTTGTTGGAAAGAAAGAACGAATCTAAAAATTTCCCGTCTTTATCCATTACAGCGAAGATCGCCGGAACATCATGATCGAATAACAAAACATGGATTTTACGGGGCGGTTTAAAGTCTTCGTATTTAATGACATAGCAGCGTTGACTGTTTTTTTCTAAGAACACTTTCTTTCCTAAATAACTTGGGGGTAAATGAGACATGTGACGTCACCCTTCCTTTCGAAGGTAAAATTCTCTCTCGTACAGGTGCATGCGGCCTTCTCAGCCTTCGTAACGTATGATCAGGTAGGCAATAAGACCAATAATGGGGAAAAACAATGTGCCGAGGAGCACAATGATATTGAATTCTTTGCTGTTCCCTTTCCGCTGCGAATCGCGGTATGCCCAGATGCTCGTGAGGATGTTTAATAGAAATAACGTAAGCGCAATGACAATGATGATTCCGAACAGCGTAAACGGATCAAATTGAAAAAATAACGATTTAAACATCATGCGGTTGATCCTCCTAAACACCTGTATATATCTATCATACCTTTCTGAACGCGAAATGTGTAGGGGGAATAGTTAAAAAGAAAGACTCACCGGCAAAAATGGCCGGTGAGTCTCATCATTATTTCGCTTTAGCAGTTTGTTTCGACGGCGATTCAATTAAGCTGTCGAGTGCTCCGTACAATTGCGGATAATCAAAGACAAAGCCGTGCGCCTGCAGTTTTTTCGGCAGCGCTTTTTGACTGCTGAGAACGAGCTGGCTCATTTCACCGAGTGCTCCTTTTAAAAGCAGGCTCGGAACCGGCGCCCAAAACGGACGGTTCATCACATCAGCGAGGGTGCGGCCGAAGTTTTTCATTTTTTCCGGGTTCGGCGCGGTGAAATTGACCGGTCCGTCAATTGCCGTATTTTCGATGCAAAACTCGATTGCTTTCGCTACGTCATCAACATGAATCCACGACATCCACTGTTCGCCGGTGCCGAGCTTACCGCCGGCATAAAAACGAAAGGCGGGAAGCATTTTTCGAAGCGCTCCTTCGTAAGGATCGAGAACGACTCCGAAACGCGAGTAAACGGTCCGCACGGCGGCCGGTGCTTTCGCAGCTGTCTCTTCCCATTGTTTGACAACATCCGCCAAGAAGCCTTCACCGGGTTCGTCAGACTCCGTGAAAATTTTTGTGAACGATGAGCCGTAATAGCCGACAGCTGAGCCGTTAATAAACACTTCCGGCTTTTTTTCCAGCGCGTGAATAATCCGGACAGATTCTTCCGAAGCTTCAATGCGGCTGTTTAAAATTTCAGCTTTCTTTTTTTCCGTCCATCGCCCGCTGTTTAAATTCTCGCCGGCGAGGTTGATGAACGCATCAATCCCTTCTAAGTCTGTTTCGGGGCGTGTTCCTTCTTTGAGCCATTCCACATAGCTGAGCCCTTCACCGGCTTTTTTATTGCTTTTATTCCGGGTTAAAATGACAACATCGTGGCCTTGTGTGATGAACCGCTTTAATAACGATTGTCCGATCAGTCCGGTTCCTCCGGCAACAGCGATCTTCATGCTATACCCCTCCTGTTGGATAATGTATGATAAAACTGACGGTGTTTTGACTAAGGTGCACTATATCTTTTCCTTCTTTAAACACTTTTCAAACCAAGATATGACAGGGAGGACATGCGATATGCCCGTTATCAGTAAAATTACAGCTGCAAAAAAAACTGCGGGACGCTACCATATTTACCTTGACCGCAGCGGCAATGACGAATATTCATTTTCTGTCTCTGAAGACCTGCTCGTTCGCGAGCAGCTGTTAAAAGGGAAAGAATTGACCGAAACTGAAGTCAGCGATTTGAAAAAACAAGATGAAATTGACCGCGCTTATCAAAATGCGGTCAATTATATCAGCTACCGGATGCGATCTGTGCATGAAGTGCGCTCGTATTTAGCCGATCGGGAAGTGCCGGAAGAAGAAATCGACTCAATTATTGTTTCTTTATCTGAACGGGGGTTTTTAGATGACGAGTCTTTCGCCTTTTCATACGTGCGAACGAAACGCGATACAGCGAAAAAAGGTCCTTCGCTGATAGCGAGGGAGTTGAAAGAAAAGGGTGTTGACGCAGCTTTAATCGAGCGTGCTCTGCAGGAATATCCGTACGAGATGCAGCTTGATGATGCGATCCGCTTTGCGGAAAAAAAGCAAACCGCTTACCAAAAAGAATCGAAGCGTAAGCGGGAAGAAAAACTGATGCAATTTCTGATGCAAAAAGGCTACAGCACCGAAGTTGCCAAAAAGGCCGTTACAGAAGCGAACTTGGAAAACGACGAAGAGACGGAGTTTGCAGCGTTGCAGGCAGCAGCTGAAAAAGTGTGGCATAAACAGCGCAATAAAGAGGGGTGGGAAAAGAAACAGAAAGTGAAGCAGCACCTTTACGGAAAAGGGTTTCCCGGTGAATTGATCCAGCGCTGGATCGAAGAAAAGGAAGAGACGGAAGAAAACTGACCGGCAAGGTTCTTTTCAATCCAGTGTGAAGCATCTATAATGAACAGCAAAATCATGGCGGAGGATTGAGTGCGATGCAGAAAAAATACAGCGAGATGTCGATGGCCGAATTGCAAACGGAAATCGGCGAACTGAAGGTGAAAGCGCAAAAAGCCGAACAACAGGGGATGATTAATGAATTTGCCGTGCATGAACGAAAAATGTTGATGGCGCAGGCGTACTTGCTTGATGCAGATGCTTTTAACGCCGGTGAACGGTACGCATTTAAAGACGATCCCGACGATTATTTTGACATTGACTACATGAACGGTGTGTTTGCCTGGGGGCACCGAAAAAACGCGGATCAACAAGAGGCCGTGCCGATTTCGGTCTTTGGCAAGCAACTGCCGAAAAAATAAAAGCTGCCGAACGGCAGCTTTTACGAACGCGAAGGAGCGTGAGACAATTTACGCTTTAAAACATCGGTGTTATAGATCCAACCTGTGTAAGAATTCAAGATCTCAAGGTTTTCATCTAAGCGGACGATCGCAACGAACGGGTAATACCCTTTGCTGCGGTAGCGCAAGTCGACGAATTTAACAGAATACCCGTGTTCTTCGATCGAGACCGCCCAGCGGTAGGCCGGCGAAAAAGACAGAAAGGCGCTTAAATTTCGATCGTGTCTTGCCGCATTGATGACCGGATCGTCAGGAATCGGTTCAAACGGGTACGTTTCAAAGTAGTTAATGTTTCCGCGCCGGTATTCAGCGACATACATAATTGTGTTGGTACGGACGACGATATGCCACTGATGCCACTTAAATGTCGGCGATGTAAAAATATGTGTGGCGTCAGGATGGCGCCGCTCCATCTCTAAATAAACGGCGCGCTGCGCTTTAATACGCCAGACGTAATAACCGATTAATAAGATGTACAGCGTCAAAAACGTCCAGCCCGGATCAAAGCCGATGCGCCAAAGCGTGATGGCGGCGATGTGCGCGAGGAAGATAAACGGATCGAGAATATTAATCACCCCGAGGGCGATCCATTTGGAATAAAACGGTGAGTAAGCCTTCGTACCGTAGGCGTTAAAAATATCGACGAATACGTGTAAAAAGACAGCGAAAAACACCCACGACCATAAATGAAACAGGTTAATATTCGGCATGATCGAATCGAGGCCGAGAGTAATGATTGTCGGCCAGATAAACCAAAACGGAATCGAATGGGTCACACCGCGATGATTGCGGATGTATACAGCATTGTCTTTTAATTTCAGAACGGTATCGAAATCGGGGGCTTGCGAGCCGATGATGACACCGATCAAGGCTGCCTGCGTCATTTCCGGACTTTGAGCGACAACCGGATCGAGCGTGGCAATCCCTCCGACAGCAAACCCCATGACGACGTGGGTGCCTGTATCCATTGAAGTTTCCTCCTTTGCGCTTGCTCATTAAACCATACCCGAAACTATTGTCATATAAAAGGAGAATGTAATGTGAAATCGATCGATACGCGCGGATTTCAACAAGATTTATTAGGCTGGTATCACAATAATAAACGAGATTTGCCGTGGAGAAAAGACGGTGATCCATATAAAATATGGGTATCAGAAATTATGCTCCAGCAAACCCGTGTCGATACGGTGATTCCGTATTTTAATCATTTCATGCGGCTTTTTCCGACGATCAAAGATCTCGCGGAAGCGGATGAAGAAACGGTGCTGAAAGCCTGGGAAGGATTAGGCTATTATTCACGGGCGCGCAATTTGCATACTGCAGTGAACGAGGTTCAAGAACAATACGGCGGGGTGATGCCTGCTGATCCGGTTTCGATCCGCAAGTTAAAAGGGATCGGTCCTTATACGGCGGGAGCGATCTCCTCGATCGCGTTTCATTATCCCGAACCTGCTGTAGACGGCAATGTTATGCGCGTCTTGGCGCGGATATTTACGATTTATGATGATATCGCCAAAAACGGGGCGAGAAAACGGTTTGAAGCGATCGTTCGCGAGATCATTGCCGAAAACGAAGCAGCCGATTTCAACCAAGCTTTAATGGAGCTCGGAGCGATGATTTGTACACCGCGCGACCCGGACTGTCACAGCTGTCCGGTCGCTGATCACTGCTATGCAAGGGAAGAAGGCGTGCAAGCCTATTTACCGGTCAAAGCGAAAAAGAAACCGCCGAAAAACGTCTATCTTGATACGTATGTCGTCGTCAACGCCGGCGGCGAGCTGTTGATTGAACAAAGGTCCGACACAGGGCTTTTGGCAAAGCTGTGGCAGTTTCCGATGACGGAAAAAGAGCAAGAACAGGAAAAACTGCAAGACGAAGGCAATTATGTGCAGCACGTGAAGCACGTTTTTTCGCACTTAGTTTGGGAAATGGATGTTTATCTTTTACAGATCGGTGAAGAAGAAGAACAGACGTGGCTTGATGCGAACGATCGCAGAAAGTTTGTCCACCCGGATGATTTAACGCTTTATCCGTTTCCGGTTTCGCATCAAAAGATTATTGACGGGGCGATCGCCGCCAATATGAATTAATTTATAAGGAGTGATTGAAATGGATCTGCGTTTAAAAGGGAAAAATGTACTTGTGACGGGAGGTTCGAAAGGAATCGGCAAAGGTATTGCCGGAGCCTTCTTGCGTGAAGGGGCGAATGTTGCTGTCGTCGCCCGCGGGTTGGAAGCTTTGGAAAACGCGCAAACTGAAATGCCTGAACTGCGGATTTTCCAAGCAGATATTACTGATGAAACAGCCCGTGACAACGTTTTCAAGAAAATCGAAGCAGATCTCGGCAAAATTGATGTGCTTGTCAATAATGCCGGCGGAAGCAGCGGCGGCTCGGTAATGGATACGTCGCTGGCAAAGTTTGAAGAGGCAATGCAGCTGAATTATCATTCTGCTGTGCATTTCAGCAAATTGGCGGCAGAAACGATGGAAGCGAACGGCAGCGGCTCAATCATTAACATTTCCTCAATATTCGGCCGCGAATCGGGCGGGAAACCGACGTATAACAATGCGAAAGCGGCGATGATCAGTTTTACGAAGGCATTTGCGGACGAAATGATTAAAAAAGGCGTCCGTGTCAACGGTGTAGCGCCCGGGTCGATCTTGCATCCGACCGGCAATTGGCAGAAGAAGCTCGACGAAAACCCGGAGAAGATTCATCAATTCGTTCAAGAAGAAATCCCCGCCGGGCGTTTCGGAACGGTCGAGGAAGTGGCGGATGTTGTCACGTTTTTAGCCAGCGAACGCGCCCGCTGGGTTGTCGGAGCAACACTGAATGTTGACGGCGGCCAGTCGCGCGCCAATTTTTAATAAATTCTCCGGCGGCGTTCTTTCGTGAAGCGAAATATGATAAACTGAGAAAAATAATTGATGAAAGGCGGATCAGCCGATGTATGATGCACTGACATACCCTTATGCTTCACAAAGAACGGTTACATATGGAAAAAACGGCATGGTGGCCACGTCGCAGCCGCTGGCGAGCCAAGCAGGACTCGAGATATTAAAGCAAGGAGGCAATGCCATTGATGCGGCGATTGCTACTGCTGCGTGTTTGACCGTCGTTGAACCGACATCGAACGGGATCGGCAGCGATGCGTTTGCGCTTGTTTGGGTGAAAGACAAGCTTTACGGTTTAAACGGCAGCGGTCCGGCGCCGCAAGCGGCATCGATTGAAGCGGTAAAAGAAGACGGAACAGAAGACATGCCAAAATTCGGCTGGAAGCCTGTCACTGTGCCGGGAACACCGGCTGCTTGGGCAGAACTGTCCGAGCGCTTCGGCAAGCTGCCGTTTGCTGATCTGTTCGTGCCGGCGATCCGCTATGCAGAAGAAGGCTTTCCGCTTAGTCCGGTGCTGGCAGAATCGTGGAAAAAGGCCGTTTCTGCGTATAAAAAGCAGTTTAACGGCAGTGAATTCAACCCGTGGTTTGAAACATTTACATTTGACGGCCGCGCTCCGGAACCCGGAGAACTGTGGTCTTCGCCGGGGCACGCAGATACGCTGAGAAAGATTGCCGACACGAACGGCCAATCATTTTACAGCGGCGAATTGGCGGAGCGGATCGAGGCTTTTTCCAACCAGTACAACGGGTTTTTACAAAAGAGCGACTTAGAAGCTTACCGTCCGGAATGGGTCGAACCGATAGCTGTCCATTACAAAGGGTACGATGTGTGGGAAATTCCGCCGAACGGACAAGGGATCGCAGCGTTAATGGCGTTGAATATCTTAAAAGAAGATTCGTTTTCAACGCGAGAAGACGAGTTAACGTACCATAAACAGATTGAAGCGATGAAGCTGGCGTTTGCTGATGCAGAAAAATATGTGAGCGATCCGAAATGGATGACACAAAACCCGGCTGATATGCTGAGTGACACCTATGCAGCCAAACGTCGCAGCGAAATCGGTGAAGAGGCGCTGACTCCGGAAGCAGGCGATCCGTCAACAAGCGGAACGGTCTATTTAGCGGCAGCTGACGGTGAAGGGAACATGGTGTCATTTATTCAAAGCAATTATATGGGTTTTGGTTCCGGCATTGTTGTCCCGGAGACAGGGATTGCTTTGCAAAACCGCGGGCATAATTTCAGTATGGATCCAGCGCACGATAATGCGCTTTATCCCGGCAAAAAAACGCTTCATACGATTATCCCCGGATTTTTGACAAAGAACAATCAAGCGGTCGGTCCGTTTGGGGTGATGGGCGGATTTATGCAGCCGCAAGGACACTTGCAAGTCGTTATGAATACCGTTGATTTTAACTTAAATCCGCAAGCGGCGATCGATGCTCCCCGCTGGCAGTGGATGAAAGATAAACATGTCATGTTTGAAACGGGTGTGCCGAATGATATCGTGAAAAACTTGGCGCGGCGGGGCCATCAGGTTGAAGTGTCTTACACGCAGGCGCCGTTCGGGCGGGGTCAGATTATTTGGCGCGATCCGGTCACAGGCGTTTTAGCCGGCGGTACAGAGGCACGGACAGACGGCGCCGTGACAGCGTATTAGAAAGGTGAGAAAGAATGAACCATCGTGACATGTTTTACGCTTTTTTTCGCGTCGGAATGCTCGGCTTCGGCGGCGGTCCGGCTGCAATTCCGATCGTGGAAAAAGAAATCGTCGAAAAATACAAGCAAATGGAACAAAAGGAGTTCGGCGATATGCTCGCAATAGCGAATACGCTGCCGGGACCGATTGCGACGAAGCTTGCCGGCTATATCGGTTACCGTTTGCTGGGGACGGCCGGGATGATAAACGCCTTGATCGCTTCGGTGTTTCCGACGGTGCTATTGATGATTCTTTTACTCGTTACGCTCAGCTCATTTCGCGATTACGCCTGGGTGGAGGGGATGACGCGCGGCGTTATGCCCGTTGTAACCGTGCTGCTCGGTGTGCTGACGTGGGGTTTTTTTGCCAAGTCAAAGCAGGATTTAGGCTGGCTGTACGCGCTCATCTTATTAGGCGGATCTGTGTTAGTGATTCAAGGGTTCGGCCTTCATCCGGCCGTATTGATTGCTGCGCTGATTTTGTTTGTCTTTATGAAACGGGAGCGGCCGAAAGCGGGTGAGGCCGGATGATTTATTGGGAAATTTTTCTCGCTTTTTTCATCCCGGGAATTATCGGGTACGGCGGCGGTCCGGCGACGATTCCGCTGATCGAACACGAAGTGGTCCATCGTTATGAGTGGATGGCGACGAGCGAATTCGCGGAAGTGCTGGCGATCGGCAACTCGCTTCCCGGGCCGATTGCGACAAAAATGGCCGGCTACATCGGCTTTCAGGAAGCGGGTGTACTGGGCGCTGGCATTGCCTTGTTTGCCACGATAGCCCCGTCATTAATTTTAATGATTATTTTACTCAGCGTGCTGATGAAATTTAAAGAATCCCCGAAAGTGAAATTGCTCTCGCAAATTGTCCGTCCGACGATTGCGGTTTTGCTCGGGGCGATGACGTACCGGTTTGCGGAAACGTCCGTTGTCGATTCAGGCTGGGCGCACAGCCTATTTCTTGTAATTATCAGCTACTGGCTGATCGAAAAGCGTAAGCTGCATCCCGCTTGGGTCATCGGCGGCTCGCTTATATACGGCGGCATTTTCTTAAGCTGAACGTTGAGCCCGAAACAATTTGTTTCGGGCATTTTTTTCAGTGATATGTTCGCACTCATTTCATAATCGTCAGAAGAGTAGTATAATAAAAGGGATCATAAGCAGAATGGACCTAGGATTCATCAGCGGGTGCCTTACGGCTCGGCAGATGGGAGGAAGCATATGTTCTTCCGTAAACGAAAAAAACAAGTTGAAGAGAGTTCAGAAAAAGGTAAGAATATTGAAATAATCAGTGTATCGATCGAGGAGATGCGCAAAGCGGTGAATGCGTTTGCGGCCAATTTGGATGATCATATTCCGCTTCGCAGCATCATTAAAAGCGACCATCAAATTGACACTGAGCTGTTGTATTCCTATCTCGGCGGACAGCCGGATAAAACGTTTTATATGTCAAAAGAGACGTATGAAATTTTTGAAGAGCCGGATTTGCCGATGTATATCGATCAAGTTCAAATTGCCTGTGACCAATATGTATTGGAAACAGGCAAAGAACCGCTTGTCGCCGGGAATAAAGACCGAAAGATCAATTATTTCAAACTAAAACATTATTTGCATGAAACTCCTCCTTTTGATTTGTATCTGCACCCATTAGACCGTATGGTTACCCATCGTAAACCTGGCGATTCCTAAAGGAAGGAGGAAAGACGTGGATTTTCCGAAGACCGGAAGCAATATTGAAGTGCAAAGTTATAAACACAACGGTCAGCTCCACCGCATCTGGGAAGAAACGATTGTGTTGAAGGGAACGTCTCATGAAGTGATCGGCGGAAATGACCGTATTTTTGTCCATGAATCAGACGGAAGGAAGTGGCGGACAAGGGAACCGGCGATTTGTTATTTTTCGGCTCATCACTGGTTTAATGTTATCGGAATGATCCGAGATGACGGCGTGTATTATTATTGCAACCTTGGCACTCCGTTTACATACGATGAAGAGGCGTTAAAATACATTGATTACGACTTAGACGTGAAAGTGTTCCCGGATATGACGTATCGCTTGCTCGACCAAGACGAATTCAAATTGCACGAAAAGGAAATGAATTATCCGAAGGAGCTTGAAGGTATTCTTCATCATGCAGTCGATGAACTCGTTACGTGGGTGAGCCAGCAAAAAGGCCCGTTCTCCCAAGGGTTTATTGAATACTGGTACGAACGGTTTTTGCATTACCGCGGATAATTCGACATGTTTAACGGACCTTTGCGGCAAGCTGATGGCGCGGGGTCCGTTTTTCTTATCGCGGTTTGGTTGTATAAGGAGAGAGAAATATGGACAGTATTAAGCGTTATATGGGTTACATTAAACCTTATTGGAAAGAAATTATATTGACGGTCATCATCGGCGTGCTGAAATTCGGAATTCCCTTAATCACCCCGTTAATTATGCGTTATGTCATTGACGATGTGATCGGCTCAGATACGATGACGACAAATGAGCAGATGACGCATTTACTGTGGCTGATGGGCATCGTATTGCTCATTTTTGTTGTTTTGCGGCCGCCGATTGAATATTACCGGCAGTACTTTGCGCAATGGACAGGAAATAAAATTTTGTATGACATTCGAGAGCAGCTGTTTACTCATCTGCAAAAACTGAGTCTGCGCTTTTATTCGAATCAAAAAGCAGGCGAAGTGATTTCAAGAGTGATCCATGACGTCGAACAAACGAAAAATTTCATCATTACAGGTATGATGAACATTTGGCTCGATTTGTTTACGATTGTCGCAGCGATTATTATCATGCTGACGATGGATGTTTGGCTGACGCTCATCGCAGTTTCACTGCTGCCGTTTTACGCCCTGGCGATTAAATACTTTTACAGCCGGCTCCGTTACTTAACGCGAGAACGTTCGCAGGCGCTCGCGGAAGTGCAGGGGCACTTGCACGAACGCTTGCAGGGGATGAATGTCATCCGCAGTTTTGCGCTTGAAGATCACGAGCAGGAAGCGTTTGACCGGCAGAATAATCACTTTTTAACAAAAGCGATCGACCATACGAAATGGAATGCGAAAACCTTTGCCGTGGTCAATACAATCACAGACTTGGCCCCGATATTAGTCATCGGTGCAGCAGGGATGATCGTCATTCAAGACGCAATTACGGTCGGAACGATGGTCGCTTTTGTTCAGTATATGGACCGATTGTATAATCCGCTCCGGCGTCTGGTGAATTCGTCGACGGTGCTGACCCAATCGATCGCTTCGATGGACCGGGTGTTTGAGCTGGCTGACGAAAGTTATGACATTAAAGATCGTCCCGGCGCTGTCCCTTACGCGTATCCGCGCGGAGAAGTCACGTTTGAGAACGTGTATTTCAGCTACGATGACGACGAAGTGATCGCAGACATGAACTTCCGCGCTGAAGCAGGCGAGACAGTAGCGCTTGTCGGCATGAGCGGCGGCGGTAAAAGCACGATTATGAGTTTGATTCCGCGGTTTTACGATGTCACGTCAGGGAGGATTTTGCTCGACGGCAAAGATGTCCGCGATTATCAAGTCCGAACAGTCCGCGACCGGATCGGCATGGTCTTGCAGGATAATATTATATTCAGTGATTCGGTCATGTTCAATATTCGCATGGGGCGCCCCGATGCCAGTGACGAAGAAGTTTACGCGGCTGCCCGCGCGGCCAATGCGCATGATTTTATTGTCAAATTGCCGGAAGGGTACGAATCGAATATCGGTGAACGCGGGGTAAAACTATCCGGCGGCCAGAAACAGCGGATTGCGATCGCGCGCGTATTTTTGAAAAGCCCGGAAATACTCATTTTTGACGAAGCGACAAGTGCGCTGGATTTAGAGAGTGAAAGCTTAATTCAGCAGTCGCTGTACGATCTTGCCCGTGACCGCACAACGTTTATTGTCGCTCACCGGCTGTCGACGATAACACATGCGGATAAAATCCTCGTCGTGGAAAACGGCAGCGTCGTTGAGGAAGGCACGCACGATGAACTGATTGCAAAAGGCGGAGCGTATTACACGCTCTTTCAAGTGCAGCAGCTCGATTGACCGAGCTGGCAATCAATACAATAAAGCCGCTCGCAGATATTGCTGCGAGCGGCTTTGTTTTATTAGTACGTTTCTTTTTCGGTGATATAGACTTCGTTATCATCTGTATGATACGTATAAAACCCTTCAACGAGCCGATCAAGGTGTTCGAGTTCATCGCTGTATTCAATAATCAGCGCGATGACAGGCAAAAAGGTCATCCATTCTTCTTCATCGAACTGCTTGTGATCGCGGGAATTTAAAAACATCGAGACTAAATTCCGCTTCTCATCGGTAATTTCCTCATAATATTCCTCGGTTGTCTGCGGTTTGACTTTGCCCATGTATTTCAGCAAAATCCGTTCATGGTAGTTTGTTAAATAATCGAGCTGCGCGACGAGAGCTTCGTGCATCGTTTCCGGCAGCTGATGAATGACGTTGTCGTGCTTGGAGAGACTTTCTAAAATATGTTGAGCTTGTTTGCTGGCCGTAATCATCTGCCGGAAGAGGACAACCTTGCGCAAACGGGCGTACTCGTTTTTTCGGAAAATATTGCGTTCATCCTTGTACAACTCAAACAAATTCTCAACTTTTAAAAGCGCATCACTCGAGCGCTTTTGGTCTTGTTTAAGCGTTTGATAATCGACTTCATGATGGATCAGCAAGCGGATCCATTGAATAATCTCATCATTGGTGCTCGTCACCTTGTGATAAAGTTGGTTTTCGTGTTTCGGCGGGAGGAAGATTAAATTGACAACAAATGCTGAGAATACGCCGACCATAACGAGTAAAAACCGATTTACCGCCAGACCGGTGAAATCGTCTGTCGGATTTCCCATAATGATGATCGCGGTGACAACCGCCAACGGAATAATCGATTCTTTATTCATACGCAAATTGATCGCAATAATCAGCAAGACGACGACCCCGATGACAAAAGGTTCGTGGCCGAATGCGAGGACGAAGACGACTGCTAACACTGCGCTTAAAATATTTGCCTGTATTTGATCCCAAATTAATGTAATACTTTTATGCACAGACGGCTGTACAGCAAAAAAAGCAGCGAGTCCGGCATAAGCAATCGTGTCGTGACCGAGCAAAGCAGCTGCATAGAGGGACAGGGTTACGGCAAGACCAGTTTTAAATATACGGGCGCCAAGCCTCATTGTCTTTCAAAATCCTTTCTTCGTTTACTGGCAGTGTTTTTTGTGAAATATCTTCTCACGGAGTACTATACACGCATTACGGAGAATCTGCAAATACGGACAGACAAGCAAAAGCCTCCTGTCAGCAGGAGGCTTCAGACTGTTAACAAAATCATGACATCGATAGATGTCATATTAAAGGAACGGATGACGACGCATCGTCCGGCTTCTTTCACCTGAAGGTATCACTGCGACATCGGCTCAAAAAGACTTCGCCGTGTCTTACTAGTCCGCGGGCGAGCGCCGAGCCGCTTCGGGCTTATGCCCTGCAGGGTCTCGTCTGTCTCGCTTTCCCGCAGGAGAAAGCCGGGATGCTGGGTCATCCTCTTTTTTGAAGCGAGTTTATTCATAAAAAAGTAGCCATGCATCTACTCCTCCGACGCCTCCGGGAAAGCAAGAGACGAAGATCCGGATTCGGCGGCCTCAGGCCGCCGAATACTAGCTGAGTCCTTGCCCGGGGCAAGCGGAGGGTAGTGGCTTCATGGCTGACATAAAAATATAGTTTGTCTACAGTCTGAAGCCTCCTGTCAGCAGGAGGCTTCATGCTTCAGTTTAACTCGTATCAATCTTCAGATATTCCCGCTGCTCATATCTGCAAAGACGCTGTCGGCAGCGGCAATTGTCTCGTCAATGTCGCTGTCAACATGCTCGGTCGTTAAAAACCACGCCTCATATTTTGACGGGGCAAGGTTGATCCCTTGATTCAGCATACCGTGGAAAAACTGGGCGAAACGCTCACCGTTACTGTTGTCCGCGTCATCGTAGTTTCGGACCGAGTCTGTGTCAAAATACAGCGTCAAAGCGCCGCGCAGCCGGTTCATCGTGACAGAAATGCCGTGCTTTTGCGCGCTTGTCTGCAACCCATCGGCCAATTTCGCCCCGAGCCGGTCCATTTCCTCATAAACGCCCGGGGTCTTAAGCACTTCAAGACAGGCAATTCCGGCGCGGATCGAAGCCGGGTTTCCCGCATGGGTTCCAGCTTGATAAGCGGGTCCTAACGGCGCGACTTGCTCCATAATATCTTGCCGTCCGCCGTAAGCGCCGATCGGCAAACCTCCGCCGATGACCTTTCCGAGAGCCGTCAAATCAGGCTCAACGCCGAGCAGGTTTTGCGCAGCGCCGTAAGTGAAACGAAACGCCGTGATTACTTCGTCGTAAATGACGAGCGCATCGTGTTTATGCGTTTCGCGGTTGACATGTTCTAAAAAGCCTTCCTCAGGCTCGACAATCCCGAAGTTTCCGACGATCGGTTCAACAAGCACTCCGGCGATCTCTTCGCCCCAACGGTCCATCGCGGCATCGAACGCTTTGGTGTCGTTAAACGGCACGGTAATGACGTCTTCTGCGATCGCAGCCGGCACCCCGGCAGAATCCGGGCTCCCGAGCGTAGCCGGACCCGAGCCGGCAGCGACGAGGACGAGGTCGGAATGTCCGTGATAACATCCGGAAAACTTCAGCACCTTATTGCGACCGGTATATGCCCGGGCGACGCGGATCGTGGTCATGACCGCTTCTGTGCCGGAGTTAACAAAGCGGACTTTTTCCAGCGAAGGAATCGCCTCTTTCAGCATCGCGGCAAAACGGTTTTCATGGATTGTCGGTGTCCCGTACAGCACGCCGTCTGCTGCGGCATCTTGAATCGCCTTCGTCACGTGCGGATGAGCATGGCCGGTGACAATCGGTCCGTAGGCCGCTAAATAATCAATATAACGGTTTCCGTCAACGTCGAATAAGTGAGCGCCCTCCCCTTTCTCCATAAATACAGGTGTACCGCCTCCGACTCCTTTATAGGCGCGGGAAGGACTGTTCACTCCGCCTAAAATATGTTCTTCTGCTTCTTGGTAAAGTGCTTTTGACTGTTTTGTCGTCATGAAATCGCCTCCTGTATGAATCAAATTTTCATTGTCGATCGGTTAACGCTGTGCAAAAAAATCAATCACATCGTTTTGATCATCCGTAAAAAGCAAAACCTCGCTGTCATTTAGAACAGCATGAACCGGCCCGTCGGTAACTTCATCATAAAACGGACTCTCCTCACTGATGCCGACCGTGTCCCAGTCAGCCAATTCGCCGGATGCCAAGTGTTCGATCACGCCTTCTAAATCTGTTCCTGCTTGAATTTCACCGGATTCACTGATATTTAATGTAAGTATTTGAAACTTATTGTCTTTTACCGGCATATGATACGTAAAAAAATCGTCGAGCGTGTAAGGCTGCAACTCGATCGTTTTCGCTTCATAGACGGGGAGAAGCGCCGGGTTGAACGTCAGGTATCGGTCAAGCTCCGTTGTCGTCGTTTCAACCTCTTCAGCTGTTGTGACGTTGACCGTCTGATTGGGAAAAAACAGCGTCTCACTATCTTCTGCGGCCTCGTATTCGTCGAACGAGTACGAACGATCATTCGCAACAATTTCCGTCTCATCTGTTAAAAATAAGTGATAGGCTTTTGTATGATAGTCTTCGCGCTGATGGCGGTCAGGCGTTATGCGGATATTCCCGCCGGTAAGCTGATCCTCTTTTAAAATCAACAGCCGGTTGAAAAAATCGGGGCTTCCGCTGATCTTGCCGGACATCTCGTTTTTGCCGGATTCTTCATCCGCTTGACAGGCTGTTAATATTAAAGCGATCGCGCCGCTGATCCAAAAATATCTCATCATTTCTCGCCTCCGGTAACTTTGTAAATCATATCACGAGAGCAGGAAAGCAGTGAACAAAAATTCGAAAACCTCAACATTACAAAACGGTTTTTGATAAAATAAAGAAAAACGACAGAAATGGCGGCGATACAATGAAACAGGTTATGCCGTTTATCGTGATCGCAATTCTGATCGGTACAGTTATGTTTGTGATGCAAGATGACTATGAAGGTCCGGATTATGCCGATATCAAAACAGACGTGGAAATCCCGGGCTGGACGATTACGTATTATATCAATGATATCGCACATGATGAACCGATGCACGGGATTGAAGCAAAAAGGACAGAGGATAACGGCGATTTTGATACGATGAAGTCGTTAGAACTTTTTTTAGTCTCTTCTGAAGGGAGCTTCTATATTCAAGATTTGGAAGTTGAGGATTTTGACGGCACCGTGCGCCACGAAGAAGTATGCTCCGGGTGCGGCCAAGATGAACACATTAACGGGAGAGTTATGATTAACTGGAACGATCAAACGAATACGCATATGGAATACGAAACATTCGCGATCGAGATAAATGACTAAGTTCACAGATTAAAAGCCAGGGGGATGAAAGATGAAAGTTGTCACGAGCGCCAAAATCCGCCGCGATTTACGCGAACATTTATTGAATACGTACCCGCACATCGATTTTGCTTTTCATCCATCGATTGCTGAAGCTGAAAAAGATTTAACCGATGCCGATGTTTTAATCACTTACGGCGAGGATTTAACCGACCGCCACATTGCTGAAGCTGAAAAACTGCAATGGATTATGGTCATTTCTGCCGGTCTTGATAAAATGCCTTTTGAAGCGATTAAACAAAAAGGGATTACCGTAACAAACGCGACCGGGATTCATGCCGTGCCGATGGCCGAATACGCGCTGGCGGTGATGCTCCAAACAGCCCGGCAAACGAAAACCATTATTGAACAGGAAAAAAATAAGCTGTGGGACCGTTCCCCTTTGATGACCGAATTGCATAATAAAACCGTTCTCATCATCGGTGCCGGACAAATCGGCACTCAGACAGCCCGATTAACAAAAGCGTTTAATATGAAGACGCTCGGTGTGAACCGGACAGGCGCTGATTTTGCCCCTTTTGACAAGATCATTAAAACCGAGAACTTGCTCGACATGCTGCCTGAAGCGGATTTTATCGTTTCTGTTTTGCCTAAGACGCCGGAAACCGACGGCTTGTTAGATCAATCCGCCTTTGCAGCAATGAAAAAAGAGGCTGTCCTGATTAATATGGGCAGAGGAAATGTCATACATGAAATGGATTTAATCGAGGCTTTAAATCGAGAGGAATTTTCGCACGCCGTGTTGGACGTTTTTAATGAAGAGCCGCTTCCGGGAGATCATCCGTTTTGGGAACATCCGGATGTCACTGTTACGCCGCACATATCAGGAATTTCTCCGCAATATCAGCCGAGAGCATTGGAAATCTTTGAATACAACCTGGCTGTCTATGAACGCGGGCAGAGAAATTACTGGAATTGGATTGATTTAAACAAAGGTTATTAATACAGGGAGGGAGCGCTATGAAACTATTTATTTGTATCGTTCATAATCATTATCGCGATGTGATCGAAAAAGGTTTGAATGAACAAGGTTACCGGATGACAGAATTATCGAGCACCGGCAGCTTTCGGCGCCGGGGCAATACAACATTTCTCATCGGCGCTGCTGAGCAGGACGCAGAGAACGTGAAAGAACTAATGAAGGAACTTTGCACGGAACAAGAAAAGAAAAAGCCGCAGCCTGATTTTGTCACAAACCGGTTTGTCTCTTTCTTAATCGATGTTAACGACGTGAGGCTCTTCACAGAAAATTCACCCGGTTAAAAACGCTAGATGCTATTGGTTAAGCAATGTCAAGATTGACAGGCTTTCAGCTTGTTCGGTATACTGTTTATAAAGGTTCTAAAGAGAGAATGCATACTTTGTGATATTGTAAATACTTGTATAGATGACAGATGACGCATACATTCGCTTGCCATTATCAGCATCAAAGGGGTGAAACAACATGGAAAACCATCAATTTCAAGAGGCGTTAGAATCGCTTAAAAACACAAAAGTCCGTATGACCCCGCAAAGACACGCAATTTTGGAATTTTTATTCAGTGCTAAACAGCATCCGACTGCTGATGAAATCTATAAAGCATTGGAAAGTAAATTCCCGAATATGAGTGTGGCAACGGTTTATAACAACTTACGGGTTTTTAAAGAAGTCGGGCTCGTGCGAGAGCTGACTTACGGAGATTCTTCCAGCCGTTTTGACAGCAACACATCAGACCACTACCACGTCATTTGTCAAGACTGCGGAAAAATTGTCGACTTTCACTATCCCGGACTCGATGAAGTAGAAACCCTCGCCGAACACGTGACGGGTTTTAACGTGAAGAACCACCGGATGGAGATTTACGGAACATGTCCGGATTGTGCAAAAGGACAAGCGCATTAATCGATCGTTTCGAGGATGTAAAAACGGCTTCCAGCCTTAAAGCTGGAAGCCGCAGATTGTAGACAAAATATTATTTTGACGCAAGCCACGCAACCACTACCCTCCGCTTGCCCCGGGCAAGGACTCAGCTAGTATTCGGCGGTCTAAGACCGCCGAATCCGGATCTTCGTCTCTTGCTTTCCCGGAGGCGTCGGAGGAGTGGATGCGTGGCTTCCTTTATTATGAAAACACTTGATTCAAAGAAGGAGGATGACCCAGCATCCCGGCTTTCTCCTGCGGGATAGCGAGACAGACGAGACCCTGCAGGGCATCAGGCCGAAGCGGCTCGACGCTCGCCCGCGGAAAGAAGCCGGACGATGCGTCATCATCCGTTCCTTTTAATAGGACATCGATCGATGTCATGACTTTGTCAATACTCTACGGCTTCCAGCCATAAAGCTGGAAGCCGTTTTTGTTAAGATTTGTTGTGATTGTAACTTTCGTCGAACTCTTTGCCTTCAAGGGATTTATCGAGTGTCAGCGGCTCATTGCAAAACATGCAGGCGTCGACTTTTCCGAGCATTTTCGTCTGCTTTTCACAGTTCGGACAGACGACGTGGACAGCGCGTGACGAGAGCATGCCGATCCAAAAATAAACAACCGTGCTGCCGATGATCGCGAGAAACCCGAGAAGCATGAACAAAGACATTAAAATCGGACTGGTTTGAAAGAATAAGCCGAGATACATAATAATGATACCGCCGAAAATCAATACGAGCGCAAACGTGCGGATTTTGTTAATTTTATTCGAATATTTTAGCGACATAATCATACCTCCTGCAACGGAATTATATCATATTTTAAACATCGAAAGGAATAAAATGGGGTGGAGACAAAGAAAATGATATAAAAGGAAAGGAATTTGGCAAAGTTTGTCGAATTGACACAGTAGAAGCATGTAACACGAAACTGGGGCAAGGGAGAGAACCCGCTAATGGAAGAATATGTTCGGCAGCTTTATCAAGATCGCGCATCAGAAGACAGCACGCTCGGGATTATCTCTGTCAAGAAGCGTCATGAGATGGACGCAAATACAGATCATTTTGATCATGTGCTGTTGATTTTAGCAGATAATTCACAAGAGCGTTTATGGGAAACAAGACATTATGATTACAGCGGTATTTCCATTGCCGTTCATACGGCTTCTGAAGATCAGGTGAACGATTGGCTCTTAAATGGAACGAACCGGCGCATCGTCGACTGGCTCTTGAACGGTCAGGTGATTTTTGACCGAAATGAATACGTGAAATCTTTCCGGGAAAAATTAGATCAATTTCCTGCCGAGGAAAGGCAATTGAAAATCGGTGTTGAATTTTCAAAGCTGATCCGCCGCTACAGCGATGGAAAGTCTTTGTTTGAACAAGCACATTATTTGGATTCGTTTAATCAAATTCTCCATGCTCTTCATCACTTGGCGCGCTTTGCCATCATTGAACACGGTTCCTATCCGGAAATTACGGTCTGGAAACAAGTGAAAAAGCTCGAGCCGGAAATATATAAACTTTACTCTGAATTAACTGAAGGCGATGAAACGCTCGGGAAAAGATTAGAACTGTTAATGATCGCGATTGAATTTGAAGTTTCCCGTAAAACAAGGCTGGGCGCGGCGCATTTATTTTCGTTGATGGAGCAGCAAGAGGAGCCGTGGAGCATCGAAGATTTAAAACAGCAGCTTTCCGTGCGTGATTACTCGCTCGATCTTGGTATTTTGCTGGAGTTTTTAATTGATAAAGGGTTTATCGATATCGTTTTACGCGAAACGAAAGGACGAAAAATTTATCATCGCTATTATAAAAAAACGCGTTAATAAATGATTGATAAAATTTTTCTAATATAGGGTTGTCACACTTCGTCGCAGATGGTATATTATTTTTTGTCGCTGAAGTGAGCGGCCGCCGAATGATTGTTTAAATAAAAAATTGCATCATCTATTGACGCAGGCAATCAACTGGTGTTATTATAATAAAGTCGCCTTAAAGCGACAGAGCGATTCAGCTGCCCTTTGAAAACTAAACAAAAGCCAAGCGTAAAGTGGGATATAGTAAGAAGATATCCCGTCAATTTAGCAAGACAAGTCCGG
>NZ_RKQQ01000005.1 GCF_003814815.1 Salisediminibacterium halotolerans
CAGCGCCGATGATAGTCGGGGGCTCTCCCCCTGTGAAAGTAGGACGTCGCTGGGCATTTCAACGAAGGCATTCTCGTAATGAGGATGCCTTTTTTTGATGATAAAGTCATGACATCGATCGATGTCCTACTTTGAATCGAGTGTTTTCATAATAAAGGAAGCCGCGCATCCACTCCTCCGACGCCTCCGGGAAAGCAGGCGACGAAGATCCGTATTCGGCGGTCTGATACCGCCGAATACTAGCTGAGTCCTTGCCCGGGGCAAGCGGAGGGTAGCGGCTGCGCGGCTTACGTCAAAATAATAATTTGTCTACAATCTGAGGTATTCTCTTATAAGGATGCCTTTTTTTTGATGGCGAAAACCGACAACCGTTAAACGGCCGGCAGGTAAGTTCTAAACGGTTGATATGCAGGAAAATAATCTCACTGAAGCAAATAAGCATCCTAAGTGTTAAATGAAGATTGAATATGAAATGAACGTGGTAAAGAAGGAAACGAAGATTTTCCGTTCGAGCGTTAAAATTAAATCTTTGCATTTATCCGGTCTTTCGTTATATTATGTTCATATAGTCAAAAATAGTCAAAGTCAAGTCGTAAAGACATGAAAGACGTGAAAAAGGAGGGGGTCGGAGTGCGGAATATTTCGGATGTGATTGAACATTACTTAAAACATATCATTGAATCGAGCAACGAGGAATTGATCGAAGTGAAAAGAAGCGAGCTTGCTGAACAATTCGACTGTGTGCCGTCACAAATTAATTATGTGATTAGAACTCGGTTCACGGTGGAAAAGGGTTATATGGTTGAAAGCAAACGCGGAGGCGGAGGCTATATCCGAATTATTAAGGTCACGCCGGATAATTATCTTGACCTTTATGACCAGCTGATTGAATTGACTTCGGGACAAATTTCGCAAACAGCGGCCCTCAATATTATCGAACGTTTGTATAATGAAGAAGCTCTTACAAAAAGGGAAGCGAATCTTATGCAAAGTGTGATTGACCGGGAGGTTTTGAATGTTAAACTTCCGTACCGTGATGTTTTGCGTGCGGAGATCATGAAAGCGATGCTGACAACACTTAAATATAAAGAGATGAATGAATGAGCTAAAAGGAGGCGGTGATAATGCTTTGTCAAGAATGTAATGAGCATCCGGCCACCCTTCATTTTACAAAAATCGTAAACGGGGAAAAAATTGAATATCATATTTGCGAAACGTGCGCAAAAGAAAAAGGGGAACATATCCCGGGATCGAACAGCTTCTCGATACACCAACTGCTGTCAGGGCTGTTAGATATGGAACCTTCGTTAAAAGGAGTGAAACAATCTTCAGCTGAAACAGGCAAAAAAGCTGAAGAGCCGTTAAGCTGTCCGCATTGCGGATTGACATACGCACAGTTTGCCGAAATGGGTCGCTTCGGCTGCGCGCGATGCTACGAAGCTTTTGACAGTAAATTGGACTCGATTTTTCGGCGAATTCACGGCGGAAATGATACGCATTTAGGCAAAATTCCCAAGCGGGGCGGTCAAGATTTACACGTATATCGGGAAATTGAGCAGCTTCGTGAACAGATGAAAAAGCAAATCGAAGAAGAAGAATTTGAAAAAGCAGCCGAAGTGCGCGATAAAATCCGTTCGCTGCAGGAACAGCTTGAGCGAAAGGGGGCTGAATAGCGGTGACACTTGAAGCATTTATTTCAGAAGCGGTCAGTCCCTGGATGAAAAACGAGGGACCGGAATCTGACATCGTGATCAGCAGCCGTGTTCGGCTTGCGAGGAACCTGGTGAATATCCCTTTTCCGATTGCGAATGATTATGAGCATTTAAATGATATTGTCACAAACATGGAGTCGAACTACAGCGGAAAAAAAGCTGGTCCGTTTCCTGATTTAGAATTGTTTCGAATGGCTGACATGCAAAGCAATGAAAAACATGTCCTGGTTGAAAAACACTTAATCAGTCCAAGTTTAGCCAATGAATCTGAAGCAGGGGCGGTTCTTCTCAACCCGGACGAATCACTGAGCGTTATGGTCAATGAAGAAGATCACTTTCGCATTCAGTGTTTGCTTTCAGGCTTTCAGCTGGATGAAACCTTTGCCAATGCGAACAGAATGGATGACTGGCTGGAAGAGAAGTTGGATTTTGCCTTTGATGAAAAGCGCGGTTATTTGACGAGCTGCCCAACCAATGTCGGCACAGGATTGCGTTCATCAGTGATGATGCATTTGCCTGCTCTCGTCATGACCAACAAGCTAAACCAGATTTTACCGGCGATTAATCAGCTGGGACTCGTCGTTCGCGGGATCTACGGCGAAGGCAGCGAAGCGCTCGGCAATCTTTTTCAAATCTCGAACCAGACTACGCTTGGAAAATCGGAAGAAGATATTATTGCAGATTTGAAAAGTGTCGTAACACAGCTCGTTCAGCATGAACGTCAAGCTCGCGAGACATTGCTGCAGCAATCAAAAATGTATCTGGAAGACAAGGTGTACCGTTCTTACGGGATTTTGGCTTTCAGCCGCAGAATCGAGTCAAAGGAAGCGATGCAGCGGCTCTCGGATGTTCGTCTCGGTATTGATCTTGAGATGGTTTCCGGCTTGGACGGCAAAATTTTAAATGAATTAATGGTCTTGACTCAACCCGGTTTTTTGCAGCAGTATGCAGGAAAACAGCTGCAGGCGGAAGAAAGAAATGAAAGACGGGCAAAAATTATTCGCGAAAGATTGGCATTAGAAGAAAATAAATTAGACAGATAATAATTTTGGAGGTGCAAAACATGATGTTTGGTCGATTTACTGAACGGGCGCAAAAAGTGCTCGCATTAGCACAGGAAGAAGCTGGCCGGCTTGGCCACAGCAATATCGGAACAGAACACATTTTGCTAGGATTGGTCAGTGAAGGTGAAGGGATTGCTGCGAAAGCATTGACGGCGCTTGGTCTTGGTTCGGAAAAGATTACCGAAGAGGTGGAAAACTTAATCGGCAAAGGTGAAGATCAAGCGAAGCAAATTCATTACACTCCGCGGGCGAAAAAAGTGATTGAACTGTCGATGGATGAGGCGCGTAAACTCGGTCATTCCTACGTCGGCACCGAACATATTTTGCTCGGCCTTATCCGTGAAGGAGAAGGCGTCGCTGCCCGCGTATTAAACAACCTGGGAGTGAGCCTTAACAAAGCGAGGCAGCAAGTATTGCAACTTCTCGGCAACAGTGAGAACAGCAACGGTCAGCAACAGGCTGCCGGTCAGGGCGGGGCGCCAGCGAATACACCGACACTGGACGGATTGGCCCGTGACTTGACAGCGATTGCGAAAGAAGGTCAAATTGATCCGGTGATCGGGCGTTCCGAAGAAATTGAACGCGTTATCCAAATTTTGAGCCGAAGAACCAAAAATAATCCGGTCTTAATCGGTGAACCGGGTGTCGGTAAAACGGCGATTTCTGAAGGTCTCGCCCAGCAAATTATCGATAACGAAGTTCCGGAAATCCTCCGCAACAAACGCGTGATGACCCTGGATATGGGAACGGTTGTCGCCGGCACGAAATACCGCGGCGAATTTGAAGACCGCTTGAAAAAAGTGATGGAAGAAATCCGTCAGGCGGGCAATATTATTCTCTTTATCGACGAGCTTCACACCTTGATCGGCGCCGGCGGAGCAGAGGGTGCCATCGATGCGTCGAATATCCTTAAGCCGTCGCTCGCCCGCGGAGAACTGCAGTGTATCGGAGCAACGACGATGGATGAATACCGCAAATATATTGAAAAAGACGCGGCACTTGAACGGCGTTTTCAGCCGATCCAAGTTGAGGAGCCGACGATTGAAGAATCAACACAAATTCTCAGCGGTTTGCGCGACCGCTATGAGGCGCATCACCGCGTCACGATTACGGATGATGCAATTGATGCTGCCGTTCGTTTGTCAGACCGCTACATTTCAGACCGCTTTTTGCCGGACAAAGCGATTGACCTGATTGATGAAGCCGGCTCGAAAGTGCGTTTAAGCTCGTATACGGCCCCGCCGAATTTAAAGGAGAAAGAGCAGGAGCTAGAAGAACTGCGCAAAGAAAAAGATGCCTCCGTGCAAAGTCAAGAGTTCGAAAAAGCAGCTTCGCTCCGGGATAAAGAGCAAAAGCTTCGCGACGAACTGGAAACGATGAAAAATGAGTGGAAAGAAAAACAAGGGCAAGAAAGCTCTGAAGTAACGAGAGAAGATATCGCTCAAGTTGTCGCAACTTGGACCGGCGTGCCTGTAAGCAAAATTGCCGAGGAAGAAACCGATCGGCTTCTGCGAATGGAGGAGATTTTACACAACCGTGTCATTGGACAAGACGAAGCTGTCTCGGCTGTTTCGAAAGCGATCCGCCGCGCGCGTGCTGGACTTAAAGACCCTAAACGTCCGATCGGAAGCTTTATCTTCTTAGGTCCGACCGGCGTCGGGAAAACCGAACTGGCCCGAGCCGTAGCAGAATCGCTTTTCGGTGATGAAGAATCGATTATTCGCATCGACATGTCTGAATTTATGGAAAAGCATACAACGAGCCGTCTTGTCGGTTCGCCTCCTGGTTACGTCGGACATGAAGAAGGCGGCCAGCTGACCGAAAAAGTTCGGCGCAAGCCTTACTCCGTCATTTTGCTTGATGAAATCGAGAAGGCGCACCCTGAAGTGTTCAATATCTTGCTGCAAGTCTTGGAAGACGGATTTTTGACAGATTCGAAAGGACGGCGCGTTGACTTCCGCAACACAGCTGTCATCATGACTTCAAACGTTGGAGCGCAAGCGCTGAAGCAGGAGAAAAACCTCGGCTTTACGGCACACCGCTCGGATGAAAAATATCAAGATATGAAAGGCAAAGTCATGGGCGAACTGAAGAAGAGCTTCCGTCCAGAATTCCTTAACCGTATCGATGAAATCATTGTTTTCCACTCTTTAGAAAAAGATCATATCAAACAAATTGTTTCTTTGATGGCGCAGCAGCTACAAAACCGGCTCAAAGAGCAAGAGATTTCGTTTGAACTGTCCGAAGAAGCGAAAAATAAAATTGCCGATGAAGGGTTCGACCCTGAATACGGTGCCCGCCCGCTGCGCCGCGCATTGCAAAAAGAAGTGGAAGACCGGCTGTCGGAAGAGGTATTGCGCGAGACGATTCAAAAAGGCGAGACCGTTCTGCTTGATGTTGTCGACGGAGAATTTACCGTTACGAAAAAAGGCGAGCAGGAAGAAACAGAAGAAGAAAAAACACAATGATTTTTATGGGACCGCTCGCGGGCGGTCCTTTTTTCATTTATTGGCGTGAGTGCGTTATAATGTAATAACAACTGTAACAAAGTGCGGAAAGGATTTTGATCATGGGGCGGCGCCGCTGGTTGTTTAAATTGAACAGAAAGCATCTGCTGTACATATTGCCGCTTCTATGGCTCTTAGCCGCGGTGTCCGCGTTTATTTATGCGCCGGATATCGACCGGTTTGTCCGCGAAGAGGGCCAAGAGGAAGCGCCGGATGATTATCCGTCTTCGATGGTTGATCCATTGATTGACGAAGACGGCGGATTTACCGGTTCAGAGGTTATTGTTGTGTACGACGAGCCTGGCGGTTTTACCGCGGAACAACTGGAGCAAATCGAGGATCGGCTGGTGGAATTAGAAACGTCTCCCGGCAATTTGCCGTTACACGATACGCTGACCCCGTTTGACGGCGAAGATGAAGAAGACCGTCTTTACGCCGATGATGAAGGTGTGCTTTTGGCCGTTTTGCAGCTGGATATGCCGGCGAGCGACTATGAACTGATCCGCGACGAACTTGAAGAAATAGTCAGTGTCACGGGAGTCAACCATTATGAAACCGGTGAACCGGTTATCAATGAAGATGTCATCGTGACGACCGAAGAAGGACTGGAAACATCGACGTACATTACCGTTGCGCTCGTTTTCCTCGTGCTGTTAACCGTATTTCGCTCCTTTCTTGCGCCGTTTGTCCCGCTGATCATTTTAGCTTCTGTCTATTTATTTTCGATTGCCGTCGTGTCTTCATTGATCGGCGCGTTTAATTTTCCCGTCTCCAATTTCACGCAAATTTTTGTGTTAGCCGTCGTTTTCGGCGTCGGCACCGATTACTGCTTATTGATTTTAAAAAGGTTTCAAGAAGAGCTGAAAAGCGGTGATTCGTCCTACGACGCGATGCTGCGGACGATGAAAGGATCGCGGGCGACGGTATTTTACAGCGCCTTTACCGGTTTTATCGGGTTTGCAGCGATCGGACTGGCGGAATTTGACTTGTATCAATCCGCTTCTGCCGTGGCGATCAGCCTTGTAGTCATGGTGGGCGCAATTTGGCTGATGATGCCGGCTGTTTTATCCTTAACCGGCAAGCGCCTTTTCTGGCCGTCAAAGGTAGAGAAACAAGAAACAGACAATGCGTTTTGGGGAAAACTCGGGTCGTTTGCCCTTAATAAAACCGGTTTTTCCCTCCTCGTGATCATCGTGCTTCTTCTCCCGCTGCTGCTAGTTTATGATGATGACCGTTCGTTTGATTCCGTCGATGAAATTCAGGGTGATTATGATTCGGTCACAGGCTATGAACGGATAAATGAAGTGTTCGGCGAAGGAGAAATCTTTGCTTCGACCTTGATTATCGAAGCGCCGAATCCTTCGTGGGATGAGCCGGAGCGTATTGCGCATCTGGAATTTTTAACGAAAAACCTCGAGAGAATTGAAGGCGTCGATACGGTCCGGGGGCTGCACCGCCCGCAGGGAGAACTGGAAGACGAATTTACGGTTCCGTATACGGCAGACAGCTTAGCCGGCGGTCTTGATGAGGCAGAGGAAGGATTACTCGAGATTGCCGACGGTTTAGACGAAGCTGTGACAGAAATTGAAGCAAGCGAAGAGGAAATTGATGAGGCGGAGCAAGGCTTGACCGAACTGATTCAAGGAACAGACGAAGCGATTGCAGGCGCTTCTGATATCGAAGAAGGGATCAGTGAAACCGAAGCGGGTCTTCGCGAGATACAAACCGAGGTCGGCGCCGCGTCGGAGGAAATTTCGAATTATGAAGAAGACGTCCGGGCGGCTGAAAACGAAGTGAATGAAGAGCTCGAAAATGCCCGTCAAGCGCAGCGGGAAGCGGAAGCTGCCGTTACTGAAATCGAAGAGCAAATTGACTCGTTCCTTGCCGAAATAGACGAAGCATTCGCGGATCTCAGCGAGCGGACGGAAGATCTTGAGCGTCAAATCGAGGAGCTTCCGGTTTCTGCGGCGGAGATTGAAGAGGCGACAGGAATAGCGGTTAAAGACGAATTGCCTGATATTCCGGAGCTGGATATTGACCCGGCAGCGGAAGTAGAAGCGGCAGCTGCGGAGGCTTTGCCGGAAGATCCGCTGCCGGATGTCGCGCTTCCCGACCCGTCGCCTTATTTCAATACAGTTTATGCCGAATTAGATCAAGCTGCAGCACAAGCCGGAGCGCTCGAAACAGGGATTGGTGAAGCGGCGGATGCCTTGGGCGAGATCGAAGCCGGAGCAGCTGAACTGCAGACCGGTTTGAGTGAAATCCGCAGCGGTCTTGTTGAGTTTGAAGCCGGTCTTGAAGAGGTCCGTTCAGCCGCAGCCGAGCTGACCGACGGGCTGACCGAAGCAAAAGAAGGCGTCGAGGAGACTGCTGAAGGGTTGACCGATATCGAAGACGTTTTAACAGAAATCGCCTCGCAGCAAGAGCATCCGCTCGAAGGATTTTTTATTCCTGAGCAGGCTCTTGAAGAAGAAGGTTTTGCCGAAGCGTTTAACACGTATGCGACACCGGAATCAAAACAGTTCACGTTTATTGACGTTTTGCTTGATGCCGACCCTTACAGCCGGGAGGCGATGGGCATCCTTGATGAAGTGGAAGAAGTGACACACTTTTCTTTCCGCGAGACGCCGATGGAAGATTCGGCAATGGCGATTGACGGTGTGACGAGTGTGAACCGCGACTTGCGCGATGTTTCCAACCAGGACTTTATGACGACTGCGGCTGTCATGCTGACGGGGATTTTTCTCGCACTGATGGTATTGCTTCGCTCATTGGTTATGCCGGTTTATGTGCTGATCTCGCTGGTGGCGACGTACTTTGGCGCGGCAGCCGTGACCGAAATCATTTTCACCGATATCATGGGCTATCCCGGCATCATGTGGCCGGTGCCGTTCTTTGGCTTTGTCTTATTGATGGCGCTCGGTGTTGACTACTCGATTTTTCTTTTAGGCAGATTCAGCGAACTTTATGATCCGAAAGATCCGGACTCGGCCCGGGCAACGATTCATTTAGCGATGAAACGCATCGGCGGCACGGTGCTCTCGGCAGCGCTTATTCTCGGCGGGACATTCGCCTCGATGCTCCCTTCCGGCGTTTTGAGCTTGATGCAGATCAGCACCTTAACGATCACCGGACTGTTTTTTTACACCGTCGTGCTGCTTCCGCTCTTTGTCCCGGCGTGCATGAAAATGTTCGGGCGTTACAATTGGTGGCCATTTCATCAGCGCAATTCCCGCTGAATGTCCATAGCGGGCCTCGACCGTGTTAAAATAAAAGAAATGAACTGCGACAATGGAGGACAGAACCGATGGCGAAGCGAAAAACGAAATTTGTTTGTCAGGAATGCGGCTATGAAACGACAAAGTGGCTCGGGAAATGTCCCGGCTGTCAGTCGTGGAACAGCTTGGTTGAAGAATTGGAAGCGCCTGCGCCCGGCAGCGCAAAACACCGGACGTTTCAATCAGGAGCGGAAGCCGCGAAAACGAAACCGCAGGCGATTACAGAGATAGAACGAAAAGAAGACCCCCGCATGTCGACCTACATCGGCGAACTGAACCGGGTGTTAGGCGGCGGGATTGTGCCCGGCTCGCTCGTTTTGGTCGGCGGCGATCCGGGTATTGGGAAGTCAACGCTATTGCTGCAGCTGTCAGCGACATTATCGGAACATCATCAGCGCGTGCTGTACATTTCCGGCGAAGAATCGATGAAGCAAACGAAACTGCGGGCAGACCGCCTCGGTTTAGGCAATAACGAACTGTATGTTTTAGCGGAAACGGATGTCGAACAAATCGAACAGGCGATCGATCATTTGGCCCCGTCGCTCGTCGTGATTGATTCGATTCAAACGGTGCACCTGGAACACGTAACGAGTGCGCCGGGCAGTGTATCGCAAGTGCGTGAATCGACATCGAGCTTTATGCGTATAGCCAAAGCGAAAGGGATTGCGGTATTTATCGTCGGCCACGTCACGAAACAAGGAGCGATCGCCGGGCCTCGGATTTTAGAGCACATGGTTGATTGCGTGCTTTACTTCGAAGGGGAGCGGCACCATACGTACCGGATTTTGCGCGCCGTGAAAAACCGTTTCGGCTCAACGAATGAGATCGGCATATTTGAAATGGCAGAGTCCGGTCTCGAAGAAGTGCTGAACCCTTCGGAAATATTTTTAGAAGAGCGCGCACAAGGAGCATCAGGCTCAGCGGTCGTCGCTTCGATGGAAGGCACGCGCCCGGTGCTGGTGGAAATTCAGTCGCTCGTCTCGCCGACAAGTTTCGGTAATCCGCGCCGGATGGCCACCGGGATCGATCATAACAGGATATCGCTAGTTATCGCGGTGTTGGAAAAACGCATCGGCATGTTAATGCAAAACCATGATGCTTATGTGAAAGTATCCGGCGGTGTCCGCTTGGATGAGCCGTCCGTCGACTTGTCAATTGCCGTAGCGATCGCTTCCAGTTTTCGCGATTCTCCGTCCGATCCGCGGGATGTCATTATCGGCGAGGTGGGACTGACCGGCGAAGTGCGCCGGGTGACGCGAATTGACCAGCGTGTCAACGAAGCTGCTAAACTCGGATTTCAGCGTGTTATTTTGCCGGCGAAAAATATCGGCGGCTGGAACGTGCCCGACGGGATTGAGATGATCGGTGTCAATAATGTCAACGAAGCACTGGACGCAACGTTAGGAGGAATGACAAGTGGATCACCAAAATTCGAACTATGATCAGCAGTTTGTCAGCCGGGTGCTGCGGTTTGTCTCGCCTGGAACCCCGCTTAGAGAAGGGATCGATAACGTCTTGCGCGCCAACACCGGCGGTTTGATCGTTCTCGGTTACAATGCGGAGATGATGAACATTGTTAACGGCGGGTTTTTCATCAATTGCAATTTTTCACCGGCGTATTTATATGAGCTTGCGAAAATGGACGGGGCGATCATCTTAAGCGAAGATGCAAGCCGGATTTTGTATGCGAACACGCAGCTTGTGCCGGACAATGACATCGAATCAACGGAAACAGGGATTCGTCACCGGACTGCTCAGCGCGTGGCGAGGCAGACGGGAAATTTAGTGATTTCGATTTCGCAGCGGCGCAATGTCATCACCCTCTATCAAGGCGACTACCGCTATGCGTTAAAAGATATCGGTGTGATCTTAACGAAGGCGAACCAAGCGATTCAGACGCTGGAAAAATATAAATCGGTTCTTGATCAAAGCATTACGAACCTTGGCGCGCTCGAATTCGAGGAGCTCGTAACATTTCAGGATGTCTCGCAAGTCATGCACCGTGTGGAGATGGTTCTGCGAATCAAAAGCGAGATCAAAAATTACGTCAATGAACTCGGCGATGAAGGCCGGCTCATTTCAATGCAGCTGGAAGAACTCGTTTCCAATACTGAAAAAGAAGCGCTCGATTTAATTAAAGATTATCAGGACGGAAAAATGGAAGATCCGCGTGTTGTCCTCAGCCGTCTTCAGCGGTTATCAAGTGACGACCTGCTCGATGATCAAGTGGTTGTCAAGCTGCTCGGTTATCCCCGCATTTCAAATTTGCACGAGTACTCTCTTGAGCCGCGCGGGTACCGAATATTGAATAAGATCCCGCGCATTCCTCCGCGCGTTGTCGAGAATCTCGTCGGTTCCTATCATTCCCTCCAGCAGATTATGCGTGCAGAAATCGCTGAGCTGGATGAAGTTGACGGGATCGGTGAAGTCAGAGCGCGTAAAATTAAAGAGGGCTTAAGCCGAATTCAAGAACAGTTATTCATTGACCGACATATTTAAAAGGATACCGGCGAAAGACCTTGACGGAGAATGTGAATAAAGATATAATGGCACGTTTATAGAATTGACACACATACAATGCGATGGTAAAGTTTGACTATCAAACATGTAATAATTTGTGAATTTGCCTAGAGATGAATCAAAACGGTCCAGTCTTTCGTACAATGGTGAAAGGAGGTGACACGATGCTGCGACGTATCGTTCAATTAGTGATTTTGTTTACCGGCGGAACGTTAGGGTATCTTTTTATTCCTGACCTCGTCGTGTATCTCAGCGGCGGAAATTTGCCGCACATTCTTGTCAACAGCTATACAGGAGCTATCTTAGGTGCACTTATATTTTATTTATCTCTTCATTTTACTGTCGATCCGCTCGTACGTTTAGTTAACAATGTTGAGGACCGGCTGATTAAATTTCCGGTGACCGATTTGATTTTCGGCACATTAGGGCTCGGTGTCGGTTTGCTGCTCGCGTTTTTGATCAGCATGGGCATAAGCAGTGTTGAAATTCCGGTATTAAGCGGGATTTTACCGCTCGTTTTAACGATGCTGCTCGGTTATCTCGGTTTTCAAGTCGGATTTAAGAAACGCGACGAAATAATGGCGTTAATCCCATCGTCCAAACAGGCCGGGCGTAAAACCGGCGGTACAGAGGACGAAGATCCTGTAAATAAAGGCACAAAAGGATCATTAAAAATCCTTGATACGAGCGTTATTATTGACGGCCGTATTGCTGATATTTGTCAATCGGGATTTATGGAAGGGACGCTTTTAATTCCTGAATTTGTTTTGGAAGAGCTTCAGCATATTGCCGATTCTTCGGACGTTTTAAAGCGGAATCGCGGCCGCCGCGGCTTGGACATTCTAAACCGAATTCAAAAAGAACTGCCGATTAATGTCGAGATTTATGACGGAGATTTTGAAGATATTCACGAAGTGGACTCCAAACTCGTTAAGCTGGCGAAGCTGCTCGACGGGTATGTTGTAACGAACGATTTTAATTTAAACAAAGTCTGTGATTTGCAAGGCGTTGATGTGCTCAATATTAACGATCTTGCCAATGCAGTCAAACCGGTTGTTCTTCCCGGCGAGGAAATGCCTGTGCAAGTTATCAAGGACGGCAAGGAACAAAATCAGGGTGTCGCCTATTTGGATGACGGCACGATGATCGTTGTTGAAGACGGCCGCGGATATATCGGCGACACAGTCGAAGTCGTCGTGACGAGTGTGCTGCAAACATCTGCCGGACGAATGATTTTTGCCAAACCGAAACCGATGGAAAAAGCGCAATAAAATGGCTTTAAGTTAACCAATTTGAAAAGGAACGGTTGCAATGAAACCTTATTATGTCGTTATTCCTGCTGCCGGTTACGGCTCACGAATGAAAGCGGGAAAAAATAAACAATTTATTACGATTGAAGGGGTTCCCCTCCTGATTCACACACTCCGTGTGTTTCAGGAGGATTCTCTATGTGAAGGTATCGTTCTTGCTGTGAATGAAGCGGAACGAGACGAAATGCGTAAAATGACAGCTGATGCCGGCATCACAAAAGTGATCGGTATTGTGCCCGGCGGCCGCGAACGGCAGCAGAGTGTGTTCGAAGGTCTTAAAGCACTTTCAGGCAATCCGGTCGTGCTTATTCATGACGGAGCCCGTCCGTTCATCCGCACCGAAACGCTCCGCCGTCTGATTGAAGCGGTCGATAAAGATGTCGGCGCAGTTGCGGGTGTACCGGTAAAAGATACAGTAAAGGAAGCCATTATGGGCAGCGTAAAGAAGACACTGGACCGATCATTACTTTGGCTGATTCAAACCCCCCAGGCGTTTTACTTGGAAGACATCCGAAGCGCGCACAAATTGGCTGAAGATGACAATCATCCCGCGACAGACGATGCCAGCCTGTTTGAATATGCGGGAAAAACGGTGAAAGTGGTTGAAGGTACATACGAAAACATTAAAGTGACAACACCGGAAGATTTGATGTTTGCGGAAGCAATTATCCGCAAACGGGAAGAGGAGAGATGACGATGCGTGTCGGACAAGGGTTTGACGTTCACCAACTGCAAGAAGGCCGTCCGCTCATTCTTGGCGGGATTACGATTCCGCACAGCAAAGGATTAACGGGCCACTCGGATGCTGATGTACTTTTGCATACGATCGCGGATGCGGTGCTCGGAGCTTTGGCAGAAGGCGACATCGGCAAGCATTTTCCCGATACAGATCCTGCCTATCAAAACGCCGATTCAGCCGAACTGTTAACACACGTTTGGTCTTTAGCCCGCGAGCGCGGCTATAAATTAGGCAATGCGGATTGTACAATCATGGCGGAAAAACCGAAGATGGCTCCGTTTATCAGTGCGATGCGCGAACGGATTGCGGAGCTTTTGCAAACGGATATCATAAACGTCAATGTGAAAGCGACAACGACGGAGAAATTAGGATTTGCCGGCCGGGAGGAAGGCATAGCAGCGCAAGCTGTGGTATTATTAACGGAGAATTCAGACTGAAAATATTATCGAAATGGCAGGTGTTTTACTGTGAGTGATCAAGTACGAGTGCGCTTTGCGCCGAGTCCGACCGGACATTTGCATATCGGCGGCGCCCGTTCGGCTCTGTTTAATTATTTATTTGCACGAAATCAAAACGGGTCATTTATCGTTCGGATTGAAGATACAGATGCAGCGAGAAATGTCGATACCGCGACGGAAAAGCTGCTGGAAAGCTTAAAATGGCTCGGTATTGACTGGGATGAGAGCGTTGATACCGGCGGGGATTACGGTCCGTACAAAAGCATGGACCGGCTGGATATTTACCGGAAATATGTCGATCAGCTTTTAGCCGAAGGCAAAGCTTATCACTGCTATATGACACAAGAAGAATTAGAAAAAGAGCGCGAAGAACAGCGCGCACGCGGAGAAACACCGATGTACAGCGGGCGCGACCGGAATTTAACTGACGAACAAAAGCAAGCATACGAAGCGGAAGGACGCAAGCCGGTTGTAAGGTTTGTTGTCCCGGCCGGCGAAGAGATTATTGTTGATGACGAAGTGCGCGGACAAGTATCGTTTGAATCTGACGGAATCGGCGACTTTGTTATCGTTCGGCAAGACGGGATTCCGACGTATAATTTCGCTGTCGTTATCGATGATTATTTGATGGAAATTTCGCACGTCATTCGCGGAGAAGAACACCTTTCGAATGCGCCGAGACAAGTGCTGCTTTATCAGGCTTTTGGCTGGAAAACACCGAAATTCGCGCACGCTTCGCTGATTTTGAACGAAGAACGGCAAAAAATGAGCAAACGTGAAGAATCGATTATTCAATTTATCGAACAGTACCGCGAACTCGGCTATATGCCGGAAGCGGTCGTTAACTTTATCGCGCTGCTTGGCTGGTCGCCGGGCGGCGAACAAGAACTGCTCTCGATGGATGAATTGATTGAGCAATTTGAACTCGGCCGGGTCATTAAAGCTCCTGCTGTGTTCGATACGGCAAAAATGGCTTGGATGAATAACCAATATATGAAAGAAGCTGACGATGACCGTGTCGTTTGGCTTGCGCTGCCTCATCTAAAAAAAGCCGACCGTTTGCCGGAGTTTATGTCCGAACAGCAAAAACAGTGGGCATACGAACTGATCGTGCTTCATAAAGAGAAGATGACGTGCGGAGCGGATATCGTTGAGTTGACAGATCTCTTTTTTCATGATGAAATTCAATATAACAGTGAAGCGCAGGAAGTTCTGGCTGAAGAGCAAGTTCCCGAGGTGTTGCAGAGCTTTGCCGAGCAGCTCCGCCTGATCGATTCATTTGAAGCGGACGCGGTCAAACAAGCGATGAAGGCCGTTCAAAAAGAGACTGGATACAAAGGCAAACAGCTCTTTATGCCGATCCGCGTCGCGGTGTCCGGACAAAAACACGGGCCGGATTTGCCGAAAATGATTTCTTTGTTAGGCCGGGAGACAGTGTCTGACCGCATTACGGCTCTTCTAAAGGATGACGACAGCTAAATAACCAGACGCAGATAAGGATAAGTAAACAGCGAGGCTTTTTTATAGAGAGGGCTCCCGCGGCTGAAAGGAACCTACTGAGCAGCTGTTGAAATGCCCCTTGGAGTCACTCGACTGAAATCCGCAGACCGGAGAGTAGGAAGAGCGGGATAAAGGCCGTTATCCTTTCAAAAGCGAAACGCAGAGCAAAATTACGGCTGCGTTTAAACAGAGTGGAACCGCGTTTATGAACGTCTCTGTGTCATCACGGCACAGGGGCGTTTTTTTATTTATACAGGTGTTGATGAAAAAAATTGTGAAAAGAGAGGAGGGTGCCCGGTTGTTACAAACATTAAAAAACGACGTCGATGTCGTTTTAGATCAGGATCCGGCGGCACGCAACCGATTTGAAGTGATGGTCAATTACGCAGGTGTCCATGCGATATGGAGTCACCGTTTAGCTCATTGGCTATGGAATAAGAAGTTTTATTTCATTGCCCGGTATATTTCGCAAGTCAGCCGTTTTTTTACCGGGATTGAAATCCATCCGGGGGCAAAAATCGGCCAGCGGCTGTTTATTGATCACGGCATGGGCATTGTCATCGGGGAAACGTGCGAAATCGGCAATAACGTGTCGCTCTTTCAAGGTGTCACGTTAGGCGGTACCGGCAAAGAAAAAGGGAAGCGCCATCCGACGATTGAAGACGATGTTTTGATTGCGACCGGAGCGAAAATTCTCGGATCGATGACGATCGGGCAAGGATCCCGCATCGGAGCGGGTTCAGTCGTGTTAAAAGAAGTTCCGCCGAATGCCACGGTTGTCGGCATTCCCGGCAAAGTCGTCGTTCAGGACGGGGTCAAAGTTGAAGGAAGCCTTGACCATCATAAGCTCCCCGATCCGATTCAAGATAAATTCAAAGAGCTGGAAGCTGAAATTGAGGCATTAAAAGCGGAAGTATCGCAGCTGCGCGGCAGTGTTGCGAATGAGGCAACGCAAACGGAAGACAAGAAGGAGGAGTCATCTCGTGACGATTCAGCTTTATAATACACTGACACGGCAAAAAGAACGGTTTGAACCGATTGAAGAAGGTAAAGTGAAAATGTATGTGTGCGGACCGACGGTGTATAATTATATTCACATCGGCAACGCGCGTCCGGCCGTCGTTTTTGATATGGTCCGGCGCTATCTGGAATACCGCGGTTATGACGTTCATTATGTATCAAACTTCACGGATGTCGATGACAAAATTATCAAATCAGCGGAAGAGTTAGATCAAGATGTGATGGCCGTTGCAGAGAGGTTTATCGATGCGTATTACGAAGATACGGAAGCGCTCGGCGTCAAAAAAGCGGATGAACATCCGCGTGTAACGGATACGATGCCGGAGATCATCGCCTTTATTGAACGCTTGGTTGCCAAAGGGTACGCCTATGAATCCGACGGCGACGTCTATTTTCGCACGCGTAAATTTGAAAACTACGGGCAGCTGTCACATCAGTCGATCGATGATTTGCAGGCCGGAGCGCGCATTCAAGTCGGTGAAAAGAAAGAAGATCCGCTTGATTTTGTCTTGTGGAAAAAGGCAAAAGACAATGAAATTGCGTGGGAAAGTCCGTGGGGCAACGGTCGGCCCGGCTGGCATATCGAATGCTCGGCGATGGTCAAAAAACACTTAGGTGAAACGATCGATATTCATGCCGGCGGGCAAGACCTTTCTTTTCCGCATCACGAAAACGAAATAGCCCAATCGGAAGCTCTGAATGAAAAAAAGATGGCCAATTACTGGATTCACAACGGCTATATCAATATCGACAATGAGAAGATGTCCAAATCGCTGGATAACTTCATTCTTGTCCATGACATTATAAAACAGTACGACCCGGAAATTGTCCGCTTTTTCATCGTTAATGCTCATTACCGCAGTCCGATTAACTTCAGTGATGAGCAGCTGAATGCCGCCGGGAAAGCTCTTGAGCGGATCCGCACGACGTATCAGAATACGGCGCACCGCCTCGCGGAATCGGCGGACCTCGGCAGCGATGCAGACAGCTGGAAAGAGAAAATCATATCCCACCGCGAACGCTTTATCGAAGCGATGGACGACGACTTTAACAGCGCGAATGCCGTCGCTGTAATGTTTGATCTTGTTAAAACGGCGAATTTATATCTGGAAGAAAAACAGACCGCAAAGTCCGTTTTGCAATCATTTTTGGACGAATTTGACGATATGGCGTTCGTCCTCGGCATTAAAGTGAAAGAGGAAGAAGAGCTGCTCGATGAAGAGATTGAACAGCTGATCGAAGAACGGGTTGAAGCGCGAAAAAACCGTCATTTTCAACGGGCGGACGAAATTCGTGATCTGTTGAAAGAAAAAGGGATTGTCTTAGAGGATACACCGCAAGGCACGCGCTGGAAAAGAGGGGACGTATGAAACTCAATGAACCGATTGAGGAACCGAAACAGCTGAATCCGCTCGCGCTGGCATATATGGGTGATGCTGTATTAGATATGTATGTGCGTTACCGGCTGCTGGCGCGGGGAAATGTTCGGCCGAATAAACTGCATAAAGCGGCGACCTCTTATGTGTCGGCTAAAGCGCAGGCATATGTGCTGCAAACGCTCGTGGATAATCTTGAGCTGACAGAAGAAGAAGCCGCTGTCGCGAGGCGCGGGCGAAATGCCAAATCCGGAACCGTGCCGAAAAATACAAATCAGCAAACATATCATTTAAGCACGGCTTATGAAGCTTTAATAGGGTATTTATACGTGACAGAAGGCCGTGAGCGGATGGAAGAGCTGATTGCCCGCAGCTTTGAACTGATTGAGGAGCGAAAGGAGGTTAAGTAATGGCTTCAGAAGATTATATTGCCGGAAAGAACCCTGTTATCGAGGCGTTAAAAGGCGAGCAGACCGTGCACAAAGTTTGGGTGGCCGAAGGATCGCAGCGCGGACAAATGAACGAGGTTGTCAAGCTGGCGAAAAGTGCTTCCGTTCAATTGCAGTTTGTGCCGAAAAAGAAGCTTGATCAGCTTTATGACAGCACGAACCATCAAGGCGTTGTCGCCCAAGTTGCCGCGTTTAAATATGCCAATCTGGATGCATTGTTTCTAGAAGCGGACAAACACGGAGAAGAACCTTTCTTTTTGCTGCTGGATGAAATTGAAGATCCGCATAACCTCGGAGCAATCTTGCGAACGGCTGATGCTGCCGGTGTGCACGGGGTGATCATTCCGAAGCGCCGAGCAGCCGGATTAACGTCCACGGTAGCAAAAGCCTCCGCAGGCGCCGTTTCACATGTTCCGGTCGCGCGTGTGACGAATTTAGCCCGCACGATGGAAGAACTGAAAAATCGCGGACTTTGGTTTGCCGGTACAGATGCAGACGCACCGGCCGATTACCGCGATCTCGACGCAGCAATGCCGATATGCCTTGTGATCGGGAGTGAAGGCAAAGGATTAAGCCGTTTAGTAAAAGAAAAATGTGATTTTCTTATCCGCCTGCCGCTTAAAGGGCATGTAACATCGCTGAACGCCTCGGTCGCAGCGAGTCTGCTCATGTACGAGGTGCTTCGCAAGCGTCCGGAACAGGAGCGGAAGTAGTATGCGCCGTATACTGCTTGTAGATGGTTATAATATCATCGGTGACTGGCCCGAATTAAAAGAACTGCAGCAAGCTGACCTTGAAGGCGCCCGTGACATGCTGATTGAGCGGCTGGCAGAGTACCAGGCTTATACAGGAACCGAAGTGATGGTCATTTTTGATGCGCATATGGTGCCGGGCCTCGGTAAAAAATACCGCAACTTTGCGATTGAAATCATCTATACCCGTGAAAAAGAAACCGCGGATGAACGAATTGAGAAGCTCGTCAACGATCTGAAAAGAGTCGATAAACAAATTTATGTGGCCACGTCCGATTTTGTTGAACAGCGGGTGATTTTTGCCAGCGGTGCGTATCGAAAATCAGCGCGCGAACTGCGGACGGAAATGGAACAAATCGAAGAGCATATTTCCAAAGATGTTGAGCAGTCGAATAAACAAAAGGCGCGGACGCGTCTGCCGATAGCGAAAGAAGTAGCTGAACGGCTTGAACAGATGAGGCGCCGCAAATGACAGATATTGACGTGCCGCTGTTCGTTTCGGTATAATAGCGTTACAGAAACCGTTAACAATTCAATTTAGCAACCGAAAAGCAATATGAAACGCCGGCTTTAAAAGAAGGGCAGCAAAACCTGCTGTTTCGTGGTGAGAAGCCGGCCTTTTCTATAAATTATGTTTTTCACCTGTCCGGAAATTGAAACATACACGCTTGTTTCCAGATGGAGAAAACGACAGGTCGGAGGGATGGTTGTGGCTTTGAACCTCATCGAACATCAACGGCAAACGCAGTTTAAAGGCGCGGAGGATGAAGAGTTGGTTCAGTACGCGCGGAACGGTGATACGTCTGCTCTTGAATTTTTGATCACGAAATACAAAAACTTTGTACGGGCAAAGGCACGCTCGTATTTTCTGATCGGAGCGGACCATGAAGATATCGTTCAAGAAGGGATGATCGGTCTTTACAAAGCAATCCGTGATTTTCAAGGCGGCAAAAAAGCGTCTTTCCGCGCATTTGCAGAGCTGTGTATTACCCGGCAAATTATTACGGCGATCAAGACGGCGACACGGCAAAAGCACATTCCCCTCAACTCCTACGTATCGCTTGATAAACCGATTTATGATGAAGAATCAGAGCGGACCTTGCTGGATGTGATTGTTGGCAACAGCGAACTCGAACCGGAGCATCTGCTCATTAACCAAGAAGAATATAACGATGTGCAAACAACGATGGAAGAGCTTTTATCGGATTTAGAACAAAAAGCGTTGATGCTTTACTTAGAAGGGCGCACGTATCAAGAAATGTCCGATGAGCTGAACCGGCATGTGAAATCGATCGATAATGCCTTGCAGCGGGTCAAGCGAAAACTCGAGGACCGTGAAGAAATCAAGTCGGTGAAACTTCCGTGAAAAGCAGGCTGCGCCTGCTTTCAGATTGTAAACAAATTATTATTTTGACGTAAGCCACGAAGCCACTGCCCTCCGCTTGCCCCGGGCAAGGACTCAGCTAGGATTCGCCGGCATGAGGCCGCCGAATCCGGATCTTCGTCTCTTGCTTTCCCGGAGGCGTCGGAGGAGTGGATGCGCGGCTTCCTTTATTATGCATACACTCGATTCAAAGAAGGATGCGTCGTCATCCGTTCCTTTTAATATGACATCGATCGAATTCATGACTTTGTCAACGCTCTAAAGCAGGCGCAGCCTGCTTTTTTCTTTTTGTGACAGGGATTTTCCGGCAATCAGATCTGATTGACACATGCCGCACGACTGTGGTACTTTGATTTAGTATGTATAGAGCGTAAGGTGCAGAGGAGAATAGACATGCCGCAAAAAATTGCCCTTGCCTGCGAACGGTGTCATGCAAGAAATTATTCGACGGTTAAAACCGCTGCAGCGAACGCTGAACGGTTAGCAATAAAAAAGTACTGCAAAACTTGCGGGCAGCATAGCGTGCATCGGGAAACAAAGTAAGCCGGAGGTGGAACGAATGGCAGAAGAATCATCGAAAAAAAAGCCGATACAGTTTTTAAAAGACGTAGCGGCCGAGATGAAACGGGTCACATGGCCGACACGCCGTGAATTAAGCCGTTATACCGTCGTTGTTGTATTGACAGTGGCGTTTATAGCAGTTTTCTTCGCCATCAGTGATCTGGGCATTTCAACAGTCATCGACTTGATCACAAATTAAGAAGAACCGGAAAAAATTGCTCGATTTAGAGGAGGGAAGGACGGAAGCGTCCTGATCAACATGGATAAAAATTTTTATGTAGTACACACATACTCCGGATATGAAAACAAAGTAAAAGTAAACTTGGAAAAGCGCGTGGAATCGATGGGAATGACCGATAAAATTTTCCGTGTTTTTGTGCCGGTAGAAGAAGAAACAGAAATGAAAAACGGAAAATTGAAACAAGTTACGAAAAAAACCTTCCCGGGCTACGTAATTGTCGAAATGGTCATGACCGATGATTCTTGGTATGTTGTTCGCAATACTCCTGGCGTGACCGGCTTTGTCGGCTCTACAGGCGCGGGTTCGAAGCCGACGCCCCTTCTTCCTGATGAAGTTGATGCGCTGCTCAGGCAAATGGGTGTCAAAGAACCGAAACACGAAGTTGAATTCGAATTGAAAGAATCGGTGAAAGTGAAAGAAGGGCCGTTCGCTGATTTCATCGGTTCGGTCGAGGATATTTTTGCGGAAAAACGCAAGCTGAAAGTACACGTGAATATGTTCGGCCGGGAAACGCCGGTAGAACTCGAATTTCATCAAGTAGAAAAAATTCAATAATCGTAAAAAAACCGCTTGTCAATGACTTGACTAAGTGATAAAATTTGAATGTTGTTAATGGACGTGAGCGAAATGTTCACGTTTTTTCCTGCACAAAGCAGGTTTTATGAGTGGGAGAGCATGTGTATGCTCGATGTACCACATCACGGACTTAAGGAGGTGTGTCGCGTGGCTAAAAAGGTCATTAAAGTAGTTAAACTTCAAATCCCTGCTGGTAAAGCGAATCCGGCACCGCCGGTCGGACCGGCGCTCGGTCAAGCTGGTATTAATATCATGGGATTTTGTAAAGAATTTAACGCTCAAACGCAGGAGCAGACAGGTCTGATCATTCCGGTTGAAATCACTGTTTATGAAGACCGTTCTTTTACATTTATCACGAAAACTCCGCCGGCTCCGGTATTGCTGATGAAAGCTGCTGGAATCGAAGGTGGATCGGGTGAGCCGAACCGCAACAAAGTTGCGACGGTGAAGCGTGATCAAGTAAAAGAAATCGCGGAAACAAAAATGCCAGACCTAAACGCAGCGAACGTTGAAGCAGCGATGCGCATGGTAGAGGGTACAGCCCGAAGCATGGGTATCACGATCGAAGACTAATTTGCATGTGTATGTAATGAAGGTTGCGAACAAGGACGGTCTCCTTGCCTGTTGAAATCAGGGTCGCAACCTTTATTAGTGGGAGGTCTAACCGCTAAAACCACAATAAGGAGGAACCAACATTGGCAAAAAGAGGTAAAAAGTACGAAGATACGGTCAAGCAAATTGACCGTGATAAAGTATATGCAGCAAAAGATGCAATTCAAACCGTGCGCGACGCGTCAATCGCAAACTTCGATGAGACAGTGGAAGTAGCATTGCGCCTCGGCATTGACCCGAAGAAAGCAGATCAGCAGCTGCGCGGAGCGATGGTTCTGCCGCACGGAACCGGTAAAACCCAGCGCGTTCTTGTGTTTGCAAAAGGCGAGAAAGCGACAGAAGCTGAAAACGCCGGCGCTGACTTTGTCGGAGAAGAAGATCTGATCAATAAAGTGACGCAAGGATGGCTCGACTTTGATGTTGTTGTTGCAACGCCGGACATGATGGCGCAAGTCGGTAAGCTCGGACGCGTGCTTGGACCAAAAGGTCTGATGCCGAACCCGAAAACCGGCACAGTAACATTTGAAGTAGAAAAAGCTGTTCAAGATATTAAAGCAGGTAAAGTAGAGTACCGCGTTGACAAGTCCGGTAACGTACACGCGCCGATCGGCAAGCTCTCATTTGAGGATGAGAAACTCGTTGAAAACTTCAACGCGCTTGTTGATACGCTCGTGAAAGCAAAGCCGGCTGCAGCGAAAGGAACTTACTTGAAGAATGTTTCCGTTACGTCCACGATGGGACCAGGAATCAAAGTAGACGTATCAGGATTTAAACTGTAAGTTGACTTCTCTTGCGGGACGGGTTATACTCGTATCCGTGAATCAAATACGCCGTACCGTAGACAGCAGGTGCCGCATGGCTTAATGTCCTGCCGAGGTAGTTTATCGCCCCGAAGTTATTTCGGCCGATTCTGCCTCCATGTCTATATGCATGGGGGCAATTATTTTGTCTATGATGTAAGTTGATACGGCAGGTACGAGTTTATTTTATTGGAGGTGTCAGAATGAGTGCAGTGATTGAGCAAAAGCAGCAAGTTGTTGACGAAATCACAACAAAACTGCAAAACAGTCAATCGACGATTATCGTGGATTACCGCGGCTTAGATGTTGCGGAAGTTTCCGAGCTTCGCCGTCAATTGCGCGAAGCAGGTGTAGATTACAAAGTCTACAAAAACACGATGGTTCGCCGTGCAACAGAAAAAACCGGTTTGACTGAACTGGATGAACTGCTTGTTGGACCGACAGCAATTGCATTCAGCAACGACGATGTTGTGGCTCCGGCGAAAGTATTGAATAATTTCGCAAAAGAGCACAGCGCATTGGAGCTGAAAGGCGGCGTTGTTCAAGGAGAGGTTACATCCCTCGCAAAAATCAAAGAATTGGCAGAGATTCCTTCACAAGAAGGCCTCTTGTCGATGTTCCTCAACGTCTTGCAAGCGCCGATCCGAAACATGGCGCTCGCAACAAAAGCCGTTGCGGATCAGAAAGAAGAAAGCGCGTAATACTGAAATACGACCAAACAGCCTGACGGCTTAAATTATTATTAGGAGGAATATCATCATGTCTCAACAAGAAATTATTGATGCGATCAAAGAGATGTCCGTTTTGGAATTGAACGACCTTGTAAAAGCAATTGAAGAAGAATTTGGCGTTACAGCCGCTGCACCGGTTGCAGCAGCCGGCCCGGCTGAAGTTGAAGAAGAGCAAACAGAATTCGACGTTGTTCTTGAAGACGCAGGCGCTTCTAAAATCAACGTAATCAAAGTTGTTCGCGAAATCACCGGCCTCGGTCTTAAAGACGCAAAAGGTCTTGTCGATGCACTTCCGGCGCCGCTTAAAGAAGGCGTAGAAAAAGAAGATGCTGAAGCAATGAAGAGCCAGCTTGAAGAAGCAGGTGCGAAAGTAGAATTGAAATAATAACGTGATACAAAAAGGACCCGCTTTGTTTAGCAAAGCGGGTCCTTTCTATCTGTCGAAGTTTTAGGAGGGTGCGTTATGAGTGATCATTATTACAGCCATAATCCGAATATTGACAGCAAGCGGCGCGAGATTCGTATATCTCTTCGAGGGAAGCCGTTTTCGTTCATGCTTGATCGCGGTGTGTTTGCTTCTGCAGGTCTGGATTTTGGAACACAAGTTTTAATTGAATCGTTTGCAGAACCGGCCGTTGACGGACCGATACTTGATATCGGCTGCGGCTGGGGGGCGATCGGTATTTCGCTAGCTGTTTTCTACCCTGAAAGAGACTGGGTCATGCTCGATGTCAATCAGCGGTCTGCAGACTTAGCGCGAGAAAACGCCGTCAAAAACCGCGCCGATAATTGTGAAATACTCTGTCAAGATATCCGTGATTTTCCGGCAAACAGGACGTTTGCAGCCGTGGTGACGAATCCGCCTGTTCGCGCCGGCAAAGATACTGTATTTGCGATTTATGAAAAAGCTTATGAACTGCTCGGGCGCGGCGGAGAATTGTGGGTTGTTATTCAGAAAAAGCAAGGCGCGCCATCTACTGAAAATAAACTGAAAGAACTCGGTTTTTCCGTGACGCTCGCGGCAAAGAAAAAAGGCTATCAAATATTCCGGGCGACACGTATTGACTGAGGGAGTCGGTTGTGTTAATGTTATTTAATGCGTATGACTGTAAAAAAGATAATAGGGCGATTATGCTCTAAAATCGCTCAGCGAATCTTACAGTTCAAAAACAAGAAGAATATGGAAGAGAAATATAAAAAGGGTGATTTGCATAAACGAGAACGTCATTTAGTTGTAGGAAACAACCTTTGGCGCTTTTCCTCGATGAACCCTTTTTTCTTTATTCTCTAAACGAAAGCAAAATTCCTCTGTTTCTTTTCATTTTCCACGAATTAATTGCTTCATCTTCTTTGCTTTCGCAAAGAAGGAAATCAAGATCGGTCAAAGGCAGCGGGTGTGAAAAAACCCGGTCTTTTGATGATAAATACGATAGGTTTGAGGGGTGAATGAGTTGACAGGTCAACTAGTTCAGTATGGACGCCACCGCCAGAGAAGAAGTTATGCCCGAATCAGTGAAGCTATGGAACTCCCTTATTTAATTGAGATTCAAACAGCTTCCTACCAATGGTTTTTAGATGAGGGGATTCGCGAAATGTTTCAAGATATTTCGCCGATTGAGGATTTTACGGGTAATCTCGTTCTCGAGTTTATTGATTACTCATTAGGAGAGCCGAAATACCCTGTAGATGAATCAAAAGAACGCGACGTGACGTATTCCGCTCCGCTTCGCGTGAAAGTCCGTCTCATTAATAAGGAGACCGGCGAAGTGAAAGAGCAGGAAGTCTTTATGGGTGACTTCCCGCTGATGAGCGACACAGGGACGTTTATTATTAACGGAGCTGAGCGTGTTATTGTTTCCCAGCTCGTCCGTTCACCGAGTGTCTATTTTAATGACAAAGTAGACAAAAACGGCAAGAAAGGTCATACCGCAACGGTTATTCCAAATCGCGGTGCTTGGCTAGAGTTGGAAACGGACGCGAAGGACGTCGTTTATGTGCGGATTGACCGTACACGAAAAATCCCGGCGACTGTGCTTCTTCGCGCACTTGGCTTCGGTTCAGATCAGGAAATCATCGATCTGCTCGGAGAAGATGAATATTTGCGCAATACGTTGGAAAAAGATAACACCGACTCGGCAGAAAAAGCGCTTCTGGAAATCTATGAGCGCCTCCGTCCAGGGGAGCCGCCGACGGTTGACAGCGCAAAAAGCCTGCTTGAATCACGTTTTTTTGATCCGAAACGCTATGATCTGGCAAATGTCGGACGCTATAAAATGAACAAAAAACTTCATATTAAAAACCGGCTGTTCAATCAGACTCTGGCTGAAACGCTCGTTGACCCGGAAACAGGGGAAATTATCGCCGAGGACGGTGCGGTCATCGACCGGCGTCTGTTAGATAAACTCATCCCGTATTTAGAGAATAATGTCGGCTTTGAACGTGTAAACCTGCACGGCGGAGTCATTGATGACGAAGATGTCGATCTTCAGGCTGTGCGAATTTATTCACAGGATCAAAATGAACAAGATACCGTCATCAAAGTTATTTCTAACGGCCAAATTGATGAGAAAACGAAAAATATCACGCCGCAAGACATCATTTCTTCAATCAGCTATTTCTTTAATCTGCTTCACGGTGTCGGCAATACCGATGACATTGACCATTTAGGCAATCGCCGTCTGCGCTCTGTAGGGGAATTGCTGCAAAACCAATTCCGCATCGGCCTTTCGAGAATGGAACGTGTTGTCCGTGAACGCATGTCGATTCAAGATGCCAATACGATCACGCCGCAGGCGCTGATTAATATTCGCCCGGTGATTGCATCGATCAAAGAGTTTTTCGGCAGTTCACAGCTGTCTCAGTTTATGGACCAAACGAACCCATTGGCTGAGCTGACGCATAAACGCCGTCTGTCTGCACTCGGCCCCGGCGGATTAACCCGCGAACGCGCCGGTTTTGAAGTTCGCGACGTGCATTATTCTCACTATGGAAGAATGTGTCCGATCGAAACACCGGAAGGTCCGAACATCGGTCTGATTAACTCGCTTTCCTCTTACGCTAAAGTGAATCCGTTCGGTTTCATCGAAACACCGTACCGGAAAGTCGATCACGAAACGGGCTGCGTGTCGGAGCAAGTTGATTATTTAACCGCTGATGAAGAAGACAATTACATTGTCGCGCAAGCAAACGCCAAGCTTAATGAGGACGGCAGCTTCACGGACGAGAATATTATCGCCCGGTTCCGCGGCGAGAACATCATCGTTCCGCGCGAGCAGATTGACTACATGGACGTTTCTCCTAAGCAAGTGGTATCAGCTGCGACGGCATGTATTCCGTTTTTAGAAAATGACGACTCCAACCGCGCTCTTATGGGTGCAAACATGCAGCGTCAGGCCGTACCGCTTATTGAACCGCGTTCCCCGCTAGTCGGAACAGGCATGGAATACGTTTCTGCTAAAGATTCGGGCGCAGCTGTTGTTGCCAAACGCAAAGGACGCGTTGAAAAAGTCACCGCGAAATTTGTAGATGTGCGTGAATTTGAAGAAGTAGACGGTAAAGAAGTTGAAGGCAATGTCAGCCGTTACAACTTTATGAAGTTTGAGCGCTCCAACCAAGGTTCTTGCTATAATCAGCGTCCAATTGTCAGCGAAGGCATTGTCGTTGAAAAAGGCGAGATTCTTGCTGACGGCTCCTCAATGGAAAAAGGCGAGATGGCGCTCGGTCAGAACGTGCTTGTCGGATTTATGACGTGGGACGGCTACAATTATGAGGATGCGATCATTCTCAGTGAACGTCTCGTTAAAGACGATGTTTATACGTCGATTCACATCGAAGAGTATGAATCAGAGTCCCGAGATACGAAACTCGGTCCCGAAGAGATCACCCGCGACATTCCAAATGTCGGCGAAGATGCCCTCAGCAACCTTGATGAGCGCGGAATTATCCGCGTCGGCGCCGAGGTGAAAGACAGCGACATTCTCGTCGGCAAAGTGACGCCTAAAGGTGTGACAGAGCAGACAGCGGAAGAGCGTTTGCTTCATGCTATCTTTGGCGAAAAAGCCCGTGAAGTCCGGGATACATCGTTGCGCGCACCGCACGGCGGAGACGGCATCGTATTAGACGTTAAAGTCTTTAACCGTGAAGACGGCGATGAATTGCCGCCGGGCGTGAATCAGCTCGTCCGTGTTTATATCGTGCAGAAACGAAAAATCAACGAAGGCGATAAAATGGCCGGACGCCACGGAAACAAGGGTGTTATTTCAAAAATTCTTCCTGAAGAAGATATGCCGTTCATGCCGGACGGCACACCGATCGATATTATGTTGAACCCGCTCGGTGTTCCTTCACGAATGAACATCGGCCAAGTACTTGAGCTTCATATGGGCATGGCTGCACGGCAGCTCGGCATGCATATTTCAACACCGGTATTTGACGGCGCCCGTGAAGAGGACGTATGGGAAACGATTGAAGAAGCCGGAATGGCACGAGATGGAAAGACAGTCCTGTATGACGGCCGAACCGGCGAAGCATTTGACAACCGTGTCTCTGTTGGAGTCAGCTATATGATCAAGCTGGCACACATGGTTGACGATAAACTGCATGCTCGTTCGACCGGGCCTTACTCACTTGTCACGCAACAGCCGCTCGGCGGAAAAGCGCAATTCGGCGGACAGCGTTTTGGCGAGATGGAAGTTTGGGCCTTGGAAGCTTACGGCGCTGCGTATACACTTCAAGAGATTCTTACAGTGAAATCGGATGACACGATCGGCCGTGTAAAAACGTACGAGGCGATCGTTAAAGGCGAGAATGTGCCGGAGCCGGGCGTCCCTGAATCATTTAAAGTTCTGATTAAAGAGCTTCAAAGCTTAGGGATGGATGTGAAGATGCTTTCGAGCAACGATGAAGAAATTGAAATGCTCGAGATTGATGAAGAAGAAGAGCAGCCGAACGAAAAGCTTCAGTTAAACTTGGAGCCGGAAGAAGGAACGAACGCGTAACGGGAGAACTTGAATGTTGAAAGGGAGGTTGGCCCCTTGATAGATGTAAATAATTTTGAGTATATGAAAATCGGCCTCGCTTCGTCGGATAAAATCCGCTCTTGGTCAAGAGGGGAAGTTAAGAAGCCGGAGACGATCAATTACCGGACGTTAAAACCGGAAAAAGACGGGCTGTTTTGCGAACGGATTTTCGGACCGACAAAAGATTGGGAATGCCACTGCGGAAAATACAAACGCGTTCGCTACAAAGGCGTTGTCTGTGACCGTTGCGGTGTAGAAGTAACACGTGCAAAAGTTCGCCGCGAGCGGATGGGGCACATCGAACTTGCTGCACCGGTATCGCACATCTGGTATTTCAAAGGAATTCCGAGCCGCATGGGACTTGTTTTAGACATGTCCCCGCGGTCGCTGGAAGAGGTCATTTATTTCGCGTCTTATATTGTCACCGACCCGGGCGACACGCCGCTAGAATTAAAGCAGCTCCTCTCAGAAAAAGAATACCGTAATTACCGCGATAAATACGGCCGTTCATTTTCTGCTGAAATGGGTGCGGAAGGTATCCGCAAACTGCTCGAAAATATCGATTTAGATAAAGAAGCAAACCATTTAAAAGAAGAGTTGGAAACGGCTCAAGGCCAGCGGCGTACGCGGGCGATTAAGCGCCTTGAAGTGTTGGAAGCATTCCGTAATTCCGATAACAATCCGTCATGGATGGTTTTGGATGTACTGCCGATTATTCCGCCGGAATTGCGCCCAATGGTCCAGCTTGACGGCGGGCGGTTTGCAACGTCGGATTTGAACGACCTGTACCGCCGAGTGATTAACCGAAACAACCGTCTAAAACGGCTTTTGGATCTCGGCGCGCCGAACATTATTGTGCAAAATGAAAAGCGTATGCTCCAAGAAGCTGTCGATGCGCTGATCGACAACGGCCGTCGGGGCCGTCCGGTCACCGGACCGGGGAACCGGCCGCTGAAATCACTTTCGCACATGCTGAAAGGAAAGCAGGGCCGCTTCCGTCAGAACCTGCTCGGTAAGCGTGTGGACTATTCCGGGCGTTCGGTTATCGTCGTCGGCCCGAGCTTGAAAATGTATCAGTGCGGTCTGCCGAAAGAGATGGCGCTCGAACTGTTCAAGCCGTTTGTGATGAAAGAACTTGTCAGCCGAGGAATCTCGCACAATATAAAAAGCGCTAAGCGCAAAGTCGAACGTGTGCAGCCGGAAGTATGGGATGTGCTCGAAGAAGTGATCCGCGAGCATCCGGTGCTGTTAAACCGTGCACCGACACTTCACCGTCTCGGTATTCAAGCATTTGAACCCGTGTTGGTTGAAGGCCGCGCGATTAAGCTTCACCCGCTCGTATGTACGGCTTACAACGCAGACTTTGACGGGGACCAAATGGCGGTTCACGTTCCGCTTTCTGCCGAAGCACAAGCCGAGTCGCGGATTCTGATGCTTGCTGCGCAAAACATCTTGAACCCGAAAGACGGCAAACCGGTTGTTACACCGTCACAAGATATGGTTTTAGGTAACTATTACTTGACGCTCGAACGAAAAGGCGCACTCGGCGAAGGGAATGTTTACAACGGCCCGAATGAAGTGCTCACTGCCTATCAAAACGGGTACGCCCACTTGCACAGCCGAATCGCGGTCCCGGTAAACTCTGTCGGAAAGATGAATTTTGATAAAAAATACAGCGGGCATTTACTGCTGACTTCTGTCGGAAAAATCATTTTTAATGAAATTTTGCCGGACTCGTTCCCGTATATTAACGAACCGACGAGAGAAAACCTTGAAGAAGTAACGCCGGAAAAATACTTCGCTCAACCGACAGAGGATATCAAAGCCCTGTTCGCTGAACGTGAAGTTGTTCCGCCGTTTAAAAAAGGCTTCCTCGGCGATATCATTGCCGAAGTCTTTAAGAAGTTTAAGATTTCAGAAACATCCGTTATGCTCGACCGTATGAAAGATCTCGGTTTCTATTATTCAACAAAAGCCGGCATTACAATCGGTGTTTCAGACATTGTTGTTCTAAGCGACAAGCAGGACATTCTTGACGATGCCGAGGCGAAAGTCGACCGGATCATGAAGCAGTTTAAGCGCGGTCTGATCACGGAAGAAGAGCGCTATGATAAAGTCATTGAAGTGTGGAGCGAAGCGAAAGATATCATTCAAGATAAGCTTCTCGGCACGTTGGACATTACCAACCCGATCTTTATGATGAGCGACTCCGGTGCCCGGGGTAACGCATCAAACTTCACACAGCTTGCCGGCATGCGCGGACTGATGGCGAATCCGTCCGGACGCATCATCGAATTGCCGATCAAATCAAGTTTCCGTGAAGGATTGACAGTTCTCGAGTACTTTATTTCGACACACGGGGCGCGTAAAGGCCTCGCCGACACAGCGCTTAAAACAGCGGACTCGGGTTACTTAACCCGCCGTCTTGTCGATGTTGCGCAAGATGTTATTGTCCGTGAAGATGATTGCGGAACCGACCGCGGCCTCGATGTCCAAGCGATTAAAGAAGGCAACGAAGTCATTGAAAGCTTGTTTGACCGTCTTGTCGGACGCACGGCATTCCAAAAAATCTACCATCCTGAAACCGGCGAATTGCTCGTTGACCGTAATGAGCAAATCGGTGATGAAATGGCGAAGACAATCGAAGACGCCGGGATCGAAGAAGTGCGGATCCGTTCTGTCTTTACATGTGATACCGAACACGGCGCTTGTAAAAAATGTTACGGCCGAAACTTGGCAACCGGGCAAGAAGTTGAAGTCGGCGAAGCTGTCGGCATCATTGCCGCGCAATCGATCGGCGAACCGGGTACGCAGCTGACGATGCGTACGTTCCACACCGGCGGAGTTGCCGGGGATGACATCACACAAGGTCTCCCTCGTATTCAAGAAGTAGTGGAAGCGCGTAACCCGAAAGGTCAAGCGGTTATTTCAGAAATTGAAGGCACTGTTTCTGAGATTAAAGAAGCTTCGGATAAAAAAGAGATCGTTGTTCAGGGAATGGTTGAAACCCGAACGTATACGACTCTTCAAGGAGCGCGCCTGAAAGTAGCGGAAGGCGATGACGTCATTCCGGGACAAAGCTTGACAGAAGGGTCAATCGATCCGAAAGAACTGCTTGCAGTTTCCGGTGTGATGGGTGTACAGGAATACCTTCTCAGAGAAGTTCAAAAAGTATACCGTATGCAAGGTGTTGAAATCGGCGACAAACACGTTGAAGTGATGGTTCGTCAAATGATGCGGAAAGTACGTGTCATTGATTCCGGCGATACAGATATTCTTCCGGGATCGCTGGTGGAAATTCATCAATTTAATGAAGCCAACCGGGAGATCCTCCTGCGAAACGGACGGCCTTCAACCGGACGGCCGGTCTTGCTCGGTATTACGAAAGCATCGCTGGAAACGGACTCGTTCCTGTCAGCGGCATCTTTCCAAGAAACAACTCGCGTCTTGACCGATGCGGCCATTAAAGGCAAGCGTGACGAATTGGTCGGCTTAAAAGAAAACGTCATTATCGGAAAACTTGTCCCAGCCGGTACAGGCATGCAACGCTACCGTCAGCTGGAATCGTCGCAAAAAGATGAAACAGAGGCTGAATTATCCGAAGAAATGACACTGCAAGATTAAATTGTTATTGACAGTCCAAAAACACGGTGGTACTATATCATAGTGTGCCAAATACCTGATGCTTTGGAGGATACAAAGTGATGTCTTATGAAAAAGTAGCGCAGGCAACGAATAAAGTTGTGGGCACGAAGCAGACATTAAAAGCACTGGAACATCAACAGGTCAAAGAGCTCATCGTTGCTGAAGATGCCGATCCAGACGTTCTTCGGAAAGTGTTGGATGCAGCTGACAGTCAAGAACTGCTGATTGAACGCGTTGATTCTATGAAGAAACTCGGGAAAGCATGCGGGATTGATGTTAACGCAGCGATCGTAGCAATTAAAAAGTAAAAAAGTTTTTGCCGGCTTAAGCGGCCGGTAAAAACTTTCCTTTTACCCATTTATGAACCACCTGGACCAGTGGGCTTGAATACTTTGAAAAGAAGGGAGGAAACAACGATGCCAACAATCAATCAACTTGTACGCAAAGGCCGGCAAGATAAGCCGAAAAAGGCGCATTCACCGGCTTTGAACAAAGGGTATAACAGCTACAAGAAAAAGATGACAGACGAAGATTCACCGCAAAAACGAGGTGTATGCACAAGAGTCGGCACAATGACACCGAAGAAGCCGAACTCGGCACTGCGTAAGTATGCGCGTGTACGTCTGACAAACCAGATTGAAGTTACTGCTTATATCCCGGGCGTCGGTCACAACCTGCAAGAGCACAGTGTTGTCCTTATTCGCGGCGGGCGAGTAAAAGACTTGCCTGGTGTACGTTATCATATCGTGCGCGGCGCACTGGACACAGCCGGAGTTGAAGGCCGTAAGCAAAGCCGTTCCAAGTACGGAACGAAGCTCGGGAAAAAGAAAAAGCGCTAATTAATCGCAATCAGTTTAATAAAATTTGAAAATCCCGAAAGGAGGGACTTTGATGCCACGTAAAGGACCAGTACCACGCAGAGATGTGTTGGCTGACCCGATTTATGATTCTAAATTGGTCACTCGTCTTATTAACCGTATTATGATTGATGGAAAACGAGGAAAAGCTCAAACGATTCTTTATCGTTCATTTGATATCGTCCGTGAACGCGGAGGCAACGATCCGCAAGAGGTGTTTGAACAAGCACTGAAAAATATCATGCCAGTACTTGAGGTAAAAGCACGCCGTGTCGGCGGTGCGAACTACCAAGTACCGATTGAAGTGAAGCCGGATCGCCGCACGACACTCGGACTTCGTTGGCTCGTGCATTATGCACGCCTTCGCGGTGAAAAGACAATGGAAGAACGTCTTGCAAACGAAATTCTTGACGCAGCAAACAACACAGGAGCTGCAGTGAAAAAGCGTGAAGATACTCACAAAATGGCTGAAGCGAACAAAGCATTCGCTCACTATCGTTGGTAATCTGCGAAAAACCGCAGAGGAGTATGCAACAGGGAGAAAAGCCAGACCTTTTCTCCCGGCGCTCCATCACTAAACAAGAGAAAAGGAAGGAGAAGTTGACGAATGGCACGAGAATTCTCCTTAGAAAAGACTCGTAATATCGGGATCATGGCGCACATTGATGCAGGGAAAACGACTGCAACAGAGCGTATTCTTTTCTATACAGGCCGTATTCATAAAATTGGAGAAACACATGACGGCGGTTCACAAATGGACTGGATGTCACAAGAACAAGAGCGCGGAATTACGATTACGTCAGCAGCGACAACAGCCCGCTGGGACGATCACCGCATTAATATCATTGATACACCGGGGCACGTAGACTTCACAGTTGAAGTAGAACGTTCTTTGCGCGTGTTGGACGGCGCAGTAGCTGTTTTAGACGCACAATCCGGTGTTGAACCGCAAACCGAAACGGTGTGGCGCCAAGCGACGACCTACGGTGTACCGCGAGTTGTCTTTGTTAACAAGATGGACAAAGTCGGTGCGGACTTCATTTATTCGTTAGGCACACTCAGTAATCGTCTCGGAGCAAACGCTGCGGCAATTCAGCTGCCGATCGGCGCTGAAGACGAGTTCGAAGGTATTATTGACCTTGTACAAATGAAAGCTTACTTTTATTTAGACGATCTCGGAACAAGAAGTGAAGAGCGTGAAATTCCGGATGAGTACAAAGATCAGGCGGAAGAATACCGTGACAAACTGCTTGAAGCCGTATCCGAATTCGATGAAGATATGATGATGAAGTACTTAGAAGGCGAAGACGTAACAGAAGAGGAACTTCAGCGCGCGATTCGTAAAGGAACGTTAAGCGTTGATTTTTACCCGGTTCTTTGCGGTTCAGCCTTCAAAAACAAAGGTGTTCAGCTTCTGCTTGATGCCGTTATCGCTTATCTGCCGTCTCCAAAAGACGTTGCTGCGATCGAAGGTGAAGATTCTGAAACAGGTGAAAAAGTACTTCGTAAACCGGGTGATGAAGAACCGTTCTCAGCACTGGCGTTTAAGGTTGCTACCGACCCTTACGTCGGTAAGCTTACATTCTTCCGCGTTTACTCCGGCATGATTAACGCCGGCTCCTATGTAAACAACTCGACGAAGAATAAGCGTGAGCGTATGGGACGGATTCTGCAAATGCACGCGAACCACCGTGAAGAGATTTCAACTTGCTATTCCGGTGATATCGCTGCTGGTGTCGGTTTAAAAGACACCTCAACGGGCGATACGCTCTGTGCAGAAAAAGAGCATGTCATTCTTGAAACGATGGACTTCCCGGATCCGGTTATCTCGCTTTCTGTTGAACCTAAATCAAAAGCAGACCAAGACAAAATGGGTATCGCGCTGCAAAAACTTGCCGAAGAAGACCCGACATTTAAAACGCACACGGATGAAGAAACAGGACAAACGATCATCGCCGGTATGGGTGAACTTCACCTTGATATTATTGTTGACCGTTTGAAGCGCGAATTCAAAGTGGAAGCAAATGTCGGCGCGCCGCAAGTATCCTACCGTGAAACAATCCGCGAATCAGCGGAATGTGAAGGTAAATTTGTCCGTCAGTCCGGCGGTCGCGGCCAATACGGACACGTTTGGATCGAGTTTACGCCGAACGACGAAGGTGCAGGCTTCGAATTTATTGATAATATCGTCGGCGGTGTTGTTCCGCGCGAATATATCAATTCAGTTCAAGAAGGCGTTAAAGAGTCAATGGATAACGGTCTTCTTGCCGGCTATCCGGTTGTTGATATGAAAGCGCGTCTTTTCGACGGTTCTTATCACGACGTTGACTCCAACGAAATGGCATTTAAAGTGGCTGCTTCGATGGCGTTTAAAGAAGCAAAGAACAAATGTAAACCGGTTCTGCTCGAACCGCTCATGAAGGTTGAAGTTGTCATGCCTGAAGAATACATGGGCGACATTATGGGCGACATCACTTCCCGCCGCGGACGTGTAGAAGGTATGGACGCACGCGGGAATGCGCAAATTGTCCGTGCATTCGTCCCGCTTTCTGAAATGTTCGGTTACGCGACAGCGCTCCGTTCGAACACACAAGGCCGCGGGCAGTACACGATGCATTTCGACCATTATGCAGAAGTGCCTAAGAGCATTTCTGAAGACATCGTCAAAAAACAAGGCGGCGGAGCAAGCGAATAATTCGTCCGTTTATTGTCAGAACAAAAGTTTTGTTGTAAGCTGAGAAAGGCATAATGATTCACCTCATATGCCTTTCTTAAAAAAATAATTATGAAGATAATAAGGAGGATTCCGATCATGGCAAAAGAAAAATTTGATCGTTCCAAAACGCATGCCAACATTGGCACAATTGGTCACGTTGACCACGGTAAAACAACGCTGACAGCAGCTATCACTTACGTGCTGCACAAAAATTCCGGTAAAGGTACTGCAATGGCTTATGACCAAATCGACGGCGCACCGGAAGAGCGCGAGCGCGGAATCACAATTTCAACTGCACACGTTGAGTATGAAACAGATACTCGTCACTATGCACACGTTGACTGCCCGGGACACGCTGACTATGTTAAAAACATGATCACTGGCGCGGCGCAAATGGACGGAGCGATTCTCGTTGTATCCGCTGCTGACGGCCCAATGCCGCAAACGCGTGAGCACATCTTGCTTTCCCGTCAAGTAGGTGTTCCTGCGATTGTTGTCTTCTTGAACAAAACAGACCAAGTAGACGACGAGGAACTGCTTGAGCTCGTTGAAATGGAAGTTCGCGACCTGCTTTCTGAGTACGACTTCCCTGGCGACGACATCCCGGTAACAAAAGGTTCTGCTCTTCTCGCGCTTGAAGGCAACGAAGAGCACGAGCAAGCGATCGTTGACTTGATGCAATCCGTTGACGACTTCATCCCGACACCGGACCGTGACAAAGACAAGCCGTTCATGATGCCGGTTGAGGACGTCTTCTCCATCACTGGCCGCGGAACAGTTGCAACAGGCCGTGTTGAGCGCGGACAGTTAAACGTCGGTGACGAAGTTGAAATCATCGGTTTCGACGAAGATTCCCGTAAAACAACTGTTACTGGTGTTGAAATGTTCCGTAAGCTTCTTGACTATGCAGAAGCAGGCGACAACATCGGTGCACTTCTGCGCGGTGTAAGCCGTGACGACATTAAGCGCGGACAGGTTCTCGCGAAGCCGAAGACCATCACACCGCACACGAAATTCCAAGCGGAAGTTTATGTTCTGTCTAAAGACGAAGGCGGCCGTCATACACCGTTCTTTAACAACTACCGCCCGCAATTCTACTTCCGTACAACGGACGTAACAGGAATCATCGATCTGCCGGAAGGCGTTGAAATGGTTATGCCTGGCGACAACGTAGAAATGACAGTTGAATTGATCGCGCCGATCGCGATCGAAGAAGGTACGAAGTTCTCTATCCGCGAAGGCGGACGTACTGTCGGTGCCGGCGTTGTTGCGTCAATCACTGAGTAATATTTGTTATTGAATCTTCAATAATACTGTGTAAACCGGTTAGGCCTTTGCTGCCTAACCGGTTTTTTATCTAATTAATGAAAGAATTCGAATTTTATACACCGGACTCGAGAAAAATTTTCGAAAGATGTTGAAATTCATAGGGCAGGTCTGTATAATAAATCAAGTGTGACCCGAGGAAATGCAATGAAAAGTATTGCATCGCAGGCGCGATTCTTGTATACTATTTCATGTTGGTCACTTGACAGGCAATGATCTGAAAGGTTGCTGACACACCCGGCCCCTTTGCCATGGGAAGGTGTGGGGAAATTTTCAGGGAGCAAGTCTATTTCCATAAAAATGGGCGAAAAAGGAGGTCATCAAATGGCAAAAGAAAAGATTCGTATTCGATTAAAAGCGTATGATCATCGTGTACTCGATCAATCTGCAGAAAAAATTGTAGACACCGCAAAGCGATCAGGTGCCGGCGTTTCCGGTCCGATCCCGCTTCCGACAGAAAAGTCGATCTACACAATTTTGCGTTCAGTGCACAAGCACAAAGATGCGCGTGAGCAATTCGAAATGCGCACACACAAACGTTTAATCGATATCTTAGAGCCGACACCGCAAACAGTCGATGCACTGATGCGATTGGATCTGCCATCCGGCGTAGATATTGAAATCAAGTTATAAATAACAGTCGTCAAGTTAAATAAACAAAAAAGATAACAGGAGGTGTGACTCATGACCAAAGGAATCTTAGGAAAGAAACTGGGTATGACCCAAATTTTCAGCAGCAACGGCGAAGTTGTTCCGGTAACTGTGATTCAAGCAGAACCAAACGTGGTTTTGCAAAAGAAAACAGAAGAGAGCGACGGGTATGAATCCGTTCAAATCGGCATCGCTGATGTGAAACCGAGCCGTCAAACAAAGCCTGAAAAAGGTCATGCAGAAAAAGCAAACGCAAACCCTAAGCGCTTCGTTAAGGAATTCCGCGGCGTAGACACAGCGGACTATGAGATTGGTCAAGAAGTCAAAGTTGATATTTTTGCGGAAGGTGACGTCATTGACGTAACCGGAAAATCGAAAGGTAAGGGGTTCTCCGGTGCGATCAAACGCCATAACCAATCCCGCGGGCCGATGACACACGGTTCTCGCTACCACCGTCGCCCAGGTGCGATGGGGCCGATCGATCCGAACCACGTGCGCCCAGGTAAACTTCTTCCGGGACAAATGGGAAGCGAGCAAGTTACGATCCAAAACCTTGAAATTGTAAAGGTTGACGCGGAACGAAACCTGCTGCTTGTTAAAGGGAATGTCCCTGGTCCGAAGAAAAGCTTTGTCACTGTACAAGAAGCGATCAAATCAGTATAACTTTTTGAAAGAAAGGAGGAGCCCAGATGCCTAAAGTAACAATGTATAACCAAGCTGGCTCGCAAGTAGGCGAAATTGAACTTTCAGACAACGTCTTTGGCGTTGAACCAAATGAGAGTGTTTTATATGAAGCTGTCATTATGCAGCAAGCGTCAAAACGACAAGGAACGCATTCTGTTAAAGGACGTTCGGATGTTTCCGGCGGCGGCGCAAAGCCGTGGCGTCAAAAAGGAACTGGCCGTGCCCGTCACGGATCAATCCGTTCACCAATTTGGGTCGGCGGAGGCGTCGCCTTTGGCCCGACACCGCGTAAGTACGGCTTTAAAATGCCGAAAAAACAGCGTCGTTTAGCATTGAAATCAGCATTTTCGACGAAAGTCAATGATGATGCGGTTTGTGTACTCGACGAATTGAGCCTGGAAGCTCCGAAGACAAAAGCAATGAAAGAAATTTTAAAAGGTTTGTCTGCAGAAGAAAAAACCCTTATTGTTACGGATTCATTCAACAGCAATGTGGCGCTTTCTGCGCAAAACCTTCCGAACGTGAAATATTTGACGGCTGACGGAGTAAATGTTTTGGATCTTCTGCACAACGATAAGGTCCTCATTACTCAAGATGCTGTGAAACAAGTAGAGGAGGTGCTTGCATAATGGCAAACGCAAGAGATATTATTAAGCGCCCGGTCATCACAGAACGTTCTGCGGACCTGATGGTCGACAAGAAATACACGTTTGAAGTTGAGCCTAAAGCCAACAAAATCGAAATCAAAAATGCGATCGAAGAAATTTTTGATGTCGAAGTCAAAAACGTGAACACAATGAATTATAAAGGCAAATTCAAGCGTTTTGGCCGCTATACCGGCTATACACGCAAGCGCAAAAAAGCCATTGTTGAGCTCACAGAAGACAGCCAAGAGCTTGAGTTTTTTGAAGGAGCTTAATACAACCACACAGTGAAGGAGGGAAACCAAGATGGCTATTAAAAAGTACAGACCGACCACAAACGGTCGACGGTTTATGTCTACACTCGATTTTGCCGAGATCACGACAGATCAGCCGGAAAAATCGTTGCTGCAGCCGTTAAATAAATCGGCGGGCCGAAACAATTACGGCCGTATTACAACACGTCATCAAGGCGGCGGTCATAAGCGGAAATACCGTGTTATTGACTTCAAGCGCGACAAAGATGGTATTCCGGGCCGCGTTGCCACAATCGAATACGATCCAAACCGTTCTGCAAACATCGCGTTAATCAATTATGTAGACGGAGAAAAACGTTACATTCTTGCACCGAAGAACTTAAAAGTAGGCCAAGAAATTCTTTCCGGCAAAGAAGCTGACATTAAAGTCGGCAACGCATTGCAACTGAAAGATATTCCGGTCGGAACGGTCATTCACAACATCGAAATGCGACCAGGAAAAGGCGGCCAGCTCGTTCGCTCTGCAGGAGCTGAAGCACAAGTGCTCGGTAAAGAAGAGGACTACGTACTCGTACGTCTTCGTTCCGGCGAAACACGTTTGATTTTGTCAACTTGCCGTGCGACAGTCGGCCAAGTCGGCAACATTGAACACGAGCTTGTTAACATCGGTAAAGCAGGCCGTTCACGCTGGTTAGGCAAGCGCCCTACTGTTCGCGGTTCTGTTATGAACCCTAGTGATCACCCTCACGGCGGCGGTGAAGGACGCGCACCAATCGGTATGCCTTCTCCGGTTACACCATGGGGACAGCCGACACTCGGTTACAAAACACGGAAGAAAAACAAGCCGTCGGATAAGTACATTGTTCGTCGCCGTAAGAAGAAGAAGAAAAAATAACGGGATTGATCTACGGTTCTCGCTGAGAGCCGTAGCGCAGTCGCGAAGGGAGGTACAAACATGGGTCGCAGTTTGAAAAAAGGACCTTTTGTCGATCAGCATTTGATGAAGAAAGTCGAAGCGCAAAAAGAATCAAATGACAAGCGTGTCATTAAAACATGGTCACGCCGTTCAACAATTTTCCCGCAATTTATCGGTGCTACAATCGCTGTTTATGACGGCCGTAAGCACGTTCCGGTATACGTATCTGAAGACATGGTCGGGCACAAACTCGGTGAATTTGCACCGACACGTACATTTAAAGGCCATGCCGCAGACGACAGAAAAACACGACGCTAATTAAAGAGGGGAGGTACTATTCATGGAAGCAAAAGCAGTTGCAAAACAAGTGCGTATTGCTCCTCGTAAAGTTCGCCTTGTCGTAGACTTGATTCGCGGCAAAGAGGTTGGCGAAGCCGTTTCAATTTTGAAACACACAACGAAAAAATCGTCTCCGGTAGTCGAGAAGGTTTTAAACTCCGCCATTGCGAACGCCGAGCACAACTATGAAATGGAACCTGATAACTTGGTTGTCAGCCAAGCATATGTAGATGAAGGTGTAACGCTGAAGCGATTCCGTCCACGTGCGATGGGACGCGCAAGCCGTATTAACAAACGTACGAGCCACATCACAGTCGTACTCAAAGAAAAAGAGGAGGGATAAGCGTGGGTCAAAAAATAAATCCGAACGGATTCCGTGTCGGCGTCATTCGCGACTGGGAATCTAAATGGTACGCAGACAATGATTATGCTGACCTGCTTCACGAAGACATTCAAATTCGTGAATATTTGGAAAAGCGGCTCACAGAAGCTTCCGTTTCTACGATTGAAATTGAGCGTGCTGCTAACCGTGTAAATGTTACCATTTACACTGCGAAGCCAGGAATGGTGATCGGTAAAGGCGGCGCGGAAGTAGAAGCTCTGCGAAAAGCTCTTAACCAGCTTACAGGCAAGCGAGTTCATATTAACATTAACGAAATTAAACAGCCGGACCTTGATTCGAAATTGGTTGCAGAAAACATTGCCCGTCAATTAGAGGCGCGAATTTCTTTCCGCCGTGCAATGAAACAATCAATTCAGCGTACAATGCGTTCCGGTGCGGAAGGTATCCGTATAGAAGTCTCCGGACGACTTGGCGGAGCAGACATCGCCCGAAACGAATCGTACAGTGAAGGAACTGTACCGCTTCACACATTGCGAGCAGACATTCAATTCGGTCATGCAGAAGCTGACACGACGTATGGTAAACTCGGTGTTAAAGTGTGGATTTATAAAGGCGAAGTCCTTCCAACAAAAGGAACGAATGAAGAGGAAGGAGGAAACTAATCATGCTAATGCCTAAACGTGTAAAATACCGTCGCGAACACCGCGGAAAAATGCGCGGCCGCGCAAAAGGCGGGACGGAAGTTACTTTTGGTGAATACGGTTTGCAAGCAACGGAAGCGTCTTGGATCACAAACCGACAGATTGAAGCAGCACGTATTGCTATGACACGTTATATGAAACGTGGCGGTAAAGTATGGATTAAGATTTTCCCGGACAAGCCTTACACATCCAAGCCATTGGAAGTTCGCATGGGTTCCGGTAAAGGAGCGCCAGAAGGCTGGGTCGCTGTCGTAAAACCAGGGAGAATCATGTTTGAAATTGCCGGAGTTTCCGAAGAAGTCGCTCGCGAAGCGCTGCGCCTTGCATCGCACAAACTGCCAATTCAAACGAAATTTGTAAAACGAGATGAAGTGGGTGGTGACGCAAATGAAAGCTAATGATATCCGCAACCTGACCACTGCTGAAATCGAACAGAAAACAACGTCTCTTAAAGAAGAGCTTTTCAACCTTCGCTTTCAACTTGCAACCGGACAGCTCGATAATCCGGCCAGCATTAAAGAAGTGAAAAAATCGATTGCCCGTGCAAAAACAGTTTTGCGCGAACGTGAGCTAGGGATCACGAACGAATAGTCCTTGAGAGGAGGTCTCACCGTGGAAGAACGAAATAACCGCAAAAGTTATGTCGGTCGTGTTACATCCGATAAGATGGACAAAACGATCACTGTTGTGGTCGAGACGTATAAAATGCACAAGCTTTATGGAAAGCGCGTAAAATATTCCAAAAAGTTCAAGGTCCATGACGAAAACAATCAAGCAAAAATCAATGATGTCGTACGAATCATGGAAACAAAGCCGTTGTCTAAAGACAAGCGTTTCCGCCTCGTTGAAATTGTTGAAGAAGCTGTCGTCGTCTAACGATTGTTTTTGTTTGCTGACCTGAAGGGAGGTAAAAGTTTATGATTCAACAAGAAAGCCGATTAAAAGTATCAGATAATTCAGGTGCTCGTGAACTGCAGTGTATTAAGGTGTTGGGCGGAACTGGCCGCAAGACAGCAAACATCGGTGATGTAATTGTCTGCGCAGTGAAAAATGCAACACCGGGCGGCGTTGTCAAGAAAGGCGAAATCGTCCGCGCAGTAATCGTACGCTCGAAAAGCGGTGCCGGCCGTGCTGACGGTTCTTACATCCGTTTTGATGAAAATGCGGCTGTTATTGTCCGCGATGACAAGAGCCCGCGCGGAACACGTATTTTTGGACCGGTTGCCCGCGAACTGCGCGAAAACCGTTTTATGAAGATCGTTTCCCTCGCTCCAGAGGTACTGTAATAAATCAATGTATGGAAATTAAGAGTTAAGAGGAGGTGCCCTCATGTCTCAACCAAACTTGCATGTCAAGCAAGGAGATAACGTCAAAGTCATCTCCGGCAAAGACAAAGGCAAAGAAGGTACAATTCTTCAAGCATACCCGTCTCAATCACGAGTGCTTGTTGAAGGTGTCAACATGATTAAAAAACATGCAAAACCGTCACAATCGAATCCGCAAGGCGGAATTCTTAATCAGGAAGCTCCGATCCACGTATCCAACGTTATGCCGATTGATCCAAAAACCGGCGAACCAACACGGGTAGGCAGCAAAGTGGAAAACGGAAAGAAAGTGCGTATCGCGAAAAAATCCGGCGAATCACTTGATCAGTAATCGCCGTCGGCTGAAGGGAGGTTAACTCGATGAACCGTTTAAAAGAACAGTATAAACAAGAAATAACACCGGCTATGAAAGAAAAATTTAATTATTCTTCTGTCATGGAAGTGCCGGAAATAGAGAAGGTCGTTATTAACATGGGTGTCGGTGAAGCCGTGCAAAACTCAAAAGTGCTCGACAAAGCGGTTGAGGAATTGACACAAATCACCGGTCAAAAGCCGCTCGTAACGAAAGCGAAGAAATCGATCGCAGGGTTTAAAGTCCGTGAAGGCATGCCGATCGGCGCCAAAGTAACATTGCGCGGCCAACGCATGTATGACTTCCTTGACAAACTGATTGCTGTATCACTGCCGCGTGTCCGCGACTTTCGCGGTGTTTCCAAGAAGGCATTTGACGGCCGCGGAAACTACACTCTCGGTGTTAAAGAGCAACTGATTTTTCCGGAAATCAATTACGATAATGTCGATAAAGTACGCGGAATGGACATCGTCATCGTGACTTCTGCTAACACAGATGAAGAAGCGCGTGAACTACTCACTCATATGGGCATGCCATTTCAAAAATAATACGTTTGCCAAAAGAGAGGAGTGAAGATCTTGGCGAAAAAATCAATGGTTGCTAAGCAGCAAAAACCGAAAAAGTTCCAGGTTCAGAATTATACTCGCTGTGAACGCTGCGGGCGTCCGCACAGTGTTATCCGTAAGTTCAAGCTGTGCCGTATCTGCTTCCGGGAGCTTGCACACAAAGGTCAACTTCCGGGCGTCAAAAAAGCCAGCTGGTAAACCCGTTTATAGGAAGGAGGTAAATACGATGGTCATGACAGATCCTATTGCTGATATGTTAACTCGCATTCGAAATGCGAATACAGTACGTCACACAAGCTTGGAGCTCCCAGCTTCCAAGATTAAGCGCGAAATCGCGGACATTTTGAAGCGTGAAGGTTTCATCCGTGATTACGAATTTATTGAGGATAGCAAGCAAGGTATCCTTCGTATCTTCCTGAAGTACGGTGCAGACAACGAAAAAGTTATCACCGGACTGAAGAAAATCAGTAAACCGGGCTTGCGCGTTTACGCAAAATCTGATGAAATTCCGCGTGTCTTAGGCGGACTCGGCATTGCAGTTGTATCAACATCTACTGGTGTCATCACAGATAAAGAAGCTCGTCAACAAAAAGTCGGCGGAGAAGTACTCGCCTACGTTTGGTAATTAAAAAGGTAAGGAATGGAGGTGTAAGGCATGTCACGAATTGGTGTGAAACCAGTTGAGGTTCCTTCTGATGTGGAAGTGAAAATCGACAACAACGCTGTCAGTGTTAAAGGGCCGAAAGGTGAACTTTCGCGTGAACTTCACGGCGATATGATTCTCAAGCAGGAAGAGAATGTGATCACTGTTGAACGCCCGTCTGATCATAAAGATCATAAAGCTCTTCACGGAACGACTCGCAGCATGATCCAAAACATGGTTGACGGTGTGAGCAAAGGTTTCGAAAAGAAATTGGAGCTTGTCGGAGTCGGTTACCGTGCACAGAAATCCGGAAACAAAATCATCTTAAACGTGGGTCTATCTCACCCGGTTGAATTTGTTGAAGGCGACGGTCTTGAAATTGATGTTCCGTCAAACACTGAGCTGATTGTTAAAGGAATCGACAAAGAAAAAGTTGGAGCACTCGCTTCAAACATCCGTTCACAGCGAACGCCTGAACCTTATAAAGGAAAAGGTATCCGTTACAGCGGTGAATATGTACAGCAAAAAGAAGGTAAGACAGGGAAATAACCCCTAATCACGGAAAGAAAGGAATGACGTTCAATGATCACAAAGACTGATAAGAACGCAGCGCGCCAAAAGCGGCACACGCACATCCGTCAATCGATCACCGGCACTGCTGAACGTCCCCGTTTAAATGTTTTCCGTTCCAACAAGCATATTAATGCGCAGCTGATTGATGACGTCGCTGGCGTCACAGTTGCAAGCGCATCGAGCTTAGATAAAGAACTGAAATTGGAAAATGGCGGGAACAAGGAAGCAGCTCGTCAAGTTGGCGAACTCGTTGGTAAACGTGCGATCGATAATGGGTATGAAACAGTCGTGTTCGACCGCGGCGGCTACCTTTATCACGGACGCGTCAAAGAACTTGCTGATGCTGCTCGCGAGGCAGGCCTCAAGTTTTAATATACGTTAAAAGGAGGGAAACAATTTGCGTATCGATGCAAGCAAACTGGAAATCGAAGAAAGAGTTGTAACAGTCAACCGTGTAGCGAAAGTCGTGAAGGGCGGACGCCGCTTCCGTTTTGCCGCACTCGTTGTCGTTGGAGATAAAAACGGACACGTCGGTTTCGGTATGGGTAAAGCAGTCGAAGTACCGGAAGCAATCCGTAAAGCGATCGAAGACGGAAAGAAAAACTTGGTTCAAGTACCTATCCAAGGTACAACCATCCCTCACCAAATCACTGGAGAATTCGGCGCAGGTAATGTGCTCTTAAAACCTGCTATTGAAGGTACAGGTGTTATTGCGGGCGGACCGGTCCGCGCTGTCCTCGAATTAGCCGGGATCGGTGACATTCTTTCCAAATCTTTAGGATCCAACAATCCAATTAATATGGTTCGCGCAACCATTCAAGGACTCGACAGCTTGAAGAGCCCTGAGCAAGTTGCAAAACTACGAGGCAAATCTATCGAAGAGTTGCAGGGTTAAGGAGGGATTTGGCATGGCTAATAAATTAGAAATCACCCTCACACGCAGCCTGATCGGACGACCGAAGGATCAGCGGGTGACAGTGAAGACCCTCGGGCTTCGCAAAATGCACCAGACCGTGGTGAAAGAAGATAATGACGCGATGCGGGGTATGGTGAACAAAGTTTCACACCTCGTCGACGTGAAAGAAACAAACGCATAAACACGATGAAAAGCTAAGGAGGTGTCAACATGCAACTTCACGAATTGCAGCCAGCAAAAGGTTCGCGTAAAAAACGCAACCGTGTCGGACGCGGAATCGGAACAGGCAACGGCAAAACGGCCGGCCGCGGAACAAAAGGTCAAAATGCCCGTTCGGGCGGCGGTGTCCGTCCAGGATTTGAAGGCGGTCAAATGCCGATTATCCGCCGCTTGCCAAAACGCGGGTTTAAAAACCCGAACCGTGCAGAATTCGCAGTTGTTAATCTTGAAACGTTGAACCGTTTTGAAGACGGAACAGAAGTAACACCTGAGCTTCTCGTCGAGACAGGAACCGTCAAAAACGCGCAAAACGGCATCAAGATTCTCGGTAACGGCAGTATTGAACGCAAATTGACTGTCAAAGCCAACAAATTCTCCGGTTCAGCGAAAGAAGCGATCGAAGCAGCAGGCGGAACAGCCGAAGAGGTTTAATCGTACAGTCAGCGGCCGACATTGATTCGGCTGAAGAACTGTCGAGTTGACCCCAACTTTAAGGTTGACTCATAGAGCGATCAGATAAACGAACGGGAGCTTTTGTCTCCCTTCGCCATCGATCGTTAAGATCAGAACGATGGAGTGGATAGACATGAACTTAATCTTAATGGGTCTTCCCGGTGCAGGGAAAGGAACACAGGCGGATAAAATCGTGGATAAATACGGTATTCCGCACATCTCTACTGGAGATATGTTCCGAGCAGCGATTAAAAACGGCACTGAACTCGGCAAAGAGGCAAAATCCTACATGGATGAAGGCGCCCTTGTACCGGATGAAGTGACGGTCGGTATTGTTAAAGAACGTTTGAGCCAAGATGACTGTAAAAACGGTTTTCTGCTCGACGGCTTTCCGCGTACCGTCGCACAAGCTACTGCCCTTGAAGACATGCTCAGCAGTCTTGATCGTCAGTTGGATCATGTCATCTATGTTGAAGTTCCAAAAGAGGATCTGTTTAAACGCCTGACCGGCCGTTGGATTTGTCCGACGTGCGGAACAGCGTATCACGAAGTTTTCAATCCTCCGCAGGAAGCCGGCAAGTGCGACAAAGACGGCAGCGAATTGATGCAGCGCGATGATGACAAGCCTGAAACCGTAGATAAGCGCTTGGAAGTAAACATGGAGCAGACACAGCCGCTGGTTGACTTTTATAGTGAAAAAGGCTACCTTCGTAACATCGATGGAAAACAAGATATCGACGATGTCTTTGCAGACGTTGACGCCCTTTTGAAAGGAAGCCGTCAATGATCATATGCAAAACCTCCCGTGAACTTGACATCATGCGTCATGCAGGGAAGATTGTCGCTTTGACGCATCGCGAGCTGCAAAAGCACATTCGTCCCGGTGTGACGACAAACGAATTAAACGATATTGCCGATCAATTTATTCGTTCGTATGATGCGATTCCATCTTTTAAAGGCTACAGTGGATTTACCGGCAGCATTTGCGTTTCAGTAAATGAGCAGTTGGTTCATGGTATCCCGAGTGATCGGGCCTTAAAAGACGGCGATATTATCAGTATCGATGTCGGCGCCGATTATCAAGGTTATCATGGTGACTCCGCTTGGACGTATCCCGTTGGAACAATCGATGACAAAACAGCTGAACTGCTGGAAGTAACGAAAGAGTCGCTCTTCCGCGGACTGGAAGAAGCCCGTCCGGGCGAGAGGCTTTCGAATATTTCGCATGCGATTCAAACCTGCGTTGAAGAGCGGGGGTTCTCAATCGTGCGTGAATATGTCGGCCACGGGGTCGGTCAAGACCTTCATGAAGATCCGCAAATTCCGCATTTCGGACCGCCAGGAAAAGGTCCGCGCCTGAAAAAAGGTATGGTATTGGCGATTGAACCAATGGTGAACGCCGGTTCCAGACACGTCCGCACACTTGAGGATAACTGGACTGTCGTCACGGCCGACGGGGAAATGTGTGCGCACTTTGAACACACGATTGCGATTACGGATACAGGATATGAAATTTTGACAATTGCCGAATGAAGGTGGTTACAATATGAAGGATCCTGAATCGATTCCGCAAGTCGGTGAACTTGTGCGGATTCTGAATGGAAGGGACCAAAATCAGTACGCCTGTGTGATCGAAGTGCTTGATGACCGTTTCGTGCGGATTGCTGACGGCGACAAACGCAAAGTCGACCGCGCGAAAAAGAAGAACATTTCACACATTCAAGGCTTAAAGATTATTGCTCCTGAAGTAAAGAATAGCATTGATGAAACGGGCCGTGTCACTAATGCCAAGTTGCGATTTGCCATCTCAAGTTATCTTGAGAACAGTTTACTGAAGGAAGGAGAGTAAATTCATGGCCAAAGAAGATGTAATCGAAGTTGAAGGAACGGTCATCGAACCGCTTCCGAATGCGATGTTCCGAGTAGAACTGGAAAACGGGCACAAGATCCTCGCGCACGTCTCCGGTAAAATCCGTATGCACTACATTCGTATTTTACCAGGGGATAAAGTAACTGTTGAGTTGTCTCCGTATGACTTATCACGCGGCCGGATCACGTATCGTTATAAATAGATCAATGAGGTTCAGTCACTCCGCAATATAAGGAGGTAATTAACATGAAGGTCAGACCATCAGTGAAACCCATTTGTGAAAAATGTAAAGTTATTCGCCGAAAAGGTACCGTCATGGTCATTTGCAACAATCCGAAACACAAACAAAAGCAAGGTTAATCACACAGGAGGTGTAAGCGCATGGCACGTGTTGCTGGTGTTGACATCCCTCGCGATAAGCGAGTGGGCGTCTCTCTCACTTACGTATACGGAATTGGCCACTCAAGAGCGGGTCAAATCCTTCAAGAAGCAGGTGTATCCGAAACGACACGCGTACGCGACCTGACAGAAGACGAACTCGCAAAAGTCCGCGAAGTTGTCGACGGTGTTATGGTTGAAGGAGATCTTCGCCGTGAAGAATCTCTAAACGTAAAGCGTCTCATTGAAATCGGATCGTACCGTGGTATTCGTCATCGTCGCGGGTTGCCGACACGCGGACAAAAGACGAAAAATAACTCAAGAACACGAAAAGGTCCACGCCGCACAGTGGCGAACAAGAAAAAGTAAAGGAGGTCATGTTCAGTTATGGCTAAACCAAAAACGACTCGTGCAAAACGTCGTCAACGTAAAAATGTAGAGTCCGGTGTTGCGCATATTCGTTCCACGTTTAACAATACAATTGTTACGATTACGGACACGCAAGGAAATGCAATTTCCTGGGCAAGCGCCGGCGCACTCGGATTCAAAGGTTCCCGTAAATCGACACCGTTTGCCGCTCAGACTGCAGCCGACACAGCTGCAAAATCTGCGATGGAACACGGTATGAAATCTGTAGGTGTATCTGTAAAAGGCCCTGGTTCCGGTCGTGAAGCGGCAATTCGTTCCCTTCAGGCAGCTGGCCTTGAGGTGAATATGATCCGTGATGTGACCCCGGTACCGCACAACGGCTGCCGTCCGCCAAAACGTCGTCGGGTATAATGATGATTGCGTTGGTGCGGTTTGCCGTACCCGCTTTGTCATGGTGCAACAGCCAAGAACGGATGTAGAAACGATAGTCAGTTTCGTGATCAAGGTCGAGGTGTGCCCAAGAGGGATTCCGGTTGTGCCGAATTCACAGCCGGGGTTTCGACGTTTTGAAGGAGGGTTTGTTGAATGATTGAAATAGAAAAGCCAAAAATTCAAACGGTCGAACTGAGCGAAGATGCAACGTACGGAAAATTCGTCGTTGAACCATTGGAAAGAGGATACGGAACCACGTTGGGCAACGCCTTGCGCCGCATTCTTTTAAATTCTTTGCCCGGATCGGCTGTTACGAGCGCGCAGTTCAATTCAGTGCTGCACGAATTTTCAACAATTGAGGGCGTCGTTGAAGATGTGACGACCGTTATTCTCAATTTGAAACAGCTCGCGCTGAAGATTTTTTCTGATGACGATAAAACATTGGAAATCGATACGCAAGGTGAGGGAGTTGTAACGGCTGCCGACATTATGCACGACAGTGATGTGGAGGTTTTAAACCCTGATCTTCATATTGCCACCCTTTCCAAAGGGGCCCAATTCCAAGCGAAGATTACAGCTAAGCGCGGACGCGGGTATGTGCCGGCAGAAGTGAATAATACAGATGACCTTCCAATCGGCGTTATTCCGACAGACTCAATTTTCACACCGGTTTCGCGTGTGAATTATCAAGTGGAAAATACTCGGGTCGGTCAAGTGACCAACTTTGATAAACTGACACTTGATGTCTGGACTGATGGAAGCATTCGTCCTGAAGAAGCCGTTTCACTCGGTGCAAAAATCATGAACGAGCACTTAAATATATTTGTCGGCCTGACAGATCAAGCGCAACAAGCGGAGATCATGGTCGAAAAAGAAGAAGATCAAAAAGAGAAAGTTCTTGAAATGACAATTGAAGAACTGGATCTGTCTGTTCGTTCCTACAACTGCCTTAAGCGCGCAGGCATCAATACGGTGCAGGAACTGACACAGAAATCAGAAGACGACATGATGAAAGTTCGAAACCTTGGACGCAAGTCATTAGAGGAAGTGCAGGAAAAACTGCACGAACTGAATCTCGGTCTTCGCAAAGAAGAGTAGTTCACCTTCTGTCGGGAGGTGTCAACCTGCCCGGCGGGAAGAAACAGTTAAGAAGGAGGGACTGACATGTCATACAGAAAATTAGGACGCGATACTTCTGCCCGCAAGGCATTGTTCCGCGATCTTTCTACGGATCTTATTATCAGTGAGCGGATTGAGACGACAGAAGCGAAAGCGAAAGACCTTCGTTCAATCGTCGAAAAACTGATCACACTTGGTAAACGCGGTGACTTGCATGCTCGCCGTCAAGCAGCTTCTTATGTACGTAAAGAAACAGCTGACGAAGAGACAGGTCAAGACGCTGTACAAAAATTGTTCGACGATATTGCCGGACGTTTTGAGAACCGTCAAGGCGGCTACACGCGCATCATGAAGCTTGGACCCCGAAAAGGCGACGGTGCGCCAATGGCAATTATCGAACTCGTTGAAGCTGACGAGTAAAGCACGTTTTTAAGGGTAAGACACCAAGTCTGATTCAGACGGTGGTTCTGCCCTTTTTTTGTATCATCAGTTTTCTTTGCGGAGGAGTCGGTCTGAATGGCAGCAGTGATCGAAGTGAAAGAAGTTTCATTCCGTTACGGCGAGAACGATGCAGACGTCTTGAAAAACGTAAACGTCACGATTGAACAAGGCGAATGGGTCAGCATTTTAGGCCCGAACGGCTCCGGCAAGTCAACACTGGCGAAGTTTTTTAATGCACTGCTTGTTCCCGGAAAAGGCGAGGTTGTTTCGTGCGGTCTGTCGACCGGCCGTGAAAGAAACTGGACTGCTGTGCGCCGACAAGTCGGCATGGTCTTTCAAAATCCGGACAATCAAATTGTTGCTCCGACCGTGCAGGATGATGTTGCTTTCGGTCTCGAGAACGCAGGGATCCCCTTTAAAGAAATGGAAAAGCGCGTCGCGGAAAATATTGATCAGCTCGGCCTCAACGGCTTAGAAAATGAAGAACCGCACCGGCTTTCAGGCGGACAAAAACAGCGGGTGGCAATTGCCGGAGCGATGGCGCTGCATCCGCGTGTGCTTGTGTTTGATGAGGCGATGTCGATGTTGGATCCAAACGGCAAACAAGAAGTGCTGCAGATGATGCATACGCTGCGCCGCGAACATGATATGACAATCATCTCGATCACGCATGACGTTGAAGAGGCCTTAAGCGCTGATCGGCTGTTGGTTTTGTATGAAGGGAAAGTGTTAGCGTCCGGGTCCCCGTCGGCAGTGCTGGAGGATTCGGCTCTGTTAGAAGAAGCGAAACTTATGCCGCCGTTCGCCCGCCGCCTGCAGCAAAAATTAGCCGGCCGCGGTATCTTTCTTCCGGCTGCGGTATTGCGTGATGAGGAGCTGGTTCAACAATTATGCAGATTAAAACAAACAACTTGAGCTACATCTACATGCCGCGAACACCGTTTGAGCGGACGGCGCTGGAGCAGGTCACTCTGGAGATTCCCTCTGGACAGTTCACCGCTGTTTTGGGACAGACGGGGTCCGGTAAATCAACATTAGTGCAGCACTTTAACGGGCTTTTAAAGCCGACGGCGGGTTCGTTGACGGTTGGAGACACGCCGATTTCCCCGAATACAAAGCAGCGGAATTTGCAGGCTTTGCGGCGCCGGGTCGGGATGGTTTTCCAATTTCCCGAGCATCAGCTGTTCGATGAAACCGTGCTCGATGATGTGATGTACGGCCCGTTAAACTTCGGCTTCGATCGCGAGGAAGCCGAACAAAGGGCCCGAAAATGGCTCGCGGAGACGGGGATCAGCGAGGCGCTGTTTGACCGTTCGCCGTTTGATTTAAGCGGCGGTCAGATGCGCCGTGTCGCGATAGCCGGTGTACTGGCGCTTGAACCCGAAATGCTCGTGCTTGATGAACCGACAGCCGGTCTCGACCCGGAAGGACAGGCGACGATGATGCAATTTTTTCACGATTGGTACAAAGCAGAACCTGAGCGCTCCGTCGTCCTCGTCACGCATAACATCGATGATGCTGCGGCGTTTGCGGATGACATTATCGTTATGTCAGGCGGCGATGCTGTCATGCACGAAACGCCGGAGGATTTGTTCGAACGCAGCGGGGAATTGGCTGCCAGAGAGCTCGGACAGCCTCGGACGGTCTCAATTATCGAGGCATTAGCTGATTGCGGTCCTTTTCCTGCCGGTGACAACCGGCCGCTGACGCTTGATGCTGCCGCGGATAGGATCAGCCGGTGGCTTGAGACAAACGGCAGGGGGCAAGAAGATGTTTGATCACGTCATTATCGGCCAATACATCCCCGGTAAATCTTTTGTACACGCGCTGGACCCGCGGGCCAAGCTGGGTGCGGTATTTGTATTTTTGATCTTTTTATTTTTAACCCGCGATCCGTTTGCGCTGACGTTGGCATTGTTGCTCGCCGTCACAGCTTTTTTATTGGCCGGTATTCCGTTTCGTTTTTATCTCAAAGGGATGCGCTTTATTGCACTGATTATTTTATTTACGTTTTTATTGCATCTTTTTATGACCCAAGAAGGCGCGCTCGTGTTTGACTTCGGCTTTTTGCGCGTCTATTCCGGAGGCTTAATCGAGGGCGGTTTGATCGGGTACCGCTTATTTTTGTTGATTACGATGGCATCGATGCTCACGCTGACGACGACGCCGGTAGATTTAACCGACGGGATGGAGAGGCTGATGAAGCCGATGGCGAAAATCAACGTGCCGACACATGAATTGGCGCTGATGATGTCGATTGCCTTGCGGTTTATTCCGACGCTCCTCGGCGAAACATCAAAAATTGTGAAGGCGCAAATGACCCGGGGCGCAAATTTCAGCGAAGGTTCGCTTTGGAAACGGCTTAAAGCGGTCATTCCGATTTTAGTGCCGCTGTTTATTCAGTCATTTAAACGGGCGGAAGATTTGGCAACAGCGATGGAAGCGCGCGGGTATGCCGGCGGCGAAGGGCGGACGAAGTTTCGCCAGCTGCGATGGAAGAACAGTGATACAGCGGTCATGCTGCTATTCGTATTGTTTGCCGTTTGGTCGGTGCTTAGCCGCTGGTTTATATAAAGGATGTGAAGGAGAGAAGACGGATGCAACGGATCCTCGCACAGCTGTCTTATGACGGCGCCGGTTTTCACGGCTATCAGCGTCAAGTGACGAGCCGGACCGTTCAAGAAGAATTTGAAAAAGGATTGGCCAAGCTGCATAAAGCCGAACATTGGCCGTCATTGTCCTCAGGCCGGACGGATACAGGGGTCCACGGTGTCCGTCATCCGGTGCAGTTTGATACGCCACTGTCGATTCCGAAAGAGCGCTGGCCGATGGCGCTAAGTACGTGCATCCCGCGAGATATGCATGTTTTGGATGTTTCGTTTGTCGACAGCGATTTTCACGCGCGCCATGATGCAATCGGCAAAGAGTATTGTTACCGGCTGTACACGTCGGCCTCCCGGGATGTTTTCCGGCGCAATTACGCGATGCATTTGCGCGATCAGCTCGATTGGCAAGCGATGCAAACGGCAGCCCGTTATTTTGAAGGAACGCACGATTTTTCCAGTGTCAGCTCCCCGAAAACGTACGTTGAAAATAAAGTCCGCACGATTTACCGGATTGAGATCACGACAGATGGCTGCGACTGGGAGTTTCGCTTTGTCGGGAGCGGTTTTTTATACCAAATGGTGCGCGTGCTTGTCGGCACCCTTCTTAAAGTCGGCCGCGGCGAATGGCGGGCGGAGTATATACCGGAACTTCTCGCTAAAAAGGACCGTACAGAGGCGGGCATAACGGTGCCGGGAAACGGACTGTATTTGATGAACGTGTTTTACCATGAGGACGATTTGAACCGCTGTTTACGCGGGTTAAAAAACACGTAAATCGGCACGAAAAAAACCGATGCTGTTATTGACACCGGGATACCGATGTTATATGATGGTCTATGGTATTCTTATGCCCACTAGCCCCGGGTACGGAATCTGATCGTAAACAAGTCAGTTAGTCATTGGTAAGTTAGATTTAGGAGGGAAATTAAATGCGCAGCACATATATGGCAAAAGCCCATGAGGTAGAGCGTAAATGGTATGTTGTCGACGCGGAAGGCCAAACATTGGGCCGTCTATCATCTGAAGTAGCGAGCGTGATTCGCGGAAAGCACAAACCTACGTACACGCCGCATGTCGATACAGGCGACCACGTTGTCATTATCAACGCAGACAAGATTCACTTGACAGGAAACAAATGGGAAGACAAAAAGTACTACCGTCACAGCCGCACACCGGGTAACCTGAAGACGGCAACAGCTGAAGAAATGAACAGCCGCAAGCCGGAAAAAATGCTTGAGCTGGCGATCTGGGGAATGCTCCCGAAAGGACGTCTCGGCCGTCAAATGTACAAAAAGCTGAACGTCTATGCAGGCAGTGAGCACCCTCACGCTGCACAAAAACCAGAAACACTCGAAATCCGCGGTTAATACAGAAGGAGGGAATTCACTTGGCACAAGTTCAATATTACGGAACAGGGCGCCGCAAAAACTCTGTTGCACGTGTACGCCTCGTCCCTGGCGACGGCAAAATCATCATTAACAATCGTGACATTAACGAATACTTCGATCTCGAAACATTGCGCGTTGTCTGCCGACAGCCGCTCGTTGAGACGGAAACAGAAGGAACGTACGACATTTTCGTCAACGCTGACGGCGGCGGTTACACCGGTCAAGCCGGTGCGATCCGTCACGGTGTTGCCCGTGCGCTTTTAGAAGCAGATCCGGAATACCGTCCGGTGCTTAAAGCAGCCGGTTACTTGACGCGTGACGCTCGCATGAAAGAGCGTAAAAAGTACGGACTCAAGTCCGCACGCCGTTCTCCGCAATTCTCGAAGCGTTAATTTTCAACAGCAAAAAAACGGGGACCTTGTGGACAGGACCCCGCGTTCAACCCCTCTGCCATCCAACCCTGGCAGAGGGGTTTTTTGTGTTGGTTATGACGATCCGCCCCGAGACGACAGATTTTCGGTTGCAGAAGTTAAGCAAATCCTTTATGATTAAAACGTAATTGTTACGATTTAACCTTGCGTAAAAGATCTTATTAAGGAGTGTCAAGATTGGCTGAAAAAATTCCGGTGACGGTATTAAGCGGGTACTTAGGGGCAGGAAAGACCACGCTCCTTAATCATATTTTGCACAACAGCGAGGACTTGAAAGCTGCCGTAATTGTCAATGATATGAGTGAAGTGAATATTGATGCGTCGCTCGTTCAACAAGGAGGCGTATCGCGGACCGACGAAAAGCTCGTGCAAATGCAGAACGGCTGTATATGCTGCACGTTGCGCGAGGATTTAATTATTGAAGTTGAAAAGCTTGTGAACGCAGGGGACATTGATTACATCGTGATTGAATCGACAGGAATTTCCGAACCGATTCCCGTCGCTCAGTCATTTACGTATATGGATGAAGAGCTGGGGATCAATTTGCCTGAATTGTGTCAGCTCGATACGATGGTGACTGTCGTCGACGCGAACCGGTTTTGGGACGATTATCAATCCGGGGAGAGTCTTCTGGACCGTAAGCAAACCGACGATGAAGAAGACGCACGCGAGGTTGTCGATCTGTTAATTGATCAAGTCGAATTTGCCAATGTGATTTTATTAAATAAAACAGACTTATTAGATGAAGAAAATACCGAGAAGCTTAAAGGGATGATTCGTAAATTAAACGGCGATGCGGAAATCATTGAAACGGTGAACGCAGAGGTGCCGTTGGCGAAGATTCTCCATACCAATGCGTTCCAGTTTGAAAAAGTGAGTCAAGGCGCCGGATGGATAAAGGAATTAAATGAAGAGCACGTACCGGAAACCGAAGAGTACGGGATCAGTTCGTTTGTTTATCGGCGCAAACGTCCGTTTCATCCGCAGCGTCTCACCGAATGGCTGGAAAACTGGCCGGCCGAAATCGTCAGAGCGAAAGGTTTTTTTTGGCTCGCATCGCGACACGATACAGCCGGCCTCTTATCCCAAGCCGGTTCGTCGCTGATGATTGAAGGCGCGGGAGAATGGATTGCCTGTTCACCGGAAGACGAACAACGCGAGCTGGTTGCTGAAGATCCGGAGCTTATAAACCGCTGGGACGATACGTACGGCGACCGGATGACTGAGATCGTCTTTATCGGAATCAAATTCGACCGACACGCCGTAGAGCATTCGCTTGATCAGTGCCTGTTAAGCGACGCAGAAATGGAGACGGATTGGACGGCGTTTGCAGATCCCTTGCCGGCGTACACGTAAACGGGCGGTCAGGCCGGCCCGTTAGACTGTAGACGAATGATTACTTTGACGTAAGCCGAGCAGCCTCTACCTCCGCTTGCCCCAGGCAAGGACTCAGCTAGCATTCGGCGGTCTCAGACCGCCGAATCCGGATCTTCGTCGCTTGCTTTCCCGGAGGCGTCGGAGGAGTGGCTGCTCGGCTTTCTTACTTTGCAGAACAATATGGAAATTGCGCCGTTTGAAACGAAGAGGATGACCCAGCATCTCGGCGCTCGCCCGCAGGACATAAGGCGGACGATGCCTCGTCCTCAGGCCTTTATACAAGCTGACATCTGACGATATCATGACTTTGTCAACAATCTGACGCGACGGTCAGGCCGGCCCGTCTTGATATTCGCGCGCCTTCTCGATCAGCTCTTCAAGCGTCAGGCCGCTGTTATCAAGTTCTTCTGCAGCGTCCTCGCCGACGTAACGAAGGTGCCACGGTTCAAACGTGATTCCGGTGATGTCTTCTTCACCTTCGGGATAACGGATGACAAAGCCGTGTTCATGCGCGTGCTCTTCGACCCATTGCCCTTCGTCTGTATCAGCGAAATCCGTGTTCAGCAACAAATTGTTGCTCCTGCTCGAAACGTCCATCGCCAGCCCCGTTTGATGCTCGCTGCTTCCGGGGGCCGCAGATGTTTCTCGGGCGGTTTCCTCGCCGTGTTCATTCACAGCGGCTGTGAAAAGCTGTTCTTGACGCTCATAGGAGCGGTAGCCGGACACGGCAAACAATTCTTGCTCCGCTGCGTCGGCAGCACGGAATAGTTGTTCAAGCGCTTCGGCCGCTTCTTCCCGCATTAAGCGGCGGTCAAGTTCTTCATCAAAACTGAAGCGGACGTCCGGTACAGTGAGATCGTTCGGTGTATACGAGTCGGGCAAGACGTGATCATCGTTTACGAGTACGTGAATGTGATCGGGATTTTGAATCTCGGCGCTCTCCGCTTCGATTTCGGTTAACTCAATGCTGTCAAGAAGATCGTTGGAAAAGTGCAAGTCGGTTGCAGACAGTTCCGCATTATTTCGTTCAGGCGCATATCCGCCTGATTTTTGCTCTTCTGTTTGTTGGCAGCCGTTTACAGCCATAAGCAGTGTCAGGAAGACGGCAACAGACAGTAAACTTACGCATGAATGGTTCAAGACGGTATCCTCCGCTTCATTTGTGCGATGCTTTTTGATCTGATGTTTGCAGCTCAGTCAAACAGTGATGGATCACATCGAGCTCTGAGTAAGGGACTTCTTGACCGTGAATAATTTGATGATCAAGCGGACCGAGTCCTGTTAATAAAACAATATCCCCTGCTTCTGCCAGCGCCAGTGCTTGCTTGATCGCTTCGTCGCGATGCAGCGCGGTGCTGATATTATCTTGTTCGGGGGCGGTGAAGCCGGCGAGCACATCAGTTAAGATCGCTTGCCGGTCTTTTTTATCCGGATGCTCCGCCGTAGCGACAATGTGATCGGCTTTACCTTCACTGTATGTTGCCAGGAGCGGAAGCTGTACAGGGTCTCTCGTTCCGTTGCCGGCGATTAACATTATTAACCGGCGCGGTTGCATACTTTTGGCAGCTTCAATGGCGCTTACAAGCGCATCCGGAGTATGGGCAAAATCAGAAATGACCTTAAAATCCGTTCCGGTTTCGATGACATTCAGCCGGCCGTTCGGCATGTTGATTCCCGGCGCATGCTGGGTTAACTGTTCGTAAGGAACACCGAGCAGCAGGCAGGCTGAAAAAGCTGCCAAAAAGTTTTCCAGGTTGTGTGCGCCATAGATCGGCAGACAAATCCGGCTGTGTTCGTTACAGGCTTTAATATCGACTTCTGTCCCGTTTTCGCTGACGCTAACGATTCGCGCGGTCACATCGGCATCCTCTTTTAAGCTGTACGTTAACATTTCTCCGGTAAATTCGAGCGCAAGGTCTTTGCCCATGCCGTCATCATCAAGGTTGACGACAGCTTTTTCGACTTGCTGAAACAGCTGCATCTTCGATTGTTTGTATTGCTCAAACGTAGCGTGAAAATCCAAGTGTTCAGGTGTTAAATTAGTGTGCACGCCGACATTAAAAAGCAGTCCGTCGACGCGCTTTTGATCAATGGCAATGGACGTGACCTCAAGCGCAACCGCATCGATGTCTTCGTCGGCAAACGTATGAAAAATGTGATGAAGATCCGGCGCTTCTGGCGTCGTATGTGTCGTGTGCGGAAACGAGCGTGTATCTTGATCATCCCAGACTTTTTCTGTTCCGACCGCGCCTGTTTTGATCCCGGAGCGGTTTAATAAATAGTGCATAAAGGCTGTCACGGTTGTTTTCCCGTTCGTTCCAGTAATCGCGGCCGTTTTCATACTGCGGTAGCAGTGGCCGTAAAGCTGGGCGGAAAAGTGTGACATCGCTTTTCGGGCATCGTCAGTTACGATGAATGTACAGCTTGGAGAGTGACGGTACCAATCGAGCAGAAGCGATTCGTCGGTGCCGATAATCACCTTTGCCCCGTTTGCAATCGCTTGGCCGATAAACTTGTGGCCGTCGCTGTTTACCCCTTTTAAGCAAAAAAATACCGCTTTTTTTTCAGCGGCTCGCGAATCATAGACGGATTTGCCGACTTCGGCTGTTTCGGGGCCGTAAAGCGCTAAAATAGTAAAATCGGCTTGCTCTGTAAACCGAAACTTCATCAATGGTCATCCTTTCTTGTCTATCCATATATTTTACAAAGGTAATACACGCTAATCTTTACCGCCTTGATTCCACATTTTTTCTCATTTCAAACACATTTCGAGCGATTTCGTTATTTGCTGATTTTTTGTGTTACGATGAGTTTTCGAGAAGAAACGAATGGGCTAGTTTATCTTTTCAGGAGGTTGAAAATGACGGAAATCTATCTTGACTACAATGCTAGCACGCCGGTGGCGCCGGAAGTGAAACAAGCGATGCTTCCATTGTTTGAACATTATTTCGGCAATCCATCAGCAGCACACGAGACAGGCAGCGGTGCAAAAGCAGCCGTCGAAAAAGCCAGAGCGCAAGCAGCCGGTCTGTTTGCCTGTAAAGCCGATGAAGTTGTCTTTACAAGCGGCGGCAGCGAGGCGAATAACCACGTAATTAAAGGCGTCTTTGAAACTTACGGTTACCAAGGTTGTCACATTATCACCTCCTCGGTCGAACATCCGGCTGTGATTGAGTCGTGCCGTTATTTGCAATCGCGCGGCGCCAAGGTTACCTATCTGCCGGTTGATCAATTCGGCATGGTTGCTCCTGAAGATGTCGCAGCGGCGATAGAGGAAAATACGATATTGATTACGATCATGCATGCCAATAATGAAACGGGAACGCTCCAGCCGGTTGAAGATATCGGTGCAATTGCCAAGAGACACGGAGCGTTGTTTCACTCTGATGCCGCGCAGTCGGCCGGCAAGGTTCCTGTAAACATGAATGAGTTGAATGTTGATTTTTTGTCCGCTGCCGGTCATAAGCTCTATGCCCCGAAAGGTGTCGGAGCACTGATTATTCGCGAGGGCGTGCAGATTGAACCGCTTATTCACGGTGCCGGTCATGAGCGGGGCCGTCGGGCAGGAACCGAAAGTGCACCGCTTGCTGCCGGGTTTGGCGCAGCGTGTGATGCGGCGAAGAAAAATCTTCCCGATCAAGAGCGGATAAAAGCGCTGCGTGACCGGCTCTGGGACGGCATTCAAACCGTTAACCATCCTGTGTCCTTGAACGGTCACGTTGAAAAACGGCTTCCGAATACGCTGAATATTAATTTCGAAGGGGTTCAAGGCGCTGACTTGCTTCGTAAACTTCACGGCGTTGCAGCTTCTACAGGGTCAGCTTGTCATACCGGCAGCGTTGAACTTTCGCCCGTTTTAGAAGCGATGAATGTTTCGGCGTTTGCCGGCATGGGAGCAATCCGCTTCAGCCTCGGGCGTTATACGACGGAAAACGAGATTAACCGTCTTCTGGCGAAACTCTCCGAACAGTTTAACCGCTAACAACGTACTGCGATCAGCACTGAAAACCTTGTTTATCATCGATCTAAGAAGGGAACGGGCAATTAACGCTCAAATAAAGGAGAGGACGTTTCATGTTACGGACCATTCTTATGGTCATCGGTGCGATCGTAGTGATCAGCTGGATTTTATCGATGATCTAAACTGTCAGAAAACAAGCCGATAACGACCTGGCTGGGCCTGTGCAAACATCCGGTTTTTCAAAGCGGATATGAACAGAGATGTCTTCCGGTTTTATGAGTTTTGAAAGACTCTGCGCTGAGCAGGGTCTTAGATTGTAGACAAACTATATTTTTATGTCAGCCATGAATCCACTACCCTCCGCTTGCCCCGGGCAAGGACTCAGCTAGTATTCGGCGGCCTGAGTCCGCCGAACCCGGATCTTCGTCTCTTGCTTTCGAGGCTGCTGAAAAAGTGCTGGATAATCGAAGTCGGTGTTTATTCATGAGCCGCATAGAATACAGAATATTATGAGCCCTCCGCAAACTCGCTTGCCGCGGGCAACGCCTCAGCCTCCTCAGAAGCGATCCCGCTTCTTGCGGGGTCTTCGGCAGTTGCTTTTCCCGCAGGCGTCGAGTTTGCTCCGGTCTCATAAAACTTCTCGCTTTATAAGGAAGAGTAAATATGCAGCCATCCAATTGATCTTCTACTTTTTCAGCAGCCTCCTTGCTTTCCCGGAGGCGTCGGAGGAGTGGATGCATGAATTCTTTTTATCAATACGCGCGCTTCAAAAAAGAGGATAGCCAGCATCTCGGCTTTTTCCTGCGGGATAGCGAGACAGACGAGACCCTGCTCAGCGCAGGGTCTTTTTTGAGTTAATGAAAAATAGATTTTACAATCACATGAAACCCCGATATACTGAACCTATTAACAAAAAAACGATGTTTCGTTTCATACACATGCGAACAGGTTCCTCAAACGATCGGTTTGAGGTGAAAAGGGAAGCCGGTGGAAATCCGGCACGGTCCCGCCACTGTAAGCGCTGAGGCTTTTTTTTGCAATCCACTGGGCGGTTCTTCCCGGGAAGGATAAAAACAGCTGCGAAGGCGCGAGTCAGGAGACCTGCCTGTAAGCTCGTTTAAACACCTTCGAGGAAAGGGATGTTTAATGGTCGCAGGACCGCTTATGCAAGGAAGCTTAGCAGGCAGTATTTAAGTTTCCGTAAGCGGGACCGATCATCAGCATACAACGCTTTTCCTTTCTGGAACAGCGTTTTTTTGTTGAAATAATGATGACTTTTTGGGGGGATAAGCCGATGAAGAAACGAAACAGAAAAGCTTGTACAATGACAGCACTGTCGGTTTCCGCGTTGCTGTTAGTGTCAGCGTGCGGGAATGAGCTCGATGAGGAAAATGAAGCAGCGGGAACGAATGATGAGGCAAACAACGCAGAAGAGGCAGAAGGCAACGGCAGCGCTGATAATGCTGACGCCGAGTCAGAGGGTTTCCCGGTAACGGTTACGGACTCAGCCGGTGAAGAGGTGACAATCGACGAAGATCCGGAAGCGATTGCCTCATTGTTGCCGAGCAGCACGGAGATTCTTTATGATCTGGGCGTTGGTGATAAACTCGTCGGCGTTTCAGAGTTTTGTAATTATCCGCAAGAAGCAGCTGAAATTGAAACGATCGGAGCGCAGGAAATCGACGCGGAACGGATCCTTTCGCTCGAGCCGGATGTGCTGTTTATTCAAAACTATCATCAAGATAACTACGGCGATATGATCGACGAGTTTAACGATGCAGGGATTGAAACGCTTGTCGTTGAAGGAGCAGGGTCATTTGACGAAGCTTATGACGCGATCGAAACGATCGGTGAAACAACAGGGGCGGAAGATGAAGCCGCTGAGACCGTTGAAGATATGCAAGTGCGTATGAATGAGCTGGCGGAAAAGGCGGATGACGAAATCGGTGACGAAGACATGGTAAAGGTTTGGGTTGAAGTCGCCCCGTCGCCGGATATTTTTACCGTCGGACAGCATACGTTTATGCATGAAATGCTCGAAACGATTAATGCGCAAAATGCTGCCGAGGAGCATGAAGGTTGGGTTGATCTGACTGAAGAAGAAATGGTCTCGCTCGATCCGGATGTCATCATCACCACGTACGGCAGTTATGTCGAAGATCCTGTCGAAGAAGTCACCTCGCGCGACGGGTGGGAGAGCATTCCTGCTGTTGAAAATGAACGGATTTACAGCGTAGACGAAGATGTCGTTTCCCGGCCGGGGCCGCGCTTAGTTGAAGGTGCGGAAGCACTCGCCGAAAAGATTTATCCGGATGTCTTTGAGTAAACGATTCGTATTTATGTATGCGGCAGCGGCTGTTTTCCTTTCTGGGGCTTCTATGCTGTCGCTTTTTTACAGCTCGGTAACGGTTCCGGTTGCAAGTATTGTGCAAATCATCTTTGAGCGGGGGATCGGTCTTGACCTTGGTTTAACAGCATCGGAGAGCGAGGGGCGGATCATTTGGGACATTCGCTTGCCGCGCGTCATGCTTGCAATGTGTGTCGGCGCTTCGCTTGCGCTTGCCGGAGCTGCATTTCAGGGGCTTTTGCGCAATCCGCTCGCCGATCCGTATACGATCGGAGTATCCTCAGGCGCCTCGCTCGGCGCGGTGATTGTAATATTTTTTCAACTTTCGCTTGCCGGTCTCGGCGCTTTTACCTTGCCGTTGGCAGCGATTGCATCCGGGTTCGCGACGCTATTGATCGTCTTTGGACTTGTTCAATTAACGAGCCGCAGTTTAGCGATTGAAACAGTGATTTTAGCCGGAATCATTATCAGTTCATTTATCGGTGCAATCATTTCTCTGATTATCTCGCTCGGCGATCAAGATGCGATGACGCAAATTATTTATTGGCTGTACGGCAGTGTCGGCATGCGGGGATGGGGATATGTGCAGCTGCTTGCACCGTTTATGGTCGTCGGGGCAGTTATTCTTTTCGTTCATTACCGCGAGTTGAACGCGATGGCGCTTGGCGAAGAAGCAGCCGAACACATCGGTGTCAATGTGAAACGCGGGAAGGTGTTCATCTTAATCGGCGCTTCCCTGCTTACCGGAGCGGCGGTTGCGGTATCCGGAACGATCGGATTTGTCGGGCTCGTCATCCCGCATTTAGTCAGGATTTTAACCGGCCCGAACCATCGTCACGTGCTGCCGCTGTCTTTTATTGTCGGCGGGGGGTTTCTCGTCTTAGCAGACTTGGCGGCAAGAACGATTATTGCTCCGGAAGAGCTGCCGATCGGCGTCTTAACAGCGCTGATCGGCGCACCGGTCTTTGCTTTGCTGTTAATCCGTAAACGGTTCGGAAAGGGGAGAGCGTTTTGATTGAGTTGAAAAATGTAACCGGCGGTTATCCCGGTGTCCCAGTGATTGACGCCGTCAATTTAACCATTCGCCAAGGCGAATTTTTTGCGCTTCTCGGTCCGAACGGGAGCGGCAAAACCACTTTGTTTAAGTTGATTACCGGTACGCTGTCAGCGGACGAAGGGGAGATATTCCTCGACGGGCAGGCGCTCAGTTCGTTATCAAAGCTGGAAAAAGCGCGCAAGGTGGCTGTGCTGAGCCAAGAGACGCACGTATCATTTGATTTTACGGTCGAAGAAATCGTCGCGCTCGGGCGGTATGCCTTTCAAACCGGAATCATGAAATCTTTATCGCAAGAAGACCGACGGGTGATTGAAGAAGTGATGGCGTTGACCGAGGTAGCCCAATACCGTGATAAACCGTTTCAGACGATCAGCGGCGGAGAAAAGCAGCGGGTCTTGTTGGCGAAAGCTCTCGCTCAACAGCCGAGCATTTTTCTGCTCGATGAACCGACCAATCATCTTGATATTAAGCATGCCTTTCATATTCTTGATTTGCTGAAGAAATGGCAAAGACAGCAAGGGACAACCGTTTTCGCGATTTTGCATGATTTGAATGTCGCTTCGCTTTATGCAGACCGTGCGGCATTAATGAAAGATGGCCGGATTGCTGAAGTCGGCGATGTTTCCATGCTGAAAAAAGAACCTCTTCTTCAAGACGTCTACGATGTCAAAGTGAAGGCTCAAGCCCATCCGGATGTGGCAAAACCGCAGCTGTTAATGGCTCCCCGCGAAGAAAAAACGAACCGTTCCGACGATTTTCATGCCGGTGCGGCGGTGCATACGGAAAAAGGGTTGATTCACATTACGTTTGACAAGCCGCTTCGGACGATTGCCGACGGTGTGATCGGAGCAGGCATTCAATGGCTCGAGCATTTTTGCAATTTTCATGTGCCGAAACATTACGATCCCGCCGACCCGGCGGAAGATATGAAAACATGGCTGGCTCATCGCGGGATACCGCAAGAGAACGCGCTGGGGATGGTGACAGCTGTCGATCTCGCCGACGCTGTCTTTCAGACGAAAACAATCAGCGGCGTAGAGGTGATGGTCATGGTCACAGCCGGAACAGAAAATGCCGTGGATATCACGTATGAAGGCCGTGACCGCCCGGTCAGACAGACGGGAACGATTAATTTGATGGTGTTTTTGAATCGTTCGCTGTCGGACGGTGCGCTTGTAAGTGCGGCGATGTCGGCGGCCGAAGGAAAAACAAAAGCGGTGATCGATTGCGCGGTCACCGACCGCTTTTCCGGAACGTCTGCAACCGGAACATCGACGGACAGCGTTGTGATCGGTGCATCGCAAACCGGTGAAAAAATGACAGACGCCGGTTCCGGAACAGCTGCCGGCCATGCGATCGGCCGGGCCGTTTACGAAGCTGTATGTGAGGCGGTTCATCGCTCTTATAAGCGCGAAGACGCTGAACAAAAATAAAGAAAACGTACGAAACAGCTGCGGTGCTTAGCCACCGGCAGCTGTTTTTTTTAAGCCTGTTGCCGACGGAATTGCGTAAAACATGATAGAATAAGCATCGTGTTTGTGTTGATAAAGTAAGTAAGGAGTCTTAATCATGCGTTTTGTGCAACGATATTTTTATATAATTTACCCGTCGGTTTTTGGCCTGTACGTCTTGAATATGTTTTTAGGGAGCACACGGTTGGAGTGGTTGATCGGCTTAGCGGCGATTCCGGTATTAATCTTTTCTTATGCAGGCGCGAGCCGGTTGTTTCGGATTTTGGGCGGCGTATTCATTGTTGCGGGGGCGGGGTTATTTTTGTATGCGGGGCTGCCGGCCGTTCAGCTGCCGATGCAGATGACGGCAACGATGCCGTTATTGGCTTTTTTAACCGTTTTACCTTGGATGAACAGTGTCGTCCGCGCCGGCAGGTTTGACCGGCGGATCAACGATTTAATGAAAGTGAACGTCGCCGATTTCGGCAAACTTTATGTACGCAGTTCATTTACGACTTATCTGCTCGTGATGTTTATGAATTTGTCTGCGCTTCCGCTCACGCAAGAAGTATTGAAAGGCAACATGAAAAATGTCAAAAAACGGGTGAGCGATTCATTTATCAGCCGTGTGACGCTGCGCGCGTTTACGCTCGCGCTTTTATGGAGTCCGATGGAAGTGATGGTCGCGATGACGGTTGATGCGACAGGAGTCAGCTATCTGACATTTTTGCCTTGGCTGTTTTTAGCTTCTGTGACCCTTTTAATGATCGACTGGCTTTGGAACAAAAAAACATTCGGCCAGCTCGAGAACGTGCCGGATGAAAACCGGCGCATTCCTAATATCCAACCCGGGAAAATGGTCTGGCAAATCGCACAGCTGCTCTTAGCACTGACCGTTTTTCTCGGCAGCGTTGTGACACTTGGAAACGGGTTTGGACTTGATTTCATTTTATCAGTCACGCTCGTGATCTTACCGTTTGCTTTCACCTGGGCATTTTTGATGGGACGCTTTCGTTCGTTTCGTGTTCTCGGTTGGAATACGTGGAAAGTGCGGACGAACGGAATGCAAAATTTTGTCGTCTTGTTTATTTCCTTGTCGCTGTTTTCCGAGAGTTTAAATGCGACGCCGTTTATGGAAATGATCCAGGGGCCGTTTTTAGCGGCAGCGGACACACCGATTCTCATATTGCTGCTCATTCAATTCACTTATTTAGCGATGAGCATGATCGGTGTGCACCCGGTGGCAACGATCGCGGTTCTTGCCGAAGTGCTGAGTCCGCTTTATGACCTCGTCAATCCGGTCAGTATCGGAATAATTATGATTATGGGCGCCTTGGCGACGGCAACGGTTGGCACCTACGGGGTTACCGTGACGATGACTGCGATGAATACAGAGCAAAATCCATACCGGATTACGCTGCGAAATATGCCGTTTGCATTGTTGTGCGGCAGTGTCGGTACGCTGATCGGCTGGCTGTTGCTGTAAAAATAAACGCCTGCATCGTTTTTTGATGCAGGCGTTTTGTTTATTGGCAGCGATCAGCAGCTTCCTCCCGCTCCCGGCAACGCTTTGATCTCAATACCGTGCGGGTTGTCGCCGACGGTGATCCGCTCTTCGTCAGTGAATCCGTCCATCGCAATAACGGCAACTTCGTCGCTGTCTGCAAGTGTCACATAAACTCTAGATTCTTCACGGTTAAAGGACAGATGCCTCGCGCCCGGCAAGTCCTCAATCGTCTCCGTTACCTCCCCTGATTCGAGATCGACAAGAGTGAGGGTGTCGCTTTCCATCCCGGAAACGACCGCTTGCTCCCCGTCCTCAGTAATGGCAATATCTGTCGCTCCGTCTGTCACCTCGATATCACGCACGTGTTCGCCGTCGTCGGGATCAAATTCCTGCAGCAGACCGGCGTCACTTGCGGCGACGTACAAGGAATCATTTGCCGCAGCGACAACACGGGGAACCTCAGCCGTTTCGATAGTTTCTGTCACTTCTAATGTTTCGGTATCAACGATATGAAGTTGGTCGTTTTCATGATCGGTCACGTAAAGTTCGCCGTTTTCCAAGATCGGATAATTGGCGGATGCATCGGCCCCCAGATCGATTTGTTCATCGACTTCTCCGTTTTCAAGATGAACGACATCGACGTACTGATCATTGACGGTAGCGACGAAAAGCGTGTTATTATCAGCGGCTAATGCCATGCCGTGCGGAGTCGGGCCGACTTCGATTTCATCGGTTGCTTCCAGCTCCTGCGTATCGATGATTTCAACGGTGCTGTCATCTTGGTTTGCGACAAACGCTTCGCGCATCGTGCTGGCAAAGGTGACGGTTGTCGGGCGGGCCCCTGTCTCAATTGTGCCCGCGACGTCACTGTTCGGAATATCAATGATCGAAATTTCATCATGATCTTCACTCGGAACGTAAAATTGCACGGACGATAAGTCGCCGGCAGCGTTATCATCCGTTTGACCGTTTTCGTTTTGGTTGTTGCCGTCTTCATCTCCGCTGCTTTCTTCCATTGCACAGCCGGCGGTGAAAAATAAAGCGCTTATCGCTGTGCTGAAAACGATTTTCTTCATCAATAATCAAACCTTTCTATTTGAGCGTTCAATTCCTACTTTTTAAATCGGGATTAAACCGCTGGAAGAAGGTGCTTTATGACCTGATATATCAGCGATCGATCGATATTTACAGCATACAATAAAATGATTTTAAAATAAACCCTTTTAATCTTATCGGGATTATTGTATTGTGAGGATACCAACAACGAAGGAGGCACACACGATGAAACGAATGAACCGAACCGCATTAACCTTGATAGCCGGAGCGATGGTTCTCACCGCGTGCGGCAACGATGATGACACAGAAGCCGGCGCAGACGAAAACGGCAATGCGGACGTTAATCTTAGCAATAACGAAGAAAATGAAGCGGATACTGATACAGAAGACGACAGCAATGAGAGCGCCGCCCCCGCACAGCCGTCAGATTATCCAAATGAGGATTTGCTTGTCGATACCGATTGGGTAGAAGAACATATCGATGACGACGACGTTCAATTTGTTGATATGCGCGATGAAGGCTTCGAAGGCGGTCACATTCCCGGCGCAGTTAACACAACGTGGCAAGATTTAAACGATATGGACCACGGAGTTGACGGGATGATTCTCGACGCGGATGAATATGCGGAAAAAATTGAGGAGCTCGGGATCAGCGATGATACGACGGTTGTCGCCTATGATGACGGAACCGGAACCGGTCCCGCACGCCTGTTTTATGGATTGGAATACTACGGCCACGATGATGTGCGAATTTTAAACGGCGGTTTCCAGGCATGGAACGCCGAAGGGCGCGACATTGATTCCGGCGAAGCGGACGTCGAGACCGGTGAATTCGAAGCGGAAGCGAGAGAAGAAACGACAGTCGACCTCGACTATACCGAAGAATCGATTGACGATGAAAACTCAGTCTTGCTTGATGTCCGTTCAGACAAAGAATTCAGCGGCGAGGATGTTCGGACCGATCGCGGCGGCCACATTCCGACTGCTGTGAATCTTCCTTGGACAGAAGCTTTGCACGACGGCGAGATTGAATATTTAAAAGCGCCGGATGAACTGGAAGAGCTCTATGCTGCTGAAGGTATTACAGCCGATGAAGAAGAAATCATCGTGTATTGCCAGACGAACGTGCGCGCCGTCCATACGTACTTTACCTTGCGTCTGCTTGGATTTGATAATATCGTTGCTTATGAAGGATCTTGGTCGGAATGGGGCAATGACCCGGATGTACCGATCGACAATCCATCGGAAGATAACGAGTAAGAAAGGGGCAAATAATCATGGCGCATTATGTAGAAGGTATTAAGCAGCTCAGTTTCAGCGAGGTGAAGGAACTTTTTGATCAGTCGGTTAAAACGCCGATTTTGATCGATGTCCGTGAATTGGAAGAATATACGGAAGCGCATATCCCGGGGATTCCGCTCATTCCGATGAGCGAGATCGCCAACCGTGCGGGGGACTTTGCCAAAGATGAAGAATACGTATTTGTCTGCCGCAGCGGGCGCCGCAGCCACGAGGTCGCGAAGTTTTTTCAGGAAAACGGAGTTGATAAAGTCGCGAATTATGAAGGCGGTATGCTTGAATGGGACGGACCGGTTGAAACCGGCGAAGAGCACGTTGTGAAAAAAATCAGCGAGTTATATTAAAGGAGGAGAGCGGCTCATGGCTTTAGGCGAAAAAGAATTGGAAGCTTTGGAACCGGATCATATAGTCGACGGGATCGGCGAAGTGTGCCCGCATACACTGAACTTGGCTTTAGACGGTTTAAAAAAAGCGAAACCGGGTGAAACGGTGATGGAAGTGACCGATCATTCGATCGCGACGAAGACGATTCCTGCCGCTGTTAAAATGCGAAAAAATGCCGAACATCTCGGGACGGTCAATTCCGGCAGTGAATATAAAATTTATTTAAAAAAACTGTAGACAGATGAGAATGAAGGGAGACCGCCGAGCGGATGCCGGCGGTTTTTTCTTTACATAGGAGGGATGTTGACGATGTTTACGATTGAAATGTTTATATTAGCAGCTGCTTTTGGTTTAACATACGGATTTTTACTGCAAAAAGCGGATTTTTGTTTCGTCGCATCCGTGCGAGATTTTATCAGTGTCGGCGATAGCCGCACCGGCAAAGGGGTCCTCGTTTTGATGGCAACGGCCTTAATCGGCTGGGGGGTTGTCTTAACGTTCGGATTTGCATCGCTGGATGAGCTTTGGACAGTGCCGTTTGGTTTGTCGAACTTGATCGGCGGACTGCTGTTCGGTATCGGCATGACGATTGCCGGAAGCTGCGCGTCCGGTACGCTTTACCGCTCGGGGATGGGCTATGTTCACTTTTGGATTGTCCTCGCGTGTATGATTGCAGGGAATCTATTATTTTCGTTTATTTATGATCCATGGGCGATTGACTATTTCTTTGAACCGCTCGCGACAGACGGAGGATATAGTCTGTATGAGATGAATACGCCGTTTTTAATTTTGCCGCTCGTTATCGTCGCCATCATGCTTTTGCTTACAATCAAGCGCTTTGGTGTCGGCGGATTCCTCCAAGGAGTCAAGGATTCTCTGACGGATTGGCAAGGCAATCCGTTTAAACAGCAGCACTGGGACGTCCGGTTTTGTGCATTTTTAATGGGAATTACAGCGACGATTCAATTTGCCGTGTTTTCAAATATCAGCGTAACCGGTCCGGAGACTCGAATGGGCGGTGTGATTCTCGGCTCGATTTTCGGCGAGGACGCGGTATACAACAATATGTATTTAAACGAAATGTTCGCCGGTTATCCGTCTGTCGGTCTTGGTCCAGAAGAGGCGCTCGTGATTTTTATTTTGGTTGGAGCGATGATCTCCGCGTTATTAAGCGGCAGTTTCAAAATCCGTTTTCCAAAGGCGAAGCGTTTACCTTATGCGATCGGCGGCGGTTTGTTAATGGGCGTTGCCTCGCGGATGGCTCCGGGGTGTAATATTGCCAATGTTATCGCCGGCGTCGGCGGAATGTCGATCGCCAGCTTTATCGCAATTATCGGCATGGCTTTAGGCGTCTTTATTGCGACGGCTTACATTTTCAAGATGCCGCTGTTATTATTTCATAATTTTGATGATGAAGAAACGGTCTGATAAACGACACTGAATCCCTCTCGCATAAGCGAGGGGGATCTTTTCGATTGTCTCTTGATATTTTCTGCACAGGTCCGCTTTACACTGTGAATATAGAAGATTAAGAAACTGAAAGGATGAGAGTTCAATGATATATGCCATTTTTATCACCGTCGCTGTTTTAGGCGGGCTCGGTTACTTGTTTTGGATGTCCGACCGGGAAGACGAAGGCGATGATGTCCGTGCAGAAGCTGAGTATGAGATTTTATTTGAAAAGTTTATGCGCGGACGTCTCACCGAGCCGGAATATCGCCGTCAGCTAATAGACTGATATGCAAAAAAAGCCGCGCTAATAGCTGCGGCTTTTTCAGGTTAACGGTCGCGGTTTTCCGGTTTGACGTCGGTGTCTTGCGAATACTGCGGCGCTTCTTCTTTGTATTCGACCGGATCTTCCGCACTCATCGGATCGCCTGTTTGGCTCGGCCGGTCCGGGTCAATCTCACCGGCATCGGCCGGAACGGCAGTACTGGCTACAACGGGCGAGAGAACGACGATTTTTCCGTCGGCAACATCTTTTTGATACTGTTCGGCGTGGTTTTCCGGAATGCCGTAATCGGTAAACTGAAAGGGATCTTTAATACTGTTGGCGGTTGTATCCCCTTTGAACTCGGTTTTCCCTTTAAAGGCGGTTTTCACTTTTTCGATAAAGGAAAGTTCTTCTTCTGGCTCTTCGTCCGGTACGGATTTTTCGTCTTCATCAGCTAGTTTCTCAGTTTTAACAAGCGTATGGTCACGGAGCCAAGAGGTGGTTTCACTGTCGCCGGAGACCAAAATGATTTCTTCCGGCCGATGCCCCTTTAACTGCAGTTCTTCCACGGCTTCGATAACTTTTTCCTCCGAATCATATACCCCGACAACTTGTTTGTTCATAAGCGATCCGCTCCTTTTCTGTATACTGTCTTACCTTCCGATTCCCTTTATAAACAGGTTGTGAAACAAAAAATCCAGCTTGAATACCGGGGTGTCATCTTGTAAGATACGATCGTAACCAGCCAGACGCTAAAGGAGAAAATCATGAATTATACAGCACATGTCGTCACAGCCGCAGCCGGGTTAACAGCGACTGCTTCGTACGGTTGGATGCCTGATTTGTCCGTTTGGATCATCACGGGCACGGCCGCCGGCGCTTTGCTGCCGGATATCGATGCCGCCCGCTCGTGGATCGGCCGGCGGATTCCCGTACTCTCACACACGGTTTCGTTTTTGTTCGGCCACCGGGGCGTCACCCACAGCATATTGCCTGTCGCTGCGCTTATTGCCGCCGCGTCCGTCTATTCGTCCGGCTTTTTAATCGGCCTGACGTTCGGTTATGCGATGCATGTCGCTTGCGACATGTTTTCCAAAGCAGGAGTGCCTTTGTTTGCTCCCTTTATTACGAAACGATTTGCGATTCCGCTTTATCGCACCGGCGGAATGAGCGAGTATGTCATTGTAATGGCCTCGCTTTACGGCCTGTATGTTTATTGGCCGTGAGAAAACGGCGGATATCAGAGAACAAAAGCCCGCTTGCAGATGCAAGGGGCTTTTGTTTGCGCGGCTAAATGCCGGTTCCGTCCGGCACATCTTTTAAAATAACGAGCACTTTGCCTTGATCCAGTTTGTCTTCTAATTCATCGGCAGTGTGATCTTCAAACCCGATTTCCATCAGCCTCGCACGGAGTTCATCGCCTTTTTTGCGCACGAGATTTTTCGCAACCGTGCCGATGTTTTCTTCATCTAAACCGATCACATTTGCGTCTGCGTTATCAGCCACGCGTTTTGTCCGTTCTTCATCATGGGTTAAAATGTAAATGTTGTTCGGCGAAACGCCTTTTTCTTTAAGGTTCGTTACAGCATCAACGACTTCCAAGTCATCATAAAATTCGCGGTAATTCGGCTGCATATCAGCACACTCCTTTTTTTAAACAGTTTGAGCCGCGATTAATGAACGGTGTCTTTACGTTTAACATTCTTCATGCGTATGCCGCTCGCGGGGAGGGCGGGAATTTCAGCCAAACTGTAAGATAAATCTTGTTCGGGAAGCGTATAGTTGAGCTTATGGGCGATGTAATCAAGACTGACTTTCATTAAATCGATTGTCACCCATTCGCCGGCACAGCGGTGTCCGAGGTCGAATTCCCCGCCGCCTTGCGGAATGAAATTAAACGGACTTTCATCCCAGTCGGCAAAGCGATCCGGCGCAAACGTTTCCGGGTTCTTCCAATCTCCGGGGTGGTGATTCGTTCCGTACAAATCAAGCAGGGTTAAAGTTTCTTCTTCAAATTCATAGCCGTTCCAGCTAAAGTTTTTATTCACCCTCGCAGCCGTGAACGGGAAGAATGGATAAAAGCGTCTTACTTCTTGAATAAACCATTCAAGCCGTTTCTCTTCGCGTGTGTGAAGCTTCTCCTTTTCGTTCGGGTACTCGTGAAGTGCGAGTGCTGTAAAGACAACATAGACAGAAATCGCCACGAGCGGCCGTATCAAGTTTAATAACTCTACAGCGACCGTTTGTTCATCAAGCTTTTCGTTGTTATGATCAAGATGATGTGAAAACTTGTAAAGCGGCGTGTGTTCCGGAACATCACGGGTTTCGTTGCGGACGTCACGAATGTATTGTTTCACCCAATCTTCCAGCTCGGATCGATCGCGGCGCGCTTTCAAATGGCTCATGCTCACTTCTGCCGAAGATTCAAACAGTTCTTGCAGCTGGCCGGCGCGGGTGTCGACTTCGTCATCGCCGAGCGGAATGCCCGTCCACTCACAAGCTGTTTGCGTAAAGATCCGGTTGATCTCATCATATAGGACGATTTCATCGCGGTTTTCCCAAGCAGCGGCTGCAGCATCCCAATACTTTTCTGTTAAGTCCCTTACGCGTGCTAATTGCTCTTGCGACATAACATCCATAAACATCGCTTTACGATGGCGGTGAGCTTCACCGTCAAGCGCTTGCACCCCGCCGTCGCCAAAAAGGACTTTTTTAACCGGTTCGGGCGCAGCTCCTTCGCGCTTAAATTTTTCTGTATCGTAAAACAGTTCGGCAGCCTCGCTTCCGGTTAAACAGATCACTTTTTCTCCTAAAAGCTTCGTTTCGAATACATTTGAATCAAACGCCTGTTTACGGTTGATAATAAAACTGTATCCTTCGCGCAGCAGTTTCAGGCTGTGATCGAGCCCTTTTTCATAAGGCATTTGTTGTTGTTTTTCCATCGTTGTCCTCCTTGTAAAACTGGTTATTTCCTGTATTTACCTGATGAGCGAACGTTAAAACGTTTTTACTAAAAATTGGTCTGATGGTTGGACACGGGCTGATTCGCTTTGTAAACGAGGAGATCTTCTGTACAATAAGGCAGGGATGAATTGATAAAGAAGGACGGCTTGCTATGTACCACGCTGAGACGACAAAAGAAAAAATGAAATTGTTTTTAACGATTCTCTGGCCGATTATGACAACACAGCTAAGTCTGTTTGCAATGAATCTCGTTGATACGATGATGTCCGGCCGGGCGGGAACGGACGATTTAGCCGGTGTTGCGATTGGTTCGAGTTTATGGATGCCGGTATTTACCGCCGTCAATGGGATTTTACTGGCGATGACGACGATTATCGCGCAGCTGATGGGCCGCGGGCGCAGCGATCACGTTCATGCGTCTGTTACCCAAGCTTTATACTTAGGCGCGGCGCTGACAGCGGCGGTTTTATTAACCGGTACAGCGGGTTTAAATACCGTTTTGCAATCGATGTCGCTTGCTCCTGCTGTATATGATATTGCCTTTCGATATTTAATCGGATTGTCGTTTGGAATTTTGCCGCTGTTTTTGTTTTTTGTTTTGCGCAATTTTTTTGACGGGCAAGGTTTAACGAGGATTACAATGTATATTTTGTTACTCGCGCTGCCCGTTAATATTACTGCGAACTACGGTTTGATTTTCGGAAATTTCGGGCTGCCGGAATTGGGCGGAGTCGGCGCGGGGTATGCAACCGCGATCACGTATTGGACGATGTTTTTGCTCGGGGCGCTGATGACGTTTCGGCTTCAAGTCGTCCGCCATTACAAGCTGTTTAGCAATTGGGTGAAGCCGTCGCTGACAGCTTGGAAAGAACAATTGGCGTTGGGAATTCCGATGGGGTTATCGCTCTTTTTTGAAGCGAGCATATTCTCGGTCGTAACCTTGCTGATCGGCGTGATGTTTGCGACCGAAACGATTGCAGCGAATCAAATTGTTCTCAATTTCACGTCGTTAATCTTTATGATTCCGTTGAGCATCTCGATGGCGATTACGATCGTTGTCGGCTTTTCTGTCGGCGGCAAACGCTTCGATAATGCCCGGCGCTACAGTGTCATCGGCATCAGCGGCGGCGTCGGGGTGTTAGCGGTCGGAGCGGTGTTCCTTTATTTTTTCCGCGAAACGATCGCTTATTGGTATACAGATGATCCTGATGTCGTGGCGATTGCGATGACGTTGTTTTTAGTCGCGATTGTTTACCAGCTCTCCGATGCCCTCCAGTCCGGATTGCAAGGTGTTCTGCGCGGATACAAAGATGTTACGCTGCCGTTTTACATTGCGTTTGTGTCGTATTGGCTCTTAGGACTGCCGGTCGGCTACAGTCTCGCTTCCTTTACAACCCTCGGTCCGATCGGGTTCTGGATCGGGATCACTATAGGGCTGACAAGTGCGGCGGCCGGTTTTGCACTCCGTTTAAAAACAGTTCAGCGCAGAGCTGATGAAATTGACAACGAAGAGCGAAGAAGTAATAACTGAAACAGCATACATTGATCAGCACGTGTAAAAAGGACGGTGAGAAACGTGGACACAATTAAAAGCAAAGCTTTATCGATTTTTTCTATGGGAGAAGGGATTGTCAAAGAAGAAGAATTCGAAGCTGTGATGGAAGAATTGGCGAATTATAACGGCGTCTACCGCGTCGGTACGCGAATGAACGGATTGGTAGCGATTCATAAACGTTCGTAAGCCGGCGGATGCGGGACGGACGTGACTATGAACATTGCTCAATCATTTAACCCGGATCCGGGCAGATTGTAGACAAATTATTATTTTGACGTAAGCCACGCAGCCACTAACCTCCGCTTGCCCCGGGCAAGGACTCAGCTAGTATTCGGCGGCCTCGGACCGCCGAATCCGGATCTTCGTCTCTTGCTTTCGAGGCCGCTGAAAAAGTTCTGGATAATCGAAGTTGGTGTTTATTTATGAGTCGCATAGAATACAGAATATTATGAGCCCTCCGCAAACTCGCTTGCCGCGGGCAACGCCTCAGCCTCCTCAGAAGCGAAACCGCTTCTTGTGGGGTCTTCTGCTCCTGCGGTTACTCGTCGCAAATACATTGGCAGTTGCTTTTCCCGCAGGCGTCGAGTTTGCTCCGGTCTCATAATACATCCCAATCTATAAAAAAGAATAATTATGCAGACAGCCAATTGATCATTTACTTTTTCAGCAGCCTCCTTGCTTTCCCGGAGGCGTCGGAGGAGTGGATGCGTAGCTTTCTTTTTATCAATAAACTCGTTTTAAAAAAGAGGATGACCCAGCATCCCGGCGTTCGCCCGCGGACTAGTAAGACACGGCGAAGTCTTTTTGAGCCGATGTCGCAGTGATACCTTCAGGTGAAAGAAGCCGGACGATGCGCAGTCATCCGTTTCTTTTAATATGACATCTATCGATGTCATGACTTTATCAACACTCAGCCCGGATCCGAGCACGGATCCGGGCTGATGAACGTCGTTATGAGAAAGGGAAACATCATTGTGTCCGCTGCGTCTCGTTTAATTCGGATTCATTCCCCCGTCGACGGTGTATTGACTGCCCGTAATATAAGAAGCTTTATCGGATGCTAAAAATAACATGAGCTGGGCAATTTCATCGGCTTCAGCGTATCTTTTCATCGGAATAGCGGCAGCAAAGCCGTCTTTAACACCTTCAGGGTTTTCAGGGTTGATACCGGATTCAATCGAACGCATCATCCGGGTGTTCACCGGTGCAGGACAAACAGCGTTCACGCGGATGCCGTGATCAACAGCTTCGAGTGCCGCTGTCCGTGTCAGACCGATCACCGCGTGTTTAGATGCAATATACGAGGCCATGCCAGGCGAGCCGATCATTCCTCCGACGGAAGCGGTATTAATGATTGATCCGCTTTTGTGCTTTGCCATTGCCGGAATGACATGCTTCAGCCCTAATAAAACGCCCTTAACATTGACGTTAATGACTGCATCAAAATTGGCTGTATCTGTTTCGGTAATCAGTTGGTATTTGCCTTCAATACCGGCGTTATTTACAAAAATATCGATTTTCCCGAGTTTTTCTTCGGCAAAAGTTACATAGTTTTTAACATCAGCTTCATTCGCGACGTCAGCAGCAATTCCAAAACATGTGCCGTGCTCACTTAACTTTTCAGCGCCTTTTTTAACAGCTTCTTCATTTAAATCGACAATCACGACGTCTGCTCCTTCTGCCAGAAAAGCTCGAGCAACCGCTAACCCAATCCCGCCGCCAGCCCCTGTGATAACCGCACTTTTTCCTTTAAGGTCCATGCTTACCACCCCTTTTTTATTATACCTTAATTATAATCTGAATATTCAGATTAATTAAGGGTTTTGCTTGAATCATCGGCAGATATTTGTTTTAAAGGTTTGAACCGTCGGCCGAAAAATAATGTGCACCGTCTTAGTGTTTACACTTGAAACTTCGCTTGAATCGAGCTGAGCAGCTGCTCGTCCATTTCTCCGGATTCAAGTGACTGCATGTCAAAGTCAATCCCGAGTTTTGCTTGAAAATCATCACGCAGTTCTTCGAACAAAATGCCGGTGATGAGACCGTTGTTTTCGCGAATTGCAGCGACAGCCTCGTCTCTTGTTGCAAACGGCTTTTCCGCGATCGTGAGATGTTCTTTATAAAAATCGTACGTGTTCACTTTATTAAATGTGACGCAAGGACTGAAAATATTCACGTGGGAAAACCCGCGGTGTTCAATCGCCCGCTTTAAAATCGTGCTCAGTTCTTTAATGTTGCCGGAGTAGGCCTGTGCCACAAAAGTAGCGCCGTTAACAATCGAGGTGGCGACCGGGTCGACGGGATATTCTTTATTGCTTGACGTACCGGCTTTCGTCGTAAAGCCGTGTTCGCTTCGCGGTGAGGTTTGACCTTTCGTTAAACCGTATATGCTGTTATCCATCACGAAATAGGACATGTCAATGTTTCGCCGCGAGGCATGAACAAAATGGCCGAGTCCGATGCCGTAACCGTCGCCGTCGCCTCCGGAGGCAATCACTTTCAGTTCCGGATTGCCGATCTTCACTCCTTGCGCGACCGGCAAAGAGCGGCCGTGAATCGTGTGAAAGCCGTTGCTGCGAATATATTCCGACACTTTCCCGGAACAGCCGATTCCGGAAATAATCGCAAACTCATGCGGCTCGTAGCCAAGTTCAATGATCGCTTTTTGAATTCCGGCCATAATGCTGAAATGACCGCAACCCGGGCACCAGGTTGAGACGTCTCCGCGCAAGTCTTTCATCGTCGCCATTATGACACCGCCTTTCTCATTTTCGTGATCAATGTTTCGACGAAGAACGGGTTGCCGTCAAATTGGAGGATCGCGTCAGATCGGTCATGAATGGGAAAGTGCTGTTTTAACAAATTCAGCAGCTGGCCGGTGTAATTGTTTTCAATCGTAATAATCCGCTTATTTTCAAACAGCGGCTGAAGCTGATCTTGCGGGAGCGGATAAAGCTGCTGCAAATGCAGGTGAGCGTGGGTTTCGCCGTTTTCACTGTTGAGACGCTTCATCGCTTCTGCGATCGCCCCGTACGTTGAGCCGGTTCCGACTAAGAGAACATCGGCATATTCCGGTTCAATCCCGTCGCTTGATTGCAGTTTAAAAGGTTCATCAATCAGCGCGTGCCGGACTTTTTCTAATCGCTTTGTCATCATTTTGGTGCGTATTTCCGGATCTTCTGTAATATATCCGTCTTCACTGTGTTCATTCGAACTCGTTAAGTGGATCGCTTTTTCCATGCCCGGTTTCGGCCGGGGCGAAATCCCGTCTTCTGTCAAGCGGTAACGGCTGAAAAATTCTTCGCCGAATGCGGCGGCTTCTTTGTCGCTTAAAAGTTTGCCGCGGTCAATCGCCACTCTTTTCGCGTCGAACGACGGCACGGTCATTTTGTTCATCGAAAGTCCGAGATCAAGTGCGACAATCACCGGGCACTGGTACTTTTCCGCAAGGTTAAAACTTTCGGCTGCGAGGTAGAAGGCGTCTTCAATCGTGGCCGGATACAAAACCATTCGCGGAATTTCCCCGTGTGTGCCGTAGATCATCTGCTGCAGATCGCTTTGTTCGTGTTTGGTCGGAAGCCCGGTCGACGGACCGCCGCGCTGAGAATTAACGATCACAATCGGAACTTCGCTCATGCCGGCCATCCCAAGCGCTTCTGTTTTCAGGCTTAAACCGGGGCCGGAGGTGCTCGTCATGGCCCGGACGCCGCTGTAATTCGCTCCGATGGCAAAGCAGATGCCGGCAATTTCATCTTCCACTTGCATCACGGTGCCGCCGACAGCGGGAAGTTCCTTGGCGAGCCACTCCATAATTTCGCTCGCCGGTGTAATCGGATACGCGCTTAAAAACCGGCACCCGGCCATTAAACTGCCGTAGCCTGTCGCTTCGTTGCCGGAAATGAACAGCTGATCCGTCAGCTCAGCCGCCCCGAGCGGAGATATTCGGTGCGGAAGGTATTCGTCTGTCAGTTCATACCCCTTTTGCAAGGCATCGATATTAAGCCGGACGATGTCGTCGCCTTTTTTTCCGTACACATTTCGGATAAAGGAATGCAACAGCTCTTTTGGCAGGTCGAGAAGGGCAGAGCTGATGCCGATCGCAATCATGTTTTGCACCATCGCATTGCCGAGCTCTTTTGCGAGTGACTTCATTGGCACGGTCAAGAGGTCGTAATCGGACTCCCCTTGGTGAAGCAACACGGACGTCTCTGTTCCTTCTTGAATCACAACCGCCCGCTCAGCTAAAAACGGTTCGTTTTTTAGCAAAGATTCATTATCGAGACAAAGAAGAATATCGACTTGATCACCGGGGTAATAGTTGCGCTCTTTCGTGGCGTTTAACTTAAAGTTCGAATGCCCGCCTTTAATCCGTGACATAAACTGCTTATACGTCGACACCGAGTAGCCGTGTTTGACTAACGCTTTAGCAAAGAGTTCACCGGTCGAATCGACGCCTTCGCCCTGCTGCCCGCCGACCATCCATTCAACAGCCTCTCTCATAAAGTTCCCTCCTTCATTTATCTTCAGAAAATTCGCTATTTTCAGTTTACCACATATACGGTAAAAGCGCTTACATTTTCCGGCTGCTTTCGTCAAAATAGCAACATCATGGTAGAATAAACGGTAACGTTTAAGGAAGGAGCGATTCCGCAATGGATGATAATCACGAACAATCGCGCGAAGAACAGATCATAAACAGTTTTAAGCAAGATGAAAAAATGATGGCGCACGTTTATGCCCAGTGGTGCGTCAATCACGGGATCGACCCGGCAGAGTTATACCGTGAGGCTTACGGAACAGCGGATTCGCAAGTGCTGCACGAAGCGATGGCATTGACAGTGCCGAAGGAAGAAGCGGGCGATATTGCGACAGAGACGTTGCTCGGCGTTCTCTCGCTTTACGGCAACGACGACCTTGCTGAACAAGTGACGAAAAAAGCCGAAGAGAAGGGGCTGAAGGAGAGATGAAAAGATGGTTAGCAGCTGCCGCGCTGCCGATAAGCGCGGTCCTCGCAGGTTGCGGGGAAGAAGATGAGTTTGAGGTGGCGGTGATTCCGTCCCAGTCGATCGGCGAAATGGAAACAGGATTGAACTTGCTGGAGGAAGAATTATCAGAAGCCTTGGCAAAAGACGTCGATGTCGAACACTACCCGAGTTATAACGCCGTCGTTGAAGCCGTCAATTATGCTCACGTCGATCTTGCTTATTTCGGTCCGGTGACCTATTTAGCGGCGTATGAAGAAAGCGGAGCAGAGGCGGTGATTACTCAAGAAATCGACGGCGATCCGTATTATCACTCTTATATTTTAACGCAGCCGGATGCACCGTGGGATTCCCTCGACGACTTACTGGAGAATCCAGAGGAGATTTCATTCGCCTTTGGGAGTCAATCATCAACATCAGGGTTTGCTGTTCCCGGGTTCGAACTGCTTGAGCGCGGTGTGTATGAAAGCGAAAGCACGTACGCGTTTGCCGAGGTGCGCTTTACCGGATCACATGACATTACAGCCAATGCGGTCGCTGAAGCGGATGTGGATGCGGGGGCGATTGACAGTGCGATTTACAATGCTCTTTTAGACGATGAGCTGATTGATGAGAACGATTTTAAAATCCTTTGGGAGTCGGAACCGCTTTATCAATATCCGTGGGCCGTTCCCGGCGGAACTGATGAAACAGCGGTTGAGGAGATTCAAGAAGCTTTTTTAGCGATCGACAACGAGGAGATTTTACAAATTTTCGGCGGAGCGGAGGCTTTTACCGAAGCGTCACATGATGAGTATGAGAGCGTGCTCGAAGCGGCGCGGGCATTTGATTTACTCGATCCGGAGGAAATCGATGACTGATGAAAGGTCAAAGCCGTCTGCCTTTTTCCTCTGGTTTCCCCGGCGTATGTTTGTTTATGCCGCCGTTATTCTCGCATTAATGATAATCAGTGCGATCGGCGCGGATGTTTCATTGGCATCGCTGTTTCAGCTCGGCAATACGTGGTATTTTATCACGGCGAACTTTTGGCCGCTTCGCATTGAATTGACGCCTTATTTATTGGAACAGTCGCTCGTGACATTATCCGTCGCTTTTTTAGGCACGGCAGGAGCTCTGCTTGTTGCTTTGCCGCTCAGTTTTGCGGCAGCAGAGAACACGTCCCATACAGCGGGCGGGTTTTACGGCGTCCGTTCTGCACTCAGTGTCACGCGGTCGGTCCCGGAAATCGTTTTCGGGCTGGTGTTTGTTGTTTCGCTTGGCTTGGGCCCGTTTGCTGCTCTTTTGGCCATATTCCTGCATAATGTCGCGGTTTTAGGAAAGCTCGTCGCCGAACTGATTGAATCAGCGGATAAAGGACCGCAAGAAGCGATGCTGTCGGTCGGGGCAGGCAGGCGGATCGGTCAGTTATTTGCGATTATTCCGCAAATCTGGCCTGATGTTTTGTCGCAGTATTTTTACCGCTTTGAAGTGGCTATCCGTACATCGCTCGTGCTCGGGATGATCGGCGGCGGAGGACTCGGCCAGAGCCTGATGAATTATTACAACAGTCTCGCCTACGATGCGATGGCGACGGCGATCGTGCTCATTATGGTCTTAGTGATTGCTGTCGATCTTTTCGGCGGGTATGTCCGAAAGCGGGTGATATAATGCTCGATTTACAAAACGTTTTTGTAAAATATCAGCCGGGGGATTTACCGGCGTTAAACGATGTGACGTTTCAAGCTGAGCGGGGCGAATTCATCTGCGTACTCGGACGCAGCGGTGCCGGCAAATCAACGCTTGTCCGCACGATCAACGGACTCCAACAGCCTTCATCCGGAACCGTTACGGTTTTAGGAAAAAAGGTTGCTGCGCTCTCATCGAAAGAGCAGCGTCTGTTGCGTGCGGATATCGGCATGATCTTTCAGCATTTTCAGCTGATTCCCCGATTGACAGCAAGGCAAAATATTTATACCGGCATGTTCGGGCGCCGTCCGTCATGGAAAAATCTCACCGGTATTTTTGCAACCGCGGATCACCGCCGAGCATCCGAGGCGATTGAAAGCGTCGGTCTGACAGGTTTCGAACAGCGCCGGGCAGAAAATTTAAGCGGCGGACAAAAGCAGCGCGTCGGGATTGCACGGGCGCTCGTGCAAAACCCATTGATGCTATTGGGCGATGAACCGTTCGCAAGCCTTGATCCGACGACATCCAATGAAATTTTTCAATTGCTGGCCGATTTACACGAACAACAAGACTGGCTGACGATTGCAAATGTGCACAACATTGAGCTTGCGAAAAAGTTCGCCTCGCGCATAATCGGAATGAAGGACGGAAAAATCGTCTTTGACGGTTCGCCGGCTGAAATGACAGAAGCAGAGTTGGAGGCAATTTATGCATCAAAATGACAAGCCAGGATTAAGTAAATATGCGCCTCTTTTGTCAGCTTCGGCGGTGCTCGTGTTGATCTTGATTGTTACGGTTTCTGCAGAGATCAATTTGACAGGCTATCAATACAGCTACACGCAACAAACACAGGAACTGACCGTGAAAGACGGATGGAGCAACCCGGACATCGGCACATTTACGTTGACGGAGAATAATATCGCGGCGGCAATTGAACTCATGCACGCCGTCGATCAGGCCGACACGTTCATGTATGTCAATGTCATCTTGCTGATTTTATTTACCGCTGTATTCGCGTTGTTCAGGTATGTGCCTTCTTTTGCATCAGGAAAAATGAAAAAGTATATTTGGCTTTACGTCTTATTGTTTATTTTTGTCCTGCTCTGGAGTATAACAACGCATATGGATATGAATGCGCAAATCAGTTATTATTTGGATATGCTTGAAGAAAACTAACGGGGAGGTGTTCGGTGATGGAAATGGTCGGCGGCTTGTTTGCCCTGTTCGGGCTATTCTTATCTTTAATCCCGCTTGTGATTGCGATTTTGCTCGTAGTTTGGGTATACCAAATTCGGCAAAATTCCGTGGAACAAGTGAAGCAAAACAATGAAATTATAAAGCTGTTAAAAAATGACCGGCCTGAGTAAGGCCGGTTATTCGTTTAATTTCCCGATCACATCGTGTAAATCGGCCACTGCCCGGGACAACTTCTCCCGATCTTCCTCGGTGAGCGCAGCGAGTTTGTATTCGACGTCCGTTTCGATGATTTCTTTTTTTTCCGCGAGAAAACTTTGTCCGTCCGCGGTTAATTCGATGAGGATCGCGCGTTTATCATCCGGATCTTGGGACCGGGTGATATAGTTGTAGTCAAACAGTTTGTTTAAGAGCGGTGTCAGGTTCGATTTTTTGACGGCGATTTTTTTTGCGATATCTGTGGTGCGGATGCTCCCGGCGTCTTCGACGATATGCAAAATATGAAAATGAGTATGATGAAGCGGTGAATCATGCAAAATATGCACCGGACCGAAGAGTTTTTTCGACATATGCGGAAAGATCGATAAGGTTTGTTCAACAAGCTCTCTTGTGTTCGTCGCTGAGTCAGGCATCAATCATTCTCCTTTAAAAGAGTGTTTAAGTTGACTTTTGCACGTTCAAAGTCAATAATGATCATTAGTTATTATATCATAACTATCAGTGGAGGAGGAGTTGGCGTGCAAGCGATGATTGAAGTTCGCGGGCTCACAAAAACATATAAAGAAACGGATGCTGTGAAAGGAATCAGCTTTGATGTTGAAGAAGGCGAGATCTTTGGTTTTCTCGGCCCGAACGGCGCGGGGAAAAGCACGACGATTAACATGATTTGCACGATGCTGAAACCGACGTCCGGCGATATATTGATTAACGGGTATGACGTCAGCAAAGAAAAAAATCGTGTGCGCGAGAGCATCGGCCTGATTTTTCAGCAAAACACCCTGGATACAAAATTAACCGCGAATGAAAACTTGAAGTTTCATTGCCGGTTTTATAACGTTCCGAAAAACGTCCGGGAAGAACGGATTCAAGAAGTGCTCGCAATTGTTGACCTGACCGAATCGCGTTACAGCAAAGTCGAGACCTTTTCCGGCGGGATGCAGCGGCGTCTCGAAATTGCCCGCGGGCTCCTTCATTACCCGCGTGTGCTGTTTTTGGATGAGCCGACTGTCGGACTCGATCCGCAAACACGCGCGCATTTATGGGAGTATATATTAAAGCTGAAAAAAGAACAAGGGATCACGATGTTTTTGACCACGCATTATTTGGATGAAGCTGAAATCAGCGACCGGGTGGCGATTATGGACAAAGGTCAAATCATAGCGGTTGATCGGCCGTCAAAGCTGAAAGATCAATTAGGCGGCGATATTATTGAACTTTCGACAAATGATAATGATCAGGCGTTAAAGGAAATTCATGAAAACGTTCAAGATGCCGAGGTTACGGTTCATGAAGGCACGATTCATATAAAAGTGGCGAGCAGCGACGCGTTTATCTCGTCATTTTTGAAGTCATTGTCGATTCCGGTTACGAAGTTAAATATCCGCAAGCCGACGTTAAATGACGTATTCATGGCTTTTACCGGCCGCAACATCGGCGAAGCAGGCGACATATAAGGAGGCCGACGGTTTATGGAAGGTGTATTAGCGATTTGGCAGCGCGATATTACGAAGTTTTTTCGTGATAAGGCCCGGCTGTTTGGATCCTTTACGATGCCGGTTTTGTTTTTGCTCATTTTCGGCGGCGGTATGAGCGGAACGATGGAAACGATGATGGCGGGCAATATGGGTGAAACAGCAGCGGATTTCAATTATATCGAGTTTGTTTTTCCGGGCATCGTATCGATGACTTTGCTCATGACATCGGTATTTTCCGCTTTGTCGATTATTGAAGATAAAGATTTCGGTTATATGAAAGAAATTCTTGTATCGCCGGTTTCGCGCATCAGTATTGCTGTCGGGAAAATGTTCGGCGCAGCCAGTGTCGCGACGATTCAAGGTGTGATATTGTTTGCGCTTATTCCGTTTCTCGGGCTGTCTTACGACCCGTTATCTGTGTTGCAAGTGATTCCGTTTATGTTTTTGCTCGCATGCGCTTTGTCGGGCCTCGGCTTGCTGTTTGCCAGTTTGATCCGTTCAACGCAAGGGTTTCAGATGACTGTGAATATCCTCGTGATGCCGATGATCTTTTTGTCCGGCGCGCTTTTCCCGGTCAATAACCTGCCTGGCTGGATGGAAGCGGTAGTGACTGTCAATCCGGTGACGTACGGCGTGCATGTGATGAAAAATGTCATGGTCGATGTTGAAAATACCCCTGCAGAAGTGGCGGAAGCGATGGGGCTGAATTTATCCGTCTTCGGGCAGGAAGTGACGGTTTTTGGGGCTGTCGTGTTTATCTTGATATTCGCCGTGCTGCTCGCTTTATTGGCGACGAAAAGTTTCAGCCGCGCAAATGCATAATCATTAAGCGGACCTGCGCAGTTAAACCTGCCGCAGGTCCGCTTTTTATATCCATTTATATCCGACACCCCACACAGTGTGAAGGTAATCGTCAATCGGAAAACCGGCTTTGCGGATTTTTTCACGGAGATTGCGAACGTGCGAATCGACCGTTCGCCCTTCGGTATCCGAATCAAATCCCCAAATTAATTCTATCAGCTGTTCACGGCTGAAAACTTTATTCGGATGTTTCATCAAATAGCCGAGCATAGCAAATTCTTTCGGTGTCAGAGCGACCGGGGTGTTTTGATAGCGCAGTTCATGTGTGATCCCGTTCCATGTCAACCCGTCAATCTCGACAACATCCCCTTGCGAAAAACGGCGCAGCAGTGCGCCGATACGCGCGGTCAGTTCGTTTTCATCAAACGGCTTTGTAACGTAATCATCGGCGCCGAGTTTGAGACCTTTGACAATGTCAGGCTTTTGATCACGAGCTGAAACCATAATGATCGGCACGTCGCTGATGCTGCGGATATCGGTACACGTTTCCCAACCATCACAGTCCGGCATCATAATGTCCAGGAGGACGAGGTCAAAATCGTGTTCGGCGATTTTATCGACAGCGTCTTCTCCGGATGTCGTCGATGTGATCTTATGCTGATAAGGGGTCAAATAAAGTGTCAGTAAATCAATCATTCGCTGCTCGTCGTCAACGATCAGAATATGCGCCATCGTGATCCTCCTTTTTAAGGGAAATAATCATTTCTGTTCCTTTGCCGACCGTGCTCTTAGCTTCAATTGAACCGCCGTGTGCTTCAATGATTTTTTTGACGATCGCAAGGCCGATCCCTGATCCGCCGAACTCACGCGATCGCGATTTATCGACGCGGTAAAGCCGGTCGAATAAATAAGGCAAATGATGTTTCGCAATCCCTTCCCCTTGATCAGACAGGTTGATCGTAATCTCGTTTTCGCCTTCTGCGACAATAATGTGAATGTCGCTCGACTGACGGGAGTACTTGACGGCATTATCGACGAGATTCAAAATCACTTGTTGAAAACGTTCTGGATCGATATCGGCATAAAGGTTTTCAGGGCAGCGGATGTTTAACGTCATGCCCTTTTCTTTCAAGAGCGGCTCCATCATCTTGGCAACGGCGTCGATCGGCTGACGGATCGGCAATCGCTGTTTCTCAATCGAAAACGTGTTTTGATCGAGTTTCGCGAGTTCAAACAAATTGTTGACGAGTTTGTTCATTTGCTCCGCTTCTTCTTTTAAAATCGCTAAATATTTAGCCCGGTCTTTTTCTTCGGTAGCTTCACGCCCGGCCATGTCGGCATAGCCCTTTAAATACGTCAGCGGTGTTCTCAGTTCGTGAGCGATACTCGCTAAAAAGTCGTTGCGCTCTTGTTTGACTTTTTCAAGATCTTGCGCGAGTTTGCGAATGGAGAATTCGAGTTCACCGAGTTCGTCGTTGCGCACATAGCCGAGGGTAATATCGAGTTCTCCTTTCGACATCCGTTCAGTTGCTTCGCGCATCCGTACGATCGGGGCAGTAATGAACCTTGTCAGTAAGAAGATCGTACCCGCTGTCAACGCAAGCGTCAGGATACCGGCCAAAATAAATTGGTTCGTCAATTGATTGATAATCGTCCGGATATTGCCTGCATCCGAAAGCATGTAAACGTAACCTTCAATTTCATCATTGATGACAATCGGGCTTTCGGAAACGACGTAAGGGTCGTTGCGCCAATCATCTGAAAGGATCCGGCCTTCATGCGGACCGGTGTCTGTATGAGCCATTAACGACGCCATTTCTGAGGTGACCGGTTCGGAAGACTCGATGACACGGTTATGTTCATCAGTGATCGCAACGGTATTCGGCGCATTCGTCTCCATAACAGCGACGTGATGCACCGTGTCTTCATTGAAACTTTGTTCGAGCACATCCCGGTGATTATCCCCGCGAATTAATATGCCGTTGAGCAGTTCATCGACCCGGTCGTTCACTAGGTTGAAGTATAAAAAGATAAACAAAATGGATTCAATAATTAAAATAAAGACAAAAAACAGCAGGCCGATTTTTAAGGACAGTTTATTTTTCATGATTTTCGCCGTCTTTATCGGTGATTTTTCTTTTCAGCCGGTCGTAGTCTTCTTCACTGATTTCGCCTTTAGCGAGCTGTTCATTAAGGATATCGAGCGCCGATTTTTGGTTTTTGGAACCCTTGAGGAAGTAACGGATTAAATAAATGCCGATGCCGGCTAACAAAAGCAGGTAGACTAACATGATAAATAAGATCCAAATCGGCGGACCGTGACCGAATCCGTGCATACGCTCTTCTCCTCCTTCTTGTGCCTTAGTGCTTGATTCTCATTTTATCATGAACGCGATTCTAGCGTCTTTTTCTTTCGTTCGTATTCTTCTTCACTGATTTCGCCTTTTGCATAGCGTTCATCGAGGATCGCGAGTGCATTGCTCTGTTTTCTTTCGGCGGATGTTTTGTCTGTTGTGCTGCGGACGATCCATACAACAAGATAAACGATCAGAAGTATCAAGCCGAGCATCAGCAGGAAGCCAAAGATCCCGCCGCCAAGATGCATCCATCCCCAATCGCTGTTGTTCATCATCATCGTAATCACCCTTTCGTAAATGGTGATTTCAGTATAAGCGATAAATATCGAGATTTTATGCACAAGCAGCATAAAAAACCTGCTGGAAATGGCAGGTTTTAGATTGTAGACAAATTATTCTTTTCACGTGTCACGCAGCCACTAACCTCCGCTTGCCCCGGGCAAGGACTCAGCTAGTATTCGGCGGCCTGAGGCCGCCGAATACGGATCTTCGTTTCTTGCTTTCCCGGAGGCGTCGGAGGAGTGGATGCATGGCTTCCTTTACTATGAATAAACTCGATTCGAAGAAGGAGGATGACCCAGCATCCCGGCTTTCTCCTGCGGGATAGCGAGACAGACGAGACCCTGCAGGGCCAAGCCCGAAGCGGCCCGGCGCTCGCCCGCGGAAAGAAGCCGGACGATGCGTAGTAATCCGTTCCTTTTAACATGACATCTAACGATGTCATGATTTTGTCTACAGTCTGAAACCTGACGGAAATGGCAGGTTTTTCTCATTCAATCGAGCAGCTCGCGCGCCAAAAGCCGGTAAACGTTAAGCCGTTTTTCCTGCGAATGCGGAATACTGCAAATCATCGCTTCATCATAGCCGTAATAGTCCTGTTCATAGCGGAGCTGTTCGGCGACATCCTTGGCGGATCCGACCAAGTGCAGCTTGCGGTTTTCTTCAATCCGCATACGGTCCATCTCCGTAAGCGGATACTCAGCCGCTTCTTCCGGGGTGATCACCGGGGAGATTTCCCCGCGCATCAGTTTCAACCTGGCAATATCCTGCGGCCCGGATTCAAATTCTGCTTCGTCGGCTGTTTCTGCTGTTGTCACCATATACGAAACATTGATATACGGTTTTTCCATAAATACAGAAGGTTCAAAATTGTTTCGATACGCAGCGAGAATGTCCGGTGTCATTTCGCCGTTAAAAAACTGCGCAAACGAGTAACCGACACCCATTCTCGCTGCGCGCTGCGCGCTGTTGCCGCTTGACCCGAGGAGCCAAGCTTGCGGCAGCTGGACGGCTGCGGGCATGGCCGGAGTTTTGCTGTACAAATCGTCGGCCGGTTTCTCGTCATTGATCATCGTCAGCGCCTGAGAAAATTTCTCGTACATATTATGAACCATCGGCTGCCGCCCTTCTGAGAGGGCATAAACTGAAAAATTGTCGCCTCCGGGAGCGCGGCCGACACCGAAATCGATCCTTCCGGGCGCTAAGGCGCTGAGCGTTTTAAACACTTCAGCGAGTTTCAAAGGGGAATAATGCATCATCATCACGCCGCCGGTTCCGATCCGGATCTGCTCGGTTTTGGCCGCTAAGTGTGCAGCGGTGATTTCCGGAGCGGAACTGGCAAAAGCATGCGTGCCGTGATGTTCGGCCATCCACATCCGGTCATAGCCGAGCTGATCGGTTAGCAGAGCGAGTTCTTCGGCTTTTGTGACGGCATCAGGGGGATGATTTCCTTTCGTAACGGGTGCTTGATCCAATACACTGAGTTTCATACATCCATCGTACTCCTTTTTTTCTGGCTGACAGTTCCCATCCTATCGGCATCGCTCGAACAAAAGCAAACGATTAAACTGAAAGGAGTATTAATCGATATCGCGCCGCCGAAATCCGGCGAAACCGAGCGCGCATAATACAGCAGCGATCACACTCAGCGTAATAAGCGGAAGAGCGGTAATCGTTTCCGCCGGAGCTTCCGGGATATGCCCGAACGGAGTGATATAACCGTACCAATCATGCAAATCAAGCAAATTGCCGAGGTAAAGAACAAAAAACGTGTAAAGGATATACAGCCAAACGCCTGTTAATAACTTAGGCGCAAACCCGATTAGAAAAGCCGCCAAACCAATCATCACAAATGCAGCCGGGAAAAACACCATCCCGGAGCTGATGATCGTAGTAAACGACAGACCTTCGTCCATCGAGGCATCGCCGGCAGCCCATAGGCCGAGTGTTGCGAGAAACATCATCAGTGCGCCGTTAAAAAGGGCAAACGTTAAGTACGCTCCGAATAGTTGATGTCTCGATACAGCCCGGCCGAGCAGATGTTCAAGCCGTTCATGGCGTTCTTCGCTGCGCAGTTTATTCATCGCCATAACGGGCGGGATCACAGCTACAATGGCAATCACTACAAAAAGTGTCGGGAGAAACTGCTCAGCTAGTGTCAAGTCTTCTTCCGGAGCGAGCATTTGCTGAATCATTTCATTGGATGCAAAGAAGGTTTCCATGTCTTCGAGGACGGAGCCGTAAGACACTCCGAGAACTGCCATCCCGGCCGCCCACGCAATCAACCCGGTACGCTGCAGGCGCAATGCTAAACCGAGCGGATGCAAAAGAAGGCGGGAAGCGGTTCGTTTGCCTGTTCTTTCCGGTAAAAACCCGCGCTGTAAGTCGCGGATGGCATTTAAATAATAGGCGGCCACGAAAAGCAATAAAGCTGCGCCAATCATTATCAACAGCAGATGCCATTGATTGCTCGTATATACTTCCGCTTTTGTCACCCAGCCAAACGGCGAAAGCCAGGACAAATCGTCGTTAACGACATCCGTCACTGCGCGGAACAAATAGGCGCCCAGTAAAACAGCGATCGACATCCCTGTCGCGCTTCGGGTGTTGGCAGACAGTTGAGCGAATACGGCAGCAACACCGGCGAAAAAAAACGCGGATGCGCCGAGGAGCGCCCCGTAGAGCAATGAGCCGGCTACTGTCACACTGTCGATGTTTAAAGCGGCGAGGCCGAAGCCGATGACGAGAGCAAGCACAACGGCTAGCAAAAGCTGCACAAGCACCGCTGCATGTAAGTAAGCCATGCGCCCGGTCGGAAGCGCTTGAATCAGTTCCAGTTTCCCGTCCTCTTCATCACCGCGCGTATGACGCATGATGAGAAGAATGCCCATTAAACCGGCAATAACCGCCGTCATTAAGAGCATTTGATGGGCTGTCATCGCGGCGACCGTATAATTGTCTAAATCGCCGGGACCGACCATCGCTGTCATCGCAGGATTCGTCATCGTTTCGGCCACCGCCTGGCGTTCTTGATCGGAGCTGTACAAATTTGCAAGAGCCGCCGGAACAATCAGTGTAAAAAATGTCAGCCCGACAAGCCACCAGAGCATCCGCAAACGATCAAGCCGGAAAATAAATGTTGCCAGCGCTCCGGTATTGGAAAAGGATTGATTAGTCATCCGTTTCACCTCCGGACGGAACCTCCTTTTTTCCTTCATAGTGCCGCATAAATAAATCTTCCAGTTTCGGCGGGGCGCTTTCGATTTTTTCAATGCCAAAACGGCTGATATGGCGGATGATCTCATCAATTTTTTCACTGTCGACTTGAAAAGAAAGACCGTTTTCGCTTTCGTGCACTTCATGCACGCCGTCAAAGAAGGTTAGGTCTGTCAGCGGTGTTTTCGTTTTAACGAGCAAGTGCGTCCGGGTCAAATGGCGGAGGTCAGCAAGCGAACCGCTTTCGATTATCTCCCCTTCACGGATGATCGCAACTCGGTCGCACAGTTTTTCAACTTCGGATAAAATATGGCTCGATAAAAAGATGCATTTGCCTTCCGCCCTTAATTCATTCACGTGTTCTTGAAAGAGCCGTTCCATCAGCGGGTCAAGTCCGGACGTCGGTTCATCGAGAATAAACAAATCTGCGTCGGAGGCCAGCGCGGCAATGAGCCCGACCTTTTGCCGGTTGCCCTTGGAATATGTCCGGCACTTTTTCGTCGGATCGAGGTGAAATTTTTCAATCAGCTGATCCCGTTTGTCTGTATCGATCGTTCCGCGCAGCGACAAAAACAAATCGATGACTTCGCCGCCGGTTAAATTCGGCCACAGGTTGACATCACCGGGCACATAGGCGATCCGCTTGTGGATTTCAACGGCATCAGCCCAGGCATCTTTTCCGAACACAGCAACGTCGCCTTCCGTTTTCTTTAAGATCCCGAGCAACACGCGGATCGTCGTTGTTTTTCCGGAGCCGTTCGGGCCGATAAAGCCTAAAACTTCCCCGCCGTTAACGGTTAAATCAACCCCGTTTAACGCCGTAAATGAACCAAACTTTTTTGTTAAGTTTGTAATACGGATCATTTCCATCGCCAAGCGCTCCTTTTATCGGTTGTTGTCAGGCAAGAATGATTTCAGCTAAAGCGCCGTAAAGATCGTCCGGCAAATCGATCGCCTGCAGGCTGCTGATCAGTCTATGCGGCTCATTAAGATCGGAACACACACGCGCATAAATCGTTTCTTTCAAGACAAAATCGGTTTCCGCTTCGTTTAGCAAATTGAAAATGCGCTCGGATAAGTTATTTTTGCCGATCGAGAGACCGTCGGGAAATTCAACGAAAAAGCCGTTGTTAACAGGACGGTTATCTAGCGTGATCATAACAGCGTCTGTTTCACGATCGTCTTCACGTTCAAACGGCAAGGCGGTAACCCCGTCGTCAGCAAGAACGTTTATGAGCGTTGACGAAGTCATCCCATTGAACCGCAGTGTGTATGTCCGTTTTTCCGGCAGAATGTCAAGGTTCCCTTCCGCTCGGCGGAGCTCAAAACGGGAAACACCGTTATCATTCCAACGAAACACCATCGGCGTGACGGCCGATTTCTCGCTGTCATTGTCTTCGTAAAGCCGAAATGATCCGTCGGCGCCGGGGAAGATAGAAATATCGAGCGATTCCGGGTGCGACACGCCGTGCTGACTGCTTTTTAAAGCGGGACTGAGCGGTAATATCGCTCCGGCTTTTGCAAATACAGGAATTTCATCGAGGCGCCGGTATACGGTGATCATCCGGCCGCCGTCGTAGATGAGACCGGTGAAAATATCTGTGTACGTGCCCTCCGGAAGCCAGACAGTTACCGAGCCGCGGTCAAACGCACGATTCATCGGTGTTGTGATCGGTGCGGCGATCAGTTCGGAACCGAAAGCGTATTGGTTTGGCACATGATAAGCATCTTCATGATGCGGATAATCATAATACATCGGCTGGACGACCGGTTCGTCCTCATAGTGAAACCGGGCATTCATCGTGTGCATATACGGCAGAAGCTGATGACGAAAGCGCAAATAACGGTTTAAGATTTGATGGGAGCGGACACCAAAACGCCACGGTTCTTTGCCGCTGAACAAATTTTTCGTGCTGTGCAGCCGGGTGATCGGTGCGAAAACGCCGAATTGAAGCCAACGGATCATCAGTTCCGCATCTTTGTAGCCGAACATATGCCCGCCGATATCGTGACTCCACCAGCCGTAGCCGGCGTTGGAGGCCATCGCCGTGAAGTACGGCTGAAAATCAAGCGATTCCCACGTAATGACGGTATCTCCGGAGAAACCGATCGGGTAACGGTGGCTGCCGATGCCGGCATAACGTGAAAAGATGAGCGGGCGGCTGTTGCGTTTAGCATGATCGCGGTAATGAAAATGGTTGAGCATCCAGAGCGGATCCAGTCCAGGAACCGATGTATCCGTTCCTTGCTGCCAATCAATCCACCAAAAATCAACGCCGTCACGTTCATGCGGATGATGCAAGTGTTTAAAATATGCTTCGGCGAATCGTTTATTTGCAATATCAAACGCGAGTGGCTGCTCAGTTGCAGGATCGACGCCTAAATCTTTTGCCATCTGTTCATAAGGCTCTTCAAACGCCCTTACGCCGTCAGCCGGATGGACGTTCAGCGATACGCGCAAGCCTTTGTCATGGAGCGTGCGCATAAACGTAAGCGGATCGGGAAAAAGCTCACGGTTCCACGTATACCCGGTCCATCCGTGTCCGTACTTCGAATCGATATCCGTCAGGTGCCAATCCATATCAATCACGGCGACGGAAAACGGCACGCCTTCCTCTTCAAAGCGATCCATCAGCGCGAGGTATTCATCTTGGGTATAGGCATAGTAGCGGCTCCACCAATTGCCGAGCGCATACCGCGGAAGCATCGGTGTTTTTCCGCAAAGATGAAAAAAATCACGGAGCGCTGTTTTATAATCTTTCGGATAAGCGAGTAAGTAAAGGTCTTCAATCCCGTCTTTGCGAGGGGAGATCCAGTCGCCGTCCAAAACAGCGGCGTTGCTGTCATCAATGAGCGCATACCCGTCTTTTGTCAGCACGCCCGGTTCCAGCTCTGTTTCTCCGTCCACCATGTCGAGCGTTCGGGCTGTGCCGGGCAAACTCCATCCGCTGTCGCCGAAACGCCAGGTGTTCTTCCAGTGTTCGACGTGCGGGCTCTTAATATGAACTTGCAGACCGTGTCTTGAAAACGGCTGTTTATCATAAGTGAGATGCAGCGTATCCGTAATAATGTCTAAAGATGTTTCGTTATCGTAGACGGTGTAATTGGGTGCGGGAAAGTCCCTGTTCACAACGGTTTGGGTGGCACGGTCTTCAAATATGCCGTCTTCACTGTATTCCATCCGGATCATTTTTTCGGTTAATACGGTGAAGCGGTAGTGCTCGCCTTGAATCGTTCCTTGCTGACCTGTCATGAATTCATCTCCTTTTAGTAAAAAAGTCAGTCTCAGTAAGTATTTCGCCAAAAGGATGTAAAATCCTGCAAAATAAGGCAGGTCAAGCGTGTTCTTTGCAGATCCTTCCAGGGCGTGGTTTACTGAATAGGAGGCCATTCATCCGTCAGGAGGGGTAAAAATGAGCGATCGTGAAGTCAAGGAATCATGGCAAGTCGCGTATCAGCAAGACCGCTTACCGTTTATTCAAAAAGGCTGGGTGATTCCGGCCGAACGGATGATAGAGACAGATCCTTTTATCTTAATGGCAGAGGATTGGTTTAAACGCGGCGCGTTTGCCGATCATCCGCACCGCGGGTTTCAGACAGTGACGTATTTGCTAGACGGTCAGTTAGAACATGTTGATAACAGCGGCGGTCATACGATTTTGGAACCGGGAGACATGCAGTATATGAATGCGGGGTGGGCTGCGCGCCATGCTGAAGAAGCCGTCGGTGAGGGGATTGCGCATACACTGCAGCTTTGGCTCAACCTTCCGGCTGCTTTAAAGAAGTCAGAAACGTCTTACCAAAATGTGTACAGCGAAGAGGCTGAAGTCACGTCGCTTCCCGGCGGACCCGGGAGATAAGACGCATTTGCGCTTGGAGGCTCTTCATCGCCGGACGAAAGTGCTGGTGTATGCCGGCAAACCGCTCGGCGAACCGATTGCGGCCGGCGGGCCGTTTGTGATGAATACGGACGCAGAGATTAAGGAGGCTTTTGCTGATTTCCGCTCAGGAAAATTCGGCGGAAGCGTGAACACGTAATCCGTCCGTCAGAGAAACAAAAAAGCACCGGAATCTCCCCGGTGCTTTTTTTAGGTTAGGTCGCGCGCGTCGGTGTTTCGTCCGTCGATTCATAAGGAAGTCCGCCTTCGAACACATCGGAGAGCGAATCCTGCCGGACAGTCACTTCGTATATTTTGACATTGTTAGACAAAAAGACCATCAGCACCTTCGGGATTTCTTCTTCGGAAGCGACGTGAACCGTCAGATAACGGCCGTCGCGCTCTTCTGATTTATTCAAGAGCGTCAGCGCTTCTTCGATTTTCCGGTGTTCATATTGGGACATTTCCGACGAGAGTTTCATTTTGACAGAAAATGATGAGGCAAAGCGCTGTTTTAATTCGGCAAGCGACCCTTCAACAGCGACGCTTCCTTCGTGCATAACAGCGAGATGCGTCGAGAGCGCTTCGGCTTCTTCCAAATCATCAGTCGTCATCACAATCGTTTTACCGGCTTCGTGCCACTGTTCGATCATTTTGCGCACGTCTGTGCGGTCGCGTTCATTTAAACCGGCTGTCGGTTCGTCGAGTAAAATAAGAACAGGATCATGAATGATTGCTTGTGCTAAACCTAAGCGTCTTTTTTGTGCCGGGAGAAGCCGGCCGGTGCGGACTTTTTTGACATCACCCAAACCGACGGCATCAAGCACTTTATGAATCCGGTTTTTATCTGCTTTCACACCCGATATCCGGCTGAAAAACTGCAGCTGTTTGACAGGTGTATAATCTTCATAAAACCCCGGATCAGCCGGAAGCATGCCGACAGAATTTTTCACAGATTGAAATGCGCCTTTTTCCGCAAATAAAAATGTATCGCCGCCGGTCGGAACTGTGATATCAGCGAGCATATTTAAAACGGTTGATTTTCCGGAATTTTTGGCGCCGATAATCGTATAAAGTGCGCCTTCTTCGACAGTGACGGATACAGGACCGACTTGTTTATTTTTCTGATATTTCTTCATCAGCTGCTCTGTACGGATCATTTCCATTTACAGATCGCTCCTTTCGAAGAGCACGTAAGCGGCACTCAATAAAACAGCGCCATAAAACAGCGGGATGATGACGGCAAGGATCGAGTCATAAATATACATATGGTAAGGAGAAACCGCATGCAGCCAGTTATCGGCAGCGTATGACCATATCACAGCCGCCGGCAACAGAATGCCGGCCAAGACGCTGACCCGTTTTGACGTGAGCGGACGCTTGATTAAAGCTGAAAGAAAAAATGCTGTACTGATTGAAAAAAACAACAAGCTGACATGCATCGTCGTGCTGCCTGTTAACCCGGGGGCAGTAAAAAAGCCGGTAACGCCGACAGCTACGATCAACATGATGAGCCAATACCCGGCATGTGCGAGCAGCTTTCCGCCAAAAATTGCTGCACGGGGAATGCGAATGACAACAAGACGAAATGTGCGCGCAGCTGCTTCGCTGTTTAATGCGTCATGCGAAACCGTTAAAACGACAAGAAATCCGAATACGCTCATAATCAGCGCGAAGCCGTTAAATGGGAGCTGCGGGTAAAGATCGCTGTAAGTTTCCGAAAGATAAGTTAATCCGGCGGCGAGCCCGATGATCAAAATCGATTGAAATTGCCACAGCAGTCCGTTTAATTCTCGCAAAAACACGTTAATCATTGACGATCACCCTTTATCAGTATGTCCTGTTACGGAGCTGCGCCGCTCCATTAAAATCAGGTCGTGCCATAGGCCGTCTCGTTGAGCAATTTTTTCCCGTCGTCCGACTTCGCGGAACCCGTGTTTTTCGTGCAAGCGGCGGCTCGCATTATTTTGCGGGAAAACACCGGATTGAAGCGTCCAGTATCCCGCTTGTTCGCTCGCTTTAATCAGTTCCCAGAGCAGAAGACCGCCAATTCCTTGCCCGTTTTCATCCGGGTGAACATAAATGCTAAGTTCAGCGACCCCGGCATAGACAGTTCGGGAAGATACCGGCGCGAGGGCGGCCCAACCGCAGACTCGCCCGGATCGGCGGGCGACGAGACGGCATTCGGCTAAATGGCCGCTGTCCCAATCAGGCCAGTCAGAAACCGAGCTTTCAAAGGAGGCAATGCCGCTGTCGAGTCCTTGTTGATAAATCGTTTTAACGGCCGGCCAGTCGCCCGGCGTCATCGGGGCAATGGTAATATTTGCGCGCAAACCGTTTCCCTCGCTTTACATAAATTATATTTTCCAGTATGGACGGTCATCTGTCTGACTTCAAGCGCCAGTCTAGTTTTCTTTTTAAGAGTGAAGGGAATAACCACAACTGAAGCTTGAGAAAAATTGGAGGTGCTGTCCATGATTAAAGTCGGAATGATCGGGATCGGCGATGTTGCCAAAAAAGCGTATTTGCCTCTATTAGGCGAACGCTCGGACACAGAAGTTCATCTTTATACCCGCGATCAGGCGAAATTAAAACAAATCGGCCGGCAATACCGGTTTACTCATCTGCATGAAAGTCTGTCCTCGCTGATTGCCAGCGGGATCGAGGCGGCTTTTGTCCATTCGACAACGCATGCTCATGAAGAACCGGTGCGCAGACTGCTTGAAGCGGGAGTTCATGTCTTTGTCGATAAACCGGTAACGATGTATTATGATCAAACCGAATCGCTAACCGATTTAGCTGATCGGCAAAACTTGCTGCTAGTAACCGGTTTTAACCGCCGCTTTGCCCCGAGTTATCAGCGCTTAAAAGACATTCAAGAGCCGAACATGGTGATCGTCCAAAAAAACCGCAGTTCCGTGCCGCTGGACATTCGAACATTCGTTGTTGAAGATTTCATCCATGTCGTCGATTCGATGCGGTTTTTGTTCCCTTATCCGATAACAAATATGAGCGTCGACAGTCATTATAAAGACGATTTATTGCATCACGTGATTCTCCGTTTTTCGTCCCCGCAAGGTTCGGCTGTCGGAATTATGAACCGCAATGCCGGGACAACGGTCGAAAAAGCGGAAGTGATGGGACCTCATGAAACCGGGATCGTGCAGCATGTCAAAGATTTGACGATTCGCAGAGAGCGCGAAGAAATTAAACCCGAAATCGCTGATTGGGTTCCAACCCTAAAGACGCGCGGATTTACCGACATGGTCGACGATTTCATCGAAGCGGTGAACAGCGGCAAACCTCCGGCTGTGACGAATGCGGATGCTTTAGAAACACACCGGATCTGTGAATACGTCGTTACTGAAGTGGAGCGGCAGAGCCGGGGATCGATTTACTGAATAAGCGAACGTAAATACGCGATTTCTTCTTTGTCAGGCGGCAGGGCGAAAGAACCTTGCCGCCTTGCTGCGGATCCGATGTGATAAAAGCCGGTTTTTAGTGTTTGATGCACGGAAGCTAAATTGTCGCGGTTGAGCCCGCTCCCCGGTAAAACAGCCGGTCCGGTTTCGTATTTCTGAAGATCGCTCAGTTTTTTTAATAACGGCAAGCCTTCAATCGCTTTAGTCTTGCCGCCGGACGTTAATACGGAGGTCACTTGCCGATAGTGCCGCAGCTGTCGCCATCCATTGAGCGGATCTGTCAGCTGATCAAATGCGCGGTGAAATGTCAGCGCCATATCGCCGGCTTCATCAAGAACGGCTTCCAAAGAGGATGTATCAATTTCGCCGTCTTCTGTGATACTTCCGAATACAATCCCGTCTGCGCCGAGTGAGCGAATAATCCGTACGTCTTCCAAGGCCGATTCAAGCTCATCTTTTCGCAGCAAAAAAGAATAGCTCTGCGGGCGTACCATCACCCGCACAGGAATCGTTACCGAAGAGAGCACTTGTTTGATTGTTCCAAAGCTCGGCGTCAGTCCCCCTGAAGCGATCGCTGATACAAGCTCGAGCCGGTCTGCGCCGTACTTTTCGGCTAAAACGGCATCCCGCTTATTTTCCACAATGATTTCTAATTTGCTCATTCAGCTCCCTCCATTTCCATTTCTTCATCGCGGATCGTTACATATACAAAAATGAAGTCATTCGATAGAACATGCTGTTGTCTCCAACATACCCTGAAAAGAAGCGGTTCAATCCGTCTTTCAAGCAGGATCGTAAAAAACGGTGCAATGATGGTGTAACGCGATTTTTCACTCTAACGACCGTAGTAATAGGAGGGATTCACATGCATGAAAAAATAGCGGGGCGGATGTTTTGGTATGCTTTTGTGTTTAGCAGTGCAGTTGTTCTAAGTGCTTGCGGCGGCAATGAACCGGCAGATCAACATGTAAACAAAGAGGAGTACGGCAGTAATAACATGAACGTTCCGGCAGACGATACAGCGGCAGAAGCGGATAATGCTGATCTAAATGACGAATCGAATGAACCGGCGGAAGAAGAAGATCCGGATATAAAAGAGAAGGCTGAAACGGCAGTGGAAGCGCTGAAAAAAAAAGATTATGACACAGTAGCGGATATGACGCATACTCGGGGAGTGTTATTTTCACCTTATATAAACATTGATACTAAACAAGATCCAATGTTTTCTCCGGACGAAATATCACAATTTCCCGAAACAGAAGAAACCTATGATTGGGGCGTACAAGACGGTTCAGGAGAAGATATTATTTTGACTCCTTCTGAGTATCACGACAAATATTTGTTTGTGCGCGATTTCACCGAGGCGGATAAAATTGAAAAAAATGCGAACGAAGGACAAGGTCATATGCCGTTTAACGGTGATGAGATCTATCCAGAGGCGGAATATATTGCCTTTCATGTTGAAGAAGACCCTGAACAATTAAACTGGGCAAGCCTGCATCTCGGATTTGAAGAAGACGACGGAGATTATCAGCTCGTTGCTGTACTTGTTGACCGCTGGACAATATAACGACGAGAAGAGCTCGGCCGCAGCTGGCCGAGCTCTGATTGATTTAAATATAGAAAAGCCAGATCATCGTTACAGAAATGACGAGGAAAATGACGCTCATTAAACTTCCGGCCCGCAAATAATCGGCATTTCGGTAGCCGCCGGGAGTCATAATAAACGCATTGACCTGATGGGTAGGCAGGACAAAGGAGTTGGACGCCGATACAGCGACAAGCAGTGCCAGCGCAGCAGGGTCGACACCGAAACTTTCACCCATTAAAATAACGAGCGGCACGAGCAGCACTGTCGCTGCAACGTTTGACATAAAGAGCGAGAAGAACATTGAAAGCAAGCCGATAACGATCAGAATCGGCAAAATCCCCCACGTTTCAATCACACTGACTAAAGCATTGGCTGTTAACTCGGCGGCTCCGCTGTTATCAAAAGCTGTACCGAGCGGAATGAGTCCGGCGAGAAGAAAGACGGTTTTCCAATCGATCGCTGAGTAAATCTCGTTTTTCGGGATGACTCCAAACAGAATCATCATCATAGCTCCGGTAAAAAAGCTGATCGGGAGCGGAAAGCCGAAAAGTACGAGCGTTAGCGAAACAGCGAGCGAAATGAGGGCCGGTTTTTTCAAGTCGCGTCCGGAAGAAGGATCAGGCTGTTTCACATTGCTCATGACAACGAACGTTTCGGATTGTTTCAGCTTGTCGATATCTTCCCAGCGTCCGAACACGATAATTTCAAGGCCCGGCGTCATCTCGTCTTCAAGAACGTTAAACTGTTCCCCGTCCGGGCCGATATAGGCAACCGGTTCGACGTGATAGTTTTTTCGGAGTCCGAGTTCAGCGAGCGTTCTTCCGGCGGCTGCTGATTTTGGCGGCACAATCAGTTCAGCAAACCCGGCAAATTCATCGTTCAGAACGTCGGTGAAAATTTGCGGGTCATCGGTGCCGGACAGGTTATACGCTTTTGTAAACGCGCGGATTTGTTCTTCGTCGCCCAGCAAGGCCAGCGTTTGGTTCGCTCTGATCCGTGTTTGACGCCAAGGTGTGTACGTAAAGCTTCCGTTTTCATAAATGCCGATAATATGAATACCGAATTGCTGCCAAATATTTAACGATTCAATTGACTGATCGATCAAGGCGTTTTCTTCGGGAATCGTGCACTCATAAATGTGTTCCGGCAAGTTGTACACGTGTTGAAGCGAAGCATCGTGCTTGCTGCTGTCATCCTCTTTATTGCCCGGAAGCACTTTATGGCCGAGCAGGTAGAAATAAAGAATGCCGCCGGCAAGAAGGGCAACCCCGATCGGAGTGACGGCAAACAGGTGAAACGAATCATACCCGGCATCGCCGAGTAAATCATTGAGGATGATTAACGGGCCGGAAGCGACCATCGTTAAGGTTCCGCCGAGAATAGCGGCATACCCCATCGGCATAATGAGTTTTGACGGGGCGATTTTGGCCCGTTTTCCGACACGGCGAAGTGTAGGAAGAAAGAGCGCGGCGGCGCCGATGTTTTGCATAAACGACGAAATGACACCGGCAGTAGCTGATGTTGTCGCCATGATATTTTTTTCCTTCGTTCCGACGTTGTCTGTGATCAATTTGGCGATCACGCCCATCACACCTGATTTCTCAATGCCGTAACCGATCAGCATCACGCCGATGATCGAAATGACGGCGTCCGATGCAAAACCGGAAAAGGCTTCGTCGACAGTAATGACCCCTGTCCACGGCAACAAGACCATAATGAGAACAGCAACAAGGTCGGTCCGCAATTTTTCTGAGACAAATAAAATGATAGCGAGCAAGAGCACGCCGTATGTAAGCATAATATCGATGGTCATAAAAAATCCCTCCGCCAGCTTAGTAAATGAATCAGCCAACTATTTAACATTTGAATAGTGCTTGAATTATCAATGTAACATACACCGGGGAGTATGACCAGTTAAACCTTGCGGGGTATGTAAGGCGGGTTTTTATCAGTCTGACAGCCTAACTAACCGGAGGAATGATCATCACCTTCTGAAATAGCGGCAAAGATATCGTCAAAAATATCCGGAGGCGTATCATCGACATTTTCTGAAGAGACAGGTTCGCCGAATGCCCATGTGATTTGCTGTTCGCCGTCTGTATTGACAAATCCTATTGTATGAGCATTCACGGGGAAATCTTCATTGTTGTAGAGAAATTCTTCCTCATGAAATACCGTCAACGGCTGATTGGCATTAATAAAGAAAACCGGTGTTTCAATCTCGTCGTAAACGTTTGCCCAGCTCGGTGAAGAAAGGTGCTGGAAGTGTTCGCACGTAATAAAAAAAGCATCATATCTGTCGTCTTCGTTTTCGTCTTCAAGCGCCGAAGCATCTGTGATCGAGAACTGAACGTTCGGGTTGTGAATATCCGGAAGGCTGCCGATCACGCCGATATGCAGGTTCTCTCCTTCGTAAGATGAATTTGTGCAGCCGCAAAGCAGGAACAGTGCAAGCAGAAAGTTGATGTATTTGAGCATAAAATCCGTCCTTATTTATTAATTCTATCCAGTAAGACGTAATGAGATGGAAAAAAGTTTCAAGGGTGAGTTTAAAATTTCTGCCGTTTGCAAGATAAATACGATGTTATACTCAACAGTAATCGTAACAAAGGATGACTGGAAAATGAAGGAGGATGCATATTGAAGCAAACGCTTGCCGCAGCTGCGGTTTTAATTGTTGTGTTTTTGACCGTATTCAGCGGAGTTTACTTGTTAATTCAATCAAACGAAGATGAGGATAATGTTGAAACTGCCGATGAACGGATTCAGGTCACCGTGCCGGAAGGCTTAACGTTAGAACAAATCGGCGCGGTTTTCGCTGACGAAAATATTATGACAGAAGATGAATGGTTTGAGGCGCTTGAAGCCGACCAAGTGAAAAGTCATGAAGTAAAATCGTGGGTTTCTGCTGAAGGTCAAGGCCGCGACCATCGCCTGGAAGGGCTTCTGTTTCCGGCAACTTATACAATCAGCCCGGAAGATAAACCGGCAGACATTGCTGTGAAGATGCTTGATCAAATGGAAACAGAAGTCAATGATGAAACAAAAGAGCAAGCAACAGACCTGGAGGCTTTCAATGATATTTATGATGCCTTTATATTAGCTTCGATTATTGAACGGGAAACAAGAGTAGACGAAGAGCGGGCGAAAGTTTCCGGTGTATTTCACAACCGGATCGAAGAAGAGATGAAACTGCAGGCAGATGCGACCGTCCAATATTTATTTGATGAGCAGCAAGAGCGAGTTACGTATGAAGACTTAGAGATAGAGTCGCCGTATAATACGTATCAAGAAGAGGGACTTCCGCCCGGACCGATTTCGTCATTCGGTGCTGCGTCGTTAAATGCAGCGGTTGATCCGGGAGATCACGATTATTTGTTTTATGTGACGAAAAAAGACGGTTCGCATGAACATTATTTTGCCGAAACGTATGAAGAGCATGAAGAAAATATTGCGCGAAGTGAAGAAAATGCTGAAGAATAAAGCGAAGCCGCCCGTGACTTGGGCGGCTTCGTTTTGTAATTTAAAGCTTAAAAACTTCGCTCCAATTCGTCGACGAGGGAACCGACGTAAGCAACAGCTTCTTGAATCGGTTCTTTCGTTGTCATATCAACGCCGGCTTTTTGCATCAATTCCTGCGGCTTAAGCGTTCCGCCGGCTTTCAGTGTTTCAAGCCAGCGGTCGATCGCTGGCTGCCCTTCGGTTTTAAACTTTTGCGCGGCAGCAGTCGAGGCGGTCAGACCGGCAGAGTAGGTATACGGGTACAGCCCCATATAGTAATGCGGCTGGCGCATCCACGTTAACCCGGCATCGTCGTCGATGGTGACAGCGTCGCCCCAGAAATCTTCCAGCAGCGCTTTTTTCTCGCCGTTAAGAATATCTGTCGTAATCGGAACATCTTCATCTGCTTTTTTATAAATGCGCCGCTGCAACTCACCTTCGAGAATGTGCGTGACAAAGTTATGGTAATACGTGCCGAGCGATTGCAAAATCACCCATCGCCGCATCGCGGGATCGTCATATTTGCTTAAAATATGCTGGCTTAACAGCATTTCATTCATTGTCGACGGGGCCTCGATAAAGTACATCGACGGCCGCGTATTTGATATCCGCTGATAACGGCCGGCAAGGCTGAAGTGGCCTGCGTGCCCCAGCTCGTGAGCAAGTGTAAACGCGTCTTGCATGGAATTGTTCCACGTGACGAGAATGTACGGATGAACGCCGTACGGACTCGAACAGAATGCGCCGGAGCGTTTGCCGTGATTGTTGGCGTAATCGACCCAGCGGTTGTGTACGCCCTGTTTCATAAAGTCCATGTATTCGTCGCCCATTGGCTTTAACGCTTCTAACACAAGCTCCCCAGCTTCATCATACGTCATCGCCGGAGAATTATCCGGATCGATCGGCGCTTTTAAATCCGCATAGGTCATTTCCTCCAGCCCGAGCACGCGCTGTTTTAATTTCGCAAACCGGCGCATGTGCGGTGCAAGTTCTTCTTGGATCGTATCGAGCTGGCGGTGATACATATCTTGCGTAACGTCTTGTTTATGCAAAAGCATATCCGTGACCGAATCGTAGCCGCGAAGCCGGGATTCGACAACTTCTTTCTTAATCTCTGTAGCCAAGGCTGCCGCATATGTGTTTTGGTAGTTGGCGAGCGCTTCATAAAAGGTTTTATATGCTTTACGGCGCACTTCGGTGTCCGCAGACGTTTCGTAATTTGCGAAGGTATTAAACGTTAACGGATATTCGGTGCCGGCAGATGTCGTGAACGACGGAAAATGAAGATCGGAAGATTTGCTGCGCTCGTAAATCATAAACGGCGCCTGATGAACTTCGGTGAACGCAGCCAATACATTTTCGGCTTCAGGAGAAAGACGGTACGGCTGGGTTTCTAACAGGTCATCAAGCTGTTTTTGAAATTCGGCCAGTTCCGGTTCAACGACAATACACTCAGCAATATGCTGATCGGACAATTGAAGAATTTCTGATTTTATAAAAGACGTTTCCGCGCTGACTTTTGCCTGCAATGAAGCGGCCCGAGCGGCGTTTGCCTGATTGAGCGGATCGGAGCCGTCAGCCGATTCACTCAGGTGCGCATAAGTTAGCACTTTTGTGAAGCGTTCTTGAAGCTTATCCGATTCTTTTAAAACACCGAGAAGCATCTCAGCGCTTTCGGCAATTTTGCCTTTATAGGCTTTTACTTGTTCCAATACAGCAGGAATTGCTTCAACTTCTGTTTCCCACGCTTGTTGATCGGCAAATAAGTCGCGTAAATCCCAAGTTTGTTCAGTCGGTATTTCTGAACGCGTAACGGTTTCTTGCATCGATATCCCCGCTTTCTTATGTTTGAATATTTCGATTTGCGAAACTATTTTCATTATAAATCAAGCGACTCAGCTTGAAAAGTAAAAATACATGCTGTTTCATCTTTTCATCACCGTTAACGCAAGGTATGATAAAGATGAACAAGTTAAGCTAGCCATGGAGGGGTATGACAATGACGAACGTGATCGATGAAACGCTGCTGTCAGAAGAGCAGATTCAAAAACGGGTTAAAGAACTGGCGGAAGAGATTGAACGCGATTTTAACAATGAACCGATTGTGTTAATTGCCGTGCTGAAGGGTTCATTCGTGTTTGCGGCGGATTTGATGCGCAGCGTAAGCGGAAATGTGCAAGTTGATTTTATTTCCGTTTCAAGTTACGGCAATCAAACAGAGACGACAGGGAAAGTCCGCTTGTTAAAAGATCTGGATACAAACATTACCGATGAAAATGTCGTCGTTGTTGAAGACATCGTCGACAGCGGCTTGACGCTGCATTTTTTAATCGATCATTTGAACATGCACAAACCGAAAGCATTGAAAATCTGTTCACTGCTCGATAAACCGGAAAGGCGGCAAGTCGAGATGGAAATTGATTACGTCGGTTTTCGAATTCCCGATAAGTTTATTGTCGGTTACGGAATTGATTACGCACAGCAGTACAGGAACTTGCCCTACATTGCAACTGTCGAACAGCAAGCGTCTTCTTAAAAAAGGGGGATAAACGGGATGTTTAACCTGTTGTTAGTCATCAGCTGTATGATTGTCGGCGGAGGTGTTGCTTACTTTTGGGGAAAGTCTTTCGGTGAACAAAAGAGTGACAGTAAAAACGATTAAAAAGAGGGCATTCGTCAAGAGTGCCCGCCTTTTTTCTCGTTATAAAGCTGAATGCTGATTATAATAGCAACAGCGGCCGTGGCGCCGCCAAGCAGGAGCCATCCCGGTATCACGAGCGTTTCCGTGTAGTGCAGGAGCATCAAGGTGATTACAATCGCGACGCCGATCCAGCGGGTCATGCTCATAAGGGTTCCTCCTTTTGCAGTACGATATGCCAAAAGTGTACCATATACAACCAACCGCCGATTACGGCAGTTGGTTGTTTTCAATTACGGAAAGGTTGAGATGTCGATCCCGAATACGAGCGGTAAAAGCAGCATGACAAAAACAGTTAGCGCAACGATCGCGATCAGATTCATCCAAAATCCGGCTTTAACCATATCCATCATCTTCAAATAGCCCGACCCGAAAACGACGGCGTTTGGCGGTGTTGCCACCGGGAGCATGAACGCACAGGAGGCGGCGACAGCAGCCGGAACCATCATTGCGAACGGATGCACATCAATCGCGTAGGCAAGCGACGCCATAATCGGCATCAGCATCGTTGCCGATGCCGTATTCGATGTAATTTCTGTTAAGAACAAGACAAGTACGGCAACGGCAAGAACGATCAAGATCAGTTCGACTCCGACAAGAACACCGAGCTGTTCGCCGATCCAGACGTCGAGTCCGGTATCACCGAACGCGCTGGCAATCGCGAGTCCGCCGCCGAATAAAATCAAAATGCCCCACGGAACATCTTTCGCCGTGTGCCAGTTCATCAGTTTAACTCCCTGGTATTGAAAAGACGGGATCAGAAAGAGAACAAACGCGCCGGTAATCGCGATCATCGTGTCATCGATTCCTTCGTGGACGTATTCTTGTAACACATACGTTCTGGATATCCATGCGAGAGCAGTAAGGGTAAATACCGTCATAACGGCTTTTTCGTCCGCAGTCATCGCTCCGAGAGCTGAACGTTCTTCCTGGACGACTTTTTTGCCGCCGGGAATTTCTTTCATCTTCATCGGAAAGGCAAACGTGACGAGGTAGAACCAAGCAACCAACAATAACGTTACCGACAGAGGTACACCAAACAACATCCAATCGGCAAAAGCCAAGTCGATGCCGAAAATCTCATCGAGCTGACCGGCAAGAATCGTGTTCGGCGGCGTGCCGATAATGGTGCCGAGCCCGCCGATCGAAGCAGCAAACGCAATCGCGATCATCAGCCCTTTCGAGAAACGTTCTTCCTCTTGTTTGGCATTGTTGACACTCGTTTCATCGATCAATGATCCAAGCTGATAAATAATCGCCGTGCCGATCGGGACCATCATCATCGCAGTAGCGGTGTTGGAAATCCACATCGATAAAAAAGCGGTTGCGAGCATAAATCCAAGCATTAGGCGCTTCGTGCTGGTGCCGACCGCGTTAATAATCGCGAGGGCAATACGTTTATGTAAGTTCCAGCGCTCCAATGCTAAAGCAATGATAAAACCGCCGAGAAACAAAAATACGATATTGTCGCCGTAATTCGGCGTCACTTCGCCGACTTCAATCGTTGTGACAAGCGGCATCAAAATAATCGGCAAGAGCGACGTGACCGGGATCGGAATCGCCTCAGTTATCCACCATGTTGCAATCCAAGCGGTAGCAGCTAACACTCCGCGTGCTTCGAGCGGGAGCCCTTCAGCATCAAAAAAGAAAAGAATGAGCAAAAATAATAGCGGGCCCAAGACAAGTCCGATCTTTTGTTTGCGGGTGAAATCTTTTCCGTCAGGTGACGGCTGCCGATACGTTCCGGTCATTTTTCCGGAAGCTTTCGCCATCCGTCCGCTATCTTTGGGCGGATCATTACCGGGTTTTCCCGAGACGATCGAAAGCAAATCTTTTATCCGGTTATGACTCGCCCATGCTTTGTCCCACCATTGCCGAATAGTTGCCATACGTTTCGCTCCTTTCAAATTGCCCCTTTAAAGTTAAAAAGTTTATATAGAAATTTTCGCATAGATCGTCAACACGGATAAAATAAGCTGAGAAGCTGAATAACCATTTTAGTAAGCGCTTTCAAGCACATGCTCTTGTTTTCGCTTGTATGCTGAATAATAAGAATTTTGAAAAATAAGATTAGAGTCACAGGTTCGAATATGTCCGATTGTTTTCGCTAATTGAGATGATTGTCCTCCTCCATCCTTGAAAAACAATCCCAAACTGTCGCTATAAAAATTTACTGCCGTTTTATGAATAGCGGCAGGAAAAAGAGGGAAAAGTACGGAGATGACACATACATGGGGTGAATTGCGGTGATTAAAAACTTTTCCGATCGCGCAGAAACGGCAATCGAAGAAGTCGGCGGGAAAGCGAAACAGCTTATCCGGATGACAGGAGCGGATTTGCCTGTGCCGCCGGGCTTTGTCTTAACAACATCAGAGTATAAGCAATTTCTTGACTCCAACGGCCTGTCGCATTGGCTGGAGGAAAAATGCCGCGACTTGCATGAAGCTGACACGGCAGAGGTCGAACGGGTTGCAGCTGAAATTCGCACGAAGATTCTTCAAGGCGAGTTTGCTGAAAAGATGCGGGAACGGGTGTTAACGGCGCATGAAGAGCTCGGTGCGGAATTTGTCACGGCGAGATCGTCAGCGACGTCTGAAGATTTGCCGGACATGTCGTTTGCCGGTCAGCACGACAGTTTTTTGCATTTGCAGACCGGAGAAGAAGTGCTTAACTCGATTAAACAGTGTTGGGCATCGCTGTGGAATCCGCATGCAGTCAAATACCGGCTGGACAGGGGAATGAGGCATACGGCTAATGATCCGGCGCTTGCGGTAGTTGTCCAAAAAATGGCAGATAGCGAAAAGTCCGGTGTCCTGTTTACAGCGAACATTCGCAATCACCGCCGTGATCAGTGGCTCGTGAACGCTTCTTGGGGGGCGGGTGAAGCTGTTGTATCAGGCACCGTTAACCCGGATGAATATATTATGGACGCAGCGAGCGGTGCGATTGTTGATAAAAACATTACTGAAAAGAAAAAGGCCGTTGTCTGGCGCGGAGGCAGAAAAAACGTTGAAGATGTTGAGGATCATCGCCGCAAAGAATCGAGCTTGACGCGTTCTGATTTAAATGAATTATACGAGTTAGCCTGGAAAATTGAAGATGAATATAGCGAACCGATGGATATTGAATGGGTGATCGGTGAAGAAGGCCTGTCTTTAGTTCAGGCGCGCCCGGTGACGACCTTGTTCCCTGCGGTCCAACCGCAAGACAGCCGAGAGGAAAAGGGCGCTCGCTTGTACCTTTCGTTTCACCGTATCTCCCAAGGGATCGCAGAGCCGTTCACACCGTTAGGACTCGATGTTCAAAGGCTGGAAATGCAAGGGGCGCTTAACGTTTTCGGCGCCGGTATGCCGGCTGATTTACCGTATTATAAAACAGCGGCCGGACGGATTTATTGGGACATAACCCCCGTTTTAAAATCCAAAATAAGAGCTGAGCGTATGGCTGCAGCGATCAGTCAAAAAGATCCGAAAGCAGAAGATTTGCTGCGGGAAATTTATCAACGCGACGGGAGAGAATGGAAAAAAAGCGCCGGCAGTCTGACCCTTAACCGGCAAATGGCCCGGAAATCCAAAGAGCTTGCCGGTTATTTTCGCCAATCGTTGCGGCATCCGGAAAAAGCAGAGGCAAGGTCGCGCGCATTGGCAGAAGAGCATTTGCAGTTGATGGAAGCTAAACGCCGGCAAGCATCGACCGTTGCTGAAAAATGGCGCTGGATTGAAGAGATGATGGCTGCAGCGATGCATGTGATTATTAATCAGTCGATGATTTTTCTGCCCGGCTTCCAAGCCGAAGAGCGTCTGCGTAAACGGCTGCTGCGCTGGTTCGGCACCGATGAAGGGATTAATCCGTTGATTCGCCATCTCCCGAACAGTGTCACATCACAACTCGGTTATCAGCTTTTGAAAATTGCTCAATTGCTATTGGCTGAAGGTAAACAGCCGGAAATAACGGATCCGCGGATAAAACATCTGCTTGAAATGCACGGTCACCGCTCAAATATGGAGCTGGATATCGGCCGGCCGAATTGGCGGGAACAGCCGGAGTATCTGTTGGACATGGTGTCAGCCTATATGAGTATGGGCGCTGAAGAAGTAAATAAAAAAATCACTGAAGCCGAGGCTTCGGACAAGGCCGTACAGCGGCTGGTGATTCATGTCCGTAATGAAATCGGCGCGAAAGCAGCCGTACAGACGAAAAAGGATGCAGAAAAAATCCGCCTGCTGCTCGGCTTACGGGAACGGCCGAAGTTTGATTTTGTCCGGTCACTGGAGAAAATCCGTCATGAGCTGCAGGCGATTGGGGAGGCTTTTGAGCAGGCAGGGAAATTGAGCTCGGCTGGGGACGTCTTTTATTTAACAAAAGAGGACCTGCTTAACGGCGAAGGGAATATGGATATGCTGGTGAAAGAGCGCCGAGGTGAACTGGAAAAGCAGCAAACATGGAAAACAATCCCCCGTTTTATCAATGATGTCGGCGAATGTTTTTTCGAACCTGAAACGAGCAGTTCACACAATGCTCTCGCGGGAAACCCGGTCTCCGGCGGCGAGTACGAAGGCACGGTCAGAGTGATTGACTATCCGGGTAAGGAACGTCTGAACCCGGGAGAAATTCTTGTCACGCACCAAACCGATCCAAGCTGGACGCCGCTGTTTTTAACCGCCGGGGCTTTGATTATGGAAACGGGCGGAACCGGCTCTCACGGCGGGATCGTAGCTCGTGAATACGGCCTGCCTGCTGTTTCCGGGATTGAAAATGTCAGCAGCGTTTTTCAAACAGGCGACCGGGTGCGGGTGAACGGTTATTCGGGTCTGGTTGAAAAAATTGATACACCCGCTCCGGAAGTTTAACGATTGCGATCTGCGTGAATAGTACGAAAGAATAACTACTGGAAAGGTGTGTTACGATGCAATCATTACAAGGGAAAAAAGTGCTTATTACCGGAGGAAGCCGGGGAATCGGCCGAGCGACAGCTCTTTATCTCGCTGATGAAGGAGCGGAACTCGCGCTGATTGCCAGCTCAGAAAACAGTTTTACCGATATCAAAAAAGAACTCGATGAGCGGGGCGCGAAATATGTGACGGCGGCAGCGGATATCAGCGATGAAAAAGCCGTTGAAGGTGCTGTCGGTTACATTAAACAGCAGCTCGGAAGCGTTGATATATTAATTAATAACGCCGGCGTGATCGCACACGGTAAATTTCACGAGACGTCAGCCGATGAATTTCGCCGGCTGCTCGATGTCAACGTGATGGGGATTGTTCATGTTACGCAGCAGGTGCTGCCGATGATGATCGAACAAAACCAGGGAGATATCATTAATATTGCGTCGATGGCCGGCGTGAAAGGGTCGCCGGGAGCGAGTGCGTACAGTGCGTCAAAATTTGCTGTGATCGGTTTAAGTGAATCATTGATGCAGGAAGTGCGTCCGCATAACATCCGTGTCTCGACTTTAACGCCAAGTCTCGTTGAAACGGAGATGACGCGCGGTGACGAACGCAACCCGGAAAAGTTCACACAGGCTGAAGATATGGCGGAGTTTATAGTCAGTCAATTAAAACTTGAGCAGCGAACGTTCGTTAAATCGGCAGCAACGTGGGCGACGAATCCATTTTAATGCTTCGCTTCAGTTGTAAGCGGAGGTGATCAGCGATCAAACCGCTCGAACTTCTTTTTTTAGCAGCCGCGGTGCTTGTTTTGACAATGCTTCCGGGGATCGGAAATTACGTGAAGTTGTTTTATACAATGCTTCATGAAACGTGCCATGCGCTTGCTGCCCGTTTAAGCGGGGGCAAAGTCAAGCGGGTGCATTTGTATGCGACGACCGCGGGAATGGCTGAAACGACGCATCGTTCGCGCGCCGGAGCCGCCTGGACGGCGTTTGCCGGTTATCCGCTTGCTTCACTCATTGTGACGGCCGGAATCTATGCGTATATGCAAGGATTTACTGAGCAATTGTTATGGCTTTTCGCAGCTTTAGTCGCGTATCAATGTATCTTTTGGGTCCGTAATGCTGCGGGCCTGTTATGGTTGTTGTCCGTTCTCGGCGGCCTTTTTGCCCTTTACTATTGGCAGCTGGATACGTACTTTGACCTGGCCGTGCAGCTGGTTCTCGTTGTATTGTGGTCGCAAGCTTTCTTTTCCTCGTGGACGGTTTTTCGCCTAGCTTTCATCGATAAAAACCAGGCAGGCGATGCAACGATTTTGGCGAGGCAGACGAAAATACCGGCCGTCTTCTGGGGGTTTTTGTTTGCGGTCAGCGGGACCGTGTTCTTTATAATCGGTCTGTGGCTTTTTTTGGGCGGAAGTGAAGGATTTGACATCGTTTCCATGTTTGATAGAATGTAAACAAAGTTCATAGCACGCTGGGGGTGCCTCACGATTGAGGCTGAGAGGATAAAATCCGACCCTTTGAACCTGACTTGGTTAATACCGACGTAGGGAAGCACGAGATGATGACACTGTTGCCGCGAAGAGCTTTCATTTTCAATGGAACTTCCGGTGGATTCCGTTTATCCAACGCTTACCTTGCGAAGATCAGGGTAAGCGTTTTTTTATTTTAAAAGGAGGAAGGAAAATGAATGACCCATTAACGATCGCAGGTGTTGACTTGTCCTCGCGTCTGTTTACCGGAACGGGAAAATTCGGCGATCACAAAGTGATGAAAGAAGCGATTCAAAGCTCTGGTTCAGAAGTTGTCACTGTTGCCGTCCGGCGGGTCGATGTTGAAGCCGGGGATGAAAATGTCATTGCGGACATTCCTGCTGACGTGCAGTTAATGCCGAATACGTCCGGTGCTAGAACGGCTGATGAAGCCGTGCGCATTGCCCGTCTGGCGAAAGCGAGCGGGCTGGGAGATTGGATTAAAATTGAAGTGATCTCAGATCAGAAATACTTGCTTCCCGACAATGAAGAAACGGTCAAAGCGACAGAGATCCTCGTAAACGAAGGATTTACCGTGCTGCCTTATATGAGCCCGGACTTAATGGCGGCTAAGCGGATGGAAGAAGCAGGAGCGGCTGCTGTCATGCCGTTGGGCGCGCCGATTGGATCAAACAAAGGGATTCGTATGAAAGATATGGTTCAGATCATTATTGATGAGATCGCTGTACCGGTTGTTGTCGATGCCGGAATCGGAAAGCCGTCCGAAGCGGCAGAGGCGATGGAAATGGGTGCTGATGCCGTGCTCGTTAACACGGCCATCGCCACAGCAGAGGATCCGGTGCAAATGGCCGAAGCGTTTGCCCGCGCCGTTAAAGCGGGGCGGCAGGCATACCGCGCCGGTCTCGGACCAACAGCAGTGACGGCGGAAGCGTCTTCACCGTTAACCGGGTTTTTATTTGAATAGAAAGGGTGACGCCTAAATGAGTTTTTATGAACAAGCCGTTACTTACGGCGGCTGGGACGATTCGGTTTTTGATCAAGTATCGGCAAGCGATGTTGAGCGGGCCCTCAGTAAAGAAGAAATCAATCAACGCGATTATTTCGCGCTGCTTTCACCGGCGGCCCGTCCATATTTAGAGACGATGGCGAAAAAGGCGCAGGCGAAGACCCTTCGTCATTTCGGCAAAGCGATGCAGCTGTTTCTCCCGCTCTACTTGTCTGATTATTGTGTGAATATCTGCAAGTATTGCAGTTTCAGCGCCGATCAAAACTTCCCCCGCCGCCGTTTGACGATGGATGAAGTGGAAAAAGAGGCAAAAGTGATCAGCGATATGGGGATCAAGCATATCATCTTGCTCTCCGGCGAATCGTATCAGCATTCGTCGATTGCTTATCTGCAGGAAAGCATGCGCGTACTGTCCAAGTATTTTTCGTCCGTCGGCTTAGAGATTCAACCGCTTGAAGAAAGCGAGTATGAAGAACTCGTTGCTTCCGGCGTGGACGGACTTACTGTGTATCAAGAAGTGTACAATTACGATATTTATAAAGATATTCATGTGAAAGGTCCGAAAAAGAACTATAAATACCGGCTTGACACCCCGGAACGCGGAGCAAAAGCCGGCATGCGCGCTGTTAATGTCGGGGCGCTCTTAGGACTCGATGATTGGCGGAAAGAAAGTTTTGCCGCCGGCATGCATGCGGCATATTTACAGGACCGTTATTTAGAAACGGACGTCAGCGTCTCATTTCCGCGTATCCGGCCGCACGCGGGAAGTTATGAACCGAAAGTCGATGTCGGCGATGCCGACCTTGTCCAGGCGATGCTCGCGTTAAGACTGTTCTTGCCAAATGCCGGTATTACGTTATCCACCCGCGAATCGCCAGAACTTCGCGACAAGCTCTTGCAGCTCGGGGTGACAAAAATCTCCGCATCGTCTTCAACCGAAGTCGGCGGATATTCCGAGCCGGACAATACGCAAAGCCAGTTTGAAATCTCAGATGAACGTTCTGTCGCGGAAATGAAACGCGTCCTCAAAAGCCAAGGATTTCAGCCGATCGTCAAAGATTGGCAGATGATTTGATGGCAGGTCCGGAGATGATCAATGGTATGCACGTTATTTCTGACGGACGTCAAAGCCTCGCTGAGTGGCTGTCGAACTGCCGAAGCTGTGAGGAAACGGCAGCAGTCTTTCATCTAAGGGAAAAAGAACGGCCGGCCGGAGTGATTGCAGAGTGGATCGAGGCTTATCGCACCGCGGGTCTGCCGCTCGCGAAACTGCGGGTGAACGATCGGGTGGACGCGGCCTGGCTGGCAGGGGTAAAGCAAGTTCAGCTGCCGCAACAAGGGCTGTCTCCCGCGACGGTTAAAGCCGGTCTGACCGGGATGTATGTGTCTGTGTCCGTCCATTCACTGACGGAGGCCTTGCAGGCAGAACAAGAAGGCGCTGATGAAGTGCTGTTCGGTCACGTTTTTTCTACAGATTCAAAGCGCGGTCTCGCATCGCGCGGGCCTGAGCAGCTTGCGGAAATCGCTGCCAACCTCTCGATTCCGGTTGTGGCGATCGGCGGAATCACGCCTGAAAATATCGCTGACGTTCGTGATGCCGGCGCAGCGGGAGCAGCGGTCCTGTCAGGAATAACCTCAGCGCCGGATCCTGAAGAAGCTGTAAAAAGTTATCAAAAAAGGTGGGGGAAAAATAATGAAAATGCAGATTAATGGCAAAGAAACCGAATTGCCGGCGGCGATTGCCAGTGTTCAAGATGTTCTTGATCATTACAATTTAGACTCGCAGGCTGTTGTTGTTGAGCGCAATGAGCAAATCGTGCCGCGTGAGAACTTGAGCTCCGTGAAAGCAGAGAACGGAGACCGCCTGGAAATTGTTGAATTTGTCGGCGGCGGATAAGCGATATGGTATGATGAATCATAAACAACTGAAGGAGACGAAATCATACCATGTTTTGGAACAATCCGAGATTTACGGTAAAACGCAAGGCTAAACGTCACAAGTCACGGTTTGAAAAAGTCCATGTTTACAGTTATCCGTATGAAGTGAAAGGACGTCACTATTATTTAGCGGATTATCTTCGAATGGGACGGACAGCCGGACACGCCGTTTTTTCTGATGAACAGGATAACGCTGAAGATGCATTATCGGCGCTGAATCAGCTGATTTATTTCTACCGGCTTTCTGAACGAGTTCAAGATGAAGGTACGATGCGTGCAAAAATTGATTTAAAGCTGTTGCAGCGTCCGATCGAAGTCATGGAAAAACAATGGGACGACCGTTTGCGTCCCGGCTACGAGCTGCTGGATCGGCTGCTTCGTTATCAATTGAAATACCGGAAGATTTACGATGAGATGATGGTCTCCTTGCGAGAGCTGCGCGAGGCGTATCCGGCTTTAGGCGAGCGCGATCTGTCGGTATTAGAAGAAGGCGCAGCCGAACTTGAAGCGTTGCAGCTTGAGATGCTTCACAATTTAACAGCAGAAGCGGATAAGATCAAAACATGGATTGAGTCGATGAAAGCGCTTGGGCTTTGGGAAGAGTTAAACACCCCCCAGCAAGTGTTTTACCGGCAATTGTTAGAGAATCAAGCCGCGATGAAAGACGAAATTCAAGGTGTAAAAGATGAATCGGCAGCTCAGCTCAGACGCTCGCAGCTGAAAAAACTGAAAAAAGAGCTCGAAGGACAGAAAAAAGAAGCCCGCAATATCCTTCGTTACCCCTAGGTGTTAGTTATGAACCATCGAACGTTCTATTTCAGAGCGTTCTTTTTTATGTTTGAGCGTCTGCTTCCGTTTAGATTATAAAAAAGTGTGAATTTAACAAAAAAAGACTTGATTTGTTCGTTATTTCGAATTATGATTAAGACAACAGATAAACGTTATAACGAACGAAATGATCGTTGTGACGTACAAGATGACTTTTGTTTTCCCCTGCCGAATCAATCAACACGTTCGGCACTCTTTTTTTAACTTTTTGTTCGTTATTAAGAATAAAAGGAGAAGCCTTCTTTCCTTTATCAACGAAGGAACTCGTCCATGCTGTGGGTTGAACAACCTTAGATGCCGGTCATCAAAGGTGTGGAGTGAGGACAGGTTAAAGGCCTGTGATGATTTACTTCTCATCAAGCAGTAAAGGAGGATCGTCATGACTTACAAAAAACGGGCCAGCTCATTTATGTTGTTGGATTCTTTCTTGATCATCTCAGCTTTTATTTTCAGTTTATTGATTATTAACGAACCGAGCCGGATCATGGGAGCCGGATTCTGGCTGTCCTGCACGATTATTTTGTTTAGTTATCATGCTGTTTCTTATCTTTTTCATATGAATAAAAAAGCTTGGCAGTACGCGAGCATTGACGAACTGACGGTGATTCTCCGCACGTTAACAGCAGCGATTATCTTAAACGCGGCTGCGCAGCAAGTATTGTTCGCAACAGTCAATTACCGGAGCCTGATTGTCACATGGCTGTTGATGATTGTATTTATCGGCGGATCACGGTTTATTTGGCGGATTTATCAAGAACGGCAGTTGCAAAAATCGGCCAAAGGCAAGCGGACGCTGATTATCGGTGCGGGATCAGCCGGGACGATGATTGCGCGGCAACTGAAAAGAAATCCTGCCACAGGTCTGTATCCGGTTGCGTTTATTGATGATGACCCGGCTAAACAGCATTTAGAGGTGTTCTCCTTGCCGGTTGCCGGGGGTACAAAAGATATTCCCGAAATTGCGGACGATTTTAAAGCTGAACATATCATTATCGCGATGCCGTCGCTCGAACGGCGCAGGCTTCAGGACATTTCGCGGATCTGTGCTTCACTTGATGTGAAAACGCAAATTCTCCCCCGTATTGAAGATTTAGTGACAGGAAAAGTCTCCGTCAGCGAGTTTCGCGAAGTATCGATCAATGATTTACTCGGGCGCGAGCCTGTTGATTTGGAAACACAGCATATTGATGCATCGTTGCGCGGCAAAACAGTGCTTGTTACAGGTGCAGGCGGATCGATCGGTTCAGAAATTTGCCGTCAGCTGATGAGGTATGAGCCGAAAGCGCTTGTTCTTCTCGGTCACGGAGAGCACAGTATTTTTTCGATTGAGCTTGAACTCCGCGAAACATACGGAGCAGCGAGCACGGCATTTTTTCCCGAGATCGCCGATGTGCAGGATAAAGACCGACTGCAGAGACTTTTTGCCGAATACCGTCCAGACGTGATCTATCATGCGGCTGCGCATAAGCATGTCCCGTTAATGGAACGTAATCCGGAAGAAGCGGTGAAAAACAACATTATCGGGACAAAAAATACGGCTGAAGCCGCGGATATTGCGGGCGTGAAGACATTTGTGATGGTATCAACCGATAAAGCCGTCAATCCGACAAGCGTGATGGGAGCATCGAAACGGCTCGCTGAAGTTGTCGTGCAGCATATGAACGAGCGGAGTGAAACGACGTTTGCAATCGTAAGGTTTGGCAACGTGCTCGGAAGCAGCGGGAGTGTCATACCGCTGTTTAAACGGCAAATCAGCCGCGGCGGCCCGGTAACGGTGACGGATCCGGAGATGGTGCGTTATTTCATGACGATACCGGAGGCGTCAAGTCTCGTGATCCAAGCGGGAAGTTTGGCAAAAGGCGGCGAAACATTCGTGCTCGATATGGGTGAGCCGGTCAAAATCGTCGACCTGGCGAAAAATTTAATCAAACTGAGCGGAAGCGGGGCGGAAGATATCAAAATCGAATTCACCGGCATACGTCCCGGGGAAAAGCTTTATGAAGAGCTGCTTGATAAAGGTGAAATTCATGAAGAACAGATTTTTCCGAAGATTCATTTAGGGCGGCCGTCGCTGAAGAACTATGACCGGATCGAAGCCCTGCTCGCAAACTATACGTTGCTGGGAAAAGACAGCCTTCGGGAAAAACTTCTTTCATTAAGTTCTGAAGCCGCGACGATTAAAGAAGGCACCCCAGAGGAAGCGAACGTTAAAACAGCAATGAAGAGCAAAGAAAACAGCAAAGTTGTCAGCATATGATAAACGAAATAAATCGGATGGCATCGCCGGTAAATCGGGTTAAAGGAGGCCGTGTTTGTGAATAGTCCAACCCGCATTTTACATGTTGTTGCAGCGATGAACCGCAGCGGAGAAGCAAAATTTTTAATGAATCTTTACCGGGCAATGAACCGTGCAGAGATCCAGTTTGATTTTTTAACTGCTTTTCCCGGAGATTACGATGATGAAATCCGCAATACGGGCGGCAAGGTGTACGAAATACCGTTTTTGACGAAATCGGGTCGGCTTCGTAATGAAAAATTGCTCGCGTCATTTCTGGCCGCTAACACCTATCAGATCGTTCATGTTCATACAGGATATTCGGCCGGTTCGATTTTGGCGCAAGCGAAAGAAAACGGTGTGCCTGTAAGAATTGCGCACAGTCATCTGAGTGAAGGCCGAGAAGATTTTTTGGAAAAAACGATAAACTTTTTCGCGGCAAAAAGAATCCGCCTTTCAGCCACGCATCGCTTTGCTTGTTCGCTGGAAGCGGGCGAACGTCTTTTCGGCAAAAATACGTTTTTCATTCAAGTGAATTATGCCGTTGATCCTGAGCGTTTCCGATTTCGCACCGTTTCGCGAAAAGCAGCCCGCTTAGCTTGGGGCTGGAGAGAAGAACACTTTGTCATCGGTTATATCGGAGGCATGTCGCAAGCTGATCATCTTTTCTGGCTGTTGGCGCGCTTTGAACAGCTCGTTTCGACGATGCCGAAAGCACGCTTGGTGATGATCGGAGAGGGGCCGATGAAATCGAGACTGAAAGAAGAGGCAGAGAAGAAAGGGTTAGAAAACTATGTACATTTTGATGCACAGACCGACGAATGCTCCGCTCTCCTGAACGGTATGGACGTACTGACACGCCCCGGTTCTTCCCGCATGTTTCCGGTGGTGTTGATTGAAGCCCAGTCTTCCGGTCTGCCGTGTCTCGTTGCAGACGATGTTTCCCGGGAGGCTGATATGGAGAGCGGGCTCATGCAATTTTTACCGCTGAAAAGGCCGCAGAAGTGGGAGGAAGAACTCGTCAGACTCAGCCGCTTAAAAATGCAAAGACGTTCGGAAACGCGAAGTGTTAAACAAAAAGGTTATGACATGAACAGCACGGCGAGGGAGATGGAGAGTTTTTACCGCTCCCGGACAAGAGAAACGGTCTATGAAGAGGAAAAGCACGGTCCTACACATGCTTAAAAGATATTCGGTACAAAGCGTTACCGAGAAAGCGGGTGGTTAACATGGTTAAAAAGCTGAAACAAAGGATTCTCTTATCGCCGCCGCATTTAAGCGGGGAGGAATATAATTACGTCAAAGAAGCGTTTGATTCAAACTGGGTTGCGCCGGCAGGCCCCCACTTGCAAAGGTTTGAAGATGATATCGCATCGTACGTCGGATCATCCGGAGCCGTCGCGCTTCAATCCGGCACCTCGGCGATTCACTTAGCATTAAAAACCTTGAAAGTCGGTGAAGGGGACCGGGTGTTTTGTTCAACCTTTACATTTGCTGCAAGCGCCAACCCGATTCGCTACCTTGGAGCAGAACCGGTGTTTATTGATTCGGAACCGGATACGTGGAACATGTCGCCGCAAGCGCTCGCGCGTGCTTTCAGCGCAAGCATGACGGCAGGTGAACTTCCAAAAGCGGTGATCGTCGTTCACCTCTACGGGCAGCCGGCAAAAATGGATGAAATCATGGCCGTTTGTGATGCGTATCATGTTCCAGTGATAGAGGATGCGGCTGAGTCGCTCGGGTCCAAATATTTGAACCGTCATACCGGAACGTTCGGCAAAATCGGGATCTTTTCGTTTAACGGCAATAAAATCATCACGACATCCGGGGGCGGGATGCTCGTATCCGACGACCCCGAATTGTTGGATGAAACGCTCTATTTGGCGACGCAGGCGAAGCAGCCGGCCCTGCATTATCAGCACAACGAAATCGGTTATAATTACCGGCTCAGCAACGTGCTTGCCGGAATCGGCCGGGCGCAGGTGAAAGTGTTGGACGAACGTGTCAACATTCGCAGGGCGATTCACCGAACGTATGCGGAAGCATTTGCGGACGTTCCCGGAATTTCCTTTATGCCGGAATATCAAGGGTCTTATGCGAGCCGCTGGCTGACGGCTTTGGTCATGGAATCTTCTGATACGCCGACTTCACCGGAAAGGGCTGTCCGCTATTTGGCTGAGCGGCAAATCGAAGCGCGTCCGCTTTGGAAACCGCTTCATCTGCAGCCGGTATTTGCAGATTCACTGTATTATCCGCACTCACCAAACGTTCACGTTGCCGAGAGGCTTTTTGACAAAGGGTTATGTCTTCCGTCAGGTTCCTCGCTGACAATCGACGAACAGACGCATGTGATTAACTGTTTGAAGGCATATCTCAAAGAAGAAAGCGCTCGCGAAGTGATCTAATCCTTTGGGGAAAACGAGGTTATAAAAATGATCGGTGATAACATTCATTATTTGCGGCTGAAAAAAGGCATGACCTTAAGCGAATTAGCCAGGCGCGCGAAAATTTCCAAATCAAACTTAAGCAACATTGAACGCAACATAAATCAAAATCCTTCGATCAAAGTGTTGGAAAAACTCGCTGTTGTTTTAGATGCTGATCTGAGTGAAATCTTGGGCCTTGAACTGCAAGAAGGGGCAACAGAACCCTCAGATCAAAGCTGGATTGAATTTATGGAACATTTGCGAAAGCAGGGCGTTTCAGTCGAAAACTTAAACGAGTACAAAAAAGTGCTTGAATTTATCGAGTGGCAGTCACAGCAAGACCGAAAGAAGCAACGGAACGGAAGCTGATATTTGCTAGCAATACCCCTCCTGCATCACTGCAGGAGGGCAGGTTAGCTATTTAATATAAGCGAGCGGTCCGTCGTTTTCAAAGAAGCGGCGGACGTTTTTTTCGGTTTCGTCGTCCGGGATGAGCGGCGGCGCATGGTGCGGTTTTAAACGGGCATCAATCAGCATTTGGTCGCAGCCCCAGTGCTTATTGTTGTACGTTTCATTGACGCCGTGAATATCGTGCGACGGGTTGCTGCGGGTGAATGCAGCCCAGGCAAAATTGTTAAACGTTTCAGCGATAAACGGGCTGTCGTCACAAATGATGATCAGCGGAACATCCGGGTAAGCGCCGGCTCGTTCAATATCGCGGGCGAATAAATCGATCTCTTGCTGTGCGGAGCCTTCATCGTTATAAGCAGGTCCTTCAATCGCAATCACACCCGGCATGACAAGACGCGGGCGTTTAAAAACCGGGTGCTCTGAAAGTATGTCCGGAATTTCCATCCGCAACTCCCGGCGTTTGTTGCCGTAAGCGGCAATAACGACTTTACTGCCCTTATTAAGGCCTTCGCCGGAATAATCGAGCGTATCAATCGTTGTTTTTGTCTGGAAGTGAAGATCGCGCTGCAGGTCGATCCGTTCAAGGATATGAGTGATAAACGCTTCTTCTTGATGCGTGTCTAATACCTCATCTTTTTCAGCCGTAATAAAGAGGTACTTCGCGAGACTGAGCTGATTGGTCCCGAGAATCCGGTTAGCGATCGTCAAAATTTCTTGAGGCCGGTCAATTTCGTTAAACGGGGTGTAGCGCTCGCTGCCGATGGCAAATAACAGCGGATGCACCCCGGCAGCATCGACGGCATGAACTTCTTTGACACCGGGAATTTCCTGCTGGATCGCTTCACCGGTCAGTTCATGAATGATCTCGCCGAACGACGTGTCTTCCTGCGGCGGCCGGCCGACAACGGTGAACGGCCAAACGGCATTTTCTCGTGCGTACACTTTATGCACTTTCATGACCGGAAAATCGTGGACGAGGCTGTAATAGCCGAGGTGATCGCCGAACGGCCCCTCCGGTTTAACATCATCCGGATAAATCTCGCCTGTGATGACGAAATCGGCATCGTGACTGATGCAATAACCGTCAATGTATGAATAACGGAAACGCCGTCCGGAAAGGAGCCCGGCGAACAGGACTTCGCTCAAGCCTTCTGGAAGCGGCATGACAGAAGAAATCGTATGTGCCGGCGGACCGCCGATAAAAATGCTCACTTTTAACGGCTCGCCGCGTTCTTTTGCTTTTTGTTGATGAATGCCGATTCCGCGGTGAATTTGATAGTGCATCCCGACTTCACGGTTCACGTTGTAATCGTTTCCGGTTAACTGTACGCGGTACATCCCGAGGTTGGCATTCATAATGCCCGGATTTTCAGGGTCTTCCGAATACACTTGCGGGAGCGTGATAAACGCACCGCCGTCGTTCGGCCAATGTTTAATCAGCGGCAGTTCATCAATCGAAATTTCCTTGGCGGTGACGGGACCGCCGCCGCTTTTTTTCCACGGCAGCGCCTTCACGGCTTGGAAACCGTTTGCGGCATTTTGAAGCGGGTGCTTCATCGCTTTCATCGGATCGTTACGCAAAGAGATAATATTTTGCACTTGATCCCACGTTTTGCGAAAAATAAATTTGCTCCGTTCGACCGTGCCGAATAAATTGGATACAGCCGGGTAATCCGACCCTTTGACGTTTTCAAACAGCAATGCCGGACCGCCGGCTTCATAAGTCTTTAAATGAATCGACGCCATCTCCAAATTCGGATCGACTTCCTCTTTGATCCGAAGTAAATGCCCGTGTTTTTCCAAATCCGCGACACAGTCTTCCATGCTTTCGTAAATCAATGTACATCCCCCTCTATGTAAACGAAATCGTTCTTGTACAAACATTTTACTTCATGTTTAAAAAAAATGCAGTGAACAAGGTTATGAAATCGATATCTTTCTTTATCGAGCAGAATCTGTCAGTATGTTATAATAATCATCGGAAGACAATACATACTTGATTTGAATAAAGGAAGGTGTCCTCATGCTGACAGAAGAACAGATTATAGACACGCTCAAGCCTATTCATGATCCGCATCTCGATAAATCATTAGTAGAGCTCGATGCTGTAAAGGAAGTTAAGATTAAAGATAACCTCGTAAGCATCAAGCTTGCGATTGCCGAACCGGGAACAGCAGAACAAATGCAGCTGCAGCAAGAAGTCGTCAATGCAGTGAAAACAGCCGGGGCAGAGTCCGTCGGCTTGCGTTTTGAAAAGTTGGCTGATGATGTTATCGCCGAACATAGAGGCGTCTCCGAAGAGGAAGAAGAAACCGGCACCTCGCTTCTCGAACGGGGAGACCGGACGACGTTTATTGCTGTGACAAGCGGGAAAGGCGGCGTCGGCAAATCGACCGTGTCGGTAAATCTCGCCACTTCGCTTGCTCGCAAAGGAAAGAAAGTCGGCATTATCGACGCCGATATTTACGGGTTCAGCGTGCCGGATATGATGGGCATTGAAGAACGGCCGAAAGTGGTCGGCCAGCGGATTTACCCGGTGACGCGTTTTGATGTCCAAGTGATTTCAATGGGCTTTTTCGTTGAAGACAATTCGCCGATTATTTGGCGCGGCCCGATGCTTGGGAAGATGTTGAATAACTTCTTTAACGAAGTTGAGTGGGACGATCTCGATTACCTGATTCTCGATCTTCCGCCGGGAACCGGTGACGTAGCTCTCGATGTGCACTCCATGCTTCCAGGCTCTAAAGAATTGATTGTGACCACTCCGCACGCAACAGCCGCTTTCGTTGCTGCACGCGCCGGCGCGATGGCGATGAAGACAGAGCATGAGATTCTCGGAATCGTCGAAAACATGGCCTACTTCGAGAGTAAACTGACGGGCGAAAAAGAATACGTATTTGGAACCGGCGGCGGCGATAAGCTGTCTGAGGAGCTGCAAGCGGATGTACTGGCGAGAATTCCTTTAGGACAGCCGGTGATGGATGACGAAGTCTTTGCTCCGTCCGTTTATGATGAAGAGCACCCGATCGGGAAAATTTATATGGATTTAGCAGACAGTATAATTAAAAAAATTGAAGATGAGTAATACCGGCGGCTGCGCTGTTTTTGGTTTTTCCGAATACAGCGCAGCATTTTTTATTTCTGCTGAATGATCCGGGTGAAACAGTGGCGGAGGAATTTCCGTTTTTGATACAATGTAGCCGGACGAAGATGACCGAGGAGGAAGCGTCAGTGAATTCTAGAAAAGTTGTATTTTTATTTATGTCCACCTTTATTATCGGAACGACAGCAGGAACGCTGATCGGCCTGATACTCGATTGGCAAACGCATATAAACGATATCGCTAATTTCCGGTTTGGCGGCATTTTTATGCTTGTAATCACAGCAGGAATTTGGACGGTCATCGCTCAGATGGGTTTCTTTGCTTATTTGACATTGCATCGCCTCGGCCTGGGGATTTTCGGATCCGTTAAACTGTGGAATCGTGTCCAGACCGTTTTGATTGCTTTTGCACTGTTTGATCTGATGTTTTTCCGTCATTTTTTGTTTGCCGAAGAAGGCGAGGCGATGCTCGGGTATACGGTAATGCCGCTCCTGCTTCTAGCCTACGGCTGGATTGTTGCGGAACTGAAAGCTAGAGACACCGGAAACCGGCAGGCATTTATCCCTGCACTGTTTTTTATGGTCGTTGTTACGACGATTGAATGGATTCCCGCGTTGTCTGAAAATGAGCTGACCTTTATTTTGAATGCGATCGTGCCGCTTCTCGTCGCAAATACTTGGCAGCTGCTCGTTCTCCATCGTTTGCATGACATGCCGAACGGGGTGCAGCCGAGCATTGCGATGGTCCAAGCGCAGCAGCGAGAACGGAACGAAGAGCGAAAAGATGAACAAATGCAAAAAAAATCAACGTAACCTCTTGAAATTTTTCTGTCAGCATAGTACTATACAGAATGTCCTGCTGGTAAACAGCCGGACAATGTCGAGTGACGATGGCGGAGAGGACACACCCGTTCCCATGCCGAACACGGAAGTTAAGCTCTCCAGCGCCGATGATAGTCGGGGGCTCTCCCCCTGTGAAAGTAGGACGTCGCTCGGCTTTTTTATTATTCCACAGTAGCTCAGTGGTAGAGCGCTCGGCTGTTAACCGAGTTGTCGTAGGTTCGAATCCTACCTGTGGAGCCATGCTTCCTTAGCTCAGTCGGTAGAGCGCATCCATGGTAAGGATGAGGTCAGCGGTTCGAGTCCGCTAGGAAGCTCCATGCTGAAGGCCCCTTGGTCAAGTGGTTAAGACACCGCCCTTTCACGGCGGCGACACGGGTTCGAATCCCGTAGGGGTCACCATTTCTTCTGTCGCTGGAGTTAATCTGACGATAATCAGCTCGACTGATAATAGGGCTATAGCCAAGCGGTAAGGCATCGGATTTTGATTCCGTGATTCGCAGGTTCGAATCCTGCTAGCCCTGCCATATTGCTGTTCAAACCGATTCCACCTTTTCGAAAGGTAAATCGGTTTTTTTAGTGGATTTTGCGTGAACTCCAATACATATAATGGTAAAATACACGATGGAAGCGGATGAAACTTTCTTTAACCCCGTTCGTATTAGTTAATGACCGCAGAAGCGGAGGTATACAGCATGGATACAGTTGTAAAAAGAATCATTGCGAATATAAAAAAAGGCGATCAAGAAGCTTTTGCGGAATTGATGGATCTGTACAAAGATCAAGTTTATCATATTGTATACCGTATGCTCGGCAATGTTCATGAAGCGCAAGATGTCACGCAAGAAGCATTTCTGCGCGCATACATGAACATCGATACGTATGATGAAAAGCGGAAGTTTTCAACGTGGCTGTTTCGGATCGCTACCAACTTGGCGATCGACCGGATCAGAAAAAAGAAACCGGATTTTCATTTGGAAGATAATGTGCCGGGGACAGCGGATTTAGATTATCATTCACAGTTTTCTAACGAGGATCCGCTCCCGGAGGACCAGCTGTTGCAGCTGGAAATGCAGGAGTGGGTGCAAGCAGAGATCATGAAGCTGCCGCCAAAATACCGTGCAGCGATTATTTTGAAATACCTTGAAGATTTATCGTTAAAGGAAATCGGCGACATCCTTAATCTGCCGGTAGCGACGGTGAAAACGCGGATCCACCGCGGCAGAGAAGCTTTACGAAAAAGTCTCGGCGAGTAACAGAGAAGAGAGGTGATTGTTTTGGCTTGCTCAAAAAATCAGCTGCAAAAAATCCATCGCTATATGGATGAAGAAATGAATGACGAAGAACAAAAGATGCTTGAAGAGCATGTATCAGATTGCGGGGATTGCGCCGCACACTTAAAAGAAATGCGTCAAACAGTCGCGATTGTTCAAAGCACCTCGCACTTTAAGGCGCCGGACGATATAACACAAAACGTGATGAACCAGCTTCCTAAGCAGCCGCCAGCTAAAAAAGGCAAAGTCTGGCTGCAAAAGCATCCTTTCATGATGACGGCCGCGACGTTTTTCCTTGTATTTATTATCAGTCTTGCCTCCGGCTTTTCGCCGGACGCAAATCAAATCGCTGTGCAAGGGGAAGGGCAGTTTTACGTAGATGAATCCAACGGCGTTGTGATTGTACCGGAAGGCGAGGCGATTTACGGCGATATTCGTATTGAGAACGGCGATTTAAATGTTGAGGGGGAGGTTCACGGCGACGTTACGTTGGTGAACGGTGAACATATCCAAGCTTCTGCCGGCGGGGTTACCGGCGAGATCGAAGAAATCAATGCTTTCTATGAACGTATTTGGCATCACACAAAAATATTTATTTCTGATGTTTTCTCCTTATCCAGTGATACAACAGAACAAACGGATCTGAGCATATGGTTTTAAGCCATATGCTTTTCCCTTGATCAGCGGGGAGTATGTTATAATGCAACGTAGATAAAAACAGGGTTTGGAGGCAGCAGCATGTTTCAAGATTTAACATTACTCAGAGCGATTGCGATCGTTGTCGATGTCCTTCTTGTGGCATTTGTGATCTATAAATTGATCATGGTTATACGCGGAACCCGCGCTGTTCAGTTAGTTAAAGGGATCACCGTTATTCTCGCCGTCTGGTTTTTAAGCGGCTACTTCGGTTTAAATACCCTGCAATGGATTATGCAACAAGCGGTTACATACGGTCTTTTGGCTATCATCATAATTTTTCAGCCGGAACTTCGCCGCGCGTTGGAACATTTAGGCCGCGGGCGCTTTTTCCAATCCACCACGACAGCTGTTGAAGAAGAAATCAAAGCGGCGATCGAGCACATCATTAAATCGGTTAATTATATGGGGAAACGGCGGATCGGCGCATTGATTTCGATTGAACGCGAAACCGGAATGAGTGATTACGTCGAGACCGGTGTATCGATGAATGCCCGGCTGACGACCGAACTTATGACGAATATATTTATTCCGAATGCTCCGCTGCATGACGGCGCAGTTATTGTGAATGTCCGCGGCAATGAAATATTGGCTGCCGGCTGTTACTTGCCGCTTTCGGAGAATCCGTTTATCTCAAAAGAATTAGGCACCCGTCACCGGGCGGCGCTTGGTGTGAGTGAAGTAACAGATGCGATCACGCTTGCTGTGTCTGAAGAAACCGGGGGCATCTCGATTACAAAAAACGGCGAATTGCATCGCAACCTCGATGAAGATTCGATTCGTGAGATGCTTGAACAAGAACTCCTGAAAAAAGACGGGAAAAACAGCTCTTCTCGCTGGAAATGGGGAGGTAAAAAGAATGGATAAATGGCTGGAACAGAATTGGGTCATTAAACTCGGGTCTTTAGTCATTGCGATTATGCTGTTTTTAATGGTAAACATGGAAAACCAGCCAACCGGCGGAAATCAAGCTGGCGGAATCCCGGGTGTGACGGACGGCTCGCGGACACTTGAAGATATTGAACTGTCCGTGATGTACGATGAAGATGAGTACGTTTTAACGGAAGCTCCGGAGACCGTTGATGTGACGATGAGCGGGCCGCAAAATGTCTTGACTCTTTCGCAAGTGACCGACGATCAAGAAATATTCGTCGACTTGACAGATGAAGGAGCAGGGGTTCATTATGAACAGGTTCAGTATCGCGGTTTCCCTTCGGACTTATCGATATCCATCATACCGGCGACAGTGCGTGTGGCTTTACAAGAAAAGCAAACAGCGTCGATACCGGTTGACGTAGAATTTTTAAATGAAGAAGAAATTGCTGAAGGCTACGAATTAGGTGAACCTGAAGTTGAACCCTCTTCTGTCGACGTGACAGCCGGGGAAGGAACGATTGAACAGATTGAAGCAGCGAGAGCCGTCGTCGATGTTGAAGGGGCGAGCGGGCCGATCGAAGGTTCGTTTGATGTTGCGTTTTACGACGGCGACGGTGATGAGATTGATGTAACCGCCGACCCGCCTGCTGTTGATGTGAATGTGCCCGTGACCAGTCCAAATAAAGAAGTGCCGCTCAGAATTGGCCGGACTGGCTCTTTAAATGACGGGGAGGCGATTGACGAAATCACGATCGAACCGGATGAAGTGACGATATTCGGGCCGGTTGATGTTCTTAACGATGTCAGTTTTATTGACTTAGAAGATATTAATTTGTCCGAAATTGACGGTGATACAGTGCTGGAGAGGGACGTCGAAGTTCCGCAAGGCATTGAACGCGTTGAACCGGAAACGGTTGAAATAGATGTACAGCTTGATGAAGAAGCAACGGCTGAGTATGATGACTTTGAAATAATGATTGCCGGTCTCAATCAAGATCAATCGGCGGCATTTATTGACCCGGAAACGGGGGAAGTCAATTTAACCGTCTCTGGAAGCGAAAGTTTACTGGACCGAATTGAACGCAGCGACATTGAAGCGTACGTCGAAGCTGAAGATCTTGAAGCGGGCGAGCACACGCTGCCTCTCATCGTACAAGGTCCGCAAAATGCCGGTTTTCAGGAAGAAGGCACAGATGTAACAATTGCGATTGATGAAGAAGAGAGCGAAAATGAGCAAGAAAATAACGGCAACGAAGAAAACGAAGAAAATGATGAAGATGATGAGGATAACGAAGCTGACGATGACGATGACGATTGATAACTGCACATGTTTCTTGCGACGTTAATTGGATTATCGACAAAGGGAGAGATTGTAAAATGGGACAATATTTTGGTACCGACGGAGTTCGCGGAGTCGCCAACACAGAGCTCACACCGGAATTAGCATTTAAGCTGGGCCGTTACGGCGGGTATGTCTTAACAAAAGAGAAACAGACCGATAAGCCGAAAGTTTTAATCGGCCGTGATCCGCGGGCGTCCGGACCAATGCTGGAAGGAGCGCTTGTTTCAGGACTTCTTTCAATCGGCGCTGAAGTGATGCGCTTAGGTGTGATTACGACGCCCGGTGTCGCATACTTAACTAAAGCGCTTGGGGCTGATGCAGGGGTAATGATTTCGGCGTCACACAATCCGGTTGAAGATAACGGCATAAAGTTCTTCGGTTCGGATGGCTTCAAGCTTTTAGATCAGCAGGAAGAAGAAATAGAACGTCTCTTGATTAATAAAGACGGATTGGAAGATGACTTGCCCCGTCCGACCGGGGGAGAAGTAGGGACAGTGAACGATTATTTTGAAGGCGGGCAGAAGTATTTGCGCTTTTTGAAACAAACGGTATCTGTCGATTTCTCCGGAATGCATATCGCCCTGGACTGTGCGCACGGTGCAGCTGCACCGCTTGCCAACCATTTGTTTGCGGATTTGGAAGCAGACGATATTTCCAGTATCGGTTCGTCTCCAAACGGTACGAATATTAATGACGGCTGCGGTTCAACGCACCCGGAAGGTCTCGCAGAACTTGTAAAAGAAAAAAATGCCGACATCGGCCTCGCTTTTGACGGCGATGCAGACCGGCTGATTGCTGTTGATGAAAAAGGTCAAATTGTGGATGGTGATCAAATCATGTATATTTGTGCGAAATATATGAACACCACCGACCGCCTTCATGAACATACCGTTGTAACAACGGTAATGAGCAATCTCGGTTTTTTCAAGGCGCTGGAACGAGAAGGGATTCAATCGAAGAAAACAAAAGTCGGCGACCGTTATGTGATGGAAGAAATGCGCGCGAACGGGTACACCCTTGGCGGAGAACAATCCGGTCACATTATCTTCCTTGATCATACAACAACCGGAGACGGATTGCTGACAGCGATGCAGCTTGTGCAAATTGTCAAGGCAAGCGGCAAGCCATTGTCGGAACTGGCGGCAGAAATGCCCCATTATCCGCAAAAGCTTGTGAATGTTAAAGTTTCGGATAAACAGGCCCTAAACGGCAACAATGTGATTCGTCAATCGATCGAAACAGTTGAAGAAGAAATGAACGGCGAAGGCCGTGTGCTCGTTCGGCCGTCTGGAACCGAGCCGCTCGTCCGCGTCATGGCCGAAGCACCTGATGAAAAAACGTGCGATACGTATGTTGAAAAGATTGTCTCGGTTGTGAAAGCTGAACTTGGCGGCTGATTGCTGCTTAAAACTGTGAATGATCAAAAAGGGGTGTTCGCCTTCAAGATATTGGCGTACATCCCTTTTAAAATTTGCTAAAAAAGGCGTTATTGTGAAATTTTCTCAATAGTGATTGACTGTTTTACGCTGACATAGTAAGATTGCTTTACTCATTGTGAAGAAAGGAGGGCGGAAGGTAACAGTTTTATAAAGCGCCTGGACTGTCTATGGACGTAACCGGACAGTTGACGAGGAGGAGGTTAATCGAGAAATCGGCGGATACCTCCCGGTTGCCATCACAACCGAAAGCGAAAGAAGAAAGCGGGAAGGCGACTTTTCGTACAATTCTTTACGCACTGGTGACCCCACTTTAACACCAATATGATTATTATACAGAGCGGGGCAAGGATGCCCCTGTTTTTTAAGTGTATTTCTTGCCCCGTCGAGGGAGGAAATTATTTATGTGCGGAATAGTAGGATATGCAGGAACAAACGATGCAAAAGAAATATTGCTTCAAGGGCTGGAGAAATTGGAGTACCGCGGCTATGATTCTGCCGGTATTGCGATTGCTAACAGTGAAGGGGTGCATGTATATAAAGAGAAGGGCCGAATTGCTTCTTTGCGGCAAGCAGTTGATCTCAATGAAACGGCTCAAGTCGGGATTGGTCATACACGCTGGGCGACGCACGGCGCTCCGAGCCGAATCAACGCTCACCCGCATCAGAGTGTGACCGACCGTTTCACGATTGTTCATAACGGCGTGATCGAAAACTACAGCCAGCTGCAAAAAGAGCACCTTTCCGACTTAGACCTTGTCAGTGAAACGGATACAGAAATTATCGTGCAGATGATTGAGCGTTTCGTGACAAAAGGGAAAAGTACCGGCGAGGCCTTTCGCGAGGTATTAAGTCAGTTGAAAGGTTCCTATGCAACGGCGCTGATCGACCAACATGATCCGGAGACGATTTACGTCGGTAAAAACAAAAGCCCGCTTTTGGTAGGGATCAGTGACGGTATTAACGTCGTGGCGAGCGATGCGATGTCGATGATTAAATTGACAGACCAATTCATTGAGCTCTCAGACGGTGAAGTTGTGACGTTAACAAGAGACGATGTGATGATCCAAACCTTGGACGGGGAACCGGTTCATCGCGAACCATATACCGCGGAGCTGGATCCCGGCGATATTGAAAAAGGCACTTACCCGCACTTTATGCTAAAAGAAATTGATGAGCAGCCGTTTGTGATGCGAAACATTATTACAAAATACCAAGATGACCATGACCGGATTAAACTGGATGAAGATATTCGCCAGGCGGTTATGGATGCCGACCGTATTTATATTGTTGCAGCAGGAACCAGTTATCATGCCGGGCTTGTCGGCAAGCAAATGATCGAAAACATTGCCGAAATCCCGGTTGAAACGCATGTTGCAAGTGAATTCCTCTACAATATGCCGATTGTCAGTGAAAACCCGCTCTTTATATTTTTGTCACAAAGCGGTGAAACGGCGGATTCCCGCGGTGTACTCGTGAACGTGAAAGAAAAAGGTTTTAAAACGTTGACCGTCACGAATGTTCCAGGATCGACGCTCTCTCGCGAAGCGGACTTTACCCTGCACACGTTTGCCGGACCGGAAATTGCTGTTGCCTCCACGAAAGCATACACAGGACAAATGGCGGTTCTTGCTATTTTGGCTGTGGATACCGCCAATGCGCTCGGAAAAGAAATGAGCTTTAATCCGCTCCAGGAGCTGGCGATTGTCGCAAATGCGATGGAAGTCTTGACGGATCAAAAAGAGAAGCTTGAACAAGTAGCGCGCGATTTTCTCAGCGTGACGCGCAACGCGTTCTTTATCGGCCGGGCAGCGGACTATTATGTTTGCCTGGAAGGCGCGCTGAAACTGAAAGAAATTTCTTATATTCAGGCAGAAGGCTTTGCCGGCGGTGAGCTGAAACACGGAACGATCGCTTTGATCGAAGACGGCACGCCTGTCATTGGCTTGGCCACTCAAGAACACGTAAACTTAAGTATTCGCGGCAACATGAAAGAAACCGTTGCCCGCGGCGCATCACCGTGCATGATCAGCATGGAAGGCCTCGAGGATGAGGGAGACGCTGTCGTACTCCCGAAAGTGCACACGCATCTCGCTCCGCTCGTGAGTGTGATCCCGATGCAGCTGATCGCTTATTACGCTGCGCTGCACCGCGAATGTGACGTAGATAAGCCACGCAATCTTGCAAAATCAGTGACTGTAGAATAAAGCTGAATAAAATGAATAGTCCCGCACTTTGCTGTCAAGGTGCGGGATTTTTCATAAGTTATTTTGTTGATGGAAGCGGAGCCTTGTCTGAAATCAGTTTTTGGTCAAGGAGCTCATGCCAAAAAGCTGCCGGAATGTTCGCTTGCAAGGCTTCGTTGTTTTGTTTGATTCGTTCTGGACGCGTCGTTCCCGGAATCACAGCCGTAACCGCCGGATGTGCGGCTGAAAATTGCAGTGCGGCCGCAATGAGGCTGACGTTATGTCGCTCGGCGATTTGATTTAACTGCTCAACTTGTGACGTGACTTCTGAAGAAGCGTCTTTATATTTGTAATGCGAGCCGCCGGCAATAATCCCGGAACCGTAAGGCGCTCCGATAACGATGCCGGAACCTTGTTCTTCAGCCTTTGGCATCAGCCGCTGCAATGCATGCTCGTGGTCAAGCAGTGTATAGCGTGTTGCCTGCAAGTTAATGCCTGGCGAAGCTTCTGCTAGATCGAGCGCGATTTCGATTGGCTCGGTTGTGTTGACACCGATGCCCCAATCGGTAATCACTCCTTCTTCTTTCAGACGGGTCAGTTCGTGAAAAGCGCCTGTTCGTGCTTCTTCAAATTTTGCGATCCATTCATCTCCTTGGAAATCCTGGGAAATGTCGTGGACGTAAACATAATCTAAGCGGTCGGTTTGCAGACGCTCAAGGCTTTGCTCGATGGAACGGAGCGTGCCTTCGGCTGTGTAATCATCGGTAACCTTATTTTTCCGCCCATCGGCAAACAGGCCTTGTTTTTCTTCTGTTTCGTTTTCAATAACACGGCCGACTTTTGTACTTAAAACAAATTCATCCCGGGGATAATCGGATAAAGCATCTCCAAGGCGGATTTCAGCGAGTCCCGCACCGTATAAAGGAGCTGTATCAAAATATCGAATCCCGTTTTTCCAAGCTTCTGCAACGGTGGCTCTAGCTTCGTCTTCCGGAATGTCACGGAACATGTTGCCAAGCGGAGCGGTGCCAAAACCGAGTTTTCCTGTCTGTTTCAAATCGTTCATATCAATTGGTCCTCCTAGTGTAAGCTCTTACGTCAAAATTCATAATTAATTTAATGTCGAGTAAATGTGTCATTCTTTTCGTAACGCTCATTACCGTAATATCGATAGCTTAAACATATGAAAAATTGAAAGGGGTCATCTAAATCATTCTAAATGATTTGTTTCCTTCATTTTAATTTTGTCAACAAGTCGTTTGACGAAACTGCCTTTTCATTAGATTGAGAATATTGATGTGCCGGTATATGATGAAGTTAAGCATTTATCATTGCTAATAAAAATTTTACGAGGAGGGCACATTATGAGTAATGAAAATCAAGGCGTGCGCGCGAAGATTCAACGTTTCGGCAGCTATTTAAGCAGTATGATTATGCCGAACATCGGTGCGTTTATTGCATGGGGTTTAATTACAGCGTTATTTATTCCGGACGGCTGGTTGCCAAATGAAAATTTAGTAGAACTCGTTGATCCGATGATTATTTATTTACTGCCGCTTTTAATCGGTTTTACAGGCGGTAAATTAGTTTACGGCGTTCGCGGAGGAGTCGTCGGTGCGACGGCAACGATGGGTGTTATCGTAGGAACAGATATTCCGATGTTTATCGGTGCGATGCTCATGGGACCTCTCGGCGGTTACTTGATTAAGAAACTGGACTCACTGTGGGAAGGTAAGATTCGTCAAGGGTTTGAAATGCTGGTGAATAACTTCTCTGCCGGTATTCTCGGCGGTTTGTTAACAATCATTGCCTATATAGGTGTTGGACCAATTGTGGAAGGATTAAACAATGTTCTTGCCAGCGGCGTAGAAGCGATCGTTGCTGCAGGATTATTGCCATTTGCCAGTATTATTATTGAACCGGCAAAAGTACTGTTTTTAAACAATGCGATTAACCACGGAATTCTTGGACCGATTGGTATTGATCAGGCTTCAGAAACCGGAAAGTCAATTTTATTCATGCTGGAAACGAATCCTGGACCAGGTCTAGGTATTTTGCTTGCTTATATGATCTTTGGTGCTGGAGCAGCTAAACGTTCGGCTCCGGGTGCAGGGATTATTCACTTCTTTGGCGGTATTCATGAAATTTATTTCCCGTATATTTTAATGAAACCGTCGCTCCTAATAGCAGTTATTTTCGGGGGAATGGGCGGAATTCTCACCTTCGTTACATTCGGTGTCGGGCTTCGCGCTACACCGTCCCCGGGCAGTATTTTTGCTTACTTTGCCATGACGCCTGGCGGTGACTATATCGGTATGTTGGCAGGGATTATTGTTGCGACGGCAATCTCCTTTGCGATCGCCGGATTCATTCTTAAAGCGAGCAAAAACAAAGGCGAAGGCGATTTAATGCAAGCTACTTCGGAAATGGAAGCGATGAAGGGCAAGAAGAGTGATTCAGCTGAACAGCTGAAAAAGGACGCAACTGAGCTTGGCGCTGAAGATGTTACCGTTGGAAACATCAACAAAATCATTTTTGCCTGCGACGCCGGCATGGGATCAAGTGCGATGGGCGCGTCGCTTCTGAAAGATAAAGTTAAAAAAGCAGGGATCGAAGGCATTGAAGTGACAAACAAAGCGATCAATGATTTGCCGGAAGATGTTGATCTCGTTGTGACGCATAAAGATTTAACAGAGCGGGCGCGTGCGAAACGGCCGGAAGCAGACCACATTTCCGTGGAAAACTTCTTGAACAGCCCTGAATATGATAAGCTCGTAGAAAAGCTGAAAAATCAGTAAGCTGCAGAGCAATCAGGGGGGAACAACGATGTATTTTACAGCACGAGATCGTTTGATTCTCAAATATTTAATGGACCAAGGCGGGGAAGTGACAGTGCACGACACTGCTCACTTCCTCGGTGTCAGTGAACGGACGGTACACAGAGATTTGCAAAGTCTCGAGCCGTCACTGCGATCATTTGGCATTTCCATTGAAAAACAAGCAGGTAAAGGCATCCGGATGCAAGCGACACCTGAACAAACAGCGATGTTAAAAGACCGTTTAACTAAAGGTCATGTTCAAGATTTCACACCGGAACAACGGCGGTCGTTTTTGATTTGCCGGCTGTTGGAAGCATCGGGACCAATGAAGCTCCAGGCTCTTGCTTCCGAAATGCAAGTCACGGTAGCGACTGTCAGTCAAGATGTCGAAAAGGGTTTGGCTTGGCTGGAATCGTTTAACTTGTCTTTGGACCGACGCAGGGGTTATGGTGTCGAAGTGCAGGGGATGGAATCAGACAAACGCAAAGCTATGAGCAGCTTGCTTACAAATCATGTTAATGAGAGTGATTTAATCGGCTATTTTCGAAAAAATCTCAATCAAAATCATGAATTGGACAATCAGGCCATAGCAGACAGGCTGCTCGGATTTGTTGATGTCAATAAACTTTCTAAAGTTGAAGAAGCGGTTCATCTTATTAATGAAAAACTTCCCTATCCTATTGCAGACTCAGCTTATATCGGATTAATTGTTCACCTTGCTTTAGCATTGGAGCGAATCATTAAAGGTGAAAATATCCATATCAATCAAGACGTTTTAGCAGAACTTCAAAAAGAAAAAGAATACCAGATGGCTTTGGAATTATCGCAAACGCTTGAAGAAATGTTTCAAACAAAGATTCCTGTCAGCGAAATAGGCTATATTACCATGCATTTGCGCGGAGCTAAACTGAGACATGATAACCAAGTAGATATGGACGAAAAAAATATTGACATGGCCCTTAATGTCACGCATCTGATTCAAGAAATGGATAAAATGATCGGGGTCGACTTACAACATGATGTATCCTTATACCAAGGGCTCCTTGCACATTTAGAACCGGTGATGTACCGGATTCGGCAGCAGATGACGTTGACCAATCCGCTCCTTGACGAGGTTAAAGCGAATTATCAAGAACTGTTTAATAAACTGACGATCAGTATGCGGAAAGTCTTCCCGGATGTCGCTGTGCCCGATGCAGAAATCGGATATCTTGTACTGCATTTCGGTTCGGCAATTGAACGGGTCAAAGATGAATATGCATTTCGGGCAATCGTTATTTGCTCAAGCGGAATCGGGTCGGCAAAAATGCTTGGAACAAGGCTTCAACGTGAGTTTCCCAGTATAACTGAAGTTGTCAACGTTTCGTTGTTTGAATTGGAGAAGATGGAACTGTCGCCGTTGGATTTAATTTTTTCAACGATTCCGCTTTCAGATATGAACGTGGACTATGTTCAGGTTAATCCCTTTTTAACGTCGGACGAAGTAGATAAAGCGAAAGTGTATTTTCGCAGACGTTTAAGTCAAGCCTCATTGCCATTGCATACGAATCGAGCTGACACACACCGTATAAGGAAGTCATTTGCAGATGTTGTCAGGGAGGTTTCGATGACGGAAAACAGATACAGAGCAGTCAGAGAACTGTTGGAGAATTTCCGTTTATTCGACAGCTTGGATTCTGTGGACATGCAGGAAGCCCTTTCGTATGTGCTTGGAAGATTAGCTTCCGGCGGCTTGATTACGGATGCTGAAAAAGCGGCTAAACGGCTCTACGAACGTGAGAAATTGTCGGGAGTAGGCATCCCGGGGACGACGCTAGCTCTCCATCATACGAGAAGTGCGGTTGTTGCTAAACCGCTCTTTATCGTGATTCGCCTGCCGTCGGCGTCTGTAATTCAAGCGATGGACGGCGGTAAAATGGACTGTGACACCGTATTAGTGATGCTTGCTCCCGAAAACCGCGAAGCTGAATTATACGAAGCGATCAGTCAAATCAGTGTATCAGTGATCGAAAGTTCGGAGTCGTCCGAGTTGTTTCAAACTGGAAACGAAAGCGAGATCGGCACGTTCTTAGCAAATTATTTGCTGACGTGGGCTCGCAGATTAGATGATAAAGGAGAAGATGATCATGGCTAAAGACATTTTGCCAAAAGAAAATATTATGTTAAACAGCGGTGTGACAACGAAGGAACAAGCGATTACAGCAGCAGGTGAAATTCTCGTAAAACAAGGATACGTGGAAGACAGTTACATTGAGAAAATGTTTGAACGTGAAGAAGTGACATCGACGTATATGGGCAACTATATTGCGATTCCCCACGGGTCTGAAGATTCCAAAGAAGAGGTGCTTCATTCCGGTATGTCGATTGTTCGTGTCCCGGAAGGCATTGATTACGGCGGCGGCAACGAAGTGAAACTGTTATTTGGAATTGCAGGAAAAAACAATGAACATTTAGAGATTTTATCGAAAGTCGCAATTGTTTGTTCTGACATGGATAACATTGAAAAAATGCTCCAAGCTGAATCGGCAGAAGAATTACTCGATATGTTTAGTGAGGTGAGCTAAATGAAAGCAGTCCACTTTGGTGCCGGAAATATTGGGCGCGGTTTTATCGGCAAACTTTTGTACGAATCAGGCTTTCATACTGTTTATGCTGATGTGAATGAAGAGATGGTAGCAGCGTTAAATCAACATGAATCGTACAGTGTAATTTATGCTTCTGATCCCGAGGAACAATTTGAGGTTCGAAATTTCAGTGCTTTGCATTCAGTCGCTGATCAAGAAGAACTTGTCGAAGAAATCGCAAACGCAGACCTTATTACAACAGCTGTCGGACCGGAAGTTTTGCCGAAAATTTCCCAGGTCGTTGCGAAAGGACTTATGAAACGTTCTGAGCACAGTGCTCAGCCTCTTAACGTGATCGCCTGTGAAAATGCTGTCGGCGGTACAGATTTGTTAAAACAAGCTATACTTGAAGAAGTACCTTCTGAGCAGCAAAACGTTTTTTTGACTCAATTTGGTTTCCCAAATGCTGCAGTTGACCGTATTGTTCCGAAACAAACTCAAGAAAATATTTTAGACGTTCGAGTAGAACCTTTTTTTGAATGGGTTGCGGAAAAAAATAAGCTCAAAGGCAAATTGCATGAGATTAACGGCTTGACGTTAGTAGATAATCTAGATGCTTATATTGAACGAAAACTTTATACGGTGAATACTGGTCATGCAGCAACCGCTTATTTTGGTTTTGAAAAGGGCTTGAATACAGTTAAAGAAAGTTTAGATGATCCGGCGGTTTATCAAAAGGTCCGCAATGTTTTAGCAGAAACAGGCCGCCTGCTTGTAAAAAAACACGGGTTTTCTGCCGGCGAGCATGAAGCATATATTGCCAAAACACTCGAACGATTCAGCAATCCGCATATTGTTGATGAAGTCGTTCGCGTTTGCAGAATGCCGATGAAAAAATTGCACCGATCTGAACGGCTTCTTAACCCGGCCTTGCAATTAAAAGAGCACGGCGACGAACCGGAAGCTTTACTTCAAGCTGCTGCCGCAGCACTTGCCTATAATTCATCTGCAGATGAGCAAGCTGTTGAATTACAAAAGAAGATACAAAACGAAGGAATTGAAGCAACGGTCACTGAAGTAACCGAGCTCGATCAAAATCACCCGTTCGTCGGCAGTCTGGTCGAATTTTGGAAGGAGAAACAGTGATTACGCTGTCTGCCTGGATGTTGACGGTCATTTGTTTGATGCCGAAACCTTCAAGTTGATGGACGCACTTACAATTCATGAACTTCTGGAAACCTTATGGAAAATTAAGGTTTTCAGAAGTTTTTTTTCGAGAGAATATTGAAACATATGTAAAAATTCGGTATAAGAAGGGGAGAGCAGGACATAACATGCGGGGGAGATTGGCTGATGAAAATTTGTTGGTACCGGACACGGCAAATAGTTATGCGCGGGTTGGCTTATCTTGTGCCATGGCATCGACCGGCGTTGATCGAGGGCGAACGTTCAATACGTGAATTGCCGCGCTACATTCGTGAAAGACGCATTCAGCGAGTATTGATTGTCACAGATCCCGGCGTCAGCTCGCTGCCGTTGTTTCGGCGGTTTTGCGAGGACTTATCAGAAGCAGGCTTAAGCATAACGATTTATAACAAAACGGTGCCTGATCCGACAGAAGCAAATGCGGAAGAGGCGTGCAGCGAGTTCCATCAGAATTATTGTGAAGCCGTTGTTGCTTTTGGCGGCGGTTCGGCGATTGATTGTGCAAAGGGAGCTAGTGCCTTGATCGCCCGGCCGGATCTCAGTTTGACAGAAATGAAAGGCGTTTGGAAAATCCGGCGCAAGACACCGCCGTTATTCGCGGTTCCGACCACACAAGGAACCGGAAGCGAAGCGACGATCGCCGCTGTTTTGACAAATCCTTCGACGCATGAAAAGTATGCGATCAGTGATCACGTCCTGATGCCGGATGCCGTCGTGCTTGACCCGCTTGTAACAGCGGGACTGCCGCCGAATATTTCGGCATGGACCGGTATGGATGCATTGACTCATGCAGTCGAGGCATATATCGGCAGGAGCCGGACGAATGAAACGAAAAAACTTGCGCGCCAGGCGGTACAGCTGATTTTTGCCAACCTTGAAGAAACGTATCGCAACGGCGAAAATGTTGAAGCGCGAAAAAATATGCAGCGGGCAGCTTACTTTGCCGGCTTGGCTTTCACACGGTCTTACGTCGGATATGTCCATGCGATTGCTCATACACTCGGCGGTTTATACAGTGTTCCGCACGGAAAAGCGAATGCGATCGTTCTGCCGCATGTATTGATGTATTACGGTGAAGCCGTTCATAAGCCGCTTGCAGACCTTGCTGAAGAAGCTGGGGTTGCCGCTTTGGGACAAACAGATGCCGCAAAAGCTGCCGGGTTTATAAAAGCGGTCCAGCAATTGAATACACAACTTGATATACCGGGAAAAATTGATGATCTGCGCAAAGATGACATTTCTCTGATGGCTGCCAGGGCAGCGGCCGAAGCAAACCCGTTTTATCCGGTGCCGCGGATTTTAACCGAAGCAGATTTACGCTTTCTTTATGAAAAGCTTACAGCAGATTAAATTTCAACGATCGGCGTTCACCTTTCCTTCGTCTTATGCTAAACTGTGACTTTCAAACATGAACGAAGGAGGTGCCGGCTTGCTTCAGGCATTGATTGTATTAGGCGCTCAATTAGTCTATGTACCGCTTGTCGTTTTGCGGACATTAATGATGGTGAAAGGGGAAAAAGGCAAATCGGCTTTTTTCGCTGTATTGGAAGGCGGCGTCCACGTTGCAGCATTGGGAATTGTTTTCAGCGATTTATCGAATTACTACAGTATGGCTGCGTATGCGATCGGATTTGGTTTAGGGATGTATGCCGGTTCACTGCTGGAAGAAAAATTGGCGATCGGCTATGTGTCATTGCAAGTCAATATCCTTGAAAAAAATATGGCATTGATTAGGCACCTCCGCGAGGCTGGTTTCAGCGTATCCATTTCGACCGTAGAAGGGATTGATGATACCCGGCATAAATTAGACTGTACGTCGAGGCGCGACAGAGAGAGCGAATTTATAGATATTGTAAGGCATTATGAACCGAGTGCGTTTATTGTCTCGTTTGAACCGAAAAGCTTTAAAGGCGGTTATGTCGTCAAAAATATGAATAAACAGCGTGAAAAATTTGCGAAGAAGAAAAACAAAAATGTTAACATATAAAAAGCAGACCGGCATGCCGGTCTGCTTTTTAGTACCATCCGTATTCGGTGTCGGGATAACGTTCACGAAGCCGTCGGCGAAACGACATAACCGTCAGCGCAACCGACAGCAAGACGAGCACAATGCCAAATGCCTGCCAGCCGGTAAGCACTTCCTGTAAAATAAAGAAGCTGACTAAAACACTGAAAACAAGCTCGACTGAAGAGAGGATCGCTGCCCGGCTCGATTCAATATGTGTCAATCCGAGCGTGAATAAAATGTAGGCAGCAATCGTTGAAACAATGCTGATACCGAAGACAGACAGCCAAGCACTTCCGGAAAAAAACAGGGCTTGATGTTCCCATACTTGACTGATCGGGAGCATGAATAACGCCCCGCCCAAAAGCGCGTAAAACGTTGTTGTAAAGGGATGGTATAAACCGGTCACGTATTTTCCGAGCAGGCTGTAAGATGAACAAAATAAGCCGGCCAGCAGTCCGATCAAGATCGTCCCGATTGTAATCGGATCCCCGCCGGCAGGAAGCAGCCCGATCGCAAAGGCGCATCCGGTCATCGAGAGCAGGATAGCGATACTTTTTTGCAACGTTAAAGCCTCTTTATATAAAAGACGTGCAATCAGAGCGGCAAAAATCGGCGATGTGTAAACGAACACAACAGCGATAGCCACAGTCGCGCGTTCCATGACGGTAAAGTAAAACAAGTTAAATAAACTGATCCCGGCAATGCCGAGCATGACCAGATGCGGAAGGTCTTTTAAGCGGACTTTTAAATAATCCCGCGCAAATAACAACAGCATGATAAACAACAGCAGACTGGAAAACGAGAGCCGCACCGTCACGGCTTGTGACGGTGTAAGTCCCAAATCGTAAAGCTGTTGCACAAAAAGGCCGGTCACACCCCAGCAGGCGGCACCGGCAACAACAAGCAAATAAGCAACTGTTTGATTGATCGCAAAATTCACAGCAGGGCCCCCTTAATGTTTCTTTATTCGGGGTCATAGATGACAATTACAATGCTAGTACCCGGCGCTTTTGAAACTCAAACACGCAAATACAATTTTTTCTGCACAGTTTCTAGTCACCTCGCCTTATATTTACCTTTATTAACACATAATGTTTAAAAATGTCATGAAGCGGAAACGTGCCGAATGAAAGATGATCATGAATGAATCAAGGAGGTTTAATTATATGAACAAAGAGGATCTGCAGGCAAAGTGGAATCAAGTATCCGGCGAAGCTAAGCGCCAGTGGGGCAAGTTAACGGACGATGATGTTCAATTTGTCAATGGAAGCCGGGAAAAGCTGATCGGCAAATTAAAAGAACGTTACGGTTATTCAGATGAAGAAGCTGCCGAAGAAGTCGATACGTGGATCAATAAAATTAAGCTGTAAATCGGCCAATGTTTATTACGTGTAAACAAACCAAAGCAGAGAGATAAAGCCGGACGGTGTTGCCGTCCGGTTTTTTAATCGCCTTCCCCGGTCAGTTCGTTGTAACGTTCGGTTTGGTGTGTCATGACAGCCAGCTGCCGCAGAGAACTCGTGAAGCGTTTGTCCTCATACTTAAAAGAGTTCGGTTTTTTATAAATCGACATTAAATGCTCAGCGAACTCCCACGTGCACTTCATATCTTCGTGATAAACGGATTGCGCGACAGTTGTCAGTCCATCGAGAATGTCATTTAACAACACCGGATCATTTTCTCCGTAGTAGACGATTTGTGAAAACGCGGTGTGTAAGTAATAATCGAAAGATTCATCCGGAATAATCAGCCGAAGTTCATTGTTGCGATTCGTAAGGTAAGGGGTGAATTTTGTGATCGTAGCGACGTCAATTAATAAATCAGATAATTGATTGATCGCATTTCTTGTCGTGCTCGGGTCATAATTGCCGATCGATTTGATGGCGACTTCCTTTAATTTATTAATGCCGTATTCAAGATCCTGCAGCTCGGTTTTTTTATGACCGAGGTAAAGCATGTTGCGATAGAAGTCCTCACGTTCAGGACGCTGTTTATCAGACCAGTAACGAAGAATCGGCATGCCGCGGGTGATGAAATCACCGACGCGGACTTCAATTTGCACAACGATATCGTCTTCAGTAGCAAATTTAATCAGCTTTTTAAAATCAATAATCTGCAAAAACCCTGTCTGCTCAGCACGAATGACGTGGGCTTCACGGCGTGAATACTGATGGGCGCTTTGGTCTAAATCATTGTCGCGGTAAGGTTCAAGATCTTTTTGCAGCGTTCCCATAATCCGTTTGCTCGACTCCATTTTCATGTTGTGCGTTAACGTCGGCACCTGCATCCATTTCACGACGTGATTGATAAAATAAACGAAGTTAGCCATCGCCAGCAGTGTCATGATGAATGCAGTCAATGGAATGGCAACGTAAATTTCATGAACGAGCTCGTGCAACATAAAAAAGGAAGCAAGTAAATAAATAAAGGCTGCATTAAACAGTCCGAGCACCCGCTGCGTCCGTTTATCACTGATGAACGTCAGCAAAAGCCGCGGGGAGAATTGCCCGGAAAACGTTGTCAGCACGACAAGCGTTGAGTTAAACGTAAAAGCGTTCAGTGTGATCACACCGGCGAGCAGTGTGCCCAGCACAGTATACAAATATTCGTGTGTCACATGCATCACGTTCGGAGTTGCGTGTTCGATCGTCAAATTAAAGTCGATCCAATATGTAATAAAGGCAAGCACAACGGCAGCGGCCGCATAAATAACCGAAGAAAACCACAAATTCCCGCGCAGTTCATAAACCGCCTGGCGTCGGGACATGTTGACGATCCTTCGCAAACTGCGAGGCAAGAACTTCCTTAAAACAAACAACGGACAGCCTCCTTTATTAATAACAAGCCTTTTAACCTTTTACACGATTTATTAAGCTTTGAAACTATGTATTTTTGCTTAAATTGTGTATAATGAACGCGTTAGAAAATTCACTGGAGGCAAAAACATTATGGGAAAACGATTTTTACTGTTTTTATTAACGAATATTCTCGTCATGACGACGGTTGTCATTGTTTGGTCGATTATTACGTCGTTTACCGATATCGGCGGGCAAATTGATGTCGGCGGCGACGGTCTCGGTATTAACTTAACCGGATTGGCGATTTTAAGTATCCTGATCGGTTTCATCGGCTCTTTTTTCTCGTTAGCGATTTCGCGTATCGTCGCGAAAAAGATGATGAGAGTCAAAGTTCTCGACCCTGAAGGATCACTGTCACCGAAAGAACGCGCGGTCGTTGACAGAGTGCACACCTATGCCCGCCGTGCCGGAATGATGCACATGCCGGAAGTCGGGATTTATAATTCTCAAGAAGTCAACGCCTTTGCGACCGGACCGACCAAGAAACGCTCGCTTGTCGCCGTTTCTTCCGGTCTGCTTGACTCGATGGACGGAGATGCGATTGAAGGCGTCCTCGCTCACGAAGTGGCGCACATCTCCAATGGCGACATGGTCACGATGACGTTATTGCAAGGGGTTGTAAACACGTTTGTTGTCTTCTTCTCACGGATCGCTGCGATTATCGTCTCCCGTTTTGTGCGTTCGGAAATGCAATTTGTCGTCCGCTTTGCGGCAATTATTGTGTTCCAGATTTTGTTCTCGATTCTCGGCAGTTTGGTCGTGATGGCTTACTCTCGCCACCGCGAGTATCATGCAGACCGCGGCGGCGCTGATCTGGCCGGCAAGGACAAAATGGCGCATGCGCTTCGTTCGCTGCAAAGCTATGTCGGCCGTGCCAATGTAAAAGACGGCCGCGACGATTCAGCCGTGCAGACAATGAAAATTAACGGAAAAACCGGCATGGCGAAACTGTTCTCTTCTCACCCGGATATTGAAGAGCGTCTCGCCCGGCTTGAACGAATGTAAGTGTTTATCGACCATTCCCCTTGGGGAATGGTCTTTTAGAATCGCCGATACATAAAGGCTATCAGCGCAAGCGTTATCATCAAAACTACAGTCAAAGGAGCGGGAGATATTGAGCCGACAATCAGCATCAGATTATTTGCAAGCGGTATATGACGAATTAGCCGAAAAAAATAAAGAAGAAACGGAGTTTTTGCAAGCCGTAAATGAGGTTTTTCATACACTCACGGAAGTGTTGGAGCGTCATCCTGAATATCGCGAACATCGAATCATTGAACGAATGCTTGAACCGGAGAAACTGTTGGTTTTCCGCGTTGAGTGGCTGGATGATAACAACAATGTCCGTATCAATCGCGGCTACCGCGTGCAGTTCAACAGTGCGCTTGGCCCGTATAAAGGCGGCTTGCGTTTTGATCCAAGTGTCAATACGAGCGTTGTAAAGTTTCTCGGTTTCGAACAAATGTTTAAAAACGCGCTGACGGGTTTACCGATCGGCGCCGGCAAAGGAGGCGCTGATTTTGATCCAAAAGAAAAATCGGATATGGAAATTATGCGCTTTTGTCAAGCTTATATGACTTCTCTTTGGCGTCATCTCGGTGCTGATACCGATGTTCCGGCCGGTGATATCGGTGTCGGAAAACAAGAAATCGGCTATTTGTACGGCAGTTATAAAAAACTGCAAGGTGAAAATGAGGCGGGAATCTTGACCGGAAAACCGAGTGAAATCGGGGGCAGTTTGGGAAGAGAGCAAGCCACAGGTTACGGTCTTGTTTATTTTGTTTCAGAGATGATGAAAAACTACGGAGAACAGATTGAAGGGAAGAAAGTCATTGTATCCGGTTCGGGGAATGTCTCGCTGCACGCGATGGAGAAAATTGACGAACTTGGCGGCACGGTCGTTGCATGCAGCGACTCGAAGGGATATATTTTCGATCAAAACGGTATTTCGCCAGAAACGGTAAAAGAGATCAAACAGACACGCGGTGAAAATATTTCCCTTTATACTGACAAACATCGTTCGGCTTCCTATACGGAAGGCTCAGAAAAAATTTGGGAGAATGCATGCGATATCGCTTTACCTTGTGCAACGCAAAATGAATTGGATGAAAATGCTGCGCAGCACCTGATTGAAAACAGCGTTAAAATCGTTGCAGAGGGAGCGAACATGCCTTGTACAAACGGGGCGATTGAGGCATTTACATCAGCGGGGATTCTTATCGGCCCCGGCAAAGCGGCAAATGCCGGCGGTGTGACGGTCTCCGTCTTTGAAATGGCGCAAAACGCTTCCCACTTGCGCTGGACATTCCGTGAAGTTGATGAGAAGCTGCAAGAAACGATGACCGCGATTGTGAAAGATATTCAAGCGGCCGCGAAGCAATACGGTGTAAAGGGGCAATTACCGGCGGGAGCGAATATTGTCGGCTTTAAACGTGTTGCGGATGCAATGATTAAGCTCGGTGTGTAAGCAAACGCCCGCTCGATGGTGAGCGGGCGTTTCTTATTGATGGATAATGTGCGGAGCGAGTCCGCTGATTTTTTCCATCACAGCCTCGATGTCGTCTTGTTCAACGCCGAGTTCCGTAAGCGTGTCTGCGAGGTGTGTAGCGATCGCATTGAAATGTTCCGGTTGAATGTTCATCCCTTCATGGGCTTTTTTCATACTTGTGCCGCCGTATTCATTCGGTCCTCCTAATGCATACGTGAGAAATTTCATTTGATGATCCCGCTGTTTCTCCATGTCTGTGTTTGTAAAAAAGCGATTGACCGTTTCATCAGCGAGCACTTTTTCGTAAAATTGATCAACAGCAGCGGCAATCGCGTCTTTACCGCCGAGCCGATCATACAGGGAAGCCATATGTGTTTCCTCCTTTTAATGATTTTTTCTTATTTGCAAAGTGTAAATGATAGTAATTGTAGCATCAGTGATCTGAATCACTGGAAACCGTGTTGCCGTTTGAAATGAAATCGTTTTAAAATTCAGCGTTACGTATGGATTTTTACTGCTGAGATCGATATGATAGTAATAACACATGTCAGACAACTTACGAAAAGCAGGTGAAACAGATGAAGCGATTGGCAGTTTTAACGAGCGGAGGCGATGCGCCGGGAATGAATGCAGCGATTCGGGCGATAGTCCGAGCGTCCGTTTATTACAACGCTGAAATATACGGTGTGTACCGCGGTTACAAAGGTTTGATGCAGGGAGAACTGGTGCATATGGATGCCGCATCAGTCGGGGATATTGTGCATAAAGGCGGGACGATTTTAAAATCAGCGCGCTCTAAAGCGTTTAAAACCGAAGAGGGCCGCAGCAAGGCGGTTGAACAATTGAATGCGTTTGGTATTGACGGGCTCGTTGTAATCGGCGGGGACGGTTCCTTTATGGGAGCGGAAAAATTGAATGAACTCGGTTTTCCGACGATCGCTTTGCCGGGGACGATCGATAATGATCTGAATTATACAGATTATTCGATCGGTTTTGACACAGCTGTTAATACCGTGCTTGAAGCGGTGACAAAAATCAGGGATACGTCAACGTCACACGAGAAAGCGACGATTATCGAAGTGATGGGGAGAAATTGCGGCGATATTGCCTTGCATGCCGGCGTTTCCGGCGGTGCAGAGAGCATCATTATTCCTGAAGAACCGGTTGATACGGCGGAGGTGATTGCGAAACTGCGAAAAGGGCAGAAGCAAGGCAAGGAACATCAAATTATCATGCTCGCCGAAGGGGCAAATCAAGCACAGCTGTTGCAAAACGAACTGTTGGAACGGGCGGAAGTTAACGCGAGGGTCTCTGTGCTCGGGTTTATTCAGCGCGGCGGCGACCCGACCGGCCGTGACCGAATTCTTGCCAGTAAAATGGGTGTCAGAGCGGTAGAAATGCTGTTAAACGGCGTTTCAAACCACGCTGTTGGGATCCGCCATGATAAGCTTTATGAAATACCAATTGCCGACGCGCTAAAGGAAGAGAAACAATTGGATGAGGAAATGTACAAACTGACGCAAATTCTTTCGATTTAATAAATAAATTAGAAGCATAGCTTATGAACGAGCGAAAAAAAGGAGCTGACAAGATGAAACGAATCAATCTCGGCACAAGCCATATCGAAACAGGGGAAATTTCCCTCGGCTGTATGCGGATGAATCAAATCGCTGTAAGCGAAGCGGCTGAAGTGATTGAACGGGCTTACCAGTCAGGCATTGATTTATTTGATCACGCCGACATATACGGCAAAGGCGAGGCGGAAAAAACATTTGCCGACGCGTTTGCCGAAACGTCTTTAAGACGGGAAGATATTTTATTGCAATCGAAATGCGGGATTCGAGAAGGGATGTACGATTTTTCTAAGGATTACATTCTCTCGTCTGTCGACGGGATTCTTCAGCGTTTAGGGACCGATTATTTGGATACGCTTTTGCTTCATCGCCCGGATGCGCTGATGGAACCGGACGAGGTGGCTGAAGCGTTTCACCAGTTAGAAAAATCGGGGAAAGTGAAAGCTTTTGGTGTGAGCAACCAAAATCCCGTGCAGATGGCGCTGTTGGCAAAGACGCTTGATCAGCCTTTGCAGATTAATCAGCTCCAGCTCAGCCTCGTTCACACCCCGATGATTGATGCCGGTTTTCATGTCAACATGGCCGATGAGGCAGCCACGGTAAAAGACGGCGGAATATTGGAGTATTGCCGTTTGTACGATGTTACCGTACAGGCATGGTCGCCATTTCAGCACGGAATGATCGAAGGCGTGTTTATCGGCAATAACGACTTTCCGAACGTAAACGAAGCATTATCGGCGTTTGCCGAAGAGAAAAATATCACAGCATCAGCGGCTGCAATTGCCTGGATACTCCGTCACCCGGCGCAGATTCAACCGATAATCGGATCAATGAATCCGCAACGAATTGAACATATTGCACAAGCTTCTGAAGTCGATATGACGAGAGCGCAATGGTATGAACTCTACCGTGCCGCGGGAAACGATCTTCCGTAATTCAGCCTGCAGATCAACGACAATTTTGACGCAAGCTATACAGACATTAACCTCCGCTTGCCCCGGGCCGTCGGAGGAAGTGGCTGTATGGCTTTCTTACTTTGCAGAACAATATCGACACGCTGAAACCCGGACAAAAAAAGTCCGGGTTTTTTTGTAAAAAGCATTGACCCTTTGAATTTACTGTTATATAATACAGTAACAATAATAAATTGTACTATAACAGAAAGGGAGAGGATGAGTATGAAGATGCGAAGACAAGAACGGGAAAACATGATTCATTATTTGATGGAAATGCGGAAAGTTTCGCAAGAGCGTCTCATGCTCATGACCGACGAAGACGTTGAACATTTGTACACGAGACAATACGGAGAAGAAGAAGTTTATAACATGCTGTAAAGAGTAAAGAGCAGGATCGGCTACAGCCGGTCCTGCTCTTTTTGGCATGCGTGCCGGAAATCGGTCATCACATGTTTATAGATTTCGTGCTTTTCTTTGTCAGGATAAACGGTTTCGTTCATCGGTATATGGTGGCGGATGTCCTCTAACGAGGCTGCTCTGCCGGAGGCTGTCAGGCTGAGCCACGCTGCGCCCCATGCTGAACTTTGGTGGCTCAGCGGCACGTGAACCGGCTTGCCGGAAATATCTGCGAGCATTTGCACCCAGTTTGGCGAACGGGCAAATCCTCCGCTCGCGTAAATAGCTTTGGATGGATGTTCAGTCTGGACCTCGTCTTCGATCGCTAACAGATTCAATAAAATACCTTCAAGCACAGCTCGCAGCATGTGACGCATGGAATGAGAAGAATCAAGTCCAGAGAACCCGCCGCGCGCATCGGCGTCCCAAATCGGCGCGCGTTCGCCGTGAATCCACGGGACAAAGATCAGCCCGTCTGCTCCGGGTGCGATTGTCTCCGCGGCATGTGTAAATGAGGCGGTATCGATGTCGCTTGCCGTTTTGCCGCCATTACCGGGAATAAGCGGGTCGGTAAAAAGATGTAAAAACCATTGCAGCGTATTTGCGCCGTTGTTCGACGGGCCGCCGGTAATCCAGAGATTATCGGTAAAGGCGTAACAAAAAGCCCGTTGCTTTAAAAAAGATACCGGTTCGCGGCTCATTTTTCGAATCGCTCCGCTTGTGCCGATTGTTACGGCGGTTTCCTCTTCATTTACTGCGCCTAAGCCAAGGTTGGCAAGCGGGCCGTCGCTGGCGCCGATCGTTATCGGGACAGCGGTTGAGACCCCTAACGCACCGGCAGCTTCAGTTGTGAGCCGGTAACTGTTTTTAAGCGGTGAAACCGGTGTGCCGAGCTGTTCTTCGGTTAACCCGCAGGCATGTAGAGCTTCGCTGCACCATGTATGCCGTTTGTAATCAAATAAACCGGACGAGGAGGCAATCGAATAATCGACATCGGCGGTCCCGCACCAGTCGAAGAGAATGTATTCTTTGAGGGACTTCCAATAGGCAGCTTCTTTAAAAGTGCCGGGATTTTCTCGGCGGATCCATTCGGTTTTTACGACCGGCGACATCGGATGAACCGGCGTTCCGGTTTGCCGATACAATGTATTGGCATAGCCGGATTGATGCCATTCGTCAGCAATCGCTGATGAGCGCCGGTCAGACCAAATGATTGCGTTCATGAGCGGACGGTTCGTTTCATCAACTGCCATCCACGAGTGCATCGCAGCTGAAATCCCGATCCCGGAAACGTCGCGCTTGTTTTCCGGCAATGATGAAATCGCCGCCCGGACAGCTGCAGCAGCTGCATTTTTGACCTCGCGCGGATTTTGTTCAGCCTGTCCGTCTGGTGACGTATAGACGGGGTATTCCCTCTCTGTTTCTGCCTGCACATAGCCGTTTTCAGAAAAGATAACGGCTTTAGCGCTGGTCGTGCCAATGTCGAGCCCGAGCACAAACGGTTCGTTCATGTGACCTCCCCCTTAAGTATTAAACTCGTTTGACAGAAATCGCTTTCCGTAAGTTGATTAGCACATCTTCCATTTTCTCTTTATGGACAATGCTGACATTAACAAAGAGCGCATCAATCAACGTTAACTGTGCCAGCCTGGATGCAAGGGCTTCCGAACGGTAATCCGTTTCTTCGGAGACCGTGAACAGAGATACATCAACCCGTTCGCTGAGCGGTGATTTCCCTAGATTTGTGATTCCAATCGTATTCGCCCCGCGTTCATTGGCAACATCAGCTACTTGCAGCATATCCCGATTGGAGCCGGAATGTGAGATCAGCACGGCTGTATCATTTTCGGTTAATTGCGAAGCGGACATCATTTGAAAATGCGAATCGCTGTAGGCAATTGTCGGAATACCGGTGCGCATGAATTTATGATGCGCATCGAGAGCAATCACGCCGGATCCGCCATTGCCGTAAAACTCAATTCTCCGTGCATGAGACATCATCTCGACAGCTTTTGTAAACATTTCTTTATCCAGGACGTTAAACGTTTCTTCAAGTGTACGGGTATTGGATTGAAACACTTTTTCGGCGACCATTTTGACGTCGTCGCCTTCTTGAATCGTCTCATGAATGTTTTGTATTCCTTGGACGACCTCGGAAGCGAGCGCAATTTTCATCGCCTGATACCCTTTAAAGCCGAGGCGTTTGCAGAAGCGGAACACTGTGGCCTCGGCAACTTGAAGCTCTTCGGCAACTTGACTGATCGTTGAATGAACAATGACGTCCGGGTGCTGCAATATATAATCAGCGACGAGTTTTTCTTTTTCGCGAAATGTGTCATACGAGGAACGGATCCGGTGTTTCACATGAGTTGTTTCGGAAGTGTTCATATAGTCACCCCTTTTTTTACTGAAAGCACAGTCTCATTGTAACGGATAAAAACGAAAATATCTTTTCTTAAGTATAACTGATGAAACGAAATAAAAAAATATTTTTTCGTAAAAACCCCTTGAAAAAGAAAAATTTTATCATATAATGGGTGTCAAATAGAAAAAATATTTCAATAATTATGCTTGAGGGGTGACGCTATGGAGCTGGGACTCGTAGGGCTCGGTAAAATGGGATACAATCTCGCATTGAACTTAAGAGACCAGTCGTACACAGTGACGGCTTATGACGTGAATCATGATGCAATCAAACAATGGGAAGCGGACGGTGGAGAAGCGGCCGGTGATTTACATGAAATGATCGGAAAGCTTAAAGCCCCGAGGCACATATGGGTGATGGTTCCGGCCGGAGAAGCGACCGAAGAAGTGCTCGATTTCTTCGGTACCCATTTAGATGTCGGCGACACGGTGATTGACGGCGGGAATTCGCATTATAAAGATTCGCTTCGGCGTGCGGAAAAACTCGGGGAAAAAGGAATCCGGTTTGTCGATGTCGGAACGAGCGGCGGAATCGAAGGAGCGCGTCACGGAGCGTGCGTGATGGCCGGCGGTCCGCGTGAAGCGGTTGACCCGCTGGAAAATATGTTTCGCGATATTTCGCTGCCAAAAGGCTATTTGCACACCGGTCCGTCCGGCAGCGGCCATTTTTTGAAAATGATACACAACGGCATTGAATACGGAATGATGCAGTCGATTGCCGAAGGATTCGATTTATTGGAAAAAAGTCCGTTTGAGTATGACTATGAGAATGTATCGGAAGTATGGAATCACGGTTCGGTGATTCGCTCTTGGCTGATGGAACTATCGCAGCAAGCGTTCAGCAAAGACGAGAAATTAGATGGGATCAAAGGGGTGATGAATTCTTCAGGCGAAGGAAAATGGACAGTTGAGACGGCCCTCGATATGCAAACAGCAGCTCCTGTCATTACCATGTCGCTGATGATGCGTTACAGGTCGCAGGAATCTGACACTTTTTCCGGAAAAGTGGTAGCGGCGCTCAGAAATGAGTTCGGCGGTCATGATGTGATGCGTAAAGAGTAAGAGTAAAAGGAAGCTTAATCACATGATGACAGGAGGTGGAGACCATCAAAACAAATATCATTTTCGGAATTGTCATTATTATTTTTGCCGGTGCATTTTACTTGCAAACCGGGGATTTTCCAACAGAATCGCGGCTGTTGCCAAGGTTGGTGCTGATCGGCTTGATGGTCACAGGCGGGTTGATGATCATTGATGCGGTTGTGAAACTGAAGAAAGGCACTGAAGAAGGCGGATCCAAAATGACGAAAAAGGGATTTATTTATCAAATTTTGCTTCCCGGTCTTCTGATGCTCGGTGCTTACCTTGTTTTACGGCTGTTTGGTTTTTTTGTCGCTTCATTTGTACTGGTGATCGTCTTATTCTTTTATCAGACGTACCAATCTTACGGGACAAAAATCAACATACGTCATTTTGCTAAAGGGGTGATGGTTGCAACAGTTATAACAGGACTTATGTATATTGTCTTTTCGGTTTTGTTGGGTTTGCCGACACCGGACGGGGAAATTCTTTAACAGTCGTTTTGGAAGCGCTTCAATAGTTAAATATAAAAAAGGGGTGAACGGATTATGATGAAAAGAAAAAGTCTTTATGGTGTGACAGCATTGTCTCTCGGGGTTATTTTGGCAGCTTGCGGCGACGAAGAAGCGGGAAACGATAACACGCCAAATGATAATGACCCAGCGAATAACAATAATGTTGCGAACAATGACGCCGATAACAATGCTGAAGCAAACGCAGATGACGATGCGGAAGAAACGGATTATCCTGAAAACGATATCGATATTATTGTTCCTTACAGCGCCGGGGGCGGCGGAGATACGGTCGCGCGGATTATTTCAGATGAACTTTCCGACGAACTGGGTGTTTCGATCAATGTCATTAACCAAGAAGGCGCCGGCGGAGAAATCGGTATTTCAGAGATGGCGAACGCTGACAGCGACGGCTACACGCTCGGCGTGTTTGGGTATCCGGATAATCTCGTCTTAGAAAACACGGCAGACACAGATTTTGATTTTGACAGCTTTGAATATTTGGCAGCATTCGATGACGTGCCGCATGCGCTATTCGCCTCGCCGAGTGCTGAGTTTGAGACGATGGATGAACTGACTGAGTATGCGGAAGAAAATCCCGGTGAATTGACATTCGGTGAATCCGGCGCATTGGGACTGCTGAAAATTTTGGCTTATGAAGATGAAGCCGGTGTTGATGTTTCTGCTGTTAACTATGAAGGCGGCGGAGATTTAATCAATGACTTATTAGGTGATCATATTGATGTAGCTTCTTCTTCCATCACGTCTGCACCGGAAATTACTGACGCCGGAGGAACACCGCTTGGTTATGCTGCCGAAGAACGCGTAGAAATGTTTGATGATTATCCGACGCATCTAGAGCAGGATTACGACCTGGAAATGGGAGTATCCCGCGTGCTGGTAGCTCCGGACGGTGTACCTGATGATGTAGTAAATGCACTCTCAGATGCATTAGATACCATCGGTGAAAGCGAAGACTTTGCCCAGCAGTTCGAAGAAGCCAACCTTCCGTACCGTTATATGGGACATGAAGAAGTGAACGATTACCTTGAGAATGCGAACGAAACGCTGCAGCCGATCATCGATGAAAATGAAGATGACTTCGGGGGAGAGTAAGCATTAATGACTGGAAGCCGGAAATATCCTTTTTCGGCTTCCTTGCCCAGGAGGATTGAATCATGCAAGCAATGGATATACTCGTCGGCATCCTTTCCTTCGAAGTGTTTTTGATTGTCTTCGCCGGTGTTTTGATCGGAGTCATGGTCGGAGCCGTTCCCGGTTTGAACGGGGCGATCGGCATATCGCTTTTGTTGCCGCTGACATTTGCGATGGAGCCGCAAATCGGTCTGCTGCTTCTCGGCGGTATTTATATGGGCGGGATGTACGGCGGTTCGATTACGGCGATACTGTTAAACGTGCCGGGAGACGTGGTCGCGGCTCCGGCAGCGATGGAAGGGTATCCGCTTACTAGACAGGGACGAGCCAAAGAAGCACTGTATTATTCAATATTTTCGAGTATGTTCGGCGGTTTGATCGGTGTCCTTGTACTAATCTTTTTTACGCCGCCGCTTGCCAATTTTGCATTGCAGTTCGGTCCGGCGGAAATGTTCTTTATCACATTATCCGGGTTAATCATCATCGGCGCGATTGCCGGAGAAAATATTTACAAATCTTTTTTTGCGGCGCTGATCGGTTTGTTTATCAGCACAATCGGAATGGACATGGCAACAGCAACAGAACGGTTCACATTTGATTCGCAGGCGCTGCGGGCCGGTATACCGGTGATTCCTATCGTGCTCGGAATGTTCTGTTTTGCTGAAATGTTCCACAACCTGGGCAAAAAAGCGAATGAAATTGTGACGTATAAAGATCAACAAATTAAACGGATGACCGTCTTTAAAGATATTGTGAAGAACAAGTGGCTAGTCATTAAAGGCGGTTTTTTCGGAACTGTGATCGGTCTTCTTCCCGGTGTCGGAACAACATTGGCTGTATTTATGTCTTACGGCGAAGCGAAACGGGTTTCCAAGCGCCGGGAGGAATTTGAAAAGGGCAACCAGGAAGGGATTATTGCTGCTGAATCAGCGAATAATGCCACGGTCGGCAGTACGATGGTTCCGCTCTTGGCCCTCGGTGTCCCGGGAAGTCCGACAACAGCAATTATTGCCGGTGCGCTGATTATTCACGGTATTATTCTCGGTCCGGATTTGTTTGTCAACCGGCCGGATGTCGCCTATACATTTCTGTACGGGATGTTGTTTACCGTCGTTGCGATGGGAATCATCGGTGTATTCGGAATTAAGTATTTCGCTTACATTTTAAAAATCCGTATGGAATACATTGTTCCGACTGTTCTTGTTTTTGCTTTGTTCGGAGCGTACAGTTTCCGCAACAGTGTGTTCGATGTGTTAGCAGCGATTGTGATCGGTATTTTCGGCGCGCTGTTTAAAAAGCTGAATGTGCCTTTAGCTCCGGTTATTATCGGTGTTGTATTAGGTCCGCTGATTGAGACGAACTTAACACGGTCGATGACGATTGCGGAAGCACAAAATCTCCCCCTTTTACAATATATGCTGACAAATCCATTGGCGATGTTTCTCTTTGCGCTCGTGTTTGTCATCTTGTACATTGTCATCCGCATGCGTCGCCGAACGTTCTGATCTCGGACTGTCTTCCCGCTTTCATCCAGAAAGCGGGATTTTTGCATTTTTCAAGAGATCACGGCGCCTTTCTAAGTATTTTCCGGGCGTGATATAATACACAGCAGAGGCGAAAGGAGTTTATATCATGAACGCAGAAGAACACCCGGATTTTCTCGCAGAAAAAGAACGTTTGGACGAGACAGTTCAGTATATCCGCGAAGTTTTAGCAGCGGCGAAGGACGATCATCAGGCGTTTCAAGGTAATATCAAACAAGCGCTGATAGATCTTGACCACCTTGACAGCTCGAACAGCTATACGAATATTTTAGCGAATGCCAACCGTTTAGGAGCGACTGAACGGGACATTGAACATTTAGAAGTGATTCAAAACCGGCCTTATTTTGCCCGGATTGACTTTTCCCCCGAAGGCACGGAGAGGGTAGATCCGTTATATATCGGTAAAACCTCATTATTAAAAAAAGACTCGCATGAACCTGTCATTGTGGATTGGCGTTCACCGATCGCGAATATGTATTACGAAGGACAGCTCGGTGCGGCTTCGTATGAAGCACACGGCCGGACATTTACCGGTGAGTTGAATTTAAAACGGCAATACAGTGTGAAAAATGCTGAACTCGATGAAATACGGGACATCGATTTAACCGCTCGTGATCAAATGCTTCAGGAGTCGCTGTCAACAAACGCTGACAGCCGGCTGAAAGATATTGTTTCCACGATTCAGGCTGAACAAAATCAGATTATCCGTGCGGATATGACGAAGCCGCTTATCGTTCAAGGTGTGGCGGGAAGCGGGAAAACAACGATTGCGCTCCACCGGATGGCGTACTTTATCTATACCTACGCAGAGGATTTTGATCCAGAACAAATGTTGATATTAGCCCCGAACCGGCTGTTTCTTGATTATATTTCGGATGTCTTGCCTGAGCTCGGGGTCGGCCGGGTAACACAGACGACGATGACCGATTACGTGCAAGGCGCACTTGGAACAAAACTCGATTTTATTTCAAAAGATGAAAAGCTGGTATCTATTATTGATTGTGCTCCCGAAGCAAAAACGGCGGAGTGGGCAGCATCGGTGAAAAGTTCACAAGAATATTTTCGCGCTTTAAAAGACTACGCAAACGACTTGGCCTCATCCTGGGTGCCGGAAGAAGACTTGATGCTGGAAAGGTATACGATTTTTTCCGCTGAACGCATGAACGAACTGTTTTACGAGGAATATACGTATTTGCCGCCGTATAAACGACTTTTAAAACTGAAGGAAATCGTCAAGACCCACGTTAAACAACGCTCAGCAGAGATTATTCAAAAAGTAGAGAATTTATATGAAGAAAAAATTGAAAAAACACGCCACGGCGTCCGTGATGAAGAAACAAGACGGGAAAAAGTTGTCAAGCTGATGGATAAAAAAGAAACTCACCTTGAAACCTTAAAAGCGGAAGCAAAAAAAATCGTTCCTTCGTTTACAAAACAGCTGCCGAAAAAGACAGTGTTTCAATACTACGAAGCTTTTTTAACCAAAGAGAATATCCAGGAGACGTATTTAAGTTCACTCTTATCAAAAGAAGAACGCTTAGATTTGCAGAAGCAAAGTAAAGCTGTCCGTAAAATGAAGCGTTACGACCTTGAAGATGCAGCGCCCTTATTGTATTTACAAGTGAGGTTGTTCGGGATTGATTCTGACTGGACGTTTCAAAATGTGTTCATCGATGAAGCGCAGGACTATTCCCCGCTGGAGATGCAGGTGTTGAAAGAAGCAAGCGGGACGTCGCAATTTACGATTCTCGGCGACTTATCGCAAGGAATTCACGCCTACCGAGGGATTAAAGGGTGGAGTGAGATTACCGAGGATGTTTTCCCGGATGCAACTTATCTCACTTTGCGCCAAAGCTACCGATCAACAGTTGAAATTATGAATGCAGCGAACGAAGTGATTCGGCGACAGCCTTATGAAGATATGATTTTAGCAGAACCGGTCGTCCGGCATGACGAGGAGCCGACTTCGATTCGTGTTGACGGGTATGAAGAGGCGGCGAAAAAGATCGCAGCTAAGGTAAAAATGATGCAGGATGACGGGTATCAATCGTTTGCTGTCATTGGGAAGACATCGGAAGAGTGCGCCGGGTTAAACACGGCGCTCTCGAATACTGCCCCTGAGCTGACTTCAGCTGTACTGGATGAAGATGAAGAGCACGGCAGCCGAGACATTGCGATTGTTCCTTCGTATTTATCGAAAGGACTTGAGTTTGATGCGGTGTTTATTTCGGTTTTAACCGAGACATATAAAAAAACAACGCTTGAAACAAAACTCCTTTACGTTGCGATGACCCGTGCGCTCCATCGTTTATATTATCTTGAACCGAGCGAATAAGCATGAACCTCACCTTCTTTTGAGGGCGAGGTTTTTTTATCAGTTTAAAGTATTGACAATTCCGTGAAAGTTTATTACTATACCCATAGGGGTAAAGTTAATAAAGCAAACAGAAAAGAAAAATTTTTAATCCCTTTTATACCCTAATAGGTATACAAATCATAAGGAGGATGAAACGATGAGTTTAAAACCGATGACAGCTGATGAAATGGGCAAAATGATTATTAACCGTGACGAGTTGTTTGTCTTAGATGTGCGTAACGAAGAGCAGTATAAAGAGTGGAGAATTACTGGAGACAGTGTAACTTCGATGAATAAGCCGTACTTCGATTTAATCGAAGGAGTGGACGAGATTCTTGATGATCTTCCGGCAGACAAACCGATTCTTGTGGCATGTGCGAAAGAAGGTTCATCTAAATTTGTCGCTGATCAAATTGTCGAGGCAACCGGACGCGATGTCTTTTACCTTGAAGGCGGGATGAAATCGTACAGCGAAGATTTGCAGGCGGTTAAACTGGGAGACTTATCGAACGGCGGGGCGCTTTATCAATTTGTCCGTCTCGGTAAAGGCTGTCTTTCCTATATTGCTGTCGCTAAAAACGGTGAAGCCGCGATCGTCGATGCCACGCGAATGACCGATCAATATCTTAAATTTATCGAAGAAAACAACTTAACATTAAAACATGCGATCGACACTCATTTACATGCCGATCATATTTCCGGCGCGCGTACGCTGCGGGAAAAAACCGGCGCGAAATATTGGCTTCCATCGAAAGATGCAGAGGAAGTTCAGTTTGATTATGAAGCATTTGAAGACGGTCAAGAGATTCAAATCGGCGACGAAGCAATCACATTAAATGCCGTGTACTCGCCGGGGCATACAATCGGCAGCACGTCGGTTATTATCGATAACGAGTATTTAATTACGGGCGATATTTTATTCGTTAAATCTATCGGGCGTCCGGATCTCGCCGGAAAAGCAGAAGATTGGGTCGGCGATCTGCGTCACTCGCTGTATGTGACGTACAAAAACCTCGATCAGAACTTGAAGGTTTTGCCGGCGCATTTTGCTCATTTTGAAGAAGTTGATGAAGCAGGCCGCGTCTTCGAAAAACTCGGCGTATTATTCGAAACAAATGACGGGCTTTTGATTCCAGACGAAGCAGAGTTCCGTGAATATGTCACCGGCAACCTCCCGCCGCAGCCGAATGCTTATCAGGAGATTCGTCAAACGAATATGGGTAAGATCGATCCAGATCCGGAAGAGAAAACGGAAATGGAAATCGGACCGAACCGATGTGCGGTGACGGAATAAGCTGATTTGCGAAATGTTGTGCAAGACCCGGCCATAAAGCTTAGGCCGGGTCTTTTGTGATACAATGTTTTTGAAAATGCTGGGAGGTGTCTGCTTGCGTAACTGGATTCCGTTAATCGGTCAACTACAAGATTATGATTTGCGTCAGGATATGAAAAGTGATTTAAATGCTGCTTTGATCGTCGCCATTATGCTGATACCTCAAGGAATGGCGTATGCGATGCTCGCCGGGCTTCCCCCGGTGATGGGCTTATACGCTTCGACAGTGCCGATTGTGATTTATGCGCTTCTCGGTTCTTCGCGGCAATTAGCCGTCGGTCCAGTGGCGATGGTGTCGCTCCTTGTTTACACAGGGGTTTCCGGTATTGCGGAGCCTGGTTCGGAGGAATATATTGCTTATGTGTTGCTCTTAGCGTTAATGGTTGGCGCGATTCAACTGCTGCTGGGGTTATTACGCCTGGGGGCTGTGACGAAATACATTTCTCACGCGGTGATCAGCGGATTCACTTCCGCAGCGGCGATCATTATTGCTTTCAGCCAAATGGACAGTCTGCTCGGAACAGACTTAGGCGAATCGAAAAATGTCTTTATTATTATGATCGAAGCTGTTCAAAACATAGGAAACATCCAGGCCGAGACGTTTTTCATCGGTTTGGCAAGTATCATTGTGTTGTTTTTGATGAAAAAGTATACACCGAAAATCCCCGGACCGCTTACAGTAGTCGTTTTGTCGATTGCCGCGGTGCAACTGTTTAATCTCGAGCAGACAGGTGTAGAGGTTGTCGGTGAGATTCCCGGTGGTCTTCCCGGGTTAACAATTCCGGCGATGTCGGCTGACGCCGTTTTAACGCTTTTGCCGATCGCAGTGACGATTTCATTAATCGGTTTTGTGGAGTCGTATGCGATGGCCAAAGTGATTGCAACGAGGGAACGCTATGCAGTTCATCCTGATCAGGAATTGCGCGCACTCGGGGCGGCAAACATCGGAACAGGGTTCTTTTCCGGTTTTCCTGTCACCGGCGGATTTTCCCGCTCGGCAGTGAATTATGACTCTGGAGCAAAAACCGGCTTAGCAGGCATGATGACGGCTGTATTTGTAATATTGACCTTATTATTTTTCACATCCTGGTTTTATTATTTGCCGCAAGCGGTGTTGGCGGCGATCATTATCGTCGCCGTCTACGGACTGATCGATGTAAAAGAGCCGAAGCATTTGTGGCAGGTAAAACGGGCTGATGCTGTTACGCTTGCGGTCACGTTTATCGCGACGCTTGCGGTCGGGATTGAAGCGGGGATTATAACAGGCGTCGGTTTTTCGCTGACAGTTTTTCTCTACCGGAGCGGCAAACCGCACATGGCTGAACTCGGATATTTAGAGTCCGAAGGGGTATACCGCAACATTAAACGGTTTCCGCAAGCGAAAACGGATGACGATAAACTTATTATCCGGATCGACGCGCCGATTTATTTTGCGAACATGGCTTACATCGAAGAGCAGCTCCGTCACTATATGCTGGAGCATCCGCGATTAACGCATGTAATTTTTGATTTTTCTTCAGTCAATGACATTGATGCGGTTGCAGTGGATGAACTGGAAAAATGGCTCGATCACCATGGTTCCAGAGGGATCCGTTTCTATTTTGTCACCGTTCACGGTCCGGTTCGCGACATCTTTAAACGCGCCGGCTGGGATGAAAAATTCGCCGGCAGCCTGTATTACCGTGATATTAATGAGGCGCATAAAGCTGCCTCCAGTTATTCATAAATGCGCTGACCGCCTGCTATATAGCAGGCGGTCAGACTGCAGACGAGCTAGTATTTTGACGTAAGCCGCTCAGCCGCTAACCTCCGCTTGCCCCGGGCAAGGACTCAGCTAGGATTCGGCGGTCTCGTACCGCCGAATCCGGATCTTCGTCTCTTGCTTTCCCGGAGGCGTCGGAGGAAGTGGCTGCGCGGCTTTCTTGCTTTCCAGAACAATACTGAAATCGCGCTGTTTAAAACGAGCGCAATGCTTCGTCATCCGGTCTTTAAACAAGATAACATCTGACGATCTCATGATGTTCTCTATGTTCTGACCGCCTGCTCCAGAAAGCAGGCGGTCATTGCTGTTTTAAACTCTAATAGCTTTCGTTTTCTTGTGCAATAAACTGTTTATTCTGCGCTTGAACGATGGATGCGGACATCGTGGTTTTGGGCGGCTTGACCGCCGCTTACGCCGGTGTCCGGCGGTACCTGGAGGTGAATCATCATCGGTTCCGGCTCGATGTTAAACGGTTCGACAATCGGCTGGCGGTCGCGGACAAACTGATTGACGGCAAAATCGTTTGTATACGAGGTGAGCGAAACAGAAGCACGCTCTTCGGCAAGGAAAATGAGGTCGCCATTTTGAACGTTGTATTCTGCTTCCGGGAACACATGGGTCATATCCTGTCCTTCGATGGATATAAGCGGATAGACATGAAAAATCTCCACTTCGTTTTCCAAACCGTCATTTTCTTCAACGAATAAATGAATGTCGGCAAACCCGTCTACATGCGGCTGAAACTGTAAAGATTCAGCATCAAAAGCGAGTGAGAACGCATCAGTGCGGGTCGCTTCATCCAGCGTTTCAAAATCACCTTCATACGTCCATTGTTCCAAATCGTCTTCTGAAGGCAATTCCTCTGCTTCATGAGACAGACCATCTTCGCTGTACGTATTAAAAGCGATCGATACCGGCGCGATGAGCAGTAAAAGAAAGAGATAAATGAAGAAACTTTTAACGGTTCGGTCTGCTCCGCTTGTTTTCCAGGGAAGAAGATGATAACGGAAAATAAAAAAACCGGCGATCATCACTAAAATGATCCAAAAAAGAAGTTCGATCATCTTCTCACCTCCAAGGTTCTTGTCAAAGAATAGACAGCGCTCCACATAATCACTGCGGCTGTAATAACTTTCAATGCGAAAATGATCAAACTGGATTCATTCACAAAAAAACTGTAAACCGATTCTAAAGCGCCGCTTGCAATTGGAATACCGAATAATACGGCGGCTAAAAAAGCAATGATAACAATGCGTAAAAATTTACTTACTTGAAACAGCCAGCCGATCAAATAACTGATCGATGCAATCAAGAAGAGATATAACGTAATGCCGGCTGTTCCGATTAAAAACTCTCCCGGTGAGAGCGGATGGCCGACAGCGAGGTCGATATCGAGAGCGATTAAGTGAGAGAGCTGAATAATATACGTCGTCAGCATCGCAGTGACCGCGCCGGCGATACTTGCCAGGAACAGAAACGATGCGTTGGCAGCGTGACTCGTCAATCGCGTCGTGATAAACGTGTAATCATCCGCTTCATAAGCACGGGTTGTGATGATAAAGGCAGAAATCGCAATCCAGAGAAAGGTTGCAATAATGATGAACGCCGCGTTATAGGTCGTATAGTGTAAATTGAGCGGACCCGGTTCCGTCATGCTTCCTCCGCCGGTCCCGCCGAACGCAGCTGCAACTGCTAAAATTTGCACGATCATCAAGGTCCAGATCATCCCTGAAAATCCGCGAATTTTATACTTGAGCTGCTTAGCAATGATTGCCGGTGTGTTAATGTGCGTCATCGTCAGTCCTCCCTGCAGCGGTTCGGCTTAAATAGCGGACGGCTTCTTGCAAAGTGACCTGTTCAATATCGACGGAAAAAGACTCGGCATCTTCAGCTTGCGGGGATTCGGTATATACAGCGGCAAAGACCGAACCGTCCGGAAGCTTCTCACGGTACAACTCTGTTTTACCGCCAAGGTATGCTTCAACAGAACGGGCGTCCCCGCTGACTTTTAAGACGTGATGACGGATATCTGCGACAGGGCGGTTCAATAACAGCCGGCCTTGGTCCATCATCAGAATATCCTCTAATAACTCATCGATTTCTGAAATGTGATGAGAGGAAAGGAAAATCGTTCGCGGGACACTGTTGTATTCGCGTTTTAGCCAATGATAGAATTCTTGTCTGACCGTTTCGTCCATGCCGACAGTCGGTTCATCGAAGAGCGTGATGGGACAGCGGGAAGCAAGCCCGATCACAGCATGAAAGGAGCTTTTCATTCCTTTAGACAGTTCTTGATGCCGTGCATCGCCGGGAAGACGAAAGCTTTGCATCAAATCTTGAGCGACAGATGCTGACCAATTGGGATAAAATGTTGCTGCCGTATGTAAAATTTCATTCAGCTGCAGAGAAGACGGAAAGGACATTTCGTCATCAACAAATATTGAATTAGCCGAGACGGTTAAATTGTTGAACGGGCGGACGCCAAAGACTTCAACAGTTCCGCTGGAAGGACGCTTGAAACCGGCGATCACTTGCATGAGCGTAGTTTTTCCGGAACCGTTGCGTCCGACCACACCGTTAATCGTATGACGGGCGGTTTCGAAAGTAATATTATCAAGTGCGAGGTCAGCTTCGCGCGGACCGAATTTTTTTGTGACGTTGTTGAATTTCACGGCAGTTTCCATTAGCGGACGCTCCCTTGCTCATCGATTTACGTACCCGTTTTGTGAGGAAAAATTTATTGTATCTGCTATTTTACGTGACGCCGCACAAATGTCAATCAGCGCGGGCGCGGACGAGTTTTGAGCAAATCTGATTGGACTGTTTCACGGCTCAATCTACAAAAGAACTATTGAATGTTTTACTGTTCTCAGATAGAATTGCACAATATATAAGGTTATGAGTATTTAAAAAATCTATATATAGTATTGAGGATTGAAATGAAGGTGCCGCAGGCTTAATAGGGAATCCGGTGCAAAGCCGGAACTGTCCCCGCAACTGTGAGGCGGACGAAATGAGCGACCCACTGCATGTTGACGATGCGGGAAGGACTCAAAGTAGGAAGATGCCGAGTCAGGAGACCTGCCTTTGTTTCAGATGTTAGTAATCTCCGGGGGCTGAGATTGCGGGACAGGACTCCATGAAGAGCGTGATTCGCCTGGGAAAAATGAGGCGAATACTCGTGCAATGGCAGACTGAATCGCAAAACGCTCCCTTCCGGATTCATTTCCGGAAGGTTTTTTAATGTTCAATTACAGGGAGGCATCAATTATGGTTCAGGTACTGCAAGGACGAACGGACGAGTTAAAAGAGCGGTTTCCGCATTTAAGCTGGGACCGATTTGAACGAAAGGCCGCCGGTTTAGCAGATGGCAATGATCAACGAGCGGTTCTATACGCGTTAGATGAAATGACAGATGAAGAGGCGGATTGGACGTATGTGGCGGCTGCTTTTGCCCTGGATGACATGTATCAGGAAGCTGAACGCGTTCGCGGTCACGTTCCTTATCAGTCTTATCCTGAATGGGTGCAAAGAAAAGTTGCTGACGGACGGCTCGATCCTGTCTTAACTGAGAAATACAGCGCGGATGAATTAGCAGCGGCCGCTTCGATGATTGAAGCGGACCGTGATTTGAAGTTTACGTATATCGGGCTGAAAACGTTGGCTGACCGTTATTTATTGCGTAGCTTTGACGGCAGCCTGGAAGAACTGCCGCAAGAGCGCTGGCTGACGATCGCGCTTATTTTGATGCAGGATGAAGCGAAAAATCAACGGCTCGGTTATGTGCGTGAAGCTTATTGGGCTTTATCGAACCTGTATATGACAGTAGCAACTCCGACGTTAGCGAATGCCGGGAAGACGCACGGTCAGCTGTCGAGCTGTTTTATCGACACGGTCGATGATGATTTGCGGGGGATTTTTGACAGCAATACTGATGCTGCGACGGTGAGTAAAAACGGCGGCGGACTCGGGCTTTATCTCGGAAAAATCCGCAGCCGCTCATCATCGATTCGCGGTCATCCCGGCGTGTCGTCCGGGGTAATTCCGTGGATGAAGCAGCTGAACAACACCGCTGTCAGTGTCGATCAGCTCGGCCAGCGCCAGGGTGCGATTGCTGTTTATCTCGATGTTTGGCATAAAGATATTTTCTCCTTTTTGGACGCGAAGTTAAACAACGGCGACGAACGCCAGCGAACGCACGATTTATTTACCGGCGTGACGCTGCCGGACCTGTTTATGGAAAAGGCCGAGGCGCGCGAGCCGTGGTATTTGTTTGATCCTCATGAAGTGCGAGAGTTGATGGGATTTTCACTGGAAGATGCGTACGATGAAGAGATCGGAGCAGGATCGTTTCGGGAAAAATACGAGGCGTGCGTCAACACAGAAGAACTCTCGAAAGACAAGGTTGAAGCGATCGATATCCTCAAACGGATCATGGTCAGCCAGCTTGAAACGGGAACGCCGTATATGTTTTACCGCGACACAGTCAACCGGCTGAACGCGAACAATCATGCCGGAATGATTTACGGATCGAACCTTTGCACGGAAATCACCCAGAATATGAGTCCGACGGTTATCAGCGAAGAAGAAACGGAAGACGGTCAAATTAAAATCACGAAAGATCCGGGCGATTACGTCGTCTGCAATTTAAGTTCGATCTCGCTTGCTTCCGCTGTCAGCGACAATGCACTCGAACGGCTGATCCCGATTCAAGTGCGCATGCTCGATAATGTGATTGACGTCAATCAGATCCCGGTGCCGCAAGCGAAACTGACGAACGGAAAATACCGCCCGATCGGGCTCGGGACGTTCGGCTGGCATCACCTGCTTGCGAAGAAAAAGATTAATTGGGAGTCCGAGGAAGCAGTATCGTATGCGGATGAACTGTACGAACAAATCCATTACTTGACGCTGAAAGCAAGTGCGGAACTGGCAGAAGAAAAAGGAGCGTATTCGCAGTTTGCCGGCTCGGATTTTGCGACAGGCGCTTATTTTTCAAAACGAGGTTTAACGGATCCGAACTGGCAGCAGCTGCAAGCAGACATTCAGGCGAAGGGGCTTCGAAACGGCTACTTAATGGCGGTCGCGCCAAACGCGAGCACGTCTTTAATCGCCGGATCAAGCGCATCGATCGATCCGATTTTCAAAAAAATGTACGCCGAAGAGAAGAAAAACTTCAAAATTCCTGTGACCGCGCCGGAGCTGTCGGCTGAAACAACGTGGTACTACAAACCGGCGCATTTGATTGACCAGCATTGGAGCATCCGCCAGAATGCGAAGCGGCAAAAGCACATTGACCAAGCGATCTCATTTAACTTGTACGTCCCGCATTCGATCAAAGCGAAAGAATTGCTCGATCTTCATTTAGATGCTTGGAAGCAAGGGTTAAAAACGACGTATTACGTCCGCTCAACGTCAACGGAAATCGAAGACTGTGACAGCTGCTCGAGTTAAGAAAGGAGTCTTAGACAATGAAATCAGAACCGTTAAAAGAACGAAGTTTGTATGATGTCGACGCGCCGAATGCGTCGACCGGCATTTTGAACGGAGAAAGCTCGAACGTGCTTAATTGGGACGATGTCCGCTTTCCGTGGGCGTATCCGCTGTATAAAAACATGCTCGCGAATTTTTGGACGCCGTTTGAAATCAATATGTCTTCAGACATTAAAGACTTTCAGTATTTGTCAGACAACGAAGAAGATGCCTTTAAAAAAATCATCGGGCTCTTAGCGTTTTTAGACAGCATCCAAACCGATTATGCGATGCATGTTTCAAAGTACGTGACGGACTCAAGTTTGAATGCGCTGATGACGACACTCGCGTTTCAAGAAGTTGTCCATAATCAAAGCTATTCTTACGTGCTTTCCAGTTTAGTATCAAAAGACGAACAAGAGGAAATATTTGAGTATTGGAAGCACGATCCGGTGCTCCGAAAACGCAACGATTTTATCGCAGAAGGCTACGAAGCGTTTGTCAATAATCCGACGCCGGAGACGCTGTTAAAATCAATTGTTTATGATGTCATTTTAGAAGGATTGAATTTTTACTCCGGTTTCAGCTTTTTCTACTCGTTGGCGCGCGACGGAAAAATGGTCTCGACCTCAACGATGATTAACTACATTAACCGCGATGAACAGCTGCACGTCATGCTGTTTGCCCGGATGTTTAAAGAAATCCGCAACGAATATCCGGAACTGCAAGGCGAAGAGATTGACCGTTTTGTCCAGGAAACGTTTATCGAAGCGGCCGAACTGGAAATTGAGTGGGCGCGCTACATTATCGGCAATGAATTTCCTGCGATTCCAATCGGGGATTTGGAAGACTACATTCGTTTTATGGCGAATAAGCGGGTCAACGAACTTGGCGTGGAACGGCCGTTTGATGGCTACCGGAAAAATCCGATGAGCTGGATTAAAGTGTATGAAGACATGAACGACGGGAAGACTGATTTCTTCGAGCAGAAACCGCGCCAATATGCGAAAGTTTCTGAAGATAACGGGTTCGACGATTTGTAATACGGGGAAAAATTAAAGAGGGGGAGTAAACAATGACACTGGGGATCGCGCCATTCGCGAAGATCATTGATACTGACAGCGACGTCTTAAAAGAAAATGCGAACGTTAACGGCTCGACACCGCTTGGAAAAATGAACGCTTTTGCAAGCGAAACGATGAAGTGGTTTACAGACGAAAAACTATTGGAAAAAGAGATTCGCGAAGCAGAAGAGGAGAACGTCCTGTACATTCATGATAAAGATTACTATCCGACCGGAACGACGACGTGCTGTCAAATTCCGCTCGGGAAACTTTTACAAACAGGTTTTCACACCGGTCACGGGTACATTCGCCCGCCGAAATCGATCACAACAGCGTTTGCGCTGGCAGCGATTGTTGTGCAGTCCAACCAAAACTTTCAGCACGGCGGGCAAGCCTACCCGGCGATTGACCGCGATTTAGCGCCTTTTGTCGTTTTATCATACGAAAAGTACAAAGCGGAAGGGTACACCGATGACGGTGCTTGGGAAAAAACAAAAGCAGAAGCGGCCCAAGCCGCCGAAGCGTTTATTCATAACCTCAATACAATGCACTCACGCGGCGGCGGACAAGTGCCGTTTGTATCGATCAATTTCGGTACGGACATCTCGGAAGAAGGCCGATTGATCACTGCTGAAATCTTGGCAGCGGTGCAAAACGGTCTCGGCCGCGGCGAAACACCGATTTTTCCGATCCAGATTTTTAAAGTCAAAGACGGAATCAACGGCAACCCGGAGGATCCAAACTACGATTTATTTTTAAAAGCGGTTGAGACGTCTTCGCGCCGGCTCTATCCGAATTTCAGCTTTCTCGATGCTCCGTTTAACCGGGCTTATTACCGTGAGGATGACCCTGATACGGAAGTAGCCTACATGGGCTGCCGCACGCGCGTAATGGGCAATGTGAACGGCGAAGAAACGGTATCGGGGCGGGGGAATCTCTCGTTTTCATCGGTAAATCTCGTGCGGCTGGCGTTGAAAGCAGACGGGGACTTATTGGCTTTTTTCACGGAACTGAATAAGGCGGTTGCTTTATGCATGAAGCAGCTGCATGGACGCTACGATTTTCAAGGCAGCTTTCCGGCGTCGTCGTTCCCGTTTTTATATGCGCAAGGCGTTTGGCGGGGCGGGGAAACGCTGAATCCCGGGGATCGTGTCGAACCGCTTTTGCGCGAAGGCTCTTTAAGCGTCGGCTTTATCGGTTTAGCCGAAGCGCTGCAAGTTTTGACCGGGAGCCATCACGGAGAAAGTGACGAAGCGTGGCAGCTCGGTCAGGAGATTATTGCGGAAATGCGCCGGTTGACCGATGAAGAGACGGCACGAAGCGGGCGAAACGTCGCGCTGCTTGCGACACCTGCAGAGGGGCTGTCGGGAAAGTTTGTCGCCAGAGACCGTGAGATGTTCGGGGATGTGAAGGGGATCACTGATAAAGCGTATTATACGAATTCGTTTCATCTGCCGGTTTATGCGGATGTGACCGTGAAAGAAAAAATTAACAGAGAAGCTCCTTTTCACTGCTACTGTAACGGCGGACATATTACGTACGTGGAAGTCGACGGCAATGCCTCGGCAAATACGCAAGCATTTCAAGAAATTATCGCGTACATGAAACAGGCCGGCATCGGCTACGGTTCGATTAACCATCCGGTTGACCATTGTTTTTCCTGCGGCTATCAAGGAATGATCGGCGACGAGTGTCCGACATGCGGCGAAGAAGATCCGGCAAACATCCAGCACATCCGCCGGATCACCGGTTACCTTGTCGGCGGTCTCGACCGCTGGAACGAAGCGAAGCGCGCTGAAGAAAAAGACCGGGTGAAGCATCGATGAAGGTGTTGGCAATCAATCGTGATTCGATCGTCGATGGCGAAGGTTTGCGGACAGTGGTTTATTTTGCCGGCTGTCCGCACCGCTGTTACGGTTGTCACAACCCGGAATCTTGGGACTATGATCAAGGGGAAGACTACACCGCAGACGAGCTCGTCGAAGCCGTGCTGCAGGGAGAAACGCAAAATGTGACGTTGTCCGGCGGTGAACCGTTCGCCCAGGCAGAAGAGGTTTATCCGGCAGCGGCCGCGCTAAAACGCTTCGGTTTAAACGTCTGGAGTTACACCGGCTACGAGTATGAAGAATTGGCAGAGAGCGGAACAGACAGTCAAAAAGCTCTGCTTGAGACGATTGATGTTCTCGTCGACGGACCGTATCGTGACAAGGAGCGGGACACGACACTGGCTTTTCGCGGAAGCCGGAACCAGCGGATCATCCGCTTAAAAGAACAGGAAGCCGCGCAGCTTCCGTCAAAATAGCAGTTTATCTTCATTCTAAGGACGTTTTGTAAAAAACGTCTCAGAAAAAAGCCATGCATCCACTCCACCGACGCCTCCGGGAAAGCAAGAGACGAAGATCCGGATTCGGCGGTCTGATACCGACGAATACTAGCTGAGTCCTTGCCCGGGGCAAGCGGAGGGCAGTGGATTCATGGCTGACAGCAAAATAATCGTTTGTCTACAATCTGGGACGTTTTGTTAAAAAACGTCTTTTTTTTGTATTGAAAGCGTTTGCTGAAAACTGAGAATTGCGACTGTTCCGCGGGAGTCTTGAAATCGAGAGCAAAAAGAGGCAATATGATCGTGGGTGAAAAACAAATGTCCTTTTTGTAAGGACGTCAATCAGCAAAGAAAGGAATGACACCATTGAAATTAATTTTAAAACTGATTTTAGGTATTCTTACTGGTATTGTCGTTGGTTTAGTCGGATTTGAACCGCTGACAAAGCTGTTCATTACATTTGAAATGCTCTTTGGACAGTTTATTGAATTTATGATTCCGCTCATTATCCTCTTTTTTATTGCGTCAGGGGTAGCAAATCTTGGCGGAGCTTCGGCGAGACTTGTCGGATTGAACGTCGGGGGAGCTTATTTGTCCACCGTTCTTGCCGGTATCATGGCTTATTTTGTCGCGGTGGCAGTGATGCCGATGATCGCTTCGGAACAGGCGGCCCCGGAAGAAGGCGCCGGATTGGAACCTTTCTTCGAACTCGAAATCGAACCTTTAATGGGCGTGATTACAGCGCTTGTGATGGCGTTTATGTTTGGGATCGCGATGTCCAAACTGAAGACATCCGCGCTGATTCAAGTGTTTGATCAAGGAAAAGCAGTGATTGAACTTGTGATCAAAGGGATTATCATCCCGCTCCTGCCGTTTTTCATTGCGGGAATTTTTGCCGGGATAGCGGAAGAAGGGACTGTATTTGCCACGCTGCAAATCTTCGGGCTCGTGCTGTTGGCCGCGATTGCACTGCATTGGGTGTGGATTTCCCTGCAGTATATTCTCGTCGGACTTTATACAGGACGCAATCCGCTCCAGTTAATCAAAACGATGCTTCCTGCTTACTTTACAGCGCTCGGAACGATGAGCTCAGCGGCAACGATCCCTGTGACTGTTAAGCAGGCAAGAGAAAATGGGGTTCGTGAAGAAGTAGCCAACTTCAGTGTACCGCTCGGTGCGACGATTCACTTAGCCGGAAGTGTCATCACGATTGTCAGCTGTGCTGTCGCTGTGATGGCTGTACTGGACGGTTTTACGATCCCTGGTTTCTTTGAAATGCTTCCGGTGATTGCGATGCTCGGGATTATCATGGTTGCCGCTCCCGGGGTGCCCGGCGGTGCGATCATGGCAGCGATCGGTGTGTTGACGAGCATGCTCGGCTTTACCGAAGTGGCGTTTGGCTTAATGATCGCTTTGTATATGGCCCAAGACAGCTTTGGCACAGCTGCTAACGTGACCGGTGACGGCGCGATAGCGCTTGCGATCGATAAACTGACAGAGAAGGTCAAGTAAATAAAGACAGACAGAAATCCCTCTGCGATTTTAACGCAGAGGGATTTCTTACGGCCGTAAATGCGGGGAATCATCATCCGGTTGGATAAATTCAATTTTGTTTCCGTCCGGGTCGCTGATCCAGCACTGCCAGTTTTGTCCGACACCGCGTTTCGGTTCAACATCGAGCATGATGCCTTGGTCGCGAAGCTGATTGGCGGTTTCGCGGATATCGTTTACGCGAAAACAGATATGGTGCATGCCGATCGTTTTCGGTTCATCCGGCCGCTCGACTTCGCCGCCGTAAAACAGTTCGATGAACTGTTGCGGCGCCGTTTGAACGTATTCAATCCAGGGATTTCCGTTGTCATCTTGGACTTGAAAGCCGTACTTAAACCCAAGCTTGTCACAGTAAAAGGCAAGTGAACGATCCATGTTTTGAACCGTGAATGCGATATGAGCGATCCCTTCTGTCATGCGTAGCCCTCCTTCAACCGATTGAAAAGAATTTATTTCTTTACATTCACGAGCGTGCGCCCGCGGGCCTGACCTTGCACGACACCGGCGATTGCTTCGTTTAAGCCGTCGAGGCCGATTTCCTGTTGGACGATGTCTTCAAGGTGAGCCGGTTTCAAATCTGTTGCCGCGCGCTGCCAAACTTTTTCGCGAAGCGGCATCGGGCAGTAACTGGAATCAATTCCGAGCAAGTCGACACCGCGCAAAATAAACGGAACGACGGTCGTCGGGATATCAATGCCGGCCGTCAGTCCGCTGACGGCGACGGCGCCGTGCTGTTTCACCGATGATAAAATGTAGGCGAGCGGCGCTCCGCCGGTGGCGTCAACAGCGGCTGCCCAGCGCTGCCGGTCTAACGGCCGGCGCTGTTCCGGATTGAGTTCATCGCGATGGATGACATCATTAGCGCCGAGACGGTAGAGATAATCGTGTTCGGAATCTTTGCCGGTGCTTGCGGTGACGCTGTAGCCGCGTTCGTTAAGCATCGAGATCGCCATGCTGCCGACACCGCCGGTGGAACCGGTCACTAAAATCGGCTCTTGCGACGGATCGAGGCCGTTTTCCTCGAGGCGGTGAATCGACATCGCGGCTGTGAAACCGGCGGTACCGATAATCATCGCTTCGCGCAGCGTAAGTCCCTCAGGAAGCGGTACGACCCAGTCTGCCGGCACACGGGCGTATTCGGCATAACCGCCGTCATGGCCGACACCTAATTCGTAACTCGTACAAATGACGTCGTCGCCTTCTTTAAAGCGCGGATCAGAAGATGACACGACTTTTCCGGACAAATCAATGCCCGGTGTAATCGGATAGCCTGATGCTACTTTCGATTTCGGATCGAGTGCGAGAGCGTCTTTGTAGTTCACACCGGAATAAAACACTTCGATCACGACGTTGCCCTCAGGCAGCTGTTCTTCATTCTTCTGCACGACTTCGCCGGTTCCGTTTCCTGAAGCCGAAAAAGCGCGAAATGGTTGATTCATAGAATGACCTCCTTGAAAAATGGTGTAAATACCCATCTTTTATTTTGACGGAACAGCATAGGCTTGTCCAGCACTGTGATACGTATCACTGCATTCAGACCGGAAAAATAGTGTAATTGCCTATGAAGGAGTGAATGGACAATGACGTTTTACGATATTTTAAGCCGCTATTATGATGATTTGTTCGGCGTCAAACAAGGAGCTGTGAACAGAGTTATCGAAGCTTTTAAAGGACAGAAAGACGTGAATCTGCTCGATGCGGCAGCGGGAAGCGGTTCTGAAGCAGCAGCATTTGCGAAAGCAGGCTTTAACGTTTCCGCGCTCGACAGCAATGCCCGGATGGCAAAGAACATCAGCCGAAAAGCTGAAGCGCAAGGTGTGAAGATCGAGACGGTTCATGCCGGGATGGAAGAAGCTGAAGAGTTATGGCCGAAAGCGGTGTTTGATGTCATCATTTGCATCGGAAATTCGTTCGTTCATTTGCCGGATAAATCTGCGATGATCCGCCAGCTGAAGCAGTTTCGCGAACTCTTAAAGCCGGGAGGGCGCTTATTGATACAAACCGTGAATTACGATCGCGTTTATGCTGAAAATATCACCGAACTCCCTGAGATTCAGCATGCGGAAAAAAACTTGCGTTTTCAGCGTTATTACCAGCTCGAAGGGAATCGGATCCGGTTTCAAATGCGGCTATACGCTTGTGACGAAGTTTTTGAAGCGGAAACGCTCCTTTATCCGTTGACGGAGGCTGACTTAAAAGAAGTGCTTGCGAGCGCAATGTTTAGCTCCATAGACATCTTTGGCGATTTTTCCGGACAGCCGTTTCAGATCGACAGTCCTTCGCTTGTCGCCGAATTACGAAAATAAAAGCTGTTCTTGCCTTTTTCCGCAGATTCCTCTAAACTTTTCATCGAATCAAGTGTGAAAATAAGGAAGGAATTGTTTTTATGTGGGAGATATTAAATATGATCGGGACGATTGCTTTTGCTTTGAGCGGGGTGCTTGTTGCAATGGAAGAGCGATACGATCTGATGGGGATATACATTCTCGGCTTTATTACGGCGTTTGGCGGGGGAGCGATCAGAAATTTATTGATTGGTGTGCCGGTAGAGGAGCTTTGGAATCAAGGGCCGTTATTTATTGCCGCTTTCTTTGTGATGACAGCAGCGTTTTTTGTGCCGCGGATTTTGCAGTGGACCCTGCTGCGACGCGGGATATTTTTTGATGCGATCGGTCTCGGCGCGTTTTCGACGCAAGGCGCGATTTATGCTTATTCGATGGGTTTGCCGTTAAGCGCTGCGATTGCAGCTGCGGCGCTGACCGGCACGGGAGGCGGGATGGTCCGCGACGTGTTGGCAGGCAGGAAACCATTATTTTTGCAACGGGAAATCTATATTGCTTGGACACTGATTCCGGGAATTGTTGTTGGATCAGGCTGGGTAACCTCTGATATCGGGTTAGTTTCAATCGTGGCCGCTGTAGTTACGCTTCGTCAGTTTTCCGTCTACTATCGCTGGCGTTTGCCGAACCGGGAATGGCCGGTTGTTTCAGATGGAAAAAACTATGGATCATAGACCGCACCGTCATTTTGGAAATAATCGGCCTACGGTCTGTTCATCGTTTTCCGATTACACCTCGCGCCATTGCAAATTCGCGAATTGTTCATTCAATGCTGCTTGGCGAAAGGAATGATCGACGTGCTGTTTTGATTGGTTGATAATAAATGAAATTTGTCGGAATGATTCGTTATTAAAAAAGTTATAACAGCGTTCGAGCAGGTGCCATTGGTAGTCAGATTGAAGGGGAAAGGATAAGCAGTCCAGTTCAATGTTGTAACTTTGCGGAGAGATGAGCGATCGGTTGTCTTGGTAAGATTGAAGCAATTCTGTCCAGTCATGTTCGTTGAACAACCCTTCGATTTTAATGTTCATCCGTTTATCGTAAGGATTGATCTGAATGAGGTGACTTCCCAAACAAGTATACGTCCTCTCTTTGGTTTGTCTTCAGTTTCCACAGTACGGCAACATCCTCTGTTTTTCAACAAGGTGATCCTATTTTTCATGATTTTTTACATCATTGAGACCGTAGAAAGCCGCGCTGAACCATTGGTTCAACGCAGCTATTTGACCCATTGCAGGCCTTCTTTTTTGATAGCATTGATCTCGCCGCCGATTAGAATGACGAGTGCGGAAATGTGAAACCAGACCATTAAAACGATCGCAGCCCCGATTGCTCCGTAAGTAGCAGAGTAATCCGCAAAATTACTTAAGTAGGCGGAAAAGCCGAGTGTCGTCAGCTGCCATCCCAACGTCGCAAAAATTGTCCCAACATACACATTTTTAAAAGACAGCCGTGTTTCCGGTCCAATTAAATATAAAGCGAGAAAAACGCCGAATGTTAATAATGTAATTAAGATCCAGCGCAATAGACCGGCATCCATCAGCCACATGTCAAAATCGAGCCACTCGGTCAGCAGGCCGCCGATGACTTGCAACGTTAACGCAGCTACGACGACGGCAAACATCCCGACGGTCAGTCCCATGGAAATCAGCCGCCCTAAAATGAGTCCGCGCCGCTTAGTGACGACATAAGACAAGTTCAAAGAGCGCAAAATCGCGTTGATCGCAAGCGATGCTGTCCAGAGAGTAAAGAGGATTCCGAGTGACAGCGCCCCGGTGTTGCGATCCTGCGCTAATGACTCGAGCTGCCCTTCAATCACTTCTGTGACGCCGGCAGGCATATAAATATCTTCAAGGAGCATTTTGAAGTCTTCGACAGTAAAAGGGACAAACGTCAATAAACTGACCATCACAATCATAAACGGAAAAAGCGAGAGAAGAAGAAAGTAAGCGCACTGTGCACCGAGATAAATCAGCTGGTGTTCCTTGAATCGATAAAACATTTCGCGAGCGTACTGCATCCGCGTCCTTCTCCTTTCGCCGTGAGGTCGTTATGCGTTCGTTTTCTCTAATAGCGGTGTCACTGCTGTTTTGATTCGTTCGAGTCCTTCTTGCACAGTTGAACGAGGGCAAGCCACATTCATGCGGACGAAACCTTCGCCGCCGCTCCCGAAACTGTGGCCAGGGTTAAAGCCGACTTGTCCTTCTTCTATGAAGAGCCGGTTTAGTTCTTTATCATCTAAATTAAGCGCGCGGCAGTCGATCCAGACCAGGTAAGTCGCTTCAACCTTTTTGACCTTAAGCGGTGTGAGTTCCCGGCGGAAAAATTCATATACGAGTTCAACATTGCCCGCGATGTATTCACGCAGTTCGTCAAGCCATTCTTCGCCATGCTTATAAGCTGCTTCCATCGCGAGTACGCCGAATGTATTCAGCATATTAACGTTATTTTTTTTATCGAAAGCCTGAAGTGCTTCCAGCCATTCACGATTAGATGTGATAATGAATGATGCCTGCAACCCGGCGAGATTGAACGTTTTACTCGGCGCGGACAGGGTGATCGTTTGCTTATCGATATCTTCTGAAAGTGTTGCGGTCGGAAGATGCTTGTAACCGGGCAAGGTAAGATCCGCATGTATTTCATCAGAGACAATGATGACGTTATGCTTCACGCATAGCTCAGCCATGCCGCGCAGTTCGTCTTCATTCCACACCCGGCCGACCGGGTTGTGCGGTGAACATAATAAAAACATCGTCACATCGTCTCGGGATACAGCCGCTTCAAAATCAGCCAAATCAACGGTGTACGTGCCGTTGACTTCTTTGAGCGGTCTGTTTTCAATCTTACGCTCATTTTCTGTTGTCATCGAGAAAAACGGCGGATAAACCGGCGACTGGATCAGCACCTTTTCGCCGGGGTTTGTCAGTGTCTGAATACACTTTGAAATCGACGGCACAACGCCGGGACTGTAAAGAATCTCGCTCGATTTAAACTGCCAGTTATAATGCTTCTCCATCCATGTTTGGATCGCCTCAGTCACCGACGTCCCGGTATATGTATACCCGAAAATACCGTGGTTCAGCCGTTGTTGCATTGTATCCAAAACAGCTTGCGGCGGCTGAAAATCCATATCGGCCACCCACATCGGCAAGATGGTCTCTTTTGTATTGAATATCTCTTCCGTGCGGTCCCATTTCATTGAGGCCGTACCGTTACGGTCAATTTTTTGATCGAATGCAGTCATCGTAAAACACACCTTTGTTGAAAGATTCTTCTTAAAGTATACGTGCTGAAGCGGATTTTCGCCAATGAATAATTTGAATTGAGCAGATTTTCCGCTACAATAGGGGAGATATCAGTTTAGAAATGAGGGAAATCACGTTGAAGAATGTTTTGGGTTTTATCTTTGAAATATTGCGCATCCTTGTCGTCATGTTTGTTATTTTAGGTGCGTATGCGATTTTTAATTCATACGTGCTCGAATGGTTAGGCGGCATCCATATATTAGGCGGATCGTGGCTGGAGCTGGTCTTCTTTCTACTGCAAGCCGGCGGCATTCTTATTTTGATTACCGTTTTTTACCGCAATAAATTGAAATTGTCCGGTGCGATGAGAGAATATCAGCCTCCGTTTGCGCCTGAAACGGCGAGGAAAATGGTGATTGCAGGCATAGCGGCGATTGCCGTATCCTATGTAATTTTATTTGCGCTCGCGATATTTTCATAAAAGTTGTTTATGTCAGCTTTGAAACGGCTCTCGTCAGCGTTTTATAAAGCGAGCGACGTCCGGCAGTTAACGATGATCACTAGTGAGCATTCAGAGTGCAGACAAATGATTATTTTGACGTAAGCCACGCAGCCACTGCCCTCCGCTTGCCCCGAGCAAGGAGGTCTCGGAGGAGTGGATGCATGGCTTCCTTCAATTTAACATCGATCGATGTCATGACTTTGTCGACAATCTACATGCTCACTAGTGAGCATGTAATTTGAACAGCAGCCTGATTTTCCACTATATTAGCGGTAGAAAAGTTAATTTCGTTCTTGAGATGCTGAGAGAACACCGATCGTCTGCAGCTTAGTTTCTAAATATTTCAAAAAAGGTACTGTGTTTGCGGAACCTTTTTAAAGGAGATGAGCAGATTGTATGATTATGTAATTGTTGGCGGCGGTGTCGTAGGCAGTTTTATTGCGCACGCCCTCTCTCACTATGAAGGAAAGACGCTGCTGTTGGAAAAGGAACGAACGCTCGCTCAAGTGCAGACAACGCACAACAGTGCACTTGTTCATCCGGAGTTGATGATGCCTCCTGAAAAAGGAGAATTGAAAGCCCGGCTTGGAAAAGAAGGGAATGCGATGTATCAGGAGTTGGCGGCTCAGCTTGATGTGCCCGTTAACCGTAACGGAGCGTTACTGGTTGCTCGTTCGGCTGAAGAAATGGTTCAGCTTAAAAAAATGGTGAATGATGCGCGTAAGCAGGGCACCGCTGAGATCGACGTGCTCTCGAGTGACGAGGTGCGAGAAATCGAGCCGAATTTGAAAGCAAGTATAGCAGGTGCCGTCAAGCTTTCTGCGGCTATGAGTGCTGATACATCAATGCTGACAGGTAAAATAGCGGAGAGAGCAACGAAAAACGGGGCGCAAATAAATACGGGTGAAGAAGTGACAGCGATCAATTTTGAAAACGGTGTATTTTCGATTTCGACGAGCTCCGGCAGCGAGTATCAGAGCCGTTTTCTGATCAACGCCGCCGGAACTGCCAACGAACGGATTGCTGAGATGGTAGAAAATGAAGTTCCGTATAAAATCGAGCCGCAGCGCGGCGAATACATCGTCCTTGATTCGTCAGCGAAGGATTTCATTCAGCACATTATTTATCCGCTGCCGACGAAAAAAAGCAAAGGAGTGCTGATGATTCCTCAACCCGACGGCACAATCAGACTCGGTCCGACAAGCGTCGAACAGTCTTCGATTGATTCTGCGTCTGTGACAGAAGAGGGAGAAAAAGAAATTCGTGCCGAGATTGACAGGCTGGTCGACAATCCGCCATACGATCGGATCAGTCACGGATATGCTGGAATTCGCTCGTCAATCAATCAGGAAGATTTCTATATTAAGCCATCCCATGAAGCTGAGGCGTTTATTCACGTGGCAGGAATCGACTCGCCGGGTGTCACCGCAGCTCCGGCGATTGCAAAGTACGTCGTTGAGGAAGTGATCGCCGAACTTGAACCGCTCAGACGAAAAAAAATAACTTGTTAGAAACCGAATTTTTATAACGGAATCTCTGCAAACGGTTACGCTGGTTTTCGAAAGATGAAGGCTATCATACAGAGCGGCAAAAAAATTTCCCCAAACTTTTGTTCCCTGACAATGGTTGTCACAGCAGGCGATATACTGGAGTCAATCATTGAAAAGGGGGATTTAGATTATGAAACGGACAATTTTTACAGCGGGACTCTTAGCGGTGTTCGGCTTAAGTGCTTGCGGCGATGCAGACGTCAACACAGTCAATGACAACAACGATGAAGACGCGAATAATGACGTAGAAGCAGCCGATAATGCTGCGAACAACACCGGTGAAGATGACGAGAATGATGAAGAGGCAAACGAGGGTAACAACACAGATGAAGCAGATGATCAAGAAGAAGACGACAACAACGGCGAGGAAGTCGAAGAAGATGATGTCAGTGTCGGGTCGACGGTTGATTTCAACGGCCTCGAAGTGACATTGAATGAAGTGCGCCGCGATGACGGTGACGGAGATTTTATCGAACCGGAAGAAGATTTCTTTTTAATTGTGGATGTCAGCATTGAAAACACGACCGAGGAAGAAGCGAATGTCTCAACGCTGATGCAAATGAGTCTTGTTGACCCGGACGGCTACGGCCAAGAGATGGACATCATGGCTGATACGTCCGGAAGCCTCGACGGGGAGATTGGCGCCGAGCGGACGCTTAGCGGCGAGATCGCTTTTGATGTGGAAGAAGCGGAGTTTTTTGAATTTATTTTCGAAGATCCGTTTCAATCCGGTCAAGCAATTTGGCTGATCGAGGAAGATGAATGGCAATAACGAGAGACGAACCGGGTGAAGAAAACTCTTCCCCGGTTTTTTGGATGATGTTGGCAAATGGGGTGAGAAAGGATACAATAAATGTAAGCGTAATTCAAATTTGAAAGGAGGGAAGACATGACGACGGGAAAAACATTTAAAAAAGCAGAGCGAATGTTTTTTGTCTTTGATTATTTATCGAACCATGAAACGGCGACCGCGCCGGAGCTTGCGGAGTATTGTCAGACATCCGTGCGCAGTATTTACCGCGATGTCCGGGACTTACAAGATCAAGGTGTGGAAATTCAGCCGAACGGCCGCGACGGATATAAACTGTTGTTTCAGTCTCATCCGGTGAACGGACGCTTGACACATGACGAGTGGATGGCACTGACACTCTTTCCGATGCTGTCTGAAGGGATAACTTCAGGAGAACACCCTTTTCATTTGGCGTATAAAAAAGGGTTGGAAAAAGTGATGGGTGTCGTACAAGGAAAAAGCCAGCTTCTTGAAGCGGGCGCCGGTCTCGGCGACCGTATCCGCCTGCACGCGAAGCCGCGGGAATCTGAACAAATGAAAATCATGCCGCAACTGTTAAATGCGATTGCCGGGGATCAAGAGATTCAAGTCCGGTATTATTCGATTCACCGCGACACAACGACGAGCCGCCGCCTGCAGCCGTATTACCTTGTGCCGCGCGAAGGGCATCTGTATTTAATCGCCTATTGTCATAATCGGGAGGACGTGCGCGTGTTCCGGGTCAGCCGGTTTCAGCACGTCGAACTGACCGATACGCAATTTCAAATTCCAAGGTCATTTAATATTGATGATTTTCTGGAAAACCGCTGGGCGATCATCAGCGAAGAAGAATCTACGACCTTTGTGGTGAAGTTTTCCGATAAAGCGGCGCGCTATGTCGCAGAAAGCGAATTTTATGTCAACACGAGCCGGGAAGCAAGCAGCGACGGCGGTCTGTTTTTAACGGCAACAGTCGACAGCCGCGAAGAGTTTTTACGCTGGATCCGCTCATTCGGCGTCAGTGCAGAAGTGATCGAACCGCTTACGGTAAGAGAGCAGCTGAGAGAAGAACTCACAGAATTGCTGAACATTTATGCAAATGATTAAAAAAGAGCGGCGCCGATGATCGGCGCCGCTCTTTATTATTTTGCGGATCATTAAAATGTCTGTGCGAGTTCTTTCGCTTCAGCAATCGCCTGGGTTTTGATCTCTTGCGCTTGATCAGGCTGCATGCTGTGTCCTTCTGCGACGACGTGATCAACGGACGGAACGCCGAAAAAGCCCATCATCGTTGCAATAAATCGGTGCCCCATTTCCATCTCAGCTGCCGGGCCTTCGCTGTAAATGCCGCCGCGGGCTTGGATATGCACCGCTTTCTTGTCGGTTAACAGGCCTTCCGGGCCGTTTTCTGTGTAGCGGAAGCATTTGCCCGGGACAGCAACGGCGTCCATATAAGCTTTTAATACCGGCGGGAACGTGAAGTTCCAGAGCGGTGTAACGAAGACGTATTTATCATTTGCAATAAACTGTTCATTCAATTCGCCGAGACGGGCGACTTTCGTTTGTTCAGCTTCAGTTAATGAGGAGAAATCTTCCCCGTTGCCGAGTTTGCCCCAGCCGCTTAACACATCCGCATCTACTTCCGGGATGTACTCCTTGTATAAATCGACATGAGTGACCTGATCGTGAGGATTGTCCGATACGTATTGATCGAGAAACGCTTTTCCTGTTGCGAGACTGAACGACTGATCCTCCGTCAGAGGATGAGCGGTAATGTAAAGTACGTTTGCCATAAAATGCATCTTCCTTTCGTTTCTAAAGTAAATAGCGGTTGTCATTAACAACACTTACGTATTATAAATTACTTTATTTTAGTAAGCAAGGAGAATGCTTATCGCAGCAACAATTTTTTATGTAACGGATCAAAAAACAGCCGGGAAAAGTTCCCGGCTGTTTTTTTCGTTTTTATTACTCAGCTTCGCGGATGCCCCAAGAGCCGTTTCGGCGTTCATCGCCGCCGCCGTATATTCCTTCATAGGGATTGTCCGAGCTGTGAGAGAATCCAAGGCCTTGAATCCCGCCGTAAAAGAGCAGTGAGTCAGCGTAGCCCTGAACGTTGTAATCGTAGCCCATTTGAAAATCCTCTTCATTAACGTTGTCAGGATTAAACGCAGGATCATCAACAGGACTGTATTGCAAAATTTCGCGCGCATAGTCATTGCCCAGCTGTTCTTCAGTATATAAAATATTCCCGTCCGTGTAGAAGCGCGGCTGCATAATCGCTTCTTGAAGCGACAGCGCTTCTCCATCTTCTTGGCCATATTGATACTCCATTGCAGTTTGGAACTGCATAGCCGGTATTCGACTTCCGCCCGGTGAACCAAATCCAAGCGAAGGAACTTCATATTCTTCGTTTTCATAGTTGACCGTTTCTGTGAAAATCATCGGTGATACAAATGTCCGCGGACGTTTGCCCGGTTCGTACCGGTTCATCGAGTCTTCGTTTTCACTGAAGTTATCGGTTTGATTATTGATAAAATAACCATCGTTATAAACGCCCGAACCGAAAAATTCCCCTAACGAGTGTGTAGCCGAAACCATGCGACCCTCATCATCAACAATCACGAAATGCGTCGTGTTGCCGGGATCGTCAAGGTCGGTTTGAGTTTCGTCGCTGATCGCTGCTGTTGTATCCGGGTCTTCTTCAACAGGTTCGTTTTCATCCAGTTCATCTTCATCGATTTCGCCATCTCTGAGTTGCTCTGAGAGGGCATAAGGGTTCATTTCTACATCGTCAATAAGATTGTTAATATAAGCTTCACTGTTCAATTCTTGATGGTCGATCTCATCAAATTGCGGATCGCCCAGTGTTCCTAAACGGTCAGAATAGACAGCATCAGTAATTTCACTCATCAGATGGTAGTAATGAGCTTCTGTTTCTTCACTGTGTGCCAAGTGGCCAACTTCGATCTTGTCGTCTTCTTCCAGGCCGTCGAGTTCAGAGGCAAGCAGTGCTGAAACATTCTCAATTTCTTCTTCGTAATCCTCATTATCTCCTTCCAGTATTTCAATAAGCTCTGTAAGGTCGAGTCTGGAAGCCATCTGTAAGGCTTGGATTACAATCGTACTCGATGCAGGCGAGGGACTGCCGTAAATCGTCTGCTCCCGACTTTCACCGTCATAATCATACGGCTCCCATGTCCCAGAAGCGACTTCCTCTCCTTCGGTGCGATGGACTTCGTACGATGCTAAATCGTCGACAGGAATATTCATCGTTTCGGCGAGCGATTCGGCGAGTTCGCCCTCATAAAATTCTTCAGAGCCTCCCGCTTTCAACCGTTCCAAAGTATCAGCGAGCGCATCGGGCTGTATCGTATCGTTAATGCCGACAGGCTCTCCGTATCGAGTATACTCCTCCTCGTCACTGTTACCGCCGTCTGCTGAACTAAAATCTAAGGTTCGGTGGTAACTGCTGATTTGGTCAGCAAATACTTCATCGACTTGATAGCCGTCATCGACATAGTCATCGGTTGCTGCCAAGAGTTGTTCCCACTCTTTCTCGCCGCTTCCCATTTCTTCATAAACGGTTTCCATCCCTTTGACAAACCCGGGTACTGCCATGCCACGTTCTGGAACGTCTTCGAGAGTCTGCGCGCTTTCCGGAGCGGCTTCACGGTAGTCGTAATTGACAATCCCTTCATCCGGATCATGAATTAACATGCTGCCGCCGCCGCCGAGGCCCGATCCATACGGTTCGACAACGCCGAGTGTGAACGAGACAGCGACCGCGGCATCAACAGCATTGCCACCGTCTTCTAAAACGTCCATTCCTTCTTCAACAGCGAGCGGGTGGGCAGAACTGACACCATAAACTCCAGGTTCAGGAGCATCAGAAACGGAGCCCGTTTCTGAATCAATATTGTTTTCGGTTTGATTTTGTGTACTGCCATTGTCATTTCCGGCAATGTCAATCGCTTCGTCTTCAAACTCGCGTGAATCACCGCCCGCATACGGATCGCGGAATGGGTCGAAAAGGGTGTTAACCTCATCAAAATTCCAGGCAATAAGGAGCGGTAAGATCACAATTGATAAAATGTACGTCCGTTTTAAGTCTTTTTTATAATGGTTCATGATGTGTGGTCCACCTCGCTAAGTACTCCAGCTTCATCTAAATCAATGACTAAACGACCGTCGCGGACGTCCCAAATATCAGAATCAAGGTCTTTTCTTAAGGAGCGGAAGATGCGGAAATTCTCATAGAAACTCGTAATCCCGCTCGTTTCACGTGGCGCTCCTTCCGCAATATCCATTGGGACAAAGGCCAGTTCTTTTGAACCATCTTCGAGAAAGTCGAGCTGCGCGATCGCCGTTTCTTTTGTCCGCGTCCAGCCCTGGTCAAAGACGAAGTTTCCCAAACTGTTAATAACAATGCCGACGTTTCCGCCGGAGCGTACAATACTGACGGGTTCAAGCACGTGCGAGTGATGACCGATAATCACATCGACACCCGCCTCCACCATTATATTTGCCAACTCTTCTTGTTCTTCATTATAGCCGACTTGATATTCATCGCCCCAGTGCATATGGGCCATTACGATATCTGCATATTCATCGTCATCACTTTCTTCAATTTGTGTGTCTCGTGGAGCTGAGCCTTCGCTGTTATCAATTTTTATTTCGTCAATTAGGTTGATGAGTTCAGAATCACTCATGCTCCGATTCAGGGTGGTAAATACACCACTTACATTGGATTGAGCTGGAAAATTTTCCTCCATAAAAGAATCTGTTCGCCCAAAAATTCCGACGCGCACGTCATCAGCGACATCAAAATAATCCATCTCCGCTGCTTCATCACTGTCCTCGCCGATTCCGAGCGATGCAATCTCGCGATTCTCTAAGTGCCTCATCGTCTCTTCAAATGATAAGTTGCTGTAATCCATTGTATGATTGTTTGCAAAATTGATCGAGTCGAAGTCGGCATCGATAACAGCATCGAGGGAGGTCGGCTGTGAATAAAGGTGGATGTCTTTATCGTAAAATTCAGCCGCTTCGATCACATCTTCACCGGGAAGGTCGCCGACATACACTGGATCGCCTGCTGCTTCTACCCAGTTGCGGATCGTTCTTTCGACATCAAATCCGCCGTTATCTGCATCAGTTTCTTGTGCTAAAGCGGCCTGTTCTAAAGCTTCTTGCCTCTCTTCTGTGTAATCCTCATAGCCTTCCTCAACGTATTTTTCATCTTCTTCGGCGACAAAATTTTGATATTGTTCTTTGTTGAGAATATTTCCGTAACCGGCTTGGATATCTTCCGGATCCATCACCGCCGCTTCGAAATTCCCGGTTGTGTAGTCGGATTCTTCGAAGTGGGGACGGACGTACTCAAACAAGTGGTCAAAAACCGGCTGGCCTTCTTCGTTTGTATAGCCGCTTTGCATTGCAACGTCTTCAATATGGCGGCCCATCATCATGTCGCCGACCATTGAGACGCGGTAGTCGACGTCATCGCTTCTTGTTTCGTCCGGCGGTTCGTCGGAGGAAAAAATCCATTGCGAGCCGAAAAAGGGAACGGCAAGAATGCCGAGCGTAATTAACGAATGCTTTACTGCCCGCTGCCGGTGCCAATGAATTTTCAGTTTGCGTTTTTCGTATTTCGAGAGTTCATCAGACATGGTGCAAACTCCTTTTTATATCAAATGGTAAAGAGAAATCAACAGAAAGGTGGCAAAAGAGATGATAAATGTCGACGATATGGTAGGCAGTACACCTTGTTTATGAATCGAGTTGGCAATCAGCCCAGGAACGATAACACCGATGCCCCTGAGCTCAACGACCTCAAACGGAACGATCGGCACCGTATAGTCAAAGGTCATTTTCAGCACGACTCCGACGGTCAGCATCGCAGCGAATTTTCTGCGTCCGTACAAGACAGACAGCCGGCCGATCACTTGCGTAACAAATAAGTAGGTAATGATACTTATCACGACAACGGTTAAGACAAAGATGATTTGATCAAACACCAACGCCAGATAGCCGGGCACAACGAGTCCGGCCGGAACGATGCCGGTTCTTTCTGCATATAATAACGATAAAAGCACACCGAGTACGATGGCGATGTATAAGTCAGTTCCAAACATGTTATTTCGTCACTCCTTCTCTGTATTCGCGCCCGGTATAACTGGACAAGTCATTTTTTTTTGACGCAGAGGCTTCCAGCGGCAATTGAAGAAATTCATCTGTCAGCTCTTCGCCCCCGCCGTGAATGTTGCCGATGCCGTAGACGAGCAGCGGTTTCGGCAAGGTTTGCAAATAATCAATGATTTCGTCAGCTTTCATCCGTTCCATATTTGTAACCTTGCGAAACGGCAGTTTGCCTTCTTCATAGGCGGTCATGATCGGTTTGACGCTCCGGCCGCTGAGAATCAGTTCATCAGCTTCAATATATGGCAGCACATCTTCAGCGAATTGCATCGTCCGGTCCACCCGGTCATCACGGCAGTTCATAATCACCGTTTGGTAGCGGTTGATCGCGCCTTCATTGGCGATGCGTTCCCAAATGTTTAACGTAGAAGTAGCATCATTGGCAGCAAAGCCGTTGTAAAACATGTTCGGCTGTTTGTCATCGCCGAAGGCATGGACGATCATTGCACCCGGGTCAACCGGGGCGTTCAGCATGCCGGCCAAGGCAGTCTCATGATCAATTTCCATGACGTCTGCGACAGCGAGACCTAATGCGACGTTTTCAGCGAACATCATGTAAGGAAATTTTTCGAGGTAAGCTTCATCGACTTGCGACGGGTCAGCAATGACAAGCCGGCTGCCCTTTTCCTCCGCTTCCTTCTGGAAAAAGCGTTCATAGTCAGAAGGGGGCATAATTACAGTGCCGTTATGCGGGATCGTCTGCGCGAACGCTTCGGCAATTTGATGGACTGTCGGTCCCATCGAATCAAGATGGTCTTCCATCACATTGGTAATAACCGTAATCCCGGCTTTTACGAAAGATTTCTGAAAAACGAGCTGATAATCCGGGTTTACCGCCATGCACTCGGTGACGAGGCTGTCGAGATTGCGGTCTTCGATTTCTTTTGTAATGTATTTTTGTTCAGAGATGTTCGGTCCCTGAAGGCTGCGAATAATCGGTGTTTCTTCTTCGTCTGTCCAATAGAAGAGCCGCGGGGATGTACCGGTTGTCTTACCGGCAACGCGCCGGCCGTCTTCTTTTAAAATCCCGGTCACAAGCCGTGTAACCGTTGACTTTCCGCGGATGCCGTTGACTAAAATACGGTCGGGAATATTCAGCGTCCGTTTGTTTAAGCGGTATTTTTCTGTCATGCCGATAGCTAATGCACCAATGAGAAATATCGTTAAATAGATCAGTTCATTCACTGGGAGTCCTCCTTCGTTAACAAAACCATTTACCATTATAACCGATTCACCTTTTTAATAGGATTAAAACGCATGATTTTCTAAGATTTTTGTCCAAATTTAGTCAGAAGGCAGGTCCGAACTGGAAGATTTAAGGCACGATCGTTTGCACTCGGCGAGCAAATTGATACACTGGATGAGAAATTAGGTCAGCGAATGAAGAAGGAGATTGTAATGATGACAGAAAATATAAAAGGAAACATTTTGATCGTCACATCGGTAGAAGCGGAAAAAAAAGCAATTGAGGCCGGAATCGGTTCAAATGAACGCGTTGATGTGATTGCTGCCGGTGTCGGCCCGGTCATCGCTGCGGTTAATACGGTAAAGCAGCTGCATAAAGCTTCATACGGTGCTGTGATTAACATGGGTATTGCCGGCGGTATGCCTGATCAAACGGCGATCGGCGATGCGGTGATCGGGACGGCGAGCTGTGCGGCAGATCTTGGCTTCGAATCGCCGGACGGATTTAAACCGATTGATGAGCTTGGTTTTGCGACAGCCAACGTGTATCCTGATCATCCGTTATTCAATCGTCTGAGCAGCCGTTTAGGTTTGGCCGGGGACATGACAGTACATGAAGGTGTTATCCTCACGCTCTCGACAGTGACCGGCACCGAAGAAACCCGGACCGAGCTCCAGCACCGGATTCCGGAAGGGTCTGCCGAAGCGATGGAAGGTTTCGGCATTATGACAGCAGCGCAAGAAATGCGCATCCCGGCGGTGGAAGTCCGCGCCGTTTCCAATTATATTGGTCTAAGAAATAAAGATGAATGGCGCTTGCAAGAAGCGTTTGACGTGTTAACAAAAGCAGCCGCTCATATACTAAAGGAGTTATCTGTATGATAAATATCGCGTTTTCCCCATGTCCGAATGATACGTTTATTTTTCATGCGCTTGTTCACGGTAAAGTCGAAGACGCTCCAGATGTGAACGTAACGTATGCCGATATTGACAAAACCAATTACTGGGCGCAAGATCTTGCCGGTCCGGAAGTGATGAAAATTTCCTTTGCTGCACTGCCTTACGTCATTGATGACTACACGCTCATTCCATGCGGCGGCGCGCTTGGTCGCGGAGTCGGCCCGCTCGTGTTAACGAAGGAAAAGGAAACACCGGCTTATCTTGAAGGCAAAAAAATAGCTGTTCCGAGTGACCGGTCCACCGCTTATCTGTTGTTTAGATTGTGGACAGAGCAAAAATTGAGCGGAGAGATCGGGGAAATTATTGTCATGCCGTTTGAGGAGATCATGCCGGCCGTCCGTGACGGCAAGGTCGATGCCGGTCTTGTGATTCATGAAGCAAGATTTACGTACGAAACGTACGGGCTGTCGATGCTCGAAGATTTAGGGGATTGGTGGGAAAAAGACACCGGTTTTCCGATTCCGCTCGGAGCCATCATCGCTCGGCGCGGAGCCGTCGACAAAGAAAAGCTGACCGGATGGATTCGCCAGTCAGTTGACGCGGCCTGGTTAAACCCGTCCGCGGCAAGCGACTATATCGCAGCGCACGCCCAAGAAATGTCGCCGGAGGTACAGCAATCGCACATTGATTTGTACGTGAATGAATTCAGCCGAAACCTGGGCGAAGACGGATTTTCCGCCGTTGAATCGCTATTAGGCCGCGCGATGAAAGCGGATCTTGTTCCGCGATTTGATTTGCAAAAATTATATGATTGATAAGTCAAGGCGCATGGAACGTTCCATGCGCCTTGATATCGGCAAAGTCCCTTTATTGTGTGTTTCGTTCCAGCCGCGGCTGCAGTCGGCTGAGTAAAAACCAGGCGATCAGGCCGCCGGCGACACTGCTGACGAAAAATCCGGGCACGAAAAAGAACACGCCGCCGGGATGACCGAGAAAATACCACGCAATCGGTGCGGCTAAAAGTGCGCCGATCACGCTTGTGCCGACAATCTCACCGGCAACAGCGGACGATCGTTTCTTCGTCCAGCGATAAGCCAACCCGGCAAATAAAGCGCCGACGAGTCCGCCCGGAAAAGCGAGAATAGTTCCGAGCCCGAGTAAATTGCGGAGCAATCCGATTGCAAACGCAATCAGAACAGCCGGACCGGTGCCTAATAAGACAGCAGCGATGACATTAACGGCGTGCTGAACAGGGTAAGCTCTGGCGACACCGGCGGGAAACCAAATAAATTGCGAAGCGACAAGGCCGATCGCAATCAGCATCGCCATAATTGTTAATTTTTTCGTGCGGTTCATAGAGCGCACCTCCAATGTAAAGATATTACTGCCATCATATCAAAAGTGAGAACAGCAATAAAAACAAGCGTAAACGCCTCGCGTTTACGCTTGTTTACTCTTTTAACTCAGTGAAGACGACGAGGCGTTCGTTATGAGTTCCCGCTTCATTATCGAATTCACCGGTACAAGTGATTAAATTGAGATTTTTCGCTGAAGACGAACCGAACAGTTCATCTACAGGCGCATCGTTATACGGATAAACCTCCATATTTGATACTTCGAATGTGAGTGACTCCCCGTCGGCGCTTTCAATGATGATCTCATCACCGGGTTCAAGTTTATGCAAGTCATAAAAGATCGCCGGACCGCTTAAATCATCGACATGTCCAGCTAAAACAGCATTACCTTGTGCACCGGGTTTCGCACCTTGATGAAACCAGCCGACAATGTCGCCGTCGGTCGGAACATCCATTTCTCGCTCTTCAGTCAAACCGACTTCTTCAATCGATGCATCGATCTCGAGCGCAGGAATGGCAATTGATTGCGGTGTAATGCCTTCAGACTTAACAGATACGGGCTCGATCGCCGGTGTATCTGTAACATGTTCATCAGCAGATGTTGCGCTTTCGGTTGACGCGGTCTCGCGTTTAACTTTTGTGTCATTATTGAGCTGCTGCTCATTTTCTTGCTCGTCGGTTCCGCTGCCTGCATCGTTAGACGATGCAGGCACGTGATCGGAAACCGGGCCGGCTTGCTGACCGGCGGTGCTGGCTCCTGCTGAGAAGAGTATGATCAGCAAGCAGGTTAAAACGATTTTACGCTTCGTGAGCATAGCGTTTACGGGCGTAAATAATCACTACTGCACCGCCGGCAAGCATTGTCAAAGCCAAAGGCCATACAGAAGATTCGGAGGCTCCGCCCATGCCTGTTGCAGGCATTTCATCCGGTGTTGTATGAGCAGCATCGGCGATTAAAACGACATTCAAATCGTCAACGCCTTCACCTACAGCAAACGCGCTGTAAACAGTGTCTGCTTCAAGCGTAGTTCCGGATAAGTCAAAAACTTGATCTTCTGTTCCGGCTGCACGGATCTCTAAATCATACGTGTCTGGGTCCAGCTCGAGGTAATCTGTGACAGCGAAGAATTCTGCGCCTTCAAACAGCGAGTCGCCGCCAATCAAACCGACATCCACACCAGGTGCTCCAGGTGATAAGTGGCCGACGCGAATCTTGGTCATGCCCTCTTCAACTGTGTTGTCGTCTTCAACAACTTGCAAAGTTAAGTTGTCCAGTAAATCAGTTGCTGCGACTGTGTACGATTGCCCGCCTTCTACCGTCAAGGTTTCTTCAACGACCGGATCGCCTTCGCCGCCTTCACCGGCAGGGAAAATCGCTACTTCATGATCGCCTGCAGGGAGTTCTAAATAGTCGGTAATATCTTCAAATCCTGCCCCTTCAACAGCTGCATCGCCATTGACATACACATCAACTTCCGGTGCGTCCGGTGAACCGTGGAATACGCGCACCATGGCATCGTCGTCCCCGTGTGAATCCGCGCTAACTGAACCGCCGAATAAACTTAAAACAAGCGCTGCTGCCAAACCAGATGATAGCCATTTCGTTTTCTTCAAAATAATCATCTCCCATTTTTTTTTTGCTGAACACAGGCATGATTAATAAGCAGGTTTGATGTGTAATAGTTGCAAAGTAAATGTTCAACGGTTGCAAGGTAACTATACCACCTTTTAGAAATTCGAAACCTTAATTTTCAAAAAAAATTCAAAATATGGATGCCCTAGGGCTTAGAGCGGCAGAAGTTGTTGCAATTATGTGACGAATCTTTTAGAATGGAGGCCATTATTCGTCACAATAAATGCATAATTCTTATCGAGAGAGATGGAGGGAGAGGCCCGAAGAAATCTCAGCAACCAGCTGTTTGCAGTCAGGTGCTAAGTCCTGCGGTGTGAGATCCGCGATGATAAGAAGAAGGAACGCATCGGCAAAACTTCTTCTTACAACGTAGGAAGAAGTTTTTTTGCACAGTAATGTTTGCTTAAATAAAGCAGTAAAGGAATGAGTGGAGGGTCAAATAATGAATAGACGGAATGTAGCAACAATCTGTACACAAATCGGCAATCGAAGCGATGAGAAAACCGGCGCAGTCAGTGCGCCGATTTATCATTCTACAGCTTATCGCCACGAAGGGATCGGCTGCTCAACAGGATATGATTATGCGCGGACGAAAAACCCGACGCGTGCGCTGTTAGAAGAAGGGATTGCCGAATTAGAAGGCGGGGACGGCGGCTTTGCCTGTTCGTCAGGGATGGCAGCGATTCAGCTTGTCCTGACGATTTTTGAACCTGGCGATGACATTGTCGCGACGAGTGATATTTACGGCGGTACGTACCGTCTTTTTGAAGAAGGCTGGCGCAAGTGGGGACTGACGTTTCAATACGGCGATCCGCGCAACCCGGACATGTTTCGCCGAATGATTACCGAAAAAACAAAGGCGCTGTTTATTGAGACGCCTACGAATCCGCTGATGCAAGAAGCAGATTTATCCGTCTATAAACAAATGGCTGAAGAACACGGCCTTTATTTAATCGTTGATAACACGTTTTACACTCCGCTTATTCAACGACCGATTGACGAAGGGGCAGATATCGTAATTCACAGCGCTTCCAAATATTTGGCCGGACACAATGATGTCATTGCCGGACTCGTCGCAGCTAAAGGCGAAAAGCTTTGCGAGCGGTTAGCTTTTTCCTTAAACAGCGCAGGACAAATCCTCTCGCCAAACGATTCCTGGCTTGTCATGCGCGGGATCAAAACATTGCCGGTACGGATGAAGCAGCACGAGGAGAATGCAAAAGAAATTGCAGCGTACTTAGAAAGCCATGCGTCGGTAAGTGAAGTGATTTATCCCGGCCGCGGAGGGATGCTGTCGTTTCGTGTGAACGATGAAGCGTGCGTTGATCCGTTTTTGCGAAACTTGGAGCTGATTACATTTGCCGAAAGTCTCGGCGGGGTGGAAAGCCTCTTAACGTATCCGGCGACGCAGACGCACGCAGATGTCCCTCAAAACGTGCGCGAAGCGATCGGCGTCGACAATTGTTTATTGCGTTATTCTGTCGGGATCGAATCGGCAGCGGATTTAATCGCTGATATGGATTACGCGTTGGAAAAAGCGGAACAAGCGACAACAGAAAGCAGCTCGTCTTAATTACAGCCATCATCTCAAAACTGGCTGCACCTAGAGACCGTTAATTTAACGGTCTTTTGGTGTGGACTCTTCAAGTGTGTGCAGTTCCGCGCTCCGGGCTGTGCGCCAAGGCTGAAGGAAACCTTTCAGCTCTTTGCTCGGCGCATGAAACACGTCGTGTAAACGGCCGGTTTGATGAACTGTCCCGTTTTGGATGAACATTAAGTGCGAGGCGAGCATCTCTACGTCAGTCAAGTCATGACTGACGAGAAAGGTCGTTTGTTTCGTTTCGTTCAAGATCGTTTGCAAGTCGCGGAGCAAAGCAATTTTTGTCGGAAAATCCAGCGCGGAAAAAGGTTCATCAAGAAAAAGCACATCCGGTTCCAGCGCAAAAGCCCGGGCTAAATTCATACGCTGCGCTTCGCCGCCCGACAACGACCCGGCATTTTGACCGGCCAGGTGACCGATCCGAAACGTTTCCAGCCAATGCATAACTCTTTCACGAACGACATTCTTGGGGATTTTCCGCAGTTTCAGGCCGAGCGCGGCGTTATCGTAGACAGAGCCGACAAATCGGTGCGCCTGCTGAAAAACACACGCCCAGCGCCGGCGAACAGCAAGCGGAGGCTTTTCGATCGGCAGCGAATTGCCCTGAAAAACAACGGACCCTTCCGCAGGCGGGTCGAGCAGCGCCATCGCCTGCAACAGGGTCGATTTGCCGGCGCCGTTCGCCCCCATAATTCCGTAAATATCGCCTTTATGTACGCTGAGGTGATCGAGTGAAACAATCGTTTCTTTGTTTTTGACACAGACTAAATGGTCATAACGCAATTCTTCGCTCATAAATGAACCTCCTTTCGCTGCATACGCAGGAGAACCAAGGTGACGGCTATGGAAATAAGCATCAATACGAAGGATAACGCCAGAGCGACATCAAAATTTCCGCGCGAAACTTCCATCACCATCGATGTCGTTAAGATACGCGTTTGTCCTTGGAGATTTCCGCCGACCATCATGGCCGCACCGACTTCGGCTAGCACGCGGCCTAAACCGGCCATAACGGCAGCCCATAAACCAAATTGCGCCTGTTTGAGGTAAAGGGTTATCAGCTGAATGTTCGTCGGGCCGAGCGCTTGCAATTGCCGTTTCGTACCGTCATCTATTTTGCCGAACGCGGCATAGGAAAGTGATACGACAATCGGAAGAGAGACGACGACTTGTGCGATGACGATCGCATTAGGGGTAAAAAGCCATCCCCACTCGCCGAGAGGTCCTGAACGCCACAAGAGCATCGTCACCCAAAGCCCGGCTACAACCGGCGGGAGGCCCATGCCGGCATGGCTGATAAGCAAAATGATATTTTTTCCGCGAAATGAACGGAAACGAAGGAGCATCCCAAACGGAATGCCGATAACCGAGCTGATTACCGTTGACAATAAGCACACTTGCAGCGTCAAAAGCGTAATCTGGTAAATATCGTTGTCACCGGTTGCAAGCATATCGACCGCTTCGCGCAGGCCGCTGAGAATGAGCTCCATCGTCAGTTATCCTTCCTCGGCATCAGGGCTGAAAAGAGGTTCCCCCCATTCAGATTCGCCGTAATCTTCAATAATTGATTGTGTATCTTCGCTGGTCATAAATGCCACAAAATCTTCGGCAGCTTGCGCGTTGATTTGCTTTGAAGCTTCCGGGTTGACCTGCATTACGTGATAAATGTTTCGCAGCTCTTCGTCGCCTTCAGTAATAATCGTCAAATCATTTAATGAGTCTTCAAGCGCAAGGTAAGTTCCCCGATCCGTGAGCGTGTACCCTTCTTTTTCGGCAGCTATCCTCAGCGTGTCGCCCATGCCTTGGCCGGTTTCTTGATAATCGCTGCCTTGTGGGTCTAAGCCGCTGTCAGCCCACAGTTCAAGTTCACGTTTATGCGTTCCTGAATCATCGCCGCGGGAAAAAAACGGCGTATCGCCGTCGTTGCAGATCGATTGAAAAGCATCTTGAACAGGTTGGCCGCGTAAGTCTGAAGGGTCGGATTCAGGCCCGACAACAATAAAATCGTTGTACATGACACGCTGACGGTTTAGAACATCGCCTTGCTTTTCCAGTTCTTCTTCGTCTGCGGGAGCATGCGTCAAAAGAGCATCCGCTTCGCCGTTTGCGCCCATCATTAAAGCTTCTCCGGAGCCGACGGAAATAATGTCGACATCAACGTCATAACGTTCCTTAAATTCAGGCATCAGCTCATCTACAAGTCCGCTGTCATATGTACTTGTCGTCGTCGCTAAGAGCAGCTTTTCTTCAGCAGAGGATTCACTCTGCACCCAGCAGGCAGTCAAAAAAAATGGCGTGAGCAACAAAAAGAACCGCTTCATAAGATACATCTCCCGACATTTTTTTGTTAAACTTTTGCAAATTCAGATTACCACGGTTTAATCAGGACGACAATTGTTCTTAGCAAATGGAGATGATAGAATGTTCTTGTTAAATGACCAATGAAGGAGTGTTGCCGTGTGAGTCAAGAAAAAGTGCTGGTGTTTGGCCACCAGAGCCCAGATACGGATACGATTTGTTCAGCGCTTGTTTATGCTGATTTAAAACAGCAGCAAGGAGAAAATGTCGAAGCCGTCCGCCTCGGCGATGTAGGTGCGGAGACACAGTTTGCGCTTGATACTTTTGGCGTGAAAGCACCTCGCTTTGTCGAAAAGGTTGCGCCGGAAGCGAATGAGGTCATTCTCGTTGACCATAACGAGAAACAGCAAAGCGCGCCGGATATTGATGATGTAACGGTTATTGAAGTGATCGATCACCACCGTATTGCGAATTTCGAAACGGAAGGCCCGCTCTATTACCGGGCTGAGCCGGTCGGGTGCACCGCGACGATTTTGTTGAAACTGTTTAAAGAAAAAGATGCAACGATCAGTAAAGCGACCGCAGGATTAATGCTGTCGTCGATCATCTCTGATTCGCTCTTGTTTAAATCGCCGACATGCACAGATGAAGATATTCAAGCGGCAAAAGAGCTCGCGGAAATAGCGGAAACCGATGCAGAGCAATACGGCTTGGAGATGCTGAAAGCAGGGGCGGACATGAGCAGCAAATCTGTTGACGAACTGCTGATGCTTGATGCGAAAGAATTTACGATGGGAGATCATACCGTCAAAATCGCGCAAGTAAACGTTGTCGATACCGCGGACGTGTTAAATCGCAAAAGTGAAGTTGAAACAGCGATGAATGAAGCGGTTAAAGCAAACAATTACGGGTTTTTTGCCTTGGCCGTCACGGATATTCTTACGAACAACTCCGTTCTCTTGATTACCGGTGAAAAAGCCGCTGCAGCAGAACAAGCGTTTAACGTCACGCTGGATGATCATCAAGCGCTGCTTGAAGGCGTCGTATCGCGGAAAAAACAAATTGTCCCGCCGCTCACCAATGTCATGAGCGGAGAGTAACATACAAAACCAGGGCGGAATTTCCGCCCTGGTTTTATTTTCGTCTATGATATTTCGCCGTATTTTTTATAGCGGTGTTCGAGGTAGTTTTGCAACAATGTCATCACAGAGCAAATCGCCCAGTAGATCAGCGCGACAAGAATAAACATCGTCATATAATCCAATTCGCGCCCGGCAACGGTACGCGCCATTTGAAAGATTTCCGGCACGCTGATCATCGCCGCCAAGGAAGAAGCTTTAATCAGATCCAAACCGACGTTTGTAAGCGGCGGAAGTGCTATGCGAAACGCTTGCGGCAAGACGATGCGCCGCATCATCAGCGGATATGTGAACCCGAGCGACCTTGCTGATTCCCATTGTCCTTTCGGCACCGCTGCAATCGCGGAGCGGTTAATTTCCGCCATATACGCAGCGCTGTTGAAACTGAAGCCGATCACCGCAGCGGTGACAGCATTGAATTCAATATTGATATACGGGAAGCCGAAATAAAGCAAAAACAAAATGATTAAAATCGGTACCCCGCGCATAAAGGAAATATACACGCGCGCCGGCCAGCGGAAATAAAAGCGATGCGAAGAGCGAGCGAGCGCAAGAAAAAGGCTCATGGCGAGCCCGAGCGCCATGCTGACGATCGAAATAAACAGCGTATACCAAATGCCTTGCATAATAAAAGGCAGGGAATCGATTGCCAGCTGGAAATCAAAAATATATTCCCATTGAACACCGGTCATATTCCTGCCTCCTTTAACAAAATATTAAGCATCATCCAATTCGTCGTCAGCAGGGTCATCGACATCCGGCACATCAACGAAATCGACGTCAGGTTCTTCGGATACATCCTGACCGCCGAAAAATTGCTCGGAAAGTTCCGTGATTGTTCCGTCTTCCATCATTTCAGCGAGCACTTCATTTAAGTTTTCTTGAAGCTCTGTGCTGTCATCTTTTAAAATCATCGCTTGGTTATTCGGATGATAAAAGAGTTCCGGATGGACGGTCACATCGATATGATCGAGCTGTTCTGCAGCCATGGATTGCAAATAATAGTCGTTCATGACAAAGTCAAGTTCGCCGCGTTCAACATTTTCCAGGTAAACATCGTTTGTCACATTTTCGTATGTGACGCCTTCAGCTCCCAAGTCTTCCGCCATTTCCATATAAATCGTAGTCGCCGCTCCGCCGTGACGTTTACCTTCGAGATCTTCCATCGATTCGATCCCGGAATAATCGTCTTCGCGAACAATCATTGCTCCGTAGGAGAACTTATACGGATCGGTGAAGAGAAACTGTTCTTCACGCTGTTCGTTAATGTCTATATCGTTAACAGCCAAGTCTACCTGGCCGTTATTTATCGACGTCAACATTCCGTCAAAGCCCATTTCATCAAATTCGACGTCCAAGCCAAGCCGATCGGCAGCTTCGCGGGTTAATTCAACTTCAAAACCGGTTAATTCATCCGATTCATCACTGTAAAAGGACGTCGGCGCCAGTGTCCCCGAGGTGGCAACAGTCAGGACGCCTTCTTCTTCAATCTCTTCCCACTGACTCTGCTCATCTCCTCCGCATGCAGTCAGCACAGCGGCTCCTGCGGCAATAACTAAGCCGGCGCGCAGCGGCGTTGTTGTTTGAAACATCTCTCATCTCTCCTCAAATGCTTAATGATAGTAAACCATGCAAAACATATCACGACTGAGGACACGGTGCAACAGAAGTGAAATGATAACGGAAAAATTAGACAGGCGAAATTGTCGGAAAATTTTGCGATTTGACTTAATTTCTATTACAAATATGGTATAATCTAATTAATAATAGGAGAGGAGGATCATGATGGAAACGCCAAATGATCAAATGGGTGGAGGTCAAAAGAAGACGTCTACCGGTTTGGATGAAAACATTGCTGGTCTCTTAGCTTATCTGTTGTCGTTTGTCACGGGTATCATTTTCCTCATTATTGAAAAAGAAAATTCGTTTGTCCGGTTCCATGCGTTTCAGTCGGTCTTCTTGTTTGGCGGATTGTTTGTCATCAGTATCGGTTTGTCGCTTGTGCCGTTTATCGGTTGGCTTCTCAGCGCGCTGATCAGTCCGATTGCATTTGTTCTTTGGATCGTTTGTATGTACAAAGCTTATCAAGGTGAACGGTTTAAATTGCCGATTGTCGGGGACATTGCCGAAAAACAGATGAAAGGGTAAATAAATTTTGACAGCGGGGCATAGTCCCCGCTGTCAGACTGTAGACAAACTATATTTTTATGTCAGCCATGAATCCACTACCCTCCGCTTGCCCCGGGCAAGGACTCAGCTAGTATTCGGCGGCCATGGACCGCCGAATCCGGATCTTCGTCTCTTGCTTTCCCGGAGGCGTCGGAGGAGTGGATGCATGGCTTCTTTTTTATGAATACACTCGCTTCAAAAAAGAGGATGACCCAGCATCCCGGCTTTCTCCTGCGGGACAGCGAGACAGACGAGACCCTGCAGGGCGTCAGCCCGAAGCGGCTCGGCGCTCGCCCGCGGAAAGAAGCCGGACAATGCGTAGTCATCCGTTCCTTTTAACATGACATCTAACGATGTCATGACTTTGTCTACAGTCTAACAGCGGGGCATAGTCCCCGCTGTTTTTTATGTAATTTATAAAAAACTTATACAAAATAAGTTATATTGTTATACATAGGGGGAACGTAAGAATTATAATCAAAAAAGGGAGCTGAAACATGAGCCGAAAGCGTTCGATCAATCAAATAGAATTATTTGCGGAAACGGAAAAGCTGGTGCTGGAAAAAGGGTATAACGGGTTTCATTTCAAAGCACTCGCCGAACGTCTCGGTGTAGCAAGGAGCACGATTTATAATTATTATCCGAAAAAAGAAGAATTGATCACCGCCTACATGATTTATTTACTTAATCAAGTGATTGAACGTATCGATTCAGTGTTCTCAGCAGAAGATCCATTAAAAATCATTGTGCACATATGGGCGCGTTATGCGAATTTGCATCAGATGCTGCAAATTATGCCTTATATTGATCATGAAGCTTCGGATGCCGTAAACAAAAATGTTCAGCACATGTTTTCTCAGTTCGAGGAGATGAAGCGAAAACTTACGGCAATGATTGAAATGATGCAAAGCGACGGACGTATTCGAACGGACATCAGTGTAGAAACCATCGTCGGTTTTGTTATGGCAATGGTGCAAGTGCCGATTCGCGGTATATCCGAAGAAGACTGGGCGGATAATGTCTATATACTTTTAACGGAAGGAATATCTTTACATCAATAAAGAAAGCCTTTATTTTTGCGAAAAAGTGACACAACTGTCATTAACATGCCGGATAATAGAAGGGTGCGATCAATCATGTTGGATACGGTAATTAAGTGGCCGAAAATTACTTTAATGTTTATTTTTATTCTTGTTGTTCTGGGGGTTCTTACGCTTTTGCAGCTTCCGCAGCGGGAAGTGCCGGAGTTTTCTGCGGATATTGCTTCTGTCTCGACCCCTTATCCGGGAGGCAGTCCGGAAGAGGTAGAACAGCAAATCACGATTCCGATTGAAGAAGCGATTGACGGTGTGGACGGGATCGCTGAAGTGGATTCAGTTTCCACATCGGGATTTTCTAACGTCGTCATTGAATTGACGGATGGCGTTGACCGGACAAATGTATTAAATGAACTGCAGCAGGAAATCGATGCAGCAGAACGGGATTTTCCTGCGACAGCAGGGGAAGCAGACTTAGGCGAACAGCAAACGATCGGCGCGCTCTCGAGTTATCATATTTTAGCTGAAGACCGAGACGACCTGTATGAAGCGAGAGAAATGATGGAAGATTGGCAGTCAGACATTGAGTCGATCCCTCAAGTAGACAGCGTCGATATCAAAGGGTTTCCTGATCAGACCTTTTTGATTGATGCGGATGCTGATGAGCTTTTTGATGCCGGATTTCAAGTGCCGGATATCATCGAGGCCGTGGAAGAAGAGCTGAATACGCAGCCTCTCGGCATTAAAGAGACGAATGGAGAAAACGTGCAGTTATCTTTAAGCACACTGGACGAACTGGATGACATTTCAAGTATTTTTATCGGCAAAGACGAAGAGGATGAAGCGGTATACTTAGAGGATATAGCGGAGGTTGGTCCGGTTCATGAAACACCGGATGATTTAATTACTTTTGAGGAGACACCGGCGCTGACATTTACCATCTTCCAAGAGGAAGGGGCAAACATCCCTCAAGTCGGCGGGGAGACACATGAGCGGATGGAAGAGCTGGCAGCAGAAGAGCTGCCTGCTGAACTTACAATGGAGAGGTTTTATACACAAGAAACGATCGTTGATGAAATTTTCGGCGACTTGTCCTTCTCATTCGCCCTTGCGGTGTTATCAGTGATCGTCGTTACGTTGTTAGGGCTGAATGTTTCATCTGCGGTGATCGTCGCTTTAGCGATTCCGACATCAGTCTTGATCGGCTTAATCCCTTTGCCGTTTTTCAATGTCGATTTAAATCAAATTTCGATTATCGGGATTATTATTGCCTTAGGTATTCTCGTGGACGACGGAATTGTTGTCGGGGATAACATCCGCCATAAATACCGAACAGGCGCTGCTCCATTGGACGGAGCGATTCAAGGAAGCAGAGAAGTTCGCACATCGATTATTACCTCGACACTGACAATTGTCGTTACGTTTTTGCCGCTCGTCTTCATTACGGGCAGCAACGGTGATTTCATTCGGGCGCTGCCGACGGTGCTCATCACAACGATTTTAGCATCGACTATCGTTGCGCTGACGCTCGTGCCGATTTTCCTGATTTGGCGGCAGAAAAAACGCGTACGCACGAAGAACAAATCGCGAAGTGCTCCAAAAGACGGCTTATTTGGCAAACAATTCGACCGTTTGTCTGATTGGTACAGCGACACGGTGCTGCGAAAGGTCGTCAAACGTCCTTGGAAAATCGCGATTATCGGATTCATTCTCACATCGGCGTTATACGCATTGATCCCGTTTATTCCGGTTGAATTTTTCCCGAGTACAGACCGCGATGAGGTCACCTTGGAAATTCGCATGCCGGCAGGAACGACGATCGATGAAACAGAAAACACGCTGGAAGAAATGAAAGATTATCTGCTTGAAAGAGACGAGCATATTTATGAAACGGCTCTTTATGCCGGCGACGGTTTGCCTCCGCTTTTTGGCAGCGGTATCTCCAACGGGGGAGAAGAAACCGGCAACTTGCTCTTGCGCGTAGACCGTGAAGAGCAGTCTGCAGAGGAGACGATTGATCGGTGGACAGATGAACTGCAAGAGGAATTCGGGTATGCAGAGCCGGAATTAACAACGATCGAGGCCGGCCCGCCAGTCGGTGCGCCGATCGCCGTGACCTTGCAAGGTCCGGATGTTGATCAGTTGATCGAGATGAGCAACGAGCTGACAGAAGATGTACAAGATCTTCCGGACAGCGGGACGGTTCGCGATGACATGGGACCGCTCCGTCCGACGATCGTTTATGAACCGGTTCGTGAAGAGCTCGAGGATAGCGGCATTACGATGAGTGAGATCAGCGAACAAATCAGTCTTCGAACCGAAGGCATCCCGCTTCTCACATTTCGAACAGCACAAGAAGCGATTGATTTGGAAATGACGCTTGATCAGGTGACGGATGGCGAAGAAATTGATCTTGAAGAGATCGAACTTCCGGCAGATCCGGGCGGAGAGCCGGACGGGCCTCCGGAGCTTGTCAGTTTAGATGAATTGGTCGACCCGGAAGAAACTGAAGAAATCCCGCAAATTTTGCGGGAAGACGGACAACGTACGATTACAGTCCGTGTCTTCCCCGGGACAGAAGATGACGGGCAGTTAGAAGAAGATGTCGAAGCGCTGGCTGCTTCGATGGATAACGATGCCGGCGAAGATTATACCGTGACAGCCGGCGGGGAAACAGAACAGCGAACAGATTTTATTATCGAATTGGCAACGCTATTTATCTTAGTGTTGTTCTTGATTTACATCATTATGGCGATTCAGTTTTATTCATTAACCCTTCCGCTCTTGGTCATGAGCACAGTGCACATTGCCGGAGCCGGCGCGGTTACAGGCTTATTCATCACCCAGACCGGGCTTGGCTTCATGGCGCTGATGGGGATTGTCTCGCTCGCCGGGATTGTCGTCCGAAATTCGATTGTATTGCTGGAATTTATTAAGCAGCGCCGAAAAGCGGGCTATTCGGTTGAAGAAGCGGTCATCGAAGCAGGGCGCGTTCGATTGCGGCCGATCTTGCTGACCGCCTTTACAGCGATCGGAGCGTTGACGCCGGTAGCACTCAGCGGAGATGTGCTGTTTGTGCCGCTGTCGATTTCGATTATTTCCGGTCTGTTATTTTCTGCTTTGATAACAGTCATCATCGTTCCGGCTGTTTATACAGCTTTCGCGTTAAAATTCGGCAGCAAAGAGTAATATAAAGAAACAGCGGTCTATGAACCGCTGTTTCAGACTGTAGACAAACTATATTTTTATGTCAGCCATGAATCCACTACCCTCCGCTTGCCCCGGGCAAGGACTCAGCTAGTATTCGGCGGCCTCAGGCCGCCGAATCCGGATCTTCGTCTCTTGCTTTCCCGGAGGCGTCGGAGGAGTGGATTCATAGCTTCTTTTTTTACCAATACACTTCCTTCAAAAAAGAGGATGACCCAGCATCCCGGCTTTCTCCTGCGGGATAGCGAGATGAACGAGACCCTGCAGGGCATAAGGAGGCTGCTGAAAAAGTAGATGATCAATTGGATGCCTGCATATTTACTCTTCCTTATAAAGCGAGAAGTTTTATGAGACCGGAGCAAACTCGACGCCTGCGGGAAAAGCAACTTCCGAAGACCCCACAAGAAGCGGTTTCGCTTCTGAGGAGGCTGAGGCGTTGCCCGCGGCAAGCGAGTTTGCGGAGGGCTCATAATATTCTTTATTCTGTGCGGCTCATAAATAAACGCCGAATTTGTTTATCCAGCACTTTTTCAGCAGCCTCGGGCATCAGCCCGAAGCGGCTCGGCGCTCGCCCGCGGACTAGTAAGAGACGGCGAAGTCTTTTGAGCCGATGTCGCAGTGATACCTTCAGGTGAAAGAAGCTGGACGATGCGTCGTCATCCGTTCCTTTTAACATAACATCTAACGATGTCATGACTTTGTCAACACTCTGAAACAGCGGTCTATGAACCGCTGTTTTTGATATTCCATTTATTTCGCTTTTATGTTAAAATGCTCTTTCTGTTACATATTAGCGGCAAGTGAAAGGATTCAATTATGACAATTATTGAACTGTTGCAATACATATTGCTCGGGATCATTCAAGGAGCGACCGAGCCTCTGCCTGTTTCTTCGAGCGGGCATTTGCGGATATTCTCCTATTATTTCGGTTTAGATGTTCCCGATCTGCACTTTGAAGTTTTTTTGAACGGCGCTTCATTGTTTGCGGTACTTTATGTTTATAAAACGGATCTTATCGAGATGTTTCAAGATACGATCAATCATGTGCGCAAACCGGCCGCCGAAACGGCAGATCAGTTTCGTCTAGGTGTGATGGTGATCGTCGGAACGATTCCTGCGGTGATTATCGGCGGATTATTCCGGGATTTCATCGGCGGAGAATTGACCGAAATTCATTATGTCGGTATCGCGCTGATGGTTACCGGAATCGCGCTGTGGCTGATTCGTAATTTAAAAGGGCATAAACTTGACGGCGAAATCACCTATAAAGATGCAGTGATTGTCGGTTTGGCCCAAGCAGCAGCCTTAATTCCCGGCATCAGCCGTTCAGGAGCAACGATTGTTGCGGCTTTAGCAAGAAAAGTGGAGGCGGAAACGGCTCTAAAGTACTCTTTTTTCCTTTCGATTCCGGTCAGCGTCGGAAGTTTGGTTCTTGAAGCTTCGACAATCGTGAATACGATCGTCGATAACGATGCGCTGCTGCTGTATATCATTTCGTTTATAACGTCAGTGATTGTTTCAATTATCGCGATTCGCCTGCTCATTAACGTCGTTACGCGCGGAAAACTGCTGTATTTTGCGATTTATGTGTTTGTTGTAGCTGTGATCATTCTCATCGTCCGTTAAACCGGCCAAAAAAGCCCTGCTATCCATCGATAGCAGGGCTTTTTAATATTATAGAAGGTGAAGAAGCGATGTTGCGATGGAGAAATAAATCATTAAGCCGATAATATCGTTGACAGTCGTGATAAACGGTCCGGAAGCAATGGCCGGATCCAATTTCAGTTTATTGATGACTAATGGAACAATCGTTCCGACGACTGTTGCGATACTCAAGGACAAAAAGATCGACGTGCCGACAATAATCGCAAGCCAGTAGTCTCCGTAAATAAACGGCACGATAAACATTAGAGCGAGTGCTGAGAAAGCACCGAGAAATACGCCTGTACCGAATTCCCGTAATATCATTTTCCCGATTCCTTTCCGTTCAACCGCGCCAAGTGTTAAAGAACGAACAGCGACAGCGAGGGACTGGGTTCCGGTATTACCGGCAGAGTCCATAATAAGCGGAATAAAGGCAGATAAGATGACAATTTGCTCTAATGTTTCTTCAAATTGGCCGATGACACTTGCTGTAATCATGCCGAAAAACATCAGCATGACAATCCACGGTGCGCGTTTACCGGCTGCTTTAAACGGAGAAATATCCAAGTCCGTTGCCCCGCGGGAAGCGGCAAATTCACCGATATCCTCGGTCGTTTCCGCTTCGATAACGTCTAAAATATCATCGACGGTAATAATTCCGACAAGTTTATTGTGATCGGTAATAACCGGGACAGCTAAAAAATCATATTTTTGAAACAGCTTAGCAACGTCTTCTTGGTCGTCGGTTGTTTTCACACTGACAACCCGCGTGCTCATTGCCTCTTCGACTGTGTCTTCCGGATCGGCAATAATTAAGTCACGCAAGGAAACAACACCGACGAGCTCATGCTTGTCATTGATCACATACAAATAATAAATTGTTTCCGCATCAGGTCCTTGATCCCTTAAGAGGGAAATGACATCACGGATTTTTGAGGCGGCTCTTAAATTAATGAACTCTTTTGTCATTATTGCGCCGGCTGTTTCGTCTTCATAAGCTAAAAGCTCTTTAATATCTTTCGCATCTTCGTCTTCTAAGCCTTCAATTATTTCATTCGCTTTGCTTTCTTGAATTTCACCGAGGAAATCAGCGACATCGTCAGCAGCCATGTAGGAAATCGTATCTTGCGCATACTTTTGATCAAGCTCTTGAATGAATTCTTTTTGTTCTTCGATGTCGAGTTCTTCAAAGATTTCCGAGAATTCTTTCGGATCGAGGTAGGCGTACAGCTGCGAACGCTGCTTTGGGTTCATCTGCAAATACATATCCAATTGATCTTGCGGGTGGAGTTCTAAAAACAAATCGCGAAATTGCTCAATGTCTTCTTCTTTGAGGGCATTTAAAATGGAATCTTCATATTGTTCGCGGTTTTGTTCGGTCAATTTTACCATTTGTGTTCGCCTCCTTCTTCGAGGCAGCCTTAGTCCTATAGAGCGGTGAGGAACAGCTGCCGCATCCTTTTCTTTTCAACAATTGTTACGAAATCATTCCTGTGTTCGGGTCCGGGGTCCATTCCTCACCAACTCCTTTCGTGATCGTCATAAAAAAACCGCCCTCAACAAATGAAGGCGGTAAAAGACATACCGAATCAGAACATCATGAAGCGAATCATCATGTACCTCCATTCGTAGAGCTTTAGCACTGCACGGCATAGACAGTTTGCTGTCAGCTGCATTAGATATCACCTTAGGTCGATGATCTCTGTTGACCCATTGGCGTCTTTGGACGTTTTTGGGCAGCAGCATATCTCCGTACAGGAGCCTCACCTAACGAGGGCTTTTTCAATTGACAGTAAAAGTATAACGATGCAGTGTTTTGGTGTCAACCAATCTTTTTCACGAATATTTCATTGATTAATCGGATTAAAATCAAGTAAGATAGAATATGAACGATAGAATAACTGACAAAGAGGGACCAATCATATGAATATAAATGAAATGTATCGAGATTTAACGGCGATTGCCGGGAAAAATTATGTCTTTCAAAACGAACCGATGGCGGGCCATACGTTAACAAAAATGGGCGGGAAAGCAGATATTTTGGTGCAGCCCGCGAGTTATCAAGCGGCAGCCGATATTATAAAGTATACGGTTCAGCATCAAATCCCGTTTATGCTGCTCGGCAACGGATCAAATATGATCGTTCGCGACGGCGGGATTCGCGGTATTGTCATGCACTTAACGCACCTGTCTGAAATTGAAGTGCAAGGAACCAGTGTCGTTGCTCAGGGAGGAGCAAATATCATCGATGCCTCGATTACCGCCATGGATCACTGTTTAACCGGCTTTGAATTTGCCTGCGGGATCCCCGGATCTGTCGGCGGAGCGATGGTCATGAACGCGGGTGCTTACGGCGGTGAAATCAAAGATATTATTGACTATGTGAGAGCGATTGATGCGAACGGGGAGATCGTTACCTTGACGAAGGACGAACTGGAACTAAGCTATCGTTCCAGCATCATTTTGAAAAAAGGCTACATTGTTCTTGAGGCTGTTTTCCAGCTCGAGAAGGGCGATGCAGAGACCATTCGGGCAAGAGTAGATGATTTAACGCACCAGCGCGAAACGAAACAGCCGCTCGAATATCCCTCGGTCGGAAGCGTGTTTAAACGGCCGCCGGGCTATTTTGCCGGCAAGCTGATTCAAGACAGTGAACTCCAAGGTCAAGGTGTCGGCGGTGCGGAAGTGTCGACGAAACACGCCGGGTTTATTGTCAATAAAGAAGATGCAACGGCGACGGATTATATCGAAACAATTGAGCTCGTGCGCCGGACGGTCAAAGAAAAATTCGGTGTCGAACTGGAGCTGGAAGCGAAAATTGTCGGTGAGGAGCCGAAAGAGCGGAAGTAACGGGATAAAGAAAAAGACCTCTTCAGCTAAGAGGTCTTTTTTATCTCAATTGAATAGCAGGACATCTATCAGAAAAACCGCGATCATCGCGAATTGAATAATCCCTTTGGCGGCCGCGCTCGTTAAAAAGGCGAAAACCGTGCCAAAGGACGTTTTAATCGATACGTGCAGGTCGCGGTGCTGCAGCAACTCGACTACTAAAACAGCCGCGAACGGAACGACGATGACACCGAACGGCGGGATGATGAAGCTTCCGACAACGAGGCCGGCAGCAGCGGCGATTTTACTGTTCGTCGATCCGCCGGAGCGGTCGACGAAATACATACTCGCGAAATAATCGGCCGCAAAAATAACAACCGTCATGCCTGCTAATGCGGCCCAGGTAAACCAGGATACCGGGTCGAGAAAAAACTGATGCAAGGCCGCCCCGAGCCAGATGAATAACACAGCAGGTATGACCGGGTAAACAAGGCCGACAAAGCTTATGAGAAAACAGGCTGCAATGAAGAGCCACATAATAACGGGAATCATACAACACCTCTTTTGAATATTTGCCAGATATCTTATCATACGGCAGGTTTCAAAGACAGAAAAAGTAATTGCGCTTTTATCCAATCCGCACTTCGTGTATCATATTGAGAGACAAAGATGAATCGAGGAGGGAAAAGCCGTTGAAAAACCTTCAAGAAATAAAAAATAAAGTGCTGGAAAAAACGCAGCTCGTTTTTATTATCAGCGACCCGGATTTGCCGGATAATCCGATTATTTATGCAAACCGCGGATTTACCGAGTTAACCGGTTATGAGAACAATGAAGTGATCGGGTACAACTGCCGGTTTTTGCAAGGCGACGATACGTCCGAAGAGACGAAAAATAAGCTGCGCGATGCTGTGGCTAAACGAGAACCTGTTTCCGTTGAAATTTTAAACTATAAAAAAAGCGGCGAGCCGTTTTGGAACTTGCTGCACATCGATCCGATTTATCTCGAAGAAGAAGAAAAACATTACTTTGTCGGGATCCAAAAAGATATTACGGAAATCAAACAAGCGGAACAAAAAATCGAGCGCTACAATCAAGAGATCGAGCGTCTGTCGACACCGGTCGTACCGATTAAGGAAGGGATCTCGGTTTTGCCGCTGATCGGTACCATTGACGAGGCGCGGTTAACGACGATTACTGATAAAGTGCTGCCGCAGCTTTCTAATGATGATGTGGAAACGTTAATCCTTGATCTTTCCGGGTTTACCAATTTAAATCAAGAAGCGACTGTCGGGATTTTTCAGCTGAACGATTTAATGAAATTAAAAGGGGTCGACTTGATTATTACCGGAATCACGCCGAAGCTCGCGATGAAAACGCGAGGACTCGATATTGACTTTACGAGCTTGAAAACTTACGGTTCGGTCAAGCAAGCGATCGAAGCGATCTCTAAGAGCAATGAATAAATACAAGCTAAAGCCGCTTCCAACGAGAAGCGGCTTTCAGCCTGTAGACAAATTATTATTTTGACGTAAGCCACGCAGCCACTAACCTCCGCTTGCCCCGGGCAAGGACTCAGCTAGGATTCGGCGGCCTGAGGCCGCCGAATCCGGATCTTCGTCTCTTGCTTTCCCGGAGGCGTCGGAGGAGTGGATGCGCGGCTTCCTTTTTTATGAATACACTCGATTCAAAGAAAAACGATGCGTAGTCATCCGTTCCTTTTAATATGAAATCTATATCAACACTCTGAAAGCCGCTTCCAACGAGAAGCGGCTTTTTTATCGGCTATTCCGGCTGCAAAATCGTCATGATGAAAAAGACGATATAACTGATGATCAAGACAGTGCCCATCGAAATATACAGAATTAATGACAGCACTTCCGGCAAGAAGGTATCCATCATATAGACATACATGCCGATATTTAATCCGGCTGCTCCGACGAGAGCTGTCCAAAAATGGACCGCGGCAAGCGCTGCATTCGGCGGGGTATAAACTTTATAGTACATGCTCCAGGCAAAGAGCGAAAGCCAGCCGACAACAAGGATATGTGCGTGAACGGCACTCCAAGCGAGCGAGCCGGCGCCGGCCATATGACCGCCGATCCCGACACCGATAACTCCAAAAAAAGCAGATGCAATTAATAAGCGTTTACTGTAAGACAAAAAAAGGCCTCCTTTTTCAAGTGGACGAAGCTGATTTACGGCAGACGGCAATGCCGAGCGGGTAGTGAACGCCGCCGCGTTTTTCCCTTTCGATGGCAACGCCGTTTTGTAAATATACATCGACATGATCAAAATTGTATCCATCATGTACGAGCTGATGGAATTCAGTCTCCGTCAGCTGGTGGTAGTGAAAAGGCGATCCGCTCGGGATCCCGCGTCCATCTCCGAAAGGTGTTGACAGCACTAATGTGCCGCCGGGTTTTAACAGTTTTACGAGAGCCGTTAGAAAGGCTTGATCGTCTGGAACGTGTTCAATTGTTTCAAACGAGAGGATCGTGTTAAACGTGCCGATTTCGTCGGTCAAATCCGGATTCAGCGCATCCCCGGTTTTAAAATGCAAAAGCGGATGATGATACGTTCTCCGGGCGTATTCAACGATTTCAGGATCGGCATCCACCCCGAGCGTTTCGGAGATTTGGTTTTTTCGCGCTTTTGTAATCATTTTCGCCCCGTATCCGCTCCCGCAGGCGAGATCGAGCACGCGCCCTTTCGCATACGGTTTGGCAAAATCATAGCGGGCTAAATGTTCCAACAGCAGGCTGTTGTCGGGTTTCATGTACTCAGGAATCACCCGTTCGCCGGTATCATCTATCATCGTATCGCGCTCCGTTTCTTATTTTGCACTCTTATAGATCATAGCAAAAATTATCGGAAAGCAAAACACCGCGGCTCACAACGTTGTGAGCCGCGGCGGCGGGTTGTTATTTTACCATTAACACAGGTGCTTTCACATGTTTCATGACTTTATGGCTGACGCTGCCGAGCACCATTGTTTGCACAGTGCTTAATCCGCGGCTGCCTAGAATAAGAATGTCGTACTCGTTGTCATTTGCATGCTGAACGACTGCTTCAGCGATCCCGTTTTGGCCGTGGAGCACTTCAGTGTTGACCGATAATCCCGCATTTTCAATCAATCCCTCGATCGGTGCAAGTTTTTCCATCCGTTTTCTTGAAGCGGAATCCGAATCACCGTGATGCAATACATCCGATTTGGAGGTATTTCCTGCTACGACGTGCAACAGATCAATCGAGCCGGCGCCTGAAAGTGACGCGAGTTCGATCGCTTTTTCCGCCGCCCGCAATGAATGATCCGAACCGTCAACGGATAAGAGTATCTTTTTAAACATTGTTTCACCTCATTTCTTTTAGAGCAGAAATCAGTGCCCGGACGCTTTGCTCAAGCCGCCGATTTCTTCTTTCAGTTTGGAACTTTCGCGGTTTAACCCTTTGTAGCTGACCTTAATATTTTGCTGTTCAAATTTTGTTTCGATTTTATCAAGTGCGCCGATCGCTGAATCATCCCATAAATGCGAATGAGTGACATCGATGACCGCTTCATTAATCTTATCGCTGTAGTCGATTTTTTCTAAAAAGTCCGTGACAGAAGCAAAAAAGAGCTGCCCTTCTACGGCATAAACGGCTTTTGTTCCGTTGTCGGCAAAGGATTTGTCGACTTCAACTTTCGACACTTTCCAGGCAAAGAATATCGCACTTAAGACAACCCCTGCAAGGACCCCGATCGCGAGGTCGTGTGTATAAACAACCGTTGAAACAGTAACAACCATCACGGTTGCATCTGTTTTCGGGATGCGGTGAATATTCATGAGCGACTGCCAATCGAACGTGCCGATCGAAACCATAATCATCACGCCGGCAAGAGCGGCCATCGGAATTTGCACGACGAGGTTGCCGAGCACAAGAATTAAAAACATCAGCGTGACAGCTGCAGAGAAAGAAGACAAACGTCCGCTGCCGCCGGATTTCACGTTAATGACAGATTGACCGATCATCGCACAGCCGGCCATGCCGCCGAAGAATCCGGTGGTAATGTTGGCGATCCCTTGGCCGCGGCTTTCTTTGTTCTTATCGCTTTCTGTGTCGGTCATATCATCAACGATCGATGCGGTCAAAAGAGATTCAAGCAAACCGACAACGGTCAACGCTAATGCGTACGGAAAAATGATCGCAAGCGTCTCGAATGTGAGCGGGATGCTCGGGATTAAAAACACCGGCAGCGTATCTGGAAGCGCGCCCATATCGCCGACGGTTCGGACACCTGTGTTCATGATCAAGGCAATCGCGGTGACAATAATGATGGCGACCAATGTGGACGGCACGGCATTCGTGAGCCGCGGAAGCAAATAAATGATCGCGAGTGTCAAGGCAACCAGCGCATACATGATCCACGTTTCGTCGACGAAATGCTGCAGCTGCGAGGTGAAAATCAGAATGGCTAAAGCGTTGACAAAGCCGATCATCACAGATCTCGGAATAAACTTCATAAAAGAGGATAATTTCAAGATGCCAAAAATAAGCTGAAGAATTCCGGTTAAAATCGTGGCAGCCAGCAAGTATTCCAAGCCGTGTTCAGCGACGAGGGTAATCATTAATAAGGCCATCGCGCCTGTGGCGCCGGAAATCATCCCAGGTCTGCCCCCTACGATCGATATGACGAGAGCAATCGAGAAGGACGCATACAATCCAACCATCGGATCAACCCCGGCAATGATCGAAAAGGCAATCGCTTCCGGAATTAAGGCGAGAGCGACAACAACGCCGGCAATGATATCACCGCGGACGTTATGAAACCACTCGTGTTTCGTTTGTGCTAATGTGTTCAAAATATCGTACCTCTTTCTGCAAAAAAATTTGGATGTCTCCGCGAGACATCCGCCCGTATAGAACACCGTTTATCATATCATCGGCACAAAGAATCGCAAAACCGCATGTAAGCGTCAATCATCGGGTATAGACAAACATATGCGCTTAGTTGCTTTGATATAAGTGTTCACTTGACTAGTTCGTCAGAAAAATACCGCGGAAAGGTGGTATAGACGACTAAACAAAAAATCGTTATAATAAGCGTTAGATACTGTTCAAGGGGTGAAAAGTATGACGGAGATATTTATCGAGCAGGCCGACTGGCTGATCGGCGAAAATTGGCAAAAGGAATGCACGTTAACGGTTCAAAACGGGACGATTAAAGAAATCCAAGCCAATAAGGCAAACGCTCAGAGCAAGGGGATTTCTTTCGAGGAACCGGTTCATGTTGTCCCTGGTTTTATCGATGTGCACATTCACGGAACTGCAGGAGCGGATGTGATGGATGGAGAGGCACAAGCGCTTGAAACGATGCGCAAGGCGCTTTTGTCCGAAGGGACGACGTCGTTTTTACCGACAACGATCACACAGAGTATAGCGAATAAACATCGCGCTTTACAAACAATTAAAGAAACGATGACAAACGAGAGCAAAACATCCGGCGCTGAAATCATCGGCGTTCATTTGGAAGGTCCGTTCATTAATAAAGTCCGAGCAGGCGCTCAGCCGGAACAATATATTATCGAACCGGATATGGATCTGTTTCATGACTTGCAGCAATCCGCCGGCGGTTTGATTAAAATTGTCACGTTTGCTCCGGAAAAAGACGGGAAGGGTTTCGGCAATCAGCTGATGAAAGAAGGGGTGATCGCCTCCCCCGGTCATACAGATGCCTCGTATGATGATTTGCGTCCTTGGATTGAAAGCGGCGGGAAACATATGACGCATATGTTTAATCAGATGCGCGGGGTGCATCACCGCGACATCGGAACGGCAGGGACAGGGCTTTTGTCATCGCAGGTCAGAACAGAGCTGATCGCTGACGGAATTCATGTTTCACCGCCGGCAATTGAATTGCTCTATAAAAATAAAGGCGCTGATGGAATTATCCTGATTACGGATTCGATCCGGGCTAAAGGAATGAAAGACGGGCTTTATCAGCTGGGCGGACAGGATGTTACTGTTTCCGGCAAAGAGGCAACGTTAGCTGACGGCACCCTTGCCGGCTCAATTTTACCGATGAATGAAGCTGTTAAAAACATGATGGCATACACCGGATGCACATTGGCTCAAGCGGTTCAAATGGCGACTGTCAATCCGGCGGAACAGTTGGAAATTGCTGATCGGAAAGGATCGATTGCTGTCGGCAAAGAAGCTGATTTCACTGTGCTTTCGAAACAAGGGGAAGTGTTGGCGACATATGTAGGCGGAGAAGAAGTGTTCCGTCGCAATAATTAAAGCAAGGAAGGTGGATAAGAATGAATATTATTCAAGTGCAAGATTACGAAGAGATGAGTGAACAAGGAGCAGAATTTCTTTTTCAGGAAATCACGAGCGGGAGGAGCAAAGTTATCGGGTTGGCAACCGGCGGAACACCGGTCGGACTGTACAAACATCTCATCGATAAGCTTAAAACAAATGAGGTGTTATTAGCGGATGTTCATACGGTGAATCTTGATGAATATATCGGCCTTTCAGACGATCACCCGAACAGTTATCATCAATACATGTTCCAAAACCTCTTTCAATTTATTGATATCCCGTCGGCAAACCGGCATCTGCCGTCAGGGACAGCGACAGACTTTTCGGAAGAGTGCCGGCGGTATGAACGGCTTATTCAACAGCTGGGAGGGGTGGATACACAGCTTTTAGGCATTGGCGCAAATGGTCATATCGCCTTTAATGAACCGGGAAGCCCGTTTGACGGCCGCACCCGCGTAGTTGACCTTGCCGCTGAGACGATTGAAGCAAATTCGCGTTACTTTGCCGAGGGCGAAACGGTTCCGAGTCAAGCAGTCACAATGGGAATCGGCACAATTATGGAAAGCCGAAGAATTGTCATGATTGCGTCCGGCAAGGAAAAGGCTGCTGCTGTTAAGGAGATGCTCACGGGAGAGGTGACGGAAAATTGTCCGGCGACGGTTTTGCAAAAACATGGTGATGTCACGTTGATTGCTGATGCCGAAGCGTTGTCAGAAATAGATGTGAAAAATATTCAATGAAAACAAAACCGTCAAACTTGCCTGTAAGTAATGGTGTTTTGGCCAAAATGTGGTAAAATACCCGTTGGATAGAATGTTATTTACACAAAGCAGGTGTTTGTATGAAGTTGTTATTAATGTTGCCGCTGTTTCTTTCAGTGATTACTTTCCGTGCTTGCGATGCACCGGATGCGCATGACGAGATGTCTTTATCATTGGATCCTTCATATACAGAGGGGACTTTAAATTTAATCCCGTACGTGACGTATTCAGGGGATGAAGAAGAAACGTTTCACTTTGGCCAGTATATTGCTTGGGTAGAAGAAATTCGTTACGATGACGTCGTGATCTATGAAGATGACGGGGAACAGCTCGATGTCGACCAGCAATCCACTTTGAATGATGACGATGAAATCGAAGGGCTCGGTATCGAAATTGAGACAGAACCCGGGGAATATGAAATCGATGCTGTCGCTGTCTTTTACGTCCCGAACGGGGAAGAAAATGAAGAGACGCATGAAGAGTACCGGCATGAACGGACGCAAACGGTCGAGGTGCGCAGCGACGATGAAAATGATGCTTAACTCAGGAGATGGTGCCGATGACGACGATTAAAGATATCGCAGAACTGGCCGGGGTTTCGCGCACGACAGTATCACGGGTGTTAAATCGATCCGGCTATGTGAGCGAAACGGCTGAAGCGCGGGTGATGGAAGTCATTGAAGAAACGGGATATATTCCGAGTGAGCAGGCTAAAGCGATGCGGACAAAGCAAACGAAGGTAATCGGCGTCGTTCTGCCGAAAATTAGTACGGAAACGGTAAGCAGAACGGTGGATGGAATCGATACCAAACTTAGTGAGCACGGCTACCACTTGCTTCTCGCGAATACGAATTTGGATCCGGCGAAAGAAATTGAACATTTAAAACTGCTGCAAAGCCGCAGAGTCGATGGAATTATTATTGTGGCAACGAATATTAACGATCAGCTTCTCAAAATGATTGAGAGAATCAAGGAACCGGTCGTTGCGGTCGGTCAAGATATTCCCGGAATCCCTTGTGTTCTTTACAATGATTATGAAGCATCTCGAGATGTGACCGATCATCTTTTACAGAAAGGCCATCGGCACATCGGGTTCATCGGTGTCAGTGAGCAAGATCGCGCTGTCGGTCATGAACGGCTCCGTGCATTTCGGGATACAATGGCATCTTGGGGCTGCCCGGTAGAAGAGAATTGGGTTCAGCAAGGTGTATTTGATATCGAATCGGGTTATGAAGCGATGAAACAAATCATCGAAACATCGAAAGTCCGTCCGACAGCAGTTTTTGCCGTCACGGACCGTCTCGCCATCGGCGCGATGGAATACGTCCGCTCGCTTGGCTGGAAAATCCCTGAAGATATCAGTTTTATCGGGATAGGATCGTCCGACTTATCGAGATATTCCAGCCCGAAGCTCTCAACCGTAGATTACTATAATGAGCAGGCGGGTATGAAAACAGCAGAACTGTTGCTTGATTATTTGCGGGGGGATAAAAAAACGCCGGAAAAATTTATTATGAACTATGGACTCATTGAGAGAAATAGTTTATGATAGACATGTGGAATCGATTACAGAATCAATTCTTTTTTTTAAGTGAAATGGAATCGTTTACAGAAGGTTCCATTTTGTTTTAGGGTGTGGTATCGATTCCATACAGTCGTTTGTCCTTATATTTTTGTTTTTAATTATTTGCATTAACGAAAGGAGAGAGAGGCAATGTCAGAAGAAAACAAGCAAATTGCCCAAGAGCTGATTGACGCAGTCGGCGGTTTAGAAAATATCAGTTCCGTCGCTCATTGTGCCACTCGGCTCAGAATTATGGTCAAAGACAAAGAAAAAATTGACCAAAATCGCGCCGAAGATATTGATAAGGTGAAAGGCGCCTATTACAACGCCGGCCAATATCAGGTTATTTTCGGCACTGGAACAGTCAACCGTATTTATGAGCAGTTTATTGCGCTCGGAGCGCCAGAATCAACAAAATCGGAACAAAAAGAAGAAACGAAAAAACAAGGAAATAAATTTCAGCAAATCATTCGCACGTTCGGCGACATCTTTGTCCCGATCATCCCGGTTCTTGTTGCAACCGGTTTGTTCATGGGGCTGCGCGGACTCGTTACGCAAGAAGAGATTTTAGCGCTCTTTGGAACGTCTCCGGATGCGTTATCGGACAACTTCATGCTTTATACACAAGTGTTAACGGATACGGCCTTTGCATTCTTGCCGGCTCTCGTCGCCTGGTCAGCTTTTAGGGTATTCGGCGGAAGTCCGGTCATCGGAATTGTTCTCGGACTGATGCTCGTCAACCCGGAACTGCCGAATGCGTATGCAGTCGGTGAGGGTGAAGCTGACCCGCTGATGTTCTTAGGATTTATTCCGGTTGTCGGTTATCAAGGTTCCGTCTTGCCGGCGTTTATTGCCGGTTGGTTAGGTGCGAAATTGGAGAAATGGCTTCGCCAGCGTGTAGCTGAATCACTCGATTTAATCTTAACGCCGTTTTTAACGTTGCTGATCATGATTACCGGTGCGCTGCTTGTCATTGGACCGATCTTCTCTGCTGTTGAAGCGGCGATTATGGCCGGAACAACGTTTGTTCTGCAATTGCCGTTCGGCTTGAGCGGCCTGCTCGTCGGCGGTTTGCATCAAATTATTGTTATCACAGGTGTGCACCATATTTTCAACTTGTTTGAAATTCAGCTCTTAGCGGATGACGGTATGAACCCGTTTAACGCATTGATCACAGCGGGGATTGCCGCTCAAGGCGGTGCCGCTTTGGCTGTTGCATTGAAAACCCGTTCGAAGAAATTGAAAGCATTGGCGTTCCCGTCGTCCATTTCCGCATTTTTGGGCATCACTGAACCGGCGATTTTCGGTGTTAACCTCCGTTATATCAAGCCGTTTGCAATGGCGCTGATCGGCGGCGCTGCCGGCGGATTCTTCGCAGCCTTGTTTAATTTAGAAGCTTCAGGGATGGCGATCACGGTGATCCCGGGATCACTCTTGTACGTGTATGATTTCGTTCCGCTTATGCTGTACGTAATCACAAACGTGATTGCACTCGGAACCGCCTTCGTATTAACATGGATGTTCGGCTTCTCTGATAAAATGCTTGAAGAAGTCAAAACCGAATAGAACAAAAACGGCAGCAGGGGATTCCTGCTGCCGTTTCCTATTTATGAATGTCAATTTGTCCGTCCTTGTTTAAACGCGCATAAACCATCGATTCATACTGAGAAATTTTTCGCTGATTTCTGCCGATGCGGAGAATGACATCTTCGTGCGCTTCGACAATGCTGATCGTTTCGTTTTCCGGCACTTCGATGATCGTTTTGACACCGGCGGGCGATCCGGCCGTGTCGATCGAAATGCTTTTTTCAGCATAGATTTTTCCGCCGATCAGTTTGCCGGAAATGTCAATCTTGCCATCAGCCTCTAGATCTGAATGAACGGAGCCCTTCCCGGTGACTGTAATATTGCCGGCGGCAAAAACTTTGCTGTTCATCGCATAGCCGAGCTGTACCGAACATTCAGCGGTGTCGGATGCATCGGCCACTGCTAAAAGTTCAAATGCCTCATGTTCAATGTTTTCAAGTTCCTTTAAGGAAATTGAATTTTGCCGGTGGTATAAAATAAGGCAGTGATATAACGTTTCGGCAAACTGATTCCAGCGGTAATCCAGCTGTTCGCTCCTTGTTTCGATTGCAGCGGCCAGCGTTTTTGCATTGGTTAAAACGGCAGGAAATTTCGCTTCAAGCAGCCGTTTAACCATCGGAGCGAGCCCCATCTCAGTGTTATATACGGAGCGGAATTTCTCCGATTCGATCAGCTGCGTCATCACGGTGATAAAAGATCTGTACGGGGTGAGAAAATCGGCAACGATATCTTTTAACGCGTCATACACAGCTTGATTTTGTCCGGCGGTTATTGAACTGACGATTGCGTTGCCGTTAATCAAAATGTTTTGCCGGGATTGAATCGTGCTGTGCATGACGTTTTTTTGCATTTGTACGTTGCCTTCGGCTTCGACAGTCATCCCTTCGTTTACGTCGCCAGTGATCTCTACGTCGCCGATAAAACGAATGTTTCCGTGTTTAATTGATAAATCGCCTTGATGACGTTTCTTAGGCAAAATCGACATCCGAAACAGCAAGCCTGATTGTTCGATCAATGGGCGTCCGCTTTGTGCAGCGATGACAGCACTTTGCTCTTCATCGATCTCAATTCCGCTGCCCGCTTTAATAATGACCGGTTTACCGCCTTTCGCTTGCAAAACATCGCCAAATACACTGATCCCGTCTTCACCTGGAAGCGGGTCGATCACTTCGGCAAGCACTTCACCATGCTCTACCGAAGGAATATACAGCGATTCACGAAAGTCTGCCGTTCCATCGTATTTTTCTTTATAGGGCAAAGATCGTTCTTGAATATCGATTCGAAAGGCCATGTCCCCGTTTTTTCCGTCTTTTGGAAGCTTGCCGCTTGCGATTGTCACCGTTTGTTCTTCCGCGGCGGAGCAAGCTCGGTGAATCGCAGCGTCATCAATGCCTTCGATCACTTCCATGTTAGCTAACTGTTCGTACACATCTTTTGTTTGCAGTTGATTATTCACCTGTTCATTAAACTGAACAGTCGGCTCAATAACACTGGCTGCCGGGTGATCGGCAATGAAAGGAATAATTTTTTTGCCCGGAGTGACAGTTAATGTTACGGTTTGTTCTTTGTCATTGACTTTAACCTTCCATTTTGTTTCAATCAAAGTGGTTTCGAGGTGAAAATATATTGCATCGTTTTCTTTCAATACGTGACGGCCGGACAGTTTTTCGTTATGATTATAAACCTCTCCATCATAAGGGATGACTAGAATCGGTTTTTTCTCGGCAGTTTGATGGAAATGAAGCTGCCCATCTATGATCCATGCTGTTCCTTCTGTTTTTAAGGGATGTTTTTCATCCGGCGATAGCGGAATGTCAAACAGATCTTGATCTCTAATCTCGCTATCAAGCCAAGTTTCCCAAGTTTCATCGTTAGATTCGGTCAGTGAGACGGCGATCTTGGCCCGCGATCGTCCGAAAGGAAAGCGTTTTTGATTCCCGTGATCGATGACGCGGATGTCGATCTCATCCATCTCTGCATTTAAAGCGCGTTTCGCTTCTTCGATCGCCTCGTCAATCGTTTTTCCTTCAAATGTATGGGTCTGAGATTGAACCATCTTTGTTCTCTCCTTCCTATCCAGGTGAATTGGAGCGGAAGCAGGAAAGAACCCCGCTTCGGCAGCCCGGCGGCCGTAGTGACCGGTTGTCACAGTAGGTCCGTAGCTTTGCGTCACTGCTTTTCAACAGTTTTGCCTTTATCGTCGTTGGCGTTTTGTGAAGCATTATAACTAATACTTTTATCTTAGCATGAATTCGATAAAATGAACATGTTATTTGTTACTATCCATACAATAGTAACTTTATTTTTACAAAAAAGGAAGATTTAATCGTGAACAGTTTCAGCAAATTCATCTCGATCAGTCTGATTATTTTTCTCGGCGGAGCTCTTGGGACATTGTTTCGTTGGGGTATTCATTTAACAACAGACAGTTATTTATTTCCTGTCGGCACGGTGATTGAAAATATTTCCGGAAGCTTTTTACTCGGTCTCTTGGCTGGATGGGCGGCAATAAAAACGATCCCGCTGTTCGTGAAAGAAGGAGCAGGGACCGGTTTTTGCGGCGGGTTTACAACTATGTCTACCTTTGCGGCTGACCATCTGTTTTTACTGAAACAAGCGGGCGTTTATTATGCGGCGACATACTTCAGCTTTTCCCTCGCTGGAGGAATCATCGCTGCGGTGTTGGGGATGAAGGCAGGAGAAAAACTCGCACGTAAAAGGAGCGGTGGAGAAACATGACTATCTTAATCGTGGCCGTCGGCGGAGGATTAGGCGCAGTTGCCCGCTATGCGACTGTTTTGCTTATCCGGAGCCTTTTTCCGTCTCAGCGTCTTCCTTATGCGACGTTAACCGTGAATTTGTTGGGGTCTTTTGCTTTAGGGATCTTTTTTGCGATGCTTTTTGGCGAAGTGCAGGGTACGCTCTCAACAGAGGCTTCATTTTTATTTTTTGCCGTCGGTTTTTTTGGTGCGTATACAACATTTTCGACGTTCAGCGTCGATACTGTGCAAATATTCTCGCAAGGACGGACAAAAGATTCATTGATTTACGTGACTGTTAGCACAGCAGGGTCGATCGCGAGCTTTTTTGCCGGCATCTCGCTTATACAATAAATCCGCCTCGTTCTAGGTAACGAGGCGGCAAGCTGTCGACAGACTAGTATTTTGACGTGAGCCGCGCAGCCGCTAACCTCCGCTTGCCCCGGGGAAGGACTCAGCTAGCCTTCGGCGGTCTCGGACCGCTGAAGGCGGATCTTCGTCTCTTGCTTTCCCGGAGGCGTCGGAGGAGGAGCTGCGCGGCTTTCTTATGTAGATAATATTGAAATCGCGCTGTTTGAAACAAGGACGATACGTTGTCTTACAGTCTTTAAACAAGTTGATATCTGACGATGTTATGACTTTGTCAACAAACTGCCGCCTCGTTCTAGGTAACGAGGCGGCAGCGTATGGTTTATTCGTTGTTCTTTTTGTTCTGATCGTCATCTTCCGTTTCTTCGGACGGTTCGAGCTCGCCGTTCAGCTGTTCTCCGAGATCGTCACGAAGATCTTCATAAATCTTTTCCTTGAATTCTTCGTACACTTCTTCTTTAATGTCATCGTATACTTCTTCTCTTACTTGCTCATACACATCTTCTTTAAGCTCATCATAAGCTTCGTCTTTAAAATCATCATAGACTTCGTCTCTTACCTGTTCATACACGTCTTCTTTCATTTCATCGTACGTTTCATCTTTGAAATCATCATAGAGGTTTTCTTTCATTCCGCCGTAAACTTCCTCTTTGACAAGCTTGCGTTCTTGGTATCTATCCTTTTTCCGTTCTCTGACCATATCTTTACTCATCATCAGTAACAGCGAGAAAATCATAACGAGCATGATAAAGGCAAACGGCAGCGCTGCGACAATTGAAGCGGTTTGCAACCCTTCTAAACCGCCGCTGATCAGTAACACGGAAGAGGTTCCGGCAATGAGGAATCCCCAAATCACTTTAATTGAAAGCTTTGGATTTAAACTCCCTGCTGAAGTCATCGCTCCAAGCACAAACGAAGCCGAGTCAGCTGAAGTAATGAAAAAGATCAAAATTAAAAAGACAGCGAGGATACTGGTAATTAAGCTTAGCGGCAACTCGCCGAGCATCGCAAAGAGCGCGAGTTCCACTTCTTCCATGACGAGATTGCCGATTTGGTCGTTTCCGCCGAGCACTTCATTGAGCGCGGTGCCGCCGAACGTTGTAAACCAAAGCGCACCAAGAAGCGACGGCACAATCAAGACGCCTGCGACAAACTCCCGAATCGTTCTTCCCCGGGAAATACGCGCGATGAATATGCCCATAAACGGCGCCCAAGAAATATGCCAGGCCCAGAAAAAGATCGTATTTGCCCCGAGCCATTCTCCGTCTCCAAACGGATTCATATCTAAACTCATCTGGGTCACATTCGTTAAATAACCGCCGACTGTTGTGACGAAATTTTGCGCGATAAAAAGAGTCGGCCCGACAATGATGACAAATAAAAGCAGCATGCCGGCAATGAATAAATTGATCGTGCTGAGCACTTTAATACCGCGGTTAACGCCGGTGGCCGCCGAAAAGATGAATAAAAAGGTAACGATCATAATAATGATAAAGTTGACCGTTGCGTTATTCGGAATCCCTTCGACAAGGTAAGAAAGCCCGCCGGTAATTTGCAACGCGCTTAAACCGAACGTTGTTGCAACACCGGTTGAAGTTGCGAGTACCGCGAGTGTATCAATTCCTTTGCCGAACGCTCCATATGCGCGATCGCCGATGAGCGGTTGAAAAGCAGAGCTGATTAACGCCGGCTGATCTTTGCGGAATTGCACGTAAGCCAGTGTTAAACCGACGATCGAAAATATTGCCCAAGGGTGAAGCGCCCAATGAAAGACACCGTAACGCAGTCCGGCAGCAGCTTGGTCTCCTTCGGGGGCATTGACATAATCAGGGTGCGGATCGAAAAAATAAAGTACCGGTTCAGCGACGCCCCAAAAGACGAAACCGACACCAATCCCGGCAGCAAAAAGCATACCGATCCAGGATATGTACTTAAATTCCGGTTTCTCATCAGGTTTCCCTAGTTTTAACTTTCCGAACGGGCTGAGTGCTAAAAATAAGATGAAGGCGATAAAAATGGCTGTGACAAGCATATAAAACCAGCCGAAGTTATCAAGGGTGAATCCGAGTGCGATATTGGAGAGTCTGTCGAGTGATTCCGGGCCGAGAAAGCCCCATAAAACAAATAAAGCGACTAATGGTGCGGAAATGTAAAAAACAATATTCGGGTTTTTCGTTTCATACTGAAATTTTGGCATAGTTTCGTATCCGGTTTTCCCGAATATCCTCCTTTCAAATGGACCGTATTTTGTGAACCTTTATCAATCATAAGGTTATATTTAGCGAATGTCCACACCCTGGACCGAAAAGTATGTGAATTGCTCATATTTGAGCAGGAATTTTTTGCATAAAGAACGAAGTGAAACGCGGGCAGAAATTAAGGAGGCGAGAGGAATTGAATAATTATAAACAGCCTTTTTCTGTAACAGACAAAATCAAAAAACGTTACAATCGTAATGCCCCTGTGTTTCAGCGCATGGATCACATGATGAAACCGTCTTGGCGAGAGAAGCTTCTTGAAAAATGCAGCGGTGATGTTTTAGAGATCGGTATCGGAACCGGAATTAACATTCCATATTACCCGTCTTCGGTGACATCTTTAACCGGGGTTGATTTCAGTCCGCGCATGCTTAAGTATGCAAGAAAAGCCGTTGCGAAGCATTCCTTTCCGGTTAAACTTATGGAAGAAGATGCGGAAAATTTGCCGTTTGCTTCGGAATCGTTTGATGTTGTTGTGACAACCTGTGTATTTTGTTCTGTTCCGGACCCTGTACAGGGATTAAACGAAATTCACCGTGTCTTGAAGCCGGGCGGACAGCTTCTGATGCTCGAACATATGCGAAGCGAAACAAAATTGCTGGGTAAATTCATGGATATTATTAACCCGGCGGCTGTCCGCTTAAGCGGGGCAAATATTAACCGCCGGACGATGGATAATCTCGAGCAGGCGTCGTTTGTCTGTGAACGAGAGAAGCATCTGCTGCACGATATTGTTCGTGAGCTGCACTGTAAAAAGAAGGAGGATACTGATGGCAGCATTTGAAGATTTTCAACAATTGGACATACGGATCGGCACGGTAACAAATGCAGAACCATTTCCGCGCGCTAAAACACCTGCTTATAAAGTGTATGTGGACTTTGGCGAAGAGATCGGCACGAAACAATCGAGCGCACAAATTACCGCTAGATATGAACCCGAGGATATTGTCGGCCGGCAAGTAGCGGCGGTCGTCAATTTTCCGCCGATGAACATTGCCGGGTTTTCTTCGGAGATTCTCATATTAGGCGGTATGCCGGGCGAAGATGATGTGGTCCTGTTAAATATCGATGAACCGGTTCCGAACGGAACAAAAGTCGGTTAAAAAGCTCCCGTTAAAGGGAACTTTCAGATTGTAGACAAATTATTATTTTGACGTAAGCCACGCAGCCACTACCCTCCGCTTGCCCCGGGCAAGGACTCAGCTAGTATTCGGCGGCCATGGACCGCCGAATACGGATCTTCGTCTCTTGCTTTCCCAGAGGCGTCGGAGGAGTGGATGCATGGCTTCCTTTATTATGAAAACACTCGATTCAAAGAAGAACGATGCGTCGTCATCCGTTCCTTTTAATATGACATCTATCGATGTCATGACTTTGTCTACACTCTAAAAGCTCCCGTAGACGGGAGCTTTTTTATTCGTATTGTTCCAAGTAAATATCAAACATTGTTTCAGCGACGCGCTCGTCATCGAGATAAACATTCAAGCGGTAATAGCCGGTTTCCGTTTCAGGACGCTCGGCGTCAATCAGGCTCATCGATATCGTTCTGCCGGAAAAAATGTTTGAATCTTGTTCTTGAATCATCGCCCATTCCTCGTCCAGCTCCTCAGCAAAATACAACTCATAGCGAAATGACTTTCCGTCGATTGGTTCTTCTGCCCGGAAATAAAGGTTGATCAAGTCGTTGTACTTTTCATAGCTTGCAGGTTGGCGGATGTCTAATTGACCCTCCGGTACAGAGCGGTCGTCTTCGTACGTGTAAACACCCGGTGAAACCGAAGGGTTATACTCCCAAAAGGCTGTAAACATCAACGGCCACAGAAAAAAAGCTCCTATGATGAGCGGCGAAAGAATTGCGCTTAAAAAAGACGGGTTTTGAGCTGAAAATAACGGAACTTTCGGCCGGCCGTTTTCATCCTGTTCATTCAGGCGTTCTTGCCGTAGGGCTGCTAATTTGGTTGCCGCGAAGCCGAAAAACCCGTGAAGGAGCACCATATAAGTAAGGATAAATAATGGCTCGAGCCAGCCAGGCCATAAAAAGACTGCTGAAAGCCAAGGGAAATAACTGGAGATTGCCAGCATCAGCAGGACAAATAAAAAATACACAAAAATCCATTGATAAAGCCGGTGATAACCGAGCCAAAAAGGGGCGAAAACAAAAGCGAAATGGTTAAACGTATAACGGGACGGTTGGTCAGTCATGGATAGCAAAATCTCCTTTTTTGATCGTGCTTACATTTTATCATTGTCGGCGAGTGTGTAAAACGAAAGCATGTCAGTTTGAAACATTCAAACAGTTGTTTGAATGTTCAGCTTTGAAAATGTACAATATATTCAAATGAATATTTGAATGAGGTGAGGTGACGTGAGTCAAGAAACATGCGATGTTTATTCATTTGATAAAAAAACCGTTGAACTGATTCGTAATAATACACCACAAGAGGATATAAAGAAAGCGGGAGAATTGTTTAAATTGCTCGCAGATCCGACCCGTTTAAAAATTGCCTATGCATTAACGTTATCTGAACTTTGTGTTTGTGACGCAGCACAACTATCAGATATTTCGACGGCGGTTGCTTCCCATCATTTGCGGACGATGAAAAAATTCGGTCTTGTGCGTGTCCGTAAAGAAGGAAAGCTGGCGATTTATCAGCTTGACGATGATCATGTGAAAGAATTAGTGATCAATGCAGTAGTGCATGCAGGGGAGGTGAAAGACAATGTCTGAGCTTAAAGAGTTTTATTTGAGCGGGTTATCTTGAACAAGCTGTGCTGCTCGGTTCGAGCAGAATGTTCAAGAATTGCCTGGTGTTGAAGAGGCATCAGTCAATTTTGCTGCAGAAAAATTGACTGTCAAAGGATATATTACAGAGTCGCAAATTGAACAAGCCGGTGCGTTTGATCAGATCACTGTTAAGCACGCGGACAAAAAGAATGATGAACCCGCGTTTTTGACGAAGAAAAAATGGATACAAGTCGCAATTGCTGCCGTTTTTGTATTGGCAGGCTGGGGTTCTCACTTTCTCAACGGCGAAACACATACGATAACGGTATTGCTGTTTTTCTTAGCTATTCTTGTCGGCGGGTACGATTTATTTGCCCAAGGGTTGAAAAACCTTCGCTCGCTCATCTTTGATATGAAAACGCTGATGACGGTTGCTGTTATCGGTGCCGCGCTGATCGGCGAGTGGGGAGAAGGCGCACTGGTTGTCGTCTTGTTTGCCGTCAGTGAAGCGCTCGAATCGTATTCGATGGACCAAGCGAGACGATCGTTACGGACAATTATGAAACAGCGCCCCGAAGAAGCAACAGTTGTGCGCGGAGAGAGCACCTTTTCTGTTCCGGTATCTGCAGTGGAACCGGGGGAAAAGCTAGTCGTTCTATCAGGTGAACAAATTCCGCTGGACGGAGACGTGACAGAGGGGAGATCCGCCGTCAATGAAGCAGCGATCACGGGGGAGAGCATGCCGCAAGTAAAAAAAAGCGGCGATCACGTGTATGCCGGATCATTGAATGAAGAAGGCGTTTTATACGTTGAAGCAACGAAAAAAGCGGCTGATTCCAAATTAGCAAAAATTATTCATCTCGTTGAAGAAGCGCAAGCTGAGAAAGCTCCGGCACAAAAATTTGTTGACCGGTTTGCCTATTATTATACGCCGGCGATCATTTTATTAGCCTTTTTAATTATGATCATCCCGCCGCTGATCTTTGGCGCTTCGTGGAACGAGTGGGTTTACTTAGGGCTTGCCACGCTTGTTGTCGGCTGTCCGTGCGCATTGGTCATCTCAACACCTGTGGCGATCGTAACTGCGATCGGCACCGCGGCTAAAAACGGTGTGTTAATTAAGGGCGGCGTTTACCTGGAAGAGTGGAGCAGGCTGAATACGATAGCGTTTGATAAAACAGGCACTTTGACGAAAGGGGAACCGGAAGTATCGGATTTTTTGCCGGTTGATCAATCCAACGGTGCGGATGTGCTGCGGTATACAGCTGCTTTAGAAGCGTATTCGACTCACCCGTTAGCAAAAGCTGTAGTGAACTACGCGTCTTCAAATCACGAACAAGCTGACCATTTACATGTCGAAAATGTTGAAACCCACCTCGGCAAAGGGGTAGAAGGTTACGTGAACGGTATTTGTATTCGGGCAGGGAATCCGCACTGGATTCAAGAAATATTGCCGCAAGCTTGGAGTTTTGAAGTTGACGCGCTGGTTGATTCGCTGCAAAAAGGCGGCAAAACAACCGTGATTGCAGTAATTGACGAGCGGGTTACGGGAGTTTTTGCCCTGCAAGACAGTTTGCGTGAAGATGCAGCTGCGCTGATGCAAGATTTGGCTGAGCTGAAGATAAACAAGCGGGTTTTGCTTACCGGTGACCAAAAAGTATCGGCACAGGCGATTTCTAAAGGACTCGGTTTAACGGATGTGTATGCGGAAATGATGCCGGAGGATAAATTGACGGAATTGGAGAGGCTCGCCTTAAATCGAAATAAAGTTGCAATGGTGGGGGACGGGATTAATGACGCGCCGGCTTTAGCGAAAGCTGACATTGGCATCGCTATGGGAGCCGGAACAGATACGGCGCTGGAAACGGCAGATACGGCGTTAATGAAAAACGACTTGAGCCAAATACCGAAAACGATCCGTTTGAGCAGAAAAACGATGCGGATTATTAAGCAAAACATTTTGTTTGCACTTGGTTTAAAGGCCTTTGCTTTGCTGCTTGTGCCGTTTGGCTTATTAACGTTATGGATTGCTATTGTAGCAGATATGGGAGCGACCCTGCTGGTAACGCTAAACAGTCTGAGGCTGTTGCGGCGGAGGGAAACGCGTGAATACGGAACAGAAAAAAGCTTGCGCCCGAAGCTTTCATAAGCAGGTGCAAGCTGAAGATTTAAGTGAAATCCTTCATTTTTTTACGGGCAGTTTCGTGATCGGGGATTAAGTATTCTGAGTTGCCAAAAAACAGTGGAAGCTTTAATTTGTCGAAATTGGGTTGCCCGTTTTCGAAAAATGACGGCTTATCTTGATAAAATTGCGTGATATTTCCCGAGACCCAGTCGTGATCGCCGTACGTGCGGCTTTCGATTATTTCGCATTCATAAGCAATATACGCTTCGTTCATAATCGGTGCGGATGTTTTCTCGCCGGGAAACCAGTTTGAACCGATGCGATGAAATTTATCGCCGTTGTAGCCGCTCAGTTTGCCTGAACCGTCAATTAGAGATGTATAATCAGCAGAGACGAAATTAACAGCAAATGCGCCGCTCTCGACAATGAGATGATGTGTAAAACGTTCTTTTGCGACAGCAACACCGTAAATAGGCGGATCAGCAGACATGTATGAATGCCACCCGGCAGCCATGACATTGGCTGTATCGCCGGATTTAGCGGTTACTAACGCTATTAAGCCCGGATAAGTATGCATAACAATATGATTCACGGGTTGTAACAATAAAATCAGCCTCTTTTCTTAACGAATTTTGTGTAAAATTGAACATACACATACTGTGATAACCCGGCTTGTCATAAAGCCGGGTTTAAATTTTTATTCTTCAAACACGTTGTAATCATCAGGGTCGCCGGCTTCAACCGGTTCAGACAAGTTCATATGACCGAGGAAGTCGCCGGCATCTTCGCCTTCAATGAGAATGAGAGTTTCATCCATATCGAATTGTTCCATCATTAAAGCGATTTGATCGACAAGCATACTTTCGGTCGATGCCCCGACATTTGAGTCCAAAATCGTTTCGGTAAAGGAGACGTGGGCGGTATCATCGTGAAATTCTACATAGTCCAACTCCGTATCTTCGTGGGCGATCGGTGAAAGTTCCTCACTTTCAGGTCCTTCAAGCCACATCTCAAACGTCTCTTCAGCGCCTTCTGCAGACATTTCAACCGTTTCTCCGCTCGGAACCCGGTAAAGATTTAACGCTTGATCGTCAATAAAAAATAACGAAACGTCATCAATCGTGTCAGCATCGGCTTCATTTGTATCGTTGTTATCGTCATTTTGCTGATTCTCTTCGCTGTTATGTTCGTTATTGTTCTCAGTATTTTCTTCCGTTTCATCGTCGTTTTCGTTGTTATTCAAGCTGTTGCCGTTATTCTCATTGATATTTTCATTATTATTTTCTGTATTTTCGTTATTACTGGTTACCTCATTATTCTCGTTTGGCTCTGTGTCGTCCGTATTCGCATTGTCATCACCGCAAGCAGCCATCATCAGGACAAGCCCGAGCCCGATTGTTAATCCGTAAGTGCGTTTCATACATATCCCTCATTTTTAAAAATATAGTCGAGCTTACCCCGTTAGACGTGATTATACGGCTGGGGTTTCAGAAAAGACGATCAATAAAGATAACCCGCTCTCAGCTGAGAGCGGGTCAGAGATATTTATTGAAGGTCTTCGATCGAGTCGATGTCCATGTATTCTGGAACGACAAAACCTGTCTGAGCACCTTCTAGGTTAACTCCGAGGCTATCTAAATCATCACCGAAGTCTTCAACGAGATGATCGTGCGTAGTTGGCAACCATGCGGCAACCATGCCGTCGGCTTGGCCGTCAGCTACAGCTTGGAACATTTGGTTTGCTTCAAGCGGTGTCAAAGTAACATCATAGCCAATGTCTTCTAAGACTGTAGCGACAACATTTGTCGAAGCAATTTCAGAGTCCCATGCTACGAGGACAAGTTCAATTTCGCCGCCGTCGACTTCGTCCACGCCGTCTGTCCATTCACTGACGAGATCTTCGTTATCGTCAACCCAGTTGCGGGCAGCTTCATTTTCGTCTGCACCTTCGTTAATTTCAAGCATGACTTCGTTCATATGCTCGCCTTCCCAGTTGAAGTTATCCAATACTTCATAAGCTTCAGGCTCTTCGTCTTGAAGGTCTTGACGGACAAACGTTTCGATATCTTCTGCTTCACCGAAAGCTAATTCTGGATCTTCGAGGAATTTCAAATCAAAATCGCTAAACTTCCAGTGCGGTGTCCAGCCTGTTACGATGATCGGCTCTTCGTTCTCATACGCATCTGCGAGAGCTTGTGTCATCGCAGCGTCGGAACTTGCCTGTACGCTCCAGTCTTCCAAGCCGTAATCTTCCAGAGCTTGTTCAGCACCTGACATGATTCCGGCGCCGGCGTCGATACCGGTGATAGTGTAGTCTAATTCCTCACCGTAGTCACCAGCAGCCTCTTCACCATTGTCAGCGTTATTGTTTTCTTCATTGTTCACATTGTTGGCATTGTCGTTTTCCGGCGCGTTATTTTCATTATTTTCAGCGTCTCCACAACCAGCAACAACGAGTCCAAGCGACATACCTGCGATTAGACCTGCTTTACTTTTAAAATTCAAATTGACCCTCTCCTTTTGATAATAGTTTACTTAACGTAACTTCTTATCATTTATAGTTACCCTTTTGATAAAAGGGAGAAAACCAAATTTATTTTGCGTTGCGGTTAAATGCTTGCGACATGCGGTCAAGCATAATCGCTAAAATAACAATACTGATGCCGGCTTCAAAGCCCATCGCGATATCGTTACGCCCGACGGCGTAGTAAACTTCGCGGCCGAGTCCGTCGGTACCGATCATTGCAGCAATAACAACCATCGATAATGCGAGCATGATCGTTTGGTTAATCCCGGCCATGATCGTAACTTGCGCCTGCGGAAGCTGGACTTTTACGAGTTTTTGGTTCGGTGTCGAACCGAACGCTTCCGCTGCTTCGATCATTTCCGTCGGTACTTGGCGGATCCCCAAGTTTGTCAGCCGGACTGTCGGCGGCATCGCGAAAATAACGGATGCAACAACACCTGGTACAATACCGATACTGAAAAAGGCGACGGCCGGAATCAGATAAACAAAGGCCGGCATCGTCTGCATGAAGTCAAGGACCGGTGTAATGATCATTTGTACGTAGTTGTTTCGCGCCATCCAGATTCCGACTGGAACACCGATAACAATAGAGATTGCAGTAGCGGTTAATACTAATGCTAAGGTTAACATTAAATCGTCCCAGTACTCAAGGCTGTGAATTAAGAGCAACCCGAAGAATACCAATGAGGGCAAGCCCCATTTTTTCTCCTGATTTCTGACAACCCAGTAAGCGAGCCCGGTTAATAATAGAATTAAAATAACGGCAGGCAACAGTTCTAATAGCCATAAAAAACCATTCGTTACGCCGGCAATACCGCCTCGTAAACCGTTAAAGAATGCTTCAGCATTCGTCAGCCAATCAACAAAGGCTTCAATCGTATCACCCAGAGGGATACGGGGAAGAAAGTCTAAAAGTCCGTCAAATGTCTCACGCATCAAGGTTCACCTCTTTTCCGGATAGTGCGGCAAGTACTTTACTGCGAATAACAATACCGCGCAGACGGTTGTTTTCATCAACTACTGCGATTGGCACGTTAGAAGTTGATACCATATCGAAGACGTCATGAACAGGCGTTTCTTCATCTACTGTCGGCACTTCTGTGTGCAGAAGCGGACGCAAGTCTTTCGCATCTTCTTTCACCGCAGCAGAAACTTCAGCAGCATGACAAATGCCTTCGAGTTCGCGGTTTTTATTCGTCACGTAAATACTGGAAATGTCAGCATCGCGCATGCGCTGCAGGGCGACACGCGGGCCGTCTTTTTCCAAGTTTACGGTTTCCGGGCGAACCATGATGTTTTTGACTGTATAGACTTTGGAACGGTCGACATCTTCCACAAACCGCTCAACGTAGTCGTTCGCTGGATTGGTCAAAATCTCTTCCGGTGTACCGACTTGGACGATTGCACCGTCTTTCATGATCGTAATCCGATCACCGATTCGCAGGGCTTCATCTAAGTCGTGCGTGATAAAGATAATCGTTTTTTGCATTTTCGTCTGTAAATCTAAGAGCTCATCCTGCATGTCTTTACGAATAAGCGGATCCAGTGCGGAGAAAGCTTCGTCCATAAGCAGGATCGGCGGGTCGTTCGCGAGTGCGCGGGCTAAGCCGACACGCTGCTGCATACCTCCGGAGAGCTGATCCGGATACTGGTTCTCATAACCTTTTAGGCCGACCAGTTCCAAAGCATTTTGCGCTTTTTGCATCCGGTCTTCTTCGGAAATACCTTGGACTTCCAGTCCGTATACGACATTGTCGAGAATGGTGCGAAACGGGAATAAGCCGAACTTCTGGAAGACCATGCCCATTTTCTTGCGGCGGACTTCACGGAGCTGCTTGTCATCCATTGCTGCCAAATCTTCGTCATTCAGCCATACTTTACCGCCGGTAGGTTCAATCAGTCGGTTAAGCAGACGAACGAGCGTGGATTTTCCGCTTCCGGAAAGCCCCATAATGACAAAGATCTCTCCTTGATCAACTTCAAAGTCAGCTTTGTTAACGCCGACCGTCAAACCGGTTTCTTCAAGGATCTCGTCCTTTGTTTTTCCTTCATCGAGGAGTTTTAAGCCTTGTTTCGGACGCTTGCCGAATATTTTGGTTAAACCCTCCACTTTAATTTCTGACACGTCAGCCACCTCTTTTTTTAGTATTCTTCATTGAGGTACTACTACCCGTTTTTAAACAGATAGAAACCAAAACTTAAGCTTTTTAGGTGCATAGTTGTAAACACCGTCGCCATCTTTCGACCTTTTTTACTATAAAGGTTATAAGTCTGAATATCAAACGGGATATAAAGGGCATAAGTTACGAAAAGAACGTTCAGAAAAAACTGTACAGAAATTATAGCCGAGTTTCTTTTGATTGCGCTCGATTGCTCTCGTTCAGATGACTTAATCATACTTTCTCCATTACTGATTGCTTGGTAAGATGACTGGTAGAATGTTTTCGAAGGAGGAAAACTATGCCGGAAACACGGGGTTTTGAAGAAGAAGAAGCACTTTTAGAAGAAGCGAGAGAACCGTTTATCACAGAAATAGCGAAAAATATTCATTTGTATAATATTACATCATCCGCTGGCAGAGTTTACGGCAATGTGTTTTTTTCAACTTCGCCGATGACGTTAGATGACATGAGCGAATCAGTAGGGATGAGCAAAACGAGTATGAGCACTTGTATCCGGCAGCTTTCTGAAGCACATATGGTTGAGCGTGTCTGGGAAAAAGGTGTAAGAAAAGATCTGTATAAAACGGAAGACGACTGGTACAAATCTTTCACCGAAGTATTTATCGACCGTTGGCGGCATGCGGTCATATCGAACCGGGAAGCGATCGCTGCAACAAAGAAGCGGCTTGAAGATTTGCGAAATGATGCCCACTACAGCGAAACGATCAAAAAAGTCGAGCATGATTTGGAAAAGCTGCGGGATGCAGAAGAATTTTACAGCTGGCTCAATGATGTTATCACGTTGTTTGAAACAGGAGCGATTCACGACATTGTTCCGGCAAAGAAAGAAAAACCGAATAAAAGCGGATCGTAAACAAAATGTTGATTCGTATTTACATCAAAAGGAGCTGTATTTTCATTTGAAGAAGATGAAATGCAGCTTTTTTGCTATAATGGAGACTGATTTGATGACAGAAAGGATCGGATAACATATGAAAAATTGGCACTGGGCAATTGTCTTGCTCGTGATCGGTTTTATCGGCGGAGCGCTTTATTGGGTTTGGGTTTTTTCGGCGCAATAATTCTTTGAACCTTGTAACTTTCCGTGCAAATATGCGACTAACTAAACAGACAGGGAGGGACCGGTTTGAAGGAGGAGTTCGAGCGACTTTACCAACAATACCACCATCAGCTGTTTCAATATCTATTTTACTTGGTCCGTCATCGCGAGACGGCTGAAGAACTTGTGCAAGAAGTGTACATTAAAGTGCTCCGCTCCTATGAAACGTTCGAGGGGAAGAGCACAGAAAAAACGTGGCTTTATTCCGTCGCTAAGCATGTAGCGATTGATCATATTCGCAAGCAATCCCGCAAGAAAAGAAAGGCGGAAGGCAAAGAGTATGAGTGGAGCGAAAGGGAGTTTGAAATCGAAGATCGGGCGCCGCTTCCGGACGAAGCTGTTATGCAAAAAGATGAAATGCAGCATGTGTACAAAATGATGGAAAAATGCTCTGCCAATCAGCAGCAAGTGCTGATACTGCGCTATATTCAAGCGCTGTCAATTGCCGAGACAGCAGACGTTTTAGGCTGGACTGAGAGTAAAGTCAAAACAACGCAGCATCGGGCGATTAAAGCGTTGAAAAATCATTTAGAAAAACACGCAGAAGAGTTTCAGGCAAAGGAGGCAAGCAGATGAGCAAGCGCAGATGGGATGAGGAAGAGATCGAGCAGACCTTGACAGATTTTCCTGCTGTGAAAGACCGGCAATCAAAAGACGAGCTGTATCGAAAAATTGAACAGGCAGAGCAAATGCCAAACCGTTTCAGCAAAATCAAACAAAAGAATCGCCGCCCCCGTTTCACGCCGCTTGTGGCAGCAGGGGCTGCTGCAGTGATTATGCTTTTGATCATTCCGTCGTTTCTGGATAATTCATCGCCGCTTACCGGCGGAGATGACTCTGGAGATGAACCGTCGACGGCCGGTGTGCCGGAAGAAAATGATCAAGACAATAATAGGGAAAATGAAAATGCCGAAAATAAAAATGCGGAAAATGAGTATGCGGAAAATGATGCTGATAACGATATCCCGGAAGAAAATGACAACTACGAAGCGTCAAATAATGACAATGCGCCGTCAAATGATCAGGGAAGCTCCGTGCAAAACAGCGAGACAGCTGAAAATCAAGCTGAACAAAACACGGAAAACGATGTATCAGAATCGCAAAATGAAAGAGAATCTGAAACAAGCGGAGAGAAGCATGACTACCCGGTGCTGAGCGCATCCGTTCACGAAACCGACAGCGGTGAAAAGACGGTCACAATCTCAGTGAGTGACGAATTGCGTTCTACTGGCGAGGAAGCAATCGCCGCTGCTCTTAACGAAAGTGATCCGACTTCAAATGAAGATCTGCAATCGATCACCCGCATTGAACGCGATGCCGAGAATCAGGGGGAGTTAACGATTGATTTTGCAGAAGATCACGAATTGGGTTCGTTAACGTCGAATGAATATGATGCACTCGAATTTACAATCGAAGAAATCCTTTCGGCCTACGGCGTCGAAGAGGTTCAATTTTCGACTGACGGGGAATCAGGGGTTGCTTTCGGGCCTGCCGGAATCGTGGAAACTTTAACGATTCCGTTTGAAGCGGAAGGTTATTTTGTATCAGAAGAGGAAAACCGTCTGATCAGTGCTCGCACGGCTGGAGAAACGAATGGTGAAGACGAATGGATCCCGCTGGAAGAAACCGTTGAAGCGATGGAGACTATAGAGAGTGATGAAGAGGCAGGGATTGTTTCTGCGATACCTGATTTTGTAGAAATTGCTGAGGTGGATGTTGCCGGTCAAGAAGCAAGTGTTTATTATGCGGCCGATGAAGAACTCTCAGATGAAGAGATGGAACATTTCTTTCAATCAATGCGGTTGACCGGTGTGAAATACAATCTGGAAAAATTAAAACTGATCGATGAAGACCAAGCTGAAGAACCGGTGATTGAATACGAATACGATGAACGTATCATTGTAGAATAAAACAGGGGGGGAGCGTTGCTCCCCCCCTGTTTTATTTATATCCAATATAATGGAAGGAAAACGTCAGGGTTAGATTATTGTTCGCCGATCCGGTGTTTGTTTATCCGGTACTGCAAGCTTTGTCTTTTTATTCCGAGCAGTGAAGCAGCTTGCGTGATATTTCCTTCAGTACGCCGCAAAACCTCCTCGATATAATGCTTTTCAGCACTTTCAATATATTCCTGCAATGGGCGAATTGTGTCGTTGTTCGGCTGAAGAGCCGGAACATCGAGCGCCGAAGCCGTCGAAACAGACGCTTTATTTTGCATGTGCAGCGGCAAAAAATCCAATCCGATCGGTTCATCGTGTGAAATCAAATTCATCGCCCCTTCGATAACATGTTCCAGTTCACGAATGTTGCCCGGCCATTCGTACGATGAGAAAAACTCCTCAACGTCGGCGGCAACATAAGGGACAGATAATTGAAAAAGGTCGTTGAATTTATTAACAAAATGATCGGTTAATACCGGCAAATCCTCTTTTCTGTCTCTGAGCGGAGGGATCATCAATGTGACGACGCTCAAGCGGTAATACAAATCTTCGCGCAAAGACTTGTTTTTAACGGCGGTAATCGGATCTTCGTTCACAGTCGCGATGATGCGGACGTTCACATCTTTGCTTTTTGTATCGCCGATTCTGCGGACGGATTTTTCTTGAATCACCCGGAGAAGTTTGGCTTGAAGCGAAGGGTTTAATGAGTTAATTTCATCTAACATTAACGTTCCTCCGTCAGCTTGCTCAAAAAGCCCGGGATGGTTCGTTGCTCCGGTAAATCCGCCTTTAACACTGCCGAAAAGAATCCCTTCAATCAATGAATCAGGCAGTGCGGCGCAATTTTGGCTGATAAACGGTTTAGAGCCGCGGTCGCTGCTGTTATGAATGCTTTGCGCAAACAATTCTTTCCCCGTTCCTGTTTCGCCGTAAATCAACACAGATGAAGACGTTCTTGTTGCGCGTTTTGCGTTTGTAATAACGGTTTGAATGGCGTCGCTTTTGCCGATGATCTGATCAAATGTGAACTTCGCTTCGTCTTTGCGCCGGCCTGTTTCACGCGACATCCGTTCCAGTTTTGTAATGTCGCGGGCAATTTCAACGGCGCCGAATGTTTCAGTGTTTAACTGCAACGGAAACGTGTCGTTAACCGTCGTTATTTCCAAGCCTTTGTTGTTAAAGTACGTTTGTTTTTCGTTTCTGTGCGACCGGCCGTGCTGCAGCGCTTGCCAAAGCCTGCTGTCTTCTGCTGAATTGAACATGAAAATATCGAGAATATTTCGATTCAGCACTTCTTCTTTCGGCATATCTTCCATTTCCGCCATGCGCCGATTATAGATGACGGAGCGTCCGTCGAGGTCGACAACGTGAATGCCGACGTCAATTGAGTCGAGCAATTGCAAGTAAGCAGGGTGAAGTTCCGGCATTTTTTTCGTGTACGAATCGTTCATTGGTTCACCGCCAGTAAATGATTATTGTATCTCCAGTTTAATCAAAGTCAGCTAATCGAGCAAATAAATTTTGCACTTTCGCGCAAACAAATTCGGCGGCGCAAAATCTATTTGCACTGGAACAATAAGTAAAGGCTTTCAAATCGAGAGCGCGAACTGGCATAAATATTGCATTAGTTAGAAAGTGTAGAAAATTAACACAATTTTAAGGAGTGATTTGCAGATGGTAACCCCATACAAACATGAACCGTTTACAGATTTTTCGGTCGAGGAAAATCGAAAAGCTTATCAAGATGCGCTTGATTATGTCGGGACGCAAATGGGCAAAGAGTACCCGCTTATTATTAACGGTGAGAAAATATTCACCGATAAAAAAACAACGACAGTGAATCCGAACAACCATTCCCAAGTGGTCGGGTACGTATCGAAATGCGATCAAGAATTAGCGGAAAAGGCGCACCAGAGTGCGCAAGAGGCGTTTAAATCATGGAGCAAATGGGACCCGGAAGCACGCGCGGCGATTCTTTTCCGTGCGGCTGCGAAAATCCGTCACCGCAAACATGAATTTTCCGCCTGGATGACTTACGAGGTCGGCAAGCCTTGGGTTGAAGCGGATGCAGATACAGCTGAAGCGATTGACTTTTTAGAGTATTATGCCCGGCAAATGGTGAGTTTAAAAGACGGCGTTGAAGTCAATTCACGCGAGATTGAGCATAATTCATTCAGCTATATTCCGCTCGGTGTCGGGATTACGATCTCGCCGTGGAACTTGGCTTTGGCGATTATGTGCGGAACGGCGAGCGGGCCGGTGGTTGCCGGAAATACGATTTTATTGAAACCGGCGAAAACGGCTACGGTGATTTCTTATAAGTTTATGGAGGTGCTGCTCGAATCAGGATTGCCGGACGGCGTTGTTAACTGGGTTCCGGGAAGCAGTGCGGAAATCGGCGACTACCTTGTTGATCATCCGAAAACGCGGTTTATCAACTTTACCGGCTCGAAAGCGACAGGGCTTCATATTGCTGAACGGGCAGCGAAAGTTCAGCCGGGACAAATTTGGATGAAGCGCGTCATCACTGAAATGGGCGGCAAGGATACAATCATCGTTGATGATGATGCTGATTTAGAGTTGGCAACAGACGCGATTGCTTACTCGGCCTTTGGCTTCTCCGGACAAAAATGTTCCGCTTGTTCACGCGTCATTGCCCACGAAGATGTGTATGATGAGCTGCTTGATAAAGTCGCGAAAAAAGCGGAAACACTGACGGTCGGCCCGACGAATTTTGATAACTCGAATTTCATGGGGGCGGTCAATGATGAAGAAGCATTTAAAAAAATTATGGGATACGTTGAAGTCGGCAAGCAAGAGGGCCGTCTGGTTACCGGCGGCACCGGCGATGATTCGAAGGGTTACTTCATTCAGCCGACAATCTTTGCTGATCTCGACCCAGAGGCGCGGATCATGCAAGAGGAAGTGTTCGGTCCGTTTGTAGGATTCGCGAAAGCAAAAGATTTCGATGAACTGATTGATATTGCCAATAACACAGAATACGGCTTGACAGGTGCGGTCATTTCCAACAACCGCGCGAATCTTGAAAAAGCCCGTGCAGATTTTCATGTTGGCAACCTGTACTTCAATCGCGGCTGTACCGCAGCGATTGTCGGCTATCAGCCATTCGGCGGATTCAATATGTCCGGAACCGATTCGAAAGCAGGCGGTCCGGATTACTTGCTGCATTTCCTGCAGCCGAAAACTGTGACCGATCAATTTAAACCGACCGTTTAATCAAGGAGTGTTGCTGCATGACAAAAACCGACAGTATTATTTTGGAAACTGAACAATACGGCGCCCGCAATTATCATCCGCTTCCGATCGTTATTTCGGAGGCGGAGGGTGCTTGGGTAGAAGACCCTGAAGGGAACCGCTACATTGATATGCTCAGTGCCTATTCCGCTGTAAACCAAGGGCACCGGCATCCGAAGATTATCGAAGCGCTCAAAAACCAAGCGGATAAGATCACGCTGACGTCGCGGGCTTTTCATAATGATCAGCTTGGAAGATTTTATGAGCGGGTAGCAAAGATAACCAATAAAGAGATGGTTCTGCCGATGAATACCGGCGCTGAAGCAGTTGAGACAGCTGTGAAAGCAATCCGGCGCTGGGCTTACCGTGTCAAAGGGGTCGAAAAAGATCAAGCCGAGATTATTGTGTGTGAAGACAACTTTCACGGCCGCACGATGACGGCAGTGTCTTTATCTTCCAACGAAGCTTATAAAAAAGATTTCGGACCGCTTCTTCCCGGCGTGAAAGTGATTCCGTTCGGGGATGCTGATGCATTGCGCGAAGCGATCACGCCAAACACAGCTGCCTTTTTATTTGAGCCGATTCAAGGTGAAGCTGGGATCAATATTCCTGACGAAGGTTTTTTGCAAGAAGCGTATACCATCTGTCAAGAAAATAATGTGCTTTATGCCGCGGATGAAATACAATGCGGCCTGGCCAGAAGCGGCCGGACATTTGCGTGTGATTGGGAAGGGGTAGAACCGGATATTTACATCCTTGGAAAAGCGCTCGGGGGCGGAGTTATGCCGATCTCCTGTGTTGCTGCGAACGAAGATATTTTAGGGGTGTTTGAACCGGGGTCGCACGGATCGACGTTTGGCGGCAACCCTCTATCGTGCGCGGTTTCAGTAGCGGCATTAGATGTGATCGAAGAGGAAAAACTCGCTGAACGTTCTGATCGTTTAGGGAGGGCTTTTAAAGAAGAACTTCAAACGATTGACAATCCGAAGATCCGGGAAATTCGCGGGAAAGGCCTTTTTATCGGCGTTGAACTGACAGAGCCGGCGCGTCCTTACTGTGAAATGCTCAAGGAAAAGGGGCTGCTGTGCAAAGAGACGCACGAGAATGTGATTCGCTTTGCACCTCCGCTTGTTATTGCGGAGAGTGATCTTAATTGGGCGCTTGCCCAAATTAAAGACATTCTCTCCGTTTGATCGAAGAGATCGGTTGACTGCAGAAAGAAAGCGGGGAAGGGGAGGAAGCCGTTATGATTACACGAAAATTTTTTTCGGTGTTATCATCAAGTCAATTTTTGGAGAATAGAGCTCGTAATTGGGGACCAAAATTAGGTGCGACAACAGTGATTGCCGGCGAGACGATTGAAGAGGCGATGGAAGCAGTGCGAAAATTAAACGCACAAGGATTATGTGCGACAGTTGATCACCTCGGCGAATTTGTCCATAAAAAAGAAGAAGCGCTAGCGTCAAAAGACTATTGTATTCGCACGCTTGAAGCGATCGACGCTTACGGTGTCGACTGTAATTTGTCTTTAAAACTGACATCTTTGGGCCTCGATGTAGACCGTAATTTATGCCGTGATAACATGCTGGACATTTTAGCGAAAGCAGATGAATTGAATATTTTTGTCCGGATTGATATGGAAGACTATGCTCATTTGGACTCTACGTTAGAGTTGTTTCAAGAGCTGCGGAGATCGTATCAAAACGTCGGCCCGGCGATGCAATCTTATTTACACCGAGCAGAACAAGATACCCGATCCTTGAAAGGTGTCAATTTAAGAATGATGAAAGGGGCTTATAAAGAATCCCCCTCTGTCGCATATCAGAAGAAGCCGGAAGTCGATGCAAATCTGTTAAACATCATCAAAGTTCATTTGCTGAATGGCAGTTACACAGCTGTTGCAACCCACGACCACAATATTATCGAAGAAGTTAAAACGTTTGTCCGTGAACAAGGGATTCCTGATGATTTATACGAGTTTCAAATGCTCTATGGTTTTCGGACGGAATTGCAGGCGCAGCTTGTGAATGAGGGTTACAAAGTCCGGGTTTACGTTCCGTTTGGGGAAGACTGGTACGGGTATTTCATGCGCCGGCTCGGCGAGCGCCCGCAAAACATCGTGTTTGCGATGAGAGGATTATTATCGAAATAACTAGTCAGACAGGTGAAGAGGTGTCGCGTGTGAACAAAATGGTATCGGTGATCGGTGTACCGATGGACCTTGGTCAAAATCGGCGCGGTGTTGATATGGGACCAAGTGCCATGCGGTATGCCGGTCTTGTTGAACGGTTGCAAGAAACGGGCTGCAGTGTTAATGATCTCGGGGACATCGAGGTCGGCCGTCCTGAAGCGCTCGATGTGAAAAATGCCGATAATTTAAAAGATCTGGAAGAAGTCGTTACGGTTAATGAGCGTCTCGCTGACACCGTGAAAAACGTTGTACAAGCAGGCCGTTTTCCGCTTATTCTTGGGGGAGACCACAGTATTGCGATTGGCACATTGGCCGGTGTGTCGCATAAGTATAACAATATGGGCGTGATATGGTATGACGCTCATGGAGATTTAAACACCGGTGCGACCTCTCCTTCTGGAAATATTCACGGAATGCCTTTAGCGGTAAGTCTTGGCATCGGTCACCCCTCACTAACGGAGATCGGCGGTTATAAACCGAAAGTCACACCTGAAAATATCGTCATTATCGGTGCCCGTTCGTTGGATCCGGAAGAAAGAGAATACATTCAAGCGCAAGGTGTCCGGGTATATACGATGCATGAAATCGATCGCGACGGTATGGCTGCCGTGATGAATGACGCGATTGCATTTTTAGAAGCGAAAACAGACGGCGTGCATCTGAGTCTGGATCTCGATGCTTTAGATCCGCAGCATGCCCCGGGTGTAGGGACGCCGGTTGTCGGCGGCACGACGTACCGTGAAACACACTTGGCGATGGAGATGCTCGCCCAGCGGCAAGTTATAACATCGGCCGAATTTGTAGAAGTCAATCCGATTCTCGATGTGCGCAATCAAACTGCCGAAGCAGCTGTTGGATTGATCGGATCGCTGTTCGGAGAGAAGCTGTTATAGCAGAAGAAAAACCCTGGAAGCAAAGCCTTGCTTCCAGGGTTTTTGTATTTTTAAACATTCGGTGATAAAAAGTAATGGATATTTCGTGACAACTTCTGGACAGCGTTGACCCTCTTGAAAACGCTGTGCTATAATTCAACTGTAATGAAAATCATTCTCAACTAAATTTTAACGATTCTAAATAAGCTTTCAAATGTTAATCGGACTTTCATGAGGAGCAAGAGCGGATACGGGAGGTAAGTCTAATGAGTTTTATCGAAATGAGGAATATTTCAAAAAGGTTTGGACGCCATGATTCGCCTGCGGTCGACAAAATGAGTCTCGATATCAGCAAAGGTGAAATCATCACATTGCTCGGACCGAGCGGTTGCGGCAAAACGACGACGCTGCGGATGATTGCCGGCTTTGAACAGCCGACGGCCGGAACGATTGAAATAGGCGGCACAAAAGTTTTTGATGAAGGAGAATCACTTCCGCCGGAAAAACGCGGTATCGGGATGGTTTTCCAGGATTATGCGCTTTTTCCGCATATGAATATCTTAAAAAATGTCATGTTCGGTTTAACAAAATGGCCGGCACGCGAGAAAAAGAACCGGGCGCGAGAAGTTTTGGAGTTGGTCGGTCTTGAAGAGTATGCGAACCGTTACCCGACGGAACTTTCCGGCGGGCAGCAGCAGCGGATTGCACTGGCGCGCGCGCTGGCACCGAAACCTCATGTTGTTTTAATGGATGAACCTTTCAGCAACCTGGATGCCGGCTTGCGCGAAAAGATGCGTTTTGACGTGACGAATATCTTGCGCAAAGCGAATACAACAGCGATTATGGTAACGCACGATCAAAAAGATGCGTTTGCGGTATCCAATCGGGTCGTCGTGATGAACGACGGCGTTATTCAGCAAATTGATCAGCCAAAAGAGATGTATCGTTGCCCGAAAAACTGTTTCGTTGCGCAGTTCGTCGGCAAGACAAACTTGCTCGACGGAAGAATGGCAGAAGATCAGCAAAGCATCCATACGCATATCGGCAAAGTTTCCTTGCCGGAACAGTGGCAAGAGCGGCTTGAAACTGTCAAGCTGTCTATTCGGCCGGAAGGCTGCCGTTTAGCTGAACAAGGTTCCGGGGCCTATTGCGGCCAAGTTGAGCGGGTTACGTACGGCGGTGAATACCAGGAACTGTATGTGAGGCTGCATAACGAACCGGAATTATCGAATGAACCGATGCTGTTATATGCGCCGATCGAACAAGATGTTGAGGTCGGCCACGTCGTTTCCTTTGATATCAAACCGGAATTGGTTGCAGTTGTTGACTAACTAACCCCTGCAAAGCAACTTACATTGTCAGACGTAAGTTGCTTTTATTATGAGTTTTTTTAAGAGATCCTAATGATAATTTATACTTTTTTATAATTATTATAAATAATCATCGATTTGTCAACACTTTTAACAAAAAAAGATTGACGATCAATGCAAGGTTTAATAAACTTCAAACAGTGATAATGATAATCGTTCTCATGCAAATAAATAGTATAGGGGGAAACAAAGATGAAACGAAAATGGTTGTTAGGCAGCCTGTCTGGTTTGGCGTTAATCGCTGCCGCGGGCTGCGGAGATAATTTGGAGAATGCAGCGGAAAATGAAAATGAACGCAATGACAACAGTGCTGCGAATGAAGGCGGAAATGAAGAGTCTTATGTAGATGGCGACGGTGAACTTGTAGTATACTCGGCACGTAACGAAACATTTGTGCAAGAGTTATTAAATAAATTTGAAGCGGATACAGGCATTGAGGTTAACGCACTGCATGGCGCCGAACCGCTGCAGCTGGAAGAAGAAGCGGGCAATGTTCAGGCGGATGTGTTCATTTCCAATGACCTGGGCGGTTTGGAATACTTAAATCAGCAAGGCCTGCTCAGATCGCACGACTCTGATAACATCGATACAATTGACGAACAATACCGGGCAGAAGATAATGAATGGATTGCGCTGTCAGCTAGAGCACGCGGCTTTATTTATAACAAGGATATGGTCGATGAAGAGGATGTTCCTTCCAGTATGGAAGATTTGTTTGATGAAGAATGGGCCGATGTAGAAAATGGTTACGCGATTACCCGCGGCGGCAACGGCGGCATGATCGGCAACGTATCGGCTTTACGGTATGAGTGGGGCGATGATCGGACGGAAGACTGGATTGATTCGATTCAAGAAAATGCCGCCGGCATCTTCGAGGGTCACAGTGATATTCGCAGAGCTGTAGGTGCAGGTGAGCACGCTTTCGGCTTAGTAAATAATTATTACTACCATCAACAGCTGGAAGAACCGGACGACAACAATGTCGGGTTTGTCTATCCGGATCAAGAAGAGGATGAGATGGGTGCGATTGCGAATGCTGCCGGGTTTGGCCTCGTTAATGATGGACCGAACAGTGAGAATGCAGAAATTTTCTTTGAGTGGGTTCTTGAAGAAGAAAACCAGCTTGAATTTGTCGGTGAATCACTCGAAGTGCCGATTAATACTGACCTAGAACCACCTTACGAAGAAGCGGTTCCGTTTGATGAACTGCATGTACAAGACATGCCGTTGCGCGAGCTCGGCAATTATTTCGAAGATACGCGCGAGCTTATTGAAGACGCAGGGCTGGATTTAGAATTAAGATAAGCGGCAGTTAAGGAGAGGGCGTATGGCAGCAGATCGTAATGACAACGGGTTGAATAAACACAATAACTCCAGTACTGAGGTTGGTGGCAATTCGTCACCAACCCTTCGCCGTTTATTGAAAAGGCGGTGGACGGATATGTGGAAAGGCAATCCTCCCGGCCCGATATTATTGTTAATCGGTCTGTTTGTCGCTTTAGTCATGTCTGTCCCGATCATCTATGTGATTTTTCAATCGTTTGCAGCAGGGGCGGACAGCTGGCTCCGTTTACTCGGAGGCAGAATTCCGCAGCTGCTCTGGAATACGATCTCTTTGACAGCAGCGGTTACAACGGCGGCGCTTTTAATCGGTGTTTCACTCGCATGGATCGTTGTGAGAACCGATGTCCCGGGCAAAGGGCTTTGGCAGTGGATGATGGCGCTTCCGCTTGTGATTCCGCCGTATGTCGGGGCAGTCACCTATATTATCGTGTTTGGTCCCAGCGGCTGGGCACGAGATTTATGGGAAGCATCATTTATGTACAGCGTTTTTGGTGATTATCCATTCAGCATTTATTCGTTTTTCGGTGTCTTCATGACAATGACGCTGTTTACTTACCCGTATGTTTTTTTGATCGCCAGCGCATCGCTTCGGAAAATGAATCGAAATTTTGAAGAGGTCGCAAGGTCACAAGGGATGACGACAGCGCAAATTTTTTTCAAAGTGAACTTGCCGTTATTGCGTCCGGCAATCGGTGCCGGCGCGATTTTGATTTCCTTGTATGTTCTGTCTGATTTTGGTGCAATCGCTATGCTCAGGTACGTTACATTTACGGCGGCGATTTATTATCAGCGGGCCGGTTTCGATATTCCATCGGCGTCGGTCTTGAGCTTAGTGCTGATTGTTTTAACCATCATCATCTTATGGATTGAATCGTATACACGCCGGAAAAATAAATTTTACCAAACGACGAATACGTATAAAGCGCCGGATACATTAAAACTCGGGAAATGGAAGCCGTTTGCGTTTATGTATGTGTTCAGCGTGTTTGGTATTGCAGTCATCCTGCCGATCTTTGTGTTGGTTTACTGGACGGTCATCGGCGCTGAAGTCGGCGCGATTGATACAGACTTTTTTGGATATGCCTGGAACAGTATTTTAGTTTCAGGGATGGCGGCGCTCTTATGTATGGTTTTGGCGTTGCCGATCATTTATTTAAAATCACGTCACCCCTCACCGGTGTCGACGGTGATTGATAAGTTAAGTTATTCCGGTTATGCATTGCCGGGAGTTATTGTGGCTTTGGGGATGATTTTTATTTTTAACAATCATATCCCGGCGCTGTACAATACATTTTATTTAATCGCGATTGCTTTTGTCATCCGCTTCTTGCCGCAAGCGATGCAGGCCGGGGAAGCATCGCTTAGCTTGGTGTCGCCGCGGATGGACGAAGCCGCCCGGAGTTTAGGTTATCCGGCATGGAAGGTGATGTTCAAAGTCATTCTTCCGTCGATTGCCCCGGGTGTTCTGGCAGGAGGGGCGCTCGTTTTTGTCAGTGCGATCAAAGAACTTCCGGCGACGCTGATGCTGCGTCCGCCCGGCTTCGATACCTTAGCTGTGCGGGTCTATTATGAAGCGAGCGAGTCGTTTTATCATCAGGCAGCTCCTGGAGCGCTTTTAATCGTGCTCGTCTCGATCATTCCGCTGCATTACTTGCTTAAAAAATATTAAAAGATGAAAAGAACCGTCTGCGAACACATGCAGACGGTTCTTATTTTTCACCATAGCCGGCTTAAAAAGAGGAAGTCGACGAGCCAGAAAAAGCTGATCATCGCTGCAATTCCGCCGATAATGTAGAGCCACATTCGTTCACGGTGCTGCTTTCTTTTCGCCCACCGTTGCGGATCGAAGCCGATATCATCTGGTTCGTGCGCCCGCTGATAACGTGATACACGGTTGACGCGGGAAAGAAACAGCGGCGCGACCGCAAGCCCGCTGATAAGCCCGAACAGGTGAGCTAAAATGTTAATTCCCGGATTTACAAAGGTCATAATCACCCCGATGACGATGATCGTTAAAATAATTTGCTGACTTGCTTGAGGCAGCAGTTCTTTTCGCATCAAAACAATATACAGGTAAAGGCCGAACAGCCCAAAGATTGCCCCGGAGGCTCCAAGGTGCAAAAGCATCGGATCCCCAAGGTAAAATGTGGCAATGTTTGCGATTACTCCGGTGGCTAAATAGAGAGAAATGAACTTTACCCGGCCGAGCATCGTTTCGAGTGACGGTCCGAAGAGAAAAAGAGAAAAGGAATTAAACGCGAAATGCATGAGCCCGCCGTGTAAAAAGATCGGAGTGAACAGCCGCCAATATTCACCGAGAGCAACGGCGGCGTTATTGCCGACACCGAGCAGATAGATTTCGTAGCCGCCGAGAAACGGGAAAACCTCTGTCCAAATTAAGAAAAATAAATTGACGGCGATCAGCGCAGTGACGACTTTATAAGATTGGATGAATTCAGAAAAACTCTCGTTTCGTATAAACATGACAAGCACCTCTTTTCGATTCTTGATTTATCATATCATATGGTGAATTTGCTGTACCATCGATAAGAAATATGTGTAAAATGTAAGGAGAGGCAGTGCAAGGAGTGGTGATTATGATAGCCGGTATCGGCTTGGATATCGTTGAGTTGGCCCGAATCGAACATTTATTCACAAGAAAACCAGGTTTTGCCAAACGAATTTTAACAAACAGTGAACAAAAAACATTTGACCGTTTGCACGGGAAGAGGCAGATCGAGTTTTTAGCCGGCAGGTATGCGGCTAAAGAAGCCTATGCGAAAGCGAAAGGCTGCGGAATCGGAGGCGCTTTATCATTTCAAGACCTTGAAGTCGGCAACAGTGCCGGCGGCCGTCCGGTTATCACGGACTTTAAGGCGACGGAAGACGGACAAGTGCATCTCTCGATTACACATACGAGGACGACAGCGGCGGCGCAAGTCGTCCTTGAAAAACAGGGGTGATAGCGATGTATATTGTGAGCGGAGAAGAAATGCGGCAAGTTGACCGCTTTGCGATTGAGCAGATTGGCTTGGGTGGATTCACGCTGATGGAAAATGCAGGAAGTTCCTGTTCGCGAGCTATCGAGCGTCAATTGAAGAAAAACGATCGGATCGCCGTTGTTTCTGGCGGCGGAAATAACGGCGGTGACGGCTTCGTTATTGCCAGGTACTTGGCGGAAGCGGGTTTTGATGCGGCGTTAGAAGTGATTGCCCCGCGGGAGAAAATTCACGGCGAAGCGTATGAACATTTGCTCGTCTACGAGAGTGCGGGAAGGGCGGCTCGTTTTTACGAGACGGATTCAGAAGCGGTGGAACAAGCCATAGCAGGTGCGGACGTTATTATTGATGCGATGCTTGGCACAGGTGTAACCGGCGAGTTGAAACCGCCCTATAAAGAGATCGCTGCACTAATTAACCGTTCGCGGGCGCTTGTTTTCGCCGTCGATCTTCCGAGCGGTGTGCCGTCCGCCGAGGCAGCTGACATTCAGGCAGGTGTGTGCGCTGACCGAACTTATATGCTTGCGGCCCGGAAAATGAATGCATCGCTTCCCGGCTACAGATCTTTTTACGGCACGATTGTACCGGTTGATATTGGCATTCCGGAGCTTGCTTACGTGTCGGCGAAAGCAGATAGAAGAATATGGCTTGACGAACAGAAAGCGCTTCGGCATTTGCCGCATCGAGATTCTGATGCGCATAAAGGTCAAAGCGGCAGGGCTGCGATTATCGGCGGAAGCATGAACATGAGCGGAGCCGTAATGATGGCGGCGGAAGCATGTGTGAGAGCCGGAGCAGGCAGGACAACCGCTGTCATTCCGGATGACACCTTGTCCGCGGCAGCCCCGCAATTAAAAGAGGCGATGTATCTGCCGTTGCCGAGTGAATCGGGGGAATTTGCCCGGTCAGCGTGGAGGCAAATGCCGGAAGCCGTTCACGCCGACGGGGTTGCTGTCGGTCCGGGCTTGGGCCGTAACGTGACAAACGATATTTTTCCGTTGATAAACCAACTGGACATACCGATCGTTATCGATGCGGATGCCTTGTTGGATTTGGCTTCGGATTTAGAACAGTTAAAAAATATCTCGCGAACATCTCCTGTCATACTGACGCCTCACCCCGGGGAAATGGCTGTATTGACCGGTTTGTCAATCGAGGAAGTTCAAGCCGGACGATTTTCACTGTCAGCAAAATTTGCAAAAACGTATGGTGTGTACCTTGTGTTAAAAGGCCGAGAGACGATCATTACAGGACCGGACGGACGGCAATGGGTGAACAGTACAGGAAATGCCGGCTTGGCTAAAGGCGGAACCGGAGATGTGCTGACGGGGATGATTCTGGCGTTTTTATTGCAGTATGAAGACCCTGCTGAAGCAGTGTTTATGGCGGTGTACCTGCACGGGCTGACAGCTGATTATTTAGCTGAACGCGCGGATCAAATCAGTATAAATGCTTCAGATATTTCGCATGAACTGGGAACTGTCATCTGTCAATTGAAGCAAAAGTGTAACGGAGCCGGGAGAACCATTGACATTAGAGACTGACATCAGACTATAATAAACTGCTTCAAGTAATGTAAGCAAGAAATTCATTTGGAGGCTTGACCGTGGATAAGACAGAATCTTTTTTTAGAGACACATGGGCGGAAGTGAATTTGGATGCGATCCGAGAAAATGTCATGAATATTAAAGCGGGGCTTCCCGGTAAAACGGCGTTTATGGCTGTCGTGAAAGCGAACGGATACGGGCACGGGGCATTTGATATTGCAACAGACGCCTTGCAGGCCGGCGCGGAGTTTCTCGGCGTTTCGATGCTTGATGAAGCGATCTCGCTGCGTCGTTCGGGGATTTCAGCGCCGATACTTGTAATGGGGTTAATCCGTCCGCGCGATATCACGGTTGCTGCCAAATGGGACGTTGCCGTGACGGCTTTTCAAGAAGACTGGCTGGCGGAAGCTGAAGCCTATTTAGAAAAGAGCGGCAGCCGCATCTCTTGTCACGTAAAACTGGACAGCGGCATGGGACGCTTAGGTTTACGGACGCCGGCTGAAGCGAAGTCTTTCGCGAAAAAAATTAAAGGCAGTGCCAATTTCACAGCAGACGGGCTGTATACACATATGGCAACCGCGGATGAATTGGACACAGCGTATTTTGATGAGCAGGTGAAACGTGCTGACGAGTTGGTCGGGGCGTTTGAAGAAGCATACGGCAGCGAAGTCGGCTGGAAACATTGCAGCAACAGTGCGACGGCCCTTCGCTTCGCACTGGAAAAATACAATCTTGTTCGCGTCGGCATCTCGATGTACGGTCTCGCGCCGTCTCCGGAAATTAAACCGGTTATTAACCAAGAATTAAAAGAAGCCTTTTCGCTCCACAGCAAAATCACCCACGTGAAAAAAGTTGCAGCCGGTGAAGGGATCAGTTACGGAGCCACTTATCAGACGGAGGGGGAAGAGTGGATCGCCACCGTGCCGATCGGCTATGCTGACGGTTGGATTCGAAAAAATCAGCACGGAGATGTACTCGTGAACGGCAAGCGCGCGCCGATTGTCGGACGAATCTGTATGGATCAAATGATGATTCGGCTTGAAGAACCTGTTGATATCGGCACGACAGTGACATTGATCGGCGAAAACGGCGGTGCTTTCTTACCGATGGATGAAGTCGCGGCAAGACTTGAGACGATCAATTACGAAATTCCTTGTACAATCACACCGCGTGTTCCGCGCTGTATCATTCGGGGCGGAAAAGTGACAGTCGTGCACAATTCTGTGTTTTAATCCCCGGCAAAACAGAATCTTCACGTAGAAAATGAACGCAAAACCTTTAATATTGACCTTTTCAAGCGGGTTGAATTAGTGATATGATGAAAGAGGAAAAATGATCATGAAGGAATTATAGCAGGGGAAAAGCTGTTTGGAGGTGTTGGTGTGTCCACAGAACAGACAGAACAAATTATGGTGAATTTGCCGCAGTATTTAGTTAATGAACTCGATGCGTTGTTAGATGAGGAAGCGAACCGTGACGATGCCATCCACAGAGCTGCGAAAATGTATGTGCAAGAAAAGAAAAAGCAGCAAATCCGCAAAACGATGGAGAACGGTTACGTTGAAATGGCTAAAATCAATTTAAACATCGCCACAGAGTCTTTTTTAGCTGAAGAGGAGGCTGAAAGCACGTTGGACCGCCTGGTTAGCGGGGTGTGACGGCTTTGATAGTTAAACGCGGAGATGTTTATTTTGCGGACTTATCTCCCGTTGTCGGCTCAGAACAAGGCGGAGTAAGGCCCGTTCTTGTCGTGCAAAACGATATCGGCAACCGGTTCAGTCCAACCGTAATTGTTGCGGCGATTACAGCACAAATTCAAAAAGCAAAATTGCCTACACATGTAGAAATTAATGCAGAACGTTATGGATTTGATCGGGATTCCGTCATTTTACTCGAACAGATCCGCACAATTGATAAGCAACGATTGACGGACAAAATCACGCATCTTGATGATAATATGATGATAAAAGTGAATGATGCATTGAATATTAGTATGGGACTTATTGACTTTTAACCATCATACTTATCGGAAAAAGGCTGCCGGGTTTCCGGCGGTCTTTTTTTCTTTTATACCTGTATACAGGAATATGGGTTAGTGTTACATGGACAACGATTGCATTATTGAATAATCAGTGAAATAATATTGATAATATTATTTCATGCTGTAAGGTGGGAGAAGACTGGATGAATCCGAATGTTAGGGACCAAATTTTGGAACATCGTACAACGATAAGCGAAACTTGGCTTGAGGAAATTAAAAGTTTCCGAAGCGATGATTCGCTGCAAAATATTACTGATACGATGTATGAGAATACGAACCGAGAGTTTGTCGATAAAATTGTTCAATCGATTGAGGTAGTTCAACAAGAATCGAACGAAGAACTGGTGCAATTTGCAGAGCGGCTGATTCAGCTCGGCTGGCCGCTTCATTATATTACCCGCGGACTGCAGAAATTCCGGACGATCACGATCGATGTATTGTCGGAAACCGACGATGATTATTGTCAGAGCAAAGAATTCTTTCAAGAAATAGAAGAGTGGATTGATAACTTAGTTAACGTCCTCGTCAATCAATATTCCGGTTCTTGGGAGAACACGGTCTTTTTGCAAAAAATGGCCCTGAAGGAGCTTTCAGCGCCGCTCATCCCTGTTTTTGATAAAATAAGCGTAATGCCGCTCGTCGGAACGATCGATACTGAGCGTGCGAAACTGATTATGGAGAACCTTTTGGACGGCGTGATTGAACATCGCTCTCAAGTCGTGTTAATTGATATAACCGGGGTTCCGGTCGTAGATACCATGGTCGCTCATCATATCATTCAAGCGTCGGAAGCGGTTCGGCTTGTCGGAGCGAAATGCATTCTTGTGGGAATTCGCCCGGAAATTGCGCAAACAATCGTCAATCTCGGAATTGACTTAGGGAAATTCCCGACACAGAGTTCCTTGAAAAAAGGAATTGAATCCGCTTTGGAAATGACCAACCGTGAAATAATCGACATAGAGGGATGAAGGAGGAGACAATTTTGCGTATTCCGATTTTAAAACTGCACGATTACTTATTGATATCCGTTCAAGTTGAATTGGATGATCAAACAGCACTGCAATTTCAAGAAGATGTGCTGGAAAAAATACATCACGAAGGCTCGCGCGGCGTTGTCATTGACCTGACTTCAGTTGAAATGATTGATTCATTTATTGCAAAGGTTCTTGGCGATGTCGTGGATATGTCAAATTTAATGGGTGCTAAGGTCGTTCTCACCGGAATTCAGCCGGCGGTTGCGATTACTCTAATAGACATGGGTGTTGTTTTGGATGATGTTCCGACTGCGCTTGACCTAGAACAAGGGTTGGAGAGACTCCAGCTGGAATTGGAGGGTTGATATATGCAAGTCCAAACCCATGTCGACATTCACAGTGAATGGGGAATTGTTGCTGCCAGGCAGGCCGGCCGAAAATTAGCGAGAGAAATCGGGTTTGGTTCGGTGGATCAGGCGCGAATTACGACAGCGATTTCCGAATTGGCGAGAAATATTTACTTGTATGCCAACCAAGGCCGGATACAAATTGAAGAAGTGCGCGGTTCCGGAAAGAACGGGATTCGTATCATCGCCTCGGATGAAGGCCCGGGGATTAAAGATATCCGAAATGTAATGGAAGACGGTTTTACAACTTCAGGCGGTTTGGGGGCTGGACTTCCGGGTGTCAAACGGCTGATGGATGAATTTAATATCGATTCAGAGCTTGAAAACGGCACAGTGATCACAGCAATCAAGTGGCTTCGATAGAGGAGGTGCGGTTGCTTGGAAGAGACGAAGTACGGTCTGTATCAGATGTACAAGGATATGCTCACAAGCTATTTGCAAAATAAGAGTGAACATGCGCTTTATCATGCGCAGCAGTTCAGCAAGGAAATGATGGAAAAAGATATGTCCCCGGAAGAGACAGTCAGTCTGCACCTGTCCGTCTTTCAAGAATTGGCGGATGACCTGCCGGAGCAAGTAGTCGACTCGTTTGATTTATTGTTAGAGGTGATGATCGGCTACGGTTTAGCATACCGGGAACACCAAAGTTTGCGCGATCGGCAGCGCGAGCTGGATTCGGAATTAAACGTTGCCGCCCGGATGCAAAAATCGCTGCTTCCGGCCGGAGACTTAGATCTCGATGATATCGAAATCGGTGTCGTCAGCGTACCGGCCGGGAAAATGAGCGGAGATTATTATCATTATATGAAAGACGAAGACCGAAATGTCGGGATTGCTGTTGCGGATGTGATCGGTAAAGGTGTGCCGGCGGCGATGTCGATGTCGATGATAAAATATGCGATGGATACGATTACCGAACAAACAATGGACCCCGGCCAGTTGTTAGAAAGCATTAACCGTGTTGTCGAACGCAATATCGAAGACGATATGTTTATTACGATGATGTACGGTTATTACGATGCAGATACACATCGTTTCTCGTATGCCAGCGCAGGTCATGAACCCGGATTTGTTTATGATGAAAAAGAAGACACATTTTCAGACCTGGAAGCAAAAGGACTGGTCCTCGGTGTTTCGTCAAAAGTCGCGTACACGAAGAAACACCTTCATTTAGATAAGGGCGATTTTATCGTACTTTTATCTGACGGTGTGACAGAATGCCGAATTGACGGCGAATTCATCGAACGTAATCAGATTGCGCATCTGATCAGAGAGAAAAAACACCTTCCTGCCCAAGATATTGTCGATGAAATTTATCATGAGTTGGAAAAGGCGCAAGAATTTCAGCTGCGTGATGATTTCACGTTACAGATTTTGCGGCGCAAGGTTTAACTGCTCATTGTATGTGGTAAAGTTTTGAGATTATCCAAGCGTAAAAACAGGAGGGACTTGTAATGAATTTAGATATTCAAGTAACAGAAGGTGAAGAACAAACGCATGTCGCGCTGTCCGGCGAGGTTGATGTGTACACGGCTTCAAAATTGAAAGAAACGTTAAACCCATTAGCGGAACAGGAAGGTCAAGTATTGATCGTCGACCTTTCCGAGATCGATTATATTGATTCCACCGGGTTAGGGATTTTTATCGGAACGCTGAAAATTACCGAGAAATCAAACAGCGAACTTCGTCTGACCGGCTTAAACGAGCGGGTTAAGCGTCTGTTTGAGATTACCGGCTTGAATGAAGTGATCGACATTGAGGCAGAAAAAAGGGAGGAAGCTTAGTCATGACGGGAAATACGGATTTTATTGAAATGACAGTTCCGGCTAAGCCGGAGTATGTAGGTGTTGTCCGCTTGTCTGTTTCTGGGATTGCTAATCGCCTCGGTTATTCGTATGATGATATTGAGGATATTAAGATTGCGATCGCAGAAGCTTGCACCAATGTCGTCAATCACGCTTATGAAGACGGGCAGAAGGAAAACAACATGCACCTTTCATTTACAGTGCATGAAGACCGGCTCGAGTTGATTGTAGCCGACCAGGGCGGGGCGATTGACGTAGAAGCGCTGAGAGAAGGGCGCGGTCCCGTGAGTAAAGAGCAATCCGTTGAAGAACTCAAGGAGGGAGGTTTGGGCCTTTTCCTGATCGAAACGTTGATGGACCAAGTAGATATTCACGGGGAAAACGGGGTTATGATCACAATGACCAAGTTCCTGCATAGAGATGAGGTGGATCAGCATGGCAGCGGATTCTCGGAAGAAATCCCCAAACAATAATAAAGAAAAAGATAAAGAACACATCCTTGAAATGATCAAAGAATTTCAAGAAACGGGTGATGAGGAACTGCAAACGAAGCTTGTGATGGAATATGAAAGCCTCGTCCATGCATTGGCCCGGAAATTCTCGCGCGGCCAGCGCCATGATGAGGACCTGATTCAAGTCGGCATGATCGGGCTTTTAGCTGCATTGCGCCGTTTTGATCCATCGTTTGGCCGCAGTTTTGAATCTTTTGCTGTACCGACGATCGTCGGGGAAATTAAGCGTTTTATACGCGATAAAACTTGGAGCGTTCATGTTCCGCGCCGAATCAAAGAGCTCGGACCTAAAATTAAAAATGCCGTCGAAGAGTTGACGACCGAATTGCAGCGCAGCCCGCAAGTTGAAGAGATCTCTGCATACTTGGGAGTATCCGAAGAAGAAATTTTGGAAACGATGGAGATGGGTAAAAGTTATCAGGCGCTTTCAGTCGATCGCTCAATCGAAGCGGATGATGAAGGAAGCGCGGTAACATTGCTGGATCTCGTCGGATCTGTCGAGTCGGGATACGAAAAAACCGATCAGCAAATGCTGTTGGAAAAAGCGTTTCAAGTTCTTACGGAGCGCGAAAAACAAATTTTACAACTGACGTACTTTGATAATCTCAGTCAAAAAGAAACCGGTGAACAATTAGGGATATCACAAATGCATGTCTCGCGTTTGCAGCGCCGTGCGCTTCAAAAACTAAAAGAATCGATACGAATAGAGGCAACGGAGGCTTTCTGATGTACGAACACCACTACTGGGAAAAAGCTGATGTCAGTATGTTCAAAAAAGCGAAAGACGGGAACTGGCATTCCGGTGATGCGATGCACATCATTCATACCGATGACTATATTCTTTGCGCTGTCGCTGACGGTCTGGGAAGCGGCGAAGAAGCGATGGAAGCATCTGAGGCTGTAATGAATATTATTAAAGCAGAGCATGACCGGACTGTCTACAGTTTGATTGAACGAAGCAATCAAAATCTGTGGGGGACCAGAGGGGTTGTGATGTCGCTGTTAAAGATCGATCTTCATTCCCGTGATATCGAATATGCGAATGTCGGAAATATCTCATGTTCGTTTTATTATCCGGATGGAAAGATTTATCGGCCGGTTCCGTCGAGAGGGTACTTGTCCGGCAGAAAACAAAAAATTACGACAGAAACGATTCCTTACGAAAAAAACATGGTTTTTTTGATCTATTCCGACGGATTGGTGTTTGAACCCGCTTATCATGCTTTTTTCTCGCGCGGGGCTGCCCCGAAAGAGATGGTTGAAGAAGTGGTTGACGCCATGAATGATACGAACGATGACATTACAATCATGATCGGCAAAATGAAAGAATGAATGCCTGATACACCGGATACCGGTTTATCAGGTTTTTTTATTGGCAAAAGAGATGACCTGTTCAGCAGATGAACTTTTCAGTATAATGTAAAAGGTAAGCGAACGTTCAAAAGGAGTTTTTTGATGGAGTGGACAGAAGAAAAATCAACGCAGCTCATTTATACTGCTGAGACTGTAAATTTAAAACAAGCTAAAGTAAAACAAGTCATCGAACTTTCCGAAGATGGCAACACAGTGCCTTTTATAGCCCGTTACCGTAAAGAGGTGACCGGCGGCATGGATGAAGAAGATATTCGCAAGGTGCTGGATACGTGGAATTATGCGAATCAGCTGAACACACGAAAAGATGAAGTGATTCGGTTAATTTCTGAACAGGATAAGCTGACTTCAGAACTGGAACAATCGATTCGGTCAGCAAAAAAGCTTCAAGAAGTTGAAGATTTGTACCGTCCATATAAACAAAAGCGCCGCACAAGAGGGACGATCGCGAAAGAAAAGGGGCTTGAACCGCTGGCTGAATGGCTCCTTATGCTGCCGGGAAGCGGCGCGGCGTTGGAGGAAGCAGCCCGCTATATTGACGAAGAAAATGCTGTTGACGCTGCTGAAGATGCTTTGCAAGGTGCGAAAGATATCATTAGCGAAATGCTTGCTGACGATGCCCGGATTCGCCAGACTGCCCGTGACATGACATTTAAAGAAGGGCGTATGACTGCGAAAAAGAAACCGAAAGCTGAGGATGAAAAAGGCATTTTCGAGATGTATTATGCCTACGAAGAAGGGATTCAAAAACTTGCCTCTCATCGCATCTTAGCCTTAAACCGCGGGGAAAGTGAAGGAGTATTGCAAGTATCGGTCGACGCCCCGGACGAGCGGATCATCAGCTGGATCAAGCGTCAGACACTTAAAGGGGAGCAGACCCCGGTCGAAAATGTATTGACAGAGGCGATCGAAGACGGTTACAAAAGATTGATCCAGCCGGCGGTGGAGCGCGATATCCGCCGAGAAGCAAGCGAACGGGCCGAAGAACAAGCTATTCATATCTTCGCTGAAAATCTGCAAAATTTATTGCTCCAGCCTCCTCTTAAGGGACACACCGTTCTTGGCGTGGATCCGGCCTACCGGACGGGCTGCAAACTTGCAGTCATCGATGAGACAGGGAAAAATATCGAAGTCGGCGTTATTTATCCTACCGCTCCACATCATAAAGTTAAGGAAGCGGCAAACGAAATTACCCGTCTTATATCGAAACACGGTATCGGTTTAATTGCGATCGGCAACGGAACTGCCTCTCGTGAAACAGAGCAATTTGTTGCCGATACGGTAAAACAAATCGAAGCGGATGTATCGTTTATGATTGTCAACGAGGCCGGGGCAAGTGTGTATTCCGCCTCTAAAGTTGCCAAAGAAGAATTTCCAGACTTAAACGTTGAGGAGCGCAGTGCGATTTCAATTGCCCGCCGCGTCCAAGATCCTTTAGCAGAATTAGTGAAAATCGATCCGAAATCTGTCGGAGTCGGCCAATACCAGCATGACGTAACCCAATCCAAGCTGAATGACAGCTTGACATTTGTTGTCGAGACGACCGTCAACCGGGTCGGCGTCAATGTGAATACCGCTTCTGCGTCGCTTCTTCAATATGTTTCGGGTTTATCGAAAAGCGTCGCGGGAAATATCGTAAAAGAACGTGAAGAAAAAGGTCCTTACACGAACAGGAAACAGCTGAAAGACGTTCCCCGTCTCGGGGCAAAAACTTATGAACAAAGTGTCGGGTTTATTCGGGTGCCGGGAAGCGATGAACCGCTGGATGAAACCGGAATTCATCCGGAAAGCTATAAAGTCACGAAACAGTTGCTGACGAAACTCGGTCTTACGGCCGGCGATATTGGCACAAAGGCAGTTGCAGAGGCGCGCCAAGTTCATTCCCCGGATGAACTCGCGGAAGAATTTGCTGTCGGTAAACCGACGCTGAAAGATATTCTCGATGCGTTGGAGGTTCCCGGCCGTGACCCGCGCGATGATTTGCCTAAACCGCTTTTGAAAACAGATGTTTTATCTATGGAAGACTTGACTAAAGGCATGGAGCTGCAAGGAACCGTTCGCAACGTGGTTGATTTCGGGGCCTTTGTTGATATCGGCGTCAAACAGGACGGCCTCGTACACGTTTCGAAGTTAGCGAACCGGTTTGTGAAAAATCCGATGGATGTAGTAGCAGTCGGTGACGTAGTGACTGTCTGGGTTGAGGATGCCGATATTCAAAAAGGGCGGATAGCATTAACGATGCTTCAGCCGGAAAAACAACTGTAGCAAAATATTTATATCGAAATAATATTTTCGGAAGGGGTCTCGCGAAAACGGGACTTCTTCTGATGTATTTTGTTATCGTTGAAACAGGAGGTATACTGTGACGGATGATGAATTGCAAGAGCTTACAGAAAAACTCTCGATAGAGTATTTTCAGCGGACGTTTCGACACAGGTCGCAATTTAATCAAAAACTCCGAACAACCGGAGGGCGCTACTTATTGACAACCCACAATATTGAGATCAATCCGAAATCTTACGAACGCTTCGGGGAACAAGAGCTTATCGGGATCATTAAGCATGAACTTTGTCATTATCACCTCCACCTGGAAGGGCGGGGTTACCGTCATAAAGACCCCGAGTTTCAAAAAATGCTGGCCGATGTCGGAGCTTCGAGGCACTGTAAATTGATTGAAGAAAACCGAAGAAGTTCAAACTACATCCATCACTACCGGTGTGAAAGTTGTCGAACCGAGATAAAAAGAAAGAAGCGTTTTGACACAAAGAAATATGTGTGCGGCGCTTGCAGCGGCCGATTAAAAAAAATAAAAACAATCCCGCTGTACATCCTTGACGGTAAATAACGGTTATGGTACATTATAAAAGTCGCCGATGACAGAAAACAATTTTACAAAAATGTTATTGACACTTTTCACGGCGCGAGGTTATAATGTAATTCGCTGTTAAAACCTTATTATTCCACAGTAGCTCAGTGGTAGAGCGCTCGGCTGTTAACCGAGTTGTCGTAGGTTCGAATCCTACCTGTGGAGCCAAACGGAGAAGTACCCAAGTGGCTGAAGGGGCTCCCCTGCTAAGGGAGTAGGCCGTTCCGCGGCGCGAGGGTTCAAATCCCTCCTTCTCCGCCAGTTATAATTACATGAACGGCCCCTTGGTCAAGTGGTTAAGACACCGCCCTTTCACGGCGGCGACACGGGTTCGAATCCCGTAGGGGTCACCATATATGGAGGATTAGCTCAGTTGGGAGAGCATCTGCCTTACAAGCAGGGGGTCGGCGGTTCGAGCCCGTCATCCTCCACCATTAATTATTTCTTTAATCGCCTCTTTACATTGAAGGAAAGAACATTTAAAATACGTAGTTACGGTCCCGTGGTGTAGCGGTTAACATGCCTGCCTGTCACGCAGGAGATCGCGGGTTCGATTCCCGTCGGGACCGCCATTTAAATCATGCGGGTGTGGCGGAATTGGCAGACGCGCTAGACTTAGGATCTAGTGTCTTTATGACGTGGGGGTTCAAGTCCCTTCACCCGCACCATGATTTTTAAATTTAATAACTGTTTTATGCGGTCGTGGCGGAATGGCAGACGCGCTAGGTTGAGGGCCTAGTGGGAGTTTATCCCGTGTGAGTTCGACTCTCACCGACCGCACCATTTATTTTTATTGACTTTTTTCAAGTACATAACCATTACGGTTTGATCGGGAAGTAGCTCAGCTTGGCAGAGCACTTGGTTTGGGACCAAGGGGTCGCAGGTTCAAATCCTGTCTTCCCGACCATTTTTTATTTTACGTTTATGCGGGTGTAGTTTAGTGGTAAAACCTCAGCCTTCCAAGCTGATGTCGTGGGTTCGATTCCCATCACCCGCTCCATTAAAATTTAATGTTGCATAAGGCTTTCCTTTTGTGCTAAAGTCGGTTCTGTTGCTTTGAGAGCACCGGAGCGATTTATCCGCATCATTAGAAGTGCTTTAAGCAATCTGAATGTTTGAATCAGCTGCCCTTTGAAAACTAAACAAAAGCCAAGCGTAAAGTGGGATATAGTAAGAAGATATCCCGTCAATTTAGCAAGACAAGTCCGGAAGACA
>NZ_RKQQ01000006.1 GCF_003814815.1 Salisediminibacterium halotolerans
TAGGGGTCACCATATATGGAGGATTAGCTCAGTTGGGAGAGCATCTGCCTTACAAGCAGGGGGTCGGCGGTTCGAGCCCGTCATCCTCCACCATTTTCTTAACGGAAGAGACAGTCTTGAAAACAAGGCTGGGAGCACAGCACAAAATCATTATTATTGCCGCGGGGTGGAGCAGTCTGGTAGCTCGTTGGGCTCATAACCCAAAGGTCGGTGGTTCAAATCCGCCCCCCGCAACCATTTATTTTTTCTACATAGGTCCCGTGGTGTAGCGGTTAACATGCCTGCCTGTCACGCAGGAGATCGCGGGTTCGATTCCCGTCGGGACCGCCATTTTACATAACGGCTCAGTAGCTCAGTCGGTAGAGCAACGGACTGAAAATCCGTGTGTCGGCGGTTCGATTCCGTCCTGAGCCACCACTTTGCTGGCCTAGCTCAATTGGTAGAGCAACTGACTTGTAATCAGTAGGTTGGGGGTTCAAGTCCTCTGGCCAGCACCATTTCTTGTCTTGACTGAAGAGAAAAGTTTTTGTAATATTAAAGTTGTTGTTAGATGGAGGGGTAGCGAAGCTGGCCAAACGCGGCGGACTGTAAATCCGCTCTCTCAGAGTTCGGGGGTTCGAATCCCTCCCCCTCCACCATGTTTCATTAAGCTATCGGCATAGGGGCATAGTTTAATGGCAAAACAGAGGTCTCCAAAACCTCCGATGTGGGTTCGATTCCTACTGCCCCTGCCAATAAAAAGCATATGGCGGCTGTGGCGAAGTGGTTAACGCACCGGATTGTGATTCCGGCATGCATGGGTTCAAACCCCATCAGTCGCCCCATAAGTATATTTAGGGCTATAGCCAAGCGGTAAGGCATCGGATTTTGATTCCGTGATTCGCAGGTTCGAATCCTGCTAGCCCTGCCATTTATATGCGGAAATAGCTCAGCGGTAGAGCACCACCTTGCCAAGGTGGGGGTCGCGGGTTCGAATCCCGTTTTCCGCTCCATATATGGCGGCATAGCCAAGTGGTAAGGCAGAGGTCTGCAAAACCTCGATCCACCGGTTCGAATCCGGTTGCCGCCTCCACATTTAACTCAACCCATGCCGGGGTGGTGGAATTGGTAGACACACAGGACTTAAAATCCTGCGGTCATTGTATGACCGTGCCGGTTCGAGTCCGGCCCTCGGTACCAACTTAACTTCAGCAAGACCATATGCCGGTGTGGCGGAATTGGCAGACGCGCACGACTCAAAATCGTGTGGGTTTATCCCGTGTCGGTTCGAGCCCGACCACCGGTACCATTACCTTAAGATACGTTAAGATAAAAAACGTGTTATACCTTTGAAACACTGTCATGACAGTGTTTCTTTTTTTTGCTCTTTTTTGAGAATGCGATAGAAAACGATAGAAAACGATACGTTATTACACAAAAATTACACATAGAAGCGCTAAATAATTAATCAATTTACAATTGAATGGTGATGATAGATAGAAAGAAATTGATTTAGAAAAACTGTGTTAAATCGCTTTTCAAGAAGTTTTTTCTACTGTTTAATCCAAAGCTCGCTTTCTAAGCTTTAAAAAATGAGCATGGCATATAACGCAAGACTTTACACATCACATTACACAAAAGATTACTCAAGCATGCTTTCAAAAAAAGCAACGGTTCGATCTTCATCTTCTTTTCTCAATTCCTTGATCACGTGCGTGTACTCTTTCAATGTTGTTTCAATATCGGCATGTCCTAAACGTTCACTGACAAAATTAATTGATGCTTTGTTATAAAGAGCGATGCTGGCATGTGTGTGACGTAACCCGTGAAAAGCAATGGGCTGAATATCAATCTCGATGAGTATCTTGCGCAGCAGTTTGTTTACGCCTGTGTTACTTAACACTTTGTATTGCGACGTTGGACTGTAAAAGACGAGATTGTGTTCGTTCCAAGGCATCGCTGGCTTGATGACTTGAAAATAAGACATGATCTTGTTGTCCATTTTGATTGATCGGATTGACTGTACATTCTTGGTCTTTCCAAAAGCCGTAGGATTACGTTTCATATAGCCCCATGTCTTGTTCACCGTGATCGTATTATGATCAAAGTCGAGATCATCCCACGTTAATCCGACGATTTCAGCAAACCGCATACCGGAATTGAGTGCCATTAAAATAAGCGCATGGCTCAAGCTCTCATCAATGTGTTCCCAAAGGTATTGCGTTAGCTTCTGACTGTCTTGCAGGCTTAAGTGTTTTTCCTGCGAGGTCTTTGCTTCAACGGTCCACGTTAACGTTGCTTTACGAGTGAAATCGAACGAGATGATTTTATCCTCGATCGCATCTTTTAAGCACGAACGAATATGACCATTCACTTTCTCAACAGTTTCTTTTGCGCGTGTAGCACCAAATTGATTCAAAAACTGTTGATAATCCTGGCGGGAGATTTTTTGAATCGGCTGACCTTCAAAATACTCTTTAATCGCCTTAGATGTGTAATGGTAATGACGTTTGGTCGCCGGCAGGATGTTTGCTTTGTAAAGCTCGACCCATTGATCAAAATACTCATCAAACGGGATTGGATCTAAATGAGGCAACGTGCCCCTGTTACGCTGTGATTCAATTTCCGCTGCGGCGATGCGTGCTTCTTGTTTTGTGCGAAAGCCTCCTTTTCTAATTGGTTTTGGTAACCCGTTGACATAACGGCTCACCGTATATTCATATTTTCCACCTCGTTTTTGAATACTTGCCATTGTTGAACCACCTTTCATGACAATGGAAGGTGGCCTAGGGTCACCTTCATCATATCGAGTTATTTTTTATTTGTATAGTGGATGGGTTGGATCGGGTGCTTTACTTTGTGAAGATCTCCTCGAAATGTTCGTCTAGAAAAGCTGCCATTTTTTTCGCATGGAATGACCAAGTTTGCCCGCTCTTTGTCGGATAGTAGACAAAACCGCCATGTTCAACATCCAAGATGCTACGGAACTTCTCTTTATAAAGGATATGTTGCTTAATCCATTCATTCTTCTTGTTGATCTGCGTTTCTAAGTCTTTCATTGACCAGTAGACACCTAATAAGTCTTGTGACTTCAAATCGTCGTACTCCGCTTTGGTGATCATAACGGAATCTTCTGGAATAGGAATCGTCATGTTCACTGAAAAATGTTGTCTCATGATAGCTCCCTCGTTTCGAAATAGATTTGTTACCTAGGGAGCAATCGAGAGAAGAAAATGAGCTTTAAAAAAATAACAATTGAAATGCGACAAATTGGCGCAGTTTTATTCTCTCGTTTGTTTTCTGGATAGAACGTATTTTAAGGAAGGGTGAGGGACATGTTATTTCACTTGTTAAATCAAGAGATGCATGATTACGAGCGTTTCATGAATGTGTTGTTTGACTTGGGGTTTGCGACAAAAGATCAGCTGAATGCGATCCTGGAGTGGCAGGAATCTCCTTATAAGTTGGGGAATGAGTTGAAGAAATTACGCAAGCTGGAGAAAAACGTGAATAAACGATACATTCAAACTTTTCAGCTGCCTGCAAAAGCGAAGCACCGTTCTCCGGTTGCCTATACTTTAACGAAACAGGGGATACAATATATTTGTCAGTATCGAGGCATTCAAAATGAGAAGTTGAAACCGGCGAAAGAGGGACAGTGGAAACATTACTTGGGGATCGCAGAAATCATCGCAACCATCAAAGATTCGCGATTAAATGAAGCAGCTGTGGAATTTTCGAGTGAGTATATGACAGCAAGACAAATACAGCATATTGTCAATCTGTACGATACGAAAAAGGACCGTAAACCATATGAGTTCATCAAACACTTCAAACCGGATGCCTTGATGAAAATAGGTGGACAGGAATTCTTTCTTGAATACGACACGGGAACGGAAAATATGCAAAAGATCGAAGCGAAGATGCTGCTTATCTTGGATACGCTGTTTTATAAAAACGGGGAAAAACGTGGGTATATTAAAGAGTTGAACAAACCGTTTGTCTGGGTAACGACGTCATCGGTACGCGCGAAAAACCTTGGGGTAGTCTGGGGGCGTGTGCAACAGCTTGATAAGTATCGCAAACTGTTAAATAATATGGCTTCACAACATATCGCTTTACCGACGATGACTTTTCTTACTGATGATCAGGTTGTTGCTGCATTGGAGAAAAAGGTTTTGGGGAGAGAAGCTCCACCGAAATTACGGAGAAATAGAAGTGTAAATGAATAAAGAAATATTTTGTAGAGAAGAGTCTAGCGTAGAAAAATTCAGGACTTGGTTTATTTGCCAAGGAAAAAGCCAACTTTCAGAGAGTGAATGCAAAGTATCTTTAAAGTTGTTTCATAGTATGTTGATAGTAAGGTCTTGGTGAGGGCGAAGAAGCATCCAATGCACAAAAAAATTAATCGATTAGGAAAGGGATTTCCAGTTATTGAAACGTATGATATTCTTAGATTATTTGATGGCTCGTAAGAATGTCGCGTTATAGCTGTAACTAAACTTATGTTCTTTGGGGGAGTTTATGAAACAATTATTTATTTCATCAATGCTTATTTTTATTTTTGTTGCCGGATGTTCCAATGATAACAACGAGTCCAATGCGTCCTATGATGGTGAGCACCTGGACATTGGATTATTCGGAGATACTCCTGGAGACGTATCAAACGAAAAAGTAACTTTTCATTCGACAGACGATTTGGAAAATCTGTTTCAACAAGACTATGAGGCCTTTTTTGTAACAGACCAATATTTCGAAGAATTTTCAACTGAGGAATGGGCTCCATTCATCGAAGAATTAGACGTTCCTGTTTTCTTTCTAAATTTAGATGAACCGACATTTATTTTCACAGAAGAAAATTATGAATATGGTGACCATGACTTTGAAAGTTCAACACACGCCGAGGGAATTGTTGTAGGGGATGACGGAGAAACTGCATTATCATGGGGATATGGAGATGGTGCTCGACTGGATACTACAAATCCGAGGGACATACCAAACTGGGTTTTTGATTCCATTTATAAAGACATCGAAGAGTACAAAAAGTCCAGGAGTTAGTTAAGTTTGTGGTATGTTTATGCCACAATAGGTGCGTTAGTTGAACAAAATAGAACAAAACTAAAAGCAGAGTTTCGACTCTTTTTTTTATTTAGTCATTCGATCATATGCTAGAAAAATCATCAATATATAGTTATCTTAAAAGCATAAATCCTAGGTTAATCATATGATTGAAAAACGTTGTCGTGATAAGGATTTCGTAGGATTTGAGATGGCAAAACGTAGGGTGGGTTTGACCCAGCCTTTTTTAGCAAATGATCAAATCATTTAAAGTTAAGGCTCTGTTAAAGGTTGTTGTTGATATTTGCTTAAAACGAACAAATGTTCTGTAATGGAGTCCTCAAACAAAAGCAGGTGACGACTGTGAGAACAACCGATATCCTTAAAGCTATTCAAAAACTTAATCCAGCGGAAAAACATCGGTTACGAGAATATTTAATCGATGCTCTTACTGCGTCATCGTCAACAGGAACGGTACTGGAAGAAATCTCGGAAAGAAAGCATAAGGATGGTTATCGTTGTCCTGATTGCGAGTCAGAACATATTGTGCGGTTTGGAAAATACCCTATTATCGCGGATGGTGAAGAAGTGAAGAAGCAACGATACCGTTGTAAGGCTTGTCGAAGGACGTTCACCGACCTCACCAATACGGCATTATATCGAACCCGTCATCTTAATCGTTGGATGAAGTTTATTGAATGTATGATAGAAGGTTATTCGCTTCGTAAATCGGCGGAGTTGATTGGAGGCGTTACTCACGTCACATTATTTTATTGGCGTCATAAGCTCCTCGCGGCATTAAAACAAATGGAAATCTCAAAATTCCAAGGTATCGTTGAAATGGACGAGACCTATTTTCTGTACTCTGAAAAAGGACAAAGAAAGATTAAAAATAGAAAGTCTCGCAAACGGGGCGGTTCCGCAAAGAAACGCGGCATAAGCAATGAACAGGTATGTGTCCTGGTTGCGAGAGACCGTGATAAGGTGACTTTCTCCCAAACTTTAGGAATGGGACGATTAACAAAAGAGCAATTAGATAAAGCCATAGGGCATAAACTTTCCAACGAGAATGTGTTATGTACCGATGCTTGGGGTGCCTTTAAAACCTATGCCACTGAAAAGAACATATCCATTTATCAGTTCAAGTCTGATGGTAAAATTCGTACAAAGGGGCTTTATCACATCCCAAACGTCAACAACTACCACCGACGACTGAAAGGATGGATACAACGCTTTAACGGTGTCGCTACCAAGTATCTGAACAATTATCTTGCGTGGTTTCAAGTATTAGAGAGCTCCCACCATCAGCGAAACGAAGTTACAATGAAAGATATGATAATTAAAGGGAATTTAATTCCAAATATAGAAACATATGATACACTTAGATTATCTAAATTTACTGTATAAAGGCTGTTTCTTTATTCAACTAACGGGGAGTTTAGTTCAATAAGATGATTATGTTCTATGCTAACGATGATTTGTTAATGAGGAGGATGATTATGGATAAGGTACTTGGTACGTTTAAGAATATGTTCTTAGACTTGTTCTCTATGGGTAAAGGTTTTTTCTATGGATTTGTAATGGTGGGGTTATTTATTGTAATTTGTGGTGCTTTAGTATATGGATTTTTGTCTCTTAAAAGTTTCATATTCTAATTAAGTTAAACTTCAAATCTAAACGTTCCTTCTTCAACAAACGGGAGCGTTAGTTGAAGAAGACAATTATACCAAACGGCACTTCCAGTTTTATGGGAGTGCCGTTTTTTATATAAATATCAACCTTGAATTTTAACAGAGCCAAAGTTAAAAGAGCCCGTCCACTAGTTCATGGACGGGCTAAGGTGTGTCATTAGTGTTTTTCCGCATAAGATGGTCATTCAAGAATCACAAGAGGTTATACTCTGTGTTGTTATTATAACGATACTTTATCATTTGTATCAGTTAGATGATCTCCAATTGAAAAGGTGGTGTGCAGTACGTTAGCAATCGCTAATAACGTCGATACTTGAGGAACAGTGATGCCAGATTCAATCCGACCGATCGTCGATTTTGGTTTTCCGATAGCATCCGCGAGTGCTTGCTGTGATAACCCATGTTGCTGACGCTTGGTTTTGATGGTTGCTGCCAGCGCTGCTTCTTGCTTTAACCGATCAATATGAGCTTTTCCTGCAGCCTGTTCGTAATTATTGAATCCATTACTCATTAAAATCTCCTCCTTGCTTATCGATCGCAGTAATCTTGATAACTTTCTTCCGCTGGTATAATGTCTCGCCGCCGGATCGCCCCGTTGTAGGTTTTATTAAAATGGTGCAGTAATAACACCGTTTGATCCTCATGAATCACAAATAACAACCGGTGATTGTCTTTTTTTGCTCCATTAATTCCCCAGCGATATAGTTCTTCGAGCTCTGTATGTCGATATACACGTTTAATCGAAGGTGGCACGACATCTCTACTTGATAAGTCCTTTTCTGGTGGATATGGATTATACTCAAGAATGGTTTTTTGTCGAATATATTGATCGGCTGTTTTGCCCCAAGGACCTTGGCGGCCTCGTTGCTGCCATTCTTGTGCGGCAGTATTCAAAAGCCAGTCTTCGAAAGAGGGGACGTTTCCTAATGTGTGTATGGTGTATGCCATTGTTGGTTCATCCAATCCGATATTTTATATTTCTATGATAGCATGAAAGCTATCAGATGTGAAAGAGTAACGGTTACAGTATTTTTTGCTGGTGTTCGAATAAATGAATCAAGGAGGGAAGATCTTATACGTGCATAGATTATTATCAATAGACTGTGATTATTAGTGGATTGAACAGATAGTTATTCGTCTTTAACTAAAGGATTTTCGTAGTATTGGAAACGGCCAAACATATGATGGAGGTTGGCCGAGTGCTCTGATAGAAAATTTTTAGAACATTCATAGTAAGACTATAACTTTAAGAGAGCCCTAAACTTGTTCATGGATACGCTAAGACATGTCATTAGTGTTTTTTCGCATAAGGTAGTCATTCATGAACCACAAGATAAAGGTTGATACACCGATTAGTAAAGAGACTCTCATATTGCTTGACCAATTCATAGCTCCTCCGATAACTAAATCCACTATTGTAAATACCCCGAAGAAAATGGCAGTGAATAAAAGCGACCATGAGATTCGTTGTAAAGCGCTGTGTGACATGAAATCCTCCTAGTGAATGACAGCTGTTAAATCTTGATCAATGGATATAGCGCCAGTTGTAATGACGTAAACATAGTTATAAGTTTGATGATTCTACACCTTTTTTCGGTTCAACTATTGGCTTGGTTTCTTTCTTTGAGAATATTCCAGTAAATCTCACTATGTACACAATTACGTCCATCATCATTAAGAACGGGGTAAACAAAATCAAGTTCATTAAAATCATCATCTTTACAGCCCAAACGATATACATCATGATAAACCCACGGGCAATACTTCGTATTTTGATGAAGACGGAAATCGCAGTATATAAATATGAAAAAACGTAGGCCATAAATGCAACACCGATTTTTTCGCTGACCCAACTCGAATCCATCCCGCCAAATGAAAACATTCCTGCCCATGCGTCATGAGAGCCTTCAAACATAGCTTCAAAAATCATGTTGGATCTTAAGCTGTCATAAAAAAGCATAATGATTGCAATAGTAATCGCCGGGACGATCACAAGTCGATTTAATATGGCACGTTTAGCCATATATTTGCCTGCTAAGTGTTTGATAAAGTCCATATACTTTTACTCCTTCAGTATTATGTTAGGTTTAAAAAATCATTTTACGAACAGATGTGACCGTCAAATAAAATTGAACACGGGCATCGCCAACGATCGTAGTGTGTAAGCAGTTCCTAATGTATTGTTTCTTCTACTGAAAGTTCTATGAAATTTGGTTCATATGAAGTTATCTCGATAGTTATGCCCCTAAAATAATCGATGATTATTATGAGTATCCTTGTAAAAACGGAAATGATATTGTCCAAGAAATATTGTTCTGCAAAATTAGACATAAATTCCCCCTCTCTTTTTTCTAAGTGTATCATAATTTTAGTTTTTGGAAATTATTTTCCTTATAATTGTGTGTTTAGTACGTTAGAGGAAATCATTTATTCTTTGCAAATGTCGATAGTGGTATAATACATTCACAATATGCAATAAACTCTATCAGGGAGGCGATTCTATGAGAACGAGGCTAATAAAACACGGTGACAGTGAGGTGCTAGTCTTTCCGGACTCATGGAAAGAAGGATTGAATATCGATGCTGATACCAAATTAGAGGTGACAGTTGATGAAGAAAATCGGCGCTTAATTGTCGAACCTTTGAATCAGGAACATAAGCCGTATGATATTAAAGATTTGGCTGAAATAGCTAAAAAGCAGCAGCAACCTGCATTTGAAGACAGTAAACCTGTGGGAGACGAAATTCTTTAATGTTGAACCAAAATAAGAGCAGGGAGCTTTCCATAGGAGTTCCCTGCCACTCGCTACTTAATTTACGTTTTGTTTAGCAGTGAAATTTTTCTATAACATACAAATACATAAATATGAATCTATTATGTGATTTATTTCAAATAGTAGACAAATAAGATACAAATTCTTCACAGTTCTTTAAAAAGCGCCTATAAAAATATATTGATATAATATAAAGGGTTTGATTGCTATTATTATTATTATTTTAAAAACACAAACGTTGAAACAATGAGTAGCTAACGTGTTTGCGCCAACCAGGTAATGAGTGTGCTTAGCTTTATTTGGTATTCACGACTACTCTGTGAAGTTTTCGTTGCTTTTGAGGGGTATTTGTCCATGAAGAAACAGAAATGAATATGAGGTAAATTTGAGCGTTTTGTCGGGTGGCATTATACAATAATAAGTAGTCAACGTATTTGTGCGAACCTGATAAGTAAGTATATTTAGCTTTTATTCGGTCTTGTGATCTTTGTGTGGAATTTTGTCTTCTTTTAAGGGGTTATATTCATGAAAAGATAAAAATTCAATGTGAGGAAAATTTGGGCGTTTTATGCAGGTGTGGGTTTTCGTACTCTATTTGTCTGCGATATTCAGGTTTGAAAAGCCTTGAATGACTCTCGCTGCGGCGGGGTGTCTCTTGATACACTGCTGTGTTTATTAGTTATTGCTCAGTAGGATCTAACTCTTAGGCGTGCTAACAACGGACGTACTTAGGAAAATAAGGGTGCCCTGCACTCTCCTGGTGCTTCTACACAGAAGGGCGGCGCGGGGGGCGTGTCAACATTATTGGGAGGGAGCATTATGACAGAAAATAACAAGGGTTACACATGTGAAGTCCATAAGCTCGATCGTGGCTTAGCCTTAGAACTTCCTCAAGAGATCGAGAACAGGTTAGGTATTAAGGCAGGGGATAAGTGGTATCTTGACGTAAATGAAGAGAGGGAAGTCATGGTTATCAAAAAAGCTCCTACTTCACAGAGCGGGGGCTTAGATGAAGAATTTTTACAAGTGTTGAATCAGGTTTTGGATGAGCACGAAGAAGTGTTACAAAGGCTGAAAAAGAGATGAGCGGTTGTTCGAACTGAAATAGAACTCTGCCTCTCAGGTCTGAGGCGGGGCACATAATGGCGGACAATTCAATACTAGGGTTTTATGATTAACGATACTGCTTGTGTCCCAGAATAGAATTTGTTAATGTCGAATTAGTTAGCAATGTATCGTGATATTGATAAGTGTGCTTTTCTTAGTATAAAGATGTTCTACGCATTTTCCTTTACGTTTTGTGTTTCTAAATCATTAGTAAGTAGTTCCCCATAATTACGTAGAACATATATACTTCACTTCGTTTCTACTCGGACATCTGATTTTAAGTTACTGGCAAGGTGCAAATCTAAAGAGCGAGAGAAACTAACCTCTTCACTTTTTCAATATAATGAATTGGAAGATACCCTTCGCTGGATGGCTTCACTTAATTGATGGTTATTGGTTTAAATATTTGTATCGTTATCGAAAAGTTCATCGCATAATTATTCAATTAAATAATTAAAAAGCCAGTACAGTTGCGGTATTAATCGCGGTTTGTACTGGCTTTTGTTATGGGTATCTTTACAAACGGGATTTCTGAGATTACTTCGATCGGTTGTTGATAATTTGACTGACCCTCACTGGCGACAGATCAAATTTTTTGCCGATCTCTATATTGGTAAAGCCGTGTTTTTTTAAATCTAAAATTTGTTTCCGTTTATCTTCAGTTTGTAATTTACGTTCGTGGTTATATTCTGCAGCAGTTTTCTGACTCTCACCTTTCTTATGACGATAGCGTCTTTTTTTGTTTGCATTCGAGGCTTTTTTATTTTCCGGAGTGTTTTGCAACGTTAACAGCTGTTTTTGTTCCTCATCGGTGATCTGGAGCCGTTCAATAATGTTATCTGAGTTTGTGGGGCGAATGGCTTTGTCATCATCGATTTTGTGTAAGTCAAAGTTTGCAGCAGAGAAATGTTTTATAAAATATTCGGCTTGTTTGAAGATACTTGAAGCCAAATTTTTAAGTTTCTTATCCGTTTTACGATCAGCTTTAGGGTCGTTCGTGTACATTTGATTATTTATGTTTTGCATCTTTTCATATATTTTATTTTCAGTATAGTTATTTATGGCAAGATGGTAGCCATAATAATATAAAAAATAGTGTCGCATCCTCGTCATATTACCGTTTCTCATTTTTAATAGACTTTCTAAATCCTGTACACGCGCTTCATTAACCTGTTTTGCAATCAATTTTCTGGTTAGCGTATTTTTGTCTTTATGGCTATTTTGATTTAGTTTATTTTGATCATTGGTTTTCTCCGCGTTTTCACCTTTCTTGACGGGGAGGTATGCTGCTAGTTCGGCAAGTGTATAAAGCTCATGTTCGAAAATCTCGCATTTTACTTCCGTATTGTTTCTGCTATTAATCGTATATGGCATTCGGAAAAATCGCGCCAAATCTTTCGCGTTCGCATCAGCGCCAAGGTGCTTAAGTTTTTTAATTAAGCCTGAGGTTATTTCTTCGTGTTTGTTTTTTAAAAATTTTTTCGGAGCTGCGCCACCGCTTAGTCCATAAAAAACTTGGACCCCTCGTGACCAGCAAATCAGATTTGGCATTGGTATTTCGCCTAATTCAATCAAATTTTGCAACTCATAGATCGCTTCGTAGGGACTCATATTTTGATCGTATTGATCGATATCTATACCAATAACCCGTAGCTGCCGCAGCTTATCATATGTTCTTTGATAATTTTTGCTCTGTTTAGCAACGTGAAAAGCATTTAATGTTATGTAGCAATCTTCTAAGCCTTTGTAATTTTGCGCAATTTCGTTAACGTCGTTCAACCCAAAAGGCTTTAATGTTATAAAATCGCGACTGGCAAAAACAACGCCGGCTTTTTTTTGTTCAGAAATAAACAGGTCTTGCCAACGTTCAATAGTTTCGCGATTTGCATTTGTTGTCACTATATCACCACCTTCTTAAAGGAAGGAGGTGAGCGAAAAAATCATCGTCAACAAAAATAGCCCAACAGATAAAACAAATCTGTTGGGCTATTTTTATAAAAAACTCTCTATAAAGGTATTTATAGAAAATAAACAGAGGTAATAACAAAATATTAACGAAATAAATTGTAACGTTTGAGGAAAATTCAAATTAAAAAATGTTATGATTTTACATAGATTGGATGTGAATAGAATGACGTTTTATCATTATTTAGTAGATAAGTACGGCTATGATGAACCGATATTTACTGAAGATGTACAAGAAGAACTGGAGATGAATCCGAATGCTCTGCGCCAGCAATTTAAGCGTTTGAAAGATAAGGGGGTAATTGAAAAAGTCAAAAACGGACTTTACTTTATTCCACAGCAAAAACCGCTCATTGGTTCACCGACGATTAGTGTGAACCGGATTATTGAGCGAAAGTTTATCAAGCGAGATAATAATGTTATTGGTTACATTAAGGGCGAGAAATTGAAGAATGAAATTAATGACCTCTCGCAATCATCTGAAAAGGTGACGGTAGTGACAAATAATACTTCCTCTGTGCAGAGAGAAGTGATGTTTTACGAGACGAGAGTGATTATTAAAAAACCTCGTGTGAAGATTGCGAATGAAAATTATCAGCTTCTGCAATCATTGGATTTACTGACCGATGACGGCCTCTTAAGTGAAAAGCCGCTCTCAGAAATAGCCGGCAATATAAAAAAATATCTGAAAAACTTTCTGATCACGGAAGCAGACTTAAAAACGTATATAAATGCGTATCCGCAAAAAACAAAACTTAGGATCTATGAATCGGGGCTGTACGATTGGTTTAAACGACGGGAGAGAGATTATCTATAAAAAGATAAAATTAATGACGGATAAGAATTAATAGATACATATTGTAAAAAGGATAGCTGTAAATAATGTCACAAAAACACCCCCATTTCTCTTCAAGTGAGAAATGGGGGTGATGTACTTGATCGGAAGCAAATAAGCTGGGAAAAGCTCTTAAGAAAAAGCTATTCATGAAATAAGTGAATCATGCGATTGAGCTTATCTTTTTCGGCAGAGTTTAATTTATTGCCATTAAAATAAACGTCATACGATGGCAAGTCTGTTAATTCAATCGTTTTTTTCATCGTTTGACTTTCATGACCGACTAAAAAGTCTAATGATACTTGAAAATAGTCCGCGATTTTGATTAAAGACTCAACGGATGGCTCGCGTGACCCGCTTTCATAACTGGCGAGCGCGGGTTTCGCCTAACAACGTTTATTAAAATGTGCAACTACTACGAGGTAGATCCGTCAGACATGCTGGTAGACAGTGCAGAAAAAATCAGTCGTACGAAAGACTTTGCCGAAATCATTGAAGATGATGAAGTGGCAAACTTGTTTCAAGTAGCTGACCTCGATACATTGAGATACATGTCGAAACTATACTTCCATTTGAGGTGATACATGATGAGTGACAAAGATATGACGATCCCGCTATTTACCCCAGACATCGAAGACCAAGCTGACGAACAGTTTTATGAATTATGTGCCAAATATTTTGGCGTTGCCGGTCACCAATTTGTCTCTGATTCGATAACCTTTCATCGGATTGTAAATGACTATAAAGAGAAGCATCGAGGAATTGTCTATGTGCTGGAATTAACAAACCCTAAGCACGTCGACTATCGGTATTATATCGGTTCAACGGCTAGAAGTGTCGCGCAAAGATTAGATGAACATAAGTATTATTATCAATCAGATTTTACTATTGTTTTAGAAATAGAAAGCGCCAATCCGAAAGAAACCGAACGCATCATTATCGATCGGCTGGATGCACAAGGAAAACGAGGCCGAAAAGACCACGGCGTGAAATCCAGTTTGTTTCAGCTGACGAAAAGAGACATAGCTTCTTTGAAAAATCCCGCGAAGCACTCCAAGAAACTACAAGAATCTACATTATATTATAACCATCATGGAGAAAAGGTGATAGAAGAATATTATAAGCTTGTAAAAGAATTTCAGTCTGAATTAATGGAATCTCGCAAGTAGAAACGTTCAGCATGTCTGAGCGTTTTTCTTTTAAAGACAGTGAAATTTATGATGATGTCTAGTTGGTATTGAAAAAAATCCAGACGGAAGTACATTTTATACATTGTATGCGCCTATGGAAATAGGGAGGGTGTAAGAGTGGAAGTGATGAGAATCTTTACTATATCTTTCGGTTTTAATGCTGCGGTGCTTTTCAAAGAACTGGTTTATTTTTTCATGATCGCTTAGAGTTATGTAGACTTAAAAACAATCTATATCGTCTAATTAATTTTCAAGATTCTTTGACCCAGTTCTTGGTGCCCTGGGTTGGAATATATAGTGACAATTAAATTGTTATATACAAGAGTACTCTACTTATTGTTTTATCTTCAAGAGAATCAACAAAAACTATTGTGCATCGAACCATATATTTTTTGACGAAAATTTTGCATCAAGATAAACTTTTTATATAGAAAGTAATATTGAAAAAAGGGGGGGAGTTGACGGGGCTAAAAGATATTTAGCGCTCGCAACGACAAGGATGGATGGATACTCAGAGGCAGGTTACGACATTTTCTTTGAATATAATTTTTATGTGATGAATAAAGAAGATGCAGATTCCTTAGATAAGTTGTTGAACAATGCTCTTCAAGGATATAGAGATAATGCTATTTCACCGAAAGCTCAAGCGTTAAAAAAGGCAATGATTTTCGGATTTGCTGAAGAGACGAAACAAATGAATAAGTTCGTTTTGAAAATCCGTGTTCCATCGGAGTATTTCGAACTTCTCCAAGCTATACTTGGAGATTGGGTACACATTTATAAAGATATGCTTGATAATCCTCAAGAAGCGGAAAAAATGAAAAAGATAGCTCAGAGCGATACGCTTCCTCTAATCCAAAGTTTTGAATGTGGATCTATAGATAAGCGAGAGCGTTTAGCGTCGGAGTAATCATAAATATTATTCATTGTTACTGTTGCTCCATTTAAATCACTTTTAAAGTTTTCGGTTAATAGCGAACACTATCATTCATATAAAAAAAAGCGCCAAGAAAGCGGCGCTTTTTTATGGTCTATTAGATTTTACTGGTCTTTGTTGTTTTGCCTATGCTTCGCTTCTGCTTCTTTTTCTCGCTCCATGGCCTCTTCTTCATCAATAATCTTCTGTCGTCTTTCCATCATTTCTAACAACCAGTCTTCTTTTCCCGTCAGGTGTCTGACACCGCCGTAGCGACCAAAGGCTCGTTTATTAGGATCTTTACCTTTTACAACCGTAACAACTCTCCCCATACTTCTCACTCCTAACAATAGTTATTTGCTAAAATTTTTTTCAGACTGTGAAACAGATCAGCGTACTTTAATCACATGTCATATAGTAAGAAATATCCATTCAAGAGTTCTTGCTTTCCTCTTACTTCTCTTGCGCCGATGTTGTTGCTACCTGCTTTCTTTCTCTTTTTAGGGCCTTCGCAGCTATTGAGCGCAGTTCTTTTTCATATAATTTAATTTCTTGCGGATGATTTGATAACTTTACTAAGTTATTAAGTTCTTCGATGCGCTGCATTTCAACTTGATTTACTTTCACTTTCGTTTTTCCTTCTGCCTGCTTTCTTTCTCTTTTCAAAGCCTTAGCTGCAATTGAGCGCAGTTCTTTTTCATAGAATTGTATCTCTCGAGGACGATCTGATAATTTGACTAAGTTATTAAGTTCTTCGATCCTTTTCATTTCCGCTTGATTTACCTTGACTTTCGTTTTCATTCTAAATACTCCTTTTTTAACTAACGTTTTCACCCGTAGTTTCTAGACTAATAGTCTTTTAAAGCCAGTATTATAAAATGTGCGAATTTTCATTTGATTGCATTTTACCATGATTTATGAAATCAATTCAAAAAAACAATGATCGTGCTGTACATGATTTTTACAAGGTTCTTAACTATTCAAAGAGGAGATTGTTAAGGAATAATCATTATGAATGGAGAAGTTTACAATAAATGATTATAATGCTAAAGTCATGTGTATTCGTACTTTTACATATTGAAAAAAGTTCTAACGAAGGATCGGATTATACATAAGCTATCAGCATTAAGCACGTTCATAATCACGGTGTTCTTGGTCGGTTGCGGCGAAGCGTCGATAGACGAGGAGACCAAAGAAGAAATTGAGAAGAATGATATGTCCGTCGAGGAATACGAAGAAAAAAGAGCGTTTGCGGAACGTGAGGATGTCAGTTTTGGTGATATTTCCAATACGGAAGATGTTGCGTTTTCGGATGTAGGTGAATTGGAAATGCCAACGGTACGTCAGTTGACGGAAGAAGAAAACGACCAAGGCTACACCCGATACGCGCACTCGCTTGCGTATTCCGGCGTGATTGATATATGGGTGGAAAAAACGTCAGACAGTCAGGTGCAAGAGATTGCGTCCCGTTCTGAGGAGTTGGATACGGATGTTCATTATGGGGCGAGGAGTTACCGCGAAGAAAGCGGGGACGGCTTCATCGACTATCACCATTTGCACGTCGAGGATGAAGATATTCTCGTCACCTACCGTCCGGCCATCTCTGCGGACGATGATATAGAAGAGAAAGAAGACGAAGCGATGATTGGCGAAAATGTCGCGACATCCTTTCGGACAGATGAAGACACAGCAATATTGGAATGGTAACAAATTTAATTTTTAACATGTTAGGGGCGTTGCAGGTATGAAAAAAGGATGGTTAGCTGCTGTGAGCGCGGCTCTGGTATTGAGCGCGTGCAGTGATAATACCGAAGAAGCGGATGCAGAGAACGAGAATGAAGATGCGAATAATGAAGCGAATGAAGAAAACGCGGAACCAGAGAATAACAACGAAGAGAATGACGAGGATGAAGGGGAAATTTCGAGCGAGGAACATGACGCCTTGTTAGACCGAACTGTTGATGAATCGCGCGGTATTGACCAAAGTGAGACGGATATTTTCGACGAAGGTACGATGAAGATAAGTTACACCAATAGCGATACGGTCGAAGAAGACGGTGTTGAGAAAACACGCCATTATGCGAGTAATAACAATCTGACGTGGTTTTATAAATATTATGCGAGTGATGATTGGATAGAAGAACAGAAAGAACACGCCGAAACCTTAGAAACCGATGCTCACCGCGTTAAAGAGGCGTTTCGTACGGGTGCTTCCCAACAAGAATACAGCGATTTTTATGTCATGGAAACCGATGATGACAATGCTGACGAGCGTTTAGTATTTGAATTCGAACCGGAATTCAATGATGAAGATGAAGAAGACCCGGTATTTGAAGACGGTGATGTGTTTGCTGAACGGTTAGTCGATACGTTTCGGACGAACGAAGATTTCCGGCTCATCGAAGAGAACTACGATAGCGGGTTGAGTGAAGAAGACGTTGACGATGATGGGGAGTATTTCGAGTTCGATGGTGAATATATCGAGATGGAAGAAGTGGACTTAGATGAAGAAGGTGGTGGAGAAGGAATTGTTATGCTTCCAAAAGAGGGACAAGGTTTTGTTTACAACGACAATTATGGAATAGTTAGTCACGAGGAATACGCAGGTTATCAACTATCGTTCAATGCTGGATTTTTAGCGGATATAGTCTATGGTGGTGAAAGAAAGAAAGAGATAGAAATGGGTGAATTTAATGCTGACTACCGTTATGAAAAAGAAAGTGGGGAAAAAGCATATTACTATTGGTTGGGACATGCCTCTTTATCGGAGGCGAATTCAGTTAAAGAAATAGAAACTCGGATTTCTTCAGATTCGCAATCTGATAATGAAGATTCTCCTCCCCCGAAATTTAAGGAATTAGATGAATTTTATGAAAAAATTGTGCAATCGTATAAGGTTCCAGAAGGGCGAGGGACTGAATATGTAGAAAGTGGTGTAGAGGAAATGGCAATTGATGAATTATTAGAACATTTAGACGGTGTTTACAACAGATTGGAAGAAGAACGTAAAAATTAACAAATAAAACGGGATTTCAAGAGGATAACTCTTGATTTCCTGTTTTTTTTTGCTATAAGAAGAGGGAGATTATGGTGAAAAAAGGAGGTGGCGTGTGAAGCGACCATTTTGGTATATAGCAGGAGCTGTTTGGGTAAGTGTAGTATCCTTTGTAACTCCCGGGGATGTGCAAGCGGAAACAGAAACCGTTGAAGCGTGTACGGATGGCGGGGAATATCATGATTGGAATGCCCAGCGAGAAGAAGCGGGGTCGCGTTCCTATGATGAACTGGTTGTTGAACCGCGGTACAGCGGGAGTGTTTTGTATGACGAAGAATTGGCCAGCACGGATTTTTCCGCCACGCAAAGTTATACATATGATATGGAAGCCCCTTTATATACAGAACGTGTTCCCGAAGATGACCCGCCAGATGATGTCGTCTATGTGTGTTATGAAGCCGATGAATTTCAAGGGTACGAAACAACACAATTTAACATTGAAGGTGAAGATACTTTGCCGGGAAGTGCGATTGACGCGACTGAAAGTGGTTCGCGTCCAGACGGAACAACGACGGTGAATGTTGAAGCAACGGCGAACGGCGAAACAGGAACTTACAGCCAAGATGTTCATTGGGTAACGGATGTAGATATTGATGCAGGGGACGAGCATATATTGTTTGAAGATGATGGTTCTACGCCCCTTAACCCGGAAAGTTGTACATTGACGTATGGGAACGGTGTAACAAGAGATTGTAGTGAGGGAGAAATGGATTGGACTGAGTCGGTAAGAGATAATGACAGCACGAGTGATGAAATCGCAGATGAAATGGCAGCCGAGGTCGCAGGCGATGAATGGCTAGAATTTCAAGATATGCACAATGCGGAGACGCAGCGGAATGCGACAGATGAATATGAAGGGCGCATAGATGAAGAAGAGTATGAACAAATGAGAAACCGCTATAATAGAGTTGGTGAAATGTCAGGAGGCCCCCCGCAAGTTGAGGAAGGTATGCTCATATCTCGCGTAGCTACCTCAGACTCAATGACTGGAAGAGGAGGTCCTGGTGATGGTTGGGCGTACAGTTACGTTGATGAATACACCGGAGCTGGTGATGTTGATTCGAAAATGCGTTGGTATGTATCGCATATAGATGTCGAGGATGAAACGCGCGAACCGACGAAAAAAGAAGTATACGGTCATAACCGGGAATGGAGTGACCACGGGGATAATCAAGAACTGTCTGAGGTTCCGGTGGATGAAAATGTGACGTGTACCAGGTATTATTACGGTCCGTTTGGGTCGGAGGATTGTATGGATGAAGTCGAAATCGAAACAGACTCAGAATTTCATTCGTCGTGGTTTGACCAACACCCGCAATATCCCGTGGATAGTATGAAAAAAGTTTTTACGGGTGGAAGCAGCACGCTGACACGTTCCTATTCAGACGTAGAATATAAAATCGGTTATTCAGATGGGGCAAACAATATTAGTGCGGATGATTACCGAACGATAGTTTTGGCGGAAGAAATTGAAGTAAATGATTATCGTACCTATCATGATGACCCGGCAAGTGATGTAGGGACAATTCGACATGAAAATGATAATTCGCCGCATCAAGTCACGGTATTGGAAACGCATGAGCGCGGCGAAGCGACACCATCGACAACCAGCACACACGAAGGGTTTTCGTGGTCGGCAAATCAAGAAGAATACGAAAATGAACCTGAACAACCATCGTGCCAAGTCACCTACCACCCTTCTGTCACAGGGGAAGATTATGTTCATGAGCGGGATTGTTCAGATGATATGATGTATTTCTTTGAAACAGACGGCTCCAGGTTCTTTGAAGGAGAATGGGGTTGGGATTACGATTACGGCGATGGATTCCGTGAAGCGCGATGGACTTATCGTGAAAATAACCTTCAAGCAGACCAGTATGAATATTACTACTACGCCACAGACCTAGATATCGAATTTTCGGACTCTGGCACGAATGAACAGCGCGAATACCAAGATGAACCGTATTCGGATATGACGTGTACGCGAGATTATCCGGGGTATGAAGGCGACCATGTTGTGATTCAAGATAATGCGCGTGGTTCGTTCGAAAACGACTGTACGGATACGATGTATATAGAAAATGATACCGGGCAAAATCAAATCATGAACCAGGAACGGGAAGTTGATTTTGAGTATGTCCATAACGACCACTCCGCGGATGCGTTTTTGGAGCGAGTGTATGCGGTAGATACGACGATAGATGAACCTGCGACTGAAGGCAGAACAGGTTATCGCGGGGATTACTACTGTGATGTGAATTGGCAAGATACGAGCAGTGAAGATGTGAGCTACGAAGAAGAAGTATGGACGTCGCAAGTGGCTTCGTCCGGGGAAAAGGTCAATTACATCGGTGAAACGTGGAACGGGTTTACAGACGCAAAAGGACAGAGCCACAGTCCAGACAGCATTAACCAATTCTATATTACCGACCCCGTATCGAAAGAATATCAAGTTGATTGTCAGTACCCGCACGATTCGTATAATAATGATTTGAGACCGGGGTGGACGTATCTGAGTGATGACTATGCTCCGGGCGTGGATGATGTGCCGTTTAACCTTATCGGTCATCAGGATATTACGTTAACCGCTGCGCCGCATAACAGTCTTCATGATGTCGATACACACGGCATGGGGCAAGTGGATGCAACGCCGTATGAAGGAAGCAGTGAAAGCGCACCGCCTTCGGATTATCCGATGAGCGAGACGATGGCGTTTAATAACACGACCTATCAAACGGGACACTGGTATGATTTTGCCGCTGAGGTGACGTATGATGACGGAGGAACGGAAGTGTATACAAACGTTGCTGAACGACCGGAGATTTCCTGGCAGTCGTTATCGGGCGAGACGTTTACAACAGATACGGATTATCCGGTGGCAGGAACGAATACCGGGTTTCCAGATAACAGCATCGACCACCGCCTCAACCAAGATTATTGGAACGGCGTGAAGTTTGACTTGTTCTCTACGAGCGATATGCGCACCCCGAGCGGGCAAGAAAATTACCGTAAAGGCGAAACGTATGAAGAAGCGTTTCTCTTCTCGCACAGTCCGACAGAACTTCTTATCGGCGGTCAGTCTGTCATTACAGACATCGATGCGACGTATGATTATGATGCGTATTTGCAGTGGAGTGACGGGGATACGTTTAATCAAGACGATGGCAGTGTCATTTCACCGGATATGAGAAATCCTTGGGGGCAAGGCGACGAAGAACCGTATCGTATTACGAACCAAACCAACACAACGTGGGCGTATTCCCATGACGACTTAGTGCCTTCGGATTGGCAGGGACATACGAATCCGCTCCAGTTGCGTTTTGATGATTTTGACGGTGATAATACGCACCGGACGTTAGCTGCAGAGTGGGGCGATGATGAACGAACAGAATCACCGTATGGCGGTCAATACGAATATTGGGATTATTTGCACCAAGAAATGACGATTCGGATTGAAGATGAGGATGGCAGTTGTTCGGGGATTACCTCTCCGGCGCCGAATTGTGACCTTCCGGTAGATGGCGAACAAACAGATAATTACCGTATGCCGTCTAACCCTTACACCGATGTGATGCGAGAGGTCGAAAAAACGCATGAATTTGATGTCACGGGGATTAGCCAAGGTTCAGGGTATGAGTAATAAGCAAGATAGAAAAAGAGGGGGATTTTCCCCTCTTTTTTTGTTGGTTTGATCTGAGTGTTTATGTTATATTTTGGTTTATTGTGAGTCTTATTATTCATGTACATAGACTTAATTACTTAAGTGTGAATTTGATTCGAATGTAAGACATAGAGAAAGAATCATTTTAAGGCTGACAAGACAAAATATTTTGCAGACAGGAGATGTGTTTTGATGGAAAAAGCTTTATCGATTTTAATGTCCGGAATGATTATGACAGGATTGTTGGCAGGGTGCGGGAACGATTCAGAAGAAGACACAGCTAACAGTGAAGCGGAAGCGGAAGCGAATGCGAATGGATCGACGGAAGAATTGGCGGAAGAAGCTGGCGAAGAAGCCGATCTTTCAAACGAAGAAAATGAAGCAGAGGAAGAATCTTCTCCGGAACCTTCGACACTTACGGAAGAAGACGAACCGGTGGCTGTCAAAGGCGATCTTGACGCCGATTCAGAAATTGTTCTGGTGACGGATTATTCGTGTCCGCATTGTCAAGATTGGTACGAAGAAACCTACCCGAATGTTGTTTCTGACATCATTGACCAAGGCGAAGCAAACTTCCGTACAGTCCCCGTGACGTACCTTGATGAAAACTCTACCCGTTTTGCTGAGTTGGATTTGAGTGTTAAAAAAGAAGCTCCTGAACACTACTTTGACATTGCAGAACAAGTGTATGCGGATGCTCACCACCCGGACAACCCGTCTTGGGGTGAAGAATCTTACCAACGCGAAGTTTTAGAAGAGCATGGATTGGATTATGACGAAGTGATGGAAGCTGACATTCCTGATACAAATGACGTTACAAATGCATACGGCATGGAATATGCGATTGAATCCGTTCCAACGATATTGGTCGACGGAGAGATTGTGGAAGACCCGTTTAACGTTGATGACATTAGCGAAAAAGTTACCGAATAGTTATACAAGGCCGACGATAATTTTAGTTTTTGGGTTCAAACGAAAAATTGAGTATATCAAAAACAGCATCGAATATTACCGTCGAGGAATTGCTTGACCATTTAGAAGAAGTCTATGAAGAATAAGATTAAGAAATAAAAAAGGAGGGGATTGATTGCTTAAAGGATTTTTTGATGTACTTGGTCCATTTATACTGTTTTTTGTCTTCATATTACTTTTACTTTTATTGATTTCAAAGCCTGTTGTTGGCGGTCCCATATTTACAGTGTTGGTAATGGGGGCTATTTATATAATATATCAAGGAAACGAAGACAATAAGAAACTTCAACAGGAAAGAGAATTTCAACTGCGCGAGCAACAAGACGAGTTAGAGAGGGAAGGTTATAGCTTATCAAATATTAGTTATAATAATTTAAGCAATCAAGGAATAACGATCAGTGAGAGCGGGGACAATATAGCTTTATTGCAAGAACTATCATTTTTTGAAATCAACTTTAAAGAATTATTAAAAGCAGAAATTATTGAAGATGGTATTTCAATTACAACGACCTCAAGAAGAGGTCAAGTTGGCGGTGCACTATTAGGAGGAGTCTTCGCTGGTGGTGTTGGTGCAGTTATTGGTGGACTTTCTTCGCAAAAGACGAATGACGATCAAGTAAAGAATATTCAATTACAAATAACGGTAAATGATGAGAAATCTCCTGTTAAAAGTATTGATTTTCTTGTTTTGGATGATTACATAAGTAAATCCAGCCCTATGTATCAAAACTATTATAATGATGCAAACTATTGGTATAATGTAATCGAAGTATTAATCGATAAGGCTGATCGAGAAGAACAAGATCAAAACAAAAAAGAATTTAATAACGGTGATGAAAAAAATGATAGCAGCAGCCAAGGTTCAGTTGCTGATGAACTTAGAAAATTAAATGATTTAACAAAAGAAGGAGTGATTTCACAGGCAGAGTTTGATAAAGAAAAAGATAAAATACTATCTAGGAAATATTAACAACGCCCAATATGATATACAAAATAAGCCTTGATTATATGAACAGTAAAAAAATATTGTTTAGTAGGTGGATAAATGAATCCGGGTTATATATATCTAATTTTCGATGAAAAACGTAAACTTTATAAAATCGGTACTACGGTTAAACTCGAAAATCGGATAAATTATTTGCTTGATTATAAGTTGTTTCAATATTATAGAACGCTTAACCACCAAGTTGTAGAAAAATTATTGCATGAGCATTATAAACAATATCAAGTAATGATAAAAAATGATAAAGGAAACAATGAAGTTGAATGGTTCAACCTGCCGCGTGATGAACTGAATAAATTTTTATCAAAAGATTTTTCACCGCTAATCACTTATGCAATGATAATGGAACCTGTTAACTACGCACACCATCAAATTGTTGAGTTTGTCAAAATGGATAAAATATTTAGAGCTTTAGTATATTTAAACGTAGAACATAAACAAAATTTAAATTCATATGAAATGGCAGCAATTTTATTACAAAAGGAGATAGAGCACAATAACATTTATTCGTTTATTAAAAAGTATAAAATCCCCAAAGAATCCTCTTATATGCATAGCCATGATTTAAACAGATATAATAAAAACCAATTTTTAAAAGTTGTTAATGAATTAATCGATGAATAAAAAGCAAACTATTATTATGATTTTCTAAATTTATGATGGCTATATATGGAAATAGTGTATTGAGAAACTTATTTTCGACAGGGAATAAATAAACAGCACTCTGACAGATTAAAAAAATTGAACTATACCCCAGTTAGTGGACTAATTAAAAAAGTCTCTAACTGGGGTTTTGTATGTTATAAGAACCGCACTGTTATAATAAAAGTAATCTTGTGACCGGTATTCTTTTTGTCTTAAGTGGCTCAATTAGATGGCTGTATGCAATCACGGCTTAGGTGCCGATGATCAGGGGAAAACTTATAACAACCGGTTACGACCTAGTGAAGATTTTTTGTGAAAAGGATATCGATCTGAACAAATTTATCTTCATACCAACAATGATGGAGATGAGAAATGGATAATCACCGTATGCCGTCTAACCCTTATACGGATGTGATGCGGGTGGTCGAAAAAGAGCATGGATTTTATATCACGGGGATTAGCCAAGGTTCAAGGTATGATTAGTAAGTAAAATAGAAAAAGACGGGGATTTTCCTTTCTTTTTTTGTTGGTTCATTCCGAGTGTTTCATTGCAACGGTATGTTTTTAGGTTCGTCCGAGCTGGAAATTATTATATATAATTGAATAATTGCAAGAAGATTAAAAACCTCTATCATGAATAGTTTTAGGTTTCCACTCAGCTGGCCTTATGGATTTAGCATAATCAAAGATAGTTTCCAAAAATTTCGATCTAGCAGCTTTTGTATTGCCTGTTTTCCTTATGATTGATTCTTTTAATGGGTGATTACTGTCAATAAGATATTCATTTCTTTTGTTTAATCGTAATAAGAGTTGTTTAATTGGAAGTCTAGTAAACTTTCCGTTTGAGTCACCTCTGTTACAATCATGACACGATAATACTAAATTCCAGACTCCATTTAAGTCCAAGTCTCGAGTAGAACTAAATTGAATACTTAACGGAATGAAATGATCAACATCACAAGTATTTTCTTTACTGCTTTCAATTGAGATTGAATCAAAACAGTAAAAACATTTTCCTTTTTGATAACCATTTAACGGCTTTCTCACTGGAGTCAATGATACACGATTGTGAGAGTTCATGTAGTTTTGGGCTGTGACCGGTCGTAAACAAAAAAGCTCCTCTTTATCCACATCAAAGTTCACATGTAAATTAGGGTTTTGTTCTTGCCAAGCAGTTTCAACTAAATTCCATCTACCTTCAACTTCTTCATACATATTTTCAAACTCTGGGCTTTCACTCAATCTAAATAAGTCATCAGTTAAGACAATTCCAGGTTTATTACCTTTAACATCTTTTTCAAAAAAAGCATTATCAAGTGTTTGATTTGGTATGTTATGAAATGCATCTAAGACGTTATTAAAGCCGACTTTTTGAGTAACATCAATAAAATCTCCCCAAGATATTTGCTCTGCATCATAAAGGTGACATGCCTGAATAAACTTTGAACTAGTGCTTGTAATCTGTCTTTTGCCACTTCTTACATGTTGTAACATATGTTCAACATAATAAGGAGAAAGATCTTCTAATGTTAAAAATCCTACTTCTTTCTGGCTAAGCTGTAATAATGTTTTCGATAATGCAAATTTATATGTGGCTACGTTTCTACCAAACAAGAAAACTGATCTAAATTGACTTTCCAGAGAAGAATCATTTAAGAGAAATTGGTTCAAAGTTAATCGCCCTTCCGAAAATTATTTCCACTATTTTACGATTACATTTATATTATAAAGATAGACCGAGTGAAAATATATAGATTGATATATGCGGAAATAAATTATACTTATGAATTGAGGAAATGTCGGAAGTGGAAGATAACCTTGAATACAGCGCGGAAGAAATGATGGTTGATTAATTATTAGAACAATTAAAAGACGAATACGAACATTCTATGATTAGCGTGAATAATAAGAAAAAACAGGATTTCAAGAGGATGGCTCTTGATGTCCTGTTTTTTTCAATAAGGACGTATTTACAGAATTTATTCCTGTAGATGACCCACGGGCCGGTGTCACCTATGTATACGGTTAAGTGGATGAGTTTCAAGCTAACGAAACAACGGGGGATAATATCGAATACAAGGAATGTCTCTTTGATAATGTTTGCTAAATAACAAATCAATCTCCTGGCAAACTCCCCCTCTATACGGAATAGTTCACCTTAAACAAATCATTTCTGTTTCTATCTACAAGCCCGTATCTCTGGTATATTTGAAGGTAGATAGGATATTTATGGAGGTTACAATTATGGCGAAATTAACACAACAAGAACTGGAAGCGCATTTATGGGAATCAGCTAATATTCTGCGTGGGAGTATAGACTCCTCAGATTATAAAAACTACATCTTCGGCCTCCTCTTTTTAAAACGGTTGAGCGATGTGTTTGTTGAAAAAGCAATCGAGATCGAACAAGAAGAAAATGATGATTATGGCTGGCATGACCCTGACGAACACCAATTCTTCGTTCCAGAACGGGCGCGTTGGGGACATATTCAAATCCAGACGAATGACATCGGTAATGAGATTAATAAAGCGTTTGAAGCATTGGAAGAACAAAATGCCTCCCTTCAAGGGGTGCTGGCAACGATTGACTTCAACGACAAGGAAAAACTGCCTGATAAATTGTTGATGCAGCTTATTCAGCACTTCTCGGCCATTGACCTAAGCAACGATAACTTATCTGAACCGGATATGCTAGGCCGTGCTTATGAGTATTTAATTAAGCAGTTTGCTGATGATGCAGGGAAAAAAGGCGGCGAGTTCTATACGCCATCAAAAGTCGTTGAACTTATTGTTAACTTAATTAAACCTGAAGAAGGCATGCGCGTGTGTGATCCGACCGTTGGTTCAGGCGGTATGCTCGTTCAATCCGTTGACTACATAAAAGCTCAGGGCGGTGACCCGCGGAACTTATCACTGCACGGGCAGGAGCGGAACTTGAGCACCTGGGCGATCTGTAAAATGAACTTACTATTGCACGGTTTGAGCGACCACCGGATTGAGCGTGGCGACACCATTCGCGAACCTGAGCTCTTAGGTGAAGATAAAGAGCTTCTATTATATGACCGTGTGATTGCCAACCCGCCATTCTCTTTAAAGAACTGGGGACGTGAAGAAGCTGAAGGTGATGAGTACGGCCGCTTCCGTTACGGCCTGCCACCCAAAAACGCAGGCGACTACGGCTTTGTACAGCACATGGCTTCAACCCTGAACCACCAAGGTAAAGCAGGCGTCGTCATGCCGCACGGCGTTTTATTCCGTGGCGGTGCAGAAGGTAAGATTCGTGAAGGCTTATTGAAAGACGATTTAATTGAAGCGATTATCGGACTGCCAGCCAACCTTTTCTACGGTACAGGAATCCCAGCGTGCATCATGATTTTGAATCGTAATAAAACGGAGGAACAAAAAGGTGAAGTCTTTATCTTAGATGGCTCAAACGATTACCAAGAAGGCAAAAACCAAAACCATCTTCGCGACGAAGACATCAGAAATATCGTAGAAGCGTATGATGCGTGGGGAGACCAGGAGAAATTCTGCCGTGTAGTCGACCTTGAAGAAATCGCAGAGAATGAGTATAACTTAAACATTGCCCGCTACATTGATACGACCGAAGAAGAAGAAGAAATTGACGTACAAGCAGCAGTCGCTGAGCTAAAAAAGCTGGAACAAGAACGTGACGAGATTGAAACAAAGATGTACGGGTATTTGAAGGAGTTGGGGTATGGTGAGTGAGAAAGAACACAACGAATGGAAAAGGGTTAAATTAGGTGATTACGTTAACCTACGAGGCGGAAATGCATTTAAAAGTATAGATTTTGAAGAGAACGGTGTTCCGTTGTTGAAGATAGCAAATATAAGGAATAGTGGAATTGACTTAGAACATTGTGTTTACATTTCTGATGAAATCGCAACAACAAACAGTTCATATTTATTAAGTGAAGGAAACATTGTAATTGCTATGTCAGGCGCAACTACTGGTAAAACAGGTACTGTGAAAAAGGAAAACCTTCCTTTATTATTAAATCAGCGAGTTGGAGTATTTAATATAGAGAAAGATAATCTAATGTATCAAGATTACTTGAAATTTGTTGTGCAATCCACTTATTTTCAAAATGTTATAAAGGTTGATGCCATTGGAGGAGCTCAACCCAATATAAGTTCTAAACAAATAGAATCAATTCATGTCAACCTTCCACCTCTTAAAGACCAACAAAAAATCGCCGCAATCCTCTCCTCGGTCGATGAAGCGATTGAAAAAACGGAGCAAATCATCGAGCAAACCGAGACAGTAAAAAAAGGGTTAATGCAGCAGTTGTTGACGAAAGGAATCGGGCATACGGAGTTTAAAGATTCGCCGATTGGTGAGATACCAGAGAAATGGTCTATAGTTAAGTTAGGTGAAATACTTGAAGTATCGTACGGAAAAGATCAAAAAAAGGTAGAAAGTGAAGAAGGTAATATACCTATTTTAGGGACAGGCGGGATCATTGGTTATGCAGAGAAAGCATTGTATTCTGAACCATCTGTATTGATCGGGAGGAAGGGGACGATAGATAAGCCTCAGTATATGGAAGAACCTTTTTGGACAATCGATACTTTGTTTTATACCAAGATAAAAAAAGATTTTGCAGTTCCAAAGTTTTTATACTACATCTTTAATATGATTAATTGGAAAAAATATAATGAAGCTACTGGTGTTCCTAGCTTAAGTGCTGCAAATATTTCAAATATACAAATAAAACTACCTAATTTAAGCGAACAGATAAAAATTGTCGAGACAATCAAACCTATAGAGCACAAACTAAAGAATGAAGATGAAAAACACAATCAATTAATTAAACTCAAACAAGGCTTGATGCAACAACTTCTCACAGGAAAAGTCCGTGTGTCGATCGATGAAGTTGAGGAGGTGCTGCCGTGAGTGATATGCCATCGTTAAATGAAGAAACTTTAGTGGAAAATCGGATGATTGCTCAGCTTGAAAAGCTTGGCTACACGTATGTGCATGGGGCAGCGCTGGATCATGAGCGGACCTCTCAGACGGAAGTTGTTTTAAAAGAGCGGCTGCGGGATGCGGTAAAGCACTTAAACCCTTGGCTTGAGGAAAACAACCTAAACAAAGTTGTGCGCAAGGTTACTCACATGGAAGAAACCAGCTTGATGGAGGCAAATCAACACTTCCATGAGCTTTTAATCAACTATTTATCCGTTCAGCAGGATGTAGGCAGCGGGCGTAAAAGCCAGACGGTGAAGTTGATTGACTTTCACAATATCGACAACAATGACTTCATAATCACGAGTCAGTTCAGCTATACACACGCAAATGACACCATCCGCCCTGATATTGTTCTCTACGTGAATGGATTGCCGCTGGTCGTCATTGAATGCAAGAGCCCTGTGCTGCAGCCTGAAGAACAAATCGGTCAGGGGGTCAAGCAGCTGCGGCGATATCAGCGTGAAAACGAAGCCTTGTTCCACTACAACCAATTTATGATCGCAACGAGCAACGATCGGGCAAATGTCGGAACCATCGGAGCTAAAGCCCAGCATTTCAGCGCATGGAAGGAACCATATCCGCTTCGCGTGGAAGACATCGGTGAACATCCGACCCCGCAAGATATTTTAACGACAGGGATTTTGGACAAAGCGCGGTTGTTTGATATCATATTAAACTTTATTGTGTATGAACCTGAAGACGGTAAAGTAATTAAAAAAATGACGCGCTACCAGCAGTACCGTGCCGTAAATAAAGCTGTTGAGCGTATTTTGCAAGGGGAACATCCGCAGGCACGCGGCGGTATCGTCTGGGCGACGCAAGGTTCAGGTAAATCACTCTCGATGGTCTTTTTATCGATGAAACTCCGCCGCATGCAAGCGATGGAGAACCCTATCATTGTTGTTGTTACAGACCGTCAGGACCTCGACCAGCAAATTACAAACACCTTTAAGCGTTGCGGCTTTCCCAACCCCCAGCAGGCCGCGTCGGTTGAGGAATTGAAAACGTTGCTTCAACAAGGACCTGGGGCTACGGTGATGACATTAGTGCAGAAGTTTCAAGCCGAGGAAGACGAAGACTATCCATTATTAACAGACTCAGAAAATGTCATCGTACTCGTGGATGAATCGCACCGCTCCCAATACAGCTCACTAGCGATGAATATGCGAAGCGGGCTGCCTAATGCGACTTACATCGGCTTTACAGGCACACCGATCGATAAAGAGGATAAGAGTACCCTCCGTACATTCGGCTCTTATATTGATAAATATCCGATCGAAAAAGCTGTGGAAGATGGTGCGACGGTGCCGATCTTTTATGAGGCCCGTTTGGTGGATCTGCATGTGCAGGGGGAAACCATTGATTCGTTATTTGACCGCTTTTTCCGCGATTATTCTGACGAAGATCAAGAGCGGATTAAACGGAAGTTTGTTACAGAAGAAGCCATCACCGCTTCCCCGAAGCGTCTAAAAACCGTAGTCCTTGACATTATAGCTCACTTTGAAGCACACATTCAGCCGAACGGTTTTAAAGCGCAAATTGTTTCGATATCACGCGAAGCTGCGGTTGCTTATAAAAAGTTATTAGACGAACTAAGCGGCTACGAGTCAGCCGTTATTATTTCCAGCGGCCATAATGATTCGGAAGAGATGAAACAATACGCGTTGTCTGATGCGGAGGAAAAGGCGTATATTCAACGATTTAAAAAGCCGCTTGAGGAAGATCCGCTCGCTTTTTTAATAGTGTGCGATAAGCTGTTAACAGGCTTTGATGCGCCGATCGAACAAGTCATGTATTTGGACAAGCCGCTGAAGGAGCATAATTTACTACAGGCGATCGCGCGGACGAACCGTACCCATAACAAGAAGACGCACGGCTTGATCGTCGATTATTACGGGGTATCACAATTTCTCGAAGAAGCTTTAGGTATTTTCCATGAAGAAGATATTAAAGGGGCGATGCATCATGTGGACGAGGAAATCCCTCGCTTAGAATCACGCCACCGCCAAGCGATGCGTTTTTTCGATTACACACGCAAAGATGATATTGAAGCATGCTTACAAGTGCTTGAGCCTGAAGATATACGGAACAAATTCGATACCGCATTTAAGAAGTTTTCCGAAAGTATGGATATGGTTATGCCAAGCCCAAGAGCGAATGCTTACGTTGATGACTTAAAATGGTTAGGGAAGATTCGCAAGCTGGCCAAGTCGCGTTATCATCTTGATGAGGGAACGATGGATATTTCCGATTGCGGCGGTAAAGTTCGTGAGTTGATCGAAGAATATGTATATGCTTCCACTCCTGAAGTGTTGTTTGAACCAGTAAACATTTTAACGAATAAATTTGATGAGAAGCTTGCTGAGTTAAAATCTCCTGAAGCGAAAGCCGCTGAAATGGAGCACGCTATAAAAAACGAAATTCGGGTAAAGATTGATGACAACCCGGTGAAATACACGTCTATCAAAGAGCGGTTGGAAGAACTGATTGAACAGCGGAAAAATCGTCAGCTCACGATTGAAGAGTTGTTGGAAGAATATCAAGCCATTCGTGAAGAAATGATGAATATCAAAGAAGAGAGCCAGTCTTACGGATTAAGTGAGGCTAGACAGCTGCCGTTTTATCAGCTTATTGAGCAGCACCTCCCTGCAGATTATGAACAGGAAAGTCTCAAAGATTTGACCGAGATTATTACAGACATTATCCAAGAACATGCGGTCATTGACTGGACGGAAAAAGATGATGTGAAACGAGAAATACGTAAGAAACTCAAAAAACAACTACGAGCCAGCTCTTTGCCAAACGATCAAGTCGAAAGCGTCGCAAGACAGTTAATGGAGCTTGGCCAAAACCACTACTAGCGAAAAAAGCGGCATATCCTCAATGTCATGAGGGTATGCCGCTTTTTGATGGTTTATCCGATGTTGTGAAGTTCCATGCCGTGTACTCTGAGCCACTCCTTCGAGGTTTCATATTCAGGCAGAATTGATTTCACAAGCTGCCAAAACTTTTCGCTATGTTCAGGCACAAGTAAGTGAGCCAGCTCGTGCACAATTACATAATCGACCACATGCATTGGTGCCATGACGATTCGCCAGTTGATATAAATATCTCCGTTCGATGTACACGTTCCCCACCGCTTATCCTGAGTTTTTAACTGTAACGACTGCGCTGTTACCCCTAAGAGAGATTGATAATAATTAGCGCGTTGCTGGACTTTTTTATGGCCGTGGTCTCGGTACCAGGCGATTAATTTTGATTTAAGTGTTTCTTCAATTTGATTCTGTGTCCATGTCTGCGGCACCTCGGCAATAAATCGTCCTTGTTTTAACTGAATCGATGCCCGTTTTACAGGTTCTTTCAATACTTTGAGCCGATACTGACGGCCAAGGTAAGGGAGTTTTTCTCCGCTGACAAACTCTTTCGGCGCCACCGCCGTTTTCACTTCATTTAATTCTTCTAATTTTCGCGTAATCCAGGGAGCTTTTTGATGAAGTACTTGGTTTAGTCGATCCTCCCCGACCTGATCAGGCGTATAAACGACAACCCCATTTACTAAGTCCACAGCAATCTTAATATCTTTACGTTCACGTTGTACGAAGCAGCAGTATTGAATTTCGGTAGTCCCATATTGAAGTATTGGCATATCTCTCACGTCCTTATCTCTTCGTTCATTTTACTATTCTCGCGAACGTTAAACAATTGGACGAAGGATAGACTCTATCATTGTTTTTTAACTATTTTTAATGAATAGATACCAATAAATGCAACTGAATAGGAGATAATATTTTGTACTCCCCAATCTTGCTAACTATACTGGCTTGAAAATCCTAATAATAATTTTGTCTACCTTTATATGTATTTATATGGAAATTTTAATGAATTAATGATAAGGTGAACATCGTATCTAAACAAAAGGGGGAAGTTAAAGAATGAAAAAGTATTCAAAGGCATTTATTATCTCGTCATCTTTTATTTTTCTTTTAGGCTGTTCAGAAGGTGATAATAACGAGGAAGAAGCATCGGCCGAAGAAAATAATGCAAATAATGCCGTGAACGAGGAAGAAAATGAAGAGAATGAAGAAGAGAACGAAGAGGAAAATAATGAAGAGGAAGAGGAAGAAATCGAACATGTAGATGATATTTTTAAATCCGATATTACATTAGATTTTGATACTGATATGGAGGAACCAGAAGCAGAAATTAGTAAAGAAGAATACGAAAAACATAATGAGATAATGGATTATCTTTATGCAAACCCTGAACAATCTGAGCAAGAACTGTATGCAGAGTTAGAAAGTGATTATGATAAATCCGCCGATGAATTAGAAGAATTTATAGAAGAAAATTATGAAGAAGTCATTGCATACGATTCGGGAGACTCAGCAAATGATGTATCAATCGAAGATACAGAGGTTAAAAATACTAGCAAAGAATTTTTCAGTGAAAATGTTAAAGATGAGGACCGGCTAAGTATTGATGAAGAGCAAGCGGAAGTAACAGTTACTAACCGCCGAACTATATCCGAAGGGTCTTTTACTTATGCTGAGGAAGATTATGATTATATTCTAAACACTGAATACACGGAAGATTTTCAAAGTGTGAGTGCTTTTCAATTAAAAGTAGATGAAATAAACATAGATCTTGAGTAAAGTAGTTAACAAGTCTACTTATCGTTTTTTATAATTAAAAATATAAGATTTATAGCATAGATAAAAATTATATACATCAATGCTTTACAGAAATATACCAACTCATGCTTAGGTGCCGTTAATAAGTTGTGTAAACCGACAGCGTTACCCTTGGATAAGGATTCTTTTTCCTACACAGTTTGATTTTTAAAATCCGTAACGTTCCTCGAACTTGGTATGGGATTCAGAGATCGCTTCCTAGAAGCCACGAAGTTTGTGTGTAGTTCACTTGTTATTGGATTCGTTTGAAACCAGATAGATCACCTTTTCTACGGCTTTTTCAGAGGGAAGACTGTTCATCTTTTTCAAACGCTTTTTGAACTCTTTCATCGTCTTCTCAATCACAGTGGTCGTTTAGATTATCGGAAGGAGAAAGGATAGTTTAGAAACGTCGTCAGTACATGGATGGCTATCATCAGTACTTAATGATAGTCAGATACTTCGTCTGCCATGTTTCACAGAAGAATACGAGCTGATCTTATGCTTGACTGTTGGACTGATAGATCTCTCTCATATTCTCACTGGTTGCAGACTGTTTTTTTCCGGACTGTGTTTTGCACTTTATGAATGAGGCAACGCTGCACATCGGCTTTTGGGAAGATCTTTTTCATGGCTTTTTCCAGACCAGGAAGGCCATCAAAAATACCGAGTAACACTTTTCACAACTGCGCCGGGAAATATCAGAAAGGACTTCTTCCAGCCTAGGGAACTTTCCTGACCGCCGACATAGAAGCCGAGGATTTCTCAATATCCGTCTTTTGTGACACCGATGACGACATAAACGACATCGTTGGCGACATCATCCCGGCTCAGCTTTAGATACGTACCGTCGAGACAAAGCACCGTATATCATCGATGACTACATTGGTGAGGTGGCTGATGGTGCCGGTTACATAGGCATGACTGAGCATCCGATCAAGAAAGTTCCCGATTTCACGTGTGCTCATACCTTTGATACATGGAAAGAAGATTTCTTAATATCTTTATCTGAGCATCATAGTATAGAAATATTGTAATATAATGGAAGTGTTCATTTATTAGCAGTTAAATTTTATTCTGATTCACCACAAAAAAGAAGAATTACGGGAAGATTTTAAGGAGAAGTTATTCTAAATATTTTTAAAAAATATAAAACAGTTATCCTCTGATAATAAACAAGGGATACCTGTTTTGTTAAGTTTACTTTTTTAAAGGTTAATGAATAAAATTTCATTGTATAATTGATCGTAAGAAAGCTCTGAAATCTAGATTTGGATAGTAAGGAGTGATTTTTATTTTATGGGAAGAGCCAATGACTAATATAGTTTTGCACGATGGTTACATGGATGTCTTTCTTGCATTTGAAGTTTTTCAAAAAAAGAGTGATGTAAAAGACCACAAAAATTATGAAAAGTTATTAAGGAGATTAGTTGATAGCAATCTTATAATATCAGCAGAAACAGGGGATAAAGAGATTTTATTCAACAACTCATTTGAAGAATATCTAAGTCAAAGGGAGAAGAATTTTAATAATATAGGTAATGGAAATATTCCTCCAATTGATATACGTGGGGATTTTGAATCGCAAAATTTAGATTCGGGGTATTATCATGTTGATATAGATTTGTATTCTTCCTCTATTAAATATAATAAAGAGTTAACGGATGAGATGAAAGTTAGTCAAACAAAATATCTTGAAAAACTAATAGCGATTAATAGTTTAGATGAGGAACACGCAGGGATAGATGTGAGAGATACTAAGAACAGATTTCTATTAATACCACCTAAAGTTTCATTCGATGGAGAAAATTATATGTTCCCTGGCGTTTTTTTAACGGTATTTAAACATGGATATGCCATATTACATATGTCTATTGATTTAGAAAAGTATGATTTGAATAAAATTAACATGAATATGTGGAATATTGAATTCGAAAAAATATTCTTGGTTAATAATTTGGTTAATACACAAGAAGTTCCCGAATGGAGGTATAAGAAAAAAGCTAGAATATCTTCAGCCAATAAAATACTTGTCCAATATAAGGATTTGATCAGATCTTTTTTTCAAAATGGTGAAGATAACTGGAGTACAGAATTTAATTCTTTAACAATGATTAATTATTCATACAAACCAAAAGAATTTTTTGAAGATAAAAAAATACAAACTGATAATTTTAATTATCTAATTTTTATATTATTAAATTCTCCAGTGACAAAGTTTACAATTAGACCACAAGTACAAATTGAAGAAATGCTAAATCGAAATGTATTTATCTTTTCAAAGGGGAGTCGGCTTTATGCGAACTCAAATAGAATCCTAAATGTTGTGGATGATAAGTATAAAGAAACTATGAAAAAATCATTATATTCCTCAGAAGTCAGTAAAGAAAAAATAGATAATATTATTGGGGGAATTATTCATAAGAGTATTTTAGGCGGGAATGTAAATGCAATAGAAATATTAATGCTAAAAAAATTATCCTCAAATAAATTGTCTTTATTTAAAGTAAAGCCTCATAGTTCTTTAAAAGAATTGTTGGAGATTAAAACAGAAGAAAACAAGGATTATACATTTGAGTTTTCAAAATTTTTTTACCGATACAAGTCTGTTATTGAATTGATAGATTTTCTAAACAACGCATGTGAAAATCACATTCAATCTAAATTAGTTCAAGAAAGAAGGCAACGCATTGAGAATTTGATAGAAGATAAAAAAGATAAGCATCTGACTGCATTTTCTATCCTAGGTATTTTGTTTACGATAACTTTTTCACTGATATTTTCGTTAGAGACCCTCAATGAAATTTTTAAGTTGCTTGATCTTGATGGAAACGTTTTTTTTGCATATGTTGTATTTAACTTGTTTTTTTTAATTGTTATTTCATGGGTTTTCAGAGATGTGTTCAAAGGAATTATGAATAGTATTTATTCTAGTATGTTCTTTCGTACTAAAATATTAATATTTAAATTACGAAATATATTTGAAAAATTGAAGAAAAAATAATTATAAACAAAAAGGTAATTGGTCGGACAGGGATTTTAACACATTTTTCTCTTGCTAAATACAACCCAATGCGTATTTGTAGGCTTTTGGATAAATAAGTGTTCCATTTTATTTATCAAAAACTGTTCACTTTAGTTTAGCACTCACACTGATCAGAGGCGTTTTTATATACATAAGTTTTATTATTCTATTTAATCGAAAAATATTCGCTTTAGTTCAGCGGCGACACCGCTTATTTCAGTGATCATTCACCTTTACACAAAAATTACACAAGCAAGAAAAAAAGCCTGTCATAACAGGCTTTGAATGCTTATTTTGACCCCGACCACCGGTACCATTACCTTAAGATACGTTAAGATAAAAAACGTGTTATACCTTTGAAACACTGTCATGACAGTGTTTCTTTTTTTTGCTCTTTTTTGAGAATGCGATAGAAAACGATAGAAAACGATACGACTTTACACAAACTTTACACATTCAGAAAATATCTACATTAGTCTAGCAGATACAATTGTTGCTAAATATATTCCTATCAGTTAATTTGAATAAAACAGAAAACAAATAAATATTCCCACGGCTGTCTATCCGTAAGGTGCGTCACCTTCAGTATGCGTGATGGCACGGAAACATTGACGTACGATTACAATTTACAAATATCCATGCACCCGAGAGACAACTATGAACAGGAGTTGCAATCCTTGCCTGAAAACACCCTTCTTCTGGTCGGCAGTTCCGATGAGTCCTTTCAAGCCGAGGAATATAAACCGCTTTTCGAAGAGCACTCACAAGCTGATGTGATCAATAAAGAAGGGATGACACACTTTTCGACTTTGACTGATCCGAATTCACAAGCTCTCATCGCCGAATGGCTGGAAAACATAAACTGACAGACAGTCGCATCATTCCTGTTCCAAAAGCAACTAAAACGCGTATTATAATGACAATCTATTCGGCATGTTTTTCGGTAACCCATGATAAGCTAAAAAGAGCTTTTCCACTTGTTCATGGAGGGGCTATAGCATTTTTCGGTACGGCTCTTATAACTGAAACTGTATAAGAAAACGAATCTTTAACCCTGCAGGTGAACCAAATGTCTTGATTGTCCAATTTTAAGAAAATGGGAGTGTTTATAATCGAATCGAAAATAAATTTATATGTAGATGATTTAAGAGATTGTCCAAAAGGATTTGTCATTGCAAGAAATACGCAAGAGGCGATTTATTATTTAGAAAATTACAAGGTCGGCATACTATCATTGGATCACGACTTAGGTGAAGATGATGAGGGGAATCTTTTACCAACCGGTTACGACTTGGTTAAGATTTTTTGTGAAAAAGGCTATCGAGCTGAACAAATTTATCTTCATACCGACAATGGAGTTGGTCGAGAAAACATGTTCCAAACGTTAAAAGGAGCTCAACGCAGAGGGTTTATTGATCAAGACATTGAGATTTATCATTATTCTGTAACGGTTAATAAATATTCGAAGGAATAGCACCTTCTCGAGCAGCATAAAGATGCTTCATTGCATTCTATTCCTCGATCTCTTAGTCTTGACTAGAAGACAACCAGGCAATTTATTATCATGTTTTGCAGAGTCTTGATAGTAAGTCTAGCGTATAGTGAAGGGGATTACATGATGTTTGATTATATTTGGTTAGCAGCTATTGCTTGGTTTATGGGCTTTTTTCCTTTGTTTGAGATCTATCTGGCAATCCCGACTGCTATGGGGTTGGGATTGGATATCGTTTCTGCCGTGTTTTGGTCTTGGTTAGGAAATTTTATTGTCATTCCATTTATTGTTTACTTTTATAAATGGCTCACGAAATTCAACAAAATCCAAACATACTTTACCAAATTGGAGTACTCCACGACCAGTAAAAAATTACGCAAAGGTGGATTTATAATGGTACTTGTTGGAACGCCGATATTCGGTTCATGGGCTGTTGCAGCTGCAGGAAGAATTATTGGCATGCGAAGAGATAAACTTTATTTATCTTCAGCAATAAGTATCGCTGTTTATGGGGTGCTGATTGGAATTCTTACGCAGCTGGGGATCGATGCCTTTTTTTTATCTTAAGGCTGTTATCGTAAACTTTCTTTTGTTTAAAAAATCGGTGACGCATTGTAAGTTAAATAGGCGCTCTAAATTAAAGAGAGAATTCAGAGGTATTACGCACTTACCACAGCATTTATTAGGAGATGAAGATGAAAAAAATACATATTTTAATTTTAGCGATCGTTTATGGCACGTTAACTTTTATTTTTCATGATGTTTTAGAAACTTCAGTTGGAGCTTGGATGTATACCTTCAGTTTTTTAGCTTTTGCAACAGGTGTCATAGCGGGAGCATACTATGTTACGAAGTTAATAATTACATACTATTTTTATAATAAAGAAAACGCTGAATAACGTTTATTATCTAGTTTGTTTCAGACGCTTGACGGAAAAATCTTAACGGACAATGATCCGCAGCAGCCTGACGAACCCGCTGACTATTGCGATCACGAGCAACATCGCAAATCCCCATTCAATACCTTGCACAAGACCACTCTCCTTGAACAGAATAAAAAATACAGCACTGCTTGAGCTGATCGTTTACATGTTTACTTGGAAAAGCCCTCAAATACACGCAAACCGTCTACGTTTAAGATCTTTGCCGTCACTTCCGGCTGCCAATGGCTTTTTTCGAATACATCAGCGCTAGGGATCATGATTTTGCCCCCTTCGATCTCGCTCAGCTGCTGATTTGAAATGCTGTAAACCATTGTCCCGAGCCGAGCCCAAACCATCGCCCCGGCGCACATTACACAAGGTTCGCAGCTCGTGTACAAGGTATAGCTGCTTAAATCGGAGACGTGATGTGCCGAACAGTAATCGCGGATCAAGCCAATTTCCGCATGATGTGTCGGGTCGCAGCGTGTATGGATTTCATTTTTCCCCTCTGCAACAATTTCGCCGTTTTTTACTAACACCGAACCGAACGGACTGTTCCCTTCCCGCCGCGCTTCTATTGCAAGATCAATCGCTCTTTTCATGAAAACCTCATGCTCGTTTGCCATCGAATCAGCCCTCTCATTTATCAATCGTTTCAAGCTTTTGCCTTTATCCACTCTTTCTCCGCTTTTTAGATGTTTTAAACGCTTAAACACGTATCAGAGAAATAATACAAAAGAGTATCCGTCCTCTTGGTACATGTTTCAAATGTAGTATAATGGAACGAGAGTTAACTTGGCGAAAGACAACAAAGGAGGCGCGCAATGGCAGAGCCATACATAGTGAAAGGCGCAACAGCCGACGGGTTTGCCGAGGTCGAAGCAGAGTTTGCCCGCAACTTCACAGAGAGAGCGGAGCTTGGCGCAGCGTGTACAATTTACTATCGCGGTGAAAAAGTTGTCGATCTCTGGGGCGGGTACCGAAAAGATCACGAGCCGTGGCTTGAGAACACGAAGGTGCCGGCATTTTCAGCGACGAAAGGCGCTGCCGCGATTGCGCTGTTGAAACTTTATTCCGAAGGGCGAATCGATTTAGCTGAAAAGGTGGCTTCGTATTGGCCGGCATTTTCGCAAAATGGTAAAGAAACGATCACCGTTCGCGAATTGATCACCCATCAAGCCGGGCTCGTCTTGCTTGAGGACAAGTTGTCCGTTGAAGATCTGTATCATCCCGAAACAGTCGCCAAAGAACTGGAGCGGGCAAAACCGCTGTGGAAGCCGGGCAGATATCAAGGCTATCACGCGTCGACGATCGGGCTGTTTATGTCTGAACTTGTCCGGCGGACTGATCCGAAGGGACGCAGGTTAGGGCAATATTTCCGTGAAGAAATTGCTGAGCCGCTAGCGCTTGATTTCCACATCGGGCTGCCGGAAACCATCTCCGCGGATGAGATTAGCGAAATCAAGCTTTTGGATTCGGTACGCGGGCTGCTAAACATCCAGAAGATGCCCGAAGGAATCCGCAAAGTTGCTCTTAACCCGACATCGCTTTTTGTCAAGTCGATAACGGTTGTAAAAGACTTCGATCCGAACGACCCAGTCACGTGGCGGGCCGAACATCCCTCCGGAAACGGGATCGGCACGGCGAGGTCGTTAGCCTGTCTCTACAGCGATCTTGCCTGCGGCGGGGAAATGCTGAATTTGACGGAAGAAACGGTACGTGCGATATTCAGTTATCCGGAACGTCCGGTCTTTGGCTATTTGGATCAGGTGATGAATATTGATACGCGTTACGGTCTCGGTTTTATGAAACCCGATCCGACGTTCAGTTATTCTCCCGAGCCGACCGCCGCGGGTTTTCTCGGCGTGACCGGTTCCTTTGCGTTTGCCGATCCGGTAAGAGAGGTTGGCTATGCGTATTTAACGAGAAAAATGGGCTATTACGGGGTGAACGATCCGCGCGAGAAAAACGTTCGCGAGGCAATGTATCACTGTATTGAGGCTTTAGAATACGGAATTAAAGATGTCAAAAAAGGAGAATGAAGCATGATCGAATTTTACGAGTATTTACAGCATATTGATAACGAACATCACCGGGAAAAAGTCGCGGATATTTTGCAATGGCTAAAAGCCGAGTATCCGCAGCTCGACGCGCAGATGAAATGGAACACGCCGATGTTCACTGACAGCGGTTCGTTTATTATCGGTATTTCAACCGCGAAAGGCCACATCAGTATCGCGCTGGAAAAAGATGTGATCGCTCAGTTTGAGGAGGCGATCGAACAAGCCGGCTACAGCCAAACCGAGCGTATGTTTCGAATCCGCTGTGGTGAAGACGTAGATTACGATCTGCTGAAAAAGATTGTTGATGAGGCGATTGAGAAAAAACAAGGGCAGACGACCTTTTGGCAGTAAATCAGCCGTATGTAAAAACGGAAGGTCGCTAAAGTCTGAAGGAGTGGGATAAGATGAAAATACTGCATACGGCAGATTGGCACCTAGGCAAGCTCGTCCAGGGAGTTCATATGACCGAAGACCAAGCCTATATCTTGGAAGAGCTGATCGCTGCGGTGGAAACGGAAAAACCGGATGCGGTCGTGATCGCCGGTGACCTTTACGACCGGGCCGTGCCGCCGACCGAAGCGGTGACGCTTTTAGACCGGGTGCTCGAACGCCTGGTTCTCGATTTACATACGCCGGTAGTTGCGATTGCCGGAAACCATGACAGCCCGAGCCGGCTTCACTTTGCCAGCGGGATTATGCAGGCAAACGGTTATCACGTGACGGGAGAACTGACAGCAGAGCTCGAACCGGTGAAACTTGAAGACGAACACGGCGAGGTTCATTTTCATGCAATTCCGTACGCCGATCCGAGCCAAGTGCGTGTGCTCTTAGATGATGACGATATCCGGACGCATGATGATGCAATCCGAAAGCTGACAGAGCGGATTAAAGCAAATATGGATCCTGGCGCGCGCCATGTCTTTGTCGGCCATTTATTTGTCACGCCGCACGGCGAAGCGGAAGAGAACACAAGCGATTCGGAGCGGCCGCTGTCGATCGGCGGCGCCGATCATGTATCGGCCGAGCATTTCCATCCATTCCATTACACGGCATTAGGGCATTTGCATCAGGCGCATTACGTGAAAAATCAAACGATCCGCTATGCCGGCTCGCCGCTTAAATATTCCTCTTCAGAAGAAAACCATAACAAAGGCTATTATACCGTTGAACTCGATCAAAAAGGTGACGTTAAAGTCGAGAAGAAACTGTTAACACCGAAACGCGACATGCGGGTGATCCGCGGCAAAATCGACGACCTGCTTGCTGAGCCGAAAAGCGATGACTACGTGTTTGTCTTTTTAGAAGATGAGACCCCGGTGCTTTCGCCGATGGAAAAAATCCGCGCTGTTTTTCCGAATGCAATGCATGTCCAGCGGGATGTCTCGTTTGCCGGCTCGGCGCAGATGAGCCCGAAAGCTGCGACAGAGCGGCACAAGATGGATCACTTTTCGCTGTTTAAAGCGTTTTACAAAGAAGTGAAAGGATCGGAATTAACCGGCGAAGCGGAAGCGATGTTCAAAGAGGTGCTTGAAGATTTTACGGCAGAGGAGCGAGGCGAATGAAACCGATCCAACTGACGATGACGGCGTTCGGTCCGTACAAAGATCAAGAAGTCATTCAATTTTCGGACTTGAATGAACATAAATTATTTGTCGTCTCCGGCAAAACCGGGGCGGGCAAGACGACGCTGTTTGACGGGATTTGTTTTGCCCTTTACGGCACAGCGAGCGGCGAGGACCGCGGCGAACCGCGGATGATGCGGAGTCATTTCGCTGCTGATGACGTCCATACATCAGTCGAATTTATCTTTGAACTGCAAAACCGCCGCTACCGGATTCTTCGGCAAATGCCGCACGTGAAAACGGGCAATAAAAGCGCGACCGGGGAAAAATACGAGTTTTTTGAGCAAAAAGACGATAAAGAAATCCCGTGCGTCGACCGGCAAATGGTCAGCGAAATCAACCAAAAAGTTAAGGATCTCGTCGGGCTGACAGAAGATCAGTTCAAGCAGATCGTGATGCTCCCGCAAGGCGAATTCCGCAAACTGCTCACCTCTGAAACAGACAACAAAGAATCGATCTTGCGAAAGATATTCAAAACCGAGCCTTATCAATGGTTTGCTGAGCGCCTGAAGACAAAACGCCAGCAAGCAGAGAAAGATCATGAAGTCGTGAAAAATCAGCTCGACCAGCAGATCAGTCACGTGCGCGAAGCGGTTCCCGCCCGGGACGATTCGCAGCTTGCGAACGTATTCGAGCAGGAACACTGGCTCGCCGATCAAGTTCTCGCCGCATTGGCAGAAGAAGAAACGTATTATCAGCACGAACTCAAGGACAGCAAAACAAAAGCGGAACAAGCGAAGAACGATTACGAGAAAAAACTTGGCGAATACCATGAAGCCAAGCAAATCAATCAGCAGTTTGAGCAGCTGGCGGAAAAAGAAGCGGAACTGGCCGAACTGGAAAAGAAAAAAGACGTGATGACAAAGAAGAAAACGGAACTTGCCGAGGCGGAAAACGCGGCCGGAATTGCTGTGTATGAAGATTATCGCCAAAAAGCCCGGGCTGATGAACAATTGAAAGAACAGCAGCAAAACGACGCAGCACGAAAGGTGCAAGAGGCGGCGCGTCGCCGCGAAGCCGCCGATCAAACGTACCGGGCAGAACAAGCGAAACAAACGGAACGTGAGCAAACCGCGCAGGAGCTGTCCCGCTACGAAGAACTTGTACCGATCGTGCAAGAAGCTGAGAAAGAACAGCAGTCATTGGCCAATATGAAAAAAGATATTGCTGAGATGAAACAAAAGCGGGAAAAACTGCAACAGCAGATCGAAAGCGTCAAACAGGAAATTGCCGGGCTGCGCGAAGCGATTCAACAGTTGGAACAAGCCGTCGAGGTTTTGCCTGAAAAACGCGAACGGTTAAACGAGATGAAAGAGACCGGCAAGATTTTTCGCGACTATATCAATCATGGTCAAAAAGAAGAAGAATTACAAAGACAGCTGCAGGAAGATAAGGCGGCGTTTGAAAAGGAAAAGCAGCAGTTTCAGATGCTGGAGCGGTCTTGGGTGAAAGGGCAGGCGACAGTGCTTGCGCGCCGCTTAGAGGACGGCGAGGCGTGTCCGGTGTGCGGCAGCCGAGAACATCCGGCGAAGGCTCTTCATGAAGGGGAGGTGCCGACGCAGGAGGAATTCGAGCAGGCGCGTGAGAAGTTCGAGCGTGTCCAGCAGCGTTATCTCCAGGCGGAGGCGGATATGAAGGCAAAACAGCGTGAAGTCAAGGCGCTGGCCGAGCAGCTGACGTCGTTTGATTTCTCCTCGTACGCGGAGGCGCAGACGATATTTAATCGCTATGTCGAGGAAGCGAAGGCCTTGGAATCTGAGGTTAAAGGGTTGGATCAATCCGTTGAGGAGGTTAAGAAAAAACGCAAAGACAAAGATACGAAGGAGCAAGAACTGACCAATTGGACGGCAGAACTTGAGAAACTGGCGAACGAACTGCAGCAGCATGAGCTGACTTATGCTTCGGCTCAGTCAACGTATGACGAAAAAATCAGCCGCGTTCCTGAACAGCTCCGGACGTTGGCGGAGCTGCAACCGGCTGTTGAAGAGCGGCGGGCGAAAAAGAAACAGCTCGAGAAAGCTTGGGAAGAAGCGCAAACGGAATTAACGAATGCGAAACAATACGAAGCGAGTGTGCAAGCTGAAGAGCAAGCGGCGCAACAACAAGTAAAAGAAAGCCGGTCGAACCGAAAAGAAACGGAGGAGCGGTTTGCAGCGGTGTTAAAAGAGGCCGGATTTAACTCGGAAGAATCGTATCGCGCAGCCGTCATGCCGGAAGAGATGCGCACGGAGCTGAAACGGGAGATCGAGGATTATTCGTCGACAGTCGACAGTTTACAAAAGCAGATTATCGCTTTGAACAATACGCTCGCTCATCATACGCGCGCCGATCTTGACGCGCTGACAAACGAGTTAGCAACGCTTCAACAGAAACGCGATCAAGCTTATCAACGGCAAACGCAAGCGGAAAACTATCTCAAGCAGATCACTGAAGCCGCGGCGGCGATCAAAGAGACGATAGCGGAGTTGAAAACAAAGGAGACGAATGTTCAAACAATTGCGGATCTGCACGATATGGTCCGCGGACAAAACAGCAGCAAAATATCGTTTGAACGCTACGTGCAAATCGAATTTCTCGAACATATTATCGTTGCCGCGAATGAACGTCTGCAGCGGATTTCCAACGGCCAGTTTCATCTCGTCCGCAGCGCCCGTCAGGAAAGCCGCGGCAAACAAAGCGGGCTGAGCCTCGATGTGTACGACGCCTATACCGGGCAAAACCGCGATGTCAAAACCCTGTCAGGTGGAGAAAAATTCAACGCATCCCTCAGCTTGGCGCTCGGGATGTCCGATGTGATTCAGAGTCATCAAGGCGGGGTGACGATCGATACGATGTTTATTGATGAAGGTTTCGGCTCGTTAGATGATGAATCGCTGCAAAAAGTCATCGATACGTTGATCGATCTGCAGCGCTCCGGCCGGACGATCGGTGTGATCTCGCACGTGCAGGAAATGAAAAATGTCTTTCCGGCGATTTTGGAAGTAAACAAAACGCCGGAAGGCTTCAGCCGCACGCGGTTTGTCGTGCAGTAAATAGAGCGGTATACTTGCAAAAAAACGAACAGGTTTCAGGTTGAATGCCAGACATACCGGAAATTTAATTATTTGAAAAAAGCCGCATCTTTTTTAGATACGGCTCAGATTGTAGACAAATTATTATTTTGACGTAAGCCACGCAGCCACTAACCTCCGCTTGCCCCGGGCAAGGACTCAGCTAGTATTCGGCGGCCTGATACCGCCGAATCCGGATCTTCGTCGCTTGCTTTCCCGGAGGCGTCGGAGGAGTGGATGCGTGGCTTTTTTTTATGAATACACTCGCTTCAAAAAAGAGGATGACCCAGCATCCCGGCTTTCTCCTGCGGGATAGCGAGACAGGCGAGACCCTGCAGGGCATAAGCCCGAAGCGGCTCGGCGCTCGCCCGCGGAAAGAAGCCGGACGATGCGTCGTCATCCGTTCCTTTTAATATGACATCGATCGATGTCATGACTTTGTCTACACTCTAAGCCGTATCTTTTTTAGATACGGCTTTTAGTTTAAGCTGATCGCTCAATCAGCAGTTTATTTGTGAAAAAAGCGTTTAAATGAATAAATCGTTGTTTCCTTGTTTAATAAAGCTATTGATTGGGTTAAAGGAATTTCTTTTGGACAAACTTCAACGCAGTTTGCTGCATTTCCGCAAGAGGTTAATCCTCCTTCGCCCATAATCTGCTCGAGTCGTTCTTCAGCTTGCATCTGTCCGGTTGGATGAGTATTGAATAATCGTACTTGTGCCAATGGAGCGGGACCGACAAATGATGATCGTTGATTGATATTTGGGCACGCTTCGAAGCAAAGGCCGCAAGTCATGCATTTGCTCAATTCATAAGCCTTTTGCCGTTCGTTTTCCGCTATTTTCGGGCCAGGGCCCATGTCTTGAGTTCCGTCAATTTCGATCCAACCTTTGACTTTTTTCAGTGCATCAAACATTCTTTCCCGATTAACTATCAGATCTCTTTCACAGGGGAAAGAGGTTAATGGTTCAACTGTGATAGGCTGCGCTAAAGAATCAATCAGTGTCGAGCATGCTTGACGTGGCTTACCGTTGATCAGCATCGAACATGCACCGCAAACTTCTTCAAGGCAAATGGACTCCCACTGAACAGGCGATGTTTCTTCACCGTTTATGTTTATCGGGTTACGTCTGATTTCCATTAACGCGGAAATAATGTTCATACTCGGCCGCCAAGGGACACGGAATTCTTCTACATAAGGATCCGAGAACGGTCCATCCTGACGAGTTATTTTCATGTGGACAGTTTTTTCGCTCATGATTTAACACCTGCCTTTTTACTTTGGGTGTAATCCCGTTTACGCGGCTTAATCAAAGAGGTGTCAACATCGGCATAGCTGAAATCAGGCTCGCGGGTTTTGGTATTATAAGAGGCCATTGTCGTTTTTAACCATTCCTCGTCGTTACGTTCCGGGTAATCAGGTTTGTAGTGAGCACCGCGGCTTTCATTTCTGCGCTCTGCTCCTTGCGTAATGACTTTGGCAAGATCCATCATCCCGCTTAACCCTCGAATAAATGAAACAGCATGATTATGATACTTTACAGTATCTTGAACATTTAAGTTTTTATAACGCTCCATCAATTCCGTCAGTTTTTTATCAGTTTCGGCTAAATGTTTATTTTCACGGACAACCGTTACATTTTCTGTCATAAGTTCTCCCATTTCCTGATGAAGATTGTAAACATTTTCACCTTTATTCATTGAGAGAATAGATGTCAATTCCGCTTCATCAGCTGCTAATTGTGAGGAAAAGACACGTTCATCGATACTATCTGTTGACTTAAGATTATTTTGCACATACTCGACAGCTTTCGGGCCTGCAACCATTCCGCCGTAAACAGCTGACAAGAGAGAATTAGCGCCGAGACGGTTTGCGCCGTGCTGAGAATAATCACATTCACCTGCAGCGAATAGCCCTGGAATATTAGTCTGTTGACGGTCATCAACCCACAAACCGCCCATGGAATAGTGCACGCCAGGGAAGATCTTCATAGGAAGTTTACGCGGATCATCTCCCATAAACTTTTCATAAATCTCCAAAATCCCCCCGAGGCGGACATTTAACTTTTCCGAGTCAATATGTGATACATCGAGAAACACTTTATTTTCACCGTCTATACCAAGCTTTTGATTCACACACACATCGAAAATTTCGCGTGTGGCAATATCCCTCGGGACAAGGTTGCCGTAGGATGGATACTTTTCTTCGAGAAAGTACCAAGGCTTCCCGTCTTTGTAAGTCCAGACCCGAGCCCCTTCACCGCGAGCCGATTCACTCATCAGTCTCAGTTTATCATCGCCGGGGATTGCTGTTGGATGGATTTGAATAAATTCCCCGTTCGCGTAAATAGCCCCTTGTTGATATAGTTTCCCTGCTGCCGCACCGGTATTTATTAACGAATTCGTCGACCTGCCGAAAATCATTCCGGGGCCTCCGCTGGCCATGATGACAGCATCTGCTTTAAAGGAATGAATCTTCATCGAGATCATCTCTTGAGCGGTGATGCCGCGGCATATTCCCTCGTCATCGATTATTGCTGAGACGAAATCCCATCCCTCAAATTTTCGTACACGCCCTTCAGCTTCGAACTTTCTCACTTGTTCATCCAGTGCATATAGTAACTGCTGTCCGGTTGTTGCACCTGCGAATGCTGTCCGACGATGTTTAGTTCCGCCAAAGCGGCGGAAATCAAGATGTCCTTCCGGTGTGCGGTTAAACATGACTCCCATTCGGTCGAACAGATGGAGAATTTCAGGTGCTTTTTCACACATGCCCCAAACTTGCTTTTGGTTAGCCAGAAAATCACCGCCGTAAAGCGTGTCATCAAAGTGTTCCCAAGGAGAATCGTCTTCACCTTTCGTATTGCAAGCGCCATTGATCCCTCCTTGAGCACAAACGGAGTGCGAGCGTTTCACTTTTACAATGGAGATAAGGTCAACGTCCATACCCATCTCAACAATTTTTTGTGTTGCCATAAGACCGGCAAGCCCACCGCCGACTACAGCAATCTTTTGTCTTTTCATCGATATCTTCCTCCTGAGTTAAGCGTCACACAAATGCAAAAATGGCAGTCAATCCGATACCTGAAAGTACCAAAAATAATAGTATTCCAAGCATTTTACCGAATTGCTGACTTTTTTGATTAGCGGTAATGCCCCAAGTTATTAGCATTGTTCTAAATCCGTTGCTGAAATGAAAAGTTGTCATCAGTATTCCGACGATGTAAAAAATAAGGTATAGAGGATTTTCAACAAGGTTTGCGACCATGTCGAAGTTCACTTCAGCCCCAAAGGCCGCCGGAACTCTCGTGGTCCCTACATGCCAAATCAAGAACAAAAAGACGACGATCCCTGATAGGCGTTGAAAATAAAAATATAAATTCTTTTCATAGCGATAGGTTGTTAAGTTATTCTTGGCATCTCGAGCGATAACAATGCCGTATATACCGTGAAAAAGCAGCGGAATGAAGATGATGAACAATTCCATTGCGTAGCGAAAGGGTAAATTCCCCATAAATGCAGCTGCATTGTTAAAGGCTTCTTCACCGTAAAAAGCTGTATAGTTAATTCCAAAATGGACGAACAAAAAGACACCTATCGGTATCAGTCCTGATATTGAATGAAGCTTCCTCCAAAAAAATGTACGGTCGTTGTTCACGAGTGTCACCCCTTTATTTGTTCAATGGATCTTTCGGATATTCCCGGTGTTGTCATCTTGTAAGGATCAAGAATCAGATCTAGCTCCTCCTCAGACAGAACACCGCGTTCTATACAAATCTCACGAACAGGTCTGCCTGATGAAATAGCTTCTTTTGCTATCGATGACGCTGGTTCATAACCGATATGCGGATTAATTGCTGTAATGATCCCGACACTTTGATTCACGTATTGTTCCATTCGATCCGTGTTTGCTTTTATATCTTGAATGCAATAATTATTAAAAACATCGATAACGTTTGTCATCATCTTGATTGAATCGAGTAAGCTTGAGACTAGAACTGGTTCCATAACATTTAATTCGAATTGACCGGCTTCAGACGCAAGCGTCACTGTTACATCGTTACCAATAACTTTGAATGCAACTTGGTTTACTGCTTCGGCCATAACCGGATTTACTTTTCCGGGCATAATGGACGAACCGGGCTGGCGCGGCGGTAACAGGATTTCATTTAACCCTGTGCGCGGTCCTGATGCCATTAACCGTAAATCATTTGAAATTTTTGACAAACTGGACATGCAGGTTTTCAATGCACCAGAAACGGTAACGTAAACGTCAGTGTTTTGTGTTCCATCCACAAGATTCGGTGAAGTGGTCATGGGATATCCGCTGATCAAAGCGAGTTCTTCAATTACATATGTAATGTAATCCGGATCGGCATTCAATCCTGTTCCCACGGCAGTAGCTCCCATATTCGTCTCATAAAGCGTTTCTTTAACGGTTTTGATTCTGTTAATGTCGCGCTTAATTACGGCGGCGTACGAACTGAATTCTTGACCTAAGCGGATTGGAACAGCATCTTGAAGATGTGTCCGGCCCATTTTTAAACAGTTTTCAAATTCATACGTTTTCTCAAGTAAAGAAAGGTGCATTGATTCCATAACGTCCAACAATTGATTAAGCCGATTAAGGAGCGCGATCTTGAACGCTGTCGGAAAAGCATCGTTTGTCGATTGCGACATATTGACATGAGAATTGACGCTCAGGACCATGTTGTTGCCTTTTTCTTCTCCTAAAAGCTCTAAAGCACGGTTAGCAATGACCTCATTAGCGTTCATATTTATCGACGTCCCGGCTCCGCCTTGAATCGGGTCTACAATAAATTGGTCATGCCACTTCCGATCGATCACTTCACGGGAAGCTTGTTCGATCGCATCGGCCAAATGCGATGTGAGCTGCCCTGTACGATGATTCGCGCGTGCAGCTGCAAATTTCACCATGCCCAAACCGCGAATAAGTTCTTCATCAATCTGCTGACCGGTTATCGGGAAATTTTCCACAGCTCTAAGCGTTTGAATACCGTAATAGTTTTCGTTGTTAATATTCATCGTGCCGAGAAAATCTTCTTCCACTCGATGCGTTTTTTCGTTATTCATCTGTCATTCACTCCGTTCCGGATATTCTCATATTGAAGAGCACACAATGAACCTTTTGGCCGTATGTGTGCTCAGTCAACGTTTTTTAGGCTTATAATCAGCTTATGAATAAGACGACAAAGAAGAGTACCGCGAGCCCGCCGAGAATCGACGGCCGTTGAAATTTATTCGCTAATTTAAGTTCTGAATTCGGAACGACTGGAATGGTTGTTGCCAAGGCAGCTACCGGACCGCCGGTCAAGTAGTACTGCATAATCGCACAACCTCCGGCTCCAGCAGCGGCTGCGGCTAACGGTGTAACATCGTATTCAAGAACAATGGTTAGAAACGGAATAACAATCGCAGCAGATGCAGCGTTTGATTGTGTGACCAATCCGGCCAACGCTGATACAGCGAGCATAACTAATACAGGTGAAAACGCGAGAAGCGGATCAAACCAACTTGCCATAATGTCTACAATGCCGATATTTTGAATGACAGAGGACATAAATAAAAATCCTAATGTTGCGATCAATGGAACGGCCACCCTTTTTACTCCCTCAAGCATCATTTCTTCAGCTTTTTTCAAAGAAACTTTTGCAAAAATAGCAACAAGAATCGAGGCAGCGACACCGACAATGAATACGGGATAGCCAACTGAGAATCCTGCCACTAAGACAATGAACGGGATAATGGCTAAAATGAAACTTCGTTCGTTATCGGCGTCTTGAAGATCATTCAAAATATCATTTACTTCTTGGTCTGTCAGTTTGATATCATTACTTTTCTCATCGCGCTTAAGTCGAAGATAGCTGATTCCGATAATCGACATAGCCACAAAAGCACCAATCAAATTAATCCAGCCAAAAGTAATCCCCGCAGTGGCAATGACTGCTAACAAAGTAGGGTGTGTAAAACCGCCAAAGTTGCCTAAATGTCCAGCATGGGCTTGGATACCAGCCACTTTATTTGGATTAACACCTAATTTGATAGCAGCTGGACCGGTGATGACGGCTGTAATTGCCGGTTGTGTAAAACCAGTGAGTCCGCCGATTACACCAGCAGCCGTACTCCCTGCACTAGCAATGCCGGGACCTCCGCCGATCTTGCTTCCTATCAAGATAATTTTTCTGATGATTGCATCGAGAAACCCTGTTTTCTCCATAACACCGATGAATAAGAGCACACCGGCCATATCGGCAATGACAGGGTGAAGACTTTCATTTACTAAATTTAATACTGTTACGTCTTCTTCGCCGCTCAATGGGAAACCCGCTGTAATGGCTGCCAAAGTTGATCCGATGATCGCCGTCATATAAAGGGGGGTTTTTCCGGTAATCATTAGTATCAGTGTTGCTAACATTATTAACTGAGCTATCAGCATCATAAGCTACATCTCCTTTAGTGAATTATTTCACATGAAAGTATAAAAAATTATTCCCTAAAACCTTCTTGAACACTTGTTTCTGAACGCAGCAACGCGATCAATTTTAACCTTGCTTTCTTTGAGTTTAAATCACTTCCCATGATAACACCGTTCTCAAATAAATGATGCGCGCTGGCATAATAGTCATAAGAGATGTCGACGCGTCCTTGCTCACTAGACGTTGTGAGGACGAAAGTAACACCTTCCTTCAACCCTCTTAAAACAGCTTCCATTTGAGCGGGGGCTATTTGACCTCTCCCGTTCCCTTCTAGTATTATACCGTCAGCTTGATTGTCTATGCATGCGTCGATGAGAGTTCTGTCAGCATCAAGATAGCATTTAATTATTTCTACTTTAGGCATATGGCTATCTGCCGAAGGATAAACTTGTCTTTCTGCCGGTTTTTGATAAAGTATAACTCTTTGGCCGTCAATTGTTCCTAAATGACCATAACCAAAAGACTCGAATCCTTGTAAATTATATGAGTGTTCTTTTTTGACATATTTTGCGGAAAAAATTCGTTCGTTAAATACAACCATCGTTCCAATACCTTTTAGTTTATCAGATGATGCCGCAGCTATTGATTGGACCAAATTCGTATCGGTATCACTCCCTGAAGCAGATGAAGACCGTTGGGAACCCGTAACGATAACAGGATTCTGATGGTCAACCGTTAAGTCTAAATAATAAGCTGACTCCTCTAATGAATCTGTTCCATGAGTCACCACGGCTCCATCAAAACCTTGATTAAATAACATTTGAATTTTTTCGGCGATTTGATTTAAGTCATTCAATGACACGTGCATACTCGGCTTATTTATTAGCGGAAAAATAGAGACCTCGGTTTCTGCTGAAATTTCGTCTAGATCGCAATAATCTTCGGAATCTAAAGCGCCTGAGACTAATCTTCCTTGCTCATTTTTTTTACTTGCGATCGTGCCGCCTGTCGTAATTAAAGCAATCTTTTTCATAAACTTCCTCCTTTCTTTTTTCTGACATCATGAATATACGCGATGACCTTCAATAAACTACAAAGTTCGACATAGAAGTTTTTAACTGTCATTATTTCGACATAATCACGAAATCTTGCTCAGTATTTCACTGATAAAATAATAGTGTAATTATCTTTAGTCAGATTGTGGTGATGATGTTGAATAGGAAAAACTTCAATGTTGTTTGTGTATACATCGCTATGATTGGATTAATTCTTGTTTCGGATTTATTTCATCTTATTGAGATGGAAACATCGTTTTTCATAACATTAAGTGTGCCCGTGTTTTTATTATTTCTGCTCTATTTTCATTTTCTTTCTCCGGTTCGCTCAGGACTGATCGTCGGTCTGTCTGTTTTTGGCTTCCGGACGACTTTGTCAGTTATTGAGGAAGTGCCACTATCAGAAGCGTTATTACTCCATGCTCCTGTTGTGGTTTTTTTTGTGATCTACGGCATATTATTTTGGCTGTTTTATTTGCAAAGGTTTTATAGTAATCCCGGTTTTATCGGTGTATATGCAATTATTCTGGATACTGCATCAGCGTTTGCAGAATTGGCGATAAGAAATGAATTGGCTCTAACCGACCCCTCGCTTTCCCTTATGACAACGGTTATACTCTTGGCCGTATTGAGGAATTTTTTTGTTATGGGTTTTTTCATGCTGATACTCTACAACAAAGAGCAAACCAAATATGAAGAGCAAAAAAAACAAAGTGATCACATGTTTTTATTGATATCGGATTTATTCGCAGAAAGCGCACAATTGAGATATTCAATGGCCAGATCAGAAAAAATCACTTCGAACTTGTACTACTTGTCTAAAGAATTAAAGCAGGACGCCTCTCCGGTGTTAGCTAAAAAAAGTCTTGAAGCGGCGGGGGAGGTCCATGATTTAAAGAAAGAATATCAAAGAACTCACGCTGCCTTGTCACAAATTATTAAAGATCAAAAAAAGACGGAAAAATTAAATGTATGTCAATTATTGGAGATATTAATTAAATCGAACGAGTCGTATGCAGCTTATTTAGAAAAGAATATTGTCATCTCTGTGTCGATTCATAACAAAGAAGATGTTATTCATTCATTTTTAACAATATCTGTCCTGAATAACTTAATCAGCAACTCGATAGAAGCAATCGAACATGAAGGTCACATCAACATTAAGATCGACAATCCAGAAAACACAGATTTTATTAATATAAAAGTTACCGACAATGGACCAGGTGTTAAAGACAATAACAAGTCCTTAATTTTTTCAGCCGGTTTTACGACTAAATTTAATGATGAGGGCATTCCTTCCAACGGGATTGGTTTATCGTATATCAAGTATTCATTAGAGAAATTCAACGGGGGAATTTCACTTATAGAATCCACACCAAATATTCGCACCTGTTTTTCTGTCGAAATTCCAAGAGATATTCAGCTTAATTAGAAGGAGGTTTTTCTGTGAATTACTTCATTGTTGATGACGATTCGGCGGTCAGGGGAATACTGAAAAACTTGATTGAAAGTGACAATGACTGCGTTGTCGGGGAGGAGGCAGATGGAAGTCAAGTCTTTGTTGAAACCCTTCTGCAAACAGATACAGATATTGTGATTATTGATCTTTTGATGCCTGAAGAAGACGGAATTGATACGGTTAGAAGGATAAATCAAGGGTTTAATGGAAAGATAGTCATGATATCTCAAGTAGAGATGAAAGAAATGATTGCAGAAGCTTATCAAAATAATGTTGAAGCCTATATCACAAAACCGATAAACCGTTTAGAAGTGTTATCTGTACTGGAGAAAGTCTCGAAAAATCTAAGGCTTGAAAGGTCGATGGATCAAATTAAGCATTCCTTGCAATTAGCAGATGAAGTGGGCAAAGATGGTTCAAACGGCGAATCAGTTAAAGTAACAACTGCTGTTGAACGGGCCGAGAGTGTATTATCAGATTTAGGGATCCGGTATGAAAAAGGGGCAGAAGATCTCTTCGGCATTCTTCAAGCTTTTGAATCTGATCAATTGTCTCCCTATTGCTCTTTGAAAGACCTTTGGGAAGTTAGCCTTCAAGTTAATGATTATGAAATATCTCAAAAAAATATTAAAGCAACGGAACAGAGGGTGCGAAGAGCGGTTTTGCAAGCGTTTAACCACATTTCTTCTTTAGGTGCTATGGATATAACGCATCCGAAATTTGAGTACTATGCGATGCGTTTTTTTGAGATGGACGGGGTTCAACAAAGAATCCGCGAACTTGATGCCAACGAGGACCGCGAAGCAAAAACACATTCTCCTCGGTTAAACATTAAACGCTTTATTATGGCTTTCCATGACGAGTGCCAACAATAGATCGATATCGAAAAACGTCTATGAGCTTCCGACGATCATAATTAATCATCGGAAGCTTTTTTTCTATAAAAAACGTTTAGTCCTATGCTCGTCTCTTTTATCTGGATCGTCCGGCTTGAATTTTCGGCGTGGTCGTTAATCGGTTTTCAGTTTGATCTGCCGGAGCAAAAGCCAGATGACAAAACCGATGAGTCCCGTCAGAAACAGCTGAAGGATCACCACAGTCAGCGCAGAAGGCGAAAACTCCAATGCGGGAAACAGTGTGATATCAAACGTCGGCAAGAGAATGACAGCAGGTTCGATCGTTGCTTCTTGCCAGAGGCTGTCTGATATACTTAAGATAAGCAAACTGGCGACAATCGACGCGGCGCCGCCCCAGCCGCCTCCTTGGATAAAGCTGGTCTGAATCAGCCAGCCGATGAGATAAAATTGCAGAAACAGCACAACGGCAGCGCCAATTTGTAACGGGATCAGATCGGGAAGCGCAGCAAATGGCGCGGCACCGGCGGTAAATTCCGCGTCTGTCCAGCCAAATAAGAACTGGATCAGCCAAGTAAGCATAAACAGCGTGACTATTAAACCGGCGCTGACTAATAAAGCTGCCGTCAAGTTTGCTTGGTAAAAGATCCGCCTCGTCACCCCTTGGGCAATGAAAAAGCGAAAATACGCCAACGGAAAAATGATGCCGATAATCAGCATGTAAACTTTCCCGGGTTCGACAAGGAATGAACGAAAGGACATCTCGTCCGGTAAATCTGCCGGAAATAAGACTTCTGATGTTAACAACGCTATGATCGGAACAATGATTAAGACAAACCAAAAGGACCAGCGCAGTTGAATTCGCGTGGCGTCTTCGATCAGTAATCGGCGCCGCGAGACATTTTTACGCATTATCTTCACCTTCTTTCGATGTTAAGTGAATAAATAAGTCTTGCATCGTCACTGTTCCAATTTCTAGGCCGGATTTTTTAGCTGCCTCTTCGTCGCCATCCTTGAGCGGACCAGCGACTAAAGCTTGTTTCGTGTTGCCGAGTGTTTTGGTCTGCAGCACATCTCGCTCGGAAATAAAAGCATCGACTGTATCAGCATCTCCGGTTAACGTTACACCTTTACTGATGAACGTATCGGACGGATCATCAGCAAGCATCTGTCCTTTGTGAAGGACAAAGACATGGTCAAATAAATAGTCCATTTCTGAAACGAGGTGCGTTGAAAGAACAATGATGCGCGGATTGTCAGCTTGATCTTCAATCACCGCTTCGTAAAACTTCTTGCGGTTCGGCGCATCCATTCCGGTATAAATTTCGTCCAACAGTGTGACGGGTGCCTGAGCGGCCAGGCCGATGACCGCCTCCATCGCCGATTGCATCCCGCCGGACAGACGGTTAATCGGCACGTCCAAAGGCAGTTCGAATCGTTTGGCGAGTTCTTCGGCATACTCCCGGTCGAAATTTGGCCGATACCTGGCTGCCGCGTCAAAATAAACGGAAACCGGTTCGCTTTCTTCAGCATAATCACCGCCGTACATAAAGCAGACGTGCGGGAAAGTCCGCTCATTTTCAAACGGATCTTCGCCGTCTATGCGGACCTTACCTTGAGTTGGTTTCATATAGGAAGCAATCAGCGAGAGCAGTGTCGTTTTGCCTGCTCCATTTCTTCCGAGCAAGCCGTACGTTACGCCCGGCTTCAGCTCGAGCGAAATGTCTGCAAGAATATCTTTTTGTTTTATTTGATAAGAAACCTTTTGTAATTCGACGGACATTGTCATCATGTCTCGCCCCCTTCTTCGATCGTTTTGATGATATGTTTGACCTCCTGCTCTGACAATCCGATCTTTTTGGCTTCTTGCAGCATCGGACGCACATACGTATCGGCAAACGCTTCCTTTCGTTTCTGCCGTAATTTCTCACGCGCTCCTTCATTAACAAACATGCCGACCCCCCGTTTTTTATAGATAATCCCTTCATCAACGAGTTGATTCATCCCTTTGGCGATCGTTAAGTGATTGACTTCATAAAACTGAACCATTTTTGTAGTCGAAGGTATTTGTTCGTGTTCTTGAAGCTGACCATTGACAATTTGATCTTCGAGTTGTTCCTTAATTTGCAAAAATATCGGTCTGCGATCATCAAATGCAGGTTTCACTGCCCGGTCCACCTCCTATACTTATATACCTTTGTATATAAGTATATATCACAAGCGAATGTTTGTCCACGGTTTTTAAATGAGCATTTCGTTGTACAATACCTCGACAAAGGTTTAATATATTGAAAGCAGGGAATGAGCAAAAAGAACTAACAATGACCGATCGATTCGCGATTGAACCTAACCGGCAGGAGGCCAAAGTATGAGTTTATTTTCCTTTACACAAAAAAAGGCGCAACCCCGATTTGAATCAACGATGACGTATGCAAACGGAAGCAGCTATCACCTATCAGAGCGTGAATTAACCGAACGTCTCCGGTATATGAACGTGACAAGCGAGAAATTAAGCATTCTCCAAGATGTGAAGCCGAACATTCTCGAGATTAAAGATGAATTTTTAGATGCCGTGCTCGATCACGCCTATCAAGTTCCGGCAATTAAAGAGATTGCCGAAACGCATACGACACGAGTGAAACTGAAAGAAGTGTTTACGATGTATCTCGTTTCGCTTTTTGCAGGAGAGATTAACGATAAGCACGTGGAGATCCGCAAACGAATCGGTAAAACGCATAAAGGAGTCGAATTGCCGGTCGGCTGGTTTTTGGCTACATACCAAGCTTTTAACAGTTTGTTAATTCCGAAAATCGTTGAATGGTATGCTCACGACCCGGAGAAATTGTCCGATATACTTGTTTCTGTAAGCGATGTGATGAACTTCGATGCGCAGCTCGTCGTGGAAACGTATTTAGAGAGCAAGATGGAAGAGATAACATCGTTGTACGATGAACAGAAATATTTGCAGCAAGAACTGAGCGGACTGAGTCAAGAGCTGGCAGCGATGGTTGACGAAAATGAAGCTTCCCTGAAAGAGACGGCAGAGCGTGCGGAGAAAATCGGCAGCGATACGATGGAGACGATGAACCGAAACTACAGTGTGCTGGAACTGGCTGAAACGAGCGAGGCAAACATTGAAAAAATGACCGATTCATTCAGTGTGCTGCGCGATGAAATGACGACCGGCGCAAGCAAAATCGAGGAAATGCAGCGGATTTCTAAAAGCATCTCCGATATGACGAAGCAAATCGAAAATATTGCGGAGCAAACGAACTTATTAGCCTTAAATGCTTCGATTGAAGCCGCTAGGGCCGGAGAATCCGGGAAAGGATTTGCCGTCGTCGCTGATGAGGTCCGCAAGCTCGCCGAAAACTCGAAAAACATTACCGCTTCGATTATTTCTTTGGCTTCTGAAAGCAACGCCAATACCGATCAGCTCGTCACGTCACTGGAAATGATGAACAAAGCGACCGCAGCTTCAGATGAAAATATGGCCAATACGAAAGCCAGTTTCATCAGTGTTAAAGAAGAAATGGAAAACTACAGCAGCATGTTCGAGCAAAACAAAAATGAGGTCGATTTAATCGTCAACTCGGTCAAGGAGCTCGCTGATTCGACGACAAGTTTAGCGAACGTCTCCAATCAGCTGCTTGATGCGGGACAAAAGTTTGCAGACGAGTAAAAAGCACATTCACCGTAATAATTTCCAAATTTTTAAAAAGGGGTTTCGAATAGGATGAAAAAGGGATAAGGAAATAGTAATTCATCATCATTTTACTCAAAAGGAGAAATGAATATGGAATTCTTATCGATCCTCTTTCAGCTTATTATTGCCGTCTCGATCGTGATCGTCTGGGTGTTTCGATTTGATAACATCGTAAAAGAGTTTAAGCAGTACGGTTTATCGGACTTGACCCGCGATGCTGTCGGCGCGATCAAAATTGCTCTGTCAACACTGCTCGTCACTGCAATCTGGTATCCTGTTCCGGTTGTGATTCCTGCTCTTTTTATGGCGTTTTTAATGGGGTGTGCCCAGGCGGCGCACTTTAAAGTCAACAATCCTTGGATCAAAAAGATGCCGTCTCTCTTTTTATTAATTCTCTCGCTTTTTGTCGCTGCCTATCACAGCGGTATACTGGGATAAACGAAACGATCACAAATAGACAGCAGCGGCACCGGAGCTGCTGTTTTGTTATGCAATGATGGTTTCCAGCAATTGTCTTGCACGGACTTTTGATTCAATTTATGATAAGATGCAGTATATAAGAAGCGCAGAAGAAATACGGACAGCGAGAGGGAACATAAGGAGGACCTGATGTGCAAAACCATTTATTAGAAATCGATGCCTCGAATTTTACGGAGGACATAACACATATTACAGTGTACATCAGTAATGAGTTTGAAGTTGATGACGACGAGCTCAAAAAAGGTCGGCAAGATATTATCGAGACGTCGGATCATCGTTACATCAAAAAACCGAAACTGTACGACAGTTTTTTTCGTGTTTATCACTCCGATCCGGCCCGCACGCTTGAGAATTTAACGATTGATGTGAAGGTGTCAGAAGGGGCCCGTTCCTACTTTGAAGCGCGTGTTGAAGACAATGAATACGATTATGTTGATATTGCTTTAAGTGAAAAAGAAAAAGTGTTGTATTATTCTGCAACGATCATGTTTATTTTCGGGTTGTTTTTGATTTTGCTTTATTTCTATTGAACACCGTTTGTATATTTTTATGTAAAACAGGGGAGCCGCTGCGCGGCTTACGTCAAAATAATAGTTTTTCTAAACCCTGACAGCTGCGAATCCTCGCGGCTGTTTTTTTAGTTTGATTTTCCCATTTTTTCCTGTCGGCAGTATATAATAAAAGGTAGCAGAATCAATCATTAGAAAAGGAGGAAGCGCGATGATCACGGTGACCGATGTCAGTAAAGTGTATCAAAGCGGCGAGGTGGAAACACACGCGTTGAAAAAGATCAATGTCATGATTGAAAACGGGGAGTTTATTGTGATTCTTGGACCGAGCGGGAGCGGCAAGAGCACGCTGTTAAATGTGATCAGCGGGTTGGATACGGTGACAGAAGGAACGATTTTCTTTGCTGAAACAGAATTGACTGCGTTATCCGAACGGGAGATGACAAAGTTTCGCCGCGATCACTTAGGGTTCATTTTTCAGCAATACAATTTGCTGCAAAATTTAACCGCCTACGAGAATGTCCAAATCGGCGCGGATATCGGCCAAAATCCGTTTCCGATCGATGATTTGCTCGGAAAAGTCGGTTTGACAAAAGCTCGGGATAAATATCCGTATCAGCTGTCAGGCGGCGAACAGCTTCGTGTTTCTGTCGCCAGGAGCCTGGCGAAAAATCCCGATATTATTTTTTGTGATGAACCGACAGGCTCTCTTGACGAAATCAATTCGAAAAAAGTCCTCAAGCTTTTGCAGGAACTAAATACTGCTTATGAAAAAACGATTGTCGTCATCACACACAATGCCGGCATCGCAGAAATGGCGGATAAAGTCATCAAAATGAACTCTGGCGAAATCATCGAATTGATCTATCAGGATGTGAAAAAAGATGCCCAGGATATCAGCTGGGGCTAGGAGGCAACGGCATGCTTCTGAAAAATGTGCGGCGAACCCTTTCGAAAAAATGGATGCAGCTGTCAGCGATCAGCCTGATTATTTTTCTAAGTTCGTTTATTTACACAGCCCTATTTTATGGTATCAGCGGGATTGAAGAACCGACGGAGACGTACTTAGCTGATCACAATCAAGAAGATTTTGCGGTTGAAATGATGAACCGGCTGACGGAGCGGGAATGGCTTGAGTTTTCTGGCGAAGACCTTGAGGGAGTCGGTTTAGTAACGCTCGAAGACGTTAAAAAGGAAGATCCGGATTTATTCATGGAGATCATTCATGAGCGCAAAGAGGCGTTCAAAGAGGAAAACAGCGGTGTTGAACTTGAACTGCGCGAAATGAAGACGCTCTATTTTGACGCTTCCAATGGTGAACACGAAGCGCTGGCACTGAAAGACGCTGCGTCGATCAACCGTTCATTCATAGAAGACGGGCAAAAACCAGCAGCAGATGATGAGGTCGCTCTGACACAAATCTACGCAGAGAAAAACGGTTTGGCAATCGACGATGATGTTTTTCTGCACGGGGATCGCTATACGATTTCAGGCTTTGTCTTGTTTCCTGATTATACGCTGCCGATGTTTGATGAGAGTTTTGCGCTTGATGCCGGGAAGCAAACGCTATTTCTTTTCACCGATAACGCGTATGAGGATTTAAGTGAAAATGAATCATTCAGATTAGCCGGCACTTGGACCGATGAGGAAGGTGAGCTGACTGCGGAAGAAGAGGGAACAGCATTCGTGACCCACCTGATCGATACTAAATCGAATATGCGGAGCGGAGCCGTTTATGATGAATTGTCCGGAAGCAAGGCGGCGGGACTCGGATTAAGTTTGTTTATTTCATTGATCGCAGTGATCATCGTCGCGATGTTAATGCAAAACCTTCTGCAGGCTGAGCGCGGACAAATCGGAATTTTAAAAGCGCTCGGTTACAGAAGGGTAAATGTTGCACTGCCGTACTTGCTCGCTTTATTGCCCCTTGCGTTCGGGATGTTGGTGCTCGGTTATGCGGCCGGATACGCTGCAGCCGAGCCGATGAAAAATGTGTATTTGGATTTTTATCTGCTGCCGGAAACGCCGATCGGCCAGCGACTGGATGTATTTTTGCTCGCGATTTTCGCCCCGTTCGCAGTATTTACGTTCGTATCAGGCTGGATCATTTACCGTATCCTGGGTGAACGGCCGTTAGCTTTGTTAAATCCTAAGGAAACGGATTCGGTCAACGCGTTAACGCGCGTTGTGAGCAAATGCTTAACGCGCGCAAAAGGAGCGGTGAAGTTTAAATATTTGCACGCGGTAAGGAGTACAGGAAGCTTTGTAATCTTTTTTCTCGGCATCATGTTTGCGACGATCTTAATTTTATTCGCTTTTATGATGAACGGGATGATGGAACGGATGACAACCGAGTATTTAGAAAAAATGGCTTATGAGTACGAAGCGTACCCCGAGGAACCGCTGGAACTGGACGAATTGCCGCCGGAAACAGAGCCGTTTCTTGTTTATCCTTACGCGCAATATGAAGAAGAAACCGTCATATTGCAAGGGATTGAAGCAGACAACGACCTTCATCATCTGTATAACGAAAAGGATGAGAATATTACCCGGGAAATAAATGACGGAGCAGTGATGAGCGAAACGATGCGGATGAAATTTGACATTGAGATCGGTGATACCGTTGTCCTCAAGGTTAATCAGCAGAAAACAGAGGCGGAAGTCCGCGGTTTTACCGCAGAATATTTGACTGACAAAGTCTATTTTGATCTGGAAGAACTCAGTCTTATCGTATCTGACGGCGAATCAACCGAGCTTTACAGCGGAGTGTATTCGCTCTCAGCTCCGCCGGAAGATGATTTTGCCACGGTGATCAGCAAGCAAGGAATGATCGATCAAAACGAGTCGCTCGAAGGATATTTAGACGTCATGACAACGATATTAATTGCCGGGTCGAGTATCATTGCCGCAAGTATCATGTTTATTTTAACTTCGTTTACGGTGGAGAAAAATTTCTATGCGATTTCGCTCTTAAAAGTGCTTGGCTACAGCCGCCGGGAAGTGAACGGCATGATATTAAACAGTTATTTTGTCTATATGCTCCTCTCGTATGTGCTGAGCATCCCAATTGCCCTCGCTGCCCTGCATTTTCTCGTCGTATTTATGGCTGGTTACGGTGTCGTATTGCCGCTAGAATTAGAACCGGTCTCGCTCATTTTCACGTTAATGATTTTGATTGTAATCTTTTTTATCAGCACCGAGATAAGCCGGCGGAAAATTCAGCGGATTCCGCTTCAAGAAGTGCTGAAACGCTATTACGAATAATGTCAGAGCGGCGCTGTCATGTTACACTTTAGAGGTATTAGGTGCAAAGATCTCTGCATTGGACGGATTTGCGAATTTTATCTCGTTCAGGCAGAAGAAGAACGGTTCTCATGCGATGAAGTTTTATAATTTAACTAACGATATGGGCGAACGGGCAGTCATTCAAAGCATGCCGGAGCCCGAGAAGGTGAGACTATGTTGAAAATTTTTATCCAATTCGCCGCCGTAACAGCTGCGGCAGCAGCTGCCGTTGTCAATCTTCATCCCGGTTTCGGAAAATCTCCGGGGAAGATGGAACAGCGGCGATTTGATTCGCTGCCGAACCGTCAAAACGGTCAATTTGTCAATGATACACCCCTTCATCGGAAGTTAAACCCTTGCGATGCTTCGTCTTTAATCAAGGATTCTTTAAAGAGGAAAGAACACCGCGGTCCAAGTCATCTCATTCCCGTGGCTGCGAGCGAGTGGGAACAGGAGGACAGCATCACTTGGCTCGGTCATTCCGCGTTTTACTTGAACATCGCGGGCGTGAAGATGCTGCTTGATCCGATGTTCGGTCCTGCTCCGGCCCCGATGCCGTTTTTGGCGGGGAAACGTTATACCGGCAGTTTGCTCGGCAAAATCACTGAGCTTCCGGAAATTGACATCGTTCTTTTGACACACGATCATTATGATCACCTGGATTATCGGTCAATCAGGCGGTTAAAAGAAAAAGTCCGCCGTTTTGTTGTGCCGCTCGGTGTCGGAGCCCATTTAAGATATTGGGGTGTAAACGCTGAACGAATCAGCGAATTAAACTGGCATGAAAGCGCAAGCGAACAAGATGTCACGTTGACACTGACGCCCTCGCGCCACTTCTCCGGCCGCGGGGTGAGAAACCGCAATCAGACGCTTTGGGGCGGTTGGGTGATCGCTTCTGACAATGCGAAGGTTTACGCCAGCGGTGACGGCGGATACGGTGAACATTTTCAAACGCTAGGCAAACAGTACGGTCCGTTTGACCTGACGCTGATGGAAGGCGGACAGTACGATGACCGTTGGAAGTCGGTGCATATGAGACCGGAAGAAGCCGTGCAGGCTCATAAAGATGTCTGCGGCAATAAACTGCTGCTCGCTCACTGGGCGGGGTTCACGCTTGCTTTTCATAGCTGGGAAGAGCCGATTGAGCGGGCGCTTCACGCAGCGGAACAAGAAAATGTCACGCTTTTAACTCCGGAGATCGGCCGTACTGTCCCGATCCACGGCGCTGTTTCGCAGCAGCTTAGATGGTGGCAGAAGAGGAACTGTGAGAATAAAAAACAAATGAGATGATTCAATAGCAAAGAAGGTGACGGCAATGAGCGAAGATAAAGAAATATATGATAAATTAGTGCGCGATAAAATCCCCGAAATGATTAATAAAACCGATAAGTACGCACTTACGCACGTGGCTGATGACGAAGAGATGAAAGAAAAGTTAGCTGCAAAGTTGCTTGAAGAGTTCAAAGAGTTCAAAGAAAACCCGACAGCGGATGAATTAGCCGACATTTTAGAAGTGATTGATGGATTGGCAGCAGTCTATCAGTTAGATACGGCTGATGTTCAAAAGGCGAAAGCGGCTAAATATGCGGAGCGCGGCGGTTTTACAAATCGAATCATTTTAGACATGGTAATCGATTCCACCTACGAATAAATCCTTTTGCTGAAGTTTAGCACGGTTGTTAAAGATCTTAGTCTTATAAGCATAAACAGCGGCGGCAGTTGAAATTTTTAACTGCCGCCGTTGTTTGTTCTATATGATAAACGATTATCGTTGTTAACGCTTTACCAGTTTTGAAATTTCCAAAATGGGTATCCAACTATTATAATAAAGTTTAACAAATAATTAACAAAGGGGACCGGCAAAATGTGGTATGAACCGATTTTAGAAAAGAATCTTGTACCTGATACGACGTTGCGATTTGCGGTTCGCCGTTTACTCAAGACCCGCTTGCAAAAACAATCCTTTTCGACCGTTGAAGAGGAACAAGCGTATATTGACTCATTTATTAAAGATTTAAAAGAAAAGCCGATTGCTGTACATACTGAGGACGCTAATGAGCAGCATTACGAAGTCCCCGCTCATTTTTTTGAAAAAGTCCTTGGTACTCATTTGAAGTACAGCTGCAGTTATTGGCACGACGATATAACATCTTTAAGTTACAGTGAGGGGCTTAATAAAGCTGAAGAGGATATGCTTGCACTCACTTGTGAGCGGGCCGATTTGCAGAATGGACAATCTATTTTGGAATTGGGCTGCGGCTGGGGATCGCTGTCCTTGTATATGGCTCGTCAGTTCCCAGACAGTAAGATTACCGTGTTATCGAATTCATCCTCGCAAAAAACTTACATCGATCAACAGGCGGCTGAACAACAATTGACTAACCTCACCGTTGTCACTGCTGATATAAATGATTACACGACGACTGACCGTTTTGACCGGGTTGTTTCGGTTGAAATGTTTGAACATATGCAAAACTATCAGCTTCTTATGCAGAAGGTCGCCAGTTTCCTCAACCCAGACGGAAAGCTGTTTATTCATATTTTCTGCCACAAACGAACGCCTTACTTGTTTGAAGTTAAAAGCAGCGGCGATTGGATGGCAAAGTATTTCTTTACCGGCGGGATGATGCCGAGTGCCCATTTGCCGCTTTATTTTGCAGACGATCTAGCGATTGAGAAGCATTGGGCTGTAAGCGGTCTTCATTACCATAAAACGTGCGAAGCTTGGCTGCAAAAAATGGATCAGCAAAAAGATACAATTCTTCCGATTTTCCGCGAGGTCTACGGTGAAGAAGAAGGAGAACGTTGGTGGGTGTTTTGGCGAATATTTTTCATCGCTTGTTCAGAGCTGTTTGCCACGAATAACGGAAATGAGTGGTACGTCGGACACTATCGGTTTTCGAAAAGACAACTGGAACGTTAAAAGACTTGCCGAATCGTTTCGGTGTTAACAGTTTGACAGAATAGGAGCCTTGCAAATGAATGAACAACGACCAAGCCAACGCAAAATTGCTGTGATCGGAGCCGGAGTTTCCGGGATCGTCGCTTCTCATATTTTGCAGCGGAAATATGAGGTGCACTTATTTGAGAAAAATGATTATCTGGGCGGCCATACGAACACGATCGTGATTCCGGATGGACCTGATCAAGGGACGCCTGTTGATACCGGATTTATCGTCTTAAACGATCGCACTTACCCTTTATTTAATCAGTTCCTGGATCAGTTGAACGTTTCTACAAGAAAGAGTGAGATGTCATTTAGCTATTTTGACAAGCGCGATGGTTTTCAATATAAAGGAACCAACTTAAACAGTCTGTTTGCGCAACGAAAAAATTTGCTGAGCCCGTCTTTTTATAAAATGCTTTCAGGGATCAAGAAGTTCAGCAAGCAAGCTTTATTCGATTTGGAGCATGATCGTTTTCAAGGAGAGACTCTCGGCGAATACATTGAAAAAATCGGCATCAATGAACAAGGAAAAAACCGCTTTTTAATCCCGATGGGCGGAGCGATTTGGTCGTCTTCTAACAGAGATATTTTAGACTATCCGGCGCAAAGCTTTGTTCGCTTTTTTAAAAATCACGGCTTGCTTTCTTTTAAGGACATCCCGCAATGGCAAACGGTTATCGGCGGAAGTCATGCGTATGTTCATGCTTTTCGGCAACAGTTTAACGGTCAGATCCATTTACAAGCGGAGATTGAGAACGTCCGCAGAAACGAAGAGCACGTTATTTTGCGGATGGCAGATGGAAGTGAACAGTTATTCGATGACGTTATCCTTGCCGCGCATGCCGACCAAAGCCTGAACCTTTTAGCTGATGCGACAGCCGAGGAGAAAAAGTGGTTAGAAACATGGTCGTATTCGGAAAATCATACAATTTTGCATACAGATACATCGGTGCTGCCGTCTTTACGGCGAGCTTGGGCTTCGTGGAATTATGTTCGCGATCATCAGGCTTCTGCGCCGGACGCTAAACCGGTATCTGTCTCGTACTATATGAATCTTTTGCAAGGATTGAAGACGGCGCATGACTACTGTGTCACTCTAAACGGAGCAGAAGCAATCTCCCCTGAAAAGGTGATCAAAGAAATCCGTTATCGCCATCCGGTTTACACCGCTGAAGCTATCCGTTCGCAAGAGGAGCTGCCGAAATTAAACGGGAAAAACAACACTTATTTTTGCGGAAGTTACTTCGGTTACGGCTTTCATGAAGACGGAGTAAGATCCGGTGTTGAAGTTGCGAGAAAAATGGGGTTGGACTTATGATCGCAAACCTTTACAAAGGGGAGATGATGCACGCGAGGATTCGTCCTGTCACACACGAATTTAAATATCCGATTTATTTCATATCGGTTGATTTGGGGCAGCTGCCCGGCTTGGATCAAGAAACGACATTATTCAGTTATAACAGCTTCAATCTGCTTTCGATCCATGACAAAGATTACCTGCTTGGGCAAGGCACGATTCAGGAGAAATTGCAGCGCTGTTTGACAGAGGCGGATAAGCCGTATGCTGATAAGATCGCAACGGTGCGCTTGTTGACGATGCCGCGGTTTTTCAATTATATATTTAACCCTGTAAGTTTCTTCTATTGTTACGATAACGTTGGCGAACTTCTTTGTATCGTTGTCGAAGTGAGCAATACATTTAGCGAAAAGCATTTGTATTTTCTTGACAACAACAATCAATTAGAAAACTCGATCAGACTCATAGAGCGGGATCATGCTGAAATCACATATGAACCGAACATGAGGTTTAAAGAGAACAAGGCATTTCATGTCTCGCCGTTTAACAATATGGAAGGTTATTACCGCTTTCAGCTGACCGATTTAAAAGATGCTGTTCAGATTCATATCCATTTGCACCGGGAAGATGCTCCCGTATTAACGACAAACTTAGACGTCAATGCTCTGCCTTTTACAGACAAAACATTATTTACCAGCATGTTTAAGATCCCTTTTACAGCGACGATTGCGATGCCGCAAATCTTGTGGCAAGCCGCGAAACTTTATTTTTTGAAAGGAATGACGCTTCATATGAAACCAAAACCGTCAAGTGAGCTGACCTTCTCAACGGCCAAGCCGTCTGTATTTTTGTCCTTTCGCATGAGATTGCTGTTTCGTTATTTAGAGCGTCTGAAGGTGGGGGGGTTAAAGATCGAATTTCCGGATAAAAGTGTGAAGACGTTTGGTGATCACCATTCGAGTTTCACAGCTGAGCTTAATGTCCACGATTTTGCCTTTATTACAAAAGTGATTAAGGGCGGGGATATCGGTTTAGGGGAGTCATATATGGATGGCGATTGGTCTTCGCCGGATCTGACGAGTGTATTTCGCTTGTTCTTATTGAATCGCAAATATTTAAACTACGCGCATGTGAAACGAAAATGGCTGATAGACGCTTCCGTACGCCTGCGCCACTTTCTGCGCCGAAATAACTTATCAGGAAGCCGAAAAAATATTAAAGCTCACTATGATTTGAGCAACGATTTTTTTGAAACTTTTTTAGATGAAAGCATGACGTATTCCGGCGGAATTTACCATGATAAAACAGACACCTTGGAGCAGGCGCAGAAAAACAAGCTCCAGGCGGTCATTCAAAAAGCCGAGATCACAGCAGCAGATCATGTACTCGAAATTGGTTCCGGGTGGGGAAGTCTAGCCATTGAAGCGGTTAAAACGACCGGCTGCACCGTCACCTCGGTGACCTTATCGGAAGAGCAGTTAAAATACGCCCAAGCCCGAGCAGAAAAAGAAGGGGTATCAGATAAGATCACCTTTGAGTTCTGTGACTACCGTAATATCGGCGGCAGCTACGATAAGATTGTTTCGATTGAAATGTTTGAAGCTGTCGGCCACGAAAACTACGGCAAGTTCTTTAGTACGTGCGACCGGCTGTTAAAACCGAATGGCAAGTTGGTGATGCAAGTAATTTCGATTGCCGATCAATTTTATGATACGTACCGCAGCAAAACCGATTGGATTCAAGCCTATATTTTTCCCGGCGGTATGCTTCCATCCTTAACAGCCATGACTCAGGCGATGAAAAAAGATTCGTCGTTTTTAGTGAACAATATTGATAACATCGGGATTGATTATGCTTACACGCTGCAAGAATGGCGTACCCGCTTTTTCAATAAAGCTGAAGAAATCAAAGAGTTAGGCTTTGATAACCGATTCATGCGTATGTGGGAGTATTATTTATGCTATAGCGAGGCCGGGTTTTTATCAAACCAAGTCAGCAATTATCAGCTTGTGTTTTTACGGCCGAATGAAGAATAAGCGGAAGCCGGCACTGTAAGGAATGTTCTTACAGTGCTTTTTTATGGTTTGAGGATGCTGAAACATTGCTATGTCAAGGTTTGTCCGGTAAGCATATGACGAACGTGCAGCGCGTCATTCACGAACCGCGCCGGCTGATTCAAAGTATTCCCGGAGACGAGCTGGAGGAATTAGCTGATCCCGACTTTTGCTGCGGCTCCGCCGGGATCTACAACCTCGTGCAATACGAGGAATCGATGAAAATCTTGGACAGAAAAATGACCGATGTCAACGCGACATCCGCGAAGACGATCGTGACGACGAATCCCGGCTGCCTGCTGCAAATGAAATACGGGGCGGAAAAAATGAGCGACGGCTCACGCGCCGTGCATTTAGTCGAACTCTTGATCGAAGCCGGAGCGAAAGCGAAGAGTCAATGATGATCGATTTATGTTGTTAACCCGATAGGCAGAAAAAAATCGCGGGACATTTCAAAACGGTGCCTAATCTCCGATGTGTTTATTTCATGCATCAGAGATTAGGCACGTTTATTTTCGCCGATGAGCTCAAGGTATTTCTGACACTTTTATCCATGAAGATGACATTATATAGAGAAAAAGGGCGTGGTTACCTGCAATTATGTGATGTTTGCGTGTAAAATAAGTGAATTCTTTGTAAAGCAATTTCCCCGGTAAAATCCTTTCACATTGCTCTCATATTGTACTGAACCTAATAACCGCTACTTAAGTTTTATTACAAAGTAAAAATAAGGTGATAAATTCTTGTCATTCCAATCATGAATCTTTATAACCCTGTTATTAAGGTATCGAGACAATAAAGTGCGACTATTTAAAATTATGCATTTATTTTGAAATCCATCATTTTTGATTCTTTGGATCTATTGCAGGAGCCTTCATTGTGAAAATGATCACATCCGTGCTAGGCTCTTTAACGTGATGCATTTCACAAATACGTGTCTGAAAGGAATATTAATTATGGAAACATTAAGCGGAAGTTTAGGCAGTAAACCGATAAGCATGAAACAACCGTTGCTCGGATTCACTCTTATTCTGTTCATTGCATTTTTCGGTGTGCTTTTGAGCTCAACAAGCAACACCCTGTCGTTATTTCTCGTCACCGGTGTCGCACTTGGTTATATATTAACCCGTTCGATTTTTGGATTTGCCGGCGGTGTCAAACGAATTTATGTCACGGGAGACAGCAGTCTTTCGAAAGCTTTGCTCATCATGTTTGCGATTACGATCGTCGCCACAGCCGGCATTCACTGGGGTGCTGCTGCTGATGGTGCCGAACCGGCTTTTAGAGCTGCGGCTTCAGCGGATATCATCCCGGGATCAGGCTCTGTCAAAGCGATTAATCTTGCCTTGATCCTCGGCGGTTTTATTTTCGGTACTGGGATGATTATGGCAGGAGGATGTGCTTCAGGGACGTTAACCGATTTAGGTGAAGGCGCCGTCAGGGCTGTCATTGTGCTCTTCTTCTTTGTATTGGGGAGTGCGCCGGGAGCCTTTGCACGCTATGAATTGCTCGAAACATCGATCGGCAGTGCCGGCACGACCGTTTATTTACCCGATCTGTTCGGTTATGCAGGAAGCGTCCTCGCATCGCTGCTTCTTCTTATCGGCTTTTATACGATTGCTGCAAAATACGAGGCTTTTCGCCGCAGAGAAGGACATTTCATCGATGGCGCCCCGCTGCAAAACGAACTGCCTGCAGCGAAGGGGGCGGAATTTAAGCTGTTCAGTTTAAAGACGTACCATCAGTTTTTCGTCAAGCAATGGAGCTATGTCACCGGCGGGGTCCTGCTCGCAGTAATGTTTATTTTTATTATTAACACGACCGGATCTAGCTGGGGCGTGACAACTCCGTTTCAGACTTGGAGCGTGGCGATGATGAACGCCGTTGGTCTCGACCTGACCTCTCCGGCTTTCTCGGGTGACATGGAGACGATTGAAAACGGGCTCTTGAATCACAACGGAACCTTAAGAAACATCGGGATTATTTTAGGTTCTGCGCTGGCGCTGTTATTAGCAGCGAAATTTAAATTAAACTATCAGTTCAAACTAAGAGATGTCGTGATTTACAGCCTGGGCGGACTGCTTATGGGTTTTGGTGCTCGGCTTGCTTCCGGCTGCAATATCGGCGGATTGTTTGCAGCTATCAGCAATCATTCCCTATCCGGCTGGGTGTTCATGATCGCGCTCATTCTTGGAGGGATCGCAGGCTTAAAGCTGTTTGAAGGTAAAATTAACATTATTCCGCCAAACAGATACCTAAAGAAGTAACAAGAGAATCGAGCGTTTAAACACAAGGAGGATATTAATTATGAGTAATCGAGTATTAGTCGTTGGAGGCGTTGCCGGAGGAGCTTCTGTGGCAGCAAGAGCAAGAAGATTGGATGAATCAGCAGAAATCACTATGTTTGAAAAAGGGCCTCACGTTTCCTTTTCAAATTGCGCGCTTCCTTTTCATTTAAGCGGTATCGTTGAAAACAGTGAAGATTTGGTGCTGATGAACCCGGATAAGTTCGCAAAACAATATAACATTGATGCGAGAACAAACAGTGAAGTGATGAAGATTAACCGTGAGGAAAAAACCGTTACAGTAAAAAATCATGCAAACGGTGAGGAATATACAGAAGCGTATGACAAGCTGTTCCTGTCTCCAGGTGCGAAACCGATCATGCCGCCTGTTGAAGGGATTGACAGTCCTCACGTATTCACGGTCAGAAATGTCGCCGATATTCGTAAACTGCAAAACTATTTGCAAAATGAAGACGTAAAAGATATTGCTGTCGTCGGCGCCGGCTATATCGGCATCGAAGTGGTGGAAAACCTTAAGCATGCCGGCAAAGACGTGTCCTTGATCGAAGCACAAAATCAGGTTATGGCGCCGTTTGACGTTGATATGGCCCAGTTGCTGCATAAGGAACTGCATGATCAGGGAGTTAACCTGATTTTGAACGATGCGATTGTCAAGATTGATGAAGATACGGTAGAGCTTAAGGCCGGTAAAAAAGTGCCTGCCAAAGCTGTTGTTATGGCTGTCGGTGTAGCACCGGAAACCGGCTTGGCAAAGCAAGCGGGTCTTGAGCTTGGTGAAACAGGCGCGATTAAAGTGGATCATAATTATCAAACGAACGACGAGAATATTTACGCTGTCGGCGATGCGATCGAAGTCTATCACCGTCAGACACGTCAGAGAATGAAGCTTCCATTAGCAGGACCTGCACAAAGGCAGGCACGGGCTGCTGCCGGCCATATGTACAACCTTCCGCATCAAAATACCGGCGTGATCGGTTCTTCTGTCATTCAAGTATTTGACTTAAATGCAGCTTCCACCGGTGTGAACGAAAAATGCGCGAAAGACACGGGGATTCAATATGATTTCGTCTATATTATCCCAGCCGATAAAGTCGGACTGATGCCAGAAAGTAATCCGCTTCATTTTAAGCTTCTCTATGAAGTGCCGACAGGGAAAATCCTCGGTGCGCAGGCAATCGGTAAAGGAAATGTCGATAAACGCATCGATATCATCGCGGCTATGATCACTAAAGACGCAACCCTCGAAGACTTAAAAGAACTCGAGTTGTGTTATTCCGTCTTGTACGGCACGGCCAAAGACGTCGTCAACTTTGCTGCGCTTGTCGGTTTGAACCTGCTGAACGGGGTTTACAAACAAGTTACCGTTCCTGAAGTAAGAGAACTGGTAGAAAACGATGCCTTTATCATTGATGCGAGAGAAAAAGATGAATACGAGAACGGTCACTTAATCAACGCCGTTAACATTCCGCTGAGCGAATTTAGAGAGCGTCTTGACGAGATTCCAACAGATCAGCCTGTTTACGTTCATTGCCGCTCAGGTCAAAGAAGCTATAACTTCTGTATGGCCTTGCAGAATAAAGGCTATCACAACGTATACAATATGTCCGGTTCTTATCTCGGGATATGCCAGCATGAATACTACAATGATCAGATTACAGGTCGAGAAAAAATCGTCACTGAATACAATTTTAATTAAAGGATACACACACCATGACTAAAAAACTGAACCGGCTGGATATTTTGAGCATCGTATTAGGTTCGATCATCGGCTGGGGTTCCTTCACTCTCCCGGGAGTGAAGTTTCTCCAGGAAGCCGGTGTGATCAATACGGCTATCGGTCTCGCTCTCGGCGGGCTGGCCGTCATCTTTATCCAGCAGGGTTATCACATTATGATGAAACATCACGGCATCGAGGGCGGAGAATTTACCTATACGTATAAGGCGATGGGGAAAGCCCACGGGTTTACAGCCGGTTGGGCATTAATGCTTTGTTATTTAAGTATCGTTCCTCTTAATGCAACGGCATTTGTCCTCGTGCTTAAAATTTTATTCGGATCATCCCTTGAACTTGTCTATTTGTATGAAATCTCTGGCTATCCGATTTATTTATCTGAAGTTTTGATTGCGAGCGGCGTGATATTGACTTTCGCTTTTGTGAACATTCAAGGGCTGAAACAAAGCGCCCGCGTGCAAAATACTATGGTTCTGTTATTGATGATCAATATTGTGATTGTCTTTATCTCGATGATCTTTTCAGGCAATACAGACCAGACAATTTTTGTTAACAACTACATCGCCGATTATACGTTCAGCTTCAGCGAAGTAGCGAAAATTCTCGCCATTATTCCTTTCCTGTTTGTCGGATTTGACGTTATTCCGCAGGTCGCTGCCGATATGAATTTTAAACCTGAAAAAGCGACAAGGCTGGCAATTATTTCGATCATTGCCGGTGTTATCATTTACAATATGTTAAACATCGTAACGTCTATTGCTTATGGAGCTCAAGCTGCGGTTGAACAAGATTGGGCGCTTGGAACAGCGGTGGTCGATAACATCGGAATGGTTATGTTCCTTTTGCTCGTCATAGCTCTGACGACAGCGATTTCCGGAGGAATCAACGGATTTATGATAGGAAGCAGCAAACTGTTGGCGGCCATTACTTCTTACGGCATGTTTCCAGAGCGTTTCAAAGAAAAAAACAAGAATGGTGTTTATGCTGACAGCATTAAATTTGTCACAGCTATCAGCTTGATTGCTCCTTGGATTGGACGGGAAGTGATTATCTATATTGTGGATATGGCCTCTCTGCTCGCTGCGATCGCTTATTTTTACACATGTTATATCGGTGTCAAAAAGGCTTCAGGGATGCGTGAAAAGTATCTCTCGATCACAGGCGCTGTCATCAGCATCGGCTTTATGCTTTTGCTGCTGGTTCCCGGTTCTCCAGGGCAGTTAAGCACGCCATCGATGATCTTCATGATTATCTGGGCGATCGCCGGTTATTTTTATTTCAAAAAGTATGTCCGTTTCGCTTAAAAATTATTCAATGCCGCCAAGCTTAAAGCCTGGCGGCATTTTTTTCACTTAAGGTTAAGAACGGGCCGCTTGCCCGGAATAATCCGCACTGTTTTGTAGAGAGGAATGAGCAAAATGCTTTCGGTTTAGTTTTACGAGGACAGCGATCGTCTTAAACTGAACAGCAATAAACGGGATCATGACAGCGAAGTAAACCGCTGAAAACTTGTCGACTATGCCCGGATTGACAAGCCCCCACTGAATAAAGAACATACCTAACACAAAATAGGCGACCCCTGGACAAATAAGACCGTAACTAGCCGGGCTTTTCCCTTCACCATTAACAAATTCACTAAAATAGCCGTTTTTCGTTAAAACAGAATAGCCGAAAAGTCCGGAAACGGTTTGCGCGGTTAGAAATACCGCGAGAACAATAAACATCATGACAGCACTTGGGTTTGTATCCAGTATGTTATGTGAAACACCGGATGCGAGACGGACAAAAGTAATACCTGCTAATGTTAAGATCGGAATAATCATCCAGACAGTCGGGCTGCCTTCCTTAGCAAGACCATTCTTAAAGATGGATTCAATCGCTAATGTTCCCTGGATAACGAGTAAGCCAGCAGCCAGCGTGAATAGCAAAATTGACATCAGCATGGCAGTAACATATACAAAAGGAATCGAACTCATAGCAGCTGGAGCAGCAAGACCAACAGCAATCATTGTGAAAGCGAAAACGGATAAAAGCTGGCTGAAGTTATTATTTGCATCCGGATTAAACGATTTTTCAGTGAAAAATCTAGTCATCATTGGGATAAATAACACTAACGCATAATAGGCGATAGCGGCAAATGCTGCAAGAGAGAATGGCAGCAACACATCAATGACTGACCATAAATTTGGAATAAATACAGCTCCGAGAACAAACAAAACGTTAACGGTCATAGACAATGTAAGCGGAACAGCCATAAAACTTACTTCACCGTTCGTTCCAATCATTTTTTTATAAGCGTCTGTCTGTTTAAAAGCTTTCCATTGACTCAAATTCCAAAACAGCTTCTGGAAGTGACGAATTGTAAAGAAAACCAGGCCGAGGAGGGCGGTGATAATTGAGACTTGAACAAACATATTTCCAGCTGTGACATAAGGATAAATGTGATTGAATGTCACCATCGGTGTATCCGGATGCGGAACCATAAACATTAAGTACATAAAAAATGAGACAGCTAAACCTCCGTTACCCAATGCGGCAAGAAAGTAAAGTGGATGATACGTTTGATTCATAAATCATTTCTCCTTTTTATACCCCTTCGGGTATCTGATAGTTAGTATCTTACCATCTGCCAAAAATGCTGTAAACCCTTTTTCGGAAAATAGGGGGCGGGGTATATGGAAATAGTGAAAAAAACCTTTTGATTGTGATCTATTTCGTCAGCATCGGGTAAGCCGGCGGAAAATTCAGCGAATTCCGCTTCAAGAAGTGCTGAAACGCTGCAGCGAATAATGTCAGAGCGGCGTTGTCATGTTACACTGAAATGTAACAGGTGCAAAGACGTCTGCATTGGATGATCTTAGCGACCTGTTGCACAGATTTAAACAAACGAGGAGGCCGTAAATAATGTTAAGCGAAAAGTTAACGCAAGCCTTAAACGATCAGATGAATTATGAGTTTTATTCAGCTCATGTTTACTTAGCAACCGCAGCCTATTGTTCCGGAGAGAGCTTGGACGGATTTGCGAATTTTTATCTCGTTCAGGCAGAGGAAGAACGGTTTCATGCGATGAAGTTTTATAATTTTATTAACGATATGGGCGAACGGGCTGTGATTCAAAGTATGCCGGAGCCGAGCAATACGTTCGAATCGATCTTGCAGACATTCGAAGATTCACTGGAGCATGAACGCGAGGTGACGAAACGAATTTATGATTTGGCTGATCTCGCAATGGATGAGCGGGAACACGCAGTGATGACGTTTTTAAATTGGTTTATTGATGAACAAGTAGAAGAAGAGGCCTCGTTTGATACATTGATCCAGCGGATTAAACGGATGAAATCAGACAGCCATGCGCTTGAAATGCTCGATATTGAGTTGGCGCAGCGAAGCTTTACGCCGCAAGAATAGCCGGAGCGCGAGGGAAGCTGAACACATCTGAAAATTTTCATCCAAAAGGGCATTAATTGTGCTCGATAAAGTGATCGAATAAGCAGACAAATAGAACCGACATCCTCCTCCACCGGACGTTACGTGGAGGAGGATTTTTTATTCATTTTCACGAGCGGAAGATGCATCAGGGCGCGGTTTTCGGTAGGTGAAGGACCGCCATATGCCTTCGAGCGGACCTTGTTGAAAGCGCTTCAGCCAAACACGGCTGAAGCCGATTTGAAAGAGGAGAATACCGAAAACAAGCAGAAGCGAGCGGCCGTAACTGATGTCATTATATAAGTCGAACGTATAAAGGATGCCGAGGGCGAGAACGGTTTGACCTAAATAATTTGTCAGCGCCATCCGTCCGAAACTCGACAACAGCTGATTGAATAAATCAGGCAGGCGCCGGTAATGAAACAACAGTATGATCCCGGATAAATAAACAAAGGCGAGTGGAATTCCGGCCGTTCTGGACAACGAATCAACGAGATGCCCATGGAAGTATTCGAGAGAGAGAACTCCGGTATAGACGACCCCTAAGACAATCATTAACGGAATGCTTATCAGCAGTGAAAAGACGAATAAACGTTTAAGTTTAGGGATAAATTGACTGATATTCGTGAAGACGCCGGCACGATCAAAAGCAAGACCGATTAAAAACATTCCGAGCGCGAACGGGATTAAAAAGACGTTGCTCAGCACAATGTCAGGCACTTCGTAAATGAGACGGAAAACGAGCCATTCGACTGAAGGCGCAGTCTCGTAGACAGCGGGGGATTGAGATATTTGTTGTGCACCTGTTTGTTTTATATCAAATAAGATGGAATCAGAAACAGCCAGGCGGGAAAAGAGCAGCAGAATAAACGCGGCAAGAAGCGCGGTGCCCGTTATGAACAATGAGCGGACGCTTCGGCGGTAAAATAGCAATAGAAGAAAACCGCTGATCGCATAAAGTGTGAGAATATCACCGAGCCAGAGAAAAACGAGGTGGATAAGACCGAAGATTAATAAGCCGCTCATTCTGCGGCGAAACAGCGGGAAAGCAAGCAGCTGTTTTTGTTTCGCATTTCGCATAAACATCCCGAAGCCGACACCAAATAAAAACGTGAATAAAGAGATGAAGGCGCCTTCAAAAAATACGGTCGTGACGAGACTGAGAAGTTGGGGCGAGCCGTCATAAGCGGGCGCGAATCCGTAAGAAATTTTCAGCGCATCCGGTCCCCGCATTAAATGGATATTGACAATAAAAATTCCGATTAAGGCGAATCCTCTTAAAATATCAAGCAAATCGATGCGTTTCGATGGATCCATAATCGAACGCCCCTTTTTATTAGTTGCCACCATTGTAACGTGTTTTGGACAATAATTATACTACATGAAGCTGGTGAAAAGTACTATGCTTCATGTCAGCTGTTCAATTATTCGCCGCTTCGATTTCTTGCATGAGACGGTAAATCTTCCTGACCGTATTCACGTTACGAATGGTCATTTGCTTATACAGATCGGTGCCGACCAGCTTTAGCAGTCCGGTTTTCGCAGCGTTTTTCTGTCAATCTCTCTATGAGAACTGCACATCTACTTATTTTAAGACGTCCAATCGAACAATCTGCATAAATAGATGGAAATAAACTGGTAATATTGGAACATAAAGATTAATATTAAGGTATATATAATTGACGACAAGCGTCCTTTTGTATATATGCTGGAACTTGCGGCATAAAAACAAAGAAAGAGTGAGGCAAATGGTTAAGAAGTGTCTTAAGCTTTCACTGACCCTGATTCTGTTGTTTGTTGCAGCCTTGTCTTTTTTTCCGGATAGTGCAGATGCTGCAAGTTCTCAGTTTGTTACTAAAGGAAATACGAATGAGAAGGTCGTCGCGTTGACATTTGATGACGGTGCTGACGGAACGAACATTAACAAGATTTTGAATACGCTTCAGGAACATAAGGTCAAGGCAACGTTTTTTCTTACCGGAACCGGTATGAAGCACCATCCCGCAAATATCAAAAGAATTACCGATCAAGGCCACCAAATCGCCAACCGTTCCTATACTCATCCTTACTTCACGAAACTGACGGCATCACAGATGAAAAGCGAATTGGATAAAACCGAAGCGCTAGCGAAAAAAGTAACCGGTAAATCAACGAAGCCGATTTTCCGGGCGCCGTACGGGGTTTCGAATAACAGTGTACTTGCCGGGGTCGGGGCGGCCGGTTATACCCATACGATTCAATGGAATATTGACACCGTCGATTGGAAAGGTGTTTCCAAAACACAGATTGTCAATAAAGTTGTTAACAATATTACGCCCGGATCGATCGTCCTGATGCATACTGGCGCCGGTGCTTCAGGGACTCCGGCAGTACTTCCGGAAATGGTTAAGAAGCTGAAAGCGAAAGGCTACAAGTTTGTTACCGTCTCTGAGCTGTTGAACCTTAAACCTTCATCTGCGCCCGCCGAAAAGCCTCCGGCAACTTCTTCCGGGACCTACACCGTGAAGACGGGAGATACATTTTTATAGTATTGCTTTGAAAAACAAGACGACGGTCAGTCAGCTTGTCTCGCTGAATAAAATCAGCAATCCGAATTTGATCCAAGTCGGCCAAGTGCTGAAATTGAAAAAAGATGCAACTGCATCACCGTCCCCGTCGCCTTCACCTTCGACCGCTAATTACACGGTGAAATCCGGCGATACGCTTTACGCGATCGCGAGACGCTACAATACAAGCGTACAGAAGATCACGTCTGCCAATAATATAAGCAACATTAATGTGATTCGGATCGGTCAAGTACTGAAAATTCCGAAATAACAAAGCAATATATTCATTCGACGCTCGAGGATTTTACAAGTGCTGTAGAGTGATCAATAGCCTTTGCTTGTTATGATCCCCGTTTAAAAAACAGCGTAAAAATATACGCTGTTTCAGATTGTAGACGAATTATTATTTTGACGTAAGCCACGCAGCCACTACTCTCCGCTTGCCCCGGGCAAGGACTCAGCTAGGATTCGGCGGCCTCGGACCGCCGAATCCGGATCTTCGTCTCTTGCTTTCCCGGAGGCGTCGGAGGAGTGGATGCATGGCTTCTTTTTTTATCAATACACTCGCTTCAAAAAAGAGGATGACCCAGCATCCCGGCTTTCTCCTGCGGGATAGCGAGATAGACGATACCCTGCAGGGCATAAGCCCGAAGCGGCTCGGCGCTCGCCCGCGGACTAGTAAGACACGGCGAAGTCTTTTTGAGCCGATGTCGCAGTGATACCTTCAGGTGAAAGAAGCCGGACGATGCGTCGTCATCCGTTCCTTTTAATAGGACATCTAACGATGTCATGACTTTGTCAACACTCTAAACAGCGTAAAAATATACGCTGTTTTTTTGTGCAGTAAAACTCTAGGTAACGGCGGCCGTTAAGCTGCTGCGTTTGCAATCGTTAGTGACATCTTTTATCAGCCTTTAGACAGGTGTGCCGATGACTTGTTAAATAACTTTCACAATTATTTGCAACAAAAGATCCATAATCATGTAAGCTTAACTTAGAACGATTGTTACTTTGTAATCAGAAAGGCGGGGATTTCTTATGAAAAAAGTGTTTAAATGGAGTTTAATTGTGATTCCTCTGTTGGTCATAGCGGCTGCAGCTTTTGTCGTCGGCGGAAGCTACTTTGAGCACCGGGATGCGGTAGCGGAAGAGAAAGAGGCGTATCCTGCGCCCGGTGAACTGGTCGATGTTTATAATGACGGTCATACGATGCATGTCTATTCTGAAGGAGACGGCGAAGAAACGATCGTCTTTTTAGCCGGATTCGGGACACCTTCTCCGGTGTATGATTTTCAGACGCTTACAAACGAACTTAAAGACGATTACCGAACGGTGATCGTCGAACGTTACGGCTACGGCTGGAGCGACGTGTCAGATCATGACAGAGACATTGAAGCGGTTGTTGACGAGACAAGAACAGCCTTGCTTGAGGCAGGCGAAGAAGGCCCTTTTGTGATCGCGGGCCATTCAATGGGCAGTATCGAGGCTATTCACTGGGCGCAAAGTTATCCGGAGGAAGTGAACGGAGTGATTGGGCTCGATCCTTTAGTACCGTCGTATTACGAAGAGAAAGGGGAAGCCCCGTCAATGTCTAACGTTACCACGTTTCTTGCCCGCTCGGGTTTGATGCGTCAGCAGCCGGAGGTGTTTGACGAGAATTTCCATGCGATGGAGAAAGGCTTATTGACAGAAGCTGATGCAGAAGTGGCAAGAACTCTATTTCTCCGCCGTGTGCAGACAACAAATATGGCCAATGAAGCGGAGAAGTTAACGGAAAACGTCGAGACCGTCAGCGGGACGGGTCTTCCGGAGACGCCTTTTTACGCCGCAATTGCGAGTGAAAACGAGGATGGTGCAAGCTTCATTCAATCATTTGCCGAGGATGCCGGGGGAAAGAGCGAGGTGTTTGACGGAGGGCACTATATTCATCTTGATCAGCCGGAAGCAATTGCAGAAAAGATCCAAGAATGGGTTAGCGAGACACAGTAACAGTTAAAAAACCATATCAGTAAACAGTCAGTGCAGACGGAATTTTCCGTCTGCACTGACTGTGGCAAAACTATTATTTAGACGTAAGCCACGCAGCCACTAACCTCCGCTTGCCCCGGGCAAGGACTCAGCTAGGATTCGGCGGCCTGATACCGCCGAATCCGGATCTTCGTCTCTTGCTTTCCCGGAGGCGTCGGAGGAAGTGGGTGCATGGCTACCTTTATGATCAATACAATTGCTTCAAAGCCGGGTGATGCACCGTCATCCGTACGTTTTAATATGATATTTATCGGTGTCATGACTTTGTCTACACTTTCTGCAGACGGAATTTTCCGTCTGTACTTTTTTAAACTAAGCTCTCACTGTCAGGAGATGACCGTCAGAGCGTTTTTGATAATGTTCACTTGAACGGGTGTTTCGCAAATATATTCGCCGTCACTTTGCACGCGAAGCGGCGGATCAGCCTCGATGACGGCGTGCGTCCCGCTGAAAAAATGAATATGATCGTTCGCTGCGTGCTTGCCGCGGACAATCTTCGGCAATAAACGCAGGAGCGGACCGGCCGTCTTGCTTTGGAGCAGACAAACGTCAAGCCGCCCGTCATCGCATATCGCCTCGGGGCAGATCGGAATGTTGCCCCCGTAGGTCGGTGAATTGGCGACAGCAATCAGCCAAGCGTGGGAAAATCGCTGTTTTTCCCCGTCAATCGTGACGGTTACTTCTGCAGGTCGAAACGTTTTTAACGCCTGAAACACGCAGGCAAAATATGTCAGCCGGCCGAGCCGAACGGCGTTGAACCATTGTTTATACCCGGTTTCATTGACGGTTTGCGCCACTTGCGCGTCGATGCCGATCCCCGCGACGGTTAGCCCGTACCGCTCGGCGATTTGCAGCACGTCGATCGTACGCTCGTTTCCCGCTAAAACGATCTTAAGCGCTGCATCAGCCTGCTTGGGGATCCCTTGCGAACGGGCAAAATCGTTGCCGGAGCCGGCAGGGATAATGCCAAGCGGCACACCGGTGAATACGAGAGCTTCGGCTGCCTCACTGACCGTGCCATCGCCGCCGATGATAACGATCGTCTCCGCTCCATTTTCAACAAGCATCGCAGCCAGCTTAGTCGCATCGGCCGGTTTAGCAGTGAACGCCACGAGACAAGGTAGCCCCTGTTTTTGCAGTTCCTGTTCGATTTTTCGCCACATGCGCCGCCCTTTCCCGCCGCCCGCAGCTGTATTGACGATCAAGCCATACATACGCCCCGCCTGCCTTTTTTAGTTTTTTACAGCCGGTCTTTATAATATAAAAAATAAAACGCCGTTCCCAGTATGCCGCTGAAGATAATTAATATCACCATACCGGCAATCGCCACTGTATCCAATTCAGCGTCCCCCCTAATTGTATAAAAATAGGCTGTTTGCTGTTTTTCTATAGTATAATCGTTCTTCCAACCTTTGTCAGTATCTTTCCGCTCGTCGGGAATAAATCAAATCGACGTGACGTCTGAAAGGAAAAAACTGATAGAATGAAAGAGAACATTATACAATAATCAGCAATAAAGTTTGTCGGTCAAATGTGAATCTTTCCCGCGGCATCGTCCGTAGAGAAAACGCAGTTTTTATAACGACGAAGGAGGCAGAGGACGTATGGCAGATCAACCGTACATCGAGCTGAGTGAGCTGCGGGACGTGCAGATGAAAATGACAAGGTTTTTTATGGCGTACCGGTTTGTCCTAGAAGAAATGGTCACAAAAATCGATATCCTGCAAGAAGAGTTCGAAGTTGCTCATGATTACAGCCCGATAGAGCATACAAAATCACGGCTCAAGTCGCCTGAGAGCATTATAAAAAAAGTCAGGCGAAAAAATCTGCCGGTGAAAACGGCGGTAATCCGCGAGGAAATCCGCGACATTGCCGGGATCCGGATCACCTGCTCATTTCGCTCGGACATTTACGAAATTCGTAACATGCTGTTAAGTCAGCAGGATATTGAACTTGTCGATGAGAAAGATTACATTGAGAAGCCGAAACCAAACGGCTATCAAAGTCTGCACATGATTGTGCGGGTGCCGGTATTTATGTCCGATCACGTTGAATATCCGTACGTCGAGGTGCAGATTCGGACGATTGCGATGGATTTTTGGGCGAGCTTGGAGCATAAAATTTATTATAAGTATGAAGAAGAAGCGCCGAAAGAGTTAATCGCCGAACTGACGAGCGCCGCGGAAGCCGTCGACGCCTTAGATAAAAAAATGGAGCGGATTCATCAAGAATTGCATAAAAAAGATCGATCTGTCCAACCCGCTGAAGAAGAACCGTTTGATTTGCCAGAAGAAACGCTGGAGCGGCTCTTGTCAATGGCGAGACGTAAACCATCGGACGAGTAGATGGTCTTGATTCAGACCGAGTGCGGGGAAAAAGCTTCAATCGCGCCTAAAAAAACGGAAGGGAGCGGTCACAATGGAGGGATTACCTTACGAGAAGTTTGATGCGACGGCGTTAGCGGAGCTGATCCGCAACAAAGAAGTGACGAAGCAGGAATTGCTGTTTGCCGCAATAACGCGGATTGAAGGCGTGAATCCCGCGCTGAACGCAGTCGTTGAACGCTGTTATCAGAAGGCGCTCAACGATTCGGATGACAACACAGCCGATCAGGCGCTTGCGGGCGTGCCGATGCTGTTAAAAAGCGTAACGCAAGAAATCGCGGGCGAGAAGATGACAGAAGGCTCGCGTGCCCTAAAGCATAATCGGGCAAAAGAAGATGCGCTGTTCACGAAACAGCTCAAACAAGCCGGGACAGCGATGCTCGGATTTACCAACGTCCCCGAGTTTGCCCTGATGGGCGTGACGGAACCGGCTTTATACGGACCGGCGAAAAATCCCTGGGATCTTACCGTCACCCCCGGCGGCTCAAGCGGCGGCGCTGCCGCAGCCGTCGCTTCAGGGATGGTGCCGATTGCCGGTGCGAATGACGGCGGCGGATCGATCCGGATTCCGGCAGCCTATTGCGGCTTGTTCGGTTTGAAGCCGACGCGCGGCCGGACACCGACAGGGCCGGGGCGCGGCCGCGTCTGGCAAGGGGCAGCATCCGAGCACGTCGTGACGAAATCCGTCCGTGACAGCGCGCTTTGTTTAGACGTATTGAATGTCGCTGAAAAGACGCGCGCTTTTCACGCCCCCGCTAATGATCAATCATACACCGAGGTGCTTAAAAAGCCGCTAAAAAAACGGTTGAAAATCGCTTTTTCGACTGCCTCGCCGATCGGCGCGCACGTCGATGAACCGTGCCGCGATGCGGTGCTGCAAACGGTCAAGTGGTTGGAAGAAAACGGCCATCACGTCGAAGAAAAAGCGGCGTCCGTCGACGGGAAGCGGATTGCCGCCAGTTATATGTCGCTGTATTTCGGCGAAGTAGCAGCAAAACTTACAGCGCTTGAGACGTCGTTGGGGCGGAAAATGACAACAGCCGATGTCGAGCCGGTAACGATGCTTCTGGGCACACTGGGCCGGGCAATCTCGGCAGAAAAATTCGTTACAGATCTGGCGGCGTGGGATGAAGCCGCGATGCAGATGGAGGCGTTTCACGAAACATACGATCTTTATCTCACCCCGACTGCCGCGATGATGCCGGCAAAAATCGGCGAACTTTCGAGATCGAACGGCGAAGAACGGCTCATCCAGCTCGTTACGAAGCTTGGCGCGGGAAAAGCGTTGCTAAAAACCGGCATGATCGACCAACTTATCGAAGAAAGCCTGAAACGAACGCCGTTTACTCAGCTCGCTAACCTGACCGGCCAGCCGGCGATGAGCGTGCCCGTCTATCAAACCGCAGAACAAATCCCGGTCGGCGTGCAGTTTATCGCTGCCCGCGGCAAAGAAGACTTGCTGGTTCAACTTGCCGGCGCGCTTGAAGCCTCGGACCAATGGGTGGATGTCCATAACAATCCGTTTATGCAGCTGTGAACATGACGGCAAAACCACGAAGAGAAAGGTGGGGGTCATGTGAAAAGAAAATCGGTCAGAAATGGTTTAATTGCACTTATGGCCATAACGGTATTAGGTAAAAGCAGTTATTTTAGTTACAGCGGCTACACAGCAGCTAAACAGGAATGCTTGGCAAATGACGGAACAATCACGGAGCATCAACTCGATATTTGGACAGCGAGTTGGTCGGTGGATTGTGAACGATAGAACGTGAAAAGAAGGAGGAAACGAAATAGTGCAATATTTGAAATTCTTTTTAGGTATGCTCGTCGGCTTGACCTTTTGGCACCTCGTCGTCGCGTCATTTGAGCATCCGTTTGCCGGAACGATCGGTGTGGCGATCTTCGCTACTTTGTTTAAATGGCTGTTTGACAAGGTGACAGCGAAAGGAGAGCGGGAAAACCCGGAGTCAACCTGACGGGAAGCGATCTATTAGCAAACGATGAATATTTCAGATTAAATCAGAGCATTAGAATGTTTAACGAGATTCAGTCAGTACCAGTAGAGTTATGCTGCTTGTACTGACTTTTTTATTGAATTTCACTGGGAATAGCAATTTATAAAATAAGCGAATACTCAGTTGTTAACATTCTGTTCATATTCATATGTGAAAATTGTGACGTTGACGTATGATCTATCAAGAAGTCGATTGTTTGAAAGGAGAGAAGTTATGAGCAATTCGATAAAAATATTAACCGTCGAAGATGATCCTAACATTACTGAACTAATCGAAATGTATCTCAATAAAGCAGGGTTTGAACCGATTACTGCACATGACGGTGAGATCGGTTTGGAGATGTTTTATGAGCATTCTCCTGACTGTATCATCCTTGATTTGATGCTTCCGGAGATTGATGGGTGGGAAGTTTGCCGTGCGATCAGGCTTGAAGATTCGCATGTGCCGATCCTCATGCTGACAGGAAAAGGGGAAAGTTATGATATTGTTAAAGGTCTTGATCTAGGTGCAGATGATTATATCGTGAAGCCGTTTGATCCGAATGAACTGATGGCCCGTGTCAAAGCCGTGCTGCGCAGAACTGGATTATTGCATGGACAGGAAGAAGTGTTGACCTTTTCGAACCTTCAGATCAATCTTAAAGAATTTAAAGTGTTAATCAATGACCGTGATATATTAATGCCGCGAAGAGAAATCGAACTTCTCTATTATTTTGCCTCTTATCCGAGCCAAGTTTTTTCCAGGCAACAGCTGTTGGATAATGTTTGGGGCTATGCATTTGAAGGAGATCCGAGAACGGTCGATGTTCATATTAAGAGAATAAGAGATAAACTCCTGAAGAACGGTGCAGACTGGTTTGTAACAACAGTCCGGGGGATTGGATACAGATTTGAGGAAAAACAACATGATTAATACAAAAACGATCTTTTCTAAATTATTTTTTAGTTACGCCTTAATCATTTTTTTATCTTTTCTTTTGTTCGGTATCGTTTTTATTTATATGTTCCATCTGAACTTATATGAAGATTATGAAGAGTTGTATGTTTATCATTCTGAACAGCTCGAAGAAAACCTTGAATATGCTTTGGACAACAATTGGACGGATGAGGAAACCGGCGCCTTGCTGGAAACAAGCCTTAGTCATCGTGATTACAGCATTATTATTTATGATGATAACGGTTCACCGCTTTTTACCCCGGAGAGTTCACGTACAAATATTGATGACTTGGATCAGCAATACATCAGAACCGCCGCCCAAGGTAACCCCGTGTCAGCAGGGACGCGTTTAAACGGAAGCTTAAGCTATGTCATCGCAGACAAATTGAACGTGCAAGAAACCGGTGGTGAAACATTTGTAACAGCGATGGTTTTTCATGATTTAGACCATCAGTATTATCAAATGGGGGCGATGATTTTGCTTCCCTTCACAGTTACGATTGCATTTGCCGGAGGAATCCTGTTTCTTATTTCACGAAAAATTACCGCTCCGCTGCGAGATATGAATGAGATTGCCCTCAAATTGGCAAAAGGGGATTTTTCGCAAACTGTCAAAGTCTCTTCACAAGATGAAGTCGGCCAGCTAGGAGAAACATTTAACTATATGGCCGCAGAATTGAACGGTCTTGAAGAAATGAGAAAAGATTTTATTGCTAATGTCTCTCATGATCTGCGGTCACCGCTGACTTCGTTGAAAGGCTTTTTAGTCGCGCTTCTTGATGGAACGATTCCTAATGAGAAGCGTGAACATTATTATACTCTTATGAAAGACGAGACAGATCGAGTGATCAAACTCGTGAATGACACGCTGGATATGAGCAAGCTTGAAAACGGACAAGTTGAACTTTTGATTGAACCTTACAACTTAACGAAGCAGTTGCAAGAAATTGTCACGAAACTCGAACCGCAGCTGAATAAAAAATCGATGAGAATCATAATCGAACCTAAAACGACGGAGTTCTATGCAGAAGCGGACCGCGATAAAATCGAACAGGTGCTAATAAATTTGCTGCAAAATGCGATTCAGTTTTCCCCAAAAAAATCTGAAGTTCTTGTGAGCATCGAGGAACATACCGACGAACTGACTGTAACGATTGCCGATAACGGTCAAGGCATTGCCGAGGAAGATATGCCCTATATTTGGGAACGGTTTAGCAAAGCCGATCGGTCACGAACGAATAAAAGCGGAACAGGTATTGGTCTATCGATTGTTAAATCAATTATTGATTTGCACGGTTGCGAGATTCGAGTCGAAAGCGTGGAGGGAAGCGGGACAGTATTTTCATTCAATTTGCCAAAAGCCGATGAAATAACGTGATCACATAACTAAACGCTTCAAATGACAACTGTTAACATTCCGTTCATACATGCTTGTTACGATATTATTTGTCGCATATGACATCGACAATATTGAATGTAAGGGACGGGGTTAGGCAATGAGGGTATTATCAAAACTGACATCGAATCGACGAGCTGTCTGGATAACGATCATCGTTTGGGTATTGATCGCCGCGGGATTAAGCTTTGCTCCTTCGGCAGGAGACTACACAATCAATAATGGCGATGACGATTTGCCGGATAACGCTCCATCTGTTATTGCAGATGAGACGGTTGAATCGTATTTTCCGGACGATGATGGCCAGCTCGGTTTGCTCGTATTTGAATTGCAAGAAGAGGGGCCTGAGTCGATCGACTTGGAGGAACTGGCCGAAGTGACCGAATGGCTGGATGAAGAGGCTGAGTTTGACACGATCGATTCAGTTGTTCCCTTTCACCATTTTTCTGATGAAATAAGAACATCGTTTACGTCAGACGATGGGGAAGCGGCAGTGTTGACGGTCACATTTCAGAGCGGTCTGGAAACAGAAGACATCCAAGATACTGTTGCAATGATCAACGAATATAGTGATAAAACGCTTCAATCAAGCGATTTGTTTATCACAGGTCCGGCAGGGATCGCCTCTGACACAACTGCGATTTTCTCGGAGGCGAATTTAACGTTGATGTTCTCTACGATCGGTCTAGTGCTCGTATTGCTGATCGCTATTTATCGATCACCGCTACTAGCAACAATTCCATTGATCGGCGCCTTGTTTGTTTATCAAGTTGCAGATCGTTTGCTTGGATTGTTTGCAGCTAATGGCGTTTTTACGATTGAAGCTCAATCTTTATCTATTGTGATGATTTTATTGTTCGGTGCGACGACTGATTACAGCTTATTTGTTTTTTCACGGTTTAAAGAAGAGCTGAGACAGACAAATGATAAATATGCGGCGATGAATGCAGCTCAACGAGGAGTGAGCAAACCGATCTTTTTCAGCGGTGCCACCGTGGCTGCTGCAATGCTCGTTTTACTCTTGGCACAATACGGTCCTTATAATAATTTTGCCTGGACATTTGCAATTACGATCTCGATCGTGTTGTTGGCAGGTTTAACCTTGATTCCGGCTTTGTTCACGGCTGCGGGCCGAAAAGCCTTTTGGCCTGCCGTGCCGAAAGTAGGAGAAGAAACGCTTAAGAAAAACCGTTTTTGGGGAGGCGTCGGAACGCTTGTCACAAAGAAACCGGTCGTTTCTGGAAGTATCGTTCTTTTGTTTCTAATCATCAATGCTTTCAATGTCCCTTCGATTCAAACGTCTTACAATTTGATCGATTCGTTTCCCGAAGACTTAGACAGCAGAGTCGGCTTCGACATTCTTGAAGAGAGGTTTCCTTCGGGTGAATTAGCTCCGGTATCCGTGCTTTTAGAGCAAGACGATGCATTTACGCTGAATGAGAAACAATGGCAGGATATTGAGGAACTGCAAGAACGTCTGATCGCTTTTGACGGGGTGAATGATGTCAGCTTTCCCAAGTTAGATGATGCTGAAGAAGGAGACGACATTAGTGATGATGGCAAGGCTGTGCACGCAGAATTGATTATGGAAAATAATCCGTATGATTTGGCTTCTCTTGAAACCGTGGACCTGCTAAACGAGGAGAAAGATGACTTGTTAGTTGCCGGCGGATTGAATGAAGCCGGCGCGAACCTTTATTTTTCCGGGGAATCTGCAACGCAAGCGGATATACAAGCTTATAACAGTCAAGATACGCTCGTTGTCGCGTCGGTCGTAACAATCGTGATTACATTGATGCTTGTATGGCATACGCGGTCACTGATCGCCCCGCTCTATATGATGTCAACGATTTTGTTATCTTACTTATCTGCGCTCGGACTAAGCTGGTTTATTTTTGATCAATTCACCGATGTAGGCGCATTTAGTTACAGAATTCCGCTCTATGCGTTCGTATTTCTTGTCGCTTTAGGGGTAGATTATAACATTATGCTCGTATCGCGAATCATGGAAGAAAACAAGCAGCATCGAATACGCTACGCTGTTCAACGCGGAGTCGCCAAGACAGGCGGTGTGATCTCCTCGGCCGGGGTGATTTTGGCCGCGACATTCGGTGTTTTGATGACACAGCCGCTGAAAGAATTGTATTTATTCGGGTTTATTGTCGGTATCGGCATTTTACTCGATACATTCTTGGTTAGAGGAATCCTCGTCCCTGCGATTGTAACACTGTTAGGAAAATGGAATTGGCGGCCGTTGAATAAGAAAAATAGTTAGAAAGGTTGGAATGATTTATGTATTCGCTGATGTATATTTTGCATATTGCCGGCGTGGCTTTATGGCTCGGTTCATTCGTAGCATTCGGGTATTTGCTCCGTTCCCTCGTCAGCTCAGAAAACTCGTTGGACACCTACACTTCTGTAGTGAATAAAATAAGAAAATGGATCAATGCCGGTGTTTTGCCGGGAGCGGTTCTCGTTATGCTCACTGGTGTATTTATGATTCTGCAATTCGATCGAGCGAATCTGCCGTTTTATCTTTTGTTTATGGAACAGGCAGGATCAATTATTATTTTATTTACCGTGATCGTCTTATCTGTGTACAGCCGGAAATTGAAAAAGAAACTTAACGGCGAACAGCTTAAAAAGGAAAAAACATTGGAATCGTTAAGTTTGATGTACACCAATTACTTGTTTACTTCCGCGGCTTTAGGATTAGTGATCGTGATCATTACAGGAATGCGAGTGACGTAACCGAATAATAAAACGTTAAGGACAAGCGTGCTGAGTTGATCGGCACGCTTTTTTTACATGATAACAAACTGTGTTATTATATAGACTTAATTGTCATTAAATGCATATTAAGAACATCGTTTAATGGTATAATTAGCCTGCATATGTTCGTGAATAATAGTCATTATTGTGCAACAGAGAAACAATGAACTTACATAAGAGGGGTTTATATGTCCAATGTCTTATTCTTTATCGTACTGCTAACTTTTATATGCGTGGAAGAGGCGGTGCGATTCCTTCAAATTCGCCGCGACCGATTAGCAGAAAAAAATCCGTTTATGCATAATCTGACAATAATTATCGCGATCATCGGTCTGGTTACTGTAGCTTCGAACGTTTTTTCCGAATATATTTGGCTTATTGCCGCTATCGGGACGGCGCTGGTCAGTTACCTTATCTATTCGTTTATCCATCCACTCTATCACGTAACGGTTTATCAAACAGACATGGATGAAGTCAAAAACGTGATGGATGATCATCTGCAGCCTTATGAAGAACGTATAGTGAAAAAAGCAGATGAAACGAACAAAAAGCTGACATACATCATTAAAGAGACGAAAGAAAAGCTGATAATCACCTGGGATCTCTCACCGTTAAACAGCAATTATGCTGATACCGTCGACGTTCAAATGAGAAGTAACATTTCCGGTGAATTGGCCGATGAGTGGCCGGAGATCAAAGCAAAATTGATCAAGCTCAACGAACAGAAAACGTTCAACGCCGGCTTCGATGGCAGGGGCTGTTTATGTTTGGCTGGCTGATATTTCTCGCTCTCACCGCAGGAGCGGCTGCCGCAAACGCAGCTTAATTCTGCGATATTCTCACTTAACGACGCAGCTCAAGGAGGCAAATATGTTATTGATCATTATCATTTTGTTTTCAATTTTAGTTTTAAGTCTAATGTCTAATCGGATTTTAAAAACTAAGGAGAATATTTCAGTTCCGGCTTGGAAAGAACGATATGTAAATCGCGTTCATCGCTTAGGCGAGCAAGCCTTATTTATAATCAGTCTGGCAGTGGTTTCGTTAACATTCATCGATTTTCATGAGTTTCGGGTGTTTATTTTTCTTAGTCTTATTATTATGTTTGCCTTTAATGCGTTGATGGAGTGGACTTTTGCAAAAGAAAACAAAATGTATCTCTTAGATATCGTCACATGCGGACTATTAATATGCGGTGCGATCGTATACATGTTGATAGATCCGATTATCGGCGGCGCATGATTGAATCCGTTTCGCCGGCACATGATATATACGTTCAATACACTGCTGATCCCAGGAGGTCAGAGGTGATCAGTTAAAGGAGGTGCTGTCGTGCGGCTATTTATGATCCATGCAGGATTAGTGTTGATCGTTTCCGCTTGGATCGCAGTAAGCAGCGATGTGCCCTGGGAGAACTCATTGTTTTTCGTCGGTGCGAGTGTCGTTTACGGCTTGTATTTCTCGCTTTTATTTTGGCGCAAGCGGACGCTGATCCTCATGACTGTCCAGCTATTATGGGCATTATTGTATGGGACGATGATGCCGGCTGAATTTTTGCCGTTTTTGTTAGGTTTTCTATTCATGGCTGCGGCAATCTTTGATCCAATCCGCCCTGTCTTTACAGCTGGCTGCGGCACAATCGCGACGCTTGCTCCGTTATGGCTCGCAAACCCATCGGGGTGGGAGCACACAATCGCTCTGACGCTTCTCGTCCTCATCGCCGCTTTGACCATCAGCATGTATACGATCGAAGCGCGCAATAAAGATCGTTTAGCGTCACAAGTGCTAAAAGCAGAGCGTGAAAATCGGCAGCTGCGCCGGAATATCGACGTGCAAGAACAAGCGGTCCGTGAAGAAGAAAGGCTCCGCATTGCCAGAGATATTCACGATTCCGTCGGTCATCACTTAACAGCATTATTGATGCAAGCAGGTGTTTTGCGACGTTCCGTTGACGGAAAAGCACGGCAACACACCGATATCATCGAAAAGACGGCGAGTGAAGCTCTGGAACAAACGCGAGAAGCCGTCCGGCAAATACGAGATCGCGAGGATCCTGTCGGTGTGCATGCTGTGATACATTTGCTGCGCCGGCTCGAGCGGGAGTCACAGATGCGGATTCAGTGGAAAGCGGAAGAAGGGTTTTTATCCGCGGCATTCACTAATGAACAGCATGCGGCGATCTACCGCTTCGTGCAAGAAGGGATGACAAATGCGATGAAATATAGCCAATCACGACATGTGAACCTGCACGTTCACATTCGCGGCGGCAGACAAGCCGTATTAACGTTGGAGAGCGGCTTAGCCAAAAATAAGGCCCCGTCTTCTGACGGAAGCGGTTTGGCAGGGTTGCGGGAACGTTTTGAAGCGCTCGGCGGTACATTTCGTTCGACTCAAAACGGCGAGAAATTCACGATAGAAGGCACGTTTCCGCTAGAAAGGGTGAATGTTCAATGATCAAGGTACTGCTTGCAGATGATCAAAAGATGGTACGGCAAGGAATTCGCATGATGATTGAAGAGACTGGGGAATTTTCTGTAACGGCCGAAGCTGATACCGGAAGAGAGGCGGTAATGCAAGGGAAAACCGCCGATGTCGACATTGCCGTATTGGATGTGCGAATGCCTGAAATGACAGGACTTGCCGCTTGCCGCGAACTGATCGAACTATTCCCGGAACTGCCGGTTCTGATCTTAACGACGTTTGATGATGATGCCTATGCGATCGAAGCGCTTGAGAACGGGGCGAAAGGGTTTATGCTGAAAGATGCCGATGCGTCGAAGCTGATTACGGCGATGAAAAAAGCGCTTGAAGGCGGGATCACGATTGATGAAGGGGTTGCCGGAAGAATTATTCCTGATCTGATGAAAAAAGAGAAACCGCCTCAGACGAACATTTCTTTGACAAAGCGCGAACGCGACATTACGATTCTCATCGGCGAAGGACGGACAAATCAAGAGATTGCATCGGAACTGTTTTTATCGGTCGGGACCGTGAAAAATCATATTTCAGTTATTCTCGATAAGCTGGAGCTAAGAGACCGGACGCAGCTTGCGATCTTTGCGATCCGCCAAAACCTCGTGTAAAGCATTTACACGGGGTTTTTTTGGCTTCGTTGGAGACGAGAGTTGCATAAGGTGACTCGAGTCATGGGTGAACAAGGAAACTGATGACTTGCGCTACGTCCATTTATTTACGATACAGGCTATACTGGATACAGATGAAGAAAGGAGGCGGATCACATGCTCGAAGTGATCGATGTATCAAAATCATTTAAGGAGCGGACCGCAGTCAGCCATGTAAATTTTTTTATTGAGAAAGGTGAGGTCGTCGGACTTCTCGGTCCGAACGGGGCCGGCAAATCAACAACGATCTCGATGATTTCCAGCCTCGTTGCTCCTTCCGCGGGTGAAATTTTTTTAGGCGGATATTCGGTTAAAAAGGACCGTACCTCAATCCGCCGAATGATCGGCGTTGTTCCGCAAGAAATTGCACTATTTCAAGATTTGACAGCTCAAGAAAACCTGCGTTTTTTCGGCCGAGCTTATAAGCTGAAAGGAAACGAACTTCAAGAACGTGTCGAGCACGTATTGGAGATCGTCGGTTTAAGTGAACGCGCTGATGAATTTGTCAAAACGTATTCCGGCGGGATGAAACGCCGGCTGAACATTGCAGTGGCGTTATTGCACGAACCGGAACTGCTCATTATGGACGAACCGACGGTCGGGATTGATCCGCAGTCGCGCAGTTATATTTTAGAAACCGTCAGAGAGCTGAACCGGACGAAAAATATGACGATCATTTACACAAGTCATTACATGGAAGAGGTCGAGTATTTATGCGACCGCATTTACATTATGGATCACGGGGAAATCATCGCAGCGGGGTCAAAGAAGGAACTGAAGGCGATGCTGATGGAAGAAGACAGCGTCGTCGTTACGCTGAGTGAACCGGCAGAAAAATTTGCCGAGAAACTTCGTGAGAATCCAGCGATCACGCACATTCATACGTCAGGCGAGGAAGCGATGATCCGTGCGGTCAAAGATACCCCCGTATTGGAATCGGTAATTCAGTTGACAAGAGCGGCAGGTGTCGACATCAAATCGGTCGAAGTCCGCTCGCCAAGCCTTGAGGATGTTTTCTTGCATTTAACCGGGCGGACGCTCCGGCAGTAAGGGGGGGGAGAATAATGTTTAAAACAATGCTAGGCAAAGAAGTGAAGCAGCTTTTACGGGAGCGGAGCGAATTGTTAACGCTCTTGATCATGCCGGTGATTTTAATCACTATTTTAGGCAGTGCGCTCCAAAATATGATGTCCCCCGGTTCAGCAGGAACAGACAAAGTAACAACCGCTGTTGTCTCTGAGACCTCTCAAGAGGAAGAGCTCAATAACTTCGCAGACTACATCGCCAATCAAGAAATACCTGAAGAAGAGCGGGAAACGCTGATTGAAGAGGCGGTGAACGTTTCCGTGCCTGAGTTGTTGACCGAAACGCTGAATGCGTTAGCAGATGACGGGTTTTTGGTCGTTTCTGAATACGCAGGAGGCGCTGCTGAAAAAGACAACTATGACGGGGTTTGGCATTTTGAAGCGGATTACCGCGAGCAAGCTTGGAAGCAAATGTTTCTCGGAGAGGAGAGACCTGAGCCGGCAGAAGTGGAAGCCTCCGGTCAAACAGCCGTTATTGAAGGGGTGAGTGACGCATTCTTTAACGAATTGAACTGGCAAAAAGAAGCGACTTACCTGGCTTTAGCGGAAGGAGAAGCGCTACCAGAGCCTATTCAAACGGAAGTCAACGTTGAACAGCTCGATAACCGTTCAGTTATCACGTCGTTTGATTATTATACGGCGGGAATGGCCGTGATGTTCGTTCTTTATACCGCGACGTTTTTAGCGACGACCGCTCATACCGAGCGAAAAAGTCACGTTTATCATCGTTTACTGACATCGAATGTTCCGATGTGGATGTATCTTGCCGGTAAAGGCGGGGCAGGGGTGCTTTTGTCACTGTTGCAGCTTAGCTTAATTTTTACTTTTTCCTCGCTCGTTTTTGATGTTTCGTTTCAAAACCTCGGTTTGACAGCTGTGATTGCAGGCGGTTTAGCCTTGACGGTCGGATCGTTGTCAATGCTGTTGACGGCGGTGAACTATCGGATTCGCAATGAACAGGCGAGCGCATTATTTGCCAGTGTCGGCGTAACGATTCTCGCTTTTCTCGGCGGCAGTTTTTTTAACGTCAGTCAGCTGTCAGAGACAGTAGCCACGATCGGGCGGATTCTTCCCAACGGTGCAGCTATGCAAAGCTTGCTTGCCGTGATGGGAGGAGCGGGGTCGGAATTAATTTATCCGATGCTGCTGTCTATCATAGTATTCAGTGTGTTATTTGCCGGTGCGGCGTTATTGGTATTTCCTAGAAAGGAGGACCTCTAAAATGAGTGCGGTTCTTTATCAATATTTATGTATGATCCGTCGACGTCCTCTCGCATTTTGGGGAAGTATGATCTTGACGATCTTGTTTGCTGCTGTATTAGGCGGCGGAGGGGGACAGCTGACTGTTCCGGCAGCTTCCGATACGTTGGCAGACGAGGATTTAGCCGAGACCGCTGAACGACTCTCAGATCAAGCAGGAAATCGGCTGAGTGTGGATCCGTCGAGCGTTAATGAGATGGAGGAGAAAATCCGCCGCAGCAGCCCACCTTATGGCTTTATGCTTGAAGAAACGGAAGGCTCTGTCATTCAAGTGTATGAGGCGCCGGAAACGGCATTGCTTCTGTCGGAAGTGCAGTCTTTCTACCGTGAGCAAAACATGGAAACAGCGGTTGCCGAGTCGCTTGATCTCTCTTTGTGGCGGGAGCGGGTAGCGGATTATGGATTCCAGTATGAGCTTGAACAGGCCGAAGGAGCCTTTCCTTACGATCAATCTTTGCATCCACTGTTTGGCTTTATGCTCTTTTTTGTCATCTATGCGGTCGCGTTTAGTCTCTCCACGATCGTAGCGCAACGAAATGACGGCACGTGGGACCGATTGATCTTATCGCCGGTAACCAAGATCCAGCTCTACCTCGGTCATGTCACATTCGCTTTCTTATTTGGATTGATGCAGATGTATATGATTTTATTTCTGTTCCGGTTTGTGTTTCAAGTCGATTTTCATGGCGGATTTTGGTTCACGCTCGCAGCAGTTATTCCTTACGTGCTCGCGGTTGTATGTTTAGGTATCCTTTTAAGCGGACTGGTCCGGTCTTATAAAATGCTCGATGCAATCATCCCGCTGACAGCTGTTTCAATGGCCATGCTCGGCGGCGCCTTTTGGCCGATTGAACTCGTTCCTTCCGGGCTGTTGCAACAAATTGGCGAGTTGATACCGCTTAAGCACGGGATGGACTTATTGATCGGAACCACTTATGGCGGAGCTTCACTGGAGAGCCTGATGCTGTCCGCCTCAATATTGCTGTTGATGAGTGTCTTGTTCGCCGGTATCGGTTTTAATTTAATCGAACGGCGCTGAGAGGTTTTAATAAATAGATTTGCTGATGAGAAAACTTCAGAGTAAAGCGTGCTGATTCATCGGCACGCTTTTTATCAGGTCATTAAGTATGTTTTCGTACAGGCATACGTGTAATTAAATGTATATTTTAAAAAAAAGCAGATGGTATAATTTGGCTGCACTATTTTCTATATTACCTATCAGTAACGACGAACATACATACGTAAGAGGTGTTGATATGTCTAACTTCTGGCTCACTGTTTTTCCGTTAATCCTTTTAAATATTGAAGCGCTGGTACGTTTGCGGCAAATACGCCGCTACGGGTTGGCTGAGAAAACTTCTGCAATGCAGTACCTCGTTATGGCCGTGGCTTTGATCAGCGTATTAACGATCGTCTCCAACTACGTTTCAGGAGCTTTCTGGCTGATTATTGTGATTGTCGTTTTACTGGTTAGTAAGTTGATTTATTCGTCTCTTTATGGATTTTCTAAGCTGACAGTTTATCAATCATCAAAGCACGAGGTCGAAGAAGTGATTGACAGTCAATTGCGCCGTTACGAGGAGCGATTGCAGAAAAAAGAAAATGAAGATAAGTCAGAGATCCAATACATCATCGAAGACACGAAGGAGAAGCTGAAGCTTACATGGGACAAATCACCGTTAAACAGCGATTATGCTGATAATGTTGCGCTCCAAGTCGACAGCAAATTTCCAAGCGAGTTGGCAGAGGAATGGCCGGAGATTAAAGACAAATTAGTCCGTTTAAACGCACAAAAAAATATAAAACGCCGTCTTCTATGGGAAAGCATCTTTGCTTTTTCCGGCATATTGGTTGTCGCTGCGATCATTGCGTGGAACGTATTAATATTTTAATTGAAAGAGATTCATCGTTGAATGGCGCCTTGATATATATCGCATTGCGTCCTGCATTGTATGGCGTATGATAGAAGATATCTCGCATTGAAGAGATCATTTGTAAATTTGAGGAGGAACGATGCATGGTGGAAACTTTTAATTTTGTCGGGTTACTCATCTCGTTAGTGCCGTTTATTATCATGATCCTGGCATTTAAATGGCTTTTTAACATTAAGAAGAATTCGGATGAGCAAGTGAAAATGAATCGAGAAATTCTCTCGCTTCTTCAGGAACAAGAAAGCGAAATCAACGTCAACAGAGGGGATAATCATGAACAAAGAAACCAATGAGAGACGGCAAGAAAAACAGCGTCAGCAAGAGCTAAAAAACAATCCGGTTGGAACGATGAGTGATTCCTTTCAACGGGCTTCGCGCGGCAGTCTCGTTGACCTCGTTACGTCATTAGGATGGAAGGGCATGGGTATTGCCCTTCTTGTGATGATTCTTGCGCTTGTTGTCTATGCAATTATCGGGTGATTCGATCAAGATCAGCAAAGAATCAGTCAGCAGCGAAAGAAGGTCCGTTGAAAAATTATGATTAGTTTGCAGAGGCCGATCTCCCTGGTGTTGTCATTCACACCGGGGTTTCTTTTACAAACTCTTTGAATAAACGTTCGCTTTCAGAAAGTGTTCCATCCGGCTTTTGATCAATTTCAGGGTGAGCGAGAAGAATTTGATCCGTCATCAATTGGTTTAATTGATCGACTTCTTCTTTTGACATCAGCTCGGGATGATGCGTTTGTCTAACCCGGCCTTTAAATGAATTCAACCACTCAAAAGCAAATTCGAGACTGCTTGCTTCTGAAATGACTTTTGTTGCTGTTGGCAGACGCTTATTGTGATCCAGATTCTCTAAGCAGTCAGATATAAAATGAAAAGCGCCCCAATAAGCTGTGCCAAGTTTTCGATCCGTATGTTTAGCTTTTAATACCTGACTTAAGCGTGCTAATGAAACCGGCAGTTTTTCTAACTGGTCCTGATCAAACTTATACACTCTTCTTCTTAATTTATAAAATAATACAGAAATGTTCGATGCCGTTATTTTTTTGTCAAACCAATCTGCATACTCCCCGCCAGCAAAACTTTTTCCCATGATGTCGTTGATTAACTGATCAATCGTTAAATCAGATACGTCTCCTTCCGTGATTGCATAGGAAAAGTAGCGATCGAAGCATTCTGAAGAACAGATGCGTTTATGATCTGCCCAGCTTGTTGCTGAAGATAGGTCATACTGTTTGCTGCCGTATAATGTTTCGATTTGAGGAAATAAAGTCATTATCAGTTTTAACAGTTTTGCAGGTTCTGGCGCAGATATCTTTTTTAAATGCCCGTCTATCTTAGTTTTCCAATTCTCATTAAGTTCCGCCATATCTTTATTTGTTGTAAAGGATCCGGCAGATCCAGGAAATAAAAATTGATTCCTGTTGCTTTTAATAAAGTCATATAATTCCGGCACAAATATTCGTATCCCTTCAATCAGCATCAGGTCTCTCATATTGACGTCCTTTACGATGATCGGCGTCGAAAAGGTGAGTGTGTTTGCGTAAAGCTTTATTTGACTGGGGCTCGTTATAAACGGACTTAAAGAGTCAGTAATGTGAAAATAAAAATCATCTGCGTCCGCTGCAGGTAAGTTAATATCGAAAAACGTCAACAATTCATCTATTTCATCAAGAAGATATTGGTGTAAATCATGCTCAATGACTTTTGGTAATTCCAACGGAACCTGGATGATTTTATCGATAAACGTTTCTCCTGAGAGAGAGTCCGTATGCCCGAACTTATCCGCTAACGCGCTTGTAACGATTTGTTTATCATATGCCAAAATATAAGCGGTGTATTTAAAGTCAGCTGTCAGTCTCACGAGCCGAAAAACGGCATGGATTTCATTTTTTTCTAAGCGGTCAATATCATCGATTAAAACGACCACCCTTATTTTCTCTTCCTCTAATAAATGCTCTACTTTATCGCGAACTTCCTCAAGTTCTTTCTTGGGAAAAAGCAGTTTCGTTCCTGACATGATCACGTTCCCGAATGCTCCTGCCGCAGGCTGAAGTTTTTCCAACGCTTTAACCAGCGGGTTGATTTTATCTAGCATTTCTCTTATTAGATCCTTATTATCTTTAAGAGAGGCGTCGAGCGCATTTGCGAGATCATTAAAAAAGTTGGCAAGGATTTCTTCTTCAGAACCGAACCTCCAAGGATTAAACTTTAAGCGTACGATGTTAGGTTTACCGCGTAAATTCTGATTTATTAAATTTAATACGGACGTTTTACCATCCCCCCATTCCGCATTGATACCAATCACAATACTGCTTTCGTCTTTTCTTGCGGAGATCGATTCAGCTATTCGTTTTGAAAAATCATACCTGTTAAATAAATCCTGATGTTTGTTTCTGATTGCTGCGGTCGGTCTGCTATATGGAGCTGTTGACTTATTATATTTACTCATAAGAACCCTCCTTTAAATTAAATCAACGAACCTATTTATTTGAATATTTTGTAAATTGATTATACTATAGATCGCTATGGAAGTGTACGTTAATTTACTGCTGGAAAGAGTTATCACGAATTTAGCTGATTTTGCTGCGCTGGTTAAAAAGGGGGTTATTAGGAGGTTTGACTGTAGACGTTTCTTCCTTCATTATAGAGATGGATTCAAAATGATGAAGGAGTGAGAAAATGACTGATAAGCAAATGGAACAAATGAGAAATGGTAAAGGATTCATTGCAGCGCTCGACCAAAGCGGGGGGAGCACTCCGAAAGCCTTAGCTGATTACGGTGTACCGGAGAGCTCGTATTCCACTGACGAAGAAATGTTTGATCTTGTGCACGAGATGCGGACAAGAATCATTACAGCACCGGCGTTTGATTCCACTCATATCCTGGGCGCGATTTTGTTTGAGCACACGATGGACCGCAAGATTGAAGGGAAATACACGGCGGATTATCTGTTAGAAGATAAAGGCGTGCTGCCTTTCTTAAAAGTTGATAAAGGGCTCGCCGAGGAGTCAAACGGTGTGCAGCTGATGAAGGCGAACCCGGAACTCGACGACTTGCTTCGCCGCGCGAATGAGCGCAATATTTTCGGGACGAAAATGCGTTCTGTCGTGAAAGAAGCAAACCGTGAAGGAATTAAAGCGGTTGTCGAGCAGCAATTTGAGGTTGCGAAGCAAATTCTTGCTGCCGGTCTTGTACCGATCATCGAACCGGAAGTCGACATTCACAGCACAGATAAAGCTCAGTCGGAAGAGATCTTAAAAGAAGAACTGCTCAATCACTTAAACAGCTTATCCTCAGAAGACAATGTGATGTTAAAGCTGACGATTCCTGACAATGCAAATGCATTTAAAGAATTAGTCGACCATCCGCGTGTCGTCCGCGTTGTCGCTCTTTCCGGCGGCTATACCCGTGAAGGGGCGAACGAAAAGCTGAAAGAAAACGACGGCGTGATCGCGAGCTTCTCCCGCGCTCTCACAGCGGACTTAAACGCGAACCAAACTGAAGCTGAATTCAACGCGGCGCTGCAACAAGCCGTGGAATCAATCTATGACGCGAGCGTGAATAAAAACTAAGGTAAAATAATACAGGAAGCCGATCAAATCAAAAACTGATTTGATCGGTTTTTTTTCTGTTTTTATATAATCTTGTCTAAGTTTATTTACTTCTGCCTTTCTTTTTTTCGTAAAAAAAGTGAGAGCCTGGATGCGGCTCTCACGTTAAATAAAAAATATTCTGTTTAGAAGCGGAAGGTCGACGTTTGACTTTGCATCTCTTTTGCTAAAGACGATAGCTTTTCGACTCGCTTAGAGGCATCTTTAATCCGGTTGACCGATTCTGATAAAGATGAAGTCATTTGCTCCGCTCCGGCAGCATTTTCTTCAGACAATGCAGACAAGTTTTCCATTACTTCAACCAAGGTATCTTTTTGACTGAGTAATTGTTTTGTCCGCTCGTTGATTGCAGTCATCTCTTGTTGATTATGATCGAGCCCCGTCTTAATTTTTGAAAACGCGGAACTGGTGGATTGAATTTCCTCAGTCTGATAATGAGCACTTTCGGAAAGGTCTTTCATAATCGTGACACTGCGATCGGCTTTTTCTGTCAACTCCTCAATCACACCGTCAATTTCTTGCGAGAAACGGTTCGATTGTTCCGCAAGCTTGCGGATTTCATCAGCTACGACCGAGAAACCTTTTCCGGCTTCTCCTGCCCGGGCTGCTTCAATCGACGCATTTAAAGCGAGCAGGTTTGTTTGGTCAGCAATCGAGCCGATCTGTTTACTCGCCGCCTCAATTTTTTCTGTGCTGTGTTTAGTCGTTTGCACAACATCGGCAATATCATTAACCGCTTTTGAAGTATGTTCATTCGATGACATGACGCGTTCTACCGATTGCTGTCCTTGTTCACTTAATTGAGCAACGTCTGTCATTGACGCGTTTAACGCATGAAGTTCCTTCGCACTTTCTTCCAGGTTTGCTGCTATTTCCAGGTTGGCTTTCGTCCCGTTTTCGGTCGATTCGGCCCCGTACTCTGCGGACTGTGCAATCTCGTTCATTGTGTTTTCCAAGTCATCAAATAGTTGTTCAATATTAGCTGTATTTTCGTGAAGCTCTTCGGACATTTCGGCAATATCTTCAGAGCGGCGGACAGTGTTGGCGATCAAGTCGACAAAAGAATCTTGCATTTGATCTACCGCCGCTTCAACTTCATGAAGTTCTGCATATGTTTTTCTGTTGTCGTCATCGCTGATTTTTTTCGTGAAGTCTCCGTCTCCGATTCGTTTGCAATGGTCAATTAAACGGTTCAGCGGCTGGAACATCTTTCTTAGCATCAGCCAAGTTATCGCAGCGAAGAGCAGAACGCTTGCGGCAATCACGAGCGCTTGCACAACCAACAATGTTTGCATCGTGGATGTTAAATGCTGCTCCTCAACACCTACGTCCATTGCGCCAAATAATTCGCCGTCGGCTTCGATCGGTACCATGATGTCATAAGCCCAAGAGTCTTGAAGGTCAGCGAAAAATCGTGAGGTCATGATTTCACCTTCACCTGCTCCGCTTACAGTATAGCTGTCATCGTCATACGTTGTGCCGATGCGTTCGGTATCGCTGTGTGCAACGGCTTCGATATTCTCCTCGTCAATTACGATCGCATAAGCAAAATCGTCATTCGCTGCAATCGAGTCCACGAATTCTTGCAATTCATTAACAGGAACATCATCGTGTTGAGCGATGATCATTTCTGCTTGAGCAGCAATTTCCTCGACTGTTTGTGTCGCTTGCTCGACTCCGGAATCAATAATTTCATTTTCAAGCACTTGATAAAGAAAGTATGTACTGGCGAGCATCACGGCAGTAAATAAGACAATCATATACATTGTTACTCTCTTTTTCATAGATGGTATTTTCATAACAGCCTCCCGGTTTTAATTTCCTCGCAGATGTATAACGGAAATGAGTATGCAGGCGGGACATTTTGACCATATTATGAAGCATTCATCTCGGCAATCAAGCATAATGCTAAACATTTTTGTCAAATATGTCATTCTAAGTACTTATGTACATACTTACTTATTAAACCATAAAGAAGCTGTGAATAAAATACATATTGGGAAATGTAAGTTTGAATTTTTCGTGACTCTAGCTTCTTAAGGTCAGATTTTTAAATTTAATATTTCTGTACCCCTGCATTTATGTGTATGAACACAGTTGCAATATCAAAGCAAAAAAAGACACACAAGGTGTCTCCGTTTAAGCATTAATCATCTGCCGTTGTAAGAAATTTTCGGCATCGTTTGCCGGAAGAGGCGGGCTGAATAAGTAGCCTTGTCCGAAATGACAGCCGTTGTCGAGGAGGAATTTCACCTGATGGTCGTGTTCAATTCCTTCGGCAATCAATTCAAAATTCAAGTCTTTCGCCATCGAAATCATCGTTTTGACTAACGATGCTTTGTTGGGATCGGTTAAGATGTCTTGAATAAACGATTTATCAATTTTCACTGCGTCAATCGGTAATTGGCTGAGCAGGTGCAAGGAAGAGTAGCCGGTGCCGAAATCATCAATCGCAACGTGAACACCGAGGTTCTTTAATTCTTGAAGCGTTTTTTTCGTTCGTTCTAAATGACACATCACGCTCTCTGTGATCTCAATGCCTAAATGTTCCGGAGATAGTCGGCTTCGTTTTAACGCCTCCGAAATGTTGGTAGCGAAATCGTCTTGGTCAAATTGAATACTCGAGACATTCACAGCAACGTTTACATTCAGACCGGACGCTTGCCAGGCTTTAATTTGAGCACAAGCTTCTTGAATCACCCACTCACAGATCGTATTCATCGCTCCCGCACTCTCGGCGATCGGAATAAATTCAGCCGGCGGGATCATCCCCAGTTCCGGATGGCGCCATCGCAGCAGAGCTTCAACCCCGTAAGCTTTTCCGCAAGACAAGGTGATTTTCGGCTGGTAATAAAGTTCAAACTCATTGTTGCTTAACGCATTAAACAATTCATGCTCGATTTTTTCTCTTCGGGCAATAATGTCCTCGTCTTTATAAATGTAAAATTGGAAGTTATTTTTCCCGCGTTCCTTGGCTAAGTACATCGCATCGTCTGCATGCTTGATCAAGGGTGTCAGACTGTCGCCATCCTTTGGATACATACTTATTCCGATACTGGGCGTTGTATGAAACTCACCCCCATTCAACGCAAACGAAGCAGAAAAGCGATTGAGAATGCGTGCAGCCAGTTCTTTTACGCCTGCTTCATCTGTGCCGTCGATCAAAATAATGAACTCGTCGCCGCCGTGCCGGGCAACGATGTCTTGTTCACGAATACTTTGTTTGATTCTCCGACTGACTTTTTTCAGCAGCTCATCGCCGCTGTCGTGCCCCAACGTATCGTTAATGAACTTAAACCTGTCTAAGTCAATAAACATGATCGCTAATTGTTTTTGCTGATCACGGCAACGTGCGAGCGCTTGTTTAGCGGCGAGCTTGAAATACCTGCGGTTTGGCAGCCCGGTTAAACTGTCATAATAGGCGATACTTTCTAATTGTTCTTCCATTTGTTTTCGCTCGGTGATATCGTACGCAACGCCATTTAATTTTATGACGTCGCCGTTTTCATTTAATATCGGCTGTCCGTACACCTCTAACCAGCGCAAGTCCCCGTTTTTCCGGTAAACTCGCCACTCGCAATTGGAGGTTTTTCCCGCAAGCAAATCATGATAATGAGCAGCAACCTTTGTCTCATCTTGAGGATATGTACGTGAGATCCAGAGATTAAAGTCTTGCTCAAACTCGGTTGACGTGAATCCCATGACATCTTCGATTCCTTTGGAGACAGAGAACTTTTTTTCTTTCTCATCGAGCATCCAGAGAAATGCGCCGCTGTTCGTAAAGAGACTTTCCAGCTCTCTTTGCTGTAAATCATACTTTTTAGACAGATCATTTGATTGATCGTATTGCTTGCCGAGCCACCAGAAAAAGGGCTGCAAGACGAGGACAAAAATGGTGACTTCGCTGTAAGCCATCGCATCGGTTCTTGTTACCTCAAGATAAATCATCGCAATTAACGTAACCAAAACACTCGAAAAGCAGACAGCCAATCGTCCGGTATATTTCAAGCTTGAGCCCTCCTATGTTCGTTGTCCCGAAAATCGTTCGATATAGTAAAGTCTATTCACTTTTTTGCGAGGATTCAAACCATAACACCCCTTTTATGGTTGCCCTGTCAGTTGACAGAAAGGTGTAGATGGGATGAAAGAATTATAATAGAATGGAAAAAAATCATTCAATATTCGTAATTAAAAACCAACAATCGCTATTTGTGTGTCATGATACATATGACAAAACGAAAGGCAGCGCTTTACAGGCTGCGCAGACAAAAAATTAACAGGGCAGATATGGGGAGGTGAATACATGCTTTGGTTATCCCTTTTACTATTGAGTGTGATCGGATTTTTGTTGTTCGCTCATGGGTTGAAAACTAAATCTCAATTGTTCTTACTATTTGGCAGCATTCCTCTATTGGTAACAGTTCTTTATCTTAGCGGAATAGAGAGTTGGCTTATTATATTGCCACTCGTTCCAGCCATGTCATTGCTCATTTCTCACCTCGTAATGAAAAACGTAAAGCCGGCTTAACCTCGCGTGCAAGATGATATTAATAGATTTCGTGAAAACATAACTCTGTCAACAACGATCATAAACTATAGGAGTATATTGATGACGACGTTAATAAAACTGTTTCTTGAACTGCTGCGGATCACTGTCATATTTATCGGGCTTGGCGGTGTGCTTTGGTATATGGTTCTCGTCCATGTGTATGCATTTGACGCGCAAGCGCAGCAACATCAATGGCTGGGCGGCTTCGGCATTTACATAGTCATATACGTGCTTTATAAAAACAAACTCCAGTATTCCGGCTGGGTCAGGCGAGAACCGTCCGAACAGTTAGGGTCTATGGCGACGGTGCTCTTTTTATCCGGCGGACTCCTGCTGATCGCAATGCCGTATCTTATTCTTTTCGGCGCTTCTGTCTGATCGGTATCCATCACTGATTTTTTCGGGAGCGTGTAAGTTAAAATAGCGACAGATGAATTGATAAAGATTTAAATATGAAGTTTTCGAAAGGACGGGTCAATGATGACTGAAACAACTGCGCAAAATCCCAAAACAGAGACTGAAGTTGCTTGGTTTGTCGGGTCTCACTTCGATGGTGAGGATCAAACTGAGCGTTTCTTACAGGAAGGTATCTGGGAAAACGGCCATGATGAAAAATATCATGATGAGGTTAAATCGATGCAACCCGGCGACAAAATCGCGATCAAATCTACATACACGAAAAGCAAAGGCTTATCGTTTGGAGACCAAAATCGCCTAGTCTCAACGATGAAAATTAAAGTCACCGGTGTAATCAAAGAAAACCCGCAAGACGGAAAAAGAGTGTTTGTCGATTGGGACGAACCTTTTTCAACTTTAAAAGAATGGTATTTTTTCACCAATATGAAAAATGTGTGGAAGGTAACAAGAAAAAATATTGATCAACATACGTGGATGAGGAGAAATTTAATTGACTTCGCTTTTAATCAAGAAGAACAAATGATCGAACAATTTTTAGATGAACCTTATTGGAAGTACAGGTATGAAGATCCGAACATGTTTCTTTGGACAACGTTTTATGAAGAGATGGCGAATGCGCTCTTAAGTTATAAAGACCGGCGCCAAGAACTGCTTGAAAAGATGAATACCGCCTTTGAAAAACTCGATCTACGCAATCCATTGTTAACTCAAAATGCTGAGGGTGAGAGCGTTCTACTTGATGATATTTGCCCGTTCACATTTTATGCGTTGTTTAATAAAGGGTACACGGATGAGAACCGTATAAAAATCATTTCCGTTCTCAATGAATTTCTCGGCCTTGAGGAAACAATCCCGACACAATTCGAAGGTATTCCGGTGGTCAGTAACATGGCATCGCGTTTTTTTACTAGTGATCCCGAACCATCTGATATTGATAATCTTTGGGAAGTATTTGAATCCGCGATTTTACTTACCAAAAAAGATTCAGAAGAGAACAGAAATCAGTTTATCGAATATTTTAATCGTGTAATTACACAAAGCAGTATTAAATGGAATATCACATTCGGTTTGTATTGGATTAGACCTTGGGATTATCTGCCGCTCGATTCTCGTACAAAAGATGCGTTAGAAAATAAACTAAAGATTGAAGTGCCAGTTCATAAAAAAAATAAAACGATTACCGGGGAGGACTATTTGCGGCTGATCGACTTTTTGAATGATAAGTTTGAAGAAGAGGAGTTCCCGTCTGATTCTTACCCGGATCTCTCGTTTAAAGCTTGGCAAGAATCTATCGAACTGACTCAATATCATTCGAACCTGGCTGAAGAAAAAACACCTTACGGCGACGAAGGTTCAGAAGAGATAAATTCGTATTCGAAAGAAGATTTCCTCGCCGAAGTCTTTATTTCTGAAGCTTCGTACAATACGATCACGGCGTTACTGGATCGAAAAAAGAATTTGATATTGCAAGGCGCACCCGGTGTCGGCAAGACATTTGCGGCGAAGCGGCTCGCCTATTCACAGATGGGTGAGAAAGATGAATCGCGGATAATGATGATTCAGTTTCACCAAAGTTACGCGTACGAAGATTTTATTATGGGCTATCGCCCGAATGAGAACGGATTTGTCTTGCAAGAGGGACCGTTTTACCAGTTTTGCAAAATGGCAGCAGATGATCCGGAGCAGAGCTATTATTTCATTATTGATGAAATTAACCGCGGCAATTTAAGCAAGATCTTCGGTGAACTAATGATGCTGATTGAAGGCGACAAACGCGGCGACGAACTGAAGTTGACGTACACGAACGAGCCGTTTTCTGTCCCGGAAAATGTCTATTTAATCGGAATGATGAATACCGCTGACCGCAGTTTGGCGATCATCGATTACGCCCTGCGCCGACGCTTCAGCTTTTACGAATTAGAACCGGCGTTTGAGACAGAGAGCTTTGCCAATCACTTGCGCGAACAAGGTGCCCAGGAAGAGATGATTGAAAAAATCAACTGGCGCATCGGCCGGCTGAATGAAGAAATCAGCCAAGATGTCAATCTCGGGCCAGGTTTTCGCATCGGACACAGTTACTTTACCGATTACAACGATTCCGAAGATTGGTACGACGAGATCATTCAGTATGAAATCGCCCCCTTAATCAAGGAATATTGGTTTGATGAAGAAGAAAAAGCCGAGCAGAAAATCCAGGAACTCTTAAGGTGATCGCGATGAGCCATGCTGATAAGATCCCTGTGAAAAATATTTATGCGATGCTTTGTTATGCGTGGAACGAACTCGATCAATCAGACCGCGTCTTGGCAGGCAGTGAAAAATTCGATAACATTTACAACTTATTCGCCCGTATCTATATCAACGGGACGAAAAATATTATCAAACGCGGCTTGCATCGCTATTACATTGAAGAACAAGCGGCCGTTTCCACGCTGAAAGGAAAAATCAATGTGACGGAATCGGTCAAACAGCGGACGCTGACGAAACGGCAAATGATCTGCGAGTACGATGAATTCTCGGAAGACATCCTCTTAAATCAGATCGTCAAAGCGACGCTGACGCTGCTTTTAAAAACCTACGCGGTGGATGACAAGCTGAAACATCAGCTGAAAAAGCTGCGTTATGCGTTTTCTGACGTTGCAGACATCCGCCTGACGAAAACAGTCTTCACGTCGATCCGTTACAACCGAAACAATCATTATTACCGCATGCTGCTGCACATCAGTCAGCTCATTGTCGAACGCTCGCTGACAACAGAAGAAAACCAAGCATACACCTTTTCAGACTTTGTCCGTGACGGGCAGATGGCGAAGCTGTATGAAAAATTTATTCTGAACTTCTATCACTATCACTTAAACAAAAAGCACTATAAGGTTCATGCGCCGCAATTCAGCTGGCAGTTAGATGAGCGAGTAAGTCTGAAAGAAGAACGCTTGCTGCCGCGGATGCAATCAGACATTGTCGTTGAAAATAAACTGACTGAGACACAGCTGATTATTGACGCAAAGTATTACGCAGAAACACTGTTGACCGGCTACCGCTCGGAAACGGAGAAGCTCCGTTCCAACCACTTGTACCAACTGCTTACCTACATGCAGCAAAGTGATTTTCCCGGTGAAGTAAACGGAATGCTGCTCTATCCGACAATCGAGGAGGAAATCAATGCCGATTACTCACTGCGCGAGCAAACCGTCTCGATCCGAACTTTGAATTTGAATGCGGAGTGGGACGTGATTTCGGCGCGGTTAAAAGGTTTGATCACATAAGCAAGGCTATTCAATGTATAAAGCGCTGACTCATAAACTTAGCTTAAATATGTAAAAGCCTATCAAATCAAAAGCTGATCTGATAGGCTTATTTCGCTTCGTTAACATTCCTCATACAATAACTGATTACGTCGCAGGTCGCGCAATAAAAATTAGTATTTATTGTTGATTTTTTAGCTTGATGACTTGTTCAACCGCGGCTTGACCGGCACGGATCGCGCCTTCCATATGATTGGGAAACTGTTCGGCCAGTTCGCTCGCAGCAAAGGCAAATGGCCCGTGCGGGGTGCGCAAGATCTCTGCTGCATCCGGAATCCCGCCGTATTTAACGGCTGCGCCGTAGCCGCCGCCGCAAAATGGCTCGTCGACCCAAACGCTTTGTTCGGCATCTTTAAAGGCTCGGGCCGGGGAGCCAAAGACGTTCTCCAGTAAGTTTAGCGCAGTCTCCATTTGCTCACGGCTGCTTTGCTTTGCGATGTCTATTGCAGCATCGGCTCCGATAAACATGGTGAGCCGGTATCCGTCGCCTTGCTTAGACGAATCAACGACAGTCACCCCGGATGGATCGGTATAGACGACATCCATGATCGCTTCTTTGTCGCCGTTAAGGTTGTAATCATACCAAAAAGGGTCATCATACACCCAAGTCGTTTTGATGATCGACCCGTTAAGATAACTGTTGAGCGCCTGGCGATACCGGTTTTCCAGTGCAGGGCTGTATGTCAGCTTGCTGGCAACAGCGGGAGGGACAGCCATAATGACGGTGTCGGCTTCGTAAGAATGGTTATCTGACACGGCGCGATAGCCGGAAGCGGTCTCCTCGATATTAACAATCGCTTCGTCGTAACAGATCTGCTCCGAAATGGTATTTGTCATATACTGAATTAAGTCAGCTAGCGGAGCGTTTAACTGATGGCTGTCTTCCAGTTCGGAAGTGTAGCGCGTCATCAGCTCGATCACGCCCCGGGCACTGGCCTGATCGAGAGGGAGATTGATCAGTTCGGCATAGCTGCTCGCGACCGCTTGCTTTTCGGTATCTGTCAGCGAGAGGCGAGAAATGAGATCACTCAGCCGCAAATCGTCACCTTGAAGATCTGTCCGCCAGTCAGCTAATTCCTCTTCATGCTCGTCGATCGCTTCAGAACTTAATTCTTTGGCCGGATAAATCATACTGACAGCATCTGCCGGCGTAGCGGTTTCCGTCAGCTGCATTCCGGCACGTTCAATCCATTTCATGAGCTCTGTCATATCAGGATTGATAAATTGCGCTCCGAGTTCAAACGAACGGCCGCTCTTTGGACGCTGCACCGACTGGACTTTGCCCCCGGTCCTTGACGAAGCTTCAATCACGTTATAACTGTATCCTTTTTCCTTCAGGCGATTGGCCGCAGACAGCCCAGCAAGACCGGCGCCGACGACAATGACATCATAATGGTTGTTCATAGGGGTTGCTCACTCCAGTGCAATGTACTTTGCTCGAATCTGAGTTCGTTCTAGTTGAAGACATCGGGTCATACATCTTATACCCTCTTATCACAATCAGTAAATCGCTGAAATAATTGTTTTAAGATTGCATTGACGATACATGGGAATGAATGAAACAGGAGTTTTACTAAATTTGAAGAATGGATGTTATTGAGAGTATGAATACGAATTCTATTAATGTATAACGCAAGGGCGGTCACGATGATTTTTTTCGCCAATTGCGGGAATAAATTAACGAACAACCCAAAGTTTTGTCCGTCTTGCGGAACGAGCACCCAACAACAAGCGAACACGAACGAGCCAATCGTCAGTAATCAAACAGCCAACATCACTGCAAGCACTCCCACAGCATCTAACACAATGACGATTAAATTAATCGGCTGGATTTCAGTCGCATTTTCTTTATTGCTAGTACCGATATTATTCGCAGCATTGTCCGTAATTATGGGATACATGGTGAAAAAGAAAGGCGAAGATACTCACGGGACAGTACTGATGATTGTCGGCGTCGCTGCCGGTCTCTTTGGCGTATTAATCGGTGCGATGATCGGAGCGAATAACCCTGTTTATTATTGATGATAAAATTTTGAAGAAAAGTTCTGAGCGAAAGTAAAAAGCACTCAGCTGAAGTGAGGTGTGCTGAGTGCTTTTTATTAGAGATGCAGCTTAGTAAACAAACAATTGAAAATAACACATTATGTTTTTTAGCAAAAAAATTCCACCGGTATTTTGATAATACTCTGCTTGTGGAACACATTGCAACAATTACTTATTGAGTGTTGGAAAGATTGAATTTGTTGGTAAAAAGTGATCAAATTTATCGAGCAAAAAAAAGTCTACTTTAGTCCAGCAGTCACAACATGCTAAGACTCCTTTGACTTTGCTGCATGTTGGGAAAATTATAGTATCTATTGTGAGTACAGAAATTGTGGACATAGGTTATTTGATTATTAAGGGGATATCCGGAAAATGTTTGAATATGCATTACTTCTGATAATCGGGATTATGTTAACTCATGCAGTAGTAACCCTATTAAAGGTAACCTCCAATAAAAGTGGTATAACGTTGCAAATCCGCATTTTTCTGAAGAGCCCCGATAAAAGAATAGCTTACAAATTTGTCATGAAATCAGACTTTATTTTGTAGCTCTCCAATCATTTAAAGCTGGATCCCCTTACCGAAGATGAATTCGGCTTTATAAATCCAAATATCGGATCATTATATATTTTTTACTAACACTGCATAAATAAAGTCATAATATTAAGTAATTATTAAATACGAGGTTATTCTTTATGAGTATATGAGATGTTAAAAGTAACATCATCGGGCCGAATAGCCTTATCAGAAGATATAGTCCAACGATTGCCTTCAATTTGTGTAATGTTTTCAGGACCATGAATAATGTAATTGAAATGAGATGGCTTTGTTTCTACTTCTCCATTTGCAGGTACATACAATGTAATTAACTTATGACCGTAAGTAAATCTTATTACAAGTGGAAAATCTAATGCATCAGATGATTTATTTTCCCATACCTCTAGAATAACATGAGCCATTCCTCCGCCTGGAATATATACCATATCTAAATACATCGGTAAAATAGAATTATTACCTTTCAGCCATTCATATAAATAAGTGAATTTATTTCTCATGTTTTCTTCGATAACAGAAAATCCCATGTGAACTAAAGCTTTGCAAATTCCCACAGGATTATAGGTAGGAAGATTGTTACACTTCAAAGTGTATGTTTTTGACTGCTCATCTTCATCCAATAATTCAAAAATCTTTTCCTCTTCTTCTAAAAAAATACTTACTTGATTTGACCCAAAGTTACTGGCAATAAATGATTCATCACCACTAGGCTTATATTTGGGAGAACCTTTTCGTGGTCTACCTCTCATAAAAATTCGTTCTAATTGAAGGTAGTTAACAAGGTCATTTTCATATTTGCTAAATATTAGTTCATTACATTCATCACATTCATTATGATTAAAAAGACTTCTATTACCTAACGCTGCTGGTACTACGTGAGCAATTTTTCTGAAAGTAACTTCACTAGTAACTCTATTACAAAAAATACATTGCTTATCTTCAGAATTTCCTAAAAATACTTTGGGAGGCGGTGTTCCATGTATAGGGTAAGCATATTCATAGATTTGGTTGTATAAGAAGTTTTCGTTCATTTAAATTCATTCCTTTCTGAATATTAAGAGAACTACTTGTTTACAATTATTTTTCAGAGAAGTCGAAAGCTAGCTTGTTCTGATAGTCCAATTCCAAGACAGCTTTAAAGTACATATACTATTTCAACTTGAATTCTTTTAATTTTCTTGTTTTACCTTCTTCAGAGAACGTATTGATGTTATCTTTGTTAAGGTGTTCCTTCCGAACATCTTTTTTAGAAATGCTATCTTGCAGCCACCTTTATATACAGTGCATCGAAAAAATATAAAATTGTATATTTACCCAAGATAAATCGCGACCGAATACCTTGCTCGTGTCATAGCAACATAGAACTTAGCCAATGTTTGACCTTTTAAATCAACCGACCAATCGTACATTTTGTTTTTCATATCTTTAGTTGGAAATATGAGGACGTGCTGCCTGGTAATCCCTTTAGCTTTTCCAAACGTTACCTGTTCTAAATAACGTGGTACTCCTAGCTTTTCTAACTTGTTTAATGTCTTAACATTATAATATAAAATTGTTGGACTATAATTTTTTGTATAGTTAAGTAACTCTTGCTGGTTATTCAATTTGACGATCCCTTCATCTTCTTGTCGCTCTCTATGAGGATCTTCTATTAATTTTAAATCATCATATAATGCATTTACAAAGTCACAGATTTCTTGGTTACACCTATAGCAAACCTCAAGTTGCTCTAAATGTTCTATTCCCATTTCTTTGATAAAAAAGTTAAATATTTTATCATTTTTATAAATAGAATGCTTTCTACTTGTATTTGTTGAATATGTCGATTGTCTATGATCTCCCACAATAATTACATTACAAGATAAATTGTAAATATTTCTGATTATTTCTAAATCATATCCATTTAAATCTTGCACTTCATCGATCAATACAGTACTATAAATTTTCTCAATTCTATTATAGATACGTCCGTTAATTATCTTATTGATCACATCTACGAATTGAGCTAATCTTTCGGAATACAAATGATTATTTCTATTTATATAATATCCTTTACTGTTAGAAGTAAGTCCCTTCCTTTTGGGTATTTTACTTTCAAGAGTATCGTCTAATCCTTCTATGAGCGGCATTTTAACCATTTTTCTATAAGGCTTGGCCATCTCATTAAAAAGAAATTCTATCCATGTTCTACACTCTATACTTTCAGAAAGCCCTCCGGGTTTACTAGCTATATCGTTCTTCATAGATTTTAAATTGTTTCTCGTGTAAGTTAAGTAAAGAACCTTCCCTTCAGATTTCAAATTTAAAGCTTCCTTTATTAATAAAGAAGTTTTTCCTGTACCAGCTCCAGCCTGAATAATTCTTTTAACGTATTGCATCAATAATATACTCTGGATATTCAAATTTTTCTGTGGTGTCTAGAAAAACACTTAATGCCCAATCAGTCTTATTTGTCTCCATATATTTTTCCAACTCCTCTATAGAACTTTCACTTCTATTTAATATATTTTTCAACTTTTCAAAGTTAGAGCCCTTATATAAAAACTGAGGTTCTAAGGTCTTTAATCTATAATTACTATCAGAACAAATATGGATAAAGGAATGATCTTTGTAACCTTTGTACTTCTGCTCAATATTATCTTCGTAATTTCCATCATTGTCAGTGACTACAAATGTTTTTATTTCTAAAAGTATTGCAATATCTAAAAAACGTTTAAAAGAAAGACCATTTACACTAAAAATATCTATCCCATCATCTAGTGGAACTTTACCTCCGTTGTTGTCCATATAGCATTTCGTAACAATGAGCTCATCTGCTGGACCTTCTACTAATATAACTTTTTTAGATAAGATGAACCTTAAAGTATTATAATTAGGTAATTTTTGAAAATAACTAACTGTATCTTCAGATAATTGATCCATTGCGCTATTCTCTGTTGAGCTAAGAAGTATGAGATTATCTAAATGTAATTTATTTAATATATAAGAATCGTGAGTAGATACAAAAACTTGTTGACCTTCTGACAACTCAGATAAACGGGTTACTAATTGACGCATGTTTGTGAAAGACAAATGATTTTCCGGTTCTTCCATCAATAGTATTGTTTGCTTTTCTTTTCGATTTTGAACAGCATAAATAGTTTTAAGCATATTTTGAGCACCAGTTCCGATATTTTCAAAAGGAATATTATCGATGTAAGCATTTACAGCTGTTTCCCAACTAGTGTTTCGGCTAACATCTAAAGAGAGAGCCAACTTTTTGGGATCATCTTGACTGAATGAACCTTGTTTTTTTTCATTTAGGCTGTCATTTAACTTTATTACTTCTTCATGTCTAGAAAATTGCTCTTTATACTCTCGGTACAAAACTGCCAGATTAGCTCGTTGTTTTTTATCTAAAGTATTATCAATAATTCCCATAAAATGCTTTTGCGGAAGATTACTAAAAGCACTTCCATTGGAATCAATTAAATACGATTTAAAAGGTATAGCTCTAGGTGTAATAATATGACCACCAAACGTTTTCCATTCCATCATATAAAATTCAGTAGGAATTAGAGAAATTTCTTCATTTTGAATATATTCTTCATATTCGTCTTCATATTTTTTGTCGAACTCTATATTAAAACTAAGACCTATACAATCTTTACTTTCCATGTTTTCAGAGCCTCTAAATTTATTTAAATCTTGATCGGTAGTATTAGTTAAATATAACTCAATATGTATACTAGGTGGAGAAGGCGGAACATGCTCTAATTGATCTTCTCTACACTTTTGAGCATTACCTATAAAATCATTTGTTATACACTTATTAAAAAAAAAAGGATTGATTTCCTGATAAACAGGACGGTTTCTAATAACTCCTGTTAAAGCTAAATGAATGGCTTCAAATATCGTGGACTTACCAGTACCGTTATCTCCGATTAAGATATTCATGTCTTCTTTTACATGTAAATCTAAATATTGAAAGTGCTTGTAGTTCTTAATAATTATTCTTTCTATCATAATTCACTCTCCTCAATCTAATAAATCTTGTACACCGTGAAATACAGCGATTTTTCTATCCTTAAACTCATTTTCAAATACTTCAATTATTTCTTTCGGAATTTTATTATCTTGGAATTCTTCGATTGTAATATAAAAAAAGCTGCAGATATAAACATGTTTCATTTCTCGATATATTTTAGCTAGATATTCCTTGTCATAAGCGTCAACTTGTCCTTTTTTATATTTAAAAAATTATTCTTTTCCGTCTGCCCTTTTATAAAATATCCTTCTAGAGCATCACCGGATAGGTCACTCTTATTTTTCTACCCGTTTTTCTGAAATACTCAGCATTATTGAAAAATAGATTACTATCATTTTGTATATCATTAATATACTCTTGATTATCAACAATTCCTTTTAATAAAAAAGAATCTTTTTGTCGAAATCATCATATATCGATTGTAGATCCTATTCTTCTTCAACTCCTCATTGTTATCTTTATAATTATTTGAATAATATTCCATTAATTTGTAACATAAAATTAACCAAATAGATATAAAAAACGTTCATAAAAGTACACATTTACGAATTCTTTTAATGCTAAAAAATCACTCTTTATCCCGTTCGGAAAGGTTAAGTTCCTCCACTTGAACGTTCGAGAGGTTGCAACGACATTTCCGAACAAATACTCAATTGCATCGTATGAGTTTGATTAGTCAGTGAAAAATTCTTGGGTGATCCTCGTTATTATTCAATCCAAGGATACTTAGCTTCTGTTGTCTTTGTGACTAAAATCAGTGTGAATATTTACAAGTTAAATAATTTAATTGTATCAGAGATGAGAGGCATACTATAGCTTGTAGTGAAAAATTGAATATGCTCTAACTAGAGATGAATAACATTTTGATCGCAGCGAGGATATTGGTAATTTTATGATTGCAACTTCCTGCAGAATTTCGCAAAGTTTATCGAACATTTAACAAGGGAAATTAATGGCTATACTGGTTAGAGAGATGATCCGCCTTGGACTTAAATAAATGGGATATAAATAAAAAAATATAAGGAGTGATCTAGAGCCATTGAATATTAAACCGGACGATTATTATTATGCGGTGATGAGGTCAGCGATGAAGTTACCGGGAGTGCGGTTGAAGCGGGAGGCTTTTTTGCGCGAGGCGCTTAAGCGTCACGTGAAGCCGCAGCAAGTGGAGACAGCTGTCGCGTCGACGCCTGCGGACGCGGGGATACCGCTAAAGACGATTAATAAGATCGCGAAAGCGGCGATCCGAACGGAAACGAGAAGGGTGACTGCGATCTCCGCAGCAGCCGGGGCGCCGGGCGGTTTTGCGATTGCGGGGACCCTGCCGGCCGACCTTGTGCAGTACTTCAGCCATGTGATTCGTTTGCAGCAAAAACTGATTTACCTGTACGGCTGGGAAGAAATCGCATCTGATGACGGCGAGTTTGATGAAGAATCGCTGGAGCAGCTGACGTTGTTTTTAGGAGTCATGTTCGGTGTGAAATCCGCTGAGGAAGCGGTCAGCCAGCTGATCAGTGACAGAGATAGTGAAGCGGAGCGTCCGCAGCTGCCGACCGCGGTGCTTTACCCGGTAATTGCGAAGGTGGCCACAACGCTCGGCTATAAAATGTCGAAACATATTTTTGCAAGAGGCCTCAGTAAAGCCGTCCCTGTCATGGGCGCCTTCACCTCCGGCGGTGTGACGTACACCGCGTTTAAGCCGCTGTCCAAACGCCTGCAAGCGTTCTTAAAAGCGTTGCCGATTGCCGATCCGAAATCCGGCCGCAAATAGAACATTTCAAACACCTCCGCAGCGGGGTGTTTTTTACGTACAGTTTTAGAAAGAAGCAGGCAGGGAACGCGTAGGTTATCCGATCATTGTTACAAATCGAGATCAGCATATAGATCATGATAAAAAGGAGCGATTTTCATGCGTCAGCAAGTGAAGCAGTATATTAACGGCGAGTGGGTCGAGTCGACGGATTCGGCAACGCTCGATGTGATTAACCCGGCAACGGAAGAAGTGATGGGCAAAATCAGCGCGGGCACCGTCGCTGATACGGACAAGGCGGTCGCTGCGGCGAAGGCGGCGTTTCCGGCGTTGGCGAATTCGACGAAAGCCGAGCGGATCCAATGGCTGAAACAAATCGTCGCTGGTTATGAAGCGCGAAAAGATGAACTGATTCAAGTCATGACCGAGGAATTAGGTTCACCGCTCTCGATTTCGGAACAGGTGCATTATCAGATGGGGCTCGGCCATTTCAAGCAGGCCGCTGAGTCGCTGGAACATTTTTCGTTTCAAGAAGACCGCGGCGGTCACACGGTCTTAAAAGAATCGGTCGGGGTAAGCGCATTGATTACGCCGTGGAACTTCCCGACAAACCAGACGTCGACGAAAATTGCCAGCGCGATCGCAGCAGGAAGCCCGGTGATTTTAAACCCGGCGTCGATGACTCCATTTGCCGCGATGATCTTGGCAGAAATTATTGATGAATCCGGCTTGCCGGACGGCGCCTTTAACCTCGTGACCGGCTCCGGGTCCGTTGTCGGCGACCGCTTGAGCAAGCACCCGGATATTGATTTCGTCTCCTTCACAGGCTCGGGCGAAACAGGCAAGAAAATTATGCAAAACGGCGCTGAAACGATTAAGCGCGTCGCGTTGGAACTCGGCGGCAAGTCCCCGCTTCTTGTGCTTGACGATGCTGATGTAAACAAAGCGGCAAAAACGGCCGCATCCCACATCATGAATAATTCCGGACAGGTATGCTCAGCCGCCACGCGGGTTCTCATTCCGCAAGCGATGAAAGCGTCGTTTGAAGAAGCGATCGTTGACGCCTTAAAGGAATTTCCGGTCGGCGATCCGCAAAAGGACGGGATTGCGACCGGACCGCTCGTCTCGAAAGATCAATGGGATACGGTGCAGTCCTATATCGAAAAAGGCAAAGAAGAAGCGACGCTCCTCACAGGCGGCACCGGCAAGCCGGAAGGACTGGAAACCGGTTATTATGCAAAGCCGACGGTATTCACTGATGTCTCCAACGACACCGTCATCGCCCAGGAAGAAATCTTCGGCCCGGTGACAACGATATTGACTTACGAAGACTTGGATCACGCGCTTGAACTCGCAAACGATACGATTTACGGCCTCGCCGGATACATCGTCGGAAACGATCCGGAAAAACTCCGGTACGCAGCTGCGAATATCCGCTCCGGCCGCATTAAAATCAATGACACGAAAACAGATTTCAACGGCCCGTTCGGAGGGTACAAACAATCTGGCGTCGGCCGGGAATGGGGCGATTACGGGATCGAAGAATACCTCGAAATCAAATCCGTTCACGGCATGCCGGGTGGTTCCTGATGAAAATAATGAAAATAGCGTCCGTGTAGGTGTCCGTGCCTATACGGACTTTTTTAATGTAAATGGCAATCATTTTAGCAGATGCATCCTTAAGTATTCTAATTCAGCTTGAATAATTTACATCAAAACTCATAAAAAAGAGAATTTATGCTACAATCATTACAAGAAAATGTTAATTGGACGGGTTTATTTAACTGATTTATGACGAAATGTGGTGTGGCAATGATTGTGTATGAAGCGACAAAATCAGACTTTTTAGAAGATGTATTTAAAGATGAACTTGTGCAAAACATCTGTGATAATTATGAGTCGAAAGTGGGCAGAATTAACCAAAGTGAAGTTCGCTCATGGGATAACTCGATGCAGTATATGTACCGGGTGTTGTCCGATAATGACATTCCGAGTGATGCCGGTGTCGCGATCGAGTTTAAAATCCCGTATACGTCCAAGCGTGTTGATCTGCTTATCTCCGGTTATGAAGAAGAAAGCGGTGCGGTAGTCGTTGTTGAACTTAAGCAGTGGGATAAGGTAGAGAAAATTGATAATAAAGAAGCGATTGTCAAGACGGCCTTCAAAAACGGATTAACAGAAACAACGCATCCGTCCTATCAAGCATGGTCTTATGCGGCGCTGATTGAAGATTACAATGAAAATGCGCAGAAAGAGAACTTGCAGCTGTATCCTTGCGCTTATTTACATAACTATCTGCATCAAAAAGAAGCAGACCCTTTAACAGATCCGATTTATGAGTTTTATATTGAGCAAGCCCCAGTGTTTTTAAAAGGAGATGCACCGAACCTGCGCGATTTTATCAAGCGCCATATCCAAACAGGGGATCAAAAGAAAAATCTCTATCAAATTGAAAAAGGCAAAATCCGTCCGTCCAAATCGTTGCAAGATTCCTTGAACAATATGCTGAAGGGCAACCGGGAGTTTGTCATGATCGATGAACAGAAAGTTGTTTTTGAGAGTGCTCTTCAGCTCGCGAATCAGGCTTTACGGACAAAAACGAAAGAAGTGTTGGTGATTGAAGGCGGGCCAGGGACAGGCAAATCGGTCTTGGCGATCAACCTTCTCGTAGAAATGACGAACCGCGGTCTCGTCAGTCAATATGTCACAAAAAACGCAGCCCCGAGAAATATATATTCAACAAAACTGAAACAGGATTTTCGAAAAGGGCATATCGATAACTTATTTAAAGGATCTGGTTCTTACGTTGATGCACCGAGAGACGAATTCGATTGCTTAATTGTTGATGAGGCGCACCGTTTAAATGAGAAGTCCGGGCTGTTTTCGCACTTAGGCGAAAACCAAACAAAGGAAATTATGGCCTCGTCCAAACTCGCGATTTACTTTATCGATGAGCGTCAGCGCGTTACGTTGAAAGACGCGGGAAGCATGAATGAAATTCAGCGTTTTGCAGAAGCAGAAGGCGCTAATCTAACAACGATGAAACTCGAATCCCAGTTTCGTTGCAACGGTTCGGATGGATTCTTGGCATGGGTAGATGACGTTTTGCAGATTAGAGAAACCGCGAACACGCATGATATGGGTGCTTCTTACGATTTTAGAGTGTACGGCGATCCAAATGAATTGAAAAACGATATTATGAAACTGAACGAAAATAACAATAAAGCGCGCATGCTTGCGGGCTACTGCTGGAACTGGGATAAAGAAGGAAAAGCCGATTCGGATTACCACGATGTAGTGCTTGAAGATTTCGGTTTTGCGATGAGCTGGAACCTCGGGAATACAGATACTTGGGCCATCGATCAAGACTCAGTCAATGAAATCGGCTGTATCCATACAGCTCAAGGACTTGAGTTTGATTATGTCGGGGTGATTATCGGCGACGACCTTATTTACCGCTACGGTGAAGTGATCACAGATTCGACTAAACGCGCGAAAACAGATAACTCCTTGCGCGGAATCAAAAAAATGCAAAAAGAAGATCCGGAAAAGGCTGCCCAACTTGCGGATGAAATTATCCGAAACACGTATCGAACGCTCCTCACGAGAGGACAAAAAGGATGCTTTATTTACTGTACAGATAAAGACCTTGAGAACTACTTCCGGGAGCGACTGGAAAAAGTATCACAGGATTATGAAGAAAATGAGTTTTTTAAGCCAATGATGGAAGTGGCGGAAAAAAAGCAAAGGTATTGAAGGATTTTTTGAAGAGGATTTTAAGGGGGACTTTTATGAAAGTTGCTGCTATTGATTTTGAGACCGCAAACGAGAACAGAAATAGTATCTGTGCTGTTGGGATAGCAGCTGTAAATTTGTTTACAGGTGAGAAAAAAGATTATTATTCTTTAATTAAACCAAAAGGTAATTATTTTGCCAATTATAATTCTATGATTCACGGGATCACTGAAAATGATGTTGAAAATGCTCCGTCTTTTGATGAAGTATGGCTAGATATCCTTCCGGAAATTTCAGATCATTTGATTATTGCTCATAATGCAAGCTTTGATATTAGCTGTTTGAGAAAAACCTTGGATTTGTACAACCTTACATATCCTAGCTTGCAATATAACTGCACACGGAATATTGCTAAAAAGCATTGGCCGGGCTTGAGTTCGTATAAACTTTCTGTTGTAGCTGATTATCTTGATTTTCAGTTCGAACACCATCATGCTCTTGAAGATGCAAGAGCTTCGGTTTACATTTTTGAGAAAGTAGTTAATGATCTTGGTGTTCACAGTCCTGAAGAATTATCTGAGAAGCTAAATATGGTACAGGGTTCACTTTATAAAGATGGTTATGAACCAGCAAGAATAAATAAAAGATACCGTAATTCTTTTTCAGAAGATTATTCACTCCTTCAAGCTGAAAATAATGAGTTTGACAGCAGTCATCCTTTTTATAATTCGCACGTGACATTTACAGGTACGTTAGAGTCGATGACAAGAAAAGAAGCAGCCCAAAATATTGTTAATCTAGGCGGTCATTTTGAGAAGGGTGTGACCAAGAATACCAACTTTTTGATTTTAGGTGATCAAGATTTTAATAGGTTTGCCAATGGCAAAAAAAGCAGCAAATTATTAAAAGCAGAAAGCAATATTGCACAAGGTCAAAATTTAGAGATTATGCCAGAACAAGACTTTATAGAACTTTTATAACTATAGATTCTCAAAAATTAATTCCGATTTGAACTTATTAATTAGTGAAAAAAGTATATTAGACGAGTCAAATTTATAAGTGGTTTTCTGATTTCAAGTAGCACAGATTTCTGTTGTCTTAATGATAATTGTTAATTCTTTAGCAAGTGGAAAATTTAATTTTGGAATGAAGGTGAAATTTATTACTGTAAATAATTTGGGGTCAGAAGATAATAATAAAATAATTGAGCATTTTTTCAAATTTGGTTATTTTAATGAGCAACTTCCTCAATGCTTTGATAGTAATGATTTATATATTAATTTCGAAAAAATTAAAAGCTTTAATGATAAGAAGAATCCTTCTGAACCAGCCACCTTAACTGTTGCTAAGAATGAGAATGCTAGAAGAGAAATAAAAGTTCCGAACCCAATACATCAAACCAAATTATTCAACATCTTGATCGATAATATTGTTGATATTAAAGAGAAAATTGATTTAGGTAACCGGACTTTATCTAACCCTTTTATTGAAAAAGATTTTTATGAAGAAATAATGTTAGATATACCTTTCAAAAATCGAAGAAGCACATTTAGATTTAACTTATACAAAAAAATGAATAGTTCAATGGGATATCGCTATATTTACAAATTAGATTTAGCAAATTTCTATGACTCAATTTACACTCACGCTATCGAGTGGGCAATTGTAGGGAAAGAAGTTGCAAAAAATAAGGATGGCAATAAAGCTAATAAATTAGGTGAACAATTAGATAAAGGTGTTAGAAATACAAACTCTAGAGAAACATCTGGTATCCCTACTGGACCTTTTAGTTCACGTATCCTCTCAGAATTAATATTAATTTCAATTGATGAAGAGTTGCTTCAGCTAAAAACTGAAAGTGGAATAGATTTTGAATTTCTTCACTATAATGATGATTATGAATTTTATTTTAAAACGGAATTAGATTACTTGAAAATTATAAGTTTAATTAAATCCGTTTTCACTAAATATAGATTGAAAATTAATGAATCGAAATGTGAATTTCTTGAATATCCCTATCACAACAATATAGATATGAAAGAAGAATATGAATTTTATTTAAAAAAATATAAAGATTCAAATGATAATTATCAGAAGACAGATATTATTGTTCGGCTGTTTTTTAAGGCTGATGAATTTTACAAACAGGGATATAAAGGTGCCTATAAGTATTTATATAAGGTTATTAAAGGCTATGATTTAAGCGTTGTATGGGGAGCTGTTGAACCGTTCTTTTTAGGACATATTTTAATCAAACCCGACCTTACCAAATATATATCAGAAATTATATTTGAAGAGGAACATTTAAACAAAGTTAGTAGAAAATTTTGTGGAGAACTTGAAAAAAATTTAGACACTGCATTAAAGTTTAAATTAGATAATGAAGCAAATTGGTTGCTTTGGATGATTTTTAATTTAAATATAAAATTAAAGTCTAAACAAATATTGAGTATTTTAGATGAAGCTGATAATGAAATTTTTCTAACGTTTTTTTTAAGTTATGTCGAACATATAGGGAAGATAAGACAAAAAAGAATTATTGAGAAATTAAATAAACTGAAAGAGACATTAATACACGAAAGTATATATGGACCTAAATGGATTTTAATTTATCAGTGGGTAAAAAGTGAATGGCCATATTATAATGAACTAAAGTCAAAAGTTGAAAAAAATAATAGTTTCAAATGTCTGCTAAAGAACGATGTTAGTTTCATAAAGTTATAAGTAGTTGAACTATAGTAATAGATAATGGAGTGAAATATTTTATAATTATCGAGAAACTGTTCTATTTGAGTTCTTGTATTAACCTAAGTCATTTCATCTAGAAGCATAAGAAATTAATTTTAAAACAAATAAGGGACTGGAGGTCTTGAAATGGCCAACATTGACTACGAAATTGTAAAGCACATCGGCGTGTTATCCGAATCGCCGAAAGGTTGGAAGAAAGAACTTAATCTCGTCAGCTGGAACAAGCGCGAACCGAAGTATGACATACGCGACTGGGCGCCGGATCACGAGAAGATGGGCAAGGGGATTACCTTGTCGGAAGAGGAATTGAAAGCACTCGGGAAAATGGTTGCGGATCTATGAGGGATAAACAGAAAGCCGGACGAAGTGCGTCTGCTTTCTGTTTTTTTAGATAGCAGCCTGTCGAGAAGCTGTGAACGTTAGTGAGAGGAGTGTGGCTTGAATGCATCGAATCAATCAGACCGAAAAGAGCGTCGACAAAATCGAAGAAACGACCTTTGCCGCGATTGGGATGAAGGAAAATGATTTAGAGGAGATGATCCGCTCTGATATTCAAATGCTTGAAGGCGAGGAAGTCTCGCTCCTTGTGATCGGCAAGCAAGTGCGCAATGAGCGGAAGGGGCGCAGCGATTTAACCGCGATTGACGCGAACGGCAACATCGTTTTAATTGAAATTAAACGCGACCGTCAAGATATCGAACAGCGCAATGAACCGTTTGAGTTTCAGGCGATCCGCTATGCGGCGAGTTACGCGACGATTAAGACGAAGGATGAACTCGTGCAGACGGTCTATGCGCCGTACTTAGAAAAATACGGCGATCACGCGCAAAAAGGCGAGCTGACGTATGCCGAATGGGGGCATCGGATTCTTGATGATTTTCTTGCGAAAAACGAAGCGGGCGTTCGTTTCAACGAAAAACAGCGCATCATTTTAGCAGCGTCCGATTACGATGATCTTACGCTTTCTTCCGTCGCTTGGCTCAGTCAAAACGGCGTTGATCTCAGCTGCTATACATTAACGCCGTATCTGATCGGCGAAGAAGCTTACATGCACGTCGATAAATTGATTCCTTCAATTGAATACGATGACTATTACATAAATTTAGACCGTCCGGCGGGGACGGCACCGCGCACAGCGCGTGATAAACCGGCGCTCAAACGCCGGTCGCTCCCGAAAATCGACAAGCTCCTCGCTTGGGGCGCTGTCAAAGCCGGCGATGTTATTGAAGCGAAAGATAAGCCGGATAAAGCGGTGCTGTTAGAAAACGGCAATGTTGAAGCCGGCGGCGAAGAAATGTCATTGCAAGTGTGGTTAAAAAACCTGTACGGCTGGTCGAGCATTCAAACGTACGTTTTTGCGATTCACCAAGCGAGCGGGAAAAGTTTGAGTGCGATCAGACGGGACTATATGGAGCGCGATCTTGATCTCGGTTCGGAGTAAGCGGGGCTGAACTTTGGTTTGACACTAAGCTCAGGTTTTAAAAATCCCCGATCATGTGAAACAAGCGTCTTTTCTTTATAATGGGAGAAAAGAGACGTAAAGGGGAATCGATATGAATACAAAGCGATGGCTCTATAGTGTAATGGCGCTCGTGGTGTTGGCAGGCGGCTGGTTTTTGTATCAATCGATGATGGGGTCAGACTATGACGACGTCGTCGCAACCGAGCGTGCGGAAGCAGAAGCGGATGCCGACGAGCTCGCGTATGCAACCTTTGCCGGCGGCTGTTTTTGGTGTATGGAACCGCCGTTTGACGGCGAAGTCGGCGTCGTCGATGTCGTTTCTGGTTACACGGGCGGCGAAGAAGAAGACCCGACCTATGAAGAAGTAGCCGGAAAGGAGACCGGGCACCAGGAAGCGGTGCAGATCACTTACGATCCCGACGAGATCAGTTATGAGGACTTGTTGCAAATTTACTGGCGGCAAATCGATCCGACCGATGACGGCGGGCAGTTTGTCGATCGCGGCGAACCGTATTTATCGGCGATTTTTTATCATAACGAAGCGCAAAAACAAGCGGCCGAATCGTCGCTCGCGGAAATGGATGAATCGGGCCGGTTTGACGGCGAGATCGTCACATCGATTGAAGCGTACGATACCTTTTATATGGCAGAAGACAACCATCAAAATTACGCGAAGGAAAATCCGATCCGCTACCAGTTTTACCGCGGCAGTTCCGGGCGCGATGACTATTTAGACGACGTCTGGGGCGACGAGCGCGACTATGAAGTGTCGTCTGATTCGCCGTTTGCCGTCGAGGATAAAGACGCCGCTGTGGCTGACTTGACAGAGATCCAATACGAAGTGACGCAAGAAGACGGAACCGAACCGGCGTACGAAAACGCCTATCACAACAACCGCGAAGACGGAATTTACGTCGACATTGTCTCGGGCGAACCGTTATTCAGCACTGAAGATCAGTACGATTCCGGCACCGGTTGGCCGAGTTTCACGAAGCCGTTGGAGCGTGTGAATATTACGTACGCTGAAGACAGCGGCCTTCTCGGCACCCGCGTGGAAGTTCGCAGCAAACACGCCGATTCCCATTTAGGCCACGTTTTTCAAGACGGCCCGGAACCGACCGGCCTCAGATACTGCATGAATTCCGCCGCGATGGAATTTATCCCTGCTGATGAACTGGAAGGCAGCGAGTACGAAGATTACGCAGGGGATTTTGACTAATTGAAATAGGCTTTGCACATTTCGAAGATGAAAGGTGAAGTAGCGAAAAAGGCGAGAGCATTACTCAGCTCTCGCCTTTGACTGTAGAAAAACGATTATGTTGATAAAAGCTACGCAGCCACTTCCTCCGACGCCTGTAGGAAAGCAAGGAGGCTGCTGAAAAAGTAAATGATCAATTGGACGTCTGCATAATTATTCTTTTTTATAAATTGGGATGTATTATGAGACCGGAGCAAACTCGACGCCTGCGGGAAAAGCAACTGCCGAAGACCCCACAAGAAGCGGTTACGCTTCTGAGGAGGCTGAGGCGTTGCCCGCGGCAAGCGAGTTTGCGGAGGGCTCATAATATTCTGTATCCTATGCGGCTCATAAATAAACGCCGACTTTGTTTATCCAGCACTTTTTCAGCAGCCTCGAAAGCAAGAGACGAAGATCCATTAAAGACCGGTAAAATACCGGTAAAATACCGGTCTTTAATTAGCTGAAGCCTTGCCTACGGACAGTAAGACACAGCGAGGTTGTTTCGAGCTGATGTCGCACTGATGCTTCGTAAGTGCAAGCGGAGGTTAGTGGCTGCGTGGCTTTCTTACTGTACAGAACAATTTGAAACGGTGAGGATAATTACATTTATTGTTTCTATTGTCAATTTTGATTTTATCAGCGATGATTGAGGTATCATTCTGCTGATGAGCTGTATCAAAAAGTCTATCTTACGTTTATGGAAATGAGGGATAACGATGCTTCAGCCGGAGTTAGTACTCGATGCGAAAGCGACCTTAGGCGAAGGGCCTTGTTGGCTGGACGAGTCCAACCGACTCTTATGGGTCGACATTGACGGCGAGACGGTCAATTTGTTCGATCCGGCGACGGGCGAAAACAAGCCCCGTCATATCGGCCAGCGGGTCGGAGCGGCCGTCCAACGGGAAAATGGCGGCCTTCTGCTCGCGCTTGAGCGCGGTTTTTACTTCTACGATCTTAACACGAATGACTTGACACCGCTCGGCGATCCGGAAGCGGGGATTGCGACGAACCGCTTCAATGACGGGAAGTGCGATCCGGCCGGGCGCTTCTGGGCGGGGACGATGGCGCTGGATAAAGAGCCGGGGAACGCGAATTTGTATCGGCTCAATCGGGATCACAGCATCGAACACGTCCTTTCCGGGGTGACGACGTCGAACGGGCTCGCGTGGGACAGAGAGCGTGCGGTGATGTATTACATTGATACGAAGACGAAAAAGGTGCAGGCGTATGACTATGAGGAAGCGTCCGGGGCGATTGCCAATCCGCGGACGGCGGTGACGATTGTTGACAGGGCCGGCAGTCCGGACGGGATGACGATCGATCAGGAAGGGATGCTGTGGATTGCGTTGTTTCGCGGTTGGCGCGTGATCCGAGTGAATCCGGCGACGGGCGAGCGGCTTGCGGAAATCGCCGTGCCGGCGAGTCAAGTGACGTCGTGCGCGTTTGGCGGGAGCAGGCTTGATGAATTGTACATCACGACTGCGCGAACAGGTTTATCTGAGGAAGCGCTCAAAGAACAGCCTTATGCGGGCGGGATTTTTTGCGTGAAACCGGGTGTAGAAGGTGCGCCTTCGTATATGTTTCACGGGTAAGATCCTGAATGCTAGACAACCGTTTCGAAAGCGCCTTGATGAATATGTAAGGTCGCAAGAAAAGCAAAAGGCAGCAGCGGCATTGTCGGAAGATGAATGATTTTTGGAGGGGATGAACGATGGGCGAGATGCTGTTGTTTCGTTGCAGCGAGTGCGCGTTTGAGGATACTGTCTATGTCGGTGTCGGGATGATGTATTATCCTGAGAACGTGCTCAATGATCGAGAAGGCGGGATGATGAAGGACATCATCCGGTCCAAGTCCTTGCGCGAGAAAGTGAAGAAGCTCGTCAGTGAGGGTTATGAGCTCGAGTCTGGTTATGAGGAAGCGGTTTACACATGCGAGCATTGTTGCCGAATGACGACACGGTTTCGTTTTGCTTTGAAGCATCCGGACGGCGCAGTGTTTGTCCCGAGCTATTCTTGCGGGGTATGCAAACATCAGCTGATCGCAGCAGATCTTGACAATTTCACTCCGGCTAAGTGTCCGATCTGCAAACAGAGAACGTTCACCTATGATCCCTCAACGTACGGGTTATGGGATTGAGCGCTGATGCGGAGCGAACAGCTGACAGACAACGTCGGCGATAACCCGGTTTGGTGTGGATGAAATAACATAGCGCGTTGATTGAAAAGGAGTGAACCGATTGGATATTGGTGAAAAGCTGTACGAAGCAGCGAAAAAGACGTTGGAAAACCGCTACTCTGACGGCGATGGCGGGGCAGCGGCAGTATATACGGAGAGCGGCGAGGTGTTCACAAGTGTCGCGCCCAGCGTTGTCAATTCTGCGACTGAATTGTGCATCGAAACGGGCGCGATCTTAGAGGCGCATAAGTACAATACAGCGGTGACACATTCCCTTTGTCTTGTAAGAGAAAACGGAGCACTTAAGATTTTAACGCCCTGCGGCATCTGTCAAGAACGGCTGCTGTATTGGGGAAGAGATGTTTTGGCAGCGGTCACGTCCAATGAAGAACAGCCGATCGTTTTCAAAACCTTGCGAGAATTGCAGCCGAACCATTGGTCTTATGCTTACAGCGATGACGAATTTTTTGCCTGACAGAAATGCGGCTTCTTCAAGCCTCCGTTAACCGGAAGGCTTTTTTAATTTAAGAATACTGAAGTATTTCAAAGAAGGTGTTTCGTATCACGATACCTCGGCGGTCCGTCAGCGGCTGCCGGGGCATTGATGATTTCACCCGCCTGCGCGAATAGAAAATGCATATCAGATACATAATTTTACATAAATGAGCAACGGAAAATCACGCTTCAGAAGCGTCACATCAGAATTCTTACTGTTGAAAATAGTGGAAAATTGTCAGATTCCGGTGTATAATTATGGTACCCCTTGATGCATATTTCTCAGCCGAATGCAGCTTACATCGAAGCATTGCATCTACTTCAGACGATCTTACAATCGCTATAATTGCCGCCAACACAACACTTAGGGTGTTGTGTTTATTATGTTTCAAAATAGTTTGAATAAATACGATATGTAAGCGCATTCAAAAATTCACGGGGGGTCTATATAATGACGTTAAAGGAGGTGAGCGATTGAACGCGAGGAAGCGGCAGCTCATCCAAATGATTCTCAACGGCAACGCGCAATTTAAATTGAAAGATGTTGAGAATATGTTTGGAGTGAGCGAACGGACGCTGCGGTACGATGTCGAAGAAATTGCCGGTTGGCTGAAGCAATTTGGTCATACGTTAGAGCACGTTTCCGGCCAAGGCATGTGGAAATTGACGTCAAACCCTAATGCGGATGATGTGAAAGACATTTTTGAAGCACTGAATTTTTACGGCCGGTCAATGTCTGTTGAAGAACGGTTTTTACTGATTGTTCATGAACTGATTATTCAAGATGATTGGCTGTTTCTCAGACAAATTGCCGAAGAACTCGATGTCAGTAAAGCGACGGTACTGCAGCAAATGGAGCAAGTCGAGACGTGGACAAATGAATTTCAGCTTGTGTTGGAACGAAGCCGCAAAGGATTTCGGCTTCAAGGGACGGAGCGGCATAAGCGTTTGGCACTGCTGAGTGTGATGGAAAAACTCGAGGAAGCGTGGGACACGGTCAATCCGATTCCAAACTTAAATTGGTCGGAGCTGTCATTAAAGGATCTGGAGAAGACGTTCACGTTGCTGGAAGACCGCTTGGAGCAGCGGGCGAATGTGACCTCGTTTTTCCGCGTATGGGCGCTGCATATGCAGCGGACCCGTTCTGGTGATTGGCTCCAGGGAGAAACGGCTTCCGGTATGACGGTTGATTCGTGGTTTACGGAGTTATGGCAGGAGATGACTGAAGAGTTCCGTCTCGAACAGTCGGAAGATGAGATGGTGTTTGCGTATCTTTACTTGCGGGCGACTGGCGGTATTTATAATACCGAAGTTCAATCGTTCCAAGACGATCAATTGTTTCAATCGTTTGTCGAGAAAATGAGTTCGCGCATGGGACTGGCCGGCTTTACCGACGAGCAGCTTATGGATATTTATGAAGAATGGGTGTCGTTTCTAACCGCGAAAGCTCACGATATCATTTATATTCATCCTTTACAGAAAAAAATTGAAGAACAATACCCGTTCATCATTTTTCATATCCAAGAGACGCTCGCGGAAGAAATCAATTCAGCGGAACCGGTCCGGCGCGACAGCATGACGCCCTTGGCGATTTGTATGGCGGCGATTTATGAGAAGTCATCGTTTGAAAACGAACGCTATCAAGTCTGGGTCGTCTGTCCGGGCGGAATCGCCGCAAGCAGACTGTTGACCGTGACGCTGATGAAACACTTTCCGCAAATTGAAGTGAAAAAAACGCTCGCGATCGCGGAATTGCGCCGCGCCAATGAGTGGGAACAGCCCGATTTTGTTGTTTCATCGGTATCCTTGCACGACAGCCCGTATGCCCATGTGACCGTCAAGCCGGTCATGACGAAAGACGATTTAATGAAAGTCGATAATTTCATCAACAATTCGGTCCGAAAAAATGTCTCCAGTTTATCGAGTGAGAGCGACCGATCGATCGAGGCGTTAATCCCGCGTGAGCGGTTGGCTGTGATCGAAAACGCAGGCTCGGATCAATTGGAGGCGATCATCGATGCAGGTGTTGGGTTATTGCGTGATGATCAGTTAGTGACTGAGAGGTTTCTTGATGATATTCATCGCACGGTGTTTGAGAAGAGTTATTTGTACGAAATTATTCCGGGGCTTTTGTTTATTCATACCGATTCTGAAAACGTTCTCAAGCCCGGTTTCAGTCTCGTCCAGTTAAAAAACCCGTTTGTCCGGGAGGATAAGCTTCATTCGCAAGCGGTGCTGTTTATGGCGACTCCGGATAAACATTCTCATGTCCCGCAGCTGCAGTATTTGTATCAGCTATTAATGAATGAGGACCGTGTAGCGGAAATGCTGCATTGGTCTAAGTTAAGCAAAAGAGGTGAAGAAGATGAGTGAGGTTCAATTAACCAGCGATTTGATTCAGTGGAAGGACGGTGCAGCCGATTGGGAAGAGGCGATCCGAGTAAGCGCCGCACCGCTTTTACAGCAAGGGAACATTGCTGAAAGCTATATTGATGCAATGGTGGAAAACATTCGCACGCTCGGGCCGTATATTTTGATCGCGCCGAATGTCGCCTTGCCCCACGCGCGTCCGGAAATGGGTGTGAGCGAGGCGGGGATCGCGTTGACAGTGTTTAACGAAGATGTCGCTTTTCCAGCCGGGCATGACAACAAGACGCAAACGGCGCGAATATTTATTTGTTTAGCAGCGGTCGATTCCGACTCGCACCTCAGCTTGCTGCAGGGGATTTCGCAGTGGATTGACAACAGCGAACTGCTCAACCGGCTTTTGGAAGCGTCCTCAAAAGATGAAGTGAAAGATTTGATTAATCAGTACAGTTAAGGCTGAATCATCCGCTCTGTTACGGAGCGAGAAAAAAACGGAGGCGAAATGTGATGAAAATTTTATGTGTATGCGGAATGGGTTTTGGTTCAAGTTTAATGCTGAAAATGACAGCAGACAAAGTGATTAAAAAGAAAGGGTTGAAAGCTACGGTCGAAGCAACCGATATCGGTACAGCAGGAAGCACGCCGGTTGATCTTATCTTAACGAACAACGAATTTGCTTCACAGCTGAAAGGCGGTAAGTCTGAAGTCCGCGCCGTTGTTAACGTTGCCAGCGAAGAGGAAGTCGAAAAAGCAATCAACGATTTTCTAGAATCTCAATAAAAGCTAAAGAGGTGAGAAACAATGGCAGTTTTTGAATTTTTAATGAATGAGATCCTCAGTTTGCCGGAAGTGCTTGTCGGACTGATCGTTATGATCGGGTTAATTTTGCAGCGGGCTGAAATCGCGCGAATTTTTACCGGCACGGTTAAAAGTATTATCGGTTTCCTCATTTTAGGTGCAGGTGCCGCGGTCATCGTCGAATCGCTCGATTCCTTGGGCGGGATTATTCAAGACCGCTTTAATATTCAAGGGGTTATCCCGAACAACGAAGCGATCGTCGGCGTCGCGCAGCAGACGCTCGGGGCGGAAACGGCACTTATTATGGGTTTTGGTTTTATCGCGAATATTTTGTTTGCCAAATTTACGCCCTTTAAGTATATCTTCTTAACCGGTCACCACACGTTTTTTATGGCTGCGCTTTTATCAGCGACACTTGCAGCTTCCGGTATGTCCGGAGCGCCTTTGGTCATTACCGGAACGATTATTCTCGGGGCATTGATGGTCCTTGTTCCGGCGATGGCACAGCCGTTTATGCGTCAAGTAACCGGCGGGAATGATGTGGCGATCGGCCACTTCGGCACACTTGGGTACGTCTCGGCCGGCTTAGTCGGCAAGGCGATCGGCAACAAAGAAAAATCGACTGAAGAAATGGAAATTCCGGAAAAATGGTCTTTCTTGCGAGACTCCCTCGTCTCGACAGCGCTCACAATGATTGTCATGTTCTTGATCCTTGTGTTGGTTGCCGGACCTGATGTTGTCGGCGAATACGCCGGTGATCAAAACTATATCATGTTCGGTTTAATGCAGGGGATCACGTTTGCGGCCGGATTCAGCATCATCATGGCCGGTGTACGCATGATCTTGACTGAAATTGTTCCGGCCTTTAAAGGGATTGCGGAGAAACTCGTTCCGGGCGCGAAGCCGGCGCTTGACGTGCCGATTGTCTTCCCTTACGCACCGACAGCGGTTATTATCGGCTTTATCAGCAGCTTTATCGGCGGTTTAATCGGAATGTTTATGCTCGGCATCTTCTCGCTCGCGTTGATCATTCCTGGCCTTGTCCCGCACTTTTTCACAGGTGCCGGTGCCGGGGTATTCGGAAACGCGACAGGCGGACGGGTCGGTGCTGCAGCCGGCGGATTCGTCAACGGAATCTTGATCAGTTTCATCCCGGCGTTTCTCTTGCCGGTTCTCGGTGACCTCGGGTTCCAAAATACGACGTTCGGTGATTCCGACTTCGGGGTTGTCGGAATACTCGTCAGCTTCTTCGCCAACCTGTTCGGCGGTTAAGCTGGATGCATCGGCAGCCGGATTCGGCTGCCGATGTTTTATCTTGGCTTCTGATATGTCTTGCGGTATCCTTAATCATGAGAGCTGCATAATAACGGCACGGAGGGAAATCGTATGGTTAAAGCACTTGCACTGGATATGGACGGGACACTCTTGGATTCAAAGCATCAGGTAGACGGAGGGTTAATTCGGCTGTTAAATGCGTTTCATGACAAAGGGGGACATATTTTTTTAGCGACCGGCCGAACGATCGCGGAGATAAACGAAGTGTTGCCGCCTGAACTTAAATTTGACGGGATTGTCGGCGGCAACGGAATGATCGTCAAAGCGTTTCCGGAAGCGTCAGCGGCTCGCGGCGAGCTGATTGCCGAATATACTGTCGATGACGAACTTGTTCATCGCGCGATTGAGATGTCCCGGTCTTGGGGGCTTTACTATGAGATCCACCCGACCGAAGGATCCCGCTTTGCTTACCGCAAAGATAAGCCGATGATTGAAGCGGAAACCCGATTTCCTGCTGACACGACTGTCGAAGCACATGAAGCGAAATTAAAAAAGCAAGCGGTCGAATCAGAAATGCGTTGGATTGATTCGTATCCGCAAACGGCTGTGATGGTCGTCTACTTTTTCAGCAAAGATCAGACGAAAATCAATGACTGGAAAAGGGAGCTTAAAGCTTTGCAAGCTGATTTTTCCTTTTCGACGTCGAGTTCTTCGGAACATAATGTCGAGATCATCGCACCCGGGGTGAATAAGGCGGTTGGACTGCGTAAACTGCTCGATTATTTCGGTCTGGAAAATGAAAAGCTTCTCGCGGTCGGCGATTCGTATAACGATGTGCCGATGCTTGAGATGGCGGACAAATCGGCTGTGATGAAAAACGGCAGTGAAGCGGTTAAACAGAAAATAGGAACGGTAACGGAATATACGAGCGATGAAAACGGCTTGTATCACTTTTTAAAACTATTTTTGCACGAAGAATAATAAAAGAACAGTGAAGACGGAGGGGACGTATATGATCAAATCGCTGGCACTGGACATGGACGGAACGCTGCTCGATTCGCACCATCGTACAAGCGGGGAGTTAATCGAGCTATTGAATGATTTTCGCGCCCAAGGCGGCTACGTGTTTTTGGCGACCGGCCGAACGATTAAAGAAGTGACCGATGTTTTGCCGGGTGACTTAAAGCTGGACGGAGTTGTCGCCGGCAACGGCATGGTCGTCGAAGCGATTGCGGAAACCCCGGCGGTCAATGCGAACCGTAAGCGGATTGCCGAGCATTCGATTGATGAACAGCTGATTCACCGGGTCGTCGAGCTTGCTCGCGAATGGGGGCTGTATTATGAAATTCACCCGAACGAAGGAGCGCGCTTTTCTTATCAGCAAGATCAGCCGATGATCGAAGCGGAAGTCGTTTTTCCCGCTGATACGACGGTGGAAGACCACGAAGCAAAAGCACGAAAAGAAGCGGTTGAGAAAGAAATACATTGGGTTGAGGCGGATCCGGGAAAAAGCGTGCAGAAAGTGTATTTTTTCAGCATGGACCAAGAGAAGATCAGTGATTGGCAAGAGAAACTTAAACAGCTGCAAGCGGAGCAGCCATTTTCAACCTCGTCTTCCTCGCAGCATAATACCGAGGTGATGGGCGAAGGGGTCAATAAAGCGACCGGCATTCAGGAACTGCTCGACTACTATGCCCTTGAAAAGGAGCACCTTCTCGCCGTCGGCGATGCGAACAATGATTTGCCGATGCTAAAGCTCGCCGGAATATCCGCCGTGATGAAAAACGGCAGCGAAGAAGCAAAGCGGGAAGTGACGGCCGTTACCGATTATACAAGTGATGAAAACGGCTTGTATCACTTCTTAAAATCTTTTCTCGGTGTTTGAACGGCGAAACACGATGAAGCTCAATCAGGAATACATTCTCTAAAAAAAGCGAGAGGATCGGAGGATCCTCTCGCTTTTTCGTCAGCAAACGCCGCGTTAATTATTCGCTTTTTTAGGAAACCATGGGATGAATTTGTTTGTCTCTTTTTTATATTGCTGATATTGCGGATTGTCTTTGAACCGTTCGTCGAGAAACGGTACGCCGGATACATTGATCAGTAAAAAATTGATAAAGATTGGAGCGAATATCGCTGTCCAACCGAGTTCGACCGGGAGGACGATGATGAATATCCCCCACCACATCGCTGCTTCGCCAAAGTAGTTCGGATGTCTCGTATAGCGCCATACCCCCGTCGTTAAAATTTGATCTTTGTGCGTTTTTCTTTTCTTAAAACGCTGCAGCTGTGCGTCGCCGGTAACTTGGAAGAAGAAACCGATGATCCAGAGCGCCGCCCCTAAAATCATAAAGACGTCGACACCGGGCCCGTCTGAAACGTGAACTCTCAAGATCGGGTAGGCGATGATCAGCATAAAAGCGCCTTGCATCATAAAGACTCGGGTAAACGCCATAATGACCGCATTTTTCCCCCAATTTTTCCGGAAGTTGGCATAGCGGAAGTCTTCGCCGCGGCCAATCGAGCGGTACCATAAAAATATCGTCAGCCTTAATCCCCATAATGTGACTAATCCGACGACGACCATTTGCCGGATAGAAAATTCTTGCGTGTAAAATAAGCTCACTAACGCGATGATCACAAAGCCAAATCCCCAGGCAATGTCGACAATCGAGTTGTCTTTAATGACCTGGGCAATGACAAAGACTGTAAACATAAAGATGAAAATAGCGATCCCGCTAACTAAGTATAAGTCCAACATTTCTACTGGTCCCTCCTTATTATCTTTTTCTATGATTATGACTTCATAACCAAATTATGTACGTTCCAATCAAAGAAAGTCAACTAATTGACACTTTCGTGAGCTGTGCAAGCGAATTATTTAACTCTCCTTCATTTTGATGGTATACTTTCAATGAATTTTTATTCCTGTTAAGGGGAGGAAACAGCATGGAAGTTCTCAATCACCGCCAGTTTTACGATATGCTCCTGTCTGGGGCAGATGAAATTATCAATAATCAAAAAGAATTAAACGATATCAATGTTTTTCCAGTCGCAGACGGCGATACCGGAAATAACCTCGCTCATTTAATGAACATGATTAAGCGTGAGAGCAAGTGGAGCGACGCTTCGACGGAAGAAACATTAGAAAATATTAAATTGGCTTGTATGCGCGGATCCCGTGGAAATTCGGGGATGATCTTCTCGCAGTTTATCATTTCGATGTGCAATTTTTTAATTCAGCATCCGGAAGTGAACGTCGATAAGTTTATCGATATGTGCCGCGAGTCCGTCGACAGTGCGGTCAATGCTGTGTCTGTGCCTAAAGAGGGGACCGTCCTGACGGTGATGAAATCATGGGCAGAAAGTGTCCAAGAAGAAAGTGCGAAAACGCAAAGCATTCAATCCATCTTAAAACAATCGTACCCGAATGCCAGCGCAGCCTTGGAAAAAACGAAAACGCAAATGGAAGTTTTTCGAATTCATAATGTTGTTGACGCAGGAGCCAAAGGGTTTTTGCATTTTCTGCACGGGTTGATCGACGCTAAACCTCAAGCGGTGTCAGCGCAAGCCGAGAGCGAAACAGATACGCTCCTTGAAGACGTGCCGCACGTCATGAATGAATCGGATGAGATTCCGTTTCGTTACTGCTCGGAGTTTCTAGTTGAATTGAACGGCAACGAAAATATCCAAACGTTAAAGCCGTACATGGCTGAATACGGCGACTCGATCGTTACCGTCGGCGACAGCGGACTCGGCAAGGTTCACCTTCATACCAATGATCCGGCAAGTATCGCGGAAATGCTCGTCGATAAGGGCAATATTGTTTACCAAAAAGTTGAAGATATGCAGCGGCAATACGAGAGCATTTATCAGCGCAAGGCGTCGATTGCTTTAGTTGTCGATTCTGCCTGTGACATTCCGCAAGAGTGGCTGGATACGTACCAGATTTTCATGCTTCCATTGAATTTAGAAGTTGATCAGTCGACGTATCTAGATAAAGTCACTCTGCAATCCGATACGTTTTACGATAAATTAGATGCGAGCAGCGATCAGCCGAAAAGCTCGCAGCCATCGTTAATGAGTGTTGAGTCGCTCTATCAGCAGCTCCTGCAACAATATGATTCGGTGCTTTCTCTGCACGTTTCACAAAAATTGAGCGGTACGTTCGATGTTTGTTATAAAGCGAGCCAAGCTGTTGATCCAGAGAGAATCCACGTGATCAATACCCGCACGCTCTCAGGCGCTTTCGGGCTGATTGCTTATGAAGCAGCCAAGGCGATCGATCAAGGCAGTTCACTTGCGGAAGTGAAACAAACGGTTGATAACTTTACACCTAAATCTGAGATTCTTGTCAGTGTGCCGACACTCAAACATATGATTCGCGGCGGCAGAGTCAGCCCTTTGCAAGGGAAAGTAGCCCGCTGGCTCAACATGAAACCGATCGTTTCGATCGATGCAGATGGCAACTCTTTACTTTACGGAAAAACGTTTTTCTCCAATTCGAGCCAATGGAAAATGTTTAAACAAGTAAAAGCGATCCATGAGAAGCACGGGGTGCGCGATTATGTCGTTTTACACGCGGGCAACCCAGAAGGGGCCGAACGCTGCGAAGAGGAAATCAAAAAGATCACCGGCACGGAGCCGCTCTATACGACGAGCGTTTCGCCGGTGATTGGCGGCAATGCAGGGAAAGGCGCTATCAGTATTGCGATGCTCTTAGACGAAGACAATTTACGCAACGAAGCTTAACGAAGAACAACTAAGCGAAAGGTTGCAGCCCGGTCCAGCTGTTATTTGCTTTTCAGGGGTTGACTTGGAGAGCGTTCTCTGCACTGGACATGGCTGAAACAGGTGAATAGAGCAAAAAAAAGATCCCCCGGTGCGGCAGCTTTTCTGCTATCCGGGGGATCTTTTTTTATTAAAAGAGACGGACGGATTCCCGGCTGATCAATTCGGCATCAAACGTGTAGTGACTGCTGACGCTCTCGCCGGCTAACAGCTGAAACAGCACGTGTGATGCAAGTTTGCCGATTTCATATTTAGGCTGGCGCATTGTCGTCAGCGGGGGACGCAAATACGGAGCGAGCTGAATGTCGTCAAAGCCGATAATCGAAATGTCTTCCGGCACGCGAATCTCATATTCTTTCAGAGCATTGAGTCCGCCGATCGCCATTTCGTCGTTTCCGTAAAATATCCCTTCAGGGAGATCGCCTTGATGAATCAGCATTTTCGTTGCTTCATAGCCGCCTTCTTGAGTGAACTTCCCATTTAAAATCCACTTATACAATGAAGGGGTGTTAAAATCCGCCAATGCTTGTTTGTATCCGGCGAGCCGTTCCTGACTGTCTTTCGAATTCGCGGGACCGCTGATATGAGCGACGGAACGGCATCCGCTGTTAATCAGGTGTTCCGTCGCTTCGTACGCGCCGCGCGAGTTATTGACGCTGATACTGATAATGTTGGGATTTCCGATCACTTCGCGGTCGAGAGCGATGATCGGAAACCCTTCGCGGGCGGAATTCAATACAAAATCGGTATTGATATTGTGCGCGAGAAGTATGACGCCGTCCGTTCGTGCTTCGCGCAGAAATCTCGCTGCCGTCGAGCTCTCATCAGCGTAAGAACTCACGGCAATTAAATCATAGCCGTTTTCTAAAACAATTTCTTGCACACCGCGGATCAGTTCTGAGTAAAAGGGACCGCTTAAGTCACTGAGCAAAAGAGCAATTGTTTTTGTCCGGTTTTTCTTCAAGTCTGAAGCAGGGCCGCTTTTCAGGTAATTTAGTTCCTTAGCGGCAGAGAGCACCTTTTCTCTTGTCGATGCTGATATTTTCGTGCTTCCATTTAAAGCGTAGGAAGCAGTTGAAAGTGCCACACCTGCTTTTTTAGCTACATCTTTAATCGTTGCCAGCGGACTCACCTCCCTTTATTGCCGGTACGTTCCTGAAAAAGCGCTACCCCCAATGTACTACAGATAGATGTCTATTTCATTCATTTCCTCTTCTGCGAGCAGCTTTTGCTCAAAATGAAAACCGGCGCTGCGGTATCGGTTTGCCCGCTGCTTTGTTGCCACGGTCTCGCCGTTGAGATCGACACGACGGGCTTCGCGTTCACCGATATGGTAGCGGATCGTCACCGGGCAGTCCTCGATCGCAAACGTTACTTTCAAACCGTTTAATTCATCGCTTAAGACCGGATCAAGAATGACGTCAGCGCCCGCTTTTTGAATCCCGAGGACATTGGAAATCAGCTGGTTCATGTAAATCCCGGGACCGCTTGAGTAAATGCGCCATCCGCCTTTGACCTTAACATTGCCGTCTTTTAGCTCGTCAAATTGCTCCGCTGCCTGATAACGGTCATAAAAATTACCGTCAGAGCTGCTGAAATACGTGTTGCTTTGTCTTAGCATCGCATTCGGCACGGCTTCGCGGATACACACCGGGTTTATGACGGTGAGGCCGTGCCATGCTTCTTGAGCCCGGCCGGTTTTCGCCATTGCTTCGATAAAACGGATGTGCGCGTGCACATACTGAAGGCCGATTTCTCTGCCGAAGTTGGCGGATTGTTCCGCGCGCTTAAAGTGTTTGCTGACGCCGCCGCTGTATTGCGCCGGCTTGTTCATCAGCCGCGCTCCGTCCGGAAAAAGCAGGTGCTGTTGAATCAGACTGTAATGATCAGCGGCTTCGTTAGGGTCGAACAGCTCGCTGATCATGCTGCGGATCATCGGTAAGAGCCGGTAATGGATGCCGGTGTTTGTATCGTTCGGATGGACCATTTTTTTCGGCTGATGCTGATCTTGTAAATAAAGAAAACCAGGAATGACAGCATGATCGCGCAGATACGTTTCATAATCGCGGCGAATGCCGTCCGCGAGGTGTTGGACGTCTTGCGCGATCTCTTCCGGAAGACGGGTGGTCAGCTTCGTCAGTGTTTGGTATGTGAGAGCGACCGTCCAACTGCTGACCATGTATTGCTTCAGTTCCTGATTCGCCGGCTGGAGCGTATCATCCCAGTCACCGTCCCCGTAGGACGAGAGAAAGGTGTCATGTAAAAAATGCGCCTTGATATAATCGAGCTGTTTGTTCACATGATCGAGCAGCTGCGGGGTGTGAGCAGTAAATTGTTTACTGGTCCGGTCCGTGTAAGGCAGCTGTTCATAGAGAATCGCTTCATCCCCGGAGGATTCTAAATAATCGGCAAGCAGCTTCAGCGGCCAGACGATGATGTCGCCGTGGCTTTCTTCCTGCTGAATGTGCTGGTAATGATCGAACATAAACCATTGCGGCCAGTTGCCGGTGTCTTCGTATTGATGACTGTAGACGATTTGCAAAATCTTTTTAACTTGCGGGTATTTCTGCATCGCAAGAAAGTATTCGGCCGGGCCTTGGCACACATCGCGCGTCCCCCAAGCGGCGGCTCCGTGCTGTTCCAGCCCGTGCGGGACAGAGTAGTGAACGAGCATGTTGTGTGTGTACCACCAGGCGAGTGTATTCAATTTGGCAACGTCTCGATGGGCGCTTCCTGTCATCTCCATGTGAAATCCGTTCATAAGCGACTGTAAAAAAGAGCGGTACTGTTCTTTTTCGGAATGAAACGATGCGTCACCGTGTTCGGAAAACGTGCCGTCTAAACTGCCGGCGGTTTTAACCTTTAACGAACTTGCTGCCGCGAATTCAAAAAGAACGAGAGAAGCCGTCTCACTGTCAATGCCCTTTCGCAGCATGTTTTCCTCTTTTAACACAGCCGGCTGATTAAAACTCATCTTATACGTCAAGTCCGGATAGACGCGGCTGCTTTCTGCGGCTGCATCGGCTTGAAAGTAGAAGGCGCCGTTTTTTTCTGATACGTGAAACGCAACGTCGTATTCGTGATTCGCCATCGAAATTTGGTTCGACAAGAGAAAACGGTAGGCTGTCCCGGAAGTTGATTCGACTTCCAAGTGCAGCGACGGTTCTTCAGTGGTCGTGTAGTTGCTGATGACAATCACATCACGATCTGTTTTATAGTACCAACGGGCATAATTAAAGCCCATTTCGAAGAGCGAAGGCATGGCAAGAAGCTGATAAGCTCCGTCTATCTCGACGTAAAGACGCTGTCCGGATGTTTTCGGGATATTCAGCGCGTTTCTCGTATTCGTCATGAGTTTATGAAAAGACGTGTTGCCAATCGCCACTTGCGAGTTGAAGATTCCAGCCAAATACGAGGTGGTGGTGATGACCTCTTTTTTGATCGATTCATTGTTTCCGGTCATAAGGATGTGCCCGTGCGGACGTTCGACCTGCAGCTCTTTTGCAGGCAAAACGACGTGTTCGTGTGCCGGTGTAAAAAACGAGAGCAGGGTATCGCCGGCTAATTCTTCGAACTTTCGTTCTGGGAAGAGATTGGCGAGTTCATCCGCGGAAAACGGCAACGTCTGCAGCTGCCCGCCGGTTGTGCTTAAAAACGGACCCGTTCCGGAAGCAGCTGCGCTTAGGTCGCGTTTGTCACGGACCCGTGTCCATGCTTCTTGCACAGCCGAGATACTCTCCGGCGCTGTGACCGGATCGGGGTGGTCGCCATTAAAAAGAGCGTAAAATGTGACGTCTTGATCTGTATCCAGTGTGAAAGCAGAAGTTTTCAGAGCCACATAGGCGAATTCGTATTGGTAATTGACGTTTGGAAACCCGGCTTTGTTCAAAAGCTCCGGCTCGTTTGTGTCTTTATAGGAAAGACCGAAAAACTGAAACCCGTCGGTAGTGTACCCGTCGGTTTGCTGGAAGCTCCCTTGTTGGAGGTAAGGATTGCCGCCAGCTTGCGGCTGATTTTGCCGGCTTCCGATCGTGTACCCGATTTCTTCCGTATGAAAAGGCGTATGGTCAATATATTGGGAAGCGTAAGCTTCGTTGTTTCTTACCATCCCGGGTTCGCCAAGACCGAGATCCTGTCCGCAGACGATGTCGGCAGTCTCGCCATTTCCGCTCAGATGCACATTCCAAAACCAGACGTTGTTTTCATCCGGCAGAAAATGCACTTCATAGCTGACGCCGTAAAACGTCCCGCGCCATTGGATGCTGTCCGCTGAAAATTGTACTTTTCCCGGCGAATCACACCCCAGCAGCGGACACGATTGGATTCCTTTTTCACTGTGAATGCGCAAGTAAATATTATTGAGTGAGCCGTCGATCACGTTTGCCTGCCACTGGTTGATCATGATCTTAGTCGAGTTGATCGAAAACAGATCGCCGGTTTTAAGGAATGTGTATGTTAAATCTCCGGCAGTTATCGTATGCGTGTGAAGCGGGGTCGATTCTTTTTTCACGTATATCTCTCCTCCAATACGGTTTCCGTTACTGATGAATGTGTTTTATACGAAAATCTCAGGTGCTGCAGCGTTTGGCTGTCCGTTCCGACACTGGCAATGAAGTCGCCGCTGTCTGCTTTATAGGCGAGGTCGTGATGATGGTACTTCAGCAAGTCTTCGTGAATCGAAAACGTGACAATTTTTGCTTCGCCTGGTTCCAGGCGGATTTTTTCGAATCCTTTTAACTCTAGAACCGGACGGACGACCTCACCGACGAGATCCCGGATGTACATCTGCACCGTTTCTTCACCGGTGATTCCGCTCGTATTTTTCACATCGACACTGAGCTCGAGGCTTCCGCCCGGCTGCAAATCGTTACTCGATAAGCGGGCGTCGCCGTAGGTGAACTCACTGTAGCTCAGGCCGAACCCGAACGGAAATAACGGTTCGTTAGGAGCGTCCATGTACTTGGAGGCGTAACGGTCATTAGGATCAAGATCTTCTTTCGGCCGGCCGGTTTTAAATGCGTTGTAGTAGACCGGGATCTGCCCGACTGTATACGGAAAAGACATTGTGAGTTTTCCCGACGGATTCGCTGCGCCCGTCAACAGATCAGCGACGGCATGCCCGCCTTCTGTTCCCGGGAACCAGGCTTCGATGATCGCATCGGATTCATCGAGGATGCCGCGGAGGTCGAGCGGACGTCCGTTAAACAAGATGGTGATGATCGGTTTATTCAGTTCCCGCATACTTCGGACCAGGTGCATTTGCGCTTCTGACAGGCGGATGTCTGTTTTGCTGCCGGCTTCGCCGCTCAGTTCTGAAGGTTCTCCGAGCGCCAAAATAATCACGTCTGCATTGTCCGCGGTCTTGCGTGCTTCGGATATTTGTGCGTCGGTAATCGATTCGATGTCACAGCCGGCGGCGGTTTCAACGGCGGTCAGTTGTTTTGTCAGTCCGGTTTTCAACGTTACGACATCGGCCGGTTCGCCGAAGATTGCCCAGCGTCCGAGCAGGTCGGTGCTGTCAGTAAACGGGCCGATTAGGGCGACGCGCTGAGTTGTGTTCAGCGGAAGAACACCGTCATTTTTCAGCAGGACAGACGATTTGGCTGCGAGCTCGCGGGCTTTTGTCCGATGTTCATCGGACAAAATCAATTGCTCTTCCCGTTTTTCATCCGCTCCGCGGTAAGGATGATCAAACAGTCCGAGCTTTTGCTTCAGTTGTAAAATGCGCAGAACAGCTTCATCGAGCACAGCTTCCGAGAGTTCACCGCTGTCGACAAGACTTGTTAAATGTTGTTTATAACACGGCGTCATCATATCAATATCGACGCCTGCAAGAGCGGACTTAAGCGCTGCTTCACGGTTGTTCGCTGCGACGCCGTGCGGGACCGTCTCTTGGACAGCACCCCAATCAGAGATCAGGACGCCGTTAAACTTCAGTTCGTTTCGAAGCACAGTTCGCATTAAGTGCCGGTTGCTGGTGGCGGGTATGCCGTCAACGGTATTAAAGGCGGTCATCACCATTTCCGCACCTTCTTCAAGGGCGGCCTCGTAGGCCGGCATGTAATACTCGCGCAGCTGGCGCTCAGACATATCAACCGTGTTGTAATCTCTGCCGCCTTCGGATGCGCCGTAGGCGGCGAAGTGTTTTACACAAGCGGCGATCCGGTCGGTATCTTGTTCAAGGTCTTCCCCTTGATACCCGCGAACAAAAGCCCGGGCGAATTCACTGTTCAGGTACGGATCTTCGCCGGTGCTTTCCATCACACGTCCCCAGCGCGGATCGCGAACAAGGTCTGCCATCGGCGAGAATGTAACGTGCAGTCCGGCCGCAGAGGCTTCTTTCGCGGCGATCTCGGCGCTTTTTTCAACAGCTGAAAGATCCCATGAACAGCCTAACGCAAGCGGGACGGGGAAGACGGTTTTATATCCGTGGATAACATCCGCCATAAACAAAAGCGGGATGTTGAGCCGGTGCCGTTCCATATAGTTTTTTTGAATTTGTTTGAGCGTTTTTGCACCGGAAGCTCCAAGGATTGATCCGCTTTTGCTCATGTCCTCTTTCGCTACGTCCATGGCGGCGATAGGGCCGGTTATTTTTCCTGTTTCGCTGTGAGACTGAACGAGCATTGAAACAACCTGCGACATTTGTTCAGCTTTTTCGTTGGTTGTCATTTGCTGAAGCAGTTCGTGTAATTGTGTGTCCTTCATTCTGCTGTCCTCCAGTAACTTGACGTATTATTTAATGCCGGTCGTATTGAATCCTTCAACGATATAGCGCTGAACAAAGACAAAGAGAATCAGTACCGGAATGACCATCACGGTAGCCCCGGCCATTTGCAAGGCAAAGCTGCTCGCGTGCTGTCCCCGCAATAATGCAAGTCCGACAGACAGCGTATACAGCGACTGTTCGTTTGCGACGATGAGCGGCCATAAAAAGCTGTTCCAAGCGCCGACGAATGTAAGAATAGCTTGCACGGCCAGGACCGGTTTAGACAACGGAATGATAATTTGAAAAAAGATCCGGAATTCCCGGGCCCCGTCAATCCGGGCAGATTCGATGAGATCATTCGGAATCGTCGTCATAAACTGCCGGATGAGAAAGATGTTGAACGCGGCGATCAGCCCGGGCAAAATAATCCCGGCCATCGTATTTGTCAGTCCCATTTGGTTTAAGATGAGATAAACAGGGATCATCGCAACTTGCGCCGGAATCATCATCGTTGCCAAAACAGCGAGGAAGACGACTTCCCTGCCTTTGAATTGAAATTTGGCAAATCCGTAACCGGCCATCGTGTTAAACAACAGGCCGAGCAGCGCAAATGCGACGATGATCAGCGTGTTAATAAAATACGTTCCGAAATTCAGGTTGGCGAACAGGTTGATGTAATGTTCAAAAGTGAACTCTTCCGGCCAGAATGTCGGCGGCATCGTCCGTGCTTCCCGTTCGGACTTAAAAGAGCTCAGCACCATCCAGATGAACGGGATCGATACAATAAAACCGCCGATGGCCAACACCGAAGTCACAAGCAGTTTTTCGAATTTAGTCTTCAAGGAAGTCACCTCAATTCTCTTTCGATTTATTAAAGGTAAACTGAATCAATGTGGCAACAATGATAAAGACAAAGAGGATAAGGGAAGCAGCAGCGGCATAACCGAATTCGTTGTACTGAAACCCTCGTTCGTAAATAAACAGTGCCATCGACATTGTGCCGTCGAGCGGACCGCCGCCTGTCATAACAAACGGTTCTTCGAAAAACTGCAGCCAACCGATCAGTGTTGTTACCGTGACAAAGAACGTGGCATAACTTAAGGATGGAATCGTAATAAAGCGCAGCTTCTGAAATTTATTCGCCCCGTCAATATCGGCTGCTTCATAAAATGAACGCGGAATGGATTGGAGTGCGGCCAAATAAATCAGCATGTTAATCCCAATACCTTTCCAGACCGCTAAGATAATCAGTGATATTTTTGCGACGAACGGATGCTCCAGCCAAGGGACATCCTGAAAACCGAGAGAGTTTAGAACAAAATTAAACAGTCCGACGTCCATGTTGTAAAGAAATGCCCAGACAACAGCGATTGCGACAATGTTCGTAATCGATGGAACGTAGAAAAGCACCCGAAAAAATGTGAACAGCTTACTGGAGATATAATTTAGCATGAGTGCGACGCTCAATGAGCAAATAATGACTAGAGGGACGCCGATCGAGACATAAATCAGTGTGTTGAAAATCGATCGGTGAAACAATGGATCTTGTATCAGATTGATGAAATTTTCCAGACCAACGAATTCGATCGTGTCCCAATTGCCGAGTCCGATCAGGTCAATGTCTGTGAAGCTGATCGTTAAACTGACAAGAATCGGCAGCAGGGAAAACATAATCAGAAGCAAAACCGCCGGCCCGATAAAGAGCCAAGGTGTCATGGGGCTTTTATGATTCACATCCTATTCCTCCTTTGAAAGTATTGCCGGATATATTAGAGCTGCCCCGGAAAGTTGGAAAACGGGACAGCTCATAAGTCAGAAGGGTAACGGCTGAATTTTAATCGAGGCGGTTTTCTGCTTCTTCTTGAAAGCTGTCCAGTTCTTCATCAAGATCGGCACCTTCGCGGTTGATCCGTTCAAGCGAAGAAAGAAGATCTTGGGCGATATTTTCCCACTCAGCGAGGACAGGAGGAGCAACCGCTTCTTCGAGCTGATCACCGAAAACAGCGAGCTTCTCGTCTTCTTGCAATTCTTCATCATCCCATGCAGACTGGCGGGCAGGAAGCGTGTTCGTGTCATTAAACCAGTCGATTTGCGTGTCAGGTTCTGACATATAGGAGATGAACTCTAGCGATTCGTCAACGTTTTCCGATTCAGAGAAGACGCTCAAATGTGAACCGCCGATCGCAGAAGCATTCTTTTCGCTCCCAGGCATCATCGCAACGTCCCAGTCGCCTTCAATGTCCGGAGCCTCGTCGCGCAAAATATTCACCATCCAAGGTCCGCTGGAGAACATAGGTTTCTCGCCTTCTTCAAAGCCTTGTTCGATCGGTACGCCTTCGGTCTCTTGAGCTAATTCTTCATCAAAGAAAGTATGGTAATATTCCATTGCTTCTCTGAATTCCGAAGCGGCAAAATTTTCGGCCCCGTCTTCTTCGCTGAACTCCCAGCCGTTTTGCCAAGCAAAGATAGGAGGGACGAGCTGGTCTTCTTGATCGATATCATATCCGTACATGCCATCGCCGCGGTCAGCGAGTTCTCTTGAGGCATCGAGCATTTCCTCCCAGTTTTGCGGCGCCTCGCTGTATCCATGCTCTTCTAAAAGGTCCGTGCGGTAAAACAGCACCCGTGTATCGACGTACCAAGGAACACCATACGTAGCGCCGTCGTATTCGGTTGTATCCAAGGCCCCTTCAAAGAAGTCGTCATGATTGATAAAATCATGCTCATCTTCATATTCGGATAAATCGAGAAAGGCGCCGGCGCCGGCAAACTCTGCGACCCAAGTCGTTCCGAGCTGGAGAACGTCCGGACCTTCACCGGAAGCAACGGCTGTCAGCAGGCTGTCGTGCGCATTATCCCAAGGGATTGCTTCGACATTGACTTCAATATTCGAGTGTTCTTCTTCAAAACCTTCGACGAACTCTCCAAGCGCATTTCCTTCTTCTCCCATCGCCCAGACGCTGATTTCAGCAGCTTCCTCAGCATTGTTTTCCTCGTTTGCGTTGGCATTTACATTTGCATTGTCATTTCCCTCGTTCGCATTGTCGTTTCCTTCTGTTCCGTTATTTCCGCCACATCCAGCAACAACAGTTAACATTGAAGCACCAGCAATGAACATTAACTTTCGACTACGCATGATGACCCTCCTTGAGAATGAACTTATATTTTAGTGAAACGTTTCAACAAAATAGAAAAAATATATAGGGAAATCACCGTTTCTGTTCAGTGAAACGTTTCTATTAACTTAATGCCATCTTAATTGAATCCGCTTACATGTGTCAATTGTTTTTCTGAATTTTTTTTGGTGATCAAGGTTCCTGTTTACAGAATGAAGCTGATTGTCATGCACAACTTTTGCACAACGATAGTCCTTTAGACCGCAAAAAACATCCGTGAAAATTATACGGATTTTTAGCAGCGATATTGATTCTCTTTGTATTTTCATGTAAATTCAGTGACAGAAAGCGTTTTCACAAATGGATTCATTTTGTGGAAGCTTGATTTTTTACCTGTTTGTGCAAACGTTTTCGCAAAAACGCGTTGCAGGTCTGGCGACCGGAATAGGGGGGAGCTTTGTACATCTGTCGGATACTATATGGAAGAGGGAGGAGAAAAATGTGTATAAGCGTAAACAGAAAAAACGTTCAGCAATGTTTATGACGGGTGTGATGGCGTTAAGTGTGTTTTCATCGTTTACACCTGCAGTCACCGCTGAGGTATCGGAGGAGGACGACGAGACAGCTGATGCAGCGGATGACATGGCCGAAGTGCCTGAAGGGCATTTGCGTGTGCATTATGACGAAGGCGACATGGACTTGGAAGAGTTGGGTGTTTGGTTCTGGGGAGATGTCGTGAACGAACCGGAGGAGTGGCCGAACGGGAAATGGTTTGACGATTACGGGACGACCGATTTCGGCGGTTATGTCGATGTTGAGCTTGAAGACGGCGCTGAAGAATTCGGCTTTCTCATCAACAACCGTGACGGTGAAAATATCACAGACGATGATGCAGAAGTCGATATTTTAGCAGAAGAAATGGATGAAGTGTGGCTGACACAAGAGGAAGAGCTTTATTATTATGAACCGGTTGATCTGCCCGAGGATACCTTAAGAGTTCATTTTGAAAACGATGAAGATGTTTATGAGCCTTGGGGACTCTGGACATGGGGGGATGTCGCCGATGAACCGGACGAGTGGCCGACAGATGCCCTCCCGTTCAGCGATGAGCAGACCGGTCCTTACGGAGCGTACCTCGATCTCGATTTGACCGAGGATGCTTCGTCAATCGGCTTTTTGCTCGTCAATCGTGAAGACGGCGATGAACAAACCGATGATTTCAGTTTCGGGGATTTCGATCAGCATCAACAAGTCTTTCTTCACTTAGATGAAGAGGATGTCTACACGAATCCTTATTATGTGAAAGAGGAGGAAGAAGATGGTGAGCCGGAGCTTGGCGAAGGAGAATATGACTTTGAGATCGGCGGCAGCATAACAGGGACGCTTGATGCTGAGAACCACGCGGTGCTTGATGTGGATGTCACCTACCCTGATGAAGATGTCGATGTAGACAGTATCTCAGCTGATGTGACGGAACTTGGCGGACCTGAAGAGCTCTCGATTTCACCGGAAGTGATGGGTGTAACACTATCTGCTCACTACAGCGTTGAGCCGGGTACATACGAGATCCCGCTCGAGCTGATTGACGAAGAAGGCGGCGTTTATGAGGGCGCGGCCGAAGCGGAAGTGACCGAGCACACAAAAGAAGACGGCGATTTCAATTGGGACGAATCGGTTATTTACTTTATGCTGACGGACCGTTTCTATGACGGCGAACCGGCGAATAACGATCCGTACGAGCTCGATTATTCAAGCTTTGACAACGACCGCGGTACGCCTCAAGGCGGCGATTTCGTCGGCGTGAAAGAAAACCTTGATTACTTGGACGACCTCGGCGTCAATACGATCTGGATTACGCCGATTGTGGAAAATGTCGCTCATGATGTGAGTTTTGACAGCGACGATGGTTCCTATTTCGGGTATCACGGCTACTGGGCGAATGATTTTGAAGCGCTGAATCCGCACTTAGGTACGCTGGAGGAATTTCATGACTTAATCGATGCGGCAGCCGAGCGTGACATGGAACTGATGGTCGATGTGGTGTTAAATCATCCGGGTTACGGCTTGAAACCGGAAGATGGCGAGATTGAAGACCCGCCGGCCGGCTATCCGACCGACGAGGACCGTGAACGTTTTGAGGGGATGATTCGGGAAGAATCCGGCTCAACAGATGAAACAATGGAACTTGCTGACCTTCCGGACTTTAAAACGGAAGTGCCGGAAGTGAGAGAAGAAATTGTTGACTGGCAAGCCGGCTGGATTGAGAAATCGACAACCGATGCGGGCAATGCGATTTCCTCGTTTCGCGTTGATACCGTGAAGCATGTCGATGAGCCGACGTGGCAGCTGTTTAAAAATGAACTCACACGTGCCGACGAAGGATTTAAGATGATCGGTGAAGCGTGGGAAGACAATATTGACGGCGATCACCGCTATTTAAACTCCGGCCAGATGGACTCGCTGCTTGACTTTCAATTCAAAGATGCAGCCGGAAATCTTGTGAACGGCGATATCGATGCGGCGGTTGATTATTTGGACGGCATGCAGCATACGCTTGATAATAAAGCGACAGTTGGTAATTTCCTCGGGAGCCACGATGAAGAAGGGTTCTTGTATGCGCAAGACGGCGATGAAGGCAAGCTGAAAGTCGCGGCTTCGCTGCAAGCCTTCGCAAAAGGTCAGCCGGTGATTTATTACGGCGAAGAACTCGGTCAGTCGGGCGATGACAATTGGCCGTATTATGACAACCGGTATGATATGGGCTGGGACATGATCGAAGGCAATGACATTCTCGATCACTATCAGAATGTATTCAATTTGCGCGGGGACTACAGTGAAGTTTTGAGCCGGGGTGAATTTAATCACGTCGCCGGTTCAACGGAAGAAGATTATGCGTTATTCAGCCGGTCGTACGGTGAAGAAGCTGTTTACGCTGCTTTAAACGTTGAAGAAGAGACGCGCGAGATCACTCTCGACGTTGATTCGGATGACGCGGTGGTAACGGATCAATATACCGACGAAACTTATGCGGCGGCAGATGGCACTGTTGACGTCAGTCTTCCTGCGATGGCGGACGGCGGAACGGCACTGTTGACGGTTGAAAATGGCGCAATCCTTGAAGCTGATGAAGATGCGACCGATCCGGATGACGAGTCGGATGAATCAGGTGAATCAGAGGAGATTCCTGATAACCACTTGCGTGTTCATTATGACAACGGCGATGTATCGCCATCCAACTTAGGTGTCTGGTATTGGGACGGTGCAGCCGAGCCGTCTGAAGAATCGTCTGATTGGCCCGGCGATGAGTACTTCTCTGAAGACAATATGACGGATTTCGGTCCGTATATTGACATAGAGCTTGAAGAAGGCGCCGAGCGTCTCGATATGCTTGTCAACAATGTCGAAGGCGACAACTTGACCGGAGACGTTGCAGTGGATCTGCTTTCTTCGGAAATGAATGAGATTTGGCTTTATGAAGACGGCAGTTACCAAACGTATGAACCGGCCGATCTGGAAGATCAAGTCCGGATTCATTATGAACGTGAAGACGGGGACTACGGCGATTGGGGCGTTTGGTTTTGGGAGCAAGGGTTGAATCCTCCGGAAGATTGGCCTGCTGATGCTGTCGACTTCGAAGCAGAAGGCCGCTACGGCGCTTATGTCGATATCGACTTGGAGGAAGATGCCGAAGAAATCGGTTTTCTGCTTTTGAATAAAGCTAATGAGGACGAGCAAACAGACGATATTGAATTTGAGGAACTGCAAGAGCACAAGCAAATTTTCGTCACAGAAGGTGATGATTCAGCTTACAATAATCCTTACCATGTGAGCCAGGATGGACTGCGGACAGCTGAAGTCCTTTCTGAAGAGCAGATTGAATTAACGTTCTCCGCGACGGATGGATTCGATGAGGAAGCGCTTGCTGAAGGTCTCTCGATCTCGGGTTATGACGGTGAGAGTAAAGAGTTTGATTCGGTAACGATCGAAGATGACGGGGTTACGGTTAATGTTCACGGATCGTTTGATCTTGAGGCTGCCCCTTTTGAAGTGACCTTTAACGAGCGGACAGTCTCGGCAATGATCGGCTGGCGGCTAAAAGATGAGCTGTATGCTTACGACGGTGATCTCGGTGCTGAACTCCGCGACGACGGTTCTGCCGAATTGAAATTATGGTCGCCAAGTGCGGACAACGTTAATATCATCTTATACGACCGTGACGATCAAGATGAAGTTGTCACTGATGATATCGCAATGGAACGTGGGGACAGCGGTGTCTGGTCGGTGATGTTAGACGATGCGAACACAGGTGTTGGCGATCTTGACGGGTATTACTATCATTATGAAATCGAGCGCGACGGTGAAACGGTCTTAGCTCTCGATCCTTATGCAGCGTCGATGGCTGCCTGGGATTCATCGGATGATGATAATTATATCGGCAAAGCAGCGATTGTCGATGTCTCCTCTGTCGGACCCGACCTGGACTTTGCCGATATTGATGGATTTGAAAAACGTGAGGATGCGATCATTTATGAACTGCACGTCCGTGATTTCACCTCTGATCCATCGATTGAAGATGAATTAGACAATCAATTTGGAACATTTGACGCATTTGCCGAGCGGCTCGACTACTTGGAGGATATGGGTGTGACGCATGTTCAGCTGCTGCCGGTAATGAGTTATTTCTTTGCCAATGAATTCGAAGCGGATGAGCGCATGCTTGATTATGCTTCGACGCAAACGAATTATAATTGGGGGTATGACCCGCACAGTTATTTCTCGCTGACAGGGATGTACTCGCAAGACCCGGAAGACGCTTCGAAACGGATTGAAGAGTTCAAGATGCTGATTGATGAAATTCACAGCCGCGATATGGGTGTTATTCTCGATGTCGTGTATAATCACACGGCGCGAAACCGTATCTTTGAAGATCTTGAACCGAATTATTACCACTTCATGGATGCTGATGGCACACCGCGTGTCAGCTTCGGCGGCGGACGGCTCGGCACGACTCATGAAATGTCGAGACGCATCCTTGTCGACTCGATCATGCATTGGGTCGAAGAGTATAAAGTAGATGGTTTCCGTTTTGATATGATGGGTGATCACGACGCAGAAAGCATTCAAATCGCGTACGATAAAGCGAAAGAAGTGAACCCTGACATCGTGATGATCGGCGAAGGGTGGCGGACGTTTGTCGGGGATGAAATGTACCCGGATGTTCAGCCTGCCGATCAAGACTGGATGCAGGATACAGAAAGTGTCGGTTCGTTCTCCGATGACTTCCGCAACGAACTGAAATCAGGTTTTGGCAGTGAAGGGGAACCGCGGTTTATCACAGACGGCGAACGAGACATTCAGCAAATTTTCGATAATTTGACGGCGAACCCGCATAACTTCACGGCGACAAACCCGGGAGATGTCGTGCCGTATGTCGCAGCGCACGATAACTTGACGTTGCATGATGTGATTGCTCAATCGATCGAAAAAGATCCGAAAGATCATCAAGAAGAAATTCATGACCGGATCCGTTTAGGGAACTTAATGGTTTTGACCGCACAAGGAACGGCTTTTCTGCACGGCGGACAAGAATTCGGACGTACGAAGCAGTTTAAGCACGAAGATTATCGTGAGCCGGTTGCGGATAATGAAGTTCCGTATAAGTCGACCTTTATGACAGACGAAGACGGTGATCCGTTTGATTATCCGTACTTCATTCACGATTCGTATGATTCTTCTGACGCTGTTAACCTGTTTGACTGGGAGAAAGCAACGAATGAAGAAGAATATCCGCTCAACGTCGAAACGCGCGACTATACGAAAGGCATGGTTGAACTGCGCCGATCGACAGATGCATTCCGGTCAGGAACGATGGACGAGATTGATGAGAACGTATCGTTTATCGATGCGCCGGAAGTAGACGAGACGGACCTTCTCATCGGTTATCATGCTGTATCGACCGATGATACGGGCGAATACTATGTATTTGTCAATGCCGACAATCAAGAACGTACGATGACACTCGACAACGATTTAACTGAAGAGACAGTGATTGTCGACGGCAACGAAGCGGGTACAACTGAAGTCAGCAATCCGCAAGGATTTGAGCTGTCAGAAGATAGTATTACGCTCGATCCGTTAACAGCCGTTGTTGTAAGAGAGGGCGGGGATGAAGAAACGCCTGGACCGCCTGGACGTCCGGATCAGCCGGGTCCTCCGGAAGACTTGCCGAACCATCCAGGCCGGCCGGACTTGCCGGATCTGCCGGGCCCTGCGCTTGAAAACAGTCAGTCCGACCGGATACAAAACGGACGGTAAACGGTGCTGATCAGGTTATAACTCAGCCGGGCTGAGATATTGACGCTGTCCCCCTTCGCCTTCATTGGCGGAGGGGGATTTGTCTGCTCCGGTCACTTGTAATGCCCGCCGATTTTTTTCGCCCGTTCGAGCGCTTGACCGGCGTCGGTTAACGAAGAGGCGTACATAATCGCATCCGCGCCGTAGCGTTCTTTCAGCGTGTCGAGTGTACGGTTTAACGCCGGCTGGTCTTCCAATTCATCAAACAGATTTAACTGCCGGAATGCATCGGGCTCGACTTTATCGAGCGCGAGGCTGAGACTGCGGACGGGCGTGCCGTTCCAATGCCGCTCAAACAGAGTCCGCGCGGCGCGGTAAATGACGCGGCCGTCATTGGTCGGCATATGCAGCGCGATTTGCCGGGAAAAACCGTCCGGCGTGTCGTATGTGCCGCGCACGCCGAGCGAAATCTGCCGGCCGAGCAGCCGTTCGGACCGCGTTCGGCGCGCGACTTCTTCTGCGAGTTCGCGCACGACGACGAGGATATCTGCCTGTTTAGTGTAATCTTTCGGAAGCGTCATGCCGTGGCCGACGCTTTTCTTTTCCTGGTGCGTATTCGGCGTCACCGGAGACGGATCGATGCCGTTGGCGTATTGCCAAAGAAGTTCGCCGTTAATGCCCCAGCGCTTTTGCAGCCGTTTCAGCGGAGTATTGGCAAGGCCTCCGATCGTGCGGATCCCGGCGCTGTGCATGTGCTTTTCCATCTTTCGGCCGATCCCGAACAGCTTTTTAATCGGAAACGGCCAGAAATCGTGTTCGAGACGATCTTTATGCAAGGTGAAGATCCCGCCCGGCCGTTTTTTCGCGAGCAAATCGCAAGCGCTTTTGGCTAAAATTTTCGTTTCGCCGATCCCGATCCGGGCAACGATCCCGAACTGGCGGTAAATTTCTTCTTGAAGTTTCTTTGCGGTCTCTTCCGGATCTGTTTCGTGCGGCGTGCCGGTCAGTTCGATGAACGATTCGTCGACGGAAAACGGCTCAACTTGGTCGGTGTAGGTTAAAAACAGTTCATTAATCTGTGTGGAGATATCGACGTAAAGCTGCATCCTCGGACGGACGATTTGCAATGGCGGACATTTTCCTTCTGCTTCCCAAAGCGCTTCAGCGGTTTGAACGCCGTACGTTTTCGCGATCGGACAAGCGGCTAAAATCACGCCGCTACGGCGCTCCGGATCGCCGGCAACGACGACGGGCAAGTCAGTGAGGCGCGCGTCATACACTTTTTCAACGGCTGCGTAAAAACTTTGCATATCGATCAAAAAGACGGTGCGCTTCATGACTGTTACACCTCCGAAGATCCCGGCCGCGTGACGGCTTTGATATGTTCGAGCGGAATGTCTAAGCGGTCGTTTGCCGACGCGAGGCGGATCGTTTTTTGTTGCTTGGTGATCGCGGTGACGGCTCCGGAAAACGTGTAAAAATGGCCGCTGTCCCAATAGGTGATCTCGACAGGATTGCCGGTGGCAAGGCTTTGCTGCAAATGTTCGCCGTATTCGGCAAACAATTGTTCATCAAGCATCGGCGGGGCCTCTTTCACATGCTCGGCTTGGCGTTCAAGCCATTTTTGCCGCCATTCCGGCAAAATCATCCGGCTGCTTTCCCAACGCAAATTCGTGTTCGGGGTTAATTTGTTCGGTTTCATGCTGTCACGTCCTTTCTTCTCTTCTTATTATACACGAACATACGTTCTGTTAAACAGGTGATTTTGACTCAGTTGCAAAAACGGCTGACACTAAATAAATAAGCTCCCGCTGGCAGACGGGAGCTTACAGGGTGCAGACAAAGTCATAACATTGATGGAGGTTATATTAAAGAGAACGGGATGACGACGGATTGTCCTCCTTCTTTGAACCGAGTGTATTCATAAAAAAGAAGCCATGCATCCACTCCTCCGACGCCTGCGGGAAAAGCAACTGCCAAAGACCCCGCAAGAAGCGGTTTCGCTTCTGAGGAGGCTGAGGCGTTGCCCGCGGCAAGCGAGTTTGCGGCAGTCTTTTGACATGTTGGTTTATGATGATTTTTCTTTAACAATCCGCGCGAACTTTGCGCCGTATTCGATCGTCTCGTTCACTTCTTCGCCTTCGGGGAAATCTTCAATTTTCAACCCATCTAACACGAGTTCGCCGCCTTGTTCCTTCACGATTGTTTCCAATTCGTCGACAGCGCCGCAAAAAATTTCATACGACGTATCGCCTGAGCCGAAGACAGCAAACGATTTGCCGGTCAGATCGGCGGCTTCCAATTCGTCATAAAGGTCCATGCTCTCTTCCGGCAAATCTCCGTCGCCCCATGTGAACGATCCTAACAAAAAGGCGTCGTAATTACTGATCATTTCAGCGGTTGTATCATCAGCTTCGACTTTTTCAACGGTGCATCCTTCGGAGACGAGACCTTTCTCAATCAGTTCGGCAATCTCCTCGGTATTGCCTGACATTGTCGCATAAACGACTAATACATTTTTCATCTATGGCCACCTCGTTTTAATAATGATAATCATTCTCACATCTTCACTATATGTTAAATGAAACGAGAGTGTCAATCAAACAAGAAGGATAAAGGCAGGGAAGTCGTTGCTTGATTATAGGTCGCAGTATGTGCTAGTTTTTTCTTATTTTTAAAAAATGATCGATTATTGATGTTTGGCAGGGAAATTAAGGGTATAGGCATGAGAAACTAATTCACTTGAGAGAGGAAGATCGCCATGCGCGTCGGGATGCTGCGAAGAAGAAATGAGCCTACGAAAATCGCTCGGGCTTCAGCTTTAGCCTGCCAATTATATGATGTGGAGTTTTTTTACTTCCGGCCGAAAGATGTGGATGTTACTAAAAAAATCATTGTCGGGCTTTTTCCGGTTAAAAACGGCTGGGTAAAACGAGAGACACCTTATCCGGATGTCGTTGATAATTCGCTGCCGACTGCAGAGACGAAAGAGGTTCATCAGGAATTAGAAAAGTATTGTTATTTGACGACACACAGGCTCGGGAGCAAGGATGAACTGTATCAGCTTATGGAAACGGACGGCGGTTTTGATGAGCTGTTGATTCCGTACCGGCATGTGCAGTCGCTCAGCGACCTCGATGAGTTTATTGATCATTACGGTGAAGCGATTTTAAAACCGGCGAAGGGGAGTCAAGGCAACCGGATTTATCAAGTGTCTTGTGAGGAAGGGAAATATAAATTACAGACGGATAAAACGAGCGAGCTTCTAGCGGAGACGGATATGAAAAAGATGGTGAAGGAGACGTTAAGAGAACGAAAATATTTGATCCAGCCGTTGATACGTTCAAAAACGCGCGAAGGTCATCCATATGATATCCGTATGCATGTGCGGCGCGGAAAGGACGGTGAATGGCAGGTGATTAACCTGCTTCCGCGGATCGGGATGAGCAATGCGATTACCTCGAATGTTAACCAAGGTGGCGGGATTTCGCAAATTGATCCGTTTTTAGCGAACGTCTTCGGCAACGAGGCGGAGCGTGTGAAAGAGAAGTTAGTCGAAATCTCGACGACCTTCCCCGATAAGCTGCAAAAGCACTTTTCGTTTGAAATTGATGCGCTGGGGATTGATATCGGATTGGATGAAACAGGGAAACCGTGGTTTTTCGAAGTCAACACGTCGCCGGGGCCGAAATTTTATGAATCGGAGATCGGAGAGGCGAAAGCGCAGCATTACGAGTATATTATGAAAACGAAGCTGGAAAAGAGCACGCCGGCAGCAGCCGACCCGGGAACGGCAAAGCCGAAGCCGCGAACGTTCGTAAGACGTATTAAAAACCGCCTTAAAAAACGGGCGAATAAGCTCGTTGCTGCGAAATAAATCGATCACAGAAAAAAGAACGGCAATGACTCGTTAGAATGCAAAAGCGTTCGCAGTCATTGCCGTTCTTATTCATCGTGCCGTCAGTAAAACATGCCGGTTACTTTTTGCGCTTTTTCTCAAAAGCAGATTGATACATCTCTGCCAAGGCTTCATAATAGCCCCAAATCGTGCCTTTTGATTTAACGACGACATTGTAAAACCGGTCTTTAAAGTCGTCGCAAATGTCCGTGTTATTTTGGTAAATTTTCAGCGCACGCTCGTACATTGAAATCATACTCGCATAGAAATTATCATTCATATCGCCGTGACGGCGGGAGAATTCTGTCCCGGTTTCAACGTAAAAAAGCATCAGCTCAACCATCCGGCAATCATCGCCGGAGACTTTTTTGAAGTCTGTGATCGCTTTTTTGGCGACGTTCAGGCGAAGGCGTGTGATCCCTTCTTCCGGAAAGAATTCATCGTTAATTTGTTTTTTTGCTTTCAAATAAGCGGCTTCAATCGCATCTTCGCCGATAAATTTATTCGCTAGAAACTGTCTTGTATCATCGTTAAGGTCGTGCATTTCCTCGATTAAACCAATCAGCTCTTTGCGGTCAAGATCTTTCAACGCCTTTTTTAATTCGTTTGTTCGGATTGTTGTCATGTTATCTCCCACCTTTACGTGCAATAAGTGTACTCGTTTCTTCTATTTTACAACATAAAAAAGGGATAATCAGTATGATTTGTAAAATAGCTTTCAGAAAATTATTGATTGTCCGACGATAAACGAAAGTTACTGATGAAATGGCATCTTTGCCGGAGGAGGGATTCTATATGCAGCATGCGAAAAAAGTGATTGAGACAGACAGGCTGTATTTACGTGAATTTATTACAGCGGTCGCTGATTCTTTAGCTCAAGTGTTGTCGGATCCGGAGTCAATGAAGTATTATCCCGAACCTTTCAGTTACGAAAAAGTCGAGCGGTGGATTCAACAAAATATTCGATCCTATGAAATGAATAACCACGGGTTGTGGGCGGTGATATTAAAAGAAAACGGCCGGTTGATCGGTGACTGCGGAATCACGCTTCAAGAGATCGACGGCAAAGTATTGCCGGAAATAGGATATCACATCATCAAAGACTATTGGAATAATGGTTATGCATCTGAAGCGGCACAAGCTTGTTTAGAATATGCGTTCACGGTTTTGCGCCTTTCAAGTGTCTATTCTTATATGCAAGAAAAAAACATCCCGTCGCAAAAAGTCGCCGCGAAGATCGGGATGCAGTTTTGTGAGCAATTCGAAAAAAACAATGTTCGTCAGATTTTTTATGCTTGCGGGAATCCGAAAGCACTTTAACTAAAAAGAAGCGGTTAAGCAAATGATATCCGCCTCTATCCTTCATTCATTAAGAAATCGACTTATTTTTTATCTGGTTTGTTTTGTACCAGTCGAGTGTTTCTTTTAAAGAGGTTTCGAGCGGTGTGTGCGGCAGCGGACCGATGTGATCTTCGTACTTTTTCCCGTCAATAAAAACCGGCTGATCTGTCAAATAGAACATTTCTTTCATTTCCCGAACAGTCGGCTGGAAAAGGCCGATCATATTCAGCATCGATTTCGACATCGTCCGGGCCGATTTTTGATAATCGGTGACGGATTTTATGATGTGAATTAATTGATTCCCGGTGACCGGTTTGAGCGGAGGAATATTCCAATACTGATTATAAGCATGGTCATGAAGCGCGAGTTCTGCAAGCGCTTTGGCGGCGTCTTTTGTGTAGAGAAATTCGCGCGGCTGATCGAGCGGCCCGATAAATCGGGCTGATTTATTGTTGGCGACATCTTCAAAAGTGATATTCAAGATTGTATTTTCTGCGCGCGGACCAAAGACATCCGGCAAGTGGGCAATAATTGACGGGACCGGACTTTTTTCGATCTCTTGTTCCATTGCCAAACGGAGCTTTCCTTTGTTCGTCTGCGGGTTTTTCGAATTTGATTCCTTTAATTTATATCCGGGACTTGGTCCGTAAGCATAAATGTTGTCAGCAAAGACAAGATTCGCTTGATTGGTGCTGGCTGCTTCGAGGACGTTTTTTAAACAAAGCATGTGGTTTTCTTGCCAATCTTCATAAGGAAAGCTGATCGCATGAAAAATCGTGTCTGCGCTGTGGGCTGCATGGAGAATATCGTTTAAAACAAGGGCATTTCCCGGAATATAGCGGACCTTTCCGTCTCGTTCTGCATGAATGTCTTTCATCTTCGCTTCGTCGCGTGCAAACGCACGCACGTGAATCCCGCGTCCAACCAGTTCTTGGACAAGTGCTGAGCCGATCCCGCCTGATGCACCTAAGACAAGAACATCTTTCATCGTATACACCGCCTTTATGAAATTTTTATTCCGAAGATAAAGACAAAGAGAATGAAAAGGTAAACGATACGACAGTTTGTTATCATATACCCTTTTTCGAAAAAAGTATTCGTTATAACGAAAATGGTGCAAATAATTAATAAAAGCGTCATCCGAAGATGACGCTTTCGCTAAACTCAGTTATCAGGTGCAGAGATCGATAAAGATTACACGGCTTTTTCAAAGCATTTGATCATTTGCTGTTCAACGTCGGCTGCATGGTGACGGGCCGTTTCGTTATCAGTCAAGTTGAATAATGTCGTCGGTTTCGGCATGCCGACATACGTTTTTCCGCCGCTTTCAAAAACAGTGACTTTACACGGGAGGAAATATCCGGCCATCTTTGTTTCGTCGAGCATTTCTTTTGCCACGCCCGGGTTGCACACTTCTAAAATCCGGTATTCATCATCATAATCGAAACCTTTTTTGTGCAGGGTTGCTTTCACATCAAAATGCCAAAGGACGGCGAAACCTTCGTTTTGAAGCGAGGTTTCCAGCGATTGAATTAATTCATCGAGGTTTTTATCACTGCTGATTGTGTAATCGAATGTCATCGTTATTCCTCCTCGGGTATGATTGCGTTTCTCCTTTAAAGATAACAGTCTCTGACGGTTTTGACAAATAATCGGGGTTTGGCTTCGTTTGACTTCCCTGAAATCAGCTAGTACACTTTTGACTAGTAAACGGGACTTTTTCATATTGTTTCGCAATCTGAGAGCTGATAAGCTTTAACAAAAGAAGTAGTGATCTTCTTACGAGGACGCTGCTTTTTCGTATCTAAATACAACGAACAGGATGGTTAGCTGGATGAAAAATGCCGATATCAAGCAAGAAATTATCGACTTCAGTGAATCGATCGGTATTGATAAAATCGGATTTGCGTCAGCTGATCCGTTTGTCACGATGAAAGCGCGTTTAGCTGATCAGCAGGCGAACGATTATCAGTCGGGGTTTGAAAAGGGGACGATTGAAGAACGGACAGAGCCTGAACGGCTTCTTCCGGAAGCGAAATCGATCATTTCGATTGCGCTCGCGTATCCATCGAAAATGACGTCGCCGCCGCGTTCTAAAAAAGGAGAGCGCCGGGGGATTTTTTGCCGCGCTTCGTGGGGCGAAGATTATCATCATATTTTACGCCGCAAGCTTGAGCAATTGCAGACGTTTATCGCGGAGCGTTTCCCTGACGAATCATCGACGTATATGGTTGATACGGGCGAACTGCCGGACCGTGCTGTCGCAGAGCGGGCCGGCATCGGCTGGAGCGGAAAGAACTGTGCCATTATTACGCCGGGATTTGGTTCGTACGTGTACTTGGGTGAATTGATTACGACGGTTGATTTTGCGGCTGATACGCCGCTGTTTGATCAGTGCGGTACGTGCAATAAATGTGTCGATGCTTGTCCGACCGGGGCGCTCATTCAAGGCGGACAGCTCGATTCCGGCAAATGTATCGCTTATTTAACACAAACAAAAGATGTTTTACCGGAGCAATACCGAAAAAAAATCGGTAATCGGCTATACGGCTGTGATACTTGCCAAGTCGTCTGTCCGGAAAATAAAGGGGTCGATGTCCACCATCACCCGGAAATGGAACCGGACCCGGAAGTGGTGAAGCCGTTGTTAGTCCCGCTATTAACGATGAGCAACCGGGAATTTAAACAAAAGTTCGGCGCGATATCCGGAGCTTGGCGCGGGAAAAAGCCGATTCAGCGCAATGCGCTCATCGCCTTGGGGAATTTTAAAGATGAAACGGCGCTTGACGCTGTGTTCGACCGGCTTGAAAACGATCCGCGCCCGGTTATTCGTGCCACTGCAGCGTGGGCGGCAGCGGAAATTTCCTCGGAAAAACTGACAGCGGAGCGGATTCAAACGGCGCTTGAGCAGGAAGAGGATGAAACCGCGATAACAGAAATGACAAATGTGCTGAATCGTCTGAAACATGAAACGGGCGAAAAACGTAAATCAGCCGAAAGCAAAGCTTAAAATGAGCAGTATAGCGGGAGGGATTGCATGAGCAGTCGACCTTGGATTTATTACACAGAGACAGAAAGCATCGTCGGTCCGTTGACGATCGCGAAGACCGAAAAAGGGATTTGTTTTATACAGTATGGTTCGATCAAAAACAGTTGCTATCAAATGAAAGCGAGACTGAAAAAATTACAGTCTTGCAGTGAATTGACGCAAAAAGACGAGGTTTTTGACGAAGAAGTAAAACAATTAACGGAATATTTTCAAGGAACGCGTCAAGAATTTGAGTTGAAACTCGATTTAATGGGCACATCCTTTCAAAAAATGGTATGGCAAGAACTGATGAAGATTCCTTACGGCCAAACAGAAACGTATAAAAACATCGCCAAAGCGATCGGAGCTCCGAAAGCAGTCAGAGCGATCGGGGGAGCCAACAATCAAAATCCTGTTCCGATCATTGTTCCGTGCCACCGTGTCATTGGTTCAAATGGAGCGATGGTCGGTTACGGGTCGGGGATTGATATTAAAGAAACGCTGTTAAAACATGAAGGCGCATTGGAACCGACGTATTAAGTCAAGATCCGGCGGGAGTCTGCCGGATCTTTTTTTATCATCCCCAACTTTTGACACATGGATACAATCATGGGGTGTGATATGATAAGGTTAAATTTGAGAATTTAACATATTTTTTCATAATCTTGCCTGAAAGATTAGGTGTTTAATATGAGAATTGGTTCTTTTTTAAAGGGAGGCCTGTTAATTGTCGCTCTGCTTACAGCTTTAAATGCTTGCAACCATGCGGAAGCGACGCTTAAAGAGGCCAAAGAAGAAATGCCTTTTCCGGTGATCGGGCCTGACCCGCTGGCTGAGGAGTGGCAAATGGGGGAAACGCATGTAGAAGATGCGCTTGTCATTACGACGTTTCGGCATGAAGAGGATGACAGCCGTCAAATAGAGTTGATTCAAGACCCAACGATCCAAGGGTTGAAGATCGAAATGGTCCGCGACTTCTTAATCGCTGAAGATCAGACGATTTTGCAGGATGAAGCAGAGCGGCAAATGATTGAAACGTCTCGGTATGTAGGCGAAGTGACGTTCGAAACTCGAGACGACAACGATGTGCAGATGACCTTTGTGCAAAAAGAAGATGTGTATCAATCGCAAACGGATGATATCCCGTTTTATCAAGTGGCCGGACGCGATGTGTCTGTCCATGAGATGATTGATTTTGTTGAGGATTTGGATGTGTTAAACTCATAGGAAGCAGGGTGCTTGTCTGTTCGTTTGTGTTGACGAACGGACTTTTTGTGCGCTGAAGAGAAGAAATTGGACGAGGTGACAAGTGTGGGAATCCATGTGGTATTGCATGAGCCGGAAATCCCGGCGAATACAGGGAATATTGCCAGAACATGTGCGGGAACAAATACAGGGCTGCATTTAATTCATCCGCTCGGTTTTTCAACCGATGACCGGATGTTAAAACGAGCCGGGTGTGATTATTGGCCGAACGTCGATGTGCATCATTACGACTCGTTTGACGAACTGCGCCGCGCTTATCCGGACGCAGAGTTTTATTTTATTGAAACGATCGGCGGAAACCATTTGTATGAGTACAGTTACACCGATCCGGATAAAGATTACTTTTTTGTTTTCGGCAAGGAAACGAGCGGTTTGCCGAGGGAATTGACGGATGGAAACGAGGGGCGGTGCATTAAACTTCCGCAAACGGAACATATCCGTTCGCTGAATTTGTCGAACACGGCAGCGATTGTCGTCTATGAAGCATTGCGTCAACAAGCATTTATGCCTGTTCATCCGAAAAAACCCGTTGACTGATCACGTCAACGGGTTTTATTTTGCATTAATTTTTGTGCGGTTTTGTTTCGTAGCCGGCCGTGAATATGGAGATTAGAAATACAATACAGACTCCGAGGATTAGGATAAGATCCATGCCTGCGCCTCCTTTAGCAAGTTCTAATTTTAATATACCATGTTTCAAACGGAATGAAAACCGAGAAAGCGAATGCTCATTTCTTTTAACACGGTAAACACTATTATATAATGGTTAAAATATCAAATGTTAGGGTGTTGCCAATGTACGTTGTGATGAATGAACTGCATGTTCCTCCGGAGGGCAGGGAAAATGTTGCTGAACGATTCAGCAAAAGCGCCGAAAAGATGAAAGAAGTCCCCGGGTGTCTCGATTTTATGTTTTTGCATCCGGCGAATGGCGAACATGATCAAGTCGTATTGACAAAATGGTCATCAAAAGAAGATTATCACAACTGGATTAACAGCCAGTCATTTAAGGATGCGCATAAAAAACGCCGGGAAAACTTGGATGAAAGCCCGACACAAGGAAATACGATCTTTGAATACGAAGCTGTCCATCATTTAGAATAATCGGTTGAACCCGCGGCGGTGCCGCGGGTTCAGATTTTTAGACAAATTATTATTTTGACGTCAGCCACGCAGCCGCTACCCTCCGCTTGCCCCGGGCAAGGACTCAGCTAGTATTCGGCGGTCTCAGACCGCCGAATCCGGATCTTCGTCTCTTGATTTCCCGGAGGCGTTGGAGGAAGTGGCTGTGCGGCTTCCTTTATTATGAAAACACTCGATTCAAAGAAGGAGGATGACCCAGCATTCCGGCTTATTCCCGCGGGTTTTGCAGTTTGAAGGGGATGACGGAATCCGTAAACGATCGGATCGCAAAAGACGCTCGCAAATTTTACAAATTATTCAAATTTTGACGGGGTTTTCTTGCACTCGAGCTGTTTTTGGCACTGTGAGTAAGTATTTCATTCCATAAAAATGTAAAATAAAGCTCTGGGATCTGTTTGGAAGGGATCTGCCATCCTGCGACTGCTTGTCGCGGGATGAATCAGCTTGCTGTCTGCCAAAGAAACAGGTAAAATTTAGAATATTACGGTATACATACAGTTAGGAGACACTCGTGATGAAAAATGCTTATTTAACAAGCCATTTTCCGCTTATAGCGATCATATTGTTCAGCATGTCGTTTTCGATTTATTCCGGAACGATGGTGATTGATTACTTACAAGAACTCGGCCTCTATAGCGGAATGATCGAATTTTTTTCTGAACGGGGCATTCAGCTGACGCTTTTGTTTGTTTTATGGTTTTTCTATTTTATGGTTTTTGCAGCAATGAAATTAATCGCTGATACGGTGAACGAGTTGTCGCTTCTTTTTTTCTCAAAAGATGAAGAAGGCAAAGAGCTGCAAAAGGTTCGGCGCGGATCGTGGGTTTTCTTGATTTTTTCGATCATCTCAGTAATTGCGGTTGTTAACGGGTTTTTACTGGTGGCTGTTTTTTTAGCAGGGTGTGTCATTTATTTCTTCTATTTCATTTACAAAGTAAGCGAATCATTATCCGCTGGTGCGTTAATGGGACTGATCTTTTTTCACATTTTGTTTTGGGCGACGTTCTTGCTTGCCGTGTCATACGCGATGCTGATTCTTTATAACAGTGTGATCGCCAGCTTGCCGATTTAATCGTAAGGCGAAAGGAAGACACGCGCAGCCTCCGCTGCGCGTGTCATTTATTTTACCGGTTCATGATTTGCCGCCATAACCTTGTGTGCAGGTGGCTGCTGCTTTCGTCCATCAGAGATTCAGGGGAGTCCTTGCCGACCCACAGCCCGGCAGTGTAGTCATCGTCTGATCCGACAAACCATAAATCGTAAAACTCATTGGTTGTGCCGGTCTTTCCGCCTAAAAACCCGGAAGTATCAAATCCGGCTTCGCGGCCGGTGCCCTCGGATATGACGCCGCTTAACATCGTACGAATCTGTTCGGCTGTTTGTTTTTCAAAAATGTCTTCAGCGGATTCGTTCCATTCATAGAGAACATCGCCGTTATGATCTTTTACTCGTTGGATGGCTCGAGGTTCCTGATACATTCCGTCGGCAGCAAAGACTGTATACGCCGCCGTTAATTCATTGACCGAGACGCCGTGTGTGAACCCGCCGAGTGCAGCAGGAAGCCGGTAGTCACTGTCATTGAGCTGTTTGAACTGAAACGGTTCGATATAAGCAAAGGATTCTTCAACCCCGGTTTGATCCATCATTCTGACAGCAGCGGTGTTGTAAGATTGTGTGAAGGCTTCTGTCATCGTGACTTTGCCGTACTCGTTGCCGCCGAAATTTTCAGGTTCATAGCCGTTACGTTCAAACGGACCGGCATTGATCAACGATTCCGGCGTTTGGTTTGTTTCATTCAAATAAGGCGCAAACACGAGCAGCGGTTTAATCGCTGAGCCCGGCTGCCGAAACGATTGATAGCCGCGATGGTAATCAAACAGCTGATAATCGGTGCCGCCTGTGATGGCAGCAATCGAATGATTGCGGTGATCGATGATCGACACCGCGCCTTGAATGTCGCTTCCGGACAGCTCTTGATTCAGCTGTCTTTGCGCATGATCTTGCAATGCCGGGTCCAGACCGGTTTCGATCGTGACCCCTTCGGCAAGCACTTCATTCGTCCGCGCCTGCAGCGGATCTTCTTCGCCGTTGCCTTCATTTTCCGCTCCGGTTTGTTCCGGATCGGAATACCTTTCTTCTTCTGCAATCAATTCTTTTAATTCATGATAAACATAAGCGACGTAGTCAGGATATTCCTCACGCCGAGACGTATCGGTCAGTTCAATCGTTTCTTCAAGCGAGGCTTGATAATCGTCCTCATCGATCACGTCTTCTTCAAGCATGCGCGAAAGCACCCATTTTTTACGTTCGTCGGTGCGCTCTTGATGTTCAAGCGGATTGTAATGGCTCGGATTGTTCGGGATCGAAGCGAGAAATGCCGTCTCTGCGTAAGTCAGTTCACTGCTCGATTTGCCGAAGTAATACTCAGCCGCAGCTTCTATCCCGTAAACCCCGTTGGCAAAGTAAATCGTGTTGATATACTTTGCCAAAATATCTTCTTTTGTCAGCGTGCGCTCGAGCTGATAGGCGTGGAGCAATTCAGAAATTTTTCGTTCGTAAGACTGGCTGTGGGTTAAAAAAGCATTGCGCGCCAGCTGCTGCGTAATCGTGCTTCCTCCTTGTTCGACGCCGTCACTTTGCATATTGACTAGAAAGGCTCGGGAAATGCCGGTTATATCAAAGCCCGGGTGATCGAAAAATAACCGGTCCTCCGTTGCTAAGAAAGCGTCTTTCACATACGAAGGAATATCATCGTAATTGAGCTCGATTCGGTTTTCAGCACCGTAAACCTCATAGACGACGCTGCCGTTTTTATCGCTGATGTAACTGTTCGTAGATAAATGAATATCATTGGCGTCGATCGATTCGTCCAGTACGGTATGGATCGAGCGGGTATTGGCGGCTTCTTTCGTGAATTCGATAAAGAGAAGTCCAAATATGCTGATGAAAATAACAACTGCAACCGTGCCGACTATAGCTCTCATCTTCAGGGCTCCTCCCCTGTCCTTTTGACTACATTTTACGCCTTTTTAACAGCAAAAGGAAGATCAACGTGTGATTTCAGCTGTGACGCGAGGATGAATTCCAAAAAAGCGCTAAAAAAATCGGTTTGAATCCTGTATAATCCGGTTATTAAGAGTGAATATTGATAAAAAGATCATGGAGGACAAACAATGAAACAGGATATTTTTCGCCGATCCCGGTCGGACAAAATATGGCTGAAGAATGCTTGGAAATTGACGAAAATCGCAGTGATTACCTTGATTATTTTCATTGGGGTGCGCGAATACTTATTTGCCGATTATGTAGTTGATGGACGATCGATGATGCCGACCGTGAACGACGGTGATCGGGTGATTGTGAATAAAATCAGCTATGAATGGGAAGATCCGGAGCGCTTTGATATGATTATTTTTCCGGTTGATCATGAGACCGACTATATTAAGCGTGTCGTCGGTTTGCCGGGAGATGAAATAAAATTTGAAAATGACGAATTGTACGTAAACGGGGAACTGATCGATGAACCTCATCTTGAAGACTTGAAACAATTGTCACTTGAAGAGTCGTTTACGGAAGATTTTACGTTAAGCGATTTGACGGGGGAAGAAGAGGTGCCTGAAGGAGAACTGTTTGTTTTAGGCGATAATCGGCAAAATAGTGTCGACAGCCGGCATATCGGTTTTATAAATAAGGATTTAGTCATCGGCGAGGCGGATATTACCGTGTGGCCGATGAATAAAATCGGCTTCTTGCCGTAAAGCTTAATGGCTGAAACCCCGCTTGCTTTCCCGGAGGCGCGAGCGGAGCGGCAATCCGGCTCACATCTTAATATCAGGTTGTCTGCAGTTTAAACGGAGCGCCCGTCAAGGGTGCTCCGTTTGTTTAATGTTTCGCTTTTTTTAGCTTCGTCACGATAAACGCAGCAGAACGATAAACTGCGAACAATAACAACGCAGTTAAAAGCGACCCGGCCATATAACCGGCGCTGAAGTTGCGCTGTGTAACCCATTCCTCATTTAATCCGACAAAGATGCCGACGATCACGGCAATGGCAAGTAAACTGAATATCAGGATATATTCGCGTTTCGTCTCTTTCGGAGCGTTATTTTCAATATTTTGTGCGGCCATCCGATCCCCTCCAGTGTCACGTGCTTTCAAAGTCTATTATAGCGGCCTGATCACGAACGTGCAATTTCGAATTCCTGACATTGACGGGGGCGAATTGGAATATTATGCTTAAAAAAGTAACAGTAAGGGGGAGGTTCATATCCGCTATTTCGTGATCTTGGCAGCGGTATTTCTTACAGCGTGCGCCGAAAATACGGCTGTTAACAATGAGCCGGATGAAACAGAACGCCGCGTAGTAGCAGAAACAGAGAGTGAAGATTATCTCTTACGGGCTGTCTCAGAGCAGGCTCTGTACGAAGAAGACGATGAAGTGAAGGTGCGTGTGAAATTAATGTATACCGGTTCAGACGAATCGAAGGAAATTCGTGGTGACGACTCGCCCTTCCAAATTAGCTGGTCAAACATTGATCAAAATATCTCTTGGACACCGCGTGTTCAAGACAGCGCTTCATCGATCGTTTTAGAAGCGAATGAATGGTACGAGGAAGTGTATACAGCGGCAGAAGCAGCGGACGGGACAGATGAAAGCGAGTCGTTTTTTGCAGATTTGCAAACGGAACAGCGTTTTCCAGCCGGTGAATATGAACTGGAAGTCGATGCTGAGTTCTTGCCTGTCAACAGTGAAAACGGGGAGCTGGCCGAAGAATGGATCTCAGCGTCGTTAGTTTTTGAGGTAGAAAGATGATCGTGATCCGTGTGTGATCGGACTGGAGCGGTATATTCGTGGACATTTACATGGCCGTTGTCTGGCTGTTAATACTTTTTATGCTGATAGGCATTGCAGACAAAATAACCGGCAACCGTTTCGGTTACGGCGAAGCGTTTGAAGAAGGGTTCCGTGCAATGGGCCCGCTCGGTTTAGTCATGATCGGAATGATTTCTGCCGCGCCGGTTCTTGCCGATTGGATCCAGCCGGCTGTTGTGCCGCTTTTTCAATTCATTGGAGCAGATCCGGCTGTTTTTTTCGGCATGCTTTTGGCGATTGATATGGGCGGATACTCGCTTGCGCTGGAACTGGCGGAGACACCGGAAGCGGGTTTATTTGCTGGTGTCATCCTGGCAACGATGATCGGTCCGGTATTTGTGTTTACGATACCGGTCGCTTTGGGGTTGATCAACCCGAGTGATTATTCGATTTTGGGAAAGGGCATGATTATTGGCCTGATTCCTGTGCCCGCAGGTGCGTTTGCGGCCGGCGCGCTGATGGGAATGCCGTGGCAAGCGATCTTTGTGCAGCTCATTCCGGTGCTCTTCTTAACAGCTGTGCTCGTCATTGGGATGTCGGCGGTTCAACCGCTGATGATCCGTTTATTTATTATTGCCGGACGGGGCATCATCGTCTTAACGACGGTATTAATCGGGATTGTCGGTGTCCAGGAGCTCTCAGGCGCGGTTATCGTTGAAGGGATGACCCCGTTTGCAGAATCGATGGAGATTATTGGAGTTATTGCACTTGTGTTAGCAGGGGCGTTTCCGTTTGTTCATTTTATCAAACGTTCGGCACTGCCGCATTTACAACGGCTTTGCGGGAAAAAACCGCTTGATGATGAAGGGCTTGCAGGCTTTATCTCGCAATTTGCGCACAGCATTCCGATGTATAAACGACTGGATCAGATGGGGGAGCGCGCGAAACTGATTAATATTGCGTTTTCTGTCAGCGGCGCGTTTGTGCTTGGTGCTCACCTCGGTTTTACAGCTGCTGTTGAACCGAATCTTGTTATACCGATGATTGCGGGGAAACTGACGTCCGGTGTTCTTGCTGTATGTCTTGCTGATCAATATTACCGATGGTCTCATTAAGTTTTTCTTCGTGATACTGCCGCTTTTTGTCGTGGCGGCCGCTTCCGTAAAAATGCGTTTTTGCCTCATGCCAATCGCGCCAAAAACGGTGCCACTTTTTTTGGTATGTTTGCGCTGTCGGTTTCTTTTGCATACATGATCCCTCCAAATAAGCACTTATTATACATATATTCCCGCTGTGAACTGAATGAAACGCTGAGATAAATTGAAAAAAATCATTTTTAAAAAAACGGTTTATTCTTAAACGAGAACATGGTATAGTGAAATTACCTTGAAAGCGCTTAAGGTTTTATTTTAAAAGAAAGAGGTCAGACATCGTACCTTTATTTTTTTGATTTTGTAAACGTTTTACTTTTAAATTAACTATGAACTTTTGTAAAGATCTATGTCATAATAGGGTAGAAACCGTAATAAATATTCAATTTTTGCGGTTAAATATAATTATATTTAAGGGGGATCTTAAGAATGAAAAAACGATCAACAGTACTTTTGTCATCAGTGTTGGCAGCAACAACAGTGCTAGCGGCTTGCGGAGAAAATAATGAGACGACCGATGTTAATGAGAACGCTGGCAACAACAACGCAGAAAACAATGCGGAAAACAATGAAAATAACGATGGTGAAGAAGCAGCTGAAGGCGACTTCTCAGCGAAAATGGTTACGGACACCGGCGGGGTAGACGACCGTTCCTTTAACGAATCCGCTTGGGAAGGTTTGACAACGTTTAATGAAGACTATCCTGAAACAGAAGTTGATTATATCCAATCAGATGATTCCGCTGACTATCAGCCGAACTTGAACCAGCTTGCCCGTGAAGGAACAGATATCACATTCGGAATCGGTTTCCTTATGCTTGATGATATCCGTACCGTTGCAGAACAAAACCCGGAGCAAAACTTCGCCCTCGTTGACGATGAAGTATTAGATGGTGACGATGAGCCGGTCGATAACGTTGCGAACATTCTGTTTGCTGAACATGAAGGTTCTTTCCTTACCGGCGTGGTTGCAGCGATGCACACAGAGACTGACCATGTCGGCTTTATCGGCGGTGTTGAAAGCCCGCTGATTGAAAAATTCCGTAACGGTTTTGAAGCCGGCGTCAACTATGTTGATGAAGATATTGAAATTTCTTCGCAGTACGCACAAGACTTTAACGATCCAAACCAAGGCCAGCAAATTGCTGACTCCTTCTACGGTAACGATGCGGACATTATTTATCATGCTGCCGGCGATACAGGAAACGGGCTCTTTACTGAAGCGATCGACCGACGTGAAGGCGGAGAAGAAGTCTGGGCGATCGGGGTCGACCAAGACCAGGCGCTTACTGAAGGCGAATATTCTGACGGCAACGTCATTTTGACATCAATGGTGAAGCGGGTCGACCAAGCCGTTTATGAAGTCGCTGAAATGACGATGAACGGTGAATTCCCAGGCGGTGAAACGCTTGAATTCGACCTTGAAGATCAAGGTGTCGGCATTGCCGAAACGCAAGACAACGTTTCTGACGAAGCGTTGGAAGCCGTTGAAGAGTACGAAGCAGAGATTCTTAACGGTGAGATCGAAGTGCCGCAAACTGAAGATGAACTGGAAGAGTTCTTAGCAGATCTCTAAACCGCGATGTTAAGCTAGACCACTTATAAAATGTTAACAGAGGCTAGTCTCAGCACTAGCCTCTGTTAATGATCCTGATAGGGGTGTTGAATCATGGACTATGTTATTGAGATGAATAATATCCGCAAAGAATTTCCCGGGATCGTTGCGAATGATAATATTACGCTGCAAGTCAAACAAGGCGAAATTCATGCATTGTTAGGAGAGAACGGAGCTGGGAAATCAACTTTAATGAACGTCTTGTTCGGCTTGTATCAACCTGAACAAGGAGAGATTAAAGTTCGCGGAGAGAAAGTGGATGTGACGGACCCGAACGTTGCTGACAGACTCGGGATCGGCATGGTGCATCAGCATTTTATGCTCGTCGAAAAATTTACAGTAACAGAAAATATCATTTTAGGCTCAGAACCAAAAAGCCGCGGCGCGATCGACATTAATAAAGCGCGCAAAGACGTCAAAGAAATTTCTGACCGTTATGGACTGCGGGTCGATCCGGATGCAAAAATTGAAGATATTTCGGTCGGGATGCAGCAGCGTGCGGAAATTTTAAAAACGCTCTACCGCGGATCGGAAATACTGATTTTTGATGAACCGACAGCGGCGTTGACCCCGCAAGAGATCTATGAATTGATGTCGATTATGCGCAATTTAATTAACGAAGGAAAATCGATCATTTTGATCACGCATAAGCTAAAAGAAATTCAAGAGATTTGCGACCGTGTCACAGTAATCCGTCGCGGGAAAGGTGTCGGCACTGTTGATGTTGAAGGGATGACAGAAACCGGCTTAGCGGAAATGATGGTCGGGCGTGAAGTCACGTTTGAAGTGCAAAAAGGCGAAGCACAAGTCGGTGAAACGGTCTTGAATTTGAAAGATCTCGTCGTTGAAGACGCCCGCGGCTATGATATCGTTGATCACTTGAACTTGGAAGTGAAGTCGGGCGAAATTCTCGGTGTCGCCGGCGTAGACGGGAATGGTCAAACAGAACTCGTCGAAGCATTGACGGGTCTTCGCGAAGTGAAATCCGGCTCGATATCCTTAAATAACAAAGATATTACCGATTATAAACCGCGAAAAGTAACCGAAGCCGGTGTCGGTCATATCCCGCAAGACCGTCATAAATACGGACTCGTTATGGACTTTACAATCGGTGAAAATATTTTGTTGCAGCAATATTATCAAAAGCCGTACACGAACAACGGCATTATGGATTATAAAAAACTGTACGAAAAAGCAGAATCTTTAATCGAGGAATATGATGTCCGTACCGCCAGTTCGCATACGTTGGCGCGCTCCCTTTCAGGCGGTAACCAGCAAAAGGCGATTATCGCGCGCGAAGTTGACCGTTCGCCGGACTTGTTAATCGCCGCTCAGCCGACACGCGGCTTGGATGTCGGAGCAATTGAATTTATTCATGATAAATTAGTCGAAGAACGTGACAGCGGCAAAGCGGTATTGCTCGTAAGCCTGGAAATGGACGAAGTCTTGAACGTCAGCGACCGGATTGCGGTTATTTATGAAGGGAAAATTGTTGAAATTGTCGATGCAAAAGATACCGACGAAAATGAACTCGGTCTCCTTATGGCCGGCGGTAAACAGGAAGCAGGTGAAGCGGAATGATCAGAGATTTTTTAAGAAGCAGGGCATTTGGCCTGGTTGTCCCGTTAATCGCGGTTGCGTTCGGTTTGATTGCCGGCGCCGTGATTATGCTGTTGAGCGGAAATAATCCGATTGACGGTTATTCCGGTCTGATCGGCGGCATCTTCGGAGATATGTATTACTTCGGTGAAACGCTCAGGGCGATGACACCGCTGATTTTATCAGGGCTGGCGTTTGCGTTTGCTTTTCGTACCGGTTTATTAAATATCGGCGTGGAAGGCCAAGTAATTGTCGGCTGGTTTGCCGCAGTTATTGCCGGAATCTCTTGGGATGCGCCCGGAATCATCCATCTGCCGACAGCGTTGATGGCCGGTGCCTTGGCGGGAGCTTTATGGGCGTTTGTCCCGGGGATTTTAAAAGCCAAACTGCACGTTCACGAAGTTATCGTATCAATTATGATGAACTATATTGCCTTGCACGTTGTCAACAGTTTAATTCGAGGGGTCTTTCTTGATACCGGCCAGCGGACAGCGTTTGTACCGGACTCGGCTTCGTTGTCGTCTGAATGGCTGCAGGGAGTTACAGACTTTTCCCGGCTGCACTGGGGCTTTTTGATTGCATTGGCTGCAGCTGTAGTGATGTGGTTTTTGCTTTGGAAAACGAAAAAAGGGTTTGAATTCCGTGCGGTCGGCTTTAACCAAAACGCTTCCTTATATGCCGGGATGAATGTCAGCGGCAATATTACGAGCTCGATGTCGATCTCCGGAGCGTTTGCCGGTTTAGCCGGTGCGGTCAGCGGACTCGGAACGTACGGCTATATTGAAATTTTCAATACGTTTACGAATTTAGGCTTTGATGGAATTGCCGTTGCGCTTCTCGGTAACAGCAGCTCGATCGGTATCGTCCTCTCCGCTTTCTTATTCGGCGGTTTGAGCGAAGGTTCCGGGAATATGCAGGCGGCTGCCGGCGTTGCACCTGAATTGGTTGAAATTATCATTGCCTTGATTATTTTCTTTGTTGCATCCAGTTATTTGATCAGATGGATTTACAAACGGCTGGACAGCATCCGAAAGGGGGAGAAATAAATGGATTTATTTCTGATAATCCTTTACACGATTGTCCCGGCTGCGCTCATTTCAGCGACTCCCCTTTTATTAACAGCGATGGGCGGATTGTTCAGTGAACGTTCCGGTGTTGTTAACATTGGTTTGGAAGGTTTAATGGTTTTCGGAGCTTTTTCCGGGATACTTGGAACATTGTTTTTCGAATCGTTAGGCTTTGGCATGCTGTCACCATGGCTAGGGATTTTGACAGCGGCAATTATCGGCATGATCTTTTCTCTGTTCCACGCGGTTGCATCAATTTCTCTGCGTGCCGACCAGATTGTCAGCGGTGTTGCCTTGAACATTCTTGCTGTCGGTCTAGGGGTTTATATCACACGTGAAATCTTTGATGCCGGACAAACACCGACGATTTCAGCACGGTTGTTCCGTCAGGATGTTCCGCTGTTAAGCGAAATCCCGATTATCGGCGACATGTTCTTTTCTCGCGTGTATCCGACGACATGGGTCGCCTTTTTACTCGTGATTGTCGTCTGGTTCGTCGTCTTTAAGACACCGTTTGGCCTTCGGCTCCGCTCAGTCGGTGAGCATCCGGCAGCGGCGGATACAATGGGAATCAACGTAAACAGAATGCGCTATATCGGCGTCATGCTCAGTGGACTCTTCGGCGGCATGGGCGGCGCGATTTATGCGATTACTGCAGCGGGAAGCTTCTCCGGCGGAACGATTACCGGCCAAGGCTTTATGGCACTCGCCGTTTTGATTTTCGGTAAGTGGCATCCGTTTGGCGCCTTTGGCGCGGCGTTGTTCTTCGGTTTAGCGCAGGCGCTCAGTATTTCTGCTCAATCGATTCCCGGCTTGCAGGATGTTCCGCAAGTCTTCATGCTCATCTTGCCTTACGTCGTGACAATTCTTGCGCTTGCCGGAGTTGTCGGAAGAGCGACACCGCCGAAAGCGATGAATACGCATTACGAAAAAGGTTCAAGATAATACGAATGATCAAACCTGAGAGCGCGGAGGATTCCGCGCTCTCAGAGTGTTGACAAAGTCATGATATCGTTAGATGTCCTATTAAAAGGAACGGATGACTACGCATCGTCCGGCTTCTTTCACCTGAAGGTATCACTGCGACATCGGCTCAAAAAGACTTCGCCGTGTCTTACTAGTCCGCGGGCGAGCGCCGAACCGCTTCGGGCTTATGCCCTGCAGGGTCTCGCCTGTCTCGCTGTCCCGCAGGAGAAAGCCGGGATGCTGGGTCATCCTCTTTTTGAAGCGGGTGTATTGATAAAAAAGAAGCCATGCATCCACTCCTCCGACGCCTCCGGGAAAGCAAGAGACGAAGATCCGGATTCGGCGGTCTCGGGCCGCCGAATCCTAGCTGAGTCCTTGCCCGGGGCAAGCGGAGGGTAGTGGATGCATGGCTTACGTCAAAATAATAGTTTGTCTACACCTTGAGAGCGCGGAGGAGTCCGCGCTCTTTTATATATTCAAGTCCTGATTCGAAAAAATCGTGCAAAAGGATATCATTTTCACTGAAGGTCTTTTATACTATATGAGGAGCAGAGAGGGGTGGGTTATTTGGGAGTAAGTATCCCGTACTTTTATCGTAGAGGCTGTACATGCAGGATTTGTCATTCCGCTTTTTCTTCAAAAAAATTACGATCACGTTACATCCGTTTGAAAGAAAACCATGCGGATTTTCACAAAGAATATAAAGATCCTTTGTTGAATCCGCTGTTATACGAAGTTTACGTATGTCCGGCATGCGGATACAGTTTCACCGATCAATTTGATGATGTTACAGAAGCAGAATGTATCGCAGCGTTTAAAGATAAAATCTCTGCTAACTGGGGACATCGGGACTTTTCGGCTGAACGCAGTTATGAAGATGCGTCTGATGCTTATAAATTAGCGCTTGTTGCTTCTGAGCTGACAGAGCAGCCGTACGTTGTACGCGGTGCTGTCTGCATGCGGCTCGTGTGGATCAGCCGTTTTCTTAATAATCAGCGCGAAGAAGCGCGTTTTCGCAGACAAATGCTCGAGCATTACAAACGTTCTTATTTAAGCGGAGATTTTCGCGATAAAGGGATGAGTGAACTGGCCTTGCTGTTTTTACTCGGTGAGTACAACCGGCAGGAAGCTAATTTCACCGACGCGCAACGATATTTTTCTAACGTGATCGAACATAAAAACCGTCACTTAGAACCAAAAATCGTTGAAGCGGTAAGAAACCAATGGTATGAACTACGCAGCGAGCAAAAGACCGGCCGATAAAATAAGAAGAGGGGCAAAACATTGGAAGCAGATCAAATTAATGCGGTATACAAAGCAACAAAGTCGATCATGGCCAATCATTTTGGCGCAGACATAACGAGAGGTCAGCCGAGCATCTCCGGGGCTTCGATTCCATCCGATGACGTGTCAGTTGTTTTAGGGGTGAAAGGTCAGCTCGCGGGACAAATCATTTGTTCGCTCACATACCAGACAGCGCAAAAAATAATCGCTGCGATGATGGGCGGTGCCAAAGTCGAGCAGATTGACGAAATGGGCTGGAGCGCGATTCAAGAGTTCGGTAACTGGATCGCGGGATCGACGGCAACAGAACTTTCAGAAGTCAATTATCTTACGGATGTTTCACCCCCGATTGTGAATGAGGGTGTATCCAAATTTCATTCCAGCAGCAAGTTCATTACGATTCCGATTGATTCTTCATTAGGACTGCTTTCTGTGCACATCTCGCTTGCTCAATAAGCATCAAGCCTGAATCCTGTATGGATCAGGCTTTTTTAATCTGCTAAAAGAGGGAATTGGCTATTGTATGGGTGTTTCAACGGTGATAGAGTAATTGTATTCAAGGAGGCTGAGAGCGATGCTGCATCGACACAACCGGTATGATAAACAGAAAAAGGATATGAATCGTCAGCTCGTTCAAATGTTTACGATTCTTGATCAAATGCTCGCAGATTTAAGCAGTTATAAAGCGGAAAAAAAGCCGTCAAAGGCGGATGAAATAACAAAACTCGAAGAAGAGATTAACAAGAAAGAAAAATCGCTTGAACAGACGGTGATCGATTTACTCTCCGTGCAGCATGCGACCGTTAAAGATATGCGCGATTTTTTAAGCAAGATGAAGATGAGCCGCGATTTAGAGCGAATCGGCGATCATATTATCAGTCTGTTAAATACCTTTCAGCGGACAGGATCCCTTCCGGCATGGATGCTTGAGGAATTAGATTCGATCATCAGCATGGAAAGAAAGATGCTTGAAAAAATAAAAGATGGTATCTTAGATGAGAATGATCGAGTCATTAAAGAGACGATTGCGATGGATGATCAGATTGATCACTCTCATATGGTGCTGTTTGAAAAACTGGTCCGGGATATGAAAGAATCGGGTATCGATGCAGATACAGGAGCGGAACTGATTATGATACTGCGCTTTTTAGAGCGGCTCGGCGATCATATTGTCAACATCGGTGAGGCGTATTTAGATTTTAAAAGCTGATTGAAGGGATCTTGAAAATGAGTGTATTACTGAGTTTTATCGGCGGGATCGGTATCTTTTTGTACGGTATGTACTTACTCAGCAGAGGGATGCAGCGGGTAGCTGCAACGAAAATGAAAGAGTACATTTCCGGCATAACAGATAACCGGTTTAAAGGATTTTTTGTCGGAATGATCTCAACGTTTATGATGCAATCAAGCGCTGCAACGTCGGTGATTGCTGTCGGTCTCGTCGGCAGTTCAGTTATCGCGTTATGGCAAGCGCTTGGTATCGTCATGGGCTCGGCTGTCGGGACGACATTCACTGTTCAGCTCCTGGCCTTGGATATAACGGAATATTCGACGATCTTTATCTTTATCGGTGTGATTTTAACGGTCTTTGTAAAAAAAGAAAAAGCGCGCTCGGTTGGTTCAGCGTTTGTCGGCTTCGGTTTTATATTTTTCGGGATCAAAACGATGTCTGATGCCTTGGAACCGCTCAGCGAGAGCGATGCGTTTTTACAGTTTTTCAGTTCGTTGCAAGAATTGCCGCTTGTGCTTATTGCAATCAGCTGGTTGTTAACCGTGGCCACGCACAGCAGTGCGACGGTCATTGTCATCGGGATGTCGCTCGCGGCAACAGGTGCGCTGACGGCAGCCGGCATTTTGCCGCTCTTGTTAGGGGCCAATATCGGCAGCACGTTCCCCGCGCTGATTTCAAGCCTTGCTTCTTCAAAAGAAGGGAAAAAAGTGGCTTTTTCCTATTTTATATTTAAATTCAGCGGCGCGCTCCTGCTCTTGCCGCTTATCTATGTATTGCCTGATTATTTTCACGTTATTCCCGGGACAATCGAAAGACAAATCGCCAATGTTCATACTTCGTTTAACTTGATTGTCGCGGCGCTTTTCCTGCCGTTTGTCATCTCATTTGCAGCGATGATTAACCGCTTGTTTCCGGAAGAAGAGGCGTTAGAAGAAGAGGAAGGCATTCATTTTGATCAGTCCTTGGCGGATTATCCGGAAGAAGCGATCGATCAGATGAGCATTGAAGTGAAAAAAATCGCCGACACCGTGTATAATGACATGATAGGATGGCTTCCGGCATTGTTTTATTATACTGAAGATGCCCGCAACCATGTGATTGATACAGAAAAACGGATCGACCGTGCTTATAAAGATATTCAAAATTTCCTGCTTAAAGTCGGGCAGCAAGATTTATCTGAAAAGCAGTCTGACCGGGAAATCCGGCTATTATACGTGTTGAATGATTTAGAGCATATCGGTGATATCGTAAAAAATGTCGCGGATTCGCTTGATAAGAAAAAATCGCAAGGCGTTGTCTTAAATGATGATGACCGGCCTTATATTCTGAATTTGTATGAAGAAGTTTCAAAGTCAATGCTGACGGCTTTTGAGTCCTTTAAAGAGAAAGACAACGAGAAAGCGAAGCAAGTGATCGATAATCACACAGCGTTTATACAAATGGAAAAAGATTTGCGGTTTGAATATTTTAATAACCGCATCGCCCGTGAAGAAACAGAAAATGTCCACAACGATCCGTATGTGGATCTGTTAACGAATTTATTGCGTATTCATCAGCACGGCGTAAACATTTCGCAAACGATGCTGGGGATTGTGTAAGGCGTCAATCAATTTGACTAAAATAAAGGAGGCTGACAATGAGCGAACTGGATATGTCCAAGTTTGAAACGAAAATTACCGTGCGGCAAATCCGTCACGAAGATATAGACGAAATTATCGAGCTGTCGCTGACGTGTTTTCCGGATATGGAAGCATGGAGCCGCAGCCATCTGCTGAGCCACCTCGAAATTTTTCCCGAAGGTCAGATCTGTGTCGAAGCGGATGGGAAAATTATCGGCTCGTCTTCAAGTTTAATGATTAATTTTGACGAGTACGACGACAGTCATACGTGGGATGAAATCACCGACGAAGGTTATATTACAAACCACGACCCGGAAGGATACAACCTGTACGGCATTGAGGTCGCGGTCCACCCGGATTACCGGCGGATGAAGATCGGCCGGCGCCTTTATGAAGCGAGAAAGGACCTTGCGCGTAAATTGAATTTAAAAAGCATTGTCATTGGCGGGCGGATTCCGAATTACAAAAACTATGCTGATGAACTGTCTCCGCGGCAATACGTGGAAGAAGTGATGCATCACAACATTTACGATCCGGTATTAACGTTTCAAGTGATGAACGGCTTTACGTTAAAACGGGTGAACCCGAAATATTTAATGGATGATGTCGCGTCAATGCGTTATGCGACGCTGATGGAATGGAACAACATTGACTATCAGCCGATGACGAAACGCCATTTTAAAACCGCATTTCCGGTCCGAATCTGTGCGGTGCAGTACATGATGAAAAAGATTGACTCGTTCGACGAATTCGCGCAGCAGTCTGAATATTACGCCAACGTCAGCGCCAGTTACGGCTCCGACTTCGTCGTGTTTCCGGAAATTTTCACCACGCAGCTGCTCTCGTTTATCGAAGAGAAGAGTGCGTCGCAAGCGATTCGCCGCCTGACCGATTTCACGGAAGATTACATCAATCTGTTCAATGAGCTGGCGATTAAATACAACGTTAATATTATCGGCGGTTCGCATTTTGTTGAAGAAGAAGGAAAAATTTATAATATTGCGTACTTGTTCCGGCGCGACGGGACGATCGAGAAGCAATACAAGATTCACATTACGCCGAATGAACGGAAGTTTTGGGGGATTCACGGCGGAGATAAGGTAGAAGTGTTTGATACCGACTGCGGCAAAATCGCGATTCAAATTTGTTATGACATTCAATTTCCGGAGTTAGGCCGGATTGCAGCTGAAAAAGGCGCGAATATGATTTTCTCGCCGTTTTGTACCGATGAGCGTCAAGGCTATTTGCGCGTGCGCTACTCAGCGCAAGCCCGGGCGGTGGAAAACCAGCTTTACACAATTATCACCGGGACAGTCGGCAACTTGACGCACGTTGAAAATATGGACATTCAGTACGCACAGTCGGGGATCTTTACGCCGTCAGATTTCGCGTTCCCGCGCGACGGCATTGTCGGTGAGTCGCACCCGAATATCGAAACGATTGTTCTCGGCGACGTCGACCTTGAACTTTTAAGGCGGAGCCGAAAATCCGGCAGCGTCACGCAGCTAAAAGACCGGCGGCCGGATTTGTATGACGTGCAGTACAAGTATTAATCACAAAGCACTTCAAGTTTGACGAGCTGCTTGCTTGAAGTGCTCTTTCATAACAGAGGCATTGCTGACAGATGAGGTATTCTGAGAGGGGAAGGGTATCATGAACGGTTTCGGATCTGAAGTGATTCCGGCAATCCGGGAGTTAAAAGATTTAGACAAGATTGTTGAAACGGATTTTCAATATGTCGCGTTGTTAAATATGCACATTGGACAGTTGCGCAGTGTAGTGAAAAAGCTTCATCAGCACGAAAAGAAAGTACTGCTGCATGCCGACCTTGTGCAGGGATTAACGAGCGATGAATACGCCGCGCAGTTTTTATGCCGCGATATCAAGCCGGACGGGCTGATATCAACGCGCAAAAATGTATTGTTAACAGCTAAAAAAGCGAAAATACTTACAATTCAGCGGGCATTTTTACTGGATTCGAAAGCGCTCGAATCGAGCTTTCATATTTTGGAAACTGTCCAGCCGGACTACATTGAGGTGCTGCCCGGTGTGATTCCGCACATTATCCAAGAGATTTATGAAAAAGCGAATGTTCCGGTGATTGCCGGCGGATTGATTCGTACAGATGAAGAAGTCGCATCAGCGTTAACCGCGGGAGCTGTCGCGGTGACGACGTCGCGGAGAGAACTTTGGAAACCGGATCGTTTAGAAACATAACAAAGATGCTATACTAATAACTGTAAAAAAGATTGACAGCGCTTACAAATTTGTGCTTTAATTAAAAGCAGAAAAGTTAATAGCTTTTTTTCGTGGAGACACTGAGATACCAGCGGAAATCGTTCCCGGACCATGGCCGGGTTGATTTTTTGCTGGTATTTTTTTCGTCTTCATGACTACTTTATTCTTGAGGGGGAATAAGGATGTCACCATTGTTAGCAGAATTTATCGGCACGATGATGCTCATCGTGTTCGGCGGCGGAGTCGTTGCCGGAGTTGTTTTGAAAGGTACGAAGTCAGAAGGTGCAGGCTGGGTTTTGATTAGTTTTGCTTGGGGTCTCGGTGTTGCGATGTCGGTTTATATGATCGGCGATATTAGCGGCGGTCATATTAATCCGGCTGTCACGGTCGGTTCAGCCGTTGTCGGCGACTTTGCCTGGAGCATGGTTCCCGGTTACATTGCGGCCCAAGTGACGGGAGCTTTCACAGGAGGCGCGTTGATCTTTGCGATGTATTATCCGCATTTCAAAGCGACGGAAGATCAAGGGGCAAAACACGGTGTTTTTGCTACGGCACCGGCGATTAAGCACACACCGTCGAATTTTTTCAGTGAGGTTCTCGGCACATACGTCTTGCTTTTTGGTATTATGGCGTTAGGGGCCGGCGACATGTCAGCCGGACTTGATCCGTTAGTCACCGGATTTCTCATTGTTGTCATCGGCATGTCACTTGGCGGAACGACCGGGTATGCGATCAACCCGGCGCGGGATCTCGGGCCGAGAATCGCCCACGCACTGCTGCCGATTCCGCGAAAAGGTAATTCCGGCTGGTCTTACGCGTGGATTCCGATTGCCGGACCGATTATCGGCGGATCGCTAGGAACGTTGTCGTATGTCGCTTTCTTTAACGGGATTATTTATCCGGCATTGTGGCTGTTTATTCTGCTGTTTATCACCGTCCAAGGTTTAACGATTTGGATAAACAAGAAAGATGCTGTTGCCGAAGACGTTGATGAAACGGTTCATAATAAAGCGAAATTAGAAGCTCAATAAGTTTTTATCACAATACAAGGGGTGAAGGTAAATGGAGAAAAAATTTGTACTCGCATTAGATCAAGGCACGACGAGTTCGCGGGCGATTTTGTTCGATAAAGAAGGGAAAATTGTCGATGTTGCGCAGCGGGAATTTACCCAGTATTTCCCGCAACCGGGCTGGGTCGAGCATAACGCGAATGACATTTGGTCATCTATTCTCGGGGTCATCGCCGAAGTGCTGGCAAATCAAGATGTGTCGCCGAAAGAAATCGCCTCGATCGGCATCACAAACCAGCGGGAAACAACGGTTATTTGGGATAAGCATACCGGTAAGCCGATTTATAACGCGCTTGTCTGGCAGTCGCGGCAAACCGATCCAATTTGCGAAGACTTGCGCGCCAAAGGGTATAACGATCTGTTCCGCGATAAGACTGGATTGTTAATTGACGCTTATTTTTCCGGGACGAAAGTCAAATGGCTGTTAGATAACGTCGAAGGCGCCCGCGAGCGTGCGGAAAACGGCGATCTGCTCTTTGGCACGATCGATACGTGGATTATTTGGAAATTGTCGGGGCAGCGGGCGCACGTAACCGATTATACAAATGCCTCGCGGACCTTAATGTTTAATATTCACGAATTAACATGGGACGAGGAATTGCTCGATATTCTAGGAGTGCCAAAGCAAATGCTGCCGGAAGTCCGGCCTTCGTCAGAGGAATATGCGAAGACGATCGACTATCACTTTTTCGGTGAAGAAGTGCCGATTGCCGGTGCTGCCGGTGACCAACAGTCTGCGCTGTTCGGTCAAGCATGCTTTCAAGACGGGATGGCGAAAAATACGTACGGCACCGGCTGTTTTATGCTGATGAATACCGGGGAACGAGCAGTGAAGTCGGAACACGGGCTGTTAACGACGATTGCCTGGGGCATTGACGGCAAAGTTGAATACGCGCTGGAAGGCAGTATTTTTGTAGCTGGATCGGCAATTCAGTGGCTGCGCGACGGGCTGCGAATGGTGAAAACAGCGCCGGAAACGGAGAGTTATGCGGAAAGAATCGCTTCGACAGACGGCGTGTATATGGTGCCGGCCTTCGTCGGATTAGGCACGCCGTATTGGGACAGCGAAGTGCGCGGCGCAATGTTCGGCTTAACGCGCGGAACGGAAAAAGAGCACTTTATCCGTGCGACGCTCGAATCGCTCGCTTATCAAACGCGTGATGTACTCGATGCGATGAATGCTGATTCGGGGATCGATGTGAAAACATTGCGCGTAGACGGCGGAGCAGTAAAAAACAATTTCTTAATGCAATTCCAAAGCGATATTCTCGGCGTGCCGGTAGAACGTCCGGAAGTGCAAGAGACAACAGCTCTCGGCGCAGCCTACCTCGCCGGTTTGGCTGTCGGCTTTTGGGATGATAAAGAAGAAATTGCTAAACAGTGGCACATCGACCATACGTTTGAACCTGATATGACAGAAACAGAGCGGCAAAACCTTTACAATGGCTGGAAAACGGCGGTTGAAGCAACGATGAAATTTAAACCGAAAGCGCTTCAGCCGGAAGCTGAGAATGTCCCTGTTAAATAATACGGTCATGTGTTAAACTGGTCAGTAAGTTAAAAGAAGGTCTGAGATGAGGAGAGACCGCAGCACCCCCGGTGAAGAGTGTATTTTACCGGTCTTGTTGCGGTCTCTTTTTTTGTATCTTGTTTATTGTTTAGAGGAGGAATCATGTATGGTAAAACCATTTTCAGCGCTGCAGCGCAAAACACATTTAGCCGAAATGGCTGAAGAAGAACTAGACATGCTCGTGATCGGCGGCGGCATCACCGGGGCGGGAATTGCTCTCGATGCTACTGACCGGGGTTTAAATGTCGGACTGGTGGAAATGCAAGATTTTGCAGCCGGGACGTCAAGCCGTTCAACGAAACTCGTGCACGGCGGGCTCCGCTATTTAAAGCAATTGGATTTCAAAATCGTCGCCGAAACCGGGAAAGAACGGGCGATCGTGTATGAGAACGCTCCGCACGTGACAACACCGGAATGGATGATGCTTCCGATCGTCAAAGGCGGAACGTACGGCAAGGCGGCAACTTCTGTAGGTTTGAAGGTATATGACACCCTTGCCGGGGTGCGCCGTAAGGAACGGCGGAAAATGCTCAGCCTCAATGAGACATTGGAGCGGGAACCGTTATTGCGCCGCGATAAATTAAAAGGCGGCGGCGTGTATGTTGAATACAAGACTGATGACGCGAGGCTGACGCTTGAGACAGTGAAAGAAGCTGTCTACCGCGGCACAAAGGCCGTCAATTACACGAAAGCGGAGACATTGCTGTATCGAAACGGCAAGGTGATCGGCGCCCGTGTAAAAGATGTTGAAAGCGGTCAAACGTATGACATCTACGCAAAACGTGTCGTGAATGCAGCCGGTCCTTGGGTCGATGAGCTGCGTGAACAGGACGGATCCAAAACAGGCAAGTATTTGTATTTAACGAAGGGTGTTCATGTCGTATTTGATCAATCGCGCTTCCCGCTGAAACAAGCCGTCTACTTTGATACGGAGAACGACGGCCGGATGATTTTTGCGATCCCGCGCGGAAACAAGACGTATGTCGGCACGACCGATACGTACTATAAAGATGACATTACCACGCCGCGAATGACCGAAGAAGATTTAAAATATTTAGTCGATGCGTCAAACTATATGTTTCCGGGGATGGACTTAACCCGCGATGACGTTGAATCAAGCTGGACCGGCTTGCGGCCGCTGATTTTTGAAGAGGGGAAAAGCGCCTCGGAAATTTCCCGCAAAGACGAAACGTTTGAATCAGAGTCCGGACTTCTCTCGATTGCCGGCGGCAAGCTGACAGGCTACCGGAAAATGGCGGAACGGATCGTCGATATTGTTGCCAAAGAACAAGGTGTGAAGAAAAAATGCTCAACGGCGAAAATTGTCCTTTCCGGCGGAGATGTCGGCGGCTCGGAAAATTTAGACACGTTTATTAAGGAGCAAACTGCCGAAGGAAAACGCCGCGGGCTGACAGAAGACGAAGCGCGTCACTTGTCATCGCTTTTCGGTTCAAACGTTTCGCGGATTTATGAATTAATCGACACACTCGGCGAGGAAGGCGAACATTACGGCTTGCCGAAAAGCGTGTTTGCGCCGCTCGTTTACAGCATCGAAGAAGAGATGGCGGTTTCGCCGATCGACTTTTTCAATCGCCGCACAGGTGCCTTGTTCTTTGATATCGATTATGTGGAAAAATGGAAAGAGGCGGTGACGTCTTACATGGCGACCCGTTTTAATTGGTCAGCTGAACAAAGAGAAGCTCACGTGAACGAGCTGGAAACTGAACTTTATTTTGCCAAGTATCCGGTAGAAACACGGGAAGCAAATTAACGATTACCCTTTGCGTTAGAAGCTAAAGTGCGGTTAAATAGAATTAGAAGTAAAAGTCATTTCGCTAATCGCAAAGGAGGACGCATGATGAGTTGGGAACAGGAGTATAAACGCTGGATCGAGAATCCGTCGTTGGACAACGTGTTAAAAGAAGAACTTGAAAGCCTGGTAAATGATCAGGCAGCTCTGGAAGACCGCTTTTATAAAAAATTAGAGTTCGGAACGGCCGGTATGCGCGGAGAAATCGGTTCCGGGACAAACCGTATGAATACTTATACGGTTCGAAAAGCAGCCAAAGGTCTTGCGGATTACGTGGCTTCAAAAGGGGAAGAAGCGAAAAAGCGCGGCGTCGCAATCGCCTACGATAACCGCCGGAAATCTAAGGAATTTTCGGTTGAAACGGCCGCTGTACTCGGTGCGAACGGTGTAAAAGCTTACGTATTTAAGGAGCTGCGCCCGACGCCTGTTCTATCCTTTGCGGTTCGCGAGTTAGAAACCGCAGCGGGAGTCATGATTACAGCGAGTCATAATCCGCCGGAATATAACGGTTTCAAAGCGTACGGAAGTGACGGCAGCCAATTAGTGCCGGAAGATGCCGATCAGTTAATCAGTTATGTCAACGCGGTTGAAGATGAACTGTCGATTGAACGTGAAGATCCGGAAAAACTTGAAACGTCAGGATTGCTTGAATGGGTGCTTGAAAGCATTGACACCCGTTATAACGAGGAAATGAAACGGGTGATCATGGATCAGCCGCTGATTGATGAGATCGGCGGTCAGCTCTCCGTCGTATTCACCCCGCTGCACGGAACAGCGCAAGTGCCGATGATGCGCGCATTCGAAACGGCCGGGTTCACAAATGTCTATTCTGTTCCCGAGCAAGATACACCGGACAGTGAATTTTCCACGGTCAGTTCGCCAAATCCGGAAGAACACAGCGCATTTGCCGAAGCGATTAAAGTCGGCGAAAGCGTTCATGCCGACCTTTTGATTGCGACGGATCCCGATGCGGACCGTGTCGGCTTAGCAGCGAAAAACGAACAGGGCCAATACGTTGTGTTTAACGGCAATCAAGCCGGGGCGCTCCTGCTCGATTACTTGCTGAAAAAGAAACATGAACAGGGCGCGCTTCCTGAAAACGGTATCGTAATTAAAACGATCGTGACCTCAGAAATGGGGCGGACAATTGCTGAATCTTACGGCATGACTGCGATCGATGTACTGACCGGTTTTAAATTCATCGGGGAAAAGATTCGTCAATATGAAGCAGACGGTTCGAATACGTTCCTTTTCGGCTACGAGGAAAGTTACGGTTATTTAATCGAGCCGTTCGCGCGGGATAAAGACGCGATTCAGCCGTCATTATTGGCAGCAGAAATGGCTGCTTATTATAAAAAGCACGGCATGAGCCTTTATGATGCCATGGTGCACCTGTATGAAAAATACGGCTTTTATTATGAAGACTTGGTTTCTTACACGTATAAAGGAAAAGAAGGCGGCGAAAAAATCAACCGTATTATGGACGTGTTTCGCCGCGATGTTGCAAGCGGCGAAGTCTCCGCCGGGATTGTTAAAATTGAAGATTACCACACGGGCGAACGAATCTTTGTTGACGGCAGTCCGCGGGAGACGATTGATTTGCCCGCATCGAATGTCTTGAAAATGTTCTATGATGACGGTTCGTGGTTTTGCCTCCGTCCGTCCGGAACGGAGCCGAAAATTAAATTTTACTTTGGTGTGAAAGGCGCTTCAGACAAAGAGGCGAATGAGCGTCTTGAAACGATCAAGCATGACCTTCTTGCCAAAGTCGATCGTATATAAAGGACTATCCTCCTGTCATTGATGGCAGGAGGACTATTTTTTTGCTTATTATGGAAAAAATCTGTCAGGATGTGATATATTGAGTGTTCCAGACGAGTAATAAAGAATTAAGCGGGGTTCACAATGAGTATATCTTGTTTGTTGCAAGAAATCGAAAAGAAGCGTAATTTAATGATGCTGGCAGCCAATCAATACGGTTTTTCAGCCAAGATTACCATTACATACAGCCAAGAGCTGGACCGGTTAATTGCTGAATACGCGAAATACTCAGAGGCGGTGGCCAGTCCGCCAAAACAACCGTATAGCCGATCCGTTGTCACGTGATCAAAAAACAGTCCAGAGGATTCAACAATCCAACAAGACTGTTTTTTTTTTGATCAATATTGCCTTGTTTGTGCCGGATAAAGCAGGGGTATAGTAGTAAAAAAAGAGGAGGCGGCATTTCAATGGCGATCATCTATCTGTGCCGGGAGTGCAGCGGCAGAGGAAAAGTGAAGCAAAAGCGGATGTTCATGACAAAAGAGATCGTCTGTCCGAAATGTAAAGGAACCGGGAAGCTGAAAACTGAAAAACTTAAGAAGCCTTCTTGACGAAAATGCCCGGCAGATAACTGTGATCTGCCGGGTTTTTTATTCGAGTATTTCCCAACCGGTCGAAAGTTCGATCTCCGGATTTTTGTCTTGGAACCAGCGAAGGGCAAAGTCATTTTCGAATAAGAGCACAGCCCGTCCCTGTTGGTCGTTGACAAGCATTTTACGGTGGTCGGATACAAGGTCGGAAACATCGCCTTTTGTCACCCAGCGCGCCAGCTCGTGGCTCATATGGACAAATTCTAAATCGACGTTGTATTCTTGTTTCATCCGGTGTTCGAACACTTGAAATTGCAGCTCACCGACAGCGCCGAGAATGTAATCTTCAAAGTACGGTGTTTTATACAGCTGGATCGTGCCTTCCTGAACGAGCTGTTCAATTCCTTTGTGATATTGCTTATGTTTCATCGCATTCTTCGCGGTGACTTTTGCGAATTGTTCCGGCGGGAACTGCGGCATTTCTTCATATTGAATTTTTTCGCCGCGGTCAATCAGCGTATCGCCGACTTGGAAGTTCCCGGAGTCATACAAGCCGACAATGTCGCCCGGCATCGCGCGGTTAACCGTTTCCCGGTCGGAAGCAAAAAAGGAGTGCGATTGATTCATTTTCATTTTTTTCCCCGTCCGGGACAATGTCACTTCCATACCGCGCTCAAACGAACCGGAGCATACGCGGAGAAAAGCGATCCGGTCCCGGTGATTCGGATTCATGTTCGCTTGAATCTTGAAAATGAACCCGGAAAACTGTTGTTGATCCGGCGAAATCCAGCGTCCTGAAGCTTTGCGCGGTTTCGGCGGGGCCGCGAGCTGAACGAATTGATCGAGAAACGACTGCACGCCGAAATTCGCCAAGGCACTTCCAAAAAAGACGGGTGTCATTTCGCCTGCTTGGATTTGCTCGAGGGAAAAATCGTTGCCGGCTTCTTCGAGAAGCATCTTATCTTCTTCTAACGCCTCCCGTTCGTAAGATTCCAATGTGTCCACTTCTGAATAAGGAACGATTTGGCGTTCTTCGGCTTTTTCAGAGAAAACATCTACCGTGTCATCTGAAAGGTTATAAATCCCTTTAAGGCGTTTGCCGGTGCCGATCGGCCAATTCATCGGATACGTGTCCATCTCGAGTGTTTCTTCAATTTCCGCTAACAAATCGAGCGGTTCTTTGCCTTCACGGTCCAGCTTATTAATAAAGGTTAAAATCGGGATCCCGCGCATGCGGCAAACTTTAAACAATTTTAACGTTTGTGCTTCAATGCCTTTCACACTGTCGATCACCATCACCGCGGTATCAACTGCGGTCAGCGTCCGGTACGTATCTTCACTGAAATCTTGGTGCCCGGGGGTATCAAGAATATTGATTTGAACGTCATCGTATTCCAGCTGCATCACACTTGACGTGACCGAGATACCGCGTTGTTTTTCAATGTCCATCCAGTCTGACGTGGCAAACTGGCCGGATTTTTTTCCCTTCACTGTCCCGGCGCTTCTGATACTTCCGCCGAGAAGAAGAACTTTTTCTGTTAAGGTTGTTTTCCCGGCGTCCGGGTGCGAAATAATCGCAAACGTTTTCCGTTGTTTTTCTTCACTCATTGTTTCATATCCTTTCCATCTTTACGTTTCGCGCATTCTGACATTTCATTATAACGTAATTCAGCGGATGTGACGAGAGGAAAAACGAAAGGTTGAATCCTTGAACTCAAGGGAAAAAACAAGTATCGTTAGAATTATCTTACCAATGGAAGGAAGAGTTCAATGAAACAAATATACGATCAATTTCAAGAAGTTGTCATGGCTATTCTTCCTTTGGCCGCTGTGATTATTATTTTACAGTTCACTGTCATCGGTATGCCTCCGGACGTTTTCTTTCGTTTTATTGCCGGGGTGGTGATGGTCGGACTCGGCTTATTTTTATTTTTAGTCGGTGTTCATATCGGTCTCTTGCCGATCGGGGAGATGATCGGCTCGACTTTGCCGAAAACGAAAAAGCCGGTGCTCATTATCGGCACAGGGTTTGTGCTCGGTGTTGTTGTCACCATTGCAGAACCGGATGTTCGGGTGCTTGCTTCCCAGGTCGACCAAGTTTCCGGCGGGGAAATTTCCAATATGGTTCTGGTATATTCCGTTGCGATCGGTGTGGGTTTTTTTGTCGCGATGGCGATGGTGCGGACGTTGTTTAACATACCGTTGAAATACATACTGATCGTCAGTTACGGATTAGTATTTTTCATGCTTACATTCGTACCGGACATGTTTGTGCCGATTTCGTTTGATGCCGGCGGTGTCACAACGGGTCCGATGACGGTGCCGTTTATCCTTGCACTCGGTGTCGGTGTCGCCTCGGTTTTGCGCGGAAAATCGTCAACGAGTGACGGATTCGGCCTTGTTGCACTCGCGTCGATCGGGCCGATCTTCGCCGTGATGATTTTGGGGGTGATTTACGGATGATTGCTGAATTGTTTTATGGCTTTGATCATGTCCTCATGGAAGTCACCTTTGCGATTATTCCGCTCCTCGTCTTTTTCTTTGTCTTCCAATTTTTCTTTTTGAAGCTCGAAAAGGAACGGATTAAAAATATTTTGATCGGGGTCGCCTTCACGTTTGCCGGGCTTGCGTTGTTTTTGCAAGGCGTGGAAGTCGGTTTTTTTCCCGCCGGCCAAGCGATTGGCGAGCTTTTGGCAGAGCGTGACAACACGATTGTTTTATTGCCCGCGCTTGGTTTCTTATTCGGGTTTGTCGCAACGTTTGCTGAGCCGGCGATTCGAATTTTAAATTACGAAGTTGAAAAAGTGACCGCCGGTTCGATCTCCAAAAATGTTATGCTCTTGACCCTGTCAACCGGGGTCGCTGTTGCAATAATGCTCTCAATGATACGCATTGTTTTAGGAATCCCGTTGATGTATTTTATTATTCCGGGTTATTTGCTGGCAGTCGTGCTTGTGTTTATTTCGAGCGATCGGTTTATTTCGATAGCCTTCGATGCCGGCGGAGTGGCGACGGGGCCGATGACGGTGACATTTATTATGGCGATCGCTGTCGGCATTGCCGATGTGACACAAGACCGTGACCCATTGCTTGACGGATTTGGTATGATAGCGTTAGTGGCTTTAATGCCGATTCTGTCTGTGTTAATACTTGGACTCATTTTTAATATGAAAGAGCGGGTGAGAGAATGATCAGTCAAATCATGCGTGATCATAAATTACTCATAACGATCGTTAAAAAAGGAAAAGCAAAAACGGTTTGTAAAGCCGCGAAAGCGGTCGGTGTCGAAGGGCAGACGATCATGCTCGGATCCGGTGTCGGTATACATGAAAAGAAGAAAGTCTTCGGAATTGATGCACTCTACGAAAAGGAACTGATTCTTCATCTCGTGCCTGAAGATCTTCTTCCCATAGCTGTCGATGCGATTACAGCAAAAGCGAAGCTGAATGAGCCCGGCAAAGGTGTCGGGTTTGTGATTGATATAAAAAAAACGGTCGGAATGGCGCATATGGATTATGATGAAGAAGTAAAGGAGGATATCGACGAGATGACAGACGACGTAAAACACGAAGGATTTAACTTAATTTTAACAATCGTTAATAAAGGCCGCGCCGGCAGAGTGATCGACGCTTCAAATCGCGGCGGCGCAGAAGGCGGTACCGTGATGAACGCCCGCGGCAGCGGGATTCACGAAAAAGCGAAATTGCTTGCGATTGATATTGAGCCGGAAAAAGACGTTGTCTTAACGCTGATCAAACGTTCGCTGACGAAAGATGTTTTAAAAGCGATTGAAGAGGATGTTGAAATTAACAAGCCTGGAAACGGGATTGCCTTTGTCCTGCCGGTAGAAGAAACGATCGGTTTGCCGCATCTCGTACAAAAATAAAGAAGAGCGCTAAAACGCTCTTCTCAGACTGTCGCCGCAGGATTAAGCCGGGATGCTGTGGCATCCTCTCTGTTTCAAATAGTGCGTTGTCAATATTGTTCTGCAACGTAAGAAAGCCGCGCAGCCGCTCCTCCGACACCTCCGGGAAAGCAAGAGACGAAGATCCGGATTCGGCGGTCCGAGACCGCCGAAGGCTAGCTGAGTCCTTGCCCCGGGCAAGCGGAGGTTAGCGGCTGCGCGGCTTGCGTCAAAATACGAGTTTGTCTGCAGTCAAAGAAGAGCGCCGCGGCGCTCTTCTTTTTTGTTATTATTCAGCTCGTGACGTCTCAAAGGCTGTAATTTTGTCAGCCATATTGAGCGTAATCGAAATTTCATCCCAGCCGTTAATCAGCATTTGCTTTAAGTGATCAGGAATATCAAACGAAGCATCAAAGCCGTCTTCATCATAGACACGCTGGTTTTCAAGATCAACATTCAGTTCATAACCGCCGTTTTCACTCTTCGCCACCAGTTCTTCGACTTGTTCTTTTGGCAGGACAACCGGCAAAATGCCGTTTTTTACGCAGTTGTTGTAAAAGATATCGGCAAAGCTCGGAGCAATGACGACGCGGAAACCGAAGTCCTGAATCGCCCAAGGCGCGTGTTCGCGGGATGATCCGCAGCCGAAGTTCTCGCCGCTGACCATGATCGAGACATCATTAAATTCCGGACGGTTCAGCGAGAAGTCGCTGCGCGGTTCGTTATTATCGTCAAAACGCCAGTTGAAAAACAAGAATTGCCCGAATCCTTGGCGTTCGATCCGTTTTAAAAACTGTTTTGGAATGATTTGGTCAGTATCAATATTCGAACGGTATAACGGATAGACCGTTCCTTTATGGTGTTTAATCGGTTCCATTGTATCTCCTCCGTTTTAGACTGGTGCTGGTTCATACGTGCGGATGTCAGTGAAATGGCCGTTAATCGCGGCAATCGCAGCCATTTCCGGTGCAACAAGATGCGTTCGCGCGCCGTTGCCTTGGCGGCCTTCGAAGTTGCGGTTGGACGTCGAGGCGCAACGTTCACCGGACGGGACGATGTCATCGTTCATTGCCAGACACATGCTGCAGCCGGCTTCACGCCATTCAAATCCGGCAGCTTTGAAAATTTCGTCGAGTCCTTCTTTTTCCGCTTCGGTTTTAACCGATTGCGAGCCGGGCACAACCATCGCGCGGATCCCGTTTTTGACTTGTTGGCCTTCAACAATGCTCGCAGCGCGGCGCAAATCGCTTAAGCGTGAATTGGTACAGGAGCCGATAAAGACGTGGCCGATTTCGACCGAGGAGATCGGTTCGCCGCCTTTCAGGCCCATGTATTCGAGTGCACGGCCGATTTCTTCTTTTTCCGCTTCGGTATTGGCATCTTCCGGTGTCGGAATATTGGCGCTGACCGGTATCGACATCGACGGGTTCGTTCCCCACGTGACTTGCGGTTCGATTTCCGCTGCGTCAATTTCCAATGTCGTGTCGTACTCAGCACCTTCATCGGTTGCAAGCGACTTCCAGTAGTTGACGGCTTCGTCAAAAGCTTCGCCTTTAGGGACATGCCGTTTGCCTTCTAAATAATTAAAGGTAGTTTCGTCCGGGCTGATTAAGCCGGCTCGCGCACCGCCTTCAATCGACATGTTGCAAATCGTCATCCGTTCTTCCATCGTCAAGTTGCGGATCGCTTCGCCGGTGTACTCGACGACGTGACCGTTGCCGAAATTGACACCGAATTTGCCGATGATGGCTAAAATTAAGTCTTTCGATGTGACAGCCGGGCTTAACTGACCGTTAACTTTCACATTCATCGTACGCGGCTTGGCCTGCCAAAGCGTTTGCGTTGAGAGAACGTGCTCGACTTCACTCGTGCCGATGCCAAAAGCCAAGGCTCCGAATGCACCGTGTGTCGCGGTGTGGCTGTCGCCGCAAACGATTGTTTTTCCGGGCTGTGTCAAACCCATTTCCGGGCCGATCACGTGGACGATCCCTTGATCAGGATGATCGATGCCGGCCAGAGGAATGTCGAATTCTTCACAGTTATTTTCCAGTGTATCCATTTGCTTTTTCGAAACTTCATCGTAAATCAAGTGCCGCGCGACTGTCGGGACATTGTGGTCCATCGTCGCATACGTGCGGTCCGGCCGGCGGACGGATCGGTTCTTCATCCGCAGGCCTTCAAACGCTTGCGGCGACGTCACTTCATGAATGAGGTGCAGATCGATATAGAGGAGGTCCGGTTTATCTGTTTCTTCATGAACGACGTGTTCGTCCCAAATTTTTTCGATAATCGTTTTTCGGTTGTTATCACTCATCGTGTTTCACCTTTCCCTTCGTTCTAATCACTTATTATGCGTAACAGGACTTAATGCTTTCGGTTGCTGAATGGTCTTCGATCATTTCAATCACATAATCCGTGATTTCTTTTGTGCCGACTTTTTGGCCGTTTTTCACGTTTAAATCACCGGTGTGATAGCCTTGTTTTAAGACGCTGTCGACAGCTTTCTCGATCGTCTCCGCTTCTTTTTGCATCGCAAAAGAATAGCGAAGCATCATTGCTGCCGAGAGAATCGTCGCAAACGGATTGGCCAATCCTTGGCCGGCAATGTCAGGTGCAGAACCGTGAACGGGTTCATAGAGACCGAAGCCGTCTTCACGCAGGCTTGCAGAAGGGAGCATGCCGAGCGACCCGGTCAGAACAGACGCTTCATCGCTTAAAATATCGCCAAACATGTTTTCTGTCACAATCACATCAAAATCTGTCGGGGCGGTAATCAGCTTCATCGCTGCTGCGTCGACGAGCATGTGTTCCACTGTGACGTCAGTGTATTCGGGAGCAATTTCATTCACGACTTCACGCCACATTTTGCTTGATTCGAGAACATTCGCTTTATCAACCGATGTTAACTGTTTGCGCCGCACGCTCGCGGCTTCGAAACCTTTGCGGACGATCCGTTCAATTTCCGATCGTTCATAAGCGAGCGTATCGACGACAGAGGTACCGTCATTGCGGCGTTCGCTCGGTGTGCCGAAGTACAGTCCGCCCGTCAACTCACGGACGATAAGCAAATCGCTGTCGTTGACGACTTCATGTTTTAACGGCGAGGCATGCAACAGCTCGGCAAATCCTTGAACCGGCCGCAAGTTTGCGAAAAGCCCAAGCGATTTGCGAATGCCGAGCAGGCCTTTTTCCGGACGAAGGTGTGACGGGTTTTCATCCCATTTCGGTCCGCCGACAGCGCCTAACAGAACAGCATCACTGGCATGACAAGCCGTTTCCGTCGCTTCTGGAAGCGGTGTGCCGAACTCATCGATCGCTGCGCCGCCGATCGCTTCCGTTTGATACGTGAAGGTGTGATTAAATTGATGAGCGACAGCGTCTAAGACACGCTGCGCTGAAGCGGTGACTTCTTCACCGATCCCGTCGCCGGGCAGGAGAACAATGTTTTTTTTCATATACGAAAACACCTTTCAAAAAGAGATGATAAGAGAAAGGACGAACCGGAAATACCGGCCGTCCGGGTGAGAACTTAAGATTGAATATGAGCGATCTGCTGCTGTTCACTTTCTTTTTGATAAATCGCCCGGTTGACGCCGTTAACAAACGCTTTTGCTGAAGCTTCGAGCACGTCCTGTGATGAAGCTCGTCCGTTGACGGGCTTGCCGTCAACAACCATTTTTACGTTCGCATGCGCCAAGGCATCTTCACCGCTGCCGATGGAGTTTAAATGGTAATCTGTCAGTTTGACCTCTTCAACCGTCATTTCATCGAGCGTATTATAAAGCGCTTCGACACTTCCGGAACCGGTTGTCGCAGCTTCTAGTTTACTGCCGTCCGGAGCAAACATCGTAACCGTTGCAAGCGGTGTATTGGTTGAGCCGTAATGAACTTGAAAGGAGGACAGCTCATATTTCGGAATGTCGCTTGTATCAGTCGTGATGTCGGTCAATATGGTAAACAAATCGTCATCGGTGACTTCCTTATTATTATCGGTCAGCTGTTTGAACGTCGTGAAAGCTTCGAGCAGTTTTTCTTCAGACAGTTCGTAACCGAGGTGTTCAACTTTGTCTTTAAATGCGTGCTTGCCTGAATGTTTGCCGATCACTAAGTTGTTCGATTGGACGCCGACCATCTCCGGTGTGATGATTTCATACGTAGAGGCATTTTTCAGCATGCCGTCTTGATGAATTCCGGATTCGTGTGCAAACGCATTTTGACCGACAACCGCTTTATTTCGCGGAACAGACATACCGGTCAAGCGGCTGACAAGGTCGCTCGTTCGTTTGATTTCGTTTAAAACAAGATCGGTGTCGAACTGATAGTAGTCTTTACGGATATTCAATGCAACTGCGAGTTCTTCCAATGCAGCGTTTCCGGCACGTTCGCCGATGCCGTTAATGGTTCCCTCGACTTGTGTCGCCCCGTTTTCAATTGCAGCGATCGAATTCGCTACCGCCATGCCGAGATCATCGTGACAATGAGCAGAGAGTGTAACTTGATCGATTTTTGGGACGTTTGTACGGACGTATCGGAAAAGCTCACCGTACTCGTGCGGTGTCGTGTAGCCGACCGTATCAGGCAGGTTGATCACCGTAGCGCCCGCTTCAATGACGGCATTAATAATGCGGACGAGAAATTCCGGTTCAGAGCGGGAGGCATCTTCAGCTGAGAACTCAACTTTCGGGAATTTTTCGCGGGCATATGCGACCATCTCTTCGGCAATCGCAACGACTTCATCCGGGGTTTTGTTCAGTTTATGCTCCATATGAATCGGAGACGTGGCTAAAAAGATGTGAAGCCGCGGATCAGAACCTTCCTTCAAAGCTTCCCAAGCGGTATCGATATCCGATTTTTTCGCCCGGGCCAAGCCGGTGACAGAAACGTTACGAACCGTGCGGGCAATTTCACGAACACCGTTAAAATCACCCTGTGAGGAAGCAGGGAAGCCTGCTTCCATCACATCAACACCGAAGCGCTCAAGCTGTTTGGCGATTTCCAGCTTTTCAGGCTGGTTCAAATTGACGCCGGGAGACTGTTCTCCGTCGCGCAGCGTCGTATCAAAAACCTTAACGTGAGTCATTATTGACCACATCCTTTTTTTTATCGATCGGCTGATTGACAAACGGCATCAATTCGCGAAGTTTTCGGCCGACTTGCTCAATTTCATGCTCGTTTTCGCGGGCGTTAATTGCATTGAACTGCGGGCGGTTCGCTTGGTTTTCAGTGATCCAGCTCTTTGCAAACGTACCGTTTTGAACGTCTGCGAGAATATCTTTCATGCGCGCTTTCGTATCTGCATCAACGACGCGCGGGCCGGAAACGAAATCGCCCCATTGCGCTGTGTCGGAAATCGAGTAGCGCATGTTCTCAAGTCCGCCTTCATAAAGCAGGTCAACAATCAGTTTCATTTCATGCATACACTCGAAGTAAGCAACTTCCGGCTGATAACCGGCTTCTGTCAATGTTTCAAACCCGGCTTTAATTAAGCTGGTGACACCGCCGCAAAGTACAGCTTGCTCGCCGAACAGGTCGGTTTCTGTTTCTTCTTGGAACGATGTTTCCAAAATGCCGGCACGTCCTGCGCCGATCCCTTTTGAATAAGCCAGTGCGGTTTTAGCGGCATTGCCGGTATAATCTTGATAAATACCGTACAGCGCCGGTACGCCGGCATCTTCTTCAAATGTGCGGCGAACAAGGTGTCCCGGTCCTTTCGGAGCGACGAGGAATACGTCGACATCGGACGGGGGAACAACTTGGCTGAAGTGGACATTGAAGCCGTGTGCGAACGCGAGCGCGTTGCCTGCGTCTAAATTCGGTTTGATGCTTTCTGCGTAAATTTCCGGCTGACGCTCATCCGGAAGGAGAACCATGACGACATCAGCCTTTTTAACTGCCTCATCTACCGGTGCAACGTGGACGCCGTCTTCTTCCGCTTTTTCCCAGGACTTTCCTTTACGAAGGCCGACAGTTACCTGAAAGCCGCTTTCTTTAAGATTCAGTGCATGCGCGCGTCCTTGCGAACCATAGCCGATCACGGCAATTTGTTTTTGTTTGAGATCTTGATCCTCGATTTGGTGGTTGTAAATTACGTTTGTCATGTAAATGTCATCCTTTCTGATTTGGGTAAAATATTTATTTTAATAACGAGTATTGCGGGAGCTCAGCAGCTTGCGGCTGATGTCCCCGGGCAAATGCAGTCAGCCCTGTTCTCGCTATATCCTTAATCCCGTACGGACGGAGAAGCTCAATTAATGCTTCAATTTTGTCCGGTTTACCGGTTACTTGAATCGCGAGGCTGTCTTTACTGACATCAATCACAGACGCGCGAAACGGTTCAATGATGCCTTGAATTTCATTTCTGTCGTGCGCGGTGCTGACTACTTTGATTAAAGCAAGTTCTCGCGCCACAACAGCTTTATCAGATAAATCGTGGACTTTTATCACATCAATTTGTTTGTTCAGCTGTTTGGTGAGCTGTTCTAACTTGGCGTTATCAGCGACATCGACAACAAATGTCATTTTTGAGATGCCCTCTGTTTCGGTCCGGCCGACAGAAATACTTTCAATGTTAAATTGGCGCTTTTGCATAAGGCCGGTAATCCGGTTCAAAACGCCGCTGCGGTTTTGTACCTCTGCAGTTATGATCCGTTTCATGGTTTCACCCCAATCATTTCATGAATCCCTTTGCCGGGTGCAATCATCGGGTAGACGTTCTCTTGCTGCAGGACACGGCAATCAATGACAGCAGGCTGATCATCGGCAAGAATCTCCGGCATCGTTTCATTGAACTCTTGCTGTGATTCGATTTTGAAGCCGCGGATGCTGTAACTTTCAGCCAGCTTGATAAAATCCGGCTGGGTGCCGATCAGTGATTCTGAATAACGCTCTTCGTAAAAGGATTCTTGCCACTGCCGGACCATCCCGAGCGCTGCGTTATTGACAATGATGACTTTCACCGGAATTTGTCTTTCTTGCAGCAAAGACAGCTCCTGCAGCGTCATTTGAAATCCGCCGTCGCCGACAACAGCAAGAACCGTATCCTCGGGTGCGGCCAACTGTGCGCCGATCGCAGCCGGAAAGCCAAAGCCCATCGTTCCGAGTCCGCCTGATGTGACCCAGCGGTTCGGCCGGTTGAACTGATAATATTGCGCGGCCCACATCTGATGCTGGCCGACGTCGGTTGTCACGATCGCATCGCCTTTCGTCGCATGATAAATCGACTCAATCAGCCATTGCGGAATCATCTCTTCGTCGTGATCGTTATACCAAAGCGGATATTCCGCCATATTCTCCCGCAAGTGTGTCATCCATTCATCGTGTTCCGGACCTTCTGTCATTTGTCGGAGAAGTTCTTCAAGCGCCGCTTTGGAATCGGAAACGATCGGGATGTCTGTCGGCACGTTTTTGCCGATTTCAGCCGGGTCAATGTCGATGTGTGCGATTTTCGCTTCAGGGGCAAAATGCTGCAAATTGCCGGTTAAGCGGTCATCGAATCGTGCCCCGATGTTGACGAGCAAGTCGCAGTCGGCAATCGCCATATTGGCTGTATACGTGCCGTGCATTCCTGCCATTCCGAGAAACAGTTCATGCTGACCCGGAAAAGCGCCGAGGCCCAAGAGCGTTGACGTGACCGGCAAGGAATATTGTTCAGCTAACGACGTGATTTCTTCGGAAGCTTGACCGTGGATAATGCCGGCTCCGGTAAGAACAACGGGCTTCTTCGCTTGTTTGATGGCATCAGCAAGCTTTTTGATCTGCAGCGGGTTCGGTTTGATGGTCGGCTGATAGCCTTTCAAATCAAATGTTTTCGGGCCTTTCTCTTCGCAGATACCGGCTGAAATGTCTTTTGGAATGTCGACAACAACTGGACCCGGCCGGCCGGTCGAAGCGATATGAAACGCCTCGTTAATAATCCGCGGAATTTCATAGCTTGATTGCACTTGATAGTTGTGTTTCGTAATCGGGGTAGTGATGCCCATCACATCTGCTTCCTGAAAAGCGTCCGTTCCGGTTACAGCGGTGGCAACTTGGCCGGTAATGACGACGAGCGGAAGGGAATCCATCATCGCGTCGGCAATTCCTGTAACAAGGTTTGTTGCGCCGGGGCCGCTCGTACCGATCACCACTCCGGGCCGTCCGGATACTCTTGCGTATCCTTCCGCGGCATGAATCGCTCCTTGTTCATGACGGGGGAGGATATGGTCAAAATCCCCGTCAGAACGGTATAAAGCATCGTAGATCGGAAGGACCGCACCGCCGGGATAGCCGAATATTTTATCAACGTTTTGCTCGACAATCGACTCAACCAACACATCAGCACCTGTTTGAACGGTTTGTTTGGCCTGCGTTTGCGGCTTCGTTTCTGTTTTCATCTATGATCCCTCCTGATTATCCGCTCAATTTGTTGAGCATTGTGCATTTCTGTCAAAGAAAAAAAAGCCTCTTCTCCTCGCAGTGATTTGGATTAAACCACTGACGGGGAGAAAAGGCTTTGCTTTTCACGGTACCACCCGGATTTAACCGCCCTTCGCAAGACGGTCCTCATGAAGCTGCTCTGTGCGGCTTCTTTTGGTAACGGGTCGTTACGGACCCGGCTTTGCCTACTGAGAAGATCTTTTCAGCAAAACACTCAGGGAAGATGTCGGATGAAGGTGCAGTGCCGGTTTCCAGCAGTACCGGCTCTCTGTAACAGCATAATCTAAATCCTTTTATCCCATCATCGTTTTAGACTTATAATTTCGAATTAACTGACAATTGCTCTCTGTGATTTCGAATCATAACATTGTACACCGTCAGATGCAACTACTTTGCGGAAAGAATCGAGTAAATGATCGGTAATTTCACCAGGCTTACCGTCATTGATTTTCCGTCCGTCAGCTTCAACTACGGCAATCACTTCAACAGCCGTTCCGGTGAGAAAAACCTCATCGGCAACATACACATCGTGACGCGTAAACGGCGTTTCTTCGACGGTATATCCTTCTTTTTTCGCCAAGTCAATAATGGCGTTGCGGGTAATCCCTTCAAGCGCCCCTAAGTAGACCGGCGGTGTCATGATTTTGCCGTTTTTGACGATGAAAATATTATCCGCTGAGCCTTCGGTGACATAACCTTGATCGTTCAGCATCAGCGCTTCATCGACACCGGCTTGATTCGCTTCCAGTTTAACGAGAATATTGTTTAAATAGTTTAATGATTTGACTTGCGGACTGAGTACATCCGGCCGGTTTCGCCGGCTCGCTACCGATCCGATTCTTAAGCCGCGCTGATAAAGTTCTTTCGGAAACAAAGCCAGCGACTCAGCAATAACAATGATTTGCGGTGTTGAACAAGAAGAAGGATCAAGTCCTAAATTGCCGGGACCGCGTGAGATGACTACGCGAATGTAAGCAGAAGTCAATTCATTCTTTTTGACTGTATCGACAATAATCTGCTGCATTTCCTCCTTGCCGTACGGTATGTCCAACATGATGGACTGTGCAGATTGATAAAGCCGCTCCAGATGCTCGTCGAGTTTGAAAACATTGCCTTCGTAAACGCGAATGCCTTCAAACACGCCGTCTCCGTATAAAAATCCGTGATCAAAAACGGAAACAACCGCATCCTCTTTGCGGACGAAAGATCCGCCGAGAAAAATCCATTGACTGCTCACATCGACCCAACTCCTTTCTGTAAATAATTTTTTGCTCTTGGAGGAAAGACATTTGTCCGTCGCTCGTAAAATTAATGTTGATGGTTATACTACAACCAACGAGCCGTAAAATCAACAGCCGATTGTTAAAAATTCTAACAAATCTGAACTGTTACACTTTTTGATAACGTTAACATCACTGCGGTTGTAAGGTAAGAGTGAATTTTCAGAATAAATTATTAATTTTTGTGAAGCGCTTTCAAAAAGCTGATAAAAAACTGGTACAATGACTGTGTACCAGTTCAAACGCTTATTCTTGATAAATCCAAGCGGCCATTCTCCCGGTTTCGCTGCCGTCCCGGCGGTGGGAAAAAAATAAGTCGCTGCGGCATTTTGTGCAATAAGCCGATGTATCAATGTGCTCAGGGGAAATACCGTGTTTCACTAACAAATGAAAGTTCAACGATTTCAAATCAAGTATGAATCTCTCGTTCGGCTGTTTTTCGTAGACAGATGCTGAAATATCAAGTTCTGTCATGACTTCGTCCACGTGGCGGATCACATTTTCATCAACTTCATAACAGCAGCTGCTGATCGCGGGGCCGATTAAGACATGGATATCTTCAAACGGAATCTGTTCATACTCCGTCCAAAGCTGAACCATTTTCCCGCTGATGTTTTTAACAGTGCCTTGCCATCCTGCGTGAGCAACACCTACGATACCCGATGACGGGGCAGAAAAATAAACAGGCACGCAATCGGCAAACAGAAGGCTTAACACGACACCTGTTTCTTTCGTATAAAGCCCGTCAGTCGCTCGGACTCTTGTAGCTAAGTCTTCGCCGCCCATCCCTTTCATTGCAGAATGAACCTTGACAATTTGGTCGCTGTGCGTCTGCTCTGCCCAAACCCAGTCAGATAAGGGGATACCGATGTTCGAAGCGAATTTGCGTCTGTTCGCGACCACATCTTCGGGGGTGTCATCGACATGCATGCCGAGGTTATTTGCGTCGTAAGGCGGACGGCTGAAGCCGTTAAGCTTAGTGGAAAAACCGGCAGAAACGTGATCACAAACGTTTATCTTCAGCTGCTGATCAGTGTTCAATTTTAACGGTTCACTCATTGTTTCGTCCTCCATTTGAACGGTCGTTTTCTTTATCGGTGCGGGGCGGAGCATACATTTCAAAGGATTCCGGTTCAGCTTTGGCCTCCTGCTTTCGTTTACTTCGCTTTTTTAACCGGTAGACGGTAATGGAGGCAGCGATAAAAACGAGAGTCATTGCGAGATATGCATAGCCCATGCCAGGATCGCCTGGGTCGGGGACGTAAAAAATATCCATTGTCTTCACGACCTTTCTAAGGAATTCAGACACCAATATTTTATCAGATATCGCTTATGTTCACTTACTATTTGCCCGGATAAAAATAATTTCATGACAAGCATGTTCATAAGCGTTTGCCAGAGCTCATAGGCTGGTTGGGCTGTATTGTAAAAAAATTCGTTTTTCTTTCTTGGCAAAAAGGCAGTACAATAAAATGGAGTCAGGATATTTAAAGGGAATGTAAAAATACGAAATAAAGGAGGCGAGCACTTGGAAGTCATTGCGAAGCATCCATATTATAAAGTTCAACGAGAAGTAAACGTGATCGAACAAAAAAATGTCGAGTACGAGCGTATGCTTGTGCTGTATGAAGATAAGCTGGTCACGCAGCACCGTGAATTTTCGGCAGAGCATATTTTTGACATGTCTTACCGGGAATTATCCGGCGGTGAAGGGATGCTTTATGTACACACGAGTAAAGGTGTTTTCTCATACAACGTTAAATCTGATCCGTCAGAGTTTATTCAAGCGTTTAAACAATTAGAAAAACGAATACTTGAGCGTAAAAAAAGGGAAAATAGATAGATAAGGAGATGAGGTTATGAATTATCGGAAACTGGGAAGCACGGATTTAACGATCAGCGAGTTAAGCTTCGGAACTTGGGCGATTGGCGGTGCTTGGGGAAGCACAAATGACACAGAGGCTCTCAAGGGACTTGAGACGGCGATCGATAAAGGGGTAAACTTCTTTGATACAGCGGATGTTTATGGTGATGGCCATGCAGAAAAGCTGATAGGCCGGAAAGCAAAGGAGCGGCAAGAAGAAATCTATATAGCGAGCAAGTTCGGCCGGGGACTTGATTTTACAGATCCGGATACTTACAAAGAAAAACAAGTTCGCTCTTTTCTCGATCGGACATTGAAAAACATCGGCCGAGATACGTTGGATTTGTATCAAATTCATTGCCCGCCGATGAAAATCATTCAAGACGGCGAAATATTCAGTGTGCTTGAAAAATTGCAAAAAGAAGGAAAGATTCGATACAGCGGCGTGAGCGTCGAATCGACGGAAGAGGGCTTGGAAGCTCTTAAATACTCGAATGTGAAGGCGCTGCAAGTCATATTTAATTTATTCAGGCAGAAACCGGTGGATGAATTGTTCCCGAAAGCGATCGACCAAGGAGTCGGGATATTGGCGAGAGTACCCCTGGCAAGCGGTCTGCTGACAGGAAAATTTCAACCATCACAGGCCTTTGCTGCTGATGATCACCGCAATTTTAATCGGGATGGAGCAGCCTTCAATGTCGGTGAAACATTTGCCGGACTTCCTTTTGAAACAGGGGTGGACTTAAGCCAAGATATTGAATGGATTAAAGATAATCGCGAAACGATGGCTGCTGCCGCTTTGAAGTGGATTTTAGAGCATGACGCAATTTCAGCCGTTATCCCGGGATTTAAAACAGCGAAGCAAGTAGAAGATAATTTAAAAGCGATTGATGTACCCGGATTCAGCCAAACTGAAATGGAGCAATTAAAATCGTTTTATGATGAGCGTGTCCATGCTCATATACGCGGCTCGTATTAAAACGAAAAAAGCCTTCTTCGTGTCTTACTAGTCCGCGGGCGAGCGCCGATCCGCTTCGGGCTTGCCCTGCAGGGTCTCGTCTGTCTCGCTATTCCGCAGGAAAAAGCCGGGATGCTGGGTCATTCTCCTTCTTTGAATCGAGGTATTCATAATAAAGAAAGCCACGCATCCACTCCTCCGACGCCTCAGGGCAAGCGGAGGGTAGTGGCTGCGCGGCTTACGTCAAAATAATAATTTGTCTACAATCTGAAAGCCTTGAACCACTAAGGTTCAAGGCTTTATTTCACTGTTAAGTTTATGGTGTGTCGATAACGGTTACTTCAACTTGCTGACGTCCGAAGTTGACAGCTTCAGCATTTGATGCCATGTGCAAGTCAATACGCTCGCCTTGGATCGCTCCGCCGATGTCGCCAGCTACAGCTTGGCCGTAACCTTCAACATGAACCGTCGAGCCGAGAGGGATGACGTCCGGGTCAACCGCAACAACGTTTTTGTTAGGGTTAGCATTTAGGTCGATGCCCGTGTACGTTACACCTGTGCAGCCTTCGCAATCTGCTGTGTATGCAGTTGCTTCAAGGGACATTGTTTGACCATCAGCATCGGAAGATGTCGACGTTGCTGTTTCTTCTTGCGCAGCTTGCTCTTCAGCAGCTTGTTGTTCTTCTTGCGCAGCTTGTTCTTCAGCAGCTTGTTGTTCTTCTTGCGCAGCTTGCTCTTCAGCAGCTTGTTGTTCTTCTTGCGCAGCTTGCTCTTCAGCAGCTTGTTGTTCTTCTTGCGCAGCCTGCTCTTCAGCAGCTTGTTGTTCTTCTTGCGCAGCCTGCTCTTCAGCAGCTTGTTGTTCTTCTTGCGCGGCTTCTTCTTCAGCAGCTTGTTGTTCTTCTTGCGCGGCTTCTTCTTCAGCAGCTTGTTGTTCTTCTTGCGCAGCCTGCTCTTCAGCAGCTTGTTGTTCTTCTTGTGCAGCCTGCTCTTCAGCAGCTTGTTGTTCTTCTTGAGCAGCCTGCTCTTCAGCAGCTTGTTGTTCTTCTTGCGCAGCTTCTTCTTCAGCAGCTTGTTGTTCTTCTTGAGCAGGTTCTTCTTCGACTGTTCCTTCAGTTACTTGATGAAGAGCTGAGTAAGTTTTCGGTCCAGCTACTCCGCTTTTTTCATCAACGTCGTAATCGTTTTGCAGCTCAACAACCGCTTCTTCAGTCAAAGGACCGAAAATTCCGTCAAGGCCTGCTTGATAGTAGCCGGCTGCTTGCAGATCTTCTTGCAGGGCTTCAACGACTTGACCTTGGTCGCCGTTTTCTAATCCCATTAATGCACCGATCGTTTGCGGACCGGCTAAACCGTCAACGAGGAGATCGTAGTTTTGCTGAAACTCCTTAACGGCTTGAGCGGTTTGGTTACTGTATTGACTGGACGGGTTGTCTACACTGTAAAATTTCGTCTCATCGAGAAGCTCTTTGAAGTTTTCTACATCTTGGCTGCTTTTTCCTTCGTATAGTAGCTCGTCCCCGAGGCTGCCGTCGTTCTCAGCAGCAGATACCGCTGATCCTGTGAAGAAAACGGCTCCTGCAGCTAGTACGGATACTCCGGCACGCTGTAGTGTCGTGCGCAATTGTGTTGTCATTATTTAATGACCTCCTTTTTTTTGTTGCAATGTGTTCAACAAGGCTTATCTTAACAACGCCTTATGAAAGAGACAATGGGTTTCGAACGGATTTAATATGTTGCAATCACCTTGTTATGATTGAAATGGTTTTGTCATATGGAAACGTCAAAAAATTACAATTCGCCTGCGTCTTTTATTTAAATTGGAGGAAATTTAAAAATGCTGGTAAACTGTAAACGAAGCAATTATATAAGCGAAAAGGGGAGAACGTTGTCATGATAGAGCGAAAATCGGAGCGTGAAAAACAATATATGATTGAAGCAGGGCAACTGCTTGCAAGTATTCATAAGAGGTTAGCTGAGATGATTGAACCGGGAGTAACAACGCTTGAACTCGATCAATTTGTTGAGAATACATTGAACGGTTATCAGGCAAAAGCCGTTCAAAAAGGCTATCACGGCTATCCTTTTGCAACATGTGCTTCTGTAAATGATGAAATTTGCCACGGTTTTCCCCGTAACGAAAAATTACAAGACGGTGATTTGCTTACAATCGATTTTGTCGTGAGATATAAGGGCGTTTTAGCAGATTCAGCTTGGACGTATGCTGTCGGTGAGCTTTCGCCGGAAGCTTTAGAGTTGATGAGCGTAACAAAGGAGGCGCTTTACAAAGGGATTGAAGCAGCGCGGGCTGGTAATCGTGTGGGCGATATCGGGGCGGCGATCCAGTCTTATACAGAAGGAGCCGGCTTCAGCGTTGTACGTGATTTTGCCGGTCACGGTATCGGCCCGACGATACATGAAGAACCGAATATCCCTCATTTTGGAATTACAGGCAAAGGCTTGCGTTTAAAAGAAGGGATGGCGATAACGATTGAACCGATGATCAATGCCGGAGAATGGCGCTCGAAGATGGACGAAAACGGTTGGACAGCGAGGACAAAAGACGGCTCTTTGTCTGCTCAATTTGAACACACTCTCATCGTCACGAAAGGGCGTCCAATTATAACGACGGAGCAAAATCAGTCGGCCGTAAACACGAATTAAGTAAAATTCCCTGTTTTATAAGTTACAGTAAGTGGTAATGGTTCTCGAATATATATTTTGGGGGTGGCTTCGTGGCACGAGAATTTATTGATGAAATAGGCCGAGATTTTATTGCATCAGCTGGAGCGATGGCTGAGGATATTTCTCTTCGTTTTCGGCAAAATGAAGGAACGACTTACGAACGGATACAAGAAAGTGAACTTCATACTCATTTATCGAACTTAATTGAAATGATCGGAAACGATTTACTGACTTCAGAACAAGGATTCAATGAAGTTTCAGCGGAAAAATGGGGAAAAGACTTCGGAGGAAAAGCGGTTAAATCAGGAGTTTCTGTTGCAAAAGCAATGACGATCCTCCCTTATTTCAGAACGGTGTTGTTTAATTACATACGTACAGCTTTTGAGAATCGGGAAGGCCGATTAGATGATTATTTTCAAGTCGCGGATACAGTTAATCCGTTCATAGATAGAGCTGTTTATGCTTTTACCGAAGCGTATGTGGAACATAATAACGAAACGTTTAATCACGCGAAAGAAGAATTGCTCGAACTTTCCGTTCCCGTTGTGCCATTGACGTCTGATGTCGCGATTTTACCGATCATCGGAACAATCGACACGCGCAGGTCAGCGGAGCTGTTGGATAAATCGTTAAACAAAGGGCGCGAGCTGGGATTGTCTTACTTGATCGTTGATCTTTCCGGTGTGCATATGATCGATACTGCCGTTGCTCATAACCTGTTTCAGCTAAACGATGCTTTGAGTGTTGTCGGCATCAAAGCTGTTTTTTCCGGTCTGCGCCCTGAATTGGCGCAAACAATCGTCAGTCTCGGTATTTCTTTTAAACACATGACAGTCACCAGTAATTTGCAGCGGGCGCTTGAGTTAACAGGACTCGTGATCGAAGAAGGGAAGACCTCGAAACATCCGTTCTAAGTATGTGAAGACCTTTCATTGGCTGTCAATAACAGAAAGAAATCGCCTGCACGTTTGCCGTGCAGGCGATTTTGGTTATTCGCTGTCTTGGTTTTCAAATTTCGCCAGCCGTTTTTCTAAATCATCGATCCGGCCTTTCAGTTCGTTGTATTCTTCACGCGTAAACAAATTCAGTTCTTCCATCGTTTCCTGCATTCGTTCTTTCGTGCGGCGGTGCCATTCTTCTTCGGTTTCTTCACCTTTTTGCAATAGCGAGTGATAAAGCTCATCTGCTTCTTTTGGTGTGACTTTTCCTTTAACGAGCAGTTCATCGACATATTTGTCAACTTTTTCTTTAGATGATACAGCTGCTCCTAATCCTAGCAAGAAACCGGTTTTTAAAACATTACTCATTTGTAATCCCTCCTAAATATAATTCCTTACTGTTTAATTCCCTTGATAAAATTTATTAACCCATCGTTTGTGAGATTTGTATAATATGAGCGATAAAAAAAGCGACGCAATCGCCAATACCCCAAAAGACAGTGATAAAAACATCGCTTCTAAATAATAAAAGACTGCTGCAACAATTAAAAAGAGAATAAATACCGCAACAGCAGCTGATAAGCCAAGCATGCTGCGTTGATGATTGATTACTCTCCATTGGTGTTGATCGGCTTGGTATCGATCGAGCTTAGGGCTCTCTAAGTAATTGTTAATATTTTTCGGTAAAGCTAAAAGCGGACGGGCCGATTCTGTTAGCACTTGCTTTTGCCATGTCGGTCCTGATTCGCTGCCTTTCTCTTCGAGCCATTCTGATACGACAGGTTTGCCTAAGGCAAGAAAGTCGATATTCGGATTCAGAGTCGCTAAAACGCCGAGGCCGATACTAGCGGCCCGTCCGAGAAAGGCAAACTCAGCCGGGAGCTGGATTGGCTGTTCACGGACAATGGCTTGTAAGTCTTCAAATATTTCTTCGACAGTTGCTTGATCGAGTTCATTTAAATCTTGTTCCAGATACAGATCGATATAATACTTGAGCAGGTTTTGCATTCGCTGTTTATCAGCATGCGGAAGGAGAAATCCAAGTTCTTGTAATTGGTCAACTGCAAGCTCGTAATCCTCCAAGACAAAGCCTTGGACCATTTTTCGAATATTTTCTGAATCGCTTCGTGTAATTTCTCCGATCATGCCAAAATCGAGAATGATAATTTGACCTTCTGCCGTAACAAAAATGTTCCCCTGGTGAGGATCGGCATGAAACTTGCCGGAATCAATCAGTTGGTCTAGAAAAAAGGAGAAAAGCTTTTCTGAAGTGGCGATCGGATCAATGTTGTTTTGCCGAAGAAAAGCCATGTCTGTAATTTTACGGCCATCCACCCACTCCATCACAAGAACTCTGCGCGTAGAATATTCTTCATAAAACTGCGGAATGTAATAATTTTCTTTGTCCTCAAATTTCTTTTTAAAATACTGGCCGTTTTTTAATTCTTTATAGTAATTTAACTCATCTCCGATAGTTGAGACAACTTCTTTATACAGTGCTTTTGTATCGATTTCTCTGCCGAACTTAGTGAATTTCCTTGTGATCCACAGCACGATCCGCAACGATTTAAAGTCTGCTTTAATGATTTTATCAATATTAAAGCGTTGAATTTTTATGGCAACATCTTGACCGTTTAGCAGCTGGCCTTTAAATACTTCGCCGATCGATGCGGAAGCGACAGGCTGTTCGCTGATTTCCGACAGATAATTTGTGTACGGCTGCCCCCACTCTTTTTCAAGCAGCTGCATTGAGAGACCGGGTGGGACAGGGGGAACTTGGTCAATCAAATCAGCTAACTCATCAAGAAAGACTTGCGGCATGATATCGGCTCTTGTTGAGAGAAACTGCCCGACTTTGATTAACAGCCCTTCAAGTTGGACAGCACGTTCACGGTATTCTTGGGCTTGCTTGCGCAACAATTCTTCCCATTGTTCATATGTTGTTGCGTCCCAGGAAGGGTTGCGTTTGTGAAATAAGTAAAGTTGAAAAATAAATTTTACAGTCATGTAGACCGTAATATATATACGGTATAATGAGAAGTTTTTCACAATGATCCTCCTGACGCCTCTAATACATATCTAATGACATTATACCCTTTTAAAATACAGGATCAAACGAGAAAAATAAAAGCCCGCGCTGTTTTTCAGCACGGGCTTTTTCATGAAAGATTAAATTTCTTCTTTGGAGATCATTTTGCCGTAGAGATAAGTCAATACAAGCGGAACGATAAGTGCGATCAGCATGCCGATAAAGAATGGACCCCAGTCTTCCGGGAAGATCGAAAAGATCGCCGGAACACCGCCGACACCGACAGCAGCTGCAAGCACGTTGTTGATGGAGATAAACATACCGGCTGATGCTGCACCGATAATCGCCATGACAAACGGAAAGCGGTAACGGATATTAACACCGAACATCGCCGGTTCTGTTACACCGAGGTAGGCAGAAAGCGCTGATGTCCCGGAAAGTCCGCGAAGATTTTCGTTTTTCGCAAGGAACATCATCGCCAGTGCGGCAGAACCTTGCGCCATGTTTGACAGTGCGAGAATCGGCCATAAGAACGTGCCTTGACCTGCGCCTGTTAACTGCAAGTCAACGGCTAAGAATACGTGGTGCATACCGGTGACAACGAGCGGCGCGTAAGCAATACCGTACACGAGACCGCCGAGTGCAGGTGTGACATCAAAGAGCCAAACAAAAAAGTCGGTAATGCTCGTACCGATTGTAAAAGTGATCGGTCCGATAATGATAAACGTTACCAGTCCTGTAAACAGTAAAGCGGCTGGCGCGACAACGAGCAGTTGAATCGCATCCGGCGTTTTTTTCCGGAGCCAAAGCTCACTTTTCGCTAAAATCCAGGAGGCGACGAGTGTCGGGAGAACTTGTCCTTGATAACCGATAGCTTCAATTTCAAGTCCGAACAAATTCCATACGGGTACTTCGCCGTCAGCTTGAGCGCCGGCATATTCAAATGCGCTTAACAAGTTAGGGTGTACGAGAATAAGACCGAGAACGATACCAAATAAATCACTTCCGCCAAAACGCTTAACTGCCGACCAAGCGATTAAAGGCGGTAAGAAAGCGAACGCCGCATTGGCAATGACAAAGATAATATCAGCAAAGTCGGCCCACTGCGTATACACATCAACGAGACCAGCGTCATCAAAAAAGATATTTTCACCGGTCAGCAAATTATGAACCCCGAGAAGCAAACCGGCCGTTACAATTGCCGGCAATATCGGAATGAAAATGTCTGCAAGAACTTTTACAAATTGCTGGAGCGGATTCATTTTCTTCGCGGATGCCTCTTTGACCTCATCTTTGGATGCTTCCCCCAAGTCAGTTAATTCCATTATGTCGCGGTAAACTTGGTCAACGGTTCCTTGACCGATGATGACTTGGAACTGTCCGCCAGAAGAAAATTGTCCTTTTACGATATCTAAAGATTCGAGCTTATCGGCATCGACTTTAGACTCGTCTTTTAATGCAAAACGAAGCCTCGTAACACAGTGTGTAACTTTATCGACGTTTTCCTCGCCGCCGATGGCGTCGAGAATGTCACGAACTTCCTGTTCGTACTTTGCCATGATTGACCCTCCCAAAATAAATCGTTTTCATTTAATGATGGGTTCATTATAATTTGTATATACAAGTTTTGCAACCGTTTTATATAATTTTTCTCATTCAAAAAAAGAAAGCTTCCTAAGAAGAAGCTTCCAAACTGTAGACAAAGGATTATATTGACGTAAGCCGCGCAGCCGCTAACCTCCGCTTGCTTTCTCGGAGGCATCGGAGGAGCGGATGCATAGCTTACTTTATTTTGGAGCAATTTTGCAGCGTTCTTTGCGTATCGGATCAAGATTGACTTTTTATCAGCACATTCATTTCCAGAACTTTGCGGGTAATTAACAACGCGAACAAGAGAAACCCGAAAAAGCCGATCCAGTAAGATAAAATTTGCAAAATATCTGCATTCCAAGGAGCTAGCGAAGATAAAATCGTCCCGCCGAACATGGAAATCATTAAGACGATGACGATATATGCCGGACGGTGAAGTGATTTAAAGATTAAAAACTCTCCGTTGTGCTCAAGTTCATTTCGTTCATAAATCCGCTTGCCGGCGCTCAAGAAGATGATGATCCCTATAATACCGGAACCCGCCATCCAAGAATGCTGGTCTGACTCTAGGACATACATAAACGGAGTGATAAAATCCAAAAATCGCGGAATAGGCAAAATGAAGTTCAAATGGATATCGATGATTCGTTCGGTTAAGTGATAAATACCGAGCGGGAAAAAACCTAACAACACAGTAACAACCATTTGCGAGATCATTTCACCTGTAAATGTACCGACAAACAACGCAAAGGTAAAGATTAAAATCATACCGACAAAAGGCTGAATCAAAATTTCTGCAGTTGTTACTTGATTAAATGCATCCTGATAAGGAGAAAACCAAATAATCAAAAATGCCGAGAGGAAGCTAAATGAGTGAAACGCGGTTATCGCGGTGCTCCCGAAGGCCCATTTCGCCCAAAATAAATCTCTGCGTTTATAAGGAAGGGAAAAAGCAAAGTCCATTTTACGCGTATTACGCTCAAGGCCGATCAAAAGTCCGGCTAAAACGACAACGGTAATAAGTAAAAATACCGAGATGATTCCTTCCGAAAAAACTTGCAGGACATCCCAACGCTGGACTTCATAGACATAATCGTCGATGCTGTCAGCCATTTCTTCACGTTCCATCCAGGTTTCAATCGCCAGAACAGCTTGAAAAGGCATATGTACGAGATAAAGTGCGAACATTAACCCGATGACGAGTTTAGTCTGTTTATAATTTTGCAGCCAAAGTCCTTTATCAAACATACGGATCACCGCCAAATTTAGCGACAAAAACATCTTCAAGCGAGAGAGGGAGTTCTTCTAATAATAACGGCTGATATTTTTTTATTTCATCAAGAGAAGTAAAAGACTCGTTGTCCATCAGCAGCGTATATACGCGTCCGGTTTGATTCAATATACTAGCTTTATTTTCCAGCTCTTCAGGTATTTGATCTGAAAACGCTGCTTGAATTTTTTTGTAGCGGTTTTTAAGGTCGGACAGTTCATAGTGATCATCTAAACAGCCGTCGCGGATCACCAGCATATTTTCTGCCATGTATTCGAGCTCATCGAGGCGGTGAGAGGAGATAATCACCGAGGTCCCGTTTTCGGAAACTTGTTCAAGCAAGAGCTGTTGAACTTGCTTTTTTACAATAACATCTAATCCGTCCGTCGGTTCATCGAGTAAAATATAATCCGCCTTTGTCGCAAAAGCGACGAATAGCGAAAACAGGGCTTTCATGCCTTTGGAATAGTGAGAGATGCGTTTAACTTGCGGGAGTGCGAACCGCTCCATGCATGAATGCAAATACTCGGCGTCAAAGTCCGGATAAACCCTTTGATAAAGTCTGATAAGTTCTGCTGTGCTGTAATTTTTAAGCGCGTCAGATGAATCAGGAACAAAAAACAGTTTTTGTTTTACTTCCGGGTGAGTATAAACACTTTTACCGTTAATAGCTACGTCGCCTGACGAAGGGTGATAAATCCCGACGATCGTACGCAAAAGTGTCGTTTTACCCGCGCCGTTTCGGCCGATTAAACCTGTGATCGTTCCGGGGGACACATCAAAGTTGATATCGTTTAACACAGATTTACCGTTGATGTTTTTTGACAGCTGCTCTACCTTCATGTGGACGGCCTCCTAAATTCACTGTCAATCTCCTCGATCCATTTTTGGAATGTTTCTTTCTCGATGCCGTAATAAAAACCGTCGATCATAACTTTGCGCAAATCATTTTTGATTTGTTTTGTTTGTTGCTCAGCGGCTTGCTGCTGTGAAGGAGCTGAGATGAATGATCCGATACCGGATTCTGAATAGATGACATTTTGCCGTTCTAATTCTTGATAAGCTTTGCTGACAGTATTGGGGTTTACTACCATTTGTTTTGAGAGCTCCCTTACGGACGGCAATTGTTCACCTGGCTGTAATACACCTTTAACGATGAGTTCTTTAATCTGTTCAATCAGCTGTACATAGATCGGGGACGAAGATTGTGAATCAGTGTGAAAAAACACCGGTATCCCTCCTGCTAAAAATGAGTGAATCAACTGTCTTACGCTGTGTCATACACTGTGAGTTTATAATCCGGGAACAAAGCATGTCAATCTGGTAAGAAAATTACTTCGTGTCTTTCATTGTGATTTGTATTACAATGTAACAAATATTTCGGGCGAAAAGAGGAGGCAGATTGATGAGAAAAGTTTTAGTCTTGGGCGGCACGCGTTTTTTCGGCAAACAGTTAGTCGATCAACTGATAAAACGGGGAGATGAAGTCACGATTGCCACAAGAGGCGACTCCGGCAAGCCGTTTGGCAACCGGGTGCAGCACCTTAATGTTGACCGGTTTCACAGAGGTTCAATGGAGCGAACGTTTCAAGACGGGGAGTGGGATGTGATTTATGATCAAATTGGGTTTTCCCCGGATGATATGACAGATGTTTGTGAAATATTCTCAGGCCGGACAGGACGATTTATTTTTACATCGTCCTTAAGTGTTTATCCGTTTAAAGGCAACGCGGCAAAAAAAGAAGAAGATTTTGATCCGTATAATTTACAGGTCGGGGCAGGGAGAAAAGACAATTTTTCCTATGCCGAAGGAAAACGCCAGGCAGAAGCAGCGCTGTTACAAACGGCTGATTTCCCGGCGGTTGCTGTCCGCCCGCCAATTGTACTCGGCGAAACCGATTATACAGAACGGCTTCATTTTCATGTGCGGGAAACGATGAACCAACAGCCGGCCGGTATTGATTATCCGGACAATCATTTATCCTTTATTCACTCCGAAGATTTAGCGTCCTTTTTGCTTTGGGCAGGCGATCAAGCGTTCACCGGCCCAGTGAATGCTTCATCGCCGGATCACTTTTCCTTGCAGGAAATGATGACGATCATCGGTGAAAAAACCGGCGAATCGCCAACAATCGAGCCGGCAAAACGTACGCTGAAACCGTCGCCGATGAACTTCCCTGTTTCGTATTATCAAGATGTCTCATTAGCGGAATCGTACGGCTATCAATTTAAACGGTTGCGCGAATGGTTCCCCGCGCTTGTAAAACGGATTTATGAATACGAAAAAACGAATTAACAACAAAACAAGACCCCCTTGTGCGGAAAAGCACAAGGGGGTTGTGTTAAATATTCTCATCGCTCGGCGGTTCTTCGTCCGGATCAGCTTCGCGCAAAAACGACGGCGGTTTCGCTTTACCGGCCCAGAAGAAGACGATCGCTATACTGAGAAATAAAATAAGTACCGGCGCGATCATGATCAAAAAATAAGTTAAATCCATAGCTTTCCCTCCAAGTTATTTGTTCCCTTGAACGTAGTCTGCATCAAACAGAAATAAACGAAGCAGCAAGTATAAAGACGGTATCAGCAAAAATAAACCAGCAACAAAAGCAATGATCAGCGCAATCGCCATCGATTCATTTGTAAAACCGTCATAAATCGTTAAATGAGGATAAAGCAAGTAAGGCAAATGAGCGACGCCGTAACCAAAAAATGCCGTGAAATATTGAATAACGACGAGCGTAAAGGCTGTTCCGTACCGTTGGCGCTTCCAGATGAGCACAACGGCGGCAACAAATGCGATAAACGAAACGGCGAACACCCAACCGATTTCAAGCATATTTTCAAACTGAGTTATGTTGCGTTTACTGAGGAGCAGAAACACTACAATTCCCATGATAATCGTCGGAAACGACCATGTGATAGTATACTTTCGCAGCAGTTCCAATGCTCTGTTATCATTAGCGCGCGCCGCGTAATAGGTCAAAAATGAAGCGGAGATAAACAGCACGCTGACAATGGCCAAAATAACGACGCTCCACGAATAGGCGCTTCCGAATAATTCACCGTAAAGAAGCTGAATCTGATCATTATCAACGACGATGTACCCGCCGAGAGAAACTGTCAGCACAACCGTCAGTGAGGCAGGAATCAAAAGACCAGTCGCCCCGTAAAGAAAGGAGAAGAAGTGACTGTCCTTTGCGCCGTAGGTTGAAAAGGCGTAATACGAACCGCGGATCGCGAGCAAAATAATCGCGATACTGCCGGGAATTAACAGAGCTGTTCCGTAATAATAAGCGGTGTCCGGAAAGAAACCGATAATGCCGATCAAGAAGAAGACAAGAAAGACGTTGGTAACTTCCCAGACAGGCGACAAATAACGCTGGACAATATTGTGGATAATGTGAGCTTTATTTGTCGCCTTCGAATAATAGCTGTAAAAGCCGGCACCAAAATCAATCGATGCAACGATCAGATAGCCGAACAGAAATGTCCAAAGTACTGTGATACCTAAGAGTTCATATGTCATGATTCCACATCCTTTTCAACGGTGTGATAAGGAATACCGCGTCTTTCCAATTCATGTTCTACCGGATTGTGCAGGAACATTTTCCGGAGCACGAGGTAGCTTGTCACGCCGAGAACGGCGTAAAGCAAGATAAAGATCCAAAGCATAATATCAACATGATCGGATGTTGTTGCTCCTTCAGCAGTTGTCATGACACTGTGCAGGATCCATGGCTGCCGGCCGACTTCTGCAAAAATCCAGCCGAACTGAATCGCGAACATGGACAATGGTCCGCCCAATACAATTAAACGAAGCATCCAAGATTTAAACGGATTAAGTTTGCGCAGCGGGTTGCGCCGGTTTTGCCAATTGAACAAGACAAACAAGGCTGAGACAGCTGCTAAATACATGCCGATAAAGACCATTGCGTCAAAGAAGTAATGAACCCACAACGGCGGAAGTTCATCTTCCGGATATTCGTTTAAGCCGATGACTTCTGTATCCGGTGTTCCGCCGGCAAGAATACTCAAAGCAAAAGGAATTTCTAAGGCGTATTCTACTTCGTTATCTTCAGTTAATATACCGCCGAGTATAAGCGGCGCTTCCGTCTCCGTTTCAAAATGCCATTCCGCAGCTGCGAGTTTTTCCGGCTGATACTCATGGAGATATTTACCGGACAAGTCACCGATTGCAGCCGTAGCGACAGCAAATACAAGTGCTGAAACCATCGTCATATGCAAAGCTTTTTTATGATAGACATGTTTGTTCCCGCGCAAGATTTTATATGCAGCAATCATGCCGAGAATAAAGGCTGCAGTTAAGTAACAGGTAATGATAACGTGCGAAATTTTTGTCGGCGTCGCGGCATTGAACATTGCTGCGAGCGGACTGACGTCGGTAAGAACACCGTCAACGATATTAAAACCTTGCGGCGCGTTCATAAAAGAGTTGACTGACGTAATGAAAAAAGCGCTTGCCGTGGCGCCGATAACAATCGGGATTACGAGTAAAAAGTGTTTCATCTTGCTTTTAAAACGATCCCATGTGTATAAGTATATACCGAGGAAAATCGCTTCAAAGAAAAAGGCGAACGTTTCCATAAACATCGGCAGTCCGATTGTATGGCCGGCAGCCTGCATAAAGTTCGGCCACAGGAGGGCCAATTGCAACGCAATAGCTGTCCCGGTCACAACACCGACGGCGACAGTGATAACAAATCCGCGTGCCCAGCGGCGCGCCATTAACGTGTAGTGCGGATCGCCGCGTTTAATTCCCATCCATTCAGCTATAGCAATCATCAGCGGAACCCCGACACCGAGCGTGGCAAAAATCACGTGGAAACCGAGCGTGACGTATGTGAGGATGCGGCTGAATAAGACCGGATCGTATTCAAACATAGCTCTTCATTCCTTTCAAAGGTATAATAATCATACAGAAGTTCGAATGAACAATAACACTATCTATATAGTAATAAAATTTTCAATCCGCGTTTATAGGTGATTACCCCTATCATTACGTGAAATTTTGAGCATTTAATGAACGACGTGTGAGTTAAATGTGAAAAAATAAAAGCGAAGCCTCTCTATATCTATATTTGCCTGTGATACGCCGCTGCAAAAAAAATGTGTCAAAAAATTGGAGGGAACAATCAATGCGCATCCTGATCGGTATGGAACACGAACTGCTCAGATACGGGCTGATTCAATTATTAAAAGATGTCCGTTCGCTAGAGTACATGGTGACAGCTCGTTCACAGGAAGAACTGAAAACGGCGGCAGGGAAGTATCCGTTTGATATGGTGCTGCTTGACGCGTCGCTAAAAGGAATTGGAAGCTACCGAACACTTTTTTCTTTTCCCGAGTTTTCTGACAGGCGTTCATGCAAGCGGGTCGTTATGTATACTGAACCGCTCTCGACGCTGGAATCACTATTTGAGAAAAAGGAAATTGACGGTCTGTTCCATGAAGAAACGTCTCTTGATGAAATGATGATGTTTTTTGACCGAATCATCTTAGGGGAACGTCTGTATTTAAAAGTGCAGCACGGAGAAAAAGATAACGAAGGCCCGGCTGAGAAGATTTCTCTATCTGAGCGGGAACTTGAAATTTTTCAGCTGAAAGTACAAGGATACTCAGTCTATGATACGGCATCGATACTGAACATTTCAAATAAAACGGTGGATAATCACCGCAGAAACATTAAGAAAAAACTAAAAATCGTTAAAAATGAGGAATGGATCGACCGCGCCAAAGCATTTGGCCTTTTGTAAGACGGCCGCGGACTGCAAATAAAATCAGCAACCTTCGTCCTTCTTTTTAGACGGTCATTGCTCTGTCTTTTCCCCGATTCCGATCCGGCGGCTGTGAAAAGACGTATTACAGATGTTCTCAAAAGCGAATGCTGCTATGCTTTCCGGTGTGATTTGCCTGACCCCTTCAGGAAGCAGATCGAATTCCCAAACAACCGGCCCTTTCGCCGGTCCATCCAGTATGTAAGTCGGGCAAAATAAAATCCAGCCGATCGAACTCTCTTTCAGGCGCTCGTAAACGGTTAAATGATCTTTGGCAGCTTCGGTCGATTTACGTTTTGATTCAGAAGATTGAAAGCGGTATTTGCCAGCTTCGTGCCGGGCATTTAAAATGCCGGCAGTGCTGATGGCGGCAAAATCAGCCGTTGTCGCCTCTTCAATACGGGAGAGAATATGACCGATGCTCCGTGATAACACATTTTGTTTATCTGTTGATAAAGCGCTGAAAACCAACTCGGTTTCAGGCGTAATGGCTTTTTTAATAGAATCCGGGTCAAGAACATCTCCTTCGATTAGGATGAGCTTCTTCGAATCAGGGAGCAAACTTTTGGCCCGTGCAAGATCGCGGACCAGCACGGTCGTTTGGTAACCCGCAGCAATAGCTTGCGTTACAAAATTTCGCCCGGTGCGTCCGGTCCCTCCGAATACAGTGATGTTCATGATGTTTTCCCTCCCGAAAAATAAAAGATTATAACGGGCAGTTCCCGCAATAACAAAATTCAAACGTTCGCAGTAAAAAAACGCCTCCGCTTTAAATCGCGGAGGCGCTAGATTGTTGACAAAGTCATGACATCGATAGATGTCATAGTTAAAAGGAACGGATGACGACGCATCGTCCGGCTTCTTTCCGCGGGCGAGCGCCGAGCCGCTTCGGGCTGATGCCCTGCAGGGTCTCGTCTGTCTCGCTATCCCGCAGGATTAAGCCGGGATGCTGGGTCATCCTCATTCTTTGAATCGAGTGTATTCATCATAAAGGAAGCCACGCCTCCACGCCTCCGACGCCTCCGGGAAAGCAAGAGACGAAGATCCGGATTCGGCGGTCTCAGGCCGCCGAATACTAGCTGAGTCCTTGCCCGGGGCAAGCGGAGGGTAGTGGTTGCGTGGCTTACGTCAAAATAATAATTTGTCTACAAACTGTCGCCTCCGCTTTAAATCGCGGAGGCGTCAGTTTGGTTAGTTATTTAATGCGCTCTTCAGACTCCGGGTCGAAGAAGTGAACTTTGTTCATATCAAAAGCCAGTTCAAGTTTGTCGCCGCCGTAAACATCTGTTCGGGAATCAACCCGCGCTGTGAAGTCCTGATCGCCGATTTTTGAATACAGGTAGGATTCTGCTCCCATCAGTTCAGATACTTCGATATTTGCAGTGAACTTTGATGTTGGGTGTGCTTCAAGGAAAACCGGCTCGTCATGAATTTCTTCCGGACGGATCCCGAGGATGATTTCTTTGCCTTCATAGCCGTCGAGCGTTTTCAGTTTACCTTCCGGCACTTCGATTGTCATTTCGCCGACTTCGAAGTGGCCGTCGTTAAGTGTACCGTGGAAAAAGTTCATTGCCGGTGAACCGATAAAGCCGCCGACGAAAACGTTGTTCGGATAATCATAAATTTCTTTTGGCGCGCCGACTTGTTGAATATAGCCGTCTTTCATAACAACGATTCGGGTCGCCATTGTCATAGCTTCTGTTTGGTCGTGCGTAACGTAAATCGTTGTTGTTTGTAGGCGACGGTGAAGTTTGATGATTTCCGCACGCATAGCAACACGCAGTTTCGCGTCCAAGTTCGAGAGCGGCTCATCCATTAAAAACACTTTCGGGTTACGGACAATCGCACGGCCGAGTGCGACACGCTGACGCTGACCGCCGGACATCGCTTTCGGTTTGCGGTCAAGCATTTCTGTCAGCCCGAGAATTCTCGCTGCCTCGCGAACGCGCTCATCGATATCTTCTTTTTTAAATTTACGCAGTTTAAGACCAAACGCCATGTTTTCATAAACATTCATGTGCGGATAAAGCGCATAGTTCTGGAATACCATCGCAATATCGCGGTCTTTAGGTGCTACATCGTTTACTTTATCGTCACCGATAAACAGGGAGCCTTTAGAGATTTCTTCCAATCCTGCGACCATTCGGAGTGTCGTTGATTTTCCGCACCCGGACGGTCCAACGAATACGATAAATTCTTTATCTTCCACATCCAAATTAAAATCAGTTACGGCTTGGACGTCACCGTCGTAAATTTTGTACAAGCTGTCGAATGTTATATCTGCCATTTGAATACCTCCTAAGTATGAGAACATCTCTGTGAAACTGCTTTCATTCTATCGTGAAAAGGCTTGCAAATCTATGGCAAACTTGCACAAAATACGTCCGCAAAAGTTGTGCACATTGTCAGAAAGTCAGTCATGGTCGTGTTTTTGCAGATCGAGCACACTCAACAGGATGTATACAACCGCAGCATTGGGAAATTGTTTAATATCGATTCCGGTTTTTTCGATGAATTTATCGACTCTGTACTGCATCGTATTTCGGTGCATAAATTGCTGTTTCGCTGCCGAACTGATGTTTAGGTTGCTCTGTAAATATGTCCGCACTGAATCGGTGAGAGAAGGATCATTTTTCACATCGCGGATCCAGCCCATTGATGTTTGCAACGAATGTTCCGGGATAAATTTAATTAAATAAAAAAGTGTCATTTCTTGCTCAGAAAAGGCGGCCTTTTTGTTAAACCACGGCTTAATCGTCTCATACAGGTGAATTTCCAGCTGAAAACGGTCGTACATCTCGCGCATAGACGACACAGGAGACCCGGCACAGATGGCGGATTTTGTATATAAATCAGATGCCAGCGTATCGACAACGGAAGCAAGCGACGGCGTTTCATCGAACTCTTCATCGATCGTCTGGATGAGTACACCGTCTTGGGCGGATAGCCAAAAAAGCGAAACTGTGCCAGGAAAAATTTCTGGAAGCGCTTCTTCGGCCCCGTTCATGTCATTTTTTCCTGCCGGGATGTGAATATAAACGAAACGAAGCGGGAAATAAGCATTGATCGAAGCGGGAGGCTCTTGACTGTTTTTAAGCCAGTTATACATTGATTGATCACCAACATCGATTACATCAGAAGGTACATTCTCATCAAAGAGCTGGCTTAACACAGCGATTTCAGCTTCGTTTAACTCCCGTCGGTCTAACGTACATTCGCTCCCATCAGGCAATTGCAGTGTTAGACGATGCTCGCGGGCAATCGATTCAGTTTCGGCAAAAGCATGGGCGTAACGTGTTTTCAGTCGTTCATACATTCGTTGTTCCGTCCTTCCGTTATTCTATGGTTATTAACGCTATTCATAAACATGATAAAGCATTAAGTCGTGGACAGCTGAATGGAGAAATTCAGCTTCTTCATTGTCGGCTGGTTCTCGATAGATCCAGCGTATCTCTCCGTTTTTATAATACCGTCCGCGAAAGCGGCGTTTTTTATAGTAAAATGTAAATTCCCATTCTTGATTGACAAGGTTGTTTTTAAGTTCTTTCAGCTGGAAATGTTCAAGCATGCTAACGAGTCCTTTCTTTGAAAGAGTCTGCCCATATACTATCATGAAGGAGTAAGAGAAGAAAGACAGCCGGCAATCGGGCTGTTTGAAGGGAAGAGATTTGCGGGAAATGATAAACTAAACGATATAGAGGATATGTCGAAAATGGAAAGGGTTTTGTTTATGGAAGGCTTCTGGATCATTTTGCTCCTGATTTTTATTGGCGCCGTTGTCGGCGGAGGAACGAATATACTCGCGATTCGCATGATCTTTCGGCCGCACAAGCCGTTGTACATCGGCAAAGCCCGCCTGCCTTTCACACCCGGATTAATCCCTAAAAGGCGGGGCGAAATCGCTGATCGGCTCGGAAAAATGGTGGAAGAACACCTTCTCACCCCCGAAGGCATTCAAACGAAACTCGAAGAGGGGGCGATTTTTCCGGAGTTAGAACGCCGTATTGGTGAAGCTGTCAACAGGTTGGTGCTGGAAGAAATCACAATCGACGAGTGGCTTGAAGAAAATTTTGATACAAAAGGGCGTCCGGAACAAATCCGCCGGGCACTGGAAACCGCAATTCGCAATAAATTAACGGCTTTCGTAAAAGAATACGAAAACTTGCCGATGAATGAAACCATTCCGCCTGAATGGCAGACTAAAATTAACGAGCGGATTCCGCACTTGTCGGGAGAAATTATCAGCCGTGTCGACAAGTACCTGCACAGTCCAGAAGGCCAGGAACAGCTCCAAAATATGATTGATCATTTCTTTCGGTCAAAAGGGAGTATGACCAATATGTTCGGCCGTATGGCCAGCCGTTTTTCGTTAGCGAACTTCGTGACAAAAGAAATCACAAAGTTTCTCAATGAACCGAACACCGTTAAAATGTTGAGCGAACTGCTTAAAAGCGAATGGGACAAAACGATACTGAAAGCTCCGGCAGAATTGTTTGACAGCAATGTATTAAGTCAGCGGATTGAACGTTTGACGCAAATGGTGGTTGACGAGGTGCCGATCGTCGGCGAGTGGAATAAACCGCTGAACGAATGGAGCGGCGAATACCGTGATGCGATTGAACGCCATGTGTTGCCGGCCGTTATGGGGGCAGCGGCGACGATGCTCTCCCGCTATTTAGCAACCGTGATGCATCAAGTCGGGATTCGCGATGTTGTCCGCAGGCAGGTTAATGATTTTCCAATTTATAAACTCGAAGAAATGCTTGTCATGATCGCCATTCGCGAATTAAAGATGATCGCCCTTCTCGGCGCAATTATCGGCGGTTTAATCGGGCTTATTCAAGGCGGCGTTATAATTTTTTTCATTTAAATTTTTTTGAACGGGTGTATTCAATTTAATTTCGTGTTATAGTCGAGATTGACTTAATCTGCGAACGCAAACAGCAGATTTCTGTATTTTATTTGCGTGCGCGGGAAATTAGAGGAGGATCAATTATTATGGCTAACCCTTACGACAAGGCTCACGAACTAGCGAATGAGCTTAAACAATCTGAAGAGTTCACAAAACTGCAAGACTTGCACAATCAAGTAAATGCGGACGACGTTGCGAAGCGTATGCTCGATAACTTCCGTCAAATTCAAATGGACTTGCAGCAAAAGCAAAGCCAAGGTGAACAAATTACGGAAGAAGAAGTACAAAACGCGCAGCAGCAATTCGAAGTTGTGCAGCAGCACGAAACGATTTCTCAGCTGATGGAAGAAGAGCAGCGCATGAGCCAGCTCGTCGGCGACTTGAACCGAATTATCACTGAACCGCTTGAAGCGCTTTACGGCGTGGATCAAGGCGAAGAGCAATAAACGAATTTAAACTCCGGAGCTTTCAGCTCCGGAGTTTTCTTTTTCTAATTTTTTTGCAGATCGCGTATAATAAAAGCGAAAGGGTGATGACAGTGGATAAAGAGATGTGGCGGGAAAAGTTAGAAAAAGCAATGGAAGACCACGAAGAAGGAACACCGCAGCTGTTTTTGTATTCGATGCTTGATTTTGCATTTGATTATGATGAAGAAAAAGAAGCCGTCGTATTAACAGCACCGGTCTCTGAAATTATGTTTAATCCTGTCGGGTTCATTCACGGCGGCGTGATCACCTATATGGCAGATACAGCATTAGGACATTTATGTGCGGCTTTTTTAGACCAGCCGTCTGTATCGTTAGAGTTAAAGACCCAATTTTTCCGTACCGTAAATCACGGGAGCTTAAAAGCGATTGCGACGTTTCAAAAAAAGGGCAAAAACGTTCAGTTTGCTGTATGCAGGATTTTCGATGAGAGTGACCATTGTTTGGCGGAAACAACGGGGACGTTTTATGCAGTGAAAACATAAACGGCCAAAGGCATTGAGCCTTTGGCCGTTATTTTTACGCTGGCTACGGGCGGAAATAAACCCAAGTCCCGTCCGAGCGGACAATTCTCGCCGGAGATGACTCAGCTTGTGCTTCCTTAAGACGCGTCATGCCTTGTTCGTGTGCAGCGTCGATCGTTTCCGCTTGGAACGACTCGTTTACCAGCTTTGTCCCGTCAGCTTGAAACGCTGTAACAAAAAACTTTTGCATTTGATCACGGCCTTTCGTTTAAGAAAATTATCCCTGTTTCAAGCTATACCACGAAAACGCGGATAAAAAACAAAATATAAAAAATCATCAAACATCGCAGTGTGTAAGAACGTATATTCGCACGGTTGTGCTATAATAGCGGCAAATAGAAAGGAGATCAGATTATTTATGATCACGTTTATACATATGGCCGATCTGCATCTTGGCAGGGTTTTTCAAACGAATGTAACGAATGATAACCATGCGCGAAAAAAAGCGCTTGATGCTGTATACCGTTCTTTGGATAATGCTGTTGAAACGGCGATCGATCAACAAGTGGATTTTATCGTGATTGCCGGTGATATTTATGATGAAGCTGAGCGTTCAGTAAAAGGAAAATATAAATTTCAGCAAGCTTGCAGCCGCCTGCAAGAATACGGGATTCATGTCTACGCGGTTCACGGCAACCACGATCCGTTAACATCGTCCGTTTCGTCGTCAGCCGATCTGCCGGCGAATGTCACGGTGTTTTCAGCGGAGGGTGAAACGGTTGTTCACACTGGGAAATCAGGTGAAAAAGCTGCGCTGTCCGGCTTCAGCTATCCACAAACGGTGTTTACAGAATCCCCTATAGCGCGGTTTCCTGCCAGGTCAAACAACGATTACCATATCGGCATATTGCACGGCCAAGAGGGGACGCTGGACGGGCATGAACCTTATGCCCCTTTTCGGGCGCGGGAGCTGGCTGCGTTGGAATACGATTATTGGGCGCTCGGTCATATCCATGACAGACAGGTTCTTCAAGACGATCCGCCGATTCGTTATTCCGGATGTATTCAGGGCGCCAACCGGAAAGAACAAGGCCCAAAAGGGGTTGACGTTGTCCGGCTCGACAGTTCCGGTGCGCATTGCACCTTTGTTCAGACAGCGCCCATCGTCTGGGCAGAAGTCACTGTCGGGGCGGAAGATGTCACAACAGAAGCAGAACTTATCAGCAAAGCAGAAACGTTGACTGCTGAACGCTTCGGCGCTGAAACCGCAGTTTTCACAATTACAGTTACAGGTGAAACGGCCCTTCATGAACAACTCTCAGATATAGATAAAAAATACGAGTGGATCGAGCTGTTGCGCGAAGAGCTGAGCGGTGACGGCAGATGGGTCGATCAAGTTCGTGTTCAAACAAAGCCGGTGATTGACCGTGAAGTTTGGCGCAATGAAGATCATCTTTACGGGGATATCATCCGCATCCGCGAAGAGATTACAGAAGCGGATAAAATCGAAATAATTGATGCGTGGCGAAAAAACGCCAAGCTCCGGCGGGTCATGCGTGAAACAGAAACATGGTCGGAAAAAGAATGGGAAGCTGTTTGGGATGAAGCTGAACAGCTTATTCTCGCGAATTTAATCGATGAGGAGCGCGGTTTATGAGGCTAAAAAAGGTGAAAGCTCACGGGTTCGGAAAATGGCGTGATACAGAATGGGATTTATCTGCGGATTCACGTTTCACCGTTTTTTTAGGCGAGAATGAAACGGGCAAATCATCCGTTATGCAATTAATTCATGCTGTTTTGTTCGGATTTGTAAAAGAAGAAGTTGAACGTTTGAAACCCCGGAACGGCGGAAATTTCGGCGGCTCAGTTGAGTTGGAAATGGACGGACGGACTTTGACGGTCGAACGCACTCACCGGCAGCGGATACGCGGCGAAGTGACAGTCAAGTACGAAGACGGCCGCACCGGCGGAGAAAAAGAATGGGAAGCGATTTTACAAGGATTGGACAGTGCGACTTTTAAAGGCATTTTTCATATTGACTTAAACGGGTTGGAACACTTGCAGCGTTTGTCCCCTGGAGAAGTGAACCGTTATTTATACGATGCAGGTATGAGCGGGGGCCAAGCGTTAACAAAGCTGGAGAAAAAATTAAAGCAGCGCGCCGATGATTATTATACGCCGCAAGGAAAAGTAAAGCCCGTCAACCGTTTAGCGAAAGAATGGGAAAAAACCGAGAGTGAACGGGCATTGCTGGCGGAAAAATTGGATCGTATTTCAGAGAAAAGAAGGCTGATTTCTGATTATGAAAACCGTTTGGCTGAACAAGCGGATCAAGAGGATGAGATTAACCAACGCTTACGGTTTTTCGAAAAAGCCTCTGCGCTGGAAACGATCATCCGCGATTGGTCTGCATTAAACAAAAAGCGCGACGAATTGGCAAGAAAGAGACCGGATCGTTTTCCGGTCAACGGGCTGGAACGATTTGAACGCTGGCAGCAGCTGGCGGAAGAAAAAAAGGCGGAAGCCGCTGATAAACAGAAAAAACTTGCCGAAAAAAAACAGCTCTTGGCTAGGGAAGAGAACCTTCTGTTAACAGATCAATTACGCCTGGAAATGTCCAATGCGTTGGAGAAAAAAGCGGAAATCATGAGGCTTTACGACAATCGAGCAACGCTAAGTAAAGACATTGAACAATTAAACCGTGAAAAAAAGAAACTGTTAAAAGCGCATCCCGACACGTCGGCTGATCACTTTAATGCCGCCGTGATCGATGCGCAGAAACTTCAGCAGTTTGATCGGCTTAAAAACGAACGTGTTCAGTTGAAATCAAAAGAAGAACAGCTGAAAATGAAAGCAGAAGATATCGAAAACCGCGTTGCAGACAATCAGGAGATGCAAGAAGAAGCTAAAAGGCAAGAAAAGAATTATATCGCAGAGGAAAACCGGTTGGCAAAGCAACAGGAAAAAAAGGCAAATCGCAAAATAACCTGGATTTTAACGGGAACGGTGTTGGCTGCGGGGATCAGTTTAGTTGCAGCAGATTTGTTTATCGCTTTAATGGCCTTAGCCGCAGGTACGGCGTTACTGTTTAGCGCGTATAAGGAAAAAAGGGAATGGCTTGATCGGCGGCAGAGGACAGAAGAAACGTTAAGCAAAGCAGATCAGCAATCAGCTCAAGAAAGTTCGCCCCCGTTGATGGCGGAAAAAGCCATTAACGAGAAAAGTTTGCAGCAAGAAAAGGAGCAAATTGAACTTGAGCGCGAACGATTGGCGAAACAATGGAGCGAATGGGAAGACGCGTTTCATAACTGGCTGACAATAACTCAGCTGCCGTTCAAAGACGACTTGGGTTGGTATGACCACTTCATTCCAAATGCGCGCAAATGGTATGAGCTTGAAGACCGGATTGAAGAATTAACCGAAGATAAACAGCAGACCGAATCGCAAATTGAACAAGGAGAACGTTCGGCAAAGCAAATCGTGCAAAAGGCCGGAAACACAACAGATCAGGAAGATTTTTGGTATACGCTCTATAAGCAGTATGACCGCGATGAAGAAAGACGCCGCGAAATAGCGAAACAACAAGACTTATTAACAGACATGATTGAACAGCACGATGAACTCGAAGAAAAGTACAACCATTATCGTGCAAAACTCGATGAACTGCTTACGTATACCGGAGTGACGGAAGAAAACCGCTTTCGCAGCTTGGGAGAGTTGGAGAAACATTACGAAGATATTGATTACCGCTGTCAAGAACAAGAGATTCGGCTGTCGAGCGCGATTCCGGATAAGGATGAACGGGAAAAAATAACAGCAGCCGTTCTTGCAGAACATACGGATATAGACAAAGAAAAGCAGCATTTACACGAGCAATCAGCAGCTGTGTTTACCGAAAAAGAAAGGCTGATTAAAGAAAAAACCGAGACAGCAAAAGAAGTTGAGACATTAGAGCAGGATGGCACATACGAAGAAATTTGTCAGGAAAAAAAGCGGCTTGAGGAAGAAGTGAATAAGCTGCTGCGGGAATGGGCTGTGATGCAGGCGGCGCTCAAAATGATCGGGCAGGCGAAGAGAGTATACGAACAAAACCGGCAGCCCGCCGTAATGGAACGCGCTGAACAATTGTTTATTCATTTGACAGAAGGCCGTTATCATCGTTTTTTCGCGCCGTTAGGGGAAGAGACGTTTTATGTCGAGCGAAATGACGGCGAACGTTTTGAACCGGCTGACTTGAGCCGGGGGACGAGAGAAATTCTTTATTTGTCTTTGCGCTTGGCATTAGCCGACGACGATGCATTTGAGCGCAAATATCCGATAATTATGGATGAAATTTTAGTCAATATTGATGCAGTTCGGCGTAAAAAACTGATTGAAGCTTTTTCAATGATCAGTTCCGGACGGCAGCTGCTGTTTTTCACATGTCACCGCAATTTATATAAAGAAATTAAGAACTTTACAGATGACCATACGCTCCATCTGCTTGATTCTGCGGTACAGCGATGATGAATGATTTCAATTTAGGGCGCTTTGTTATACACTTTTAGTAAGACACGTACCTGTCAATGTACAATTCGAAAGCGAATGAAGGAGGCCGAAACTCATGAGCGGGTTTACTGTTTATTTAGTCGAGGATGAACAAAATCTAGGTGAAGTGATTAAAGCATATATGGAAAAAGAAGGATGGAGTGTTGTGCACTTCACCGACGGCAATGATGCCTATAATCATATACACGATCAGCCGCATTTGTGGGTGCTTGATATCATGCTGCCGGGGATGGACGGGTATCAGCTGTTAAAATCAATCCGTCAAGAAAGTGAAACACCGTGTGTATTTATTTCCGCGAGAGACCAAGACTTGGACCGGGTGCTCGGTCTTGAACTCGGAAGCGACGATTATTTGGCGAAACCGTTCATGCCGGAAGAGTTGATGATCCGGGTGAAAAAACTTCTTCACCGGGCGTATCCGCCGGAAAATCAAGAAGAGAATACAATCGAGCTTAATGATTACTTGATTGATACGGCTTCGCGGACGGTTACCGATCACGGTGAACAAATCGAACTGACGACAAAGGAAATGGACTTAATTATTCTTCTTTCCGGCAATGTCGGAAAAGCCCTTTCGCGTGAAGAGATTATCGAATACGTGTGGGGGGAAGATTATTTCGGTTCGGAGCGGGCTGTCGATGATGTTGTCCGCCGTGTGCGCAAAAAACTGCCCCGTATCCATGTAGAAACGTTGTACGGATACGGCTACAGGGTTCTTTCTTCATGATCCGACTGAACCTGACACAGCGAATCTGGTTTTCTTTTATTGCGATTTTGCTATTAGTCGGTCTGTTAATCGGTGTCATTTATCCGATATCGTTAAACAGCACTCTTACGGAAGAAACGTACAGAATTATTGAACAAGAACAAACCCGCTATGCCAATCCATACGGTGAACACATGATTCCGCCTAACTCCGAACTTGATTTTATCGAACGCAGGGATGCGGAACGCTCTGTCGGACACTTGTTTTTGATGAATCAAATGGGGACATTGGAAGGCGATCCGGTACCAAATGAAGTGCTCAATGAGATGGGAGAAAATGCACAAGATCAGATGGGCCGCCGCGGCCGCTATGAGCTGACTTATAATGATGCGACGCTCTTTTATGTCGTTTTTAAAGTGTATACAACCGGGGGCGAAGCCTACCACATTTCCTACATGTGGGATACGTACCGTGATGAAATGGTCAACAGGCTTTGGACGAGACTGAGTTTTATTATGGTTCTGGCCGGATTGCTCAGCCTTGTTCCTGCCTTTTGGCTGAAACATTATTTAAAAGCGCCGCTAAACAGTCTCGGAAGCCACTTCGAACAAATCTCAGAGCGGAATTGGCGCGAACCGTTTCGCTGGGAAGGCGACCAGGACTTCGAAAAACTGTCGAATCAATTTGAAAAAATGCGTCAAAACTTAATTAAATACGATTCGGCGCAGAAAACGTTTATTCAGCATGCGTCTCACGAATTGAAAACGCCGATTATGGTTGTGAAAAGCTATGCGCAGTCTGTTAAAGACGGGATCTTGCCGAAAGGAAACATGCAGGAAACGATGGATGTTATCCTTGAAGAATCCAACCGAATGGAAAAACGGGTCAAAGACATGCTGTACTACACGAAGCTCGATTCATTGAAGGAAGCCCCGATGGAGCCGGCATACTTTAAATTCGGCACGGTCGCTTACGAAATGGAAGAGCGTTTTCTCGCCCCGCGCGAAGAACTTGTTTGTACCATTAGCGGTGATAATATCACGGTTTATGCTGATCAAGAGCAAATAAGCGTGGCATTGGAAAACCTTATAGAGAACGCGCTTCGCTATGCTGTTTCCGAGATCCACATTAAAGCGGACAGACGAGGGAGAGACGTGTATATTGAAGTTTATAACGACGGTGATCCGATCCCTGAAGAAGAACTCGATTATTTATTCACACCGTTTCGAAAAGGAAATAAAGGCCAATTCGGTTTAGGGCTGGCGATTGTCGAACGAATTGCCGACATTCATCAAGGGAAAGCTGATGTGGTCAACGAAGAAGACGGAGTGCGTTTTCGCTTGATCATCCCGCAAAATTAAATTGCCTAACCTCTGCGCCTGTTGCGCAGAGGTTTATTTTACCGAACGTATGTATGGTATACTGGAATAGTCAAAGCCGAACCGTAAAGGGGAGAAATGATGAAAAACGGAGTGCAGCAATTTCAAGTAGGCGATTCAATTGATGCGTATGTGTTAATTAAACAAGTGAAAAAAGGAATTGCCAGCAATGGCAAGCCGTTCTTATCTTTACAGCTGAGCGATCAAACCGGGGAAATTGATGCCAAGCTTTGGGCGATCTCTGCAGAAGATGAAGCGGTATTCCGGGCTGGTACAATCGTTCATGTTCAAGGAGATGTTCAAGATTTCCGCGGCCAAAGACAGCTTCGGATTAAATCGCTGCGTCCTGCAACCGCGATGGATCACGTCCGCCCGGAAGATTTTATGCCGACAGCGCCCCGAAATAAAGAAGATATGCTTGAAGAAGTCCATCAATATATCTTTGAGATGAACAACGCGAAGATTCAGCGCTTAACGAGACATTTGTTGAAAAAACATCAGCAAGCGTTTATCATGGCGCCCGCTGCAACGAAAAATCATCATGAGTATGCATCCGGATTGATCTATCATGTTGTTTCGATGCTTCACGCGGCGAAAAGTTTAGCGCAACTTTATCCCAGTCTCGATACAGACTTACTGTACGCCGGTGTGATATTGCATGATATGGCTAAAGTCCGCGAACTTTCAGGTCCGATGACGACAGAGTATACACTGGAAGGAAAGTTGATCGGGCATATTCCGTTAATGGTCACCGAGATTGACAATGCAGCAAAGGAACTGAGCATTGAAGGTGAGGAGGTTATGGTGCTGCAGCACATGATTTTATCGCACCACTCGAAACCGGAATGGGGATCGCCAAAGCCGCCGCTTGTCAAAGAAGCTGAGCTGCTGCATCTCATTGATAATATCGATGCCAGAATGAATATGCTCGATCGTGCGCTTGAACGAGTCGAACCGGGCGAATTTTCCGAACGGGTATTTGGACTCGAAAACCGATCTTTTTATAATCCGAGTTTCACTAAAAACTCTGCTGATCCGACGTAAAAAAGCTGTTCATCGCTTGAACAGCTTTTTTACCATTCGCTTAGGGAAACAAATGGTCGAGCTCATCGTCGTGAATATCAATGTCGTAAGAGTCAAACAGCTCTCCCTGCTGCTCGGTCATCATATAAAGCCGGCGATCTTCGAGCGTTGTCCGCAACTGTTCTCGCACTTCTGCAAACGGCTCATCGAAATCTGTGCGGTCTGTCACTTCGATAATGTGATAGCCGGAAGGACCTTTAACCGGCTCGCTGATTTCGCCGACATCGAGCAGGAACGCAGTTCGTTCAAAGGCCGGGTTCATCGTCCCGCGCTGAAAACTGCCGACGTTTCCGCCGTCATCGCTGCTGGTTGGATCTGTCGAATACTCAGCGGCGAGATCAGCAAAAGATGCCTCATCTTCGGTCAGGCGCCTGTAGAGTTCATCGGCTTCTTCTCGATCAGACACCAGTATGTGACGGGCTTCAACCATTCTGCCGCGTTCGTATTCTGTTTCGAGAGCGTCTTCTGTAATTCTTTCCATATTGTCGGTGTATTCTTCCATCACGAGCTGACGCTTAATTAAATGTTCCATGTCATCTTCATCCTCAGCATCTTGCCGGGTAAAAAGTTCATAAAATTCGGTTTCATTATCAGCGCCGTAATTTTCCATGAGTTGTTCCATTTCAGCTTGCACGGTTTCATCATCGATGCCGAGGTTTTCTGCTTCTGCTTCAATAATCATTTTTTCAATCAGGCGGTTGAGGACGGCTTCCCCGTGTGAGGCTTTTAATTCTTCATAAAAATCATCTTTGCTGATTGTTCCAGCTTCTGATTCGACAACAAGATTATCGCCGTTAAGAGTCGGATCTTCACGTTCGTTACCGTTATAATCGTTCGATTCCTGACTTACTGCATTGTTTGTCTCGCTGTTTTCTTCTTCTTGTTCGTCGTTTTCTGCTGAACAAGCAAACAAAAACAGCGATGATATCGCGAGCGTGTACATCAGTTTTTTCATCAAGCGCATACACCTTCTTTACTAGATAGATGTCGATCCATACGTCTAATATAGCATATTTTAGAAAAAAAGTGAGCGGCTCTGCCGCTCACTAAGAAATTCTCATGCGTTTACGTATGAAAAATCCGGAAAAACGAAGACGTAATTAAGATCGTGATTAATACGTTAATGGTGCGAAAGATCTTGCCGTGTTTCTCTTCAGGAATTTCTTTTTGTACAACGAGTGTATTTGTCATAGAATTAATGACAAATAAATAAAGTGTACTGAATACAATAAAGGGTAAATAAATCAATTGGGTACCTCCAGTCGCGATGACACTGATTGCCTGACGCTGTCAGCCAAATTCGGTTTATCTGAAAACTTAACACTTTTGATTTCATCTCCATTGTAACAAACGATTAAAAAGACATGAAGTAATAAATTTTACAGACACGAAAGGAGAAGCGTGATGAATCGTTGGAAAGTTTCGTTTTTTGTACTTGCTGCAGCAGTTCTTTTGACTATCAGTTTAGCCTTCTTCTGGTTAAATTCAATCAGCTCAGATAACTCAGAAAGTACATTTGAGCGTCCGGATATATCAGCGCAAGACGGTGCCGAGTTTCGCGTCAGCACCTCAATTGAAGATTTGAACACATGGATTGCTCAAGAGATGGCGCGCGAAGGAGAAGAGGATTTTGATTTGTATGTGGATGATGCTGTTTACGTCGAGGCAAATATCGATGCGTTTGGGTTTCAAGTGCCGATGGAAATGCAGCTTAACCCTGTATTATTAGATAATGGAAACATTGAACTGCAGGAAGAATCGTTTCAAATTGCGACGATCGACCTGCCTTCCAAGCAGTTGTTTCAAGTGATCGGTCAAACGGTAGAATTACCCGAGTGGATTACCGTCGTACCGGATGAACAGCTCTTTTATGTCGATCTTCGTTCTTCTGCCGGCGAGGAAGCAGACATTCGCGTCGTAACGTTCGATCTTGAAGACGAGGATATAGAAATTGCCGTTACACTGACAGGAGAGGGCGAACCGCTGTTTACAGATGATGAATCCGCTTCGTAAACAGTGTATGTATAAAAATAATTGCTTGTAGACAAAGTCATGACATCAATAGATGTCCTATTAAAAGGAACGGATGACTACGCATCGTCCGGCTTCTTTCACCTGAAGGTATCACTGCGACATCGGCTCAAAAAGACTTCGCCGTGTCTTACTAGTCCGCGGGCGAGCGCCGAGCCGCTTCGGGCTGATGCCCTGCAGGGTCTCGCCTTTCTCGCTATCCCGCAGGAGAAAGCCGGGATGCTGGGTCATCCTCCTTTTTTGAATGGAGTGTATTCTTAAAAAAAGAAGCCATGCATCCACTCCTCCGACGCCTCCGGGAAAGCAAGAGACGAAGATCCGGATTCGGCGGCCTCAGACCGCCGAATACTAGCTGAGTCCTTGCCCGGGGCAAGCGGAGGGTAGTGGATTCATGGCTGACATCAAAATATAGTTTGTCTACAAACAAAAAGAGCCGTTTTACGGCTCTTTTTGTACTTCCGGACGAAGAATGTAAAATCCGTCGCGGTGCTCTTCGATAATGCTGTTATTCGGTACCGAACGAATCTCCCGGTAGTTGAAAAGATCGTAAATGGCAAGGCCTGAATTCAGTGCAGACATCATCGCAATATAATGAATATAATGCGGAAAAACAAACGAAGCAATAACTGCAATTGTTGTAAACATGATAATCGGAAAAGCAGAGACAACCATTCCGTAATATTTTGTCATCGGCTGTTTCACAGAGTAATAGAAAAACGGCCACTGACTTTTACGGATCCCGAATGTAGCCTTCATCCCTAACAGCCATAGCGGCATGCAGTGAAGGAGTAGATGAACGGGCAGAACAGCGGCCATTAGAGCTAAGAGAATAAACGCACCATGATCGGTCAGTGTTTGCGGTGATAAAATTGTTCGAAATACTGAGAAGAAAACGAGAAAATATACGATTGATGTAAACAGTGAGAGAGCCCAAAGTCTCGAGCGTCCGTAATTTTCTTCAACTGAAATCCGTTTTAAACAATTCATTTCTAACCACCTCCGTAGACCGTACGTTCATTTCATGTATTCAGATAACTGTCTGTATAAGAGTATATAAGTTAATGTGTCCGGATTTTTTAGCTGATTTTCTCTAATCGGCACTTAGGACAATTTACGACGAAAAATAGAGAAAATCAAGCCCTTTTTTAAAAAAAGTTGCTTTGATGTTCAGTCCGAGCAAAAATATGAGAATAATGACGGACATAAAAAACCCGCCTGGCTGAGCAGCAGGCGGGGGAGAAGACTAGGAAGAGGAAGCTTCTTGGTTGTTTTTTTGTACCGGGACAAGTTTGTCGTTTGATACTGTAAAATCTTCTTCGAACTTGTTCATTGATGTTTCAAAAATGCGGATGAAGTCAGGTCCGTATAAATGTTTAACTATACTCATCAGCTCAGCAAACTCAGGAAATTTCCCGTAAAGCTCTTTGATCGGAAGCGACCCTTCATAAATCGCATATGTCTGCGGATTATAATGTTCAAACGTTTCTAATAAAAGGTTTTCGCCTTCGGGTGTTAAGTACACATACGTATTTCGTTTGTCTGTGTGACGCTTAGAAAACGTCAACAGTCCGCGTTCTTCAAGTTTTTTTGAAAAGTTAAATGCGGTCGATACGTGCATTACCCCGAATTTGGCAATATCTGATACGGATGCACCCTCAAGGTGATAGGCGATCCATAAGATATGATGTTCATTAATATTTAAATCGAACGGTTTAATCCAAGCCTGCCAGTCTTTTTCAATCGATTTCCATAATGCTTTGCTTAATTGGGCAATTTTGTGGCTGTACATAATGGACTGTTTGACGGAATCTTGGTCATGTTGATCCATAGTTGTCCTCCAATCGGTAAAGTATTATGTGTTCAATCTGGCAGTCGTCGGAATTTTCATTATTTTATCGGCAAAATGATAACATCATCATAACACAATAAAACATTTGTGCTCAATAACATTTCATATTTTTCTGACAAATAATTTCACAAAATGTTCACAAAAATCCGTCCTGCTAAGGGACGGATTTTACAGAGTGTTGACAAAGTCATGACATCGTTAGATGTCATGTTAAAAGGAACGGATGACGACGCATCGTCCGGCTTCTTTCACCTGAAGGTATCACTGCGACATCGGCTCAATAAGACTTCGCCGTGTCTTACTAGTCCGCGGGCGAGCGCCGAGCCGCTTCGGGCTGATGCCCTGCAGGGTCTCGTCTGTCTCGCTATCCCGCAGGAGAAAGCCGGGATGCTGGGTCAGCCTCTTTTTTGAAGCGAGTGTATTCATAAAAAAAGAAGCCATGCATCCACTCCTCCGACGCCTCCGGGAAAGCAAGAGACGAAGATCCGGATTCGGCGGCCCGATACCGCCGAATCCTAGCTGAGTCCTTGCCCGGGGCAAGCGGAGGGTAGTGGATTCATGGCTGACATAAAAATATAGTTTGTCTACAGTCTAAAAAATCCGTCCTGCTAAGGGACGGATTTTAAATAAATTATGAATGATTTTGCTGAAATTCAAGCATGAAGTCGCGCAAAATTTCCACGTGTTCTTTCGGAACGGCATTGTAATTGGAAACACGGCATCCGCCGACAGAACGGTGTCCGTTTAACCCTGTAAATCCGCGTTCGGAAGCTTGATTCAAAAACTTCTTCTCGAGTTCTTCCGAAGGCAGACGGAACGTGATGTTCATCCATGAACGGGAATCTTTATCAGCATGACCGCTGTAAAAACTGTTCGAGCGATCGATCACGTCGTAGATCAAAGCGGCTTTTTCTTTTGCCCGATTTTCCATTTCGGTAATTCCGCCTTGTTCTTTAATCCAATCGAGCACGAGACTCGTGATATAAATCGCTCCAGTCGGCGGTGTGTTATACAGTGAATCTTTATCTGCATGCTGCTTGTACGAGAGCGACGGCGGCAAAGAACCGGAAGCTTGATCAAGCAGGCTTGTGCGGATAATTGCGATTGTTACACCGGCCATACCGGCGTTCTTTTGCGCGCCTGCATAAGCAAGATCAACCCGGTCCCACGGAATCGGGCGGCTTAATATGTCACTGGACATATCGACAAAAACGGGCTGCTCACAGGCGGGCCAGTCTGACAGCTGTGTTCCGTAAATTGTGTTGTTCGAAGTTAAGTGAACATAGGCGGTATTTTCCTGCAGATCGGCCGGGTCGAACACCGGTACATCGGCGTACGTCCGGCTGGAAGAAGCTGCTGCTGTGTATATTTCACCGATCGCGGCGCCTTCTTTCTGCGCTTTTTCAGCCCATGAGCCGCTCAGTACATAGGCGCCTGCTTTGTTATCGGAAAGAAAGTTCTTAGCCAGCATGGAAAATTGCAGAGAGGCTCCGCCTTGTAAAAACAAGACAGAAAAATCATCAGGAATGTCGAGCAGCTCGCGCAACGTATTCATCGCATGGAAATGTACGCGTTCATAGGCGGCGCTGCGGTGGCTCAGTTCCATGACAGCCATGCCGGTTTGTTCAAAGTTGAACATGTTTTGTTGTGCTTTAGCAAGAACTTCATTCGGAATAGGTCCCGGACCGGGATTGAAATTATACGTTTGTGTCACTCTGTGTTCACTCCTGTTTGTAAAATTGGTTTTACTGTTGGAATATTCAGAAGACGATTCTCGAAAAAAATACGGAATAGTTTCCGTATAAAGAGGCTATGCTTGAATATTCGCTTCGATCGTTTTGGCGATGTCTTGAAGTTTTTCAGCGCTGTAATCATCAGCATGAGTGTGCCATTTCGCGGCAAAACCGTCTGATTCATCGTAGCGCGGGAGCAGATGGACGTGAAAATGAAACACGGATTGTCCGGCAAATTCACCGTTGTTATTCAGCATGTTCAACCCGCTGATGTTAAAAGACTCTTTCAGCGCGCGGGCTACTTTGGGAACAGCTTGAAACACGTGCGAAGCGTCATCTTCAGTCAAATCATAAATATTTTCTTGATGATTTTTAGGAATGACGAGCGTATGGCCTTCTGTTACTTGACTAATGTCCAAAAAAGCCAAAACGTGCTCATCTTCGTAAACTTTTGCCCCGGGGATGTCGCCGGAGACGATTTTACAGAATATACAATCGCTGTGCTGTGCCAATTCATTCACCTCTTTATTCTTTGGTATCCAACAGTTATAAACGTTCTCAACTGTCATTTGTATTTACCTTAAATGTTTTTTCATTGCTTTTCAAGCCCGAATAATTCCGATATAGTAAACGAGAATAGATCGATGAGCAAAAGGAGGCACCTTGATGACGGAATTGCTGAATGTAGATGGTCTGACAGGCGGCTATCAACGGAACAAACCGGTCATACGTGAAATGAACTTTTCTGTAAAGCCGTATGAAATGGTCGGTTTGATCGGCTTGAACGGGGCAGGCAAAAGCACGACGATTAAACATATTCTCGGATTGATCGAGCCGATCGAGGGAGAAATCCGCCTGAACGGAAAAACCATCTTTGACGATATGCATATGTTTCGGCAAAATATGGCTTACATACCGGAAACGCCGCTGTTATACGAAGAAATGACACTTTGGGAACATTTAGAGATCACGGCGATGGCTTACGGTTTGGAGCAAGCGGAGTTTCACGTGCGGGCTGAGCATCTGTTGAAAGAGTTTCGCATGACCAAGATGAAAAATTGGTTTCCGAGCCATTTTTCAAAAGGGATGCGGCAAAAAGTGATGATCATGAGCGCTTTTTTAATTGAACCGCCGTTATATATAGCGGATGAACCGTTTGTCGGTCTCGACCCGATTGGAATTAAATCGTATTTGGATCGGATGATTCAGCTCCGCGATGACGGGTGCGGGATTTTAATGAGCACACATATTCTTGCGACTGCCGAGAAATATTGTGACCGCTTTTTGTTTTTGCATAACGGGACGATCGTGCTGGAAGGCACGCTTGATGAAATGAGGGCTCAAGCAAATATGCCGGGGGCAGATCTGGATGAAATTTATGTCGAGGTGACAAAGGAAGAGTCCGATGAATGATATCGTCAGCCTTTTTGATCGGCGCCGAAGCGATTTCTGGCAAATGGCCATCCGCTATTTACGCTTGATCGGCAACAGCGGATTTTTATTTACGATTTACTTGCTGTTTATTTTCGGCAGCTATTATTACGGTCAATTTTTACAATGGCTGCCGGAAACCTTCCCGGCTGTGCTTTTCATGACCGCTGTCATCACGTGGATGATGACCCGGGGCAGGGTGCGGACGTTTTTTCAACAAGCGGATCTCATTTATTTGCTTCCGTTAGAATCACGTTTAAAACCATATTTCAGAAAAGGGATTATGTACAGCTGGCTGATGGAAACGTTTTGGACGGTGTTTCTTTTCATGCTGCTCACGCCGTTTTTCTTTGACAGAATCGCAGAGGGCGGGGCAGTTTGGCTCGGGTCCGTTATCGCGCTCAGCTTGCTTAAACTGTGGAATTTAGTCTGTTCGTTTGAAGAACAGCGGATTTTAGATAAATGGGCCTATCGAAAACACCAATGGATGCGTCTGGCCGTCAACTTATTAATCGTTTACTTGCTCTTTTCCGGGCAAGAGTGGTGGATCATGCTGATTTTAGGCGGCGCATTGACGGTTTTTTACTTTACGTATTACAAAAAAATTGAGCACGTATTTACGCTTAAGTGGGAAAGGCTCGTTGCGATTGAAAACGCGACAGTTATGACATTTTACCGGATTGCGAACAGCTTTACCGACGTCCCGCGCCTAAACAATACGGTGAAACGCCGGCGGTTGATCGATCCGCTCTTCAACTTCATTACGTATCGGCAGCGCAACGTGTATAAGTATATGTTCGGCCGCTCGTTTTTTCGGGCGAATGATTATTTCGGAATCTATCTCCGGCTGATGTTATTAGGGGTGATTTTCATCTTCGGCGTCGACGTGTCGTGGGGCGTTTGGTTTGTGGCCGGGCTGTTCTTTTATATGACGGCGCTGCAGCTGGAAACGCTGGCAAGGCATTACGATACGAAGCAGATGCCTGATCTTTTTCCGCTGTCAGATGAGATCAAACAGCAGGGACTGAGATATTGGCTTGTACTTTTGCTCGGAGTGCAGGCGGCAGTCTTCAGTGTGATGACGCTGTTTACCGGTGAGCTTTATGATTTCGCCAGTGTATTGGTCATTTGTTTGACTCTGATGTTTTACACTGTTAAGGTGCGGCCGAAAAAGTCCCGAACCTAAAAAACGCCTGCTCGATCACATGAGATGATCGAGCTGGCGTTTTTGTTGAGGGAGGAGTTCACATCGATACACGTTGAAACACGTGGAGCTTGACGTTATCTTGCCATCGAATCGACCACCGTTTTTCCAAGCACTTTGGCCGCATTCAGCATCGAACGTTCATCGATATCGAATTTCGGATGATGGTGCGGATATGTTGTTTCCCAGTCGGGATGCTGAGCGCCGGTGAAAAAGAAAGCGCCCGGCCGGTGCTGGAGGTAATAAGCGAAATCTTCGCCGCCCATTTGCGGTGAGGCATGGATCACTTCGTCGATCGCGCTGATTGAAGCTGCCGCTGCTCGAATATTTTCAGCTTTTGCAGCATCGTTTATCAGCGCCGGATAGCCTTTCACATATCTGACTTCTGCTTGAGTCCCGTACGCGGTCGCAATCGACTCAGCCGTCCGTTCGATTTCATCAATTAAGTGCGTTTGCGTTTCTTCGCTGAACGTGCGGACTGTGCCTTTTAAAACCGCTTTGTCAGCGATGACATTAAAGGCGTTCTCTGCTTCAAAGCTGCCGATACTGAGAACAGCTGAATCGAGCGGATCGACTTGTCGGCTGACGAGATGATGGAGCGCATCAACGATCCGCGTCGCGGCGAGAATCGAGTCACGCGTTTTATGGGGCTGAGCGCCGTGCCCGCCGGTTCCTTGCAGTTCAATCGTAAAACGGTCGGAAGCGGCCATCAGCGCGTTCTCGTTGTACTCCACTTTTCCTGTCGGCGTCGTTGCCCAAAGGTGCGTGCCGTAAACTTCGTCTACACCTTCAAGACAGTCATCTTCAATCATCGAAATGGCGCCGCCTGGGATCACTTCTTCAGCAAATTGATGAATAAACACTACTTTGCCGTTAAGCTCGGCTTGATGTTCGTTTAAGACTTTCGCCAGTACAAGTAACAGAGCGGTATGCGCATCGTGGCCGCACGCATGGGTGACACCGGGAACTGTCGATTTATACGGCACGTCTTTTGCGTCTTGCATCGGCAAGGCATCGAAATCAGCCCGCAAGGCAATAACCGGGCCTTCTTTGCCGCTGTCGAGTTCGGCGACAACCCCGCGTCCGCCGACGTTTGTACGGACGGTGTGACCAAGCTTTTGGTGATAATCGGCAATGTATTTCGGTGTTTCCGTTTCTTCAAACGACAATTCCGGATGTTGATGAAGAAAACGGCGAATATCAACCATTTCATCAAAAGCGTTTTCCAACAGCTCTTCTATTTGTTTATACACGGCAATCATCCTCTCTTTTCAAGTGTGAAAACCCCTCTGCAGCGAACAGAGGGGACAGATTTATGACAATCGTAGCGGAAGTGCGCTTATTTCGCAAATTCGATTCAAATGCCAAATGGGATATACTGACTTAAGTAAGCCGCCATCCGGGCAAAGATTCCGGTAAATAACAACACGCCTAATAAAATCATGATCGCGCCGCTCGTCTTTTGAATGATCGGCAAATAGCGGTTAATGTTTCGCACTTTATCGAGGGACTTTGCATAAAGCATTGAAACGATTAAAAACGGAAAACCGATTCCGACAGAATAAAACAAGAGCAGAACCATCATTCCGGTTGTATCAGCGCCTTGACCGACCCCTAAAGCGAGAATCGATCCGAGAACAAGCCCGATACAAGGAGACCACCCGGCTGCAAAAATCAGTCCGAATATGACTGAGCGGCCGAATGAGGCTGATTTTTTCGGGGCGTTTAATCGTTTATCGCCCATTAAAAACTGAAAATTAAATACACCGAGCAGCTGCAATCCGAACATGACGATCACGATTCCGCCGAGCTGCTGCAGCAGCTGTTGGTTGCCGAGAAAGACCGAACCGATCATCGATGAGGCCGCCCCGATGATCAAAAAAATCGATGTGAAACCGAGGATAAAACCGATACTTCTTGAAAAGATCAGTTTTCTGTCGGCAGCGATTTCATTAGCGTTCATTCCGGTTCCGGTCAGCTGAGCGACGTAAGCGGGAACGAGCGGAAAGACGCAAGGGGATAAAAATGAAACTAAACCGGCAAAAAGAGCGACCCATAAAGAGAGAAATGTTAATTCGTTTACGACGAGAGCACTGAGAACAACCATGTTGCTTGACACCTGACCTTTCAAAAACTTGCCTGCTTATGTACATTTCTACTATACAAGATTTGAAAACAGATGAGAAGGCCGGCGACTTGAATTGCAGCAAACGGCCCAGGGTATCAGGGTCCGCCGCTATCGTAAACGGCATTCTTCCGTTATAATCAAGTATTGAAAGATAACAAATGAGGTGAACACGGTGGCTTTGAAAAAGAAATTATTATGGACCGTTGCATCGGTTGTCGGCGTGGTTTTTACCGGGGCATCCGTATATGCCGGAATGATATTATTCGGAAATTATGCGATTGATGAACAGGAATTGGTGATGAGTGAGGTGACCTCTGTTGTAGACAGCGAAGGGGAAATGATCACAAGGATGTTCGCGGAAAATCGCGAGCTTGTTGATTTGGATGATGTGCCGGAGCATGTTCAAGATGCGTTTATCGCTGTTGAAGACAGGCGGTTTTATGATCATACAGGAATAGATTTTCGGGCGATCGGCAGAGCGCTTTACCGCGATTTGCTGGCCGGCAGCATGGATGAAGGCGGAAGCACGATCACCCAGCAGCTAGCGAAAAATGCGTTTTTGTCGCCGGAAAAATCGCTAATGCGAAAAACGGAAGAAGCGCTGATTGCAATCAACTTGGAAAAACGCTATACGAAAGATGAACTGTTGGGGATGTACTTGAACCAAATTTATTTTGGACACGGCGCATATGGCATTCAATCGGCAGCGAAGCTGTATTTTGATAAGGACGTCAGTGAATTAGAAGTCCATGAAGGCGCTTTATTGGCGGCGCTGCCGAAAGGCCCGAACAATTACTCCCCGTTTCAGGATGAAGAGAGAAGCCTTGATCGCCGAAACCTCGTATTAAATGTTATGGAACAAAACGGTTATATTACAGCAGAAGAAGCGGTGTCTTATAAAGGGCGGACGCTTCCGTCCGAAATGACGCAATGGACGTCTAACCCGGCGTATAACACGTATGTCGATATGATTCTGAACGAAGCGGAAAATGAACACGGGTTAAGCGAAGAAGAAGTTTTGAGCGGCGGTTATACGATTGAAGTGGCGATGGATTCCGCTATGCAGGAGGAAACGTATCATAAGATGACCGACGGCAGCTACTATCCGGAAGGCGGGCCGGAACAGCAAGTTCAAGGAACCGCGGTCTTTTTGGACAATGATACCGGCGGTGTGGCAGCGGTGCAAGGCGGCCGCGATTATGAACGAAAAGGATTGAACCGTGTGACCAGAGAACGTCAGCCGGGTTCAACCTTTAAGCCGCTTGCTGTGTATGCCCCGGTTTTAGAAGAAAATGTCTTTGAACCGTATTCTCTGCTAAAAGATGAACCGACGGATTTTGACGGATACAGCCCGCGAAACGTTAACGAATCGTATGAGGGAGAACGTACGGTGTACGATGCGTTAAAAGATTCAGCGAACGTCCCCGCTGTTTGGGCCTTAAACGAACTCGGCCTTGACCAGGCTAAACCTTACCTTGAAGAACAGGGCATCACGTTTGCCGACGAAGGTTTAAGTGTGGCGCTCGGCGGTCTGTCGGAAGGGATCACCCCGCTGGATCTGGCAGCTTCTTACCGAACGTTTATTAACGGCGGATCGTACAGCGAACCGTACTTTATTGAATCCATTACTGACCGGGACGGCGAGACGATTGTCCAGCGTGAAGAAGAAGAAAAGGAGATATACAGTGAACAGACAGCATGGGATATCACCCGGATGCTCGAAGCTGTCGTCGATGACGGGACGGGAACAGCGGGAACGTTCAACGGGCCGCTTGCCGGGAAAACCGGCACGACGCAATTGGAAGGTACAGACGGAGCTTCGCGTGATTTATGGTTTTCCGGTTTTACCCCCGAGTTCACCGGTGCAGTTTGGATGGGCTTTGATTCCAGCGATGAAGACCACCGGATGTATGAATCGAGCGCGTTGCCGACCGCAATGATGAAAGCGATCCTGACCGATGCCTACAGTTCAATCGATAACCGGGCAACAGCCTTTGAGCAGCCGGATGAAACGAGAGACTTGGAGGAACCGATCCGGCTTGTAAATATTCAAGATCTCGAGGCGGACGTATCGATGAGTTTGACCGGTCAAGAGATTGAACTGACTTGGTCGGAAAGCGAAGATAATCGGTTGAAATACCGAATTTATGAAATGGACGGCGATGGGCGCGAGCTGATTGAAGAAGTGCGCGGCACCGGCGAATATACCGTGAAAAAGGGCTACTTTGGTTCGTCTGACTTTGTCGTCGTGCCGTACAACCCGCAAGCTGAAGAAGAAGGGGAACCGTCGAACGTTGTAGAGGCGGGGTACTCGCTTTTCTCATCCGGCGAAGCGTCATAATCTTCCGGATCTGAAAAATTTAATGAAAGCTGAAGGATAACACCTTCAGCTTTCATTTTTAGCGTCAATTGGTGTAAAATGCAAAAGGATAGTCAATGACGAGCGATAAGAGCATGAATAATGAGGTGAAGGATTTGAGTGATAGGTTTAACGATCAGATTTTACGGGCAATTCGAAAGGAACCCGTATCGCATGTGCCGGTGTGGTATATGCGCCAGGCGGGACGTTCGCAGCCGGAGTACCGCGAACTGAAGAAGAAATACAGTTTAGAAGAAATTACGCAAATGCCGGAAACGTGTGCCTGGGTAACGAAGCTGCCGGTCGACCAATACAACAATGATGCCGCGATTTTATACAAAGACATCATGACCCCGCTTCCGGCGATGGGGGTAGATGTGACGATTCAAAAAGGTATCGGTCCGGTCATTCCCGATCCGATCACATCACTCGATGACGTGATGAAACTGACGGAGCTGCAACCGGAAAAAGATGTTGATTACGTGCTTGAAACCATTAAGATTCTCCGCACGCAGCTTTCCGTCCCGTTAATCAGCTTCAGCGGCGCCCCTTTTACGCTCGCAAGCTATATGATTGAAGGCGGTCCGTCGAAAAATTACAATAAAACAAAAGCGATGATGTATGCACAGCCTGAAGCTTGGTTCGCCTTGATGAACAAGCTTGGCGATATGGTGATTACCTACGTCAAAGCACAAATTAACGCCGGAGCACAAGTGATCCAAATTTTCGATTCGTGGGTCGGCGCACTCAATCAAGCTGATTATCAAGAGTTTGTTAAGCCGGTTATGCAAAGAATATTTGCCGCACTGAAACCGACCGGTGTCCCGCTGATTATGTTTGGTGTCGGTGCCCGCCACTTAGCTGCCGACTGGCATGAACTTGACTTGGATGTCGTCGGTCTTGATTGGCGTTATCCGATTGCCGAGGCGCGCCGGGATGGAATATCAAAAGCTGTGCAAGGAAATCTCGATCCGAGCGTATTGCTGGCTCCTTGGCAAGTGATTGAAGACCGCGCAAGAGCGATCCTCGATCAAGGGATGCAGCAGAACGGCTTCATTTTTAATCTCGGCCACGGGGTTTTTCCGGAAATTCAGCCGGAAACGCTGCGTAAGCTGACATCGTTTGTACATGAGTACTCAGCCGAAAAGCTCTCGCGCTGATTTTTGGAAAAACAGGAGATCGTTGAGACTACAAAAGAGTAAGGGTGATTTGAGATGGCTAAAAAAATGGGACTGCTCGTAATGGCATACGGAACACCGCGAAAGATGGAAGAAATTGAACCGTTTTATACGCACATTCGTAAAGGCCGAAAGCCTTCGCAGGAAAAGATTGATGACCTGACGGAGCGCTATGAAGCGATCGGCGGTATCTCGCCGCTGGCAAAGATCACCGATCAGCAAATGGAAGAATTGGAAGCTGAACTGAACCGGCGCTTTACAGAGATCGATTTCAAGGCGTATCAAGGACTGAAACACATTGAACCGTTTGTAGAAGATGCTGTTCAAGAGATGCAAGAGGACGGTCTTGAAGAAGCAATCAGCATTGTACTGGCGCCGCATTATTCGACTTACAGCGTAAAGTCTTACAACGGCCGCGCGGTTGAAGAGTCTGAACGCATCAACGGCCCTGAAATAACAAGTGTGGAAAGCTGGTACGATGAACCGGAATTCATTGAATATTGGGCTAATGCTGTCTTGGATACGCAAAAACAAATGACAGAAGAAGAAAAAGATCACCACGTCGTCATTTTTTCTGCGCACAGTCTCCCGGAAAAAATCCTTGCCGGCGGCGATCCTTACCCGGACCAGTTAAAAGAGACAGCTCGTTTGATTGCAGAAAAGGCCGGGATCAAAAATTATGAAATCGGCTGGCAAAGCGAAGGAAATACACCGGATCCGTGGATCGGCCCCGATGTGCAGGACTTAACCCGTGACTTGCACGAGAAACACGGCTATAAAGCGTATATGTACTGTCCGGTCGGTTTCGTAGCTGATCACCTCGAAGTACTGTACGATAACGATTACGAATGTAAAGTGGTCACTGATGAAGTCGGCGCAAGTTATTATCGTCCGCCGATGCCGAATGCGAAAAAACCGTTTATCGATGCGCTTGCAAATACGGTCGAAAAAACATTGGCAGCTAAAGGATGATGTCAAGCATGGCGAAGCGAAAGGTTGCAATTATCGGCGGCGGGATGACCGGTCTTTCTGCCGCTTTATACTTACAAAAAGAGATCAATGCCGGACGAACCGATGCGGACTATGTGCTGTATGAAAAAGACAGCCGTCTCGGCGGCCGGATTGAAACGGACTACACGGATAACTTTGTGATTGAAAAAGGGCCGGATTCATTTTTAGCACGGAAAACAAGCATGATTGAACTGGCCCGGGAGATCGGGATGGAAGATGAGCTTGTCGATAACCGCTCGGGCGCTTTTATTCTTAATAAAGGAAAACTTTATCCGATGCCGGAAGGGGCCGTCATGGGCATCCCGACAAAGTGGGGGCCGTTTGTCTCAACGAAGCTGTTCTCACCGATCGGAAAAGCGCGGGCAGCCATGGATTTGATCCGCCCGCGCGTGACGAAAAAAAATAAAGACATTTCGCTCGGAACGTTTTTTCGCAAACGTCTCGGCAATGAAGTCGTCAATCACATGATCGACCCGCTATTATCCGGAATTTATGCCGGGAATATAGACAAGATCAGTCTGCAGGCGACCTTTCCGCACTTTCAGACGCTGGAGGAAAAGTACCGCAGTCTGATCATCGGCATGAAAACGTCGATGGCGAAAAGGCAGAGCGGAGCCGCAAAGACGGAGAAAAACGGCCAAAAAGCAAAGCCGAAAGGCATGTTCTTAGCGTATAAAAACGGGTTTCAATCGATGGTCGACGGTATCGAGCAAACTCTCGATGCGAGCGCTGTTCATAAAGATACCGGCTTAGAGCAAATTGCCCCAGCATCCGATGGCCGCTACCGCCTTTACTTGAGCAGCGGCGAAACAGATCTTGTCGATGATGTGATTTTAACCACGCCGCATCAGCATATTTATTCGCTGTTCCGCGAAGAGAAATTTGCCGACGCGTTTGGCAATATGCCGTCAACGACTGTTGCGACCGTAGCGATGGCTTTTCCGGAGTCGGCGGTGAAAAAAGATATTGACGGCACCGGCTTTGTTGTTGCGAAAACTTCGGACTACCGGATTACAGCGTGCACATGGACGCATAAAAAATGGCCTCATTCTGCCCCGGAAGGATACGCGCTCTTGCGCGCTTACGTCGGAAAAGTCGGCGATGAAGAGATCGTTCATGAAAGCGACCGTGTCATCAGCGACATCGTCTTGCAGGAATTAAATCAGATCATGCAAGTCGAGGGAGAGCCTCTTTTTACAAGAATACGGCGCTGGAACGATTCGATGCCGCAATATGAAGTCGGACACCGCGAGCGGATTGCCGCTTTTCGCAGTGAACTTTCTGCCCGCTATCCGGGGATTTATGCTGCTGGAGCGAGCTTCGACGGGATCGGCCTCCCTGATTGTATCGATCAAGGAAAAAACGCGGTCAATACCCTTATGAAAGAACGCCTAGTCACAACCGAACGATTATCATAAAAAAAGACTGCCAACTTTGGTTGGCAGTCTCAGACTGTAGACAAACTATATTTTGATGTCAGCCATGAATCCACTACCCTTCGCTTGCCCCGGGCAAGGACTCAGCTAGTATTCGGCGGCCTCAGACCGCCGAATACGGATCTTCGTCTCTTGCTTTCCCGGAGGCGTCGGAGGAGTGGATGCATGGCTTCTTTTTTATGAATACACTCGCTTCAAAAAAGAGGATGACCCAGCATCCCGGCTTTCTCCTGCGGAATAGCGAGACAGGCGAGACCCTGCAGGGCGTCAGCCCGAAGCGGCTCGGCGCTCGCCCGCGGAAAGAAGCCGGACGATGCGTAGTCATCCGTTCCTTTTAACATGACATCGATCGATGTCATGACTGTGTCAACAACTTGAAACTGCCAACTTTGCTTGGCAGTCTTTTTATTTACCGAGTCTTGAACGAGTCGGCAGTCAGTCCTCATCTTGCTTTAACGAACGAATGTGTCCGGCCAGCGCATAAAGGCTGACAAATGAGGCGAAGTGAGAACTGAAGTCGTTTTGGTCTTGTTGCGGATAAACTTCAACATAATCCATTCCTGCAATCCCGCAGGAAGCTACTTGATGAACGATCGACAGCAGTTCATACGACGTCAGGCCGTTTCCGTCGACAGGGCCGCCGGGGTTATAGGCGTGATCAAGCACGTCGCTGCAAATGCTTAAATAAACGATGTCGCTATGTTTCGAAGCCAGCTCATAGGCTTCTAATGCAGCAGCGCGCGGGTGTTTTTTACTGCGGATGTCTTCAAGCGTCATCGTGACGGCGTTGACGCTTTGCGCGAGACGTCCGTTCTCCGGTTTGTTGCGCGGGCCGTGAATGCCCATATGAACGAGCGATTGATTGACAACGCCTTCTGTTTCATACAGACGGGCGAACGGGGCCCCTCGGCCGTAAGGATCGCCTTGAGAGTGTTCATTGTTGTCATAATGAGCGTCGAGGTGAATAATCCCGACGGTTTTGCCGGTTTGTTCGGCGAGCGCTTTAACAATCGGATACGTAATCCCGTGATCGCCGCCGAAAGCGATCGGAAATTGATCCGTCTGCCAGATTTTTTTCGCTTCGGATTCGATCGTGTTCATCGTTTTTTCCGGTTCGGCCGGGGTGACAGAGAAGTCCCCAAGATCGCCTAATTTCAAGTGTTCAAATACATCTATATGACTGAGTTCCGGCAAGTAGCCGCTGTAGCGGGCAGAAGCGAGGCGGATCACTTTCGGTGCAAGCTCACAGCCTGTATACTCTCCCCATGTGACAGCCCCTTCCCACGGAACACCGTAAATCAGCACGTTGGTATCCGCTTGTTTTTCCGGATGTTTAACCAAATTTTCTGCTCCGAGAAACGTCGGTGTATTTCCGTAGATGTTATCATCTGCCATAAATAGATCCTCCTCATTGTGATTTCTATCTTTGTATTCCCTTCAAGTTTAACAGACAAACGGTTTCTGCTGTTATTGAGAAAACGTTCCGTTTACTTGCCTGAATATGCTATTATATATGAGGATGTTTCATCTGAACTTAGGAGTGTTAATATGTCAGAGGAGCGGGACCCGATTAACCTTCTCCGCCATTACAGACATGACTGGCTGAACCGGCTGCAGCTGATCAGCGGATATATCGACATCGGCGATGTATCAAAAGCGAGAGAAGTGATAAACGAAACGATCAATGCAGCGCAAAACGAGAGTAAACTCAGCAATTTAAATATTCCCGGATTTGCCGAAGATGTGTTGACATTTAATTGGAAGGGTTACAGTTTTACTTTGCAGTGCGATGTGGTTTGTGAGACGGTTTGGACGGGATACGACCGCCCGTTTCAGGCGTTTTTCCGTGAGCTGACCGATTTTTTTGAGCAGTTTTGTTTCTCCGGCGAGCACAATGATCTGCAGCTGATGCTAAGTGATGACGGCACTCGGAAACTGTCCTGTCACTTTGCCGGTTTGCTCCATTTGAACGGGAGCATATATACGGAAAAGAAACGAATTGAAGACGCGTTTTCGCCGTTGATCAGCGAGTGGTCTATTGAGGAGCAAGAGTCCTTCGTGACGTTTGAAATACCGATTAATGAAGCGGTGTAAAGCCGCTTACAGGAGTATAATGAGGTGAAAGAATATGTTTGTCGATAAGACACAGATTTATGTTAAAAGCGGTGACGGCGGCAACGGAATGGTTGCTTACCGCCGAGAAAAATATGTTCCGGCGGGCGGTCCGGCCGGCGGCGACGGAGGCCGCGGAGCGGATATTGTTTTTGTCGTTGATGAAGGCTTGCGCACATTGATGGATTTTCGTTATAAGCGCCATTTTAAAGGCGATCCCGGCGAAAACGGCCGCACGAAAAAACAACACGGAAAAAGCCGCGCGGCCTATGAGATTCAAGTTCCGCCGGGGACGACAATCACAGATGAAGAGACAGGCCAAGTTTTAGCTGATTTAACTGTTCACGGTCAGCGCGCGGTCATTGCCCGCGGAGGCCGGGGCGGACGCGGGAACGCCCGCTTTGCGACACCGGCAAATCCGGCGCCGGAAATCGCTGAAAACGGTGAACCCGGCGAAGAAAAAAAGATTGTGCTTGAGTTGAAACTGTTGGCAGATGCCGGATTGATCGGATTTCCAAGCGTTGGCAAATCTACGCTTCTATCAATTGTTTCGCGCGCCAAACCGAAAGTGGCAGATTATCATTTTACAACGATTAAACCGCAGCTCGGCGTAGTCGAAACAGATGACAAGCGAAGTTTTGTTCTCGCTGATTTACCGGGATTGATCGAAGGCGCACATGAAGGGGTCGGCCTTGGACACCAATTCCTTCGCCATATTGAACGCACCCGTGTATTAATCCACGTCATCGACATGAGCGGGATGGAAGGCCGCGATCCGTATGATGATTACATGACGATCAACAAAGAACTGGAACAGTATAATTTACGGCTTCCCGAGCGTCCGCAGCTCGTTGCAGCGAACAAAATGGATCTGCCGGGTGCTGAAGATAATCTTGAACTTTTTCGTGAACAAGTCGGTGAAAATGTACAGATTTTCCCGATTTCCGCTGCGACAAATGCAGGAATCGACGACCTGATTCGCACAGCGATGGATACGATTGAAGCGACACCGGAATTCCCGCTTTATGAAGAAGAAGAAGAGGAACGTGTCGTCTACTCATACGTTGAGAGAGAAAAGCCTTATGCAATCGAAAAAGATGATGACGGCGGCTTTACGATCACAGGTCACGAAATAGAGAAAGTGTTTAAGATGACCGACTTTAACCGTCATGATTCTGTACAGCGTTTTTCAAGAAAAATGCGCAAGCTGGGCATTGACCAAGAACTGCGGGACATGGGCGCCGAAGACGGCGATACCGTCCGGATTCTTGATCATGAATTCGAATTTGTAGAATAAATAAAAGCGGATAAAGAGCTGCTGAAATGCCGATATCACATATCGGCATTTCAGATTGCAGACAAATTATTATTTTGACATAAGCCACGCAGCCACTAACCTCCGCTTGCCCCGGGCAAGGACTCAGCTAGTATTCGGCGGTCTCAGACCGCCGAATACGGATCTTCGTCTCTTGCTTTCCCGGAGGCGTCGGA
>NZ_RKQQ01000007.1 GCF_003814815.1 Salisediminibacterium halotolerans
CACCCGTTCCCATGCCGAACACGGAAGTTAAGCTCTCCAGCGCCGATGATAGTCGGGGGCTCTCCCCCTGTGAAAGTAGGACGTCGCTGGGCTTTTTTATTCAAATATGGGGCCTTAGCTCAGCTGGGAGAGCGCCTGCTTTGCACGCAGGAGGTCAGCGGTTCGATCCCGCTAGGCTCCACCATTTTATTTATACGGCGGCGTAGCTCAGCTGGCTAGAGCGTACGGTTCATACCCGTGAGGTCGGGGGTTCGATTCCCTCCGCCGCTACCATATTTTATTCGGAGGAGTACCCAAGTTCGGCTGAAGGGAGCGGTCTTGAAAACCGCCAGGGGCTTTGCGGCCCGCGGGGGTTCGAATCCCTCCTCCTCCGCCATATTTTGGTCCCGTGGTGTAGCGGTTAACATGCCTGCCTGTCACGCAGGAGATCGCGGGTTCGATTCCCGTCGGGACCGCCATTTCTTTTAAAACAAGCAACTGAATGATTTTGGAGGGGTAGCGAAGTTGGCCAAACGCGGCGGACTGTAAATCCGCTCTCTCAGAGTTCGGGGGTTCGAGTCCCTCCCCCTCCACCATTTTAGGGGTATAGTTTAATGGCAAAACGAAGGTCTCCAAAACCTTTGATGTGGGTTCGATTCCTACTACCCCTGCCAATTATTTTTATGGCGGCTGTGGCGAAGTGGTTAACGCACCGGATTGTGATTCCGGCATGCATGGGTTCAAACCCCATCAGTCGCCCCACTTAGGGCTATAGCCAAGCGGTAAGGCATCGGATTTTGATTCCGTGATTCGCAGGTTCGAATCCTGCTAGCCCTGCCATTTATATGCGGAAATAGCTCAGCGGTAGAGCACCACCTTGCCAAGGTGGGGGTCGCGGGTTCGAATCCCGTTTTCCGCTCCAGTGATATCCGCCCGTAGCTCAATTGGATAGAGCATCTGACTACGAATCAGAAGGTTAGAGGTTCGAATCCTCTCGGGCGGGCCATTTTTATGTCATTTTTACTTTGATAGAATGCGGGTGTAGTTTAGTGGTAAAACCTCAGCCTTCCAAGCTGATGTCGTGGGTTCGATTCCCATCACCCGCTCCATAGTTCATATGGGCCTGTAGCTCAGTCGGTCAGAGCGCACGCCTGATAAGCGTGAGGTCGGTGGTTCAAGTCCACTCAGGCCCACCATATTCCACAGTAGCTCAGTGGTAGAGCGCTCGGCTGTTAACCGAGTTGTCGTAGGTTCGAATCCTACCTGTGGAGCCATACGGCCCCTTGGTCAAGTGGTTAAGACACCGCCCTTTCACGGCGGCGACACGGGTTCGAATCCCGTAGGGGTCACCAATATAAAGAGCCATTAGCTCAGCTGGCAGAGCATCTGACTTTTAATCAGAGGGTCGGAGGTTCGAATCCTCCATGGCTCACCAAATCGACTTTAAACTTCCTCGGTTCAGGAAGTTTTTTTATTATTGCTGTAATTGATCAAGTATGAATCACAGATCATAATTGTAATTTAATGTAAAAATAATGGTCCTTTATTGTTCGATTAGAATCTGAAAGTTATAATTAGTGCATATCGTTTGTTTGTAAGAGTTTTCACATGTTTTAATTATCACTATCCATCTATTAAGAATAAGGTAAATTATTCGAATATTTAAAATGAAACGGAGTGTTTGATGTGAGTTTGGAACAACAAAGATATACGCACCAATATTTGTTAAATAATGAATGGAAAGATAGTGAGAGCGGCGATGTCGTAGAAATAAAATCGCCTGACGATAATGCAAGTGTAGGATCTGTTCCGGCAATGTCGCAAAACGAAGTCGATGCGGCTGTGGAATCCGCTTCTGATGTTCAAGAAAACTGGGCGTCAAAAGACGGACATGTACGGTCTGAATTATTGCATCGCTGGGCTGAGGAGCTGGAAAAAATGACAGATGAAATTGGTATGAGCATTCATAAAGAAGTAGGAAAAACTCTTTCCTCTGCAAAATCAGAAGTTAAACGAACAGCAGAATTGATTCGTCATACAGCCGAGGAAGGCCTGCGCACACACGGAAGCTTTATTCAAGGCGATGCGTTTCCGGGTGCTTCACGCTCAACAAAAGCAATGGTGCAAAAAGTGCCGCACGGTGTAGTGCTTGCGATTGCGCCGTTTAATTACCCTGTTAATCTCGCAGCTTCAAAAATTGCCCCGGCTTTAATTACTGGAAACACAGTTGTTTTCAAACCAGCTACACAAGGCGCAATCAGCGGTATTCTTATGGTAGAAGCTTTAGTGAAGGCAGGGCTTCCAAAAGGTGTATTGAATATTGTCACAGGCAGAGGGTCCGTTATCGGCGATTTTGTTGTGACTCATCCGAAAATTGATATGATCACGTTTACCGGCGGAACGGGAACAGGTAAAAACATCGCCAAAAAAGCGTCGATGATCCCGGTTGTATTGGAACTGGGCGGTAAAGATCCGGCAATTGTGCTTGAAGATGCTGATTTAGATTTATCGGCAAAAGAGATTGTCGGAGGAGCTTTCAGTTATTCCGGTCAGCGCTGTACAGCTATTAAAAGAGTTATGGCGACAACAGCTGTCGCAGATGAATTGACTGAAAAAATTAAAGAGATTGTCAACAATATGAAAGTCGGTAAATCAACAGAAGGAGCAGATATTATTCCGATGATTGACCAAAAATCAGCGGACTATGTAACTTCTCTTGTTGAAGATGCTGTTAACAAAGGTGCAACAGTTGTTACGAGCGGAGAACATCAAGATAATCTGCTCTCTCCAGTTGTTTTAGATCATGTCACAGAAGATATGCGCGTAGCTTGGGAAGAGCAGTTTGGACCTGTTTTGCCGATAATGCGTGTTGAAAATGAGCTCGAAGCGATTGATTTGGAAAAACGAAATGAATACGGCTTACAGGCGAGCATCTTTACAAAGAACCTGGAAAATGCCTTTACGATTGCTGATCGATTAAATGTAGGCACAGTTCAGGTAAATGGTAAAACATCCCGCGGACCTGACCACTTTCCGTTTCTTGGTGTGAAAAATTCCGGTCAAGGTGTTCAGGGAATCGGACGAAGCATCGATTCAATGCTGCGCGATAAAGTGCTAGTTTTGAATCTGTAATAGATTATTATGAAACAAAAGCGGCTTCCTCTTAAATCGAGGAAGCCGCTTTTAATGTTAAGGAGTTAAATCTTCGTCAAGATCTTCGTTAAGTATATCGCTGTCTGTTTGTTCTGCTGAATCAATTACGTCTTGCGGAATTTCTATTTCGTCAATTTCATCAAAGTCCCGGTACATAATTGTGTTTTCCTGACTGGTTTGAATAGACTGTCCCATCATATCCATCTTCATTGACAGTTCCACTAAAGATTCTGTTTGATAATACGTATCTTTATCAATCGACACTTGAAAATTCATCGATTCGATGTCGGTTTCCTCGAACATTTCTGTAAACATTTCATCCATACCGTCCATGCCGTCCATACCCATGCCGTCCAAATCTTCCATTAACTCTTGCATGTTCATCTCTTCGGTCTCTAATGTAATAACATAGGCACTGTCTGATTCATCCATGGAAATGTCGGAAATGTGATCCTCAAGAACTTGAAGCTGATCATCAGGTGAAACTTGCTGATCGGTTATCATCAAATAATCTTCCATCATATCGTCTTCCAATTGAAACCATGTGTCCGTTGTACTGTCTTCCATAAAAAAACCTTCGTCTTCATGAAAATAGGATAAATACGTCATTTCATCGGTTTCTTCATTTGCTTCATCTTCCATTTCCGGCAGATTCATTGTCATTGTTTGTGAGAACGACAGCGGATCTAATGTCATGTCCATTTCTGTCGTTGTTTCAATGCCGAACTCGCCATCGTCAGCTTCGTCTTCTCCTTCTGTGGAAATCGATTGTGATGTAGCCATATCAATTCCGTAGGAGTCCAAATTGTCCATCGCTTCCATTGACTGGTTGAGAATTTCTTCCGGATCTTCCCCGCTGTCAGTAACGTCATTGTTGCACGCAGCGAGAGTGATAACTGTTAAACCGGTTAACCCCATAGTGTAATACTTTTTCAAAGTTATTGCCCCCTGTTACTTGTCTTTCTCTCTATATATAACAGTTATATTTTACATGAATACGGTTATTTAAGCCAATATATTTCTGGAAGCGCTCATGCTTTACGACGCGACTGCGTTAAACTTTCGGTATAAAATAACAGAAAATTCGTTTCAAACCGTGCTGTCAATTTACTAATGCAAACACTGTTTAAAAAGTAATTAAATAGCGATGTTTGAAATGTTTGACTTTTTAGTGAAATCCGCTAAATCAGCTTGTTGAGGGGGGGGATTTTTGATATAAAAGAGTTAAGGAAAACGCTTTCTAACAATTTTACGAATAAAGTTTACAATCAAACAAGCGGGTGGAAATCCGTCTGAATTCGTTTGAGTTCATTAGAAAGGGGAGTATCATTGAAGGCAAACATATAAAAGTCAACAGATCTGCGACGGCTTTTTACGTGAATGCTTGAACATGCTGGAGCAGACCGGCAATTTCCAACGGTCTTCAAATGCCCTGGGGAAGCATGAAACTTCAGTAATGTCGTCATCACAAACAGAACCAGAACTAAAAACAATGAAAGAGGGTGGGGGACAGGATGAATATACTTGTCAGCATTAAGCAAGTTCCTGACACAAAAGTCATTAAAGTTAACCCGAAAACAAATACGCTGGACCGATCGAGTGCGCCGGCGATTTTAAATCCGTACGATGCACACGCCGTTCAAGAAGCTGTGCGATTGAAACAGAAGCACGGAGGCAAGGTGATTGTATTATCGATGGGGCCGCCGCAGGCAGCGAATGCGATTCGTAAATGTGTTGAAATCGGCGCGGATGAAGGCTATTTGATTTCCGATAAAAAATTTGCCGGTGCAGATACATTGGCAACAAGCTATGCCCTTTATAAAGCGATCGAGAAACTGGAAAAAGAGCAGGGGATCGACCTTGTACTGTGCGGAAAGCACGCAATTGACGGGGATACGGGTCAAGTCGGACCGGGAATTGCCCGCCGTATGGGGATGCCTCCTTTGACGAATGTGATCAATGTTGAAAGTGTTGATACGGACAATAAGCTGATTCGTGTTCATCGCAAAATAGAAGAGGGCCATGAAGTAATCGAATCTCCGCTTCCTTGCCTGTTGACGGTTGAAAAAACGATCAACGAAGTGGAATACGCACCCTTGCCGAATATGCTTCGGGCAGCCCGTTATGAACCGTATGTCTGGTCGGTTGATGATTTGGAAGATGTCGATATTAAACAGCTCGGTCTTAAAGGATCGCCGACGATTGTCGGGACGATGTGGCCGCCGGAAAAAAGTTCTGGAGCAGAAATGATTGAAGGATCGACGGATGAGCAAGTGTCGCGGCTTCTTGAAGTGATGAACGATACGCAAGAGCTTTTGGCTGTGAAAGGCGGGGATGGCGCATGAGTATTGAAGAATACAAAGATGTCTGGGTATTTATCGAGCAGCGCGAAGGAGAAATTTTCGATGTAGGCTTGGAACTTCTCGGGGCCGGAAGAGAACTTGCAGATAAATTAGAAGTCAATCTCTGCGGTGTTTTACTAGGGAACAATGTAAAAAATTCAGCCGAGGATCTTTATGCATACGGAGCCGACATTGTTTATGTCATTGATGATCCGGTTTTGGAAAACTATCGAACAGAAACGTATATGAAGGCTGTCGGCGATCTTGTGCGCAAATACAAACCGGAGATATTCATTTACGGTGCAACATCAAACGGCAAAGATTTAGCGAGCGCTGTTGCAACAGAAGTGATGACCGGTCTTACTGCGGATACAACGATGCTTGACATCAACTTGGAAAAACGTTTATTCGAAGCGAGCCGTCCGGCTTTTGGCGGCAATATTATGGCGACGATCTTGTGTAAAAAACACCGCCCGCAAATGGCCACCGTCCGTCCGAAAGTGATGAAAAAACCGGAAGCAGATTTTTCGCGCACGGGAAAAATTATCGAAGAAGGTCTCGGCTTAAAAGAAGAAGATTTGCAGACGAAAATTATCGATATTGTAAAATCGGCGAAAAAGTCCGTGAACTTGGAAGAATCTGATATTATTGTCACTGCGGGCAAGGGGATAAAAGATGAAAAAGGAATGGCAATGGTTAAAGAATTGGCCGATACGCTCAATGCGGACCTTGGCGCTAGCCGGGACGTTGTTGAAGCCGGCTTAATCGGCCATGCACATCAAGTCGGTCAGACAGGTGTGACGGTGACACCGAAGCTTTATATTGTGATTGGGGTTTCAGGTGCCGTTCAGCATACCGTCGGAATGCAAAATTCCGATGTGATTATTGCCATTAATAACGACCCGGAAGCTGCGATTTTTAACGTTGCACACTACGGGATCGTTGCCGATGCATTTGAGATTGTACCGAAATTGACCGCTGAGCTTAAGAAAGCGCTGGATAAAGAAGGGGTGACGACAAATGGCTGAAAAATTTGATATGATCATTGTCGGTGCCGGTCCCGCCGGTTCGGCAGCTGCGTATACAGCGGCGAAAGAAGGATTGAAAGTGCTTTTAATCGAGCGCGGGGAGTTCCCTGGTGCTAAGAATGTCATGGGCGGTATTTTATATCGAAAACAGCTGGAAGAAATCATCCCTGAATTTTGGCAAGAAGCTCCGCTTGAACGCCCGGTTGTTGAACAGCGGTTTTGGTTTCTTGATAAAGAATCGATGGTTACAACGAGCTATAAAGATAAAAGCTGGGCAGAAGAACCTTATAACAGCTTCACCGTTCTTCGCGCGAAGTTCGATAAATGGTTTGCGCAAAAAGCTGTTCAACAAGGAGCTTTGTTAATCAATGAAACAGTAGTAACAGAGTGTATTGTCGAGGACGGAAAAGTGATCGGCGTGCGCACAGACCGCCCGGACGGAGATGTCTATGCGGATGTTGTTGTCCTGGCTGACGGAGTCAACTCCTTGCTGGCGAAAAACCTCGGTTTTCACAAAGAATGGAAGCCGCAAGAAGTGGCGCTCTCGGTGATGGAAGTATTAAAGCTCGATAAAAAGACAGTTAATGAACGTTTTAATGTCGGTGAAAACGAAGGGGTTTCCGTCGAGATTTTCGGGGAAGCAACGAAAGGGGCGCTTGGAACATCCTTTCTCTACACGAATAAAGACAGTGTTAATATCGGTGTCGGAACGACGCTTTCAGGGATGATTGAAAGAAAAATGAAGCCGCATGATCTCCTAGAGGAATTAAAAGCACACCCGATGATTGCACCGTATTTAGAAGGATCGGAATCGCAGGAATATTTGGCGCATCTGATTCCTGAAGGCGGGTTTGATGCCGTGCCGAAGCTGGTTGGTGACGGCGTGATTGTTGTCGGCGATGCCGGACAATTCGTCAATGCGATCCACCAAGAAGGGTCGAACATGGCAATGAAATCAGGGAAATTAGCAGCCGAAACGGTAATAAAAGCAAAAGAGTTGAACGATTTTTCTGAAGCGGCGCTGGATTCATACAGAACAGACATCTATGACAGTTTTATCGGAAAAGACTTGAAGAAGTACCGCGATGCTGCTCATACGTTCGAAGAGAATCCGCAGTATTTCGAAGAATATGTGCCGATGATGAACCAAGCGATGAATACATTCTTCACCGTCGACGGCACGCCGAAATGGGAAAAGCAGAAGAAGATTGCTGCGAAAGTGACAGCCGGCCGCGGGAAAACAGGCTTGGTCAAAGATATGTACAAAGCATGGAAGGCGGTGAAGTAAGATGGCAAAAACGCTCGAAGATAAACAGTATCTCGTCCGTTTTAACTGCGACACAGAATCGCATTTGATCATTAAAGACCATCAAGTTTGTGCAACCCAATGTCCAGGCAAAGACTGTACAGTTTTTTGTCCGGCAGACGTGTACAGGTGGGAAGGCGATCGGATGTTTGTCGGCTTCGAAGGGTGTCACGAATGCGGGAGCTGCCGGATCGGCTGTCCAAATGACAACATTGAATGGCATTATCCAAAAGGCGGACACGGGATTGTATTCCGAATGGCATAAAAAAACGACCTCAGAAGATGTTAGCTACTTCTGAGGTCTTTTACATACCCGAACAACATTCGGGAACAATGGGTGGTGTGTGAAGATTGGCAAAGTGATGTTAGCACTATTTACACAGTGTTATTATAGCGAAGAAAGCCGTGAGAGTAAAGATATTTACGAAAATTATAGTTAGCCGTTCGTTTCAGTGAAAAAAATTGAAAATTTTGATAAAGTACAGATTCAGCCTAGCCTAACGGCTGTTTGTCATGTAGAATTAAAGACCATGAATGTTTGTGAAAAGTGGAGGAATGCTTAATGGATGAGAAAGATGTTGAATTGCTTTCTATTGTCGAAGAGCAAGGGAGGCTTTCTGAAGATCAGTTGGCAAAAATGATTGCCCTTCCGGCGGATGAAGTCACAAAGCGGCTGCGCTGCCTTGAAAAAGACAACGTTATTCTCGGTTATTCAGCTTTGGTTGATTGGTCTAAAACGGAAAAAGCAGAGCCGGTAACGGCGGCGATAGATGTAAAAGTGACGCCTACGCGAGGGCGCGGATTTGATGAAGTGGCAGAGCGAATTTATCGTTATCACGAAGTGAAAGCGCTCTATTTGATGTCTGGTACGTACGATTTATCTGTCGTGATTGAAGGTGAATCGATGTCAGAAATCGCCAGGTTCGTATCTGAAAAACTGTCGACACTGGAATCGGTCATTTCGACAACGACTCATTTTCAATTGAAACGATATAAACATGACGGCTTCATTTTTGTTGATGAAGACGACCAAGATCCGAGAATGGTGGTATCGCCGTGAAGACTGCAAACACAACTCATCAGCCGAAACTTTCGCAAGCGGTGAACAGTATTGAACCTTCGGGCATCAGGCGTTTTTTTGATTTGGCCGCTTCGATGGATAACATTATTTCGCTCGGTGTAGGCGAGCCGGATTACAGCACACCGTGGAATGTCCGGGAAGCAAGTATTCATTCGCTCGAGCGCGGGCTGACAGCTTATACAGCTAATGCCGGCCTGCCCGAACTGCGAAAGTCGATCAGCCGATACTTGCTTGAACGTTTTCAGCTGGAATACGATGCGGGAAACGAAGTTGTTGTCACAGTCGGGGCAAGTGAAGGGATTGACTTAGCGCTCAGGTCGATTGTTGACCCCGGCGACGAAGTATTGGTTGTTGAACCTTGCTTTGTCAGTTATGCTCCGCTTGTGTCGCTCGCCGGCGGGACGCCGGTGTCTGTACCGACGTCGATTGAAGCGGATTTTATGGTAGAGCCTGATTTGCTCGCTGAAAAAGTCACTGATAAAACAAAAGCAGTTATGCTCTCTTTTCCCAACAATCCGACGGGCGCGGTCATGGATAACGAAACGATGCAGCGCGTCGCTGAAGTTTGTATCGACCACGACTTAATTGTGATTTCTGATGAAATTTATGCAGAGCTCTCGTATGACTGTGATCATCAAAGTGTGCCGATTTTACCGGGGATGCATGAACGGACGATTTTAATCTCCGGATTTTCTAAATCGTTTGCGATGACAGGCTGGCGAATCGGTTACGTCTGCGCCCCGCCAATTTATACCGAGGCGATGCTGAAAATTCATCAATACGGAATGATGTGTGCGTCAACGATGGCTCAATATGCAGCTTTGGAGGCGCTGGAAAACGGAAAAGACGTCATGGAAGAAATGATCATCAGTTACCGGCAACGGCGCAACTATTTCGTCGAATCCTTGAAGGAAAGCGGACTGGAATGTCATACGCCGGGCGGGGCCTTTTATGCGTTCCCATCGATAAAAAAAACCGGACTCACTTCTGCCGAGTTCGCTGAGAAACTGCTGATCGAAGAACGTGTCGCGGTTGTCCCCGGGAGTGTGTTCGGTGAAGGCGGCGAGGGTCATGTGCGTTGTTCTTATGCGGCCTCGATGGCTCAGCTGGAAGAAGCAACGGAAAGAATCGGACGGTTTGTTGCTAAATACCTTTCTGGAGATGTTGAAAGCAGATAAGCGGGAGAAAAATTTTCAAATAGATCTTTGTGAATTCAGCTGCGCTGTGTTATAATAACGGAGTTAATAAATATTTAGGAGTTGTTTTCATGGCAGGTCAATACGAAGTCGGAAGTATCGTTGAAGGAAAAGTAACAGGAATTAAACCTTTTGGCGCCTTTGTCGCATTGGATGAAAAAAAGCAAGGACTTGTGCACATTTCTCATATTGCTCACGGATATGTAAAAGATATCAATGAGGTTCTATCTGTAGGAGATCAAATTAAAGTGAAAGTTTTGTCTGTTGACGAAGAGTCCGGTAAAATTTCGCTTTCAATTAAAGAAACGCAAGAAAAGCCAGAGCGCCAAGAACGTCCGCAGAGCAGCGGTCAAAACCGCGGCGGCGGCGGAAAGCCTCAACAAAAAGAGGCTTCACAAGGGTTTAACACGTTGGAAGATAAGCTGAAAGACTGGCTTAAACAGTCAAACGAAATCCAAGCCGATCTTAACAAACGCATCAAAAAGTAAAATTTTCTTCTTTTTCCTTATCGATACGATTGGAAAACGGGGCAATCTATTGACAGATTGCCCCGTTTTCTTGTTTTTATGATAATTTTCGGCGATAATAGACATATCTGCGTTCGAAACCCGGGCAGAAATCTACTCAGTTAATAAAAGTCGTTGCCCTTTGAAAAGATAAAGCTTAAACGACCGACTGTATTCAAGCTTTTTGTCCTTGCAGTGGAAACAACCTTTTATTAAAGTTAAAACAGCAGAAAATTAGGAGGAATTATTAAATGACAGAGAAAATAACGTTCGATTATTCCAAAGCGGCAAGTTTCTTATCTGAACATGAGGTCGACTATTTACAAGGAGCGGTTCAGCAGGCTCATGATGCATTGCATGAAAAGAGCGGACCAGGTAATGACTTCCTTGGATGGATGGACCTTCCGGTTAATTACGACCAAGAAGAGTTTGCCCGTATCCAGAAAGCGGCGCAAAAAATTCAATCTGACTCAGATGTTCTTATTGTGATTGGTATCGGCGGTTCGTATCTCGGCGCACGCGCGGCGATTGAAGCTTTGACCCACACGTTTTACAATGAGCTTCCGCAAGAAAAACGGCAAGCTCCGCAAGTATTTTATGTCGGTCACAATATCAGCTCAACTTACGCTGCTCATTTGCTTGAGATCATCGAAGGAAAAGATGTCTCTGTAAATGTCATATCAAAATCGGGAACGACAACAGAGCCGGCGATTGCTTTTCGGATATTCCGTGAATGGCTTGAAAACAAATACGGAGCTGAAGAAGCGAGAAAGCGCATTTATGCGACCACTGATAAAGAGAAAGGGGCGCTGAAAACATTAGCGAATGAACAAGGCTATGAGTCATTCATCATTCCGGATGACGTCGGCGGACGTTTTTCAATCTTAACAGCTGTCGGTCTTTTGCCGATCGCCGCAACAGGCATTGACATCCGTGCGATGATGAACGGAGCAGCCGATGCCCGTACGGACTACAGTGAACCGGACCTGCAAAAAAACGCGGCCTATCAATATGCGGCCGTCAGAAATGCGCTTTATAACAAAGGTAAAACGACGGAACTTCTTGTTAATTATGAACCCGGTCTTCATTACGTTAATGAGTGGTGGAAACAGCTGTTTGGAGAAAGCGAAGGTAAAGACGGCAAAGGGATTTTTCCGGCTGCGGCGGACTTTTCCACTGATTTACACTCCCTCGGTCAATATGTTCAAGACGGCCGGCGCGATCTGTTAGAGACGGTTCTTCATGTCGGCCGGGTATCAGAAGAAATCAAAATCGGCGAAGATCCGGAAGATTTAGACGGATTGAATTATTTGCAAGGTCAAACGATGCAGTTTGTCAATGACAAGGCTTACGAAGGTACGCTGTTGGCTCATATTGACGGCGGTGTTCCGAATCTTGTGATTGAAATTCCTGAACTGTCAGCCTATCATTTCGGTTACTTAATGTATTTCTTTGAAAAGGCATGCGCTGTCAGCGGTTACTTGCTGGGAGTCAATCCATTCGATCAGCCGGGTGTTGAAGCGTATAAAAAGAACATGTTTGCGCTGCTCGGGAAACCGGGATTTGAAGCTGAAAAACAAGCGCTTGAAGCAAGGCTGAAAGAAGAATAAACGAAGCAAACACGCCGGTTCCTTAAAAGGGACCGGCGTTTTCAAAAATTCTTCACATGTTTTCACGTTTAAAAGCGAAGATTTCCGTAAATACTTAAGGTGTGAGCAAGCAAGAGATTAATTGGAGGGATTTTTCAGATGTCGCAGCTTCCTGAAGAGCAAAAAAACTGGCATGCGATGAACGACGACGATGTCGTCGAAGCATTTCAGTCTGATACGAAAAACGGACTGTCAAAAGATGAGGCGGCCAAACGCCTCGAAAATTACGGAAAAAATGAACTGCCGGAAAAAGAAGATGAATCAGCAATTATCAAATATTTTAAACACTTTCACGATGTGCTGATTTATATTTTATTGGCTGCAGCTGTGATCACTTTTGCTTTAGGGCATTACATCGATACAGCAGTCATTTTGCTCGTAGCAGTAATTAATGCAACTGTCGGTTTCATGCAGGAAAGTAAAGCGGAGAAAGCGCTTGAAGGTATTAAAAATATGCTTTCTGCAGAAGCGACAGTTCTGCGAAACGGAGAAAAAGAAACGATTGATGCCGGTGATGTCGTGCTTGGCGATATTGTTTACTTGGCTGCAGGAGATAAAATCCCGGCTGATATGAGGCTTATCCAGGCAGACAATTTAAAAGCGGAAGAGGCGGCGTTAACCGGTGAATCAACATCGGCTGACAAGGATACAGAAACATTGGATGAAGATACAGTGCTGGGCGATCGTGTCAATATTGCTTTTTCCGGAACGTCGATTACATCCGGAACAGGTGTCGGTGTTGTCACAGCAACGGCGGAAAAAACGGAAATCGGAAAAATCAATGAATCGATTGCGGAAGTTGAAGAACTGAAAACGCCGCTGATGAAGCAAACAGACAAGTTCGGCAAACAAGTTGCCGTGTTCATCGTTATTGCTTCGATATTTATTTATGCGTTCGGTTTCTTCGTCCGCGACTACGGAGCGATTGAGTTGCTGATGTCGATTATCGGCTTAGCGGTAGCGTCGATTCCGGAAGGTCTTCCGGCGATTATCTCGATTATACTCGCACTCGGTGTGCAAAATATGGCGAAACGTAAATCGATCGTTCGCAACCTTCCTTCGGTCGAAACGCTCGGTGCTGTGTCGGTGATTAATTCTGACAAAACGGGAACGTTAACGAAAAACGAAATGACCGTCACAGCCGTTATGACAAGAAATGATGAGTATGAAGTTACGGGAACAGGCTATGCGCCGAACGGGGACATTAAGTCTGATGATGAAAAGGTAAATGTGAATGAGCATCCGGACTTAAAAACGCTTTTGACTGCGATGAAGACATGTAATGATGCCTCGTTAAAACAAGAAGAAGACGGCCAATGGAAAATTAACGGCGAGCCGACTGAAGGCTGTCTGTTAACTCTGGCAGAAAAAGCAGACGCCGATATTCCAAAGCTTGAAGTGCAGTCAAAAATCCCGTTTGATTCTGCTTACAAATATATGGCTGTTCTCGTTGAGGATGAAGGCGAAAAAGTTATTTATATCAAAGGGGCTCCAGACCGTTTGTTTGACATGGCAGCAAACGGTGAGAACGGATTTGACCGCGATTATTGGGAAAAACAAATGAAGACACGAACAACGAAAGGGGAGCGTGTCTTAAGCGCCGGGTATAAAAAAGTTGATGCTTCCAAGACAGAAATTGACCATGAAGACTTAGAAGACGGCGTTCAATTTATCGGCCTGACCGGTATTATTGATCCGCCGCGGGAAGAGGCGATTCTCGCCGTTGAAGAATGTAAAAAAGCCGGTATTTCCGTGAAAATGATCACAGGAGACCATAAAGATACCGCTGTAGCGATCGGTAAGCAAATGGGTATCGGTGACGGCGAACGCGGGCTGGAAGGCATTGAGATTGACAAGATGTCTGATGAAGAACTGTCAGAGGCGATTATGGAGTATGATGTTTTTGCTCGTACAAGTCCCGACAATAAACTCCGGATTGTTGAAGCGCTGCAAGCAAATGAACAAATATCAGCGATGACAGGCGACGGTGTCAATGATGCGCCTGCGCTTAAACGGGCGGACATTGGCGTCGCGATGGGAATCAAAGGGACAGAAGTGGCGAAAGAATCTTCGCAAATGGTATTAGTTGATGATAACTTTGAAACGATTGTCGGAGCGGTCGAAGAAGGCCGCCGTGTGTATGCGAACTTGAAGAAAACGATACTGTTTATTCTGCCGACAAACGGAGCGCAAGCGTTTGTGATTATGGCGAGTATCCTGCTTGGCACGACGATGCCGCTCACCCCGATTCAAATTCTTTGGGTGAATATGGTCATCGCGATTACCGTTTCGATGGCACTGGCGTTTGAGCCGCTGGAAGAGGGGGCAATGCAGAGGCCGCCTCGCAATGTGAAAACACCGCTTTTGACGCCGTATTATATCTTCCGGATCGTCTTTGTGTCGCTTCTAATCGGGGGCGGAACTTTGGCGCTCAGCATGATGCTGATGGATGGCGGCAATTATTCCGAAAGCATGATGAATACCGTCGTGCTCCACACGATCGTTATGATGCAAATGTTCCACCTTTATAATACACGAAACGAAATCGGTTATGCGTTCAACCGCAATTTCTTTAAAAATAAAGTTGCCTTTATCGTTTCAGGTATTTTAATCTTGCTGCAGCTGTCGATCTTGTACGTTCCGTTTATGAATACAGCATTTGAAACGGAACCGCTTGGAATTGAGTTTTGGATTATTCCGATTCTCATGGGAATTGCTGCCTTCATCTTGATTGAAATTGAAAAAACGATCACGCGCCGGATTATTAACGGCCGCAACAATATTTCGTAATGTCTGACCGCCCGAATGTTACTTCGGGCGGTTTTTCGTGATAAGATTGGTCAATGGGAGGGGGAAAATTTTATGGTTCAGGCCTTTATTTTTGCCGTGACGATTTTTCTCGGCTGGATAATATTCGATGGGATTAAACATAAAAAAATCCTGAAGGAAAATGTATTTGCCGGTTTGATAACGGGAGTAACAGCAGGGGTGTTTTGGTATATTCTCTTTATCATTTTTTGAAAAAATTTGTCGTATAAGGTTGCGTATTCTCCTTTCAATCGCTATAATATTAAATTGTGAGTCACCCGATACACGCATTAATAAGAAGTCTGTTTTGGGGCATTAGCTCAGCTGGGAGAGCGCAACACTGGCAGTGTTGAGGTCAGCGGTTCGAGCCCGCTATGCTCCACCAATTTTTTTGTGATCAACGATCCGGTTTTTGGCCGAAGCCAGAAGCTGGATCGTTTTTTAGTTCGCCTGCCTTTCCAATATTCGGAGATCGTGATATTCTGTTGAGTGGGATGCATATACGAGGAGGTTCTTCATTTGAAAAAACAGTTAACGGCAGGTTTCTCTGCACTCGTTCTCGGTCTTGTTGCGTGCGGATCAAACAATGAACAAACAGGGGAATACGACCCTTCGGAATACAATTACACACTGGTGAATACAGCGGGAGAGGAAACGGAGATATTTGAAGAAAATGAAAACGCCTTGTACCTTTATTTTACGGGGACGAATTGACAGCTTTGTATTGATCAGCTGGTTCAGCTGAGTGGAGATGTGGAAGAAATTCAAGATATGGGCTATGATGTTTACGGGATAAGTCCGGCAGATCCGACAGGTCATGCCCAGCTTCGCGAGCAAAATGATTTGCCGTTTGACATTTTGACAGATTCAGACGGAGAAATGGGAGCTGACACGGGGTTTATCGATATGGACGAGGAAATGATTTATCGTGGTTATGTTGCAGTGAATGCCGATACAGGGAAAATCGCTGAGGAAATCGATTATCTCGTCGGTGACAATTCGGAAGAGGTCATTGAAACGTTAGAAAATATGCAATAAAAGAGCACCGCTAAATTGCGGTTTTCAGACTGCAGACAAACTATATTTTGATGTCAGCCATGAATCCACTACCCTCCGCTTGCCCCGGGCAAGGACTCAGCTAGTATTCGGCGGCCCGAGACCGCCGAATCCGGATCTTCGTCGCTTGCTTTCCCGGAGGCGTCGGAGGAGTGGATGGATGGCTTCTTTTTTTTATCTTATGGATATTGACCGTGCTGTAGTGTAAGATGAAAAAAAGTATTAAAGGCTGGTGGAATGATGGACGTTAAAAACATTTATTGTGTAGGAAAAAATTATACTAAACATGCAGAAGAACTTGGGAGCACCGTTCCCGAAGAACCGCTGATTTTCTCCAAACCGACGCACTCGCTTATTAAAGCTGACGCCTGTCACATCCCCCTTCCTAACGACAAAGGAGCAGTGGATTACGAAGCGGAAATCATTATTCAATTGAGCTCGGAATACGATGCAGCGGCCGGAGCAGAGTCTTGTATTGCAGCAATGGGCTTAGGAATTGATTTCACGTTGCGCGATGAGCAGAATAAACTTCGTCAAGAAGGACATCCGTGGCTGACATCGAAAGGATTTCCCAATTCAGCTGCCGTAACGGATTTTTTCCCGTTTCCCGGCGAAAACGTGATGAACAGCTCGGAATTCAGCCTCGAAATAAACGGAGAAATTGCGCAAATCGGCGATCCGAAAGACATGGTTTATAAATTGGATGATATATTGGTGCATTGCCAACAGCGGCTAGGGTTAGGCGCAGGAGATCTCATTTTCACAGGAACGCCTGAAGGGGTTGGACCGGTAAAACACGGCGATCATCTGCGCTTATTATGGAACGGTGAAGAACTCGGCTCGCTGACAGTTGCATTAGTATAAATAAAACGCTCTGCAGTGTATCTGCAGAGCGTTTCAGATTGTAGACAAATTATTATTTTGACGTAAGCTACGCAGCTACTACCCTCCGCTTGCCCCGGGCAAGGACTCAGCTAGGATTCGGCGGTATCAGACCGCCGAATCCGGATCTTCGTCTCTTGCTTTCCCGGAGGCGTCGGAGGAGTGGATGCGTGGCTTTCTTTATTATGAATACACTCGATTCAAAGAAGGAGGATGACCCAGCATCCCGGCTTTTTCCTGCGGGATAGCGAGACAGACGAGACCCTGCAGGGCCAAGCCCGAAGCGGCTCGGCGCTCGCCCGCGGACTAGTAAGACACGGCGAAGTCTTTTTGAGCCGATGTCGCAGTGATACCTTCAGGTGAAAGAAGCCGGACGATGCGCAGTCATCCGTTCCTTATAATATGACATCTATCGATGTCATGACTTTATCAACAATCTAAAACGCTCTGCAGTGTATCTGCAGAGCGTTTTTATTGGATTTAAAATAACCCGATCGAGTTTAAGAACACGATGAAGATTGCTATTGGTGCAAAGTATCGAAGGACGTACAGCCAAAAATTCCCCCAAATCGTATCACCGAAGTCAGAGGCGTCAAGCGCATCTGCTTTTTTCCAGCCCCAGCCGATAAAGAGGGCGATAATCATACCGCCGAGCGGCAAAAAGATATTAGAAGCCAAAAAGTCCATCGAATCGAGAATATCATTGCCGGCAATGGTCACGCCGGAAAGAATACCGTTCCCAAGCGATGAAGGTACACCGATTAAAAAGATCAGACCGCCGACGATTAAGGCTGCTTTTTGCCGGCTCCATGCAAACCTGCGCATGAAGTAAGCTGTTGCAACTTCTAAAAGAGAGACACTGGAAGAGATTGCTGCTGCAACAAGTAAAAAGAAGAACAGCAAGCCGAAAATGATGCCGAAATTCAGACTTTCAAAAATGCCCGGAAGCGTGATGAAAACCAGCCCGGGACCGTCTGCCGGATCAATGCCGAATGCAAAAACAGCAGGGAAGATCATAATACCGGCGATCAGTGCAAAAACGGTGTCGAGTGTTACGACGCTCGCTGCAGCTCCCGGGAGCTTCTCTTTTTGCGACAGGTAGCTGCCGTATGTTATTAATGCCCCCATGCCGAGTGACAGGGAAAAGAATGCCTGTCCCATTGCTGCTAGATAAACTTGCGGATTGCCAAAAGCGCTCCAATCCGGGCTGAACATGAAGTTCATGGCTTCTGCCGCCCCGCCGAGTGTTAAGCTGTACCCCGCGAGCAGAATAACAAGAACAGCGAGTCCCGGCATAAGAATCTTGTTCCATTTTTCAATGCCTTTTTTCACGCCGCTGTATACGATCCCGATCGTCAGCGCCATAAACAGAAACTGCCAGAAAAGCGGTGCGAGCGGCTGGGAAATAAATCCGCCGAAATAGTCAGCATAACCGCCGGCCGCATCAACTGCCGGGCCGCCGCCAAGGTATTGCACAAAATAATGGATCGACCAGCCGCCGATCACTCCGTAAAAAGATAAAATAATAAATGCTGACGCTACGCCGAGAAAACCGGCTAATACATACGGTTTACCTGGGGCAAGATCTTGAAATGCTCCGACAACATCCTTTTGCGCCCGTTTTCCAATTGTAAACTCGGCCATTAAAATCGGCAGGCCGATCAACAATATACAGGCGAGATAAATGATCAGGAATGCTCCGCCGCCCATTTCTCCAGTTACATACGAAAAGCGCCAGATATTGCCTAATCCGACGGCAGATCCCATGGCTGCTAAAATGAAGCCGAGCCTTGATCCCCATTGTTCGCGTTGATTGTTTAGTGCACTCACAAATTTTCCTCCTTTAATGCGTTGGTGTAGCAAAAATTTAGACAAGTAAAACTATAACACACTCATAAATGGATTTGTCAGTGAATTTTAATTTTTTCGTGAAAATTCGAGCAGATTTGTCGAAATTTTAGCAGAAGCTGGTTTGACTGTATATTTCACGGATAAAAGAACGAGTGCAAAGCCTAAAACTTGCCAAAATGTTAATGATTCCGCAAAAATAAGCACACCGACAAGAATAGCTACGACCGGTTCGACTGTGGACAAAATCGCTGCGCGGCTCGATTCAACGTATGTCAAGCCCAAGGTATAGAGCGCATAAGCCATCACAGTAGCAAATAACGCTAAGCCGAAACCGTTTAACAGTACACCTGGTTCAGCGAAAAGTGCAGATTTCTCCCACAGCCGGCTGGTCGGCAGTAAAAAAAGGGCACCAAACAGCATGGAATAAGCTGTGATTGTTAATGTATGGTAGCTTTTACTGATATATTTGCCGAAAATGCTGTAGAGCGCATAGAAAAAACCGGACAGAATACCGAAGATGACGATATCCCAGCCGACAGATAATTGCCCTGCCGGAAAGAATTCGACGGTAAAGGCAATTCCGGTCATCATGAACACAAGGGCGATCAATTTGTTCGCGGTGAAAGGCTCTTTAAATGTAATCCTGGAAATGATTGCGACAAACACCGGTCCAGTGTAAAGCAAAACGACAGAAAGGGAAATCGATGCTTCGTGCATGACCGTGAAAAAGAAATAGTTGAAAAAAGCGATGCTGATGATGCCGGTTCCGATCGTAAACGGTATGTGGCGAAGGCGAATGTATAAAAAGCGCCGGTCTGTAATAAACAAATACAGAAAAATCAAAACAGCAGAGAACGAAAGACGAATACCGACAACTTCCCAAGGAGTAAACCCGTATGTATTTAAATTCGTGACGAATAGTCCCGTGATCCCCCAGAGTGCAGCCCCCAGCGCGACCATGAAATAAGCGGATCGATGTGACAAGTCAAACGCTTCCTTTCTATAAAAGACTTCGATGATGACATTGACAATATCATACAGGAAATTGATGCGCGAAAAAAGACGTAAGCAGCACGGAAGAAAGATTTACGGATGAGATAGACGTGGCAGAAATTACCACGATTTGATAAACTGAAGGAAGCGTTTTCTTGTAACAGACAAACGAAAGGAAGTGTAGCGGATGGGATGGACGGTCATGAGAAATCAGCTTGATGAAGAATCCTTGCTCGTGAATGAAAGTCTCTTTGCACTCGGCAACGGTTATTTAGGTGTGAGGGGCAATTTCGAAGAAGGGTATGCTCCGGGAATCAATTCAATACGAGGAACTTACATCAATGCGTTTCACGATGAAGTGCCGATCGAACAGGCAGAAAAACTGCATGCTTTTCCGGAAGTCAGTGAGAAATTGGTTAATATTATTGATGCGCAAACGATTATGATCTGTTTTGATGACGAATGGTTTTCACTTTTTGATGGTGACATTCTCGATTACAAACGAGAAATAAATATGGATGAAGGCTATAGTGAACGACGCATCCGCTGGCGCTCTCCGCAAGGGAAAACGGTTCGCTTGCATTTTCGCCGGCTCGTATCCTTTCGGACGAAAGAGCTGTTTTTACAATGGATTGATATTTATCCGGAATCAGCTTGCCGAAATATCCGGGTGATTTCTTATCTTGACGGTGATGTAACGAACGCTGCAGATCCTGACGATCCGCGGGTCGCATCAGGCCATACGAAACGGACGAATACAACGGATGTTTTTCAAGACGGGCCTAATCATACCGTCGTTAACCGAACGTTTGAAACAAGGCTGGAAACGGCAGCTTCCGTTCGAATCCGCACTTCGCGGACGCCGGACGTTTATTCCTGTGAATACCATGGAGAAGCGGTCGTGGAAGATATGACGTTTCGTGAAGAAGAACATATACGCGTGTCAAAGTGGACAGTGTACACAGATACTTACCGTCACGGACCCGATGTCAAAAGCGAAGCGCGAACGATTCATAATGAGCTTGAAAGTGTGTCGATTGCCGATGTGTTAACCGGGCAGCGCGAGTATTTGCACGGATTTTGGCAAAGTGCAGATATTCAAGTAGAAGGGGACGCAAATTTGCAGACAGGGATACGTTTCAATTTATTTCAGCTGCTGCAATCCGTCGGCAAAGAACCGGCCAGCAATATTTCAGCAAAAGGCCTTTCCGGTGAAGGGTACGAAGGTCATTATTTTTGGGACACAGAAATTTATATGTTCCCGGTCTTTTTAATGACCGAACCTTCGATTGCGAAAAATTTGCTTGAACACCGCTATTCCCTTCTTCCGGCCGCGAAATACCGGGCGAAAGAGGTCGGACACGAACAGGGGGCGCTGTTTCCGTGGCGGACAATTAAAGGACGGGAATGTTCAGGTTTTTTCCCGGCCGGAACAGCACAATACCATATTAGTGCAGATATCGCCTACAGCTTTGTCCAATACTATTTTGCAACCAATGACATGGCGTTTATGAGCGAGTACGGTGCGGAAATCCTCGTAGAAACAGCCAGGCTTTGGATCGATACCGGACACGAAAAGGACGGACAGTTCCGCATTGACGACGTAACCGGACCTGATGAATACACGTGTATTATCAATAACAATTTTTATACGAACGCGATGGCGCGGTTTAACTTACGCTGGGCGGTGAAGTCGCTGGCGCTCGTGCAGGATTACAGCCAGGAAGCTTTTGACCGGCTTGTTATGCGGCTCAGCATTGAGCCGGAAGAAATTTTCGCTTTTCAGCGCGCAGCGGATCGGATGTATCTTCCGTATGACCCCGAGCGTGACATCCACGCCCAAGACGACACGTTTCTCGATAAAGACCGCTGGAATTTAGCTGCGACGCCGAAAGAAAAATTTCCGCTGCTTTTGCATTATCACCCGTTAACCTTATACCGTTATCAAGTCTGCAAACAAGCCGATACGGTGCTCGCACACTTTTTGCTTGATGATCTTGCTGATGAAACGACTATGAGAAAGACGTACGAATATTACGAAGCGGTCACAACCCATGATTCTTCGTTGTCGTATTGTGTATTCAGTATTATGGCCGCTCGATTAGGAGATCAAGAAAAAGCGCTTCGGTACTTTTCTGAAACGGCCCGTTTAGATCTTGATAATACGCACGGGAATACGAAAGACGGTCTCCATATGGCAAACATGGGCGGTACATGGTCGGCTCTCGTTTACGGTTTTGCAGGGATGAGGATGTCGGAAAGCGGTCTGTCCTTTCGGCCGTCATTGCCGAAATCGTGGACATCGCTAACGTTTCATATCCGTTATCATGGCCGGATCATTCAACTATATATCGACCATGACGCCGCAGAATACACGCTTGTTCACGGAGAACCGATCACTGTAACGCATCGGGCAGCTCCTATAAAACTGGCGGATGGAACGGCGGTCAGAGCCGTTCTCTGATTGAATGTGTCAATTTAATGAACACACCCTCTTGACATAATACCAACAGGGGTATAAACTGTGGGTATAGTGTAAATACCTTATTGGGTATAAATAAAGGAGGATGCTGTATGTCTGATCAAGCGAAAGATAATGCAACGATGATCGTTTTTGACGGAGATCTCGACAAAGCGATTGCAAGTTTTATTATTGCGACCGGAGCGGCTGCTATGGGCAAGAAAGTGACGATGTTTTTTACATTCTGGGGATTGAATGTGCTGCGCAAAGACGAGGCAATCAATATCCAAGATAAAAACTTTTTGGAAAAAATGTTTGAAAAAATGATGCCTCGCGGACCAAAAAAATTGAAACTGTCAAAGATGAACTACGGCGGCGCCGGTTCTTATCTGATGAAGAAAATGATGAAAGAACACAACGTTCAAACGTTGCCGGAATTGATTGAGCTTGCCCAAGACCTGGATGTGAAAATGGTTGCCTGCACGATGACGATGGATGTTATGGGGTTAAAAGAGGAAGAACTGATGGACGGAATTGAATATGCAGGTGTAGCTTCGTACCTTTCTGAAGCTGAAGATGCGAACGTGAATTTGTTCATTTAAGGAGGAAGCACTGTGGAATGGCTGATTTATCTGCTGCTCGGCCTCCTTTTGCTCTTGACTGTTATCAAACGTCTCCCGGTAAAAGGCGTCGCTAACATGAGTGCGGACGATTTAGCGGCACGGGTGAAAAACAAGAAAGATCAGCCGCTGATTATTGACGTCCGCGAAGAACATGAATTTAAGAGCGGTCATATCCGCGGATCAAAAAATTTTCCTTTAAGCCGGTTGCACGAAAGTGCGGGGAAGCTGCCGAATAATAAAGAATTGGTTTTGATCTGCCGAAGCGGCAATCGAAGTAAATCTGCTGCGAAGAAACTGAGGAAGCAAGGTTTTCAGCATTTAATCAATGTTCAAGGCGGAATCAGTTCTTGGCGCGGGGAAACAGTGAAAAAGTAGAAGTTGTTTGACGCCGGCTGTATAAGCCGGCGTATTTCTTGATATACCCTGCTAGGTTTAATATAATGGGTATATAAATATTGGTGTCGTTTATAAAAATATAGTAAAATGATATGAAAAGACTGATATAAATCAGCTGACTCATTTATCACGATGAGGAAGATCTATTATATGGAAGAGGTGTGCATAATGGAATATTCACCAGAAGTGAAAAACCGGATGAAGCGGCTCGAAGGACAAGTGCGCGGTGTGTTGCGAATGATGGAAGAAGAAAAGGACTGTAAAGAAATCATTACGCAGATGACAGCGATTCGTTCAGCTTTGGATCGTGCAACCGCAACAGTCGTGGCGAAAAACCTTGAAACATGCTTGCGCAATGAAGTAAAGACCGATGAAGAGCGTGATGAAGTTATTGATGAAGCGATCCAGCTGTTAGTGAAAAGCAGATAAAAAAGTCCGGGAGGAAATCCCGGTTTTTTTATGCCTTTCATGATCGATTGTAATTATTTTTGATTTTTTTTGATTTAAAATGATTGATTTTGCTCGAAATATAAGTTATGATAACGTTAACAAAATAAAGGTGTGAGTCAGATGCTGACAGATGAACGATATGAAAAAATTCTCAAGCTGTTAAAAAAGCAAAATGTTGCAAAGCTTGCTGAACTGGTGGAAGCAACCGGAGCCTCAGAGTCGACGATACGCAGAGACCTCTCAGAACTTGAGAGCCGGAAGAAATTAAAGCGCATTCACGGCGGTGCTTCTTTATTGAAAAGCAAGACCGATGAGCCGACGATGATTGAAAAAAAAGACCGTTACACAGAAGAAAAAGCTGAGATCGGCCGCCGGGCGGCTTCACTCATTGATGACGGGGACTGTATATTTATCGATGCCGGTACGACAACGGAAGCTTTGCTCCCGTTTGTTGAAGCCAAACAGCTTACGGTCGTGTCAAATGGTGTGAATATCATTACAGAATCGTTGGCTGCCGGCTTTCATACCTACGGAATCGGCGGATATGTCAAGTCGGGCACTCGAGCTTTTGTCGGAAAGATGGCTGCCGAAGCGTTAATGCAATTCCGGTTTGATAAAGCTTTTCTCGGCACGAACGGCATCGATCAATCGTTCGGCTATTCGACGCCGGACCCGGAAGAAGCTCACGTCAAAGGGTTGGCAATCAATCAGACCTCGGAAGCTTATGTTTTAGCGGATGCTTCCAAGTTTAAAGAGACATCGTTTGCCAAATTCGCCGATTTGCAAGATGCCTTTCTCCTTACAGCGACAGACTCGGATCCTTTTTTAGATGAAATTGAATATGATACGAACGGAAAGGTGGTGAGATTATCATGATTTACACAGTTACATTAAGTCCTTCCGTTGATTATCTAGTCGAGGTTGAGAATTTGCAGCTCGGTGAAACGAACCGGGCGCATGCCCAGCATATGCTCCCGGGCGGCAAAGGGATCAATGTATCGAAGGTTTTGCAAAGACTCGGAACAGACTCGAAAGCGCTCGGTTTTACCGCGGGGTTTACCGGTGCATTTATTGAAGAAACATTGACAGTTGAAGGGATTGCGCACAACTTTATCCACACCGAAGGAACTTCAAGAATCAATATCAAATTAAAAGCGACTGAAGAAACAGAAATTAACGGAATGTCCCCGCAAATTACTGCGGATAATTTACGGCGCTTAAAAAATCAGCTCACAGGCAGTGAAGAAAATGATTTTTTAGTGCTTTCAGGCAGTGTTCCGGCCGATCTCTCTCCTGCGGTTTATGCTGAATTGATGGAATCAGTGGCGCATACCGGCGTGCAGACAGTCCTTGATACAAGCGGGCTGCCGCTTAAAGAAGGCTTGCAGTCCGGCCCATATTTGATTAAGCCGAATAAAGCTGAATTAAGCGCTTTATACAATGAAGAGATTCAAACGGTTGAAGATGCTCTTGCCTGTGCTGAACAAGCAGTCTCAGACGGTGCAGAACGCGTCATCGTCTCGCTGGCGGGCGAGGGCGCACTATTTGTCAGCCGGCACCTCATTATGCGCGCGGATGTTCCCGGCGGCGACGTTGTCAATTCTGTAGGTGCAGGAGATTCGATGGTCGCTGCGTTTCTCGACCGCAAATCCCGCGGTTTTTCCGATGAGCAGGCGTTCAGCTTCTCTGTTGCAGCCGGAAGCGCAACAGCTTTTTCGCAAGGCTTTTGTGAAAAGGAAGAGGTCGAAAGGTTAGAAAGCGACGTGTCAATTCAAATCCAAAAGAAAGAAGGAGGGGCATTATGAAGATCACAGAATTACTTGGAAAAGAAACGATCCGCTTAAATTTAGAAGCGACAAACAAGCAAGCTGTCATTGAAGAGTTGGCCGACCAGCTTGACCGTGCCGGCAAGCTCTCGAATAAATCGTCATTTATTCAAGAGATCAACGACCGCGAAAAACAGAGTTCCACTGGGATCGGCGAAAGCGTAGCGATTCCGCATGCAAAGTCAGCCTCTGTTAAAGAGCCGGCAATTGTTTTTGGCCGTTCGGCCGAGGGAATTGATTACGAGTCGATGGATGAAAAACCGGCGTATTTATTCTTTATGATTGCTGCAACTGAAGGTGCTAATGATATGCACTTGCAAGCATTGGCGAGACTCTCGACGCTGTTGATGGATGAGCCGTTCAGACAGGAGCTGTTTCATGCGGGTTCTGCCGAAGATATCATCAAGCTGATCGATGAGAAAGAAGAAGAAAAGTTAGCAGAAGAAAAGGCGGAAAAGCCGGCTGAAACTAACGGCGGGACACGCCCGTTTTTCGTCGCGGTTACCGGCTGTCCGACAGGGATTGCCCATACCTATATGGCAGCGGACGGCTTAAAAGACAAAGCGAAAGAGTTGGGCTATGATATAAAAGTCGAAACGAACGGTTCGGACGGTGTGCGCAATGCGTTGACAAGAGACGATATTGCCCGCGCTGATGCGGTCATCATTGCAGCCGATACGCAAGTAGAGAAAGAGCGCTTTTCCGGAAAACCGTTGATTAACGCCCCGGTAACAGCAGGGATTCGCAAACCGGCGGAACTGTTAGAGCAAGCCGCTTCCGGGAATGCGTCCGTTTATCAAGGGACAGGTAAAGGAGACAGCCACGCCGATGACGATGAGAAAAAAGGTGTCGGGGCAACGATTTACCGCCACTTAATGAACGGTGTTTCGAACATGCTTCCTTTTGTCGTTGCCGGCGGTATTTTAATCGCGTTGTCGTTTCTCTTTGAAGATCCGGTCGAAGGTGAAATCACCTGGTTTGGCGAAATTTTATCCACGATCGGCGGAGCAAATGCGTTCTTCTTCATGGTTCCGGTACTCGCCGGTTTTATTGCTTCGAGTATTGCGGACAGACCCGGGTTTGCTGCCGGTATGGTCGGCGGTTTAATGGCTCATAACGGTGATGCCGGTTTCTTAGGCGGGATTATTGCCGGGTTTCTTGCCGGTTACCTCGTTTTAGGATTACGCAGAGTTTTCTCATTTATACCGCAGTCGTTGGATGGAATTAAAACGATTCTGCTGTTGCCGCTGTTTGGGGTATTTGGAACCGGGTTTGTGATGTACTTCATTGTGACGCCGCTTGCCGGTGTGCAAGAAGGTCTTGTTACTTGGCTTGACGGTTTAGATGGCGCGAATATCATTTTTCTTGGGCTGATTCTTGGGGGAATGATGGCTGTTGATATGGGCGGTCCGATTAATAAATCTGCCTATGCGTTTGGACTGGCAATGATTGAAGCGGGAAGTTTCATGCCGATTGCTGCAATTATGGCTGCTGGAATGGTGCCGCCGCTCGGAATTGCGTTGGCAACGACAGTGTTCAAGAATCGCTTTACAGCTGAGCAGCGCGACGCAGGCAAGACAAACTATGTCATGGGCGCTTCTTTTATAACTGAAGGGGCGATTCCATTTGCTGCTGCTGACCCGGCGAGGGTGATTCCGTCAATTATTGCCGGCTCAGCTTTAGCCGGCGCGTTATCGATGGCTTTTGGCGCAGCAACCGAAGCGCCGCACGGCGGAATTTTTGTCATCGGCCTTGTTGACAATGCGGTTCTTTATTTGATTGCAATTATCGCAGGTGCTGTATTAACTGCTGCCTTGCTCGGGATCTTAAAGAAAAAAATTGCTTAAGAAAAAAACCATCCGTTTAACGCGGGTGGTTTTTCTACTGGGAATTTTAATTGATTTGCTCAAGCAGCGTTTTCAGTTCATCCAATGATTCGATTGTATGATCGGGCTTGACATCCGTTTCGTTTTGCTTATTAAAGCGGTTCAGCCAGACAGACGTTATATTTGCCGCATTGGCGCCGCGGATATCTGTGTTCAGGTTGTCACCGACCATGATGGTGTCTTCAGCGGAAGCATCTGCTGATTGCAATGCATGTTCAAAGATCGCCGCATCAGGTTTGCCGCGGCCGAAATCGCCGGAAATAATGATCCGGTTAAAGTACGGCGCGAGTTCCGGCGTAAGGTTAAGTTTAATGTTTTGCAGTTCCGGCGAACCGTTCGTCAGTAAAATTAAGCTGCAGTCATCTTGCAATTGATCGAGTATTGTCAAGGCATCGTCAAACAAATAAGGGTTTTCTTTACGCTTTAACCGAAACGTCTCAGCGAGGACTTCCCCGAGCGCTTCGTCATAAATATCATGAACTGCAAGGCTCTCCGTCCAAACCCGGCGCCGATATTCCGGTGCATGTGCGTTCATTTGCTCAAAAGAAGAGCCTTCGTCATTAAAATCGCCCCAAAGACCTTCGAACGGATTGATGCCGATCATTTTTGTGAATTCATACATCGGGTATTCAGCATAAAGTTCCGGCGCCTTTTTGATAACGGTCTCGTATAGTGCCGAAGCACTGACGCCGGTCTCTTTGGCTGCGAAAGCACACGTAAGTGTGAGCGCCTGCCGGATACTTTTTTCATCCCACAACAGCGTGTCGTCCAAATCAAACATGACGGTTTTCATTTCTTGTCCCTCCTCAGCTTATTATCATCTATCCTATCCAAGAAATGCCCCCTTGTAAATATTCGTTACAAGAGGGCATGTATTTATTCATCAGCCGGTTTTAGCGGCCTGTATTGTTTATCAAATGTAAATCCTTCGCCGGAGACTTCTTTCACATCGCTTAATGAGACGAATGCGTAAGGATCGACATCGTTAATCACACTTTTCAGCTGAATCAGCTCGTGCCGATGTACAACACAGTAGAGAATTTCCCGTTCATTATCTGTGAAAGCGCCGCGTCCGGTGATCACGGTTGACCCCCGGCCCATTCTGTTAATAATCGCTTCCGAAATAGCTGATGTATTGGCCGAAATGATCATCGCAGATTTTGCTGCATTGGCACCTTCGATCAGTAAATCAATGACCCTGCTCGCTACGAAGACAGCAACGAGAGTATACATCGCTTGCGTGAGGTTCAAATGCACTAACGAAAGAGTGATTACAGCTGCGTCAAAGCTGAACATAAACGTTCCGATACTTACCCCGAAGTATTTCTCCGCAAGTTTTGCGAGGATATCGACTCCCCCGGTTGTTCCGCCGGCCCGAAAAATCATTCCGAGCCCGGTGCCGGCAAAAGCGCCGGCAAATAAAGAAACAAGAATCATATCGTCGTGGAGCGGGATTTCAGTTACGGGATAAAGTTCAAAGATTCTTAACGAGACCGTTAAAGACAGTGTGCCGATTAAACTGTATATAAACATTCTGCGTCCAAACAGACGGTAGCCGATGAAAAAAAGCGGAATATTGAGCAGCAGGTTAGACAAAGACGGTTCGATAGTAAATACATAGTACAATAAGAGTGTAATGCCTGTGAATCCGCCGTGGGCAAGCCCGTTTTGCAAATTGAAGTGTATGATTCCGAACCCGAATATCAAGGTTCCGATAATAATAATGACCACTGAGCGAATGCGAATACCTTCGAAAAATTGTTTCATCGTTTCGGCCTCCTTAAGCATAAAACCTTACGAAGTATAACATACCCGTGCAGGGCACCCAACGGATTTAACCGATGTCGATATCTTCTGACAAATCCGCTCAGCACCGTTTCGCCTTTAATTGACGGTCTGAGTCCAAAGTGTTAATATTCAAATAATTATGAGGTCCGGCAACTGTAAAATGCCAAAACTAAAAAGCTTGAATGATTTCATTATGTATGAGGAGGCAATATCATGGTAAAACGAATGAACGAATTAGCGGTATCGACACAGTTGTTACACGCCGGTCAAGTGCCCGACCCGGCAACAGGAGCGAGAGCTGTACCTATTTATCAGACGACTTCTTATGTGTTCAATGATGCTGAACATGCGGAGCGTCTGTTTTCGCTTGCAGAACCGGGGAATATATACAGCCGCATTATGAACCCGACGGTTGATGCGTTTGAAAAAAGGGTTGCGATCCTCGAAGACGGTGTCGGTGCGCTTGGGACAGCTTCGGGAATGGCGGCTATTACAATGACGATTTTAAACATTGCTCAAGCGGGCGATGAGATTGTAGCAGCTTCTGAATTATACGGCGGAACGTATAATCTGTTTAATGTTACTTTGCCGAAATACGGCATCGATGTTCATTTTGCAGATGCGACCGATCCAGACGCGATCAGAGCGGCGATCACGCCAAAAACAAAAGCGGTATTTGCCGAAACAATCGGCAATCCGAGCTTAAATATTCTCGATTTTGAGGCGGTCAGCGAAGCAGCCCACGAAGCTGATATTCCGTTAATCATTGATAATACGTTCGGGACGCCTGCTGTTTGTAAACCGTTGCAGCACGGCGCTGATATTGTCGTTCATTCGGCAACGAAGTGGATCGGCGGGCATGGAACAACGATCGGCGGTGTCGTCGTTGACGGCGGTCGTTTTACATGGAATAAAGAAAAATTCCCCGGTTTTCATGAACCGGATCCGAGTTATAACGGTCTTGTCTACCAGGATCTTGGCGATATGGCGTTTATATTGAAGCTGCGGGTGCAGCTGATGCGTGACATTGGGGCAGCTTTAAGCCCGCAGAACGCATTTCAGCTTATTCAGGGCTTAGAAACACTCGGCTTACGAATGGAAAAACATCAAGCGAATGCCCTTGAAATAGCTAAATTTCTCAAAGAGCATCCCGCTGTTAATTGGGTCAGTTATCCGGGACTTTCTGAACATGCTTCCCATGAACTCGGGAAAAAATATCTCTCCGGCGGCCACGGTGCTGTTGTGAACTTCGGTATCGACGGCGGAGTCGAGGCGGGAAGAGAACTGATTCGTCATATCGAATTATGGTCGCACGTGGCGAATGTCGGCGATGCGAAGAGCCTGATCATTCATCCGGCAAGTACGACACATTTACAGTTATCGCCGGAAGAAATGGTCTCTACCGGGACGACGGAAGATCTTGTCCGGCTCTCTGTCGGACTTGAAGATGCCGAAGATTTAATTTTAGCGCTTGATGAAGGCATTTATAAAGCAACGGGGAAACGAGCGAAGGAGAAGAGTTCAGAAAAACAGCTCCTTAAAGAATTGACCGGATCGGCTGTCGAACATACCGAAGAGGGGCCCCGCCGCAAAAGTATCGTTGTATTGCACGACAGCGCATTAAATGATCCGTTAGTAAAAACCTTGCGAAAAACAGGGTATATCGTTTCTAAATACGAAGGCGCCGCTGATGAATTGCCAGATTACTGGGTATTAACAACAGAAGATGACGCGTCAAAAATAAGCGCTGTAAATCAAGTGTCATCGGCTAAAGCTGTGATTGATACATCGCAAACGTCCAGCCGGGGCGAAAGCGAAACCGTTCATGGTGTTCCGTATATTCGTTTTTCAAGCTGATCGATCTATCATTTTATCGCGGACTTTTGTATACTCGTAACCAGCAGAGAAAAAGGAGCCGGGTGCAATGATTAAGAAAATGACCGTAAGTCTCGTGTTTATGAGTGTCTTTTTTCTTACCGGTCTGCTTTTGTATATTCTCGTTGCAGAAGAAGAGAACAAGTCTTCGGCGGACAGTGTCAGCGAGGTAATCTCTGGCGGTTTTGATAACGAGGACTATTACTTTTATTTAAGCGATGATGAAATTCAAAGCAAGGCGGAAAGTGTCCTTGCCGGAGAGTATTCATTCAGCAGCTATACGCTGGAATCGGAAAATGCTGAAGATTCAAATGAAAAAATTGCTTTTGCTTATACCGAACCTCCGGGATTAACTGTAAAGCGCGAGGCGAAAAAACAATATAACCTTTACGGAACGATCCCTGCCCCGGAAGATTTGCGGGCGAAACTGTCTGATGAAATGATCCCGGTTCATATCCGTTTTTACGGCCAAGGCGCATATATCCATGATATCGAAACCGAACAAGACGGAGAGAGTTTGACTGGAGCAAAACGGCTGAATTTGGCTGATGGAGCAAAAACTTCGCTGCTGATTGATACGGCGGAAGCGGACTTTGATGAACCGTTGACGATTCATGTAACAGATCAGGCAAATCCGTCTGATCAAATAACTTATCATATTGATTGGGCGGAATTTCGCTAATCAATAAACAAGAGCCCTCCCGTTTTTTTCGGGACGGCTCTTGTTGTTTTGGAAAACGGTCATTGACTGCTTTCGCCTTCAAGGTACTCAGGGTATTCGTCGCCGATGTATTCTAGCACATCTTGGGCAAACATTCGTTCTGCTGCTTCTTCCCGCTCTTGTTCGTTTTCCGATGCAGGATCGTAATACGCGATGGCCTCGTCAGCAATTTCATGCCAAATATAAGGCTGAAGATATTGGTAGACAAGCTGACCAGTGTAGTAATCGTCATTCTCATTTGCTAAAACTTCAAACAAGACAGCGGCTCGCTTGCTCGCGTCCTCGATATAACCTTCTGTTTCAGCGACAGTTAAAAAATCATCTTCATTATAGGTAAAACCGTATTCTTCAGATGAAAATTCATACCAGCTGTAACGCTCGCGCATGATTCTCTCTGCGCTCTCTTGGCTGCCGTCAATATCATCAGACTCCAGTTCAGCCATTTGTGTATAAATTGAATACAGCTCAGCGTGGGCACGAAGCAATTCTTCAGAAATACTGTCTGTATCTTCCGGGAGATCGACGTTGTCCAGAGCCCTGTCAGCATATTCTTTTAATTGTTCGTCATCTGGTTCATCATTTTCATTGACGCCGCTATCTTCTCCCACAACCCCGTCTTCATCCGGCATATTAAAATTGTCCGATGTATCAGCTGTGTTTTCGTTTGCTGATGAGTTTTCCTCGTTGGCCGTTTCAGGTTCTGAATTCGTCTGCTGGGTATTTTGATCTGTCTCCGGCTGCAAGACGATAAGCAACGCTGATAAAATAATAATAAGTATTAATCCGATCCCAAGCACGATTAACTTGTTCTTTGTCATATAGTCACCTCATACGAATAGTAAATTGACTGCACTACATTATACCATGATCGCCCGTTCTAAGTGGAGACAGAATGTTTGTCTTTTCAAACCGGGACTTTTTACTTTGTTTTTCGAATGTTTAAAATGAGATACCATAGACGGTTGAGTCTTTGGTATCATTAGTGTGTCAGAAGTCAGACAAACTAAAGGAGATTAACGTGAACAAGTTTAAGCTTACCCAACTGAAAATACAGCACAAATTATTTGCGATCTTCGGTTTTGTCGTTATATTGCTTATTGCAGGAGCAGGTGTGACATACGTGCAAATGAACCAAGTAAGCGAAGAAATGGATACATATGCCGAAGAGAATCAACGGGCTCTCATTGCAGGGGATGTCGCGGCGCTGATACGGTCGCTTTATATTATTGAAACCGATGCGATCCGCACCGGCGAAGCAAGAGATGATGCTTATTTTGCATCACAAAGCGAACAGTTGCAATCTCATTTAACCGCCTTGGAAGGAACGATGCGATCCGAAGAGGGGGAAAACTTGCTTTTATCGATCGAAGCGCAAGTGCTCCAATTCCATAATTTACTTGAACGAATGCCTGACGAGGCCGGTCCGCTCCAAAACAGCCGGGTAGATGAGCTTGCTGAAATTCGCGGCAATGTCGTCGATCAATCCCTTGAGTTGGCTGAGGTCGTTCAGATGCAGTCCGTTGAAGCGGAAGAAAATGTTCAAGGCATCTTAAATGCTAACACAGTGACGTTTTTGGCGATTATAGCTGCCGTTATCCTGCTGGGCGGGAGTGCTTTTTATGTATTAAGCCGGAAAATTTCTTCATCAATCATTGACGTATCACAGGCAATGGACGAAATCAGCAAAGGAAACTTGCAAACAGAAAAACGCGAAATTCGCTCTAACGATGAAATCGGCCGCATGGCTGTATCTGTGAACGTAATGATCGAAAGCCTGCAGGAAATCATTGCAAGAATAAATGATACATCTGAGCAAGTTGCTGCAAGCTCGGAAGAACTGCTCGCCAGTGCGTCAGAAACGAGTACAGCAACTGAAGAGATTACCGAATCGATTCAGGAAGTCGCTTCAGGCGCTGAAAATCAGCTTGAACAGGCAAATGATAACGAAGGCATAGTACAGACGATGAGCAACGATATAAACAAAATCACTGAGACAATTCGCCGCGTGAATGAAACAGCGCAAGGAGCTGCTGAACAAGCGGGAAAAGGCAAAGAAGTTGTCAATGATACAGTTTCGCAAATGAATCAGATCAACGATTTAACTGAAAATATTGATCGTTCTGTTCATGAATTACAAGAGCGTTCCGGCAAAGTCAATGCGATCGTTTCAATGATTAATGATGTGGCCGAACAGACGAATTTGCTGGCGCTTAACGCGGCAATTGAAGCAGCGCGCGCAGGCGAACACGGCAAGGGATTTGCTGTTGTGGCGGATGAGGTTCGCAAACTGGCCGAACAAACCTCAAACGCCACAAAGGAAATCAGCACATTAATCGCGGAAATGCAAGATCAAGTCAAGCAGTCCGCTGAGTATACGGCATCAGGCCGAAAAGCTGTAAAAACAGGGGAAACCTACGCTGAAAATGCCGGTACAGCGTTTAACAAATTGACGGACTCGATTGATGATATCTCTTCGCAGTTGGAAAAAGTAAAAACGACAGCAGATGGAATCAATACCGGTGCAGCCAACGTTCAGGCTTCTGTTCAGACGGTAACGAAAACAGCTGAACAGTCTGCAGGAAATACACAAAACGTTGCTGCTTCCGCTGAAGAACAACATGCTTCCATGGAAGAAGTACATGCTTCTGCTAACCAGCTTGCTCAGTTAGCGGAAACTCTTCAGGATATTGTGCGAAAATACCGTACGTAAAAAATGAAGGTGCCCGTTTATTTCTTTGCGGGCACCTTCAGCTTGTAGACAAATTATTATTTTGACGTAAGCCACGCAGCCACTAACCTCCGCTTGCCCCGGGCAAGGACTCAGCTAGTATTCGGCGGTATCAGACCGCCGAATACGGATCTTCGTCTCTTGCTTTCCCGGAGGCGTCGGAGGAGTGGATGCATGGCTTCCTTTATTATGAATACACTCGATTCAAAGAAGGACGATGCGTCGTCATCCGTTCCTTTTAATATGACATCTATTGATGTCATGACTTTGTCAACACTCTGAAGGTGCCTGCTTATTTCTTTGCGGGCACTTTTATGTATTCTCAGTGTAAAATTTTTTCATATTACGTTATAATGGAACAAACGCAGTGAAGGGCAGGGGATACTATGGTCGATGATCAGTACAAACATATTCTCGTCGCTTATGATGGTTCCGTCAGTGCAGAAAAAGCATTAAAAAAAGCAGTGAATGTCGCAAAGAGAAATACGGCTTCGTTATCGGTTGTTTATGTTACCGATTTGCGGTCGCCTCAGATGGATGTGCGAAAATCAAGTCAATACGAAGAAATTTTAAAAGAGCATGAAGAAAAGATGAAGGAAACGATTATGGAGCTCATCGAAGCAAGCGGCTTGAAAAATTATCAGATTAAAGTGGAACGCGGCAATCCCAAGACAGTGATTACATACGATTTGATCGATCAAATCGGTGCAGATATGATCATTTGCGGATCGAACGGCCTTGATTCATATGACCAGCTTGTTATGGGCAGCACATCAGAAAATATCGTCCGTTACAGTTCTGTCGATGTTCTCGTCGTAAAATAGACCGCAACCGGTATGTCCGGTTACGGTCTGTTTTTTATGATCGGCGTTAATCGACAAGCGTTTTATTATCCAGGGCGACAAATTCATAACCGTCTGCTTGCAGTTCGGGGACCGCTTTTTGAACTCCTGCTGCTGTTTCGCTGTTTGGCTGATTCATATGCAGCAAAGCAATCGAACCTGCTTCGGCATTAAGCAGGGATTCTTTTACTTCCTCAGCACTATAGGTAGCACCGGCATCGCCAAGAATATCGTAATTGACTGTTTCTAAGCCGAGGCGGTTCACAAGCGCTACGGATGATTCGTCGACATGAGCAGTTCCGGAGCGAAAAAGTTCCGGTGTGTATCCAGTACGTTCGTAGATGGCCTGCTGGTTTATCATGACTTCTTCAACAGCTTCTTCCGGTGAGCCGGTGCCGTCAATGCCCCATGCTTCTTTTCCTTCGACCGAGAGCGGTTTATGCTCGGTTCCATGGTTTTCAATTGTAAACAAAGGGTCTTCATACAAATCGATGAATTGCTCTTCATTCTCTGTAAGCCATCTTTTGTTCACAAAAAGAACGGCGGGAATCTGTTCGTCTCGCAAGAAATCTACAAGTTCTTCATCCAATTCGGAGCCGAAATCTCCGCCGCATAAGTCAAATGTCAGCGCGATTTCCTGCTCATTTGTTTCAAAACGGTTTTTTACGCCGTCAATATGTACACCGAACTCTCCCCCGTCATGATCGTGTTCAGAAAGCGTTGCGAGAATCTCCGAAGCCCGGTCCGCCGGTTCATCTTGAAGATCGGACTTTTCCCGCTCGGATTGATCAGTCAGCCAATTTTCGGCCGAGTGAAAAGCAGCATATTTTTCACTTGGAGAGGAGAAATATGTCTGTATAAAAAAGGCCGAAACGGCTGTAAAGATTGCTGCTGTTATCCATAAACGCATTTTCATCAGAGGGTCCTTTCTCTTACGCAATTTTAATTTCAGTATACGCGGATCCTTCAGTAGTGAAAAGCGCAAAATTTACTTATTCTTGATGGACGCGCTTTCATGCTCAGCGGTATAATGATTATAAGTCTGAAAGCAGGAGGAAATTATCATGAATCCGAACGTTGTTTCTGAAGAATATATAGCTTTGCAAACGGCTTTGATCAATAAACAGTCTGATGTAAAAGCGGCGATCGATGACAAGATGGTTATGGACGTGACGAAGCAAACACTCGATCGCGAGATCCCGGTTTTACCGCAATTGGATTTTTCTCCCGTTCCCGGTGCTTTATTTCGTGAGACAATCAAGGATATGGCAGAAGTGCTTACTATGTATCAGCCGTCGCTTGATGAAGACGTAAATATGATTGCCGCAGGTTTAACTGATGAAACGATTTTGAAATGGATAAAAGAAAGCGTGACGTTCAATGACAGGTACTTTCAGCGCTGGGCGGCAGATCACGGCGTGTCCGACTGGCTTCCTCATTTTCTCGCGGAACAGAGCTTGCGTCCGTTTATGCAGCTGCTCGCCGATAAAGTCGCTGCGATTATTCAAGAATTTGACGTGATGGGGACGTGCCCATGCTGCGGTGAACCCCACCGGGTAGCGATTTTAGACGAATTCGGCTGGAAATATTTGCGCTGTCCGCGCTGCGAAACGGAATGGAAGCAAAAGCGTGTGGCGTGTGTGCATTGCGGTGATGACCGCACAGAGCATCTCTTTTATATTAATATCAAAGAAGACGAAACAGCCAAACTTGAAGTCTGTGAAACGTGCAGCAACTATTTGAAAGTCGTTAACCCGGCTGAAGAATTGAAGATGCAGCAAGCATCGCTGCTTGATCTTCAAACGATCCACCTTGATTTTGTTGCTCAAGAAGAAGGTTACGGCGGTGAATCACCTCATTAAAAAAGACGGAGGGAATGACATGGAACAATTGACTGGAGCGGTTCTGGCCGGCGGTGAATCGCGGAGGATGGGAGCGAATAAAGCGCTCTTGACGATCGGCGGAGAGGCGCTTGTGGAACGGTTAATTGCCGTTCTGAGTGAAGAGACGGACCGTATGCTGCTCGTGACGAACCAACCCGATCAGTTTTCCTTTTTACGCACAGAAAAAGTCATCGACCGCTATCCAGGATGCGGCCCGTTAGCCGGTTTAGATGCGGCTTTCTCAGCTGTTTCCGGCGGTTGGGTATTTTTATCATCTTGCGATTTGCCGTTTCCTGACCTGCGTGTCGTCCGAGCGCTGATTGAGAAGGCGGATACAGGGAACGGGCAAGCTGTTGTACCGGAAATTCACGGGGTGAAACACCCGCTGTTTGCACTGTATCACTATTCGTTGCAAGCAAAAGTTGAAAAAAAACTGGCAGACGGCGAGCACCGGATGACCGGGTTGCTCGAGGAAACTCAGGTGACCTATTTAAATGCTGAATTTTTCCGCAACCTTGGGATGACCGACGAAGACATATCGAAAGCTTTTTACAATATGAACCGTCCGGAAGATTATCAATGGGCCAAAAACCAATGATAGAGGTAATGCAGAGGGAGGCTTTGAATGGAATTCTTTCAAGTGCAATCGGTAAAAAGAATGCGAGAATTGATTGAAGAATATGTTCCGTCTCAACGTATGACAGAAGACGTGTTGCTATCGTGTGCACAAGGCCGTACGCTGGCAAAAGACGTGAAAAGCCGCGAAGATGTTCCGGCCTTTTCCCGTTCAACAGTTGATGGGTATGCTTTAAAGGCAGCAGATACATATGGGGCCGGCGAAGCGATGCCTGCCTTTTTAAACGATGCCGGCGCAGTAGAGATGGGAAAAGCTGCATCAATCAAAGTGCGTCCAGGTGAAGCGGTGTATGTTCCGACAGGAGCAATGATTCCTGAAGGAGCGGATGCCGTTGTCATGATTGAAGACGCGGAAATGTTCGACGATTTGCTCACCGTTATGAAACCGGCAGCTAAAAATGAAAACATTATTTGGCGCGGCGAAGATTGTGAGAAAGATGGTATTCTTTTTAAAGCCGGGAGAGTGATCAGACCGCAAGAGGCCGGCACTCTTGCCTCGCTGGGCATTACGGAAATAAACGTTTATCGGCAGCCGGTCATCGGCTATTTGTCTTCCGGCGATGAAATTGTTCCTTACGATACACCGTCATTGCAAGAAGGGGAAATTCGTGATGTAAACGGAGTCACGATTCCGGCGATGATCGAAGCGATGGGCGGCAAATCGGAAATCTCAGAGATTGCGAAAGATGAGCGAAACGATTATCTTGCAAAAGCATCGGCGTTATTTGAGAGATGCGATATGGTCATTTTAAGCGGAGGAAGTTCTGTCGGCACGAAAGATTTCACCACAGAGGTGATGACCTCGCTTGGCGATCAAAATCCGGGGATGCTTGTTCACGGGTTGTCTGTCAAGCCTGGGAAACCGACGATTTTTGCCGTGAGCTCAAACAAACCGGTCCTTGGTCTTCCCGGACATCCCGGTTCAGCAATGGTGATCTTTCAGATGTTTGGCAAATCGATTATTGCCCGCCTGCTTGGGCAAACACAAGCTTCGTCCTTTACAACAACAGCGACAGTGTCACAAAATATTCCTTCTTCGCCCGGCCGCACCGACTTTATCCGTGTTACATTAGACACAGAAACAGCGGTTCCGAAAGCGGTTCCGGTTTTAGGCAAGTCCGGCTTGGTGAAGACATTAGTGAAAAGTGACGGTTTGTTGGAAATTGAGGAACAAAAAGAAGGTGTTCTTCAAGGCGAAACGGTTACAGTTCACTATTTCATTTAAGGAGGAGACTTCGGATGAAGCGCAAACAAGAACGGACGATTTACTTGCAAGATAAACCGAGGATGGAAGCGCTGGAAGAATGTTTAGAGCTTTTTAAAGACCGCCGTTCATCTGAACGTATTCCCGTTCAAAATGCTGCCGGACGGGTGACGGCAGCTCCGGTTTTTGCTTCGGCTTCGAATCCGCATTTTCACGCTTCGGCTATGGACGGGATTGCTGTTAACGCAGCAAAGACAGAAACGGCTCATGAATCCGCGCCGCTTCGTTTCACGGAAAATGAAGATTTTGTTTACGTGGATACGGGACATGCGATTCCAGCTTCGTTCGATGCTGTTATTATGATTGAACATATAAACGAAACGGATATCAGTCCCGGTGAAATAGAAATCATCGAACCTGCTGTTCCGTGGCAGCATATTCGTCCGATTGGTGAAGACGTCACTTACGGTGAAATGATTTTGCCGGCTAAACATCAAATCCGGCCGATTGATACAGGCGCGATGCTGGCAGCTCAAATTGACGAAGTGGATGTGATGCGTACACCAAACGTTGCGATTTTCCCGTCCGGAAGCGAATTGATTTCGCCGGCAGAAACCCCGGAACTGGGGAAACTGATCGAGTTTAACGGCACGATTTTTTCCGGATTGATCAAACAGTGGGGCGGAAATCCGCACCTGCATCCTATTGTTAAAGATGATAAGGAAACGATTCGCAAGGCGCTAGCTGATGGAGCGGCGGCAGCGGATATCGTTATCATCAATGCCGGCTCTTCTGCCGGCGCCAAAGATTATACCAGGGAAATGATTGCAGAGCTCGGCACTGTTTTAACGCACGGGATAGCAACGAGACCCGGGAAACCGGTAATCATCGGTGAAATCAAGGATACGCCGGTCATCGGTGTGCCGGGGTACCCTGTATCCGCTTATTTTGTTATGGACTGGTTTGTCCGTCCGCTGCTTTTTGCTCAACAAGGATTGCCGGTCCCTGATAAAGAAACGCTCCAGGTTAAGGCAGGGCGCCGAATGACTTCGTCGATGGGATCAGAGGATTTTATCCGCGTCAATATCGGCAAAGCAGGAAATACTTATATTGCCAATCCGATGACGCGGTCGGCGAGCGTTACGATGTCGTTAGTAAAAGCAGACGGTATAGTTATAATCCCTGCTGAGAAACTCGGCATCGAACAAGGAGAGACGGTAGAAGCAGAATTGATGCGGCCCCTTAATGAGATTGACCGCGCTGTCTTGTTCTCAGGAAGTCACGATCTGTCGATTGATGTTTTATCCGCCCTGTTAAGAGAGCGAACAACACCGCCATTAAGCGTATCGGCATCTCATACCGGAAGCATGGCCGGAATTATGGCGGTACGAAGAGGCGAAGCTCATTTGACAGGCATTCACTTGCTCGATCCGCAGAGCGGTGATTACAACCTGCCGTATTTGCATAAATATTTAAACGGGATGACGATCGTACGGATTCCATTTTTAAAACGGTTGCAAGGTCTGATTGTCCCGCAAGGAAATCCGAACAACATCCAGTCGTTAAAAGATTTAGCTGCAAAGAAGATCCATTATATAAACCGGCAAAAAGGTGCAGGAACGAGGGTGCTGTTTGATCATTTGCTGAAAAAAGAAGGCATTTCTCCGGATGAGATCACAGGGTATGGACGGGAAATGTATACTCATCTCAGCGTTGCAGCTGAAGTTGCTTCCCGAAGCGATGCGGCGGGGATGGGGATTTTTTCCGCCGCTGATGCCATGCAATGTGAGTTTATCCCGGTGAGTGAAGAGTCGTATGATTTGATTATGACAGCGGAATTTTTTGAGCAGACTGAAGGGCAGTTCATTTATGAGATCTTGAAAAGCTCCGCATTCAAAGAACGAGTAGAAAACCTAGGCGGATATACAGTTAAACATGAGGCTGAAGCGGAGCGGTTAACTTTTTAAAGGAGGGGATAAGATGATTTCAAACATTGGTATTCCGGGTTTGGTGTTAATTCTTGTGATTGCGTTGATTATTTTTGGTCCGAGCAAACTGCCGGAGATGGGAAAGGCTGTCGGTCAAACATTGAAGGAATTTAAGAAATCAACGAAGGAACTGACAAATGAAGTCAGCGAGCCGGTTGAAGAAATTAAATCGGAAGCAAAAAAAATCACAGACGACGAGAAATAATCTATTGTAAAACCAGCTGTTGCCGGGAACCCGGTAAAACAGCTGGTTTTTATTTTTCGCGTAAGCTGCGGATGAAAGCAAACTGTCAGAGCAGGAAAGTTTTGCACAAGAGAGGCTTGGGAAGTAAAATAAAAGGATATCAGTTAAGTGAACGATGATAATTCGGAAGCGGTGCTTGGAGGGATAAGATGCAAAATGAATATCGCTTTTATGATTATTACCGAAATGAAGTTTATTTTTCGACAAACGACCACCCCTATTCTGTTGAACCGAAACATGTGTGGGTAGTTGCATGGTTCAAAGGAAGCTGGCTGCTGACGCATCATCCTTCAAGAGGTATTGAATTTCCAGGCGGAAAAGTGGAGGCGGGAGAAAAACCGGAAGATGCGGCTGTGCGTGAAGTATTTGAAGAGACCGGCGGGGTCGTGTCTTCATTAGAATATATCGGCCAGTACAAAGTGGCCGGAAAAAAAGAAACGGTTATTAAGAATGTTTATTTTGCCGTTGTCAGCGAAATGATTGATAAGAAAAATTATTTTGAAACGAAAGGGCCAAAGTTAATGAAAACGCTCCCTGCGGATGTCCGTACAAACCATCGCTACAGTTTTATTATGAAAGACAGCGTGTTGGAATACAGTATGGATGAAATCCTCCGCCGTTATTTTCAAGACGGGCGGCCGGTTTTTCAATGACCAGAGTGATGAGAAGCGAGCAGCTCGTATCGTCATCAGCGAGATTTCTGTTACACGAAATTACTTACCGTTCGGGCGACTGCCGTGTAAAAGGATTGCTTGTTACACCGCAGCATAAAAATTGCGGGGAGGGTATTCTCTACTTGCGCGGAGGAATTAAGCATATCGGAATGGTGCGGATACCGCGGCTTACGCAATTTGCGAATGAAGGATTCACTGTATTTGCTCCTTATTACCGCGGGAATGAGGGCGGAGAGGGCGAAGAAGATTTTGGCGGGCGCGACAGGGAAGATGCTTTTTCCGGCTTTGATGTTTTACAGGAATATTTAACCGGCGAGGCAACAATTCATATCGTCGGTTTTTCTCGCGGCGGTATTATGGCAGGATTGACGGCGGTTAACAGAGTTTCCGCTTCAGTGACGTTTTGGGGAGGGGTAGCGGATTGCTTTTTAATGTATCAGGAACGTCCTGATTTAAGAAAAATGCTGCGCCGAACGTTTTCCGGTCCGCCCGAGCAATCTGCTGAAATTTATAAAGAACGATCCCCGCTTTATTTTGCTGAACGAATCTCTTGCCCGATTTTCATCATTCACGGAACGCATGACAAGCATGTGTCGTTTCGCCATGCAGCCGAGCTGAATGAAGCTTTGCTCAAGCTGGATAAAGACGTTTCGTTTCGTGCGCTTTACGGTCAGTCGCATCGCATGAAGGCAAGCGATCAGCTGGCTGAAACGAAACGTTTGTGCCGGCAGCTGAAGCAGTAAACACTCTAAAAAAAAGCGAACAAGCACGCCCGGTATGCGGGCGTGCTTTAGAGTGTTGACAAAGGCGTGACATTGATAGATGTCATAATAAAAGGAACGGATGACGACGCATCGTCCGGCTTCTTTCACCTGAAGGTATCACTGCGACATCGGCTCAAAAAGACTTCGCCGTGTCTTACTAGTCCGCGGGCGAGCGCCGAGCCGCTTCGGGCTTGCCCTGCAGGGTCTCGCCTGTCTCGCTATCCCGCAGGATTAAGCCGGGATGCTGGGTCATCCTCCTTCTTTGAATCGAGTGTATTCATCATAAAGGAAGCCACGCATCCACTCCTCCGACGCCTCCGGGAAAGCAAGAGACGAAGAGCCGGATTCGGCGGTCTCAGGCCGCCGAATACTAGCTGAGTCCTTGCCCGGGGCAAGCGGAGGGTAAGTGGTTGCGTGGCTTACGTCAAACTAATAATTTGTCTACAATCTGAAGCACGCCCGGTATGCGGGCGTGCTTGTTTTATGCCGGCGGTCCGCCGCGATGTATTTCTTCGGGAACGTTCTCATATTTTTTAAAATTATCACGGAATTTGTCCGCCAGTTCTCTCGCTTTAAGATCATAATCTGCTGGATCATTCCATGTCTCCCGCGGGAGCAAGATGTGATCAGGAACTCCCGGGCATTCTACAGGGACGCTCAGACCGAAAAACGGATCCGTTACCGTTTCGGCTGAATCCAGTTCGCCGTTTAAAGCAGCCCGGATCATTGCCCGCGTATGCTTCAGCGCGATGCGCTCTCCGGTGCCGTAAGCCCCGCCTGACCAGCCGGTATTCACAAGATAAACATCCGTATTGTGTTCGAGCATCTTATTGCCGAGCATCTCTGCGTAAACAGTCGGATGCAGCGGCAAAAACGGAGCGCCAAAACACGTCGAAAAAGTCGCTTGAGGCGATGTGATCCCCCGTTCTGTCCCGGCGAGTTTGCTTGTGTAACCGGACAGGAAATGGTACATCGCTTGCGCCCTTGTCAGGCGGCTGATCGGCGGTAAAACGCCGAATGCGTCCGCTGTTAAAAATATCACTGCTGACGGGTGGCCTGCGATACTCGGCCGGGCTGAATTCGTAATATGATCGATTGGGTAAGCGACTCGGGTATTTTCCGTGTAATCCGAGCGGCAATAATTCGGCGCTCTAGTTTTTTTATCAAGAACGACGTTTTCCAAAACAGCGCCAAAACGGATCGCTTGAAATATTTCCGGCTCTTTTTCACCGCACAAGTCGATACATTTTGCATAGCAGCCGCCTTCGAAGTTGAAAATACCGTTAGCAGACCAACCGTGTTCATCGTCGCCGATCAGACTTCGCTCCGGCTCGGCTGAAAGAGTTGTTTTCCCTGTGCCTGACAGGCCGAAAAACAACGCCGCGTCACCTTCCGGCCCGATGTTCGCCGAGCAATGCATCGGAAGAACCCCTTTTTTCGGCATTAAATGGTTCATCACAGAAAAAATTGATTTTTTCATTTCTCCTGCGTATTCCGTTCCGCCGATTAAAACGATTTTCTTTTCCATGGATACAATAATAAAAGCTTCCGATCGTGTTCCGTCAATGTCAGGGACAGCTTTAAATGACGGGGCCGATAAAATCGTAAATTCGGGGATCGTCTGTTTGGCTGTTTCTTCGTCCGGACGCAGGAACAGCTGCTGGACAAACATGTTATGCCAAGCCCGTTCGTTCACGATTCGAATCGGGAGCTGGTAATCAGGATCAGCTCCGGCAATGCCGATTCTGACAAATAATTCGTCTTGCGCTTGAAGATGATCTAAAACTTTCCTGTAAAGCTTGTCAAAAACTTTTTCAGAAACAGAGCAATTGACATTTCCCCAGTCAACTTCGTCACGGACAGACAACTCATCGACGATAAATTTGTCCCGCGGCGAGCGGCCGGTGTAAGGAGCGGTTAATACACGCAGAGCGCCTGTTGAGGAAAGAATCCCTTCGCCGCGCTCTAAAGATTTTTCTACCAAAGCTGCGGTCGGCAGCTGGTTCCGACAATTTTCTCCTTGCAGAATTTTTGTCAGCTCAGCGTCAAAATGAAGCATGCTCATTGTTATCCCCGCCTTTATCATCGTTATAAAAGCTCAAGACGAAACCTCCGATCAATGATGTTTACAATAGTATAACATAATTGCCTAAAAGTACATACAAATATTAGGGTGAATTTATCGGTTACTTCCCTAATACCCTTTGTGAATAAATTCACAACACTTTTTTAAAGATTGCCATTAAATAGTCATTTTTTATGCGTTTCATTCATGCGGGACAAGTGCGCGTCTGTTGACACGAACATATAAATCAGTTATTCTACTTCCGTACGGATACTCTTATCCCGAGACAGCGGAGGGACAGGCCCTGTGAAGCGCAGCAACCATCACCGCCGAAAAAGGTGAACGGTGCTAACCTGCAAGACATGTCTTCGTATATGTCTTGACCGATAAGAGGTGAAAGGCAAACGCGTTCGACCTTTTCCTCTGCAGGGAGAAGGTCTTTTTTATGAAATGAAACCTTATTCGTGATGCCATCATCCCGCCCCGTAGAGGGGAAAGGAGTACCGTGGAATACAAAGCCGTAAGCGGCATAAGCATAAGAGGAGGTACACACTTTGGCAGAAAAAACCAGATTATTCACGTCCGAATCAGTCACAGAAGGCCATCCGGATAAAATTTGCGATCAAATTTCCGATGCCATTCTTGATGAGTTGTTGAAAAACGATCCAAACGCGCGTGTAGCTTGTGAAACGACCGTAAATACAGGGCTTGTACTCGTGGCAGGAGAAATTACGACTACGACGTATGTCGATATTCCGAGTATCGTCCGCGAAACTCTTCATTCAATCGGGTATACGAGAGCTAAATACGGCTTTGACGCAGAGACGTGCGCAGTGTTGACTTCGATTGATGAGCAATCCGCAGATATCGCCCAAGGCGTTGATACAGCGCTGGAGGCGCGCGAAGGTCAAATGACAGATGATGAAATCGAAGCGATCGGCGCCGGCGATCAAGGGCTGATGTTTGGCTATGCCGATAATCAGACGGAAGAATTAATGCCCCTTCCGATCTCGCTGTCGCATAAAATGTCGCGCCGGCTGTCAGAGATGCGAAAAGATCGCACGCTTCCGTATTTGCGGCCGGACGGCAAGACGCAAGTAACGGTCGAATACGGCGAAGACGGCCATCCGAAACGAATTAATACGATCGTTGTTTCCACACAGCATCATCCGAAGGTCGAACTGGAACAAATAAAGTCCGATGTGCTTGAACATGTCATTCGGCCTGTTGTGCCGGGTCATCTGCTTGATGAAAATACAAAGTATTTTATTAATCCGACCGGCCGCTTTGTCATCGGCGGTCCGCAAGGAGATGCCGGTTTGACAGGCAGAAAGATCATTGTCGATACCTACGGAGGATATGCCCGTCACGGCGGCGGCGCCTTTTCCGGAAAAGATGCAACAAAAGTGGACCGTTCTGCTTCTTATGCAGCGCGGTATGTAGCGAAAAATATAGTGGCAGCCGGGTTGGCTGACCGCTGTGAAGTTCAGCTGGCTTATGCGATCGGCGTCGCTCAGCCGGTGTCGATTGCGATTGATACGTTTGGAACCGGGACGGTCGAAGAAGATGTCATGGCCGACGTCATTCGCAACAATTTTGATCTTCGTCCGGCAGGGATTATCAAAATGCTCGATCTGCGTCGCCCGATTTATAAAAAGACTGCAGCATACGGTCACTTTGGACGCACGGATATTGAGCTTCCGTGGGAGCAAACCGATAAAGCCGATACAATACGTGATGAAGCATTTGCTAAAGCACATCCATCTGCATAATTTCAAACAGCAAACCCCCGTGCAGTGAGGAGGAAACGAACCTCTGATTGCACGGGGGGTTTTATTAATTGCGGTCGCGCTTGGCTGCTTGCGCTTCTTTATAAGCCTGACCTTTTTCAACATAACTTTTGCGAATCCTGGCGATTTCGTCATAATCATCGGCTGTTAAATCGCGGATAACCTGAGCAGGCCGGCCGAAGGCGAGAGTGTTTGAAGGGATTGTTTTTCCCGGCGGCACAAGACTGCCGGCGCCGATAAAGGCGTTATCGCCGATTTCGGCTCCATCAAGAATCGTTGAACCCATCCCGATTAACGAATCGGTCCCGATTGTACAGCTGTGCAGCATACACTGATGACCGATCGACGCGCCTTCTTTAATGTGCAGCGGATAAGAGGCGCTTTGATGAAGCATCGACTGATCTTGAATATTCACTTCCCGCTCAATAATCGTCGGAGCAACATCGCCGCGAATCACTGTGTTGAACCAAATGCTGGCATACGCGCCTACTTGAACGTCTCCTGTAATAACGACGCCTTCTGCTGCGTAAACTGTCGGATCAATCGACGGCGTTATCCCGTTGTATGGGTATTGAATCATCGTCTTCCCTCCTGTCAGAGAGCTAATTCGTGCAAATAAATTGTAACAAAAATCAAATGCCGATAACAGCTGGCACTTGACGAAAAGAGCTTGCGAGGGAGAAGATAGGTAACGAAAAGGAGTGAAGGACGTATGTGGAAATGGGAAACTGGCGATGAGATGCCTAAAGGCGTGTTTGTTCTTGTGCACGGGGCGGGAGAGTATCATGCCCGCTACGAATGGTTTATTAATCAATTAAATCAGGCAGGTTACCACGTTGTTATGGGAGATTTGCCCGGACAAGGCTTGACAGAGGGGCCGAGAGGCCATATCGAAGCGTTTGATCAATATACAGTTCAAGTCTCTCTTTGGCTTGAAGAGGCGCGTACATACAAGCTTCCGGTCGTTTTGTTCGGACACAGCATGGGCGGACTGATTGCTGTCAGGACGATGTTGCGGCTTGCTTCAAAGCAGCGGCCCGATTTGCTCTTGCTGTCCTCTCCGTGTTTCGCGCTTTTTCAAGCTCCCGGATTGCCGAAAAAAGTTCTTTCGAAAGTATTAAATCCGTTTTTGCCGAAATTGATGTTTCCGTCAAATTTAGAGCCGGGTTCCGGAACGCGCGATGAATGGATGCGCCGCAGGGATCAAAATGATGATCTGCTCGTGAAATACGTCAGTGTCCGCTGGTACCGGGAACTCGCGGAAGCGATGGATACAGTGCATGCTGAAATCAGCCGGATGCCGAATATGCCGGTTTTTATTTCGCAGGCAGGCGACGACCGAATTGTTGATAAAACAGCTGTCCGCAAATGGTTTAATGAACTCGATATTGACACGAAATATTATAAAGAGTGGCCGGGATTGTATCACGAAGTTTTAAACGAACCGGAAAAACATCAAGTGCTGATGCATATGCTCGGTTTTACGGCGATGCATTTGTCTCGGGCTCGTTATGGAGGGCATGTCACGTGAACATCCCGTTAAATTCTCCTGTTATGATGTATCGCATATATAAACGGGTTCTCCCGGCCGTGCACCGTGAATTAGCTGTCTGGAGAAACCGAGCTGAAAATATTCCCGACCCGGAACTTCGCAGTCAGGCACTTGCAAGCATTGCTGATAAAACTTTTCATTGTGAAGGCGGAGCGATTTATGCATTGCTTGCAGGTGAGAAGTTTTTCGATGCAGTTTCTTTTATCGTTTCGTATCAGACGATCAGCGATTATTTAGATAATTTATGCGACCGGAGCACATCGCTTAACCCGCTTGATTTCACAGCACTCCACGAAGCGCTGACGGATGCTCTCCAGCCCGGAGTTCCGGTCAAACGGTACTACCGTTTCCGTGCCGAACAAGATGACGGCGGCTATCTTGAAGCGCTGGTGAAAAATTGTCAGGAAAAAGCTGAATCATTTCCGTTTTACCGGCAGGCCAAGCCGTACACGCTGAAGCTTGCTTCGCTATACGGAGATTTGCAAATACATAAACATGTGGCCGAAGAGGAACGGGTCAAGAGGCTGACATCTTGGTATAAAGCTCATCCAAAAGAAAGCGCTGAGTTAAGCTGGTATGAATTTTCCGCTGCGGCAGGGTCGACGCTCGGTATTTTTTGTTTAGCTTCTTATGCGGCAGGGAGCGCTGGTTTTACTGCGTTGGATGCTTCTCGTATATATGAACGCTATTTTCCTTGGATGCAAGGTTTGCATATTATGCTCGACTATTTCATCGACCAAGATGAAGATGCACGGGAAGGTGATTTGAATTTTTGTTTTTACTATCCGGATGAAGATGCGTTAATTCACGGGCTTACCCGCTTTTATCACCGGGCCGTTTCACAGCTTCAAGCTTTACCTGACGCCGGTTTTCACCGCCGTGTGGCCGGAGGTCTGTTGGCAATATATTTGGCGGATCCGAAAGTGAAGGAAAACGGCCGGTTAAAACGGCGTCGCCGCCGAATCTTAACGAGCGGCGGAAAGGCCTCAGTATTCTTCTATCTGAACGGATGGGTGTACCGCCGCTTAAGCAAAACCTAACAAAGCAGACGCTCCGGTTCCCGGTTAAGCGTCTGCTTTTTTTTCAATCGCTGCCAAAAACGGCGGTTCGTTTTTTTGGTTCAAAAAAGCGTACAGCAGTACATCTGCTTTTTCTTGCGGCAAGCTGGCGAGGTAGGTCATTAATGTTTCTTTTTCACGGCGCCCTTCTTCGTGGCCGTGATAAATGACCAGCACGATGATGCCGCCGGGGCGTAAGCTGGTTAACAACGTTTCAATCGCAGCAATCGTCGTGTCTGCTTGCGTGCTGACCGTTTTATCGCTCCCGGGTAAATAACCGAGGTTAAACACGGCAGTATCGATTCGCCCCGCATGTTCAGGTGCAATGTAGGTTTTCATATTTTCATGGCCGTCGTTAACTAACACGACACGGCCGTCGAGCTTATGATCGGTTAATTTTTTTTGTGTCGCTTCAATCGCAGCGTGTTGAATATCGAAACTGTAGACTGTACCGGCCGGACCGGCAAGCTTCGCCAAATCGATCGTATCGTGGCCGTTTCCGGCCGTTGCATCCACAGTGATCCCGCCTTCTGGTGTATGTTCACTCAGCAGTTTTTTTGCAAAGGGCAATGCCCGGTGAAGACTCATAACGGTTTATCCTTTCGTATAAAATTCCCCTTGGAAACTGTCGCGCCGTTTCAGTTCATCATCGATGCCGTTTAAAACTTCCCATTTTTTCCGGCTCCACAACGGCCCGATTAATTGTTCTTGCGGACCGTCGCCGGTCACGCGGTGAATAATGATATCAGGGGGGAGAAGCTCGAGCTGATCGCAGACGGTTTGGATATAAGATTCTTTATCCATTAATGTGAGAGAACCGTTTTCATATTCTTTTGCCATCGGCGTATTACTCAGCACATGAAGCAAGTGTATTTTCATTCCCTGGATATCCAATTTAGCGGCTTCTTTTGCTGTTTGTTTCATCATCGCTTCGGTTTCCCCGGGCAGGCCGTTAATAATGTGGCAGCAAACACGAATTCCCCGGTTTCGCAGTTTCGCCACACCTTGTTTGTAAGCGGCGAAATCGTGAGCGCGGTTGATGCGTCTGCCGGTTTGATCGTGTGCGGTCTGCAGTCCTAATTCTACCCAAAGATACGTCCGCTCATGTAAGTCAGCGAGGTAGTCGACCACTTCATCAGGAAGACAATCGGGGCGCGTTCCAATCGCAATGCCGATGACGCCCGGTTCAGATAAAATCGGCTCAAACCGCTGTTTCAACGTTTCGACAGGAGCGTGGGTGTTTGTGTACGCTTGGAAATAAGCCATGTATTTTCCTTGTTTCCATTTACGGTGAATCCGATCTTTAATGTGATGAAATTGATCGCGAATATCATCTCGGCGGTCGCCGGCAAAATCTCCGGATCCTCTCGCACTGCAAAATGTACATCCCCCATAGGCTGCGGTGCCGTCGCGGTTCGGACAGTCAAAACCGGCATCGATCGGGACTTTAAAGATTTTTTCTCCGAACCGCGACTTTAAATGCCAGTTCCAAGTTAAGTAACGTTTATCTCCGAATTGATTGTATAAAACGCTGTCTTGCACGAAAATTCCCCCTCCGAACGGTTGCGTCCGTTTTGATCCTATCACAGATTGTGCCTAGCAACGAGCGTGAATTTTGAACAGCCGGCAACATTTAGTGCGAACGGATTAACTTGCTGTGATCTTGACACGGCAGGTTTCGATGCATACAATTAACAGATAGGCATAACGAATGAAAACGTAGAAGAGGAGCAGTAAAGCGTCATTACGATCCAGAGAGTTAACGGCAGCTGAGAGTTAACCGGAATGCGTTTGAACTCACCTCGGAGTTGCCGGCAGGGCGGTTCCTGTCAGGACGGATGTCTCCGTTATCAGACGAAAGTGAGCAATGAATCATTGCTAACGTGGGTGGTACCGCGGGAAGGCGAATATATCGACCTCTCGTCCCTGGCTTAAACCAGAGGCGGGGGGTTTTCTGCTTTTGCACAGCATTGTATTAAATTAATGGTTTGGGGAGGTTGTTTTGCGTGGCATTTGATCACCAGCAGTTAGAACGCAAATGGCAGCAGTATTGGGAAGATAATAAAACGTTTAAAACCGTTGAAGATGCATCAAAAAAGAAATTTTATGCGCTCGATATGTTTCCGTATCCATCCGGGGCAGGATTGCATGTCGGTCACCCGGAAGGCTATACAGCAACAGATATTTTATCGCGCATGAAAAGAATGCAAGGTTACAATGTTCTTCATCCGATGGGGTGGGACGCGTTCGGATTGCCTGCCGAGCAATACGCGCTTGATACGGGAAAACATCCGCGCGAATTTACAGAAGCAAATATTGCGAATTTTCGCCGTCAAATCAAAGCGCTCGGTTTTTCATATGATTGGGACAGAGAAGTCAATACCACGGATGAAGATTATTACAAATGGACACAGTGGATTTTTATTCAGCTGTATAAACAAGGTCTAGCCTACATTGATGAAGTGGCGGTCAATTGGTGCCCGGCGCTTGGAACGGTGCTGGCCAATGAAGAGGTGATCGACGGAGTCAGCGAACGGGGCGGCCATCCGGTGGAAAATCGCCCGATGAAACAATGGATGCTGAAGATCACTGCTTACGCCGATCGTTTACTGGAAGACTTGGAAGAACTGGATTGGCCGGAAAGCATCAAAGATATGCAGCGCAACTGGATCGGCCGTTCTGAAGGTGCAGATGTGTATTTTACTCTCGAAGCAACCGGCGAAACGATCGATGTGTTTACAACGCGTCCGGATACGCTTTTCGGTGCGACGTATTTGGTGCTTGCTCCGGAACATGACGCAGTTTCGCGCGTGACAACGGATGATCAGCGAGAAGCAGTGCAAACATACATTGAAGAAGTCACGAATAAATCCGAAATTGAACGGACCGATGCGCAAAAAGAAAAGACAGGCGTGTTTACCGGCGGTTATGCGATCCATCCGGTCACCGGCGAAGAGGTTCCGGTCTGGATTGCGGATTACGTTCTTGCCGATTACGGCTCCGGCGCGATCATGGCTGTCCCGGCGCATGACGAACGGGATTATGCGTTTGCCGCAAAATTTGAACTGCCGATTAAAGAAGTGGTTGCCGGCGGCGATGTATCACAGGCTGCTTACGACGGCGACGGTGAACACATTCATTCTGACTTTTTAAACGGCCTGGATAATGCCGAAGCGATCAAAGCGATGGTTGCTTGGCTGGAAGAACACGAAAAAGGTCAAGGCAAGGTGACGTACCGTCTGCGCGATTGGCTCTTCAGCCGGCAGCGTTACTGGGGCGAACCGATTCCGATTATTCATTGGGAAGACGGCTCGATGACTCATGTTCCTGAAGATAAACTGCCGCTTACCCTGCCGGAGATGGATGAGTTCAAGCCATCCGGCACCGGCGAATCACCGCTTGCCAATAATGAAGACTGGCTGATTGTCACCGACCCTGAAACGGGGATGAAAGGCCGCCGCGAGACGAACACGATGCCGCAATGGGCCGGAAGCTGCTGGTATTATTTGCGCTATGTCGATCCGCACAACGAAGAACAGCTGGCTGACCCGCAAAAATTGCAGCACTGGCTTCCTGTAGATATTTACGTCGGCGGTGCTGAACATGCTGTGCTGCACTTGCTTTACGCCCGTTTCTGGCATAAAGTCCTCTACGATATCGGTGCAGTGAATACGAAAGAGCCGTTCCAGAAGCTGTACAATCAAGGGATGATTCTCGGGGAAAACAGCGAAAAAATGAGCAAATCGAAAGGCAACGTTGTAAATCCGGATGATATTTTGCACACTCACGGCGCGGACACCCTCCGCTTATACGAAATGTTTATGGGACCGCTCGATGCCGCCGTTGCCTGGAGCACGAAAGGACTTGACGGAGCGCGCCGGTTTCTTGACCGTGTGTGGCGTCTTTTCATCACCGGCGAGAACGGTGAGTTGAATCCGGTTATTCAAGACACTCAGGCATCGGAAGAGATGACCCGCTTATATCATCAAACGGTTAAAAAAGTCAGCGAAGATTTTGCCTCGCTGCGATTTAATACAGGAATTTCGCAGCTGATGGTATTTATCAACGAATCGTATAAGCAGGAAACCTTATCAAAAAGTCATTTGGAAGGGTTTGTTAAATTACTGTCTCCAGTTGCTCCGCATATTGCTGAAGAGCTTTGGAGCCGGCTCGGTCATGAAGAAACGGTTTCTTATGCGACGTGGCCTGTGTATGATGAAACTTTGCTGATTGAAGATGAAGTCGTTATTATCGTTCAGGTAAATGGGAAAATCCGTTCGAAACTGACGATCGCAAAAGATGCGACGAAAGAAGAAATGGAAGAAAAGGCGCTGAATATTGAGCGTATCCAAGAAGAGCTGTCAGACAAAACGGTGCGCAAAGTCATTGCTGTTCCGGAAAAACTCGTCAATATTGTCGCAAATTAACACACTTAAAAACGCCTCCTGATTTGGAGGCGTTTTTTTTGTCCTCGCTATTGTGATAATACATGGATATGTTCGGCGGCTGCTTTTCCTGCAGTATAACCGGTTGAAAAAGCAACCGTGATGTTATAGCCGCCTGTATACCCGTGTAAATCCAACACTTCGCCGCTAAAGTATAAACCGGAAGTGAATTTCGAAGCCATTCGTTTTGGTTCGATTTCCTTTAAGCTTACACCGCCCCCGGTAACGAACGCTTTTTCGATCGAGAGGGTCCCGGTTGCGGTTAAAGGAAACCGTTTCACGAGCTGACTCCATTTCTGCACGTCAGCGCGGCTTAGGTGCAGGCTCGCCGTTCCGGGTTCGATGCCTGTTCTTTCCAGGGTGAGCTGAAGGAGCCGCTCGGGCAAAACGCCGCTAAGCGTGTTTTTTACCGCTTTTTTCTCACCTTCTTTCAATTGCTCGGCTGTTTTCGCAATCAGGCTCTCTTCCTGATCATCGGGAAATAAGTCAGCAGTAAGAGCGATTTGGTCGACAGCGTGTTTCGCTTTGGCCTTTACAACGTATTGGCTGCATCTGAGCGCGATCGGACCGGAAATACCAAAGTGTGTGAAGATAAAATCGCCCCGGTGAGTTTTGAGCGCTTTCCCTTTTTTAGGGTCGATGACGCTAAGTGAAACGTCTCGCAAGGATAACCCTTGGAGCGTCTTATCTGCTATAAATGCATCGTTTAACGTAATCGGCACTTCTGTCGGGAATAAATCAGTGATCGTATGCCCGGCTTTTTCGGCCCATGGATACCCGTCCCCTGTTGATCCGGTTTCAGGAACGGATTTACCGCCGGCAGCAATGATAACCGCTCGCGCCTTAATCTCAGTGCCGTCCTGAAGTTTCACCCCGGAAACAGCTTGAGATGAGCGGTCGACGAGTAAATCATTGACATGCGTGTTTTTTTGCAGTTCAACACCGATTGCTTGAAGATGGTTAAGCATGGCGCGGACAACATCGGCGGCCTTATTGCTGACGGGAAACATCCGCCCGTTATCTTCTTCTTTTAAATCGATGCCTAAATTTTCGAAAAAACGGATAATATCTTCGTTATTAAAAACAGAAAACGGACTGTGCATAAATCGACCGTTTCCCGGGATATGGCGGATCAGTTCTTCTAACGGCGCGCGGTTTGTTACATTGCAGCGGCCCCCGCCGGAGATAGCAAGTTTTCTGCCGAGTTTATTCCCTTTATCCAGCAAGAGAACATCCGCTCCATGCATTTTTGCGGAAGCTGCGGCCATTAACCCAGACGGTCCGCCGCCGACGACAATGACATCTTTCATCGTGTACATCCTTTCCAGTGTGAGCATTTTCATGTGAAATTCGTGTCTTTAGTGCGTATTATATCAGATTCTGCTGTTTGTGTATGGGTTGACCTGTTAGCGCAGTTTGTACCGGCGCTTATGAAAGGGGAAGGCGGATCGCTGAACAGGCGTAGCCTGTCTAACCGATCGTATGATAAAGTGAAACTAATGAAATTTCTGGGAGGGACTGCAATGCTTGAAAAACACGCGATTAATACGAAGGCGCATGCAGAGATGATTGATATTACCCGAGCGGTTAACGAAACGGTGCAAAAGAGCGGAGTGACAGAAGGGATCGTCTATATTTATTCCGCGCATACGACAGCCGGCATTACGATTAATGAAAATGCCGATCCGGATGTAAAAACGGATATGATTCAGCGTTTTGATAACGTATACCCTTGGAAAGATCCCGCCGATCGTCATATGGAAGGAAATACCGCGTCCCATATGAAGACGAGCACGGTCGGCGCTTCGCAGCCGGTGATCATTACCGGCGGTGAAATGCTTCTCGGCACGTGGCAGGGGATTTATTTTTGCGAATATGACGGACCGCGAAACCGAACTGTTCACGTTAAAGTCATGTCCGGATAAGCTGCCAAGCCGTCTTCCCGTTAAGCATGCGGAAGGCGGTCTTTTCTGTTTTCCTGACGCGGAAATATGATACAATCATTTGGAATCTTGTATAGAACGGAGCAGATACATGTCAGATCAACAGCTTATTCGCGGTACAATGATATTATCAGCAGGCATTTTTATGACGAAAATGCTCGGGCTTATTTACATCTTCCCCTTTCAGGCGATTGTCGGTCTTGAAGGGCTGGCTTTATATACATACGGATACACCCCTTATACGGTGCTGTTAAGTTTAGCGACACTGGGTGTGCCTTTGGCAGTGTCCAAATTTGTCTCGAAATATAACGCGTTGGGTGATTACAGAACGGGACAGCGGCTGTTAAAATCCGGTTTGGTTGTCATGAGCGCGACGGGTTTTTTCGCTTTTATGGTGCTGTTTTTACTAGCGCCGCTTATCGCCGGACATGTGCTTGATCCCGACAGTCTCGACGGCAATACGGTTGATGATGCGGTCTTTACGATCCGGATGGTGAGTGTTGCATTGCTGGTTGTGCCGGTGATGGCAATCATCCGCGGTTATTTTCAAGGACATCAGTCGATGGGACCGACGGCTCTGTCACAAGTTGTCGAGCAAATTGTCCGGATTGCTTTTATTCTTGTATTGACCTACTTAATTATCGAAGTGTTTAACGGTGATTTAGGCACAGCGGTCGGGTTTGCAACATTCGGAGCTTTTGTCGGCGCACTCGGCGGACTCGCTGTGCTGCTTGCTTATTGGTACCGGCGCAAACGTGCTCTTGATCAGCAGGCGGCCGAATCCGCTGAAGATTTTCAAATTCCGCTTCCGGCGATGTATAAGGAACTCTTTCGTTATGCGATTCCGATTTCGTTTGTCGGTTTGGCGATTCCGCTTTATCAAACGGTGGATTTGCTGACATTCAATCCTGCAATGCTTGATATCGGCTACACGTTGGAACAGGCGGAAAAGTATTATGCAGCGTTTACTCAGGCATCGCATAAATTGATTATGATCCCTGTCTCCGTTGCAACAGCGATGTCGTTAACGATTTTGCCGACAATTACGAATGCGTATATAAACGAGGATAATGAGCGTTTGCACCGGACGATCACACAGGCGTATCAAATCATTTTCTTTTTAAGTATTCCAGCTGCTGTCGGTCTTGCTGTTTTAGCAGATCCGATTTATACGACGTTATTTTCAGCGGAAGATGTTGATGTCGGCGGCTATATTTTAACGCGTTACGCGCCGGTTGCCGTTGCTTTCAGTGTGTTCGCCGTAACCGCTTCGCTCTTGCAAGGAATCAACAGACAAATGTACGCGGTGATTGCTTTAAGCATCGGTGTGTTATTTAAACTGCTAACGAACCAGCTGTTTATTGGATGGTTTGACGCGACGGGAGCAGTGCTGTCTACCGGCGGAGGATATGTGCTTGCGATTGCTGTTAATATGTACGCGATCGGCAAATTCGCCGCTTATGACTATGCGGTGATTTGGAAGCGCCTGCTGCTCATAACAGGATTTTCTGCAGTAATGGGTGCGACAGTGGCTTATATTTATGCCGGTCTTACACGGTGGCTCTCGATTTATGTCTGGACGGAATCCGTGATGATTTTAGTGATCACAGTCGGAAGCGGGCTCGTCGTTTATGTTTATTTAAGCTATCGTTCCGGTTTAGCGGGAATGGTATTAGGCGAGCGTTTTCCGGGATTGAAAAAAGAGTAAATAAAAAGACTGATTCGCGTCATTTGCTTAATGACAATGAATCAGTCTTTTTCTAATCGCGGTTTGCTGCCTAGATGTTATTCGTTTATCCATTGTTCCGCCCAATGTTGGATTTCATTAAGCGCCGGCTCTAAAGACTTTCCTTTTTCCGTCAGCTCATATTCGATTCTTACCGGTGTTTCAGGGTAAACGCGGCGTTGAACGATCCCGGCATCTTCCAGCTGTTTCAGCCGGTCCACAAGCATTTTGTCGCTCATAGCGGGAATGTTCACAGATAAATGTCGAAAACGCGCTGCTCCGTGCTCAAGCAGCACGCGGATGATCAGCCCGTTCCAGCGTTGACCGAGGAGCTGAAAAGCGGATTCGAATTTGGGGCACAAATCGATTTTTGTCATTTGTGATCACTCCTAATCTTTACGTAATCTCATTGTATCATATGAAACAGCAATAAAGCACACTAATAGAGTGTTACTAACTAAAAATAAGTGGTTTACTGTTTGTTTGTAAAGGATATGGGAACTGTGAAAGAAAAATTCGGAGGATTGATTGAAATGACAAAGATTTTGATTCCTTTTTACAGTTCTTACGGTCATGTTCATGAATTAGCGAAAGCAGTCGCCGCCGGTGTTTCGATGGTGGAAGGAGCGGAAGCACGGACAGTTAAAATTGAGGAATTTGACGTGACAAAACAAGCGATGTCCGGCCAAGAAGCATACGTAAAGGCACAAGAAGAAATGGCTAATCTTCCGACAGCGACGCATGATGATTTGCGCTGGGCCGACGGAATCATTTGGGGAATTCCGACGCGCTACGGCACGATGCCGGCGCAAATAAAACAGTTTTTGGATTCTGCCGGAAGCTTGTGGATGAACGGAGAGCTGGAAGGAAAAGCGACCGGTATCTTTACAAGCACAGGTTCGATTCACGGCGGTCAGGAGACAACCGCCATCACATCACTCGTTACGATGCTGCACTTCGGGATGATTTATGTCGGTCTGCCGTACGGATCAAACCCTGAACAATTAACAACAGACGGCATCGGCGGTTCGCCTTATGCCGCATCAACGGTAGCTGCGCCTGACGGGAGCAATCAGCCGGATGAACGGGAATTAACGATGGCTAAACGGTTAGGAACGAGAGTGGCTGAGGTGGCGAAGAAATTAAATCAATAATCGAGCGAAACCGGAAGAGGGCGCCTCTTCCGGTTTTTTTGCTTTTATTAATGTCCTGCAATATGCCCTTTTAGTCAGGTAGGCAGTTTGCTATAATTGAGAAACTAATGAATTTCCGGAGGTGGAGATTTTTGGAAGGTTCGGAAAAGCGCAAATTATACATCGATTGGTATTTACTAACGGCCATCGCTGTCCTCTCCATATTCGGGTTGATAATGATATACAGCGCCAGTTATGTGCGCGGGTATGAACAATTCGGGAATATGACACATTTTTTTGACAGACAGTTAATCTGGCTTTTTCTGTCGACGCTGATGCTGATATTTTTTATGTTTTTTCCATATCGGCATTACAGTAAAATGATTAAATTCATTTTAATCGGTTCTTTTGCGATGCTCGTGTTGGTCTTAATGCCGGGCATTGGGTATGAAGTCAATCACGCTACACGCTGGGTGACGGTCGGCGGTTTTCAAATTCAGCCGTCGGAATTCGTAAAAATATCAATGATCATTTATATCGCCTATGTTTATTCAAGGAAGCAAGCGTACATAGATAAATTCGTTTCCGGGCTTCTTCCTCCGCTGATCATTGTCGTATTGATGTTTGCGCTTATTTTGATGCAACCGGATTTAGGGACGGCCACGTCAATTGTATTGGTAGCCGGGATGCTCGCTTTTTGTTCCGGTGCACGATTTTTTCATATCTTTTCGCTCGGCGGTTTAGCAGGGTATGCAATTTATCATTATGCCACGAGCGCTCCTTACAGAATGAATCGGATTACAGGTCACATGAATCCTTTTGAGATGGAAGCTGACCACGGTTATCAGCTCGTTCAGTCCTATATTGCGATCGCACACGGCGGTATGAGCGGAGCAGGGATCGGGCAAAGCGTGCAAAAACTTTTTTATTTGCCTGAAGCGCACACAGATTTTATTCTGGCGATCGTCAGTGAAGAGTTAGGCGTGATCGGGATCGGATTTGTTTTTTTGTTAATCAGCGTGATTATTTTCAGAGGGATTCTAGTCGGAATGCGCTGCCGTGACGCTTTTGGCAGCCTTCTGGCTTATGGAATTGTGTTTCAATTGGCGATTCAAATCGTTTTTAATGCCGGGGCAGTCAACGGGCTTCTACCGATTACCGGTATTCCGTTTCCGTTTTTAAGTTACGGCGGTTCATCAATTATGGTAACCTTTATCTCGATGGGAATATTAATCAATATCTCAAGGCGTACCGAAAAGGATCGTCAAGAACGACGCGGGGAAACTGAATCCGTCCCTGTATATGAAAATGAAAACCGCTCATTTTATGCCGGTTCAAAATGAACTGATTGATTATAAGGAATGGATGGATGAACAATGCAAGAACGCAAAACCCCGTTTCAGCAGTTAGATTTTTCGTTGTTGTTTTATTTATTCGTACTGATGTGTTTCAGTCTTATCGCGATACACAGCGCCGGTGCCGCAGGGCAATATGAAGGAAATTTCGTTCAGCTGCAAATCATTTGGTTTGCAATTGGAACGATTTTAATGCTCAGTGCAATGGTGATCGATTATGAATTATTTAAAAACTTATCATTGCCGTTATATATCATCGGCATGGTGCTTTTATTGCTCGTGCACTTTTTTGGGATAGAAGTAAACGGCGCGCAGCGCTGGATAGATATTCCCGGACTAGGGCGTTTCCAACCGTCGGAATTTGTGAAAATCTTTGTGATTATCACTTTAGCGCATTACGTTTTTCACTTGGCAAAAACCCCGAGGGAAAAAACGTTTAAATCGGATATTTTCGTCGTTGGAAAAATTCTTGCGATCGGGCTGCCTCCGTTCGGACTAATTTTAATTCAGCCGGATTTAGGGACAGCGATGGTTATTGCTGTCGTCATTTTCATCATGATTTTGATGTCAGGAGTTACTTACAGGATGATCAGTTTGATTATCGGGCTGTTTGTTTCATTTGTCGCTTTGCTTGTGTGGCTTCATAACAACTTTTTTGCGTTTTTTACGCAATACGTTATCCAGCCTCACCAACTGACGAGAATTTATGCGTGGCTGGACCCGAATGCAAATATCGGCGCTGAAGGTTATCAGCTTTTTCATGCCATGCAGGGGATCGGTTCCGGACAGCTGTACGGGACAGGATTCACCGAAGGAGTGAAAACTGCAAGCGGGAATATTCCTGAGCTTCATACGGACTTTATCTTTACGGTGATTGGCGAAGAATTCGGGTTTGTCGGAGCGACTGTGCTGCTAATTATTTATTTTCTTTTGCTTTATCGGATGATTATCATTGCCTTTACATGTAATAATTCATTCGGAACGTATTTAGTGGCTGGCGTTGTCGGATTAATCGCTTTTCAAATTTTTCAAAATATCGGGATGACGATCGGGCTGGTACCGATCACCGGGTTAGCGCTGCCGTTTGTCAGTTACGGGGGAAGCGCATTAATTACGAATATGCTTGCGGTCGGGATCGTGTTGAATGTTAATATCCGCACGAAAAATTATATGTTTGGCGAAAATGAATAGTTGGAATGAGGGTGAGCAATGCGGGCTGATAAATTATTAGCTTCACTCGGTTACGGATCGAGAAAAGACGTTAAAAAATTATTAAAGCAAGGTGCTTTGTCGGTTAACGGGGATATTGTTAAAGATCCGAAGACTCATGTTGATGAATATGAAGATGAATTTGAAGTGTTTGGCGAGCCTGCAGTCTATCGAAAATACATTTATTTAATGATGAATAAGCCTCCCGGAGTCATCTCCGCAACAGAAGATGAAACAGAAGAAACGCTCAGTGATTTGTTAGAAGAAGAGGACCGTTTTTTTGAACCTTTTCCCGTCGGCAGACTTGATAAAGATACGACCGGGCTTGTGCTGATGACAAACGATGGCAAATGGGCGCACAGGCTGATGTCGCCTAATCGGCATGTCGATAAAATTTACCGCGTTCATTTGGCTCATCCTGTCGGTGAAAAAGAAGCAGAAGCTTGCCATAAAGGCTTGACTCTGGATGACGGGTACGTGACGAAACCGGCCGACCTGGATTTATTCGGCAAAGAAGAAGCGGACGTTGTTCATCTGACGATCCGGGAAGGGAAGTATCATCAAGTTAAACGCATGTTTGCCGCGCTTGGAAATCATGTCGAAAGGCTGAAACGCGAGAAAATCGGCGATGTTCAACTTGATCCGGAACTTGAGCCCGGCATGTACAGAGAATTGACTGAAGAAGAGCGCTCGCTCTTATCTGGGGAAAACGATTAGACAGAGAAGCTGCCGCTGTTGACCGGCAGCTTCTCTTTATAATGTAAAAGTTTAAGCAGCAATCATTCCAATTTTAGAGATGTAAGCGTATAATTTTGGATTGCAAAGCATCACTGATCTGTTTAATAGACGGAGGATTCATATATGACGGAACGGCGCATGTTTTTTAATATGAAATTATTTTTCTTTTTTGCTTATTTTGGCTTCGGCGGTTTATTTCCGCTCCTAAGTGTTTATTTACAGGAGGATATCGGTTTGCGCGGTTCGCAAATCGGTGTGATAACGTCGATCGGACCGATTGTAATGATCCTTATTCAACCGCTGTGGGGGATGGCGAGCGATGTGACAAAAAAGCCGCGAATACTGTTGACTGTTTCAGCTGTCGGTGCTGGTTTGACAGGGTTTTCTTACTTATTTGCTGAGCAGTATGCGTTGCTCGTTGCGATTGCAGCCGGAGTCGCAGTTTTTCAAAGCGCAATCATTCCGCTGTCTGACAGCATGGCAATGTATTATGTACAGCAAAAAGGCGGGGATTACGGATCGATTCGAATGTGGGGAGCAGCGGGATTTGCCTTATCGGTTTGGCTGATGGGCAACTTATCAGACCGATTCGGACTTGAAGTTATTTTCTTCGGTTTTGCTTTCGTATTGTTTTTAAGTGCTTGGTTTGCTTCGGGAATGCCCGGGGAAACGAGTAAGCAAAAGGTCGACTTACGCGGAGGCCTGAAAAAGCTGGTCAAAATTCCGCAATTTAACGTATTTTTGCTCGTCACTTTTTTAGTCTTTGGGCCGATAATGGCCAATAACTTTTATTTTGGTCTTTTTATTCAGTTTGCCGGCGGCTCGCTGGCCGGCGTCGGCTTCGCGTTTTTGCTTGCAGCGGGGAGCGAGGTTCCGTTTATGCGTTTAGCCGGTTCGTGGATTCGGAAACGGGGAATTCTCGTTATTCTTCTCGCAGCCGCGTCAGCATCCGGCGTGCGCTGGCTCTTTTATGCAACCGGACCTGAACCGACCTGGATATATTGGACAACAGTCATTCAAGGTTTCAGCATTGGGTTATTCGTTCCGGCAGCGCTTCAGTATGTCGCGGATTTAGCGCCTAGAGATGTTAAAGCAACAGCCGTATCGATTTATTCGGCGGTCGGCAATGGTCTTGGTGCTTGGTTTTTCAGTATGACGGCCGGAATGATTATGGAATGGTTTAGTATTTTGTCTGTCTATTTGTTTTACGGAGTTATGACACTGACAGGTGCCGCGCTGACTTTCGGCTTATTGAGCGTGCATAAAAAATCCGTGCAAACGGCATGATAATGAACTAAGCGCCCTGAAAGGGCGCTTAGGCAGCCAATTAAAATTCGAACAGATCAGTCGATAAGTAACGTTCACCTGTGTCGCAGGTGATCGCTACAACAGCTTGATCAGCAGGCAGCTGTTTTGCCGTCTGCAAAGCCGCAAAACAAGCTGCTCCGGAAGATGGGCCGGCTAGGAGCCCTTCTTCTTGAGCGAGCCTTCTCGTAATGTCATAAGCATCTTCATCGGAAATACGGTAAATATAATCGTAAACCTCTGTATTTAATATCGGCGGAACAAAGCCGGGGCTGGTACCGACAAGTTTATGCGGACCGGGTTTTCCTCCTGATAAGACAGGAGACCCTTTCGGTTCGACAACATGGACAGCTAATTCCGGATAATGTTTTTTCAACTCTTCTCCGGTGCCTGTAACCGTTCCGCCAGTTCCGGAAGCTGCGATGAATGCGCCGAGCGGCTTGTTGATTTCTTCCATTGCCCGGATAATTTCTAAAGCGGTCGTTTCACGGTGAGCGTCGGGATTCGCTTTGTTTTCAAATTGCATCGGCACGAAACTGTTCGCGATTTCCTTATGAAGCTCGTGAGCCTTTTCAATCGCACCAGGCATTTTTTTATCGCCCGGGGTGAGGACCACTTCCGCCCCGTAAGCTTTCAGCAAGTTAATCCGTTCTTTCGACATTGAATCAGGCATCGTTAAGATCGCTCGGTAATTTTTGGCGGCGCAGACCATCGCTAGACCGATCCCGGTATTTCCGGATGTCGGCTCAATAATGACCGATTCTGCGTTTAAAAGGCCTGCTTTTTCCGCTTCTTCGATCATATTCGCTGCCGCTCTGTCTTTCACGCTTCCGCTTGGATTCATCGATTCAAGTTTTAAGTAAACGGCTGCGCCGTTCGGATCGGGAAGATGATTAAGCTTTAACAGCGGTGTGTCGCCGATCAGCTCACTTATGTTATTAACGACTTTCATATACAACACCCTTCCATAAATCTTATTTTACAGATCAGTTTAATCATTATTATAGCACAGCCGATATAAGAGGAGAAAGGTTGATGTCAATTGAGCACAAGCCATACGTTTATTGCAATTCCTTTAGCAGAAAAGCTGTTTGACACGGGCGTGTATTATCAAAATCAGCTTGATTTACGCACGTACTGCAAAAAGCTTGTTCATCCGGACGATTTTCATCTAACATTGCTCTTTTTGGGAGGGTGTGAAACGGCCCTTCGCGACCGGATTTGGCAAGACGTCCGGCAAGAAACAGCCGGTATGGAGAAGTTTTCGTTAACGATACGGCGGTTAAACTTTTTTGGTAAACCGAACCGCCCGCGCGTCCTTTTTCTGGAACCGGAAAACAATTATAATCTGCATGAAACGGCTGAAACGATTCGCAAAATAGCTGCCAAACAAGGGTTTTCCGCAGATGACAGACCGTTTCGCCCGCATATGACGCTGGCAAAAAAATGGCGCGATGCTAAGCAAGACTGGCCGGCGAAAAAGCGGCCCTTACCGAGCACGATTGAACCGGTAACTGTAACCGCTGAGAGGATTTCGCTGTTTAAAATTCACCCGGAAAGAAAACAAAAATACGAAGAGTTGGCGACGATCTGCTTTAAAGAGCCGGAAAGGAGAGATTGATCGATGGCCCAGCTTGTGAAACTTTCTCACTATGTGTCGCGTTATGAGATCGATATTTACCGCTATCCAAGCCGTTATGTACGTTTAAAACGAGAGCGCTGGAACCGGTTAAAACAGGAATGGAACGCGAAACAAACCGGTTTTCCTGACGCAGCTGTGCCGCAGGATGACCGGATCAATCGTGATTCGAGATTGCAAAGGACGGTGAAACGGCTGTTCAGACGGAAAACAGCGAGCGATGATATCCCTTATCCGGATTTTGGCCATGTTCACAGCCGGTCACTCGAAGATGTTAAAGCAGTGTTTCAAGAGGAGCTCTTTCATTTTCAAATAGGCTGGGCTAGTTCAACCGTTTCTGAAGTCTCGAGGGTAAAACAGGCGTATTATCAGGACGAGATGCTTCGCCGTCTAGTAAAAACCCTGCCCGACACTTTTTTTATCTTTTATGAACCGGTCTGCTTTATGAAAAAAGCCCCGGTAGAACTGGATATTGTGATCGTCAGCCCTTCTGACATTTGGGTTATTAAACCGCTTGCCGGCGACGGAGATACGATTTATACGAAATCATCAGAGCGGTATTGGGAAAAACGGGGAAAAGAGCGAACGGAAACTTTTTTAAGTCCAATGTATGATTTAAACCGGATGAGGACTGTCATTGAGCATCTCCTCGAGGAAGAAGGGATTTCTCTGCCCGTCTACCAGGCTGCTGTTGCCAAGGACAGCTTTCTTGATGTTTCTTCACACTCAACGCGGACAAAGCTGATCGATAAACGAACGATCGACAGTTTTATGCAAAAGCTGATCAATAATCAGGCGCCGATTAAGCACACGCAATTAAAAATTGCCGATGCGCTGCTCCGCAATGTACAAACCGTGTCTGAATCGCGGATTGAAGCCGATTTGGAGACAATCGAAAAACGAGATGACTGACAGAAAAACCCTTTGCTCTTCAACGAAGAGCAAAGGGTTTAGTTTAAAGCTTCCAAATATCTGAGACGTACTCCATAATCGTGCGATCGCTGGAGAACTTCCCTGAATGAGCAATGTTTGTTGCCGCCATCCGCTGCCAGTGGTTTTGATCGCGGTAAGCGCGGTCGATCATTTCGTGCGTTTCTACATAAGGACCGAAATCTTTAAGAACAAAGAACGGATCGTTATGGTACATGATGTTGTAAAAAAGATCTTTAAATTCGATTTCTTGCGAACCGAATACGCCGCCGTTAAGCTGGTCGAGAACCCGCTTAACACGAACGTCAGCATGGTAAATCGATTTGGCATCATAGCCGCCGTGCGCGTAATAATCAAGCACTTGCTCGGCTGTAAGACCGAAAATGAAAATATTGTCGTCTCCGACGAAGTCGCGTATCTCAATATTGGCGCCGTCCAATGTTCCGCACGTGATGGCTCCGTTCATCATCATTTTCATATTGCCGGTCCCGGACGCTTCTTTGCTTGCTGTTGAAATTTGTTCGCTGACTTCAGCTGCCGGGATAATTTTTTCGGCGAGACTGACATTGTAGTTTTCGAGAAAGACTACTTTCAGTTTGTCTTTTATGTCCGGATCGTTATTGACAACTGAAGCAACGTGATGAATTAACTTAATAACTTCTTTCGCTAAATGATAACTCGGCGCTGCTTTTGCTGCAAAAATAAATGTTCGCGGGGTAATATCCATGTTCGGGTTATCTTTTAGTTCGTTGTACAAATAAATGATATGAAAGACGTTCATCAGCTGGCGCTTGTATTCGTGCAGGCGCTTAATTTGCACATCAAATATCGAGTCGGTGTTTAATTTGACCCCTTGCTGTTCATAGACATACTTCGCCAACAGGTGTTTGCTGTGCTGTTTACAGTCTTTCATCGTTTCGAGAAACGGTGCATCGTTTGTGTACCGCAACAAATTCATTAACTTATGCGGCTCATGAACCCAGCGCGGTCCGATAACATCAGTGATTTTGCTCGCAAGGCAAGGATTGACCTGCTGGAGCCAGCGCCGGTGTGTAATGCCGTTTGTCTTATTATTGAATTTCTTTGGATAGAGCGTGTAAAAGTTTTTCATTTCTTTGTTTTTCAATATTTCGGTGTGAATTTTTGCGACGCCGTTCACACTGAAGCTTCCGACAATCGCTAAATGCGCCATATGAATCTGTTCGTAGGAAATAATCGCCAGTTCATGAATTTTGTCGCGCAACTCCGGATGCGTTGTATAGATTTGTTTGCAAAAGCGCTCATTAATTTCATGAATAATCATGTAAAGGCGCGGCAGGAGGTTTTGAATCATCGATACAGGCCATTTTTCGAGCGCTTCGCTCAACGTCGTGTGATTCGTATAAGCTAAAAGGTTCGTCGTGATTTGCCAAGCCTTTTCCCATCCGTACCCTTCTTCATCCATGAGTATTCGCATCAGTTCCGGGACAGCAAGACTCGGATGAGTATCATTGATTTGGATCACTGTGTATTCAGGCATCATCGACAGTGGTAAATCATGATTGCGCCGGAAATTTGCAATAATGTTTTTAATCGTCGCTGAGACGAGAAAATATTGCTGTTTTAAACGGAGCTCTTTGCCTTCAAAAGTTGAATCGTCGGGATAGAGAAACCCGGATATTTGTTCAATCGAGTGGATGTGATCCAAATGGTGGTAATACTGCTGATCAGAAGCTGACAGTCCTTTGTTTTCCGCCGGAGAAAGTTCAGCGCTCCACAGACGGAGAGTATTGACGACTTCATTATGATAGCCGAGAACCGGAACGTCATAAGGGACCGCCATGACAGAGTCGGTGTTTTCATAACTGATTTCCAGCGAACCGTCCCGTCTCTTATGTTCATGAACGGTTCCGCCAAAGCGGATTTCAACGGCTTCATCCGGTTTTCTCGTTTCCCACGGATATTCTTCTTTCAGCCAGTAATCCGGCAGTTCGACTTGATTGCCGTGAATAATCCGCTGTTCAAATAAGCCGTAACGGTAGCGTATTCCGGAACCATGCCCGGCATAGCCGAGCGATGCGATCGAATCGAGAAAACAGGCTGCCAGTCGTCCAAGCCCGCCGTTGCCGAGCGCAGCGTCGTGTTCTTGTTCGTAAATCCTCTCAGGCCGGCGGCCGAGATCAAGCAGCGTTTGGTTACAAATATCAAGCAGGCCGCAGTTTTGCAAATTGCTTTCGATCAGGCGGCCGATCAAAAATTCCATTGAAATGTAATACACTTGTTTGGATTTGTTTTGCTGAATTTCTTGATTCGTTTCAAACCATTTCGGCATAACAAGGTCCTGGATGATCGAAGCGATGCTGTAGTATATTTCTTTGTCCGTCGCTTCTTCAAGTGTCGTCCGGTGTTTTCGTTTTAATTTGCCTTCGATGGCTGTGTGAAATGATGCCGGGTCGTAATTATGCACGTCAGTCACTCTCCTTTATCGCTCCAGCAGTTAATTCTTTGTAGATGTCGGCGTAGGCAGCTGCAGAATCTTTCCAGCTGAAGGAGCTTTTGTTTACATTTTTCATCAAGGCTTTCCATTGCAGCGGATCGTGAAAAACCGAGAGTGAATATTGCAGGGATTGCAGCAGTTCATGCGCATTGTAGTTTTGAAAGCTGAATCCGTTGCCGGTGCCGGTATACTGATTGAATGGAATGACCGTATCTTTTAAACCGCCAGTTTCGCGCACAATCGGCACAGATTTGTACATTAAGGCGATCAGCTGGGAAAGACCGCACGGTTCGAATTTTGACGGCATGATGAAGAAATCGGAAGCGGCATAAAGGCGTCGCGCCAGCTTTTCATCAAACGTTAAGACAGTAGCCATCCGTTCGTGGTGCATATGTGCGATCCAGGAAAAAGAAGATTCAAATTCGTAATCGCCGGTTCCAAGCAGAACGACTTGGACGTCTTGCTGTAGAAATTCAGGTAAAATTCGTTCTAATAAATGGAAGCCCTTTTGTTCAACAAAGCGGGAAATAGCAATATAAAGCGGAACATCACCTCTTACCGGAAGCCCTAATTCTTCTTGAATGATCTCTTTATTTTGCCGTTTTTTCTCGCGTGAATGTTTGTACTGAACCGGTATATTCGGATCGTTTTGCGGGTTATAAGAATCGGTGTCGATCCCGTTAATAACGCCGGCGACATCAAGGTGACGTTCACGCAGGAGCGGGTCTAATCCTTCGCCGAAATAAGGATCCATAATTTCTTGGGCGTAACTTGGGCTGACGGTCGTAATTTTGTCTGCATGGAAAATGCCGCTCTTCATGCAATTCAGCATCCCTTTCCACTCGAACCCGGCAAAATGATCACGCGGCAAGTTAAAGAGGTCGTCAAACGCTTCATACATTAACCAGCCTTGGTACTGGATATTATGAATCGTAAAGACGGTGCGCATCCCTTCGATTGGCTGCAGAATGTTGGCAAAGGCGACTGCCAGGCCGGTTTGCCAATCGTGAGCATGAAGGACATCCGGTGTGAAATCAAGGTACGGCAGCGCGTCAATCACAGCGCGGCAGAAGTAGACATACCGCTCGCCGTCGTCAAAATAACCGTACACATTGTTGCGCCCAAAATAATAATCATTGCTGATAAAATAATACGTGATCCCGTCGTGTTCATATTCAAACAGTTCGGCGATATGCTCACGCCAGCCGACGTTAACGGTAAACGATGTCTTTTTCACGAGGCTGGACGCAAAAGGCTCTGGGAAATGATCATATTTCGGTAAAATAACTCTGACGTCAGCATGGCCTTGCTGTTTGAGCGCTTTCGGAAGAGACCCGATGACATCGGCGAGTCCGCCGGTTTTTACAAAGGGTGTACTTTCTGAAGCGGTAAATAATACATTTGTCATGTCGGACTCTGTCCCCTTTCTCATTTACGTTCGTTAGATCCGCTGTCTTTTTGCAGCGATAAACGGTTTTTCTTTCGATCCGATCAGTTTTTGCCCGCTTGAAACATGCACATCTTTATCGAGGATGACATTTTCCAAATAAGCTCCTTCTTCGACTTTGCAGCGCTGCATGATTACGGAATTTTTTATCGTCGCATTTTTTGCAACGTTGACGCCGCGAAACAATACGCTGTCTTGCACTTCGCCTTCAACCACACAGCCGTTGGCGAGCATCGATGAAGAGACGGACGAATCTTCTTTATATTTTACCGGCGGCTCATTACTCGTTTTTGTGCGGATGTAATGGTTTTTAAAAAAGAGCGATTTAAAATGATCCGGTTCGAGCAAAGACATGTTGTTGCGGTAAAAGCTCTCGACGGAATTTATAAACATCGTATAACCGCGGTAATGGAAAGACTGAATGGCTAAATCGGGAAGATTATCTTTAATGCCGTCCATAAAGAAGTGATCTTTATGATACGCGATGCATTGATCGACGAGCTTAAGCAACAGATCTTTTTTAATGATATACACATTCGAGAAGACGTTTTTGTTTTCCGGGTCATTTGAGAACCCTGTGACCCAGCCGTTTTCATCCTCGTTAATCCGCAGCTGCGGGCTGTGTTCCGGCAGGACATTTTCAACCGGTACAGTAATGCACGTAACATCCGCGTCCGTTTCAAGGTGGCGCTCGAACGCCCGTTCGTATTTCATGTTGGCCAAAAACTGACTGCCGCTGATCACGACGTGTTCCGCTGTTGAACGGTGGAAATAATCACGGTTATTATGGAAATGGCGCAAGTCGCCTTTTGAAATATCCGACGGATCATTCCAGTCAGGCGGGAGAATAAAAATTCCGCCATGCCGTCGGGCAAGTTCCCAATCTGCCCCTGTTGATAAATGGTCCATTATCGACCGGTATTTATGATTGGTGAATACTGCCACTTCATCGACGCCGCTGTTAACCATATTTGACAATGTGAAATCGATCAGCCGGTAGCGTCCGGCGAACGGCGTGGCAGCACCGCAGCGGAAATAAGTCAATTCTTCGAGAAAATCATGTTCATGCTCTATATTGATTAACCCCATCAGTTCTTTCATTTTAACGGCCCCCTTTTACACCATTGAAATCTGCAATGTTCTGTTGGTTGATAACAACCGGCTCATCGTATTGTTCTCCGTTTATCACCGTTTCGTCCGGTATGACGGTTTCTTCCATAATAATGGCCCGTTTGATTGTGCAATCGCTGCCGACAGAAACGGAAGGGTGGAGAATCGAATCTTCTACGACCGATCCTTTACCGATATCAACCCGTTCGAATAAGACGGAATGATTGACGCTTCCGCTGATCCAGGAACCGGACGTGACGAGCGAATTATTCACTTTACCGTCTTGGTCAACGTAGTGCGGCGGATAATGCGAATCGTGCGAGTACGTCCGCCACTCACGGTTATTCAATGAGAGCGAAAGGTCTTCTTCCAGCAAATCCATATTGGCTTCCCAATAACTTTTGACGGTTCCGACATCTTTCCAGTATCCGTCAAAACGGTATGCGAACATGCGGTGATCGTCGTTGAGCATCGCCGGAATGATATCTTTGCCGAAATCATGGCTCGAATCTTCCTTTTTCATGTCCTCGATTAAATAATTTCGCAGCGAAGCCCAAGTGAAGATGTAAATGCCCATCGATGCTAAATTATTTTTCGGGTTGGCCGGCTTTTCGTCAAATTCATAAATTTCAAGGTTTTCTCGCGTATTTAAGATTCCGAAACGGGAAGCTTCATCCCACGGGACTTCCATGACGGAAATCGTTGCTTCCGAACCGGTTTCTTTATGCTGCTCGAGCATTTTACGGTAATCCATTTGATAAATATGATCGCCGCTGATTACGAGAATATATTCCGGGTCATATTGATCGATGTAATGAATATTTTGCGAAATCGCATCGGCCGTGCCTTTATACCAGCTTCCCCCGTCTTGAGCCGTATACGGCGAAAGGGTCGCCAGTCCGTCGCGCTGCCGGTCCATATCCCACGGCTTGCCGATGCCGATGTGGCGATTTAATTCCAGCGGCGAATACTGCGTTAAAACGCCGACAGTATGAATTTTTGAATTGGAACAGTTGCTTAATGTAAAATCAATGATCCGGTATTTGCCGCCGAAGTGAACGGCAGGTTTGGCTAAATGTTTCGTCAGCAGCCCGAGCCGCTTTCCTTCTCCACCGGCGAGCAGCATTCCGACGATCTCTTTTTTCATTGCGATTCCCCCTCTGGTTGTAATAAATCTTTATGTGAAAATACAGCCACCGCCATGGGCGGAACCATAATTTTCATGTGTTGTTCTTGGCCGTGCCAGCTTTCATCGAACGTGTGGTGATCATACGGGTTAACTTGGCCTGATCCTCCGTACGTTTCCTGATCGGAGTTGAAAACTTCTTGATAAACACCTGGCTGCGGAACGCCGACTTTGTAATCGTAATGAACGACCGGGGTGAAATTACAAACGACAACAGCCTCATCTCCCGGCGTTTTGCCGCGGCGGATAAAGCATAATATACTTTGATCGTTGTTATCAGCGTCGATAAACTGAAAACCGGAGCTGTCGTGATCGTTCTCATACAGAGCAGTTGTATCTTTATAGAGATGGTTAATATCCCGGATGTAATGTTGCATGCTTTGGTGCAGCGGGTAGTCAAGCAAATGCCAGTCAAGGTCTTCTTTGTCTTTCCACTCGGCATACATGCCGAGTTCGCTGCCCATAAACAGCAATTTTTTCCCCGGATGCATCATTTGATAACCGATTAAGGCTCTCATGCCGGCGAATTTTTGCCACTGATCGCCCGGATTTTTATCCAAAATTGATTTCTTGCCGTGAACAACTTCATCGTGCGACAAGGGTAGGACAAAATTTTCCGAGAAGGTGTACATAAACGAAAAGGTGAGCAAATGGTGATTGTATTTTCGGTGAATCGGATCGAGTTCAAAATATTTCAACGTGTCGTTCATCCAGCCCATATTCCACTTGTAGTTGAACCCTAGGCCGCCGACGTACGTCGGTGAAGTGACGAGCGGGATATCGGTGCTGTCTTCTGCCATCATTAAAACGGTGTCGTCGTAGGAGAAGACAACTTCATTCATTTTTTTCAAAAAGGCGATCGATTCTAAATTTTCTTCGCCGCCGTAAGAGTTGATCATTTTCGGTCCGTCATCAGGCAGATCGAAGTTTAAATAAATCATGCTTGCTACAGCATCGACGCGGATTCCGTCCAAGTGAAATTCCTTCAGCCAAAATACAGCATTTGAAATTAAAAAACTTTGAATTTCCGGCCGGCCGAAATCGAAGGTGAGTGTCCCCCATGACGGCTTGTCGGCTTTACGGTGATCGGCATACTCAAACAGCGGTTCGCCGTCAAATTGCCGCAGGCCGTGATCATCCCGGCAGAAATGGCCCGGAACCCAATCGAGAATGACGCCGATGTTGTTTTGATGACATTGGTCAACGAAATACTTGAAATCTTCCGGCCGTCCGTAACGGCTCGTGACCGCATAATAACCTGTGATTTGATAGCCCCAGGAAAGATCGAACGGGTGTTCTGTAATCGGCATTAATTCGATATGTGTATAGCCGAGTTTTTTCACATACGGAATTAACGTTTCCGCTAATTCACGGTAGGAAAACAGCGCTTCATCTTCATCTTCAAAAGCGAATTCTCCGGGTTTTTTCTGCCATGTACCGAGGTGGACTTCATAAATGTTGACGGGTGATTCGTAAGATGACCGCTTTTCTTTTGCTTTAAACCATCCTTGGTCGTTCCATGTGTAACCGGGGTCATCCCAAACGACAGAACCGGTATTGGGGCGCACTTCAGCATAGCGGGCATAAGGATCCGCTTTTAACCGCGTCGTTCCGTTCGGGTGAGAAAGGTGATATTTATAAACGCTACCAGGTTTAATCGTTGTGAAAAAACCGGCCCATAAACCGTTGTCAGTTACCTTTGTCAGCGGCGCATCCCCGCTGTCCCAATTGTTAAAGTCGCCGACAACGGAAACGTAATTTGCATGGGGAGCCCAAACGGCAAAACGAAAGCCTTCTTTTTGGTCAAGCGTTACTTTGTGGACTCCGAGGAGGCGGTAGCTTTCATAATGCGTTCCTTGATGGAAGAGGTACGTTTCTTCTTCATGGAGGAGTTGTGTCATAAGCATCTTCCTTTCTTTTTAAAGAGGTGGTGATTGGAAAAACTCTTCCTTGTATTATATTTCTTGATTGTACAGCATATTCCCTTTAAATAAATGTGATAAAAGCGAGAATTTTTTGAAAGTAAATTTCGTTGAAAGTTCATGCCGAACAGAGTATGATCAAAGGTGCAAAGAAATTATTGAATGTACGGAATGAGGGTCGCACGATGAGACAAGTGACAGGCTGGATTGATGAACCGAACCGGGTTAAATTAATAGGGGCAGGTTTGCACAACCGGATTCATATCTACGATCCGGCAGTCATTCTTGGTGAGAAAGAACGCATCAATTTAACGGTTGTAAATATTGACGGCGACGAAGCTGATCTCGTCTCAGACAAATATATTTATCCCGGCGAAGAGCGGACCATTTATATCCGTGATTTGTCTGCGCCTGTTCATGCCGGAGCTGTTGTCCGATCGGAATGGTTTGAACGGATGTATGATGACAGCAGCAATACGTTCGGGGCGCTGTATGAAAAAACGAAAACCGTTTTCCGCGTATGGAGCCCGACGGCGACAAAGATGAGTGTCGAAGTGAACGGCCGCCAGTACCGAATGAAGCGGTCGTTTTTAGGAACGTGGGAAAGGACTGTCCGCGGTGATCTTCACGGAGCGCGCTACCTTTATATTGCGACAGTACAAGGAGTAAAAGCGCGGGTGATTGACCCTTACACGAAATCCTTGACAGCAAACAGCAAGCACGGCGTCGTGCTCGATTTGTCGAAAACAACGCCGAAGCAGTTCCTGTATGAAGCGAAAAATCGCCCTGAACATTTGCAAGACAGTATTATATATGAGCTGCACGTGCGGGATGCGACTGTGCACAAAGACAGCGGCGTTCGTTACAAAGGGAAATTCGCCGGGTTAACCGAACGCAATACGACGACCTCTGACGGGTATCCGACAGGATTGAATTACATTTCGAATTTAGGGGTTACGCATGTTCAGCTTTTGCCGGTCAATGATTTTGCGCGTGTCGATGACCGTAAACCTGAAACGGGCTATAACTGGGGGTACGATCCGCTCTTTTTTCAAGCGCCGGAAGGCAGTTATGCGACGGATCCTGTTGATCCGGAATGCCGAATTTGCGAATTGAAAAAACTCGTTCACGTTTTCCATGAAGAAGAGCTCGGCGTTATTCTGGACGTCGTTTACAATCACGTCTACATAATGGAAGAATCGCCGTTTGAAATGCTTGTTCCCGGTTACTATTTCCGCTATACGGATGACGGGAAAGTAAGCAACGGAACCGGGGTCGGAAATGATATCGCAACGGAGCGGCCGATGGTGAGAAAGTTCATCTTGGATACCATTGATTACTGGCTGAACGAATACAATGTGGACGGATTTCGCTTTGATTTAATGGGAATTATGGACATAGGCACGATGCAGGAAATTGTTAAGCGGACAAAAGAAGAATCGAAGCCGATCATGCTGCTTGGCGAAGGATGGGATATGCCGACGGCGCTTCCGACGGAGGAGAGAGCAGCGAGTCATCAGTCACACCGTCTGACCGGACTGCGCTTTTTTAACGATTTGTTTCGCGATTCGATAAAAGGAAGTTCTTTTCATCTTGAAGATCGCGGCTATATTAACGGCGGGGGGAGGTATGTCGAACGGCTCGAGCAGCTTGTTTCCGGTTCGTGGATACCGGAAGATCAGCCGATTCCCCCTCTCGTAGAAGATGTCCGTCAAAATGTCAACTACGTAGAGTGTCATGATAACCACACGTTGTGGGACCGGCTTAAAGTATCCAATCCTGATGCCGGAGAGCTGTCAAGACGGAAAATGCATCAGCTTGCTACGGCGATAACGATCTTAAGTCAAGGTGTGCCGTTCATTCATGCAGGTCAGGAGTTTTACCGCACGAAATACGGGGACGGCAACTCCTATATCTCAGGGGATGACATTAACCAGCTCGACTGGCAACGGGCTGAGTCTTTCGCCGAAGATGTCGCGTGGATTTGCAAATTGATTGAAATCCGAAATGCATGCGAGGGGTTTCGTAAACGGTCGAATACAGCTGTGGAGGAAAGACTTTACAGCTTTCAGACGCCCGAACCTGTTTACGGGTGGATGATGTTTGGCTACGACGAAGATATCGCTGTTTATTTAAACCCGGTAGACCGGTCGTTTCAAATACAAATCCCCTCGCTCGGCAACTGGTCATTAATGGCGTCGAACCAGCGGGAAGAATTATTCTCGACACAGTCGATGCTCGGGAACCAAACGGAGCTATTTCCTTACGAGTGTCTCATTGTAAAAAAAGCTTATAACAGTTGAACTGTAAAGGTATCTTATTTACAATGATAGAGGGCGTTCTGCGCCTTTTTTTGTCAATTGCTGCTGTTTTATACTACGCGGCAACATGCGATCATGAATGAACAATAAATGAGGGTGAATCATTTGGAACAATTCCTGGGTGGAGATTGGCAAATACGTCCTGCCGGCGGTGCGACCGGCGAAGCGTATATTGCTGAACAAGGTGAACAAAAAATATTTATAAAGCGCAACTCTTCACCGTTTCTCGCCGTTTTGTCGGCAGAAGGAATTGTTCCAAAACTGCTTTGGACGAAACGGCTTGAAAACGGTGATGTGATTACCGCTCAACAATGGGTGGACGGACGTGAATTGAAAGCATCCGATATGAACCGGCATGACGTTGCCCGGCTTCTTGCAAAAATTCACCGCTCGAGAGATTTGCTTGAAATGTTTAAACGTATGGGGAATACCCCGTTAAAACCGGAAGATATTTTATACGATATTCAAAAGCGTTGTGAAGCGCTTATTCAGAGCGATGAAGAAATGAACAGAGCGCTGCAATGGCTGGAAGAAAACCGCCCTGTCTACGATGTTCAAGAGTTTGTTGTCTGTCATGCGGATGTAAACCATAACAATTGGATCGAGTGCACGATCAACGGCAAAGATGATTTGTATTTGATTGATTGGGACGGATCGCAAGTTGCGGATCCGGCTTTAGATCTTGCGCCGCTTTTGTATTTATATATTCCGAGCGGCGATTGGCATTCGTGGATGCAGGCATACGGCCTTGAGCTGAATGATGCATTGCTTATGAAAATGCGCTGGTATATGATGGCGCTCATACTGGAAAATATTGTTTGGTACGAAAAGCGCCAGCGTTCGACGGAGCGCCAAGAATGGACGAAAAAACTGCGGGAGCTTCTGCAGTGAATAGCGACAGCAAAAAGGAGTGACCCTGTACGATGCGTTTACGTAATAAACCTTGGGCCCGAAGTTATATGGACGCGCGCCCGCATATTGTCGAACTTGATCCCCGCGGACAAAAAGGGCGATGGAAAGAGCTGTTCGGAAATGACAATCCTTTGCATATAGAAATAGGAACGGGGAAAGGGCGCTTTATTACCGAAATGGCCAAGGCGAACCCGGAGATTAATTATATCGGTATCGAACGGTTTGAATCGGTGATTGTGAAAGCCGTTCAAAAAGCCGGAGAAGAGCCGCCCCCGAATCTTAGGCTAATTGAAGCGGATGTTAAAAATATCGAGCATTTATTTGCGCAAAATGAAGTTGATCGTCTGTATTTAAATTTCTCAGACCCGTGGCCGAAAAAAAGGCATGCGAAAAGACGTTTAACGAACGAATGGTTTTTGAAGTGGTACGCCTTGATCCTTAAAGATCACGGGGAAATTCACTTTAAAACAGATAACCAAGGTCTGTTTGAGTATTCGATTGAGAGCATGACGGCATTCGGCTACCGATTGAAAAATATCAGCCTGGATTTGCATAACAGTGAGATGACAGATAACATAATGACCGAATACGAAGAGAAATTTTCCAACAAGGGTATGAGAATTTACCGTCTGGAAGCAACGCTGAATTGGTAAGACAAACTTTAGGAGGTGTTTTATGCTTGAACAGTTGACGTTATCCGATAATTGCCGCTTGACATGGCTGAACGGGGGAGTGACACACTTGGACGGAGGGGCGATGTTCGGTGTTGTTCCTAAACCGCTCTGGTCCAAAAAATACCCGCCGAATGAGCTGAATCAAATTGAGCTGCGGACCGACCCAATTTTGCTGGAAGTAGATGGAAAAAACTATTTGATCGAATCCGGGATCGGCAACGGGAAATTCAGCGATAAAGCAAAGAAAAATTTTGGGATTACAGAAGAATCACGGCTGACAGAAAGTCTCCGGACTGTGTCGTTAACCCCCGCGGATATCGACGGTGTATTAATGACACACATGCACTTTGATCATGCGAGCGGTTTGACAGATGGGAACGGACGTTCGATCTTTCCGAATGCAGTCATTTGGGTTCAGGAAACGGAATGGAACGAATTGCAACATCCGAATATCCGTTCTAAAAGTACTTATTTCGAGGAAAACTGGCGGGGAATCGCTGAGCAAACAGAGACGTATGCGCGTGAAAAAAAGATTGCAGACGGCATTCGTCTGATCCATACCGGCGGGCACAGTGCAGGACATGCGGTTATTCACATCGCAAGAGGAGGCCAGGAAGTTTGGCATCTCGCCGATTTGCTGCCGACTCATGCGCACAAAAATCCGCTCTGGGTGATGGCGTTTGACGACTATCCGATGGATTCGATTGCGCAAAAACAACGGTATCTTAACCCTGATTCATTTGAAACTGCCTGGTTCACTTTTTACCACGACGCCTGCTATCGCGCGTTAAAGTGGTCTGAAGACGGAAAAAGCATTCAACAAACGATTGAACGAAATCGGGATAACGAATGAAAAACCGGAACGGCATTGGCCGTTCCGGTTAGGTTTTAGACAAAGTCATGACATCGATAGATGTCATATTAATAGGAACGGATGACGACGCATCGTCCGGCTTCTTTCCGCGGGCGAGCGCCGAGCCGCTTCGGGCTTGGCCCTGCAGGGTCTCGTCTATCTCGCATTCCCGCAGGATTAAGCCGGGATGCTGGGTCATCCTCTTTTTTGAAGCGAGTTAATTTATAAAAAAAGAAGCCATGCATCCACTCCTCCGACGCCTCCGGGAAAGCAAGAGACGAAGATCCGGATTCGGCGGTCCATGGCCGCCGAATACTAGCTGAGTCCTTGCCCGGGACAAGCGGAGAGTAGTGGATTCATGGCTGACATAAAAATATAGTTTGTCTACAATCTAACCGGAACGGCATTGGCCGTTCCGGTTTTTGTTTATGCGGCATCTTCTTGTTTCTTGAATTCAAGCACCGTTCCCGTCGAGGAATCGACAAGAAATTCATACGCGGCAATTTTTCCGGATTCTTCAGCAATCGTAATGCCGCCTCGGTAAACATGATAGACAAGGTGATCTGTTTCGTACTCCTCTGTCATCATATGCACCCAAGATCCTTCGACTTCTCCGATTTGTGAAGCTTTCTTTTTAACCACTTTCAGCGCTTTCTCGGCCGAGAGCGGACTTTCGCTTTTCTCCAGTTGACTTTTTGCGAGTACAGTCAATGCGACGCCAGCTCCTAAACCTGCAACAAAACCTTTCCAGCTCATGTGATCTTCACCTCTTCTTTAAAACTCGATTGGTAATCGATTAATGCGCGAACGGTTTCAAAGACAGTATATCGGAAATAGGCGAAGAAGCCAAACAGAAAATTTCGCATCAGCGAATGCGCAGAAAAACTGGAAGATCAAACGCAGTTCCGTTAAAATGAGAACAAGAATGCAGTGAAAAGGAGTGGGTGATGAATGAACGAAGATACATACCGAATGTTTCAAACATTAACGCAGCTCCCGGGTGCACCGGGACATGAACACGAAGTGCGCAAATACGTGAAAGCTGAATTAGAAAAATACAGTGATGAAGTGATCCAGGACCGTTTAGGCGGAGTATTTGGTGTGAAACGAGGGGCTGAAGACGAGCCTAAAGTTATGGTCGCAGGTCATATGGATGAAGTCGGTTTTATGGTCACATCGATCAATGATCAAGGATTGTTGAAGTTCCAGCCGTTGGGAGGCTGGTGGAGTCAAGTGCTCCTCGCCCAGCGACTGCATATCATTACAGACGAAGGCCCTGTCACGGGGGTAATCGGTTCAACACCGCCGCATTTATTGGATGAAGAAAAACGGAAGAAGCCGATGGAGATCAAAAACATGTATATTGACATCGGAGCAGACGATAAGGAAGATGCTGAAAGAATCGGGATAAAGCCCGGGCAGCCGGTAGTACCGGTCTGCCCGATGGAGACGCTCGCGAACGAAAAAAAGATTTTGGCAAAAGCGTGGGATAACCGGTACGGTGTCGGTTTATCGATTGAACTGTTAAAAGAATTGCACGGTGAAAAGACGCCGAACACGCTCTTTTCCGGAGCGACCGTTCAAGAAGAAGTCGGTCTTCGCGGTTCGCAAGCATCAGCAAATATGATCCAGCCGGATATTTTTTACGCGCTGGACGCAAGTCCGGCCAACGATGCAACCGGAGGGAAAGATGCATTCGGACACCTCGGCAAAGGGGCGCTGCTTCGTATTTTCGACCGGACGATGATTACGCACCGGGGGATGCGCGAGTTTATTTTAGATACAGCTGAGTCACACGATATCCCGTATCAATTTTTTATTTCGCAAGGAGGAACGGATGCCGGGCGGGTGCATACTTCCGGCGACGGCGTACCTTCAGCAGTGATCGGTATTTGCTCGCGCTATATTCATACGTCGGCGTCGATGATTCATGTCGACGATTATGCTGCTGCGAAAGAATTGATCACAACACTTGCCCGAAAAACAGATAAAACATCGCTTGAAACGATCCGAGCACAAGTATAAACGTCATTCATGCAATTATAAAAGGTGCTGCATAGCGGACATACCGCTCGGCAGCACCTTTGTTTTGCTGGATGCTTAGGCAAAAATGTACGCGAGAGACTGCAAGGCTTGTTCCGGTGTTTCGACCGTTACTTGAGCTTTCTCTGATAATTCCTTCAGCGGGTGGTGAAGCTGCGGCGGACGGATTAAAATCAGCGGTTTGCCTAGTGCGACGGCGGTTGCAGCGTCCATTGCACTGTTCCACTGTTTGTAATTTTCGCCAAAAAGAGCAATGACAACATCCGACTTTTCGAGAAGAACTCTTGTGCGCAGATTGTTCAGCTGCGAAGCGGCCTCATCTTTATAGACGGGACTCGGCTGTTCTCCGAGAATCTCTTCGCCGATGTTATCAGAGCGATCGTGGTTTTCCATCGGGCCGGTGAATTGAACCGGGAGTCCTTGTTTTGAAGCGAGCTCTTTCAGCTCTTGTCGCCAATCATCGTGAATCTGTCCGGCTAAGTATACAGTTAATTCCATCTTATCCCTCCTTTAATGGCCATTCACAAGAACATTTCCCGTTTCATTTTGCTTCAAACGTAGCTTAAGGATAACAGCCCGCAAAAAAAGAAAAATTATGATAAAATAACCCCGGTATTTATCAAGACGAATTCGGCTTTGGAGGATATTATGAAAGCATTTTTACAGAGAAAGGGTATTGAACCGTCGTTTCATCAATACGTTGTAAAAGCCCTCAGTTTTATGGCGCTCGGACTGTTTTCCTCGTTAATTATCGGTTTGATTATGGAAACGGTCGGCGAACAGTTGGTCAGTCCGTTTTACGAACCTGCAGGCGAGGCGTTAATAAGTATGGGGCAGCTGGCAATGGATCTTTCCGGTCCGGCGATCGGGATTGCCGTCGCCTATGGTTTAGGCGCGCCGAGACTCGTGTTATTTTCCGCTCTTGTCAGCGGTGCTGCCGGTGGTGAACTGGCCGGTCCGGCAGGAAGTTTCCTTGCGGCGCTACTGTCGACAGAGATCGGTAAACTTGTTTCGCAGGAAACAAAGCTGGATATTATTGTGACCCCGTTTGTAACGATTGCTTCCGGCTGGACGGCGGCGATGCTGGTCGGCCCGCCGATCGGTGAAGGGATCAGGCAATTCGGCATATTTATTATGTGGGCGACAGAACAGCAGCCGTTCATTATGGGCGTATTGGTAGCCGTGCTGATGGGCTTGGCGTTGACTGCTCCGATTTCCAGTGCAGCGATTGCATTTATGCTTGAACTGGAAGGCGTGGCTGCCGGTGCGGCGACGGTCGGCTGTGCCGCCCAAATGATGGGGTTTGCTGCGAGCAGTTACCGTGAAAACGGGGTGAGCGGTGTCATTGCATTAGGTCTCGGCACATCGATGCTGCAAATTGCTAATATAGCTAAAAACCCGCGAATCCTCTTGCCGCCGACACTGGCAGCAGCTGTGATCGGTCCGCTGACAACCGTTGTATTTGTAATGGAGAACAACCCTGCCGGCGCCGGGATGGGGACAAGCGGCTTAGTCGGACCAATTATGACAATCCGAACGATGGGGACAGAGCAATTTGTCTGGTTTGGTATTATCAGCTTGCAAATCGTTGGACCGGCGCTTGTCAGTCTGATATTCTCAGAATGGTTCAGAAGAATCGGCTGGATTCGGCCGGGCGATATGGCGATCGAAAAATCTTAAAGTTCTGTATCGATCACGCTGTTTTATCCTGAACCGGGATCATGCTAAAATGAGGCTGTCAGGAGGAAAAAACATGAAACCGCTCGAATTAAAACGCGAAATCGAAAAACATTTAGATGAAAAGTGGACGACGTCATACGATCGCGATACGGATAAATTACGGATTGTCGACCCGCAAACAGACAAAGGTGTCACCGTCAATTTAGCCGGTTTAACGGGAAAAATGGCGGAAAATAAAGAAAAAACACTCGAGGAAATTTTGCATACAATTACAGAGGGTATGCAGCTGTTATCGAGAGAAATCGAACTGGAAGGAAATGAACAGCGGATCTATCCGGTGTTGCGCAGCGCTTCTTTTCCAGTTGAAACTGATGACGGCAGAAAGCTGCTTTACAGAGACCATACGGCGGAAACGCGGATTTTATATGTTGTCGATAATCCTTCATCTTATGCGATGATTGATGAGGATACGGCCGCGAAAGCAGGCAAATCAATCACGGAAATCGAAGAAACAGCGCTGTTTAACCTTCGCTCGCTGCCGGCTCCGTTGACAGAAGATACGGTAGCAGGCAATACATTCTACTTTTTGCGGACTGATGACGGGTATGACGCCAGCCGTATTTTAAACGACAGCTTATTGCAAACGATGTCGGAGAAGATTTACGGGGAAATGGCTGTTGCTGTTCCGCATCAAGATGTCGTTATTTTTGCTGATTTGCAAAATAAAACCGGCTACGATGTGCTCGGGCAGATGGCTTTTCAATTTTTCTCCGAAGGACGGGTGCCGATTACAGCCCTTCCGTTTCTTTATGATCAAGGCGAGCTTGAGCCGATATTCGTTTTGGCGCAAAAAAAACCGCAAGATCCGAAAAAGGACGGATGAAACTTTAACCAACTGGCAGTATGATATAATAAGCTGAAGAATCGCCCGAGGGTGATTCTTTTTCTTTCGATCTGACTATAGTGAATAGAGGAGAATCAAAGTGAACTTTTCAGAAATTCCCGTTTGGTTAAAAAAAGTGTTCAGGTCATTCGCTGCCGAGGAAGAGCAAAAGAATGACCGCGATCATCATTCTCATACGCTTAATCGATACGAAGATGATAACTCGGAAATAGAAGTTAAAACAATCAGTTATTACCCTAAGCAAGGCGCTTTTCGCTTTCCGGTGCAAGTGGATGAAGCAAAGACGATTCATGAACATATTGAAGAAACGCGAACACATACAGCGAAAAAGACGAGCGGGCAAGCGTCCGGTTATACTGATAAATCGACTGAGAATGCAGAACCTGCGAAAAAAAACGGCCCCTTTGTTCCGACCGCACAAATACCGTCGCCGATTTACGGTTACAGTACATCCAGACCGGCTCGGCAACAGGAAGAAACAGACACGGATGAAACGGAAAAAGAAGCGGACTGCTCACCGCTGTTAGCGGAACGCGCTCAAAAGGCGGATCCGGCCGGCTTTAACTCCAAAGAGCAGCCTGAACAGCTTGCCGACGAAGAGGCAGCGGAGGAGACGCTGTCAGCTGAAACGGAATCTTTTTATGCCAACCGCACATCCGAAGAAGAACCGGCGGCTTTTGAGCAGGAGGAAGAAGCGGAAGACCCCGCTGTTCAAAGCCCGTTAACGCCTGTTCTGCGCGAAGGTGTACAAACCGTGTCCGCTCCGGAGCCGGCGGCAAAAGATACGGTTTCTGTGAAGCCGTTTAATGTCATAATGACGCCTAAAGATAAACAAACCGTCAACAAGAAAAAACGCACAACAGGCAAGAGCGGTTACTCATTGCCCCCGCTACATTTGCTGGATGTCCCGGCGCGTGCAAGCGAAGCTGACGGGCAATGGATTGCAGATCAGACGCAACGGTTGAACGAAGCGTTCGCACAATTTAAAATTGCCGCCCGTGTCGTTGATTCGACACGCGGCCCGGCGGTTACCCAGTTTGAAGTGCAGCCGGATGCCGGTGTAAAAGTTAACAAAATTGTTAATTTAGCTGATGATTTAAAGCTCCATTTAGCCGCGAAAGATATCCGGATTGAGGCGCCGATTCCGGGCAAGAGTACAATCGGGATTGAAATACCGAACGCTTCGACAGACCCGGTATCTGTACGAAAAATTATGCATTCGCGCGCATTTACACAAGCTGCGGATCCGCTTACAGCAGCGATGGGGATGGACCTTACCGGCGATCCCGTCGTGTTAAACCTTCAAGCGATGCCCCACGGCCTTGTGGCAGGGGCAACCGGTTCCGGCAAAAGCGTCTGCATCAACAGTATATTGATCAGCTTGCTCTACCGTTCAAGCCCGGAAGAAGTGAGACTGTTATTAATTGACCCGAAAATGGTCGAACTGGCCCCGTACAGGGAAATTCCGCATTTGGCTGCGCCGGTAATCACTGATCCGAAAGAAGCGACTGCCGCGTTAAAGTGGGCAGTCGCTGAAATGGAAAATCGTTATGAGAAATTTATGCAAGTCGGCGTGCGGGACCGGGAAAAATACAATGCAGAAATGGATAAACGGGGAGAAGAGGCAGAAAAAATGCCGTATTTGCTCATCGTGATCGATGAACTTGCTGATTTGATGATGACAGCTGCCAACGAAGTCGAAGACGCGATTTGCCGGATTGCTCAAAAGGCCAGAGCATGCGGGATTCATTTGCTTGTAGCAACGCAGCGGCCGTCCGTCGATGTGATCACAGGGCTGATTAAATCAAACATTCCGACAAGGATTGCCTTTGCGGTATCGGCGCAAACGGATTCGCGGACGATTTTAGACTCCTCCGGCGCTGAGAAGCTTCTCGGAAAAGGCGATATGCTGATGATGGTTAACGGAGCTCGGCGAACAAGGCGTGTTCAAGGGGCATTTGTATCCGATGAAGAGATCGAAAAGGTGACGTCTTTTGCCGCAAAACAGCCCCGGCCAGATTTTTTATTTGAAAAACCGGCGATAAAAGAAGACAATAAGGGGGAAGATGATGATCCGCTGTACGATGACGTCCGTGAATTTGTTCGGACATCAAAGGCGGCGTCAGCATCTTTATTGCAGCGCCACTTCCGGATCGGCTACAATCGAGCTGCTCGATTAGTAGATGATTTGGAGGCAAAGGGAATCGTCTCTCCGGCCCGAGGGAGCAAACCCCGTGAAGTTTATTTGACAAGTGAAGAAAATTCGGAACAAAATGAGTATTAGGCTACACACATGGTCTTATTTTCGATACAATAACCATGTTGCTGCTCCATCCCGAACGACGAATTTCGTTTTAAAAGACAACAAGAGTTCGAACAACAACATTTCAGGAGGGATTGTTATGCAGCAAGAACCTTTAGAAAATATTGTTCAAACTGTCTCGCCGGCTTGGCTCCATTTGCTCAAATCGGACGAGCGTCATCAAGATGTTGTACTTCGAAATGGGATGAACTGTTTAAACGAAAGCGATGTTGCCGAAATTGTTGAGGCTGTTATTCAGCAACGCGCAAAAAATACGCTCTATCAATAACAGGAAGAGTCCGAAATGCAAGGAGATTAATGATGAAAGAAATCCATTTAAAACTTCAGGGCAAAATTAAACGGTTGACAAACAATACGTTTAAATTTGATGAACGGGTCGGAGAAGGCTGGTTCTCTGCTGTATATTTTCTTAAAACAAAAGAAATCGCCAAAAAATTAAAAAAAGATAACCGGATCACGATGCAGTTTTTCCAAAAAGAAAATGCGGTTTTGTGCGGTACGGATGAGGTTTTAGCGCTTTTGGAAACTTTTGCTGATAATCCGGAAGACCTTGAAGTATATTCACTTGAAGACGGAGATAAAATCGAACCGTTTGAACCCGTTTTAAAAATCACCGGTCCTTATCAGCATTTCGGGTTTTTAGAAGGGGTAATTGACGGAATATTGGCCCGTCGAACGTCGGTGGCAACGAATGTGTATGAAGTCGTGACAGCGGCAAAAAAATCAGGAAAAGAGAAACCGATTATCTTTATGGGTGATCGGGATGATCACTTTATGATGCAAGCGGGCGACGGCTATGCGGCTTACATCGGCGGCTCCAAAGCTCAAGCAACCCACGCAATGAACGAATGGTGGGGCAAACGGGGAATGGGGACGATGCCTCATGCTCTGATTCAATTGTTTGAAGGGGATGTTGTTGCAGCCTGCCGGGCTTATCAAGAAACATATCCCGATGATGACTTGCTGGCTTTAGTAGATTATAATAATGATGTCATAACTGACTCATTAAAGGTTGCCCGCGAATTCGGCGATAAATTGAATGGCGTTCGGGTTGACACGTCAAATCATATGATTGACCAATATTTTTGCCGCCACCCTGAAGTGATGGGGACATTCGATCCGCGCGGAGTGAATCCGGAGCTGCTCTTTGCTCTCAGGCAGGCACTTGATGAAGAAGGATTTAACCATGTGAAAATTGTCTGTTCAGGCGGGTTTGATGCTTCACGCATTCAAAAATATGAAGAAATTGGCGCACCGGTCGATATGTACGGTGTCGGCAGCAGTTTGCTGAAAGTACATATTGGTTTCACCGGCGATAACGTGAAGCTTAACGGTGAACACGAAGCCAAAATGGGCAGAGAAGAACGGGTTAACCCCCGGCTGGAAAAAATAAATTTTGCGAAAAATCATTATTAAGCGCCGGCTCAGCATCCGCCGGAATATTTTTGGTTGCGTATACTTTTGACGAGGAGATGGAGATAAGAATCATGAGAAGCAGAAAAACTGAGTTTATGGTTGATTTCCCGCGTTTGAAAAAGCAAAAACAACTTGAGGCGACGCAAAAATTATCCGTGCTGTATGAAGGTGTGTTTGATTACATCGAACGTGAAGCGAATTTGCGCGAAAAAGTCCGTGCAAAAGCCATTTATAAACACAAGATCGGCCTTGGTAAAACGAGTATGATAACGGTCGAAGAAGATGAACATTTTCAACACTGGTTCGCCTTTGATCATATCACTGCTGCCGGCTCAAGAATGTTTGATTTGTATATTCGCGACAACCAAGAGAAGCTCGATAAAAAGACGCTGGAGATTGCCGGAATGGTTATGCTAATGCATTTGGAGCCTTTTTATGTGCAATTTTCCAATTCGGACAACTTTATTATCGCTCCGCTTTTTGAACCGTTTGTCTATCAAGAAGTATCGCCTTTAAAGCCGATGACGATGCCCGTTGAAAAAGAGTTCATTTTGGCGCGGACAGTGAAGCTTGGTTTTGAACGGAAAATGATCGGTCCCCCGATTACGATTAAGGAAGAGTGTGAGGAAGATGTGGCATTACGTCTGTTAACAGCGAGCGAACAAGGTCAATTGGCCTATAGGAAATATTTAAAAGAGTTTGGCGTTGACTTTCGAAAGTACTGCAATAAATGATCTGAATATGGTTCTTGCTCGTCATTTTTTGCGTGAAACTTGCATCTGCTCTCAGCGGTGCGTATGATTTCCTGTGAATACGATGACCAAGAATGTGGAGGTTTTATCTAATTATGACGCTGTATCATTTTATCGGAATCAAAGGTTCCGGCATGAGTGCGTTAGCACAAATACTCAGTGATATGAATTACCCGGTCCAAGGTTCAGACGTGGATAAACAATTTTTTACACAAAAACCTCTAGAGCGAAAGAATATTCCGATTCTTCCCTTTGACAGCACAAATATTCAAGAGAACCAGACAATTATTGCATCGCCGGCTTACGATGAAACGAATCCTGAGTTTGCTGAAGCGAAAGCGAGAAATATCGCTGTTCATTCTTATCCGCAATTTTTGGGAGATTTTATTAAACAATTTACAAGCATTGCTGTTACAGGCTCGCACGGAAAAACAACAACAACAGGTTTATTAGCCCATGTTCTTGAGGAAGCCAAGCCGACTTCTTATTTAATCGGGGACGGCACCGGCAAAGGCGCAGAAAACAGCGAGTATTTTGTTTTTGAGGCATGTGAATACCGGCGCCACTTCCTGCAATATAGTCCCGATTATGCAATTATGACAAATATTGATTTTGATCATCCGGATTATTTTAAAGATCTCGAGGATGTTTCAAAGGCTTTTTCGGAAATGGCGGAGAAAGTCAACAAAGCAATTATCGCTTGCGGCGAGGATGAGCAGCTGCAAAAAATGAAGGCGACAGTACCAGTTCTCTACTACGGATTAGAGGGCGATCATGACTTTTTAGCCAGCAACGTGACAACCGATCAAGACGGGACGCACTTTGATGTGTATATTCGCGATTCGTATTACGGCACGTTTACGATTCCGGGTTACGGAAACCACCACGTATTAAATGCTCTTGCTGTCATTACGATCTGTCATTATGAAGAGTTAGATATGTCGGTTGTTAAAAAGCAGCTGAAAACCTTTCCCGGCGTTAAACGGCGTTTTACGGAAAAACAGCTTAACGGTCAAGTGTTGATCGATGATTATGCGCATCATCCGACAGAGATAGCAGCGACGATTGATTCGGCGAAGAAGAAATATCCGGATAAAAGTGTAACCGCGGTTTTTCAGCCGCATACTTTTTCGCGTACCGAAGCGTTTCTGAATGATTTTGCCGACAGTTTGCAGCAAGCGGATTATGTTTATCTTTGCGATATTTTTTCATCTGCGCGTGAAACAGACAGCGCTCTGACAATCGATGAGCTGCAGGAACGGATTCCGGCATCGCAGCGGATATCTGAAGAAGAGACGTCGGTTTTGCATGAACATGAAGACGGGGTGATCCTCTTTATGGGAGCAGGCGATGTACAGAAGTTTCAGAAAGCGTACGAAGGAACGATGAAGACTGTATAAAGCTATTCGGTATTAAAGAGACCTTCTCAACATGAGAAGGTCTCTTGTAATTTAGCGGCGCTGTCAGCTCGGTTTTATTTTAAGTTTTCCGGATTCAATACTGCAAGGTCGTCCGTGACGAAGCGTCCGTCTTCGCGGATTAATTCATCGTCGAAATAAATACGTCCTCCGCCGTATTCGGGACGCTGAATCGAGACGATGTCCCAGTGAATCGCTGATTTGTTGCCGTTATCAGCATTTTCATAAGCTTGACCGGGCGTGAAATGAAAACTGCCGTCAATTTTCTCATCGAATAAAATATCTTGCATTGGGTGCTGGATATACGGATTTACGCCGATGGCAAACTCTCCGATATAGCGTGCTCCTTCATCAGTATCGAGAATTTCATTGAGCCGGTCCGTATTATTCGCTGAAGCAGCAATGATTTTCCCTTGCTCGAATGTAAACCTGATCGCATCAAAGGTAGTTCCCTGATAAGGAGACGCGGTGTTATAAGTGATCGTTCCTTCAATGCTTTCGCGTACTGGGGCGGTGTAGACTTCGCCGTCAGGAATATTCAGTTTTCCGGCACATTTAATTGCCGGAATATCTTTGATTGAAAAAGAAATATCCGTGCCTTCGCCTGTAATGCGAACCTTATCGGTTGTTTCCATCCGCCGGACAAGCGCGTCCATTGCAGCGTCCATTTTGCTGTAATCCAGTGTACAGACATTGAAGTAAAAATCTTCGAACGCTTCTGTACTCATGTTTGCGAGCTGCGCCATCGACGGGTTTGGATAACGCAGAACGACCCATTTTGTGTTGGGGACACGTATTTCCCGGTGAACTTTCGTGCCGACAGTTTGCTGATGCAGACTCATTTTTTCGGACGGAACATCGGCGAGTTCGTTGATGTTATCTCCCGAACGCAAGCCGATATAAGCGTCCATATTTGTCATGACTTCTGCTTCAAATGCGGCTTGCTGCTCCTGCTGTTGCTGTGTGGCATTCATCAGCAGTGTCCGGTTTATTTCCGGTTCTTTTAGGGAAATGAAGGGATGTGCGCCGCACTTATATGCTTCTTCAACTAATGCTTTCACCAGTTCGGTTTTAACACCGAAGTTTTCGATTAATATGTTTTCATTATGTTGTAAATCGACGGAATAACGGATCAAGTTTTTCGCAAGCTGGTTTAATCGCTCATCGCGCATAGATTTGTCCTCCTTTTTTATATGTGAAATATCGTGTTCATTTTACAACGTTTTGCAAGGAGAGACCAGTGTATGGAATATTTATGCGGATTTTTTACGAGGAGGGCTGTTTAACACCGGATCGGATGGTATACTGTACAGTAAGTCAAAGTAAATTACTCACTCGGAGGTGCCGGTTATGGAATGGTTAATGTATGTAAGTTTGGCAATTATTGCTGTTGCGTTTGCAGTACTTGTCTTTTATATTATTCAAACGCTGCAAGCGATGAAACAAACAATGGATAATTTGTCAGAGACGGTGGACGGAATGCAGAGTCAGGTGGACGATATATCAAAAGAATCGACGCAGCTGTTACATAAGACAAATAAATTGGCTGACGATCTTCAGCACAAATCAGATTCATTAAATTCCGTTTTTGATGCTGCAAAAGATTTAGGCGATTCTTTTCAGAGCATGAACCGCTCTGTGCAGAAAGTGTCGGAGTCGATTTCCGTTCAAGCGGAAGAGCGTTCCGAACAAGTCGGCCAGGCTGTCAAATGGGGCAATCTTGCCATGGAGTTTTGGAGCAAATATAAAAAGAAGAAAGCAGAAACGGCGGCTGCAGAACAAACGAAAGGGGAGTAATGATGAGTGATCAAAAGATGGATCCTAAAGATGTCATTATCGGAACGTTTATCGGCGGCGTGATCGGTGCGGGTGCTGCCTTGTTATTTGCACCGGTTCCGGGCAGGGAGCTCCGCCATAATATTAATGAGACGGCTAAGGAGAGCACGACGTCAATCGCGCGCAATGTCCAAGGGCAATCGACACAAGTGATTGATAAAGTGAAGGAGATTTCCAAACGTCTGCGCAGTGACATGGATGAGTTGACCGAATCGGCCGACTCATTAATGGATGATGCCGAGGGCCTTGGCGAAGAAATTGCTTCTTCTGTCCGCAAAGAAGTGGAAGATTTACAGCGTTCAGTCGAGCAGCTCGTCCGCGAAGTAGAAGAGCGCGAAAAAGCGAAACAGGGGGAATCAGACTCGTGAAAATGTATAAATTGATTCGACAAGACGATCTTGATGCGATGATCAATCAACATTCACGTTTTTTGTTGTATAAAAACAGCACGACTTGTCCTGTATCGACGGAAGCATTTGAAGAAGTGAGAAGTTACAGCGAAGAAGATGAAGCACTTCCGGTTGCATATTTGCATGTTCAAGAAGCAAGAGAAGCTTCCAATTACGCAGCGAACTATTTTGATGTGCAGCACAAATCGCCGCAAATACTGCTGGTTGAAAACGGCTCTTGTTCTTGGAATGCTTCGCATTGGCATATCACGGCCGATGCGATTCGCAGCGTCACTGAAAAATAAGAAAAGCTCTTGCGTTTTTTCAAATACGCAAGAGCTTTTTTTATTGCCAAATGAGTTCAAGCTGATCACCTTTATTGATCGGGGTGGAGAAGGCTGTATGTTGACCGTTTAAGCTGATAAGCGGTTTCAGCTGAGGATCATCCGGTCTGAAGATATTTACAGCGGCAAACACGTCCTGGAAAATAAACGGTTCATGTTCATTTTCTTCGATTTCAATCCTGTTGCCGTGAAAAACCGGTTTGTCCATTGCGACGCGCTCCCCGTTAAGATAACAGGTGAAGCGATCCTTCGTTAACGTAACCGGTTCGTCGTTAAATGTAACGGTGATTGTTTCTTTTACTTCTCGGTAATCAAGTGAAAGGATGTCATAAACAGTCGGTCTGTCTTTCCCGGCTTCGTTTTTTAACGTCAGGCGATCGCCATTTTGAACTCGCTGATTCAGCATAACCGGAGCAGCGTGGTCGTTGATAAAAATATCTGCACCGGGAGTATCGATTATTTTCGATTTGCCATTCAGCGTCACTTTGACGGGCTCTTTTTCTGACGGTACAGAGTGTCCGGCTAATGCCAGCACATCTTGAACGGTTGCGGGCGTCTGAATTGTAAGGCTGTCTCTGTCTTGCAAGCATCGAGTCGGCGCCGCCGGATGGTTGTTCACGTTCACAGCCGGAAAGACTGTCACGGGCTGATCGTTAATATAAATCAGTTTATGCGCCAACTCGCCTTCAAGCAAATCGGAAACAGCCGCTTCGGCATCTTTTCCCGACTGACCGGGCTGTATTTTAATTTCGTCTCCTTCGTTTAATAGACTGTCGATGGCGGCTGGCTTGCCGTTTATGACTACATCCGGCGGTGTGCCGAGCGTCCCGGGAACAGACGTCGGCCGCCCGTTCACTGTGACGGTTATGCCCGCTCCGGGTTTCCCATACAGCTCGGCTAAGTCAAATCCGCCGGTTAACAGCGCGTCTCCCGCGGTCAGTTCTTTAACATTAAACATTCTTACCGGCGAGTCATTGACAGTGACGCTGAGGTACTCTACCGGCGTTTCTTTGGCGGCGATAGCGATGCCGATCGGCGTGACGAACTCGGGGCTTTTATCCTGCTCTTTGGCAAACGTCAAGTTTTTAATTGCATCGACACCGCGAACAGCAATCCGTTCTGCGGGAATTTGCAGTTTTTCTGCCAGTTTTTCCGCCAGTTTCGGAGTCATGCTTCCGCCGCCTACAAGCATGACGGCCCGCGGAGCTTTTTTATTCAGTGTCAAAATTTCCTCGCGGATAAGTTCTGTCAAATGATCAACTGCCGGAGACAGCGCTTCAATCACATCGCTGCCGGTTAAAGTATGTTCGATGCCAAGAATATCAACAGCATTGACGCGTGTTTCTTCGCTCAGACGACGTTTTACACTCTCGGATTCCGGAAAATCGAGTAAAAATTGATCGCTGACAGCTTCTGTTATTTCATCGCCTGCATTAGGGACCATGCCGTACGCGCTGACAGTTCCGCTGTCGGTAATGGCAATGTCTGATGTACCGGCGCCGATGTCAACGAGCGCAATATTCAATCGGCGCATCGAGGCGGGAATAAGCACGTTAATAGCTGCGATCGGTTCGAGCGTCAGCGCCTTAAGACGAAGGCCGGCCCGGTTTAAAGCCGCCAATAACGATTCGACAACAACTTTCGGCAAAAACGTGGCAATCACCTCGACGCCGGCACTCGTTCCTTGCTGCTCCAAGAGGCTTCCGATATGCTCGCCGTCAAGCTCATAAGTTAAGATCGAATAGCCGACACAGTAATCAGGATGATCTTTCAATGAACGGTATTGATTCGCGAGCTGAAATTGAGCTTTTTGTACAGCAGATAATTCCAAATGAAGCAATGAAGAGCGGTCAAGAAAATGATTTCCTTCCAAAGATACCGTTTCCTTGGCGCGCACGGTTTTTAACGAGCGCCCTGCTGCAGCAACGGATACGTCATAGAGCGGTCCGTAAATACTCTCAAGCTTTGTTTTAACCCGGACGATGGCAGCAGAGACTTCGGGAATGTTATGTATTTGTCCATCGAGCATCGAGCGTTCGGGGTGTTCTTCGGTGACAATATCCAAGACATGATAGCCGTCGTTTGTTTCCGCAAGGATCAATCCGACGACAGAACGGGTGCCGATGTCCAGCGCAAAAAGATAAGATGATGAAGGTTCATGCATCGAAAAACCTGCCTTTCAAATTTTCAATTCTTTGCTGTATTATACATGAATTCGTTTAGAATGCCGATACAGCAAGATCAATTTACAATAAAACCGCTTCATTACATAAAAGCGTCGAATTGTTAAAGAAAATGACGTGACAGCACATTGTTTATCAGTTATAATAGGCCGTAATTCGTTAAAGAGCGAAAACGCAATGCATAAGAGAGGGGTATTTTCAAATGGGAAATGAACAATTAGAAGAGTTGAGAGGCCAATTAGATGAAGTGAACGAACAATTGGTTGAATTGATCAGCAAACGGGCAGAAATTGCTCAAGAAATCGGCCGGGTGAAACGTTCGCAAGGGTTGAACCGTTTTGATCCTGTCCGTGAGCGCAGCATGTTAAACATGATTGAGGAGAAAAATGAGGGACCGTTTGAAACCTCTACAATGCAGCATATTTTTAAAGAGATATTCAAGGCGAGTCTTGAACTGCAAGAAGACGATAATCGTAAAGCGCTGCTAGTATCCCGGAAAAAGCAGCCGGCTGATACGGTTGTTCAAGTCGGCAATGAACAGATCGGCAACAGTAAACAACATCTCATTGCTGGACCGTGCTCAGTAGAAAGCCAAGAGCAAGTGGATGAAGTTGCTGCTATGATGAAAAAACAAGGTTTGACAATGATGCGCGGAGGAGCTTTCAAACCGCGGTCGTCACCTTATGATTTCCAAGGACTCGGTCTTGAAGGGCTGAAAATTCTTAAAAATGCCGCAGACAAATACGGCTTGTCTGTTATCAGTGAAATTGTTACACCGCAAGATATTGAAACGGCAGTCGATTACCTTGATGTTATTCAAATCGGCGCGCGGAACATGCAAAACTTTGAGCTTTTGAAAGCGGCAGGAAGAGTCGATAAGCCGGTCTTGCTTAAACGCGGTTTATCCGCCACAATTTCGGAATTCATTAATGCAGCTGAGTACATTTACTCACAAGGAAACAAAAATATTATTCTTTGCGAGCGCGGTATTCGCACGTATGAAACAGCAACACGGAACACCCTGGATATTTCAGCTGTGCCGATTTTGAAACAAGAAACACACTTGCCGGTGCTTGTTGATGTAACGCACTCAACCGGACGACGCGATCTGCTTCTCCCGACAGCGAAAGCTGCATTTGCAGTCGGCGCAGACGGTGTGATGACAGAAGTTCACCCTGACCCGGCAGTAGCCCTCAGCGATTCAGCGCAGCAAATGGATATTCCGCAATTCGAAAGCTTTTTGGAAAGCTTGGAAGCATCCGGTTTGTACAGCCGTCAAACGGCGACAGTAAAATAAGATTGAACGAGTGCCTTGCTGTTGCAGTCTTCATAAATGCAGCGGCAAGGCACTTTACTGCGTTTTTATGAAAAAATATGATTGATTTTCAAAATAAATGTTAACTTTTGATTTTTGCAACCGATATAAAGATGAGAATTTGCGTCCCTCCGCGAATTATCGTATTATATCAGTACATTGTGAAAATAAATCTGAAAACCATAATATGTAAATTTTAGGAGGATAATAAGATGAACATTACAATTTATGACGTAGCGCGGGAAGCGGGCGTATCGATGGCAACTGTCTCCCGTGTCGTTAACGGAAATCCGAACGTAAAACCGACAACAAGAAAGCGTGTACATGAAGCGATCGAACGGCTTGGCTACCGGCCTAATGCGGTTGCGAGAGGTTTAGCGAGCAAACGGACGACGACGGTCGGAGTGATTATTCCTGATATTTCAAGCATCTTCTTCTCCGAACTGGCGCGCGGAATCGAAGACATTGCAACGATGTATAAATACAACATCATTTTATGCAACTCAGATCAAAACAAGGAAAAAGAAATTCACTTGATCAATACGCTTTTAGAGAAACAAGTAGACGGCATTGTATTTATGGGCGGGGAGATTACTAAAGAGCATGAAGAGACGTTCAAAAGCTCGCCGGTACCGATCGTTCTCTCTGCGACCATTGATGCCAATAAGGAATTCCCATCCGTAAACATTGATTACGAGCAGGCATCGTATGATGCAGTGACAGCTATGATTAATGCCGGGCATGAAAAAATCGCCATGCTTTCCGGCACATTGGCAGATCCGATTAACGGCTATCAAAAGTTTGCGGGCTATAAACGAGCGTTGCTCGATGCCGGTAAAGAAGTGAACGACGACTATGTTACTTTAGGCGATTATACACATGACGCTGGAGTAAATGCGATGAAGGAATTAATTGCATTGGAAGACCGCCCGACAGCGGTTTTTGCTTCAACAGATGAAATGGCGCTCGGACTTATTCACGGCGCACAAGATGAAGGTTACCGTGTGCCTGAGGACTTTGATATTATCGGATTTGACAACACACGTCTTGCGACAATGGTCCGTCCGACATTAACATCGGTCGTTCAGCCAATGTATGATATTGGCGCGGTTTCTATGCGTTTGTTAACGAAGTTTATGGACGATGAAACAGTCGATGAACAGGTGGTGCTGCTGCCGCACAGAGTTGAGTACCGTCAGTCGACTTCATTTCAAGGTGAATAAAGCGAACAGAGTGAGCTGCTGAAGCCAGCTTCGGCAGCTTACTATACATAATACATAAAGCAGCGATCATTGTCAGTTTGGGGAGAGGGATTATGAAAAAAACAGATATACTCACACCAGCAGGGATACTAATAGGGATGACAGCCGTCATGCTGGCAATATACGGGAATGCGGCTGGAGACGGAGAAGTTGCTGATTTCATCCAATTTTCGTCGATTTTAATTGTATTTGGCGGTCTGAGCGCAGCAATTGTGATTAACTTCTCAATTCCGGATTTAAAACTGCTCCCCCGCGTTTTTCGGGAAACATTCCGGACGAAAGAACACGACCTGGAACAGTTGATTAATACGTTTGTCGACTTATCTACCCGTGCCAGACGGGAGGGCTTGCTTGCTCTTGAGGCAGGTCTTGAGGAAGTCGATGATCCGTTTATTCAAAAAGGTGTTTTGTTAGCGGTGGACGGAATCGAACCTGACGTGATCAAAGATATTATGCTTGCTGAAGTAACCGCGATGGAAGAGCGTCACCGTAAAGGACGGACGATTCTTGAAAAAGCGGGTGAATACGCTCCGGCTTGGGGAATGATTGGTACGCTCGTCGGTCTCGTATTAATGCTGCAAAATTTAAACGATCCGGAATCGATCGGACCGAGTATGGCAATTGCTCTTTTGACAACGCTGTACGGAACTTTGATGGCGAACCTCGTTTTTCTGCCGATGGCGAATAAGCTCGCTCTTAGCACGGAAGAAGAAATTTTTGTCAAGCAAGTGATTGTCGAAGGCGTCATCGGTGTGCAGTCAGGACAAAATCCGAAAATACTTGAAGAGAAACTGAGCGCGTTCCTGCCTGACCATATTAAAGGCAAAGAAGAGGATGAGGAGCAGGATCTTAATGAATAGGCGGCGTCCGCAGGATGAAACTAAAAAAGGTGCACCGAAATGGATGGTGACGTTCTCGGATTTAATGACGCTGATCCTCGTGTTTTTCATCCTGTTATTCTCGATGTCGGTCGTGGATGCTAATAAGTTCCAAGCGATTGCAGAGTCCTTTCAAGACAGAGCAGTATTTGACGATTTTCCTTCAATCGTCCCGTTTGAAAATCCGGCAGAAGAACGAAATGAACGTAACGAACCGCATGAACCGGATGAAACAGATATCGAACAGGATACAGATGAGCTCGAAATGGATGAAGAGCTGGACGATATGCTGGAAGAGGTAAATGACTATTTGGAAGAGGAAGAGCTGACAGAAGAAATCTCAGCTTCGCGCGATGATCGGGGTGTTGTTCTCGTTTTGCAGGAGCAGGCACTGTTTGAAACAGCTGAAGCTGAAATCGTTGAAGGAGCTGAGCCGTTTCTGGAAAAAGTCGGTGAACTTCTTGATACGATTCCGAATATGGTGAAAGTGGAAGGACATACGGACAGCCGTCCGATTGAAACGGCTCAGTTTCCGTCAAATTGGGAGCTCTCTGGAGCAAGGGCAAGCAGCGTGATCCGATACTTGACTGAGGAAGATGCTGAGCTTGATGAAAAGAGATTTTTGGCAGTAGGTTATGGAGATACACGTCCGGTCGCCCCGAATACGACGGAAGAGAATTTACAGCAAAACCGCCGTGTTGTGCTCGTTATATCGGACCCTTCCTATGAAGACAATGAATTGTATTAAACCACCTTTCCGCCGAAGCGGAAAGGTGGTTTTTAAAATACGTGCTTTTTGTTTTTTTGGTAAATAGGTTTTAAAGCGTTTAGCAATGTCCGTTCATTTTTCTTCTCGATTTCATTGCGCCGCGGGATCTCAGGATAGATGCCTTGCGGATCATGCCAATAGCCGGGCAGATTTACGGGCGAAGCGGCACGCCATTTATTTACCCAATTTTCCGGGAGGAAGCCGTTTATCATCCCGGTTTGTTCGGACATTACGAGCCAGAGAAGTGACCAGGCTCGCGGAACGACACGCCAAATATCATAGCCGCCTCCGCCGACAGCGATCCATTTACCGTCACAGTATTCGTGGGCAAGTTCGTGAGCGAGTTTGGGGATTTCATGATAAAGGTTAATCGTGCCGCAAAGATGCGTGAGCGGATCATAGTAATGAGAATCAGCTCCGTTTTGTGTGAGAATGATGTCCGGCTTAAAATACTCTGTCACTTCGCGCAATGCCGCTTTATATAATGTAAGCATTGATTCATCCTCGCTGAAGGCCTCATAAGGAACGTTAAATGAATATCCGTAGCCGTCGCCGTGTCCTCGTTCATTGACGTGGCCTGTACCGGGGAAAAGAAACCTTCCGCTTTCATGGAAAGACAGCGTGCATACATCCGGATCGTTATAAAACGCCCACTGAACACCGTCGCCGTGATGAGCGTCAGTATCTACATATAAAACTCTCGCCCCGTATTTTTTTTTCATGTATTCAATGGCAATCGAACTGTCATTGTAAATGCAAAAACCCGATGCTTTTCCGCGAAAACCGTGGTGCAGCCCGCCGCCAAGGTTAAGGGCGTGATCATAGCCGTGTTCAAATACCTGATCGACCGCTTCTAAAGTACCGCCGACAAGCCAAGAAGCGGCATCATGCATTTCCGGAAAGGCAGGGGTGTCGTCGGTGCCGATTCCGTATGCTGTCCGGTATGATGATTTAACCTGTCCTTCGCTCGCATTGATCACAGCTTGGATATAATCTTCATCATGAATCAGCATCAATTCTTGAACAGTGGCCTTACGGGCAGGAATCATTTCAGCTTTGTTTAATGCGCCGGTTTCAGTCAGCAAATCATTGGTCATCGATAGCCGTTGCTGGTTGAAAGGATGATCATCATGAAATTTATACTGTAGCTGCTCGTTCGAGTAAATATATACAGCATTTCCCGTCATAATGTTATCCCCAATTCACGGGGCCAGATGACGTTATACCCTTGTTTTTTCAACGTTTCGATTAACGGGCGCATATCCATCGTAGAGAGTCTGAATACAAGGATTTTACAGTCCGGCTTTTCCGAAGAAGGATAAAGCAGAACACTTTGCACATTCATGCGATGCTCTTTTATTAATACCGATACGTCGCAAAGCATGCCGCTCTCGTTCGGGACTTCTACTTCCAGCCTTGAGCTTGGGTTTGCGGCTCCCGTAAGTTTAACGAACGTTTTTAATAAATCCGTTTCTGTGATAATACCGACAAGGTCGCCTTCTTCATTTTCGACGGGCAAGCAGCTTAAGTCATTTTCAACCATAATATTAGCTGCATCTTCAGCGAAATCCATCGGCAGTGCAGTGATAACATTCGTCACCATTACATCGGATATCGGACGGTTCATATAGTCTTTATGATTGCCTTCGAAAATTGACGGGGAAGCTTCTTTTAAATCCCGGTCAGAAATGATGCCGATCATTGTCCCTGATGAATCAGTCACCGGCATATGACGAAAGTGTTTTTTCTTCATCAGCTCTAGAGCATCACCGATCGCCATATCCGGCTCGGCCGTAAAGATATTACGTATCATGATATCGCTTACATTCATGCGCAGACAACTCCTTCAGTTTGCTAAATCATGTATTTATGCTTAAAACGAACTCTGTCAAACTCGTGAATCGCATCGGGTTTAACGCGTTTGCCGATACGGGCCATTAAACAGTTAGCAGGATGGGAAGTGATCTCGGGATCATCTGTGGCGTACCACTCTAACCCTCCGGTTTTCATCACTTTTTCCATGATATCTCTGTACTGCCAAATGGATAGACCTGTACCGCGTAAATCCCAATGCCAATAATACTCTGTCGTAATAATTATATAATCTTCAACCGCTTCATCCATCATCGATACTTTTAAAATGTTTTTAGCGAGCTGATAACCGCGGTAGCGCTGTGATACTTCGATCGCGCCAAGCTCAATGAGGTTATCGAGATTTACTTCGGACCAACGCTCGAGCGGATCAGGATACAAATACGTCGCATAGCCGACAATAAGGTCTCCATCCCGGGCAACAATGATGCGGCTTTCCGGAAGATCAAGCACTTGAATTAACGCTTTTTGCTGCTGAACAGGCTTTCGAAAAGCAACTAATCCTTCATCGAACTCGCATTTTTCTAATACTTCTTTAGAAACGGGACCTTCGACTAAAAAATTTTTTCCGTCTTTTGCTTCGATGTTCATGGAATGATACGTTTTTTTGTGCTTCACAGGCATCCCACCTTTAATCCGGTATACAGTGCAACTATTAATGATTTTGTTTAACTATATCATATTCAACCTGCTTTATGAGACAAAAATTCCCTTCTTCTTTGTAAAAAACCCTTTATGTACAGTGTACATAAAGGGCAGACAGTTAATTTTCATTCTCTTCATTAGCATTATTGTTGCTGTTTTCTTCTTCCTCTTCTTCACGGTTTGCTTCGGCATTGTTGTTCGAGTTATTATTGTTTTCATTTTCATTGCTGTTCGTGTTATTAGTGTTGTTTGTGTTGTTCGCATTATTCGTGTTATCTGTGTTCTCATTGTTGTTGGAGTTTTCCTCATTATTCGATTCATCTGCATTATTGTTTGTTTGATTGTCGTTTTCAGCCTCGTCATTGTCATTATTTTGATTGTTACTGACGTTGTTTTCATTCTCATTGTTATTGGCTTCGTTATTATTATTGTTTCCGTTATTTTCATCGTTTGTTTCGTTGTTATCAGAAGAATCTTCATTGTTATTAGAGGTGCCAGCATTGTTGTCTGAAGACGCATCGCTATTCTCGCTATTATCTTCAGCGCTGTCATCATTATTATCGTCTTCATCGTCATCTTCAAACGAACCGACCATTGTTTCGTTGCGATCTGATTCTCGGCCGGCCGTGTCTACGGCGGTCACGGCATAGCTGCCTTCGCCTCCGCTGTAGTTGAAATCTTCATCCCATCTGACGGCGTCGACTTCTTCATAACTGCCGTCTTCAGATGAAGCGTAATAGACGCGGTAACCGATCACTTGCTCATCCGGATGCTCATCCCAAGCAATGCCGTTACCGGAAGTTGTTACCGAATTCAGTGATGACGGGGTGCTTCCATTATCCGGAGCTTCTTCATCAGAAACGAGGTCGTCCCAATCTTCCGGAATATATTCAGAAATATCTTCGTCTTCAGCAAAATCAAAGTACTCTTCATCAACGGAAACCCCGGAACGGGTGAATTCAGACGGCGTTTCATCTAATGCCGTATAAGAATTGCCGCCGACTTCAACGTAATCGACTTCTTGCAGACTGTCGTCTTCTTCTGTCGGCGCATAATCCGAATTAAAGATATCTGTTTCGACAAGTCCGGCTTCTTCACAAAGATCAGACGGGAGCATGCCGGAGATTGTACAAACTTCTTCCTCAACAATACCGCCAGGGGATTCAAACTCTTCATCCGGACCGATTAATTCGTCATCTTCTTCGTAAGCAGCGTTCATCAATTCAGCCCAAAGCATTTGCGTGCGGCCGCTGTATCCCATCCCTTGATAATTTTGCGCAAGCTGGCGGTTATCGTCAAAACCGAGCCAAGTCGCCTGCGTGATATTCGGATTCAATCCGACGAACCAAGAATCTCTGAATTCTTGCGTTGTCCCGGTCTTGCCGGCAAAATCGCTGTCAAAGTTCAGCGTATTCGTGATTTGCGTCGAGGCCGTTCCGACATCGTCGTAAATCACATCGCGCATCGTGTCTAAAACGAGATAACCGGTTTGCGGGGAGAAGACTTCGATGCCTTCTGTCTCCTCTTCATAGATCGTTTCGCCGTCGGAATCATTGATTGATTCGATCATAAAGCTGTCGACGCGTTCGCCCATATTGGCAACAGCCGTGAAGGCAGAAGCGTTCGCTTCAACGGTCAGTCCCAGTGTACCAAGCGGTGTGCTTGCATACGGATGCGGATCATTTTCGATAAAGCGGCTGAAGCCGTAATCAATTAAAGCATCTTCAGCGAACTCCCGCTCGCCATCTAAAATCGGCATAAATTCGCGTACAGCCGGCACGTTTCTTGAACGAGCCAACGCTTCGCGGGACGTCATTAAGCCGTCATATTGGTTATCAAAGTTCGTCAGTCCTTCGCCATCATTATAATCTTCATACGGCGTATCCGGTGCTAAGATTCCCGGCTGCAAATATCCGGTTTCAAAGCTGAGCGCATACGTCGTCAACGGTTTCATCGTCGAACCGGATTGACGAAAAGCTTGTGTAGCACGGTTGTAATTTTGTGTTTCGAAGTCGCGTCCGCCGACAAAACTGATAATTTGCCCCGTTTCGTTGTTAATCGTTACAGAAGCTGTTTCTTCAAGAATGGTTGTTTCTTCTTCTTCGCCGTCGTCATTCGTAACATAGTCCGTTTGATCAGAGAACATCTCGAACTCCTCGACTGCTTCTTGCTGCGCATCATAAATATCTTTATCAATTGTCAGGTGAATTTCGTATCCTTCCTGTGATAATGCACGTTCAGCTTCTTCCTCATAACGGTTGCGAACGAGGTTGCGCTGGTCGTCGTCCTCAATATCATCGAGGTCAACATCGTCGTTATCCATGAGGATTTCCGGCAGCTCTTGCAAAGCCCGGCGCCGTACTTCATCGGTTAAAAACGGGTATTCATCAAGGCTTGTCGGTTCCGGTTCTGTAAGGTTTTCGCGAATATCGTAAGCGAGAGCGTCTTCTTTCTCTTCGTCTGTGATCGCTCCGAATCGGTGCATACGTTCGATGACGGTCTCCATCCGGTCGAGCCCGGCGTCAAAATTCTCGCGAACCTCGCCGCTGCCCTCAAACGGCGTGTAGCCGAACGGGCTCTGCGGCAGGCCGGCGATAAAAGCCGCCTGAGCAATGTTTAGATCCGAAACATCTTCGTCAAAAATTCCTTCAGCCGCTGCGCGGACGCCGGCAATTTGCTGCCCGTTGGCGTTACGGCCGAAAGGAACAACATTTAAGTACGCTTCAAGAATGTCTTCTTTTTCAAAGAAATGTTCTGTCCGCATCGCATACAATATTTCTACAGCTTTACGGTCGTGGGTTACTTCGCTCGAGAGGAGCTGATTTTTAACGAGCTGCTGTGTTAATGTGCTCCCTCCGGTTTGCGTTGCAGCATTGGAAAAATCTTGATACAATGCACGCAAAATTGCCTTGGGAACAATCCCGTCATGTTCAAAGAAATATTCATCTTCTGTTGCAATGACAGCATTAATAAGATTTTCTGAGATCTCATCAAGCTCAGCTTCACGGCGCTCGATTGGGCTTGGCATATCGCCAAGATATTCACCGCCGGCAAAATAAATTTCTGTTGCTTCCTCGTAATTGTAAATGTTTTCTTCCAGTTCTTCAGAATCCGGAATCGGTTCATCTTGAACGAGGGAGGCGAAGTATCCTGCGGCAGCACCGCCGACAAAAAAGGCTGTGACGAATAGTAGCGAGATTAACAGCAATAATAAATTCCAAATCACACTCGATGTTATTCGTGTACCTTTTATGGCTATTTGCGGTTCTTTGCGGGATAAAATTTCCCGCAGGGAGAAACGTTGATTATCCATGTTCATACCTCCTAAAAGTCATCAATATTATAGCACATAAAGAAATGAATGATATAGACTGTCGGTCTTAATTATCGGATTGACAGCTGTCAGACGCTGTGATATAAATGGTGCTTAGTAATAAATACAGCAGAGACACAAAGAACATACCGAAGTAGTTTTCTTTCTCAATGGCCCAGAAAACCGGTGGATGCTGCGAACCGGCGCACAGAAAGATAAATGAATTACAGTATGGGAGTGTGTCCGGCATGAGCCGGGCCGTTTTGCGGAGCGATAACCCGCATTGAGCGGGGAAACAATGTTTCCCAACCAGGGTGGTACCGCGATTTCATCGTCCCTTACGTTAACAGCGTGAGGGACGTTTTATTATTTAAAAGAGGTGAGAAACTTGACACTGTTGGAAGATCTGCAATTTCGAGGTTTAATGAATCAAGTAACAGATGAGAGCGGTTTGGAAAAGCTGTTGGAAACGGAACAAGTCAAACTGTATTGCGGTTTTGATCCGACCGGTGACAGTCTGCATATCGGTCATTTATTAACGATTTTAACATTGCGCCGTTTTCAAATCGCCGGACATAAACCGTATCCGCTCGTCGGCGGTGCGACCGGATTGATCGGCGATCCGAGCGGCAAGTCTTCTGAACGGACGTTAAATGAACAGGACGTCGTTGAAGGTTATGTGAATAAAATTCAAGCCCAGCTCGAGCGCTTTTTGGATTTCGCCGGGGAAAATAAAGCAGAAATGAAAAATAATTATGACTGGCTTGGATCGATGACGTTAACGGATTTTCTCCGTGATGTCGGTAAACATTTCAGCTTGAATTATATGTTGGCGAAAGACGCCGTGTCGTCACGCGTTGATACCGGTATTTCATTCACTGAATTCACTTACCAAATTTTGCAATCGTATGATTTTCATAAACTTTACAGCGAGGAAGGCGTTAAGCTTCAAATCGGCGGGAGCGACCAGTGGGGCAATATCACTGCCGGTCTTGAATTGATCCGCAAATTATCCGGCGGAGAAGAAGGCACCCCGCCTGATGCTTACGGATTTACGATCCCGCTTGTCACAAAAGCAGATGGTGAAAAGTTCGGTAAAACAGCCGGCGGAGCGATTTGGCTTGATCCGGAGAAAACGTCTCCTTACGAATTTTATCAATTCTTATTGAATACAGACGACAGGGATGTCGTGAAGTTCTTGAAATACTTCACATTTTTAAGTCCGGAAGAAATTCAAGAGCTTGAAAACGAAGTGAATGAACGTCCGCATGAACGAAAAGCACAGCGCCGTTTGGCCGAAGAACTTACCCGTTTTGTTCATAGTGAAGAAGATTTATTGCAAGCGGAGAAAATTACTGCTGCGTTATTTGGCGAGGGAGATTTGACAAATTTAAAGGCTGATGAAGTTTTGCAAGGTTTCAAAGATGTCCCGAGTTACACAGTGACAGAAGAGTCTGCGGGATTGATTGAAGTTCTTACACAAGCCAAAATCGCATCGTCCAAGCGGCAGGCGAGAGAGGATATTCAAAACGGTGCTGTATATATTAACGGTGAGCGCTGTCAAGACTTAGAGAAGGCGCTCGGGGAAGAGGATAAAATTGACGGCGCTTTTACGATTATCCGCCGCGGCAAGAAGAAGTTTTTCTTAATTAAATATGCCAACTAGAAAAAGAGACCGTCTATGCGGTCTCTCAGAGTGTTGGCAAAGTCATGAAATCGATAGATGTCCTATTAAAAGGAACGGATGACTACGCATCGTCCGGCTTCTTTCCTCGGGCGAGCGCCGAGCCGCTTCGGGCTTATGCCCTGCAGGGTCTCGTCTGTCTCGCTATCCCGTAGGAAAAAGACGGGATGCTGGGTCATCCTCTTTTTTGAAGCGAGTGTATTCATAAAAAAGAAGCCACGCATCCACTCCTCCGACGCCTCCGGGAAAGCAAGAGACGAAGGTCCGGATTCGGCGGCCCGAGGCCTCCGAATACTAGCTGAGTCCTTGCCCGGGGCAAGCGGAGGGCAGTGGATTCATGGCTGACATAAAAATATAGTTTGTCTACAGTCTGAGAGACCGTCTATGCGGTCTCTTTTTTATGCTGATGATTATTCATACTCTTTTTCGATCGTTTTTGCACTCCGCACAGTGTCGATTTCCCGAACAGATTGTTCGATTGACTCGCGCTTTGCTTCCAAAAACGGCGGGAGCGAGAGTTTCTCGCCCAGCGTTTCGTAAGGTTCGTCTCCCATAAATCCCGGCCCGTCGGTAGCGAATTCGAAAAGAATTTGCGGAGCGACGCGAGCATATAAAGACTTAAAGAAGAAGCGATCGACAAAGCCGGAAGTTTGAAAGCCAATGTTGCGAAGATGGGTGTCCCACGCATCAAGTTCTTCACGATCGGCGATGCGAAAGGCAGCATGGTGGACAGTTCCGTAACCTTGCCGGGCCTGAGGCAGGATCTGATTGTGTTCGACAATGACGCGGCCGCCATTACCTCCTTCCCCTGTTTCAAAAACTTGAAAAGAGCCGTCTTCATCAATTTTTTGAAAATGGAGGACATTAATCAGCATGTTCGTAAAATGGTCAGCATCTTTGACACGGACAAATAGAGGTCCCAGACCGGTAATAGCAAATTCTAGCGGGATCGGGCCGTCTTGCCATGGCTTGCCCGGAGCAACTCCGCCGTCATGTTCGTCAGAAATGAGCTGATATTGCTGGTCATCAAAATCAACAAACGAGAGCGTTTTGCGGCCAAATTGATCTTGAATGCCGCTATGCCTGACTTGAAGGCGGTCAAAGCGTTTGACCCAGTAGTCGAGAGCAGAATCGCTTGGGACGCGAAAAGATGTTTTCGCTATTTCATCCGTGCCGTGAATGCCTTTCGGAATACCGGGAAAGTCAAAAAAAGTCATGTCTGTTCCCGGGTTGCCCTCATCGTCGGCGAAAAAGAGGTGATACGTTTGGATATCATCTTGGTTGACGGTTTTTTTGACAAGACGCATGCCGAGCACGTACGTGAAAAATCGATAGTTTTTTTCAGCGCTGCTCGTAATTGCTGTAACGTGATGCAGTCCGCGTAATGGGTTCATAAGCTCCTCCTCTGAATATATAAAATAAAGTTACTATATAAAATATAGTAACATAAAAAGCAGGAAAAGTCATATAAAAAACCGGTGCTCTAAAAATGAGAGCACCGGTTTTACTAGTTTATTAACGGCTGTACCACTCAACGATAAGCTGTTCGTTAATTTCAGCTGGAAGTTCAGAACGCTCAGGGAAGCGAACGAATGTACCTTTCAGCTGTTCTTCGTTCAAATCAAGAAATGCTGGAACGAAATCGTTTAATTCCAACGCTTCTTTAGCAACATCGAGGTTGCGGGATTTTTCGCGAAGCGCTACTTCATCGCCTGCAGTTACACGGTAAGAAGGAATGTCGACGCGGCCGCCGTTCACTTCAATGTGACCGTGGTTAACGAGCTGACGGGACTGACGGCGCGTTCGTGCAAAACCTAAACGGTAGACGACGTTGTCCAAACGGGATTCCAAAAGTCCCATAAAAACTTCACCGTGAATGCCGTCCATGCTTCCTGCTTCAACGAAAAGACGCTGGAATTGACGCTCAGTCAATCCGTACATGTGACGAAGTTTTTGTTTTTCCTGAAGCTGCGTGCCGTATTCAGAAAGCTTCTTGCGTTGTGTCGGACCGTGTTCGCCCGGTCCGTATGGGCGTTTTTGCAACTCTTTCCCTGTTCCGCTGAGAGAAATACCGAGACGGCGGGAAATTTTCCAAGTTGGTCCAGTATAGCGAGCCATAATAGCTCCTCCTTTGAATATAAATTCGTGAAATAAACAGTAGTAATCCCGTTCAAGAGCCATTTCATTTTCGGTATCTTCGCCTCGACAGCTAGAGGTTACACAATACCCCTCAACCTTGTGGGAATGAAATGAACTTCATGACGTTTACATTGGCTGTCTTATTTGCACAAAGAACAGTGTATAATTTTTTAATCAAAAAGTCAATACGGCATTGAAAGAAGAAATGCAAATAAGGTTGTTCACTCCGGTGCATTCATATATGCTTGATAAGAACAGAAACAAATTGGCGCAAGCCGTTTTCGTCCGCAGCTGTAAACCGGCTGAACTCTGGACTGTCGATGTCAAGAACGCCGATTAATTCGCCGTCTTTAATGATCGGCAGGACAATTTCAGAATTTGAAGCAGCGTCACAAGCAATATGACCGGGGAAATCATGGACATTGTCGATTCGTTGCACGGCAGATGTTTCAGCAGCTTTACCGCAGACCCCTTTGCCGCTCGGAATGCGAACACAGGCAGGAAGGCCTTGAAAAGGACCGAGAACTAATTCGCTGTTTTCCATTAAGTAAAAACCGACCCAATTGACGTTTGTTAAAAATTGATTTAATAATGCGGCAGCATTGCTGTATTGAGCAATGGTGTTTGTTTCCCCTTCAAGGAGGGCATCGAGCTGCTGGTTAAGCTGATTGTATTGTTCGGCAACCGTGCCGGTGTAAGTCATCGTTTGAAACATTAATAAGTTCACCTCATTCTCATTTTTGCGCTAAAGTATAGCACAGAGCGATAAAAAAATAAAAGTCAGCAATTAAAGCGACACGGGGAGGGCAGAAGCAGTGGCAGAAAAATCGACGGTACAACAAAGAATTCTTGATGCAGCGGTTGCGCGTTTTAATGTGCAAGGGTTTCACGGAACATCAGTACGAGATATTGCTGAACATGCCGATGTGAACCAAGCGTTGATTTCGTATTACTTTGGCAGTAAACATAAATTAATGGAAAGAATTTTAACCGGTTTTTTTGAAGGTTATATTGAGATGCTGGAAACGGCCGTTGCCCGCCGGCCGATATCGGGTTGTTATTTTGATAAATTGGTCAGAACAGCGTGGGAAGTTTTGATTTACCAATGCCGGCGCAGGGAAGCTGCCCGTTTTGCCCATCGCGAAATGACGCTGGACACGACGCTCGTCCGTGAAATCATGACAACTTACTTAATGAGAGAAAAGCATTTATTGGCGCTGATTTTTTCCGAAGCATATGAAGCCGGGGAAATGACCGTTCAGCCGACGGAATTGTTCGTTTTACAATTAAAAGAACTGTTAACGGTGCCTTTTCTGCATCCGCAATATATTCAGGAGCTTTATCAACGGCAAGTCGATGACCGTGATTTTTTAGACGATTATTTATCGACAGTTGTCCATTGGCTGTCGCTATATTTTCAGCCTACGGTTATTTCTTATGAAGAATTATACGGCATGGCGGTTGATCATGTTACAAATCAGAATGAATCCACGGACTAATCACGCCGCTTCCTTGGCCGACGGCGGTTGCTGTATGGGCATCGCTCCCGTAAACAAGCTGGATTCCCCGTTTTTTAGCGGTTTCCACAACATATTTTGGCGGATAAACTTCTCGGCAATCGGGCTTGTATAATCCGGCGCCGTTAATATCCAAACTCATGCCGTGGTTTTCAACGGTTTCCAGAACGTTTTCGATCATAGCCGTGTCGGAGAATTTTCGCGGGAAAGCGTTTTGAAATTTTCTGATCAACGTCATATGTCCGAGTCTTGCAGGTTTGTAAGCGCCGAGATCAGCTGATGCGGCTTGGATCAGTGTGTTGTAATAACATTGATAAACCTTTTCCAGGGAACCGGCTTCGGTAAGAAATGTTTGAAAAGTGTCTTTACTGTAATCAATGCATGAATAAGAGCGGCTGTCTAACGTTAAAAAATGGACAGACAGAATACTGTCGTCTAAGCGAGGTCCCCATTGATTTAAAAACGTAGCTGTTTCGTTTTCGTACCCGGCGATGTAATCAACTTCGAGGCCTGTTAAAATCTTGATATGCTCCTGATACTCTTCTTTTATCCGTTCGCAGTCTTGTAAATAATTGTCTAACGAGTGCAGTGTCATGGCGCTGTCCTTGGTCGGCGCAGGATCGTTAAATGATTCAGGCAAGGGCGCGTGTTCCATAAAGCTGATCGCAGCGAACCCTTGAAAAACGGCGTTCTCAACATAAGACTTAAGTGAATCTCTCGAACCATGGGGGCAATAGGGGGTATGGATGTGTCCGTCATGACGATTCATACTGCTCACTCCGTTCTTTAGAAAAGGAATTGTTGAAAAATAGAAAAAAGCAAGAAAACCGATGCTTCAAAGCTTATGAACGTGGTATGATGGAAAGCGACAAGATTTTACTGAACTGTCGCTGTTATTTTAACGGATGATGCGGGAAAAATACATAGAAAATTAACTGGCTAATAATAACCATGATAAAAGATAAGCAACGGTAATTGTGGAGGAGGCTTTCAGTCGTGTTATTAAATATTTTATACGCTGTCATTGGAATTTTTTTAATTGTAATTATATTCAGTGCTTGGGCACGAAGGAAGCTTTATCGAATTGTCGATGAACTTGAAAACCGAAAAATCGAGATGATGAACGAACCAGTCCAAGAAGAGCTGGCCAAAATTAAAGGCTTAACGATGTCCGGGGAAACAGAGGAAAGGTTTGAACAATGGCGGGCAGAGTGGGATCATATCATTACAAAATTGCTTCCGAATATTGAAGAAAAACTGTTTGATGTAGAAGAACTTGCAAATCATTACCGTTTTTTGAAAGCTTTCCGGGAAACGAAGCAAATCAGTTATGAACTTGATGAAATTTACAAACAAATGCAGTATGTGATTGAAGAAGTTAAAGAACTTGTTGAAAGTGAAGAGCAAAACCGAGCGGAAATCGATGATGTTAAACATATGCATGACGCTGCTGTTAAAAAAATAAATTCCGAAGAAAAAAATCTTGGCGGAGCTGCATCTGTCATTGAACGGGAGCTCGAAGAAGCAGCAGAGCAATTGCGTTCATTTGAAGATCACACGGCGAGCGGCAATTACTTGCAGGCGCGGGAAATTTTATCGAATGTAAAAAAGCAAATTGAAGAATTGACCGTGCTTGCGGATCAAGTTCCGCAATATTTGATCAAATTAAAAACGGATATTCCAGGGCAACTTAGTGAGCTTGCTAGCGGAATAACGGAAATGGAAGATGACGGATACCCACTTCATCACTTTTCATTTCGCGACGCGCTGCAGCGTAATAATGAAAAAGCAGCAGACTTAATTCAGGAAGTTGAGAACCTTCGTCTGTCAGCTTGTGATGAGCCGATTCGTGAGATGGAAGATGAGATCAAATCTATCTACGATAAGCTGGAAAAAGAGGCGGTTGCCCGAAATGAAGTCGAGGCGAATCACGCCGACTTGACAGATATGACAGAAAAAGCTGAGAGAAATTTAATAAACTTAAACGAAGAAGCTGATAACATCCGGGTCAACTATCGTATTTCCGATCAAGACGAAACACGGCTGTCTCGCTTGGAAGATGATGTCAATCAGCTTCGTCAGCAAGTTTCTGCGGTCGAAGACGCAATTTCTGAGCAAACCAAGACCTATACTGTACTCGATGCATCAGTTAAAGAAAATTTAGCTAAGGCCGAAGAAGTGTCGGAAGAGATCGAAGAAGTAAAAGCAGCCTTGCACCAGCTTCGAAACGAAGAAAATAGTGCGAATGAACTGCTTCAATCATTGAACGATAAATACGCCCGCGCTTTGAAACGTTTAAAGCAAACGAACATTCCCGGTGTCCCGGCGACTTTGGCGGCCAAGTGTGAAGAGGCTGAAGAACGTTTGGATGAATTGGAAGGTCTGTTAAACAGTGTACCGCTTTCGATCGATGATATCACGAAAAAAGCCGAAGAAGCCGAAAATGATGTTGAAGAAGCTATTACCCAAATTTATCATACAATTCACCAAGCTCACTTTGCAGAATCGGCGATCCAATACGGAAACAGGTACCGAAGCGACAATGACCATGTGAATATTATTTTACTTCAGGCAGAAGACCGCTTCAGAAATGCTCTTTATGATGAGGCAGTTGAAACGGCGATCGAAGGGATAGAAAAAGTTGAACCGGATGCAAGACATAAGCTAGAGGAACTTTTCGGAAGCAATGCTTCTGCTTCGCAGTCAAAATGAAATGGAGGCGAGCGGTCTTGAGAAAAGATTTGTGGATGCTTGCTGCTGTCGGATTGATTACTGTCGGCATTTGGGGGACGATGATCTTTTCGCTCTTTTTCGATGAAGCAGATACGCTGTCTGGTACCGGAGAAGATAACGATAACAGCAGCTTGGCTGAATTTTATCATGAGCAGGCTGCCAATGAAGATCAAGCGGATGACACGGTAAACAGCAGGAATTCGCCCGCTGAAGATGAAACCGTGGAAAAAGAAGCTGACAGCAGCTCTGAGTTAACAGAAGACGGGCTTGATCGCGATCTGCCGATCACAGAGCGCGGTATTTTGCCGGGAGACTTGACCGATATTGCCCCGGATGGGAAAGCGTCAGTTGAAGACGTGCTTGAACGAATTAACGAAGCAGAAAACGAATAAATCTTCAGCTTGTGCGGATTCAAACGGACTGTTGCTTTAGCAGCAAGTTCGTTTTTTATTTTGCTGTTAAATTCGGGTGAGATGTGGTAAGATCAATCGTTGAAATATTGAACGCTTGAAGGAGACCGATGAAGATGATCTATTTCGATCAAAGTGCGACGACTCAGCCTTATCCTGAGGTGATTTCTTCTTATTCAGAAGCTGCCGGCCGTTTTTTTGCGAACCCAGCTTCCCTGCATCCTCTCGGTACTGAAGCTGAACAAGTGACTGAACAGGCGAAAGAGAAAATCGCCCGTCAATTTAACTTGGAAAATTACGATATTCTGTCTGTGTCCGGAGCAACCGAAGCGAATAATATGGTTTTGCAAGGTGCAGCGCAAATGTATAAAAACCGCGGTGACCACATTGTGACGACAGTCCTTGAGCATGCTTCTGTCTATGAAACTGCGAAGCGTTTGGAAAGCGAAGGTTTTCGGGTGACATTTGTCTCTCCTGATGATGACGGGACCATTTCAGCCGAAAAAGTTATCAATGAAATCACCGATCAAACAATTTTAGTTTCGGTTATTCACGTCAGTCATGAGCTGGGCACGATTCTTCCTGTCGAAGAAATCGGCCGTAAAATAAAGGATTATCCCAAAGCACGCTTTCATGTTGACCATGTTCAAGGTGCCTGTAAACTGCCGATCAATATCGAAAAATCCGGAATTGATTACGTTTCCCTCTCCCCCCATAAACTTCACGGCCTTAAAGGGAGCGGGTTGTTATTCAAACGTAAATCGGCGCTTTTGAAACCGCAAATGAACGGCGGCGGTCAGCAAGGAGCCAACCGGCCCGGAACAGAAAATACCGCCGGGCTAGCAGCGGCTGCCAAAGCGCTCCGTATAAGCGAAGAGAACAGGGGCGCATACGTTAACGATATTCGCCGGTTAAACGAATATTTATCAAGCGAATTAGCGAAAATACCGGGCGTAGAAATCAATTCGCCGGAAAACCGCTCTCCGTTCATATTGAACGTTTCTGTTCCCGGTATGAAAGCTGAAGCTATCGTACAATCGCTCGCGAAAAAGGACATTTATATTTCGACAAAATCGGCTTGTTCATCAAACGACATTCATGCCCCGAGCCGGATATTAGCAGAAGCTGGTTTTGAGCATAAGCGTGCCTCTTCGGCTTTACGGCTGTCGATGTCGTATAAAAATTCAATGGATGAGGTGTGCGAAGTTATTCAAGCGATGAACCGAGTTGTTTCTGAGATGAAAGAGGTGAAAAACAGCTGATGAAGTATGATTTTATGCTTATACGTTATGCTGAACTGGCAATTAAAGGGAAGAACCGCAAGAAATTTGAGCAAATTTTAGAGAAAAATATTCGCCAAGCGCTTAAGCCGTTTGACGGTGCTAAAACTTCACGTTCGTTCGGACGGATTTTTATCGAATTAAACGGTCATGAAGAAGAAAAAATTGCTGAAGCAATCAAGCCGGTTTACGGAATTTATTCCTTCAGCCCGGCTGTCCGCACAGAATCTAATGAAAAAGCCATGCAGGAGAATGCTCTGTGGATGTTAAACGATGCGTTTGGAAATCAACACGGCACGTTTAAGGTATCGGTGCGCCGGACAGATAAAACGTATCCGGTCTCTTCACAAGAAATGAATCATGTTATCGGCGGTTACTTGCTGCGCAATTTAACAGATAAAAGTGTCGACGTTCATGACCCGGATGTGGAAGTGAACGTTGAGATCCGCGAAGATGCGACTTACATCCTCTGTAAACGGTATGAAGGAATGAAAGGACTTCCGGTCGGGTCGAGCGGAAAATCGCTGCTGATGCTTTCCGGAGGTCTTGACAGTCCGGTCGCGGGGATTTATGCCCTGAAAAAAGGCGTGACCCTTGAAGCTGTGCACTTTCACAGCCCTCCTTACACAAATGACCGTGCGAAGAAAAAAGCAGAGGATTTGGCAAGAGTCATGACGAGGTACGGCGGGAGAATAAAACTTCATACAGTCTCCTTCACTGAGATTCAAAAAGCGATTCGTCAGCAAATTCCGGATAATTATGAAATTACTGTGACACGGAGGTTTATGCTGCGAATTGCAGAAAAGATCGCTGAAGAGACAGGTGCAAAAGCGGTTGTAACCGGAGAAAGTCTCGGTCAAGTCGCCAGCCAGACGTTGGAGAGCATGCACGCGATCAATGCAGTGACGGCTTTTCCTGTGTTGCGGCCGCTGTTAACAGCGGAAAAACTCGATATTGTCGAAGATGCAAAAAAATTCGGGACACATGATATTTCCACCAGGCCTTACGACGATTGTTGCACCATCTTTTTGCCGGCAGAATCAAAAACAAAACCAAAACCAGAAAAAGCAGCGCGGTATGAGTCGTGGCTTGATATTGAGCAACTTGTTGCAGAGGCTGTATCAGCGAGAGAAATTCAGATCATTGATGCAAAAGATTCAGGAATCAATGAGGAAATTTCTGAGCTGTTTTAAAGCGCAAGATGAAACAGGGCGAAGAGTCATTTCCCGGGAAATATCGTCAAAAAAGCCTTCACTGCAGTGTGAAGGCTTTTTAGCTGTGAGCTTGATAGAAATTTTGTACAAGCTGTTCCATTACTTTGTTCGTCCGCGCCGCGGTTTTTCCGGTGCTTGGACAAACTTCTTCATCCCCAAGCAATTCATTAACGATCGATTGAATGTGATTTTGTTGAATGTGATCAGGGTGATCGATGTGAAAAGCTTTCTCTCCGGCACCATTAATCAACGTGATCGGTCTATTATCAAATGTTGAAAAGCGGATTTCTCCCTTTGTTCCGACAATGCAGTTTAAATCTTGCTTTTTGTAGGAGGAAAAGCTCCATACACCGGCCCCTAAAGCGCCGTTGGCAAATCGCCATGTGCCGCTGACGGTGTCTTCGGCCGGATAGGAACTGAACAGATTGGCTGCATGCCCTTTGATTTCGTGCAGCGGTCCTAATAAGTAATCAAGGAGGTCTAACGTGTGCGCCCCGGTATCGTATATTAACCCGGCGCCGCTGATTGAAGGGTTTACCCGCCAAGGCCACTCGCCGCCGTCATTTTTTTGCACGCTTTTTTGTGTATGCTGAACGGAAACAGAGCAAACGTCGCCAATGAGGCCGTTTTCGATTAATTCTTTGACTTTGTTAAATCGCGGCAGAGACCGTCTGTAATAAGCGACGAACAGCGGAACATTATTCTTTTCGCACGAAGCAATCATGTCAGAACATTCGTTCGCGCTCAGCGCCATCGGTTTTTCTACGTACACCGGCTTGCCTGCTTCAGCAGCCATGATTGTATATTCTTTATGCGAAGAAGGTGGAGTGGCAATGTAGACCGCGTCGACACGGCTGTCAGCTATTAAGTCTTCCGCTTTATCGTACCAAGCCGGCACACCGTGACGCTCCGCGTAGTCTTGAGCTTTAAGTTTATTTCTTCGCATCACAGCCTGCAGCGAACTTCCTTCTGCTAAGTGAAAAGCAGGCCCGCTTTTCACTTCCGTGACGTTCCCGCAGCCGATGATTCCCCAGCGTACAGTCTGCAAAGTTATTCCTCCAGACATTTGATTAAAGAAAGCTTCGTTTTACTTTTTGAAAGAAAAGGTTATCCTTCATCCGCAGTGTTTTGATCGGTTTCTCGGCTACACGCACTTTGATTTCGTGCGAGTGACGGATCCCGAGGGCTTCATTATCCGCGGCGATGATCGGGTGATCATTTCCGTCTTGGACGATCTTTAGCGTGAGTTCGCGCCCGTGGTTTAAAAGAAGCGGCGAACCGAGGGTCCGGTATTGATTATTGTTCAGTGAAGCAATTTCTGTCAGCTGCATGGCCTGAAGTTTAGGATCGACAACAGCTCCGTTCAGGGATTTATTGTAAGATGTGCTTCCGGTCGGTGTCGAGACAACCATGCCGTCGCCGCGAAAGGTTTCGAAATGAAAATCATCAATGTAGACATCGATTGCAAATGTTTTGATGATGTTTGAGCGGACGGAAAGCTCGTTTAAGCATTTAAAGGCTTGCAAGTGATCAACTTCCACTTCCAGTGTCGGATATTTTAAAACTTCAATGTTTTCTGTTTTTAAAGCGTTCTCAATTTTATCTAAATCAGTTGTGTCAAAATCTGTATAAAATCCTAACCGTCCGTCGTTGACACCGACATACAAGGCATCGTCACGAAAGCCGGTTTTACGAACCGCCTGAAGAAACTGGCCGTCACCGCCGAAACTGACGATAATATCGGCGTCTTTAGACTCTTCAACAAGCGAAAAGCCGTGCTTTCTGCCGATTTTGCGAATTTCCTGAACTTTCTTTTCAAGCTCGTCATCTGGTTTGTAAAATAAGTAAACGTTTTTACGATTGTTCATAACGGTGAATCGTCCTTTCTGCATTACATAATTTACCCCTTTTTATTGTACAGGACGGGGCAGTTCCATTTATACTATATATATTCTATCAAAATCAAAATATTCCTGCTTTAAGGAATGCGGAAACGGGAAGGAGAAATGACTTATGACAGGAAAACGCTGGATAGCTTTAGGTGTTGCGGCAGTGCTGTTTTTATTTTCGACAGTCTTCACAGTATTGACGCAGCAACTCGGCAGTGAAGTAGATGACTTTATCGGCGCTCAAGGTATGGGGGTTAATGAAGAAACGATGCATGCAGGAACGGACGCAGGGAAAATTGCAGTCGTACATATTGAAGGCATGCTGCAGGACACAGGCGGAGATGATTTTTTCTCTGTCGGTTATAATCACAGCCGTGTATTGAATCAGCTTGACCGGGCTGCCGAAGACGGCGAGGTTCACGGGGTCGTTTTAAGAGTGAATACACCTGGCGGCGGTGTTGTTGAAAGTGATGAGATACATGATCGGGTGCAAGCCATTCAAGATGATTACGGCAAGCCGGTTTATGTTTCGATGGGATCACAGGCCGCGAGCGGAGGCTATTATATCTCAGCTCCGGCCGAAAAAATATTCGCGAACGGACAAACGTTTACCGGTTCTCTAGGGGTGATCTTACAATCGTTTAATGTTTCCGAACTGGCAGAGGATCTAGGTATCGAGGCTGAAACGTTTACAAGCGGCGAACATAAAGATTTTTTATCTCCGTTCAGCGAATCGAATGAGGGTGAACAGGAGATAGCCGAAAGCATTATTGATGATGCGTATGAACAATTTATCGATGTGATTGATGACGGGCGGGAGAACTTAACGCGCGATGAAGTGTATGAGTTAGCTGATGGGCGCATTTATACCGGGAACCAAGCCGCTGAGAACGGTTTGATTGATGATACCGGTCACTTAGAAGACGCTGTAGATTCTCTGCAAGAGGATCTTGACCGCGGTGATCTCTCAGTTGTGGAATACGTCGGAGGTTCGGGAATGCCGTCACTTTTCGGGTTTGCTCAGCAATTGTTCCCCGGTTCTGAACAGCGGCAGCTCGAATATATTTTACAGGACAATGACGGAGCAGAACTGATGTATTTGTATACGGAATGAGGTGAATAAAATGTCAGAAAATACGAAGCATGACTATGCGGCAGAGGAAAGACAAACAGACGGGCACGAAGAAACGGAACCTGCTCCGAAAGATACAGCAGCGGAAGAGCCGCTTTACTTTGCCGGTTTTTGGATGCGCTTTTGGGCGTATTTATTTGACTTGCTGATTGTCGTCAGTCTCAACGGCATTGTGCTTGGGTTGGGTTATTTTGCCGCGGATTTAGAAGCAGTAACGATCGGGGTATTTACATTGGCAGGAATTTTCACATCAGCTGTTTCGTTCGGTTATTTTACTGTGATGACCAAGCTGATAGGGCAGACACTGGGCAAGATGCTCTTCGGCTTGCGTGTAATAGCTCATGAAGATCGGGAGTTGACTTGGACGGATTGTCTTTTCCGTGAAGTTATCGGGCGCTACATTCACCAATCGCTCGTATTTACGAATTTGCTGTATTTAATCGTCGCATTTTCGCCGGATAAACGGGGGCTGCATGATCGAATCGGACATACGTGTGTTGTATTAGAGCCCCGTAAATCAAAGCGGACGGTCCGTCAAAGTGAAACGGGGGCAGCTCAGCCTGTATAACCGTCCGTTTCAGTCATTGTGAAAAGCGTTGTGAAATGTGATACGATAACAGGTGAAATGAACTTAAACAAGGAGGACATCAAGCATGCCATCGATAACATTTAAAGAAACTCCTGTAACATTAATGGATTCTCCTGTACAAACAGGCGATACAGCACCGGATTTCACGGTTTTAGCGACCGATTTATCAGAGGTGAGCTTATCTGATTTTAAAGGCAAGAAGAAATTGATCAGTGTCGTTCCTTCAATTGATACGGGGGTTTGCGATCAGCAGACACGCAGATTTAATGAAGAAGCTGCTCAGCTGGAAGACGCTGAAGTGATCACAATCAGTGTGGATTTGCCGTTTGCGCAAAGACGCTGGTGCGCAGCAGCGGGAATTGAAAATGCGCACGTATTTTCCGATCACCGCGACCTTGATTTCGGGAAGAAATTCGGGGCAGCAATTAAAGAAATGCGCCTTTTAGCCCGTTCCATTTTTGTGGTTGACCGCAACGGGAAAGTATCCTACACAGAATATGTCCCGGAAGTGACAAATCATCCGGATTATGATGCAGCGATTGAAGCTGTAAAAGCAGCAGAATAACGGCTGAATAAAGGAAAGCATCTGTCAGGTGCTTTTCTTTTTGTGTTACAGAATAAAAAGGAGTGAAAATAATGAGTGAATCGACTGCGACAGAAACGGTCTATTCAGTTTTAGATCGCGGCGCCCAAGAATTGCAAAACATTTACGGAATGCTTTACTTAGAGGCATTGAGCCTGATGGGGGAGAACCTCCGGACCGGCTCTGTTGAACAGCATCTGACTGAAGAGGCAACGAAAAAATTAAACGGATGGCTTACAGAGACAAATGAGTTGTCCGGAGTCACTGCCGAAGAATACCGCAAAGCGATGCAGCTCGCTGTTTTAAAAGGAATGAGAGAAGCGACCCAGCCTAATCATGCGATGACGCCGGATGCAGTCGGCTTGTTCATCGGTTTTCTCACAGAAAAAATTCTCAGTTATGATGCGGCGCAGTCACCGCAGATTACTGATTTAGCTTGCGGTTCGGGAAATTTATTGACCGCAGTCATGAATCAAGTGTCGAAACCGGCGATTGGCACCGGTGTGGAAGCAGATGAAACGCTGGCAAACTTAGCTTATGTGAATGCGCGGCTGCAGGGAAAGCAAGCAGAGATCGTCCATGATGACAGCGTGAAAATGCAGATTGACAGCGAAGCGGACATTGCCGTAGCTGATCTGCCGCTCGGATACTATCCTGATGCTGAGGCAGCGAGCGGATATGAGCTGAAAGCTGAGGACGGACTGTCTTTTGTGCACCACCTGTTAATTGAAAAAAGTATCCGGTCGTTAAAAGCAGGCGGTTTTGCAATATTTCTCGTACCTAACCAGATTTTTCAGGCAGATGAAACAGGTTCTTTGCACAGTTTTGTAAAAAACAGTTCGATGATTTATGCATTTTTGCAGCTTCCGGATACGATGTTTAAGTCAAAAGATCTAGCGAAAAGCATTTTAGTTGTCCGTAAACATCAGCCCGGCATTCAACCGCCTCAGCAAGCTTTGTTGGCTGAATTGCCGTCGTTTTCAAAGGAAGCTTCGCTTCAAGACATGACGCTGCGAATTTCTGCGTGGTTCGATGAGCATTTGAGTTCATAGCAGCTTAAATGAAAAAACATATTGCGGGGGGAAACGAAAAGAATCAGCGGCGAATCGAACGGTTGACAAAAGTCTGTATTACAGTTTATTTGTCCTTTTTGGAACAGATTAGTTCCTTTGATACCCTGTGAAAAAAAGATTTCTTTAAGTATCTAATTTTTTGTTATATAAATAGTTAAAAGATTTGTAGGACAGATCTTGCATTCTTTTTTCGCTAATGGTTTAATTATTAGTGATCAGGAAAAAGAGATATTAAGATAGACGAAAAGAAAAAAGGAGCGAATTATACCATGTCTAAGATTATGGCGATTAATGCAGGCAGTTCCTCGCTTAAATTTCAGCTGTTGCAAATGCCGGAAGAAGAAATTTTAACGAAAGGTATTGTTGAACGGATCGGCATCAGTGATTCGGTTTTCACGATTGAAGTGGATGGCGAGAAAAAGAAAGATGTCCGTGATATTAACGATCATTCAGAAGCAGTCAAGATATTGCTAGATAAACTGACGGAATTCAACATTATTTCCTCGCTGGATGAAATCCAGGGGATCGGTCACCGTGTTGTTCACGGCGGTGAAAAATTCAATCAGTCTGTTTATATTACCGATGATGTGATTAAAGGCATTGAAGAAGTTTCTGAGCTTGCTCCGCTGCATAACCCGGCGAATTTAGTCGGTATTCGCGCCTTTCGTGAAATACTGCCAAATGTCCCGTCTGTCGCTGTTTTTGACACGGCATTTCACCAGACGATGCCTGAAGATTCGTATCTGTACAGTCTGCCTTATGAATATTATGAAAAATACGGCATTCGCAAGTATGGATTCCACGGCACATCGCACAAGTATGTTTCGGAACGCGCCGCTGAAATGCTCGGACGTCCGATTGAAAATTTGCGGCTGATTTCTTGTCACTTAGGTAACGGAGCCAGTATCGCTGCGATTGAAGGCGGTAAATCGATCGATACCTCGATGGGCTTCACCCCGCTTGCCGGGGTGACGATGGGAACACGTTCCGGAAACATCGATCCGGCTCTTATTCCGTTTATCATGCAAAAAGCAGATAAAACGGCTGAAGAAGTGTTGCAAGTTCTGAACAAAGAGAGCGGAATGCTTGCTTTGTCCGGATTTTCCAGCGATTTGCGCGATATCGAATTAAAAGCTGAAGACGGCCACCGCCGTGCGCAGCTTGCATTAAATGTATTCACATCGCGTATTCATAAATACATCGGATCTTATGCGACGCGGATGAATGGTGTAGATGCCGTTATTTTCACAGCAGGAATCGGAGAAAACAGCGATACCATCCGGGCCCGTGTATTGCACGGACTGGAATTTATGGGGATTTACTGGGACCCTGCATTAAATAAAATTCGCGGTCAAGAAGCGTTTATCAATTATCCGCATTCCCCGGTAAAAGTTCTTGTCATTCCGACTGATGAAGAAGTTGTTATCGCCCGCGATACAGTGAAATACGGACTGTCCAACTAGGCAGAACAATAAACAATCTCCCTAGACGAAAACGTCTCGGGAGATTGTTTTAGTTTTTCGCACGTTGTTTTACTTGAATGTTTTCCCCTGTGCGGTACCATATCCATAAATCTGTAATCACAGAAGCGCGCTCAGAGATTTCCTCATTTAAGCGGCAGCTCCGATCAAAATCTGTCTCTTCATAGAGGCGTTGCTGTTTTTCGTTAATTTCTTCTTCGATTTCACGGATGCGTGCAGGAATGTCACCGCGCGAATGTTCCCATTGATAAAGGACCTCTTCTTGTATATCCCGCGGATAAGCATCCCACGAAGCAGATAACGCCGGAATCTGAATTCCTAATCTGAGGTTAAAGTGAAACGGGACGTTCATGAATCTGATCAGCATCCTTCCGCTTAACGGTCTTTTTCACCCTCGGCTGCATCGGAACGGACAATTAATACATCGCAAGCAGCATGACGGGTTATGTGCTCGGAAACACTGCCGATTAAAAATCGCTCTACAGCGTTCAGTCCGGTTGCGCCGGTAACAATTAAGTCAACCTCATATTTTCGTGCTACATCTTTGGCAATTTTCACTTTTGGCGAACCGTAATCCAAAATGAGCGTAACATCAGTCAACCCCTCTTCCAGTGCCTGCTCTTTGTATTCTTCTAGCATCTCTCGGGCGTAATTTTCTGCTTCAGAGAAGATTGTCCGGTCATAATGTTCTACTGAGGCAAAGGTTCGCGTGTCTACCACATGAGTTAATAATAATTTCGCATCATGATCTTTGGCCAATAGAGCTGCTTTTTTGAACGCGCGCTTAGCTTCCTTGGATCCGTCGACGGCTACGAGAATGTTGTTGTAACGAATAGTCATGTGAGGGGCCTCCTTTTATTTAATTAAATGACTTACACTGTCATTATAACAAATTTTCGGAAAAATCACGAGACATCTCAAAAACAGGTCTTTAGAACTACAAGCCGTATGTTTTTACAAATCCGCTTCTGCAAACGTATAATTAAAGCAGTTTCTATCTAAATGCCGAAGTAACAGTAAAGAGGTGATTGTATGCCGCACGCTGTCATCACAGCAGGGGTTAAAGGACTAGGAAAAATGATTTCTGAAGCATTTCTCGAGAACGGGTACGATGTCACGGTTCAATATCGATCAAATGACGGTACAGTTGAAAAGCTTAAAGAAGAATGGATTAATTATGAAACAAATGTTCAGTTTGTCAACGGAGATATCGAACAGAAAGACGATATTCACAAGCTGGCGGAGGAAGCGCAAAAGTTCAGGCCGACGATTGATGTGCTCGTCTGTAATGCAGGTCCGTATATTTTCGAGCGGAAAAAATTGATCGAATACGATGATGAGGAATGGGATCGTATGGTGAACGGGAATTTGTCATCTGCCTTTTATTTATTTCAGGCTTTTATACCGATTATGCGAAAGCAGCAATTTGGACGAATCATCACATTCGGTTTTCAAGAATCCAATCAAACGCCTGCATGGAAGTATCGTTCGGCTTTTGCAGCAGCGAAGACCGGGTTGACGTCTTTAACAAAGACGGTTTCAATTGAAGAAGCCGAAAACGGCATTACAGCAAACATGATATGCCCGGGGAAAATCACGGGAGATATGAAAGAAGCTTCGATTGAAGCAGGGAAGCTGCAGCTTGACAGTGAAACACCGGTCGGACGTCCCGGAACAGGCGGTGATATCGCGAGGACAGTTCTTTTTCTCGCTGATCAGCAAGCGGACCTGATTACAGGGGCGGTTATTGAAGTGACGGGAGGCGTTGATGTTTTGCACCGTTATCGGTAAAAAAGATGAATAACAATCAGCTTGAAAGGGTACACCGACTACGGAACAAATTTTTGATAAAAGGAGCGGAATTGAGAATGAAGCTTTCTTTTCACGGACATTCTGTAGTAAAAGTGATTACAAACGGACAAACGATTTTGATTGATCCCTACTTGACAGGCAACGGTGCAACCGATTTAAATGCGCAAGAGGAAAACCCGGATGTGATTTTACTGACGCACGGGCATAACGATCATGTCGGCGATACCGTTGAAATCGCGAAAAAGAGCGGCGCTCTCGTAGTCGCGCCTTTTGAACTTGCCACGTATCTCGGATGGCAAGGCGTGGATGCTCATCCGATGCATATCGGCGGTTCGCACACATTCGATTTCGGCACAGTTAAATTGACCCAGGCTTTTCACGGGTCTTCGTATACTGAAGCTGATAATGAGAAGATCGTTTATACCGGAATGCCCGCGGGAATCTTATTGATGGCTGAAGGCCAAACTGTTTTCCACGCCGGTGATACAGCGCTCTTTTCAGATATGAAAATGTACGGTGAACAGCATAAGATTGATTTGGCGTTCTTACCAATCGGCGACAATTTTACGATGGGACCGGATGATGCATTGTTGGCAGCAAAGTGGCTCCAAGCGAAGAAAGTTGTTCCGATCCACTACGATACGTTCCCGCTGATTGAACAGGACGGCGAAGCTTTTGCGGCAAAAGTGAACCCGGGAGACGGGATTCCGATGAAAGCCGGAGATGAAATTGAATTATAAAAAACTGTGCCGGAGATCTTTAAGGATCATAGATCTCCGGCACTTCTTCGTCATATTCTTCTTCCATGTAGGTTAAAACTTCTTCATCAAACTCTTGGCGCAGAAAAACGCCGTTTACATAGTCACTGGCCTCCTGCTCGTATTCCTCGAGCAGTGTAGGAATCAGACGCTGCCAAATAACCGTCCGTTCAACATGATCACGATCAAACTCGGTCATGAATTCTTCGATCGTTTTATCAAGCGAAGCGGACATTCCTTTTATAATCGGCGGCATGCTGTCTTGATAGACTTGTACATTGTATTCTGCTTGCTGTTTGATCATCTCCTCAGAAATGGTGACATCGTATTCATCTTCGGCGTATTTGCGCCAAGCTTTTTCATAACTTTGCCGATCAAGAGCCAACTGGAGGATTTCTTCCTCATCCCAATCCTCTTCGAACTCGTGTTTTTGAATATAATAACGGATGAACCATTTTTTTAGTTCATCATCCTCGTTTGCGTCCTCGAGCAGATAAGCGCGGTTATTAAATAACGTGACCGCCCGATCGGTCAAGTCTCGATAATCTTCGGCTGAAAGCGGGGGCTGTTGATCGCTGAATGATGACTCCGGCTGATCCACTTCGACTTCCGGAGGAGTGGGCTCGCTCCCGGAAGTGCATGCTTGAAGCATTAGTAAAAATAAAACAACGGGCAAGAATCGGTGCATCCGGATGAACTCCTCTCAGAAAAATCGTTTCTCTGTTTCATTGTAGATCAGCAGCCGCCTATATGAAATAGTCGCATAGGCAGAATCTGAAAAGAACTTGAAGAATTGGCTGAAGATGATTATACTTGTCTTAGTACAGTGACGGAAAATAGAAGAAACAGTTTAATGAAATGAGGAGTGAATCTGCTTATGACGAAGCATGAGCAAATATTACAGCATATACGCTCACTGGATGTCGGAAACAAAATTTCTGTCAGACACGTTGCGAAAGTGCTTAATGTCAGTGAAGGCACCGCGTACCGGGCGATTAAAGATGCAGAAAATCAGGGTCTCGTCAGCACGATTGAACGTGTCGGGACGATCCGGATTGAGAAAAAGCAAAAAGATAATATCGAGCGCCTGACGTACGCAGAAGTTGTTAATATCGTTGACGGCCATGTCATTGGCGGACGAAATGGGCTTTACAAAACACTGAACAAGTTTGTCATCGGTGCGATGAAAGCCGAGGCGATGATGCGTTATATCGAAGCGGGCAACTTGCTTATCGTCGGCAACCGTGAACAAGTACATAAACTGGCGCTGGAATCCGGCTCAGCTGTGTTAATAACAGGCGGATTTGAAACGAGCGACGATGTCAGGCAGCTGGCAGATGAACTGCAGCTGCCGCTGATTACGACAAGTTACGATACGTTTACTGTGGCGACAATGATTAACCGGGCCATTTACGACCAGCTTATTAAAAAAGAAATTATTTCTGTCGAAGATATTTTAATACCGCTGGAGAGCACAAATTTCTTAAGTCTGGATGACACGGTCGGGCGCTGGCAGGAATTGAATGAAGCAACCGGGCATAACCGCTATCCCGTCATTGACCAGCACGCGAAACTGCACGGCATGATCACAGCAAAAGATGTGATCGGCGTCGATCCGTCGGTCAGTATCGAAAAAGTCATGACAAAACACCCGATTTCGGTGACGAGTCATACGTCAGTAGCCTCGGCAGCGCATATGATGGTGTGGGAAGGGATTGAACTTCTCCCCGTTATTGACAGCTCGAAAAAATTAACCGGCGTGATTAGCCGGCAGGACGTGCTTAAAGCATTGCAGATGATTCAGAGGCAGCCGCACGTCGGCGACACGATTGAAGATCTCGTCACGCGCCATTTTGAAGATGTCTCGAATACACAGGAAAACTGTTTCCAGCTCGAAGTGACGCCGCAAATGACAAATCATTTAGGCACGATCTCTTACGGTGTTTTAACGACGGTCGTAACGGAGTCGGGAAGCCGTGTCCTGCGCAAATATAAAAAAGGGGACCTTGTCGTTGAAAACATTACGATCTTTTTTATCAAGCCGGTGCAAATCGATGCGATCCTTCAAGTCTATCCGCGTGTCTTGGAAGTCAGCCGTAAATTCGGAAAAGTTGATGTCGAAGTGTACCACCAAGGACAAATAGTCGGTAAAGCGATGTTGATGGCCCAGCTTATTGATCGTTAGCCGCAAGCTCCTTTTCAACGTAAGGTTTAAGCTGTTTGAAATTGCGAATACCTAAAAAGATATTTGCGCCGCCGACTGCAACAAACAACAGCAGCACAAACGCAGCCGGTCCTGTTAAATAATACGCAAAGCTGTTGATTCCGAAAGCAGCTAAAAAGACGCCGGCTGCAACGCTGCTTTTGGCAGCATAAGACCGCTTTTCTGCCGGTCCGGAGCTCCTCGTCTGATTAACTTTGAAGTAGACAAACAGCACTAGTGAGATCACAATCGTTGTGATTAAAAACATATCAGCAGACTCCTTCTTTGCTCGGTGCAGGACCGAATTTTTATTGCTGTGTCTATTGTAATCTGAACAAGGCGCCGGGAGCAACTGCCGTCATCAGTGTATAACGAAGGGGATTGAAAAAATGAAGAAAAATATCTTAGAAAAAATCAAAGACTTCGAGACGATTATTATCTTGCGCCACGTGCGTCCGGATCCTGATGCGGTCGGTTCCCAAGCCGCAATGAAGGTTTTGATAAATTCTTTATACCCGGAAAAAGCGGTCTATTTAGGCGGAGAAAATGAATTGTCGCTGGCATTTTTAGCAGAGATGGATGCTGTGCCGGATCATTTGTTTTCCGAAGCGCTGATCATTGTTTGCGATACGGCAAACCGGGCGCGTATCGATGATCAGCGTTATCAGTACGGGAAAGAACTGATTAAAATCGATCATCATCCGATTGTTGATGAGTTCGGAACATTGGCGCTGATTGATGAACAAGCGAGCTCCACATGTGAAATGTTATTTGAACTGTTTTTAGAAGCTGAAAAAGAAGGCGCTGAACTTTCAGCTGAACTCGCGCGTCTATTATATGCCGGGATCGCAGCTGACACGGGCCGTTTTCGTTTCTCCAATACATCGGAGCGAACTTTTTTGGCAGCGGCCCGGTTGGTAAAAGAAGATTTTTCACGGGAAGAACTGTATAACGAGCTGTATAAAACGTCGCTTCCGCTCATGCGTTTGGAAGGTTATGTGCTATCGCAGGCGGAAATCAGCGAAGCTGGAACCGGGCACATTTTTTTACCGAAAGAAAAGCTCGAAGAATTTCAAGTGGGCCCGCAAGAAACGTCGTTAATCATTAACACTTTCTCTGCCTTAGAAGGGCTTAAAGCCTGGGTGTTTTTCGTTGAAGAAGGGGATCTCATTCGTGTGCGTCTTAGATCTAAAGGTCCGGAAATTCATAAGCTGGCGGAAACGTATCGAGGCGGCGGTCATCCGATGGCGTCCGGAGCAACTGTTTATTCATGGGAAGAAGCGGAACAATTGTTAACGGAATTAAAAAAGATGTGCCAAAGCAGCGCATGATCATCCGCAAAACGACGCAAAAAAACACTTCCAACCGAAGTGTTTTTTTATTATTTTCGGACGCTTTTCTTTAGCAAAATTATTAGGCATAATAGGGAAAGAAACATTTGTTCTACTTTATGCGGATGAGGTGTCTAAACATGGCGTATGTTCATTTACATGTACATAGTGAATACAGCTTGCTTCAAAGTACGGCAGCAATTCCGGCACTCGTCCGAAATGCCGCTGAAAAAGGGTTTGCGGCACTTGCATTAACGGACAAAAATGCGATGTACGGAACCGTGCAGTTTTATGAGCAATGCCTGGCATCCGGAATTAAACCGGTTCTCGGAGTGGAACTCACGGTCGTGCCGGCATATGCAGAGAAAGACGGTGAGTATACACTTATACTGCTGGCGAAATCGTATAAAGGGTATAAAAACCTGTTGGCGCTGACAACAGCAGCCAATTTTCACGACGAGGATAAAAAGATCCAGATCACTTATGAAGAGCTGTATCCGAAGTTAGAAGAAGTGATTGTCTTGACGCCGTTTATGAGCGGCGAGATACAGCAGCTTGTTGAAGACGGCGAGGCGGAAAAAGCGGAGAAATTAACCGGACTTTTGCAGAAATATGCCGGCAGCGAGAATGTTTTTATTGAGATTCAAAACCATTGGCAAAAAAAAGAACGGGAGCGTATGCTGGCGATTCATAAATGGATTTTAAGCTCCGGTGTCCGTCCGGTGGCAACGAATCGTGTAGAGATGCTTGAAAAAAATCAAACGGAGGCATTTCAAACGTTAAAGGCGATTCGAAAAGGAACGTCATTGCATGAGCTTTCTGACGCACCGGAAGACAGTGAAACGTATTTAAAAACAGCCGACGAGATGGCGTCGCTGTTTCCGTCTTGGCCGCAAGCTGTTGCGGAAACGGCAGCGATCGCGAAAGAGTGCAGCGTCGAGCTTCCGCTCGGAACAAAAGTGCTGCCGTCTTACCCGGTTCCGAGCAGTCAAACAGCCGAAGAATATTTGCGGGCGTGCTGTATAAAGGGCGTTCATCAAAAATATGCAGATCCGGGAGCAGATGTTTGGGAGCGTCTCGATCACGAACTGTCGATTATTTCGGATATGGATTATGATGATTATTTTTTAATTGTTCACGATTTTATGCGTTATGCGCATAATAACCGCATTTTAACGGGGCCCGGAAGAGGGTCGGCAGCCGGTTCGCTTGTTGCCTTTGTTCTTGATATCACCCAAGTTGATCCGTTGAAATATGATTTGCTTTTTGAGCGTTTTTTAAACCCTGAGCGGGTTTCGATGCCGGATATTGATATCGATTTTTCCGATCGCTCAAGGGAGTCGGTCATTAACTATGTTGCTGAAAAGTACGGTCACGACCGTGTTGCCCAAATCGTCACGTTCGGGACGCTCGCTGCGAAAGCGGCGCTTCGTGATGCGGCGAGAGCTTTAGGGACCGATCCCCGCTTGACCGATGAAGCAGCCAAACAGATACCGTCACGCGCAAGCATTCGGCTCCGCGATGCTGTCAAGGAAGTCCCGGCTTTACAGAGACAGATCAGTCAGCACAGCGAGCTGCAAACATTGTTTCGTGTTGCCGAGGAGATTGAAGGGCTGCCGCGTCACACGTCCGTTCATGCCGCTGGTATCGTTATCAGTGAACACCCTTTGTCAGAGACCGTTCCGCTTGAGAAAGGACACGGGGAGTTGGCACTTACACAGTATCCTATGGGGGATTTGGAAAAGCTCGGTTTATTGAAGATGGATTTTTTAGGTTTGCGAAATTTAAGCCTGATTGAACGGATCATAGAACTCATCAGCGAGGACCGGGGGGAATCGTTGAATGTAGCGGACATTCCGCTCGACAACAGCGCGATGTTTCAAATGTTTGGCCGCGGCGACACAAACGGTATCTTTCAACTGGAGTCGCAAGGAATGAAAAGCGTGCTTAAACGCTTAAAACCGTCGTCGTTCGAGGATATTGTCGCTGTGAATGCCCTTTACCGTCCCGGGCCAATGGAACAAATCCCCGTTTTTATTAATCGGAAAAACGGCGCAGAACCTGTCAGTTACCCTCATCCTGATTTAGAACCGATCCTTAAAAGAACTTACGGCGTGATGATTTATCAAGAGCAAATTATGCAAATTGCCTCTCTGATGGCCGGCTTCTCGCTTGCAGAGGCAGACGTGCTTCGCCGCGCTGTCAGTAAAAAAAAGCACGATGAGTTAGAGCGCGTCCGGTATGATTTTATCCGCGGGGCATTAAGTAACGGATACAGTGAAGAAGAAGCAGCGACCGTTTACGATTTAATCGAGCGCTTTGCGGACTACGGTTTCAACCGCAGTCATGCCGTTGCATACAGTATGATATCTTGTCAGCTAGGCTATTTAAAAGCTGTGTATACCGTTGAATTTTTGACAGCGTTAATGGAGCAGACGATGCATCATGAAGAAAAATTATCCGATTACATCTACGAAGCGAAATCGCGCGGGATCGCTGTCATGCCTCCGTCTGTAAACTCAAGCGGGGCAGGGTTTCATGTCGAAAACGGAGCGGTCAGAGTCGGGCTGTCAGTCATTAAGCATCTCGGTGCACAGACCGTTCGGGCAATTTTGCGGGCCCGCAAAGAAGAAGAGTTTTCCGGCCTGTTTGACTTATATGCCCGCATACCTAAACGCCTCTTGCCAAAACGATCGGCAGAAGCGCTTATCTTCGCGGGGGCGCTTGATGAGTTCGGCCAAGACCGTTCAGTCTTGCTCGCGTCTTTAGATGATGCGCTTGAATACGGAGAACGGATGAATGACGGCGAAACGAGTCTGTTTGCTGTCGAAGACCATCAGCCGTCCTATACTGATGCCGAGAAAATTCCGTTTATCGACCGGTTGAATTATGAAAAAGAGACACTCGGGTTTTACGTATCAGGTCATCCGTTGGAAGAGGCGTCTGCATTGTTGGCCTCTTACAAACGGGAAACCTTGAAGGCAATCATGAACCGGCCGTCTGAAGGGAAAAAGGTGCGCGCAGCCGGAATCATCGAAGATATCCGCACGATTCGTACAAAGAAAAACCAACAAATGGCGTTTCTTCACCTTGTCGATGAATCCGGGGATGCCGAAGTTACCGTCTTTCCGCGGGCTTACGAACAATATAGTTTGAAATTGAAAAAAGGCGAACGCATCTTTATCGAAGCGGCTATGCAGCATCATGATGAGGCATGGAAGCTTGTTTTGCACAAAGCCGCGGCGATTGACGAGCTTTTGCAAAAAGAAAAAGAAAAACAGCAGCCCGTGTTATACTTAAATATCACTGCCTACAGCGAAAAAAAAGGCACTCTGCACGAAGTCAAAACTTGGCTCCAGGATACTCCGGGGGAAATTCCTGTTGTGCTGCATTATGAATCTGCAGGCAAAACGGTGAAACTCTCGGAAATGTGGAATGTTAAGGCGGAGGGAAGGCTGCTTGCAAAACTGGAAGCGCTCCTTGGAAAAAAGAATGTATTTTTGCGGGGTGCAAGGGTGTAACAATATTCGGAATTTGTTATAATAGACAAGGACTTTAAGGTGGTCTGACCACTTCGAAAATTACAAAGGAGAGTGTTGCTCGTGGCTACATTGCGGGAAGAGGCGCTGCATATGCATCGGGAAAAAAAGGGGAAAATTGAAACAAAACCGAAAGTGCCGGTACGGAACAAGGAGGATTTGTCTTTAGCTTATTCTCCTGGGGTGGCTGAACCTTGTAAAGAAATTTTTGAAGATCCGCAGACCGTGTACGATTATACCGTTAAAGGCAATATGGTCGGGGTCGTCAGCGATGGAACAGCAGTTCTCGGATTGGGGAACATTGGACCGGAAGCAGCGATGCCCGTTATGGAAGGTAAAGCAGTGTTATTTAAATCGTTTGCCGGCGTCGATGCTTTTCCTGTCTGTCTAAATTCAAATGACGTCAATACGATTGTCGAAACCGTTAAATTAATGGAACCGACATTCGGGGGAATTAACCTTGAGGACATTGCAGCTCCGAAATGTTTTGAAATTGAAGAGCGGCTGAAACGGGAAATGAACATCCCTGTTTTTCACGATGATCAGCACGGTACAGCAATTGTCACGGCTGCAGGCCTCTTAAATGCGCTGAAGCTTTCCGGAAAAACACTTGCAGAAACGAAAGTTGTCGTGAACGGCGCAGGAGCTGCCGGTATTGCGATCATTAATTTATTGATGAGCATGGGGTGCAAATCGGTGATTCTCTGCGATTCGAAAGGCGCGATTTATGAGGGGCGCCCGTTCGGGATGAACGACTTGAAACATAACATTGCGCTGAAAACGAATCTAGAGAAAAAAGCAGGTACGCTTGAAGAAGTGATCGGTGAGACGGATGTTTTTATCGGCGTCTCAGTCGAAGGCGCGTTAACTAAAGAGATGATCGAACGGATGAATGAAAATCCGATTATTTTTGCGATGGCAAATCCGGTGCCGGAAATTATGCCGGAAGAAGCGAAAGCGGCCGGTGCAAGTGTGATCGGTACCGGACGTTCCGATTTTCCTAACCAAGTAAACAATGTGTTGGCATTTCCGGGGATCTTTCGCGGAGCCCTCGATGTATCAGCGACACATATAAATGAAGAGATGAAAGTAGCGGCCGTAAAAGCTATTGCAGGGTTAATCGCAGAAAAGGACGTTGATCCTGACTATGTAATTCCCGGACCGTTCGATAAACGCGTAGCGCCAGAAGTGGCTCGTCAAGTAGCGATCGCAGCGATGGAAACCGGAGTAGCGAGAAAAAAAGTGGATCCCGACAATGTTCGGCGCAATTGTGAGCAGCTGACGATGATTGATGAAGACGCCTGATTATCACGGGCGGCTGTGTGATCAAACACAGCTGCCCGTTTTCATTTAAAACAAGGAGGTTGCATCATTTGTCAACTGAAGGGAAAGTATACTTAAACATCGTCAAAGAAATTGACCGAATCATTAATCACGATGAACTGGCGCCTGGAGATAAACTCCCCTCGGAAAGAGAGCTGGCCGAACGTCTGCAAGCGGGAAGGTCGTCGGTAAGAGAAGCGCTCCGCGCACTGGAACTGCTTGACTTAATCGAAACCCGCAAAGGTGAAGGGACATTTATTAAGGCAGCAAACAGTCAGCAATTAATTGAGCTTTTGGCAAATTTTTTTCTGCGCGACCCGAAGGCCCGCAAAGACGTAACAGAAACGAGACGTGTGATTGAAACAGAAGCAGTGAGGCTCGGCTGCTCAAGGGCAACAGAGGAACAAAAACAAGGCTTAGCTGAAATTGTTGCTCAATCTTTTGAGAAAATGGCGGACAATGTGATCCCGTATGAAGAAGATTATCAATTTCATAAAGCATTAGTCGAAACGAGCGGGAATCGCCTGTTAATCAATATTTGGCGCCCGCTGCTTGAATATAGTAAAGTGGCCTTAAAAGCTTCGTTAGAACGTGAAGGCCGGATTGAACAGGCGCTGTATGAGCATGAAGAAATCGTGCACGCTATCTTTCGCAATCAGGAAGATACGGCCGTTTCTGCACTGCAGCGCCACTTATCGAACAGTCAGTTTTAATTTTGTTAAGAGCATGGCTGGCGCAGGATCGATCACTGAATTAAAATAATATCTATGAGTTTTTACAACGAAGAGGTGAAACAATGATTAGAGATATCTTTTCAAGAAAAAGGCATTATACGACGATACCGTCAGAAAAAGGTAAGAAAGATGTGCCTGCCGGCTTGATGACAAAGTGCCCCGAATGTAAAACGATAATGTATACAAAAGAGCTTAATCAGAATATGTTCGTGTGTGATCATTGCGGTCATCATCATCGCATCGGCTCGACACTCCGGCTTAAGTACACGCTTGATGAGAACAGTTTTACGGAGTTTAATGAAGGGATGATCTCTCAGGATCCTTTGACATTTCCGGGATACAAAGAAAAATCCGAAAAAGACCGGCAGTCTACGGGTATGAATGAAGCGATCCGAACCGGATACGGGACAATCGGAGGATATAAAGCTGTTATAGCCGTCATGGACGCCGGATTTCGTATGGGCAGCATGGGATCGGTTGTCGGTGAAAAAATCAGCCGGGCGATTGACTGTGCGATTGAGGAGGAAGTTCCTTTTATTTTGTTTTCAGCTTCCGGCGGCGCGAGAATGCAAGAAGGTGTTGTCAGCTTGATGCAAATGGCAAAGACGAGCACATCTTTAAACCGGCTGCATGAAAAAGGTCTGCTCTTTATAAGTGTGATGACTCACCCGACAACAGGCGGCGTTTCCGCGAGCTTTGCCTCGCTTGGCGATGTGAACCTGGCGGAGCCGCAAGCTTTGATAGGGTTTGCCGGACGCAGGATTATCGAACAAACAATCCGTGAACAGCTTCCGGATGACTTTCAATCAGCAGAATTTCTATTAGAGCACGGTCAGCTTGATCAAGTCGTTCACCGTCATGAACTGAAAAAAACACTTTTAACGCTCTTAAAATTACACAATGCACCGCAAGCAAAGAAAAAAGAAGGTGAAGATGATGCCTGAAGAAATGCCGTTTGAAAAGCCGATTATTGAACTTCGCAATAAAATCGCAGAATTAAAATCGTTCACAAACGAGAAGGATATTGACTTGTCCGGGGAAATTACAAAACTTGAGCGGCGTCTCGTGCAGCTGGAAGAAGATATTTATGGAAATATGGCTCCGTGGGATCGTGTGCAACTGGCCCGGCATACGCAGCGTCCGACGACACTCGACTATATCAAAGGTCTGTTTACAGATTTCATGGAATTCCGCGGCGACCGGCTTTATGGAGATGACGAGGCGATTGTCGGCGGTGTCGCTGCGTTTGACAATCAGCCGGTAACGGTGATCGGCCACCAGCGGGGCAAAGATACGAAAGAGAATATTCGCCGGAATTTCGGCATGCCTCACCCGGAAGGTTATCGAAAAGCTTTAAGGCTCATGAAACAGGCGGAAAAATTCGGCCGTCCAATCATTTGTTTTATCGATACGAAAGGGGCGTTCCCCGGGAAGGAAGCCGAAGAGCGGGGACAAAGTGAAGCGATCGCGAGAAATTTGCTGGAGATGTCCGGGTTTAAAGTTCCGGTTGTTTCGATTGTTATCGGTGAAGGAGGAAGCGGAGGCGCGCTGGCCCTAGGGGTTGCCGACCGGATTTACATGTTGGAAAATGCAACATATTCTGTTATTTCACCGGAAGGGGCAGCGACTATTTTATGGAAAGACGCCGCTCATGCGCAAGAAGCAGCAGAAACGATGAAAATTACCGCGCCTGATTTAAAAGAACTCGGAATTATTGATGATGTTATTCCGGAAATTCGCGGCGGCGCGCACAGAAACTTGGAAGCTCAAACGTCTTACATTCGAAATACGCTCAAGCAGGCGATCTATGATTTGAACAAAGAGTCACCTGAAGAGCTCGTTCACAAACGTTTCATAAAATTTAATGCCATCGGCGACTATGGCTATGTAAACGATGCCAATCCCGGCGGTGAGGAAACGTAAGTTCACCGCAGCAGCCGAGGCGAGGTTTGAAACGGTCATGCCTCTATTGTTTTTAAGCGGGGAAAGTGTTATTTTAAACTCATGTGACGCACTTATGCACTATTGAATGAAGTAAATAAACGAGGTGAGAAATTCCTATGAAACGAATTGGTGTATTAACGAGCGGAGGCGATTCTCCGGGAATGAATGCTGCGATTCGCGCTGTTGTTCGCAAAGCGATCTACCACGGCGTTGAAGTTTACGGTATTTATTACGGGTTTGCCGGCTTAATCAACGGAGATATTCATAAGCTGGATGTCGGAGCGGTCGGCGATATTATCCATCGCGGCGGTACGATGCTTTACACAGCCCGCTGTGAAGAGTTTAAGACGGAAGAAGGTCAGAAAAAAGGGATCGAACAGCTCGAAAAATTCGGTATTGAAGGGCTGATCGTGATCGGCGGAGACGGATCTTTCCAAGGTGCGAAAGCATTATCCAACCGCGGTTATCCGGCAATCGGTGTACCGGGGACGATCGACAATGATATCGCCTATACAGATTTCACAATCGGTTTCGATACAGCTTTAAACACGGTGATCGAAGCGATTGACAAAATCCGTGATACGGCTACATCGCATGAACGGACGTATGTGATTGAAGTCATGGGCCGCGATGCCGGCGACCTTGCGCTTTGGGCCGGGCTTGCAGACGGAGCGGAAACGATTATGATTCCGGAAATTGATGACAGCATGTCAGATATTGTGAAGCGGCTCAGACGCGGGCACGACCGCGGGAAAAAACACAGTATTATTGTCGTCGCTGAAGGTGTCGGCTCCGGTGTTGATATCGGAAAAGAAATTCAAGAAAAAACGAATTTAGAAACTCGCGTGACTGTGCTGGGACATATCCAGCGCGGCGGATCGCCGACAGCCCGCGACCGTGTTTTAGCGAGCCGCCTCGGTGCAAAGGCCGTGGATTTGATTCTCGCCGGAGATTCCGGCAAAGTTGTCGGGATTGTCAGCAACGACATTGTATATGACGATATTGATCACGCACTGTCAATGCCTCGCTCAATTGACGAAAGCCTCTATCAGCTGTCAAAAGAGCTGTCTATTTAACTGAAGCAGGGCAGAGCAATCTCTGAAGAGAAATAAAGCTGGGGCAAAACCTTGTCCTGGCTTTCGTTTGGAAACGATGTAAGGCATGTCTGCACATGTCAGCGTATTGAGAAAGAGGAGGATACTAATATGACAATGAGAAAAACAAAAATTGTATCAACTATCGGACCGGCCAGCGAATCACCGGAAATTTTGACGCAGCTGATTGAATCCGGAATGAACGTAGCGAGACTGAATTTCTCGCACGGCGATTATGATGAGCATAAGGCACGCATTGACGGCATTCGTGAAGCTGCGGCAAAAGCCGGCAAAACCGTCGCCTTGCTGCTTGATACGAAAGGACCGGAAATCCGCACGCAAACATTAGAAGCCGGCGCAGTTGATCTGGAAATGGGCAAGACTGTCCGCGTCTCAATGGAAGAAGTTGTCGGCAATGAAGACAAAATATCCGTTACTTACCCAGGTTTGATTAACGATGTGCACGTCGGGTCAAAACTTTTGTTGGACGACGGCTTAATCGAGCTGGAAGTCACGGCAATCGAAGAAAATGAGCTTGTTACCGAAGTTGTTAACAGCGGCACGCTGAAAAATAAAAAAGGCGTCAACGTACCGAATGTCAGTGTAAATCTTCCGGGAATTACCGACAAAGATGCCAATGATATCGTATTCGGAATCGAGCAGGGTGTCGACTTTATCGCAGCATCCTTTGTTCGCCGCGCATCTGACGTTCTGGAGATTCGTGAATTGCTGGAAAAGCATAACGCCGAGCACATTCAAATTATCCCTAAGATTGAAAATCAAGAAGGCGTGGACAATATCGTCGAAATTCTCGAAGTTTCCGACGGTTTAATGGTCGCACGGGGAGATTTAGGCGTAGAAATTCCAGCTGAAGATGTTCCGCTTGTACAAAAAGATTTGATCAAACAATGCAATAAACTAGGGAAACCTGTTATTACAGCAACGCAAATGCTTGATTCGATGCAATGGAACCCGCGTCCGACCCGCGCCGAAGCAAGCGACGTTGCGAATGCCATTTTTGACGGTACAGATGCGATCATGCTCTCGGGTGAAACAGCAGCCGGCGAATACCCTCTTGCTTCCGTTCAAACAATGGCAGGGATCGCTTTAAAAACGGAAACAGCGCTGAAATACCGCGACATCCTGCGTAAGCGTTCGAAAGAAATTGAAACAACAGTGACCGATGCGATCAGCCAATCCGTGTCCCACACAGCGTTGAACTTGAAAGCATCTGCGATTGTCACAGCAACGCAAAGCGGGCATACGGCGCGAATGATTTCGAAATACCGCCCGGAGTGTCCGATCGTCGCGATTACTACAGACGAGCATGTGAACCGGACGTTGTCGCTTGTATGGGGCGTTTATCCGCAAATCGGCTCAGCAGTTGAATCAACCGATGAAATGCTCCGAATTTCTGTCGATGAAGCGAAAAAATCCGGTCTTGTTTCAAACGGTGATCTCGTTGTCATTACCGCCGGTGTACCGATCGGAGAATCCGGCACGACGAACTTGATGAAAGTTCAAATTGTCGGCGAAGTTGCCGCACAAGGACAAGGCATCGGCCGCAAATCAAAAGCCGGCCGGGTTACAGTGGCTAAAAACGGCGCTGAAGCAGTGAGAAAAACAAATCAAGGCGATATTTTAATCACGCCTGTGACAGATAAAGATATGATGGAGGCGTTTGAAAAGGCGTCGGCTGTTATTACAGAACAAGGCGGCCTTACTTCACATGCGGCAGTGGTCGGATTGAACTTGGGCATTCCCGTTATTGTCGGAGTGGAGAACGCAACCGATCTGTTTGAGGACGGAGAATCGATTACCGTTGATGCCCAGCAAGGAAAGATTTACAAAGGTGAAGCATCTATTCTATAATAGAATAAGCAGATGAAGAGAAGGGAATTCATCCCTTCTCTTTTTTTATGAGACTGATCTGCAGTGCGAGGAAAGGAAGATCGATATGGGAAAAATATTTTTGTTGCTGCTGATTATCGTACCGGCACTTGAAATCGGTGTTTTAATTTTGTCAGGGAATACGATCGGTGTCATACCGACGATCTTGCTTATTATATTAACAGGTGTCTTAGGCGCGGCCTTAGCGAAAAAAGAAGGATTGAATGCGCTCCGAACAGCTCAGCTGCAGGCATCACAAGGCCAAGTTCCCGGCAGTGTCCTGTTAGACGGCATATGCATTCTCGTCGGCGGTGTCGTTCTTTTAACGCCGGGATTTATCACCGACGCGATCGGTTTTTTATTGCTCATTCCGCAAACGAGAGCTGTTTTCAAAGGGTTTCTTAAGCGTCTGTTTGAAAAGCTGATGCGCAATGGCCAGATGGTATACGTGTCGCGCAATGCATGGAACCAAAGACGATAATAAGGTGATGGCGGGGCTGATAATCAGCATAACCCCGCCATTTTCAATGAAAGAAAAAATCAGGCAAGGAAGGAAGTAGAGAAGATATGGCTGGCAGTACATTGTTTATGCTTGTATTACTCGGTGTCGGCATTATTGCTAAAAATCAATCACTTATGATTGCAGTCGTTTTTCTGCTCACCGTGAAGTGGGTCGGGTTAGGGGATAAAATCCTCCCGTTTGCGCAAAAAAACGGTATTCATATTGGCGTAACGATCATCACGATCGCTGTTTTGGTTCCGATTGTAACAGGCGAGATCGGGTTTCGTGATCTGCAGGAGGCTTTAAAGTCTTCTTATGCCTGGATTGCGCTTGGCTCCGGGATTTTTGTCGCAGTTATTGCAGCTAACGGAATCAATTTAATGCAAAATGACCCGCATATCACCGTTGCGCTTGTGTTTGGAACGATATTGGCCGTCGCCGTCTTCGGAGGGGTTGCTGTCGGACCGGTAATCGGAGCAGGGATCGCCTATTTAGCGATGCGGATTGTGGAAGTCACCTCATCCTTCTTCGGATGAGCGCTCCGCCCGGCCTTTTCTGATTAATCGGAATATTTGCTTCTTTGCAAATTTTTCGTTCACAAAAATGTGAAAAATGATATAATGAGAACCAAATGATTCGCTCTACATAACAGGCTGTCATTTAATTTTTTGGCTGAAGTGTTTCGAAACCGCTTTCTCGTTTCCGCAGTCAGCAAATGCTGATGAGCATATATGTGAACGAAATCATATTTGCAAAATATAATGATTACTTGAAATGAATGTGTATTCAGCTTTTTTTTCGGGTAATGGAGCGGTAGCAACTTCAGTGTCTAAGGTTCACCCTGATATTTTCTGCAAAGGAGAGGTAGCATGAGTCAAACAAAAGGATTAGAGGGTGTTGTAGCTACGACGTCGAGTGTCAGTTCGATTATTGATGATGTTTTGACGTACAGAGGATACAACATCGATGATTTGGCAAATTACGCAAGTTTTGAAGAAGTGATTTACCTCCTTTGGAATGGCAAGTTGCCGAATGAAACAGAACTGAATACGTTTAAAAAAGATTTAACCGCAGTCTCTTCCGTTCCGGATGAAGTGTTAAACCAATTAAAAACTATTCCGATCGGAGACGTTCATCCGATGGCGGCGCTTCGAACCGCAGTCTCCAATCTGGCGCTTTTTGATGACGAAGCGGATCAGCAGGATGAAGAGGCCAACCGGCGAAAAGCATTGAAACTTCAAGCACAAATGGCGACGATTGTGACAGCATTTGCACGAATCCGCAAAGGAAAAGAGCCGGTTGCACCGAAAGAAGACTTAAGTTTTGCGGGAAACTTTTTGTATATGCTCAACGGCGAAGAACCGGATGAAACGTCCGAAAAAGCGTTCAATAAAGCATTAGTTCTGCACGCGGATCACGAATTGAATGCTTCGACATTTACCGCACGTGTCTGTGTAGCCACCCTCTCGGACATTTATTCCGGGGTGACGTCTGCTATTGGAGCATTGAAGGGCCCGTTGCACGGCGGCGCTAATGAACAGGTAATGGCGATGCTTTCCGAGATCGGTTCACTTGAACATGCGGAATCATACATCAAAGATGCCCTTAACCGTAAAGTTAAAATCATGGGTTTTGGACATCGAGTGTATAAAAACGGCGATCCCCGCGCGAAACACTTGCGTGAAATGTCGCGTCAGCTTACAGAGATTACAGGCGAATCTAAATGGTATGATATGAGTGTTAAAATTGATGAAATCGTTACGAATGAAAAAGGGCTGCTGCCAAATGTGGACTTTTATTCAGCTTCGGTTTATCACAGTTTAGGGATCGATCATGATATCTTCACACCGATCTTTGCTGTCAGCCGCGTATCCGGCTGGATCGCACACATTCTTGAACAATACGAAAACAATCGCTTAATTCGTCCGCGCGCTGAATATGTCGGTGCCGATAAGCAGGACTGGATTCCGATTGATGAGCGGCCGTAACGAGTGAGTGTTTGCGCAAAGAAATTTGCTTTGTAATAGACTGAAAAAGCCGATGGAAAAATCCTTCGGCAGTTTCAGCATGTATAATTGTATCTGTAAAATAAGCAACAATTGATAAACTGGGAGGTTTTATTATGGCAGGAGAAAAAATTTCAATTAATAACGGAGTATTAAACGTACCGAATGAACCGATCATTCCGTATATCGAAGGGGACGGGATCGGACCGGACATTTGGCAGGCCGCTTCCCGCGTCATTGAAGCAGCTGTAGAAAAGGCGTATGACGGGGAAAAAAAGATCCATTGGACAGAAGTTTACGCTGGGCAAAAAGCGAAGGATAAAACAGGCGATTGGCTGCCGGATGAAACATTGGAAACGATCCGCAATTACTTTATTGCTATTAAAGGTCCGTTAACTACGCCGATCGGCGGAGGCTTTCGGTCGCTGAATGTTGCGCTTCGTCAAGAACTCGACCTGTATACTTGTGTGCGTCCGGTGCGGTGGTTCAGCGGTGTGCCGTCCCCGGTAAAACACCCTGAAGATACAGATATGGTTATTTTTCGGGAAAACTCAGAAGATATTTATGCCGGCATTGAATATGAAAAAGGAACGCCGGAAGCGAAAAGAGTGATCGATTTTCTCCAAAACGAAATGGGCGCGGATAAAATCCGCTTCCCGGAAACATCCGGAATCGGAATCAAGCCGGTTTCTGAAGAGGGAACTCACCGCCTTGTGCGGGCGGCGATTCAATACGCGCTGGACGAAGGCCGCAAAAGTGTCACGCTCGTTCATAAAGGCAACATCATGAAGTTCACCGAAGGCGCATTTAAAAATTGGGGATACGAACTGGCGGAAAAAGAATTCGGCGATAAAGTCTTTACCTGGGCGGAATACGACCGAATTGTCGAAGCTGAAGGCAAAGATGCCGCGAACGCAGCAGAGGACAAAGCGGTATCCGAAGGAAAGATTGTCGTTAAAGATGCGATTGCAGACATTTTCTTGCAACAAATCCTCCTGCGTCCGAAAGAGTTCGATGTCGTTGCAACGATGAACTTGAACGGTGACTATATTTCCGATGCTCTTGCTGCGCAAGTCGGCGGTATTGGTATTGCACCGGGGGCCAACATTAACTACGACAGCGGTCATGCTATTTTTGAAGCAACGCACGGAACGGCGCCGAAGTATGCAGGCCAGGATAAAGTCAATCCTTCATCTGTATTGCTCTCAGGTGTATTGATGCTGCGTCACCTCGGCTGGGGCGAAGCGGCCGATATGATTGAAAATTCAATGGACAAAACGATTGGAAGTAAAACTGTCACGTATGATTTTGCTCGGCAAATGGACGGCGCAACAGAAGTGAAATGCTCTGAATTCGGAGATGCCCTGATAAAAAATCTTTAACAGTAAGCGGATTTCCTGCAAGGCAGAAAGATTTCGCTCTGTCTTGCTAGTAAACTAAAATCGAAAGGTCGGGATCAATATGCCAATTAATCGCAGAAAAATTACCGTCGTCGGCGGCGGATTCACAGGAACGACGACCGCTTTAATGACCGCGCAAAAAGAATTAGGCGACGTTGTTCTTGTCGATATTCCGGATATGGAAGATCCGACGAAAGGAAAAGCTCTTGATATGCTTGAAGCCAGCCCGGTCCAAGGATTTGATGCAAATATTACCGGCACTTCCGATTACGCTGATACAGCCGGGTCTGATATCGTTGTGATTACAGCAGGTATTCCCCGAAAACCGGGGATGAGCCGTGATGATTTAATTGCGACAAACGCGAAGATCATGAAAAGTGTCACGAAAGAGATTGTAAAACACTCGCCGGATTGTTACATCCTTGTTTTGACGAATCCGGTCGATGCGATGACGTATTCAGTCTATAAAGAATCAGGCTTCCCGAAAAACCGTGTCATCGGTCAATCCGGTGTGCTTGATACAGCGAGGTTTAACACGTTTGTTGCCGAAGAGCTCGGTGTATCGGTTGAAGATGTAACCGGTTTTGTCCTTGGGGGACACGGCGACGACATGGTGCCGATGCTCAGGTACAGTTTTGCCGGCGGCATTCCGCTGGAGAAACTGATTTCTCCTGACCGTTTGGAAGAAATCGTTGAACGAACCCGCAAAGGCGGCGGCGAAATCGTCAACCTGCTTGGCAGCGGAAGTGCTTACTATGCTCCGGCAGCATCGATTGTAAAAATGGTTGAAGCGATTTTAAAAGACAAAAAGAGAATCCTGCCGGCGATTGCTTACTTGGAAGGCGAGTTCGGTTATCAGGACATGTATCTCGGTGTACCGGTCGTTCTTGGCGGAGACGGGATTGAGAAAGTGATGGAACTGGACTTAAATGAAGAAGAAAAGCAAGCGCTCGATAAGTCAGCGGACAGTGTAAAAAATGTGATGAAATTATTGTAAGACTTCCCCTGCCGTATATTTAAGCGGCAGGGAACTTTAGATTGTCCGTGAAAGCGCTGACAAACAAGGGGGGAGCCGATGTTTCAAAAAATGCGAAAGCTCGGGAAGACGATTGATGAAGTGACTGTCGGGGAAGCGCATCGGGCGGTGAAGACGATTGAAGATAAAGATTTATTGCTGTATCTCGGTCTGTCAGATGATGCGAATCCGGTTTATATTCAGCACGATTACACCGCACGCACACCTTACAAAAAACCGATTGTCCCGCACTTAATGCTGACAGGAATTGTTTCCTCTGAGATATCTGCACATTTGCCCGGCCCGGGCAGCGCCGTATTAAGCCACTCATTGGAATTTCCAAATCCTTTATATCATTATGCTTCCGTCGATGTGATTTTGCGTGTGGAAGAAGTTAACAAAGAAGCAGAGTTTATCGTCCTTTCTGTTTACGGCTCAGACGATGACGGCCGGACGATTTTGGAAGGCAGTGTGCGCGTCCGGCCGGCGTATCCATGGAAGCCGGTTACAAAAGATGCTGAGAACTTCGAAAATTTTTAGGCGGCATGGCTGACATCAAACTAATAGACTCTCTAAACCCCGCCTGTAAAGGCGGGGTTTAGACTGTAGACAAACTATATTTTTATGTCAGCCATGAATCCACTACCCTCCGCTTGCCCCGGGCAAGGACTCAGCTAGGATTCGGCGGTCTGAGGCCGCCGAATCCGGATCTTCGTCGCTTGCTTTCGAGGCTGCTGAAAAAGTAGATGACCAATTGGGTGACTGCATATTTATTCTCCCTTATAGATTGAGAAGTTTTATGAGACTGGAGCAAACTCGACGCCTGCGGGAAAAGCAACTGCCAATGTATTTGCGACGAGTAACCGCAGGAGCAGGAGACCCCACAAGAAGCGATTTCGCTTCTGAGGAGGCTGAGGCGTTGCCCGCGGCAAGCGAGTTTGCGGAGGGCTCATAATATTCTTTATTCTATGCGGCTCATAAATAAACGCCGACTTTGTTTATCCAGCACTTTTTCAGCAGCCTCCTTGCTTTCCCGGAGGCGTCGGAGGAGTGGATGCATGGCTTCTTTTTTTATGAATACACTCCATTCAAAAAAGGAGGATGACCCAGCATCCCGGCTTTCTCCTGCGGGATAGCGAGACAGGCGAGACCCTGCAAGGCATAAGCCTGAAGCGGCTCGGCGCTCGCCCGCGGAAAGAAGCCGGACGATGCGCAGTCATCCGTTCCTTTTAACATGACATCTAACGATGTCATGACTTTGTCAACACTCTGAACCCCCGCCTGTAAAGGCGGGGTTTTAACTGTGTCCATCTGCATGTTTATATAGTATGATTAGAACAGAAATCATTTCAAAATGAAAACTGATGCCTGACAGGAGGATCCCTATGCAACAAAAACTGCTCGTAGTTGACGATGAAGAATCGATCGTAACACTTCTTCAATATAACTTGGAACAAGCCGGGTTTGATGTGTCCGTCGCAATGACAGGTAAACAAGCGGTTGAAAAAGCAGAAGCGGAACCGTTTGATCTCATTGTTTTAGATGTTATGCTTCCGGAGATGGACGGCCTTGAAGTTTGTAAATCGTTGCGCGGGAGCAAAATCATGACGCCGATATTAATGCTGACGGCAAAAGACGATGAATTTGATAAAGTGCTGGGCCTCGAGCTCGGAGCGGATGATTATTTAACCAAACCTTTCAGTCCGCGTGAAGTAGTCGCCCGGGTCAGAGCGATTTTACGCCGGGCAGTATCGGAACGGGCATTGCCGACCAAAAGCGAAGAACCTGAAAAACTGCTTCTCGGCGAAGTGGAAATTTATCCGGAAAATTATGAAGTTTACTATCACGGGGAACAGATCGAGTTGACCCCGAAAGAGTTTGAACTTCTGATTTATTTAATGAACCACAAAGGCCGGGCACTCACGCGAGAACAGCTGTTAAATGCCGTGTGGAACTATGATTTTGTTGGCGATACGAGGATTGTCGATGTTCATATCAGCCATTTGCGCGACAAAATCGAGCCGAACTCGAAAAAGCCTGTTTTCATTAAAACGGTCCGCGGATTAGGATATAAATTAGAAACAGCTGATAAGTATGAATAGTTACCGGTTTCGGCTGCTCGTGCCGCTGTCTTTAATCGTTCTTATTGTTCTGGCAGGATTAGGGTTGCTTCTCGGCCCTTTTTTTAATGAATTTTATGTTGAGCGAATGGAAGACCGGTTAGCGAAAGAAGCAGATACAGCAGCTTATCATCTGGAAAGTTCCGGCGCTTTGGCGGGTGACAACAGCATTGAAACAGCTGCCTCAGAATTGGCTGAGCGCCTTGATATGCGGGTGACCGTTCTTAATACAGACGGGGATGTGACCGCTGAAACGGAAGATGAGGAGGCGTCGATGGACAACCATAGCGACCGGCCGGAAATTATTGAAGCAGCTTCCGAGGGGACGGGCCAGGCAACGAGATACAGCGATACGGTCGGCCGGGAACTTCTTTATTATGCGGTTCAATTAGAAGAAGACGGTGAAGAGGCGGGATTTATTCGGCTTGGAATGGCGACAGATGAATTGCAAGATGTGAATTCTAATATTTGGACGTTTATCGTTATTACATTTTTAATTGCTTTTACGATTATACTTGTGTTTGCGTCTAAACTGACGAATGAACTGATCCGTCCGATTGAAGATGCCCGCCGGGTAGCCAATCAGCTCGCGAAAGGCAATTATCGCTCCCGGACATATGAAGGAGGGCGTTCAGAAACGGGCGAATTGAACCGGTCGCTGAACATGTTGGCGCAAAACTTAACAGAAATTACGAACACGTATGAGAGTCAAAAAGAGCGGCTGGAAACCTTGATTGAAAATATGGGGAGCGGCTTGATTTTGATTGACGAAAAAGGAACGATTTCGCTGCTCAATCGGACGTGCCGGGAAATTTTTGACGAAGATACCGACAGCTGGCAAGGGGAACTTTACTACAATGTCATTACTCACAAAAAGATCAACTCGTTCATTCAAGAAGTTTTTTTGACGGAAGAACGTGAACGCAAACAGCTTAAGATTCCGATCGGCATTTATATTCGTCATTTTGACGTGCATGGGGCTCCGATTATTGCCAAAGACGGGAACTTAAAGGGGATCGTTCTTGTTTTCCATGACATTACGGAATTAAAAAAGCTTGAACAAGCAAGAAAAGATTTTGTAGCTAATGTTTCGCACGAACTAAAAACGCCGGTCACTTCGCTGAAAGGTTTTACGGAAACACTGTTGGGCGGAGCGATGGAAGATCCGGCAATGCGTGAGAAATTCATAAAAATTATTGCTGATGAATCAGACCGTTTAGAAACATTGATTTATGAGCTGCTTGAATTATCGAAAATCGAGGATGACCAATTCCAGCTTGATTGGCAACAAGTCAATTTGCTTGAAGAAGCAGAAGCGACGGTTAATATGCTTTCTGATAAAGCTGAGGCAAAATCGATGAAAATTATTCAAAAGCATGAAGGAGAACCTGTTCTGAGCGGAGATCCGGCAAGGGTGCGGCAGATATTAATGAATCTGATTAACAATGCGATTGTGTACACGCCCGCAAACGGCGAGATAACCGTGCGGATGAAAGAGCAGGCGGATCAAGTGGTGCTTGAAGTCGAAGATACCGGGATCGGGATGAGCAAAAAAGAAATCCCGAGAATTTTTGAACGTTTTTACCGGGTAGATCGGGCCAGGAGCCGAAATTCAGGCGGAACCGGACTCGGGCTTGCGATTGTGAAACATTTGGCTGAAGCCCATCAAGCGAAATTGACTGTCGACAGTAAACCCGGGAAAGGCACGACCTTTCGAATTGCCTTTCAAAAAGCCGATCCGGATGCTGAAGCGTGAGTGCGTGGTTAATCCCGACGATTGAGCTCTTTCGTACTTGCAATAACGAATGAATTTTTAGTGATCGGAGTGTTTGCGGATGAAGAAATTAGTATTAATTGACGGAAACAGCATAGCGTACAGAGCGTTCTTTGCTCTTCCGCTTTTGAACAATGAAAAAGGCGTATATACCAATGCTGTGTACGGATTTACAACGATGATATTGAAAATATTAGAAGAGGAAGATCCGACGCACTTGCTCGTTGCCTTTGATGCCGGCAAAACAACGTTTAGGCATGAAACGTACAAAGAGTATAAAGGGAAACGAGAAAAAACGCCTTCGGAACTGGCGGAACAGCTACCGGTTATGCGTGATTTGCTCGATGCTTTTCAAATCAAATATTACGAAGTGGAGAATTATGAGGCAGACGATATTATCGGCACACTGACGACCGAAGCGGTAAGTAGCGGCGATTTCGAAGTGAAGGTATTCACAGGAGATAAAGACCTGCTTCAGCTCGTCGACGATGGTGTAACGGTTGCGCTGACCCGCAAAGGCATCACGAATGTGGATTTTTATGACCTTGACGCCGTCAAAGACCGCTACGGATTTTTGCCGAAACAGATCATTGATATGAAGGGCTTGATGGGGGACAGTTCTGATAATATTCCCGGCGTTCCGGGTGTCGGCGAAAAAACGGCGTTAAAACTTCTCCATGAACACGGAACGTTAGAAGATGTGTATGCTGCGATCGATACTGTGTCCGGCAAAAAGCTAAAAGAAAAACTGGAAGCCAACCGGGAAAACGCTGTGATGAGTAAAGAGCTGGCAACAATCATGCTGAATGCGCCTGTAGACATCACGTGGGATGATATGGCGAGAAAAACCGCTGATCAAAGCAAACTGTCTGCTTTGTTTCAAGAATTGGAGTTTGCATCTTTATTAGAACGGATCGGCGAAGACACTTCTGCACAATCCGCTGATATAGAAGACTTAGCGTTAACGGTCGTTACGGAAGTAACCGATGAGATGCTCGTTTCGCCGTCAGCGGTTGCCGTTGAAGTGTTGGAGGATAATTATCACAGCGCAGAAATCATCGGCTTGGCGCTGGCAAATAAAAACGGCACGTATTTTTTACCGACGGATACCGCGCTCAACAGCGAAAAATTCAAACAGTTTGCGTCAGATTCGTCCTGTGAAAAATATACCTTTAATGCGAAACGGGCAGTCGTTACGCTCGGGTGGCACGGGATTGAATTAAACGGTGTTGAATTTGATATTCAGATCGCTTCTTATTTAGTTGACCCTTCGGCATCTTCGCATGAGATGGCCGATATCGCCTCGCGAAAAAAGAGCCTGCACGTTCAAACGGATGAAGCTGTTTACGGCAAAGGAAAAAAGCAAGCCGTTCCTGATGAAGCTGTTCTTTCACAGCATATCGGCCGAAAAGCAGCAGCGATTTTAGACTTGAAGCCTGATGTGGAAACGGAGCTGGAAGCAAATCATCAGCTGGAATTGTTTCGCGGACTGGAAATGCCGCTGTCGGTCATTCTTGGACAAATGGAACGCACCGGAATTGCGGTTAACCGTACAGAATTGGAAGAGATGGGGGAGAGGTTGAGCAGTAAGCTGGCTGAATTAGAAGAACAAATTCATGAAAAAGCTGGAACGGCGTTTAACATTAATTCGCCGAAGCAACTCGGCGAAGTTTTGTTTGAAAAACTGCAGCTCCCGGTGATAAAAAAAACCAAAACCGGCTATTCAACATCAGCGGATATTTTAGAAAAGCTGAAAGACCAGCACGAAATCATCCCGATGATCCTTCACTATCGTCAATTGGGAAAGCTGAATTCAACGTATATTGAAGGTTTGTTAAAAGTTATTCACCCTAAAACCGGGAAGATTCATACAATATTTAATCAGTCGATTACCCAAACAGGCCGGCTCTCATCGACAGAACCGAATTTGCAAAACATTCCGGTCCGTCTTGAAGAAGGCCGGAAAATAAGGCAAGCCTTTATCCCGGACCGTGAGAACGGCTCGATTTTCGCTGCGGATTACTCGCAAATTGAACTTCGTGTCTTGGCGCATATTTCCGGCGACGAAAATCTGATCGAGGCTTTTCGCGAAGGCAGAGACATTCACACGAAAACAGCAGCTGATGTGTTTGATGTGAATGAAGACAGTGTCACAACAGAAATGCGCCGCACGGCTAAAGCGGTTAATTTTGGGATTGTTTACGGGATAAGTGATTACGGTTTGTCGCAAAATCTCGGAATAACGCGGAAAGAGGCGCAATCGTTTATTGAGACGTATTTCAAAAGTTATCCCGGGGTGAAAAAGTATATGGAAGATATCGTCGAACAAGCACGTGAAAACGGCTATGTCACAACATTGCTGAATCGCCGGCGTTACTTGCCGGAAATTACAAGCCGCAATTTTAACCAGCGCAGTTTCGCAGAAAGAACGGCGATGAATACACCAATTCAGGGAAGTGCCGCAGATATTATAAAAAAAGCGATGGTCGAAATGGCAACCGTGCTTGAACGGGAAGGCTTCCGCTCGAACATGCTGGTTCAAGTGCATGACGAATTGATTTTTGATGTTCCGAACGAAGAAATTGAGGCGATGAAAGAACGCGTCACAGACATTATGGAGAATGCGATTAAACTCGATGTTCCGCTCGTGGCGGAAACAGCGCACGGACAGACGTGGTATGATGCAAAGTAAACGAGGTGAACAAAATGCCGGAATTGCCTGAAGTAGAAACGGTCCGCCGAACACTGGAAAAATTAATTGTCGGCGAAACGATCGCGGCCATATCGGTCGGCTGGCCGAAAATGATCAAAAAACCGGATGATGTTCACGCATTTAAAGCGAGAGCGGAGGGACAGTCGATTTCTGCTGTGCGCAGACAAGGGAAATTTCTGTTGATTGATCTCGAGGACGATGTGCTCGTGTCCCATTTACGCATGGAAGGAAAGTTCGCAGTAAAGGCAGCTGAAGAGGAAATTGACCCGCATGTACATGCGAGGTTCACGTTTTTATCCGGGCAAGAACTGCGATATAAAGACGTCCGGAAATTCGGAACGCTGCACCTGTTTGCTTCCGGAGAAGAAGTCGGTAATGCTCCGTTGAATAAGCTTGGCCCTGAACCGTTTGACCTTGAATTCACGGCGGATTACTTGCTGAAAGCTTTGAACAAAACATCCCGGGCTGTAAAAAATGCCTTGCTTGATCAAGCATTAGTGGCAGGTCTCGGCAATATTTACGTCGATGAATCGTTATTTCATGCCCAAATACATCCACAAAGACGCGGGACTACGATTACAGCCGATGAAGCCGCCGCTTTGCACGCTGCTGTCAAAGCCACGCTTCAGCAAGCGCTCGATATGGGAGGCACGTCGATTCGGTCTTATTTAAACGGAGCGGGCGAAATCGGGTATTTTCAGCAGTTTCTGCACGTCTATGGACGGGTAAATGAAAATTGCCGGGTTTGCGGAACAGCGATCGAACGCTCCGTTGTCGGCGGACGCGGGACGCATACGTGTCCGGTCTGTCAGCCTGGCCTTTAATAAAAGGAGGCCGAAATTCATGATACTCGGACTGACCGGGGGAATAGCATCAGGAAAAAGCACAGTCGGAAACATGATGAAAGAATACGGGATCCCGGTTATTGATGCGGATGAAATTTCCCGCGCAGTCGTCGCTCCTGGCGAAGAGACGCTTGAACAGATCAAAACGCATTTCGGTCAGCGCGTCATTCATTCAGACGGGACATTGAACCGTGAAGAGCTTGGCACAATTGTTTTTTCCCGCCCGGAAGAGCGGGAGACGCTGAATGAACTTATTCATCCTGCAGTTCGCAAGCGTATGCAGGACATGGCGGAGGCAAAAAAACAAGCAGGCTACCAACTGATCGTTTTGGATATCCCGCTGCTTGTAGAAAACAATTTATTTTATTTAGTTGATGAAACAGTTGTTGTCTACGCCTCGCGGGAGATACAGAAAGCCCGCCTCATGGCGCGAAACGGCTATAATGAAGAGGAAGCGGAACAGCGGCTCGCTGCACAAATGCCGATCGACGAAAAGCGATCCTTTGCCGATCATATTATCGATAACAGCGGTTCGCTCGCAGAGACAAAAAATCAAGTCGATCAGCTTATCCGGGCGTGTTTAGATTAAACAGCTTATTGCATCAAAGACATTTCCTCCGTATACTGTTATACGGTATAATAACCTTAGCCGTTAATGTGCAGATTTTACAGAAGGTTCTCAAGCGATGGATCCCCCAGAAAATTTGCGCAGCAACTATGGAATTATCTTGTTTGAAGGGGGACTTAGTATGGATACGATGGGCCGACATGTCATTGCTGAATTATGGGAGTGCAATGAAGACAAATTAAACGATGTGCAGTCATTAGAGAAACTGTTTGTTGATGCGGCGCTTAAAGCTGGCGCTGAAGTGCGCGAAGCTGCTTTTCATAAGTTCGCGCCGCAGGGTGTGAGCGGTGTTGTGATCATCAGCGAATCGCATTTAACGGTTCACAGTTTTCCGGAGCACGGGTACGCGAGTATCGATGTGTTTACGTGCGGAGGTACGATTGATCCGCACACAGCAAGTGACTTTATCACTGCAGAGCTCGAAGCGGGACGTTCTGAAATTATCGAGCTTCCGAGAGGAATGGGCCCGGTTCATATTCAAAACCGTGATTCAAAAGAAATGAACAAAGCACCGTCATCATCATGACGGAAAACCCTCCTTCTGTGTATAGGAGGGTTTCAGTTTGTCAATCGTCGTTCAGACTGTAGACAGACTATATTTTTATGTCAGCCATGAATCCACTACTCTCCGCTTGCCCCGGGCAAGGACTCAGCTAGGATTCGGCGGCCTGAGGCCGCCGAATCCGGATCTTCGTCTCTTGCTTTCCCGGAGGCGTCGAAGGAGTGGATGCATGGCTTCTTTTTTATGAATACACCCGCTTCAAAAAAGAGGATGTCGCAGTGATACTTTCAGGTGAAAGAATCCGGACGATGCGGAGTCATCCGTTCCTTTTAATAGGACATCGATCGATGTCCTGACCTTGTCAACACTCTGAATACTCCTGCTTGGTGCAGGAGTGTTTTTGCTGATAAAATTAATTACGTTAGATTGCTTAAGGGCGCAATTATTGCTATGCTGAAAGGTAATAAGGTGGGATGAGAATGGGCATGAAAGAGACGCTAAAAAAAATATTTTCAACTTCTGCAGAAACGGGCGAAAAACACCCGGAGGAAAAATATCGCACGCGCTACTATAAAATCATGAAAGATAAAGCAATGCAAGAAATTCAAACGGTGATAAATAATAAATCGGGATACGACGTTACCTCGGTTTCTGAAGATCACGGGGAAATTATCGTAAATTTAAAAAAAGGCAAAAAAGCGTTTGTCGTTATTACTGTCATTATGGTGCGTCCGTACCGGACAGCCGTCGATGTGTCAGTATCAACGGAAACCGTATTTTTTTCGGATTTTGGGTTCAGCCGTAAAGTGATTGAAGATATTTATAATGAATTGGATCAGAAGATGACGTTTGTCGGCACAGGGCTGAGCGATGAATTAAACCCGATGTAACAACGATGGAACCGAGCAGATTGGAGATGAAGGAACAATGAAATGTCCGAGTTGTCAGCATAATGGAACGCGTGTGCTCGATTCACGGCCGAGTGATGAAGGGCGTTCGATTCGAAGGCGCCGCGAATGTGAGGAATGCGGGCATCGGTTCACGACTTTTGAACGGGTGGAAGAAACGCCTTTAATTGTCGTGAAGAAAGATGGGAACAGAGAGGAATTCAGCCGCGACAAGCTGTTGCGCGGGCTTGTGCGGGCATGTGAGAAACGTCCTGTACCGCTCGAGAAGCTTGAATGGATTACCGATGAAGTTGAACGGATCACAAGAAATCAAGGCGTGTCGGAAGTGAGCAGTACAGATATCGGCGAGAAAGTTATGGCGCATTTGGCAGATGTAGATGAAGTGGCTTACGTACGTTTCGCTTCAGTGTACCGTCAATTTAAAGATTTGAGTGTGTTTGTCGACGAATTAAAAGAACTGCTTGATCGCGAGAATGGCGGGAACGGATCTAAAAACGACTGATGAGAAACGTGTAAGTTTGTTTAGCAGCTGAATGAAAAGAACGGGTGAATGACGATGGAACATTGGAAAGAAATTCTCCCGGCGAATTATTACCGGGCTTATATAAACAGAAAACTTCATCCGGAAGACATCGAAGTCTTGACGCTGTTGTATCAGCCGCTTGTCGGCGCTGTTGCCTACAGCTTGTATATGACGCTTGTAACGGATGTTTCAAAACAATCGTCCCTCAGTGCAGAACGTTCACATAAATCGTTAATGTTTTTTACGGGACAAAACTTGAATGTTTTATTTGAAGAACGTAAAAAACTTGAAGCGATCGGTCTGCTTAGAGTATATCAAGAGAAAAGAGACGGAGAATGGCAGTTATACTACCGGCTTATGGCGCCGAAGACACCTGCGGCCTTTTTTGCCGATGAGCTTTATCCGGTTTTTTTATATAATAAACTGGGCAATAAAGAACAATACCGTGAGCTGCTGGAATATTTTCGTACGGAGCCGCCCGATATCAGCGGAGCGGATGAAATTACAAAAGGAATTGACGAGGTCTTTCAATCGCTGCAGCCTTCAGAAATGAAACGAAGCACTTCTGATATGCTTTCCTCCGAAGTCTCTTCGGTTCATCTGCCGAATAAAGAAGGAGAAGCGATGTATGCGTTTAAACATCCGAGCGCGTTTAATATTGAGAAAATGTTGGCGTTTTTACCGTCGTTTATAGATAGGGAGGCGCTTGAACAGCCGGACTCCCAGCGTTTAATTGAACAGCTGGCGTTTTTGTATAAATTGAGCAACGAAGAGATGGCTCAAGTGATTCAAGATTCAATGCTTCACAGCTCGACGTTTTCCGAAGATGAATTGAAAAAACAAGCCAAACGCAGATATCTTATGCACGAGGGCGAAAAGCCGCCCCGGCTTGGACTTAGAACACAGCCTGAAGAGTTCAGAACCGTCACCTCTCCTCCGCAAACGAAAGAGGAAAAACATATTCAATATTTAGAGACAACGTCCCCGATCGAATTTTTGGAGGATATGCAGCAAGGCGGAAAAGTGTATGAAGGTGAAATGGCGTTTGTTGAACAGCTGATTTTTGATTACGGATTGAACCCGGGCGTTGTCAATGCGCTGTTGGATTATATATTTATGGTCAACGATATGAAGCTGTCAAAACCGATGGCTTCGACGATTGCGGGCCACTGGAAGCGCAAAAAAGTTTCGACCGTCAAAGAAGCGATGGATCTCGCACGGCAAGAATACGAAAAACGCCAAGAATATAAACAAAAAAGTTCTTCAGCGCCGAAAGGGTCGGCAGGGCAGTTTTCCCGCAAACAAACGCCGGTTAAAGAAGAACCGCTGCCAAAATGGATGAAAGATGACTCTTGGAAACAAACGGATGAATCCGAAGAAGATATGACGAAAGCGAAACAAAAAGCAGCAGAGTATCGCGAACTGCTGAAAAAACGAAAACAGCAGCGAAAGGAGGACCATTAATGGATTCCTTAAATGCGTCATTTCGGCAGTTTAACGACGGCCGTTTTGAAGAGCGCTGGGAAGCCTTGCGGGAAGAGACGCTGAACGATCCGCGGGTCCGGTCGTTTTTAAACGCGAATCCGGAACTAAAAGGAACGCCGGCAGAAAACCGGCTGAACGAGCTTTACCAGTATAAAAATCAATGGCTCAATTGCGACCAGTGTCCGGGACTGGAAGCCTGTCCGAACTTAATTCAAGGTTATCAGCCGGAGCTGAAGATTTACCGCGGTGATATTCAGCTGCAGTATCATCCTTGTTCGCTGAAGCGAAAAGCCGATGAGCAAAAACGTCAAGCTTCATTCATTCAAAGTCTCTACATTCCTAAAGAAATGACAGAAGTCAGCTTTGACGATTTTCATGAAGATAACCAATCCCGCATGAAAGCTTATACGAGCGCGATGCAATTTTGTGCGGAAGTTGATCCCGGCAACAACGGCCGGGGCCTTTATATACACGGACCGTTCGGCGTCGGGAAGACTTTTCTTGTCGGAGCGATCGCCAATGAACTCGCTGATGCAGAAATTACGACGATGATCGTTTATGCGCCGGATTTTTTCCGCGAATTGAAAAACGGGATATCTGACGGTTCGTACCAGGATAAGCTCGATCATGTAAAGCGGGCGCCGCTTTTAATCTTGGATGATATCGGTGCAGAAACAATGTCAAACTGGGTGCGCGATGATATTCTCGGAGCGATGCTCCAATTTAGAATGATGGAGAAACTCCCGACGATTTTTACGTCAAATTTTGACCTTGATGAACTGGAAATGCATTTTGCCTCGACGCAGCGGGGCGGCGTGGAAAAAGTTGATCAGTTAAAAGCGAAGCGAATTATGGAGCGGATCCGCCATTTAAACGATGTTATTGATATGGCCGGAGAAAATAAGCGCGAGTTAAACAACTAAAACGTTGTGAAACTTTGCAAAATGTAAGCGAAAAAATTGCCGGATATGTTACGATGATGTGGAAGCCTTAACCGATAGAATGGGGGAAGACATAATGAGTATTGATCACATTCTCGATCGGGCCCGCCGAGGAGAGCGGATCACGGTCGATGATGCCATTGAACTTTACAAAAGTGACGAAGTGGAAAAAATCGGGGAAGTTGCGAATGAAAAAATGCTGGAATGGCACCCTGAGCCTGTGACAACCTTTGTCATCGGACGGAATGTTAACTATTCGAATCAGTGCGATACGTACTGCCGCTTCTGTGCGTTTTACCGGGCGCCGAATGCCGAAGACGGTTATGTACTCGATAATGAAGAGATTTTTAAGAAGATACAGGAAACGAAGGATGTTGAAGGAACAGAGATTTTAATGCAAGGAGGCACGAATCCGAATCTGCCGTTCGATTATTATACGAACCTTTTGCGTGAAATTAAAGAACGCTTCGATATTACCATGCACTCGTTTTCTCCCGCAGAAATATACAAAATGGCTGAAGTATCCGGCAAATCCTTAGAGCAAGTATTAATCGAACTGAAAGAAGCCGGCCTCGACTCGATACCGGGCGGCGGAGCAGAAATTTTGGATAATCGAACGAGACGCCGGATCAGCAGGTTAAAAGGGACGTGGCAAGAGTGGATTGACTGCATGAAGACCGCGAAAAAAGTCGGTTTGCACGGTACGGCTACGATGGTCATCGGGTTTGGTGAAACATATGAAGAGCGGGCGCTTCATTTGCAGCGCGTCCGGGATGCACAAGATGATGCGGCGCCGTTTCTCGCGTTCATCTCGTGGAAGTTTCAGCCGGATAACACGAACATGAAGGGCGAGCATATCACTCCCCGCGAGTATTTGAAAAACCTGGCGATTTCACGGATATTCCTTGATAATATTGCGAATTTCCAATCCTCATGGGTGACGATGGGTGCAGAAACCGGCAAACAATCTCTGCACTACGGATGCAATGATTTTGGCAGCACAATGATTGAAGAAAATGTCGTCTCTTCAGCCGGAGCGACAAATAAAGTTGATACGAAACTCATTCTTCGTCTCATCCGCGAGGCAGGAAAGACACCGGCACAGCGTGACACAAAATACAATACGCTCCGTGTGTTCGAAGGCGACGAGACCGTTGAAAATGATTTCGTCATGCAAAACTGACTGATGACTGAACCGGACTCTGCAGGGTCCGGTTTTTATTTGGCATCTTTTTTATAAAAAAGAAAATGTCTTGATTTTAACTGTGCGATTCGTTATAATTCTGTCTAGAATAATGAAGCGAATGCCATGAGACGGACAAGGGTCGCTGTGTGCAGCCTGTCAGAGAAGGGGATCAACGGCTGAAAATCCCCTGGCCAGCGCAATGATTCACCACCGTTTCGCAGCGCGGCGGAACATGTTCAAATGACCAGTATGCCGGGCCGTTTTTCCGCGTTAAGGATCGAATGAAGCTGTCTGCTGTCTTCAAACCGGACAGAAATCAGGGTGGAACCGCGATGTATTGCACTCGTCCCTCGTATACGAGGGACGGGTGTTTTTTTATTGCTTCAATCCAAAACTGTTTAAATGCGAAAGGAAACAAATAAAGGAGTGGAATTTATGACAAATCAAGACGGAAACGTCGTGCTGAGCTTTCCGGACGGAAGCGAACAAACATACGAAAAAGGCGTGACAACCGAAGAAATTGCGCAAAAAATATCGCCCGGCTTAAAGAAAAATGCTGTTGCCGGAAAATTAAACGGCGACCATATCGATCTTCGCACGCCGATTAACGAAGACGGTAAAATTGAGATTTTAACTTATGATTCAGACGAGGGATTATACGTGCTTCGTCACAGCACGGCTCATTTGATGGCGCAGGCGGTTAAGCGTCTTTTCAGCGATGTCAAACTCGGCGTCGGTCCCGTGATTGAAGAAGGCTTTTACTATGATATTGACATGCCGCACACACTGACGCCGGAAGATTTCCCGGCTATTGAAAAAGAAATGAAAAAAATCATTGATGAAAACTTGGAAATTAAACGTACAGAAGAAACACGCGAAGATGTTATCGCCCGCTATGAAGCGATCGGCGATGATTTAAAACTGGAATTGTTAGAAGAAATTCCGGCCGGCGAAACGATCAGCATTTATGAACAGGGCGAATTTTTTGATTTATGCCGCGGTGTCCATGTCCCGCAAACGAGCAAATTAAAGAAATTTAAACTGCTTTCGATTGCCGGCGCATATTGGCGCGGCGACAGCAATAATAAAATGCTCCAGCGCATTTACGGCACAGCCTTCCCGAAACAGCAGCAAGTGGATGATTATTTGCAGCTGTTGGAAGAACGAAAAGAGCGTGATCACCGAAAACTCGGGAAAGAACTCGGAATATTTGCTGTAAACCAGCAAGTCGGGCAAGGACTTCCGCTTTGGCTTCCTAACGGCGCCACAATCCGCCGGATTATCGAGCGGTATATTGTCGATATTGAAGAAAAACTCGGTTACGACCATGTTTATACACCGGTACTCGGCACTGTTGACCTTTATAAAACCTCGGGACACTGGGATCATTATCAAGATGATATGTTCCCGGTGATGGAAATGGACAATGAAGATTTTGTTCTTCGTCCGATGAACTGCCCGCATCATATGATGCTGTATAAAAACGAAAAGCACAGTTATCGTAATCTGCCGCTTCGAATCGCCGAACTCGGCACGATGCACCGAAACGAAATGTCCGGCGCGCTTGCCGGGCTGCAGCGTGTCCGGGCGATGACGCTCAATGATGCGCATATTTTCTGCCGGCCGGATCAATTAAAAGCGGAATTCATCCGGGTTGTCGAGCTGATCCAAGCTGTTTATGAAGACTTTCAAATTAACGATTATTATTTCCGGCTCTCTTACCGCGATCCTGAAGATAAAGAAAAATATGTCGATAACGATGAAATGTGGGAAAAAGCACAAAAGATGCTGAAAGAAGCGGTCGATGAAACCGGAATAGAGTATGTTGAGGCTGACGGCGAAGCGGCGTTTTACGGCCCGAAACTCGACGTGCAGGTAAAAACAGCGCTCGGAAAAGATGAAACGCTGTCAACGGTGCAGCTCGATTTTCATTTGCCGAACCGTTTTGATTTAACGTATGTCGGTGAAGACGGTCAAGATCACCGCCCGGTTGTAATTCACCGCGGGGTTGTATCTACAATGGAACGGTTCGTCGCCTTCTTGCTCGAAGAATATAAAGGCGCGTTTCCGACATGGCTTGCACCGGTACAGACAGAAATTATTCCGGTAAGCGACGTGCATCTTGACTACGTCGAGCACGTGAAAGAGCGTCTTACAAGAGCCGGTATCCGCGTGCATACAGATTTGCGCGACGAGAAACTCGGTTATAAAATAAGAGAAGCGCAAGTGAAGAAAATCCCTTACGTGCTTGTACTTGGCGATAAAGAACGTGATTCTGAGAGCGTGAATGTCCGCCGCTACAGTGAACAAGAAACAGAAGAAGTTCCGCTCGATTCGTTTGCAGAGCGGCTGCAGGAGGAAATACAGACGTACGGTAAAAAACAATGATTGACATGCTGCAGTAATGCGTGATATCTTGTTTAAGTGAACGTTATATCGGATTAAAAGCAAGAAGAAGCGCCCGCTTCTCACCTGACTGACTCAAGTTGGCAGGTTACGACCATTTTTTAAATGCAATCGAAGTGTGGGCGCACGTATGTGCCCGCACTTTTTTTACGTGTCGTGATGCTCGCCGGACCTATGCCAATCCGGCAAAACATCTTGCTTTGATCCAAAAAGATCATGGAGGTGGCTCAATATCAGTAAAGACATGTTTGTGAATGAAAACATTCGTGCGCGTGAAGTTCGTTTAATCGGACCGGACGGTGATCAAATCGGTGTAAAATCCAAGCAGGAAGCGCTGGAAATGGCGCAAAATGCAGATCTCGATTTGGTAATGGTGGCTCCGAATGCGAAACCGCCAGTTTGCCGTATTATGGATTACGGGAAGTATCGTTTTGAACAGCAAAAGAAAGAAAAAGAAGCCCGTAAAAAACAAAAGGTGATCACGGTTAAAGAAGTACGCCTCAGTCCGAATATTGAAGAACACGACTTTAACACAAAATTAAAAAATGCCCGTAAATTTCTTGAGAAGGGCGATAAAGTTAAAGCCGCTATTCGTTTTCGCGGACGCGCCATCACGCACTCAGAACTCGGAAGAGATGTTTTGATGCGTTTTGCCAATGAGTGTGAAGATCTTTCCACAATCGAACAAAAACCGAAAATGGAAGGCCGCAGCATGTTTTTGATGCTTGCACCGAAAACAGACGACAAAAAATAAGTTAATAGCACCATTTCATTTCGGCCGCAACGGCCGCACCTGACAACAACAACGATTACTACTGGACAGGAGGAAATTCATTATGCCTAAAATGAAAAGCCACAGCGGCGCTGAAAAGCGCTTTAAGCGTACAGGATCCGGCCGGTTGAAGCGTTCTCACGGTTTTACCAGCCACTTGAAACGCAACCAGTCACAAAAGCAAAAGCGCAAATTGCGTAAATCAGCACTTGTGAGCAAAAGTGATCAAAAACGAATTGACGACTTAGTTCAATAAACATCACGACCTATCAAATTGATTGAAGAGGAGGGATTACGATGGCAAGAGTAAAAGGCGGATACACTACCCGTCGTCGTCGTAAAAAAGAGTTAAAACTCGCTAAAGGATATACAGGTTCGAAGCACCGTTTGTTTAAAACAGCACGCGCGCAGGTCATGAAGTCTTATCAATATGCTTACCGTGACCGCCGTCAGAAAAAACGTGAATTCCGTAAGCTGTGGATTGCACGTATTAATGCGGCTGCCCGTATGAACGGTCTTTCATACAACCGAATGATGCACGGTCTGAAGCAGGCGGGAATCGATATGAACCGAAAAATGCTCGCTGATTTAGCAGTGCACGACGAGAAAGGCTTTGCTGAACTCGCAGAAAAAGCTAAAGCGAATTTAAAATAAGCGATCAAATACGGGCGGCGTCAAGCTGGGAAATACCTGCTTGACAGCCGTCCGTTTTACATAGCTGATTGACAAGAGAGCAGGTGAGGTCATGGTCATTGCGGTTACGGCCCTCTATGCAGGCTTTGTGAGTGTTATCGGGATCATTTTTATGATCGTCGACAAACGCAGAGCGGTCCGAAAGCACAAAAACCGAATTTCTGAACGAACGTTGTTGCTAACAGCTGCTTGCGGCGCTGCAATGGCTATGTGGTTAACAGGCCGGCAAATTCGTCATAAAACGAAGAAGCCTTTGTTTCGCTGGGGATTGCCGATTTTGAGCGGGGTGCATCTCGCAGCCGCCGGGACAGTTTATTTCAGCGGATAAGAATAAAGGATGAAAGGGGGAAAGAGATATGGATGAAATGAATCAATCGCTGCTCCAGTTTGTCGATGAGGCGGGCTGGCTGGCTCCGGTTATATTTATTCTGCTGCACGTATTTCGTCCGCTTCTCATGCTTCCGATCATCGTGTTATATATTTCCGGCGGCTTTTTCTTCGGGTTCATTCAAGGGACGGTTTATACGATGACAGGTTTGGCATTAATGAATGCGCTCTTTTATTTTTTCATCATGAAATTCCCCCGATTTCGGGCTTACTTGCGCAAGTTGAAAAAAAGCGTGTTTAACGACCGGAAAATGACGATCGGTCAAGTTAATATTTTGCGGATGATGCCGTTTATCCATTTTCAGCTTCTTTCGATGTACTTGCTGGAAATGACCTCTTCCTTTCGCGAATTTATGCAGTATTCCGTATACGGTGTCATCGCTCCGTCTGTGATATATACGGCATTCGGGGGCGTCTTAACAGATATGCCTTGGTATGTCAGCGGCAGTTTTTTCGCTGTTCTGCTCTTTATATTTTGGCTGTTTGGCAAAGAAGGGGAGTATCATCAACGGATCCCCGGCTGGTTTAACCGTTGGCAGGATGCCATGGCGGCACGCTTTCGCTGAAGATTTTCGATTGGCAATAACCGCGGGGCAATTATAACTATAAGAAACAGGGACGGCTGTCACACTGACAGACCGTCCCTGTTTCTTATGATTCCGGCGGATTTTTTTGCTGCAACCGTTTGACCCATTCTTTGACAGGGCTGCGCCATTGAATTTGCGCTTTTGGATACCGAAGCATCAACTCTTTTTCAATGAATGAAAAATCACGGATATTCATGCCGTGCAGCTCATCTACATCATCTGTCCACACCATGATCGTTGTCACTTCAAACGTATCGCCGGCAGTGCCGAGAAATTTTTCACCTTCAAATATGGCGCGGTTGTAAGTTAACAGCAAGTTCTTTCGAATATTATCTGGGTCATCGAGCACAAAGAAATCCCCTTGATTTCGCGCTTTTTCTAATTTGCGCGCAGGGTCAGCAAAGTATTTGACAATGCTGTATATTATGATCGAAACGGCAATGAACAGGACAAGGCGAAACAAGATAATATGGAACATGTATAACCTCTCCTTCAAAAGGATTTACGCGCCGGATATTCGTACAAGCGGTCATCTCTTACACTTACGTATCAGAATAACGATAAGTTTCAAAAATAAAACTAGCAAAAAATGTTTATTTTCAGTATAATGACCGAGTTAGATGAATTTCAAGAAGAAGGTGTTTTGTGATGAATGTACAAAAATTATTTACGATGCAAAAAGAACTTGATACTTCAATCCAACAAGGAAGAAATTTAGCAGGCGAGCCGCTTCTTGAGCGAAAACTGCTTGCGTTTCACGTTGAAACGTGTGAACTTGCCAATGAAACCCGCTGCTTTAAATTTTGGAGCAGCAAACCGTCCGCTGATCGTTCTGTCATTCTCGAAGAATACGTGGACGGGCTCCATTTCCTCCTCAGTGTCGGCTTGGAGTTAGGGTTTCAAGATGCTGTTACAGAAAGCAGTCAGCGTGTTCAAACAGCTGAAAAGCCGGTAACGAGTTATTTTCACACAGTAATCGATAAAATTGTTCAACTCCGTCAAGATCAGACTGCCGACACGTATGAGGAACTTTTTACCGCGTATTCAGCTTTAGCCGAGGCGCTTGGTTTTTCGCCGGACGACATCGAAGCGGCTTACTTCGACAAAAATAAAGTCAATTACCGCAGGCAAGAAGAAGGGTACTGAACTTTTATTGAGAAGTGCGCAATATTTTATTAAAATGAAACAAGAAGCGATCGATACGTAATAAGGAGGTCTTCGTTAATGGATGAAACGCTGAAGATGTTAAAAGAGCTGACAGATGCGAACGGTACACCGGGCAACGAGCGGGAACCGCGGCAAGTCATGCAGAAGCATATCGCTCCGTTTGCTGATCACGTGGAAACGGATCATCTCGGGAGTTTAATCGCGAAAAAAACCGGGGCTGCTGATGATGCACCTAAAATTATGGTCGCAGGACACTTAGATGAAATAGGCTTCATGGTGACGACGATTGATGAGAACGGCTTCATCAAATTTCAGCCGCTCGGCGGATGGTGGGAGCAAGTCATGCTCGCGCAGCGTGTGACGGTAATGGGGAAAAATGGAAACATCCCAGGCGTAATCGGTTCCAAGCCGCCGCATGTATTGGCTCCGGAAGCAAGAAAGAAAGCGATCGAAAAAAAGGATATGTTTATTGATGTCGGCGCGTCAAGTAAAGAAGAAGCGGAATCGTTCGGAATCAGACCCGGTGATTCTGTCGTGCCGGTGTGCGATTTTACAGTTATGAAAAATGAAAAGTACTTAATGGCGAAAGCATGGGATAACCGGATTGGCTGTGCGATTGCTGTAGATGTGTTACGGGCGTTAGCCGACGAATCTCACCCGAATACGGTTTACGGTGTCGGAACGGTTCAAGAAGAAGTCGGGTTGCGCGGCGCAAGAACATCAGCCCACCGTATTCAGCCGGATATCGGCTTTGGTGTGGATGTCGGAATCGCCGGAGATACGCCGGGGATTACCGCAAATGATGCGCAATCAAAAATGGGAGCAGGTCCGTCGATCATTATGTACGACGCTTCGATGATTTCGCATAAAGGTTTGCGCGATTTTGTCACGGAAACGGCTGATGAAAAAGAGATTCCTTATCAGTACGATGCGATGGCCGGAGGCGGAACGGATTCAGGTTCGATTCATTTAACAGCGGACGGCGTGCCGGCTTTATCGATTACGGTGCCGACGCGTTACATTCACACCCATGCGGCGATTTTGCACCGCGACGACTATGAGCATGCGGTGAAATTAATTACCGAAGTGATCAAAAAACTTGACCGGGACACGATTACACAACTGACATTTGATTGATCTTCGAGCCGCGCCGCTTATTCAGGCGCGGCTTTTTAATGATTAGGCATTTGCAAATATCTTTGGTATAGTTAGATTAGAAACGAAGCTCTCTTAAAAAGGAGTCTGCTTATGGAACGAATTGAATCAGTGCAAAATGCAAAAATAAAATCATGGAAAAAGCTTCACACGAAACGCGGGCGCGATAAATCAGGGCTTTTTTTAATCGAGGGGCGTCATCTCGTCGAAGAAGGATTAAAATCAAATGCCGTTGTTAAAGAATTGGTTATTAGAGATGACGAAGAAATCCCTCCGGAATGGTCGGCAGCCGGCGTGCCGGTTGTTTACGTGACGCCGAAAGTGATGCAGGAACTGTCAGAAACAGAGACACCGCAAGGGTTTGCAGCTGTTTGTGAACAGCCGAAAGCTGTCAACGTGACCTTTGAACAAGGACGTTTTTTACTGATTGACGGTATTCAGGATCCGGGAAACCTCGGGACGATGATCCGCACAGCCGATGCTGCCGGGTTAACAGCGGTGATTTTAGGCGAGGGAACAGCCGATCCGTATAACGGCAAAGTCATCCGCTCGACGCAAGGGTCGCTTTTTCATATCCCTTTGCAAACGATGAACTTGTTTGACGCGATTGAACGATGCAAAGACGAGCATATTCCCGTATTCGGTTCGAGTATCGATGGGAGCACTTACAGTGTGATAGCTCCGCAGGATAATTTTGCCCTGTTGGCAGGCAACGAAGCGAAAGGTATTCAAAAGGAACTGTTGAATAAAACAGATCAAAACCTTTATATTCCGATTTACGGAGCGGCGGAATCTTTGAATGTAGCTGTTGCTGCCGGCATATTGCTCTACCATTTACGCAACGCTTGAAGTAAATAAGGATTGAAATTGGTCCGGCGAGCCGCTATAATAAAAAACAGATTTTCATCATAGCCAAGAAATACTGAGAAGGAGATCAGTATGCCGGGTAAATTTATGTCAGGGACAAAGGGCCGAAGACTGAAAGCCTTTTGCTAAATGACGGCAGAATTCACTCCAGAGCAGACACCGGGACAGCCTTTTAATAAGGTTTAAAGGTGATCCGGCAGACACCGTTATCCGTCGTTTGAGTGAATAAAGTGCAAACTTTATTAACAAGGGTGGTAACGCGAGCTTTCGTCCCTTTTTGGGGGGAAGGCTTTTTTATATGGAATAATGAAGGAGGATGAGAGGCATGCTTGAGCGTTTGCAGGAACTGTATGATGAAGCGGCAAAAAAAGTCGATGATGCTGTCACGCTGCAGCAATTGAATGATGTCCGGGTAGCTTACTTAGGAAAAAAGGGGCCGATCACGGAACTGATGAAAGGGATGGGCAGCCTTTCTGCCGATGAACGCCCGAAAGTCGGTCAAAAGGCAAATGAAGTCAGAGAATCGCTGACGAAAAAAATCGAAGAAAAAGAAGCGGTGCTGGAAAAAGAGGAATTGAATAATAAACTGAAAAATGAACAAATCGATGTCACGCTCCCGGGCCGCCCCGTGCCTAAAGGCGCCCGCCATCCGTTAACGTCGGTCGTGGAAACGATCGAAGATGTTTTTATCGGCATGGGCTTTACGGTCGCCGAAGGACCGGAAGTGGAGACGGATTATTATAATTTTGAATCGCTGAACCTTCCGAAACATCACCCGGCAAGAGATATGCAGGATACCTTTTTTATAACATCCGACCTGCTGTTACGGACGCAAACGTCGCCGGTGCAAACGCGGTCGATGGAAAAACACCGCGGACAAGGTCCGGTAAAGATCATCTGCCCCGGCAAAGTTTACCGGCGTGATGAAGACGATGCGACCCATTCGCATCAGTTTATGCAAATCGAGGGCCTTGTCGTAGACGAAGGTATACGCATGAGCGATTTAAAAGGAATCTTTGCGACGTTTGTTAAGCAGTATTTCGGCGAAGACCGTGATATTCGGCTGCGTCCGAGCTTTTTCCCGTTCACAGAACCGTCCGCGGAACTCGATATTTCTTGCGCGATGTGTAACGGCGAAGGGTGCCGGACGTGTAAACACACCGGCTGGATTGAGGTGCTCGGTGCAGGGATGGTTCATCCGAATGTATTGGAAATGGGCGGATTTGATCCGGAAAAATATACCGGCTTTGCCTTTGGCATGGGGGTTGAGCGTTTTGCGATGCTGAAATACGGCATCGATGATATTCGGCATTTTTATACAAACGATGCCCGCTTTTTGCGGCAGTTTGCCCGCGAATAAACGGTAATGTATTTCGGAAAGAAAAAGGAGGCTTCAACGTGTTAGTATCTTACCAATGGTTGCAAAAATATGTGGATTTAACGGATTTAACAGCGGAAGAAACAGCGGAAAAACTGACGCGCAGCGGTGTAGAAGTTGACGCTATGACGAACTTGTCTGAAGAAATTGACGGGCTTACAGCCGGTTATGTCGAAGCGTGCGAGCCGCACCCGGATGCGGATAAATTGAGTATATGCCGCGTGGATATCGGTGAGGATGCCCCGGCCCAAATTGTCTGCGGCGCAGACAATGTTGCCGGCGGCCAATATGTCGCTGTTGCAAAAGTCGGCGGGACGCTGCCCGGCGGGATGAAAATCAAGCGGGCGAAATTGCGCGGGCAAACGTCGGAAGGGATGATTTGCTCTTTGCAAGAACTCGGCTTTGAGAGCAAATTGATTCCAAAAAAATACAGCGAAGGGATCTTTGTTTTTCCTGAACCGGTCACGCCCGGAAGCGATGCACTGTCCCTGCTAGGTTTAAACGATACCGTTTTTGAATTGGATCTCACGCCGAACCGTTCGGACTGTCTCAGTATGTTAGGCGTTGCCTATGAAACGGCCGCGATTCTCGGCCGGAGCGTAAAGAAGCCGGAGATGCCGGTGACAGAAAGCAGCGAGCCGTCCGAAAGCCGCGTGCGTGTCGACGTTGCCGCTGCTGAGGCGAATCCTTATTACGGAGCGACGGTTATCGAAAATATTACGATAAAGGAATCTCCTTTATGGTTGCAGATGACATTGATGGCTGCCGGCATCAGACCGCTAAATAATGTAGTCGACATAACGAACTACGTGCTGCTGGAATACGGTCAGCCTTTGCATGCGTTTGACTTCGACCGGTTTAACTCAGACGAAGTGCTCGTCCGTTATGCCGAAAACGGCGAACAAATGACGACCCTTGATGAGGAAACAAGAGTTATGCAAGCAGACCATTTACTGATTACAAACGGAAAGACGCCGGTTGCGATGGCAGGCGTTATGGGAGGTGCGACGTCCGAAGTTCAAAATGACACAAAAAATATTCTGTTGGAAGCAGCGTACTTTGATCCGGTTACAGTGCGCAAAGCATCACGTGACCACGGGCTGCGCAGTGATTCCAGCGTGCGTTTTGAAAAAGGTGTTGATCCTCAGCGTGTCCGGGACGCCGGTAAACGCGCGGCTTCATTGATCGAAGAACTTGCCGGAGGGCGCGTGCTGTTGCCGCCGGAAGAATTTGATCAGCTTGACCGCTCTGAACGGCAGATCCGCGTCTCGCTGACACAAATTAACGGCTTGCTTGGAACGGATTTAACGGTTGAGGATGCTGCCGATGTCTTCAGACGGCTGCAGTTTACGTTCGAAATCAGCGACGAAACGTTTGCCGTAGACGTCCCGACACGCCGGCAAGATATTTTTATTGAAGCGGATTTGATTGAGGAAGTTGCCCGTCTTTACGGTTATGACCGGATTCCTGTGACGCTCCCCAACTCAGCAACGACGCCGGGCAAATTATCAGATAGGCAAAAGAAACAGCGTCAAACCCGGCGTTTTTTTGAAAACACGGGTATGCACGAGGCGGTCAGTTATTCGCTGACATCAGCGGCAAAAGAAGCCCGAATCGGGATTGATCAGCAAATGCCGCGTGTCGATGTCGCGCTTCCGATGTCTGAAGAGCGCAGTGCGCTGCGCACGACGCTGCTGCCTCACTTGCTTGACGCATTGGAATATAATAAAAACCGCAATGAATACAACGTGCACTTATACGAATTAGGTTCAGTATTTTTGACAGAACAAACCGCGATCAACGAACAGCCGGATGAAAAAACGTATATTTCCGGCGCTTTTATGGGCCGGTGGTTTGAACATGCTTGGCAAAAAGAAAATCGCGACGTTGACTTCTTTGCCGTTAAAGGAGTGCTTGAAGGCTTGTTTGCCGAATTAAACACGTCTGAACGCATCGCGTTTGTGCAAACAGAAAAAGAAGGCTTTCATCCGGGGCAAACCGCAGCAATTATGGCTGACGGGATAGAAATCGGTTTTGTCGCACAGCTTCACCCTTCCGTTGCAAAAACATGGTCGCTCCCTGCCGTGTTCGTATTTGAAATCGACTTTGATGAATTAATCAAAGGTGAAATGCCGATGTCGTATCAGCCGGTTCCGCGTTTTCCTGCGATTGACCGCGACATAGCTCTTATTGTAGATAAAACCGTCAGTGCCGAAGAAGTTGCCGATGTGATTCGCCGGGAAGGCGGCTCAATCTTAACCAATGTGGCGCTGTTTGATGTTTATGAAGGAGAGCATATAGAGAGCGGGAAAAAATCGCTCGCTTTTTCCCTGCGGTATCTGGACCCGGAAAAAACGCTTAAAGAAGAAGATGTCACAGACGTGCATGAAACGATATTAAAAGCTTTGTACACAGCGCTCGGCGCTGAATTGCGGCAATAAATACCAAATAAAAGCGGACTGGTGAATATCCAGTCCGCTCAGAGTGTAGACAAACTATATTTTTATGTCAGCCATGAATCCACTACCCTCCGCTTGCCCCGGGCAAGGACTCAGCTAGGATTCGGCGGTCTGAGGCCGCCGAATCCGGATCTTCGTCTCTTGCTTTCCCGGAGGCGTCGGAGGAGTGGATGCATGGCTTCTTTTTTTATGAATACATTCCATTCAAAAAAGGAGGATGACCCAGCATCCCGGCTTTCTCCTGCGGGACAGCGAGACAGACGAGACCCTGCAGGGCCAAGCCCGAAGCGGCTTGGCGCTCGCCCGCGGACTAGTAAGACACGGCGAAGTCTTTTTGAGCCGATGTCGCAGTGATACCTTCAGGTGAAAGAAGCCGGACGATGCGTCGTCATCCGTTCCTTTTAACATGACATCTAACGATGTCATGACTTTGTTAACACTCTAAGCGGACTGGTGAATATCCAGTCCGCTTTTATTTAGTTCAAAGCTTTATTCGTGTTGTTAAAATGCCATTTCGTGACCGATTTTAACGTATCAGTTCCGTATAGGCGGATGAATTCGTTTGCGGCTTTATCAACCGGCGGTCCGGCGCCTTTCGGCAGCGTGATGCCGTAATGAACGCTCAATTGATCGATTTCCTGAATAAACGCGTACCTTGCAATAATCGAGGCGCATGCAACCGCCGGGTGCATTGCCTCTGCTTTCGTAGCGAAATACAGCGGGATGTCCGGTATTTGCAAGCCGCCGCTTTTTCGCAAATAAGTGAAATACGTTTCCGGTTTAACGAATTGATCGATTAACACCGCTTCAGCTTCCGTTTGTTCAGACTGGAGCTTGGCATGAACATTATTGATTGCCTGCTGGTGAAGCATCGCTTTCATTTGCCCTTGATTCATCCCGCTTTCCTGGAGCTGATTGTATTTTTTATTGTGCAAGGTCATTAAGCTGTACGTACAGCGGTTAACAATGTCAGGCGCGATCGTTTTAATTCTTGTATCCGTCAATGTTTTCGAATCACGCACGCCAAGAGCTTCGATATTTTTAATCTCATCGGTCTGAATATAACAGGCAGCGACTGTGATCGGGCCGAAGTAATCGCCTGTTCCGGTTTCGTCACTGCCGATAACATTCATCTCAGCAATTGTTTTCGGCGGGGCATACGAATGTTTTCCGACATCTGCCGGCTTCGTTTTTTTCTCCGTCTGCCGGGTGCCTTTTGCTTTGGCCGCTTCCTCTTCGGCGTTTTTTCCTTGAAACAGCACTTTGCCGCTTTTATATCCGGTGATGGTACATTGATCAACCTTGGCTTGAAAGAGAGCTCCTTGGGGAGGAGGTTCGATAAGCGACCGGCTGTAACGGGCTTTAATCGTTCGCATTTGTTGCTCGGTTGCTTTTACAACAGCGTGACTCATGCAGATTCCTTCCTTTCACAATACAGTGTCTGTTAAAGTATAGCAGATCTCTCGTTTATGTGAATGAAACGCTCCTTTTTTCGCGTAAAGATTTTCACAGCATACCGGACGTGTTATGATACTAATCAGGATTGCAAGAAGAATGGAGGCTCACAGATGGCGGATGATCAGCGCAAAACGAAAAAAACAGTCACCATCTACGGTCAACAGTATAAAGTTGTCGGGGATGAGAGCGAAGAACATGTTGAAGAGGTCGCCCGGCTTGTCGATGAAAAAATGAATGAACTGCATAAGCTGAATCCATATATGGACACAACGAAATTGGCTGTTTTAACTGCGGTCAATATGGGGCATGAGTACGTGAGTCTGAAAAATCTATCTTATGAACAGAAAGAAGAGGAAGAATAACATGGTAAGTTTGCTTTTAATCATTATTTTACTTATGAGTCTGATCTCCGGTTACCGGCGGGGATTGATTTTACAGCTCGTGTATCTTGCCGGTGTTGTCATCTCGTTTATCGTCGCTTATTTATTTTACAAAGATGTTGCCGAATGGCTCCAGCTGATCATTCCGTTTCCGCAGCTTTCTGACGATGCTGACTACGGGCTTTTGCTCGATGTGCTGGGAAATGAAACCGTCTATTATAACGGGCTTGCTTTTATCGGGCTGTTTATTGTAACGAAAATTGTCACGCACATTATCGGTTCGATGTTTCAGTTTCTTGCCCACCTGCCAGTGCTCAATCTGCTCAATCGCTGGGCGGGCGCAGCGATCGGCTTTTTAGAAGGTATTGTTATTCTTGTCATTGTTGTTCACTTAGCGGCATTAATTCAATGGGATTTTATTCAGGCAGCCTTGCAAAGTTCTGCTGTCGCGCAGTGGATTTTTGCTTATACACCTGTTCTTTCGGAACTGCTGATCGAATGGTTTGAAGAAAGCTGGAACAATTAATTTAATATCAGTTTTATGTGCCCGGTCCGCCTTTGGCAGGAGCCGGGCGTTCGTGCGTAACAGATACGCCGGAACAGTTGCAGGCAGAACCTGCTGTTAGCTAAGATAAAAGAGATTCCTATAAAAGGTGGCGAACGCTATGGCAGCAATCGATAAAAAATCCGTCATTCAAGAACTGGAGCGGATTGCGGTTTATTTGGAAATTAAAGGCGAAAATGCGTTTCGTGTTTCCGCCTACCGAAAAGCAGCTCAGGCTCTTGAACAGGACGAAAGAAGCTTGGCAGAACTTGAAGATCCGTCGGTTTTAAACGGAGTCGGCAAAGGAACGGCCGGGATCATCGATGATTTAGTCAAGACCGGATCAACGGAACTTCTCGATCAATTAAAAGCAGAGATTCCTGAAGGATTAATTCCGTTATTGAAATTGCCGGGACTCGGCGGGAAAAAAATCGGCAAACTTTACCAAGAGTTAAACATCACGAGTGCGGCCGATCTGAAAAAAGCCTGTGAGGAAAAACAAGTTCGCGACTTGTCCGGTTTCGGCGCGAAAACGGAAGAAAAAATATATCAGGAACTCGAAGACATGGGTAAACGTCCTGAGCGCCTGCCGGTCAGCGCAGTGTTACCTGCGGTTGCGGATCTGAACAGCGCCTTAGATGCGATCGAAGAAGTGGACCGCTTTGAACTTGCGGGCAGTTTTCGGCGGGGGCGCGAGACAGTGAAAGACCTTGATTATATTATATCCACCGAGTACCCGGGGGAAGTCGGCGAACGTCTGTTATCGATGGAAAAGGTCAGCGCAGTCATCAGCAGCGGCGAAACAAAAATAAGCCTAGAATTGCAATATGATGACGTGATCGTGCCGGTTGATTTCCGCATGGTTCAAGATGAGTCGTTTGCCACGATTTTGCATCATTTCACCGGTTCGAAAGATCACAACGTTTTGATGCGCCAACGGGCGAAAAATAACGGCGGAAAAATCAGCGAATACGGGGTTGAGATCGAAGCGACAGGCGAAATGCTGCATTTTGCTTCGGAAGCGGAATTTTTCAGCCATTTCGATCTGCCGTGGATCCCTCCGGAAGTTCGCAACGGCACGACCGAGCTGGAAGAAGCGGAAACTTACGTTGATCTCGTTTCGATCAATGATATTCAAGCAGATTTGCACATGCACACGACTTGGAGCGACGGAGCCCAATCGATTGAAGAAATGGTTGAAGCCTGCCGAAACCGGGGCTACAGTTTCATGGCTATTACCGATCACGGCAAGTTTTTGAAGGTTGCCAACGGTTTGTCAGATGAACGCCTGCAGCGTCAGCATGAAGAAATTCGTCAATTACGGACAGCTTACGATGATTTCGATGTCTTTACCGGTATCGAAATGGATATTTTGCCGGACGGTACGCTGGATTATTCTGATGATGTTTTAAAAAACATCGATTTTGTGATTGCATCAATCCATTCCTCATTTAATCAAGATGAAAATACGATCATGGCACGTTTGGAAGCAGCATGCAATCATCCGCAAGTTGCGATGATTGCTCATCCTACCGGCAGATTGATCGAGAAACGGCCGGGGTACCGCGTCGATGTGGATCGGCTGATTCAAAAAGCCTTTGAGACAGGAACGATTCTTGAAATCAATGCAAATCCGAACCGTTTGGACTTATCAGCTGAATGGGCGGAAAAAGCACAAGCCGCCGGGGTTAAAATTGCGGTCAATACCGATGCCCACAGATACGAGATGCTCGATCATATGGAGCTGGGCGTTAAAACAGCGCGGCGCGCCAAATTAAAAAAAGAAAATGTCGTAAACACGTGGACAGCTTCACAGCTCAAAGCGTGGTTGACATCAACCGACGAATAACAGGTGGAGGTGCCTTATTTGCAGGACAGAGTTCGCCGTATTCTTGAATACGATAAAATGAAAGACCAGCTTATCCAACACGCCGGTTCGAGTCTCGGAAAAAACAGGGTGAAAGAATTAATGCCTTACGTGTCGCTGGAGGACGTGCAGAATGCTCAACAGCGAACGCAGGAAGCAGCCAAAGTCATTCGTTTGAAAGGTCAGGCGCCGCTCGGGGGTCTTCGCGATATCCGCGCAGCGATGAAACGCTCAGAAATCGGCGGTCAATTAAACGAGCAAGAACTGATCGATGTTTCTTCCACGATTTACAGCAGCCGCCGCTTTAAATTATTTGTGGAGAATATGGTTGAAGATGACATCGATTTGACTGTCTTGCCAGAGCTCGTGCAGGCAATGGAACCGCCGGCAGAGCTGGAGAAAGAAATCAATCAGGCGATTGATGAGAACGGCGGAGTGCTTGATTCCGCGAGCCAGACGCTGCGGACGATTCGGCAACAAATACGCTCTTATGAATCGGCGGTCAGGTCGAAATTAGAGAACGTCACCCGCTCGCAAAGCGGCCAGAAAATGCTCTCCGATGCGATCATTACAATTCGCAACGACCGGTTTGTTTTGCCGGTTAAAGCGGAGTACCGGAGCCATTTCGGCGGTATTGTCCACGATCAATCAGCATCCGGGCAGACGCTGTTTATCGAACCTGAATCCGTTGTCGATACGAATAATCAGCTCCGTGAAGCGCGCGTCAGTGAAAAACGGGAGATTGAACGGATTTTACAAGCCTTGTCAGCAATCGTCGCCGAGCATACTGACGCGCTGGGTGTAATCGTCGAAACGATGACAGAAGCGGATTTCATGTTTGCCAAGGCCTTTTACAGCCATGCTATCCATGCAACGGAACCGGATTTGAACAGCGACGGTCATATTGATTTCCGCGAAGCGCGCCATCCGCTGATACCTTCGGAGGAAGTCGTTGCGATTGACATTTCGCTCGGCGACGGCGTTCAGTCACTTGTTATTACCGGACCGAATACAGGCGGAAAAACCGTGACACTGAAGACGGTCGGTTTGCTGTCGATGATGGCGCAATCCGGATTGCATATACCTTGTCAGGAAGGTTCCACGGCATCGGTATTTCAAAATGTATTTGCAGACATCGGCGATGAACAATCAATTGAACAGAGTCTCTCAACTTTCAGTTCGCACATGACGACGATTGTCGATATGATGGCGCGCGTCGATCATCAATCGCTCGTACTTCTAGATGAGCTTGGCGCAGGCACGGATCCGACAGAGGGAGCTGCTTTGGCGGTTTCGATTCTTGATCACCTGTACAATATCGGTGCAAAAGTGATCGCAACGACGCACTACAGCGAGCTGAAAGGATATGCTTACAACCGTGAAGGCGTCAGCAACGCGAGTGTCGAGTTTGACGTTGAAACACTTCAGCCGACGTACCGGCTTTTAATGGGTGTTCCGGGCCGAAGCAATGCTTTTGCGATCAGCACGCGGCTCGGTTTGCAGGAAGAGATTATCGAAGCTGCGAAGGCGCAGCTTTCCCAAGATACAAACAAAATGGAGCACATGATCTCGTCGCTTGAAGACAGTCAAAAACAATACGAGCGGGAACTGGACGAAGCGGAGCGTCTAAGAGAAGAAGCAGAAGCGATCCACAGCGAGTTGACAAAGAAAATGGAACGATTTGAAGAACAAAAAGAAAAAGCGATGGCGAAAGCAGAAGAAAAAGCCGCGAAAGAATTGGAAAAAACGAAAACCGAAGCGGAACTGATTATCGCTGAATTGCGGGAAAAGCAGCAGCAAAACCCCGCGATTAAGGATCATGAATTGATCGATGCGAAAAAACGGCTCAGCGACGCGGAGCCGAAATTGGCTAAAAAACCGCAAAAGAAGCAAGCGAAGCCGGCTAAAACCGAAGAACTGAAACCGGGCGATGAAGTGAAAGTTATCAGTTTTGATCAAAAAGGCCAGATCGTTGAAAAAGTGAATGATAAAGAATTTTATGTTCAATTGGGCGTAATGAAAATGAAAGTGAAAAACAGTGATCTCGAATATTTAAACCGCCCTCAACCGGTTCAAGAGAAGCCACTGGCTGCTGTGCGCGGCCGGGATGCGCACGTAAAAACGGAGCTGGATCTTCGCGGCGAACGGTATGAGAGCGCGATAATGGAAGTAGAAAAATACCTTGATGATGCTGTTCTCGCCGGTTACCACCAAGTATCGATTATCCACGGTAAAGGAACCGGGGCATTGCGAAAAGGCGTTCAAGAGTATTTGCAAAATCATAAAAATGTCCAAGAGACGCGAATGGGTACGCAGGGCGAAGGCGGATCAGGTGTGACGGTCGTCGTGCTGAAATAAACGGACGAGTTATGTTTACAAGAGAGGATGATGCAATGAAGACGTTGGCCAATGTTCTAATCGTATTATGCGCGCTGTTTGTGATCGGCGGAATCATTTTCGTTCTCGTTTTCTGATCTGAGCCGCCGGGTTTTATTCCCGGCGGCTTTTTGCAAGGTTTTTTGAAAAAAGTCAATAAATCTTCAAATAATTGTTTCATTTTGTATGCGGTTTCATTAAAATGGAAGTGAGAGGGAAATGCTTGCTGTTTGATGACGAGGAGAGTCAGGAAGTAAAGGGAGGTCTTGCATATGCAAAAGACATTAACAGAGAAACCGTGGCTCGCTCATTATCCGCAAGAAATACCGGAGTCGATCGATTATGATGAACAGACGCTGCAAAGTTATTTGCAACGAGCGGCAGAATTGTACCCGGAAAAGAAAGCTTTTCACTTCATGGGTAATGAAATGACGTACAAAGAAGTTTATGCTGAGGCACTGAAATTGGCCAACCAGCTGCGCTCACTCGGGATTGAAAAAGGGGATCGGGTCTCGATCATGCTTGCAAACACACCGCAAGCGGTGATCTCTTATTACGGCGCACTGCTTGCCGGAGGTGTCGTTGTTCAGACGAACCCGCTTTATGTCGAACGGGAAATTGAGCATCAAATGATTGATTCCGGAGCCAAAATCATGATCTGTTTAGACTTGGTTTATCCCCGGGTCGCAAATGTCCGCGAAAAAACAGAGCTGGAGCATGTGATTGTCACCGGGATTAAAGATTTTCTTCCTTTTCCTAAAAACCTCGTTTACCCGATGATTCAAAAGAAGAACACGGGGATGAAAGTAGAGATTGCGTACAATGAAAAAACGCATTCGTTTAATGAACTCGTGAAAAACGGATCGAAAGAGCCGATTGATTTGGACGTTGATCCGAAAAACGATCTCGCTTTGCTCCAGTACACCGGGGGAACGACAGGACCGGCTAAAGGCGTGATGCTGACGCATTACAATCTGGTTGTTAATACGCAGCAATGTGAAAAATGGATGTACAAATTGGTCCCTGGGGAAGAGGTGATCATGGCAGCCCTTCCATTTTTCCATGTATACGGCATGACGACCGTGATGAATTTAAGCATTCGCCTCGGCTATAAAATGATTATTATACCAAAATTTGATCCGAAAAGTATTTTAAAAGCGATTGAGAAACATAAAGCGACGCTTTACCCGGGTGCACCGACGATGTACATCGGTCTGCTGAACCATCCGGATATCAAAAAGCATGACCTTTCCTCTATTAAGGCGTGTATCAGCGGATCGGCTCCGCTGCCGATTGAAGTGCAGTCCAACTTTGAAGAAGCGACGAACGGACGCTTAGTCGAAGGTTACGGTTTGACCGAGACCTCGCCGGTAGCTGTTGCGAATTTAATCTGGGGTCACCGCAAACCCGGATCGATCGGGCTTCCGTGGCCGGATACCGATGTTGCGATATTATCTGCCGAAACAGGCGAACCGGCCGGTCCGAATGAAGTCGGTGAAATTATTATCCGCGGACCGCAAGTGATGAAAGGTTATTGGAATCTGCCAGAAGCGACGCAAGCGTCATTTCGGGAGGATTGGTTCCTCTCCGGCGATATGGGGTACATGGATGAAGAAGGTTTTTTCTATATCGTTGATCGCAAAAAAGATATGATTATCGCGGGCGGATTCAATATTTATCCAAGAGAAGTGGAAGAAATATTTTATGAGCATGAGGCTGTCCAGGAAATTTGTGTAATCGGCGTTCCTGATCCTTACCGGGGAGAGACGGTCAAAGCTTTTGTCGTATTAAAAGACGGCGCAAATGTCACCGAAGACCAATTAGATGAGTTCGCCCGAAAGCACCTTGCATCATTTAAAGTGCCGAAAATGTACGAGTTCCGAGATGAGCTGCCGAAAACCATGGTAGGGAAAATTCTTCGGCGCGTACTTGTCGATGAGGAAAGAGCTAAGCATAAAGAAACGCAGAACGGAAATAACAAATAACCTTTAAACCGCACAGCTCTGCTGTGCGGATCTAGAGTGTTGACAAAGTCATGACATCGATCGATGTCCTATTAAAAGGAACGGATGACGACGCATCGTCCGGCTTCTTTCACCTGAAGGTATCACTGCGACATCGGCTCAAAAAGACTTCGCCGTGTCTTACTAGTCCGCGGGCGAGCGCCGAGCCGCTTCGGGCTGACGCCCTGCAGGGTCTCGCCTATCTCGCTATCCCGCAGGAGAAAGCCGGGATGCTGGGTCATCCTCTTTTTTGAAGCGAGTGTGTTGATAAAAAAGAAGCCATGCATCCACTCCTCCGACGCCTCCGGGAAAGCAAGAGACGAAGATCCGGATTCGGCGGCCTCGGGCTGCCGAATACTAGCTGAGTCCTTGCCCGGGGCAAGCGGAGGGTAGTGGATTCATGGCTGACATCAAAATATAGTTTGTCTACAGTCTGAAACCGCACAGCTCTGCTGTGCGGTTTTCTGATTTAATAAAAAATTTCCTGTCAAAAAGTATTCACATATGGAGGCGCTTTCATTAGAATGGAAGAGAGAGGAAAAATTTTTGATGAAGGGGAGCGAGGAGGAATGGTTTAATGAAAACAGAAATAATCCGTCCATGGCTTGAACAGTACCCGGAAGAAGTTCCAGCTTCATTACATTATGAACATCGGCCTTTGCAAGACTATTTGCGCGAAGGAGCAATCGAAGAACCCGATAAAGTATTGTTACACTTCATGGGTAAAGAGATGACGTTTAATGAAGTTTATGAACAAGCGCTGTCGTTTGCAAATGCGTTAATTGAAAAAGGAATTAAACGAGGCGATCGGGTGGCTGTCATGCTCGCGAATACGCCTCAATCGGTTATCAGTTATTACGGAGCCTTGTTTGCCGGAGCGGTAGTTGTGCAGACAAATCCGCTCTATGTTGAGCGGGAATTAGAGCACCAATTGATTGATTCCGGGGCCAAAGCAATTATTTGTCTTGATTTGGTTTATCCCCGAGTGATGAATGTTTATAATCAAACAGAGTTAGACTTTGTGATTGTCACAACAATTAAAGAGTATCTGCCGTTCCCGAAAAATGTTGTTTACCCTTTTATTCAAAAGAAAAATACTGGATTGACGGTGAAAGTGTCGTACAATGACTGGACACACCGGTTTTCTGATTTAGTCAACAACTACCCTGCAAAAGAAACAGCCGTGCATATTGATCCGGCAGAAGACCTTGCGCTCTTGCAGTATACCGGCGGGACAACAGGCGTCGCCAAAGGAGTGAAATTAACGCACCGCAATCTAGTTGCCAATACAACGCAATGTATCCGTTGGATGTATAAAATAGATCACGGCAATGAAGTGTTGCTTTGTGCTCTGCCTTTTTTCCATGTTTACGGAATGACTGTCGGGATGAATTTTTCCGTTATGGATCGCAATAAAATGGTTATTTTGCCGAAATTTGATCCCAAGCAGGCGCTTAAAACGATTCACAAACAAAAGCCGACAATTTTTCCCGGAGCACCTACGATGTACATCGGTTTAATCAATGATTCGCAAATTGATAAATACGATTTGTCATCTATTGATGTCAGCATTAGCGGATCAGCGCCGCTGCCTTTAGAAGTTCAAAAAACATTCGAAGAAAAAACAGGCGGGAAACTGTCGGAAGGCTTCGGATTAACAGAGTCATCCCCGGTAACGCATTTTAATTTAATGTGGGGAAAACGTCCGGATGGAAGCATCGGACTCCCGTGGCCGGATACGGATGTTGCGATTTTATCTGCAGAGACCGGCGAACCGGCTGATCCGGGTGAAGTCGGCGAGCTGATGATCCGCGGGCCGCAAGTGATGCGAGGGTATTGGAATCGTCCTGAAGAAACCGAAGCCACATTTAATAATGAGTGGCTTTTGACAGGCGACATGGGTTACATGGATCAAGAAGGATTCTTTTACATCGTCGACCGCAAAAAAGATATGATTATTGCCGGCGGATTTAACATTTATCCGCGTGAAATTGAAGAAGTGCTGTTTGAACATGAGGCTGTGCAAGAAGCCGTTGCAATCGGCATACCGGATCCTTACCGGGGCGAAACTGTCAAGGTTTTCGTTGTTAAAAAAGAAGGTGTTGACGTGACGGGGGAAGATTTGGATAAACATTGCCGCAAGTATTTGTCAGCCTATAAAGTTCCGCGTTATTACGAATTCAGAGAAGAACTTCCGAAAACAATGGTCGGTAAGGTGCTTCGCCGGGCTTTGCTCGATGAAGAAAAAGAAAAACAGAAGCAGCTGTCTTAAGCAGTCGTTTCCGGTGATGTTTGCCGACGAATGCACGGCGGGCGAATTGACACAACACGACGTTTCTTCTACAATGTAAATATGAATGAATGATCATTCATTTTCATGGAGAAGGAGTGGTGAACGTGAGCAAAAAAAGAGGCGAAAAATACGATCAAATAATTGATGCAGCAGTGAAGGTTATTGCAGAAAACGGCTATCATCACTCACAAGTATCGAAGATCGCCCGCGAAGCCGGAGTCGCCGACGGAACGATTTATTTATACTTTAAAAATAAAGAAGATATTTTGATATCGATGTTTGAAGAAAAAATGGGCCGTTTTGTCGAGAAGATTCAGGAACGTCTGAATGGCGTTGAAAATACTGAAGAAAAAATGCGGATTTTGATCGAAATGCATTTTTCACAGCTTGAGCATGATCATGACATGGCGATTGTCACCCAGCTGGAATTACGGCAGTCAAATATTGCAATCCGTCATAAAGTCAACGAAGTGCTGAAAGGTTACCTGACACTGGTTGATGAGCTTTTGCAAGAAGGTATTGAAACGGGCTTTTTTGACCCGCAAATGGACAGGCGTATTGCCAGGCAGATGATTTTCGGCGCTCTTGATGAAATCGTGACGAATTGGGTCATGAAAGATCATCGTTATGAGCTGACACCTTTAGTGCCGACAGTAAATGAGATGCTGTTAAACGGGATCTCTTGTAAACAAAAAACGAGCTGAAAAGGGTGATTTGTATTGGGTGAATCATTTCTGAACGTGACAACTGAAAACGAAATAGGGGTGATCACGATCAGCCGCCCGCCTGCGAATGTGATAAACCATCAGTTGCTGCAAGAATTAGAAACAGCCGTTGATGATTTCGCCGAAAACGACGCGATTCGTGCAGTCATTATTCTCGGCGAGGGAAAATATTTTGCTTCCGGTGCAGACATTAAAGAATTTACGGAGATTAGCCATGCAAATCAATATCGTGAACAGGCAAGAGTCGGACAAAAAATTTTCCGTAAAATTGAATTGCTGCCAAAACCGGTGATAGCAGCTGTTCACGGCGCGGCCCTTGGCGGAGGGTTGGAACTGATTATGGCCTGTCATTTGCGTCTAGTTACAAAAGATGCCAAATTAGGGCTTCCCGAATTAAAGCTGGGGCTGATCCCCGGTTTTGGCGGGACGCAGCGACTGCCGAATTTAGTCGGCAAATCCAAAGCGGTGGAGATGATGTTAAGTTCTGATCCGATTACCGGCGAGGAAGCCGTTCAATGGGGATTAGCTAATCGTACGGCCGATGAAAGCACGCTGTATGAAGAAGCGCTCGCATTTGCAACGAAGCTGACGCGGAAATCGAAAGACAGCATAAGAGCGGTGTTGGAACTTGCCAATGAAGCGGAGAAAGAACCGATCGAACGCGGTCAGGAGAAAGAGTCGGTTTATTTCGGGGATATTGCCGAATCCAAAAATGGTCAGGAAGGAATACACGCCTTTTTAGAAAAACGGGAACCGCAGTTTTACAGCTGATCGGCAGATGATTAAATAAATGTACGCAAATTTGAAAGCGGTTTAATTGATTACGATCACGGGAGGGAACATTATGAACATTTATGTCATTATGAAGCGGACGTTTGACACCGAAGAAAAAATCCAAATCGAGAACGGAAACATTGTCGAAGACGGTGCCGAATTCATCATTAACCCTTATGATGAATACGCGATTGAAGAAGCGATTCAGCTGCGGGATGAACACGGCGGAGAAGTGACGTTGGTGACTGTCGGCGAAGACGAAGCTGAAAAACAAATCCGAACCGGACTTGCGATGGGAGCAGACAAAGCCGTTTTAATTGAAGATGAAGATGTCGAAGACGGTGATCCTTATTCAACAGAACGAATTTTAGGAGCCTATTTTGCAGGGAAAGACGTCGACATCATTCTCGCAGGAAATGTTGCTGTTGACGGCGGATCCGGCCAAGTCGGTCCCCGCTTGGCGGAAAGGCTCGGCATCAATCACGTAACGTCAGTCGTTGATATTAGTATAGAGGACGGAAAAGCAACGATTGAAAAGGATGTCGAAGGCGACCAAGAATTTATCGAAATCCCGGTTCCGCTTTTAATTACAGCTCAGCAAGGGCTGAATGACCCGCGTTATCCTTCGCTTCCGGGCATTATGAAAGCGAAGAAAAAACCGCTGGAAGAGATGGACTTGGATGATCTGGACCTTGAGGAAGAGGAAGCGGAAGGAAAAACAAAGATTGTCTCCCGCTATTTACCGCCGGAAAAAGAAGCGGGCCGGATTCTCGAAGGCGAGGTTGATGAGCAGGTCGCAGAACTTGTATCTGTGTTGAAAAATGAAGCGAAAGTGATATAAGGGGAGGTAAACAATATGTTAAATAAAGTACTCGTATTTGGCGAAATCCGCGATGGTGAATTCCGGAACGTAGCGTTTGAATCTTTGGCAGCGGCAAAACAGATTGCTCCCGACGGAGAGATCGTCGGTGTTGTTGCCGGAGAAGAAGTGCAAGCAGAAGGCAAGAAGCTGTTTCATTACGGCGCTGACCGTGTGACAGCCGTTGAGCATACGAACTTGGCGCACTTCACACCTGAAGGTTATACGCAGGCTTTAAAAGCAGCGATTGATGCTGAAGCCCCTGACGCTGTCATTATGGGGCATACCGCCTTAGGCAGGGATTTATCTGCGAAACTTGCCGGAAGACTAAACGCCGGACTCGTCTCTGATGCTGTCGCAATCGAAATGAAAGACGGTCCGGTGTTTACCCGCCCGATTTATTCCGGCAAGGCTTTTGAGCAAGTTACGGTGAAAGACGGATTGCTGATGGCGACAATTCGGCCGAACAATATTCCGGCGCTTGAAGCTGACATGGGACGCGAAGGCGAAGTCGCCTCGCTGGATGCAGAAATTGAAAACTTACAGACGGTGATTAAAAATGTCGTGAAAAATACCGCAACCGGCATTGATCTTTCTGAAGCTTCCGTCATTGTCGCCGGCGGAAGAGGTCTGAAAGGTGAAGAACATTTTAAAATGCTGGATGAATTAGCTGATGTGCTTGGCGGGGCTGTCGGCGCGTCGCGCGGGGCATGCGACGCAGAGTATTGTGACTATGCATTGCAAATCGGTCAAACCGGCAAAGTTGTAACACCAGATCTTTATATTGCTGTCGGTTTGAGCGGGGCGATCCAGCACGTAGCGGGAATGTCGAACTCGAAAGTGATTGTCGCAATTAATAAAGATCCGGAAGCGGAAATTTTTCAGATCGCTGATTACGGCATCGTCGGCGACTTGTTTGATATTGTGCCGAAGTTGAAAGAAGAATTTAAAAAAGTTGTCGTATAAACGAACTGTCGAAAGCGGAAGGTCGAGGCCTTCCGCTTTTTTGGTAAAAACGGATTTTTTGCGTAATTGATTTCAATTCGGTATGATGGGATTAAATCATTTTGCCTTAGCCATCAAACTGCAACTGAGGTTCATGATTCAGCTTCTGCCCGAAGCGTTTGTAAGCATTTTGTTCGATGGGGATTAAATGACTTGGCAAATGATCGTTCATCCGGTATAATACCCTAAGGGGTAATAACCCGGCGAATATTTAGAGGAGGTATGAAATTATGGCTATTGTAAAAGCAGATGATCAAACTTTTGCGCAGGAAACAAATAACGGGGTTGTATTGGCAGATTTTTGGGCACCTTGGTGCGGCCCGTGTAAAATGATTGCACCGGTATTGGAAGAGCTCGACTCTGAAATGGGCGATCAAGTGAAAATCGTCAAGCTCGATGTCGATGAAAACCAAGAAACGGCCGGCCAATACGGAGTGATGAGCATTCCGACATTGCTTGTATTTAAAGACGGTGAAGTCGTCGATCAAATCGTAGGTTTTCAGCCGAAAGAATCACTGCAAAACACGTTGAATAAACATTTATCCTAAGTAATTAAAACCCTTCGCTGTGCATAAGCACAGCGAAGGGTTTTTGTTTTCAGCGTCCTAAAAGACCTGCGGCGGCTTCCGTGATACAATGGCCGTGTTCATATTTCACACGCAAAGGAGCAGGCAATAGATGGGTGATTTAAAAGAAAAGCTGAATTCTTTGCCCGCTCAGCCGGGCTGTTATTTAATGAAAAACCGGCATGGAACGGTAATATATGCCGGTAAAGCGAAAGTGCTGAGAAATCGGGTCCGATCCTATTTTACGGGCTCTCACGATATGAAAACACAGCGTCTCGTCAATGAGATTGACGATTTTGAATATATAGTTACCGGATCGGAGGTTGAAGCGCTTCTTCTTGAACAAAATTTAATAAAAAAATATGAACCGCGTTACAATGTTTTGTTAAAAGATGATAAGACGTACCCGTTTTTAAAAATAACAAACGAAGAGCACCCGCGCTTGATAACAACGCGAAAAGTATTAAAGGACGGCGCGAAATATTTCGGCCCTTATCCGAATGCGCAAGCAGCTAATGAAACGAAAAAGCTGCTTGACAGACTGTATCCGCTCCGTAAATGCCGCACGCTCCCGGATCGGGTTTGCTTGTATTATCATATCGGCCAGTGTCTTGCGCCGTGTGAATTCCCTGTCGCTGAAGAGACAAATAAGCGTATGGTTAGTGAAATGACCAAGTTTTTACAGGGCGGACATCCGAAAGTGAAAGAAGAGATCGAGGAAAAAATGTACGCCGCTTCGGAAGAAATGAATTTTGAACGGGCTAAAGAACTGCGGGATCAAATTCGTCATATCGAAGCAGTGATGGAAAAACAAAAGATTACGATGACCGATCAGGCTGACCGGGATGTTTTCAGTTACAGTGTCGAGAAAGGCTGGATGTGTGTACAGGTTTTCTTTATCAGGCAAGGGCAGCTGATTGAGCGGGATGTGTCGCTTTTTCCTACGTATCAAGATCCGATTGATGATTTTTACACGTTTATCGGTCAATTTTATCTCGAAGAGCACCATAAAAAACCGCGTGAGATTTTTGTTCCCTCAGGCATGAACACCGACATGCTCAGTGAATTTCTCAACGTGAAAACGATTGAACCGAAACGGGGGCAAAAAAAAGAGCTGGTCGATATGGCGACAAAGAATGCAGCGCTCGCTTTAAAAGAGAAGTTCGATATGATTGAACGCAATGAGCAAAAAACCGTCCGTGCTGCTGAAAAGTTAGGCGAAGCGCTGAATATTGATGCCCCGTACCGTATTGAAGCTTTTGACAATTCCAATATTCAAGGGACAGATCCGGTTTCGGCGATGGTTTCGTTTGTTGACGGCAAGCCGGACAAACAAAATTACCGCAAATACAAAGTGAAAACCGTCGACGGTCCGGATGACTATGAATCGATGCGCGAAGTCATCAGACGACGCTATTTACGGCTCTTAAAAGAAGAAGCGGCCTTGCCGGATCTTATCGTCATCGACGGCGGCAAAGGGCAAATATCGGCTGCGCAGGAAGTGTTGGAAGAAGAGCTGAGCCTGACGATCCCGGTTTGCGGTCTCGTTAAAGATGACAAGCATAAAACATCGCAGCTAATGATCGGCGATCCGCCAGAGTTGGTAGCGCTGAAGAAAACGAGTGAAGAATTTTATCTCTTGCAGCGAATACAAGATGAAGTGCATCGTTTTGCGATCACCTTCCATCGTAAAGTACGTAAAAAAACGCAATTTTCTTCGGCGTTGGACGATGTGCAAGGGATCGGCGAGAAACGCAAAAGACTGTTATTAAAGGAATTCGGCTCCTTAAAACGGATGAAGGCCGCGTCTGTGGAAGATATCGAGCGCGTAGGAATTCCTCAGCAGGTTGCTCAAGCGTTAAAGAACGAGATCAACAGTGAAGAGGAAAAATGAGGATAGAGCCAAATTGCGATTCCCGCAGGTGTTTGTTACGCTTAGAGATGTATTTTGCCGGTTTCAAGGCCGGTGCGGCACAGCGAAAAACTAGCAGCTGTGCTGCAGGATGAAATTTCGAAATTTTCCGTAAAATGAATACATCAGAGGAGGAATCGACATTGGCTACAGTTGTGCAAAAGTTTGGGGGCACTTCAGTCGGCGATACCGACAAAATTAAACGGGTCGCTGAAAGAATCCGCGCTCGAATGGAAGAAGGCGATCAAGTCGTAACTGTCGTATCGGCGATGGGGAAATCGACGGATAAGCTGGTTGATCTCGCAAATGATATTACCGATTCCCCTGATCCGCGTGAAATGGATATGCTGCTTACAACCGGAGAACAAGTAACCATTTCCTTAGTTGTCATGGCATTGAAAGAATTGGGAGTCGAAGCTGTTTCATTAACCGGTTGGCAAGCAGGGATCCGAACTGAACCGGTTCACCAAGATGCAAGAATAACCGATATCGATCCTTCGTTTGTTCAAGACTATTTAAATGAAGGGAAAGCGGTGCTCGTCGCGGGCTTTCAGGGCGTCAGCGATGGCGGAGATATTACCACCCTCGGAAGAGGCGGCTCAGATACAACGGCTGTTGCTCTCGCTGCCGCTTTACAAGCAGACAGCTGTTCTATTTTCACAGATGTCACCGGCGTATACACAGCCGATCCGCGGTACGTCGACGGCGCCCGTCAATTAGACAGTGTTTCTTACGATGAAATGCTGGAATTAGCTAACCTCGGCGCTGGAGTGCTCCATCCGCGGGCTGTCGAATTCGCGAAAAATTACAGCGTCCCGCTGATCGTCCGCTCCAGTTTGGAAGATGTTCCCGGAACACTCGTAGAGGAGGAAGTATCCATGGAAGAAAATTTAATTGTTCGCGGCTTAGCATTTGAAAAAGATATCACGAAAATCTCCATCGAACGTTTACCGAATCAATACGAAACGATGTCTGAAGTGTTTGCCATTCTGGCCGCAGAAGGGATCAATGTCGATTTGATTATTCAGCAGACAACCTCCGATCATGCTTTGAACGTGTCGTTTTCGGTAGATACGGACAAATTGGATCGGGCGCTGGAACTGCTGGAAGAGAATAAAGTCCATCTCTGCTACAGCATCGTCCGCCATGAAAGCTTGCTGGCAAAAGTATCGATTGTCGGTTCGGGAATGATTTCAAACCCGGGTGTTGCAGCCGATATGTTCCGTGTTCTTTCTGAGGAAGAAGTAGAAATTAAGATGGTCAGCACCTCAGAAATCGGTGTCTCTGCGATCGTGCCCGAAGAAGCGATGATTCGTGCGGCGAATGCCCTTCATGCTCAATTTGAGCTGGGTCAGAAGGATAAAGAAAAGGTTGAGGCGCTGCAGGCTTGAATGAACCGATTCAGCGTTTAAAACAGCCGCCGGCATCGACTGTGCCGGCGGCTTCGTTTAACGTTCAGCTTTCCCGCGGATCTTTGCGGTCTGTTTTTACATAGATATGAACCAATTGCGGATTTGTCTCTTTCACTTCATACGTTGCTTCGGTTACATGACCGGTCTCGTTCTCTGTGACTTGCGCTAAAAAGCCTGTTTCAAGCGCGAACGATGTGTCACTTGCCGCAAAATCTACTGAAAGCACATACGTTTTTCTGTTGGCCTTCGTTTTGAGTTCATCCAAAAGTCCCCAACCGGCTTCTTGAAAGAAAATCGGCACCCCGTTTTCCCGCCAATTGTCTGCGTGTTTGCGGGCTAAAGTGCGGCCGATATAATATAAAATAACCGATTCGTCTTCACCTAATAATTCCGGCAGAACGTCGTTGCGTAAAAGTTTATAACTGAAAGCCGGCACATCCGCCGGTTCTTCGTGTTTCTTTTTGTTAAACATGTTTATCCTCATCCTTTTTCTCACGGTTTTACAGCGGTACGTCTTCATCTTATCATAAACGGCCGTACAAAAAGAAAGGTAATCTTTTCCTTCCTTTATTTCGCCGAAAAGCGTGATTTGCTTGGTGACCTGGTTATTCTTGGCATGGTATACTGTTTGGCGAATAGTCTGCAGGAGGTTACGCAATGAAATTCGGCATGAACAAACTGCTCACCCCGTTTCGAATTATTGTCCTGTCTTACATTATTGCGATGGCTGTTTTCAGCATACTTTTATACTTGCCGGTTTCATCGCTTCCGGGAGAAGCGGTGTCCTATCAGGAGGCGCTTTTCACCGCGGTCAGCGCCGTCAGCGTGACCGGCCTGACCGTCGTTAATGTTTCAGAGACATACAGCGGTGCAGGAGTCTTTTTCTTAGCACTGGCGATTCAGCTAGGCGGAATCGGTGTAATGACATTGGGAACTTTCGTCTGGATGGTTCTCGGCCAAAAAATTCCCCTTTCCCGCCGCATGCTGATCATGGTTGACCAAAATCAAATATCCTTTGCCGGGATGGTTAAACTGATGCGCGGAATTCTTTTTGTTGCGATCGGCATCGAAGTCGTCGGGGCGCTGATTCTCGGTACATATTACATGAATTTTTTCGATACCGCCCAAGAAGCTTATTATCAAGGGGCATTCGGAGCATTATCAGCATTTACAAATGCCGGGTTTGATGTCACCGGACAGTCGCTCGTTCCGTTTGCGGATGATTATTTCGTACAGCTCGTCAACATTTTGCTGATCTTTGCCGGGGCGATCGGATTTCCTGTTTTGCTGGAAATTCGCGAATATTTTAATCCGGAGAATAAACAGTTTCGCTTCAGCCTGTTTACGAAAATTTCCGTGTCGACATATTTCATCGTGTTTGTGATCGGTGCGGCCGGTTTATGGCTGATGGAGATCGGCGCCTATTATGAAGGGATGCCTTGGCATCAGCAGCTGTTTTTCTCAATGTTTAATTCGGCTACGGCCAGAAGCGGCGGCTTGTCGACAATGGACGTGTCCGATTTGACGCTGGCAAGCTTGTTGTTTTTGTCAGGCTTGATGATCATCGGCGCAAGCCCTTCAAGTGTCGGCGGCGGGATCCGCACGACGACACTGGCCGTGATGTTTTTGACGATTCGAAGCTTCATCCTCGGCCGCAGCGATGTAAAGGCGTTCGGACGGGAAATTCATCAGGAAGATAGACAGAAAGCATTTATCGTCTTGTCTGTATTTATGGTCGGTTTATTTTTCGCTGTTATTTTAATAGCTGTTTTTGAACAGGCGAATGACATCGCCTTGATGGCGATCGTCTTCGATGCCAGCTCGGCTTTCGGGACGGTCGGACTCTCGATGGGAATCACGGATGAACTGACTTTCGCCAGTCAATCGATCCTCATGACGTTAATGCTGATCGGCCGGGTCGGACTGGTAGCTTTTCTGTTTTCGATCCGTGCTCAGGATAAGAAAACCCCGTATAAGCATCCGACCGAGCGGATTATTATCGGCTAGTGGAACGAGAGGAGAAATGGTATACTGAAAAAATATTGCAGGAGATCAGCCCGGGGAAGCAGCCAAGCTGGCTTCCCCGCAAATTTGCTGAGCTGTCATGAAAAAATTTCGTGAATTTTTAATCAGAAAATTTGCAAGATTGTGCCGATCTCAAGGCGTTTCTGTTAAAATGAACCTGTATCCGCTTTCTTGACGGAGGGGTGGGAGAGGCGTAGAATTAAGATGACACATTTTATTCACAAATTCACGTTTTCTTATTCTTGCCAAAAAACAGCAACGCTAAAAGGGGGCTGAAGCATTCAAATGGGAATTCAGCAAGTCTCCGAACATTTTAAATTATAGGGGGAGAAAGGTATGTCGAACAATCGTGAATTTTTTTACAGAAAGCTGCACTCATTGCTGGGTGTCATTCCTGTCGGCGCGTTTTTAATTGTTCATTTGACGGTGAATTATTTCGCTGTCAGAGGTCCGGAAGCTTACAATCAAGCCGTGGCCGTGATGGAAGGTCTTCCGTACCGGTATTTTATGGAGCTGACACTGATTTTTATCCCGATTATTTTTCACGCGGTTTACGGATTGTATATCGCTTTTCAAGCTCGAAATAACACTGCTACATACGGCTATTTCCGCAATTGGATGTTCCGTCTTCAACGGATTTCCGGTGTGCTCGTATTGATTTTTGTGACGTGGCATGTGTGGGAAACAAGACTGGCGGCTGCGTTTGGAGCGGAAGTGAACTTCAACATGATGGTGGAGATCGTTGAAAATCCGGTTGCACTTATTGCGTATATTATTGGTATAACAGCGACGACGTTCCACTTTGCGAACGGGCTGTGGTCGTTTGCGATCACTTGGGGGATTACAGTCACCCCGCGTTCTCAGAAAGTTATGCAGTATATTGCCTTAGCCGTTTTCCTTGGACTGACTTTTGTCGGTATCCGGTCCATTTTGGCTTTTGTAGGATAGATCAAACGAAGGAGTGTTTTCGATGAGTAAAGGAAAAATCATCGTTGTCGGCGGCGGTCTGGCCGGTTTAATGGCAACGATTAAAGCAGCAGAAGCAGGCAAGGAAGTGGATCTCTTTTCCGTTGTGCCCGTAAAACGTTCACACTCTGTTTGTGCACAGGGCGGCATTAACGGCGCATTAAATACAATGGGCGAAGGCGATTCGACGTGGGAGCATTTCGATGATTCGGTTTACGGCGGAGATTTTCTGGCCAATCAGCCGCCGGTGAAAGCGATGACCGATGCTGCGCCGAGCATAATTCATTTGCTTGACCGCATGGGTGTGATGTTTAATCGTACTGCAGAAGGCATTTTATCCCTCCGCCGCTTCGGCGGCACACAGCATCACCGCACCGCTTACGCGGGAGCGACAACCGGGCAGCAGCTCTTGTATGCATTGGATGAGCAAGTCCGCCGTCATGAAGTCGACGGGCTCGTTAATAAATACGAAGGCTGGGAGTTTTTGCACGCTGTATTGGATGATGACGGTGTATGCCGCGGCATGACGGCACAAAACCTGAATACGATGGAAATGGCGTCGTTTCGCGGCGATGCCGTGATTTTAGCAACCGGCGGACCGGGGATAGTTTTCGGGAAATCAACGAATTCGATGATCAATACCGGCTATGCTGCTGCCGCTGTCTATGAGCAGGGAGCTTATTACGCTAACGGCGAGTTTATTCAAATCCATCCGACGGCGATTCCCGGCGATGATAAATTGCGGTTAATGAGTGAATCGGCACGCGGTGAAGGAGGCCGGGTTTGGACGTACGATGCAAACGGCGAACCTTGGTATTTTCTCGAAGAAAAATACCCGGCCTACGGCAATCTCGTCCCGCGCGATATAGCGACGAGAGAAATTTTCGACGTCTGCGTGAACCAAAAACTCGGAATTAACGGCGAAAACATGGTTTATCTGGACTTATCTCATAAAGATTCCAAAGAGCTCGATGTTAAACTCGGCGGGATTATGGAAATTTACGAGAAGTTTATGGGCGACGACCCGCGAAAAGTGCCGATGAAAATCTTCCCGGCAGTACACTATTCGATGGGCGGTCTTTGGGTCGATTACGACCAAATGACAAACATCCCCGGGCTGTTTGCTGCCGGCGAGGTTGACTATTCGATTCACGGCGCAAACCGCCTCGGCGCTAATTCGCTTTTGTCTTCGATTTACGGCGGCATGGTCGCCGGTCCGAAATCTGTTGAATATATTAATGAGCTTGATACGCATGCTGAAGATATGTCGGAAGACGTATTCACTAAACAATTGGCAGCAGATAAAGACGAGTTCGAACGGATTTTAAACATGAAAGGCGACGAAAATGCATTCCGTTTGCATCAAGAGCTCGGATCTTGGATGACAGAGAACGTAACGGTTGTTCGTGAGAACGATAAATTAGCGCAAACCGACGAAGCTTTGCAGCAGCTGCTTGAACGTTACGAGAACATCAGCATTGATGATACGTCCCAGTGGTCGAATCAAAGCGCTGCGTTTATTCGCCAGCTAAAGTCGATGATCAATCTCGGCAGAGTCATTACGCTCGGCGCCTATAACCGAAATGAAAGCCGCGGAGCCCATTACAAACCGGAATATCCTGATCGAAATGATGAACAGTGGCTGAAAACGACAAAAGCGAAGTACAATCCTGAAACCGGTCACCCTGAATTTGAATACGAAAATGTCGATGTTTCCTTAATTACACCGCGAAAGCGTGATTATACATCTACGAAAAAGGCTGGTGGAAAAGCATGAGCGAACAAACCATCCAATTGATTGTGAAGCGTCAAAAAGACCAGGACAGCAAATCATATGAAGAGCGGTTTGAATTGCCGTACCGCCCGAATATGAACGTGATTTCTGCACTGATGGAAATCCGCCGCAATCCGGTGAATGCAAATGGCGAAGAAACAACGTCAGTCGCTTGGGACGCGAGCTGCCTTGAGGAAGTATGCGGAGCCTGTTCAATGGTGATTAACGGCAAAGCACGACAGTCATGCACAGCATTAATCGACCAGCTTGAGCAGCCGATCCGCTTGGAGCCGATGGACACGTTCCCGGTTGTACGCGATCTGTTAATCGACCGCAGTCAAATGTTCGAGTCGTTAAAACGCGTCAAAGCCTGGGTGCCGATTGACGGTACGTACGATCTTGGACCGGGGCCGCGGATGCCGGAAGCGAAACGGCAATGGGCCTACGAATTGTCTAAATGCATGACTTGCGGTGTATGTTTGCAAGCCTGTCCAAACGTGAATGATAAGTCTGAATTTATCGGTCCGGCAGCGATTTCGCAAGTTCGTCTGTTTAATGCGCATCCGACCGGTGCGATGCATAAAGCGGAGCGTTTGGAAACGTTGATGGACGGTGAAGGCGGGCTGGCCAGTTGCGGAAATTCGCAAAATTGCGTCGAGGCTTGTCCGAAAGAAATCCCGTTGACGACCTCGATTGCGGCGATGAACCGCGCGACAACGTTGCAGTCGTTCAAAAACTTCTTCGGTACAGATAACACAGCTTAATAAAGAGGGGGCTTTCCCCTCTTTATTGTTTAAAAAATATTGAATGAACAATCATTCATAAAAAGGGGCGAGGCCGAATGAAACAGCCTGCTTATATCGATGTTATGGAAAATTGGCGGGAAGAGTTTACGTTTTTTCATGCACGCACGGTTCGTTTTTCTGATTTAGATATGTTCGGTCACTTAAATAACACAAAAGTGTTCAGCTTCTTTGAAGATGCCAGGCTTGAGTTTTTAAAGGAAGCCGGCTTTATGACGGGGTGGATGAATCAACAATCCGAACAGATTATCGTCACAGCGGATTTACAAGCGGATTACCTCCGGCAAGTGTATTTTGACGAACAATTGCGGGTCGGCGTCAAGGTGGCCGGAGTAGGTTCCAGTTCACTCGACCTTCATTACGTTATTTTAAACGGCCGAAACGATATGTGCGTTACCGGTCGGGGCGCGATTGTGCAGATTAATTCCAAAACCGGATCAGCAGAACCATTGGAAGAAGAACAGCGCCGCCATCTGCTTAAAATCTCTTCTTTCAGTTGACGGCTCTTCGTTACCCTATATATGATAGTGTCAGTGTCACAATACGAGGGGTGCCGTCAGTGAAAAATGAGGGATACAAGGTACAAAAACCGTTGAATAATAATGTTGTTATTGCAGAGAACCATGCCGGAAACGAGGTTATGTTTATCGGCAAGGGTATCGGATTCGGAATGAAGCAAGGCGATCCGTTTGAGGCGACATCTTATGACAAGGTATATTCATTAATAGATGTTGATGAGCAGGAAAAATACAGACATCTACTTGCTAAAGAATCAGAAGAGACGCTGCTCATCATTCACGAATCGATTGCGAATATTCAAGATGAGGTCGGGTTTCAGCTTGACGAATCCGTTCATTTTGCTCTGACGCAGCATTTGGCATTGGCCCTGCAGCGAACAAGAGACGCAACGGATATTCAAAACCCCTTTTTAACAGAAACGAAATGGCTTTATTATGATACGTACCAAATTGCCGAGAGAGCAGTCGCGTTCATTGCTGACAAAACGGGGATGCGCCTTCCGGAAGCGGAAGTCGGGTTTGTCACGCTTCACATCCAAAGTTCAATGCACCGCGAAACGTCCTCTCAAAGCCAGGAACAAGAGATTATCTCGCGTTCGCTCGCGTATATAGAAGAGAAATTAGCGCTGACGATCAATGAGTATAACCCGGCATTAAGAAGGGTTGTCCAGCACTTGAAACAAATGATTGATGATCCGCTGCCGCAAGGCGATCAATGCGCGGCGAAGGAATATATTTCCGTCTTGAAAGAAGAAGTTCCCTTATGCTATAATGTAACCCGTAACATCATGAGAATGATCGAGAAAACGATGGGTACGTCCTTGTCTGAATGGGAAGCGGTGCAGTTTATCCTTTATTTAAAGATATTGACCGATGTAAGCAACTGACTCAATTTACGTGTAACTGACAAGATCAGGCATGAGTAAAGAGAAGTGTTTAGGAGACAGATATACCGGTAAAGGTCGCCGGACTTCTCCGCATGCATTTTCTTTACTCATGCTTTTTTTATTGCAGTTGACACCGCTTTCTGCATACAATCAGACTAGGGAGGGCAGATAACAAACGTTTCTCCCCGATCCATCGTAAAAATTAATTAAAATCAAGGAGTGTTTTACCATGGCAGAGAAAAATTACACAATCACAGCAGACACAGGAATTCACGCACGACCGGCTACACAGCTCGTGAACAAAGCGGGACAGTTTGAATCTGAAGTAACACTTGAATACAACGGAAAATCTGTTAACTTGAAATCGATCATGGGCGTCATGTCTCTCGGCGTTGGTCAAGGCGGCGAAGTGACAATTAAAGCAGAAGGTCCGGATGCTGAAGAAGCACTCGGTTCCCTTGATGAGATTATGCAGGAAAGTTTGGCTAAATAATGAGCAAACAACTGACAGGAATCGCCGCTTCGTCAGGAATTGCGATTGCTAAGGCCTTTCGTGCAGAAACGCCCGATTTAACTGTAACGAAAGAGTCTATTACAAATCCTGACGAACAAATCAAAACGCTCGAACAAGCGCTTGACCAATCAATGAATGAGCTTGAAGCTATTCGGGAAAAAACGTTGAAGGATCTCGGCGAAGAGCATGCTGAAATTTTTTCCGCGCACTTGCTCGTCTTGAAAGATCCGGAACTCGTTGATCCGATTAAACAGAAAATCCAAGATGATCACGTTAATGCGTCTTTTGCTTTAAAAGAAGTAACAGATCAATTCGTGACGATGTTTGAATCGATGGACAATGAATACATGAAAGAACGCGCCGCAGACATTCGCGATGTGTCAAAGCGGGTTCTCGCTCACGTTCTTGGTGAGCCGATTGCTTCATTAGCGGAAGTGGATGAAGAAGTCATTATTGTCGCAGATGATCTAACGCCGTCGGACACAGCGCAGCTGAATAAAAAGTATGTCCAAGGCTTCGTGACCGATATCGGCGGACGCACATCGCATTCAGCGATTATGGCGCGTTCGATGGAAATCCCTGCTGTCGTCGGCACAAAGGAAGTGACATCCGAGGTTGAGGCCGGGACGATGATGATTATTGACGGGCTTTCTGGTGAGGTTGTTATCGACCCGTCCGAAGACGAGCTGAAGCAGTACCGTCAAAAACAAGCTGATTTTGAAGAACAGAAAAAAGAATGGGCGAAACTGAAAAACGAACCGTCTAAAACAAAAGACGGCGTTCAAGTGGAGCTTGTGGCAAATATCGGCACGCCCGACGATGTCGAAGGTGTTGAAAATAACGGAAGTGAAGGCGTCGGCTTATACCGGACCGAATTCCTTTACATGGGCCGGGAAGACTTGCCGTCGGAAGACGAGCAGTTTGAAGCCTATAAAAAAGTCGTCGAGCAAATGGGTGAACGCCCGGTTGTCATCCGCACGCTGGATGTCGGCGGAGATAAAGAGCTTCCTTACTTGAACTTGCCGGATGAAATGAATCCTTTCCTCGGTTTCCGGGCGATCCGTCTTTGTTTGGAAAAAGACGATATATTCCGCACCCAGCTGCGGGCGCTATTGCGCGCCTCTGTTTACGGCAACTTAAAAATCATGTTCCCGATGATTGCTACGCTTGATGAATTCAGACAAGCGAAACAAATGCTTGAAGAAGAAAAGAATCAGCTGCAGGCAGAGCAAGTAAATGTCGGCGAAGAGATCGAAGTCGGTATCATGGTAGAAATTCCGTCAACAGCTGTCATGGCGCCGCAATTTGCCAAGGAAGTCGACTTTTTCAGTATCGGCACGAACGATTTAATTCAGTATACGATGGCGGCCGACCGCATGAACGAACAAGTGTCCTATTTATACCAGCCGTACAATCCGGCGATTTTACGCCTTGTCAAAATGGTAATTGACGCCTCACATGCAGAAGGTAAATGGACAGGCATGTGCGGTGAAATGGCGGGAGATGAGGTAGCGGTTCCGCTGTTATTAGGGCTCGGACTGGATGAATTCAGTATGAGTGCAACGTCCGTTCTTCCGGCGCGAAGCCAGTTGAGTAAACTGACGAAAGCGGAAGCAGTAAAAACGGCGGAAAAAGCGCTTGAAATGAATTCCGCTGACGAGGTGGAAGCGCTCGTTCGTGAACAATACCTTTAATGGCACGGCCTTTAACCGATAACAGCTTGATTACGGCTGTTATCGGTTTTTTTACATATCTTCTTATTTGATACGATATTTACCTGTCGGGAGAAGCAAACCGGCTTAAGTTATGTTAAAATACAAACCGTAAGTTGCTCGTCTGAATCAATTAGGCGGGTTAACGTTTGCAGTTTAGAAAGGAGCACGGCAATGACGGAGCAGAGAAATGAAACGATTGACCGGAATCAAGTCGGATCAATAGAACGGACCTTGCGGATGGTTGCCGATATTGTTAAACAAAAAGGCCGTGAAATTTTAAATGAATTTCCGATTACCCCGCCGCAGTTTGTTGCTTTGCAATGGCTCCATGAATACGGTGATATGACGATCGGAGAACTGTCGGCGAAAATGTATCTCGCATACAGTACGACAACGGATTTAATTGACCGAATGGAGAAAAATGATCTTGTTGAACGCGTGAAAGATGAGAACGACCGCCGTGTTGTGCGGATCCATTTGCAAGACAAAGGGACAACGATTATCCGCGAAGTGATTAATCAGCGCGAAGCTTACTTACAAGATGTATTAGAGAATTTTTCAAAAGACGAAGTCGATTTTTTGGAAAACAGTTTATCGCAGCTTTTTGAAGAAATGAAGCGCGACGCAGAAACGTGGAAATCATTTTGACTGTTAGAAAATAACATAAAGGAAGATGAATGTGGATAAACCAATAGGCGTTATTGATTCGGGGATCGGCGGGCTGACTGTCGCTTCTGAAATTATCCGCCAGCTCCCGAAAGAAGAAATTTTATATATCGGCGATACAAAACGCTGTCCGTATGGACCGCGTGATGAGGCGGAAGTCCGTACCTTTACGTGGGAAATGATCGATTATTTAATGTCGTTTGAGATTAAATTACTGGTGATCGCCTGCAATACGGCTTCTGCTGTCGTTTTGGAAGAAGCGGCTGAACAATTGCCGATTCCGGTGCTCGGCGTGATTCACCCCGGTGCGGTTGCTGCGTTAAAAGCAACGAAAAATAAGGAAATCGGCGTGATTGGAACGGAAGGCACTATTTCGAGCGGTGCTTATTACGACGAACTGCGTTCGATTAACGGCGAGGTGAAAGTTGTCAGTGCCGCTTGTCCGACGCTTGTCCCATTGGTAGAAGCAGGGGACTATTTCAGCAGTCAGGCGCTTAAAACAATTGAGTCTGCGCTGGAACCGATGTTAATGTACAGTATAGACAGTTTAATTTTAGGCTGCACTCATTATCCGATGATTGAAAAACAAGTGAAAGATGTGATGGGGACGGATGTTGAAATCATTTGTTCCGGAGATGAAACGGCCCGGGAAGTCAGTTCGTTAATGTATCATAAGAATATGCTTTATGTTGGTGACCGGCCGCCGCAACACATTTTTTACACAACAGGCGGGATGCCTAAGTTTCGCGACATGGCGGAAAATTGGCTCGGAATGCCTGATATCGTTGTAAAACAGACTGATCTCGGTTTGACGGCAGGCGGGCAATTTCAACCTGCTTCTGCCAACCGCAACGAATAAGGCAAGCGGGAAGAGGCAGCGGTGCGGCTGCGTCTTCTTTTTCAATGCCGTTTTGTCATGCGTCAGTTCATTTTAAGGAGAGATTTGTAATGCGAGATGAAGAACGATTGAATGATCAGCTTCGGCATGTAAAAGTCGAAACCGAATATATTAAGCACCCGGAAGGGTCCGTGCTGATTTCGTTCGGTGATACGAAAGTTATTTGTTCAGCGAGTGTTGAAGACCGGGTACCGCCGTTTATGCGCGGCCAAGGTAAAGGCTGGATTACAGCGGAATATGCGATGCTTCCCCGAGCAACGGAACAGCGGACAATTCGAGAATCTTCTAAAGGTAAGGTGGCAGGCCGCACAATGGAGATTCAGCGTTTAATCGGCCGCGCGCTGCGCTCTGTTGTTGATTTAGATCAATTGGGCGAACGGACAGTTTGGATTGACTGTGATGTGATTCAAGCTGACGGCGGCACGCGCACAGCCTCGATTACCGGTGCATTTATTGCCGTCGGTCTCGCATTTGAGACACTGATGAATAATGAGAAACTTCAGGTGAATCCTTTAAAAGGGTTTCTTGCTGCTATTTCCGTCGGGGTAGATACAGAAGGTCAAATTATGCTCGATCTTGACTATAATGAAGATTCTCAAGCGGACGTTGATATGAACGTCGTGATGACTGATAACGGCGATATCGTTGAGATTCAAGGAACAGGTGAAGAAGCTACATTTACGCGTAAACAACTGAATACGATGTTGGATTATGCAGAAATCGGTGTTCATAAGCTTGTTCAGATTCAAAAAGAGTCGCTCGGCAGTTTTGCTGAAACCGTTGGGCAAGTTCAGAATATGCATGCCGGCGCCGGTCTTGACAGCTCAGAAGGAGGGCGCTCATGAAGACGGTCGTGATTGCCACGAATAATCGAGGGAAAATTGCTGAATTTGAACATTTCTTTGCTGCGAGAGATATAACTGTCCGTTCACTGAAAGAGTTTTCCGAGCTGCCGGACATTATCGAAGACGGTGCAACGTTTGAAGCGAACGCGATTAAAAAAGCGACGACTCTCGGCCGATACCTGAATCAGATCGTGATCGCCGATGATTCCGGGCTCGCCGTTGAAGCTCTTGACGGAAGGCCGGGGATTTATTCAGCGCGTTATGCCGGTGCGGATAAAGATGACGATGCGAACAACGAAAAATTGTTGGAAGAACTGGCGGAAAAAACGAACAGACAAGCATCGTTTATTTGCGTCATAGCGGTTTACTTTCCAAACGGAACAGTGAAAACGGTTCGAGGGAGTGTCACAGGAGAGATTGCTTCGGAACTTTCAGGCACCGAAGGGTTCGGCTATGATCCGCTCTTTTATTATCCGCCGCTCGGCAAAACGTTTGCTCATTTAACAAAAGATGAGAAAAATAACGTCAGCCACCGGGCGGATGCGCTAAAAAAAATGACAGAAGCATGGGATACGTGGTTAAAGGAGGCTCAACAATGAAAACATTAATAATGAGTGACAGTCACGGATGGACCGAAGCCGTAAAGCGCGTCGCTGATCGGCATCGTGCCGAAGTGGATTTGATTCTCCATTGCGGTGATTCAGAGCTTGCGGCGGATCACGAAGCGCTCGACGGGATTGTTACGGTGAAAGGAAATTGTGATTTAGGAGACGAATTTCCGGAGGAGACTGTTGAAGAAGTAAATAACAGCGTGTTTTTTGCTGGACACGGACATTTATTAAATGTGAAAATGACGGATCAAACGCTTCTGTATAAAGGGGAAGAAGCAGGCGCGGATGTTGTATGTTACGGCCATACACACTTCCCGGCAGCTGCAGAAAAAAACGGCATTCTGTTAATCAATCCCGGGAGTTTAAGACAGCCGCGCGGCTATCCGGTCGGTTCTTATGCTGTTGTCGAGTTGACAGAAAAGCAAAAAACCGTCACTTTTTTTGATCTTGACGGGAACGAGCTTGCCGATTTGAGCGGGCATTTTTCAAAATAGACAGTTGACATACTTTGCGGAATTGTTTATATTGAATACTGTCGCATTTGCGTCAGCCGATACATATAAACGTATTCCGCAACTGTGTCCCAGTAGCTCAGCTGGATAGAGCAACGGCCTTCTAAGCCGTAGGTCGCAGGTTCGAATCCTGCCTGGGATGCCATTTTTAAAATATACCGCAAACCCCTTGCTGACAAGAGGTTTGCGTTTTTTTTTTCGGCCTGATTTATTCCAGCTGCCATTCAGCAACGACCGGATTGTCCTCTAAAAATGACTTAATTTCATTCAGCCGTAAACTGTTCTCGTCTTCCTGTTCGAGCTCGCCGCTCATTTCAACCAGTCCCTGCATTTTTTGATATTCGATAAATTCCGGGGTAACAACCTCGATATGGACCGACTTGACGGCGGATTGTACGTCTTTTTCGCTGTGCAGCAGATGAAGCTTGTACTGATGGTCAGACTCTGCAACTTGAATCAATTCGGTTTCATTGAACTCGATGCCTTCTGTGCGGAGTGTTTCTGCGATCATTTGCGAAATACCCTGGAGCATATCACCCTCGGCAGCATCATGAAAATGGACGGATCCCTCTGTGATCATTTAACGAGCCTCCAATCGAAAATAAAAAGTTGTTCTGCTATCCTGTTCACGCCTTAGTGCTTCGCTAAACATCGGCTGATCTTTTTCGATCCTGCTGAAATTGCGCAATTGTATTTCTGGAAGGAAATTGATAAGATTAATGGATACAATGTCAGATAAGGAGGTGAAAATATATGAGCAGCAAGTCGCACGATCCGTCAGAAAACGATAACGTTATTTTATTTCCCGGGCTGGTCCAAAAGCTTTCGGAAAAGGGAATGACAGCGTTGAAAGAACAGAAGTATTACGATGCGTTAACGTATTTCAACCAGTCAACGGAATTAGATCCCGAACACGCTCAGGCGCGTTACGGTCTGGTGATCACAAACATTGAACTTAACCGGCTGGACGAAGCAAAAAAATATTGTGAATCGATGCTTAAAGAAGGCATTGGCGATTATTACGAAGTGCTGCAAGTCTATGTATCGCTTCTAGTTCAGCTTGGAGCATATGATGAAGTTGTTGATTTGCTTGAAGTTGTCATTCAAGAAGACAAACTCCCGTCAGAAATGGCCGAAACGTTTTACCAACTGCTCGATTTCTCCAGGCAAATGACCGATGAGTATGGAGCGCCGAGCGACGATACTTTGATGGAAGAACAAGCATTAATGCCCCCGCCTGCAGAGCTGATAAACGACCTTGAAAAGGGCAATCCTGATCAACAGTGGGGAGCGATTCAGCAGCTGAGCCACCATAAATTAGCGGATGTCGAAGATGCTTACAGAGATTTTTTGAAATCAAAAGATCAGCACCCGGTTTTAAAAAGTTACATTTTACAGTTGTTAAAGGAAATGGACAGCACCGGCACGTTTGTTGTACATAAATTCGGCGAATCTTTCACGATCGAACTACATAAAGAAGATCTGTTCCACGAAACGTTCGGCATGCAAGTAATTGACCGATTGGAAAAAGAATTAGCCGATGATAATCCAACGTTGTTCGATATCGTTCAGCAAGTTTGGTGGCATTATTTATTCGCGCTGTATCCGAAAAAGCCCGAGCCGGCTGATATTGACATATGGGCATGCGCGCTCCATGAAACAGGCAGGCATTTACTTAGTGACGGAGAAGAATTCATTTCGTTATCAGCGCATTATGGCACCGATGAATCGGATGTCACAATGTGTACAGAACATATTAAAGAGATTGAACAGCTTCTTTTTTCGATGAATGAAATGAGCGCATACCGAGAAGGTGAACAGTAATTTATAATAATCCTCGCGGGAATTCATTTACATCGATTGAAATGAATGACGGCTGTGTTATAATATAAGGGTTGCGAAAAAACGTACAAGTTTGATTTTATATTGGAGGGAACGTACCTATGACTGCTAATTGGGAAAAACAAGAAGGTAACACTGGCGTTTTGACTGTAGAGGTGGACAGCGAGCGTTTTAATAAAGCATTGGACGAAGCGTTTAAAAAAGTTGTTAAAGACGTAAATATTCCAGGATTTCGTAAAGGCCGTGTACCGCGGCAGATTTTCGAACAGCGCTTCGGCGTCGAAAGCCTCTATCAAGATGCTGTCGACATCGTATTGCCGCAAGCATACTCTGAGGCAGTCGAAGAAGCAGGGATCGAGCCGGTCGATCAACCGCAAATCGACATTGAAGAAATTGAAAAAGGTTCGCCTTTGAAGTTTAAAGCAACCGTAACGGTGAAACCAGAAGTTGAACTGGGCCAATATAAAGGATTGGCTGTCGATGCGCAAGACACCGAAGTGACAGCGGAAGAGATTGATCAGGAAATTGAACAGCTTCGTGAACAGCATGCAGACCTTGCAGCCGTTGAAGACGGGGAAGTACAATCCGGCGACACGGTCGTGATGGATTTTGAAGGATTTGTTGACGGGGAAGCCTTCGAAGGCGGCCAGGCAGAAAACTACACGCTTGAGATCGGTTCCGGCCAATTCATCCCTGGATTTGAAGAAGAGCTGATCGGTGCGAAATCAGGCGAGGAAACCGAAGTAAATGTTGAATTCCCTGAAGAGTATCATGCAGAAGAACTTGCCGGCAAACCGGCTGTGTTCAAAGTGAAAGTGCATGACATTAAACGTAAAGATCTTCCGGAGCTTGACGACGAATTTGCCAAAGACGTCAACGAAGAACATGAATCGTTCGAAGATTTGAAGCAAGAAGTTACAGATCGTCTGAAGAAACAAAAAGAAGACGACGCCGAAATGGCGAAAAAAGATGCGCTTGTTGAGCAGGCGACAGAAAATACAACGATTGACCTGCCTGATGCCATGATCGACACAGAAGCCGACCGTATGCTCGAAGAATTCGGCCAGCGTTTGCAGCAGCAAGGCATGTCGCTCGATATGTATTACCAATTTGCTCAAACCGATGCGGAAGGAATGAAAGAGCAATTCAAAGAGGATGCTGAAAAACGCGTCCGCATGAATTTGACGCTCGAAGCGATCTCTGAAGCGGAAAATATCGAGGTATCAGAAGAAGATATTGATGCAGAAATCGAAAAAATGGCAGAAATGTACCAGCGTCCTGCTGAAGAAATAAAACAGATTCTCAGCATGCAAGGCGGTACCGATACACTGAAAAACGACTTGAAAGTTCGCAAAGCGATCGAACTGCTCGTTGAAAACAGTGAAGAAAAAGCAGCTGAATAATCAGTTCTTAATTTGCCAGAACAAAAGCAAGGCGCGGATAAACCGTGCCTTGCTCTTTCTACATAATTGTTGATCATTGTCATTAAACCATAAGTGTTTTCTTATTAATCAGCATTGCAAGTATGATACAATGCTTTTGAAGGTTGGCAGAAAATCCTGCTCCCGGACCGAAACCGAAATTACGCCTGAGGGGTGAAACAATGTTTAAGTTTAATGAAGAAAAAGGACAGCTGAAATGTTCTTTTTGCGGTAAAACACAAGATCAAGTTCGAAAATTAGTAGCCGGACCGGGTGTGTATATATGCGATGAGTGTATTGAACTGTGTAACGAAATTGTCGAAGAAGAGCTCGGAACCGAAGAAGAAGTGGAAATGGAAGATATCCCGAAACCGCATGAAATCCGGGGAATTTTAAACGATTATGTAATCGGTCAGGAACAGGCGAAAAAGACTCTGTCCGTCGCTGTTTACAACCATTATAAGCGTGTCAACGCGACATCGGGAAGCGGCAGTGACGACGTCGAGCTTGCTAAAAGCAACATTTGCTTAATCGGCCCGACAGGAAGCGGTAAAACACTCTTGGCGCAGACTTTAGCGCGTATTCTGAACGTGCCGTTTGCGATGGCTGATGCTACCTCGCTTACAGAGGCCGGCTACGTCGGCGAAGATGTGGAAAATATCTTGCTTAAGCTCATCCAAGCGGCCGATTACGACACGGAAAAAGCTGAACGCGGGATTATTTATATTGACGAAATCGATAAGGTTGCCCGCAAGTCGGAAAATCCGTCAATCACTCGTGATGTTTCCGGCGAGGGAGTGCAGCAGGCTCTTTTGAAAATTTTGGAAGGGACGACAGCCAGCGTTCCGCCGCAAGGCGGCCGGAAACATCCGCATCAAGAATTTATTCAAATTGACACGACGAATGTCTTGTTTATTCTTGGCGGAGCGTTCGACGGTATTGATCAAATTATTAAGCGCCGTCTCGGCAAAAAAGTAATCGGCTTCGGCGCAGAGAGTGAAAAAGTTGACGATGAAGAAGAAAAAACACTCTCCAAAATATTGCCGGAAGATTTACTGCGCTACGGGTTAATACCGGAGTTTATCGGACGTATTCCGGTCATCGCCTACCTCGAACAGCTTGATGAAGAAGCGCTGATTGAAATATTGACTGCGCCGAAAAATGCGCTTGTTAAGCAGTACCAAAAACTGCTTGATTTAGATAACGTTGAGCTGGAATTTACTGAAGACGCGCTTCGCGAAGTGGCTCGCAAAGCGATTGAACGCAACACTGGAGCCCGTGGGTTACGTTCAATTATCGAAACGATGATGCTTGATGTTATGTATGATCTTCCGGCACGGGAAGACATTTCAAAATGTGTCATAACGGATGAAACAGTGCGCGAAAGCAAGCAGCCCCGCTTGTTGAATAATGAAGGGGAAACGATCGAAGGATCGGAAGAACCGAAAGAAAGCGCATAAATTTCGGACAAGAAAAAGGGCTGTCTCGGGAGAGGCAGCCCTTTTCTCGCCTGAATCAATGTTTAACCAACCTTCATAGACGGGAATATGGCAGTGCTGACGTTGCAGGCGGATGATTTATAAAGAGGAGTTGACTACATATGAGTGAAAATCAGCATAAAACGGTTCCTTTGCTGCCGTTGCGCGGTATGATCGTCTTTCCGACGATGGTGCTTCATTTAGATGTCGGGCGCGACCGCTCGGTTAAAGCGCTCGAAAAAGCAATGGTCGAAGGAGAAGAAGTGTTTCTTACGACACAGCAAGAAGTGGCGACAGATGAACCGGATGAAGATGATATTTATGAAATCGGAACCGTCGCCAAAGTCAATCAAATGCTGAAGCTCCCGAACGGAACGATACGCGTTCTCGTCGAAGGTCTTCAGCGCGGAAAGATTGATCATTATGTTGAATACGATGATCATGCTGAAGTAGAATTAACAATGATTGGCGAACGGCAAGAACCGACAGTTGAAGAACAAGCGATTATGCGCAATGTACTTGAACAGTTCGAACAATACATTCAAATGTCGAAAAAAATCACTCAAGAGACATTTGCCTCTGTTTCGGATATTGTTGAACCCGGAAGACTGGCTGATATCATCACTTCTCATCTTCCGCTCAAAATTGTGCAAAAGCAAGAGATTCTGGAAACGCTTCCCGTCGAAGATCGGCTTCGGCGCATTTTAGATGTATTGACAAACGAAAAAGAAGTGCTCGGTCTTGAAAAAAAGATCGGCCAAGAAGTTAAAAAATCGATGGAAAAGACGCAAAAAGAATATTATTTGCGCGAACAAATGAAGGCGATTCAAAAAGAGCTCGGCGAACGCGAAGGCAAAGAGAGCGAAGTGGAAGAACTGCGTGAAAAAGTCCGTCAAGCGGAAATGCCGGACAATATCGAAGAAAAAGCGCTGAAAGAACTGAAGCGCTACGAGCGGATGCCGGCGAGTTCAGCAGAAAGCTCTGTCATCCGCAATTATATTGAATGGCTCGTACAAATCCCGTGGACCGATGAAACGGAAGATGTGCTTGATATTCACCGCTCGGAAAAAATACTTGATGAAGATCATCACGGCTTGGAAAAAGTTAAAGAGCGTGTACTTGAGTATCTCGCTGTTCAACAGCTGACCAATCGATTAAAGGGGCCGATTCTTTGTTTAACAGGTCCCCCGGGAGTCGGAAAAACTTCCTTAGCCCGTTCAGTAGCTCGATCGTTAAACCGCAATTTTGTCCGGATGTCACTCGGAGGCGTCCGCGACGAAGCGGAAATTCGCGGCCACCGCCGCACGTACGTCGGTTCGATGCCCGGGCGGATCGTCCAGGGGATGTATAAAGCGGGCACAGTAAACCCGGTCTTTTTACTCGATGAAATTGATAAAATGGCGCATGATTTTCGCGGCGATCCTTCGTCTGCTCTTCTCGAAGTGCTTGATCCGGAGCAAAATAATACATTCAGCGACCACTTCATTGAAGAACCGTACGATTTGTCTAAGGTGATGTTTATCACAACAGCAAATAATATTTCGCAAATTCCTGCACCTCTCCAAGACAGAATGGAAATGATTCACATTCCCGGTTATACCGAGGTCGAAAAGATGGAAATTGCGAAAGGGTATTTACTGCCAAAACAAATTAAAGAACACGGCTTATCAAAAGGCAAGATTCAAGTAAAGGATGAAGCGGTGTTGAAAGTAATCCGTCACTACACCCGTGAAGCAGGTGTGAGAAGCTTGGAACGGCAAATGGCGATGATTTGCCGAAAAGCTGCCAAAATGATCGTTTCCGGTGACAAGAAACGGGTCATCGTGACAGAAAATACTGTCGAAGACTTGCTTGGCAAACCGCAATACCGTTACGGAAAAGCGGAAACGCAAGATCAAGTCGGTGCAGCGACCGGACTAGCTTACACATCGGCAGGGGGCGATACGCTGACGATCGAAGTTTCCGTCTCCCCGGGCAAAGGCAAACTGACACTGACCGGAAAGCTCGGCGATGTGATGAAAGAATCTGCTCAAGCAGCTTTCAGTTATATTCGTTCAAAATCGGATGAACTCAACATTGATCCAAGCTTCAATGAAGATAACGATATTCACATTCATGTTCCGGAAGGGGCGATTCCTAAAGACGGTCCGTCTGCCGGAATAACGATGGCGACAGCGTTAATTTCCGCATTAACCGGACGCCCGGTTAAACGGGAAGTCGGAATGACCGGTGAAATCACACTTCGCGGCCGAGTGCTACCGATCGGCGGTTTGAAGGAAAAAGCGATGAGCGCTCACAGAGCCGGACTGACGCACATTATTATGCCGAAAGAAAATGAGAAGGACCTGGAAGATATTCCGAAAAGTGTACGGGACGGTCTGACGTTTATTGCCGTTTCGCACTTGGATGAAGTGTTAAAACATGCTTTGACAGGTGAACGGTCATGAAAATTAACCAAGCAGAAATTGTCATGAGCGCAGCGAGAGAAGCGCAGTTTCCCCAGGCGCCCTTTCCGGAGATCGCCCTTTCCGGCCGGTCCAATGTCGGAAAATCATCGTTTATTAATAAAGTGTTAACGAGAAAAAACCTGGCGAGAACATCGCAGAAGCCGGGGAAAACCCAAACATTAAATTTTTATTTGATTAACAACCGTTTTCACTTTGTCGATGTTCCTGGTTACGGCTATGCGAAAGTGTCGAAAAAAGAACGGGAAGCATGGGGAAAATTGCTTGAACACTATTTTCAGACCCGCGAACAACTCCGCGGAGTTGTTCAGCTTGTTGACAGCCGTCACGAGCCGACAAAAGACGATGTTGCCATGTACAATTGGTTTAAGCATCATGAGATTCCGGTTATTATTATCGGCACAAAGGCGGATAAAATCCCGAAAGGCAAATGGCAAAAGCATAAAAAGCAGATCAACGAAACACTCGGTGTCATCAACAGCGATACAGTCATTTTGTTTTCGGCTGAAACAGGCCTTGGAAAAGATGACGCTTGGAAAGCAATGACCGGCTTGCTGTTTTCAAGTCAGCCGGAGCCAAAGACGGATAACGAATAACGATCATTGTTCCGGAGTGCGTGAATTCGTGCTCCGGATTTTTGAAAGGAGCTGTAAACGCATTGGCAAACATATTGGAAGTCCGCGGATTGGCAAAATCTTTCGGACATACGTCTGTCTTAAATAATATTGATTTAGATGTACAAGAAGGCGGTGTTCTTTGTTTGATCGGTGCCAGCGGTTCGGGAAAAAGCACATTGCTGCGCTGTTTAAATTTTCTCGAATTAAAAGACAGCGGAACAATCCGTATCCACGGGGAAGCGATTGAAGCAAAAACACATAACCTCAATAAAATCCGTCAAAAGATGGGGATGGTCTTTCAACATTTTTATTTATTCCCTCATAAAACGGTGCTGGAAAATGTCATCGAAGCCCCGATTCAAGTGAAAGGTAAAAATAAAGCCGATGCGGTAAACGAAGGCAACGTGCTGCTGGAAAAAGTCGGTCTTGCCGAGAAAGCGGACGAATACCCTTCGACCTTGTCCGGCGGACAAAAACAGCGTGTCGCTATCGCCCGTGCGCTCGCGATGCAGCCGGAGATTATGCTGTTCGATGAGCCGACCTCGGCGCTCGATCCCGAGCTCGTCGGGGAAGTGCTCGAAACGATGAAAGATTTGGCCCGTGAGGGAATGACGATGATCGTCGTCACTCATGAAATGGGCTTTGCAAAAGAAGTGGCTAATGAAACGATGTATATGCATAACGGTGAAATCATTGAGCGCAACGATTCGGCAACGTTTTTTGCATCGCCGAAAGAAGAACGGACGAAAGAATTTTTAAGCAAAGTTTTAACGTAAACGAAGCATCTGAGTAACACAAGCAGTTTGTAAATGTTATAATGTATATTGATATGCGAAAAGAAGATACGCAGGCAATTGTTACATAAGCGCAAACGAGATAAAATAGAGACAGATTTGGTAGGTAGGGGGGAAAGAGATGCACATCCTGGCGGTCAGTTTAAATTATAAAACCGCTCCGGTTGAAATAAGAGAAAAATTTCAATTTCAAAATGACCTCAACGGAGCTTTACATACGCTTCGGGACAGTAAGAGCATTTTGGAAAATGTGATTGTTTCTACATGCAACCGGACAGAAATTTACGTTGTTGCGGATCAGCTGCATACCGGGCGTTATTATACGAAGGTGTTTCTCTCTGAATGGTTCGGTATCGCGAAAGAAGAATTCAGCCATTATTTGCAAATCCGTGAAGATGAGCACGCGATTGAGCATCTTCTCCGCGTGAGTTGCGGGCTTGACTCAATGGTGTTGGGTGAAACACAGATTCTCGGCCAAGTGCGGGAAAGTTTCTTTGCTGCGCAAAATGCTGAAACGACCGGTACGATTTTCAACCATTTATTTCGTCAATCGATCACATTAGCCAAACGTGCACATTCAGAAACCTCAATCGGTGAAAATGCCGTGTCGGTCAGTTATGCTGCCGTTGAACTCGGTAAAAAAATATTCGGCGATTTTTCCGGCAAAGATGTTTTAGTCATGGGTGCGGGGAAAATGAGTGAATTAACAGCGAAGCATTTAGCTTCAAGCGGTGTTAACAACGTCTCGGTCATTAACCGGACAAAAGAAAAAGCAGATGAACTGGCGGAAAAATTCGCCGGTGTGTCAAAGCCGATCGAAGACTTGCATGCAAGCTTGGTCACATCAGATATTTTAATCAGTTCAACGGGGTCAAACGAGTATATTATCCATGAAGAGGAAGTCGACGCGTTGATGAAAAAACGCAACGGCCGGCCGCTGTTTCTCGTCGACATTGCCGTTCCGCGGGATTTAGATCCTGATTTAGCAAAATTGGATAATGTTTATTTGTACGATATCGATGATCTGCAAGAGATTGTATCGGCGAACTTGGAAGAACGCAAAGCAGAGGCGGAGAAAATCGAACTGATGATTGAAGAGGAGCTCGTGCATTTTGGCGAATGGCTCGATACGTTAGGTGTGATCCCGGTCATCACTGCGCTTCGCAAAAAAGCTGCCGGAATACAAGAAGAGACGATGGCCAGTTTAGAAAATAAGCTCTCAGAACTGTCCGAGCGGGATAAAAAAATCATTCGCAAGCATATGAAGAGTATCATCAACCAAATGCTGCGTGATCCGATTACAGCAATGAAAGAAATACCGAATGAAGAAGATCCGGATGAACTGCTGGACTATATGACGAAAGTTTTTGCGCTGGAGGACAACCTTGAAGAAGGGGAGCCGCGCATAACCAGCAATATTAATATTAATCGAGCTGAACGGGAGTGGAATATCGCCAAAAAGAAAAACGCTCTTGTCGCTAAAAGTGAAGCAATCATCCGCTCTTTTTAGAGAGGGGAATGACAAATGGAAACGATCAATCTGCTTTATGTGATGATCATTCTCTTTTACTGCCTGAGTGTATTAGGCTATTTCATCGATTTTATGCAAAACAGCCAGAAGGTGAACCGCGCAGCCTTCTGGTTGCTTTCTATTGTATGGGTATTGCAGCTTGTTTTTTTAATTATCCGCTACATACAATTTGACCGCTTGCCGATTATGACACTGTTCGAAGGCATGTTTTTTTATGCGTGGATTATTGTTACGATCTCACTCGTCGTCAATCGGCTGTACCGGACGGATTTTTTAGTGTTTGTGATAAACATTATCGGTTTCTCGGTAATGGCCATCAGCATGCTTACTCCGGCAGGGGATGTGTCAGAACGATTGGCGGAGCTGTTTATATTTGAACTGCTCGTCATTCATGTCGTTGTTCTTATGCTCTCGTACGGGGTGTTTACGCTAGGGTTTGCTTTTTCGATTTTGTATGTTTTGCAGCATCAGATGTTAAAGCAAAAGAAATGGAATAACCGAATGGTGCGTACCGGCAATTTACTCACACTGTTAAAAGGGTCGTACGTATGCTCTTTAATCGGCTTTCCGCTTATGCTTATCGGACTTATCCTTGGGCTCGTCTATGCATGGGTATCAATGGAAGCTGTTCCGTTTACAGATATGAAAGTGATCAGTTCGTTTTTCGTATTGCTTGTTTACGGTGTGTATTTATTTTATTACAAAGTTAAAGACATGCGCGGATATCAAATGGCGCTTTTTCATATCGGAGCTTTTTTAATCTTGCTGATAAACTATTTACTGTCAAGTACGTTTTCGCAATTTCATTTTTGGTAAGAAAACTGTCAGGAGGCTGCTATGCGAAAGGTTATTATTGGTTCACGGCGAAGCAATTTAGCAATGACTCAGACGCGTGAAATCATCGAGCGTTTGAAGGAATTGAATTTGCCGTATGAATTTGAAATAAAAGAAATTGTCACAAAAGGCGATCAAATCCTTGACCGGACGCTTTCAAAAGTCGGCGGAAAAGGACTGTTTGTCAAAGAAATTGAGCAGGCCATGTACAACGGGGAAATTGACCTGGCTGTTCACAGCATGAAAGACATCCCTTCCGGAATGGCTGAAGGGCTAGTTATGGGAGCTGTTCCGAAACGCATTGATCCGCGTGATGCATTCATTTCAAACAGCGGTGAAGGGTTAATGGAGCTTCCCGCTGGCGCAGTGGTCGGTACGAGCAGCTTGCGACGCAAAGCGCAAGTGCTGGCTAAGCGGCCGGATTTGGAGATTAAATGGATTCGCGGAAATATCGACACCCGCATTCGCAAGTGCCGTGAAGAAGATTACGATGCGATTGTCCTCGCAGCAGCCGGACTCGAACGTGTCGGCTGGTCTGATGAGATTGTGACCGAATTCCTTGCTCCTAAATTGTGCCTTCCGGCTGTCGGACAGGGCGCTCTCGGAATTGAGTGCCGGGAAGATGACGAAGATATTATCAACCTGTTAAATCACATTCATGATCCGGAAACGGCCCGTACGGTAACAGCTGAGCGAGCTTTTCTTCATACTGTCGAAGGCGGGTGCGAAGTGCCGATCGCAGGGCATGCCGTCTTGCATGATGATCAGCAGGTCACGTTGACGGCGCTCGTTTCGTCACCGGACGGAAAACAAGTGTTTAAAGAAGTAATCACAGGTGATGACCCTCACTTAATCGGTGTACAGGCGGCAGAAAAGATGCTTGAAGAGGGCGCTAAAAAGGTCCTTGACGATGTGAAAGACGAACTGGACCGTTCTTAATTCATAAAGGTGATGATCTAAACTCATGAATGATCTAAGCGGCTTGAAACTCATGAACACGCGCGCAGCTCATCAAGCTGGTCCGCTCTCCGAAGCGGTCAGAACCCGCGGCGGTCAAGTGAAAGAAATTCCGCTGATCCGGATCGCGCCCGAAGAACGTCGCGAGGTCAAAGCCAGAGCATTTCAAGCTTTTTTAAATGCAGATTGGGCTGTGTTTACGAGCGCCAACAGTATTGATGTTACTGTCGATCTTTTGCGTGAGTACTCGGATAAATCGCTGAAGGAATTGTTTGCAGGCAAAAAAACGGCGGCAGTCGGTGAAAAAACAAAGAAGAAGCTGGAAGACTTCGGACTTGTTGCCGATCTTTTGCCTGATACGTTTGATGCGGAGCATCTCGCATCTTTATTAGTGAACGATATGTCATCCGGTCAAACAGTTTTTTATCCCAAAAGTAAACAGGCGCGTACAGTGCTGCAAGACCGTTTAACGAAAGCGCAAGTAAAAGTCCTTGCCGCCGAACTGTATGATACGGTTCCGGAACAGCGCTCAGAAAATGCTTTAGAACGAAGTTTGCTTCACAGGGAAATCGATGCCGTTATGTTTGCCAGTCCATCTGCCGTGCACAGCTTCTACAGGTTATCATCAGTTAAAGCGCGAGCACGTTTTGAGGAGCGCGGCTGTTACGCGGTGATCGGTCCTGTGACGTTAGAGGCATTAAGAACATACGGGGCAACGGCGATTGCCGTCCCTGATAAGTATACGATCGAAGGGATGCTTGACAGCATTTCGCAATACAAACCGGATTCAGACACTGAAATGGGGGCTGAAAAATGAACGGAGAATCCTTCCGCCGGCACCGCCGATTGCGCACATCAGCCGGCATCCGTAATATGGTCAGAGAAACACACGTTCAAAAAGAAGATTTAATTGCACCGCTTTTTGTCAAAGAGGGAGAGGGCATCCAAACGGAAGTGCCTTCGATGCCCGGTGTCTATCAATGGTCGCTTGATTTGTTAGACGAGGAAGCAGATGAAATTGTCGCTCTTGGAATACAAGCACTGATTGTCTTCGGCATCCCGTCGTCTAAAGACAGCTGCGGTTCGCCCGCTTACGATGATAACGGGATCGTCCAGCGCGCGGTTGCGCAAATTAAAGAGCGACATCCCGATTTGACAGTGATTGCCGATACATGCCTTTGTCAATTTACCGATCACGGTCATTGCGGTGTTGTTGACAACGGGATCATCGCTAATGATCCCTCGCTTGAATTATTGGCAAAGACAGCTGTCTCACAAGCAAAAGCCGGAGCAGATATCATTGCGCCGTCCAACATGATGGACGGCTTCGTCCAAGCGATACGAAGCGCTTTGGATGAAGCAGGTTTTGTTCATGTGCCGATTATGAGTTATGCCGTTAAATATGCGTCGGCCTTTTACGGTCCTTTTCGCGATGCCGCTCACAGCGCTCCTTCAAAAGGAGACCGGAAAACGTATCAAATGGACCCGGCGAACCGGTTAGAAGCACAGCGCGAAGCAGCTTCGGATGAAGAAGAAGGGGCGGATTTTCTGATCGTTAAACCGGCGCTATCGTATTTGGATATTATTCGCGATATTCGCAATCACCATCGTTTGCCGATCGTTGCTTACAATGTCAGCGGTGAGTATGCGATGATTAAAGCCGCTGCAGCAAATGGCTGGATTGATGAAGAAGCTGTTGTTTATGAAAAAATGCTCAGCATGAAACGGGCCGGTGCCGACTTGATTTTGACGTATTTTGCGAAAGATATCGCTCGTTCGTTAACACGTTAAATGTTATACTGACAGTGTTGAAAGGAGTGAACGTTAATGAACTGGAACAAATCGAAAGAAGCGTTTAAACAGGCAGAACCGTTGATGCCAGGCGGTGTAAACAGTCCAGTGCGCGCATTTAAATCTGTCGGAATGGATCCGATTTATATGGAAAAAGGAAAAGGTTCACATATTTGGGATATCGACGGCAACGAATATATTGATTACGTCATGTCATGGGGGCCGCTTGTACACGGTCATGCCGACGAACAAGTCGTTGACGCTTTAAAAGATGTTGCCGAAAAGGGGACGAGTTTCGGAGCGCCGCATGAAATGGAAACAAAGCTGGCCGAACTGGTCATTGAACGAGTGCCGTCGATTGAAGTGGTTCGAATGGTAAACTCAGGTACCGAAGCGACGATGAGCGCTTTGCGCCTCGCACGCGGTTATACCGGAAAGAATAAAATCCTTAAATTTGAGGGCTGTTATCACGGACACGGAGATTCACTGTTAATTAAGGCCGGTTCCGGCGTTGCGACGCTCGGCTTGCCGGACAGCCCGGGGGTGCCGGAAGCAACGGCATCGAGCACATTGACCGTTCCGTATAATGATTTAGAAAGTTTAAAGCTTGCATTTGAAAAATTCGGCGATGACATTGCCGCAGTTATTTTAGAACCTGTAGCAGGCAATATGGGCGTTGTTCCGCCCAAAGACGGCTTTCTTGAAGGTGTCCGTTCCGTGACAGAAGAGCATCAATCATTGCTCATTTTTGATGAGGTGATGACTGGTTTTCGTGTAGGGTACCATTGTGCTCAAGGGGAACTGGGTGTGACACCGGACTTAACTTGTCTTGGAAAAGTCATCGGCGGAGGCCTCCCGGTCGGAGCCTTTGGCGGCAAACGTGAAATTATGGAGCGGATCGCACCGGCTGGAGATATTTATCAATCCGGTACACTTTCGGGCAATCCATTGGCGATGACCGCCGGTTTTGAAACAATTTCGCAATTGACACCGGAGAGTTATCAGCATTTTGCTGAACTCGGCAAACGTCTTGAAGACGGCTTGCACGAAGCTGCTGAAAAACACGGGATTCCCCATCACATTAACCGTGCGGGATCGATGATCGGCTTCTTCTTTACCGATCAGCCGGTTGAAAATTTTGAAACCGCCGCCTCCAGTGATTTGGACTTGTTTAAAGGGTACTTCCGAGAAATGATTAAACAGGGAATATCGATCGCTCCGTCTCAGTTCGAAGGCATGTTCCTCTCGACGAAACATACCGAACGAGAGATAGACAAAACCATTGAAGCCGCGGACAAAGCATTTGCTGCTATCGGTCAATAAAAATCGTTCATCCCTGCATTGTGAAAATGCAGGGATGTTTTAACAAATGAACAAATAAACCGGTAGTGAGCGGAGAACATCTTTACATCTAAGAGGAGGTCCCGACTGTGGCACTGGAAATGATCAATTTACATAAACGGTTCGGCAGTCACGAAGCTGTCGGCGGGTTAGACGCCCGAATTGCACCAGGCGAAATGTTCGGCATGCTCGGTGCGAATGGTGCGGGGAAGACGACGACATTTCGGATGATCATCGGTTTATTGGATCCCTCAAATGGATCAGTGACTTGGCAAGGAGAGCGCTTAAATTACAGGCGCACGCACCTTGTCGGCTACTTGCCGGAAGAGCGCGGGCTGTTTCCGAAACTGACTGTCAAAGAACAGCTCGTTTATTTAATGAGATTAAACCGGATGAGCAAAACGGCGATATTAAGCGAATTGGACCGCTGGCTCGACAGATTTCAAATAGCTCATTATAAAAATAAAAAAATCGAAGAATTATCGAAAGGTAATCAACAAAAAATTCAATTTATGGCAGCGGTTTTGCACCGCCCTGAATTGCTTATTCTCGATGAACCGTTCAGCGGCCTCGATCCGGTCAATGCTGACATGCTGAAAGAAGCCGTGCTCGATTTGCAAAAAGCCGGGGCGACGATCGTTTTTTCCAGCCATCAAATGCATAATGTTGAAGAGCTGTGCGAAGAAATGATCATGCTTAAAAACGGAAAAGCGGTGCTTCAAGGTCACTTGAAAGACATTAAACGCTCTTACGGAATGAAAAGTTTAGCGGTTAAAGCGGATTACGACTTATCATTTCTGCAAACAGAAGCAGGTGTGCTCGACTGGCGCGAGGTTAAAGACGGCGCTCATTTACAAATTAAAGATGAAGAAACAGCGGAAAGACTGTTTCAAATTTTAGCGGCGCGCGGATTTGTGCGTAAATTCGAAGTTGAAGAACCTTCTTTGCATGATATATTTATTGATCAGGTTGGAGGAAGCACACATGCGTAATTATATTATCACCATACAACATACGGTTATCCGCCGCGTGAAATCGAAGGCGTTTATATTTACGGCTCTCATCATGAGCGTGTTGATTCTCGGGATGTTTGCTTTAAGCTATTTCTTAGGAGAAAGCGGACCGGCCGATGACAGCGCAGAAAACAGCCCCGGCTCTGTCATGACTGTGAACGTGCTGGATGATACGGAGACAGACGGCTATTTTGCAGAACAGTTATCAGCCTACGATGATGGCCATATGACATTTGCCGAACAAACAGGTTCCTTTTCTGAAACACGCGAAGAGGCGAGCGAAGACGGTGAATACGTTTTGCGTTTGTCAGGAAGCTTAGCGGAGTTAGAGGCATCATTGTATCACGATGAACAGGGGTTTGAAGGTGCCGGTCCTGAGCGGGAAGTGCAAGGATATGTTGAAAGGGCCAAAGAAGATTTAATCGCAGAGGAAATGAATTTATCTGAGGAACAGCGAGCCTTATTATTCGATCCGCTTGTTGTTTCCGGTCAGCCGCTTGATCAGTCTGAAGGAGCACCGTCAGACGAAGCGTTTATGCAGTCGTATTGGATGGTGTACGGACTTGTCTTCGCGATTTATCTTATTGTCATCATGTTTGGCTCAATGATCGCGACAGAAGTCGCTACCGAAAAATCATCGCGCGTGATGGAACTGATCGTTTCCAGCGTTAATCCGGTCACGCAAATGCTCGGGAAAATTACCGGGATCGGGATTGTCGGCTTTTTAAATCTGGCGGTGATCGCCGCTGCTGTCAGTGCAGGCTCGCTTTTGACAGGGGAGCATTTTCTCACACAAGTTGTCACGGAAATGATTGATTATTCGCTCCTCGTCTACGCGCTGATTTTTATTTTGTTCGGGTACTTGATTTACGGCGGCTCAGCTGCGATGCTCGGTGCGCTTGTGAGCCGCTCTGAAGAAGTCAATCAAGCGATCCAGCCGCTGATTTTCCTCGCTATGATCGCGTTTTTTATTTCGATTTTCGGGTTGAATGCGCCGGACTTAACGATGATCCGCGTGTTGTCCTATATACCGTTTTTCACGCCGCAGCTTCTGTTTTTGCGAATCGGAATGACCTCCGTTCCCGTTTGGGAAATTGCCCTGATTATGACGCTCCTGGTGATCAGCGCTGTGCTGATTCTCTTGCTGGCGGCACGGATTTATAAAGGCGGTGTTTTGATGTACGGCAAATTCTCTTATAAAGAAGGGATTAAACAAGCTTTATCGATCTCTAAAAAAGAAGCATAGCGTTTATAAAAAATCACCGTCGTTTATTACGGCAGCGAGTTTTAGTGTCACCGCGTCTGGTGTAATTATTTCCGTTGATGGTCGGTAATGCTGTTTAATGTCAGTCTAAACGGGAAAAATACCGGTGCTAACAGTGAAGCGCCAATCATTACTAAAATCGCGAACAGCAGGCTCCAGAGCGGTCCGAACGCAGCGGTGTAAGCGCCGGTAAAGACCGCTGGAGCCAGAACAGCTGACGAAAAAAACAGTCGGGCGGCAGCGGACAGCTCATGTTTCGTCCGGCAGTTATGGCATTCGACCGGGGTTAACCGCCACTGGGCCGCATATGCTTGCTTCCATGAAAACGCACGTCCGCATTCTTCACAAGTTCTCATTACGCACCTCCGTCAAATGTTCACTGATTTCATTATACAGCGAAAAGTTTTTTTTGGAAATCACTTGAAATTAGCTCGATGCTTTTCACGCCGGATGACACAGCTGTTGACGGAAAACATGGAGCTGACGATTGGAGAGGCTATTTTATGAGTTATTATCAAATGTTAAGAGCGTACGCCGGGCAAGAAACGTTGATTCTTCCGGGGGCGTCAGTGATCATTTACGATGAAGCGAAAAACGTATTGCTGCAAAAGCGCAGTGATGGAGATTGGGGATTGCCGGGCGGTTTGATGGAACCCGGCGAAAGCTTTAAAGAAACGGTCTGCCGAGAAACAGAAGAAGAAACAGGTTTGACGCCGGCAGCCGATGCGACGATTCTGTTTGACGTATTTTCAGGTGACGCCTATTATGTCGAGGCGCCGAACGGCGATCCTTATTACGCCGTGACAGCCCTATATACCTGCAGCCGGACCGAAGGAACATTATCATCCGGGGATGAAGAAACACTCGATTTGGCATGGTTTCAACTTGATGAATTGCCGGAGAGGCTCCGTTCTTCGCATCGGTATTTTTTGCAGCTGTTTGAGAAAAGCAGTCAGTTTGGAGATGATTCTGCTTGAAAGAACAAACGCCGAGTAGTAAAATGAACAGTAACTGAAAAAGCATGAAACGTTGACAGGGAGGAGTACATCCCGGAGCCGTCAGAGAGAAAAACCGGCTTATGTAAGCCGCTGCGAGGTTTTTCCGGAACGAACGGATGGAAGGTCGCCCTTGAGTTTTGCAGGCGAACAGAGAAGCGGAGTCTGCAACGGTTCGATACCGTTATCATCGCCGAGGTGTACAGATACGAAGCGGCAGCTGTATCTGTAAACAAAGGTGGTCCCGCGATAGCTTTCGAGCTCCCTTCGTCCTTTGATGGATGGAAGGGGGCTTTTTGTATGGAGAAAATGAAAACAGGAGGCAGTAATGTATGACAGATCAACAGTGGCTCAAAGACACAGAAATGCCGTCAAAATACGATCCGCAGGCAACGGAAGCGAAATGGTACCCTTATTGGGTAGAGAATAAATTTTTTGAAGCAGGAAAAGATAAAACGAAAACGCCGTACACGATTGTGATTCCGCCGCCCAACGTCACCGGCCGGCTTCATCTTGGTCACGCTTGGGATACAACGCTGCAGGATATTATTATCCGGATGAAGCGGATGCAAGGATACGATGCGCTATGGCTTCCGGGGATGGATCATGCCGGGATCGCAACGCAGGCGAAAGTAGAGGGAAAACTTCGTGAAGACGGCATCACCCGTCATGATTTAGGCCGCGAAAAATTCTTGGAGAAGTCGTGGGATTGGAAAGAAGAATACGCTTCATTCATCCGTGAACAGTGGGCGAAGCTCGGTCTTTCAGTTGATTATTCCCGCGAACGTTTCACGCTCGATGACGGGCTTTCGACAGCTGTGCGGGAAGTGTTTGTCCGCTTGTATGAAGAGGGGCTTATTTACCGCGGCGAGTATATCATCAACTGGGATCCGGAAACGAAAACAGCGCTGTCGGATATTGAAGTCGAATACCAGGATGTTCAAGGCGCCTTTTATCATATGGCGTACCCGATCAAAGGAGAAGATCACTCGATTGAGATCGCGACTACCCGTCCGGAAACGATGCTCGGCGATACAGCTGTCGCGGTTCACCCCGACGATTCCCGTTACAGTCATTTGATCGGAAAAACGGTGATTCTGCCGGTTATCGGCCGGGAGATTGAGATCGTTGCCGACGATTACGTCGATATGGAGTTCGGTTCCGGAGCGGTGAAAATCACTCCCGCTCATGACCCGAACGACTTTGAGATCGGCAACCGGCATGACTTGGAACGTATTCTGATTATGGACGAGGGCGGGATCATGAATGAAAACGCCGGAAAATACGAAGGCTTGAGCCGGTTTGACTGCCGCAAACAGCTTGTGAAGGATCTTCAAGCGGAAGGAACGCTGTTTAAAATAGAAGAACACTGGCACAGCGTCGGCCATTCTGAACGAAGCGGAGCTGTCGTTGAACCGTATTTATCGACGCAATGGTTTGTAAAAATGGGGCCGCTTGCGGATGAAGCGATCGAATTGCAAAACAGTGATGAAAAAGTTCACTTTGTTCCGGACAGATTTGAAAAAACGTATATGCACTGGATTGAAAACATCCGTGATTGGTGCATTTCCCGGCAGCTTTGGTGGGGACACCGCATTCCGGCTTGGTACCATAAAGAAACGGGCGAATTGTATGTCGGGCGTGAAACACCGGCTGATCCGGAAAACTGGGTTCAAGATGAAGATGTGTTAGATACGTGGTTCAGCTCTGCGCTTTGGCCGTTTTCGACGATGGGCTGGCCGGATGAAGGCGCTGCTGATTTCAACCGTTACTACCCGACCGATGCACTCGTGACCGGGTACGACATTATTTATTTCTGGGTTGCGCGGATGATTTTTCAAGGCAAGCATTTTACGAATGAACGCCCGTTTAAAGATGTGCTGATTCACGGACTCGTGCGTGACTCGGAAGGACAGAAAATGAGCAAATCGCTCGGCAACGGCGTCGATCCGATGGATGTCATCGATAAGTACGGGGCGGATGCGCTGCGCTTTTTCCTCAGCACCGGGTCCACTCCGGGTCAGGATTTGCGCTTTTTCTGGGAAAAAGTTGAAGCGAACTGGAATTTCGGCAATAAAATTTGGAATGCTTCCCGGTTTGCGCTCATGAATATGGGCGAGATCACTTACGAACAAATTGATTTATCCGGAGAAAAGACGATCGCCGATCAATGGATTCTCACCCGGCTGCAAGAAACGATCGAGCATGTGACAAAGTTTGCCGATGCGTATGAATTCGGCGAAGTCGGCCGTGCGTTGTATAACTTCATTTGGGATGACGTCTGTGATTGGTACATTGAAATGGCTAAGCTGCCGCTTTACGGCGATGATGACAAAGCGCGCCACACAGCAAGATCTGTTTTGGCTTATGTTTTGGACCGCACGATGCGGCTTTTGCACCCGTTCATGCCGTTTATAACCGAAGAAGTTTGGCAGCATCTCCCGCATGAAGGCGACTCGATTACCGTTGCTCCTTGGCCGGAAAAAGATGCTGAACTGATGTTCAATCAGTCGGTGAAAGATATGGAGCTGTTAAAAGAAATTATCCGCAGTGTCCGCAACACTAGAGCTGAATTAAATGTGGCACCGTCCAAGGAAATCGATTTACAGATTAAAGCCGGAGACTCCGAGGTGCTTAAACAGTTAGAGCGCGGGCGGCAATATTTAGAAAGTTTCTGTCATCCGAAAGATTTAACCGTTGCGGAAGATCTTGCTGCACCGGAAAAGTCGGTCAGCTCTGTTCTTTCGGGAGTGGAACTGTATATGCCGTTAGCCGGGATGATTGACCTTGATGCCGAAATCGAGCGATTGGAAAAGGAACTCAAGCGACTCGACGGCGAAGTCGAGCGGGTGCAGAAAAAACTCGCCAATGAAGGATTTACCGCAAAAGCGCCCGAGCATGTTGTCGAAGAAGAACGCGGAAAAGAAAAAGATTACTCGCAGCAAAGAGAAAAAGTAAAAGCGCGAATTGCTGAATTGAAAGAGTAAGTGAATGATAGAGATCAACGATTCATCGGAGGGATGATCTATGCCGGAAACAGCTTATTACGAAGACCGGTTTGTCGAACCGGGTGCGCGCGTCGTTCCGCTCGAAGACCGCGGCCATCAATTCGGCGACGGGATATATGAAGTGATCCGCGTTTACAACGGCGTTCCGTTTTTACTGGACGAACATTTGGCCCGCCTGCACGTGAGCGCTGATGCGATTGACTTGGAGCTGCCGTATTCCATTGCTGAGGTCCGCGCAATCTGTGAAAAAAGTCTTGAACGGGCTCAGCTGCCGGATGCGGAAATCTATATCCAGGTTACGCGCGGGTCGTCTCCGCGTGCGCATGCATTTCCGGAAAATGTGCGCGGCATATTGATGGTCGCTGTTAAACATGCCCGCACTGTTTCGGAAGAAAAACGGCAATCAGGCGTACCAGTGATGAGCATTGAAGAGAACCGCTGGAAATTTTGCTATATTAAGTCGCTTAATCTGTTGCCGAATGTTCTCGCAAAAGAAAAAGCAAAAAGGTATCAATGTCATGAAGCCGTGTACGTGGATGAAGGAATTATCAAAGAGGGCTCGTCGAGCAATATCTTTGCCGTTAAAGACGGGGTGGTTTACACGTATCCGCCAGAACCGTCGATTCTACACGGTATATCGCGGCAATTGGTGATCGATTTGGCTTTGCGGCTCGGGATGGAAGTAAAAGAAGAAAAGAAAAGCTTGTCTTTTTTCAAATCGGCCGATGAACTGTTTCTCACGAGTACGACGATGGAAATTTTAGCAGTATCCTCTTTTGATGATACGGACTATTCAGAGCGGCGGCCGATTACGCGCAAACTTGCCGCCGAATTCCGCGCGGAAGTTGAAAGACGGACAACATAAAGCAGAGATCCGCCTAAAAGGGCGGATCTCAGACTGCAGACAAACTAGTATTTTGACGTAAGCCGCGCAGCCGGATCTTCGTCACTTGCTTTCAAGGCTGCTGAAAAAGTAGATGACCAATTGGGTGACTGCATATTTATTCTCCCTTATAGATTGAGAAGTTTTATGAGACTGGAGCAAACTCGACGCCTGCGGGAAAAGCAACTGCCGAAGACCCCGCAAGAAGCGGTTTCGCTTCTGAGGAGGCTGAGGCGTTGCCCGCGGCAAGCGAGTTTGCGGAGGGCTCATAATATTATATATTCAATGCGGCTCATAAATAAACGCCTAATTTGTTTATCCAGCACTTTTTCAGCAGCCTCCTTGCTTTCCCGGAGGCGTCGGAGGAGCAGCTGCGCGGCTTTCTTACTATGCAAAGCACTATGGAAACCGCGCGGTTTGAAGCGAAGAAGATGATCCAAGCACCCCGGCGCTCGCCCGCAGCACATAAGCCGGATAATGCGTCGTCATCCAGTCTTTAAACAAGTTGATATTTAACAATGTCATGACTTTATCAACAATCTGAGATCCGCCTGAAACGGCGGATCTTTTTGTACGGATTGACGTATTAATTTTATCGTGATAAAGTGATAAAGGTTTTTTACTTATCATGAATTATTTTATAAAGGGGAATCATTATGAATGCTGTCATTGTCGCTGTATTGATTATGATTGCACTGAGTATGGCGCGTGTTCACGTCGTTATCGCGCTTTTAATTGGTGCAGTTGCCGGAGGATTGACGGCCGGTTTTTCATTAACGGAAACGGTTGAAATTTTCAGTGAAGGTCTCGGGGCAAACGCTCCGATTGCGCTCAGTTACGGACTGTTAGGCGCATTTGCTTTAGCGATTACTTATACGGGATTGCCGAACTTGATGGTTCAAGGCGCGATCAAAATCGTCGGCAAAGAAGATGAAACGCGGAATAAAACGATGACGAAGGTGCTTTTGCTGTTTATATTGGCGATTGTTGCTTCGTTTTCGCAAAACGTCATTCCTGTACATATCGCGTTTATTCCGATTTTAATTCCCCCGCTGTTAATCGTGTTTAACGAATTGGCGCTTGATCGCCGGGCAGCGGCGGTATCACTGACATTCGGTTTAAAAGCGCCGTACATTTTACTTCCTTTTGGTTACGGAGCGATCTTTCACGACACGATTGCGACCAACATGGAGGAAAGCGGTTTGGCCATTGCCGCTGCTGATATTCCGCAAGCGGTATTGTTACCGGTAATAGGCATGGTTATCGGGCTCGCCGTTGCATTGCTCTATACGTACCGCAAGTCACGCAATTACGAGAATCTCCCTCTGCAAGATCAGCCGGAAGAAGAGCAAAACGGCTATACACCGGTCGGGATTATCGTCGGCTTTGTGTCGGTTGTTGTAGTGCTTGTTACGCAAGTTATCACAGAACAAATGTTTTTCGGAGCATTAAGCGGTTTGGTCGTCTTGTATTTATATTTTGCGGTATTGCACTTTCAAAATACCTTTTCCTTGCAAAAAACGGATGAACTGATGACAAACGGGATGAAAATGCTCGCATTCATCGGGTTTGTCATGATCACTGCCGGCGGTTTCGCTGAAGTGATCCGTGAAAGCGGACATGTCGAACAGCTTGTCGGCTGGACGTCTGTCTGGTTTGGCGATCAGTTAGGACTCGCGGCTGTGGCGATGCTGATTATCGGACTGTTTATTACTATCGGTATCGGCTCTTCGTTTGCAACGATTCCGATCATTGCTGCGATTTTTGTTCCGATGGCGGCGTCGCTCGGGTTTTCGCCGATGGCGACGATTGCGTTAATCGGAACGGCCGGGGCGCTTGGTGATGCCGGTTCGCCTGTGTCTGATTCGACGCTCGGACCGACAGCCGGTCTGAATGCGGATGGACAGCATAATCATATTTGGGATACCGTTGTGCCGACATTTATTCACTTCAACATTCCGCTGATCATTTTCGGTTGGCTGGCTGCGATGGTATTGTAAAGTTTGACTTGGACCTCTTTGTGCAACGAAGAAGTCCAAAGTGTTCTGAAATGATAAGTATAATAAAGAAGGAACAGGAAGATCATTCATCTTCCTGTTCCTTTTCTTCATCTATATTTCCTTCTTCGGCTGCTTTGTCAGATTCTTCTCTTACGGCGTCTTCCTCGGCGTTTGAATCTGCTTGCTTATTTGGAGCGTCCTCCGATTTGTCCTCGCCGCTTTTAGCAGAGATATCCTCGTTTTTCGAAGAAGTTTGCTCGTCATTGTCATTCTCGCCGGTTGGATCTTCATCGTCCGCAGTGCCTTCATTGTCTGAGTCAGCGTTCTCATTTGGAGCGTCCTTCGGTTTATCCTCGTCGCTTTTAGCAGAGATATCCTCGTTTTTTGAAGAAGCTGGCTCGTCATCGGCGTCTGTGCCGTTTTCTTCTTGATCGTCAGCGCTGTCTGCAACATCTGAATTTTTCTCTTCAGAAGAATGATCCGATTTTCCTTCGTTTTTCTTTTCCGTTTCGTTAGCAGTTTTGTCTTGCTTACGTTCGAAAAAAATCATTTCAGGATCAATCGAGATGCTCAATGTTTCTTGAATATATCCGCCGGCGAAAGCCGTCACATGAAGATCAAGATTATCCGGTTCGTTTTCTTCTGAAAAAGTTATATCACGGCTGACGGTGTGCGACTCTTCACCGCCGAGCTTGAATTCATCCTCATCTGCTGTAACCGGATAGCTGACGGAAGTTTCGTTGTGAAACGTTGTGTTGATCGTGACTTTTCCTTCCGTGTCTTCGCTGTAGTCTATGTCGGTTGAAGTTGTAAGAATGTCAGAAGAAGACGGAGTAGCAAAGCTTCCGACAGACGTTGACGTGCTGCCGTGGAATCCGGCTGCGGCCGGAGTTGCAACGAGCAGCGAAGCAGTGACAATACAGCTGATGCTGAGAAGAGTAGTTTTTTTCATTGCAACCGTCCCTTTCCTGCACGAAAAACCGGAGGGATACTCCGGTTTTTCGTGTGTTAATTAGTCGATTTCAGCTTCGTTGTTTTGCTCATATTTCAGGTAGAATTCAGCGCCGAAATCTTTCCCCTGAAATTCATTTCCTGCTTCTTCATCCAAGGTAACATCCAAAGCAATTTCCATTGATTCGCCCGGAAGCAGCGTCGTGTGGAATGGCGGTGGTGTACTTCCTCTGTATTGCCCTTTTTCTAACGCATTGCTTAAGTAACTCGACCCGTAATTTTCGCTCATCGTCGTTTTTTCGCCTTCAATATCAAACGTGAAGTCCATATTCAAAAGCTCATCAGCGCCGTCAACCTCAAGGATCGATCCAGAGAAATTAAACTGTGATTCATTCGTGCTGTAGCCATTGTCAGAAAGGTTGCCGACGGTAATGGCTCGGTCTCCGTCGTTACTGATCGTGAAAGGTTCAGCACTCCAAGTTTCACCCGGCAATAAGTGATCGAGCCCGTCTTCATGGTCCACTAAGCTGACCGCTTCGCCAGAGTCAACATTGACATCCATCTCCGCTGTCTCGACAGTTACATCTGAATCGCCTGCAGTAGCGTCGCCTGTAAATGTTGAATATGTACCGAATCCTACTGTAGCGACTAATGTTGCGGAAAGTGCCGTTCCTACGAGTGCTTTTTGTGTTTTGTTCATGAATCATCTCTCCCTTTTTAAAATATAAAATTGATTTAAGCGGACGTACATTTCTCAACGGATGAGTTGTTTCTTCTGTTTTTCCTGTTTCCGGTTTTGCGCAGGATTTCGATCAGGCCGACGCCTGCAATCGGTACAGCAATAAGAGAAATGAATCCGGCCGGTGATGTCAGAAAGTCGATAACATAACCGAAACGCGGAATCGTACCGGAATGAACGCCGCGTATATCCTGCGGAGCAGCAAGCTGGCTGTCTTTGATCTCATTGTTGTCTCCTTGCGTTTCGTACATGCCGTCTGTTTCGCCGATAAGACGATGGGTGACGAGCTCGTTCGTTCGTTCGATTGTGACAACGTCTCCGATCTGCGGTTCTGCATTTCTGTTGATAATGATCAGATCTTGCTTCTCAAATTCGGGGATCATGCTGTTCGATAAGACTGTTAAAGCTTCATACCCGAAAAGCGAAGGATTGTCGTGACTGTCATTCAAGATATACAGAGGCCATAAAAGGAATATGCCTGAAAGCAATAGAGCGGTGATCATCCAGCTGATCACTTGTTTCAATTATGTTCACCTCCTTTCTGAACTCTGAATATATCGTAGCGTCATTTCCTGCAATTTCCTATCGTCGGTCAGGTTGAATCCTCCACTCCGTCAGAATGAGACCTTTCTCATTCTTGAGGATGAGGAGCAGGCATTGAACGGACGGATCGATCATAAAAATGCCGGAAACAGGCAGTGAAAAATGATGGGACAAAAAAACAGCCGTCCTTTTCAGGACGGCTGTTCATTGAATGGAATGGTTGTTTGTACAGTTGTCCAGGTTGACTTTGATTTGAGCACGCAGTGGAGCGCATCAACGATTTCAGGGTCAAAACGTCTTCCTTTTTCTTCAGTGAGGATGGCGAGAGCTTCATTCTGAGAGTAAGCTTTTCGATAGGCACGGGGCTGACGCATAGACATATAAGATTCGACCAGGCCGAGAAGCTGCGCGTGCACATCCGGAGAAGATGTGCCGGCGGGATAACCGGTGCCGTCGAGCCGCTCGTGATGCGAAAGAAGCATCGTTCGTATCCTCTCAAGTTCGCTGCCGGAAGGAACGAGATCGTGTCCAAAATAACAATGCCAATGCATCACTTTGACTTCAGATGATGAAAGCGGAGTTGTTTTGCAATAGACATGATCCGGCAATTGCATCCGGCTGATGTAATGCGCCATCGAAACGAGCTCGGCTTCCCATTCCCGCAGCTGCAGCTGCGATGCTTTGGCAGTGCGCTGGAGAAGATCGGTCATCTCATCGATTTCACTGCGCGGAATGCGTGTTTTCATTTCTACAACAGGAAGCATTTTGTCGAACATTGACAATGTATACTGGTGCTTTTCTCTTGCAACAAATTTATCAGCTGCATTCCTTACTTCTTGAACACGTTTAATGAGAAGCAAAGATATTAAAAAACTGATGCCAAGGAGGAGGGCGTACTCCATTCGAAAAAGATAAGCGCTGGTGACGGCTGTGTAGAAGAAATAGTAAGGAATAAACGCTGTAAACCAAAGGACAAACTGTTTACGGCCGGTGCCAAGTGCAAGGACGACAGGATAGACGAGCAAATAGATCCATAAGTTTTCATAGCCGAAGGGATTCAGCTGCGTAACCGTGATGAAATATAATAGCAGCATTCCTGGAAAGGCCGTGTCGGCTGCTCGGGTTCCGGATACGGAAAATTGATAGAGGAAATGCAACAACCAACCAATCACTGCATAACTGATAACCCATAATGTAAAGGCTGGCCCGACATCCGTTCGAAAAACGTGCTCAGCATAATACATAAGGCTAGCAATCGTTAGAATCGCAGACATCCAGAGGAATATTCTTTCTCTGGTTTTAGTCAAAGGCATTTGCATATTTCTTAACCTCCGCGGCAAACCAACCCTGCTGTAAAGCATATACAACAGCCTGTGCCCGATTTGGCTGTCCGGTTTTTCGTAAAATACTGCTCACGTGAGTTTTTACGGTCGGTTCGGAAATAAATAGGTTATCTGCAATTTCTTGGTTGCTTTTGTTGTTTACTAAACATGCATACACATCCCACTCGCGAGCAGTCAACCCAGACACGTCCGCCGGGACGGTCTCGGTGTATGCTGCTTTTAAGTTTACTTTCGGCTGAAAGCAGGTAAACCCTTTTCTAACCATATCCAGCGTGGACACAATCTGTTCTGGATTGGTATCTTTCATAATATAGCCGTCAATACCGGCCTGCATGGCCTTATAAATATCTTCATGATCATCGTAAGCAGTTAAGACAAGAATCTTTACAGCTGGTTCGACCGCTTTCAATTCAGAGGCGGTATCCAGAATTGAGGCTCCGGGCATTTTTAAATCCGAAAGGATCATCTCCGGTTTTTCCGCAACTGCCCGGGTATAAAGAGAGTCTCCGTCTTCACATTCACCGCTGACAGTAAAATGATTTTCCATTTCTATAATCATTTTCAGACCGTCGCGGACAATTTTATGGTCATCAGCCAGAAATACGCTCGTCATACGGTGTCACCTCTCCTCTTGGTATCGTTATCGTCGTTTTCAGGCCCTGTTCCTTTCTTTCGCTGAAAGAAATAGATCCTTTGATTTGCTCGAGTCGGGATTGAATGCTTTGCATTCCGAGTTGTTCCGTATCTGTATCCAATTCAGGAAAGGTCCCGTCTCCGTCATCAGTCAACACAATTTGCCACTCAATTGGGTTTATATGCATATAGACGTCGATACGGCTGATGTTTCCGTGCTTGATTGCATTGCTCGTTAATTCTTCGATAACACGGTAAATGGATTCTTCTACTTTCACTGTTTCGGAAATGATCATCCCGTCTGCATGTAACCTCGCTTTTATATTAAAGCCGGCTGACAAACGCTTTATCATTTGCTCAATCGCTTGAAAAAGGCTGAGGTTCGCGTCATCCGCTTTCAAATAAGCGATGTAGCTGCGCGTATTCACTTGGAAGTCTTGAATGGATTCTTCTAATTTGTTGAGCTGTTCGCGGAATTGAACTGGATCACAGTTAAGCAAACGCTTCAACTGGTATGTTTGCGCGGACAGAAAAAACAGCTGTTGAGCCGTACTGTCATGCAGATCTTGGCCGAAAGAGGCTTTCAGTTCTTTCGTGAGCTGTTTTTTTTCTTTTTGCAGGGTTTGCAGCTCGTTCAATTTTAGATAGATAAGGTCGGCAGTGCGTCTTAGCCATGTCCTTCTATAGAAATAAAGCCGGGTGGAACGGCAGGGGGGTGTAACTGCAGCCCCGAGTTTTTCACCGTCAGGCGGAAAAGGGATCACCAGTCTGTCGGCAGCTTTGCCTGTAACTTCATGAAAAGAGACAACCGCCGGACCGTTTTCCCAATCAAGTCTGGCGCTGCGTAACTGTCTTTCAATCAGGTCTCTCGTCTGAAAAACCGGGTAAAACAAATACAACCGCAACTGTGCATCATCGAGCAAAACTTTGCAGTAATCTTCTGCGAGCGGGCGAATCGATGTGACATCCTCGGCTCCGGCAAGATCGGAGCGGAATTTTTCAAAACGGGCTTCCATCGTCTTACGATCGTTTACGAATAGCTGATATGCGTGGAAAGACGCTGCGGCAAAAGGTAACAAAACCATCAATAAGGCGCCGGCAAACAATACCGCAGGGCCCGTAGCCGTCCAAAAAAGAGCAAAAAAAGCTGTCACAAAGCAAACGAAGCCGAACGCTGCCCATTTCTCCCGGGAGCGTTTATGTATCAGCATATACAGACAGGCAACAGTGCTCATGATTCCCGCCATAAGAATGAGTATGAATACGATTAAATTGGGCGACCAGGAATATAGACTTAAAAAAGAAAGCGGAACGAGATCATTCACGGTGATTTTCCTTTCAAAAAAAACTTTAGACTCATGGTAAAATAGATGAAAAGCCTATGCAACCGATTCGACAAATTTTTACAATCACTTGCCTTTTTTAAAGCTGTGTTGACGTTATGACATCGATAGATGTCCTATTAAAAGGAATGGATGACTACGCATCGTCCGGCTTCTTTCCGCGGGCGAGCCGCTTCGGGCTTGCCCTGCAGGGTCTCGCCTATCTCGCTTTCCCGCAGGAAAAAGCCGGGATGCTGGGTCATCCTCCTTCTTTGAATCGAGTGTATTCATAAAAAAGAAGCCATGGATCCACTCCTCCGACGCCTCCGGGAAAGCAAGAGACGAAGATCCGGATTCGGCGGCCACGGGCCGCCGAATACTAGCTGAGTCCTTGCCCGGGGCAAGCGGAGGGTAGTGGATTCATGGCTTACGTCAAAATAATAATTTGTCTACAATCTTAAGCGGCGACATCAAATGATGTCGCCGCTCGGATTATCCGTAATCGGTCAGTTTGAGTTACGTTGCGCTACGTGTTTTCATGTTATTTTGAAATATTTAAGCTGATCTTGCCGAACTGTTTCGCTTCTTCAAGCCGCTTGAAAGCTTTATGAGCCTCGTCAAGCGGGAACGATGTATCCATTACCGGCCGAATCTCGTGCCGTTCAATAAACGCGAGCATCTCCTGCAGTTCATCCCGGCTTCCCATCGTTGTGCCGAGCAGATTATATTGGCCGTAGAAAAATGCCCGAATATCGAGTTCAACTTTATCACCGGCGGAGGCACCGAATGTCGTCATTGTTCCGCCTTTACGGAGAACGGCGAGCGTTTTATTGAAGGTTGCGGCTCCGACGGTCTCAACAGCTACATCAATCGTCTCGTCTTTTAAAACATCGGCCCAATCGCTGTTTGAATCAATGACACGGTCGGCGCCGAGTTTCAGCGCTTCTTCACGTTTTTCAGCAGAGCGGGAGCTTGCAATTACGCGCGCGCCGGCAACTTTGGCAAATTGCACCATAAATGTGACAGCACCGCTGCCGACACCGGGAAGAAAAACGGTTTCACCGGCTTGAAGATTCGAACGGGTGAAAAGGGCCCGAAAAGCAGTAAGGGCGGCAAGCGATAATACCCCGGCTTCTTCCCACGTCAGATGAGCAGGTTTTGGTTCGAGCTGGTCTTCACTGATCGTAATCGTTTCGGCGAAGGTACCGTGGTCGGGAAGTCCGAGCACCCGGAAATCGTCAGGCGGAGCGTCGCTTTTCTCAAACCAGCGCATACTCGGATTAATCACAACTTCATCGCCGACCTTGACCCGGCTTACATCGTCACCGGTATCTTCAACGATCCCGGCAGCGTCAGAGCCGACGATCAACGGCCCGGCATGCGAATCGTGCAGCTGTAAGACGAACAGATCACGATGGTTTAAACCGGCTGTTTTGATTTTTACTTGAACGTCGCGGCTGTTTAATTGTTCCGTTTCAATCTCATCAACTCTCGTACCTTCAAGGCCTTTCGTTCCTTCATGAATAAAAGCAAACACAACGGATCCCTCCATAAATATCTTTTTATGCTGAACGCCGGGACTGAATGAAACTAGATTGATTCTTCTGTCCCTGTTTAAGAATGCGAATTTGCGGTTAAAGAAAAGAACAGGAAAAATTTTAACAAATTTTGAGGAGGCTAATAATGGCTTTAATGGAGATCAGTGTTGTCCCGGTTGGAACTGACACAGAAAGTTTCAGCAGCGACATTCAGCAAGCTCTTTCCATTATCGAACAAAACGGTTTGGATTATCAAGTGACGCCGACGTCGACGATTATTAAAGGAGATATTGATAAACTGATGGATGTCGCTCAAGTCATTCATATTAATGAGATGGAAAAGTCAGCTAAAAGGGTCGTGACATCGATCAAAATCGATGATCGCACAGATAAAGAGATGACACTGGACGGCCAGCGGGCGCGTGTTTCAAAGTCAGAACGATAAGTCGGACGGCAGTTCTTCATGTTGAAGGACTGCCGTTTTTATAAGAGGGAGGACATGAGATGAGCAAACAGATTCGTGAGCATTTTCAGCAGTTAGATCGCCGGTTATTTATGGAAAAGGATCAGGAATTGGCGGCAAATGACATTCCTCTGTCGATTGGCCACGGTCAAACGATTTCTCAGCCGACGCTTGTATTGAATATGACGCTGGCGCTTGATCTGCATCCTTCTCAGCGCGTGCTTGAGATCGGTACAGGCTCCGGATACCAAACGGCGATGATTGCGCCGTTTGTAAAAGAGCTTTATACAGTTGAACGGATTGAAGCTTTGTATCAGAAGGCGAAAAAACGCTTTGCGAAATTCGGTTATGAGAATGTCTTTCCGATCTATGCGGACGGCTCGAAAGGTTATAAAGAAAAGGCACCTTACGACCGCATTATTGTAACGGCTGCGTCTGAACATATTCCAGAAACGTTGATCAGTCAGATTGCTCCGGGAGGACGAATGATCATACCGATCGGAACCCGGAGGATGCAGAAGCTGCAGCAAATAGACAAAGATGATAACAGCAACTTGACGATCGAAACGATCGAATACGTTTTATTCGTTCCGCTGAAGCCGTCGGTAGAAAAAGACTGATTATCATTTTTGCGAACGGGTCAGATCGAACTGTGTTTCTAAATAATAGGCCGTGTACACACCGGCGATCGCCATCAGCGTCCATATCCACGCGTGCGCACTAAACGATGCAATGCCGCTAAAATATGCGCCGACGTTGGCGCCAAATGAAATCGTCGCCCCGTAACCCATTAATATACCGCCGGCGAGCGCCTTGATACATAGATGCAAAGGCGCCTTTTGAAAACGAACCAGGCCGGATAAGCTTAACGTAACGAACGCGCCGAGCATCACGCCGATGTTCAGTATCGTTCTTGTATCAGTGAAAAGCGGATTAACTAACGCGGGGATCTCTCCTTGAGCACTCCAGTACTCCCAGCCGCTGACATCGATCCCAAGCGTCTCAATCATTTTGCCTGCCCAGAGTGTAAACGAAGCGGTCAGTTTCCAAGGCGCTCCTTGCACGTAAAACACGAGCGCATTTAACAGAGCTAAAACGGCAGCGCCTGTAAAAAGCGGCCACGTGCCGTAAAGAATTTTACGCCATTTCACCGCTGTCGGCATTGGCGGCAGGGCAGGCGGGCGCTTTCTTTTTTTATAGGAATAAGAGACAAAAGCGACGATCGCGAAAAAGCCCAGCAACAAAATCAGCGCCCCGGGATAACCTAACGGCGTATCTTCGGCAATCGAATACGGCCGTATCGCCGGAAGCCGCTCATTCCAAAAGCCGAAATGATAACCGCCGAAACCGGCTCCGGTTAAAAAACCGGCCAACGTCAGTATCAGTGCAGTGCGGGCTCCTTCCATCCGGTACAATGCTGCCGGCGCAAGACCGCTGCCGATCTCCATACCGAATCCGAATAAAAATGAGCCGAAGACAAGACCGATACTAAGCGGGGCAACAGCACCTTCGGGAACAGTTTCGCCTAAAGCCAAACCAAACATTAAGATCGGTGCAAATAAGACCGCAGCGAGACCGAGCATGACAAGATGGGTGCGGAGCATTTCTGTATTTCCGTCTTCGACAATTTGACGGTAGACAGATGAAAAACCAAACCGGGCATGAAGAAGCGTGTAGCCGATCGCAAACCCGAGAATAAGAAGAAGCAGATGAGTCAGATCGGCAGCCACGTACAAGTGTAATAATAATGAGACAAAAAGCGTCAGCCCGATAAGAAGCAATATTTTTTGCACAGGCTGTCTTTCAGGAGCTTGGCGGTTGTCTTTTGTTGACATAGAAGAGCTCCTTTCGGTATGTGTAAACTTTTGGTACAGTTGAAAGGACCATTCCCTGCCAATACAAAGGCGAAACATAAAGGAGCGTGAGATGATGCGCGTTGCTGCAATAGGAACCGGATTTATTGTCGAGCGATTTTTAGCGGCACTGCAAGCCATCGACAGCTGGGAGTGCCGGGCGCTTTATTCTCGCAGCCGCGAAAAAGCTGAGCCGCTGGCTGATAAATTTGCGATCGCTGCGATTCATACATCTTTGGCCTCTCTTGCTCAGGACGGGGAGATCGATTTAGTGTATATTGCGTCGCCGAACAGTTTACACGCTGAACAGGCCCTCAGCATGATGGAAGCCGGCAAACATGTAATCTGCGAAAAACCGCTCGCTGCAAATGTTTCCGAAGCTAAAAAGATGATAAAAAAAGCCGCTGAACAAGGTGTTTATCTATTTGAAGCGATTACGACGATTCATTTGCCCAATTACCGCGCGATTAGCGAAATGTTAGCTGAAATAGGCGATATTAAGCTGGTTCAATGCAATTACAGTCAGTATTCAAGCCGTTATGACAAATTTAAAGCCGGCGAGATCCCGAATGTATTTAATCCGCAGTTTGCCGGCGGCGCTCTGCAGGATATCAATACGTACAATTTTCATTTTATCGCCGGTCTGTTTAACAAGCCGGAAGAGATTACGTATACAGCCAATCGGGCAGCAAACGGCATTGATACTTCCGGAATTGCTGTCATGCGTTACAGCGGTTTGACGGCTGAATGCACCGGAGCAAAAGATTGTGCCGGTTTGAATTTTGCCTTGATTCAAGGAGACCGCGGGTGGATTCATGTTGAGAACGGCGTGAACGGCTGTGAACGGATTCATCTGCATCAAAACGGCAAGATGTCGACAATAAATAAGCAAACAGAAGACAATTTGCTGATCGATGAATTACGCGCTTTTCAAACAATCATGAACAGTAAAGATATCAAGCGTTATGACGAGCTGACAGCTCATTCGCTGACAGTAATGGAGATGCTGACGGAAGCACGCATGTCCGCCGGGATTTATTTTCCGGCAGATGAAAAGGGGGATAATAATTGCGGTTAAGAATCATCGGCTATTGGGGCGCTTACCCCGGACAGCAATCTGCGACGAGCTGCTACTTGCTGGAAGAAGACGGCGTCCGAGTATTAATCGATGCCGGCAGCGGGGCAGCAGCGCAATTGCAGCGCTATATCGGGCTGAATGAAATTGATGCGGCAGTTATCAGTCATTTCCATCATGACCATATTGCCGATCTCGGCGTGCTCACGTACAGCCGGGCTGTTGATCAGGCGCTAGGGAATACAGCAGCACCGCTGCGGATTTACGCCTCTGATGATGAAACGGAAAATCTGACAGATTATTCGCGAAAAGGAACGAAAGTTGATACGTACCATAAAGACGAAACGTTAACGATCGGTCCGTTTAAATTTCAGTTTCAACGGACGAAACACCCGGTTTCCTGCTATGCAATGAAAATAACGTCGACAGCTTCACAGCAGTCGATCGTTTATACAGCAGACACGGCTTTTTCAACCGATATCGCTGCTTTTGCAGAAAACTGCTCTATTCTGATCGCTGAAACAAGTTTTTACAATCGGCAGGATGCTGCCTCGTTTGGGCATATGACGAGTTTAGAAGCAGGGAAACTTGCGCGGATTGCCGGAGCGGGTGAATTAATCCTCAGCCACCTCCCGCATTTCGGCGATCATCAACAGCTTCTGCATGAAGCTGAAGAAGAATTCAGCGGTCCGGTTTCGCTCGCTTCAGAAATACAAAAAGAATTAATATTCGACTGATTAAGAGAAGCTGCCGGTACATCCGGCAGCTTCTTTACATTTTTTACATAATTCCTGCATTTTACCGTACCAACAAGATTTTCTCCAATCCGGCCAACAATGAAACGGACGACTATATTACCGGCCGATTCGGCTAAGCGAAAGGAGCGAAAGAGATGACTGGACGAACCGTGTTTGAAGAAGAAATGGCGCAACTGAAAAATGATATCGTCTTAATTGCCGATACCGTTTCAGTGCAGCTGAAAGAGATCTGGTCGGCTCTTTACCGTGAAGACGAAGCGAGATTATTTGAATTAATCGAATACGATGAAAACGTGAATGAGCTCGAACTTGAAGTCAATGAGAAAGCGACGTTATTAATCGCCAAACAGCAGCCGGTCGCGTCGGACCTCCGCAAAATATTGGCAGGACTTCGAATTACCAATGATTTGGAGCGGATCGGCGATTTGGCGGTTGATATTGCCAAAGCAGGCATGCGTATCGAGACCGTTTCCAAAACATATCGAAACGAGCTGGCTGTTCTTTTTGAAGAGGTCAGTGCTATGCTGGAATTTACGCGCTCCGCTTACGTTGAATCCGATATTTCACAAGCAAACCATGCAGCAGACAAGGATGATGAGATCGATTCACGATACGCAGCCTACATTCGCAGCCTGTTCCAGGAGTCGTCTGTAAACAATGCTGATCTCTCGCTGGAAAGTTTAATGCAGTATGCCTTCATTGCCCGATTTTTAGAGCGGATTGCTGATTACTGCACGAATATTTCCGAGTCCATTGTTTATGAGGTCGAAGGGATGCAGTTGGATCTGAACGAATAAAGTCTTTTCGGTTGAGAATTTATGGGATAACAGGCTATACTATGGTGTAGTTTGTTATACATAAAAGGAGGAACAACGGAATGAATTATTCGCTCTTTCTGCATTCGCACAGCCTGTTTTGGCTGATTGCGGTTGTCTTATTCGGCTTGATCGCGGTTTTTATTTCAAACGGCAAACCTAAACCGGCGAAAATCATGCAAATGTCGCTTCGTCTTATGTATGTGCTGCTGCTTGTTACCGGCGGTATCATGCTGTTTATGAATTTTTGGTGGGCTAATGCTGTCAAAGCAATATTGGCTGTCTGGCTGATTTTTGTTATGGAAATGACCTCGACAAAAATGTCCAAAGGGCTGCTCACTGCAAAGCAAAAACCGATCTGGTGGGGGCAATTTGTGATTGCTTTAGCGGCCGTCCTCTATTTCGGGTACGGACTGTAAGCGACAAACCAGCTGTTAAGAAAGGCGCTGAACGGCAGCGCCTTTCTTTTTTTTTGCCAAAAAATTTCCGTTAAGTGTTGTTTAAGTGTTCACAAAATGCTTTGCGCGATTTCATGATGATTTCACTTTTGTTTCATATTCTAAAAGTAACCAGGAAAATGAACTTTTCTAGCAGAGGGGGCAAACGTATGAACAGGGAATGGGGAATTGCCGCTGTCGCAGCATGTATAATGTTGACGGCCGGATGCGGAGAGCAATACGGTTCGGAAGAGATCGCCGCTTCAGAAGAAAATGATAGCGCTGTCAACGAAAATGCCGAAAATGAAACGAAGGAACAAGATTGGTTTAACGAAATTCGTCAAGAGGCAGACAGTTATTTCAGCGAGACAGAATTTGAAACAGTGACGCCAGAAGAGCTTTACGATCAGCATATTTTTGACCGCGAAGATGAAACGGACGAACTTATCGTAGATGTGCGCGATTTGGCAGCGTTTACAGAAGGGAATATCCCCGGATCTGTCAATATTCCGTTTGGACAATCCGGAAATTATGAACAAATGATGCAGCTGCCGAAAGACCGTCCGCTGACTGTCGTATGCTTTTCGGGACATACCGCAAGTCAGTTTGCCGGCACATTGAATACGCTCGGTTACGATGCCAAACCGTTGCAGTACGGCATGGGCGGTTATACTTCAGATGAAGAACACGGAGCCGATATTCCTGCAGAAGATTTCGGCTTTCCAACGGTAACAGACGGTTATGAAGCAGAAGGGAACTATCAACACAGCAGCATCATGTACGAAGACGACCTTGCGATTGAAGAAGTGATCTTAAGTCAGTCAGCTTCCTTTTTAGAAGCGGAACTTGCAAATGTGATCCCGGCTCCGGAAGTGAAGGAGATCGTTGATGAAACAAATTTGGACGAACATCAATTGATTGATATACGAAGCGAGGATCATTATGAGGCCGGGCATATCGAAGGAGCGGTGAATATTCCTTATCATACGCTGTTTACAGACGACCGATTAAGCGATGTTGATCCGGACAGGCAGGCAGTCATTATCGGTTACAACGGTCACGATGCCAGTCAAGTTTCCCGCGCGTTAAATCACTTAAATATCGAAGCTGTACCGATGATGTTTGGCATGAGTATATGGACTGATGATGAAACCCTTCTCGGGGAAGATCAATTTGACTTCACTGAAACAAGAACATATCCTGTCCAGCCGTTACAGTATGATCCGGATGCTGAAGAAGATGAAGCTGGATGCAGCTGATGAAAGGAGAAATAGATGATGCCGAAGATGAAAAGAAGAAGCTTCTTAAAAGCCAGTGCTGTAACTGCAGCGGCAGCGTCGGTTCCTTTGAAAATGTCATTCGCTGACTACAAAGAAGCTGCCGAGGAAGAGGAAGGCTATAAAATCCCGACTACATGCAACGGCTGCTCCAGTATGTGCGGTGTTTATGTGCATGTGAAAAATGATCGCGTTTGGCGGGTCGAAGGGCACCCAGTCCACTTGAAATCCCGCGGAAGAATTTGTGCCCGGGGCCACGGAATGGCAGCTGATATGTACAATAAAGGGCGGGTCCAAGGACCGATGAAAAGAAACGCGAATGATGAATTTGAACCGATCTCATGGGAACAAGCGTATAAAGAAATTGGCGAAAAACTGACCGAAACGATTGATGAGCACGGGGGAAACAGTTTTCTCTGGCTGGAACACGGTGTGCGCGGACAGCGTTATGCCAATCCGTTATTGGATAAAATCGGTTCTTCCAATTATGTGACGCACTACTCCACTTGCTTTTCCTCAAAGACGAATGCGTGGGCAGAAATGGTCGGAACAACGCTTAACGGTGACCACGAGAATGCCAAGTATATGATTTTTGAAGGCAGAAATTTTGCAGGGGCGATTATTCCGCACGGGATGAATCAGATTACAAAAGCAAAAGAGAACGGCGCAAAAATCGTCGTGATCGATCCGAAACATTCGGAAATTGCCAAGATTGCTGATGATTGGATTCCGATTAAACCGGGGACAGACCTTGCTTTCCGGCTCGCGTTAGCGCATGTGTTAATTACAGAAGAGAAGTATGATAAAGATTTCGTTAACGGTTATGTCGAAAATTTTGCTGAGTTTTGGCGGGAAAATAAAGATAAGTCGCCTGAATGGGCGGAAGAGATTACCGGTATTCCTGCTGAGAAGATTCGTGAAGTTGCGCATGATCTCGCTGCCAATGCTCCGGAAGCGTTTATCGAGCCGGGCTGGCACGGTCTGCACTGTCATTACGTCAACAGTACACAAACAGCGCAAATGGGCATTGTTGTAAATGCGTTGTTAGGAAATTTTTATAAGCGCGGCGGTTTGATGCCGAGTGCTGATCCGGAATTTGGAACATTTGAGCACGACGGCTGGAGCGAAGAAGAGAAAGGTCCCCGGGCTGACGGAGCCGGTGTAGCAGGAGAGCACTATACGGTCGAAGCTTCGCGGGGAATTGCCCAGACGGTGCCGGATATGATCGAAAAAGGCCGGATTAAAGCAGCGTTTATTTATCATTTTAATCCGTTAAGAACAGCGCCGGATCCTGAATACCAAAAAAAGATTAAAAATGCGGACCTTGTCGTGTCGATTAATATTGATTGGAATGAAACGAGTGTGTATACGGCAGATTATATTTTGCCGGAAAGCTATTACCTTGAGCGTACTGAAGTCCCGCAAGCTGTCTCAGGGCATATTTCCCATGATTACCCGCAGATCTCCCTGCGCCAACAAGTGACAGAGCCGCTTCATGATACGAAGCCGCTCAGGGAGATTATGCAGGGAATAACGACAGAGATGGGAATGGGGGAATTATACGATTATTCCCTCGATGATGAAATTGAAGCAATGCTTGAACCGACGGGTTTATCTGCTGAGGAGCTGAAAGAAAAGGGGACTGTTGAATTACAAACGAACAAGGTTGAAGCTTCTTTTCCGCTTTGTCCGTCAGGAAACCCAAATTTAGCGACCAGCACAGGGAAAATTGAATTTTCAGCGGATAAATTCCGGGCAGACGGTAAAGCGGGTATTCCGACTTGGATCGAACCTAAAGTGATGCCCGATCCTTCTGCCGATGATGAATTCCGGTTAATTCACGGAAAGCAGCCTTATCATTCACACCATGTTACGAGCAATAATCCGGATTTGATCAAACTGACGAAAAAATATAACGGCACAGCAATGTGGATGAACACGAAAAAAGCGCAAAAATTGGGGATTAACGACGGAGATATCGTCACAGTGTCATCTGATATGACAGAAAAAGAGATTGACGTCAAAGTGACAGAGCTTATTCATCCTGATTGCGTATGGATCTCCTCAGCTTACGGAGGATTTTCAGATCGGCTTGAAACGGCTTATAACCTCGGCGTTAATTACAATGATTTTATTCCGGTGATGGTTGAACCGTATTCAGGAACAACGATGTCGCAAGAAGTGATCGTGAAAGTAGCGAAAGGCGGTGTATCCTAATGGCTCAATACGGCCTTCTTATCGATGCCACAAAGTGTACAGGCTGCCATGCGTGCAGCATAGCCTGTTCACAATACAATGAACTTGAAGAAGAAGTCGATTACAATCGGCTGGAATTTGTCGAACGCGGATCGTTTCCAAACTGTGCGATGGATATTGTACCAGTCCAGTGTATGCACTGTGACGATGCTCCCTGTGTGAACGTTTGTTCAACGATGGCAACGTTTCAGCAAGAGGACGGCATTGTCGGATTTGATCCGCAAAAGTGTACCGGCTGTAAAGCTTGTATGGCAGCGTGTCCGTATGATGCCCGGGCTTTAAACGAAGCCCGCTTAGCCGAAAAATGCCGCTGGTGCCCGGAAATGCTTCAGCAGGGCAAACAGCCTGTCTGTTCCAGCACGTGCATGAACGAAGTGCGCCTGTTCGGCGACTTAGAAGATCCTGACAGTGAAATTAATCAAAAAATGGCGAAGCATGAAGTTGAACAGTTGCGGCCGGATATGGGCACAAAGCCGCGTATTTGGTATATAAAAAAATAAGTGAGGTGAAAAAAATGCTTAATCGTCAAGTATGGATCGTGATTGCCGGTATGCTTGTTCTAATCGGTGCGGCCGGCATTATAAACATCTTCATAAACGGCGAACATGTGATGGGAACGAGCAACTATGTTCCTTGGGGCTCACTGATCGCGTTTTATGTCTTCTTTGTAGCAACAAGTACCGGTTTTACGTTTATCAATTCGTTGGCTCATGTGTTTAAAGTTAAACGGTTTGAGTTTTTGTCACGGCGGCTGACGTTAGCTTCGATTGCTGCACTGTTAATGGGATTTGTCATGATCGGAGTCGAGCTCGGCAATCCGTTGGCAATGGTTTATATTATGATTTCACCGAATTTCGCCGCGCCGATCGTTTGGATGGGATTGCTTTACGGACTATACCTCGTTTTGCACATTGTGGAGTTTATCTTTCAATTGAAGAACAACCATAAAGTGATCGATATTATCAGTCCAATCGTGTTGGCTGTTGCGATTGCAGCGCAAAGTATGCTCGGAGCTGTCTTTGGGATGTCGGTTGCACGAGGGTTCTGGAATGAAGCTTATACCTCGATCTCGTTTATTGTCCTTGCCTTTTTATCAGGTATTGCCGCAGCTGTTATTTTAACGCACATCCTTGCCCGAAAAAATGTGGTCGGAAAAGCAGATAAAAAAGCGATTGAACAGCTGCAGCCGGTTTTTTCCAAGCTGTTGCTCGGAACCGTGACTGTCGTATTGTTTTTTACAGTTTGGAAATGGATTTACGGACTTTACGGCACGATGCCGGGTCATGCTGATGCGCTGCAGCTGTTTGCCGGCGGGCCGTTAACAGCGCCTTACTGGCTTTTAGAAATCGGCTTCGTTTTTGTCGTACCGATTTTATTGCTTGTGTTTATGAAAAAACGCCGCGACCTGGCGTTAATCTTTTCTTCACTTTCTTTAATGATAGGTATTTTCGCGATGCGGGTTATGATGGTGTTTGCCGGTCAAATGGCGCCGCTGCAGGTTGTGTTCGGCTCTGAATCGGCGCAAGGAATCCGGGAAGTCTCTATTCTCTGGTCTGAATGGGCAACGGCCGGATTTGGCATCGGCGGAGTCATTTTAATTTATATGATCGGCGAGAAATGGCTCGATTTAAATACAGCGTCTCATGATGCTGACGTATATGAACAGAAGCAAGAAACATATGAATTTGCCAAATCATAATCAGGAAGGGAGAGTTATTGATGACAGCAAAAGAAGCATACATCTCAATGCTTACTCTGTTTGCAGAGCTCTATAAATATCCGGATAAAGATACGCTCAAGCAGATTGCTTCCGGAGCAGCAGATAAGGAATTGTGTGAGACGGCTGCGTATCTGGCTCTTCCCCCTGAAGCGTATGATCGCCGTTTACAGGCGCTTCATACTGAAAATAATCCAATCACAACTCAATATATGAAAGCATTTTCCGGAATCGTTAAACCATTTTATCCGCCGGTGGAGTCATTGTACAAGCCGTGGAGCACCGATCCGAATGCACCGGATGGGAAAGGAAGACGCAGGGGATATTACATGGGCGACAGCGCGCTCCATTTAAAGCATTTGCTGGGATCGTACGGTTTTGAGATTCCGCGTGAATATGAAAATATGCCGGATCATTTGGCGATAGAACTTGAACTCTATGCCTATTTGGTAGATCAGGACAGCGACGGAGCTAAATTGTTTCACCGGGACCACTTTGACTGGCTGGAAGAATTTTATGCGAATCTTCAAGAGTTGGGAGAAATCCCTTTTTATATTGAAGCAACACGGATGCTGCTGCATCTTTTAGCCAAGGATCCGCAATGTTATTGCGACGGAAAGGAGTGAGCAAAATGAAACTGCAATATACAGTCATACTTCAGATCGCGTTATTGCTGCTACTCGCTTCATGTCAAACAGGATCTGCTGAAGAGGCGGAGGAAAACGTCTCGTTTGAGAATGAGGAGAATCTGTCTGAGTATATTATAGCTGAGGAAGAGAGCGGCGAAGATGACGATCATGTGCCCTACAATGAAGACTGGAATTACATTGAAACCGACGAATTGACCCGGCTTTTAGAAGGAAAAGCTGTTACGAGTGAGGAGCGTACGGGTTATGAAGAATATCCTCCTGAATGGGACGGTTTGGTATTAGTTGATTCACGTCCGCAAGACGTCTACAGTAAAGGACATATCAACGGAGCTGTCAATATTCCGGACGGGGAGTTTGACGAATATAAAGACCGTCTTCCTGATGACAAAGAAGTGAAGCTCGTATTTTATTGCGGCGGGTTGCATTGTGCTTTGAGCGGTAATTCATCAGAGAAGGCGATGGAATTGGGGTATGAAAATTCGTACGTATACCAAGAAGGAATTCCGGCTTGGAATGAAGCAGGCAATTATTTTGTAACCGATGAAAAACATGTTGAAGAGCAAATCATGGCATCGGCGGTTGAACGAGATGACAACACTCCGGTTACGCTGATCGATGCAAGAACGTATGAAGGTTATTTTGAATCTCACATACCGACAGCTGTATTTTGGGATGACGGGCAAATTAACACGAAGTATGACGGCTCAGCCCCTGCTGATAAAGACCAGGAAATCATTGTGTATTGCGGCGGATTCTTTTGCGGAAAGAGTCATGCGATTGCTGAACAGTTAACAGCAGAAGGGTACACAAATGTGAAAGTATTTGCCGGAGGAATGCCGCTTTGGAATGATGCAGATCTGCCGACATTCGGAACAGCCGGAGAAGTCGGAGATTTTGATGTAACAGATGGTCAAAAAGACCGAAGCATAGCAGCTGATGAATTTCATGATCTGGTTGATAGCGGGGAAACGGTTCTCGATGTTCGCAGCGATGATGAAGTGGCCAGCGGGATGATTGACGGAGCGCTTCATATTCCGGATGATGAAATTCGCTCCGGCGGAGAAGACGTAGAAGAGATGCTTCCGGAAGATAAAGACGAAGAGATCGTTCTTCATTGTGCCAGCGGAGCACGAGCTGGAGGTGTCGTGGAAATCATTGCCGAAATGGGTTATGAAAATGTGCATTATTGGAACGGCGGGATCTCGGTCGACGAAGACGGAACGTATGAACTTGATGATGAATAGTCAAAAGCAGGACAGAGCGGTCTCTGTCCTGCTTATTTTGTGGCAAACAATTGTTAGAAACGAAAAGAGCGTTCGACAGGAACAAACTCATAACCGAGATCTTCTGCTACCGCTTCATACGTAATGTTGCCGCTTGCAGTGTTGACGCCTTTCACAAGCGACGGCGAATGATGGAGCGCCTCATGAATGCCGTAGTTTGCAATATGCAATGCGTACGGCACGGTGACATTTGTTAAAGCGAGTGTCGACGTGCGCGGAACAGCTCCCGGCATATTTGCCACTGCATAGTGGACGACATCATGTTTTTTATAAATAGGATCATCATGCGTTGTAATATGATCGATCGTATCGACGATTCCGCCTTGATCAATCGCCACATCGACAATCACGGAACCCGGTTTCATCTCTTTAATCATTTCTTCAGTGATTAGTCTCGGCGCACGTGCGCCGGGGATTAATACTGCGCCGATGACGAGATCAGCTTCTTTAACTGCGTGAGCAATGTTTAGCGGGTTGCTCATCAGCGTATTAATTTCCGTGCCGAACATATCATCAAGCTGGCGAAGGCGGTCGTGGCTCAGATCCATAATCGTCACGTCCGCGCCGAGCCCCATAGCGATCTTTGCGGCGTTCGTACCGACTACGCCTCCGCCGATAATCGTAACTTTACCGCGTTTAACACCGGGCACTCCGGATAACAATACGCCTGAGCCTCCTTTGGGAGCTTCGAGAAATTGAGCGCCGATTTGAGAAGCCATGCGTCCTGCCACTTCGCTCATCGGTGTCAAAAGAGGCAGATTTCCGTCCTCCTCGACTGTTTCGTAGGCGATCGACGTCATTTTACTCTCTATTAAAGCTTTCGCCAAATCCGGAACTGCTGCCAGATGCAAGTAAGTAAATAAAATGAGATCTTCGCGAAACAAATAGTATTCTTCCGGAAGAGGTTCCTTTACTTTCATAATCATTTCAGATTCGTTCCAGACGTTTTCAGCATGCTGATAAATCATTGCTCCGGCCGCTTGATAATCGTCATCACTAAAACCGCTGTCAACTCCGGCAGAATGTTCGATAATAATTGTGTGGCCTGCTTGCGATAAGGTCATAACGCCTGCAGGTGTTAAAGCTACCCGGCTTTCGTTATTTTTAAGTTCTCTCGGTACGCCGATAATCATTCTGCACCCTCCTCTACAGATATACACAGTTCTTCCGCTTTCATTTTAACGGAAGAGGGATGTATTTGCATTACTTTTTTAAGGTGAAGCAATAAAAATAAGACACCGGCAAGTCCGGTGTCTTAGATTGTAGACAAACTATATTTTATGTCAGCCATGAATCCACTGCCCTCCGCTTGCCCCGGGCAAGGACTCAGCTAGTATTCGGCGGCCCGAGGCCGCCGAATCCGGATCTTCGTCGCTTGCTTTCCCGGAGGCGTCGAAGGAGTGGATGCATGGCTTCTTTTTCATCAATACACTCGCTTCAAAAAAGAGGATGACCCAGCATCCCGGCTTTTTCCCGCGGAATAGCGAGACAAACGAGACCCTGCAGGGCATAAGCCCGAAGCGGCTCGGCGCTCGCCCGCAGGAAATAAGCCGGACGATGCGCAGTCATCCGTTCTTTTTAATAGGACATCGATCGAAGTCATGACTTTGTCAACACTCTGAACCACCGGCAAGTCCGGTGTCTGTCCGTTCATTTATTCGCGCATAACCCTGTGCGGATGCTGTTTAGCAATCGTGTTTTCATAATATTCCCGCATGTCATTGGCAGAGATCAGCCCGACATATTCAAAATTATTTACTTCGTAATAAACAATGTATCGTCCGTCACTGAAGCGGACATGCAGTTTTTTTCCGGTTTCCTCAAAACCGATCGATTCAAAATAGCCGTCGTTTACTGTGGTTGTTTCCATGTGCAGCCTCCTTTGCGATATTTACTAATCTGTTACCCGTTGTATGAAGAATATCAAACGTTAGAAAAAGATTTGTCGATTTATCTACAGATTTATATTATGTGCAATCAGCAAGGCAGAAATCTAATATAATGAACCTATGAATACCTATGGGGGTGACGTGAATGGGCAACCAGGATTTCACAATTTTAATAGCTGACGATGAGGAAGAAATGCTTCATTTTTTAGCGGATTATATTACGAACGAAGGATACACGGTTTTAACATCTGCAAACGGCAAGGAAATGATTGATACAGTTAACCGTGAAAAGATCGATTTAATTTTGCTGGATATTATGATGCCGGTTATGGACGGAATGGAGGCTTTGCGTGAACTTCGGAGCGAGCGGAAAATACCGGTTATTATGATTACGGCGAGAGCGGATGAAAACGACCGCGTCGAAGGGTTGAAGCGCGGAGCTGACGATTATATTGTCAAACCTTTCAGCCCGCGGGAATTGCTGGCGAGAATTGAAGCGCAAATCCGCAGAAATTACCGGTTTCAAGAAGAGGAGCAGGAAAAAGAAGTGCAAATCGGCTCGATTCAATTAAAATATGATTCAAGAAAGGTCTTTGTTGACGAAGAACTGATTCAGCTGACCCGAAAAGAATTTGATTTGCTCAGTTTCTTTATGGCGCATCCGGAACAGGTTTTTAACCGGGAGCAGCTCCTTGATCAAGTATGGGGGATGAATTACACATCCGGCGGACACCGGACCGTAGATACGCATATGAAAACATTGAGACATAAGTTAAAAAAGGGCGGGGAGCACTTTAAAACGGTATATGGTGTCGGGTATGTGTTGGAAAAGGAGCAGCAAAATGAAACTTAAGCATAAAACGTGGATATTCATCATCTTGTTTTCCTTTGTGACAATTACAGGTATTGTGTCGCTAACGAATTATTTATATGAATCTTTTTATGTCGACAATCAAATTGAACAGCTCAAAGGCCGGGGAGATAATCTTGCAGCCGTATATCATCAGGCCGAGACGGAGGAGGAGAAAGCAAGGTTTCATGAACTGGCAGATTTTATGTCGCAATGCGCGGTTGCTGATATTGAATTAGATTCTGCTGAAAACATCGCTAACGGGGACTGGCCTGAAGATATTCCGATTCTTACGGATGAGCCCGGATTATCAACGAGTGAAGCTGCAGAGCTGCAAAACGGTCAAACGGTCGTTTCGCAGCGGACAGGCGAAGAAGATGATCATTTGCTGATAACACTCCCGTTAATTGATGAAGAAGGCCTAGACAATGTGATTGTCATCTCAACACCGGTTACAGCGGCGTTTGCACCGTTTGAATCCTTACAGGGTGTGCTTTTTTTAATCGGCGCCGGGGCTTTTCTCTTGATCGTCTTCATATTAAATAAAGTTGTCAACTATATGGTGCACCCGATTGAGCGAATGATCGAAGCTTCAAAAACATGGGCGCAAGGAGACTTCACGCAAAAAGTAGATGTCAATTCTTCTGATGAGATCGGCGATTTAGCAGCCGCTTTTAATACGATGAGTCAATCGCTTGCAGAAGAAGACCAAAAAAAACAAGAATTTCTCGGCAATGTTTCGCATGAATTGCGCACGCCGCTCAGTTATTTGAAAGGCTATTCAGAAGTCCTTTTAGAAGCAGCGGAAAATAATCAGCCTGTCGATACAGCCCAATTGCATAAAATAAAAATGGAAAGTGAACGAATGGAACGTTTAGTCAACGATTTGCTTGATTTAGCCCGGCTGGAAGGAGATTTATACCCGATGTCTTCTGCGCCGATCCCGTTTGCCCAGCTCATTGACGATGTTGTTGACCGTATGCGTGTGCTTGCCGAAAAACAAGGGATAGAAATTGATACCGACCTGTCGCCGGACATCATTATTAACGGTGATGAACAACGGTTGGAACAAGTGATCACCAATTTGCTGCAAAATGCTGTAAACTACGGAAAAGAAGGCAAACGCATTACAGTCCGCTTATATCCCCGTCACGATAAAGCAGTGTTCGAAGTGGCCGATCAAGGCGAAGGGATACCAAAAGATGTATTGAACCGGTTAACGGAAAGATTTTACCGTATGGATAAATCACGATCGAAACAATCAGGCGGAACGGGTCTAGGGTTGTCAATCGTAAATGAAATCATTAAAAAGCATCACGGGGAAATGAGCTTTGAGTCTGAGCTTGGCAAAGGAACAACGGCGAAGGTCGAATTGCCTTTGTTCACTGAGTGATTCATGAGTTGCCAGACATTTATATAATTCGCTATACTGTCACAAGCAAGGTTCATTGTGACTGAAAAGGAGGATGTGAATTGCAACGATTAATTTTTTGGATCGGTTTAAGCCTGCTCCTCGGCTGGACGGCTGCCCTGCTAATTAATTTTGAGACGTATCAAAATGTCACGACGAATTTAACGGTCATCTCACCGTTGATTGACGGCCTAATATTTATGCTCGTTATGTTTGCTTTGTACGTCGCTGTTTGGCAGACAGCTGTAAAAAATAAAAAAACAGCGTCTTGGCAGCTCGGGATCGCCGGGGCTTTAGCAATGGCGCTCGCATTTGTCGTCTGATTCAGCCGACGGTATTTTTTCCTTAGTTTAAAAAGCGCAGTTGTTCCAGCGTATGTTAATACGCTTCAGACTGCAGACAAACTATATTTTGATGTCAGCCATGAATCCACTACCCTCCGCTTGCCCCGGGCAAGGACTCAGCTAGTATTCGGCGGCCTCGGACCGCCGAATCCGGATCTTCGTCGCTTGCTTTCCCGGAGGCGTCGGAGGAGTGGATGCATGGCTTCTT
>NZ_RKQQ01000008.1 GCF_003814815.1 Salisediminibacterium halotolerans
GAAAGTAGGACGTCGCTGGGCATTTCAACGAAGGCATTCTCGTAATGAGGATGCCTTTTTTTGATGATAAAGTCATGACATCGATCGATGTCCTATTAAAAGGAACGGATGACGACGCATCGTCCGGCTTCGGCGGTCTGATACCGCCAAAGCCTAGCTGAGTCCTTGCCCGGAGCAAGCGGAGGTTAGCGGCTGCGCGGCTAGCATCAAAATAACAGTTTTTCTACAATCTGAGTCATCAATTTCAACCATGTCTGCTTGCTGGTATTTTTCATTATCTTCATGATCGAGAATCGCTCCAAGAATCTCTTCGTCATGTTCAAATAAGATATTTTGAAGCTCTTCTTTGAAGCTGTCCGGAAGATTCGGACTGGCTACGAAGGGATCCTGCGGAAGCGGCGGGCCTTCATGAAGAATTCTCCAAGCATCTTCCCCATCTTCTTCTACCATCATGTCATAGTAGCGGATGCCGTCGCCGAGAGCGTCAACGTCGCCATTCTTTAGCGCTTCAACACGCGCATCTCCGAGCAACTCAACATCGACATCATTGTCTAAATCCATTCCATTTTCAATAAATAAAGCACTTGGCCCGATATGACCTGATGTAGAGCCGGCTTCTTTCATGGCAACGGAATGGCCTTCCAAGTCTTCAATGGTTTCGAATTCGCTGTCTTCGTGAACGATGATGACTGTGTAATAAGCATCTCTTTCAATAGCAGCCAGCGGCTCTGCTTCGGGTTCAGCAGATTTGGTTTGGGCATATTCAGACGGGCCGGAAAGGATGACATCAACTTCGTCATATTCCATTGCAGTGGAAGCCACTGTTCGGTCGGATAAAGCAAAAAATTCTACATCGATATCTAACAGGTCTTCCAAGGTATCTTAAAACAAATCATATCTGCGCTGCAGTTCCTCCATGCCGTCAATACCTGTGACGGCAAATCGAAGAGTATCCGGCCAATCTTCATGATCAGCGTCATTGTTCGCATCGCTTACTGGCGAGCATTCCTGCCATTAACTTATTCATTCATTAACACCTTCCTATACGAATTTTTTCTACGGTGCTAACTATACAGCAGAAATGTTGAGCTGATATGAAGAAATGTTTAATGAAGTGTAAAGAAATTATGAAGCGGCATTTACAATCACTAATTTTTTGGTATTGTTTCAAATGCTGTAATAAATGAGAGGGGAAATATGTTTAGTTGTTATCAATCGCGCTCACCTGTATGAAGGCGAGGCTGCAAAAAAACAGCTGAAGATCCAGAAAGAAGGGGGGAGGAAGCTGAGGCGTTGCCCGCGCACTGCTCAATTGTCAGTGCAGGCGGGTATATACGAAAGAGGATGATCCGGCATCCCGGCTTATCTCCTGTGAAATCAGCTTTTTAATCGAGCTTGCGAAATCGTGGACTGAAGACGATTAAGCATATCGATAGAATTAACCCGGCTGCGCCGGAAAGCGTCAAGACGGTTTGAATCGCAAGACCCGAGGCGACGAGAAAGGAAATAAGCCCAAAAGCAATCGGCTCAAATCCGCTGGCCGCCAAGGTAATGATGCTCATCACGCGTCCGAGTTTGTCTTTATCGGTATTTTCTTGCACAATCGTGACCGTCGGCAAATAAACGAACATCGCGACGAGGCCGGTCAGGGCAGCTAAGATGATGAGCAGCGGCATTGTTTCCAGAAAGCTGAAAATGAGAAAAAAACCGAAAGCGGCGAGTAAAGAAGCAAACACGAGCTGTCCCCGCCGGCGTTTAACGTTCCAGATAACGACGGCAGCGCTGGCTGAAAAGGTGCCGAGCGAGAGACCTGCTTCCAATAAACTTAAATCAAAAGGCGTGCCGCCCAAGGCGCCGACGAGAATTGGAAAGCTGATTAAGATCGGTCCGATGATAAAAAGGTTGAGCAGCACAATCGATAATGTTCCGGATAAATGAATATGCGAATGACGAACGTAAGCAATACCCTCTTTTAAATCATCGAGCGCAGATGGATCGCCGGCGCGCTTTTTTGGACGGGGATCGTTGATAAACGGCGGAAAGATGAGTACGGTCGAGACCGCAATCAATCCGGCAGCGGCGGAAAAAGTCAGCGTAAAGTCGCCGATTGTTAACAAAAAACCGGCGATCAACGGACCGATAATAAACATCATTTCGGTTGACCCTTGGAAAAGCGAGTTTGCCCGCTGCAGCTGTTCGTCACGGACTATGATCGGGATCATCGAAGAGACAGCCGGAAAGAAAAACGCATCAAGAAACCCGAAAATCAATGCGATGATAATCAGCGAGGCGACATCAAGCCAGCCGCCGAGAAAGAGGATAATCATTGCAACCATCACGAGAACTTGCAAAAAATTTGTCGTAAACATAATGAATGATTTGCGTATTTTATCGGCGAGAATGCCGCCGTAGATCATCATGATCACGCGCGGGATCGAAACAGACATGAGGACGGCACCAAGGACGGCGGGTCTTTGGAGCACATCGACGACGTACCAGGAGACAGAAAGAAAAAACATCGAGAACCCAAGCATGATCGCCAGGCCTGACAGCCATACGAGAAGGAAAGAGCGGTTTTTTAATAAAGACTGTTCCAATTTCTTTCCCTCCTTTACAAAACAAAGTCAGACGCGGCAAGCCGGTCTGACGGAGTAATTTTATATTCCGCAAGGTTTGCTGTCAAATTTTTGTGTTTAATGAGATGTTTCGTTTCTTTCGCCGCAGCAGTGCATCCTGTAACAGGAGCGCGGCCGGTCCGACAGCCGGGAAAACATTCAGCCAGGCATGTCTGCGCTCCCGGTCGTTTTTAAATACGTCATATGATAAGTACATTAAGACAAACAAATCGACGGTCATGACACTGACGAGCTGTGATGAGAAAAAGGCTTCGCGGTATGCCGGCCACGATCCGGCAATGAGTACGAGAATCAAAGCGAATGAAACGAAGAGCAGGGTGCCGCTGTAAAGCGGATGCCTGACGATTTGCCGGATAAGCCGCGGCCCGCGGGGAATTTCCCGGACAACTTTTCCGCGGAAAATAAACCACGGCAGCAAAGCGAAGGCTCCGAGCCCAAACGCGCCGATCGCAAACGGCCAGGCCGGAAGCCGGTAGCGGTCGGCGGTGAGAAGGATCGCGAGAAACAGAGCCGGATAAACGCCGAGCGATGAAAATACAGCCGTGACAGCGGGATCTACCGCAGCAAAGTCCCCGCTGATGAGGGCGGAAAAAATCGGGTCATTCCCCGCGCCTTCTCCCGGTGCAAAGAAGACGGCGTATACAATTAATAAGATAAACAGCGCTGCTTTCAAAATGCGACCCTCCTTATGTTACAGCCGTTTTTTTTCAGAGATTAATATCTTCCGCCCAACGGGAAAAAAACTTCGTTATAATAGACAAAAAGGCATCTGTAAAGGAGTAAGAATATGATACCTGTACATACCCCGTTTTTTGACGGTTTAACCTTGCATGACCATAACTCTCCCCGCTCGCTGCACGTCCCCGGACATAAAAACGGCCGGATTTTGCCGGAAATCGGCAGAGATTACTTTGGAAAAATCGCGCTTATCGATCAGACGGAATTGACCGGGCTGGATGACTTGCATGAACCGGAAGGGATCATTCAAGAAGCTGAAACGATGCTCGCGGCATTATACGGAGCGAAAGCGTCTTTTTTTCTCGTCGGCGGCTCGACCTCGGGAAACTTGGCGATGATGCACACCGTCTCGCAGCACGGAGGACGTGTGCTCGTCCAGCGGAACAGCCATCAGTCGGTGTTTCATGCACTCGAGCTTTTTGATATTGATCCGGTTTATATCGAACCGGAGTCCGATCCCGGCACGGGGTTGAGCCTCGGTGTCAATCCGCTGGAACTGAGCAGCGCGTTACGAACCGAGAACGGCATTTCTGCGGTGTTTCTGACGAATCCGACGTATGAAGGGTATGGTCAGCCGCTCGAGGAACACGTTCGTATCGCTCATGAAGCCGGAGCCGTTGTCTGTGTCGATGAGGCGCACGGAGCTCATTTGATTCCGGGAGCGTCGTTTGGACCGGAGAGCGCCGTCGCCGCAGGCGCAGATGCCGTCGTTCAATCGGCGCATAAATCGTTGCCGGCATTAACGATGGGAGCGTGGCTTCATGTGAACGGGGACAGCGCGATGCAAGAAGGTATCCGCCGTTCTTTAAAAATGCTCCAATCGAGCAGCCCGTCTTACCCGCTGTTGGCATCGCTCGATCTGGCCCGCGCGTTTGCAGCGTCTTTTGAAGCCGGCGACTGGGCTTCATTGTTAAGCGACTGTCAACATACGCACGCGCGGCTGAGGGATCAAGGCTGTCCGCTTGCCCCCGATACGATCGGCGTCTATACGCGCGACCCGGTGAAATTGCCGTTTATTGCCGGTGCCGGGGACGATCCGGCTTTTTGGGCCCGGCAATTGGAAGCTGCCGGCTGGTTTCCGGAAATGGCGACCGCGAACCATCTGCTCGCGGTCTTGCCGATACAAGGGCCTTTTACGGAAGAGGAACAAGCTTTGGCTGCCGTTGTAAAAAGCGGTCAAGTGCCGAAAAGCCGCGGGCCGGCAACAAAGTCGCCGGCAGTGTCAGCGCCGGCAGAGCGTTTTTCCGCTTTAAGGCATAAGCCGGCTGAACGCACTTCGTGGACGAAAGCAGCCGGCAAGACAGCAGCAGAAACGATTATTCCTTATCCTCCGGGAATTCCGCTCGTAATTAAAGGCGAGCGCATTACAGAGAAACATCTCGAAGCATTTCGTCAAGGAAATGAACCGGAAAACCGCTGTCAGCGCGGACTCGCCAGTTATGCTTCCGGTGTGCTGACAATCGCAGAAAAAGGAGCTGAATGATTATGAAAGGATTATTTATAACGATTGAGGGCGGCGAAGGAGCAGGCAAGTCGACGATCATCCGCCGTCTTCATCGACAATTGGAAACAGACGGGTTCGATGTGTTGGCTACGCGGGAACCGGGGGGCAGTCCACTGGCTGAACGGATCCGTGAATTAATCTTGAACCCGGAACATACCGAAATGGATGTGCGCACAGAAGCGCTTTTGTACGCGGCAGCCCGCAGGCAGCATCTTGTCGAAAAAGTCATCCCCCATATTGAGCGGGGCGGCGTGGTTTTATGCGACAGGTTTGTCGACAGCAGCCTCGTGTATCAGGGGGCTGCGCGCGGGATCGGGATTGCCGAAGTGAGAGCGATTAATATGTTTGCAACCGAAGGGCTTCTTCCCGATGCAACGCTTTACTTTGATATCGATCCTGAGACGGGAATCGAACGGATCACCGGTCATAAGGGGCGGGAATTCAACCGTCTCGACCGTGAGTCGCTCGCATTTCATGAGCAGGTTCGGGCTGCGTACCATTCCCTGTTGGAAACCGAACCGGAAAGAATTCGGCGGATCGATGCCGGAAAGGAAGAGGATGAAGTCTTTGCGGAAGCGTGGACCGTCCTTTCCGAGTACCTTCGCGCGAAAAATTATCAAGCTGAGTGATCCAGGGTCGTCATGACAGACACGTTCCTGTTATAATACATGTAATCATCCCAAATGGAGGCCAATGACGATGAAATTGATTATGGCAGTCGTTCAAGATAAAGACAGCAACCGGTTGTCGGATGCGCTGGTAGAAAATAAATTTCAAGCGACCAAACTAGCAAGTACAGGCGGCTTTTTAAGAGCAGGAAATACGACATTTATGATCGGGATTGAAGATAAGGATGTCGATGCCGTGCTGACAATTATTAAAGAGAACTGTGAGACGCGTGAACAGCTCGTTGCGCCTATTTCGCCGATGGGCGGCAATGCGGATTCGTACGTCCCTTACCCGGTGGAAGTGCAGATCGGCGGAGCAACCGTATTCATACTTCCTGTCGAGCAGTTCGAGAAGTTTTAGATGCAGGCGGCGGAGTTAACGATGAATGCGTGGAAAGATTGGGAAGAAACGCAGCCGACCGCAGTCAATGTGCTGCGCTCAAGCATTGAAAAAGACCGGCTCGCCCATGCGTATGTGTTTGAGGGCGGACGCGGAACCGGGAAGAAAGAAATCGCCGCTCTGTTGGCAAAGGCCTTTTACTGCAAAGAACGGACCGGGGCGGAGCCGTGTCATCATTGTAATGAGTGCCGCCGGATTGACTCGGGGAATCACCCGGACGTTCACACGATCGAAGCAGACGGAGCGTCGATTAAAGTCGAGCAAATCCGCGGGTTGAAAAAAGAGTTCAGTATGCGCGGGCTGGAGTCAGAAAGAAAAGTGTATCTCGTTTACGAGGCTGAAAAAATGACCGCACCGGCTGCCAACAGTTTGTTGAAGTTTTTAGAAGAACCGGAAGCCGAGGCGCTTGCTGTCCTGATGACGACGCAGGTGCAGCAGCTTTTAAAAACAGTCTTGTCGCGCGCGCAAGTGTTAAGTTTTAAGCCGCTCCCGCCGGATGCGCTGATCCGGACGCTGATGGAACACGGTATCAAACAAAACGATGCTGCACTCGTTTCAAAAATTACCTCGAATGTGGATGAGGCGCTGACGCTCTGTGAGGGGGATTACATTGCGGAAGCGCGAAGCAAAGTGATACAATTAATGAATGACCTGTCGGAACGTCCGAAATACACATTGATCACAATACAAGATGACTGGTTGTCATTTTTTAAAGAGAAAACTGATGTGCAGTTGGGAATCGATTTGCTTATGCTTTGGTATCGCGATGTTATCCGGATGCAAGTCGATCAGACAGACCGTATCGTGTATATCGGCTGTGAAGAACAGTTGGAAGCTGATGCGCTAAAACTGAATCTGGAGCAACTCGGCAAACATCTCAATGCAACGATGGATGCCAAGCGCCGCATAGATGCAAATACTTCTCCCCAGCTTGTGATGGAGCAGCTGCTCATACGGTTACAGGAGGGATAATCGATATGCATCGAGTGACAGGGGTGCGTTTTAAGAAAACCGGGAAAATCTATTATTTTTCACCCGGGGATTTAAATATAGAGACAGATGACTACGTTGTTGTGGAGACCGCGCGCGGGACAGAATTCGGCAAAGCCGTCATCGGGATGAAAGAAGTCGGTGATAATGATGTCGTCCTGCCGCTTAAGCAAGTGCAGCGGATTGCGACGGAAAAAGACAAACAAGTCATTACTGAAAACCACGAAGAAGCTGCGAAAGCTTTTGAACTTTGTTCGAAAAAAATTACCGAGCACGAGCTCGATATGAAACTCGTCGACGTCGAGTATACGTTTGACCGCAATAAAGTATTGTTTTACTTTACTGCGGATGGCCGGATTGATTTTCGCAATCTTGTAAAAGATTTGGCCTCTGTTTTTCGTACACGGATTGAACTCCGGCAAATCGGGGTGCGCGACGAAGCGAAAATGCTCGGCGGCATTGGTCCGTGCGGCCGGATGCTTTGCTGTTCCACATTTCTTGGCGATTTTGAACCGGTATCGATTAAGATGGCGAAAGATCAAAATCTGTCCTTGAATCCGACAAAAATTTCGGGCCTTTGCGGGCGGCTGATGTGCTGTCTGAAGTACGAAAACGATATGTATGAAGAGGCAAAACACGAGCTCCCGGATATGAACGAAAAATTAAACACGAGTTACGGAAAAGGAAAAGTCAAAGGGTTGAATATGCTCGAACGTCTTGTACAGGTAGAGATTTTTGAGTCTGGTCAGGTAGTCGAATTCACGCTTGATGAATTGCTTGAAGAAGGCGCCGTAACCGCGAAAAAAGTGAAGTGATGAGGTGTGGCGACCGTGAACAAAAATGAATTATTTGCCAGGGTCAGTCAAATGGAAGAAAAAATCGGCGGACTGCATCATGAACTGGGCGAATTAAAGGGACAGATTGCACAGCTGCTGGAAGAAAACACGCATTTGCAAATGGAAAATGAACATTTGCGCGCGCGGTTAAAGCTTGATGAACCGGAAAATCACCGCCAAGATGCCGAGAGCCGCCACGGTCCCGGTCAAACGACAGCCGACCGGATTCGCCCCGGTTTTGGTGAAGGCTACGATAATTTAGCACGCCTCTATCAAGAAGGCTTTCATATTTGCAACTTGCACTATGGAACGATTCGGCAAGAAGGCGATTGTTTATTTTGTCTATCGTTTTTGAATAAAAAATAACGTCACTGAGTCTTTCCGTCACGGAAAGACTCTTTTTCTCAATAACGGAGGAGGAGACTGAGATGTGCACAGGGGAGGAGAAACACCGCATGCCCGGCGGCAGACAAGTGATTGTACAACAAAGCGGATCGTTTCTGTTCTCGGTCGATGCGGTCTTGCTGGGAAAATTTGCGAGGATCACAAAGAAGACCGAGCGGATTGCCGACTTGTGCGCCGGGACAGGAGCCGTATCACTCGCGCTTTCTGAGCGCACCCGCGCGGTTATCGATGCCGTTGAGCTGAAAGCAGAATTGTGTCAGATGATGAAGGCGAGCGCTGCGGAAAATGATCTTCTTTGGCAGTGGCGCATAATCGAAGCCGATGTGAAGGGGCTTCCGGCTGAGCTGCTCCGAAATGAATACGATGTGGTTGTCAGCAACCCGCCGTACTTTCCGCTCTCCGCCGGGACGCCGCCCGCGGGAAAAGACTTAATGACTGATGCAAAGCATGAGACGCGCTGTACGTTTGCCGATGTGGCCCAAGCGGCCGCAGCGATGCTGAAATCGAAAGGACGGTTCGTTTTTGTTCACCGTCCCGAGCGTTTGGCCGGTCTGATGGAAGATTTGGCGAATTACGGGTTTGCAGTAAAGCGGATGCGCTTCGTTCATGCCAAAGCAGACCGCTCCGCCGGCTCAGTATTAATCGAAGCCGTTCGCGCCGGGAATCCCGGCCTTGAAGTGGATCCGCCGCTGACCGTTTATACGGCTGACAATGAGTATACAAAGGAGTTTCGCGATATTTATGAACGTTAAACGTTATTATGTCTACATACTGCAATGTTCTGATAACAGTCTCTATACCGGATATACGACCGATATGGACAGACGCCTCCTCGTTCATGAACAGGGAAAAGGGGCTAAATATACGCGCGGACGCGGGCCTTTTCAGCTCGTCTATCAAGAAGTGTTTGCTGACAAAACTGAAGCTCTGCGGCGGGAAATCGAAATCAAAAAGCTGCCGAGAACAAAAAAGGAGCAGTTAATTCAAACGCAAAATGACAGGAGGTGCCGATCATGAACGAACAGCGGAGTTTTGATCAGACAGCCCTTCCCGGAGCGCTTTATTTAGTGCCGACGCCGATCGGAAACTTGCAGGATATGACGTATCGCGCGGTCGATACATTGAAATCCGTGACGATGATCGCCGCGGAAGATACCCGGCGGACGAAAAATCTTTGCCGCGCATTTGAGATTGACGCACGGCTGATCAGCTATCATGAACATAATAAGCAGGAAAAAGAAGCGTGGCTTGTCGAACGGATTCGCGCCGGGGACACGATTGCGCTCGTCAGCGACGCAGGCACGCCGGCGATTTCAGACCCCGGGGCCGATCTCGTCGAGCGGCTGACAGCAGAAAACTTGCCGGTTATTTCGCTTCCGGGAGCGAATGCGGCTTTGACGGCGCTCGTTTCGAGCGGGCTGCCGACCGATGCTTTTACGTTTATCGGGTTTGTCGACCGGCATAAAAAAACCCGCGCGGAGATTCTCGCTTCGTGGCGCGGCCATGCGGCTACGCTGATCTTTTACGAAAGTCCCTATCGGGTAAGCGAATTTTTAACCGCCGCTTATGAAGCGTTCGGAAACCGCCGGGGTGTGATCGCGCGGGAACTGACGAAACAATTTGAAACAATTGTGCGCGGAACGCTGACCGAATTGTGTACGTACGCAAAGGACGAAACACTGAAGGGCGAGTGTGTTCTTTTAATTGAGGGCGCTTCGGAACAAGAGCAGCTTGAGAGCCGCAACCCTGAATGGTGGGAGCATCTAAGCGTTCTTGACCATGTCGAAGCCTACGTGCAAAACGGCGAAGCGGCGAAAGAAGCGATCAAAAAAACAGCCCGCGACCGGGGAATGCCGAAGCGGGATGTTTACCATGTTTATCACATCGAGGAGAACGACTAACGACGAAAAAAAGCAGCCGCAAAATTTTGCGGCTGCTTTGATAAGGGCTGGAAGGCCCTTTTATCAGCTTTCTTGCTTGGAAATATAGTCTTCCAATTCTTTAACAATCTCTTTTGCACCCATTGGGCTCAAAATGATTTTGCCGTCAGCAAGCGCTAAGTTGTCATCGGAAACTTCACCGGTAACTTGACACGTCATGTTTGGCTTGTACTTTTTCAAGATGATTCGGTCATCATCTACATAAATCTCCAATGCGTCTTTTTCAGCGATATCCAAAGTGCGGCGCAGTTCGATTGGAATAACCACCCGTCCGAGCTCATCGACTTTTCTTACAATTCCTGTTGATTTCATATTCATTCTCCTCTCACTGTTTTGAAATTTTGCCTTTCAGCCACAGCGTCATTTTTCGACAAATTTCTACTAAGCTAAGAATACCAACAATTCCAAAAGAAGTCAATAAAGAGGTCTCGATTTCATAAATTATTTTATAATTCCCATTTTTGCAAGTCTCTTGCGTGATTTCAGCAGGTGTGCAATAGGCCGATTTAAGGTAAATTGCTCTTTTTTCGACATGAAATGACGAAGCATGAGGATAAAGACGATCTGTAACTTTTCGGGGTTATCTGCCTATACCCAAAAAAAGGAAATCCATAACTTGTGTAAAGTACAGTCCCGTGTTTGAAAAAACGGCCGATGACTTGACACAAGGGTGGGGGAAGCGTGTATATTATAATGCAGAGTACAGTCGAAAAATGTTTGTTTCTGTGAAAAGATGAGTAGGGAGCCCTTTCTTATAACAGAGAACCGGAACTGCTGAAACCCGGGATAAGAAAGCTTTTGAACATGGTCTTGGAGAAACTGTGCAGCGAGCCGGGTATTCGGTGAGCTGGACACGCCTGCTGTGCGTTATCCAGCAGTTTGCAGCCGGGATAAAACGTGCCTGCAAACGCAGAGATCGGTCGTATCAGACCGGTAAATCTGGGTGGTACCGCGTGAGAACCTCTCGCCCCAAAATCTTGGGCGGGAGTTTTTTTGTCGGTAAAAAATAAATGAGCGAAGCGATAGGAGGAATCATCATGACAGCGAAACGACCGAGTTTTTACATTACGACCCCGATTTATTACCCGAGTGCGAAACTGCATATTGGACATGCCTACACGACGGTAGCCGGAGATGCAATGGCGCGTTATAAACGGCTCCGCGGCTATGATGTCCGCTATTTAACCGGAACCGACGAGCACGGACAAAAAATTGAACAAAAAGCGGCGGAAAACAATCAGTCGCCGCAAGATTTTGTCGACGGCGTTGTAAAAGATATTCAAGAGCTGTGGGAAAAACTTGATATCTCTTACGATGATTTTATCCGTACGACGGAACCGCGCCATAAAAAAGTCGTGCAGAAGATTTTTGAACAGCTGCTTGAACAGGGCGATATTTATTTGGATGAATACGAAGGCTGGTATTCGATCTCTGATGAGACGTTTTATACCGAGCGCCAGCTTGATGATAAGGAATACGATGACGCCGGCAATGTGATTGCGGGCAAAAGTCCGGAAAGCGGCCACCCTGTCGAAAAGGTGCGGGAACAGTCCTACTTTTTCCGGATGAGCAAGTATGCTGACCGGCTGCTGCAGTTTTACGAAGATAATCCGGAATTTATTCAGCCGGAATCACGCAAAAACGAAATGATCAACAACTTTATTAAACCGGGACTTGAAGATTTGGCCGTGTCGCGAACGTCGTTTGATTGGGGCGTCAATGTTAAAAGCGACCCGGAACATGTCGTTTATGTATGGATCGACGCGCTCTCCAATTACATTACCGCGCTCGGCTACGGCACGGAGGATGACCGTGATTATCAGCAATTCTGGCCGGCGGATGTTCACCTTGTCGGAAAAGAAATCGTCCGTTTTCATACGATTTATTGGCCGATCATGCTGATGGCGCTTGATTTGCCGCTGCCGAAAAAAGTCTTCGGCCACGGCTGGCTGTTAATGAAAGACGGAAAAATGTCGAAATCAAAAGGCAATGTCGTCGACCCGATCCCGCTCGTTGATCGTTACGGGCTCGATGCCTTGCGGTATTATTTATTGCGCGAGGTTCCGTTTGGCTCAGACGGCGTATTTACGCCGGAAGGCTTCGTTGAACGGCTCAACTTTGATTTAGCGAATGACCTCGGAAACTTATTAAACCGGACGGTAGCGATGCAAAATAAATATTTCGACGGAGCTCTGCAGCCGTACATTAAAGACGGCACATCGTTTGATGAATCGTTGATTGAACTGATCGATGCAACGGTGGATAAAGTGGAAGAATCGATGGAAAACATGCAGTTTTCCGTGGCGTTAACCGCGATTTGGCAGCTGATCAGCCGGACAAATAAATATATTGATGAGACGCAGCCGTGGATTTTGGCGAAAAATGAGCAGTCCCAGGAACAGCTCGGCTCGATTCTTCATCATTTGACCGAGTCGCTGCGCCAGGTGTCGATTATGATTCAGCCGTTTATGACGGAAACACCGGCGAAAATGTGGGAGCAGCTGAATATCCCGGCCGATCTGCAAGGATGGGACTCGCTGCGGCAGCCGGGCCTGCTTCCGGCAGGTATAAAGGTGACGGAAAAAGGCGAACCGATCTTTCCGCGGCTGGACAGCAATGAGGAGGTTGCCGAGATCGTGCGGATGATGGGCGGCGAGCCGAAAACATCCGCCGATGCTGAATCAGCGGCAAAAGAAGAGACGGTTGAGGCGTCTGTGACGGAAAACGACGAAATAACGATCGATGATTTCATGAAGGTTGATCTGCGGGTCGCAGAAGTGACAGCGGCTGAAAAAGTGAAAAAAGCGGATAAACTGCTGAAAGTTCAAATTGATCTCGGCTATGAGAAGCGCCAAGTGATCGCCGGCATTGCAGCGAGCTACAGTCCGGAAGATATCGTCGGGAAAAAAGTGATTTGCGTGGCCAATCTGAAGCCGGTGAAACTGCGCGGTGAATGGAGCCAAGGGATGATTCTCGCCGGTTCTGAGGACGGGAAGCTTTCGCTTGCGAGCGTTTCCGATGCGCTGGCAAACGGATCGAAAGTCAAGTAACAGACAGAACAGACAGGAGGGGACGACATGCTGTTTGATACGCATATGCATTTGAACGCAGATCAGTTTGAAGGCGAAATCGAGGAGACGATCGCCCGGGCTGAAGAGGCCGGGGTGAAAAAAATGCTCGTCGTCGGTTTTGACGAAAAGACGATTCGTATTGCGATGGAGTTAATTGACACGTACGCCGGTATTTATGCCGCGATCGGCTGGCATCCGGTTGATGCCGTCGATTTGACGGATGAACGTCTCGCTTGGATTGAAGAACTGTCGCAGCACCCGAAAGTCGTCGCGATCGGCGAAACCGGGCTTGACTATTATTGGGATAAATCGTCGAAAGAGGAGCAAAAAGAAGCGTTTCGCAAGCAAATTGCCCTCGCGAAAAAAGTCCAGCTGCCGCTGATCATTCATGACCGCGACGCTCATCAAGACATCGTTGATTTGCTGAAAGAGGAGCATGCCGAAGAAGCGGGCGGCATTATGCACTGTTTCGGCGGAAGCATTGAAATTGCGCGCGAATGTTTAAAGATGAATTTTTACATTTCCTTCGGCGGTCCGGTCACGTTTAAAAATGCGAAACGTCCGAAAGAAGTGGCGAAAGAAGTGCCGCTTGACCGGCTTTTAATTGAAACCGACGCGCCGTTTCTTGCCCCTCATCCGTATCGCGGCAAGCGGAATGAGCCGGCATACGTCCGTCTTGTTGCAGAAGAAATTGCTCTCTTGCGGGAGATGACACTGGAAGAAGTCGCGAAGCAGACGACGGAAAACGCGAAGCGGGTTTTTCAGCTTAATAATTAAATGAACCGATCCCCCCGTGCATAAGGTCGCGGGGGGATAGTAATTTATGTCATCATTTTGCAATTAAAATGAAATATATCCGCGGAGCCTTGGGGCTCAAGGACTAATTTAGGATCGCGACATTTTTCATGAAAATGTAATTGACTGAGGGTAGGGGGCGGCGTATAATTCAGTCCTTGAAGGAGGGTTTTACCATGAATCAATGGACTGAACGGTTTACGGACCGTCATGTATTGCGCCGTATGGCCGTTTCTAGTGCCGGATTCCTTATGTTGGCAGGCCTTGTCGCCTTCGTCATTTTTGAGGTGACGAAAACAGAAGTCACGGTCGAAAAGAATGGTGAAGAAGTCACCGCTTACACACATGCGTCAACAGTGGAAGAAGCATTAGAAGAACAACGCATTGACATTGGGGAACATGATCAAATCAACCCAGAAAAAGACGAAGCAGTTCAAAACAATATGACGATCACATATACCCAAGCAAATCAAGTTTTCGTAGAACGCGGAGGCGAGCAGGAAACGGTTCACTCAACTGCAGACAATGTTGCAGAGCTTCTCGAAGAACTCGGGATTGAGGCGAGCGAACGCGATGCGGTAGAACCGAGCAAAAATGCCGAACTTGAAGACGGTATGAACGTGTCTTACGCCGAGGCGTTTCCGGTAAAATTATCTGACGGCGGCGAAGAAGAAGAAAAAGCGTGGACAACCGAAACAACCGTCGAAGAATTTTTGGCCGAAAAGAATGTAGAACTCGGGGACGAAGATCGTGTCGAGCCGTCGAAAGACGTAACATTGGATGAAGAAACTGAGGTCAATGTCGTCCGGGTCGAGACCGTCACTGACGTCGTGACCGAAAAGAAAGGTTACGCGACGGTAACGGAAAACGATTCGTCGTTAACGGAAGGCGAAGAAGAAGTCGAAAAATCAGGCCGTAAAGGCGAGGTTGAAAAACAGTATGAAGTAGTGAAAGAAAACGGCGAGGAAGTCTCGCGTGAATTAGTCGAAGAGACAACCGTCGAAGAAAGCCGCGATCGCGTCGTGGCCGTCGGGACAGGATCAAACAGCGAAACCGTATCGCGTGGTTCATCATCGACATCGTCATCGTCCAATTCGGACTCATCATCTGATCAATCATCTTCTGGCGGCGAATGGCGATCGTTTGAAGCGACAGCTTATACAGCAAACTGTACGGGCTGTTCCGGAACAACGCGAACCGGGCTCGATTTACAAGCAAATCCCGGTGCGGATGTTATTGCCGTCGACCCAAGCGTAATCCCGCTCGGATCGACGGTGGAAGTAAAAGGGCGCGGTACCTTTACAGCCGCAGACACCGGCGGAGCGATTAACGGCCGAAAGATTGATATCTTTATGCCTGACCAGGGAGCGGCTGAAAGCTTTGGACGCCAATCGGTAAAAGTGCGGGTGCTGGACTGAAGCAGCTGAAAAACCGTCCGACAGCACAGCGGGAAAATTCCCGCTGTGCTTTTTTCGTCTCTTTCTCTATAATGGGATCAGGATAAAAGAAAGGGCGTAGAAAATGACACGTAAGAGTATTAAAGAAATCATTGTCGTTGAAGGCAAGAACGATACGCTGAAGCTCCGCCGCTATTTTGACTGCGATACGATCGAAACGAACGGCTCGGCGGTTTCCTTTGCGGTGATTGAAAGGGTTCGCTTAGCTAACGCCCGCCGCGGTGTGATTGTGTTTACCGACCCTGATTTTCCCGGCGGAAAAATCAGGCAGACGATCGATGACGAGGTTTCCGGGGTGAAGCACGCATTTTTACCGAAAGAAGCGGCCAAGGATGAACAAAAAGGGAAAATCGGCATTGAACATGCTGCTTTAGCTGATTTGCAGTATGCTCTGGAGCATGCGAAAGTTTCCTACAGTGAGGAGGAAGCAAAAACGTTCGTAACGTCGGATGATCTGCTGCAAGCCGGGCTCACCGCCGGAGAAGGTGCGAGAAGAAAGCGCGAACGGCTCGGGATCATCCTCGGCATCGGTTATGCCAACGCAAAGCAGTTAGAAAAAAGGCTGCGTCAATTTCAAATCAGCAGGCAAGAATGGGCAGACGCTGTAAACAAGCTGGAAAAGGAGCTCCGTGATGACAATGAGTAAAGATATTGCCACACCGAACCGCACGAAAGAAATATTAACCGAACACGGGTTTTCGTTTAAAAAAAGCCTTGGGCAAAATTTTTTGGTCGACTCGAATATTTTGCGAAAAATTGTCGAAGCTTCCGGCGTGACAAAAGACAGCGGTGTGATCGAGATCGGCCCGGGGATCGGCGCTCTGACCGAACAATCGGCAAAAATCGCCGGCAAAGTTGTCGCTTATGAAATCGACGGGCGGCTGCTGCCGATTCTGGCTGATACGCTCGCTCCGTACAGCCATGTCGAAGTGATTCATCAAGATGTGCTGGCCGCCGATTTAACAGCGGAAATACGCACGCATTTTCAGCCGGGGCAAGATTTAGCTGTCATTGCCAATTTGCCGTACTATGTTACGACGCCGATCTTGATGAAGCTCCTTGAAGAGAAGCTTCCGCTTCGGGTGATCGTCGTGATGATGCAAAAAGAAGTGGCTGAGCGGATCAGCGCCCGCCCGGGGTCGAAAATGTACGGTTCTCTTTCCGTCGCCGCACAGTATTATGCAGAGACAGAAACGCTGTTCACCGTGCCGAAAACCGCGTTTATTCCGCAGCCGAACGTCGACTCGGCGATTCTTCGTTTAACCGCGCGGGAGACACCGCCTGTGGAGGTAGCAGACGAAGCGTTCTTTTTTGCGGTTGTTCAAGCTTCGTTTGTTCAGCGGCGAAAGACACTGTTAAACAATCTCGCGGCATTTTTCAGCGGGCGTATGCAAAAGGAGGCGGTCATGGCAGCGCTTGAGGACATTGCAATCGATCCCAAACGCCGCGCCGAATCGCTGACAATGGCAGAATTTGCTTCGATTGCAAAAAAATTCGGTGAAGAAAAAGTCTGAAAATAGAAAATAATGATTTTGTGCTTTTTTAAGAATTGACATCGCGATATCAGCTTGCTATAATTCTAAGTTTTGGCTATTGACTTCACCCCCTTTCACCCTGTATAATACGGTTTAAGTGAGGTGTGGTGGATGGCTAAAACATTAGACGAAATCAAACAGTCGTTAAAAGAACACTTAGGGCAAGATGTTACGATTAAGGCAAACGGCGGACGCAAAAAAATGATTGAACGTTCCGGACAGATTGAGAGCGTTTATCCGTGTGTTTTCACCGTCAAATTGGATCGGGATAAATACCCGGTCGAACGAATGTCTTACAGCTACACAGATGTATTGACTGAAACCGTTCAGCTGACGATGCTTGAAAAAGCATAACGATAAGCGGTTTACGATGAGCGTTTGTACTTAATTTGCAGTGACGAACTGAATGAACAGCATGACCAGACCTTGGCCGGAAGCGATCGCTTTCGGCTTTTTTCGTGTTGCGCGAATTTTTAATAGTCGTAAGATCGAGCGAATGGTAAAATAACGGAAGAATCGGCTGAAGAGACGAAGAAGGTGAATAATAATGAAAACAAGCGTAAAAGCGCCTGCGAAAATAAATTTAACGTTGGATGTCACCGGAAAACGAACAGACGGCTACCATGATGTAAAAATGATTATGACCACAGTCGACTTGGCTGACCGGATTCATCTGAGTTTGCAAGACCGTCAAGATATTGAAGTCCGGGTAAATAACGGTCAGCTGCCGACAGACGAAAACAACTTAGCTTTCCAGTCAGCGGCGCTGCTTAAGTCGAAGTTTCACATTCAGGGCGGAGTTGTGATTGATATCGACAAATATATTCCCGTTTCTGCCGGACTGGCAGGAGGTAGCACCGACGCGGCTGCAGTGCTCCGCGGGTTGAATGACCTGTGGCAGCTCGGCTTGACTTTGGAACAATTGGCTGAGATCGGTTTGCAGATCGGTTCAGATGTACCGTTTTGCGTCTACGGCGGAACGGCTTTGGCCGAAGGGCGGGGTGAAAAATTAACATTTCTCCCATCTCCGCCGACATGCTGGGTTGTCTTAGCGAAACCGCCGGCGGGTGTGGCGACAAAGGACATTTACAAGCGTTTACGCCTCAATGATATCGAGCACCCGGATACAGCCGGAATGATCCGCGCGATTGAAAACAGCGATTACCGGGAAGTTTGCCGGCTGTTGCAAAATGTGATGGAAACAGCGACGTTTGAATTAAACGCGGATGTAAAAAAAATCAAAGACCGGATGATCGAATCCGGGGCGGACGGAACGGTGATGAGCGGAAGCGGGCCGACGGTTTTTTCATTGTGCCGCAATGACAAAAAAGCGTTGCGCCTTTACAACGCGCTGAAAGGTTTTGTCGACCAAGTGTATCTTGTGCGCATGCTCGGATAAGTTTGCCGTGCGAGTGAACAGTTCTGCAGAGGGGAGCTTGTTATATCCGTACAAAAATGATATATTTCAATTAATTATTCGGATTTTATCTAAGGAGGTTCCTCATGAAATATCGCCGAAGCGGCCGGCTTGTTGATATGACGCAGTATTTGCTCCAACATCCTCACCAGCAAATTCCGCTTACGTTTTTTTCTGAACGCTATCAAGCAGCAAAATCTTCCATCAGTGAGGATATCTCGATTATTAAAGAACTGTTTGAAACAAAAGAGCTGGGCATCATTGAAACGGCGGCCGGTGCAGCCGGCGGTGTGATCTTTGTGCCGACGGTCGGAAGCGGTGATGCGTTAACGCAAGTGCGCGATCTATGTTTAGAACTGGAAGACCCGGGGCGTATTTTGCCCGGCGGCTATCTATATATGATGGATATTGTCGGCGATCCGGCGAAAATGCAAGAACTGGGAAGAATGTTTGCTTCGCATTACCGTGATCAAAACGTGACGGCGATTATGACGATGGCGACAAAAGGGATTCCGCTCGCTTACGCGGTCGCGATGCACCTGAACGTTCCTGTCAGTATTGTCCGCCACGATCAGCGTATTACCGAAGGGTCGATTGTAAGCATCAATTACGTGTCCGGTTCGTCCAAGCGGATTCAAACGATGTCGCTAGCGCGCCGAAGCCTGAAGCCGCAATCAAATGTACTGATCGTTGATGATTTTATGAAAGCGGGCGGAACGATCAGAGGCATGATCGATTTGGCGGCAGAATTTGATTCGACGGTTGCCGGCGTTGCCGTGTTGACAGAAGCAGTGCATGAGGAAACGAAGCTCGTTGATACATACACATCGCTGACGAAATTGTCCCACGTAGACGTGCAAAGCCGTAAAATTACGGTTGAACCGGGGAACATGTTCACGAAGTAACGGTGTGCGCGCAGAGCAAATTTGAACATTTTGTTACAACTTTCCGCCAGTGCAATATTTTTCCTTATATCCGGCAGGATTTGCGATGTTTGTGCCGAACTAATTAGCGTAGAGGGGCACTTAACGGATAAAGGTGGTGACAGGTATGGACGTTACAAATGTGAGGCTTCGCCGAGTTGAAACGGAAGGCCGAATGCTGGCAATCGCATCGATTACCATTGATGAGGAATTTGTCGTACACGATATTCGTGTCATTGAAGGAAATAACGGCCGGTTTGTGGCTATGCCGAGTAAGCGGACGCCCGACGGAGAATTTCGCGATATTGCTCATCCGATTTGTTCGTCATCCCGTGAAAAAATTCAAGCGGCGGTGTTGGCTGAATACGATCAGGCAGCCGCAAAAGAGGAAAATCAAGAAATTTACGAACAGGCCGGTTTGTCAAATTAACGGACAGGGACTGCCCAGCATCGCTCTTAAGTGATGTTGGGTTCTTTTATGGATCAACGAGCTGAATTCGACTTGCACCTTGAAATAGCGCTTGATTTAAGATATATTCATTATGGAAATCAGACCGTTGGAGGTTTTGTCATGAGTCAGCGATATGCGGTTGTGCTAGCGGCAGGAAAAGGAACACGGATGAAATCCGAACTGTATAAAGTTCTTCACCCGATTGCGGGAAAACCGATGGTCGAACATGTCGTCGACCAGCTTGAAAGCTGTTCAGTCGATGATACGGTAACGATTGTCGGTCATGGTGCAGAAAAGGTCCAAGATCTTCTCGGCGACCGTGTCAGCTACGCCGTGCAGGAAGAGCAGCTTGGCACCGGCCATGCGGTGATGCAAGCAGGCAAAGTGCTCGAAGGGAAAAGCGGAACAACGCTTGTCGTTTGCGGGGATACGCCGCTGTTAACCGCAGAAACGTTTGCGGATTTAATGGCTCACCACGAACAAACCGGCGCAAAAGCAACGGTTTTGACAGCTGTGACAGAAGAGCCGGACGGTTACGGCCGGGTGCTGCGCGATGCGGACGGGCAGGTTGAGAAAATCGTCGAGCATAAAGATGCCAGTGAAAAAGAGCGGCGCGTCAAAGAGATAAATTCCGCGACGTATGTGTTCGATAATGAAGCGTTGTTTACGTCGTTAAAAAATGTCGGCAATGACAATGTTCAAGGTGAGTATTACTTGCCGGATGTGATTGAAATTTTGCAGCGTGAAGGCGAGACAGTCAGCGCCTTTACAGCGGCGGATTTTCATGAAACGATGGGTGTAAACGACCGCGTGGCATTAAGCGAAGCGGAAAAATGGATGAAGCGCCGGATTAATGAATATTGGATGCGGCAAGGAGTAACGATGACCGACCCGGAACAGACCTATATTTCACGCGATGCTGTGATCGGTCCCGACACTGTACTGGAGCCGGGAACGGTTCTGCGCGGGGGGACGATCATCGGAAGCGCGTGCCGGATAGGTCCGCACACGGAATTGACCGAGAGCAGAGTCGGCGACCGTACACTGGTAAAGCAGTCCGTCGCATCGATGAGCGACATCGGCAGCGATGTGAAGATCGGCCCGTTCGCCCATTTGCGTCCGGAAACGGCGCTTGACGACGGCGTGCGTGTCGGTAATTTTGTTGAACTGAAGAAAGTGTCGATGGGGAAAAACAGCAAAGCTTCGCATCTCAGTTATCTTGGCGATGCTGAGATCGGCGATGCTGTCAATGTCGGCTGCGGTTCGATTACAGTGAATTACGACGGAAAAAACAAGTATTTAACAAAGATTGAAGACGGGGCGTTTGTCGGGTGCAACTCGAATTTGATTGCGCCGGTTTCAATCGGCACAGGAGCTTACATTGCGGCCGGTTCGACGATTACCGATGATGTGCCGGGTGAGTCGTTGGCCATTGCGAGAAGCCGTCAGACGACCAAAGAAGGTTATTTGAAAAACGACGCCGCGAAGAATTGAATTAATGGGGGTAAAGGTGCGATGGCTCATTACAAAGACGGACATTTAAAAGTATTTACGCTCAATTCCAACCCTGAGCTGGCTCATGAAATCACTGAGGCGATGGGCGCAGAAATGGGGAAGAGCTCTGTACAGCGTTTCAGTGACGGCGAAGTTCAAATCAATATTGAAGAAAGTATTCGCGGCTGCGACATTTTCGTGATTCAATCGACCAGTTCGCCGGCGAATGAGCATTTAATGGAGCTTCTGATCATGATTGATGCACTCAAACGCGCGTCGGCCCGGACGATTAATGTCGTCATGCCTTATTACGGTTACGCGCGGCAAGACCGAAAAGCGCGATCCCGCGAACCGATTACAGCGAAACTAGTGGCCAACCTCCTCGAAACTGCGGGTGCGGACCGTGTGATCACATTGGATCTGCATGCCTCACAAATTCAAGGATTCTTTGATATCCCGGTCGATCAGCTGATCGGTGTGCCGATTTTGGCAAACTACTTTGAAGAAAAACAGCTCGAAGACATCGTTATCGTTTCGCCTGATCACGGCGGCGTTGTGCGCGCCCGTAAAATGGCAGACCGTTTAAAAGCGCCGATTGCGATCATCGACAAGCGCCGGCCGAAGCCGAACATGTCGGAAGTGATGAATATCGTCGGAAAAATTGAAGGGAAAACGGCGATTATCATCGACGATATTATCGATACAGCCGGTACGATGACGCTCGCCGCCAATGCGATGATTGAGAGCGGCGCGAAGGAAGTTTATGCGTGCAGCACCCACCCGGTATTGTCCGGGCCCGCGATTGAGCGGATCGAAAATTCGGCGTTGAAAGAGCTTGTCGTGACCAATACGATTCCGCTTCCGCCGGAGAAGAAAATTGATAAAGTGAAGCAGCTCTCGGTCGGAAACTTGCTTGCCAAAGCGATCGTTAATGTCTATGAAGACCGTTCAGTCAGCACGCTTTTTGATTAAATTCAAAAGTTTAATTTGAGAACTGGGCGGGAAAAGGTTATAATATTGAAAACAATGATGAGGTGATTTTTTACAATGGTTAGTGTATTAAAAGCGAATGTCAGAGAAAATTTTAAAGATTCCGCACGAAGAGAGACGCGGGAAAAAGGATATATTCCAGCAGTTATTTACGGAAAAAAATACGGCAATACGCCGGTAGCTGTAGAAACGGTTGAATTCATTAAAACATACCGCAACGAAGGAAAGACCGGCGTTTTTAAACTTGATGTCGACGGCACGCAAACAGACGTCATGATCTACGATATGCAGTACGATACGATGAAAAACGAAGTAGTTCACGTCGACTTTTACGCAGCCGACATGACGGTAGAAATGGATGCGGACGTCCCTGTTCACATTCAAGGAGAAGCACAAGGCGTCAAAGACGGCGGTGTTCTTCAGCAAGCGGTTTATGAGCTTTCTGTCCGTGCGCTTCCAAAAGAGATTCCGGATGCGATCAACGTTGACGTAACCGAACTCGAAATCGGCGACACAGTCGCTGTCGGCGACTTGAAGAGCGGAGCGAAGTTCGAATTCAACGCGGAAGAAGACGAAGCGGTCGTCACGGTTGTACCTCCGACCGAAGAGCCGGAAGAAACGGTTGATGTAGAAGAGGAAGAAGAACCGGAATTGGTCGATGAAGAAGCGGAAGCAAAAGACGATTCCGACGAAAACGAAGGCTGATCGATGCTGCGCAAGAGGCTGTCTCTCCATATGTGAGACAGCCTTTTTTTCCCTTGAACGGCTATATCGGTAAAGGAGTGTCGGCAAACGATGCAGCTGCGATCATTATTTAAACGAAAGAGCAAATTGCGAGACGAAGGAGCGTATGAACCGGTGAAACTTGTCGTCGGACTCGGCAATCCGGGAAAAAAATATGACCGCACCCGGCATAATGTCGGGTTTGATGTTGTGGACCGGTGCGCTGACGAATTAAATATCTCGATTGATCAGTCCAAATTTAAAGGCTTGATAACAGAAGCGCGCATCGGCTCAGAGAAAGTGATGTTTTTAAAGCCGATGACGTATATGAATCTCTCCGGTGAAGCGATCGGTGAAATCACCCGCTATTATCAGCTCGCCCCGGATGACGTGCTCGTCATTTATGATGATCTGGACTTGCCGCCGGGAAAAATCAGACTTCGGCAAAAGGGCGGCCACGGCGGTCATAACGGGATACGTTCCACGATACAGCACCTGGGCACGGAATCGTTTAACCGGATCCGAATCGGGATCGGGCGTCCGGCTCCGGGCGAATCGGTAACCAATCACGTGCTCGGTTCCTTTTCCCCTGATGAACGAACGGCCGTAAACGAAGCCGTTCAACAAGCGGCAGACGCTGTTCAAGCCTGGGGCGGCCAAAGTTTCAAACAAGTTATGAACGATTATAACAGCTGATGATCCCCGGCAAAGGAAGTGACAGCATGGATCGCTCAAGCCGAAAAGATCCGCGAGAGACAAAATAATCGAACTGAACGCTTTGACAAAAGACTGTCAAAGCCTTTTCGTATTGAAGCGCCGCAATAAAACAGCGACATAACCATAAAGGTGGGAACGAGTGTGCAAGGATTAATACAAACTGTTATGCAAACAGAAGATATCAATCAGCTTGCCGGCGGCATTGAGTCCGGCTTGAGCGAGCAGATGGTTGCAGGTGTCAGCGGTTCGGCTAGGTCGTTAATCATGGCCGCGCTCTATAAGCGCTCGGGGCGTTCGCAGCTGATTGTGACACATAATTTGTTTCAGGCGCAAAAACTGTACGATGACCTCGTGTCGCTGCTCGGAGATGCGAACGTCTGGCTTTATCCGGCGAACGAACTCATTTCAGCTGAAATTGCGGTGGCAAGTCCGGAGATGCGCGGCCAGCGTTTGGAAGTGTTGAATCATTGGGCCGCCGGAAAAGAAGGCATTGTCATTGCTCCGGTTGCCGGTGTCAGGCGTTTGCTCCCTCCGCCGGCTGTATGGGAGCGCCAGCAAACAACATTAACTGTCGGCGAAGATGAGCCTTACAATACGATGCTTGAAAAATTTGTCGCGATGGGCTATCACCGCGCGGACATGGTATCTACCCCCGGGGAGTTCAGTGTCCGCGGCGGGATTGTCGACATTTATCCGCTGACAGAAACGCACCCGCTCAGAATTGAACTGTTTGATACTGAGGTCGATTCCATCCGTTATTTTGATGTCGATACGCAGCGCTCTCTGGAAACGGTGCCGTCGGTAACCGTCGGACCGGCGAAAGAACTGATGCTCGAAGCTGAACACTTCACGAATGGCGCCGGCGCGCTTGAGAAATGTCTGGCGGAAACATTGCGCAATCTTACTGATGAGAGCGTTAAAGAGCAGACCGCCGAAAAAATCGGCGAGGAAGTGGAGTGGCTGAAAAACCGCACACCGTTTGATGCGATGTATAAATATATGTCGCTTTATTATGACCGTTTATACACGCTGCTCGATTATTTGCCTGCCGGCGGAACGGTGTTTATCGATGAAGTCAGCCGCGTGCAAGAGACGGCTGCAAGTCTGGAAAATGAGGAAGCCGAATGGCTGTCCGGCATGGCTTCTCAGGGAGCGGCTGTCCCGCAAATCAACGTGTCGCGCCCGTTTGAGGATGTGATCGCTGAAACGAAAGCGCCGCTCGTCTATTACAGCCTTTTCCTCCGCTCGCATCAAGCGATCGACCCGAAAAACATCGTCAACATTCAGACGAAATCGATGCAGCAGTTTCACGGACAAATCAACCTCTTAAAAAGCGAAGTTGAACGCTGGAAAGAAGCAGAGTACGGCATCGTTTTTACGTGCAACGGCAGTGAACGCGCACAACGCTTAAAGCGCGTACTGGAGGATTACGGCATTGAAGCCGCATTTGCTTCGCAGGAGGATGCCCCTAAACGGGGAGAAGCGCTGATTATGGAAGGACATCTAGTCAACGGCTTCGAGCTGTCGCTGCAGCGGACGGTCGTCGTGACAGAAGAGGACGTCTTCACAAAACAGACGCGCAAACCGAAACGGCGGCAGAAATTGTCCAATGCCGAGCGGATCAAAAATTATTCCGAGCTGAAAGTCGGGGACTGGGTCGTTCATGTAAACCACGGGATCGGCAAATATCTCGGAATCGAAACACTGCAAGTCGGCGATACCCATCAAGATTATTTGCATATCTCGTATAAAGGAAATGACAAACTGTACGTCCCGGTCGATCAAATCGACCAAGTACAAAAATACGTCGCCTCCGATGATAAAGACCCGAAACTTTACGCGCTCGGGGGAAGCGATTGGAAAAAAGTAAAAAACAAAGTGGAAAATTCTGTCCAGGATATTGCTGATGACTTGATCAAACTGTATGCAGAACGGCAGCAAACGCCCGGCTATGCTTTTTCAGAAGACGACGCCGAACAGCGCGAATTCGAAGCGTCGTTTCCGTATCAAGAAACGGAGGATCAGTTGCAGGCGATTGACGAGATCAAAAAGGATATGCAGCGGGATTTCCCGATGGATCGGCTTTTATGCGGGGATGTCGGTTACGGTAAAACGGAAGTGGCGCTTCGCGCAGCCTTTAAAGCGATTATGGACGGCAAGCAAGTAGCGATCCTCGTGCCGACGACGATTCTTGCCCAGCAGCACTATGAAACAATCCGCGAACGCTTTCAAGAATTTCCGGTAAACACCGGGATGATGAGCCGCTTTCGCTCGCGCAAAGAACAAAAACAGACGGCGGACGGACTCGCAAAAGGAACGGTTGATATCGTTGTCGGAACGCACCGGATGCTGTCTAAAGATATTTCCTTTAAAGATTTGGGGCTGCTCGTCGTCGATGAAGAGCAGCGGTTTGGTGTCACGCATAAAGAAAAAATCAAACAGCTGAAAGCAAACGTTGATGTTTTAACTTTGACGGCGACACCGATTCCCCGGACATTGCATATGTCGATGCTCGGCGTCCGCGATCTGTCCGTGATTGAAACGCCTCCGGAAAACCGGTTTCCGGTGCAGACGTACGTTATTGAATATAACGATGCGTTTATCCGCGAAGCGATTGAACGGGAAATGGCACGAGGGGGGCAAGTCTTTTTCCTCTATAACCGGGTTGATGATATTGAATCGGTGGCCGAGCGGATGAACATGCTTGTTCCGGAGGCAAATGTCGCCTATGCGCACGGAAGAATGAGTGAAAATGAATTAGAGCCCGTCATGCTTGATTTTCTCGAAGGGACAACGGATGTGCTCGTAACCACCACGATCATTGAAACGGGTGTTGATATACCGAACGTCAATACACTCATTATTAATGACGCCGATAAGATGGGACTCTCACAGCTTTATCAGCTTCGCGGCCGGGTCGGACGCTCGAACAGGGTGGCCTACGCCTATTTCACCCACCAGCGGGATAAAGTGCTGACCGAAGTCGCTGAGCGCCGCCTGCAATCGATTAAAGAGTTTACCGAACTCGGCTCCGGGTTCAAAATCGCGATGCGCGATTTATCGATTCGCGGGGCCGGTAATTTGCTCGGTGCCGAACAGCACGGCTTTATCGCTTCTGTCGGTTTCGATCTTTATTCACAAATGCTGAAAGAAGCGATTGAAGAGCGAAAGGATAAAGCCGGCATCGAAGGGGATGAAGACAGCTCGCCGAAACAGGAAGAGAAACCGGATATAGAACTGGATATTCAAGTCGATGCCTATATCCCGCAATCGTATATCGCCGATTCGAAACAAAAAATCGATATGTACAAACGCTTTAAGGCGATTCAATCGTTTGAAGATATCAGCGATTTGCAAAGCGAACTGATCGACCGTTTCGGTGAATATCCGCCGGAAGTAGAACACCTTTTCGCGGTGACGAAAGTTAAGCTCTACGCCCGCGAAGAAGGTGTGGAGACGATTTCCGAGAAGAAAAATGAATGCAAGGCTGTTTTGACTGAGGAAGCGACGAACCGGATCGACGGATCGAAACTTTTTACGCTCGTTAATAAGCTTTCGAACAAATTGCATTTATCGATGGAAGGGAGCCGGATTGCTGTCCATTTAAAGACAAAATCGCTCTCTGACCGTGAGTATTTGTCGATACTTGAGAGTGTGCTCGGGAAGTTGCCGGATGTGCAAAAAGATACCGCAAAAGCGTAGCGAAAGTTTTTCGAAAAGGAGTCTATACAGATGCCAGGCAGAAAAGTGAGCCGCGACGGTCCGGCATGGATGAAAGGGGCGCTTTTGTTAACCGCTGCCGCCGTGTTTGTTAAAGGTTTAAGCGCGCTTTATAAAATACCTTATCAAAATATTACCGGGGACCTCGGTTTTTATGTGTACCAGCAAATATACCCGCTATACGGAGCGGCGTTTGTGATCGGCACGTTCGGTTTCCCGCTTATGCTCGCGAAATGGACGGCGGGAAAGCAAGAGGCCGCGGCGCCGGATGCGGGGCGGCTGCGTTTTTTCTTTTGGGCGCTCGTTGTGCTGCATACGGTGGTCGCCGCAGCTGTGACCGTTTTTGCTCCGGCTATTGCTTCTCTCATCGGCGACCCGTCATTGAGTCCGGCTCTTCGTTTTATGGGCTTGCCGTTTATGCTTATTCCTTTTCTTGCTTTCGGGCGCGGCTGGTTTCAGGGGCGGGGGGATGCGCTGCCGTCCGCTTTATCGCAAGTGGCCGAACAGTCCGTGCGGGTAGTGATGATTTTACTCGTGGCGTCATTTGCGATGTATTTAAGCGGCAACCCTTACTATGCAGGGATTTCGGCAGGAGCGGGCGCGCTTGCCGGCGGGGCGGCGGGGAGCATCTTTTTGTTCCGCCGTTACCGCCGCGATCCTGCTGCGGTTACGCTCAACCCGTTCGCGGCCGGATCGGGACCTTTGTTTCCCGAGGGATGGTTTAAAGATACGAAAATATTCCTCGTTTCCGGATTTTACGTTTCCGCCAGTGCGATGGCGTTGATCTTATTTCAAGCTGCGGACGCGCTGACAGTTATTCCGGCGTTGACAGCTGACGGCATGGCCCCGGAAGCTGCCGGAGAAGTGAAAGGGGTGTACGACCGGTCGTGGCCGCTTGTTCAGTTCGGTGCGGTCGTGACAACTGTATTTTCGTACGGTGCGGTGCCCTCTGTGGTGCGATCCTTTGCAAACGGGGATAACAAAGCGGTTCGCGAAGAAACCGCGCGCGCAGTAAAAATTGCGGCTGTGTTCGGCAGCGCGGCAGCCGTCGGTATGGCGGCGGTCATGCCGGCGCTGAATCCGATGATGTTTACCGATCGAAACGGCACAGAACTGTTAATGGTTATGTCATCGGTCGTTTTGAGCGGCTCGATCTTTATGACCGCCGCTGCGCTGTTGCATGCGCTCGACCGCGCGCGCGAAGCGGCATTATGGTTAGGGGCGGCGTTGATCGTTAAAACGGTTTTCACCTTTATAGCGGTCTCTTTTTGGGGAATTGCCGGCGCGGCTTTCGCTTCCGCGCTCGTCTTTTTATGTTTGGCGGCGGCTGTATTGAGCGTATTGATAAAACATGGCTGGCTGCCGCTTCCCGGTTGGAAAACGTCAGGCCGGCTCGCGGCTGCGCTCGGTTTGATGGCAGCAGCGGCTGCTGCGATCAGAACAAGTGCAGATGGACTTTTAGCCGCTGAGAGGGCGGCTTCGGCGGCGGGTGCTTTAACGGCATCAGCCGGCGGAGCGCTGCTGTTTATATTGTTGATTTGGCGCTTCAAAGTGTTTTCAGCCGACGAGTGGGAACAGCTGCCTAAACTCGGGCGCTGGCTGCCTTATCCGGAAAAACACGACTGAAAAGGGCAAAGGAGGACATAGATGAAACCGCAAATAGAGATTATCGGCCTCGGCGCAGGGGATATCGATCAGCTGCCGTTAGGGGTTTATAAACAATTGCAACGTGCAGATGAAGTGCATGTGCGGACGAAAGATCATCCGCTTGTAACAGATTTAGAAGCGGAAGGAATCCGTTTTACCGGTTACGACAAGGTGTACGAAGCGCATGATGATTTCGAGCAAGTGTACGCGCAGATTGCAGCGTCGGTGCTGGAAAAAGCCGCGCAACAAGGCACGCTCGTGTATGCGGTCCCCGGGCATCCGCTCGTCGCAGAATTGACGGTGAAAAAGCTCCTCGAAAGCGAATGGGCTGATGTCCATATTCGCGGGGGTCAAAGCTTTTTGGACCCGTTGTTTAGCGCGTTAAAGATTGATCCGATCGAAGGATTTCAGCTGCTCGACGGTTTGGCGATGTCAGCGGAGGATGTTTCGCTGACCGCTCATACCGTCATTGCGCAAGTATTTGATGACTTAAGCGCATCGCACGTGAAACTGAAGCTTATGGAGCGGCTTCCGGACGACATGATCGTCAAGGTTGTCACGGCAGCAGGCACAGAGAATGAGACGATTTCGACAATCCCGTTATACGAACTCGACCGTGCGCGGGGACTGTCGAACCTGACAGCCGTCTATGTTCCGCCCGTCACAGATGAGAGCCTTCTGTACGGGGAGTTTTCAAAACTGCGGGATGTTATCCGGGAATTGCGCGGACCGAACGGCTGCCCGTGGGATAAAAAACAGACGCACGCGTCGCTGAAACGTTATGCGATTGAGGAAGTTTATGAACTGATCGATGCGATCGATGCTGAAGACGACGATCATATGGTCGAAGAACTCGGCGACGTTTTGCTGCAGGTGCTCTTGCATGCGCAAATCGGTGAAGATGAAGGTTTTTATAACATGGAAGATGTGATTGCCGGATTAACCGATAAGATGATCCGCCGCCACCCGCATGTTTTTGGTGAGACGTCGGCTGAAACAGATGAGGATGTCGTCCGAAACTGGGAGGCGATCAAACAGCAAGAGAAAGAGCCGCAGTCAGCTGAAGGGGCGGCTTCGTCTTTGCTCGACGGGATTCCTGCGTCATTGCCTGCGCTTTTAAAGGCGTATAATGTGCAAAAAAAAGCTGCCAAAGTCGGTTTTGACTGGGGCGATGAGGCGCCGATGTGGATGAAGCTGCAAGAAGAACTGGCTGAATGGCTGACAGCTGCAAAGGCGGGCGATCAAACTGAAGCGGCTGCTGAATTTGGCGATGTATTGTTCGCTTTTGTCAATCTCGCCCGTTTTCATCAGATCGAACCGGAAGAAGCGCTCCAGAAAACGACCGCAAAATTTATGAAACGTTTCGAGTACATCGAAACAAAACTTGCGCAAAAACGTGTCAGTTGGGAAGACAAGTCGCTAGCAGAGCTGGATGAGCTTTGGGAAGAGGCAAAAAAAATTGAAACCGGCGGTGAAGCGGATGAGAATCGATAAATTTTTGAAAGTGTCCCGTCTGATTAAACGGCGGACGATGGCTAAGGAAGTGGCTGACCAAGGGCGGGTTCAAGTGAACGGCCAAACGGTAAAAGCAGGCGCGAACGTGAAGCCCGGCGATGAACTGAAAATTGAATTCGGACAAAAGGTCGTCACGCTGCGTGTCGAAAGGCTGGAAGCGGCGACAAAAAAAGACGAGGCTGAAACGATGTATACGATTTTGCAAGAAGAACCGCGAAATAAAGACTAAATAGATGAAATAGTTTATTGAAAAAGATTGACAGTTCGGATATGATGGAAGAAGATTGCATCTTTTTATACAATTGCACAGTTATTAAACGGTACAGGAGGGAGCCAGCATGGATCAGCCCGGAAAAAACCGTATTCGCGAATGGACAGAAGAGTTAGAGCGTAAGCGGGCCCGAGAAGAAGAACAGCGCCTTAAGCGTCGGCGCGGCCTTGTCCGGCGTCTGTCAGTTTTCGGTGTGATCATGCTGCTGTTCACCGCCGCGTCCGGTTACACATACTATGATCAAAAGCAGACATTAAACGAGCAGGAACGGCAATATAACGAACACCGTGCCCAGCTTGCCGAACTGGAAGAAAAAGAAGAAGAACTGGCATTGGAAATTAAACGTCTGCAAGAGCCGGAATATATCGCAGAAATTGCCCGGCGGGATTACTTTTTGTCCAATTCGGATGAGACGCTTTTTCAGCTCCCTCGAGATGACAGTGATCAGGATTGACACCGTTTTTAAATTACAGGTACAATTAAGCAAATATTTTTTCCTTATGAAGGAGGAGCATGGCATACATGTCCATTGAAACTGGGAGCAAGTACGATGGAAAGGTGACCGGGATTACACATTTCGGGGCGTTTGTCGAACTCCCCGGAGGTAAAACGGGGCTCGTTCATATCAGTGAAGTTGCAGACAGTTACGTTAAAGACATTAAAGACCATCTCAGTGTCGGAGATACCGTCACGGTGAAGGTAGTCAAAATTCAGGATGACGGGAAAATCGCGCTCTCGATCAAAAAAGCGGCCGATAAACCGCCCGGCGAAAAAGGGAGAGAACGGCCTGAAACAAGCCGGCAATCCGACGAACAGTCCCAATCGACGTTTGAAGATAAAATGAGCCGTTTCTTAAAGGACAGTGAAGACCGGCTGTCAACGCTGAAAAAACAAACGGAGTCAAAACGCGGAGGGCGAAGCACGAAACGCTGAACTTACTGCTGATCATGTACAAATTGCTGCTATGCTGCCGTTTTAATAAGTGATCACTTATTAAAACGGTTTTTTCATGACGGAAAAGAGCACGTATTTCCCGGGAAATACGCGCGGATTGAAGAAAGGGTGTGACGAAATGGCCGACTTAGCAGACGAAATGATGGATACCTGTCTGCTTGCCGGTGAGATCATGCTGACGTACGGAGCGGAGACGTACAGGATTGAAGAGACGCTCGAACGGATGGCTGTAGCGGCAGGTTTTGCAAATGTCCACTGTTTTTCAACAACAACGGGCATTTTTTTGTCGTTTGAAGAGAAAAAAGGCGACGGAGATTTAATGCAGATGGTCCGCGTGGACGACCGCCGGCAAGATTTAAATAAAATTAAAGAAGTGAATCAAGTTTCAAGAGAATTCACGGGCGGATACTTAACGATCAGCGAAGCGCATGGCAGGTTAAAAGACATATACCATTCGCCGGTGAATTACCCGGTTTGGGTGATTCATCTGTTTGCCGGTGTCGCAGGATCAGGCTTTTCCTATTTGTTCGGCGGCGGTTTGTTTGACCTTATCCCTGCATATATTGCCGCGGTAGCGGCAAGTGTATCGCTTGTCGAACTGGAAGGATATATGAAAGTCCGGTTTGCATCCGAGTTCGCCGCGGCTTTTACCGGCGGGACGGTTGCGATATTGCTTGTTATGATCGGTCTCGGCAACAATCTCGATCAAATTATTATCGGATCATTGATGCCGCTTGTTCCCGGCGTTCCGCTGACGAATGCTGTCCGGGATTTATTGAGCGGCGATTTGCTGGCGGGAATGAGCCGGGGCGTCGAGGCGCTGTTAACATCACTGGCGATTGCCAGCGGAGTCGCGTTGGCGATTTCTTTGTTTATATAAAAGGAGGAAGCGGAATATGGGTTTCGCGTTGGAACTGATCATCACATTTGCTGCAACTGTAGCTTTCGGGATTCTTTTTAATGTCCCGAAACATGCTCTCGCCGTCGGCGGAAGCATTGGCATGGTGACGTGGACGGTTTTACAAACATCGATGCATTTCGGCGCCGCTCCGATTGCCGCGACCGGACTTGCATCATTGTCGGCAGCGATTGTCGCGCACGTGTTTGCCAAACGAATGCGGCTGCCGGTGACAACCCTTTCGATTCCGGGGATTTTACCGTTAGTCCCCGGAAGCCGAGCCTACTTTACGATGCTGGCGTTTGTTGAAGGAAATTACATTGAAGGTCTCGAACACGGCGTGGAAACAATGCTGATTGCCGGCGCGATTGCCGGCGGACTGGTTTTTTCCTTGTCCATTACTACGTTCGGCAAAGGAGTCGGCCACCGGTATGAATCCATTCATTGACGCATTTATTCACCGGCACCACTTGCTTAAAAAAGGGGATCGGCTGCTCGTTGCTGTTTCGGGCGGCACGGACAGCATGGTTTTGCTTGATTGGCTTATGGCCAGCAGTCAAAAGTATCAATTCACGCTTGATGCGATGCACGTTCACCACGGATTGCGCGGAGCAGATGCCGATGCGGATGAACGCTTTGTCCGGCAGTATTGCGAGACGTACGGCATTTCGTATCATTGCACCTTTTTGCGGCTCGATAAAAAAAACAACCGCCGCTCGCTGCAAGATTTAGCGCGCGAGAAGCGTTATGAAGCTCTCGGCGAAAAGATGCGCGAAATTGGCGCGAATAAACTAGCAGTCGCGCATCACGGCGACGATCAAGCGGAGACTATGCTGATGCAATGGGTGCGCGGCGCTGCATCAAGCGGGAGCGGGATGCCTGCAATCCGGGCTTTTGCCGAAGGTGAACTGATTCGGCCGTTTTTATCTGTCTCAAAAAGAGAGATCGAAAGCATCGGCCGTGAAAAAGGGATCCCCTATCGTCATGACGCCTCGAATGACAGCCGGAACTACACGCGGAATCGTCTGCGTAAAAACGTAATGCCTTATCTGTATGCGGAGAACCCGCGCTTGCATCAAACGGCGCAGCGTCAGGCGGAGCAAGCGCAGCTGGAAGATGCTTATTTGGCAGAGCAGGCATACAGCTGTTTTCAAACATTGCGGGTTGATAAACAAGCCGTTTTCTGTGATGATTTGCTCAATATTCCGCACGCTTTACAAAGAAGGGTCATTCATCTACTATTAAACTATCTTGACGATGAAAACACGTCTGTTTGGAGCCGCCATGATATCGACTCTGTTCTTGAGTTGACAAAGCATTCCGTACCTTCAGCTTCCCGCAACTTAACGCACTCTTGGAAGGCGGAACGCCGTTACGGCGAACTGCATTTTTTACGGGTGCGCGACAGCGGGCGGTCAGCGGCTAAGGAAACCGAAGTCTCGCTTGAGTTTACAGAGGTATATCGAACGGATCGCGGGCTGTTGCGCGTTTACCCGCCCGGAGCTGAGGCGCCGAATGATAACGGGCGCTCAGACTCCGTTTCAATCAACGTACAAAAGGCAGCGCTCCCGCTCCGTCTCAGGACAAGAAAACCGGGAGACAGGATCCGTCTGCCTGACGGGCGCGGCTCAAAAAAAATTAAAGACGTCATGATCGATTTAAAAATTCCTAAATCTATCCGTGATCAATGGCCCATTCTTACCGATGATCATGGTACAATATTGTGGGTTCCGCTGTTAATTCGGTCTTATGAATTGCAAAACCAGCGTCCGGACGAAAAAAATTCGGCCGTGCTGACTTATAATGAAGCTTCACACCATCAACAGTGCTGAAGCAAATAGCCAATCGATTTGATTATTCTTAGGAGGGACAAGTTAACGTTATGAGAGATGATATTCAGGAAGTGCTGGTTTCAGAAGAGGAAGTACAAAATAAAGTGGCTGAACTCGGGGCGGAGCTGACGGAAGAATATGAAGGCCGTTTTCCCCTTGTAATCGGGGTTTTGAAAGGCTGTCTCCCGTTTATGGGCGATTTGATTCAAAAAATGGATACCCATCTGGAATTTGATATGATGGACGTTTCCAGCTACGGACACGCTTTTGTCTCAAGCGGCGAAGTGAAAATCGAAAAAGATTTGAATACGTCGGTAGAGGGCCGCGATGTGCTGATCGTGGAAGATATTATCGACAGCGGTTTGACGCTCAAATATCTTGTGAACCTGCTGGAATACCGCAAGGCTAACTCAGTTCGGATCGTGACATTGCTTGATAAACCGGAAGGACGTTCTGTCGACATTGCAGCTGATAAAGCCGGATTTATCATTCCGGATAAATTTGTTGTAGGGTACGGGCTTGATTATATCGAAAAGTACCGCAATCTCCCTTACATCGGTGTATTGAAGCCGGAAATTTATCAGTCCGAATAAATTGAGAGGACAACTTTGAGTATGGTACTATAATGAAAGTGCATTTGATGTGGGAGGAGGTTCAGGATGAATCGGATATTTCGTAATACGATATTTTATTTGTTGATTTTCCTTGTAATCGTCGGTATTGTCAGCGTTTTTCAGCAAGAACCGGGCGAAACCGAAGAGATTACATTTACAGAATTTCAACAGGAATTGGAAGCCGACAACGTTGAATCATTGGAGATTCAACCGAACTTAGATGTGTACACCGCGAGGGGACAGCTGCAAGGTGCGGAGGAAGATGAATTTTTCACCGTTCACGTTCCGGATTTGGAGATGTTCCTTGAGGAAGTTGTTTATTACACAGGTGAAGAAGGTCTCTCCGAATTGACCGTTGAACCGGCAGATGAGCCGGGCGGCTGGGTGACATTTTTCACTGCGATCATTCCGTTCGTGATCATTTTCATCCTCTTTTTCTTCCTCTTGAGTCAGTCTCAAGGCGGCGGAAACAAGATGATGAACTTCGGCAAGAGCAAGGCGAAACTTGTTACCGAAGACAAGAAAACAGCCCGTTTTCGTGATGTAGCAGGAGCGGATGAGGAGAAGCAGGAATTGACAGAAGTGGTTGACTTCCTGAAAGATCCGCGGAAATTTGCTGATATCGGGGCGCGGATTCCAAAAGGTGTGCTTCTTGTCGGACCGCCGGGAACCGGTAAAACATTAATTGCCCGCGCAGTAGCCGGTGAAGCCGGCGTACCGTTTTTCTCCATCAGCGGTTCGGACTTTGTTGAAATGTTTGTCGGTGTCGGGGCGTCACGGGTGCGCGATCTTTTCGAGAACGCGAAGAAAAATTCGCCGTGTATCATTTTCATCGATGAAATCGATGCTGTCGGACGCCGCCGCGGCGCAGGTGTCGGCGGAGGCCACGACGAACGGGAGCAGACACTCAACCAGCTTCTCGTTGAAATGGACGGTTTCGGCGTGAATGAGGGGATCATTTTAATTGCAGCAACAAACCGTGCTGATATACTTGACCCGGCATTGCTGCGGCCTGGACGGTTTGACCGTCAAATCATGATCGGACGTCCGGATGTAAAAGGCCGCGAAGCGGTGCTCGGCGTTCATGCGAAAGAAAAGCCGCTCGCTGACGATGTCGAATTAAAAGTCATTGCGCAGCGAACGCCTGGATTTTCTGGTGCGGACTTAGAGAACCTGCTTAACGAGGCGGCGCTCGTTGCCGCGCGCTCGGATAAGAAGAAAATCGATATGGAATCGGTCGAAGAAGCGATTGACCGGACGATTGCTGGTCCGTCGAAAAAGAGCCGTGTCATTTCGGAAAAAGAAAAGAATATCGTTGCCCATCATGAGGCCGGTCATACAGTTGTCGGCATGAAGCTTGAAAACGCGGACATGGTTCATAAAGTGACGATCGTGCCGCGCGGTCAAGCGGGCGGTTACGCGATGATGCTTCCGAAAGAAGATCGCTACTTTATGACAAAGCCGGAGCTGATTGATAAAATTATCGGTCTTCTCGGCGGACGTGTTGCAGAAGAAGTCATGTTTAACGAAGTGTCTACCGGCGCTCATAATGACTTTCAGCGTGCAACCGGGATCGCACGTAAAATGGTGATGGAATACGGGATGAGCGACAAGCTCGGACCTGTTCAATTTGGCAATACGCAAGGAGAGCCGTTCCTCGGCCGCGATATGCAAAACGAACAGAATTACAGTGACGCGATTGCGCACGAGATCGATATGGAAGTGCAGCAGATCCTTAAAGACGCTTACGAAAGCTGCCGTCAAATTTTAACGGAGCATAAAGCGAGTCTTGAGCTGGTAGCTGAAATGTTAATTGAACACGAAACGCTCGATGCAGAGCAGATTCGCTCGCTCGTAGAAGATGGCAAACTGCCGGAAGATCACCACTTTACAAAGAAGATCAACGGTGAAGAACCGGAAGATATTTATACGGGTGACGCAGAAGAAGCGGAGCCGTCGGCGGAAGAGGGAACAGACGAACCTGATTCGGACGATGCCGGCGCTGACAGCGATTCGACTTCGGAAACGCCGGAAGAAGATGATCAAGACGGCGCGGATACGGAAGAATCGGATGATGACAGCAGCGGGAAAAAAGAATAAACGTTGATAGGGAGGGTGTCGCTGCGGCACCCTCTTTCCCGTTTATGACAGCGAAAGGGATGATTGGATGATTGCGGTATTTGATGTCGGGAATACAAAGACAGCGTTAGGTTTGTACGAAAAGGGAAAACGGGTTTATGATTGGACTGTACAGACGGATGTCAATCAAACGGCGGATGCATTTGCGATGCTGATTCGGCAATTATTCCAACACCACGGTCTGAAGCTGGAAAACGTCCGCGGCGTGATGGTTTCGTCTGTCGTGCCGGCATTTGATGAAACGCTTCGGGATATGTGCACCCGTTATTTTGATTTGCCGCCGAAAACGGTCGGTCCTGGAATTAAAACAGGGTTGAATATTATGAGCGACAATCCGAAAGAAGTCGGCAGCGATCGCATCGTTAATGCCGTTTCAGCGCTGCAAAAGTATCAAGCGCCGTTAATCATTGTCGATTTCGGAACAGCCTCGACGTATTGTTACATTAACAAAAAGAGTCAGTATATGGGCGGTGTCATTGCTCCAGGGATGGAGATTTCGATGCAGGCGCTCTACAATAAAGCGTCGAAACTGCCGACAGTCGACACAGTCAAAACGGACAAAGTCATCGGTACAAACACCGTTGATGCGATGCGCTCCGGTTATCTTTTCGGGGTCATTTCGCAGGCGGAAGGCATCATCGGCAAGATCAAAGCAGAAGCGGACGATGCGTCCCCGCTTGTGATTGCCACCGGTGATCAGGCGGAAATGATTGCTGAAAATACCGCCTCGATTGATAAAGTCGAACCTTACTTGACGCTCGACGGTCTTTGTTACATTTATGAGAAGAACGAAAAAAGGAGAATGAATGATGAATAATGATTATTTAGTAAAGGCGCTTGCCTTTGATGATAACGTGCGAATTTATGCGATCCGTTCAACGGAAATGGTGAAAGAAGCCGCCCGGCGCCAGGAAACATGGCGGACGGTAACCGCTGCACTCGGACGAGCGATGTCAGCAGGCACGATGATGGGCGCGATGTTAAAGGGCGATGAAAAGCTGACAATCAAAATCGAAGGAAACGGCCCGTCATCACCGATCGTTGTCGATGCCACCGCCGGCGGAACGGCGCGAGGCTACTTAAATAAAGCTGATATTGATCCGGCGAGGCGCGAAGACGGAAAATTAAACGTTTCCTCCGTTGTCGGCAATGAAGGATCGTTATCTGTCGTCAAAGATCTCGGCATGCGTGAGCACTTTACCGGCAGTGTTCCATTAGTCAGCGGTGAGATCGGCGACGATTTCACGTACTATTTCGCATCGTCAGAACAAACGCCGTCATCTGTCGCACTCGGTGTCTTAATCGGCGAAGACGATGATGTCCAGGCCTCCGGAGGCTTCATCGTTCAGTTAATGCCGGGTGCTTCAGATGATATGATCGACATCGTCGAACAGCGGCTGAGCGAACTTCCGCCTGTATCAACAATGATTAAGTGGGGGAAAACGCCGGAGGAAATTGTCGAGCAAATTGCCGGCGAAAATAATTTCCGGGTGATTGAAACAATGGAAACAAAGTTTCAATGTCATTGTTCCAAAGAACGGATTACAAACGCTCTGTACGGAATTGACGGAGCTGAATTAAAAGCGATGATCGAAGAAGACGAGGGTGCGGAAACGATCTGCCAATTTTGCAACGAAATTTACAATTTTTCGAAAGCAGAACTTGAAGAAATCGAAAGCGAGCGAGAAAACACCGGGCGGCAGTAAGCGGCTTGACGGCGTGTAACAAGTTTGCTAAGATTAAAACCAATAAATCTTACCTATTTACTAGGTTTTGGCGGAGGAGCTGTTACAATGGGAAAAGTTGTTGAGTCGATAACGGAGTTGATCGGTGAAACACCGCTGGTGAAGCTGCAGCGGCTGACAGAGGACGATCATGCTGACGTGTATGTGAAACTCGAATTTATGAACCCTGGAAGCAGTGTAAAAGACCGAATTGCTCTTTCAATGGTCGAAAGCGCTGAAAATTCAGGGAATATTAAGCCGGGCGACACGATCGTCGAACCGACAAGCGGCAATACCGGTATCGGTTTAGCCATGGTGGCGGCGGCCAAAGGGTACCGCTCTCTATTAGTGATGCCGGATACGATGAGTTTAGAACGGCGGAATTTGCTGAAAGCTTACGGAGCAGAGCTGGAACTGACCCCGGGGCCGGACGGCATGGGCGGTGCGATCGCGCGAGCCAAGGAACTTCAGCGTGAGCACGGCTACTTTATGCCCCAGCAATTTGAAAATGAGGCGAACCCGGCCGTTCACCGCGAAACGACCGGAATAGAACTTGTCGATCAAATGGACGGCCAGATCGATGCGTTTGTCTCGGGGATCGGGACCGGCGGGACGATCACAGGAGCCGGTGAAGTATTGAAAAAGCATTTTCCTGATGTTCAACTCATTGCGCTTGAACCGGAGGATTCTCCTGTTCTGTCAGGCGGAAATAAAGGACCGCATAAAATTCAAGGCATTGGCGCCGGCTTCGTCCCGGAAATTCTTGATACATCTATGTACGACCAAGTGATGACGGTGTCGACAGAAAAATCGTATGAGTATGCCCGGCGGGCGGCGAGAGAAGAAGGCATTCTCGGCGGCATTTCTTCCGGAGCAGCTATTTCCGCTGCGCTTGACGTCGCTAAACAATTAGGAAAAGGGAAAAAAGTTGTCGCCGTCATTCCGAGTAACGGCGAACGTTATTTAAGCACCCCGCTGTACGATTTCGAAACAGAATAATCACAACAAAGCCCGGCGTGTGCCGGGCTTTGTTATCGTCGGTTACGAGGTGATTGCGTCAGATCGCTCCTCCCCTTATAATGTAATGAAGGTAAGTGTAGGGTTTTCCTATATATGGTTGAAATACAGCTTTTGAAAGAGGTTGAAATCATGACAAGACAGCCTGCCGGGAAGATGTTTCCGCTGGATGAGAAAACGGATAACTGGTATTTGACCTATTGTGAGCTATCCCGCGGGAACGACTGCCACGTCTTGCTCGAAAGCGGAAGGGGCGGGCGCTATTCTGTGATCGGTTTATCGCCGTGGGCTTCGTTAAAAGGGAAAGATCAAGTGCTGACTGTAACGACACGAGAAACGGTCAAACGGTTTGACGGACCGCTTCTTGAATCATTGCGCAGATGGATGGACGCGTATAAAACAAACATCGATCCCGAGCTTCCGGATGTTCAAGGCGGGCTGATCGGCCAGTGGAGTTACGACTTGATCCGGCAAATCGAAACGCTTCCCGATGAAACGGCAGATGATCTTCAAACGGATGACCTTCACCTCTTGGCTTTTGATGAGCTGTACGTGATTGATCATAAAATGGAAACGCTCTGGTTGATCGTCATAACTGATGAGTCAGATCCTGAGCCGATCCTTTTGAACATGGAAGACGCGTGGGGGAAAGCGGAGGCGAGAGTGAACGATCAAACCGCGGATTTTTCATTCGCGGGCGGCGCACCGCCGAAAGCTTCTTCCCGGCGCCGGTCGTTTGATAAAAAAACATTCACAGAAGCGGTGCGTCAAGTGCAGCAGTATATCCGCGACGGCGATGTTTTTCAAGTCAATTTATCCGTTCGGGAATCTGAGCCGTTAACGGTTGCGCCGATGCACATCTATAAATGGCTCCGGGCGGTCAACCCTTCGCCGTATATGGGTTATTTTGCGACGCCGGAAACGTTTTATATCAGTGCTTCCCCGGAACTTCTCGTCAAAGTGAAAGGCGATGAGATCAGTACCCGGCCGATTGCGGGCACGCGCTCGCGGGGGAAAGATGAACAAGACGACGTTCGCTTGGCAGAGACATTAATCAACAACGAAAAAGAGCGGGCGGAACACATTATGCTTGTCGATCTCGAACGCAATGATCTCGGCCGTGTCAGCCGATACGGGAGCGTGCATGTCGATGAGCTGATGGTGATTGAAAAGTACTCGCACGTCATGCACATCGTCTCCAACATCCGCGGAGTTAAGGCGGCGGATAAAGATGCCATCGACGTGCTGAAAGCGGCGTTTCCCGGCGGAACGATTACGGGTGCGCCGAAAATCCGCACGATGGAAATCATCGAGGAGCTGGAGCCGGTCCGACGGGGCGCTTATACCGGTGCGTTCGGCTGGCTCGGTTTTAACGGTGATATGGAACTGAACATCACGATCCGCACGATGGTTATTAAAGACGAAGAAGTGCATGTTCAGGCCGGAGCAGGCATTGTCGTTGATTCGAACCCAGAAGCGGAATATAAAGAATCGTTAAAAAAGGCGAAGGCGCTTTGGTATGCAAAAGAGAAGAGCGAAGAGGAGCTGTTAATGATGAAAAGACGAGCAGAGGAGGAAGTTAAATGATTTTAATGATTGATAATTATGATTCATTTACGTACAACTTAGTGCAGTATTTAGGGGAAATGGGGGAAGACTTAGCCGTCCGCCGCAACGATGAAGTGACGCTAAAAGATATCGAAGAGCTCGCGCCGGATTATGTGATGATTTCCCCCGGACCGTGCTCGCCGAATGAAGCGGGCATGAGCATGGCAATTATCGATCATTTTTCCGGGAAGATTCCCATTTTGGGGGTTTGCCTCGGTCATCAGTCGCTTGCTCAAGTTTTCGGCGCCGAGGTTGTCCGGGCTGAGCGGCTTATGCACGGCAAAACGTCCGCGATTGACCACGACGGTCGCACGGTGTTTGCCGGCTTGTCTCACCCGTTTACCGCGACGCGTTATCATTCGTTGATTGTAAAACGGGAGACGCTTCCGGATGTATTGGAAATTTCGGCCGAGACGAGCCGCGGTGAAATTATGGGGCTTCGTCACCGCGAATTCCCGGTAGAAGGCGTGCAATTTCACCCTGAATCGATTATGACCGACACGGGCAAACAGCTGTTGCGCAACTTTCTGGCAGCTTACCGGGAGTATGAGCGCCGATGTTCCACTGTGTAAACGGTGAATTGACAGACGAAGCATCATTGCAGGTGTCGCCGTTTGATCACGGTTTTTTGTACGGCATGGGTTTATTTGAAACGTTCCGCACGTACAGCGGGCATCCGTTTTTGCTCGATGATCATTTTCACCGTTTGCATGCGAGTGCCGAGCAGATGCAAATCAAACTGCCCGCTTATGACCGGGAGCGGACGCTCGCTGTTATTTATGATTTGCTCAAAAAAAATAACACGGCCGACGCTTATTTCCGCTGGAACATTACGGCCGGAGAACGCGGCATCGGTCTGCCCTCCGCACCTTACGATGCACCGAATGAGTTCGTTTTTGTCAAACAACTTCCGGCATCGTTTCCGGCAGAAAAGCAGGCCGTCACTTTAAACCAACGGCGCAACACTCCTGAAACAGCGGTCAGGATGAAATCGCACCATTATTTTAATAATATTGCCGGAAGGCAGGAATTAGGCAATGCTGCCGGTGTTGAAGGCATTTTTTTGACCGAAGACGGCTTTGTCAGCGAAGGGATTGTCTCGAATATTTTTTGGCGCAAAGGCCAAACTGTCTTTACCCCGGATTTGTCATGCGGCTGCCTGCCCGGGACGGCGCGTTCCTATATAATCACGGCTGCCCGCAAAGCGGGGTTGCAAGTTGAATCCGGCCGGTTCAGCCTGGCCCATGCTCAAGCGGCGGATGAAGTCTGGTTGACGAATGCAATTCAGGAAATCGTACCGGTCTCCGTATGGGATGAAGCCATTTTCAGCGGTCAGAGCGGGGAAGTTTACCGAAAGCTTCGTTCTGTGTATCATCAGCACTGCAGGCAATTATTTTCGCTGGCAGACTGGCAATATGAAAGCTGAAAAGCAGTTAACCACGCAGAAAAAGGTGATGTAGATGAATGAGAAACGGCAAGTCATCGCATGGGGCCGCTATGAATTGGATTTTTCCTTGTCTACTGCGGTCATGGGGATTTTGAATATAACGCCCGATTCGTTTTCGGACGGCGGATCATACAACACTCCCGAAGAGGTTGCCGAACGCGCTAAACTTCTCGTCAGGCAGGGAGCTGATATTTTAGATATCGGCGGTGAATCGACCCGTCCGGGAGCGGTGCCGATCACAGCGGCAGAGGAACTGCGCCGCGTTATTCCGGCAGTTCAAGCTGTGCGCCAAGCTGTTGATGTGCCGCTGTCTGTCGATACGTACAAAGCAGAAGTGGCGAAGCAGGCTCTCGATGCCGGGGCGGATATGATTAACGATGTTTGGGGAGCGAAAAAAGACGTTGATATGGCGGCTGTAGCAGCAGCCTATGATGTGCCGATTGTGTTAATGCACAACCGCAATAATATGGATTATGTTAATTTAGTTGAAGATGTAAAAAACGATTTAAATGAGAGCATCGAGATTTGTTTAGCGCACGGCGTGAAGAAGGAGCGGATTATTCTCGATCCCGGGATCGGTTTTGCGAAGACGTATGAGGACAATATTCATATTATGCGCCGGCTCGAAGAATTTAAAGCATTAGGCTACCCGCTGCTCCTTGGTACATCGCGAAAATCGCTGATTTCAAAAACGCTTGATCTGCCGGTCGACCAGCGTGTGGAAGGAACCGGCGCAACGGTTTGCCTCGGGATTGAAAAAGGGAGCGATATCATCCGCGTTCATGACGTGTTAGAAATGAGCAGAATGGCGAAAATGATGGATGTTATGCTGGGAAAAGGCAATGAACCGCTGGCTCCGAGCGGTTCGTAATTCACTGGCGCCAGCTTTAAATGTTCAAATGTGAAAGGGTGAGACGATGGACAAGGTGTTCGTCGAAGGAATGCAGTTTTACGGCTATCACGGAGCTTTTCCGGAAGAAAATAAACTCGGCCAGCGCTTTACGGCGGACGTTGTTTTAGAGATGGATACGCGCAAGGCAGCAGCCAGCGATCATCTCGACGATACGGTGAATTACGCGAAAGTTTATGAAATGGCGAAGCATGTCATCGAAGGCGAGCCGGTCAGCTTAGTCGAGACATTGTCAAACAAACTGGCGGATGTGCTTCTCCGGCAATTTCCCGAGGTGACCGGCTGCACTGTGAAAATCATTAAACCCGATCCGCCGATTCCGGGACACTATGACCATGTCGCTGTTCAGGTTTCGCGGGATCGAAGCGATATATGACGGATGTAACAGAAACGGTGTTTTATCTTGCGCTCGGTTCTAATCAGGGTGATCGGGAAAGCCACTTAGAACGAGCGTTAAAGCAATTGCATGCAGCGCCGGGGGTACGGCTGGTGAAAGTTTCGTCTGTTTATGAAACAGCTCCGGTCGGCAAAACCGATCAACCTGTGTTTTTAAATATGGCCGTTAAAGGTTGTACGGCATTAAGCCCTGAAGAGCTCCTGGATGAAACACAGCGGATTGAGAGTGAAGGCGGACGGATGCGCGAGGAACTTTGGGGGCCGCGGACGATTGACCTTGATATTTTACTTTTCGGCACGGAAAGAAAAGCAACAAACAGGCTGAGCATTCCTCATCCGCGCTTAAGCGAGCGGGCTTTTGTGCTGATCCCGCTGGCGGAAGTCGAACCGGATTTGACGATTGACAGTTTAGGATCGATTTCTGAACTGATTGAGCGCTCTGCTGATAAAGATAGTGTTGTCAAAAAGAGCGTGTTGGCATGGGGAGAAGAACTCAGGGGGAACTGAACACGAACTACATTATTTCCAGAGGTGAAACAACATGTTGAAAATAAGTGACATCACGATGAAAAACCGCGTCGTTCTTGCCCCGATGGCCGGCGTATGCAACCCGGCGTTCCGCCTGATTGCCAAAGAATTCGGCACGGGACTTGTATGTGCAGAAATGGTCAGTGACAAAGCGATCCTGCATAAAAACGAACGTTCGCTCGACATGCTTTATGTGGATGAACGGGAAAAGCCGCTGAGTTTGCAAATTTTCGGCGGCACGCGGGAAACATTGACAGAAGCAGCCAAAGTTGTCGACAAACAGACGAATGCTGATATTATCGACATTAATATGGGCTGTCCCGTACCGAAAATTACATCCTGCGATGCGGGGGCCCGCTGGCTTTTGAATCCGGATAAAATTTATGAAATGGTTGCCGCGACGGTCGACGCCGTCGACAAACCTGTTACTGTAAAAATGCGCAAAGGCTGGGACGACGACTCGATTTATGCCGTCGAGAATGCAAAAGCCGTTGAACGCGCAGGCGGTCAGGCGATATCGCTTCACGGCCGTACCCGCGTGCAAATGTACGAAGGAGAAGCCGATTGGAATATCTTGCGCGAAGTAAAAAATGCGGTAAATATTCCGATTATCGGCAACGGGGATGTAAAAACGCCGGAGGATGCCCGGCGCATGCTTGATGAAACAGGTGTTGACGGCGTGATGGTCGGACGCGCCGCTCTCGGGAATCCGTGGATGCTTTACCGCACCATTCATTACTTGGAAACCGGTGAGAATATTTCGGAACCGTCTCCGCAAGAGAAGATGGATGTCTGCAAGCTTCATATGGACAGACTGATCGATCTAAAAGGCGAAGAAGTCGCTGTCCGTGAAATGCGCAAGCACGCATCGTGGTATATTAAAGGTATCCGCGGCGCGGCAAAAATGCGCGATAAGATCAATCAAATGGCGACGCGTGACGAGATGGCCGCCGCTTTCGATCAGTTGGGCGAGGAAATGCAAGAGCGGCAAGCGGTGTCAACGTAACGAATGAACGCGCTTTTCAATGAGTTGACAAGCATCGTGAACTTTTCTATAATACGTTGAGATTAAGAGACTGCCGGTTAATCCCGGCAGTTTCTGCGTATACTGTTCATTACTGCGATGACTGACATTAAGATTTTACACGTACAGGAGATGGTGAACGTGACCGAGGAATACAATACCACTGATCAGCTGCAAGTCCGCCGCGAAAAGTTAAACAACATGATCGACCTTGGCATTGATCCGTTCGGCAGCAAATTTGAGCGCACTCATTATGCTCAGACGATCATCCAGGATTATGACCAATTTGCTAAAGAAGAACTCGAAGAAAAAAATGACCGCGTCGTGATTGCCGGAAGAATGATGACGAAGCGCGGCAAAGGAAAAGCCGGTTTTGCTCATTTACAGGATATTTCCGCACAAATTCAAATTTATGTCCGGAAAGATGAAGTCGGTGAAGAAGCTTACGATTTGTTCGGCCGTGCTGATATTGGCGATATCATCGGCGTGACCGGCACAGTTTTTAAAACGAAAGTAGGCGAACTGTCCGTTAAGGCGGATGAATTTCAAATTCTGACAAAATCGCTCCGGCCGCTGCCGGATAAATATCACGGCTTAAAAGATGTTGAACAGCGCTATCGTCAGCGTTATTTGGATTTGATTATGAATCCGGAAGTTCGCGATACATTCGTTCTCCGCAGTAAAATTTTGCAATCAATGCGCCGTTACTTGGACGAGCAAGGATTTCTTGAAGTGGAAACGCCAATGATGCATTCGATCGCCGGCGGGGCTTCAGCCCGGCCGTTTGAGACACATCACAATGCATTGGATATGACGCTGTTTATGCGTATCGCTATCGAACTCCATTTAAAAAGGCTGATTGTCGGCGGAATGGAAAAGGTTTATGAAATCGGCCGCGTCTTTCGCAACGAAGGGATCTCCACCCGCCACAACCCGGAGTTTACTATGATTGAATTATATGAAGCTTATGCCGACTACAAAGATATCATGACACTGACGGAAAATGTCATTGCTCATGTTGCCGAAGATGTGCTCGGCACGACCGTTGTTGAATATGACGAATACAAACTCGATTTGACACCGGAATGGAAAAAAGTACACATTGCCGATATTATTAAAGAATATACCGGAGTGGACTTTTGGCAAGAGATGTCTGATGAAGAAGCGCAGAATCTCGCGAAAAAACACGGGGTCCCATATAAAGAAACGATGAAATTCGGCCATATCGTCAATGAGTTCTTCGAGTACTTCGTTGAAGAAAAACTGATTCAGCCGACATTTGTTTACGGTCACCCGATTGAAATCTCGCCGTTAGCGAAAAAGAGCAGCGAAGATCCTCGGTTTACCGATCGCTTTGAATTGTTCATTGTCGGGCGCGAACACGCAAATGCGTTCAGCGAATTAAACGATCCGATTGATCAGCGTGCAAGGTTTGAAGCGCAGATAGTCGAACGCGAGCAAGGGGACGACGAAGCGCATATGATGGATGAAGATTTCATTGAATCGCTCGAATATGGTTTGCCGCCGACCGGCGGGCTGGGCATCGGCATTGACAGGTTAGTGATGCTTTTGACCAACTCCAAATCGATTCGGGATGTGCTCCTTTTCCCGCAAATGCGTGCGCGGACAGAAGAGAAGTCGGAATAAACACAGCGTTAAATCGTACGAAACCAGGACAAAACCGGTGGATAAAGACGGCTCTCACATCCGTGGGGGCCGTCAGATTGTATACAAACTAAGCCATGCAGCCGCTAACCTCCGCTTGCCCCGGGCAAGGACTCAGCTAGTATTCGGAGGCCTTGGATCGCCGAATCCGGATCTTCGTCGCTTGCTTTCCCAGAGGCGTCGGAGAAGTGGATGCGTGGCTTTCTTTATTATGAATACACTCGATTCAAAAAAGAGGATGACCCGGCATCCCGGCATTCTCCTGCGGAATAGCGAGACAGGCGAGACTCTGCAGGGCATCAGCTCGAAGCGGCTAGGCGCTCGCCCGCGGACTAGTAAGAGACGGCGAAGTCTTTTGAGCCGATGTCGCAGTGATACCTTCAGGTGAAAGAAGCCGGATGATGCGCAGTCAGCCGTTCCTTTTAATAGGACATCGATCGATATCATGACTTTGTCTAGACTCTGCGGCTCTCACATCCATGAGGGCTGTTTTTTAATCTTTAATCATAAATACTGCCGGCTTCGCTGAATGAAACGTTTTGTCCCAAGTGCGTATTTTTTATAAAAACTTTTTAAAAAACCTATTGCATTCATTTCATTTCTCATGGTATATTTTTTCTTGTCGCTTTGATGATATTTCGAAAGCGAAAGCCGCAAAAATTCTTTTTAAAAAAAGAATTGACGTAACTTTGACGGCATGGTATATTAATAAAGTCGCCGTAAGGAAAAAGCGGCCGTATTGATCTTTGAAAACTAAACAAAAGCCAAGCGTAAAGTGGGATATAGTAAGAAGATATCCCGTCAATTTAGCAAGACAAGTCCGGAAGACATTCCGGCAA
>NZ_RKQQ01000009.1 GCF_003814815.1 Salisediminibacterium halotolerans
CGGAATGTCTTCCGGACTTGTCTTGCTAAATTGACGGGATATCTTCTTACTATATCCCACTTTACGCTTGGCTTTTGTTTAGTTTTCAAAGGGCAACTGAATGCCGCGCTTTTTTGCGACTTTCATAGAATATCATCTGCTTTGCGTTCGCGTCAAATACTTTTTTAAAAAAGTATTTTTTCGCTTACGTCTTCTTGTGTTGCTTCCGCTTTTCAAAGCGACAAGAAATAATATACCATCTATTGAAACGCAGCGTCAACAGGCAGATGTTTTTTTCTAAAAAGTGATTTTTCACTGCCGCTCTGACGATTTATATACCGGCAAATCAACCTTTAACGAAACGATGTTTTGCGTATGCGCGCTTCTTTCAATAAAAAATAATATTTCGCCCGCTCCAGCCTCGTGTAACTCTCGGCTTCTTCTGATGCTTCAACGGAATTGCGCATAATTGCACCGTGTTCGTCAGCCCTCCGTTTTAACTTCTCCATTACAGCGATTAATTCGTCGTCTTTTTCGCGGCGAAGTTTGCCTTTTTTTATAAACATGTGCCGTCTCCTTTGTCTGTTTTTCGATATTTACAGCTGTCTGCGCCCTTCGATCGCTTTTGACAGCGTCACTTCATCGGCATATTCAAGGTCTCCGCCGACAGGCAGACCGTGAGCGATCCGGCTTACTTTCATCCCCGTCGGTTTCACGAGCCGGGAAATATACATTGCTGTCGCTTCTCCCTCAATGTTCGGGTTTGTCGCAATGATTAACTCCTGAATCGTTTCATCTTGCAGGCGCTTGATTAAATCCGGTACATAGATATCTTCCGGGCCGACACCGTCCACCGGTGAAATCGCTCCGTGCAGAACATGATATTTGCCTCCGAATTCTTTCATTTTCTCCATTGCAATGACATCTTTTGAGTCTTGAACAACACAGATGACGGATGGATCGCGATCTTTATCCTGACAAATCCGGCACGGATCTGTATCAGTAATATGATGGCAGACAGAACAGTATGTTAGTTCACGCTTCGCATTCATCAATGCTTTCGCAAAATCCATGACATCGTCTTCGTTCATATCCAATATATAAAACGCTAACCGAGCGGCTGTTTTCGGCCCGATTCCCGGAAGCTTGGTAAATCCTTCGATAAGTTTTGAGATAGGCTGCGGATATTGCATGCGGCTCCGTCCTTTCTGAGCTGTTGATTCGGCGATCGCAACATTTGCACGGCCCGGGAAAGAAAAGGACTTGGCCTGAATAATGCAACCAAGTCCTCGCCCTTTTGCCGTTTTATTTCTGTTGCATCACCGGTATTACATCATGCCGGGAATGTTCATTCCTTTCGTGTATTGGCCCATACGTTCATTTACAAGCTCATCTACTTTGCCGAGCGCTTCGTTTGTGGCAGCCAAAATCAAATCTTCAAGCATTTCCACATCGTCAGGGTCAACGGCTTCTTCGTTGATTTGCATGTCAAGCACGCGCTTTTCACCGCTCATAATGACTTTAACCATTCCCCCGCCGGCAGAAGCTTCGACCGTCTCTTCTTTTAGTTTTTCCTGCTCTTTTTCCATGTCTTTTTGCATTTTTTGCATCTGTTTCATCATATTGCCCATATTTTTCATCTGTATTCATCCTTTCAAATTGAAGTTATTCTTTTACGTCGATCAATTCATGACCGACCAATTTCACCGCTTCATTGACAAGCGGATCTTCCGCTGGAGACGGCGCGGACGGCGGTTCCTCCGGATTGTCTTCAGCAGCGGCTTCCGCTTGTGTAGATGACGTCCCGTTGCCTTCTGCCGGTTGGCGGTTCTGTTCTTTTAAATAAGCCTCTTTCACTTCTTCCCAATGCGTATTTAACAGGGTGTACATCGTCATCGGCCGTTCCAGTACCGTCTGAACGGTTTCTTCAATCATGTCGCGGAACTTGCCGTCTACCATATCACGGTGCATTTCGTTTTTAAACGACAGGACAAACTTATCTTCGGAGCAGGCAACCGGTTTGCAGTCGTTCAGCCAAGCCGATGCCGGAACACTCTGCCTTTTAACCTGTTCGAACACGTGACTCCAGCCTTGATGAAGAGTTTGCAAATGAGCTTTCGTCGCTTCGGAAAGCAAATCTTTCACTCGCTGAATGTGCGCCCGGCTGTTCGAACTCGATGATACCGGCTTAGCTGTTTGCGGCGGTGCGTCATTCCCGGAAGTCGCTTCCGTGCGCTCTGCCGGCGAAGACTTGCCGTTTGCCACGGGTGCTGCACCGTTTCGAGACAGCGGCTGCTGCAGCTGTTTCAGCTCTTTCTCAAGTTGACGGACCTGCTGTTTCAACGCTTGCACCGTCGGATCATTGTCGAGATCCGCCTCTGCCGCGACAGATTGCTCTTTGTCCGACGGAAGCTGGCTCGCCTGAACGATAAACATTTCCAGAAATACATGCGGGTGTGTCGCCCATTTCATTTCCTGCTGAAAATGATTCAGCTTTTCAAGCATGAGGAAAATCCAAGGCTGCTCAATTTTCTCCGCAAATTCTTTGAACGTTTCATCGCCCATCAAACGGTCGCCGGCTTGGTCTAAATCCGGCGCTGATTGAACGAGCAGGAGATCGCGGAACATATAGATCAAATCATCGAGAAAACGGCCGGGATCTTTGCCGTCTTGCATCACTTCATCGATAGCCGCCAGTCCGGCAGCGACATTTTGCTCGTACACGGCTTGGACGGTACGATACATCATATCTTGCGATGCCGCGCCGACAATCGACATCACATCCGCTGCTTTTACCGTCTCATCGGCGTGGGAAATCGCTTGGTCAAGCAGGCTGAGCGCATCGCGCATCCCGCCTTCGGAAGCGCGGGCAATAAATGAGAGAGCATCTTTTTCGACGCTGACTCCGCTTTCTGCAATGATCCGCTCCATCCGCTCGATCATCGTATGCGCAGATATGCGCTTAAAGTCAAAACGCTGACAGCGGGAAATAATCGTTAACGGAACTTTGTGCGGTTCTGTCGTCGCTAAAATAAAGATCACATGACGAGGCGGCTCTTCAAGCGTTTTTAACAGCGCGTTGAACGCTCCGGTCGTCAGCATATGCACTTCGTCGATAATATAAACTTTGTATTGCGCACCGCTCGGAGCAAACTTCACTTTGTCCCGAATATCGCGAATTTCATCAACGCCGTTGTTGCTCGCAGCGTCAATTTCAATCACATCGACAATGCTTCCGTCTTGTATACCGAGACACGTACGGCATTCATTGCACGGTTCAGCTACCGGAGCGCGCTCACAGTTGATCGCTTTGGCGACAATTTTTGCTGCGCTCGTTTTCCCTGTTCCGCGCGGACCGGTAAAGAGGTACGCATGCGAGAGTTTTTCCTGCACAAGCGCGTTTTTTAATGTTTTCGTAATATGCTCCTGCCCGATGACGTCTGTAAGCTCCTGCGGCCGCCAGACACGGTAGAGCGCCTGATAACTCAAAGCATGTCGACCTCCCTTTTTACCGTTTGTTGAGATGGTTGTGCTTACTACATTATACCGATTCAACCGGCGGATTTCAAAACGTATCTTACCGATATATATGCAGATTTCGTCGTTTCGCAAAAAAACGTTCCGCTGCCGCGAATAAATTTTTATTCAATATTGTTGATTTTTATACACGAAGCTGTTATATTTATTCACATCGAATTTATATTTATTAGCGGAGGTTACCTATATGGCTCAAAATACTGAAACTGCAGCTCAGCAATCTATTCCTGCTTCGGGAGAGGCGTCCTATCCTTTTTTAAAATTTTTGCTCCCTTCGTTGTTCGGTGTTCTGTTATTTCTTATTCCTGTTCCGTTTGACGGCGGAGTCACGATCGGCGTCGGCATTCTTGCCGAAAGCTTGCAATCCGTCTTCGCCGGCGTCATACCTGCTTTTATGACCGCGATCATTTTCTTGTCAGCAGCGGGAAGCATCGCGGCTAAAACCGTCAAGCCGGCGTGGATCACGGAAAGCCCGGCTTTGAACAATTTATTTAATGTTTCTGCGCCGTGGCTTGTTATCAGAGTCGCCGGATTTATTTTTGCCGCGATGACGTTAACCGCCGCCGGACCGGGGCTGATCACTTCAGAGGTAACGGGCGGAACAGTGCTCAATGAATTAATTCCTGTCTTGATGACATGGTTTTTGTTCGCCGCATTGTTTATGCCGTTTTTACTCTCCTTCGGACTGATGGACTTTATCGGCACGCTTTTGCGCAAATTTATGCAGCCGGCATTTAAACTGCCGGGGCGCTCGGCGATTGATGCAACGGCGTCCTGGATGGGCGCCGGACCGGTCGGTGTGCTGATCACGACGCAGCAATTTGAACAAGGTTATTATACAAAGCGCGAATCGTCGGTGATTGCAACGAATTTTTCGATCGCTTCCATTGCTTTCAGCCTTGTAATTATCGGCTTTATCGGTTTAGAGCAATATTTCATTCCGTTTTATTTCACGGTGACAGCAGCTGTCTTTATCGCTGCCGTGATTATGCCGCGAATTCCGCCGCTTTCTCTGAAAAAAGACGATTACTATGAGCCGGCGGGCAAACAAATCAGCGAGGCCGCTCCGGAGAATGAATCAGCCTTTTCATACGGACTGAAAGTCGCTGTGGAAAAAGCGAACCGCGTCAAAAGCATCAAAAGTGTCCTGCAAAAAGGAGCGGTCAATGTGATGGACATGTGGTTCGGGCTTTTGCCGATCGTGATGACGCTCGGAACGCTGGCTTTGATTCTCGCTGAATTTACGAATGTATTCGTCTGGCTCTCGGCGCCGATCGTCCCGCTGTTGCAGCTTCTCGGGCTTCCGGAAGCGCATGCCGCTGCGCCGGCGATGATCGTCGGCTTTGCCGATATGTTCTTGCCTGCTGTGATCGGCAGCGGCATTGAAAGCGAAATGACCCGTTTCGTCATTGCAGGCGTTTCGATTGCCCAGCTTGTCTATATGTCCGAGATCGGTGTTTTGATTATCCGTTCGCAAATCCCGCTTCGCTTTTGGGAGCTCGCGGTCATTTTCATTCAGCGCACGCTGATCACCTTGCCGATCATTACCTTGGCAGCTCACTTCATCTTTTAATATCTCAACGGAATTAAAGCTGTTATGATAAGGAAAGATCAGATCCTGAAGCGGGGCTTCGGGATCTGCTTTTTTGAATCTATTTACTAAAAAAGGAGGCTGTTCATATGGCTTCAGATACACGATCATGGCTGACACGCATGGATGAACGCCTTGCCCCGAGCATGGCGAAGGACCATCCGAATTTGCCTGTCGTTCAGGAGGAAGGATGCTACTATTACGGCACCGACGGACAGACTTATCTCGATTTCACTTCCGGGATCGCCGTCACGAATACCGGGCACCGCCACCCGAAAGTTGTCGAGGCAATTAAAAACGGAGCCGACCGGTTTACGCACGGACCGTCCGGCGTCATTATGTACGATTCTATTCTGACGCTCGCCGATAAACTTGCAGAGATTATGCCGGGAAAAATCGATTGCTTTTTCTTCGGCAACAGCGGCACCGAGGCGGTTGAAGGGGCGTTAAAACTCGCGAAATACGTGACGGAACGTCCCGCGGTCATTTCGTTTACCGGGGGTTTTCACGGCCGGACGTTTGGCGCTATGGGCGTCAGCACGTCTAAAAGCAAATACCGCAAACATATGCAGACACAAATGAACGCCTATCAGCTTCCTTACGCGAACCCGGATTTATCTGCAGAGGAAAATGTCAAAGAGCTCAACAAGGAGCTCGACACCTTGTTCGATCATCAAATCACCCCCGAAGAAGTCGCCTGTATGATCGTCGAACCGATTCTCGGCGAAGGAGGGTACATCGTTCCGCCGGCGGCTTGGCTGCAAGCGCTCAAAGACCGCTGTGAAAAACACGAGATTTTACTCATTTTTGATGAAGTGCAAACCGGCTTCGGCCGCACGGGAGAGTGGTTTGCTTCGCAAAAATTTGCCGTTGAACCCGATATTCTCGCCGCAGCGAAAGGCATTGCCTCGGGGATGCCGCTTGGCGTGACCGCCGCTTCAAAAGAACTGATGCAAAAATGGCCTCTCGGCGCTCATGCCACCACATTCGGCGGCAACCCGATTGCATGTGAAGCGGGAATTGCTACCATCGATGTGCTTCAAGAAGAAAAACTGCCGGAAAATGCTGAAAAAGTTGGCCGTTATGCACGCGAAGAGCTGGAAAAACTGAAAGAAAAACATCCGACGCTCGGCACGATCCGCGGGACCGGCCTGATGATCGGGATTGAAATTATTAATCCGCAGACCGGAGCCGCTGACGGCGGCGGACTGATGGAAGTTTTGGATTTAGCTCTGGAAGAAGGCGTGCTGTTTTATTTTTGCGGCAACAAAACCGAAGTGATGCGCATGATTCCGCCGCTTATTGTCACGGAAGAACAAATTGATGACGGGCTCGAAAAACTCGACCGCGCATTAACGCGCTTTGAATCAACGTCTTAAAAAAAGCCTGCTTTCGAAATCGAAAGCAGGCTTTCAAATTGTAGACAAATTATTATTTTGACGTAAGCCACGCAACCGCTAACCTCCGCTTGCTTTCCCGGAGTCGTCGGAGGAGTGGATACATGGCTTCTTTTTTATAAATACACTCGCTTCAAAAAAGAGGATGACCCAGCATCCCGGCTTAATCCTGCGGGATAGCGAGACAGACGAGACTCTGCAGGGCATCAGCCCGAAGCGGCCCGGCGCTCGCCCGCGGAAAGAAGCCGGACGATGCGTCGTCATCCGTTCCTTTTAATAGGACATCGATCGATGTCATAACTTTGTCGATACTCTAAAAAGCCTGCTTTCGAAATCGAAAGCAGGCTTTTTTATTTATTTTGACACAGCAATCAAAAAAGCTGTCCGCAGCATTGCAGACAGCTTCAATTATAAAATTATATGCCGTGCACCTTTCTTCGATCACTGTTGCACTTGCGTTACCTCCGCAGTTTGCTCGATCCAGGCAACTCCGCGGCACACGGAAGGACCCGCTTACTGCTGCTTCCTTCCGGACCTGACAGGGTTCACGGGTTTCCGTTGCGCGGAACCCAAATGTCAACACCACTTACGAAGGTCAGGCCAAGTGCGCGAGCGACCTCGGAAAGGGATTCAGCCTCGCTATAGCGGATTGCGAGTACAGGGCACCGCTACCTCCCCGCCTAGCACGACAAAATTGCTAATATTTTCAGGCGCCTTTTCAAGCGCAAAGTTCAGTATAGCGTTTTTGCCGATCGAATGCAATACTTGTGTTTTGATCGGAACGGACAAATTATTCCGTTTCTGCATCAGATTCCGTATCCGGCTTGCCTTCAACTTCCTGCAACTTAGCCATCAAAATATGCGGCGGTGTATGCATGACATGCTCGATCGGCATGTTCAGTTTCTCGGAGAACATTTGAGCTGTTTCAAGCGAAATTTGGTTCGGGCGCATGTTAACCCTCCTTTTTCTTCAGTATACTATACACATACCTAAACGAAAAAGATAAAACTGTCAGTCCTTTTTACGCAAAAAACGGAAAAAGTTTTTCAGCAGCTGAGCGCACTCCGGCTCAAGCACGCCGCTTTTTACCGGAACTTTGTGATTAAACTGCGGTTCATCTAAAATATTCAAAACGGTGCCGCACGAGCCGCCCTTCGGATCAGCAGCGCCGTAAACGACCCGCGCAATCCGGGACTGAATAATTCCGCCGGCACACATCGGACAAGGTTCGAGTGTCACATACAGCGTGCATCCTTCCAGCCGCCAGCTGCCGAGCGCTCTGCACGCTGCTTGAATCGCCTCCATTTCAGCATGAGCAATTGCTTGCTGATCCGTTTCGCGCAAATTATGGCCGCGGCCGATAACCGTATCATCTTTAACAATCACAGCGCCGATCGGCACCTCGCTCAGCGCTTGCGCCTTTTCGGCTTCCAACAGCGCCTCCTGCATCCAACGTTCATCGATTCGGTCTTGTTCTGTCCGCAACATCTCACCGCCTTTTTTGCCTTTCAATCAAACCGAATTGTACGGTCTCGCTGTGAAAATTGCAAGCTTTACCGCGGCGGTTTGTTTATCCGTCTTGTGCGAAATTATGGTAAAATTCCCTTAAGATAGTTAAGGAGGCGTTCTCATTGGCGGTATCATCCATCTCTTTTAACGGCAAACGCAAAGGATTTCAGCGCAGATGGGTAAAGGCACTCATTTGGTTCGGTGCGGTGATTTTATTGCTTCTCATTGCCGCACTTATCTTTCTTCATTATTTTACGGTTGCCAGCCTGCCGGATAAGGACGGAGAAACAATTGCGGCCGCTGTAGAAGACGACGTCGATGTTTACCGCGATGAGCGCGGTGCCGCACAAATTCAGTCGGATGAACTGAGCGATTTATTTTACACGCAAGGTTACGTCACAGCGCAAGACCGGCTGTTTCAAATGGACATGACCCGCAGGCTCGCAGGCGGCGAACTGGCTGAAGTCATCGGTGAAGATGCGCTGGAAAGCGACAAATTTTTTCGTACATACGGCATGCACCGCGCAGCCGGGGAGATGATTGACGAATTTGATGAAGAAACGGCGGAAATGGTCGATGCTTACGCTGCAGGCGTGACCGCGTATATTGATGACGCATTTGCTGACGGTGAACAGCCGCTCGAATTCCGGATACTCGGTTACGAACCTGAGCCGTGGACCCCTGAAGATACGGCGATCGCTGTCAAATATATGGGATACACGCTCACAGGCAATTTTGAAGAAGAATTGACGAATTATGAACTGGTTCAGCGTCTCGGCCCTGAAGCTGCCGAAATGTTTCCTGATTACGGCATCGATGACCGGTTCCCTGTCATTGATGAGGATCCGGATATAACAGCTGATAAAGCCGAAGCGGCAGCTTCTGCTCGTTTTTACGAACAGATCAATCCGGACGGAGAAACGGTTTTTGATTATGAAGATATGCAAGATCTTACGGCGTTTTCTCCCGAACCGTTAAACGGCAGCAACAACTGGGCGATTTCCGGCGAGCACACGGAATCCGGCGCGCCGCTGATCGGCGATGATCCCCACTTAGGTTTGGCGATCCCGAGCGTCTGGTATCAAACGCACCTGGAATTGACGGATGACTTTCATTCGATCGGTGTCACCGTGCCCGGCATCCCCGGTGTCGTTTTAGGTCACAACAGCGATGTCGCTTGGGGGGTCACCTCTTTGTCAGCCGATTATGAAGACGTCTTTCTCGAGCGGGTCAATCCGGAAAACCCGAACGAGTACCTCTATGACGGCGAATGGGAAGAGGCGGAAATCATCGACGAAAAAATTGCCGTCAACGATAAAGGTGATCCATACAATCACCGCGTCGAAATCACCCGTAACGGACCGGTGATGAATAAAGTAACGGAAAACGGTCCTTATCAAGCTTTTTCAATGCGCTGGAGCGGCCTTGAACCGGGTGAAGAACTAAACGGCATTCTCCGGCTGAACCGCTCGGAAAACACGGATGAGTTTCTCGACGGCCTGGATGGCTTTGTCACCCCCGGGTTAAGCTGGGTGTTTGCCGATACGGATGACAACATCGGTTTTCGCGGCCAGGCGCTGTTACCGGAACGGACCAATTCCGACGGGCGCTTCCCGGTTCCGGGATGGGACCCGGATTATCAGTGGGACGGTTTTATCGACAGCGACGATCTCCCCGAAGTGATCAACCCCGATGACGGTTATATCATGACCGCGAACAACCGGGCGGTGAGCAGCAGCTATGCTTATGAAATCGGCCGCAACTACTTTCCGTACCGTGCACTAAGGCTGAAAGAAATGATTGAAACAAAGATTGCCGACGACGACCCGCTCACTTTGGAGGATACAGCCGGTATGCAGCTTGATTTCACAAACACGCAGGCGCAAATCCTCGCTCCGAAAATGATTGAAGGTGTCCGTTCCTGGGAACCGACGGAACTCGCATTTGATTTAGACGGCGATTCAATCAGCGCGTTTTCCGAAACTGAAGAAACGGCATTATCGATGCTCGAGAATTGGGACGGTTACGAAGATGCCGATTCACCCGAAGCGCTCATCTGGCAGCTTTGGTATGAATCGCTCCCTGAAAACCTTTATGAGCGTTATTTACATGTCAAAGTGACCGATTCGCTGACGATCCACGATACGATTACTCAAGCCGCAGAAGATGATGACGGGGTGATGTTTAATATGCTTGATGAAGAGCACCGCATCTCCTTTTCAAAAGTGATGCGCGAAACATTCCATGAAGCCGTTAAACTCGCCGAAGAGATGCAAGGAAGTTCCCCCGAAGATTGGCGCTGGGGAGAATTTCACCAAGTTGAAATTGACCATCCGCTCGGCGAAGTGTGGCCGCTTAACCATGTATTCAATCTCGGAAGCTGGGAAGTCGGCGGAAGCGGGGCGACTCCGGGAGCGATGGGCTACGATCATGAGACCGGCACAGCTGACCACGCGGCCGGCTGGCGGATGATCGGCGATCTCGCCGACCCGGAAGATTTTTACGATATCATGATTCCGGGACAATCGGGGCAATGGCGGTCGCCCCATTACGATGATCAGCTTGAGACATGGATGGAAGGCGGCTATGAACCGATGATTTATGCTAAAAACGAAGATGAGGCGAGCGGACACGTCCGTTTTGTCCCTGAATAAACATCAGGCGCCTGACCGAAATGTCTTTTCGGTCAGGCGCCTTATTGATCAATCGATCAGCGGATCACATCGCGCTCGCCCATATACGGCCGAAGCACCTCGGGAACGGCGACGCTCCCGTCTTCTTGTTGATAGTTTTCCAAAATCGCAGCAACCGTCCGGCCGACAGCGAGTCCTGAGCCGTTCAAGGTATGGACAAATTCGGCTTTGCCTTTCGCTTCACGTCTGAAGCGGATATTCGCCCGCCGTGCTTGAAACGCTTCAAAATTGCTGCATGAGGATATCTCTTTGTAGTCATTGTAACTCGGCAGCCATACTTCAATATCGTATTTTTTCGCCGCAGTGAAGCCCAAATCGCCGGTACACATATTCATCACCCGGTAAGGAAGCTGCAAATCCTGGAGAATTTTTTCCGCGTGACCGGTCAGTGTCTCCAGCTCGGTATACGAATCTTCCGGCCGCACAAAACGGACAAGTTCAACTTTGTTGAACTGATGCTGACGAATCAGCCCGCGGGTATCCCGTCCGGCTGAACCGGCTTCGGAACGGAAACAAGCGCTGAAGGCAGCGTAAGCGAGCGGGAGCTGCTCATCGGTGAGGATTTCTTCGCGGTGCATATTCGTGACCGGAACCTCTGCTGTCGGAATTAAAAAGTAGTCTTCTTCTTGAATTTGAAACGCATCTTCCGCAAATTTCGGCAGCTGCCCCGTTCCCGTCATGCTGTCACGGTTAACCATATACGGCGGAAGAACTTCGATATAGCCGTGCCGGTCTTCGTGCAAATCCATCATATAATTGATCAGCGCCCGTTCTAACCTCGCGCCAAGCCCTTTGTAAAAAACAAAACGGCTTCCCGTTACTTTCGACGCCCGTTCAAAATCAAGAATGTTCAGCTCAGAAGCGATATCCCAATGGGCTTTCAGTTCAAATGGAAAGGACGGGGTGCCGCCCCATTGGCGGATTTCTTCGTTATCGTCTTCGTCTTCGCCTTGCGGAACAGACGGGTGCGGAATGTTCGGGATCGTTAACAGCAAGTGCGTCAGATTCTCAGCCGTTTGCCGCAGCTCTTCGTCCAGTTCCTTCACCTTTTGCGACACTTCCTGCATTTCCGCGATCGCCTCAGAAGCGTCTTCTTTCGCTTTTTTCATTTCGGAAATTTGCTTGGAAACAGTATTTCGTTTACTTTTTAATTCCTCAACCTCTTGAATAATATTCCGGCGTTTATGATCGAGTTCGGTGAAATCATCCAATGCTGAAATATCTTCATTGCGTTTTTTTAATTGCTCTTTCACCTCATCCAGATCGTTGCGCAGTTTTTTCGCATCCAGCATGCTTTCATCACTCCTGTTTGTTAATTTACGTAAAAAAACGTCCGCCCCCGATGATCATTCATCAGGGACGGACGTTGTCCGCGTTGCCACCCTGGTTAAAAGACGTCTGTCTTTTCACCTTTTGCTTCTGATACCGGCGAAGCAACACCGGATATTCCTACTCGCACTCGCGGCGGCGTTCAGAATATCTGCTCAAGGACGGATTCATCTGCGCGCTTGCCGGTTCACAGCGTCCACCGGCTCTCTGAAAAGCTGACACAAGATTACTGCTTCCTCTCAGTGCATGTTTGTATGCTGTTATCATAAGCGTTTATCGGGAAAAGATCAAGCGCTGATCTTCAATTCCCGGATCATCTGCACAAAATATTGATGGAGACGGTTATCTTCCGTCAGTTCCGGGTGAAACGAACAGGCCAGAAACGGGCCTTCCTGACAGGCAACAATCTGACCGTCATACTCTGCCAACACCCGGACATTCGGTCCGGCTTTTTGAATAATCGGCGCCCGAATAAAAACTGCTTCCACCGATTCACCCACACTTGAAATATCAAGCGCGACCTCAAAACTTTCTCGCTGCCGTCCGAAAGCATTGCGCTCGACAGTTATATTCATCACCCCAAGGTGAGCTTGTTCTTCGCCGGCAAGATCACCGGCCATTAAAATCGCCCCGGCACATGTGCCGAAAATCGGTTTTCCCGCTGCGGCAAATTGTTTCAGCGGTTCGAAAAACGCGTATTTATCGATTAAACGGCGCATCGTCGTACTTTCTCCGCCGGGAAAAACTAAACCGTCGATATCATTTAATTGTTCAGCTTTTTTAACGATCACGGTTTCGACATCTGCCGCCCGCAATGCATTGACATGCTCATTCACGGCCCCTTGCAAGGCCAAAACACCGATGCGAATCATGATGACACCTTCTTTCTTCGTACCTTTCCATTACCAGCCGCGGTCCTGCATCCGCTCCTGCGGCTCGAGTGAAGACATTTCCAACCCCGGCATCGCTGTGCCCAATTCTTTGGAAAGATCTGCGATCAGTTTATAATCTTCATAATGGGTTGTCGCTTCTACGATCGCGCGCGCGAATTTATCCGGATACTGCGATTTGAAAATACCGGAGCCGACGAACACGCCGTCTGAACCGAGCTGCATCATCAAAGCTGCATCTGCAGGCGTAGCAATGCCGCCGGCGGCAAAATTTACTACCGGGAGGCGTCCGCGTTCTTTAATATCCAATAGCACCTCATAAGGCGCCCCGTGATTTTTAGCTTCTGTCATCAACTCATCCGTTGATGTGTTGACGATCTTATTGATCTGGCTTTGAATTAGACGCTGGTGCCGAACCGCCTCGACAATATTTCCGGTGCCGGGTTCGCCTTTCGTGCGCATCATTGAGGCCCCTTCACCGATGCGCCGGGAAGCTTCGCCGATATCTTTCGCTCCGCAGACAAACGGAACAGTAAAGTCGCGTTTGTTCAAATGATAAACTTCATCCGCAGGTGTAAGCACTTCACTTTCATCGATATAGTCGACACCGAGCGCTTCTAAGATCCGCGCTTCAACAATGTGACCGATCCGCGCTTTCGCCATCACCGGAATCGATACAGCATTTTGAACTTCTTCAATAATCGTCGGATCAGCCATACGGGCCACCCCGCCGGCAGCGCGAATATCTGAAGGAACCCGCTCCAGCGCCATAACAGCAACCGCACCGGCTTGTTCCGCAATTTTTGCCTGCTCCGCGTTAACGACGTCCATAATGACGCCGCCTTTTTGCATTTCTGCCATACCGCGTTTGACGCGGTCTGTTCCTACATGTTTCTCCATAATGAGCCCCCTTTATTAGTCAACGTTTGGCTAACGCCTTACGTCTGTCATGCTTTGTTTTTCATTATAACGAAAATGGCCTTTCAATGCACAGTCATCTGTTTATGCGCTGCTCCGTGTTCGTTACAGCCAGCCCCGGACCGTTTCTGAAATGCTTGTCCATAAGCCGGAGAAGAAATTGCCGATGCTGTGCATCGTCAGGCTGAACCAGCCGAGCCGATCAACGCTCTCTGTTGCCGCGACGTCCACGGTCATTGAGCGTTCTAAATCATCCAAAATATATGATTCTTCCGCGTCGCCGTTATACTCGATATGCATCTCGCCGACGATATCGCCTGATTCGACCGGAGCTTCCAATTCTCCGTCTTCGTTTAAGCTGTCTTCATCCCATTCAACCGTGTAACTGTAAAGCTCTTCTTCACCGTCTTCAATTACGCGGGTAATGGCATCGGTCGATGCGACCGAAGCTTCTTCTTCTTCACCTTTCGCAACCGGGATTGTCTCATAGCCGTCGAGCGTCATATTTTCCGGGAAAATCTCTTCTGCAGAAAACGTATCAAAACCCCATTCAAGGATTTCTTCCGTCTCTTCAAAGCGGTGTGATTCCGAGTCTGCTCCCATGACCACGCTGATTAAACGCTGGCCGTCTTTTTCCGCTGTTCCGGTAAACGTAAAGCCGGCATCATTTGTATGCCCGGTTTTTAAGCCGTCAATCCGCTCGTAATCCAAATCCGGCGATTGCGTGCCCGGAATCATCCAGTTCCAATTTTGCATCGTGATTTCATCATCGGTCCCTTCACGGAACGTTTTTTCGTCGATGCTTGCTGTTTCCAGCACTTCCGGATAGTCCGTTACAAGGTGATAGCCTAGCGTTGCCGCCGCTTTCGCCGTCATATAATTATCTTCATCCGCTTCGGTTCCGTCGGGATAATTGTCCTCTAACAATCGGTTTGGAAGTCCTGTCGAGTTAACGAACTGAAAATCTCCGGCTCCTTCTGCCGCAATCTCTTCTAAGTCGCTCAGTCCGTATTCTTCGCCCGCTTCACGCAAAGTCGTTCCGAGGCCGATTTCTTCTCCTGTCTCGTTCATACGTTCAACAAATTCGCCTTCAGAACCGGAAATCAGTTCAGCAAGCGCCATTGTTGCTGCATTCGCCGAATAAATCGCGACTGATTCATACAGTTCTTTTACGGTATAATCCGTGTCCGTGTTCATCGGTACGTTCGACAAAGCGGGATCGTGTGCAAATTCCGCCAAAAAATCATTGACGGGCACTTCCGTGTCCCAGTCAATTTCACCTTCATTAACAGCTTCGAGAATAATATACTCAGACATCATCTTTGTCATGCTCGCCGGCGGCAAAGGCTCATCAGCATTCTGATTATAGAGCACGCGCCCTGTTTCAGCATCGATCAATACGGCGTTTTCAACCGACGGGTCATACGATGCTTCAGCTTCTCCTTGATATGTAAATACTCCAGTCACAGTGATCAGCGATGCCAGCGACAATAATCCGGTTTTTTTCAACAATAAAATTCGACACCTTTCTTTTCTCGATATTTTTCGTTTATGACAGCTCAATCGTTTGAGCGAATAGTAAAATTATTTTGTGAAAACCAAGCGTAATTTTATCATATTTAGACAGAAAAAAACAGGACGTTCCGCCCTTCTAATCCATAGGTCTTTCTAGCTAAAAATTGCCGAATGAAGAGTGCATCTTCATTCGGCCGTTCGCATTTACGAATAATTCGGCGATTCTTTTGTAATCTGCACATCGTGCGGATGGCTTTCCCGCAGTCCGGCATTGGTGATGCGGATAAAAGCAGCATCTTCTTGCAATGAAGAGAGTGTCGGCGTCCCGCAATAGCCCATACCGGCCCGCAAACCGCCGACAAGCTGATGAATCGTATCAGTGAGCGGCCCTTTGTAAGGCGTGCGCCCTTCAATGCCTTCAGGCACCAATTTTTGTTCGTTTTCTTGAAAATACCGGTCTTTGCTTCCTTGTTCCATCGCCGCAATCGAGCCCATGCCGCGATAAACTTTAAACTGACGGCCTTGGAAAATTTCCCGATCGCCGGGGCTTTCGGATACACCTGCTAGCAAGCTCCCAAGCATAACAGCGTGTCCGCCGGCAGCAAGAGCTTTAACAATTTCTCCGGAATATTTTATTCCGCCGTCAGCAATGATTGTTTTCCCGTGCTTTTCCGCTTCAAGCGCACAATCGTAAACGGCTGTTACTTGCGGAACACCGATTCCGGCGACAACGCGGGTCGTGCAAATCGAGCCCGGCCCGATGCCCACTTTGATAATATCAGCTCCGGCTTCGATCAGTTCGCGTGTCGCTTCTTGCGTCGCGACGTTCCCGGCAATTAAATTTAATTGCGGATACGCGCGGCGAATCTCTTTCACCCGGTTAATAACACCCTGCGAATGACCGTGCGCCGTATCAATCACGAGCGCATCCGCGCCGGCATGAACGACCGCTTCAATCCGGGCGTCAGCATCCGCACCCACGCCGACAGCTGCTCCGACCAGCAGCCTTCCTTGGCTGTCTTTCGCCGATTGCGGAAATTCAATCGCTTTTTCAATGTCTTTAATCGTAATCAGACCTTTCAGTTTACGGTCCTCATCGACGAGCGGGAGTTTTTCGATCCGGTGTTTTTGCAGAATTTTTTGCGCTTCAACGAGTGTAGTTCCGACAGGAGCAGTGACGAGATTTTCGCTCGTCATCACATCTTTAATTCGGATCGAGTAATCCTCAATGAATCGCAAATCCCGGTTGGTAATAATCCCGACAAGTTTACCGTTCTCATCGGCAATCGGAACACCGGATATCCGGTATTTCCCCATCAAATGTTCCGCGTCGAATACTTGATGATCTTCAGATAATGAAAATGGGTTCGTAATCACGCCGCTTTCGGAACGTTTAACCATATCAATGTGCTCAGCTTGATCTTCAATCGACATGTTTTTATGCACAATCCCCAGACCGCCGAGACGCGCCATCGCAATTGCCATCCCTGCTTCTGTGACCGTATCCATCCCGGCACTGATGATTGGAATATTCAAGGAAAGTGTTTCCGTTAACGATGTTCTGACAGACACTTCATTCGGCAAAACATCGGATTTGCCGGGAACAAGCAATACATCATCGAACGTTAACCCCTCTTTTGCAAACTTATCTTCTCGCATGATTGACGAACCCCTTTCTTTAATTATGAATCAAACTTTGCCTGCGCTCCGCAAAATATTATACGTAGGTTATCAAGACCGCCGAGATGTGTCAAGGAAAGCGCCGATGTTATAAAATTCAATCAATTCAGCGGGAAGAAAAAGCTGGACAGTCATGAGAGACTGTCCAGCTTATCGGCATGTTATCTGCGAGAGCGGCTTTTCGGATCAAACGCATCCCTCAACCCGTCACCGATAAAGTTAATCGATAAGACGGTTAAAACGATCATTATGCCCGGCGGGAACCACTCAAAGGGACGCTGGGTCAGCACGCCGAGATTTCGCGCTTCTTCCAGCATTTTTCCCCATGTCGGCGTCGGATCGGGAATTCCGAAGCCGAGAAAGCTCAACCCGGATTCTAAAATAATCATTTGCGCCATCACGACCGTCGCGTTAACGATAATCGGACCGATCGCATTCGGAATCAAATGTTTGCGCATAATTCTGAAATCAGATGCACCGATCGCCCTGGCGCTTAGCACATATTCCTGTTCACGCAGGCTTAAATAAGAACCGCGCAAAATCCTCGTTATGTTCGGCCAGACAATCAACCCTAACGTGACAACGAAAATAAGCAAACTCGTATCTTCTAAAATCGTGACAACGGTCAAAACTAACAGTAAAAACGGAAAGATTAAAAATAAGTCGGTGACGCGCATGATTAAACTGTCGACGCGCCCGCCGTAATAACCTGATAACGAACCTAATACAACACCGATAACCGTAACAATCAGTGTAATATAAAAACCGATTTGAATCGAAATTTGCCCGCCGTAAAGGAGCCGAGCAAAGTTATCCTGTCCTGACGGATTCGTTCCCAGTAAATGCTCATCGCTCGGTTCAGCGTTGACATTTAGCATATCCGTCCGGGTCGGATCATGATCAGTCAGTAACGGAGCACTGAACGAAACCGTGATAATGATTAAAAGCGTAATAATTCCAGCAAGCGCAAGCTTATTGCGGACAAATCGCTTCAGAATCAGCTTCGTCGGAGAATCATTTTTTTTCTGCTTCGATTCGCTCGGTTCAGGTTGCTGAGTGGTTGAAACATTTTGTTGTTTGTCTGTATGTTTGTCAGCCATAATAGTTCACCTCAATCGTAGCGAATTCGCGGATCAACGACAGCATACATGATGTCTGCCAAAAGATTTCCGACGAGTACTGTTACTGCAATAATCAAATTAATCCCCATTATTAAAGGGAAATCCTGGTTTTGAATGCCCGTTAAGAACAATTGTCCGAGACCAGGGAAGCTGAATACCGCCTCCGTCACGACAGCGCCACTTAACAAGGTGCCGAATTCAAACCCGAGCAAAGTAATAAGCGGAATCAAAGCATTGCGCAATGTATGTTTATATAATACATTTTGCTCGCCCATCCCTTTTGCCCGCGCAGTGCGGATAAAGTCCTGCCCCATAACATCGAGCATTTCTGAACGCGTGTAACGCATATAAATCGCCGTACTTGCCAGCCCGAGCGTAATACCCGGCATTACCAAGTGATGGAGCCGGTCTAAAAACGCGTCGATCCCTGTAAGACCCGGCTGTGATATCGTTCCTTGCGGAGGAAATAACCCTAACTGAAACGAAAACACGTAAACTGCAATTAACGCAAAAAAGAAGTTCGGTACGGCTAAACCGAAGAACCCGAATACCGTGGCGGTATAATCAACCGGCGTATATTGTTTGCGCGCTGAATACATCCCCAGCGGCACCCCGATTACAATTGTAATGAATAACGAAAAGGCTGCTAAGTATACAGTATTCGGCGCTCTCGACATAATTAATTCTTCGACCGTCCGTCCGGAATAATGCAGCGAATCACCCAAATTTCCTTGGGAAATTTCGCTCAGCCAATTCATGTATTGCACCGGCGGCGGGTCATTTAATCCTAGCGCTTCACGCCGTTGTTCTACTACCTCCGGATCCACCGTCGGATCCAGCACCTCTCCTGTTAACGGATCACCGGGAGCCAATGTCGCCATTGTGAATACAACGACAGTCACGATAAACAGCATCGGTATAAATATTAGAAAACGGCGAAGAATGTATTTGTACATGGTGTCTTCCTCCTACATCTTCACTTGTAAAGGGCGTGTGGCAGGAATGAACCACACGCCCTACAGTCATTTTCGAAGAATACTATTTTATTCTTCTGTCACGTACCATTCGTGCGTATTTTTGTACATGTTAACCGGATTCTCTGTCACTCCGCCTAAACGATCCGTATAAGCAAAGTTGTTTTCCATCGACCAGAGGAAAAGCATCGGCAGTTCTTCTGACACATGCTCGGCCCATTCTGCATATTTTTCTTGACGGTATTCCTGATCAAACGCATCCGGAGCTTGCGTTGCTTCTTCCATCAGCTGTTCACTTTCTTCACTGTACCAGCGAGGATAGTTGTATGCTGCTTCTGCACCGAAGATCGCCGATGGATCCGGATCGCCGGATGCCAAGCTCCAGCCCATCAAGTAAAGATCCATATCCGGCTCATCTTCTTCTACGCGTGTCGCGTGAGCATCAAACTCGCGCGGCGATTGAACGTCAACACGGATACCGACTTCTTCGAGGTTTTGCTCAATAACCGTTGCCGCTCGTTCACGCGGCTCGTTTCCGGTCGGATATTCGAGATTCAACGTGTATTCCTCGCCGTCTGGATCCTCATAATAACCGTCATCAGTAACATCTTCATAGCCGGCTTCTTCCATAAGCTCTTGTGCTTGCTCTACGTTGTACTCGTATTTCACCGGCGCATCTTCATCATATGCCCAAGAAGCTTCCGGGAACGGCGCGTGCAGCACTTGACCGGAGCCGTGGATCAGCCCTTCGACCATTGCTTCACGGTCGACACCGTAAGCGATCGCTTGACGGACACGCGGATCTTCGAGTTTTTCATTCGTCTCGTAATTGTCAACATCGTACACGGCATTTTCAACGTCTTCAGACGGGCGGTGCGCCAGTTTGAAGCCCATATACTGGTAACCGAGATCCTGCGGCTGGTACATGTTGATGTTATCCATCGCTTCAACCGTATCTAAGTCAACCGGTTCAATGCCGTCAGGTTCAAAGACCGCATCAATATCGCCGCTATCGAGCAAACCGGTCATAACCGACTGATCAATAACTTCCCATGTGACAGAATCGAGGTTAGGTTCGCCGCCCCAATAGTCTTCATATTTTTCTAAGAAGTAGTAATCGCCTTCTTCATACTCAGCCATTTGGAAAGGACCAGTTCCGACGATTTCTTCCGGGTCCGTTGAAGCCGGGTGCTCTTCAATTTCTCCCGCATCCGCATCTTCAAATACGTGTTCCGGGATAATATAGTAACCCGTGTCGTATTGCGGCGTTACCGTCGGCTCTTCCCACTCAAATACGACGGTATGATCGTCTTCAGCACGCACACCTTCAAATTCGTCGGTGTCACCGGCGCTGAATTCTTCGTAACCGACCAAATCATCGACATAATCTTGACGAACGCCGATGTATTCAGGGCTCGCAATCATCGTATACGTGAAAACAACATCGTCAGCTGTGAATTCTTCGCCGTCGTGCCACGTGACATCATCACGCAGTTCAACGGTCATTTCCGTTTGGTCGTCATTCATCTCCCAGTCTTCAGCCAGCTCGTTATAAAACTCGAGCTCTTCATCTTGTGCGAAAAGACTTTCATAAGCAAATTCGATAATATTATTGTCATAAGAAGACGTATAGTAAATAGGGTTGAATTGATGTTCAGGTGTCGAGTACATGGCAACGGTTGCGTTGCCGCCTTCCTGTGCTTCCCCTTCGTCAGCATCATCATTCTCTTCATCTTCGTTGTCGTTGTTGTCCGCCTCATTGTTTACATCATTGTTTCCTGCGTTGTCATTTTCGAAGTTTTCGTCATTGACATCACCGCAAGCGGCCAATACTAAACCTGCGGAAAGCGCCGCAACTGTTGAGTAACCTAATCGTTTTCTCTTCAACTGATAATCCCCCTTTAATTTCTTTAAAATAGTTTTTTTCAAGTGCTGCAATGCTCTTTTTACCTGTCACCTCCTGATGCAGAATAAATTTATTATTAAGAGCAGCTGCTCCTAGTCGCGAATGACTTCTCCCGTTTCCGGATCGGTATATAAATGACAAGCGACGTAATGATCATTGCCTATATCCGTCAATTCCGGCCGCTCGGTTCGGCAGCGTTCATGCGCTTCCGGACAGCGCGTGTGAAACGGACAGCCTGACGGCGGATTCGACGGACTCGGCAAATCGCCTTCCAAAACAACGCGTTCCTTCTTTTTTGTCACATCTGTTGATGGCACTGCTGAAATTAATGCTTGTGTATACGGATGAAGCGGTTCTTTATAAAGCGAATCAATCGGCGCAATTTCAGCGAGTCTGCCTAAATACATGACCGCGACACGGTCGCTGATGTGTTTAACAACGCTTAAATCGTGCGCAATAAACATGTAAGTGAGATCAAAATCGTCTTGCAAATCTTCCATCAAGTTGATCACCTGAGACTGAATCGAAACGTCCAAAGCCGAGACAGGCTCATCGCCGATAATAAATTGCGGCCTTGTCGACAGTGCGCGGGCAATTCCAATCCGCTGGCGCTGTCCGCCGGAAAATTCGTGCGGATATTTGTCTCTTGCTTCGCGGCTCAATCCGACCGTCTCGAGCAAATCACCGGCAATACGCTGCCGTTCTTCTTTATCGTGTAAATCTTGCACAACCATTGGTTCTTCGATAATTTCACCGATGCTCATGCGCGGATTCAACGATGCATAAGGGTCTTGGAAAATCATTTGCATGTCTTTTCGCAACGGACGGACTTTCCCTTGCCGGACATTCGTGATTTCTTGGCCTTTAAAGGTGATCGATCCTTCCGTTGAATCGATCAGCCGCATCATCATCCGCCCGAGCGTAGATTTACCTGAGCCAGATTCCCCGACAATGCCGAGCGTTTCTCCTTTATATATTTTAAACGAAACATCGTCAACAGCTTTGACATTTCCGACTGTTCTTTTTAATATTCCGCCTTTAACCGGAAAATATTTCTTTAAATTTTTAACTTCGACTAACACTTCACGGTCAGCAGCCGCTTCTGTCTCATCGGCTTGTGCTGTTTTTTCATTAACTGTCATGCGCCGTTCCTCCTTGGTTCTCATCATACAAAATACAGCGGACATAATGACCCGGCTCGACTTCCCGTAAAGCCGGAACTTCTTTTGTACAAGCCTCCATTGCGTACTGACAGCGCGGAGCAAAGCGGCATCCCTGCGGAAAATTGTCCGCCGGCGGAACCGTTCCGGAAATCGACTCTAAGCGTTCTTTATCTTCCTCAATTGTCGGCATACTCGCAAGCAGTCCTTCGGTATACGGATGCTTCGCATCTGTAAAGAGCTTATATTTCGAAGTATTTTCAACAATTTGTCCGCCGTACATTACGAGAATGCGATCCGCCATCTCAGCGACAACACCCAAATCGTGAGTGATCATTAAAATCGACGAGTGATATTTTTCCTTCACGCTCTGCATCAACTCTAAAATTTGCGCTTGTATCGTGACATCGAGTGCTGTTGTAGGTTCATCTGCGATCAACAGCTTTGGATCGCACGACATCGCCATCGCAATCATCACTCGCTGCCGCATACCGCCTGAAAGCTGGTGCGGATGTTCTTTCACCGTTTCTTCGGCACGCGGAAAACCGACTTGTTGGAGAAGCTCAACAGCTTTTGCCTTGCCTTCTTTTTTCGTTTTTACTTTTTTATGCCTCAAAAGCATCTCGGCAATTTGTTCGCCTACAGTATACACCGGATTTAAAGACGTCATCGGCTCTTGGAATATCATCGCAATATCATCGCCGCGAACATTTGTCATTTCTTTATCCGATAATGCTAACAAGTCGCGTCCTTCCAGCTTCACTGAACCGGACACAATCTTTCCGGGCGGCTGAGGAATCAAACGCATGATTGACAGAGACGTGATACTTTTACCGCTCCCTGACTCACCGACGATAGCAACCGTTTCACCTTTATGTACATTAAAATCGACACCGTCAACAGCTTTTGCTACTTTATCACCTAAATAAAAATACGTATGAAGATCTTCTACTTCAAGCAATGTCTCTTTACTCATCTTGACACCTCATTATCTTTGTTTTCAGTCGGTAAGCCGATCCTATTGCGAACGTTCAGCCATTTATTTATACACTGACGTATGTATATTTTCAATATATTATTTCACAGCACAGCGACAGCAAAAGGAATGCTTGTTCACCGCTTAATCGTTTAGCCAAAAGTCTCTGTCCATCACTGTTAAACAATTGTCCTTATTTAATAATACAGAAAATTCAAACTATTATTCTGTCTTTAGCCACTCTTCTCAGTATGTGCAATTATAAATTCTTTATTATTTGATTGCAATAATTATTCTGAAATTCATCAAGAATAGTCTTCTGAAATCCCAAAATTTTATGAAAATTTGCCAAGTGCTGTATGTGAGCGTTAACAAGTCCATTGTAATAGATTCTCTCTAATATTGTAAGGTTTTTCTGTAATTAGACAGAATATTTCACTCTAATGCGTATTATAACATTAATTCACGCTGCAACATGAAGGCTGTCAGAAGATCTGACATAGTTTTTCGGTTACAACTTCCGTCCGTTTAACGGTTGTCGGTTTTCGCCATCAAAAAAAGGCATCCTCATAAGAGAATACCTCAGATTGTAGACAAATTATTATTTTGACGTAAGCCGCGCAGCCGCTACCCTCCGCTTGCTCCGGGCAAGGACTCAGCTAGTATTCGGCGGTATCAGACCGCCGAATACGGATCTTCGTCGCCTGCTTTCGAGGCTGCTGAAAAAGTAGATGATCAATTGGATGCCTGCATATTTATTTTTATTTATAGAGCGAGAAGTTTTATGAGACCGGAGCAAAGTCGACGCCTGCGGGAAAAGCAACTGCTGAAGACCCCACAAGAAGCGATTTCGCTTCTGAGGAAGCTGAGGCGTTGCCCGCGGCAAGCGAGTTTGCGGAGGGCTCATAATATTCTGTATTCTATGCGGATCATAAATAAACACCGACTTTATTTATCTAGCACTTTTTCAGCCAGGTGAAAGAAGCCGGACGATGCGTCGTCATCCGTTCCTTTTAATAGGACATCGATCGATGTCATGACTTTATCATCAAAAAAAGGCATCCTCATTACGAGAA
>NZ_RKQQ01000010.1 GCF_003814815.1 Salisediminibacterium halotolerans
GACTTTGTCAACACTCTGGGGCCGGTACATAAAGTACCGGCCTGTTTTTTTCAAGCAAGCCTCTCTTTAAACTGTTATTTTTGCGACTGATACAAAGCTTCTATTACTTTCATGTTGTTATATGTGCTTTCTGCTGAATAGACAGGATCTTTATCATTCAAAACACAATCGGAAAAATGTTCTACTTGAATGAGGAACGGATCAGCTGCAAATGTTTTATGCTCTAATACTTCACAATTAACATCTTTTAATATGACTTCACCGACACCGCCGTTTGGATTCGTATCTGCCCGATAAGCAAACGGCACTTCAATATGGCCCTTAGTACCGGATACGCTGTAGCGATTTGATTTCGCTTCCTCAAAACTGCAGTCAATCACTGCATCCACACCTTCAAACGTTAAAATCGCCGTTGACGAAATATCAATTCCATCTTCTTCAAGTAAGCGCCCATTTGAGAAAACTTTGCTCGGTTCGGAATCTAATATCATCCGGCTCGCATGGACGCAGTAGCAGCCCACATCAAATAAACTCCCGCCGCCTAGTTCTTTGTTTAAACGGATATTATCAGAGCTTAAATCCAGCGGGAAGGAAAAGGTGGAGCGAAAACGCTTCACTTCACCGATTGCTCCGTCTGCGATCAGCTCTTTAACGTATTCATGCTGCGGATGGAATTGATACATGAATGCTTCCATCCATTTGACGTTGTATTCTTTTGCCGCTGCACCCATCGCAATAACATCATCAGCAGTCGTCGCCGCCGGTTTTTCAACGAGAACATGTTTGCCGTTCTTGATCGCTTCAATGACCCATTTTTGATGCAGGGCATTCGGGAGCGGAATATATACCGCATCGATATCCGGATCTTTTAACAAGGTTGAATAAGATTGATAGAATAACGGTGCCCCCCAATCAGCCGCGGTTTCTTCAGCTTTTCCGCTCTCACTCGCTACAGCTGCTAATTCAGCGTTCGCGGCTTCTTGAATCGCAGGAACCATATTTTTCTTTGCGATGTTCGCACTTCCTAAAATACCCCATCTGACTTTATCACTCATATTTTATCCGCTCCTTTAATCAAAGATGTCTTCTTTAATACTTTTTCGAGACAGATAAGATAAATTCCTTGTCAGCTGGAAAATTTATCTTCCGGCAGATAGATTTTCACGTTACGTTAAACTTCAACGTTTACGCCTCTGCCGCAACGGTAATAGCACGTATGCAGTTCATATTTTTGACGGGATGATGATAAAATGAAAGATCGAATTTCTGCTAATATTGTATTTATAATATCCGCTTTGATTGTGTTTTCTGTCGTATTATGGGGGGTTTTATCTCCTGAGAATATGACCGGTGTCATGGATTTAATTATGCATACAATGATCGAACAGTTCGGCTGGTTTTATGTCTTGGCGACAGCGCTATTTGTCGGCTTTTGCCTGTTTCTCGGTTTTGGCCCTTACCGGCACATGAAATTGGGAAAGAAAACAGAAGTTCCGGAATACAGTTATTTTACTTGGCTCGGCATGCTGTTTGCGGCCGGAATGGGTGTCGGCCTCGTTTTTTGGGGAGCCGGAGAGCCTTTGTCCCATTTTGAAGAACCGTTTAACGGCGCCGCACCCGGTTCCGAAGAAGCTGCCGCAGATGCACTGTTGTGGAGCGTATTTCATTGGGGGATTCATCCTTGGAGCATTTATGCGATCGTTGCGTTAGGATTGGCTTTTGCAAAATTCAGAAAAAATCTGCCCGGCATGGTGAGTTCCGCTTTTTATCCGCTTCTCGGCAAACATATATATAAATGGCCGGGCAATATGATTGATATCCTCGTTATTGTCGCGACGACGGTTGGAATTGCTACATCATTTGGAATGAGCACAATGCAAGTGGGGATCGGTTTATCTGAAGTATTCGGAATTGCCAACAATGAATTTTTGTACTTAATGATTATTCTAGTTGTCACGCTGATTTTTATTATTTCAGCTGTTTCCGGTTTGAATAAAGGGATGCGCTTTTTAAGTATTTCCAATTTAGGTTTGGCGGGGATATTGCTGATTGCAGCGCTTATTCTCGGACCGACAGTATTTTTGCTGGAACATATTCCGAAAACATTCGGCAGTTATATTGCTGCGCTTCCAGATTTAAGCTTATTTACTACACCTTACAGCAGCAATGAATGGATGGGGGACTGGACGTTATTTTACTGGGCGTGGATTATTTCTTGGAGTCCGTTTGTCGGCACGTTTATTGCCAGAGTTTCACGGGGAAGATCGTTGATCGAATTTATTTTCGGCGTGCTGTTCGTTCCCGCAGCCTTAACCGTTGTTTGGTTCGTCGCTTTTGGCGGCACAGGCATTTATTTTGAAATGAACGGGATGCCGGGGATTGCTGCAGAAACAGCGGCTAAACCTGAAATCGGTTTGTTTCTCGTTTTGCAAAACCTCCCCGGCGGGCTGCTGCTAAGTATCGGTGCGCTGATATTAATTGCTATTTTCTTTGTCACCTCAGCAAACTCAGCGACGTACGTGCTTGGCGTTTTCTCTTCCGGCGGAGATTTGGATCCGCGCAATCTTACGCTTGTTGTATGGGGCCTGCTTATTTCATCGATTGCGACTGTCCTGCTGTTAACCGGCGGATTGGAAGGGATGCAAGCAACGGCGACGATCACAGCTTTTCCGTTCACATTTTTAATGCTGTTTATGATGGTCGCGATCTTCCGGTCGTTAAAAATCGAAGGAAGAGAAACGCATCAAGTCGACCCGAAAGAAGATTGGTAATTGCAAATGGGTAAGGAAATTTTGCGGGAAAATTATAATGTTTGTTTAAGGGAGTGAGAACGGGATGAACGATCAACTCATTTTACAAATTGCCGAAGCAATGCAAAAATCGCAAAAAACCGTCGTTTTAAGCGGTGCTGGTATGTCAACAGAAAGCGGCGTTCCTGATTTTCGTTCAAAGGACGGTCTATGGTTTAATATGAAACCGCAAGATGTCGCTACAGTTGAGGCGTTTGAACAACAATATGATACATTTCACTCGTTTTATCAGCAGCGGATTCACGATTTAAAACAAATCGAGCCGCACATCGGCCATAAGACGATCGCAAAATGGCAGCAGTTTAATCTCGTGGACTTAGTTGCAACCCAAAATGTCGACGGTCTTCATGAAATGGCCGGATCTGATCCTGTTGCGCGTCTGCACGGCTCCATCCGCACGTTTCATTGCGCGGATTGTCAAAAGGCTGTCACCGAAGAAGATTATTTAAGAAAACAATGTCCGAAATGCGGTTACGGGCGCGTAAGGCCGGATATCACTCTCTTTGGCGAAATTCTTCCGCAGCGCGATTGGGAGACGGCATTGCACGAAATCAAACAAGCGGATTTAGTTATTGTTATCGGAACAAGCCTGGAAGTATACCCGGTCGCCGAACTGCCTTCATTAACATCCGGTAAAACCGTATATATAAACAAAGAAGCACCGCCGCTGGCTTCAGCATTTGACATTGTTTTGGAAGGAAAAGCCGGTGAAATATTGCAGGCGATCGACCGCGCTTTATAAAAGATGATGATTGACGCCTGTTCGCAAAGGGTATTGGTTACCAAGGAGGTGGGTCCGATGAAAAAAAGGGAGGAAGAGCGTCAAGCACACTTGGAGTACGATATGGCTGTGGAACTGATGATCAGCGAGGGCGGACCTGTTTATGAGCATGCTGAAAAATACCTCAAACGTGTGCGAGCTGAAGATGAGAACGATGACAGTGATAATAAAGAAACTCACTAATAAATGCAGTGTGATATGCTTACAAGGCAGCCTCTTTTCGGGAGAGGCTGCCTTATGATGTATACGGCAGCAAAATGAAAAACCCGCAAACATGTTTGCGGGTTCGTTCACGATTTAAGGGACTCAACCATTCCACTTTTCAACTCAGATCATTTCGCCCGGTTAGGCACGGTCTTCCATTTTCACACAGATCGTTGGAAAAGTGTGTCGGTTCCGTGAATGTCTAACCTGCTCCCGTAATTCTGTTGAGGAACTGTTTTTGCTTCATTCCCGAATGTTAACAGTGCTGTTGCATCTGAAAAAATGAATCGTTTATTCAGAAAAATCCAACTCTTATTAACATCAAGATTTTTGCGCCAACAGATCGATAACATTCAAACGGTGCAGTCGAGATGAACATGCAGGCTTCAAATATTATTCGATGCCTTTGTTCAAATGGGGTGCGTAAATACGGAATCAACGCATGGCTGAGTCTCTTAAACCGTGAACTTTTTTTGCTTAAGTTAATTATAACAGAATATTCAGAAAAGTAAACAATTAAATGATAAAAAATCAAAAAAATTTATTTTTCTCCTTGCTCTATAGTGAAAGATAACAACTTCGGGTATAATCTGTTGTGCGCTCAGCAAAACGGATATAACAGCAAATTATTTATAAAGGGAGATGCTTGCTATGAAAGTAACTGTCAGCGTGCAAGAGGGGAAAAAAGCTGAAGAAGTTTTATTGTACAGCGATGCGCTTACGTACTTTTGGACTTTAAAGTATGACGAGATTCCCGGGAGTGCTGAGCTTGGTGAGAAGTATGAAGTTTCACTCGACGGCCGCAGATTAGTGATGATTGAACAAGCAACGGAAACGCCGGGACAAATCCGGCGCCGAGCCGAAAGACGCTTAAAAAAGTTTCGGAAGCGATAAATTGGCCGAAGCTGTCTTTCTTGACCATATACCGCCGTAGGTATAAAATGAGATGTAGCCTGTCAGTGTGAATGAAAAAGGAGAATGATCTATGTTTTGGCAAGTGTTAATCCTCATCCTGCTGTTCAGTGTCATTTACTACTCGATGCGTTACATCCCGCTTAAAGGGGTTAATCAAATTTCCGCCTCATCATTAACTGAGTTTACAACCGGGACAGATGTAAAAAATAAACCGTTAGTGATCGATGTCAGGGAATTTCACGAAGCCAAGCGCGAACCGGTCCGCAACAGCACAAATATACCCCTGCCTTATTTAAAGCGGCATTATCCGCGTGAGAATAAGTCTCCGGTTCTTATTGTCGGTAAAGACAGTGTCGAGATCAATCTTGCAGCACGTTTTTTAAAAAAGAAAGGGTTTTGCGTCGCCGGCTGTACACAACTTACAGCAGGCCGGTCCGCCGACTGCAGAACCGAATCGAAACAGCAGCCAGTGTGTAACGATGCGCCGTAAAAAACGGCGCATCGTTACAAAAGCTGCTGAATATCTTTTTCAATCTCTTTAGGTGATGTTTTCGGTGCATACCGCTTCACGACGTGACCGTTTTTATCGACGAGAAATTTCGTGAAATTCCATTTGATATCTTTTACAAAGTTTCCGCGCGCATAGCTTTTTAAGTGTTGAAACAGCGGCTCAGTATCTGGGCCGTTCACTTTAATTTTTTTAAAAAGCGGAAACGTCACCCCGAAATTCCGCTCACAAACAGCACTCATTTCATCATCTGTAACGGGTTCTTGATGAAGAAATTGATTGCAAGGAAACCCCAGAACTCTCAGCCCTTGTTCGTTGTAAGTTTGATGCAGCGTCTCCAAATCTTTGAATTGGCCGGATAAGCCGCATTTTGTCGCTGTATTGACAATGAGCAGAACGTTGCCGCGGTACTCTTCCAAGGAAATATTTTCACCGTTCGGTTTTTGTACAGCGTAATCGTAGACGGAACTCATATTATTTGACCTCCCAGCAGTTTTTAAAAACTCTCTTTTTATCAGCTTACCAATCTTTCTGACGTTAAACAAATTATTCGTTTAATAACTTGCCTAACGCATAACGGCGCCGCCGGATATTTTCAGTGATTCACCGACGATATTTTTTCCGGCATCGCTCAATAAAAACGCGATCGTTTCCGCGACTTCAATCGGTGCGGTTATCCGTTTGGAGGGGAGGCCTTCTTCAGTTTTTTTGCGCATTTCTTCATAGCTGATATGTTCACGCGACGCTTTTTTTTGTAAAATTGATTCTGCCATATCAGTATCGACAAAACCCGGACAGACAGCATTCACTCTAATGCCGTATTCCGCTGCTTCAAGAGCGAACGATTGAGTAAATCCGATTAAAGCAAATTTCGAAGCGCTGTAGGCAGTATTCCCATACGTGCCGCGTAACCCTGATAACGAGGAAACATTGACAATTGAGCCGGTTCTGTTCGGTTTCATATACGCATAAATGTTCTGTGTAAACAGTACAACGGCTGTATAATTCACCGTCATCACAGACGTCAATTGATCTTCTTGAAGGTTTTCAACTGTATCTCCGCCTGTGATCCCGGCACAATTAACAAGACCATCAATCGCTCCGCCGGCTTGAACTGCTTGATCGGCAATCCATTCACGATCCTCCCGTTTTGTCAGATCTCCTGCAACAGTATGTAATCGGCCTTTTTCAGCATGTTGTTTTAAGTCGGCTAAAGCTTCTGCGTTACGTCCAGTCGCCGTCACAACAGCTCCATGACTTGTTAAAAACATCGCTGTCTCTCGGCCGATCCCGCGAGTAGCTCCAGTAACGACATAATGCTTGCCTTGAAACGCTTGTGCGTTAAATACACCCACGCTTTCACCTCCAATGATACGTCTTTTGTATGTATTTCCTTTTTACTTGCAGATCAAACGTTTCCGGCTTGCTTTTCCGGTAAAAAATTGAGATAATGTCTTGCAGTTTAATTGCATATGACGCTGAATATATGATAAAAAATGAGAAGAATGAAAAAAGGAAAGAGGGTTAGTATGACACGACCGTCCATTTACGGCTTGACGTTTGCCGAACTGCAGGATTGGTTTACAAATAGAGGATATAAATCATTTCGTGCCCAGCAAGTTTGGGATTGGCTGTACCGAAAACGCGTCACATCTTTTCAGGATATGACGAATATTAAAAAAGAGTTAATTGATTTACTGGAAGAAAATTTTGTTTTTGAAACATTGGAACTTCACTCGAAACAAGAATCTGAAGACGGGACGAAAAAGTTTCTATTTAAACTGCAAGACGGCAATTTAATTGAAACAGTGTTGATGAAGTTTGATTACGGAAATTCGGTATGTGTTACGACACAGGTCGGGTGCAATATCGGCTGCAGTTTCTGCGCAAGCGGATTGCTCTCTAAAGACCGCGATTTATCCGGGGGCGAAATCGTCGAACAAATTATGAAAGTCCAATTGGATATGGACCGCCAAGAAAAAGAAGAGCGGGTCAGTCATATTGTTGTGATGGGGATCGGCGAACCGTTTGATAACTATGCCAATTTAATGACGTTTCTCCGCGTTGTGAACAGTGACCGAGGGCTCGCGATCGGCGCCCGTCATATAACTGTTTCGACGAGCGGAATTGTAGATAAAATTTACCGCTTTGCAGAAGAGCAGCTGCAAGTTAATTTAGCTGTTTCTTTGCATGCACCGAACAACCACCTGCGCACAGATATTATGAAAATCAACCGCAGCCAGCCGATCGAAAAAGTGATGGATGCTGTTGACTATTATTTAGAAAAAACGAACCGGCGTATTACGTTTGAATACATTTTGCTCGACGGAGTAAACGACCGTCCGCAAGAAGCTTATGAGCTGATTGAATTACTCAAGGAAAGGAAAAAACTGACCTACGTCAATTTGATTCCTTACAATCCGGTAGATGAGTATATTCAATACCAGCAAAGCACAAAAGGCTCCATTTTAACGTTTTTCGAAATATTGATGGAAAACGGTATTCAATGCGGCGTCCGCCACGAGCAAGGCTCAGACATTGATGCCGCCTGCGGTCAGCTCCGAAGTAAACAAATGAAAAAAGATCGAGAAAAAGCGAAAAATTAATCTGCTGAAAAGAGGCTGTCCATTATAGACAGCCTCTTTATTTAAAGTTTTTTTAAAAGGCTCCGGCTGTCCTCGTATTCAGCACCAGATTATTTCTATTTGGACCCGTTTGGGTTTGCTGTTTGTTTTCGGTTTTATTCAGCAGTTAAAGGGGAGACGACGATGATTGATCATGACAACACTGACGGGCAAGATAACGAAAGCCGCGGGCAAGATGAACCGGTTTTCACAGACGGTGAAGATCATTATACATGGGATGAGTGGTTTCATCCCCCGGAAGAGGGCGAAGACGAATCTCCGCCGGTTAAAAAATCTAAAAAAGGCATGAAATATACCGTGATCGGCGTCGTAATTATTGCGCTTTTGACGAACGTCTTTCAATGGTGGCCGCAAATTTTCAGTCTTCCCGCCGCGGAATTTGTCGAAGTGTCTCGCGAACTTTCTGAACGGGAAGATATAGAGCAGTACAAAGACGGTGTGGTCGTTATTCACGCAGGCGATTCAAAAGGCACAGGGTTTTATATCGATGAGGGAGACGGATATATCATTACTAACGATCATGTCGTCAGAAATAATCCGTATCCCGTCGTCACTTTTAAAAACGGGGATTCCCACCAGGCTGAAGTGGTCGCTAATGAGCCGGAAACAGATATTGCCGTCTTATCAATTGATAACGTAGCAACAGAACAATATGCGTTTACACTGACTGATGAGATCGAACGTGACGCTTCTGCTTATATCATCGGCAATCCGTTGTTTTTTAATCATATCGCTAACCAAGGTGAAATTATCGGCACGTATGAAACGGATCAGATTGACGGTGAGGTGTTGATGATCGATGCGCCGATTTATCAAGGCAGCAGCGGAAGTCCGGTAATTAATGAAGACGGAGACGTTTTTGCGGTCATATATGCGACGGTGCGAACTGAGATTGAAGGGGAAGAGAAACGGATTGGTCTTGCTGTATCTTCATCATCTTTTAAAAAAGAATTGTTCACAGGTGATTAATATTACCCTGCACGGCTGGAAATTTGCTATGATATAAAGGAGAACAAAGTTTGTCAATAAAGATCGGAGGACACAGGAAATGAAGGACCGTCTTATAGGTGTAAACACTCTTTATTCGGGGATGCTTTTGGAGTATGACATTCTTGATGATTATGGACATATATTGCTTCATAAAGGCACACTTTTAACAACTGACTTAATACAATCATTAACAAAGACCGGTCTGACATACGTCCGCTATGAGAATGCGCAAGATGAAGAAGAGAAATACGATTGGCTGCAAAAGAACAATTTCATTGCTTTTTTACAGCAAATTACTTTTTTAAGCAGCGATGAACTGGCTCTTGTATCCGGAATTAACGGCAGTGCTGCAAATTATCTCAACCGGACGGAAGAATGGATCGGGCGCATGCATAATGAGTGGTTTTCAGTTCATCTGAATATCTTAACCGATGATCGTAAACAGTACGCCGATTCAGTTATTAACAGATTAAACGGGCGGTTTGCCGAGATGTATGATGAAGGAATGTTTTATACTTATGAGTTTTACTACGACGGAATACAGCTGTTGAAATCGTTGGGGCAGGCGTGGGCTGATACATTTTCGTCGATTTACACGCCATATCCGGCCGGAACCGTGCTGACTTTTGAAGAAGAGATTGATTGTCTCGTGATTGATGTTTATCAGGATGAGCCGGACAACCCGCTTATTAAGCCGATTTTACAAGTTAACGGGAGCGATCCTTATTTTTTAAAACGCTCCGAAAAAAACCTCATTGCCGTGCAGCCGTTGGCCGTTGTTATGCCGGATTTACCGGAAGAATAACCGTAAATCCTCACGAATTCATTATGAACTGTGCTGATTTAAGAGTCAGTATGTTATGATATGAAAAGTAATATTCATGAGACGGAGGGGTCAAGACGTGAGTGATCGAGTAAATGATATCAAACTGTTTTCCTTAAATTCCAATCCTGCTTTAACGCAAGAGATTGCGGAGTATATCGGAATTGAGGTGGGACAATGCTCTGTTAAACGATTTAGTGATGAAGAAATACAAATTGCAATTGATGAAACAGTGCGTGGCTATGATACGTATATCGTACAGTCAACATCTGAACCGGGCAACGAATACTTAATGGAATTGTTAATTACGATCGACGCCTTAAAACGAGCTTCAGCTAAAACCATTAACATTGTTATGCCTTATTACGGTTATTCGCGACAAGATAGAAAAGCAAATTCCCGCGAACCGATCACAGCAAAACTAATTGCGAATTTGCTTGAATCTGCCGGCGCCTCCCGTGTGATATCGGTAGATTTACACGCACCGCAAGTGCAAGGGTTTTATAATATTCCTGTTGATCAGCTGAAGGCGAATTGGCTTCTAGCTGATTATTTCAAACAGAAAAGTCTCTCAGATGTGGTCGTCGTTGCGCCTGAAAACGCGGGAACAGCTCGCGCCCGCAGTTTGGCGAATGAACTTGACGCACCGATCGCTCTGATTGATAAACAGCGCACCGATGAAGATTTCACCGTTCAAGGGCAATACATTATCGGTGAAGTAGAAGGGAAGACGGCGATTATTATTGACGACATGATCGATACCGCGCGCACGGTTACATCAGGTGCATTAGCCCTTAAGGAATTCGGAGCGAAAGAAGTTTACGGCTGCTGTACGCACGGTGTTTTGTCTGAACCGGCTGTAGAACGGATCCGTGAATCTGAGTTAAAAGAAATTGTTATTACGAATACGATTTATCAGCATGAAGAAAAACATGATCCGAAAATTATATCGCTCTCAGTAGCAAGCCTGCTCGGCGAAGGAATCAAACGGATTCAAAACAATGAATCGGTCAGCTCGCTGTTCGGCTAAACAAAAAACGCTCTTTCCCGGATTGGGGAAAGAGCGTTTTTTTACGCATAAACCGGTGTACCGACTATATTCATCAGCCGTTTTGCACGTTCAACTTCCGCCTCTGTCGGTGATTCCACACCTTCAAGCGGATACGGGATTCCGAGTTCTTCCCATTTGTAAATGCCCATTTTGTGATACGGCAAGATTTCAACGCGTTCAACAGAAGCGAGGCTCGAAATAAACTGGCCGAGCTTTTGCAAATCTTCGCTGTCATCCGTTTTGCCCGGTACGAGAACGTGGCGAATCCACATTGGCACCTGTTGATCAGAGAGCTGCTTTGCAAAGGACAAAATCTGACGGTTGCCGCTGCCGGTAAGCTCTCGGTGCTTTGTTTCATCTATCTGTTTGAGATCGACAAGAAACAAATCCGTATAATTGAGAAGTTCTTGAAACTCCGCTTGAAACGATTCTGTTTCTGAATAACAGCCTCCTGAGCTGTCAATCGCCGTATGAATGCCGAGTGATTTCAATTTTTTGAAAAGATCAATCAGAAACGGCATCTGTAATAACGGTTCGCCGCCGCTGACTGTTACACCGCCGCCGGAATGCTTCATATACGGGAGATACTTTTTGATATCGGCAACAAGATCTTCGGTGTCATGGAATTGCCCGGCATTACGCTCCCACGAATCGGGGTTATGACAATATTGGCATCTGAGCAGACAGCCTTGTGCGAATATAATATAACGGATGCCCGGTCCGTCAACCATGCCGGTTGTCTCAATGGAATGAATACGACCTTGCATAATAAGTTCTCCTTTCCGGTGGCGGTTTAATTACTTAAATTGTTTCATGGAATGTGCGGTTAATCACATCTAACTGCTGTTCGCGTGTCAATTTGATAAAGTTAACAGCATAGCCGGAAACACGCACAGTCAGCTGCGGGTATTTTTCCGGTTGATCCATTGCATCGATGAGCGTCTCGCGGTCAAATACGTTTACGTTTAAATGATGACCCGTTTGATCCATATAACCGTCCAGAATAGCTGACAAATTCGCTTTCTTAGTCAGGTCATCTTTGCCGAGTGCTTTCGGGACGATTGAAAACGTATTAGAAATACCGTCCAGCGCTTGATCATAAGGCATTTTTGCCACGGAATTCAAGGAAGCTAAAGCTCCGCGCTGGTCGCGCCCGTGCATCGGATTTGCCCCTGGAGCAAAAGGTTCACCGTCTTTTCTTCCGTCAGGCGTATTGCCGGTTTTCTTTCCGTACACAACATTTGATGTGATTGTCAGTATCGACATCGTAGTCTCTGCGTTTCGGTACGTGTCATGCTTTTTCAACATAGCAGAAAATTTCTCCACGAGCGATTTGGCAATTAAATCGACACGGTCATCGTCATTGCCGTACTGCGGATATTCACCTTCAATTTCAAAATCAACTGCCAATCCGTTCTCATCGCGGATGACCCGGACATTACTGTGCTTAATAGCACTTAATGAGTCGGCAGCGACAGATAAGCCTGCGATCCCTGTTGCCATTGTCCGGCGGACATCTTTATCATGCAGCGCCATCATGATCCGTTCATAACTGTATTTGTCATGCATGTAATGAATAATATTCAGTGTATTAATATACAATTCAGCTAACCAATCCATGACGGTTTCAAACTTCTCGCTTACTTCATCATAATCAAGATACTCTGAAGTAATCGGTTCAATGCCGTCAACGACCTGCATGTTCATTTTTTCGTCTACGCCGCCGTTGATTGCGTAAAGCAAACTTTTTGCCAAGTTGGCGCGCGCTCCGAAAAACTGCATCTGTTTGCCGATCTCCATCGCTGATACACAGCAGGCGATTCCGTAATCATCGCCGTATTCCGGCCGCATAATTTCATCGTTTTCATATTGAATCGAGCTTGTATCCATTGACATTTTTGCGCAATAGTGCTTGAAATTGTCTGTCAATTTCGGCGACCACAGCACAGTGAGGTTCGGCTCCGGCGCTGGCCCTAAGTTTGACAGTGTATGCAAAAATCGGAATGAACTTTTCGTCACGAGCGGGCGTCCGTCTTCTCCGATACCGGCAATCGATTCCGTAACCCACGTCGGATCCCCGCTGAACAACTCGTTATATTCAGGGGTTCGCGCGAATTTCACAAGCCGGAGCTTCATAACGAAATGATCGACGAGTTCTTGCGCTTCTTCTTCTGTCAAGCGGCCGTTTTCAAGATCCCGTTCGATGTAAATATCAAGAAACGTCGATACACGTCCGAGACTCATTGCCGCACCGTTTTGCTCTTTTATGGCGGCCAAATAGCCGAGATAAAGCCACTGGAAGGCTTCAAGAGCGGTTTCTGCCGGGCGGGAGAGGTCAAAACCGTACATTTTACCGAGTTCAGTCAACTCCTGCAAGGCTCTTGTTTGTTCTTGAATCTCTTCACGGAGCTGAATCGTTTCCGCCGACATTTTGCCTGTAACTTGATTGAGTTCCGCTTGCTTGGCAGAAATTAATTGATCCGTGCCGTAAAGAGCGACCCGCCGGTAATCACCGATAATGCGCCCGCGGCCGTATGCATCGGGGAGCCCCGTGATAATTCCGACTTTACGCGCTAATTTCATTTCCGGGGTATACGCGTCAAACACACCTTGATTATGCGTTTTTCGATGTTTTTTGAAAACTTCATCCGTTTCTGCTGCCATTGTATATCCGTAAGATTCCAATGCATTGTGCGCCATACGTATGCCTCCGTATGGCATCAGGCCGCGTTTGAAAGGAACATCTGTCTGCACGCCGACGACTTTCTCTAAATCCTGATTTAAATATCCCGGGCCGTGCGATGTAATCGAAGATACGATCGTCGTATCTAAATCGTATACACCGCCGTTTTCACGCTCTTTTTCCGTGAGCTCCATAACTTTGTCCCAAAGATTTTCCGTAGCTTGTGTCGGGCCGGCCAAAAAGCTTTCATCACCGTCATACAATCTGAAGTTCTTTTGAATAAAGTCGCGCACGTTTATAGTATGTTGCCAATCACCGTTTTCAAATCCCTGCCATGCTGTTTTTTGGATCGATTCCATTTCCATTGCCATTAAAATCGCCTCCGTTTAATAATAAAGATATAATGTGAATTATTTCACGTTATCTCCTAGTTTCAGTATAGTATAGATTTTTTTTAACTCAAGGAAAAATTGTGACGCTTTAATGAATATTAGTACAGTATTTAATTTTGAATATAACAGATTTTGAGTTTATCGATGTTTTCGTTTTCATCTCTTTTGTTAAAGGAGATAATATTTTCAAACAGATGAATCGGATTTAAAAAAATTGTGATACAGGGTGAATGCTGAACTTTTTAACTGCGTGGGCGGAGAGAGGGGTGTAACCGAAATTGATTATTTTTAAATTCAAAGATGCATTTATCAATAAGCAAGAATAAAGCTGCCGCCTCGTTGCAGAAGGCGGCAGTCAGAGTGTTGACAAAGTT
>NZ_RKQQ01000011.1:1712-4881 GCF_003814815.1 Salisediminibacterium halotolerans
TCGGGGGACGGGCGAAACGCCGGGCCGCTGGTTAAGCTGGCAAGGGCGCACGGTGAATACCTTGGCACTGGGAGCCGATGAAGGACGGGACGAACACCGATATGCTTCGGGGAGCTGTAAGTAGGCGTTGATCCGGAGATTTCCGAATGGGGAAACCCCTTATCCGTCACAGGATAAGATCCGCACCTGAATATATAGGGTGCCGGAAGGCAGACCCGGGGAACTGAAACATCTCAGTACCCGGAGGAACAGAAAGCAACAGCGATTTCCTGAGTAGCGGCGAGCGAAACGGAATCCAGCCCAAACCGAAAGGCTTGCCTTTCGGGGTTGAAGGACACTCCATACGGAGTTACAAAGAGCGCGCGTAGGTGAAGCGGCCTGGAAAGGCCCGCGGGACAAGGTAACAGCCCTGTAGCCGAAACGCCCGCTCCTCCGGAGTGGATCCTGAGTACGGCGGGACACGAGAAACCCCGTCGGAATCCGGGAGGACCATCTCCCAAGGCTAAATACGACCCAGTGACCGATAGTGAACCAGTACCGTGAGGGAAAGGTGAAAAGCACCCCGGGAGGGGAGTGAAAAAGATCTTGAAACCGTGTGCCTACAAGTAGTTGGAGCCCGTTTATGGGTGACAGCGTGCCTTTTGTAGAATGAACCGGCGAGTTACGATGACGTGCAAGGTTAAGCCGAAAAGGCGGAGCCGCAGCGAAAGCGAGTCTGAACAGGGCGCATGAGTACGTCGTTGTAGACCCGAAACCGAGTGATCTACCCATGTCCAGGGTGAAGTCCAGGTAACACTGGATGGAGGCCCGAACCCACGTAAGTTGAAAATTACGGGGATGAGGTGTGGGTAGGGGTGAAATGCCAATCGAACTCGGAGATAGCTGGTTCTCCCCGAAATAGCTTTAGGGCTAGCCTCGGGGGAAGAGTGTTGGAGGTAGAGCACTGATTGGACTAGGGGTCCCTACAGGATTACCGAATTCAGTCAAACTCCGAATGCCAATCACTTATCCCCGGGAGTCAGACTGCGAGTGCTAAGATCCGTAGTCGAAAGGGAAACAGCCCAGACCATCAGCTAAGGTCCCCAAGTATACGTTAAGTGGAAAAGGATGTGGAGTTGCTTAGACAACCAGGATGTTGGCTTAGAAGCAGCCATCATTGAAAGAGTGCGTAATAGCTCACTGGTCGAGTGACTCTGCGCCGACAATGTACCGGGGCTAAACGTATCACCGAAGCTATGGATAGACACCTCAGGTGTCTGTGGTAGGGGAGCGTTCCAAGGGCTTTGAAGCATGACCGCAAGGACATGTGGAGCGCTTGGAAGTGAGAATGCCGGTATGAGTAGCGAAAAGAGGGGTGAGAATCCCCTCCGTCGAAAGCCTAAGGTTTCCTGAGGAAGGCTCGTCCGCTCAGGGTCAGTCGGGACCTAAGCCGAGGCCGAAAGGCGTAGGCGATGGAAAACTGGTTGATATTCCAGTACCGCCTTGTTTCCGTCCGAGTGAAGGGGGGACGCAGGAAGGTAGGGTAAGCGCACCGCTGGAAGCGTGCGTCGAAGCAGTGAGACTGGGAAACAGGCAAATCCGTTTCCCGCGAAGGTTGAGCTGTGATCGCGAGTGAAATTCAGTAGCGAAGTTCCCGATCCTACACTGCCTAGAAAAGCCTCTAGCGAGGAAACAGGCGCCCGTACCGCAAACCGACACAGGTAGGCGGGATGAGAATTCTAAGACGCGCGGGAGAACTCTCGTTAAGGAACTCGGCAAAATGACTCCGTAACTTCGGGAGAAGGAGTGCTCCCCGGGGTGAATAGCCCGGGGGAGCCGCAGTGACAAGGCCCAAACGACTGTTTACCAAAAACACAGGTCTCTGCGAAGCCGCAAGGCGAAGTATAGGGGCTGACACCTGCCCGGTGCTGGAAGGTTAAGAGGAGGGGTTATCCCTTACGGGAGAAGCTCCGAATCGAAGCCCCAGTAAACGGCGGCCGTAACTATAACGGTCCTAAGGTAGCGAAATTCCTTGTCGGGTAAGTTCCGACCCGCACGAAAGGTGCAACGATTTGGGCACTGTCTCAACGAGAGACCCGGTGAAATTATATTACCTGTGAAGATGCAGGTTACCCGCGACAGGACGGAAAGACCCCATGGAGCTTTACTGCAGCTTGATATTGGATGTTGGTACAGCTTGTACAGGATAGGTAGGAGCCTTGGAAACCGGAGCGCCAGCTTCGGCGGAGGCATTGGTGGGATACTACCCTGGCTGTACAAACATTCTAACCTCGAACCGTGATCCGGTTCAGGGACAGTGTCAGGCGGGCAGTTTGACTGGGGCGGTCGCCTCCTAAAGTGTAACGGAGGCGCCCAAAGGTTCCCTCAGAATGGTTGGAAATCATTCGCAGAGTGCAAAGGTATAAGGGAGCTTGACTGCGAGACTGACAAGTCGAGCAGGGACGAAAGTCGGGCTTAGTGATCCGGCGGCCCCGTATGGAAGGGCCGTCGCTCAACGGATAAAAGCTACCCTGGGGATAACAGGCTAATCTCTCCCAAGAGTCCACATCGACGGGGAGGTTTGGCACCTCGATGTCGGCTCGTCGCATCCTGGGGCTGAAGTAGGTCCCAAGGGTTGGGCTGTTCGCCCATTAAAGCGGCACGCGAGCTGGGTTCAGAACGTCGTGAGACAGTTCGGTCCCTATCCGTCGCGGGCGCAGGAAATTTGAGAGGAGCTGTCCTTAGTACGAGAGGACCGGGATGGACACACCGCTGGTGTACCAGTTGTTCCGCCAGGAGCATCGCTGGGTAGCTACGTGTGGACGGGATAAGTGCTGAAAGCATCTAAGCATGAAGCCCCCCTCAAGATGAGATTTCCCATCACATTCGTGTGAGTAAGATCCCTCAAAGACGATGAGGTAGATAGGTCTCGTGTGGAAGCGTGGCGACACGTGAAGCTGAGAGATACTAATCGATCGAGGGCTTAACCAACCAACAGACCGCTTGTAAGACACACGGTTCATTCATTCGCGTTATCCGGTTTTGAGAGGGCGAAGCCCTTATCAAAGATCAGTCCAGTGACGACGGCGGAGAGGTCACACCCGTTCCCATGCCGAACACGGAAGTTAAGCTCTCCAGCGCCGATGATAGTCGGGGGCTCTCCCCCTGTGAAAGTAGGACGTCGCTGGGC